>DIUX01000001.1:0-312 GCA_002423185.1 Micavibrio sp. UBA6147
AGACCCCGTGCACCTTTACTATAGCTTCGCAGTGGTATTAGGAATGTCATGTGTAGGATAGGTGGGAGACTTTGAAGCCGAGACGCCAGTTTCGGTGGAGTCATCCTTGAAATACCACCCTTGACCTTCTTGATATCTAACCATGTCCCCTGAATCTGGGACTGGGACCCTGCGTGGTGGGTAGTTTGACTGGGGCGGTCGCCTCCCAAAGTGTAACGGAGGCGTACGAAGGTTTGCTCAGGTTGGTCGGACATCAACCAGAGAGTGCAATGGCATAAGCAAGCTTGACTGCGAGACTGACAAGTCGAGCAG
>DIUX01000001.1:464-804124 GCA_002423185.1 Micavibrio sp. UBA6147
GTCCCTATCTGCCGTGGGTGTAGGATACTTGAGAGGAGCTGTCCTTAGTACGAGAGGACCGGGATGGACACACCTCTGGTGTACCGGTTGTGGCGCCAGCCGCATCGCCGGGTAGCTATGTGTGGACGGGATAACCGCTGAAAGCATCTAAGCGGGAAGCCTCCCTCAAAACAAGGTATCCCTATCAGAGCCGTAGTAGACCACTACGTTGATAGGCTGGGTGTGGAAGCGTGGTAACACGTTAAGCTAACCAGTACTAATTGCTCGATTGGTTTGATATTTCAAAACACATTGCGTTTTGCTTTAACGCATTAATGCGCAGTGTTAAGGATATATGATTACACCATTTACTTATTCGCTTTACGCATCCTTCGGGACGCATGAGGCAAAAGAATATAAAAATATAGCGGACAAGATTAGATTTCTACTCACATGGTTTGAATGATCTGGTGGTTATTGCAAAGTTGATACACCCCATCCCATTCCGAACTGGACCGTGAAACACTTTAGCGCTGATGGTACTTCGTCTTAAGGCGCGGGAGAGTAAGTCGCTGCCAGATCATTCAAGCTCATGTGAGTAGCTCTTCAAACCTAGCGATGACAAAAAAATCATAAGCTTAAACGACAAACACGCATTCCGATGGAAGCGTGTTTTTTGTTGTTTGGGTTTTGTGTCGTTTGTTTGGGTTCCTAGGTGCGAGTTTTTGTCGCGCTTTTGGAGTGTCCCTTGCCCTTTATCCGTTACCATTTATCCGTTGTCTTTTTATCCTGAACAAATCGGAATGGTCTTTTGGGGCGTATGCTGAAAGGCTTAGCGGCTCCTTATTCGGCTTTATTCGCTCATATGTGCGGGGCTAGAATCCTGTTTATAGGGGGATTAAGGTTTGGGAAGAGTAAAGCAAAGCGGGTTTTGATGTGGTGTGTACAGACTGAAACAGATTATAAAAAAAGCCCTGTGAGGGGCTTTTCTGCGTTTTGAGGCGCGATTGATGGCGCACGGCGTGGCGCGCTCGTCACTCGTCAAACCTCGATGTCGAGTTTGCTGCCTCTGTTGCCGTTGTCTTCGCGGGCGCGGCGTTCGCTGGCTTGGTCGTTGCGGTCGCTCCGATCCGTTTTGGCCTCGATCGTGGAACGCGTGTTGGCGCGGTCGATCTCGCTGTCTTGCTTGACCTGCCGTGCTTCGCTGGCTTTATTGGCGTCCGCTTCCCTAAAATTGTCGCGCTCCCTCTGTCGCTGTACGGCATCGGCCTGAGCGATCGAATTGGCGGACGAAGACGAATTAATCGTCGTCATGACCCTCTCCTTATAAATATATAACCCCAATGTTAATTATACATAATCAACATGAACATGATATTAATTTAATATAAAAATAAAGGCAAATTTTATCGAATATCGCACAGGCTTGATGACAGGGGCAAAAGTGAGGCAGGGCGGCAGGAGGACGATAGACGGGGACAGTGGACGGGGGGCACGACGGTGGCAGGGGCGCGGTGTGACGGGCGGTGCGGCTGTGCGGTGCGGGGCCGTGCGGTGCGGTGGCAAGCAAGCGACGACGGGACGACGGCGGCGGTAGTGTGCTTCGTGCGCAGTGGGGCTGCTCTGTTCATAATACTAATAACCCCACCATACGATAAGTTTGGGTCATGCTCTGCTACGCTTCTTGCTATGCTCCTTGCCATATCCTCATATGGACACCCAAATCGCATTCGTGATATGTGTGGTTGAATAACCTTGAACATATTATGGGGACATGCCATGAGACGATTTATTCTGTCGTTAGCACTTGGGTTTTTCATGCTGAATCCGGCGGCGTCTGAGGCGGTTGCGCAAGACAAAACGACATTAAACGTACAAGTCGGGCAGAGCATTCGAAGCTATACCCTGTACATGCCGCGCACCGAGAGTGGGCGCAAGGTGCCGTTGGTGCTTGCCTTTCACGGCGGCGGCGGCAATGGTGACAGATTTGCCGAGCAAACACGGTTTCCCGAACTCGCGCAAAGTGAAGGCTTCGCGGTCGCCTTTATGGAAGGCAGCGGCAGACTCAAGACTTGGAACGCCGTTTATTGTTGCGGCGAGGCGGTTAAGATCGACGCCAACGAAGATGTCTTTGTGCTGGCGGCGATACAACAGATCAGTACCGCATACCCGATTGATGATAAACGGATTTACCTCGTGGGGCATTCGAATGGCGGCATGAATGTACAGCGTCTGGCGGAAAGACTGGCAGGGCGAATTGCTGCCGCTGCCTCCGTCGCGGGGCCTCGGTTCGAGCCTGTGAGCGAGGGACAGCCGGTGCCGTTCTTGATGATCCAAGCGAAAGACGATCAAGCCGTGCCTTTCGAAGGCGGGTTCAGCAACCAGTTGATCGTACGCCATACACAGACCAAACCGTTCCTGCCTGCCGCTGAAACCATGCACAGTTGGGCAAGGCGCAATGGCTGTAGCGCGGTGCCGACGCAAGAGGTGGGTCGGCAGGATTCCTATGTTCGCTATGTCTTTCGAAACTGTGCAGCGCCGGTCGAATATTACCTGCTCGCTTATGGCGCCCACCCGTGGCACAGTCTGGTCGGCGTGCCTGATCGAAAGGGCAACCGCACACCGGCTCCCATCATGGATACAGTTGTCGTTTGGAATTTTTTCAAGTCATTTCGATTGCGCTGAGTAGCCTAGAGAATCCGATACCTTGAAAACGCGGAAGGCTCATTACGCCCTTATCTGATCATGCTGATCAGCACAGAGCAATTTGTTGTAACCTCGCCGCATAAAATTTTTTTCTTGATTTTTTCTGAAGTTTCCGTTAATTATGACAAAATTCGAAGTTATAGTTGTTGAAATATGAACATAAGAGGTTATTATGACAATTAACACCGCGCAAATCAGGGGAGCCAGAGGTCTTTTGGACTGGTCACAGGCTGAGCTTTCCAAAAGAACCGGTATTTCAACAACCTCGATCGGTAATATTGAAAGCGGCAATACCCAGCCGCGCGAGAGCACATTGCAAGTGATCCGCAAGGCGTTTGAAGACGCCGGTATTGAATTCCTGCCCGACAACGGCGTGCGTATGCGCAGCGGCCATGTCAAGGTTTACACGGGGCGTTCCGGCTATCTTGAATTCTTTGACGATGTGTATCAAACCCTCAAAGACGACCACTCGGACGTTTTGGTCAGCAATGTTGACGAGCGCAAATTCCTCAAATGGCATGGCGAGTTGACCAGCGAACACCACGACAATATGAAAACATTGACGGATATCCACTATAAAATCCTTTTGCAAGAAGGGGATGACTATTTCCCTGCGAATTATGCGGAATACCGTTGGATCCCGAAGGCACATTTTTCTTCCGTTCCGTTTTATGTTTATGGTAAAAAACTTGGCATCCTGTTATTCGATAACGAGCCGACCATCATTGTGATGGAATATCCCGCCGTTGCGGACGCGTATCGCATCCAGTTTGCGGCCATGTGGGACACGGCGATTATTCCTGATCGCAAGTCGCTTAAAACAGCGTAAAGCAGGATAGTCTTTATAATTTATAGTTGGAGTATGAACTTAAATGGCAATGGGCAGTTCAAAGGGCAAAGATAAAGAAGGCGCGGACATGACGGGCGGCGAAGGCGTTTCTGTCGCCAAACGCGGCTTGTTCAGCGGTTTTTTGAAAAAGTTTTTGCCGAACGCCAAAGTGACGAGTGTCGAGCCTAGCCTTCAATCGAATGGTGATGCTCCTGACACCGACACGAACGCCCACCAAAAATTCCCCCTACAGCAAATTACCGGCACAGTGTCCAGCACATTGATGGCGAGCGGCCTGTTCGGGAGCTGGGCCGTGCCTGTGCTTCAGCAAGAGCCGTATGAGCCAACAACACCGCCGCCGGCCAATATTCCGACTGAAACCGTTGATGTGCCGCCGATGGCGCATCGTCCGAACGTGGATACGGGCGGCAATGGCGGAACACTCCCCGTGACGAAGCGCAGCAATGCAGACCATCTCGAAGCCAAAATGCGCCAAGGCAATAATGGCGGCGGGTCGGGCAATAGCGGCGAATTCTTGACCGCGTCGATTGACTTGTTCCGCCGCGAACGTTCAGGTCATATGCCGTCCTTCGCCTATGCCAGCCCGCAATTTGATGGTGACCTTGTGCGAGGTACGGAATTATGGCCGAAAATGGCGCGTTCGCCTGGCTATTACCTGTATTGGGACGAGATTAAACTGGCCGAAGACTGCTCCGAACAAATCGTCAATTTATTGCCGGCACATCTGAAGACATTCAGTGTCATCGAATTGGGCCCTGGTGAAGTTGATATTGTTCAAAAGAAAACGCATAACTTGCTGCGCGCGTTTCAAAAAGTACGCGGGGCGCATTGCCTGAAAGACTATATCGCGATGGACGTGGACGAGGGCTATGCCAAGCGCAACGCCCGCGACACCGGCAAGACATTCGGCGTGCGCGAAGATTATATCGTCAGTGACTTCCGCAAATCCGGTTTGCGGGTTCAAACCGAAGCAACACCGGTGATGGTGGTGTTCGGCGGCACGTTGTTCAACATGCCCAAACTCAAAGACGCAAAACCGCACCACATTCTTCAGACCTATTTGGAATATTTGAAGGATATTATCGGCAAAGACGGCTATTTGATTATTACGCAGGACGTAAATACGGACGAAAAATCGCTCCTTGCCGCGTATGACGACCCGAACGGCTATGGCCGCGAAACGGCACTTGGCATTATGCACCGTATTAACCGCGACCTGAAAACCAAGAATTTCAGCGGCCATGACTTTGAATGTCTGGTCCGGTGGGATCAAGCCGACAGCCGCGTATCGATTAACGCCCGCGCCAAGTCGACCAAATATTTCGAGATCGGCGATATCCCGTTCACGATGCAAAAAGGTCAGGAATGGTCACTCGTCAACGCGTTCAAAATGAGCGCCGAGAGCTTTAAGCGCAACGCTGAATTCGCCGGATTTGAATATATCGGCGTCGTTCCGGAAAAGACCAATAAACGGATTGTGGCGCATGTTCTGAAAGTGGCCTAGGCCGTTTTCACTCCCCTCAAAAAAGCATACCATAATGAAGCGGCGCATTGACAGGCGCCGCTTTCGCATTACAATAGCTTCCTTCATGCTTTTTCTATAACTGTGCTGCCGCAATGGCGGTTCTGTTTAGTAAAAAAGCCAATAATAACAGGCTAATAATAACAGGAAGCTATTGCTATGAGTGGAAAAACACACGTACTTTTTGACCGTCATGCCGTGAAAAACGGCGCCCCTAATTTTGATAAAATCAAAACTGAAGATTTCCTCCCCGCCGTTGAAGACGGCATCGCGATTGCGCGCGACCGCATCAAGGCCATCAAGGCGAATAAAGCCAAGCCGGATTTCAAAAACACAATTTTGGCCTTGGAAACCGCGGATGAAGAGCTCGGCGACACTTTGTCGGTGTTCTTTAACTTGCTCAGCGCCGACACCAATGACGATTTGCAAAAACTGGCGCAAAAAGTCGGCCCGCTTCAGGCGAATTTCGGCAATGACATTACGCTGGATGCCGATTTGTTCAAGCGGATTGACGCCGTGTGGAACGACCGCGCGAACCAGTCTTTGACACCCGAACAATCCACTATCCTTGAAAAAACATGGAAAAACTTTGTCCGTAACGGCGCGAAGTTGAATGACAAAGACAAAGAAAAACTGCGCAAGATTGACGAAGAATTATCCGTCCTGTCGCCGCAATACAGCGAAAACGTCTTGAAAAGCACCAACGCGTTTCAATATGTGATCGACGATGCCAAACGCCTTGCCGGTATTCCCGCCAATGTGGTCGCCGCCGCCAAGGAAAAGGCCGAAGAAAAAGGCCTGCAAAACAAATGGGCCTTCACCCTTGATGCGCCGTGCTATGTGCCGACCGTGACCTATGCCGCCGACCGCGACTTGCGCGAAGCGATGTGGCGCGGTTCTGCCAATCGCGCGTTCAAAGACGGCAATGATAATCAGGAATTGATCCGTAAAATCGTGACCTTGCGCCACGAACGCGCCAATTTGCTGGGCTACAGCACCCACGCCGATTATGTGCTGGAACGCCGCATGGCCAAAACCAAGGAAGAAGTTTTCGGCTTCCTTGATAAGCTTGTCAAATCCGCTAAACCATCGGCGGAGGAAGACCTCAAGAAAATCCGCAAATTGGCGAAGGATACGGACGGCCTGACCGACCTGAAACCTTGGGATTTATCCTATTACGCGGAAAAATTGAAACAAAAAGAATATGATTTCGACACCGAGGAACTGCGCCCCTATTTCGAGCTGGATAAAGTGGTGCAAGGCGTGTTTGACCATGCCTCCATATTGTTCGGGATCGAGGCCAAGGAAAGCAAAGCCTATCCCGTCTATAACAAAGATGTGCGCACGTTCGAAATTTTTGACAAGGACAGCGGCGATTTCTATGGCGTGTTGTACACTGACTTCTTCCCGCGCGCGGGCAAGAAATCGGGCGCATGGATGACGAGCTTCCGCGACCGCGGCCTGAACAAGGATGGCGGCATGGATTGCCCGCTCATCAGCATCGTGTGCAACTTCACCAAGCCGACCAAGGGCGAACCGTCTTTGATCTCGCTCGACGAAGTTGAAACGCTGTTCCACGAATTCGGCCACGCCTTGCACGGCATGTTGACCAAGGTTGAGCATAAATCCGTGAGCGGCACGAGCGTTCTGTGGGACTTCGTTGAATTGCCGTCCCAGATCATGGAAAACTGGCTGGTTCACAAGGAAACGCATGATTTATTCTCGCGGCACTACAAAACCGGCGATAAAATCCCCGCCGATATGTTGCAAAAATTGAAAGACGCGCAAAACTTTATGGCGGGCTGGGGCGTGATGCGTCAGGCCGGCATGGGATTGCTCGACATGAAATGGCACACCGCCGACCCCAAAACCATCAAGGATATTGAGCAATTCGAAATTGACGCGATGAAGGAAACGACCCTGATCCCGCGTGAACCGTCTTGCACCTCGGCGTCCTTCGGACATATTTTTTCCGGCGGATATTCGGCGGGGTATTACAGCTATTTCTGGGCTGAAGTCCTTGACGCCGATGCGTTCGAAGTGTTCCTTGACAAAGGCCTTTATGACGAAAAAACAGGACGTGAATTCCGCGATAAAATTCTCGCCAAGGGCGGATCGGCGGAGCCTATGGACTTGTTCATCGACTTCCGAGGCCGTAAACCAGACCCCGATGCATTGCTCCGCAAACGCGGCTTGATTGGCCCCAAGGCGGCGTAGAGCCTCTGTAAATAGGCGGTTATATTTGGTGCCGCTGGCAATAATCAAAAGCCCGCAGACACAATGCGGGGGTATAGTGATAGGTGCGCAGCGTTTCGTGTTTTGACCACACTTGCCGCTAAAGACAAGAAAGAACCGCTAGCAGATGATAGCGGTTCTTTCTTATTCGAGGTTTAGTAACGTTTGATGGATGAATACTCACCGCTCGTTTTGATGGTGATGGTCAAGGGCTCTTTGGTACGATTGCGCCAAAACCATCCATGACTACCATTGAACGCTGCCTCTAAGGTGCCTTCACGCATTACATCAGAACCTTTGTAATAACCGTGATAGCTTATTTTCGGCTCCTTTGAGTCTGCGTGAACATCAAAATTCGCTTTTCCGCCATCCGTTTTCCACACGTAATCAACTTTTGCACCTTTTGCCATCGTGACCTTTACTTCTGTGCCTTCGTCGGGGGCAAGTGTGAATGTCATCTCATGAGTTTGCGTGGCAATGTCTTCAGTGACAATTTGTGGCGCAGGTTCAGGCGTTGGGGTAGCTTCAACGGCAACAACCGTTTTAGTCTCAGTGATAAGGGCATCTGCCGTAGCTTCGCTGGCAAGAGAGACTTTGATTTCCCCCATGCGTTTAAGGCCCGTGACCTCACCTATTCCGGTCGGGTCAATGCCGTATTCTGAGGGCATCACTACTGTGACCAGTAAAACACCCGCCACAACTGCGGCCAGAATGGTTGATTTTATGAGTTTTGCGGTGGAGGGTACTTCTCTGTCGGATGGAATATTTGTGTTGTACATGGATTATTTCCTTTTTAGATTTTTTGGATTTATTGAACAAAATAGCCTGTAATCTGGTATCCCATGAGCAGGAAGCCCAGCATCATCATAAAGGCATTGGCATGGTAGGCGTGGCGCAGGAAATTCGTTGATTTGCGCCAATAAGTAATGGCAATCAGGATTACGGCCAGTGCTAGGATTTGACCAATTTCTACGCCAATGTTGAAAAAGATCAAGTTCGCAAGAAGGCCATCCGGTGATAATTCATAGTCCAGAATTTTTGTCGCCAGACCAAAGCCATGTAACAGGCCAAACAGGAAGGTCGCAGCCTTGGTATTGGGTTGAAAGCCAAACCAGCGTTGATATGCCCCCATATTGTCCAGTGCCTTGTAAACCACTGAAAAGCCTATAATCGCATCAATGATGTAAGCGCTTATACTGATGTCCATCAACACGCCGGAAAGCAGGGTAATCACATGACCGACTGCAAAGAGGGTCACATAAATTGTGACGTCCGTCAGGCGGTAGAGAAAAAAAACAACGCCGAGCAAGAATAGTAAATGGTCATAACCTGTCATCATGTGCTTTGCGCCGAGATAAATAAAAGGTACGGCGTGGATGCCCGTTGTTTCCTGAATATAGCCTTTATCACCCATGGTCACGCCATGCGCCCAAGAATCGGGAATGACCCCGAAGAGTCCGATCAGCATCAAAACCAAGCCTATGCAGGCATAAAGACGGTCTTGCGCTGTTTTAAATTGCAGTAATTGCACCATAAGTTTTGTCTCCATTTTTATAGAGTTGCTTTAGAAAAGGAAAATGGAGGCGTGAATAGCCTCGGATTAAGGCGTTCCCTAAATCCGCAGGCGCTGCGTAGACAGGTAAGGCGGCGTCTTGTCCGGCCTTAACCTGAGTGTTTCGGGCGGCGCGGGACTCTGGACAAACGCCAGTTCGTATCGCTGCATGGGAGTGGAGACAGCCGCGAGTGTATAATCAATATCCCGCGTCTCTAATAAAGGTGTTTTTAGGGCGTTTTGTGTGTGGCTTTGCAGGTCAACATGAAGATATTCCGTGAAATATATAACGGCATCCAAATGGACGGGATGGTGAGAGGCTTGTTCGTTATGGGGCCTGTTGTCATGTTCTTCAAGTTCGCTGCTGTGGCTATGGCTATGATTATGACGTTTTTCTGTCCCGTGATGCGCGGCTTGATGGTCGTGCAAAGCATGAACCGCCCCATGGGGCAGCCACGGCGTAAATGCCGGCAGCGCGAGCAGTAGGATGAGAAGTGTTATAAGGCTATTTTTCATTATCAGAAATGATGGCATTTTTGTTTTCGACACGCAAGGCGGGCTTTTTCTTTTCCGTTTGTTGAAGTAATGGCAAAAAACGGGTAAAATATAACTTCGGTTCACACCAGAAAATGGAACAATCACCCAATGGATATTAACGAACTCGATGGCAAATACAGCGTCAATACAATGAGTGACTATGATGGCCCGCTCCAAAAAAAGAGCGACGGCATCACCAATATCAAAAATGGCGCAACGCACCGCATTGACGCCGCCGGATGTGAGTGGCGCAGCACCTTTACCGTGCAAAATGAGGGGGAGGTGAAGATGACCTCCGTCGCCGACCCGAGCAACGCCAACCGCGACTTCCTGCTCACCAAACCCAATGGCGACCCGACGAGCGAACCTGTGACCTATGAAACCATCCTGAAGCTCCAGCGCAAGGGCGACAAGATCCAGATGACGGGGCGGATTAATTACGGCAAGGAAATCGTGATCATCACCATGCGCCGCCTCGGCCCGCCGGAATAGGGCGTATAATTGCGGATGAACCGCTCGCTCTAAACCCCTTTGCCGCGTGCCGCCGCAAAGGGGTTTGTGTTTTCGACATTGGCTGGACGCATATCAGTTATGTACCGATAAGATAAAATGATACTTGCTTTGGGATGGCGTTTCATGGCGTAAATGGCGCATTGTTCAAAGCAATCGCACGGTGGGAGCCTTTGATGATTGCGGCGACTCCTGTGTATTATTTGTGACGAAAGATTTTTGAGATGTTGAATACGCTGCGTTCGGCTTGGCCGCTGTTTTTCGGCCTGTGTATGATGATGATCGGGAACGGCCTGCAAGGCACGTTGCTGGGCGTACGCGCATCTATTGAAAACTTTCCGACATGGATGACCGGCTTGATTATGTCGGCCTATTACCTCGGTTTTTTGATCGGGTCGATGACGGTGCCGAAATTTTTGGCTCGGGTCGGGCATATCCGCGTGTTTGCGGCGCTCGCCTCGGTGGCGTCCAGCACTGTTTTGCTGCACGGCATTTTTTCCGATCCGATGGCGTGGATTCCGGTGCGGCTCGTGACGGGGTTCAGTTATGCAGGACTTTATATCGTGGTTGAGAGCTGGCTGAACGACAGCGCCACCAACAAAAACCGCGGAAAAATCATGGCGATTTACTTGCTGATTAACTATGTTGGCCTGTCGACTGGACAATTATTGCTGAATGTCGCCGACCCTGCACAGATGGATTTGTTCGTGATGACGTCTATTTTGGTGTCGATGGCGCTCGTGCCGATTTCACTCGCCAACCGTCCGGCGCCGGAATTTAAGGAGCCGGAAACAATCTCGCTGAAATTCCTTTATAAATCGTCGCCGCTCGGCGTTGTGAGTGTGTTGCAAAGCGGCTTTGCAATGGGGATTGTGTTTTCCATTGCGCCGGTTTATGCGATGGCGACAGGTATGTCGACCAAGGATATTTCCGTGTTCATGGCGGTGATGATTATCGGCGGCGTGTTGTTTCAAATTCCCGTCGGGTGGTTGTCTGACCGCATGGATCGGCGGTTGCTGATTATGGCGAACTCCGTCTTGGCGACCGTTCTTTGCGGGCTTTGTACGATTTTAATGGGGGATTTGAGCGCTCTCCTCTTTGGTGTTTTGGTGTTGTTTGGGGGCGTCACCATGACGATTTACGGCCTTGCCGTTGCCCACACCAACGACCATGTGGACTCCAGCAAAGCGGTCGCAACATCGGCAACATTGCTCCTTATAAACGGCGCGGGGTCGTGTTTCGGGCCGGTGATCGCCACGACGATTATGGCGATGATGGGCGATGAAATGTTTTTCCCGTTTGTCGGGCTAACCTATTTATTGATTTTCTTGTTTGGGATCGTGCGGGTTTATGTCCGCAAAGGCGTCCGCAAAGAAGACCGCGGCGACCACGTTTCGATGCCGGCGCGAAGCTCGCCTGTCTTCGCCCAGATTGCCGATCAAGACGAAGAATGATCGGGCTGGGCATTCCCCTGCAGACACAAGAAAGGCGGCTGTAAGAGCCGCCTTTATTTCTGTATGAGGGAGTGAGGGACGCAGGGCGGTTTAATCCGCCGCCGTGCCGATGTCGTGGCCTTCACCCCTGTATTGATTGAGCTTGTTGCGCAAGGTGCGGATGCTGATGCCCAGAATACGCGAGGCTTGCGTGCGGTTGCCGAGGCAATGGTCAAGCGTGTTGAGGATGAGCTCACGCTCAACATCCATCACCGTGCGCCCGATTAAATGCGCGATTTGCGCGTCTTGCGCGGCCTGCGCCGTTTTTTCAGGGGATTGCGGCGCATTTGATGTGGCGGCAGCAGGGGGCGTAGCGGGATCCTGCGCAGCGCGACCGGCACCGGACACACCGGACGGGTCAGGCGCATGGGTGGCGCGCGGGGCATTGTCAAACCCGCCTTGTTCGTTGAGCGCCCCAAACCCGCCCATATCGGCAAGGTGGATGGCCTCCGGCTCAATCTCGCTCTCAACCGAGATTAAAATCGCGCGGTGCATGGCGTTTTCAAGCTCCCGAATATTCCCGCGCCATGCGGAGCTTTGCAGCTTTTTAGCGGCTTCGGCGGAGATTTTCTTTTTCGGTACGCCGTTTTCCATGGCGAATTTATCGACAAAGAATTGCGACAAACGCATGATGTCGGATGGACGCTCGCGCAGCGACGGCAGGCGGATATTCACGACGTTCAGGCGGAAATATAAATCCTCACGAAACTCGCCTTTTTTGACGCTTTCTTCGAGATTGCGGTTAGAGGTCGCGATGATGCGGACGTTGATTTTGACAGGTTCTTTGCCGCCGACACGGTCGATGACGCGTTCTTGAATGGCGCGGAGCAATTTGGCTTGCAACATCGGGTGCATCTCGCTCACCTCATCGAGCAAGAGCGTGCCGCCATTGGCCTCTTCAAACTTGCCGATGCGGCGGGCTATCGCGCCGGTGAAGGCGCCTTTTTCATAGCCGAAAAGCTCTGATTCCAAAAGGTTTTCAGGAATCGCGGCGCAGTTCAAAGCAATAAACGGGCCGTCCCTGCGTTTGGATTTTTTGTGAATATAGCGCGACATGACTTCTTTGCCCGTTCCGGACTCGCCGGTAATCAGGGCGGTCGCGTCACTCGGGGCGATTTGGTCGGCGAGTTTTACAACACGCTGCATCACCGGATCGGTCGCGATCATGTCGTTTGATTCTTCGGTGATGGCCTCCAAAACCGCCGCGATCAGGTCGATATCGGGAGGCAGGGGGATGTATTCCTTGGCGCCGGCCTTGATGGCTCTCACCGCGGCGGAGGCGTCCGTGCTGACGCCACAGGCGACAACGGGAATGTGAAAGCGCTCGGCCTCCAGATCCTCAATGAATTTTTCGATCTTTTGTTTGACGTCGATCATCACGAGATCGGCGCCTTTGCCGTTGCGCAGCGCGCCCATGGCTTGTTCGATGTCTTCGCAATGCACGACTTTTGCGCCGCGCTTAAGCGCGATTTTTCCTGCTGTGCTGATATAGCCTTCCAGATGACCAACAATCATAAGCCGCATGGTTTCATCCGTTCCTTGTGTCTGTCTTGTTTGTGATATTTTTCAGTGTCGTCATACTCTAGTCAAAATAGCGGATACGCTCGCCGGGGGGAAGGAGTGTATTTAAAAAAGTTTCGATTTTGCGCGGGTGTTCCTTGGTCGAAATGAGCACCACCGCCTTCATAATCATATCGCGGATCATGAGTTCATAGCTTGAGTTGCGCTCAAGCTTCGCCGCCATCGGGGATAGTACCACAGTTCCCAAAACCGCGCCGTAAAACGTGGTGAGCAACGCAATCGCCATCGCGGGGCCAATCGAGCTGGGGTCGGACAGGCGGGTCAACATTTGCACAAGCCCGACCAGCGTACCGATCAACCCCATCGCGGGGGCGACATCGGCGGCGCGGCGCAATATGCCGATGCCGATTTTGTGGCGGTCGAGGAGCTGGCTGATGTCCTGATGCAAAATGGTTTGAATTTCGCGCGGGGGGTAATCATCGACCAAGAATTGCACCGCATGATTCAAGGCGGGGTTTTTGCGCAATTCATGCCGCGCATCGGCAAGGGATAGCGGCCCTTTCGCCCGCACAAGGCAAGCGAGGTCAAGCAATTCACGCGCCATTGTGGCGGCATCGGTATGCCTGTGAAACAGACTGTTGTTAATGACGTGATAGGCTTTTGATAATTCCTGCGCCGAATAGGAAATCCCCGTCACCGCCATGGTGCCGCCAACCACGATCAACAGCGCCGGAATGTTGAAAAAAGCCATCGCGTTGCCACCGAAAACCAGCGCCGCGGCGATCAAACTCATCGCAACGAACAGGCCGATAATCGTGGCAAAATCGGTGCGGATCTCTGGCTGCGCTATTTTAAGCTGCGACGGCAAGGTGATGCCGAGCGTGTCGTTTTTTTTCTGTGCTGATGATGAGGTCAAGCGGTCTGCCATAGGGGAATCCAGTGTTACGAGGGCGGCGGGACATTTGCCGCGAAAGGAATATGATAAAGACAAAACGGGTCTTGTTACATCCGTATTATCCGCAGCGGCGCAGTCACCGCCAAAGGGTTGGTGTCAAAGGTTACGAACGATCCGATTTGATGATCTCGGTCATGGTGACGCCGAGCTTGTCTTCCACAACCACAACTTCGCCGCGCGCGACAAGGCGGTTATTGACATAGATGTCGATGGCCTCGCCAACCTTGCGGTCAAGCTCAACAACCGCGCCCCGTCCGAGTTTGAGGAGCTGGCTGACCTGCATGTTCGAACGCCCGAGAACAGCAGAAATTTGGACGGGAATGTCGTAAATCGCATCCACGTCCTTCGCCATCGGTTCACCGAGTTCGAATTCTTGCTCTGGCTCTTTTTGGTAGCCATCTTCGATTTCATCGAGATTGAGGCCGTTTTTATCGTCGGTCATGGTGAAGTTTCCTCGCGAATGGTCGGCAGCGGTTCATAATCTCCCTATTATGCGCTTTTTTCCTTGATTCGTCCAGTACGCATTACGGCATTCGCTGTACGGCAATCCTGCGACACCCTTAAGACTCTGCGGGTTTTTGGTCGCGATGGCGGGTTAGGGGGCTTTGCCCGCATCCTCTTGGTCTTCATCATCGAAATCATGCAGACTGCTCAGATAGGACGGCTTGTCACTTGGCGGTGTGTCACTGGGGGATATATCATTGAGCGGCGCATCCGGCGCGTCTTCGGGGCTTGCATCGCTCTCTGGCTGTGCGGGCGATAGGGCGGCGTCTTCGCCTGTTTCAGGTGAGGGAGCAGCTGCGGAGGCGTTCAGGTTCTCTTGGTCACCGCTCTCTTGTCTATCAGGCAGGCCGAATTCGGCGGCGCTATCCATTTGCGTGTCTGTGTCGGGTGGGGTGAGCGGCGCGGGAGCCGCCATTGGCGCGGGCGGCGCGATATAGGGCTCGTAGTTGGCGCCGAGTTGTTCCTTAAAAAACGCCAATATAGTGTGGTGGAGCGCCATCGGCACCCATTCCGCCCCGCCATGCGCCCACAGGATTTTGCAGTGTCCGGGCTGGATCGCGCTGTCACCCGACACTGACCAGTCACCGGAGAGCGGCGAGTGGGCGAGAATTTCCGCCATGCGTTTGTTAATCTCGTCCTTCAAGGACGGGTGAACGCGAATATCCAGCATCGGCGTTTTGATGTGGCCGGCAATGTGGTTTTTGAGGAAGGCCTCAAGCTCGTCAATCTTGCTAGCCTCAAAAAGCGTCGGAAATGCCTTTTGCAAGGAATCCAAAACCAAGGCGATGGAATCGTCAACAAACCGTGTGTTGCGGCCTTCTTCCTGAGCATAGAGCGTGTCAAATTGGATTTGGAAACCGGCAATTGTGTCGGCAACGCGTTGATTGATGCTTTTGCGTTCTTCGTCAATGCCGGCAATGCGGCCTTTTTGATAGGCCTGTGCGCGGGCGGACTCAAGCTCGGCTTCCGAAAAGCTGGGCGGTTTCGGAGCCTCCGCAGCCTTACGCTTTCGCGCCAGACTTTCTTCATCGAAATCATGAAGATCGAACAGGAATTTTTTGATATCGTTCACAAAAATGCCTTTGATTAATAGATCAATTCGTCTTCTTCACCACCTGCGGCAATGACGATTTCGCCTCTGGCCTCCAGCTCCTTGGTTGTGTTGACGATGTATTGTTGGGCGTCCTCGACGTCCTTCAAGCGGGCGGGGCCAAGCGCGGCCATATCTTCGCGCAGGATTTTCGCCGCACGTTCGGACATGTTAGAGAAGAACAAATCGCGCAACGTGTCGGTCGCGCCTTTGAGGGCGATGGGGAGCTTGTCCTTGTCGATCGCACGAATAATCGTTTGGATCGAGGATGGATCGAGCTTTCCAAGGTCTTCGAAAGTGAACATGAGATTGCGGATTTTCTCGGCCGAATCGGGCTCTGTTTCCTCCAAAACCGTCATGAAGCGTTGCTCCACCGTGCGGTCGAGGCTGTTGAAAATCTCCGCCATCATCTCGTGGCTGTCGCGGCGGTTGGTGCGGGCAAGGTTGGACATGAATTCGGTGCGCAAGGTACGCTCTACATCGTCCAGAACTTCTTTTTGGATGGCTTCCATCTTCAACATCCGGTTGATGACTTCCATCGCGAAGCCTTCCGGCAGCATGGCAAGAACGCGGGCTGCGTGGTCGGGGGCGATTTTGGACATCACAACCGCAACAGTTTGCGGATATTCTTTTTGCAGGAAATTGGCCAGAACTTCTTCGTTCACGTTGCCGAGTTTTTCCCACATTGTGCGACCGGCGGGGCCGCGGATTTCTTCCATAATTTGCCCGACTTTGTCCTTGCCCATGACCTTCATGAGCAAGCGTTCGGTGCTGTCCAGCGTTCCGACAAGCGAGCTTGTCGACGACATTTGTTCGGCGAAATCGACGAAGAGGCGCTCGACAATGCCTGAGCTAACCTTACCCAATGTTGCCATGGTCTGGGAGATCTCCATGATCTCCTCCTCGTCCATATATTCAAACAGGCGGGCAGTATGGTCTTCACCCAAAGCGAGCAAAAACACGGCGGCTTTCTCCGCTCCGGTCAGTGTTCTATAGTCTTCACGAAGCCGTAAAGCCATTGTCGTTTTCTTCCCTTATGCTTCTCATGCTCTGTATTCTTGCTTCCGAACGGAAAGGGCGCAGGCATGTCTTTATTTATTGTTTTGTTATGCGTGTTTTATTCTTGGCTCATCCAGTTGCGGATAACCGAAACGGTTTCATTTGGGTGACTGTTGACGATGTCGCCGACTTTTTTAATGGTGGAGGCACGAACTTTACCTTCAACGGCCTGCATGTCAATAAGGTTGTCTTCGACTTCTTCTTCCGCCGATCCGCCTCCGGTCGGTGCGGCAAGGGCGGGGTTCATCTGAGCCTCAAGCAAAGCCTCGATCGGGTCAATTTCTTCGTCATCGGACGAAGCGTTGGCGAGTAAGCTCCCCAACATCGGCTTGATCACCAAGAGGATGACCAGCAAGCCCATAATCGCGACCATGACCATTTCGGCGGTTTCCAGCAATTTTGTTTTTTCAACGCCGAACAAACGGGTTTCGTCTTCCATCGCCTCGATTTCAACATCGGCAAAGGGAAGGTTTACAACCTCCACCGTGTCGCCACGGTCGGCGTCATATCCAACGGCGGTGCGAATCAATGCGGCAATCTGGTCAAGCTCGGCTTCGCTGCGCGGGCTGTAGCTGCGGTTGCCTTGGGCATCGGTGGTGTAGACACCGTCGACCAAAACGGCAACGGACAGGCGTTTGATCTCGCCGGTTTCGCGCACAACGCTTTGGATTGTTTTGCTGATTTCATAGTTCGTAACTTCTTCGATTCGTGAATTTTGCGCCGTTGGCTTGGCGTCCACGCCAAAATCGCCGGCCAGGCCGGGAAGGTTGTTTTCAACCGATACGTTTCTGTTGGTTTCGCGTTCGACATTATCTTCGGTGACGGTTTGAGTCGATCGCACAACCGAACTTTCCGGATCATAAAGCTCTGAATTCGTGGTCGTGCGGTCAAAATTCAGGTCGACACTAACCTGCGCGCGCACTTTGTTGCGCCCGACAACACTGCCCAGCATTTCTTCGATAGAGCTTTTGAGGCGGCGTTCATGGCCGATTCTCATTTCCTCGGCTTTCATGCTGCCGCTCAGGCCGAGAATGTCGTTTTCGTCTTCTGTGCCACTGGCCAAAATATTCGCTTGCGTGTCGATCAAGGTCACTTGGCTGGGCTTAAGCTCTGGCACGGCGTTGGCGACAAGGTTTTGAATACCGATGATTTGTTCGCGGCGCAGGCGCATATTGGGGCGCAGCTTGATCGTCACGCTGGCGGTTGATGAACGGCTTTCGCGGGAGAACAGCTCACGCTGAGGCAAAACAACGTGAACCTTGGCGTATTGCACGGGCTCTAGCGTTGAAATGGTGCGCGCCAATTCCCCTTGCAAGGCTCGAATCTGGTTGATGTTCTGAACGAAATTGGTGGTGCCGAATCCGGATTGCTTGTCGAATAATTCATAGCCAAGCGAGCCGCCATTGGGCAAACCAGCCTCCGCGAGCAACATACGCGCCCGCCCGATGTCGTTTTGCGGCACTGTGACGCGTGTTCCATCGGGGGATATTTCGAACGGGATGTTTGATTCTTGAAGTTTTGAGGCCACGGCGCTCGAATCAATCGTGCTGAGATCGGCGTATAGGAGCGACAGATTCGGTTTTGAAACCTGCATCGACACAAAGCCGAAGAAAATCATCAAGCCAACGAAAATAGCGCCTAAAACCGCGAGTCTCGCGGGGCCAAGTGATTTGATCGTGTCTGAAAGTCCGCTCATCTATGTAAAAACCCGGTGCAGAAGAAGGAGAATATCAATCTTGAAAATGTATTTGTCCACAAATAATGATACTTGAGAATCGCCTCTATGGCAAATAATGCGTGGCGGATTCCCGTTATTTTTTTGAAGTTTTTTGCCCTAAAAACTTGACTTTTGTAAGGGAATAGGATATTCTGATAATAGATGAGTGTAATTTCGCTTATCGGGGTTGAGGAAAATGATTGAAGCAGTAAAGTCAACTTTGACGCAGGCATCGCTTGCCAAAGCGTCTGTAGAGCAAAACTCTGCCGCCAAGTCGTTCTCGGCTAATCCGTCGAGAATACAGGAGGTAGCGGAAGCGCCCTACGTTAGCCCGACCGTTCGTGTGGACGTCGCGACTAAGGTCGCTATTCTTGAATTCCGCGAATCGGACACGGGCGATGTTCTTATTCAGGTTCCGTCCGAGCAACAGATTCGGGCCTACCAGTCACGCAAAGCCAGACAAGACGCAGAACTTGAGATTGAATTGTCTCAAGGAACGCAACAATCGTCTGCTCCTGCACAAGGTGTCGCGCCATCCGCATCCGGCGAGCAAAAAGTTTCCGAAGTGCAGATCCAAAACGAAGTTCAGGCCATCTTGAACACGCAAGGGTCGGGTAATTCGAAAGCCATCGCCGAGGCGTCAACAACGCAAGCCTAATGGGCTTTCCGGATTAAATAAGTCGTACGATAAATCTGCCCCGCTGGGCAGATTTTTTTATGTGTCTAAATTTTAATGATTTCCGAGTATACGGTTCGCAGTATAGGGAAAATTTTATTCAAGCTATTTATATAGTAAGATGGTGCAGAATATGTATGTGTATATTTTGTATAGGTGTGCGCGCTTCTGTTTCTGTCTATTTTGAGATTCGATAATTCAGTTACTAATGTCTCAAGCACTCTTTTTTTTATTAGTACGTTTTCTAGGCTTTGAGATTTATGTATACCTATTGCAGGTATTAGCATTTTTTTGATGAAATCGTCCTCATATTGGAAGCTAGATGTTCTTCCGATGATGGTCTTATCGAAATATTTTTCGTAGTTAAAAGAATGTTCGCTTTTGTGATCCAGCTTACTTTTTGTCGCACGCTTTGCAATTTTATCCATGCTTTCTTCAATCCAGCCGCAGTATTCTATTAGGGCCAGTTTAGAATACATAATGGGTTCTATCGCGATAGGAGATCGCAGTGCTTCAGTGTATTTATTGTCTAGAAAACTCAGGTTTGTGTGGATTTCTTTTTTTATAATCACGGTTCGTCACGCAAAAATTTCAGTTGCTCTGTTTAGCCGATTGACCACTTTATCCTTCGCGGCCAATCCTTCTTTTAGGGCGTCAACAGAGAAGAGCGCATCATTTCGTAATTCTTCATATTTTTTCTTTAACGATGCGTTATCAAGATTTTTAACTATTTCAATGTTGCGGGCTATGCCAACAAATAATGCTTCTGTCGTCGCTTTGCTTTGCCTTTGGAATTCTTGGCCATCTAAAATGTTGTTGTAAATAATATGGAGGGTTTCTCGCACAGGGGAGAATTCGTTTTGGATTTGTTCATATTCTACATGTCTGTATTTTCCCATAAATTCATTTAGATAGGAGGATAGTTTTCCACTGTATGACTCATAGGAAGAATAGTGGGCGATGATTCTCAGCAGAAGCTCTTCGTACATAAATCTGTATGTTTTGTTTTTTTCTAAGCCAAATAGGTTTCTAAATTCCTCTAGTCCCACTATTTCCTTTAGATAGGAATTGAATTTACCTGAGTAGATGCAGTTTCGGATTTCTTGGTTACTTAGCTTATTTCCTTGCGTGTTAAGCCTATGGAAAATTGTGAAGAGGTACTCCATGTGCGCCTTTTTGCTATTGTCGCATCGAAGTACCGTAATGGGGATGGTAAGATTCTCAATCCTTGAGTAAAGGTTCTTGTTCTTTTCTCTTATGTATTTTACGGTTCTGCCTGAAATATGGGGGTCAATATCGTCTAAATCGGACAGTTTCCATTCGTTTTCTGATAAGAATCGTATAATCGTAGAAATACGTTGCAGGCCGTCAATCATAAGTCGTGTGTCGGTATTGTAATCATAGCTGATGCACATGCTTGGGATTGGAAGCTGTTTAACTAAGGAATCAATAAACCTAGTTTGTGTCGCTGGTGACCAAACAACATCTCTTTGGAAATCGGGATCAATAATTAGTTGTTTATCTTTGTGCATACGCACTAGATCTGAGCATGAGCGTAGCTCATTGAAGGCGACAATATCGTTGGGTGGCTGCTCATTATAGTTGTCTTGATAGCCCAAATCGTTTTCTGCTTCGTCTATCATACGAAGCATTTCATCAATATCATCTGTGCTAGTTTTGGTCATAATTATAATGTGCTCCTTACTTGAGATCGATACTATACTAATTTAATATCGTGGCTAGAAGCAACAACCCCGCCGTCGGCGTTCCGACAAAAAACGGCTCACTTTAATAGAGAGCCGTTTTTGGGAATTATGTGCGCGTGTGAGGCTTATGCCGAGGTCGGCATAAAGCCGCCGCCTTTTTCGCCGCTTGGTTCATTGCCGGATTCGGGGGCGGAGGGCGCGGAGGCGCCGGCGGCTTGTGGGCGCGTGTTGAGGCCCGCCGCGATTTCGCGGTTAATGTCGATGAGAACGAGAAGTTTTTCCGGTTCCGGCGCCGCGAGAATTTGAATGGTGCGCTTGAAGATGAAGTTGCACAGACTCACGATGTTGTTGCGCAGGGCAAGGGGGCGGTCGTCGGGGTTTTCGAGGGCTGTATCGAAAAACACCGTCCAGAGCTTGCGGTTATAGGTGAGGATATTGTCGACATCCTCCGGCGTTGCTTCGCTCCAGCGGTCGTGAAGTTTTTGCATTTCGGCGGCGGATTTGAGCAAAAGATTGGCTTCGAGTTCACGCTGATCAGGCGTTTCTTTCTTTTGCTTGTCATAGACACCCGCTGCTTTTGTGTAGGGGTTGTTACGATCTTGTGACATTGTCTATGAGCTCCTTTTCATATTCGATAAGCTGTCTTGTTTCTTTGAGGGCTTTGTAATAGGCGCCTTCGAGAATGCGTTGGCTTATGTCCGCGAACATGAGGGCTGTGCTCGGCGCGGCTTCTTGGACTTCGCGAACCGCATGGAAGTAATTATCGAATAATTCCGTCGGGTCATGGGCGAGGTACATAAGCTGGATAATATAGTAAACACGTTTGCACGGCGTGTCGGCGTCTTCTTCCTTGAGGACGTCTTTTTCCCGCAGGATCGGCGCGTCGCCGTCAATGTGCAATCGGGTGCGCTGGTTATCATTGGTGATGATCGCATTTCCGATGATCACTTTTTCCCGCGGCTTCAGGTCAATTACGAGTGCCATGTGTCCATTCTTTGTTGTTCTATAACTCTATTATAATGCAAAAAACGTACCAAGACAAAGGCGCATTTTCATAGACAGCTTTGGAGAATAGAAAAAGCGCGTAACGGGTTCGCCAAGGGTGCACATATCGAGGCCACACAAGTGACCAACGATCGGCGGGGGCAAGGAGTTCCGCGACGGGTAAAACCGCGAAGGGCAAAACATCGCGGGCAAAAGAAAAAGGCCGGTGTTCTACCGGCCTTGATCTTATGTGTTTTCTTAAACGGAGTATTCTTCCGTTTGTTGCGATTATTAGAACAACCGCAGAACCGACTGCTGGGACTGAGAAGCCAAGGACAGAGCGGTAACACCGAGCTGTTGTCTTGTCTGCAAGGCCAGCAATTTCGCGCCTTCTTGGTTCGGGTCGGCAACGGTGAGCTTGTCGGAACCGGCTTGCAGTTCGTTGATCAAGTCGTTGGTGAAGTCTTGACGTGTTTGGATAACGGCAAGGTTGTTCGCCAAGGATGAACCGAAGCTCCGGATGCTTTCCGTCGCGGCACGAACTTGGTTGATCGACTCGGTGATCGTCACTGAGCGAGCAAAGTCCGCTTTCTCGAGGCCAAGGCCAGAAGACGTGAAGTTCACACCCTCAACGGTCAACGAGCTGTTACGGTTTTCGTTGAAGAACGTTGTGAGGTTGTCGTCGTTCAGGAGGTTCGTTCCACGGTAGTTAGAGTCTTCCACCAACGTGTCGATCTGTTCAAGGATCGAGTTATAGTCGGTTTCCAAGCTCTGCAAAGCAGCCGCAGCAGTACCAACAGCATACACGCGGTCTTCAGCGGTCTGTGTTGCACCGATCGGGTCAAGGTTGGCACCACCGAAACCGAGGTTGGCTTCCGTTGTACCGTCGTTACCAATCACCCCGACGCCGATTGTTTTCGTATCGGCAGAGATTGCCTTAATCGAGAACTGGCCGGTTGCGTCGTCAAAGCTGGCTTTGACATAGGTGTTGAGCTGGCTGTCGTTGTTGATCTGGTCGACCACATCCTGAACCGTCAGCGAAGCGCCGGCAGCAGAGGTGAGGTTGATGGTTCTGACGGTATCATCGTTAATTTTGATACGCAGGTCATCGGCAACGTTGTCCAGACCTTCAAACAAGGTCGCACCGGTTGAGTCGGTAACACCGCTCAGCAATGTTGATGCATCGGCAAGTTCCGTGGAGCTCTTATAGAACGCAACGGATGTCAATGTATCGCCCGGGACGACTGTTGCGGCAACAACGTTGTTACCGGCACCATCGACCTCGGTGCTGAAGAACTGGTCAAGACCCAAACTTTGCAAACCGGCTGTAACGGATGCTTCTGTCGTTGCGCCACCAAGGGTGATGGAGTCGATACGGAAGGCTTTACCGGTTGTGCTCTTGATCTCGAGTTGACCTTTACCGTTCACAGACGCAACAATTTCACCATCACGTGTGTTGGCAAATTGGTCGGTGATCTCAGCAGCAAGACCTTGGATAGAATCACCGGAGTTGATGGTGATCGTTTCTTGGATCGAGGCGCCGTCGATATCTGTCGTCGTAATAACGAAGCTATCGTTGTTGTTGATCGTGGCAATGTCAGTGAGCTGTTTGTATTGTCTCAAATCCACAGAACCCACGATTTTGGCTTCTGAGTTAGCAGAAGACAGAGCGTCGCGGGCTTGCTGCGCAACGGAGTCAGCTTGCTCAACCAATTTGGTGAGCGACTTGATCCCTTTGTCAGCCGTTTGAATCGTGGAGATCGACTGACCAATACCGTCCAAAAGACGGCTAAGGTCACCCGCACGGTTTTTCAAACTGGCAGATGCGAAGAAGGACTGAGGATTGTCGAGAGCGGAGTTAACCTTCAAGCCGGTTGACAGAGCTTGTTGAACTTTGTCGATGTTGCTTTGGGTGCCTTGAAGGGAGAGAAGGTTCGTGCGTAGCGCAGAACTGAGAACGATATCATTAGACATGATAATTTCCTTTCCTAGGAGTTTAGATAATGCTGCCTATTCCTTGGCAACATACTTCATACTATACCATAGATTCTTAACAAATGGTTAAAATTTTTGCGCTCGGGCGTTGTTTTTTATGAGATTTTTGCGAAATCTTGGCTTTGTGCGCCATAGCGGGCAATCAACAAAGCCGCCGAATTTTCATATCTTCCACACAAGGGGCATCATAGCATAATGAGAGCCGTTATTGTGTAAAATTCACCCGCGCCATGGCGGTGGATATGGCTAATCGTTCATGCAATAAGGCGGCCAGTAATGCTGCGTTTGATTCGCTCAGGGGCGGCGTTGCTTCGGCGGTTAAAATCTCGTCCATACGGCGGCGGAGCTGTGCCGCGGCATCGGGGGCGGTATAGGACAAAGGGTGCAGCAACCCGAAGCCAGCGGTTAAGGCGCCCATCTTCGGCGTGTTGCCCTCAAAGGCGATGAGGGGCGTGGCGGTGCAATAGGCGGCGATGGAATAATGGAAACGCCCACTCACCAACAGGCGCGCCCGCGCCAAATGGGTGATCCATTCATCAAAGCTCTGCGCCTCAACCAAGTCCCACAGGCCGGTGTTTTGGCCTTGTGCGCCATGTGCGCCGATCTGGGTGGTCAAATGGTGAAGAAACGCGGCGTCATCCAGCGCCGCATCGCGCGGCGCACCAAGCAACACAACGGGGCGCAATCCGGCCTCGGCACATGTGTCAAACAAGACGCGGGTGATCGCGCCGTCCTGCGCCGAAAATGCGGATGAACCCGCGATCATAACCGTGTTGTCCGGCGTGGCCTTGAGGTCGGCGAGCCGGTCGGCATAGTGATGCCCTATATATAAGGGCAGGCAATCAAATCCTAAATCGGCTTGAATCCCGATCTGTTTTAACAATTCCTGCGATAACGGGTCGCGCACAACAATGCGGGCGGCGGTGTCATAGACCTTTTTATACAGCGTGCGAATGACGGGGTTGTCGAGCGCCGCGCCGCCCTGCGGAAAACAGGAATGATTGATGATATGGACAGGCTTGCCCATGTGATGCCCCGCGAGATAGGCGAGGTATAAGAGTTTAAGGCACATCGGACTGGTGCCGTGAATCGTGCCTTCGCCATTGATATAGACAATATCGGCGGTTTCAAGGTGGCGATAGAGGGTCGGGTTTTGCGCTCGCCATTGGGCGCGGAGCAAAGGCGAGTCAAACGCATCGGTGTTTTCAGGCGGCGGCGCGGTTGTCGCGGCAATGTCTTGATGTAAAATCGGGGTCAGATCGGCGCTTTGCCCGATATAGTGGCGCAGCGCCATGCTGGTGCCGTAACAGCCCCAATGATACCAATTGCCCGTGTCGTTTAGAAGAACTGCGCTGGGCTTGGTGGATTGCGGCGCTGGTTCAGGTAAAGGTGCAGGCGGCGTGTCAGCAAAGCGGTTGCCGGCTTTTATAAAGTGGCTGAGGTCTTCCTGCGCAGCTTGGAGAGCGCTTTGCCATTTATTGGCTGTGGCGTCTTGCCGGTATAGGCGGATCGAGCCGTACCACGGCGCGTATGACCCGCTGCGTCCCCATCTCCAATCCGGCAAATCATGCAAAAACACCATGCACGGAACGCCGAGCGCCCCCGCCATGTGAACCGTCGTGTTGTCGATGCTGAGGATAAGATCGCACGATGTAATCAGGGCGGCCATGCCCGCAAGATCGTCAAAGACATTGAGGCCCGCAAGGTCAACAACGTCAAACCCTAAGCCTTGAAGACTCGCGACATCCTCCGCCGACGGATTATATTGCAAATTGACGATCCGCACGGGGCGGTCTGTGGCGTGTTTAATAAAGGCAAAATCGGCGGGGGTGAGGCTGCGCAGCGCGCCGTTTTCTGGATTGCTGCTGTACCATGACAGGCCGATGGTGAGGGTGTCGCCGGACGCGGGCGGTATGGCGGTTCCCCCTTTCGGGGCGTTAAGATAAGGCGCATCGGCGCTGGGGATGCTGGCCTTGGTCGTGTTGAAAACGGCGGGCAAGCTCATAAAGGATATATAGGTGTCAAATTTGGGGGCTTTGGCGTGGGGAATGTCGCTTGTTTCCATGAAATGCTGAATGCCCTCGACGCTGGCGCGCAGCAAGGGCAGGAGCTTGGCGGGCGCTTCGACGATGATGGCCGCATCGGGATGGGCGGCGCGGATGAGAGGCAAATACCGCGCCATGCACACTGTGTCACCAATGCCGTAATCGGCGTAGACCAATAATGCCCGTTCGCCCAGCGCCGCGCCGTCCCATTGCGGCTTGCGGGCGGGGATGAGGGGCTTGAGCGAGTCTTTGTGGTTACGCCATTCGAAATGCGGCCAAGCCTCCCCGTACCGCCCCGCAGCGAGCAAACAGATGCCTTTATTATGGTGCGTCGCATGGGCGGCGGGGGCGTCGTACAAGGATCGGTCGTAACATTCAAGCGCACGGTCGAGCCGTCCGGCGGAATATTCCATCATGCCAAGGGCGTTGTATAGCATGGGCAAACGGGCATAGAGCGGCGATTGTTTATTATTCTCGGCGTTTTCAACATGGGCGCGCAGCATGGCGGCGGCTTGTTCGAACGCCCCCGCATGTTTCAGGCTCTGTGCCTTCATGATGATGAAATCGACGGCATCGGGCGTGGCTTGCAGCACCGCATCACACAGCCGCCCAAGCGCGGGATAATCGGGAATGTCGCCAAGAATATGGGCGTGGAGCAAGATGTTTTCCGGCGCGTTGCGGGCGACCTCGGGCAAGGCGGCAAAAACGTCCAAGGCTTTGGCGGCTTGTCCGGCCTTGCGCAGGGCAATGATGTAATTGGCGACAAGATCGGGGTTTTGCGGGGCGATGGCATAGCCATCGGCCAAAACGCGCAAGGCTTCGCCGAGTTTGCCTTGCCCGATGAGCGCCGCGCCCAGCAATTGATGGTTCACCACATCATCAGGGGCGGCCTTGAGGGCGCGTTGCAGCATGGATGTGGCCTGAATCGGGTCTTTGGCGGCAAGGGCGATGGCGGCGAGTTGTTGCAGCGCCGCCACATGGTCGGGGTTGGCGGCGAGCGCGGTGCGAAAGAATTTTTCGGCATTGGCGGTGTTGTTCAAACGGGTTTGGATGATTCCGAGCCCGCACCACGCATCGGCATCGCCTTTGTTTTGTTGCAATAACGCAGCATAAGCCGCATTCGCCGCCGCCAAATCGCCGCTTTGATACAGGGCGTAGGCATGGCTGTGCGCGGCGGAGAGGAAGGGGGTTGCCTGTTGTTTTGTCATGCTGGTTGAGCTTTTCTTGTGGACGGCGAAGCAGGCCTATCATAACGGATTTGAACAAAAACGAACACCCCCTCCCTCCGCCATCATCGTGACGGCAATTTTTGCCGCCCAAAAACAAACGCGCCACGGATTCTGCCGCCCAAAAACAAACACCCCCCGGATTCTGCCGCCCAAAAACAAACACCCCCCGGATTCTGCCGGGGGGGTGTTTTTTTGCCAAAGGGTGTTTCTTTATACGGAGCATAAAGACTTTGGCTGCAACAGACGGGGTTCTCCCTAGAGCGCTATATTCTTAGCGCAGTCTGAGCAATTCCTCGGTCATTTCGTCAGCCGTGCTGATGACCTTTGTACCAGCGGAGTAAGCGCGCTGGACGATAATCATGCGTGAGAACTCGTCCGCCAAGTCAACGTTGGAGGCTTCCACCGCCGATCCGTTGACGAGTCCGGCGCCGCCGGCCCCTGCTTCACGCAGGTTGAACGAGCCTGAGTCACTGCTTTCCGTATACGCGTTGCCTGTTACCTCGGCCAATCCGTTCGGGTTGGTGAAGGTTGCGATCGGAAGTTTATAAAGTTGGGCTGTCTGACCGTTCGAGAAACGAGCGGATACAACGCCGTCCCTGTTGATCTCGACCCCTGTTCTCAGGCCCAGCTCGGCCCCGTTCTGGGTCGAGAAGATAACGTTGTATTCACCGGCGAACTGGGTCAAAGAACCGATTCTGAGGTTAATGTCCTGTGGTGCCGAGCCGTTGCCCCATTCGATGTCTTCGAGAACGATTTTATATTCGTTGTCAACATCGGCATTGGCGTTGAGCTGGCCGCTGGCGTTAAAGTTGATCGAGCCAAGACCCAATTGTGAGCCCGTTCCGACATCGATCAATTCAAGTTGCCACCAGCCAAGCGGGTTGGGGGTCGTGGCAAGGTTCGCAAGACCGTCCGGATAGACGTTCGGCGCCGTTGGAGCCGCCGTAGTTGCGAAGCCAAGAGCTGTCGCCGCCCCGACGCCGACAACGGCACCGTTGGTCATTGTCACGTTATCGGCAAGGTTAGAGGCGATGACTTGAACCTGACCTGCTTCCGTCAACTGGGCGACACAGGTGTTGCCGATGGTCGGATCGGTGTTGATGAAGTCGATCAGGTCTTGTGCGCGGCTGGTCGCGGTGACTGTAAATGTTGCGGCGTTCGCACCGACGGTGATGACGATTTCTTCGCCCACATCGACATCCGCAACGGAGGTCAAAAGCGTGTTGATTTCAAGCCCCGTGCCGCCGACGGCGCTTAAGGAAGAGGCCGTCGGAGATTCGTGTTTGGTGAAGCGGAATTCAATGTCTTGTCCTTGTCCAAGGCTGTCGAACACACGCAAGCCACGGGTGAAGTTCGGCGCAAGGCCAGGGGTGACGGGGAAGCTCGTGTTGATTTCGGTCGCATCAAGGTTCATCGACAATTCGCCGGTCGTCGTCGGGCGGGTCAAACCACCAAGGAAGGCGACGTCAACGGGAACGAGCGAGCTCAAATCCGCCTGACCGGAGGGCAAGTTGCCGTCATTGTCCAAAGGCCAGCCCATCAAATAGAAACCGGCAGTATTGCGCAAAAATCCTTGGGAGTCTTCGGAGAATGACCCAGCGCGGCTGTAGAGTGTTTCTTGCTGGCCGCTCGCGCCACGCTGAACCACGAAGAACCCGTTGCCGGCCAGCGCGATGTCGGTGGTGCTGTTTGTTTGCTGAATCGCGCCTTGCTGGTCGGTGGTGTTTTCGCGGATCGCGGTGACCGAACCCGGCGTATAGCGGCCTGCGCGTGCCTCGGAGGTCACGAGCGAGCTGAACGCTGTTTCGATACGCTTGTAGCCGACCGTGTTGACGTTGGCGATGTTGTTGGAAATGGTGCCCATCGCTTGTGACTGTGCCGACAAGGCCGAAACACCGGTGAAGAGGGATCCGAAAAGACTCATGGTAATCTCCTTTTGTAAAACTGATCTGTTGTTTTTTGTTGTCGTTATGAAAGCCTGTGTCGTCCTGTTTGAGGCTTTCTATTTTGCGGCGCGTCCTGCGCCCTTTTATCTCGTTATGTTGTGGCCTTTTCGGCACTGATGACCGATCCGACCGGAATAATTCTGTCCCCTTCGAGGAGAAGCTGGATAATGCCATTCTCCGATGCGATGCCCGTGACGCGGGCGGGAACGGAGGTTGAAACCTTGATCGCGGCACCGTCGGCATCCAGCGAGTCAACATTGACGGTGTAATTGCCGACCGGCAAAGTTTGCCCGTAATCATCCTTGCCGTCCCATTCGAAACTGTGCAGCCCCGACGTTTTTCCGGCCTCGACCGTGCGAACCGTGATGCCGTCGGCATCAACGATGCGCAAGTTCGATTTTGTCGCGTTACTGCTCAAAACATAGTCAATTTCAATCGGATCGGTGCCGTTATAGTGGCTGACATTCCCGACGAAATTCACATCCATGCCGACATAGGCGAGGGCGACTGTGGACATGCCGGATAATTGCAAGGACAGCATGTCTTCAAGCTTGCCGTTCATATTGATCTGTTGCTCGACTTGCGAGAAGCTGACCAATTGGTTGGTGAACTCGGTGGAGTCCATCGGGCTGAGCGGGTCTTGGTTTTGCAACTGGGTCGTGAGCAAGTTCAGGAAGTCGTCAAAATCCTGTGACAGCTTGTTCGACGACGATGACGTCGTTTGCATGTCCTGTGCAATGCTGGCGGCTGTTACGGTTGTCATGGCTTTGTTCCTGTTTGTCTGGTCTTGTTTGTTCAGTAGTCGGCATTTTGTTTGTTCGGGTTACACCATCATGTTGACGCGTTGTTGTCCGGTCTGCGGGTCAACAAAGACGGTCATTTGGGTTTCAATCAAGGCCGGTGCGTTGTCTTCGATCTCGGCGGCGTCATTGCCGTTTTGACCATTATTGCCACCTTTGAAATCGCCAAATTCGTTTTCGCCGCTGCCTTGTTGCAGGTCGAAGCTGAGGGAATCTCCGGAAACATCAAGTCCTGCGTCTTGCAACGCTTTTTCAAGCGAGGCGGAGTCTTTTTGCAGCAAAGACAAGGTTTCAGGCCGTTCGGCGACAAGATGGGCTTTGACGGTATTGTCTTTGCCGAACTTGATCTGGATCATCACATTGCCCAGCTCTGGCGGGTCAAGGTGCAGGCGCATTTGACGGTCGCCTTGCGGTGTTTTTGACGCCATCGCCGTAATATGTTGGGCAACGCCTTGGGTTGTCGGGTGCGGATATCCCGCTGCCCGTGTGTGCACCAAAGTGCTGGCCTTGAACGCAGGGCTTTGCAAGTCGGCCTTGATGAGGCCGCCGTCAATAGTGGGGTCTAGCAAGGCCGGATCATGCGCACCGTCCATGCCGTGTTGGTTAAAGATGTTCTCGAACACTAACATATGCGCGGCGGATGTTCCCTGACCGGCAGGATTGAGGGCAGAACTGCCGAGCAAGGCCGATTGTACGGTGGATTGTTGCTGTGTTCCGCTCAAACCTTGGGTCATTTTACCGACCATGCCGAGGAAACCGGAGGATGCAGCCCCTTTCACAGGGCGGCCTTCGCCGTCAACCTCGCCTTCGGCCACTTGTCCGGCACCACCGGCGGCGGCTTGGGCAAGAAGGTCGGCGGCATCGGAAAATCCTTGTCCTGTGGCGTGGTTTTGAACGGGAATTGTGGTCTGGGCGGCTTGCAATCCGGCCTGTGCCGACGCAGCCTGAGCGGCGGTTTGTTGAACCGGAACCAACATGACCATCAAGCCTTCAAGCCCTTGGGCAACGGAGTCACTGCTGTCTTTGCTGAGGAAAGCGGGGCCTTGGGTGATTTTCATGATCTTGCCATCGCCCATATCCACGGTCTTGGCTTGGGTCAGGAAGGGCGCAAGGTCGGCAAAAGCCATTTGTTTAAAGGCGCCGAATTCTTCGAGGTTCATGCTCTCGAGCGAAGCCGTGATCTGGCTCGACAAAGCGGCAAGGTCTTCGGCAGTTAAGGCGGCGCCTGCATCCGCGCCATTCGTGCCGGATTGGGTTTGCAGGATCAAAAGCTGGACAATGTCGTTGGACAACGGGTTGCCGAGGCCGGATGCGCCGGTTTCAAAGGCTTTGCCTTGCGTTGCCGCACCGCCGGTGAGGGAGGCTTGGGCAAGGGCCGCTTTGTTCAAACCAATCGGGGCGTTGAACAAGAACAAGATGTCTTTGCTCAGGGCTTCGCCCGTGTTGCCGACAACAATCTGGCCGTTTTGGGCGGTGTCGTTAAAGGCGCTGTCGATGGCGCTTTGCGATGTGCCCATGGCTTTGAACATCTCGTCCATATTGACGCGCAGCATTTGCCACAAGGATGTGTCCGAACCTTTTGTGCCGTCAATATTGGCGGCGGCCTGTGCCTGAAGCAAGCCGTTCAGGCCTGCATTCGGAGCCAAAGCCGATATTTTGTTTTGCAACAAGGCCGAAGCCTCGTTTGTTACGCCAAGGCTTTGCCCCGGGGTCATCATCAAGAAGGTGCGGAAGGACAGGCCGCCATTGCCGCCGAAAATCAATCCGTTCCCAAGCGCGCCTGCGCCGCCTTGCATCCCCTGCATCGGAAGGCCGAGGAGGCCGCCCATCGCGCTTTGTGTCAGTGCTGTCTGTTGCATCGTGTGTGTTTCCCGTATTGACTGTCTTTTGTTTGTCTATTGTCTGTTTTTTGTCTGGTTGTTGTTTACAGTGTCTGATCAAGGTTGATCGACATGGTGCGCTTGGTGTTGTTGTCGATCGCGCCGGAGGCCGTATAGGCGAGGCGGTCTTGTTGCTGGACGCATTGGCGAATAGTCGTGAGCATCCGGTCAACAAGGCGTTCGAGCGATTTTTTGCCGTTTTTAAGGGCGACTTTGTTTTGCGCTGCGGTGGCTTTGAAATCTTTTTCCATGGCTTTGAGCTCGGCCTTACGCGGGCTGGTGGAGGCCTTCAGGGCTTGTTCATGGTTTTTGGCTTGCTCCACCAATTGTTCATAGCGCTGCATCAATTGAATTTTGCGGTCTTGCATCTCCAACGCGCCGTGCAAATTGGCGGTGCGCAGGGCGGCGGTTTCTTGTTCCATCACGGATTTCAGGTCATTCATGATGATCTGGGCGCGGGTGAACAAATCCTCTGTATAGTCGCCGGACAGAGTGGGTACATTCGCGGACACGGCGGAGGATGCATGAGAGGTTTCGGCGTGGAGGCCGGACTCAATGGAGCTGTGTTCCTGTGTCTGTGCGGGAGTGTAAAGCGTCATTGTGTCATCTCCTTTTGATAGGTTTCAAGTTGGGCGCGGATCACGTCTTCGAGTCCAAGTCCGCCTTGTTCGGCAATGGTTTTGCCGTATTCTTCGATCAACATGCCTTTGAACATGTCCTCGCCTTGACCACCGCCGAAAACAGGGTCGGGGTCGATATTTTCAAACATCGGGGCGAGCATCTGGGATATAAACATCGCCTCGAATTCGCGTGCCGTGCGGCGTATTTTTTCTTCGTTCAGGGCCTCGGCCTTGCTGATTGCCTCGGGTGTTTCGGTGCCGTCTTTGTTGTTGGCAGGATTGTTGGCAGCGTTTTTCAACGCTTCGGCAAAGGATTTCATTTGTGCAACGCTGTGATCGGCTTTGGCATTCAGGCCATTGATCGTGGACATTGCGGTCATGTTCAGGGCATTGGATGTATCGACATTCATCTTACAACACCTCAATCTCTGCTTGGATGGCGCCGGATGCTTTGATCGCTTGCAAAATAGTGATCACATCACGCGGGCCAACACCAAGGGCATTCAAGTTCGTCACCAATTCCTGAAGGCTCACGCCTTGGGGGACGACGGCGATTTTTCCGTCTTCGCCGGTGGTGTATGTAATGTCCGAGCGCGGTACGACCACCGTTTCGCCGTTTTGCGCCAGCGGGTTAGGCTGTGACACTTGCGGGGCTTCGGTGATTTGAACCGTCAAATTGCCTTGCGCTACGGCGACGGTGCTGATGCGCACGTCGGCACCGATCACGATCACGCCGGAGCGTTCGTCAATGACAATACGGGCATGTTGGTCGGGGGTGATTTGCAATTGTTCGATGTCGGTCACCAGCTCGACAATGCTCTTGTCATAGTTTGCGGGCTTGGTGAGGCGGATGCTGGCGGAGTTTTCCGCCGTGGCAATCGGGCTCTTGGCAAAGGCGTTGATGGCCTGTGCGACGCGGCGCGCGGTTGTGAAATCGGGGTTGCGGAGGCCGAGGCGCAGTTCTTGCAACGATGCAAAATCAAACTCGATCTCACGCTCGACAATCGCGCCGTTCGGAATGCGGGCAACGGTCGGGATGTTTTGTGTGACGGAGGCCGCCTCCCCGACAATGGTAAAGCCGGAGGTCATCACCGCGCCTTGCGCAACGGCATAGGCCTGACCATCCGCACCCATCAAAGGAGTGACGAGGAGCGTACCGCCTTGAAGACTGGAGGAATCGCCCAAGGTGGAGACCTGAATATCAATATGCGAGCCTTGATTGGTGAAGGGCGGCAATTTTGCCGTCACCATAACGGCGGCAACGTTGCCGGTGTTCAGTGTTTCGCCGCGGACATTAACGCCAAGGCGTTCCAACATCGACATCAGCGATTGGCGGGTCATGGGCGAGTTGTTCAGGCTGTCGCCCGTCCCATTCAAGCCGACCACAAGGCCGTATCCAACCAGCATGTTTTCACGCACGCCTTCGACATTCACAATATCTTTGATCCGTGAGGAGGCAGCATCGGCAATGCCGATTTGGGTATTAAACACCAAAACACCGATCATCAGCATCTTGCAAACCTTGCGAAAGGCTTTGCTTAATCCGCTCTGTGCTTGAAGGGGCGATGAGTGAGTCATCATAGTCTTTATTCCCTTGGTTGTTTTCGGTTCGTTGTTTCGGTTTGTATTTCGGTCTGTGTTGGGGGCAATGACCCCGCAAGAAAGGAGTTGCGAAAACCGTGCCAGTTTGCCCAAAACGGGGCTGTTGTTTGAGGTTGTGGACTTAGTGTATTGATATAGAAGTGTTTTTTGGCGCGATTATATTGCTCTGGCAAAGCGCAGCGGCAATTCTTTCCCTTGCCGCTAGGGGGCAAAACGCGCTATACTAAAGAAAGAATGTCCATCATTGGATGAGCGTTTTTCCTCCTTTTCCCTGTTTGACGGGATATCAAGACCGCTCGTATACTTTTATATGGACTGCTTATTTTTAAGGACTGACCATGAAGATCGAAGGCCCGAACAAAGCCGACTCCGCATCCTCCGCCAAAAAGAGCAAAGGGGCGTCCAGTACGGATGGCGCATTCAAGACGATGCTCTCCGACAGCCCTGCACAGGCTGCGCCATCATCGGCGGCGCGGACAATTGCATCCATTGATGTTTTGCTCGCGGTTCAAGGCGCGGAAGACCCGGCCGAAAAGGCCGCCCGTAAACGGATGCAACAACGCGGGCATAATTTGCTCGATATGCTCGAAAACATGCGTATGGCGTTGCTGTCGGGACGGATGAGCGTGGGGCATATGCTCTCGCTCGCGGACACAATTGCCGGCCACAGGGAAAAAATTACCGACCCTGAATTAATGGGAATCCTTGACGAAATTGATTTGCGAGCGCAGATCGAACTCGCGAAGATGACCCGCGCCTATGAACAAAGCCTGAAAAACAAAGCCTAAGCAACACTGCGACAGAATGCCATTCCCCTGTAACGGGACGGTTTTTGCGCGGTGCGCGCGTGTTTGAAGCTCTGAATTGTTGGGGAATCGTTACGAGAATTGTGGATATGGCTTTTTTCGTATCATTTGCATCTTGCCATATCGCCGCGCTCGCCTATAATCTTTTACCGACATTGATAATTGCATGAGGATCCATCAAATGGCCAACCCAGGCTCGGTTATTCTTCCGCCGGATTATGACCCAAGAAACGATAACGGGGAGTTTATGAACCCGATTATGCAGGAATATTTCCGCCAGAAATTGATTGAATGGCGCACGGAACTCCTGCGGGAATCGTCGCAAACCATTCAAAACACGTTGCAAGGGACGGAACTTCAAAAACCCGACCTGACCGACCGCGCATCCGAAGAAACCGACCACGCGCTGGAACTCCGCACCCGCGACCGCGAGCGTAAATTGATCTCGAAAATCAACAAGGCGCTGGCGCGGATCGACGAAGGCGAATACGGATATTGCGAAGAAACAGGCGAACCGATCAATGTGGCGCGTTTGGACGCCCGCCCGATTGCCACGCTCAGCCTCGAGGCGCAAGAACGCCACGAACGCATGGAAAAAACCCACCGCGACGATTGATCTCGAGGCGATGAGCCGCGTTGAACAACCTTGCACGCGGTTTCGCTTAAGGCCGACAAAAAAACGATAAGCGCCGACGGTTTTATATCCGTGCGGCGCTTTTTCTTGTTTAGATTTTGACAGATAGGCCAGTGTTATGACATGTATAATGCAATAAAATAAAACATAAAAAGGGGAGAGCATCATGGTCTATTCCGGCGTTGGCGAAGCCGCCAATCTTATCAAACAGTATAAAAATGACGGAATCTCGATCATCATCCGTGACGGCACCTTGGATCAATGCCCGTATGGGGCGGGCGACCTCGGCATTTTGCGGGAATTCCGCGATTGTGTGCTGGCGGTCAAAATCACTGGCGTCGCGCAAAAAACCTATGTCGATTTGACGGAGGAAGAATGGCGCGCGGCGGGATACAAGGCCGGCGCACAAGAGGGGCTTGAACTGGTCGAAGCCACCGAAATCGCGCTGGACAGTCCGGTTTGCGTGCTGACCATGGATTTGGATAGTTTGTCCGTCCGCCATCGCGCCTATCGTTACGGTTCGGCACACCAAAAACCAAAGCCGTAATCACGGAAGGCCTAGGTTGTTCGATCACGCCTTCTGATGACCGCTTTTCGCAGGTATGGGGGCTAATTTTGAGGCTTAATAAGCTCAAACGTAAATATCCATGCCATGCGCTGAAAATAAGGAATTTTTTCTAGAACGCTGTCAATTTTATGCACAAAATCGCCCACTCCTTTGGGTAAATGCGGGGTTATGATGCCAGCAATATGCCAGTACTTAAGTTCTCCTATATCGAAAAAATAGCGCGCAAATTCAATGTCTTTGAGGCTTAAGATGTGCGCCTTTTCCCATTCAGTTCGCATTTGAGGTGTTAGCATGCGGTATAGTTTTATTGCCGGATTATAATCAAGAGCCTCGACCGCGAGAATCTTGCCTCCGGGTTTTAAAATACGCCTTAACTCGGGAAGGGCGTATGAAAGATCTAAATGGTGCAACATGCCAGAGCATATAATTGTATCTACGCTGTTGTTAGGCAGTTTTGTATTCTCGGCGTCAGCTTGAAAAAAATAAGTATTATCTGATACGTTTTGTGAAGACGCATCTTTGCGGGCGTTTTGAACGGAAAGAGGGCTTATGTCCAGACCCATCGCAAGTTCTGCGCCATGTTTGGCAGCCAAAATTGCGTATTCTCCGTCTCCGCAGGCATAATCAAGAACGATTTTATTCTTTGAATTATTGATGATCCATTGTTCCGTATAATCAATGGACCTGCGTGTTGCGGCGTAATATTTCTTATTTCCGTATAGCTTTTCATAGGTGTCTTGGCAAGCGGCGTGATCGGCGGCCTGACGATCTCGGTGCTGGTCATGAAATTCAAGTTCTGCTTTCTTGCGAGGCGCTAATGATGCTTGCCATTCTTCATCAGAGATAGCGTCTATTTCCCGTAAACGGTTACGAAGAGCATTCGTTTGTGTCATCATAAAAACCTACCTTTTTTACATAGCTTATAGGCTTGATAGGCTGTATGTGCAATATCTAGTTATATTTCAAATTATATTTTTTTGTATAAATGCTTTTTCACTATTACTGGCGGAATATAGCGCTATTGTGACCCTAGTAAAACGATCTGCATCAACCAAAAAGCCGGAAGATGTTTCCGGCTTTTTGGTTGGTGTGGGTTTAAAATAAGGCCTTGATCAAGGCGGTCAAGGGCGCAGCAGCGACGCAAAGCGGGGGGCGGAGAAGCCTTCCAGCAGGGTTGCGTATTCCTCGGTTTTATATTGGCGGGAAATGGCGGTGCGGTAAATGTCGCGGATGCCCATAACGGGATCGGCGGCGTCGGCCTGTAAAACCGCATCGGCGAAGGCCTCCATAATTGTGATTTTTCCGGCCAGTGTTCTGGGCGATGTGGTCAGGCCGATGACGCGGTCATTGGCGGCGTCGATCGCTTGTTCATAGCGCCGGATTTGTTTGACGGTGATGTCGTCGCCGAAATCAACGCCGCTGATGCTGCTCACCACGTCTTCGAAATGATCGACAAGGTCGATAAGGCGGCTTTGCGTATCTGGTGTCTTTGTCATTGTGTTCCCTCGGTTATCGTGTGGTTACACATCGGACATGCGCTGGACGCATGCCTTTGTTCACCAAGATCACTATGCGGAGTGGTTTGTAAAAGCAAGTTTCTGATATCATGCATCGCAGCAACAATAAAAAAATCCCGACCACGAGGGGTCGGGAAGGAGATTTAAGGTGAGGTGGGTTCCCTATACGGAATAGGGGATGGAAAAAAGGGTGGGTATGGGTATCCGGATTAGAACGGGAACAAAATGTCGTATACCTGTTGTCCGTAGCGCGGTTGCTGGACATCGGTCATCTGACCTTCGCCGCCGTAGGCGATGCGGGCTTCGGCAATTTGTTCATAGGAAATGGAGTTGTTGATTCCGATGTCTTCGGGGCGGATCACGCCGGCGATTTCAAGGACGCGCTTTTCAAAATTGACGCGCACTTCCTGACGCCCTTGGATGACCATGTTGCCGTTGGGCAGGACTTGGCTCACCACCGCGGCGACCTTCAATTGAACGTCTTCTTCGCGTTTGATGTTGCCGGTGCCGGAGCTGGAGGAGGTCGAACCGAATTCAGTCAAGTCAACATTGTCGATGGCCTCAGGCAGGAGCCTGTTCAGGCTTGCCTCATAGCCGAGCATCGCGGGAAGGGTCGCGTCTTCGCTGTTGTTACGGCTGCGGCTTGTGGTATTTTTCATTTCGGCTTCGTCTTCAATGTCGATCATGACGGTCAAGATATCGCCGATTTGCTTGGCGCGCTGGTCTTTGAAGAAGGCCTGACGACCGGTTGACCACAGCGAGTTATTGGCGCGGTCTTCAAGGGCCGGCGCGGGCATTGGCATACTCACGGGGCGGTATCCTGAAATCTGGGTCGGGTTGGTGATCGGTGTCATAGATGGTGCCGACCCGACACTGGCGAGGCGCTCTGCCGTGGAGCAGCCACTGAGCGTCAGGGCACAAATGGTGCCGAGAGCCAGCATACGCAAAGAGCGAATAGGTTGGGGGACAATCTGTGTGGTTTGATTATTTTTCATCGTGGTTCACCTTTTTATAATCTCAAGTTGTTTCTTTGGTTCTTGGTTGTCCGGTTGTTGTCCGGTTTTTGTCTAGTTGTTGCTCTGGCCGGTTTTATCGAATGATCGCTTGGCGGTCATTGATGATTTCGGCTTCGATGGTACGGTTGCTGGAGGCGTTCAAAATACGGATGATGTCGCCTTTCGATCCGTCTTGCAGGGCTTTGCCCGTGGTTTCAAGGCGGATGCGGTTATTGTCATAGATCATCGTGACGGTTTCGCCGCGCTTGACGATTTTCGGCATTTGCAGGTCAAAGCTGCGCACCGGTGTTGCGGGGTTAAGGCTGGTGCGCGGGGTTGTGCCGATCAAGTCTTCTTCATCGGTCAACACATCATGGGCGAGGGTGTCGCTGCGCAATGTGATGAACTCGATGTCTGAGCGGCTGATCACATCGCCGCGGCGCAGGCGGTTTTTGAGGACAGGCACGTTTTGCATGTCATAGATCATCCCTTGCACGGTCATGGTTTTGACGGCGACACCTTCGGCAGGGGCTTTGATTTGTGCGGTAAAGCTCTTGCGGCTCGGGTCAAAATTCAGGCGTTCAATCGCGATGGTCGGGTTGACGTCATAGGGAAGAACGATCCCGTTGGCGATTTCACCGGTCAAGGCGATGTCGTAATGGCGGTTGCTCATGCCGGAATCTTGGTCGGTGAAGGCGGATTTCAAGGCCGCCTTGACGGCTTGCGCTTCAACGACATTGGCGAGGCGCTGGATGCGCAATTGAGTCATTTGGTTGTCCGGCTTCCACGGCAGGCCGAAGGCGAGCGCGATGCGGTTTAAGGTGCGGGCATTCCAAACCAACTCACTCCCCGGGCGGGGGGCGGGTGCCAAGACATAATCGGCGTTATGGGTTATGCCGTCAAACACGTCGCCAACGGTGATGTGGTCGGCGGTGACGATGCTCTCGGCCTTTAAGGTGACGGCGAGGGCTTTGTTAATGCTGGCGATAAAGCCGAGCATGGCGACCACCATGATCAAAACGAAAAACACGATCTTGAGCGCACCTTGGATGGATGTTGCGCCTGTGCCTGTGGAGACTGTGCCTAAGGCCGCATTGGATGCGCCGTGTGCCATCCGGCTTTGATCCGGTGCGTGCATTGCGTCCATGTGGTCGATGGCGGTCAGTGTATCAAGCGTGGTGTTTAATGTCTGTTTCATCGTGATCCTCCTGTAAGTTCCCCGTTCCATCCGCGCTAACCCCTGTGTCACGCGGATGTCATTCCTTTATGGTCTATCGAAGCTGTGCCAAGGCGCCGAGCATTTCATCCGATGTCTGGATGATCTTCGAGTTCATCTCATAGGCGCGCTGGGCGGTGATAAGGTTGGTGATTTCGGACACCACATCGACGTTTGAGCCTTCGCGGGATCCTTGGATCAATTTGCCGTATCCTACGGATGCCGGTGTGCCGACGATGGATGCGCCTGAGCTCTCCGTTTCCTTGAACAAATTATCGCCGATGGCTTCCAGCCCTGAAGGGTTAGGGAAGTTTGCGAGCTGGATTTGTCCGAGGTTTTGAAGCTCGATCTGTCCGTCCAGCTTGGCAAAAACTTCGCCGCTTTCGTTGATGGTAAGGTCAATCGTGTTGTCCGGAATGGTGATGTTCGGCAACACGACATAGCCTTGCGCCGTGACGATCTGGCCTTGCGCATTGCGGCCAAAATTGCCGGCGCGGGTATAACCTGTCTCGCCGCTCGGCATTTCGATCTGGAAATAGCCTTGACCGGAAATGGCGAGGTCGAGTTCGTTGCTGGTGCTTTGGATCGTGCCTTGTTCGTGGATACGGTAGACCGATCCGGGCTTAACACCGAGGCCGAGCTGAATCCCCGACGGAACGAGCGTTCCCGTGTCGGAGGTCGCAGACCCCGGACGGACGATGTTTTGATAGATCAAATCCTGAAATTCGGGGCGCTGACGCTTGAAACCCGTGGTGGTCATGTTGGCGATGTTGTTCGAGATCACATCCACATGCATTTGTTGAGCGAGCATTCCTGTTGCGCCAATATCCAGTGATAGCATTTTCGTCTCCTTAAGCGTTTAACCGGTTGTCGGTTGTTCAAATGTTAGTTTTTACGATTGCGATTCCGATAATTTACGTATGGTGGCGCGCAGGCGGTCATGTTCGTTTTGCAACATGCGTGCCGTTGATTGATATTGCCGTGAAACTTCGATCATCTCGGTCATGCCGGTGACGCCGTTGACGTTCGATTTTTCAAGGGCGCCTTGAATGGCGCGGGTGGCGATCGGGTCGATTGGTTCTTCGTTGGCCTTGAAGAGGCCGCCACCGATGGGCTCCATGTTTTGGCTGTTTTCAAATTCGGCAATTTTTAATTTGGCGATTTCGCCTTCAGTGCTCAGGATGCTTCCATTCTCACCAACCGTGATGCCTTTGGCTGTTTGCGGGATGGTGATGCGGGCACCGCCATCGTCTAAAACAGGTTGGCCGTTGACGTTGACCAATTCGTTTTCGTGGTTCAATTTAAAATTACCGGCGCGGGTATAGCGCGGCCCGTCTGGGGTTTCGATTTCGAAAAACCCGGGGCCTTCAAGCGCCACATCAAACGGGTTTTGCGTGTATTCCAAAGGCCCTTGCGATGTTGTGCGAAACTGACCGTAATCCAAGACAAAGGACATGGGCTCGAGCTTTCTGTCCGGTTGGACGACTTTCTCGACAAATAACATATGCTCGGACTTAAAGCCGGGCGTGTTCATGTTCGCAATGTTGTTGGACACGAGATCCATGCGCTGTTGCAAGCTGATCTGGCGTGATAGTCCGATGTAAATTCCGTTTTCCATTGTTGGATCCCACCTATTTTGTTGTCATTGTCATAGACCCACAAAGGATAGTTGCATAGACCGTGCCAAGTCATATATTCGTTGTTTTTCAGTGTGTTATATTATTGTTTCGGTGGCTTCATCGCAAACGGAATGGCGTTATCGGAGCGCGGCGGCGCTTTTTGCCGGAAAAAAATGCCATGCGCCTCTTGCCCTTGGGGCGCTGATGCGAAACAATAAGGGGGCGTACGCACATAACCGATCAAACGGAACATACCATCATGTCAGATGACGATACCAAAGAAGTGGACGGAGCCGCAGGCGAAGAGTCCGGTGGTAAAACCAAGAAGCTGTTGCTCATCATCATCCCGATTTTGTTGATCGGGGTCGGGGCGGGGCTGTATTTTACCGGCACGCTTGATTCCTTGCTCGGCAAGGACAAGGCCGAGGCGGGCGCGGAAGGTGGTGAGAAAGCCGAGGCGGGCGCACATGGCGAAGGCAAAGACGGCGCCCATGGCGCGGCATCAACCGCAGCCTTTTTGGACATTCCCGACATTATTGTGAATTTGCAATCAGACGACCAGCCGCACTTCCTGCGCCTTAAGGTCAAGCTGGAATTGAAAAACGAAAAAGACCTTGCGGCCGTTGAAACCGTTGTCCCGCGCGTGATTGACCAGTTCCAGACCTTCCTGCGCGAAATGCGGATGCAGGATTTACGCGGTACGGCGGGGATTTACCGCCTGCGGCAGGAATTGCTCTATCGTGTGAATATTGCGTCCAAACCCGTGGTGGTTCAGGACGTCTTGTTTCAAGAGATTTTGGTTCAATAACGCAAGGGAATCGTTTGTTTTATCGTGCGTTTGTAGGATTGGCGCAAATTTTGCACAGCCGCAACATAGGCCGCAACATAGAGCGGATAGCCAAAAACGCCCGATGCATGTTTGAATATCGTTCTTTGTGCGGATTTATGCTATACTGTGACGTAACTATCCTTCAAAATGACAGATGCGCCTGTTTGAAGCCGCGCGATGTCAACATTGAAGTCAACACTGGGGTATAAAAGATCGAATGGCCGATAATGCCGACGAGATGAGCGAAGAAGAACGCGCCATGATGGCCGAATGGGAAGCCATGGCGAGCGAAGCCGTGGGCCCAGCAGACAAGCCCGGTGCCGACCCCTTTGACACGGATGACTTTGACGCCGAGATGGATTCAGAAGTCGGTACGCGCATCCTCAACCAAGAAGAAATCGACTCTTTATTAGGTTTTGACGACCATATCGGGCAAGAGCAAGCCTCCGGCGTGATGGCGTTGATTAACTCGGCGCTGGTGAATTATGAACGCCTGCCGATGCTGGATATCGTTTTTGACCGTTTGGTGCGGTTGATGTCCACATCCTTGCGGAACTTGACCTCCGACAACGTTGAGGTGTCGATGGACCAAGTGTCCACGGTGCGGTTCGGCGATTATATGAATTCCATCCCGCTGCCTGCCATGCTCTCGGTCTTCAAGGCCGAGGAATGGGACAATAACGGCATGATCGTGATCGACAGCGCGTTGATCTATTCCGTTGTTGACGTGCTCTTGGGTGGACGTAAGGGAACGCAGGCCATCCGGATCGAAGGCCGCCCCTATACCACCATCGAAACAAAATTGATCGAACGCATGGTTCAGGTGTGCTTGAGCGACTTGTCCTCGGCCTTTGACCCGCTCTCACCGGTGAGCTTTACTCTTGACCGGATGGAAACAAACCCGCGTTTTGCGACCATTACCCAAGGCGGGAACGCGTGCGTTCTTGCCCGCCTTCGCATCGACATGGGCGACCGCGGCGGACGGATTGAGATTTTGATCCCTTATGCCACGCTTGAGCCGATCCGCGAATTATTGCTCCAGATGTTCATGGGCGAAAAATTCGGACGGGACTCGATTTGGGAAACGCACTTGACCAAGGAATTATTCTCGACCGATGTCGAGCTTCAGGCCATTTTGGGCGAGCGGACGATTTCGTTGCGCGATGTGCTGGAATGGAAAAAAGGCTCAACGGTGATGTTCAATACCAAGCCGTCCGACCTTGTTGAAATTCGATGCGGAACATTTCCGATTTTCAAGGCCTATGCCGGACAAAAGCAAGGCCAGCTTGCCTCACGCATTGAAAAATATATCCCGCCCACGACCAAGGGAGAGGATTAACCATGAATTGGACATTTGTAAGTTTATTCTTTGATGTTTTGATGGTGATGCTCTTGGGCGTCACGATTGTTTTTGCCGCGCGCTTGTCGTTGTCGCTCAAACGATTCAAGGATAACCGCGATATTCTTGATAAAATGATCCGCGACCTGAACACCAATGTTCAAGACGCCGAACGTGTCATCAAACAATTGCAAAACAGTGCGCGGGACACGGGTTCAGACCTGCAACGCATGATCGACCAAGCCACCAGCCTGTCGGACGAATTATCGTTGATGACCGAGGCGGGGGACAATCTTGCCGGACGGCTCGAGAAGCTGGCGGAGCGCAACGGTCAATTCGCGCAGCAGCAAAATGCGGCAGTCTTTTCACAGGCTGGGTTTGATGACGAGCCGGTGCTTGCCGCGCCTTCTTCACCCTCATCACCCAAGCGCGGCACCCAAGGCGAGTATGCGGAGCATTTGAAACATATGGCGGCAACACCGACCGCCCCTGAACGCGGCAAAACGGGCGCGAAGGCGGCTGCGAAAGCGCCAAAGACTTCACCCAATTTTTCACCCAATGGGGCTTCCGTTGCGGATGAAGGGGAGTCTGTGTTCGGGCGGATGTTTTCTATTCGTGATCCGGATATTGAGCGCGGAACCAATCCGCTTGCGGACACATTGGACGGCATTGAGGAACTGGATATTGCCGATGATTTGCACAGCGAGGCTGAGCGCGACTTGTACGAAGCTCTGAACGCCGGCCGCCCGCAAAAGAAATAGGCGAATGAACGCAATACGATGAGCCTGAATCCGGCTCTTGTCTTATATTAATATATAGCGGGGATGAGGGGCGGATTGGTTTGTTTGGTTTGCACAGATTAAACAGATTAAAAAGTAGAACGGAAAAGACGACGGTATGAAACTCTCTGAACGCATAAGAATTCTCCCCATGCTGGTTATTGTGGCTATGCTTTGCTTTACGTTGAGGCTGGGGGAGGTTGTCACGGGCGTGCGCCAGATTGACGCGCAAGGCTTTGCGGCGGAACCTGCGAAGGCGGCGGGAGAGGCGACCGGACCAGCGGCGGCGCCGGCGGATGGCGCGAAGGCCTCTGAATCCACCGACCCAAAGAAAGAAGCGCCGGTGGCGGCGGCACCGGGGTCGAATAATATGTGGGCGGACCCTGCGTCGGCCGACCTTGAGGATTCCGGCCGCACGGACGAAATTTTGAATGAGCTGTCGAATCGGCGTAAGGAACTCGACGCGCGTGAGCAAACATTGAACCAGCGCGAAGCCTTGCTTCAGGCAACGGAACAACAGATCAATCAAAAAATCGATGAAATGAACACTCTGCGCCTCGGGCTTGAAAACCTGCTTGGCAAGCAAAAGGAAGAGGAAGACTCCCGCATCAACAGCCTCGTGAAAATCTATGAAGGCATGAAGCCCAAAGAGGCCGCGCGTATTTTTGACTCCTTGGATATGAACATCCTGTTATCCGTCATTGGCCGGATGTCGGAGCGCAAATCCGCGCCGATTATCGCAGCCATGGACCCGATGAAGGCAAAAGACCTGACGACCATGCTGGCGGAGCAAAAAAAGCTTCCTGAACTCCCCAATCAACCGATCCGCCTCCCATAAAATAAAGTAACATCGCATATTATATATCGTGATGTATTCTCTTGTCTGCGTCGTGTTTTTGTGGCGCGGTGAGGTGAAGGGTGCGCGATGATTATGATAAATTCAGTAAAAATAATCCTGCGTTGTTCATTGCGCGTTAACCTTTTTACGGGCAGAATGAACTCCGGTTGCGTCGCAAGCCACTCATAACACTCAATATTTCATAAGTCGGGTTGTCCGGCATGGTTCCAAAACGCAAGTCAGACGATGTTCGGTTTAAGGTGTAAACACAGGAGCTTTCTACAGTGTCAGTCAACAAAGATATGAATATTCTCATCGTGGATGATTACAAGACGATGCTGCGTATCATCCGTAATCTGCTCAGCCAGCTTGGCTTTGCCAATGTCGATGAAGCAACGGATGGGACGATGGCGCTCGGCATGTTTAAGGAGAAGGAATATGATCTCATTATCTCCGACTGGAATATGGAGCCGATGTCCGGCCTTGATTTGCTCAAAAACATTCGCACCGGTACGAGAAATCCTAAAGTTCCGTTCATCATGATTACGGCGGAAAGCAAAACCGAAAACGTGATTGTCGCCAAACAGGCGGGCGTGAACAACTATATCGTGAAACCGTTCAACGCGGAAACGCTGAAGAACAAACTTATGGCTGTTCTAGGCCCATTCTAAGGGCATGCAAAACTGTCCAGTCTAATGGAATAAGGGGATCACTCTATGGCCGAAATTGCCAAAGATAATTATGAATTGAGCGAAGTTTTGAAAATCGTCAACAAGGCGGTTTCGAAATTCGAAAAAGAAACTGTGTCGTCTACATCGCATGTTTTTGATGAGTTGCGCGACCTTGCCCGCCTTATCAACGGCATTTGCCATGATGGCGAGGGACAGGCCGTGAACGCCGGCAAAGACCATATCTCGAAGGCCACGAGCGAGTTAAAACAAGTCACCGCGGCAACCGAAGAAGCCACGGGTACGATTATGGATGCGTGCGACCGTATTCAAGAACTCGCGGGCGACAGCCCAAACAGCGCGGCAATCCTTGATGAAATCAACAAGATTTTTGAGGCGTGCAGCTTTCAAGACCTCACCGGTCAGCGCATCACCAATGCGGTGAATGCCTTGTATGAAATTGAAAAACGCGTTGATTCCTTGCTCGGAATCCTGAGCGGTCATGCGGATATCAGCATCGCCACAGGCCCCGAAGAAGACACTCGATCCGAAGACCGCAAATTGATGAACGGCCCGCAAATGCCGGGGGCGGGCGTTACACAAGACGATATTGACCGTTTGTTGAACGAATAAAAACGAATAAAAATAAATAAAACGGCCACAAAAACAGGACGCACCGCTTGAAAAAACGGTGCGTTTTTTCTTTGTTCCGGATGGCTGCGGACTGCGCGGCGTATAGGCGATATGGGTGATGGCAGGGCTTGGCGTGGTGTGCTATAATTCGCCTGAGATAGAATAATCATTCCGCGCCGCACAGGCCACATGTCAATCGCCACACCCGAACCAGATCCAAAAGAACGGGCGTCCGGCAAAACTAACTGAGCAGAGGCTTTCTTGGACAATCACGACGATCAAGGCAGACATCATGGACAGGGATCGTTTCAGGCGTTGCGGTCTTCGCATTATATGGGATTGTCGCTGTTTTTGATTATGCTGGCCTTTTTTATCGGCCTGACCGCGATGTCGGATTTAAGCCCCGAACGCTCCGCCACCGTCGTTGCGGGCGTTCAGGAAGCCTTTAGCTCCGCCGATTTTGTTCCGAATATCGCGGGAATTGAGCGCCCCAAAGACGGGCTTTCGCGCGAAACGGGCGATTTGCCTGAACAACAGCTCAAGGCCATGCTGGGGCGCACATTGGGGGATATGCGGCTGGAGGACAACGCCGATGGCAAGGGTGATGCGGCGTTGACGGCCTATGTGCCAGAGGCGGTGTTTGACAATTATGTGGCTCCGCTGGCGCAAAAAATATCGGAAATGGTGAAACAAGGGGCGCTGACAACCGTTTTCGGGGTCGAGATTATCTTGCCGTTGCCCGCACAAGGCAACGGCGGCAACGCAGCATCGGCAGAGAGCTTAAATGCCTTTTATGCCCGTATTCGCCGGTATGCCGCGTTGTTTGAAAAGGCCGGATTTCCCGCCCATCTTTTGGCGTTTGGAGGGCAAAAAACCGATTTAAACGGCACGCGTCAAGCCAATGTCGAAATCCGCTTTATTTTTGAAACGACCCTGAAACTGGACAGCGGCAGCGACCAACCTCTCAATCGCCAAGCCCCGATTATTCCGGCTTTGCCAAACACCACACAGGGCGCAAACCCGCAAAACGGGGGCGCGGAATGAGCGAAAGAAAACCGCCCGAAATAGCACCGATCAAAATGTTTGCTGAAACGCCTGAGGAGGCAGATGCTTTAGAGGCCGAGGAAAGCCTGCGTAAAGCCACCGCCAAGGTTATTGAGGACATAGTTCAAGCGCATGAGCATGAGCATGAGGGACAAAGTGGTGGCTATGCGCAAACTCAGGGTGGTGGTCATGCGGATGGCCATATCACGCCGGACACGGCGATTGATGAATTCTCGGTCGAGATGTTCGAAGACGATGCCGCCGCCGCAATGACGGATGACGCCATTGCCCGCGAAAAAGCCCGTAAGCACCATGCCAAAGCCCGCCAAAAGTCGAATAAATCGCCGAAGTTTTACCCGTCTGTTTTGCCATACGCCAACAGGCCGATGATGGATTCGGGGATGGATCGCCGCCGCCGCGTGTCGTGGGTGATCTCGTTTACCGACCTTATGGCGCTGATGCTCAGTTTCTTTGTCATGCTGTATTCGATGTCACAGCCTAAGCCGATTTTATGGACGCAAATGACGGAGTCCTTGCGCGAACAATATGGCGGGCTTGAACAACAAATGGCGGGCTATGCCGGCCCGCAAGACCAGCAAACGCAAGTCGTTATCAGACCAGCGAACGAAGACGCGATGGATTTGGGATATTTGGAAGGCGTCTTGCAAAACGTCATTCGCCAGATGCCGCCATCCATACAGGATAATGTGCGCCTTATGGACGCCGGCGACCGCATTATTATGGCGGTGCCTCCGGTTTTGACCTTTGCCCCGAATGACGCAACACCGAGCGATCGCGCAGTGCGGTTTTTGGCGCTGGCGGCGCCGTTTTTAAAGGCGATTGATAACCAGATCGTGGTTGTCGGCTATGCCGCGGGGCAAGCCGATGCGCAAGGAACGACTGGCGCTGTACCGCAAGGGCAGGAAACATCCGCAATATCCCCCGAATCGGATGAATTCGTCCTGTCCTTACGGCGGGCCCAGGCGGTGGCGGATGTGCTCGCCGCCTATGGATATGAACGCCCGATGACCGTTATTGGCGGCGGCGCGGGGCGACAACAGACTTTGCCACAGGATTTTGACCCGCAAACCCGTATGTATTTTGCAAGACGGGTGGATATTGTTATCCTGAATAAGAAATAATGCCGTGTTTGTAAGAAATACCCGAAGAATGTTACGCCCTGCGTATTCCCTATGGGCCGTTTGTGCGGTCGTGCTGTTGATGTTGTCAACCTTGCCCACACCATTGCAGGGCGATGGAGGGGGATTTGTGCGCGCTGCGGCTGCGGCCTCGGCGGAAGCACCCGCAAAGGATGAAAAGGGCGCTCCGAAAGAAAAACCAAAGGACAAAGCGGACGCCGGCCCCGCCTTAAAAGTGAAGGTGAGCATTTCAGAAAACGAAGATTTCACGCGCATTTCCCTCAGCCCCAGCGTGCCGACAACCTATGAATTTGTGGAAACGCCGGATCAGAAGGGCGTTTTGATCGTCAATTTCGGGCGTTATGGCTTGGTTGATTTGTCGGATTTGCGGGAAAAAACGCCGCGTTATGTCTATGATATCCAGATTTCATCCGCGCTGCGCGATACGCTCCAGCTTAAAATCGCTTTTCCTGAGAGCTCACGCCAGCGGGCGTTTTTGATTGCATCACGCGGAATTATTGATGTTTTCGCCCCGACCAAGGCCGAAGAATTGTCAAAAGAAACCCGCAAAGCCCGCCGCGAGGCATTACGCAGCGAGTTGTCGGAGCAGCAACAAGAAAAAATCTCCATCGCGGCATCCCAAGAAACCAAAGACGGAGCCGCGGCAGAAGCCGCAAAAGCCGTGCCGCAAAAACAGGTCGATTTGCGCCCCGCCAAGGAAGACGCCACCCGCGCCGCCGAAGCAAAACAGCAACAACAGCGCATCCAAAACGCGCCGGTCAATGCCAATATCAGGGAAAATACGATCACGTTTTCTTCGACCGAGAGCTTTAATATGGCGGCGTTTGAACGCTTGGGTTATCTTTGGGCGGTGATTGACCGTGCCGATATGGCCATCCCCCCCGTGGTTGAAGGCCCGCAAAAAGACATGTTTGAAAACCCCGAACGCATCGCTTTGGATGGCGGTTTGGCATATCGGTTTAAATTGCCGGACGGGGTTTATGTCCAGCCGCAAGGCGGCGGTTTTATTTGGAAACTGGTTGTTTCGGGGCGCCCTCAGGCCTTGACCTCTGCCCCTATTCGCAAGAATTTCGTGCGCGATGGGGACTCGACCGTGTCATTGGGCATTAAAAACGCCCGTAATTTGTTGAAGGTCAGCGACCCGACTGTTGGCGATGACTTCGCCGTTGTGACGGTACCCAAGGCCGAAACCCGTATCTTCCAAAACGCATCCTTTGTCGATATTGACGTGATACCGGCCTTTATCGGCGCGGTTTTGGTGCCGAAATCCGATGGCATCCGCATTGAGGCCGATGATGACAAGGTCACGATACGGCGCATTGGCGGATTGAATGTAGGCCCCGCCGTGGCGGTGTTCAAAGCCCAGCCCACAACCCGCGGTGTCCAAGCCGAAACCAAGGTTGAGCAAGGGCCACAGAGCATGTTCAACTTCGCAAAATGGGGCGATGAAAAAGGCGGCACGTTTGACGCGCGTAAAAAGGATCTGGAGATTCAGATTTCCGAATCCGGCGGCCAGCGCCGCCGTACATTGTTGCTCAACAAGGCGGAATTGCTAGTGTCGCATGACATGGCGCATGAGGCGCTCGGCTATCTTGAACTCGCCGAAGTTGCCGACACGCAAATCACGACTTTGCCGGAATACAAGGCCGTCAAAGGCGTGGCACAAGTGGCGTCATGGCGCTATGGCGAGGCGTTGAAGAATTTTTCAAACCCTGTGCTGCAATCCATGGGTGAGGTTAAATTCTGGCAGGCTCTCGCTCATGGCGGGCTCGGGGCGTATGACAAGGCCTATGCGGATTTACCGGGTGATTTGAACTTTTTGAAAGCCTACCCGCCCGAACTGCGCAACACGAGCTTGCTCCAACTCGCCGAAATTGCGCTGCAAAATAAGGATTCCGATTTGCTTAAATCCATTACCGAACAATTGGCGGTGGATATGGCGGTGCTGAGCGGGGCGCAAAAGGCCGGATTGTCGTATTACAAAGGACGACTGGCGATGATGAGCGGTTTGCCAGGGGATGTGAAGGTTCACTTGGCGGCGGCGGTTGCCAATGGTGATTTATATTACGCCACCCGCGCCGAGCTGGCCTTGGTCAACGAACAATTGCGCAATAAAGAAATCACGCCTGAGCAGAGCCTTCCAAGGCTGGAGCGTATCCGTTTTGCATGGCGCGGCGATGATCTGGAACTCGACATCAATAAACGCCTCGGCGAAATGTATATCGCCAATGGCGAGGAACAAAAAGGCATGAACATCCTGCGCGGAGCCGCCGAAATGGCGCAAACCCGCACCGCGCGAAACGAGATTATCAACACCATGTCGGAGGCGTTTAAATCGCTGTTCTTAAAGGACGAAGGCGAACCGCTTAAGCCGCTTGAGGCACTTGGCGTATACGAAGAATTCAAGGAATTACTGCCAGCCGGCGATGACGGTGACGCCATTATCGGCACGATTGCGGATAAACTCGTTTCGGTTGATTTGCTTAGCCGCGCCGTGTCGTTGCTCGAAGAACGCATGGGGCCAAACCTTGCCGCCGATAAAAGACCGCGCTGGGCGCTCAAAGCCGCAGCGATCAGCTTGCTCAACCGTAAACCGGCCGATGCCATTCGCTTGCTGGACAAGGTTCCGGCATCGCAATATGAGGCCGCAGGCCTCGGCAAACGCGCCGGCCTTATTCGCGCCCGCGCCTTGGCGGATTTGAAACGCACGCGGGAGGCGATGGCGATTTTGGATGAGCTGGACGGGAATGACCCAGAGATTATCGGCCTGAAGGCGGATACCGGATGGCGCGGCCAGCAATGGGGCTATGCCGCCACGGCGTTTAACCAGCTTTTGGCGCAAGACGATATTCAAGACGGCAAAGCGCTTACCACCGACCAAGCCCGCATGATTTTGAACACGGCCATTGCCCTGAACCTGTCCGGCGATACGGCGGGGCTCGAAACCCTGCGCACCCGCTATGACGCAGTGATGCGCAGCTCGCCTTTGTATAAATCATTCCAGATCGTGACACGCCCGATCCGCGCAGCGGTGATTTCCGACCGCGACACGTTAATGTCGCATGTTTTTGAGGTCGATATGTTCGGCAAATCATTGGGCGATATTTCAACCATCAAGGCAGGCGAATAGGCGCTTTTGTTTCGGCGCTGCTATCATTCCGCTATCTTTGGGCGCCGCTTTTCGTGCGCCGTTCCTCATGCCCCCTTAACGTAAGGCTTTAATTACGGCGTTGGCGGTACGGCATCGGTGGGGAGCAAACTGGCGTCAAAGCTCTTGATCAGGCTTCCTGCAATCATGTACCACCCATCCACCATAACGAAGAAAATGATCTTGAAGGGCAGGGAGATCATCACCGGCGGCAACATCATCATACCCATAGACATCAAGATAGACGCCGTCACCATGTCGATCACCAAGAACGGCAGGAACAACATAAACCCGATCTCGAAGGCACGTTTTAATTCCGAAATCATAAAAGACGGCACAACGATGTGCAGGGGGATGGCCATTGGCGAATCAAAGGGGCCGGCTTTGCTTAACTCGGTAAACAGCAGCAAATCTTTTTCGCGCGTGTGTTGCAACATGAAGGTTTTGAACGGCGCGACCGTTTCTTCGAAGGCCGTCACCTCGTCAATGCTTTGGTTGATATAGGGGGAAATACCGTTGTCATAGGCCGCTTGAAATGTCGGTGCCATGATAAAGAAGGTGAGGAACAACGCCAAAGACACCATCACCGTGTTCGGCGGCGTTTGTTGAACCCCCATCGCGGTTCGCAGGAATGACAACACCACAACAATCCGCGTAAAACAGGTCATCATAATCAAAATAGACGGAGCAAGGGACAAGACGGTGAGCAGCGCCAGAATCTGAACCACGCGCGCCGACAGGCTTCCGTCATTGTTGTTGTCACTCCCGAAATCAAGGGACAGGCTTTGCGCCAGCACGTCATGCGGGAGCATCATAACCCCGCCAAGCCCCATTAAGGCGAAAACCGCAAGGGCGAACAAGCGATAGGGCTTGTTGATCCATCTCTGCGCAGTGGCGGCAATGGCGCGGAATGATCGGGGGGCGTGCGGCGTTGCGCTGTGCGGGGCTTGGGTCGGGGGTTCGTGCGTCATTGGGGTGTGTCCTGCTGTGCTGCCGTACGCTGTATTGCGCTCTTGTTTGTTATTGTATCGCTTTGGGACGGATCATCGCCCACGCTTGATGCGCCTTGCTCCGCGCCGAGATGGGAAGGGGCTTTGATGCCGCTTTCAATCACGCTGGTGCCGTGCTGGGTGAGAAGGATGAGATGTTCAACATCGTCACGGCGAATAAGGACGAGTTTGCTGCGGTGGTCAATCGGGCGCATTTCACTAATCGACAAGCGCCGTTTTTTGAGGGCGGCGACTCTCATTCCCTCACCGAATCCAGAAAAACGGCGGAAGGCCGCGCTGGACAAGACCATCAGGGCGACCACAATCGTCAAAGCGGCCAAGGCCTTGAGCGTCGCTAAACCCGTGTCTTCGAGCATGGAATTTACCTCGACCCGTTATGATGCGGCGGTGTGTCGTCATCATCATCACTATCATCATCGTCGTCGTTAATCGCATCGCGCAGGGATTCTGCGAGTTCCTCGAGCGCCGTGATGATGTCGGTCATAATGGGTTCGGCTTGGTCACGTGTGGTTTTTGATTCCGATTTTAAACCGCCGCAAAGCTGTTCTATACGGGTGTCGATATCGCCAAGGTCAACAATATCGCCGCGCCGAACGCGCAGCAGCGCATCTTGGATATCAAAACGCAAGCTGTGCAACGCGCCGATAATACCGGAAGAGGGGGAGGAGGACATGGTCATGGCTTTGCTCTTTTGTTGCCTAATCTTGTTATATGGGCGAAAACGCACGGGGCAGGTGGATTGCGGAGGCTGGGCGGATTATTCGCTCCATTTACCGTATGGCCGCCTTATCTGCTCTTATCCGTTTTTTCGCCTTTTGTTTCTGTGTCGTGACCGCCCTTATCGGGGGACGCATGGTTAATGGGCTGCGGTTGATCCTGTTCACTCATAACATCTTTTAGCACAGCGTCAAAGGGGTTGACCTGTCCATTGGCCTGATAAACATAGGATAAAATCTCGGCAACCGCCTCCAGCGCCTCAGACGGGATCGGGGTGTCGATGTCCAAAAAGGCCAAAAGCTCGGCTAAATCCTTGTCTTCGCGGACGCGCACGCCGTTTTCGAAGGCGAGGGCAAGGATTTCCTCGGCGAGTACACCGCGCCCCGATGCAACAATCTGTGGCCCGCCTTGCGCCGCACCTTTTTCGGCGGACGGGCCTTTGATCGCAACTGCGGTGGCGCGCCGGCGGGATTGCGGGTTTTGATCGACATAATTAAGCGGGGTGAGCGGGTCGCTCGCGGCTCTTTTGTCTTTATCTTCGCCGTATTCACTCATCTTGGCACGGTTTCTGCATTGTTGCTCTGTGGGTTCTGTACGAAACAAAAGGGTAGCAGAAAAAATGACACTGCAAAACATAGGATTACTCAACGGGATGTCAGCGAAGATGGGCTTTTTGAACAAGCGCCATGAGCTGTACGCCCAAAACATCGCCAATGCGGATACGCCGAGCTATCGCCCGAAAGACCTGAAAAACATGGATTTCAGCGATTACATGCCAAAGCGCACGCAAGTGTCCGGCAAAGTCCGCATGGCTGCCACGGATGATCTGCACATGCCGACATCCAGAACCAGTGGCGCAACAAAGCCCGTGAAGCAAGTGGAAGTCTATGAGGCCGCGCCGGATGAAAACGGCGTTGTCTTGGAAGAACAACTCTTCAAGGCCACCAACAACACTATGGAATACCAGACAATGACCAATCTGTACCGCCGTAATGTCGGGATGATCCGGATTGCGATTAATACGAATTAACGGGATTAAAATATTCGCTTAACAGACTGATAACAATAAAAATAATCATAGGTGAGTTTCAATGGATATTATGAACGCAATGGAGATTTCCTCACTCGGGATGAAGGCGCAAGGCGCTCGTATCCGCGTGATTTCACAAAACGTCGCCAACGCCGACACCGCGCCGTTAAAGCCGGGTGATGAGCCGTATCGCCGTAAAACCGTCCAGTTCAAGAACGTGATGGACCGCGAAAAAGGCATGGAGGTTTTGCAAATCGACAAAGTGACGGAATCCAAAAAGGCACCCAAACTCAAATACATGCCCGACCACCCCGCCGCGGATAATAACGGCTATGTCCAGATGCCGAATGTTGATTCGATTATCGAATTAATGGACATGCGCGAGGCGCAAAGAACCTACGAAGCAAACCTTGGTATGGTTGAAATGGCGCGGTCAATGGCGATGCGTACGCTTGAATTGCTGCGCGGCTAGGTAACGTGCTATAATAACCTCTCAGATAGAGTATAAGGATCACTGACGATGAGTATTGACCAGATCAGCAAAGCCGCAGGCGCCATCTCAGCCTATAGCAACACGGCAAAAATTGCCGAAGGGATCGGCAGCGGCGTAGGCGCGGCAGGCATTAACGCGCGGGACGGCATGGGAGGGGAATCTTTTGCCGATTTACTCAAGGCCGGCGTACAAGGCATGGTCGACACACAAAAGGCGAGTGAGGCGATCTCCGCCCAAGCCGTCATGGGCAAGGCCGATTTGAATGATGTTGTTCGCGTTGTGACGGAGGCAGAGGTTACCCTGCAAACTGTTGTCGCGGTGCGTGACAAGATGATCGCCGCGTATCAGGAAATCATGCGGATGCCGATTTAAGCGGCGGACTCTGCGCCAATTGGCCAGTAAACCAAGATAATGTTAATCAAAATAATAACGAAACGGGGCATGTGTCCCGTTTTTTGCTGTTTGAGGCTCTGCAAGAGCAGAGGGAATACTGCGGTGAAGGATGCGGCGCGGGCTTTGGCAGAAGCGCAGGATTTTGGCAGGACGCGCAGGATAAGGAGCGGTCGCACCACAGGGCGTGAGCTTGGTTTCGGTTCAGTGCGGTGTTTTGGGGCAAAGCAAAAACCAAAACAAAAGACGATAATTTTGAAAGAATTAGTTTGACTTTATCCGCTTTTTTGATTATGACAATAGCATCGCGAGATATGAACACGAATTTCCAATACGAATGACAGGAGTTAACAAATGAGCTTTCAAGACAACGTAAAGAAAACAGTCGAATCAATCGGAGCCAAGTTCACGGCCGTTGTTGAGGGCGTTAAGGCACATGTTGCCGAAGTTCGCGCCGCGCAAGACCAGTGGAACGCCGACGCCAATGCTTACGTCGCCGAACACGGTATCGAGAAATTCGAACAGGCTATGAAACAGCCTAAAAATAAACTCTAAAACTCTCTATTTTTCAAAGAGATAGAGAACCGGCCTCAGGCCACAAAGAATGCGCCCATTTGCGGCGCATTTTTTATTCTCTGCGTGGAGAGTGGCGCACGGGGCGGCGCACAAGAAAACACATAGAAAAACGCACAGAAAACTCACAGAAAAATATATAGGCGGGAGGCAGGCGGTGAGGGGCGGGTCTTGCTGTTTTGCGGGTGATGGTCTAAACTTTGCATACAGCAAGAGTGCAGGCGGGCGTTATATCATATTGATTGCGCCCCTCAATAAAGCGGAAGGCCACGGCGATGGATCAGGCAATGGTGATGGACACCGTACGGCAGGCAATCATTTTGATTGTGGTGCTGTCTGCGCCGATTATGGTTGTCGGGTTGATTGTCGGCGTGTCCGTGGCATTGCTTCAGGCCTTGACGCAGGTTCAGGAAATGACCCTTGCCTTCGTTCCCAAAATTGTCGTTATTTTTATTATGATTTATTTCTTTTTGCCCGTCATGATGGCGGAAATGCAGGAATTTATGAATCTCCTGACCGACCAGATTATCGGTGAGGGGCCGTAACCCGAACGCCATGCAGCAAATACTCGATACCCTCGTCGCGGGACAGATTTATACGTTTATGCTTGTCTTTGTGCGGGTTGGCTCGGCGATCATGATTATGCCGACCATCGGCGACAGCTTTGTGTCCGCCAATATCCGGCTTTTATTCGCGCTCGGCCTGTCGGTCGTTGTCACTCCCCCTTTGGCCCCCTATATCCCGCAAGTCAGCACAATCGGCGATGGGTTTATGGTGCTTGTGTGTATGGAGGCCGTGATCGGCCTGTTCATCGGAACGGTGGCGCGGATTTTGATTTCGGCGCTGGATGTGGCGGGGATGTTTATTTCGATGCAGATCGGCCTCGCCAGTGCGCAGGTCTTTAACCCCAGCATGGCGGCGCAAGGATCGATCATCGGCGCGATGCTCTCGGTCACGGGGGTTGTGTTGCTCTTTGCAACCAATATGCACCATCTTTTGATTTATGCGATTTTCGACAGTTACCAATCCTTCCCCCCCGGCGCCTTGCCGGCCGCCGAAGGCATGGCGCAGATGATTACCATGAGCGTCGCCAAGAGCTTTGCCATCGGGTTTCAATTGGCGCTTCCGTTTATCATGGTGGCGTTGATGACCTATATCGCGATGGGCGTTTTGGCGCGGGTCATGCCCCAGATTCAGGTGTTTATTCTGGCGATTCCGGTTCAGATTTTGCTCGGCCTTATCACGCTTATGCTGGTGTTTTCGACATTGTTTTTGGTGTGGATACAATATTTCGAAGAAGGCATGATGTTTTTTATCTCCAGCAGCGCGGGATAAGATAAAAAGGCAATGGCGCAAAGACGCCCCGATTTGTGCTAGAATAAATCGTCATCACAAAACGCATAACGGCATAAGGCAGATACATGTCCGACGACCAGGACGACGCCCAGAAAACGGAAGAAGCCACCCCCAAGAAACTCGAAGAAACGCGAAGAAAGGGGCAGGTTCCGCTCAGCCGCGAAATGAACAACTGGATCATGCTCTTGGCCAGTACGCTCATCGTTGCGGGGTATGGCGGGCATTTGATGGCCGAACTTGCGGTGCTGCTTAAAAACCTGATGGCCGCAACCTATGGCATCCACCTTGACCCCGACACCGGCGTTTTGGGGCGAATGTTGTCCGACTTGTTGTTTGCGGTGGCGAAGATCTTGCTCTTTCCGATGATTTTTTTCATGTTTGCGGCGTTTATCGGCCCGTTTGTCCAGATCGGCCCTTTGTTTGCGCCGGAATCCATCAAGCCTTCCTTAAGCAAGATTTCGCCTATACAGGGGTTTAAACGGATTTTTTCGATGCGCTCTGTGATGGAGTTTGTCAAAGGCATCATTAAAATCGCCCTGATCGGCACAATCGCGACCTTGGTTTTGTACCCGTATCTCACCGGCGTTGAACATTTCATGCAATTATCCTTGCCGATGGTCTTGCTCGAGATGCGCGATATCTTTATCCGCATGATGACGGGGATTTTGTCGGTGTTCTTCGTTGTGGCGGCACTGGACGTGGTGTACCAGCGTTATGAACACCTCAAAAAAATCCGAATGAGCAAACAAGACATCAAGGACGAATATAAACAGGCCGAAGGCGACCCGCATATCAAGGGCAAATTGCGCCAATTGCGCCAACAACGCGCCCGCGGACGAATGATGCAGGCGGTGCCTGAGGCTGATGTCGTCATCACCAACCCGACCCACTACGCCGTGGCTTTGAAATACGACCCCGCAACGATGAGCGCGCCGATCCTGATCGCCAAAGGCGTGAATGAAGTGGCGCTGCGTATCCGCGAAGTCGCCAAAGAACACGATATTATGATTTACGAGGAACCGCCGCTGGCACGGGCTTTATTCGACACGGTGGAGCTGGACGAAGCCATCCCGACCGAACATTTCCGCGCGGTCGCCAAAATCATTTCCTATGTCTTCAAGCTCAAAGGCAAATTATAGGATGGGCAGGTTGTGCATTTTAAAACGCCATATTTGCCTATAAGGTATTCTTGAATTTTTAAGATAAAAAATATGAAAAAACCTTTTGAGCCAATCAACCAACACACGCTTCCCAGAATGTTTCTAGATAGATTTACCAATCATCAGGGGCTGATTTGGAGATATGATAAAGTAGAGGAGGTTTTTACGCATCAACCACGTAGCCCTAAAACGGTATCGAGGCGTAAAAATGCATACACAGTAATGGATGAGGGCGGTAATGATTATAAAATAGAGGAATATTTTAGTCGTATCGAAAGATCTATGGCACCTTTATACAAAAAGATTGAAAATTCCGATCCTTGGGATCTAACTGATGAAGAAATAGGTCATATTTTTGATCATTCTATTTTGCTCATGCTTCGCACGGATCGAGTTATAGATATAGCTTCTGAGATTGCCGAAGACCCTGAAACTCAAAATGATGTTAGGCGAAAAGGTGAGCAATTTGGAATGCGTGAAGTTGTCGTGAAAAATTTTCTGGATAAATGTAATCAAGAGAAAGGATTTGCTTATGCTGTAGCTATCGAACCACTTCAAGAACAAAGGCGTAAATTGTTCAGAGAAAATTTTGATTTGATTTTTTCGACTATAGATCATGATATGCCGCTAATTGTGAATGATACCTACATGTGCATAGAACCAATTTCGCCTTTTGCTGGATGTGACGCACAACAAATAGACTGGAAAACGTTAAATGCACGTCTCCATTTTCCGCTCTCTAGCAAAAGATGCTTATCCCTTACTCCTAAGGGAGCAGACAGGAGGGGTAGGCATAGTGACTTTATGGTTGAAGTACGCAGTCAGTCACTCGCAGACACCAAAATAATTAACCGTACAAGTTATAAATTAGCCCAAAGATATTTATATACTAGCGAAAAGGGCGCTCTGCCGATGGACTAACAATAAATTTAACGATATTAGAAAGGCACTTAACCTTTGCTTGAATGGAATGTTGCCCTCAAAAGGCCATAGTCTAAACGGTGTTAATATGGCATGATGGGCGAATGCCTGACGAGTCACCCTTTATCACACACAGAGTAGACCCAGAACCCCCCGCCCATAAACGCGCGAAGGGGGATAAGGCAGTGCCGCAAAACGATGCGGATCGCGACCAAAAACAGGCCCCTCGGCAAGAGGCTCGCCACGCCGATAAATCGGCCAAGTCGCCGGAATTTTCCGCTTCATCTTCTTCCTCTTCTTCTGTGGCGTCCTCATCCGCCGCCAAACAGCGCGATGCCACAAAGCCGCCCAAACCCGCCGCGCGGGCAAGCGGTAATGCGGTGAAACTGGCCGGTATCCGGCAAAAAGGCTTGGCACGTCCGGCACCGATCGACCCCTATGCGGCGGGATCGGGGCGGTTTAATCATGCGGGCGTGGAACAATATACAGGCGCGGCGGCGCGGTCTTCTTCTATGGCGTTGATCGCCTATGCCCTGTTTTTACCCGTGTTCGCGTCCATCACAACGGTCTGCGCCATGATGTTTTATACCGGCCGCATGACAACGCAGGATCATTACGGCATGGCGGTTTTGATTGGGGCGGCGAGTATTCTTGTTCTGGTTTTTGTTCGCACCGTGATGATTTACCGTGAACGCGCGGTTGAGCGCCATTTGCTCAAGGAACTCTTTGACGGAAGCCGCAGCGCCCGCCTCGTCACCGACATTAATAATGCCACGCTGTACACCAATGGGCGGTTTCAGGCGCTGTGTTCCATGGATGGCGGCGGCAATGGGTTGGACGGGCTGACCGCCTTGTTTTCCTATCACGAGGTTGTCGCGGCACGGTTTCAGGTTCTGGTCGAAAACGCCCAGCGCGGCGCCTTTGAAACGGCACAGCTTCCCGCCTTGATTGACGGGGATGAGCGCTGGTTGTCGATCTCGGCGCAGCCAGTGGCCGGTCGCGCCGGATGTGTGCAATGGCTGGTCGAGGACGTCACCGACTCCCATAACAGCGATTCCTTGATTCGCGAAGAACGCGAAAAGCTCCTCGATTTCACCGATAACGCACCGGTCGGGTTTTTCTCGGTCAATGAGGACGGGCGGTTTTTATTCGTCAACGCAACGCTTGCCCGCTGGCTCGGCACCGATATTGATGAATTGCTCAGCGCCGGACGACTGCACAGCTATATCGACGACGCCCCCGCCAAGGCGCGCCCGTTTGACCTGTTCGAAGGGGCGGGCGCGAAGCAGGTTTGTGAGCTGCGCATGAAAGGCCCCGGTGGCAGAGTATTTTTGGCATCGGTGAGCCAATCGGTGGTGCATGAGGCCGAAGACCGCGTGCGCACCCGCGCCGTTGTGCATGATTTGACCGCCGAACGCGAGATGCGCCAAGCGCTCAAGGATTCCGAAGATCGGTTCCAACGATTCTTCGAGGAAGCCCCGCTCGGCATCGTCCTTGTCAACACTCATGGCGTCATCAGTGATTGCAACGCCGCCTTCGCGCGGATGCTCCAGATGAAGGTCGAATCGCTGGAAGGGCGGGACTTTGAAACGCTGATCAAGCTGGAGGTGCGCAGCACCGTGATGCGCACGATCACCAGCATCGAAGAAGGCAAACACCTTGATGCCCCGATTGAATTGATGCTTCACACTCCGGAAAAAGATGTCTATGTCCAGATGCACGCCCGCAAATTCCGCGGGCGCAATATCGTGCTGCATTTTATTGACCTGACCGAACAAAAAACCCTTGAGGCGCAATTCGTACAATCCCAGAAAATGCAGGCGATAGGCCAGCTCGCGGGCGGGGTTGCGCATGATTTTAACAATTTGCTGACGGCGATGATCGGGTTTTGCGATTTGCTGTTGCTGCGCCACAAGGCGGGCGACCCGTCCTTTAACGATATTATGCAGATCAAGCAAAACGCCAACCGTGCCGCCAATCTGGTGCGCCAGCTTTTGGCCTTTTCGCGCCAGCAAACGCTTCAGCCACGCGTTCTGGACATCACGGATACCCTCACCGAATTATCGCATTTGCTGCGTCGTTTGCTCGGCGTGGGGATTGAGTTTGAGGTCGTCCACGACCCCGATATTGGCCTGATTAAGGCGGATGAGGGCCAGCTTGAGCAAGTTCTGATTAATCTGGCGGTGAACGCGCGTGACGCGATGGACGGCAATGGCGGCCTGACCATCCGCACCTATAATTACCGCAACACCAACCCCATCAAACGCGGAAGCGACACGATGCCCGCCGGCGAATGGGTGGCGATTGAGGCCGCCGACACCGGATGCGGTATTCCCGATGAAATTTTGGAACGTATTTTCGAACCGTTTTTCACGACCAAGGAAATCGGCTCCGGCACCGGCCTTGGCCTTGCCACCGTCTATGGTATTATGCGCCAAACCGGCGGCTATGTGCATGTCGACAGCACGGTGGGCAAGGGCACGTCCTTTATTCTGTACCTCCCCGTCCATGTGCCGGACGAAAAAGACGCCGTATTGCCGAAGAAAATTGAGCATATCGAGGATAAAGACCTGACCGGCACCGCGACTATTTTGCTGGTTGAGGACGAAGACGCGGTGCGCGGTTTTGGCGCAAGGGCGCTGCGCAACAAGGGTTATGAAGTGCTGGAGGCCGCAAGTGCCGAAGATGCGCTTGAGCTGATCGCACAAGACTCCCCATCGCTCGATTTGATGGTGACGGACGTGATTATGCCGGAAATGGATGGCCCGACCTTGGCGCGCCATGTGCTTGAAAAAATGCCGAATCTGCCGATTATCTTTGTGTCCGGTTATACCGAAGACCGCTTTAAAGACGAGTTTAAAGGCTTTAACGTATCGTTCCTGCCAAAGCCTTTTACGCTGCAACAGCTCGCTTCAAAGGTCAAAGACGTCCTCACATCATAGAAAAATATTAGGGAAAATAGCGTTTTCCTGTGGTAAAACGCTAGCCAAGCTCTCGAAACAAGCCTTTTATCCCGTTGTTTTTTCGTTATTTTATTGCGTTCTCTAAAAATTTTTTAAAAATGTTTATTAGAATATTGTGAAACATCGTTATTTTTGCTATGCCTATATGAACGACAAAATTACAAAATAAATTTTGTTTAAAATAAAAATATTACAGGGAGAGTAATGCTATGGTGAACAGTGCGCTTGTAACGCACTTGGTCAATGCTATTGTTGACAAGTGTGACGAAATCGAACAAGACAGAAAAACGAAACTTCAGCTCCGCTTTATGCTGAAACAGTTCGGTTCGTTCCATTCTTTTGACGAACTGGCCACAAATGGCATTGTCGACAGCTTCGAACAATTAATCCAACAAGAACCACCCGCAAACACAAAGGCCGTTGACGTATACGCCCGTCTTTTGTCGATTCGCGATGATAAAAAAGTATCCGGTGCTGCGGCTGAAAAAGCGTACAACGCCCGTGCCGAAATTAAGGAACCGATGACGAGTGCTCACTCCGTTCCTCACTTCCTACAGCACGCTATGCAAAACCTCGGTTTCGAAGAAGGGCAAGACCTTCTCGAAAAATGGGCGACCTTGCTTGAAGTGTTGAAGAATAAAGAGGTTCTCGGCAAATCACCGTCTTTCGAAATGAAGATTGCGGGCATGCAGGCGCTCTTGGATGGCATGGTTGATACCATGAACCAAACCCTGTTCATGCGCGGTGCTGGTCGTGCGTTCTGGAACAATGGCGGCGCCGGCAACGACAACAGCGGCGCCAAAAAGCCGGGCACCAGCCTTGTCCCCGTATCGGGTCCGAATGCGCCGAGCACCAAAGACATCAAAGCCTTTGACGCGAAGCCTCAGATCGATAAATACATTGAGCTCTTCAAAGACAAAGATGACCCGTATTTGGTTGGCGAGAAAGTCAAGCCCGGCAAAGACGCGATGGAAGAATTGAACCGTCTGATCGGCCTCGAAGAAGTCAAAGACGAGATTCAAAAGCTCCGTTCCTTGATGCTCATGCACCACATCAAAAAACAAATGGGTGTGATGCGCGAAGGCCAAGAACACTCGATGCACCTTGTCTTCACCGGCAACCCCGGCACGGGCAAAACCACCGTTGCGCGTATTGTTGGCCAAATGTACAAAGAACTCGGCATCCTTGAAAAAGGCCATGTTGTTGAGGTTGACCGTTCCGACCTCATCGCGGGCTATGTCGGTCAAACCGAAGGCAAGACCAAAGCCAAGATTGAAGAGGCTCTGGGCGGCGTTTTGTTCATTGACGAGGCCTATGCCTTGGCACAATCCGACTCACCGCGCGACTTCGGCAAAGAGGCGATTGCCACGATTCTGAAGGCGATGGAAGACCACCGCGACCAATTGGTTGTGATTGTGGCGGGCTACCCTGGGCCGATGAAGCAATTCATCAACTCGAACCCCGGCCTTGAGTCCCGTTTCAACAAATACATCGACTTCCGTAACTATGACGGCATGGAACTCGGCCAGATTTTTGACCTGATGGTCAAAGACCGCGGCATGACCGTGACCGAAGACGCCCGCAAGGCTGCCATCAAAGTCTTCACGGATGAGAGCGCCCGCGCCACCGATAAATTCGGTAACGGCCGCTACGTTCGTAACTTTGTTGAAAAGCTTGAGCAAGAACAAGCCTTCCGTCTTGCGAACGAAGGTGTTCTGCATAAAGGCTTGTTGGGTAAGGAGGCTGTTTCAGCCGTCAATAACCCTGAATTGCTGCGAATCGAAATGTCCGATGTTGATGCGGTGAAAATGAAAACAATCATTGCCGCCAATAAAATCGGATCGACTTCCGGCACTATTCAGATCGTTAAAAAACCGGCTCTGAAGCCCTAAAACAAAAGAATTACTCAGTTTAGAGTGGGAAGGCCCGGCTTAATTCAAGAGCCGGGCTATTCTTTTGTGCTGTTTGCATTTGTTGCGTTTTCTTCGCCTGTTTTCACATTTTTGCTTTGGCGCGCCGCGCGATATGGCCTTGAATTAAAACAAATTTTTCATAGAGAAAATATTTTTGTTCTTTTTTGTTCTAAAAACCGCTTGCAATATGTTCTTCTTTTGTTCATATTTATTTCAGGCAAGTCATACACATGTGTTTTCAAAGCGCGGCTCTTTCGCGGCTTCTTTTGACAAAGGCGTGTGGATGGCGCAACGCGCCGGATTGATTACGGCGGCTGCATATGATTTAAAAGAAAGGGACAGATCACATGACCAATGTCACGCCGATGGGCAATCAGAAAGGATCACAAATGATACAGACCGACGACAGAAAAAAGGCGCTTGATGCTGCCTTGGGGCAAATTGAACGCGCATTCGGCAAGGGCTCGATTATGAAGCTCGGTGGCGAAGGCGCCCGCTCGATGGAAATCGAATCCGTATCAACGGGATCGATCAGCCTCGACATCGCCCTCGGCATTGGCGGCTTGCCGCGTGGACGGATCACCGAAATTTATGGCCCTGAAAGCTCCGGTAAAACGACTTTGGCGCTTCATGTCATTGCCGAGGCGCAAAAGCTCGGCGGCACCTGTGCCTTCGTGGATGCCGAACACGCCCTTGACCCCAGCTACGCCAAAAAACTCGGCTGTAACGTTGATGATCTTTTGATCGCACAACCCGATGCGGGGGAACAAGCGCTCGAAATCGCGGATACGTTGGTGCGTTCCGGCGCTATTGACGTTTTGGTCGTCGACTCCGTTGCCGCGCTTGTGCCGCGGGCGGAGCTTGAGGGCGAGATGGGCGATTCGCATATGGGGCTTCAGGCACGCCTGATGTCACAAGCCTTGCGTAAATTGACCGGCTCAATCTCCAAATCCCATTGTGTCGTGATCTTTATTAACCAGATTCGTTCAAAAATCGGCGTGATGTTCGGAAGCCCCGAAACAACAACCGGTGGCAACGCGCTTAAATTTTATGCGTCTGTACGGATTGATATTCGCCGCATCGGGCAAATCAAGGACCGCGAAGAAATCGTCGGCAACCAAACCCGCGTGAAAGTCGTCAAAAACAAAATGGCGCCTCCGTTCCGTCAGGTTGAATTCGACATCATGTACGGTGAAGGTGTGTCGAAAACCGGTGAAATTCTTGACCTCGGTGTGAAATGCGGCGCGGTTGAGAAGTCCGGTGCGTGGTTCTCCTGTGATGCGGGGCGCATTGGTCAAGGCCGCGAAAATGCCAAAACATTTTTGCGCGACAACCCTGACCTTGCTGCAAAACTTGAACAACAAATCCGCGTAAACTCGGGCTTTGTTGCCGAGAAAATGCTGACCGGTGAAACGGATGACAGTGGGATCGACGCTGATAATGTCGTGCTCGATGCCACCAATGATGACGCAGGCGATGGCGATAGCTCAGGCGAAAACACATCGGCCAAAAAGAAAAAGGCGGGCTAACTCTTAGTCTAGGGTGCAGGCTTGTCGCCGGAAACACGGTCAAAATAATGCCAAAGGCATTGTAAGGGCTGCACCTAGATTAAGTGCGCGATCACTGTAACGTCTTTTTGCCGAATAGGGATGGTTTTGAGGATGCGAAAGCATCTGCCCATTACTCAAGAAGCAAAAAGACACGCCGATAAAACTCGCGCAGCCAGTTTAACCGCAGCCAGTTTAACCCCAGTTTAACCTAAGTGAGTTTAATCGAAGTGAGGTTAACTGAGATGAGCTTGACCGAAGTGGGTTTAATCGAAATTGGCTTGAGCGCGCTCCGTTTGAACGCGAAGCCCGCCTAAAAGAATTACGGTCGCCTTTCGCGAAAGGGGCGCCCGTGATGTAAAAGAGAGAGTAAAACGGTTTCCAGCATTCGTGCCGGAGACCGTTTTCTTATCTAATTTTCTTTTCCAGTTTTCTTCTTCTTCTATTCTTTTTTATGTCCGGAAGGGGAGAATATTGGCGGCCATGGCACGCTCCTTCTAATGCTCCCTGCATAACGCTCCACGCAGCGCCCCATGTGCAGCGTCAAGTTTAAAAGAATACAGCGTCTAAGGTTGACGCCAAATCGGCGCGCTGCCAATCGCTCCGTACCATTGCGCCCTGTATCAAAGAACAAAACGCATAGGCAACTGTGCGCAAAGTACAACCAATCATAAACCTTCATTGCGCAACGCTACCCCCGCCATACGAACAAAGAATCGCGTGCAGGGGCGTTCCCCTGCAAAAAAGAGATACAAAACCAGCAATCATTCATCAACATAGCGTCCGCTTATACGGATAGCGGACATCGGAGCAGCGCGGGGGCTGGGTAGAGGCACAAGCCTTGTGATTACAGGGATTACTCGCCCTTTTTGTCGCGCATGAGGCGGGCTTTATCGCGGTTCCAGTCGCGTTCTTTGCTGGTGTCGCGTTTGTCGTGGAGTTTTTTGCCTTGGCCGAGGGCGATTTCGAGTTTTGCTAGGCCGACATTGTTGAAATATAGGCGCGTGGGGATCACTGTCATGCCAGCCTTCATAATGGCGCCCATGAATTTGTTGATCTCTCTTTTATGCATTAAGAGTTTGCGGCGGCGGGTTGGCTGGTGCTGTAAATGCGCGCCGGCGGGGTTGTAGACGGGGATTGTGGCACCGACGAGATAAAGCTGACCTTTATCCTCCGCCACATAGGCTTCGTTAATGCTGCATTGCCCGTGGCGGAGGGATTTGACCTCCGTCCCCGTTAACTGAATGCCGGCCTCGATGGTGTCCTTCAGAAAATATTCGAACCGCGCGCGCCGGTTGACCGCCACGTTCTGGTTCGTACTAATCAGGCCTCCGCCCTTTTTCTTTTTCTGCTTCTCGGTCATCTCGGTTTTTTCGGCTAAGCCGCCTTTTTCATCGGGGCGGGGAGGGATAATGTATCCAGCAAAGCGGCGAGCGCGACCTCTGTTTCCGGCGAAGCGGGGAGCAAAGGCAAGCGCAATTCATTGCGGCACAGCCCCATACGGCTCATCCCGAATTTGATGGGTGAGGGGGATGTTTCACTGAATAATGTTTGGTGCAGTGGGTGGAGCATATCACGCACGGCATCGAAACGGGTGAAATCTTTTGCCATCCAAGCGTTATAAACCTCGGCACAGGCCGCGGGGGCGATGTTGGATGTGACCGAAATCGCGCCATGCCCGCCTTGCGCGAGGAAACCGGCGGTCGTCGCGTCCTCGCCCGAGAGCTGGATAAAACCATCGCCGCAATCAAGACGGGTTGTGGTCGGACGGGTCAAGTCACCCGTTGCGTCCTTCACACCCGCGATATAGGGCAGTGCGGCCAGCGCCTTCATCGTCGCGGGCGTGATGTTCACAACACTGCGCCCCGGAATGTTATAGACAATGGTTGGCAGGGCGGCAGCCTCGGACACGGTTGAAAAATGGGCAATCATGCCATTTTGTGTCGGTTTGTTGTAATACGGCGCGACCACCAAAATACCATCGGCACCAGCCTTGCGGGCGTGTTCGCCCATTGCAACCGATTTTGCGGTGTTGTTGGAACCCGCGCCAGCGATTACCGGAACGCGCCCTTTGGCGATGGCGATGCAACGCTCAACAATTATTTTATGCTCGTCATCGGTCAAAACGGGGCTCTCGCCGGTTGTGCCGCACGGCACAAGCCCATGAATTCCTTGCTCGATTTGCCATTCTACGAGGGTGTCAAAGGAGGCGATGTCGAGCGCACCATTCTTGAAAGGTGTGATTAGAGCCGTAAGTATCCCTTTAAAATTTTTCGTATTCATTTTACTATGTCCTCATGTTCGGGAAATTTTCGATTGTAGAGTAGCTGATGTTTCATAGAGTTATCAAGAAGAGGCTTGTCCACACAGGCATTTTGACCGCTTTTTTTGTGTTGAGCGGCAATTTTTCACCTTTTTCGGGGGCGGACAGAGTCTCTGACGCCCTGCGCGGCGGTTTTTTGACCCGCATGATGGGGCAAGCCGAGGCCAAACAGCCCACCGATGACTGGCGCGGGGGCGGCAATGCTCATGCGCATGACCAAGGCGTGGGGCAGCAAGCCGCGCGCATCCTTGCGATGGCGAGCAGCGGAAGAATCACCGATGCTTCGAATGCGGCGGCGAAAATCGGCGACCCGACTTTGACGTCTTTGGTCAAATGGTATGCCTATCGTTCGGACAAAACCAATCCGGACTTTACGGCCTTGGCAAGCTTCATGAACGCACATCAGGAATGGCCTGGCTTGCGCGGTCTGCGTCAAAAAGCCGAAGATAATTTTCCGGTGGCGCAATCGCCCGCTTCCATCGAGCAATGGTTTGATTTTTACGCCCCGATCGGCAGAAAAGGCGCGGTTTTATACATTGACGCCCTGATGGTGCAGGGGAAGAAAACCAAAGCCGCCGAATTTTTAGATAAATGGTTTGTTGGCGCGGTGTTGAACCCCGCCGACCAAGGCGAGATTTTACGCCGCTATGGGTCGATGATGACGCGCGCGACGTTACTCAACCGCTTGGAGTCGACATTGCTCGGCGGATATACCACCAATGCGCGGGAGATCGCCGCCCGCTTGGGCGAGGGCTATCCCGCACTCGCCGCCGCCCGCGCGGGACTTGCGGATAAGAGCAACGGCGTTGACGGACTTGTCGCCAAAGTGCCGGCCACCCTTCAAAAAGACGCCGGTTTGTTGTATGAACGCATCCGTTGGCGCCGCCAATCCGGCAATCTTGACGGAGCCGCCGCCCTGTTCAAGGACGTTGGAACTGTTACGAATCATGAACTTGCGGAAGCGATGTGGAAAGAACGCCACATCATCGCCCGCGATTTGATGCAGCAAAAACGCTATAAAGAAGCCTATGCGATTGTACAGGCGCACCACTTGCCGGCCTCCGGCTTTGCGCATGCACAGGCACAATGGATGGCGGGCTGGCTGGCGCTGCGCTTCACCGGCCAGCCGATGAAAGCCTTCGAACATTTTGACGCTCTGTATAAAAATGTCGAAACCCCGATCAGTAAATCACGCGGCGCATATTGGGCCGCCCGCGCCAGCGAGGCGGTCGGCGACACCAACACTGCGATGCTGTGGTACCAAGCCGCAGCGCGTTACCCGACCGTGTTTTATGGCCAGCTAGCCCTTGACCGCATTGGTCGCCGCGCCAATTATATCGGCCTTCCCGAAACCGCCGCAACGGGTGATGCCTTTGCGCAAAACCCCAAGGTTCGCGCCGCGATCTTGCTCTACAGCGCCGGATTGAAGGATGACGCGGCACGGTTTGTTGATGTGTTGTCGGACGATGCCGAAAAAGGCCTTGTGCGGTTTTCCGATGTTGCGGAGCTGGCTTCGCGTTTTCAATTGCCGCATTACGCCGTTAAAATCGCGAAAAAAGCCGAAAACAAAGGCCATATCTTGCTGGATGCCGCCTTTCCCAACGCCAACCAGTTTACAACGCGCGTGGCTTTTGCCGATAAAGCGTTGTTGCATGGCTTGATCCGCCAAGAAAGCGCCTTTCACGCCCATGCGGTGAGTTCCTCCGGCGCACTTGGCTTGATGCAATTAATGCCGGCAACGGCGAAAGAAACCGCCCAAAAGGCCGGAATGTCGCACAGCAAGGAATGGCTGACGGTGAAGCCCGATTATAACGTGACGCTGGGGAGCCTTTATATCTCGCAGGTTCTTGACCGGTTCAACGGGTCTTACCCGCTCGCGATTGCTGCGTATAACGGTGGACCGGGGCGTGTGTCTGGCTGGCTTAAGACCTATGGCGACCCGCGCACCATGTCGAATTATGACATGATCGACTGGATCGAGAGCATACCTGTCTATGAAACCAGAAACTATGTCCACCGCGTGATGGAGAGCATGTACGTCTATGCCGATATTTTCCAGCAACGCCCCGGATGGGATAACCTCAGGACAGCCGATAACCGCTAAGGCGTAAACGCGGTATGATGGGGGCTGCGCGACACTGGGCTTCATCGGCTTGTGCCGTGCATGACAAGGAAATAATGACTCATCACTCAATCAAAGGGGCGGCGGACGCAAGGCTTTTGCTGATACTCGGGGCGGCTTTTGTTGCGCTGGCCTTGATCGGGATGGGGGCCGTGTTGGCGGAAAAGCCGTCATCCGGCACGCCCAATCCCTTGTTTACAGAATTGGAACAACGGCATAACTTGTTCGAAACCAATCTGGTTGATTATCTCGCCGTTGCCATGACGCCTTCACAGGAGGCGCAAGAAGATGATGGCATACAGATTGTCAAAGAGGCGCGGCTCAAGGCTCTGCACCAATCTTTTTCCGACTTCCAAGACGCCTTTATTCGCGCCAGCGGAGCGCTCTCCCTCGATCAAGAAGCGCTGCTTGTCGCGCAAGAGGTTGCCACAGGCGCAAAATCGGTTGAAAGCCTTGCCGACTGGCTGGAAAATAAACGTGCTGAGGATGTGTATGTTCCCTTGGCTGCGGCGGCGGATATTCGTCGCGCGATGGAAGGAGTCTTGTCTTATAACCGCTTCGTTGTTGCGGAGCGCGGGGGCGGCTTGTTCCATTCCAGTTGGTTCGGGCGCGGTGTTTTGATCGGGTTGATTGGCGTTGGATTTTTATTTGCGTTGGCGGCATTTTGTGTGTGCCGCGCTATGCTGGACGGAAAAAAACGACAAAACACCGACAAAGAACTTGCCGATGAAGCCTTGCAACGGCAAGCTGCGGCGCTTGAAGCCTCCGCCGATGGGGTGATGATTGTGGATCGTGACGGTTTGCTGGAATATATCAATCCCGCGATACAGAATTTATTCGACTTGAAGGGCGCGGAACAACAGGCCGCGCTTCAGCAAGCTCCGCTCCAGCAATCCCCTCTTCAACAACCCCCGCTTCAACAACCATGGTATATTATCTTCCCGCAGGCGCGCCAAGTCGAGATGCGCCGCTTGGTTCAGCCGGCCTTGGACAAAGAAGGCCGTTGGCGCGGTGAGGTCACGGTGCAAGCCTCCGCCGCAACCATGGACGCGGATCAAGGACACAACAGCGCCCAAACGGCCGCAGACCGTATACAAGACCGCAACCAAGTCCGCCCGCAACATCGCGTGATTGACTTGTCGCTCAGCCGCCTTCCGGATGGCGGGGTGGTCGGGGTCGCACGGGACATCAGCGACCGCAAAGCCGCCGAAAAAGAAACCGAAGAACTGCGCAAACAATTCTTCCAAGCCCAGAAAATGGAATCGATTGGCCGGATGGCGGGGGGCATTGCCCATGACTTCAACAATATTTTGTCGGCGATTATGGGCTATGCCGAGTTTTTGGAAGAAGACCTGCCCGCCCAATCGCCTGAGCAAGGCTTCGCAAAGAAGATAACCGCTGCGGCGAAACAGGCGCGCTCGCTGATTAACCAGATCCTGTCATTCTCACGCAAGAATAAGGGCGACAAGGCGCCGGTGGACATTGTGGCGTTGGCACAGGGGGCGCATGACATTGTGTTGTCGTCCTTGTCGCAATCTTCGGCACAGAACGTGAAAGCATTATTCGAAAATGACGCGGCGGCGCAAATTATGCTGAACGCCAATTCAACGGAAATCAGTCAAGTTCTCGTCAATCTTTGCGTCAATGCCCGTGATGCAATGGACGGGCGCGGCGGAACATTGACAATTCGTGTTGCCGCACCGACCTTGTCCGCCGAGGATTTGGATCGTTTTGGCATACGCGGCGAGGAAGGCGACAAACAACAAGTCAAAACCCGCATCGAAACACTCTCCTCCATTCACAGCCGCGTCTATGTCGGCGCCCATCATCCCGATCGCAGCTATGTCATGGTGGAGGTTCAAGACACCGGAACGGGGATTTTGCCCGCCATCATGGAACAAGTCTTCGAACCATTTTTCACAACCAAGGATCAAGACAAAGGCACCGGCCTTGGCCTGTCGTCCGTTCTCGGCATCATCATCGGGCATGATGCGATGATGCGGGTCGACAGCATTGTCGGCAAAGGAACGGTTTTCAGCCTTTTCTTTCCTGTTTCGGAACAGGCACATGATACCGATACCGCCGAGCATAGCGCGGATATGCCGAATGTGAATAATGCGGCGGATGACGCCAAAGAGAAGACGAACGCGGTGATCGGCGATCAAGCCCCCCGCACAATACGCGTGATGCTGGTTGATGATGATGAAACAGTGCGGGAGGCGAGCGCGATGATGCTGAGCCGTCTTGGCTATGAGGTGACGGGGTTTGCGTCCCCCGTTGCGGCGCTCGCGGCGCTTAAGGCACAGGAGGCCGCATCAGAGGCATCATACGATGTTTTGATGACGGATTATATGATGCCGGACATGAAGGGCGGCGAATTGGCACGCTTGGCGCATGATGTGTGCCCGAATATGCCGGTGGTGGTGATCTCCGGTTTTGCGGAAGAATCCTTTGAAGAAAATCTTGGCGATTTTCCGTTCATTAAGGCGTTCCTGAAAAAACCGTTGGAAAAAGACCTCTTGGCCGAAACCTTGAAACGCCTGTTTTTATGAGCAGCTTGTCTTTATGAGCGTTTGCCGCGTTGGCTCTCGCTCACCCACGCCAGCACCAACCCGATAAACAGCAAGATAAACGCCGGAACGGTGGGGATGAGCGGCGATTCACGCGTGCCGGTGATGCTGTATGATTGACGGTCGCGCAGTGCCATCCATCCGCGCCCGCTCATCGCATCCGACACGCCGGGGCGCACGCGAATATCAGGGAAACGCCCGCTGCCGATCCTATCCATAAACCCGCCTGTTGCCCGCGCCAAGGGTGCAATTTTATCAAAGGTCGAGATGAGGTCGATTTGCTCCGGCGTGTTTAAATCACCAATTACGGCATAGACGATGGTGTCTTGGTCTTTGAAACTGTAGATTCCCGTTTCATCGGCCTGAATCGTCATTTGCGCCGCTTGTCCGGCCTTTGGGGTGATGAGGAGAGTTTCCTCACGCCCGCTTGGGCGGCGCATGATCAGGCTCACATTATCCTCGCGCATGCTGCGCTTCGTCAGGGTCATCATCTGGCCCTGTACGTCAATTTGCAGGCCGTTTTCCTCAAGGTCTGGCTCTTTCATCAACCAATGAATCAGGCGCTTGAGTAATTCACGATCCGGCCCGCCCTTGTCAAAGCCACGCGCCCAAAGCCATAATTGATCGCTCCCCAGCAACGCAACACGGCCTTTTTCATAGCGTTTGAGCATCAGGAGCGGGGATTGCCGCACTCCTTGCAACAAGACTTGTGCGTCCGGTGCAGGGGTTAATTCAATCTGGCGAAACCATGGCGCAACGGCGAGCGCGGTTGAGGTTGTCGTGTCTTTTTCGCCAGAGGAAGAGGAGGACGCAGAAGAAGGCGCGCCGCTCTTGGTGGGGATGGCGAGTGTATCCGCCATAAACGACGTCACCGGATGCCGCCGGCCAAGGCGCGAAAGCTCAGGCAAAAACGCGTCTTCAATCACGCGCCCTGTAGGTTCCGCCGGTAAAAGGGGCTTGAGCGACGTATCGAAAATCGAATAATCCGACACGCCTTCGGGGCCTGCGGCGATAAGCAACGCCCCGCCATTGGCGACAAAATCATGCATATTGTCAAAATACCGTGTCGGCAAAAGGTACGTCAGGCCATAGCGATCCAGCACGATCAAGTCAAAATGCTGGATTTTCGTTTCGAATAATTCGCGGATCGGAAATTCGATCAAGGATAGTTCATCCTCCGGCGTCATATCGACTTTGCCCGGTTCGCGCAAAATGGTGAAGTGGACAAGGTCGACACCGGCGTCGCTGCGCAAAATATCGCGCCACATCCGCCCGCCCGGATTGGGCTTTCCGGACACCAGCAAGACTTGCAGCCTGTCACGAACCCCGTTGATCTTGACGATTTTGGTGTTGTTGAGGGCGGTCATTTCCGCAGGGTCAGACGGAATGGACAATTCATAGACATTATGCCCCGCCGCGGCGATATCAACATCCAGCGTGATGGATTGATTGGGCGCGACAAGCCGCGTTTCCGCCACCGCACCGTTGATTTTAAGGGTGAGGGGAACCTGCGTCATCGGGATGGAACCGTCAACCTGTACGCGGAGTTTAATGGCGGCTTTTTGTCCGGTGATGCCGTAAAACGGCGTGTCTTCGATGATGATCTGGCGGTCGGCTTCGTCCTCCGCGCCCGTCAACAAAACATGCACCGGCACGCCTTCAGGCAGGCCAGCGGCCGTGATGAGCTCTTGCGTCGTCATGATCTTTGTATTGGCGGCAGCGGTGTGTGTGGACGACCCCTTCGGCATGTCGTGAATTTGCCCATCCGTCACGACAATAACGGCGGCGAGCCGCGAAGGATCAGTGTTTTGCAACGCATCGCGCAGCGCCCCGAATAAATGCGTTTCTTGGAAGGCGCTGTCATTCGTTGTGGCACTGTTATGCGTCAGGCGCAGAATATTGACCTTCATACTGTCCAGCCGCCCGATTTGTTCCTGCGCATATCGCCGCGCCATTTCAAGTTGGGCGGGGCGGGAGGGGATGGATTGGCTCTGTGTTTCGTCGAGCAATACAAGCACGTCATTCTTTTCGCCCTTACGGGTTTCGATGACGGATACGGGGTTCAAAAGAACGATGAACAGACCGGCGGTCACGATCGCCCGCAGCCATAAATGACGCTTGCCGCGCAGCGCCAGCGCCGCAAACAACGCCCCGTACACAAGCGCCAAAATCGCCAAAACCCAGAGCGGCAAGAGCGGATCAAAATCCAAAGTGGTTGCGGTGTGCCCGTTCATAACCCTTATTCCCCCAACCGTTCAAGGATGTGCTTGACGTGGATTTGGTCGGTTTTGTAATTGCCGGTCAAGGCATACATCACGGCGTTAATGCCGAACCGCATGGCCATTTCGTTTTGGCGTGTGCTGCTCCCCTTCGCCCAAGCGCCCGCCCAATCATTGCTGCCGATCAAGACCGAGCTTGCATCCGCCATGCGCCCGTCTTCGCGTTGCTCTACCCATAACGGGTAATCCGGATAAACCCCCGGAAATTCATCGAGCAAATAAAAGCTGCGGCGCAGGACGTGGTCTTTGGGCGCGATTTCGAGCGGCGGAAGCGTTAAAGGCCCGATCAATCGTTGCAAATCGGCGCTGGATTGATTGCCGGTAAAACCGCGCCCACCTTTCACATCAAACAAAATCATGCCGCCTTGATCGATGTAATTTTGCACTTTTTTAAGGATGATGGGTTGCAGCGCCCGCTGGCTTGGCGTCACCGGCCAATAGATGAACGGGAAAAAGCTCAGATCATCTTGATACAGGTCAAGCCCCGTGACGCCGTAAGGCTCGGCGGAGGTACGCTGAGTCAAGGTGATGGCGAGTTCTTCAAGCCCCATTTGTGAAATCTCGTCAACCGCGCTGTCGCCCGTTTTGATATAGGCAAGGTGCAAGTCATTGGCGAATTCGGCTTGCTGTGGCTGGTCTGCGGCGTGGGCAGGGGCAAGCGCAGAGGGGACGGTCACAGAACCGAAGGCGGCAAACAGCGCGATGCCCGCTGCCCACAGCATTGTTTTCATATGGCTCTGTGTCGCCTTCGAAGCACGCAGCCGCGCAATCAACGGCAAAACACCGCGACCTTTCATGGTATTATTCTGACTTTCGTTGTGAGCCATGCGGTGATTCATCGAATGCCCGTGCACGCGCCCCGCCCCCATCAACACAAACCAAGACGCAAGGTCAATGGCGAGGAGGAGAAGCGCAAGGTATAAAAGCGTACTCCCCGGTCTTTCTTCGCCGGCACCGGCATAATCAATGCGGTTGGCGGAAAACGGTAAATCGGCGCTTTTGACAAGCTCAAATGTGGTGACGGAATCCGACACATTAATGGTTTTCGACAACCCGCCCCGCGCATACATGCCGGCCTGTAAAATCGGGCTGAGCGGGACGCCGCTGACGGCATCCGAGAGCTTGATGGGCTTGACCAAGGCCGACGGCGCGCTGGCCTGACCAAAGGCGTTGAGGGTGTATACAGGGTCAAGCATGGCAAAGGCTTGCTGGACATTAATCTGCGCCGCCGGCTTTGCGCCTTGACCGCTCAGGTCAATAATGCGTTTGAGTATATCAACATACAGCCCCGAAAGCGGCAAATTCGACCAATCTGGTGTCGCCGTGGTGTGGATGAGGACGATCAAGCCGTTTTCCTGTGCCTTATAGGTCACAATCGGGGTGCCGTCCTCCAGCGTGGCCCAGCTCTTATCCTTTAAATCCTGTGACGGGTCGGCCAGCACCATTTGGCGTATTTTAACGTCTGTCGCGCTCTCTAACCCGTAAAACAGGCTGTCCTGCGCGAAGGGGGCGAGGGCTTTGGCGCTGTCCCAGCTTATCTCGCCCTCAAGGCTTCGCCCGCCGCCGCGCAGCAAGACAGGCACGAGCGGAGCGCGGCTTTCACTGAGCCGTGCGCCCGCGAAACGAAGCAAGATGCCGCCGTCATTAATCCATTCTTGAAGGGCGTTGAGTTGCATCGGAAACAACGCAACTTCGTCTGGCAAAACAATCACGGACGGGTTTTGACGCAGAACCTCCTCCATCGACCCGAAGGTGAGGTCGGCAAAAGGCTCCAAAGCGCGGCGCAGGTAAAAACTCGCACCGATATAGGCTTTGTTGGCTTTGTCGCCGTCAACTTCAACAATTCCGACAAACTTTTTGGCCAAGGACGGATCGACAATCAAGGTCGAGCCCGCGGTTTTTTGTTGGCGCAGTTGCAGGCGCTGAACCTTGCGCGCAAGGGCGGAAGGAAGGGTAAACGCAACCGATGCGCGGGTGTCGGGGACGGTTTTCGTCCAATCCTCCGGCGTTACGTCAAGGCTGTGGATGACGGTGTTTTGCGCGTCAATGGCCTGAATGGTGAGGGGGTGCAAGGTTTGCTCGGCCGACAAGGCCTCCAGCGTCACGGCAAATCCATTATCAATCGACCCGATCATGTCGCGGCGGAGCAAATACGGCAATTGATCTTCCTTCGGCAAGGCAACACTGAGGCCGCCTTTTTGGACGAGTAAGGCACTCAGCGTATCAAAATGGGGCGTTGCAAGGCCGGAACTTAGGAAAAAGCTGTGATAATTCTGCGCGTCATTGGCGATATCAACCGAAACGGCGTTGAGGTCAGACGCCCATGGGCGGGGCTCTAACGCCCTGATCCGCGCTTTGGCTTCGGAGGCGGTGAGGGTTTTTTCCTGTAAATCGGCGTTTTGCGGGTCTGCGGCGGTGAGGACAAGGCGCATCCCCTTGCCATGCCGTGATGCTTCATCGGCGAGGGACAGGGCTTTGCCCTGAATTTCGTCCCACTGCGCCGCGGCGGCCCAGCTATTATCGATGACAAGGCGTGGCTCGGCGTTTGCGGGGATGAGTTTTTGGATATTCAAAATCGGCCCCGCAAAGCCGATGATGATCAGAGCCGCCGCCAAAAGGCGCAATAATAAGAGCCAAAGCGGCGTTTTTTGCGCGGTTTGTTCGGGGGGGATCAAATCTTCCAAAAACCGATAGGTCGGCAAACGCACCGTTTTCGGCGGCGGCGGCGTCATGCGTAAAATAAGCCACAAAACAGGCAAGGAGATGAGCGCCAGCAAAATCATCGGCTGGATAAATCCCATTGCGCTTAGTGTTAATCCGCCCATTTTACCCCTCCTTTGCTTTGCTTGCTTGTGTGTTGTGGCTGCTGTATTCCAGCCCGTATGCCCTAAGGCCGTATAATTATATCATTTTGCCGCTGCGCGGAACCGAAATCGCGCGGACAAGTCCGGACAACAACGCCATCATCGCCGCATCATCGTCCGGCGCGTTTTGCATCTCGTACCGCACATAATGCACATCCGCGGCCTGTGCCATCACCGCCAGCGCGTCAAGATGCGCCGCGATGCGGGCTTGATACGGCGTGCGGATTCCTTCGACTTGCGGAATATCGGTGTGGGCGGCATTGTTCATCGGGCGAAAATCAACATGGCCTGTGAAGGGCAGAATACGCTCGTCCTGCGTGATGATCTGTACCATATGAACGGGGCATCCTTTGTCTTTGAGGGCGAGGAGGGTTTGCTGGATCACCTCCGGCGACTCCCAAAAATCACAGATCCAAAAAACATGGCTGCGCTTGGGGGCGGCGAGCAGGCGGCTTTGCGGGGTGTCGTTCACAGCCATTGATGCGGGGGACACAGCGTTTTCTTCGGCTTCCGTGACCTCGCTCTGGCGGCACAGGGCGTCAAGCTGGCGCATCATATGCGCATCGGATGAACCGGTGAGAACAGGCGCAGCGCCTTGCACGTCCGCAAGCGCGGCATAAGGGTGATGATTATCATGAAACACCTGCATCAAACATGCAGCGATGAGCAATGCCCGATCAAATTTTGTTTCGGTCTTCGTTTCGGGGCGCAATGCATCGGACTCATGAGCTCCCCCCGAAGTGCCTGTTGCCGCAGCATCACCCTTAGCCGCATCTTTGGCATCGGCAAGGTCGTTCGCCAGCTCCGCCAGATGCGCCGCAATCCCCGTTTTGCGGGGCGCGTAATCCATCGCCAATGTGTGCGGGCAATAGATCATCATGGTTTGAATGGTTTGGTGTTCCTTTTGCAGCACAAGAACATGGTCGCTCCGCGCCGAGGTTTTCCAGTCGATCATGCGGGTCGGATCGCCCACTTGATAGGGGCGGTGCTGCCAAAAACTGTCGCCCGATCCCGCGCGGCGCTGGGTGTAGGGGCCGGCACGCATCGCTTCGACAATGGTTTTTGCGCGTAAAAGAAGGTCGGGCAAACCATCGGCATAATGCTTTGCCCTGTCCGCAAGCGCCCGCGGCGTTTTTTCAACGCGTTTGAGGAGGGAAGACAAAGGAGTGAAAAAGGCCATGATTGCAGTGCCGTTTCGGTCTTGTATGGTCTGGTTCAGCGTGGGTTTGTTCGCTTCGCTTGATGAGGCCGCGCGCTTCGCGTGTTGAGGCCTTGCGCGGGCTTAGGCCTTTGCGCTCTCGTCAATCAATTCGCCGATCAAATCTTCAATATGCACCCCTTGCGCATGCGCCGCATAATTCAACGCCATGCGGTGGTTCAGGACGCTGAAGGCGAGGGATTCGATGTCGCTGCTGTCCGGTGTGCCGCGCCCGTGAAGCAAGGCATGAGCCTTGGATGCGGTGATCAGCGATTGCCCCGCCCGTGGCCCCGGCGCCCATGTGACGTATTTTTGCACGGCGGCAAGGCGCGATGTTTCGGGGCGAGCAAGCCGCACCAGCCGCACCACGCGTTCAACAAATTTTTCACCGATGGGGAGTGAACGTACAAGCGTTTGAGCGTCTTGTAGCGCCTCAACGCTCAACACCGCCTTGGCGTGCGGCACGTCATTGCCGGTGGTGTGGGTGAGGATTTTGGTTTCTGTGGCCTCATCAGGATAATGAATATGAATTTGCATCAAGAAACGGTCAAGCTGCGCCTCCGGCAAGGGATAAGTGCCTTCTTGTTCGAGCGGGTTGCGGGTGGCCAACACATGAAAAGGCGTCGGCAAGGCACGGATTTCGCCGGCGACCGACACGCTGCGCTCTTGCATGGCCTGAAGCAAGGCGGATTGGGTGCGCGGGCTGGCGCGGTTGATTTCATCGGCCATCAAAAGATTGGTGAAGACAGGGCCTTCGATAAAGCGAAAAGACGCATTATCCTTGGCGTCACGGTGCAGGATTTCCGTCCCGATAATGTCGGAGGGCATAAGGTCGGGCGTACATTGAATGCGCTTGGCATCCAGCCCCAAAACGGTGGCCAGCGTGTCAACGAGCAAGGTCTTGGCAAGGCCTGGGACGCCGATCAACATCACATGCCCGCCCGCCAAAATACCGGTCAGGCATTGGTCAACCACGGCGGATTGCCCGTAAACAACGCCATGGATTTCTTTCTTTGCCTTGTCGAGAACACGGATTGTGTCTTCGAAAACCTTGTCGGTGGGGAGCGGTGCGGATGCGCCAGTCATGGCGGCTGTTTTGGGAGTGGTCATTGCTGTGTGGTCTCCATCTCGTCAGTGGGTGCGGGTGCGATTACGGTCTTGTCGAAGCCGTTATTGTTATGGATTATTATGGCATGTGAGCCTTTGAGCCATCTCATTCAGCCGTTCCACGGGCTTTGCCTGCGTATCAAAATCGTTTTTGTGGCGTTGTACGGTAAAACCGATTCAGTTTGCCCCTTAAATGTTTAAAATACGGTTTCTTTTCGGTTGCGCATATCCTAATATTTGTAAGGGAAAAGAACAAGACCGCTTGCCCCGCTTTTAACAAGAGTTTTACGCGCCAATTTTTCTAACATCCCGCGGACACATTCTTTACGTCAGGAGCACGCCCGTGCAACCCGCTTTGACCCTTCCCATCGCACCATGGATGCGCGACCCTGCATTGCTCCGCGTGCTGGCCGCGCTGAACGGGACGTTGGATGCGCTGGATGCGCTAAATGCGGGTAAGGGCGCAAAACAAAAAGCGCTGTACGCGCTTCCTTCGGCGCTTATTGTCGGCGGCGCGGTGCGAAACTATATTCTTAACAAGCCCGTATATGATATTGATATTGCGTGCGTATTTGCTCCGGAAGTATCGCAGGCCTTGCTCGTGGATGCGGGGATTAAAGTCATCCCGACCGGTATTCAGCACGGCACGATAACGGCGGTGATGAAGGGGCGGTCTTTTGAAATCACAACCCTTCGCCGCGATGTCAAAACCGATGGCCGCCATGCCGAAGTTGCGTTTACGCAGAGCTGGCGCGAGGATGCCGAACGCCGCGATTTTACGATGAACGCCCTGTTCATGGATGTCGGGTTTGGAGATGGGGAAGGACGCGTCTATGACCCGCTGGGGCAGGGGCTTGTCGACGCACAGGCCGGAATCGTGCGGTTTGTCGGCAATGCGGATCAACGTATTCAGGAAGATTATTTACGGATTTTAAGATTTTTCCGCATGTGGGCGCTCTATGGGCACCATCATGCGCCGGATTCTGAGGCTGTTGCCGCTTGCGCAGCGCATCGTGAGGGGCTGGGTAAGCTGTCGCGTGAGCGTGTTTCCACCGAGATCATGAAAATGATCGTTGCGGAGGGCGCACCTGTCGCGCTCCAGATCATGGCTGAAAACGGCATATTGACCGACTACATCGCGGCGAATTTTTCGCCGCGGGCGCTGGAACGTCTGGCGATGCTCCAGACTCGCTTTGACGTGGTTGACCCTGTGGCGCGTTTAATTGTGATGGCGGCGCGTGACTATGCAACGGTGAAGACCCTGACGCGCAAAATGATTTTGAGCCGTGACGAGAAAAAACGGCTGCAAAAAACATTCGATATTTTGCGCCATGATTTTGGCGTCACGGCGGGCGAATTAAAGCGATCAATGTATTTTTACGGACGCGATGTGGTGTTACAGAGCGTTTTGATTGATTTGAGCAGCAAGCCGCTGGAATCGGGCGGGTTTGAGTTCGATGTCGCGGCGGCGGTGCGCTTTATCATGCAATGGCCGATTCCGGTTTTCCCGATTGCGGGCGATGATTTAAAGAAACTGGGCTATGCCGAAGGGCCGGAAATAGGCGAGGCTTTGCTGGACATGCAACAAAGATGGATTGACAGCGATTTCTCGCTATCAAAGGATTCTTTGATTATGTGGCTGAAAAATGGGGCTGTACAGCCCGAGTCTTAAAGCGTTGTAGAGCGTTCTCTGCGTTTGCGATGTTCGCTCTGGCTGATGGGACTGACGCTTTCCAAGAAGCTGGTGGGCAGTCTGTCTACATCGGTTCCCCTTGTGCGCCAATAATCGAAAATTGCTTTCAAATTTGGGTCGGACAAGAGTTTTTGCCGTTTATCAATGTCTGTCATGTGCCTTTACTGTGAGCTGTTGAAGACACTCTTCTTATGACACGCCGCAGCATAAAAATCAAGTTTTTTGGAAAATGACGCTCAAATAGCGCCCCGAAGGGGGCAAAGTCTACGAAACCGGAAAGGCCTTGGTTTGACGCAGGCCTTCACCAAGAATGATCGCCGCCGCATTGACGACATTGAGCGATCGCGCCCCTGCCTTCATGGGGATGCGGATACGGTTCGGGATCGCGGTATGAATCTCGTCCGGCACACCGGCACTTTCGCGCCCGACCAATAAAATATCGCCATGACGAAAGGTGAAGCCGCTCAAAGACTCGCTGGCCTTGGTGGTGAGTAAAACCAGCCTTTGCCCCGCAACGCCGCCGATATTCGTCATAAATTCCGTCCATGAAATATGGCGGCGGCAATCGACAAGGCCGGTATAATCCATGCCGGTGCGGCGGAATTCCTTTTCTTTCCAGATAAAGCCGCAAGGCTCGATGATATGCAACGGTACATCCAAGCACGCACAGAGCCGCATCATCGCGCCGACATTTTGCGGCATATCCGGCTGATACATGGCCACCGACACGCCAAACGGGCCGATGGTTTGGGCAAAAATCGGGGTTGAATCGTTGCTGTTCGCGGCGGCGGTGTCCGCGTTTTTTGTCGGCGGGGTTTTTGTCATGGTACTCAATTCTGTTTTGGCGGCCTTGTCGGCGGCATCACGGGCGACATTGTTTCGGCACCCCGCGCCTCAAAAGGGCGCTCAGCGCAGATAATGACGCAATTTCTTGGCGGCGGCAACGTGGTTATAAAGCGGGCCGGATCCAAAACACGGTGTCTTTGATTCGGATTCGGGGGATTGCCTGCGCGCATCTTCAACCCATTCATGCATGATAATGAGGGCGCGCACAAGGCCTGCGTTGACTCTGAGGCATTCTGACTTCGTCATGGTCGTGGTAAACCCGCCTTGGCGGCCTTCACGAACCCATACATCGTATCCGCCATAGCCGTTTTGTTCGGCGGTAACGTTGCGGATGCGTCCGGCTTCGGTAAAATCCTGCGTCACCATGCGCATCGGGTCGTTTCGTGAAAACCGACTGGTTGCGATGTCGAGGGCGCGTTTCAAACTGTGGAGCGGGCTGTGAAGCGGATTTTGATTCATTTCTTTTACACCGTATTACCCTATGTGTATGTATTATGGAAAGTAAAATACAGGAGCTCAAGCATAAAAGCAAGTTTTTTTGAGCCTGCGAAATTGTCTGCGATATTTTGTTTGCAGCTCATTTTCAAGGGGTTGAACTGTAATCTCGCCCTGAAAGCGCCGAAAAAACCAACAATGAAAATTTTATGCCGAAAGGATGCAAAGGATATTATGTCGCAATCTTGACTTTTTTGTGCGGATGGTGATTGTGTTGCGGCGTATCGGCGACTAATATATTGTCGCGAATGAAATTTACAGACTGAGAAAAGTAAAACCATGTCCGAAACCAAAGCGACTCATTCTTCCTCGGCTCATGAGCCAGACAGCGGCTCTACACGGCGCGATTTCCTGTACTTATCGGCGGCCTCTATGGCGGCGGTCGGGGCGGGCTCCGTTGGTTGGGCCTTCGTTGATTCGATGAACCCTGCGCAAGACACGCTGGCGATGGCGTCAACCGAGGTTGACCTTGCCCCGATTGAGATCGGGCAATCCATCACGGTGATGTGGCGCGGCAAGCCGGTCTTTATTCGTCACCGCACCGCCAACGAGATCGAAACCGCCCGTACGGTGGATGTGAGCGCCCTGCGCGACCCGCAACAAGATTCCGACCGCGTGAAAAAAGATGAATGGCTCATCTTAGTCGGCATTTGTACCCATTTGGGCTGTGTTCCGGTCGGTCAAAAAAGCGGCGAACCGCGCGGCGAGTATGATGGCTGGTTCTGTCCTTGCCACGGGTCGCATTATGATTCTTCGGGGCGTATCCGTAAGGGCCCCGCGCCAAAAAATCTGGCCGTGCCGGATTATCAATTTTTAACAGACACATCCGTGCGCATCGGGTAATCCGCCGCGCATCGCATCTTTAAACGAATAAGACACAAAGACAGAGGACACTATGGGATCAGGCCCGAGAGAAGATTTTAAAAACCCGGTTGTGAACTGGATTGACGAGCGTTTGCCGGTTTTTACCCTGATGCAAAAGGAATACGGCGTATTCCCGACCCCGAAAAACTTCAACTATTTTTGGAATTTCGGGGCGATTGCGATGGTGGTTTTGGTGACGATGATTGTCACCGGCATCTTCCTTGCCATGAACTATACCGCCCATGAAGACATGGCGTTTGACAGTGTCGAACGCATTATGCGCGACGTGAATTATGGCTGGTTGCTGCGCTATATTCACATGAACGGCGCGTCGATGTTCTTTATCGCCATTTACATCCATATTTATCGCGGCATGTATTATGGTTCATACAAAAAACCGCGTGAATTGCTGTGGATTTTGGGTGTTTTGATCCTCGTGCTTTTGATGGCTACTGCGTTCATGGGCTATACCTTGCCTTGGTCGCAAATGTCCGGTTGGGGCGCAACGGTTATCACCAGCCTGTTTTCCGCCATTCCTTTGGTGGGCGACAGCTTGCTGACATGGCTGTGGGGTGGTTTTTCGGTCGATAACCCCACTTTGAACCGTTTTTATGCGCTGCATTACTTGTTGCCGTTCGTGATTTGCGCGGTTGTGTTTTTGCACATCTGGGCGCTCCATGTCACCGGATCGAACAACCCGCTGGGGATTGAACCCAAAGGCCCGCAAGACACATTGCCGTTCCACCCGTATTACACGATGAAGGATTCCTTCGGTATTTGTGTGTTCTTGGTGTTCTTCGCATTCATGGTGTTTTTTGCGCCGAACTACCTCAACCACGCCGACCATTATGTGCCGTTTGACCCGCTGGTTACGCCGCAACACATTGTGCCGGAATGGTATTTCTTGCCTTTTTATGCGATTTTGCGGGCTGTGACCTTTGATATCGGCATTCCGCTCACCAAGATTGTCTTTATCGAGGCGAAACTGGGCGGCGTTTTGGCGATGTTCGGATCGATTGCCTTGCTTGGCTTTATGCCGTGGCTTGATACGTCAAAGGTGCGCAGTGCCAAATTCCGCCCGATGTACAAACTCGCTTTGTTTGGCTTGGTTGCCGCCTTTGTGGCGCTCGGCATCGCGGGGGCAAAACCGGCGGAAGGGCTGTGGCTCTATGTCAGCCAAGTGTCCATGGCCTATTATTTCGCATTTTTCGTTGTCATCCTTCCGATGCTCGGCAAGATCGAAAAAACCAAGCCATTGCCCGGCAGCATTCATGAAGCCGTTACAGCAAAGGCGAAATAAGAATGAACAGCAAGGCATACACGCCGGCACGCGCCGCAAATAACAAAAATACCGGAGTATACAGTATGAAGAAACAGATCCTCACCCTTGCGGTTGTTGCTGTGGCGGGCTTCGGAGCCTTTGTCGCTCCGGTGAATGCTGCCGGAACGGCGGTGGAACTGCCAAAGCGTGACTGGTCGTTTGACGGCGCCCTTGGCACTTATGACCGTAACCAGCTCCAGCGCGGGTTTCAGGTCTATAAAGAGGTCTGTGCGGCGTGCCACGGCTTAGACCGCGTGTTCTATCGCAACTTGACCGCTCTGGGCTATAATGAGGAGCAAATCAAAACGATTGCGAGCGAATACAGCGTTGTTGACGGCCCCGATGATGAAGGCGAAATGTTTGACCGCCCCGCACGCCCCAGCGACCGCTTCGTCGGTCCTTACCCGAATATTCAGGCCGCGCGATCGGTGAATAACGGCGCTTATCCGCCGGATTTGTCATTGATTGCAAAATCGCGTGCCGGCGGCGCGGATTATATTGCCGCCCTATTGACCGGATATGAGCAAGCGCCGGCCGATGTCGAGGTTATGGCAGGCATGCATTGGAACAAATATTTCAATGGTCATCAAATTGCGATGGCGGCACCGCTGACCGACGGACAGGTAAGCTATGCCGACGAAACTCCCACAACGGTTGACCAGATGGCACAGGACGTCGCCGCGTTTTTGACATGGGCGGCAGAGCCTCACATGGAAGTGCGCAAACGCATGGGTGTGAAGGTTTTGATCTTCTTATCCATCTTCGCGTTCATCATGTACCGCGTGAAACGCAAAATCTGGCGCGACGTGCATTAAGCTGTCGCAGCGCTGTGAAGCGTGATGAAGCGTGATGTGGCTTAATCATTGAAAAGGGTCGATTGCTCGACCCTTTTTTTATTGATTGCCGCCGAAAGATCGGTGTTTTCTGCCGCTCCTATCGCGCGATAAGAACGTGGAAAAACACATAGACAAAATTATTCGTGTCATAACCACATCCCGAGCGCTTGGCGTCCAGTTGTGCAACGTCGATATAGGACACAGCGGCATATCCGCCGGATGCACCGGAGTTCCCACCATTGAAGTAACCGCCCGCCGAATAGGCGAAGTGCGGATCTCCTGGCGGTTCGCCGGATGGGTTCACGATTCCGAGTTTATCATTGATGGCAAGGCAGGCCTCGCGCGTCACAACCGCCATGGCGGTCAATTCAGGCTCACCGGAGCCGACATGGCGGTGATATTGTTGCCCTGTGAAGCGCCATACGTCAACGGCACTGGTCGCTGCAACCCCTTCAGGGACGGTCTGGAACGGCACCGCGCCCCCATCGGCATGGAAAACCTTGCATTGCGTTTTTTCGGTCGCGTGTTGAAACCCCGCATTGGTGACGCCGGTCATGAAAAAATCAATCTGCAAATCGGTGCATCGGTTGATGACCTGTAGGCGGCTGATCGCGTTTTCCAGCATCGTTGCGTATTGAATTAGGGAGGATGCCTCGAGCTTGATCTTATCCTTTGTCACACCATCGCCGCCCGACCTGCTGGACTGCGTGACGGCATAGGACAGCGCGGCAAACAACGCCACCGCGATCAAAATCAAAAACAAAACATTTCCAGCCTGAGGCTGTGCGTTCTTTGTCATCTTCTCAGGCTATCATAAGACCTTAAAGATAATATAAATTTTCGCGAAAATGATTGTCTGCGCGACTTCCTTGGCGGCAGCCGAATAATGCCCACGGCTTTGCTTTTCTGAGCAAGTCATGCCTATAATCGCTGGGTAAATTTTTAGGTTTCTTGCGGGGGAGTTTTGCTGTGAAAGATACAAAAGCGGATATTTTGTCATTTTGGTTTGAGGAAACTGCGCCCGCGCAATGGTTCCAAAAAAGTGATGATTTTGATGATCTGACCCGCACCCGCTTTGAGGGCGATTACGACCTTGCGGTGAAGGGAATTTTTGATTCGTGGCAAGAATCCGCCGATGGCGCGCTGGCTTTGTGCATCTTGCTTGACCAGTTTCCGCGCAACATGTTTCGCGGCAGCCCCCAATCCTTCGCCACCGATGCCAAGGCATTGGGGATTGCCAAATACGCGATTGGAAAATCCCTTGACGCGCTGTTGCCAGTGATCCAGCGGCGCTTTTTATATTTGCCGTTCGAACACAGCGAATCAATGGCCGACCAAGACACGAGCGTTGCTTTGTTCGCAAAAATCAAAGACCAAGACCCGATGGGCTATGACTATGCCGTCCGCCACCAAGAGGTTATTCGCCGCTTCGGCCGCTTTCCGCACCGCAATGCGGTGTTGGAGCGGGCAAGCACCGAAGATGAGCGCCTTTATCTGGAAACGCCGGGGAGCGGCTTCTAAGCTTTGAAGCACGGGGGCAGGTGCGGTGGGCAGACGCGGTGAGGTAGCCAACAAGGGCGCGGGGCGCGATAGCGCGCAGCGTGGGTTCTCGGTATAGCCCAAGCATCTTTTCACTCTGGGCGATCATTCTGCGTGATCATTTCTTTGCCGTTTATGCCGTTTATGGCTTTCATGGCTTTCATGGTCTGTGCGGGCATAGGGCGCGGGCTGGGCCGTGTGTGCCTTCTTTGGCGGCCCCATTAATGGGCGCATCGCAAGGGGCTCTGGCGGCCTTTAAATGGCGACATATGAAACCATGACAAATATACGGATATTCGCCAAACGGCTAATCATTACAAATGGATTGGGGGAGATCCTGTTGTCGCTTTATTTTGGACAAAAAAAATCCGGGCACTAATGCCCGGCGAGTTGAACAGGGAGGTTTCACGTCTGGGAGACGTAAAAACATCAACGTCAGACGACGTCGATGGCCCTTTTAATATAATGTTCGTTGGTTGAATGCTACAAAAAAATATGCAAACCTGATATGCGAAAAATGCATAGCTTCGCTGCGGCGCAGAAATCAGGCATTTTCTTGAAGCTGCGTGATCATAAAATCACGGAAGGCTTTGATTCTGGCTGAGTTTCTTCTTTCTTCGGGATAGACAAAGAAAACCTCGATGGGGGGCGCCTCAAATTCAGGCAGGATCGCACGTATGCTCGGCGAACGGTCAATCATGAAATCGGGAAGGCATGCAATGCCCGCGCCGCACTCAACCGTTTGCAAGATTCCGTACATAGAGTTCATCAGCAAAACATTCTGCGCCGTTTCCTTGTCGATCCCCGCAAGCTGGAACAACCAATCCGTATGTTCATGCGGGTAAGACACGCCGGACGGATAGCCGATCAGCAAATGATCGAGCAGGTCGAGCGGTTTTTGCGGTGTGCCGTGCTTGGCAAGGTAGTCGTCCGAGGCGCAAATATGAAAACGGATGGTCGTCAGGCGGCGTTTGATGAGGTCGGGTTGTTCAGGCTCATACATACGGATCGCGGCGTCGGCCTCGCGCATACCAAGGTTCAAGACCTTATTGTCCATGATGACGGTGAGCTTCAGATTCGGATATTCTTGCAAAAAGCTCGGGATTTTGGGTGCCAGCCATGTTGAGCCCAAAAAGCCGGACACGGTGATTTTCAAAAGGCCGGCGGCCTTGGTTTTTGTGTCGCTGATTTTGCTCTCGATCATAACCAGCTTTTCCAGCACGTCTTTTGTGGCGCTGTTGAGGAGCTCGCCTTGTTCGGTCAGGATAAGCCCGCGCGCATGGCGGTGGAACAAGAGCACACCAAGCGATTCCTCAAGCGTGCTGATCTGGCGCGACACGGCGGATTGACTGAGGTTCAAAACCTGTCCCGCATGGGTGAAGCTGCCCGCATCGGCAACTGTATGAAAAACGCGCAGCTTGTCCCAATCCAGTTTCATGATTTACGCCGCCGCCCCGCTTTTTCCGGTGCTTTTCTTGGCGGCAGGCTCGGCGTCTTTTTCATGGGCGGCGAGGAATTTGTCGGCATCCAGAGCCGCCATACAGCCCATGCCCGCGGCGGTCACGGCCTGACGATAGGTCTTGTCGGATACGTCACCGGCGGCGAAAACGCCCTCGACCGATGTTTTGGGCGTGCCGGCGGCAACGGTGATATAGCCCTCGCTGTCCATCGCGATCTGGCCTTTGAAGACCGCCGTGGCGGGGTCGTGACCAATGGCGACAAACATGCCGTCAACGGCAAGGTCGGACACGGCGTTTGTTTGGGTGTCGCGAAGGCGCACACCGGTCATGCCAGGGGTGCCGTCGCCGCCGCGCTTGGTGCCGAGGATTTCCTCAACAACACTGTTCCACCGAATCTCGATTTTGGGGTGGTTGAGCAAACGGTCTTGCATCACGCGCTCTGCGCGTAAAGAATCGCGGCGGTGAATAAGCGTGACTTTGGAACAGAAATTGGTGAGGAAGAGCGCTTCCTCAACCGCCGTATTGCCGCCGCCGACAACGCAAACATCCTTGCCGCGAAAGAAAAACCCGTCACATGTGGCGCAAGCCGACACACCAAGGCCTTGGAAATCTTGTTCCCCGTCAAGGCCGAGCCAACGCGCCTTGGCGCCTGTGGCGATGATGACACACTCGGCGACATAAATATCGCCGCTCTCGCCCACGCATCGGAAGGGGCGCTTGGAAAAATCAACCTCGGTAATATGGTCATGGATCATCGTCGTGCCGACATGTTCAGCCTGTGCCTTCATTTGTTCCATGAGCCAAGGGCCTTGGATAACCTCGGCAAAGCCAGGGTAGTTTTCAACATCGGTGGTGATCATGAGTTGCCCCCCTGGTTCGCGGCCCAAGACCTGAACGGGGGCAAGATTGGCGCGGGCGGCATAAATCGCGGCGGTATAGCCGGCGGGGCCTGCACCGATAATCAGCAATCGTGTCGAAATGGTTTGAGCCATTATGTGTCATCCTCGTTTATGGGCGCATGGCAAAGTCGGCCGCGCCGCATCATCCCTAAGTGTGAATGGTATGAAAGAGTTATGGCGCGATCAGCGTCGGCTTTCAAGCTCTTTCTGAATGATTGTTGCAACCATAAGCGCATCATTGGGGGCGCGATATGTCCAGTGGTCGAGCCCGCCATCAAATGGGCGTATGGCGTGGATCTCCTCCATATACGCATAAAACCGCGCGAGTTTGCCGGCGTCACCGGCCATGGGCAGGCGGTAAACAGGCTTGCCGGTCGTTGCGGCCTCCGACAACATCGACACGCTGTCCTCCGTCACCATAATCACATCGGCATGGTGCAGGAACGAAAAATAGGGGTTTTCGCCCGTACCGTCCCAAAAAAACGTATCGGTATTCATCAAGGCGTCTTTGAGAACCTGCGCATATTTGGGCGGCGTGCGCCGTGACACCGTCACCATCAATCCCGCCCGATGGGCGCTTTGCATCTTTTTCAGGCCGTTGGCAAGGGTCGTTACGGCGTCTTCGGTCATGGCGTGGCGCTTGCTGTCGCCGCCGATCAAGACGGCAACGCGGTGCGGCGGCAAATGGTCGATGCGATGATGGTAAAGATCGCGCGACTGGCGCAGGCGTTCGGGCGTGACGCGGTTCGGCGCGCCTTCGGTCACGAGCACATTCGGCCCGCGCAAGGGGTCGTGATACGGCACGACCACCATGTCAAAATAATGCGGCGCTATGGCGGGGTCTTGAACCATCACGATCATTGTTTTGCCATGGGAGGCGCGCTGGATGTGCAGGGCGGCAATCACGCTCTTGCGGCCTGAGGCCAACACAAGGTCGGGGTAGGGAGCGTCGAGGCGGTCGCTCTTGCCGCTCAGGGCAAGGGACGGCAAAATCCGTAAGGCGGGGCTGAACGACCGCCAAGGCTGGCGCAGGGCAATGCGCTTGATGTCCGGCGTGATGCCGAGCGCATCACAAATGCCGAGGCATTGATTTTCCGTTCCGGCCATGCCTTCGGTCACGACCCAGCATGATGGCTTTGCGTTGGTGACGGCCGTTACGTCACTTGATGTGGCATTGCTTGGGGCGGCATTGCTTGGGGCAGGGGTGTTTGCAGGAGTGTCTTTCATAAAAAATACTTTTTGAACTTGACCTTTTTCCAATTATGAAGAATGTTTGCGCAACTTTGTATCGCGGATGTTGACCAAAAAATCAACAATATAACAAGTCCATAAAACTTGCATGGTCTTCAGCGTTCGCGTACAACAGCCACACATAGGAAGACGATAAACGTAAAGTGGATCAAATGAAACGCGTAAAATTGGATAAAATCGACAAAAAAATCCTGAACGACCTGCAAAATGACGGGCGGATTACCAATGTTGAGCTTGCGGATCGCGCGGGAATTTCCGCACCGCCGTGTTTGCGCCGTGTACGGGCGCTTGAGGAGGCCGGGTTTATTGTTGGCTATCACGCGCATCTGGACGCCGCGAAGCTCGGCTACGGCGTCACGATTTTTGTACAGGTCGGCCTTGAAAGCCAAGCGGAAAACGACCTCAAGAAATTTGAAAAACGCGTTTCCGAATGGCCGAACGTGCGCGAATGCCACATGTTGGTCGGCGAGGCGGATTTCCTCCTCAAAATCGTCGCCGAAGATTGGGACGAATATCAAAACTTCCTGACCCATGACTTGACCTCCGCGCCGAATGTGTCGTCGGTCAAGAGCTTCCTCACCGTCCGCCAATCCAAATACCAACCGGGCGTTCCGATTGATATTGAGTAGGGGCAAGGGCCCAAGGTGAGGGTTCAGGTGAAGGCTCAGGTTGAGGGCTCGGGCGGTCTTCACGGCTTCCTTGACATTTATAGCATAATCCATCATCCTAAAGGTAGGCTTGCGTTTTGCGCAGGTTCGGGGCGTAGCAACCTCTTCAGTGTACCAAGCGGCTGGCATCAGCCGTCATTGATGCTTGTTCCCTTAAAAGTTCAAAGCATCTGAGATGTCCTTCCTGCCTTTTATCGGGCCGGGAGGCGGTAGTGTATGTCCAAGCCCGTTTTACGGGCTAAAGACTGCCGCGCCGTTTTCTTGGTACTGCGGTTGCTAACTCCCGGTCGCCAGAAGTCATGTTCTGGCGATCTAGCATTTTAAGCCGAAAAAGGGAGCGCGCATATGTCCGCAAAATCCAGCTTTTTTCGTGTATCACTTTGGAAACGTTCGTCACTTCGGGGCGCTTCAGGTCTCAATATCCGTCATTCAAGCGCCGGAAATATCTTCGCATTGTTATTCGGGGCGGTGGCCTTGACCGGTGTTTTGGGGGTGGTCGGGATGCAAATCGTCGTCGGGCCGGTCAGTACAATCACCCGCGCAACGCAAAAAAACATGATCGACACGCATTTGATGACCAATGCGCGATTATTGGTGGTGGAGGCCGCAACGCACGCCGATAACCGCGACAGCGATTCCGACGGCTATATCGAACCGATTGAATATATCCGTAGCGGCACGGGCGGGTGCAGTATTGCCCTGATCGGCGGCGGGTGTCTTCCGTCGACATTGGGGGCGTCCCTGACTGATCCGTATGGCACGCCCTATGGGTATTGCGTCTGGGATCACGGCAGTGTTGATAACGGTCATACCGATGCGGCCGTGGCTGCGCCGTACCGCCTGCGCGGTGTGGACGACCCGACAAAGCCCGTCATAGCAATCCTGTCGGCAGGGGCGGATAAAGTGTTTCAGACCGGATGCTATGCCTATGACGGCGTAGGGCAAGAAGGCGTCATCAAACCCGTGAGCAGCGACGATTATGTGTTTTCCTACAGCTATGCAGAGGCGGGATCGACCAGCGGCGGGCTTTGGACGCTCAAATCCGGCGCGCCGGACGTCGCCGAAATCGCCAAAAATCTTGAAATCAAGGACAGCGGTGGCACAGTCAAAGCAAGCGTCGACAGCACGCTCGGGATCGGTGATTTTCTGGGGATCACGACCGACCTTATCACAGCCAAAACCGGCGGAATGATTACGCTGGATGGAAAACTCGGGGTTGGTGATACGCTATCCGATCCCGCCTATGTTCTGGATGTACACACGACTTCGGGAGCGGTCAACCAACGGATCGGTACCGATGCAAATTCAAATGCCATATTGATATTTTCGACTGGCCTTGCCGGCTCTCCAAAATACGGGCAGATGGGTTATGATTTTACCAAGGGCGTCGTTAAAATAGTGAATGATTCTGCCTTTAACTCGAGTGTGAACGGCATTATGATAAACCCCGACGGCAATCTCGGGATCGGGGTGGATGCGCCGACGTCGAAGCTGCATGTCAAGGGAACGGCGCGCGCCGAGACTATCTGGTTCAGGGGGAATCCGTCCGGCGCGGCGGCGTCTTCGCCTTATTCCCTCGCCGATTTATACGCGATAACGGATGCCGAGGATATGGTGATCGGGATTGTCAACGAACCCACCTTGTCCAACAACGAAATCATCCTCATGAACGCGGATCACAACGAGTCTGCACCGGATGACGGGGTCAGTATCGTCAATTACGGGACGGGCGGATACAGTGTGCCGCTGCGGGTGACGGGCGAAGGGCGCGTCGGCATCGGCACAACCGCCCCTACATCCCGATTGGATGTTCAGGAAACAAACACAAACACCGCCGGCACACATTACATGCACCGGAACTTGCTCACCGTTGATCCGCCTGCGGATGGAACAGGCGCGTTTTATGCGTCGTTGAACAACGCGGCGACGCTTGCGACAAACCCTTATAACCTGTCTTCGCTTCACGCCGGCTATAATTTGGCCGCTCATTTCGGAACAGGAACGGTCGGGAATGTTATCGGGGCGCGCAATTACGGCTATAATTACAGCGCCAGCGGAACGGTCACAAGTATGTTCGGCGCTTATAACCACGCACGCAACAGCAGCGCCGGAACAGCCACAAACATATACGGCAGCTATAATTACGGCCTGAACCACACAGGTGGGACAAGTTCGATCATACATGGGGCTTATAATTACGCCTTTAATAATTCGGCGAATACAACGCCCCATGCGCGCGGATCGTATAATTATGTGCGCAATGCGGGCGGAGGAAGCATCACCAACGCATACGCGGTGCAGGCGCTTATGGCGAATGCGAACAACAGTGCGATCACCAACGCGTATTCTTTTTATGCGAATTTGGCCAATCAGGCGGGCAGCACGGTTCAAAATTATTACGGTTTTTACGCAACGGATGAGGAAGCAACGGCTGTTAACTCTTATGCCTTCTATGCGAACGGAACGGCGCGGTCGTATTTTGGCGGTAATGTCGGGGTCGGGGTGACGAATCCGTCATACCGCATTGACCTTCCCAATACCGCCAGTGCGGCGGGGCAGGGGCGGGCGAATGCGTGGGTGACATATTCCGACGGACGGTTCAAAACCGACGTCAAACCGATTAAGGGCGCGCTGGAAAAGGTGAATGCCCTGAACGGCGTGACGTATCGTTCCACAACAAAAACCGATATGGGCGATAAGGTGGGTGATAAGGTGGGTGATAAGGCAGCGGCGAAAGAGGAAATCGGACTGATCGCACAAGACGTCTTCGCCGTTTTGCCGCAAGTGGTGAGTATCGGCGCGGCGCAGGTCGAAACAAACGACGGAAACAAGGTTGATGTGACAGATTACCACGCGGTGGATTATGCCCGCATCACGGCTTTGTTGATTGAGGCGGTCAAAGAATTAACCGTCATGAACGGCGAAATGCGCACCGAAATTGCGGTGTTGAAGGATGCCTTGAACAATACTGAAGTAAAAAACCTGCGGCAAACGGGCGTGCAATAACGCCCGCCAACCCCCGTTTTGTTGCAGTTTAAAGAACCTGAACCCGAATATCAAAAGAGCCGAGGTCGGTCATGATCATGGCGACGCGGGCTTTGGCGTGTTCGCGGCAATTCCAGACATCCCATTCTTCGAACCAGCCGCGGTCGTCATTGTCTTTGCCAAGCGAACGGTCGGCTTGAATATAGCCCAGCAGTCGGGTGTCCTGAACCAACATTGTGCCGCCTTGGGCGCATTGTTCGGGGTTTTTCAGTTTGAGGGCTTCAGCGACTTTGTTTTCCGCCATGGTTTGGTAAATCGGGTCGATGATGCTCTCGCCATTCAATAAGGGTAAGGGCAGCGGTAATCCGTGGCTCGCGGCGGATACCAAGAAATTAAATGTATGAACGCGGTTACAGGCCTTGAGTTTAAGGACCTCGCGCCACTGGCCGGAAATCGGGTGTTCGGGCGCGCCTTCCTTGCGCATATTCGGTGGGAAGGCCACGGCGTAATATGGCTCCGGCAATTGCCGGACAATACGGTCGGCGGTGGCGCAATGCGGTTTGATGATGGTGAGCTGGCGCTCCACCAAAGCCTGAATCAGGTTGTCATAGGTGGAATTTTGCGACACATACATCAACAAAATCTCATGCGGTGTAAAGGTTTTGGGGCGGTAGATGAAGCGCGATTCATCGCCCTCATCGGCTTTGCCCTTGGCGCTTTCGATGGTTTGTTGCAATGTGCTTTGTGCCGCCGCTTCGCCGCCGTTTTCAGGTGAAAATGCCGCAGGCAAAGCAAAAAACAATCCAAAAGCCGCGATAAAAACGCCGGTTCGCGCCCCCGCAAAAACAATCCGTAACCGATGGGATAATGACATCATTGTGGCGGTTTCCTTATGGGTTTTGAGCATTTGCACAGTGTTGTGAGCCTGCTGCGTCGCGTGTTGACAGGTTATATCCTTGTCGTCATCATACCATCATTGAAAAAGCTGTCCAGTACGGGCGGCATAGAAATATAGAGCAGGAACAGGGAAAATATCATGACCACAGCAACCGTTTTTGCCGGTAAGTCCGTGATTATCACCGGCGCGTCGCAAGGCATTGGCTTTGCCTGTGCCAAAATGTTTTTGGAGGATGGCGCGAAGGTCATTCTCGCCGATATTGACGAGGCAAAAGGAACGAAAAGCGTTGAGAGCCTCCCCCAAGCCTTGCGCAAAAACGCCGTGTTCGTCAAAACCGATGTGTCGAGCGCCACGAGCGTCAAGGCCATGGTGGACGCCGCGGTCACGAATTTCGGGCGGATCGATGTGATGGTGTCGAATGCGGGCATCATTCACAAGGCATCGTTCTTGGATCTGGAAGAAAAAGATTTTGATCGTGTTTTGTCAGTCAATTTGAAAGGCGTTTTCCTGTGCGGCCAAACGGCGGCGAAGGCGATGATCGCCCAAAACGAAACCGGCATCATTAAGGACGGCCTTGGCGCGATTATCAATATGTCATCGGTCAATGCGGTGCTGGCGATTCCCGATATCGCTCCGTATATCGTGTCCAAAGGCGGGATTAACCAACTCACCAAAGTGATGGCGATCAGCCTCGCCCCCTATGGCCTGCGCACCAATGCGGTCGGGCCGGGGTCGATCAACACCGATATGCTCAAGGTTGCGATGGCGGATGAGGCCGCACGCCGCACCGTTCTGTCGCGCACCCCGATGGGACGCCCCGGAGAGCCGGAGGAAATCGCCGCCGTGGTCAAATTTTTGGCTTCGCCCGCCGCGTCCTATATTACGGGGCAGACAATCTATGCCGATGGCGGTCGGATGGGGCTTAACTATGTTGTTCCCGTAAAAAACTAGGCGTCAGGAGTTCATCATGACACAACCGAATTTTCGTCTAGACTCCATGGCGGCCTCTTACGCAGGGCGCACCGATTTCTTGAGCGCCTTGGAACGCCTTAAAAAACGCTTCGACTCCACCGCCCCAGTGCTGGAAGTCATAGTCCGTGACCCTGCGATGGGGGTTGAGGGGTTTATTGTCGTGCATAACACGGCAATCAGCCTGAACGGCCCGCTTCACGGGCGGGATGGCCAAGGATGCGGCAAGGGCGGCACGCGCATTACCCCCGATGTATCGCTGGACGAAGTGCGCATGCTGGCGCATAAAATGGCCTTGAAAAACGCGGCCGCCGGATTGCCGATGGGGGGGAGCAAATCCGGCCTCAAGGCATCATCCGACGAAGCGGGATTCGAGGAGAAATATCGCCGCTTTGTGGCGCTGTGCAAACCGTTCTTGTTTGAAAATGGCGGTGTTTTCGGCGGTTTTGGTTTCGATGTCGGGGCGAAGCCCGTCCACGCATTATGGGCGTGCGAGGCGACGGGGTCGCGCCGCTGTTTCACCGGCAAACCGCTGGATATGGGCGGCACAGATTACGACCGTGAAGGAATCGCCGGATACGGCGTGGCGGTGGCGGCGAAGGCAGCGCTGGAACATCAAGGCAAATCCCCCGCGCTGTGCAGTTTCGCCGTGCAAGGGGTTGGCGCGATGGGCGCGGCGGTTATTCGCTATTTTTCGGGGTTCGGCGGGCGTCTTGTGGCGGTGTCCGACCCGCGCTTGGCGGTGGATAATGCCACGGTTAAAAACGAGATAGGGCGATGGATGTTTGATAAACCCGTGTCGCAAGAGCTTCTGGCCGCCTTCGCCGCGATGGATGTGGAAAAGGCCAAAGCCTTGCTGGTGAGCGAGGCCAAGCCGTTTGCAACGCCCCAGACTATCTTGGAAATCGAAACGGATATTTTATTCCCCTGCGCCTTGCATAATGTTTTACACGCCGATAATGCCGGCAGTGTTCAGGCAAAAATGGTGATCGAGGGTGCCAACAGCCCCTGCACCCAAGATGCGTATAATATTTTCCACGACCGCGGCATCACGGTTGTTCCCGATTTTATCGCCAATCCGGGGGGCGTGATTGCGGCGTTTGTTGAAATGACGATGGATGTACCGGACGATGTGAACCTGAAAACCAAGGCCAAAACGGCGGAGGCCAAGACCCGCACCGCCCGCGATATTGCGGCAAACGTGGCGCAAATGCTCCGCATCGCCGCGCAATATAATGTGCGCTGTGTCGATGCGGGGATGTATATCGCCTTGCGCCGGATTATGGGAGAGGCGGCCTAGGCAGGCCGCTGATTGCCCACATAAGCCGTATAAGATGAATAACGAACGCTGATAACGCCGCGCCGATAACGCCGAAAGGATAAACCGCATGACGACATCCTCCCATCCGGCCAATGCCGTTTTGCCAGCCGCCCGCACAGGCGGACAAATATTGATTGATGCGCTGGCGGCGCACGGGGTCGATACGATTTTTTGTGTGGCGGGTGAGAGCTACCTCGCGGCGCTGGATGCCCTTATTGACCACCCAGAAATCAAAGTCGTGACATGCCGCCAAGAAGGCGGCGCGGCGTTCATGGCCGAGGCCTATGGCAAGATCACCGGCAAGCCCGGCATTTGTTTTGTCACGCGGGGGCCGGGGGCGTGTAATGCGTCGATTGGCGTCCACACGGCGAAACAGGACTCCACCCCGATGATTTTGCTGATCGGGCAAGTCGCCCGCGACCAGATGGGGCGTGAAGCATTCCAAGAAGTCGACTATGACAAAATGTTCGGCAGCGTCGCCAAATGGACAACCCAGATCAACAAAGCCGAGGATGTGAGCGCGCAGATCGCCAAAGCCTTTGAACAGGCAATAAGCGGCCGCATGGGGCCGGCGGTTGTGGCATTGCCGGAGGATATGTTAACCGAAACAACAACGCATCAAACATCGTACACTCCAAAAGCCACCCCCAAAACTGCCCTCCAAACCGCCCTCGAAACCATGGGCGAAGCCGAGATCACCCCCTTTATCGCCGCGCTGGAAATGGCGGAGCGCCCGTTGATCGTGATCGGCGGATCGGGCTATGACGATGCGACATGTAAGGCGTTTGAGGATTGGGCGGGGGCGATGGATATTCCTGTTGCGGCCTCGTTCCGCCGTCATGATCTGTTTGACCACCGCCATCCATGCTATGTCGGGGAACTCGGCACAGGCCCGAATGCGAAGCTGGTCGCCGCAGTGAAACAGGCTGATTTGGTCGTGTCACTCGGCGGGCGCATGGGCGAGATTACATCACAAGGCTATACCCTCCTGTCCATTCCCGAACCAACCCAAGCCTTTGTCCATATCCATGCCGATGCGGCGGAATTGGGCAAAGTCTACACGGCGGATCTCGCGATTCACGCCTCCGGCAAGGATTTCATCACTGCATTGACGCAATCCCCCGCCGTGCAGCACCCAAAGATGAAGCCTCAGGCCGCGCAGTGGCGGGCGCAGCTTCGTGCGCTCTATGAGCAATGGACGGAGATTACCCCCGACTCGCGCTATCGGTTTGATATGAATGTCGTGTTCAAGGCGATGCGCGCGGCCTTGCCCGATAACGCCATCATCACGACGGATGCGGGGAATTTCAGTGGCTGGGCGCAGCGCTATTTGCGCTATGGACGCTCCCGCGCGGGCGGGCGCTTGCTCGCCCCGACCAGTGGCGCGATGGGTTATGGCTTGCCGTCTATGGTCGCGGCGGCGCTGTATTGCCCCGATCGCCACTGTGTCGCCTTAATGGGCGATGGTGGATTTATGATGAGCGGGCAAGAACTCGCCACGGTGAAGGCGCTTAAACTCGGCGGCATCGCGATTGTTTTTGACAATGGCATGTATGGCACGATCCGCATGCACCAAGAACGCGAATACCCCAAACGCAAAATCGCGACTGACCTCGCCAACCCCGATTTTGCGGCGTTGGCGCAGAGCTACGGCCTGAACGGTGTGAGCATTCATCACCACGATGAATTCGCCGCCGCCTTTGCCCGTGCCTTGTCCAGCCCGCATTTCACCTTACTGCACCTCAAAACCGATCCGCGCCAGATCACAACGCAAAAGGCGATGGACGAGCTGTAGAGCGCCGCGCATTCCGAAGGTTGACGAACTATGATGAATATCCCACACTGTTCCCGCGATAGTTGCGTCTGTCTCGGCGGGGATTGCTTTGTCCTTTTGGTACTTACAATACGGGCTGGTCGTAAGCTGGTTTAATGATGTGCGTGAGCCGTGTACGCCGTTTTGTTTGCGATGTTTGTCGCAGTGAGTGAAAGTAGAGAAGGATGGCGTCTTTTGGGTTATCGGCTGGTAGGATTATCCTTTGCCTTATTGTGTTTGGGCTACTCTCGCTGTTTTGGGAGGCGCGTTATTATTGGCGCGACCACCCTTTTTTTGTGTGGGAATGGCGCTATAAAGTCACGCTCACGGTCGAAACGCCCGAAGGCCTGAAAACAGGGTATGCCGTTCGTGAGCATAGCTATGAGCCGCCTTTATTCTATTTTCCCAATGGAGTCGGATCGTCCAGAACCTTTGGTGAGGCCGTCGCGGTGGATCTTGGCGAAAGGGGCTATTTATTCGCATTGATTCCGTCAGGGCGGGATGAATTCAGGGGCGCATTCCCTTACGATAAAACTAAAGCAGACCGTAGTTATAAATATTACAGCCAATTAGAGGTGGGAACAAAGGCCGTTCTCACCGATAGGAAATTTTAGCCTACAATTGTGGCTTTTGAAGATTTAAGTGACCCGAAAACTGTATCTATTATTCCTCCCGATAGCATGGAAAATGCATTTGGAGCGGGCATAAAAATTAAAGAAATTACGGTGGAAATTACAAATGAAAAAATTACGTCCAGAATTTTAGAGATTCTGAAATGGCTGCCAGAATTTTATTCAAAACGTCTTGACGGAAAAAGATTAATCTCCGCACTTGCGGAGCATAGAGACGCAAACTCTTTAAGCTCAGGAAATTTTATGGTGAGAGGGAAATAATAAATTATTTTACATAATTAGATAAAATCCAAGATAAAGTTTAGTGGGCATTAATTGTTATTATGTATAATGAAGATAGATGACGTTATTCATCTGTTCCTCCTCGAGCATGCTAAAAGAACTTTAAACCGCCTTCTACAGGCGGTTTTTTTTTGCCTGCAATTTTGCCCAAAGTTTCGCCCAAAGTTTCACCTGTATCCTTGCCCGAATTTTTGAGGGATATTAAGGAAATATTAACCATATTTTGATACCTTAATAAGTCTGCACATACTTCAAAAACACCAACGAAAAAGGATCGCCAATGTTGTCACCTGAGCGTCACCAATCCCTGCAAAAGAAACACCATGATTTATCCTGCATGATTGAGCGATGCGAAAGTGCCCCCTACGCCGATAGGGAGCGGATCAGACACCTTAAAAGGGAACGACTTAGAATCAAAGAAGAGCTAGAAGGCATTACCGGAGTCGAAGAAGCAAGGCAACGCGCCTGATTTTGACCTGCCTTTGATCTTCACTTGATTCGTGGATTTCATTGACTACCAACGTTTTCATCATCAAAACCTTCATCATCAAACGACAAAAAGGCACCGTTTTTACGGTGCCTTTTTACAATGCTGAGTTTACAATGCTGGGCGAGGCCTAGTTGGTAAGCGCTTTAGGTTGCAAAAAATGTGCGATAAATATTCAAATCCTGAAGATATTCCACCGCCTCAATAAACGGCAATGCAGACAACCACCACACAGCATCCAAAAAGGCTTTGTTCAGGAACTTGGGGTACATCTGCGTGGTTTCGGGGGCGCGATACTGTGAAAAACGCGGCCACAGCGCCGGAACACGCTTTTTATAATCAATATAATCTTGCCCGAATTGTTCGAGGAGGTATCCTTCCTCCCGCGCGATCAGGCGGCTGTATAGCAGAATAAAGAATAAGGGCAGTCCCAGCATGACGACCAAATGGTTGGAGATCAACGCCACACCGGCAATCCCGATGAGCGAGAAAAAGTAAAGCGGATTGCGGATGATGGAATAAACGCCGTGATCGACCAGCTTGTTATTCTTGAACCCGCCCAAAAACGCGGTCGAATAGACCCGTCCCATCGCACAAATCGCCACCATAAAATTGCCGAGCAATTCAAAGGCTTCGTGATACAGGCTTTCGTCGGCAAAAAACTGGCGGGTTGTGATGACGACGGTCAGGGTAATGAGCAGGGCAATTTTCGACCCCATCATGCGGTTTTTATTCAGGCTTTTCGCCATGACACTCTCCTTGGCTAGATGAGGGGGTATTAGACCGCGCAAGAATCGTTCTTGCAAGTGTTGCGGCGGGCGCTTTTTACTCGGTCTGTAACGAAAATGCGCCTTTCTACGGGGTGTAGAAAGGCGCTGCGGCGATATGTCCGCCTTTTGAGGCGAGAAAAATGGGCTTAGTGGTTGCCGCTTCCGCTTCCGGTGCCGAGGAAGTTGCTGAAGTCAAATCCGCTGGATTTTTTTGCGGACGTGTCTTCGTATTCGACTTCCGCCGGCTTGGCGGGGAGGGCTTTGCCTTGCTTTTCATAGGCCTTGCGGGCTTTTTCAAGCGCGGCTTCAAGGTCGACATAGGTGCAAAGGCCAAGGTCAACAGGGTTACGTGGCTTGATGTTGGTCATGTTGCTGTGCGTACGGTCGCGCACGGCGGCAATCGTGGTTTTCGTGGTGCCGATCAGTTTCGTGACCTGAACATCGGTCAATTCGCTGTGGTGTTTGAGCAAATAGGCAATCGCATCGGGCTTGTCGCCGCGCTTGGATACGGGGGTGTAACGGGGGCCTTTGGCGCGGATTTTCGGCTGCGGCAGGTCGTTGCGCTTCATAATCAAAATACCGCTGGGGTCTTTTTCACAGCGTTCGATTTCTTCGCGGCTCAATTCGCCGGAGGCAAGCGGGCTTTGACCGATGATGCGCGGGCCTTCTTCGTCCGCGAGGGCTTGAATCTCAAGCGCGTGCATTTTGCAAAAATCGGCGATTTGTTCAAAGCTCAAAGCCGTGTTTTCAATCAACCATACGGCGGTGGCTTTGGGCATCAGGGGCGCATTGGCGTTCATAGCGAAATATCCTTATATATTTTTATGTCTTTTCCCACGTCCGGCAACCCCCTACGGGGTCACCAGATGAACGATAAATGCACGCTCATACAGGGAATAGGCCGACTATACCGCCAAGCGAATCGAATTGCCAGCGAAAATTACGGCTCTGCTGTCGTATTTATCGGCTAATCATCGATGACTTTGAGGATGATTTTACCGATATGGTCGCTGCGCTCCATCATTTCATGCGCGATGAGGGCGTCTTTGAGCGGGAAAATGCGGTGGATTTTCGGAACGACTTGCCCGCGATTCAGCCACGGCCAAACCACATCGCGCAACCCCGCCGCCAGACGTTCTTTTTCCGCCAGCGGACGAAGGCGCAGCATCGACCCCGTCATGATGAGGCGTTTTTTCATGATGACCGACAGGTCAATCTCGGCCTTCGCCCCGCGCAAAAACGCGATGTTCACATGCCGCCCCTCCGGCGCCATGAGGCGCAGATTTTTGGCGATGTAATCGCCGCCAACCATGTCCAGCACCACATTCACGCGCTCTGTGCCAATCGCGGATTCAATCGCCTCAACAAAATCCTGCGTGCGGTAATTAATGGCGTGATGGGCACCGAGTTCGTGGCACGCGGCGCATTTTTCATCGCTTCCGGCGGTGGTAACGACATGCGCCCCCGCCGCCCGCGCCATTTGAATGGCGAAGCTCCCGATCCCCGAGGTGCCGCCATGGATCAACACCGTATCGTTGGCGGTGAGCTCGCCCCGCAAAAACAGGTTATTCCAAACGGTGAACACACATTCGGGCAAGGCCGCCGCCTGCACCATGTCGACCCCCTTGGGAACGGCAAGGCACAGCCCCGCATCCGCCACCGCATATTCGGCATAGCCGCCGCCGCCGAGCAACGCGCAAACGGCATCGCCCACGTTCAAATCGCCGCAATCGCCGCGCGTTTCAACAATCTCGCCCGCCACATCCAGCCCCGGAAATTCGGATGCGCCGACCGGCGGCGGGTGCATTCCCTTGCGTTGGAGCAAATCAGGGCGATTCACCCCCGCATAATGCACGCGAATTAACACCTGCCCATCCCTTGGAACAGGGCGCTCAGCCTCAATCATCGCAAGGTTGTCGGGGGTGTTCGGGGCGGTTATATGAATGGCTTTCATGATTTGTCTTTGTTTTATGAATCGTTGATGTTTTGGGGCGAAGCTGCGAATATACGGGGCTTTGGTCGTGTCACGTCTTGCCTTTTCCACGGTGATTACATAGTTTAATCGAAATTCATCATGATGAAAGGGGAAAGACATGTTTGATGACGATCAAGACCTGCGCGGCAAAAAGCCGAAAGCCTTCAAAGACCTCAGCAATATGTCGGTGGAAGAGTTGAAGCTCTATAAAGACGACCTCAACGCCGAAATTGCCCGCGTCGACGCCGAAATCGCCAAAAAAAGCGATTATTTCAGCCAAGCCGACAAATTCTTCAAAATTTAGACCCCATCCCACAAACAAACGCAGGAAACACACCATGTCAGCATCCCTCAAAGGCAAAACAGCGGTCATCACAGGCTCAACCAGCGGGATCGGCCTCGCCACCGCCCGTAAATTGGCGGGGCAGGGGGCGAATATCGTCCTTAACGGCTTTGGCGACGCCGCCGAGATTGAAGCCCTGCGTGGCGCGATTGAAAAAGAACACGGCGTCAAAGCCTTGTACATGGGCAATGATTTGAGCAACCCCGACGCGGTCAAAGCCTTGATCACGGACACGGCGAAAAAGCTCGGCAGCGTGGATATCTTGGTCAATAACGCGGGGATTCAACACACCGCACCGGTCGAGAACTTCCCGCGCGACAAATGGGATTTGATCGTGTCGTTGATGCTCTCCGCACCGTTTCACGCGATTCAGGCGGCCTTGCCGATGATGCGGAAGGCGGGCTGGGGGCGGATTATCAACATCGCCTCCGTCCACGGCTTGGTGGCCTCGGTCAACAAGGCGGCCTATGTGTCCGCCAAGCATGGCCTGATCGGCCTGACCAAGGTTGTCGCGCTGGAAACGGCGGAAACCGCGATCACCTGCAACGCGATTTGCCCGGGCTGGGTTTTGACGCCGCTGGTGCAAAAACAAATCGACGCGATTGCGGCGCGGGACGGCATTTCTGGCGATGAAGCGCGGGTTAAACTCCTGTCCGAAAAACAACCGTCCAAAGACTTCACAAAACCCGAACAAATTGGCGATTTGGCCGTGTTTTTATGCTCGGACTCAGCCTCGCAAATGCGCGGCGGTTCCTATACGCTGGATGGCGGCTGGACGGTTCAATAGCGGCTTATAAGCGGGCGGGATGAGGGTTATTCCTCATCCGTGTCGCGCCGCTGTGGCGCAAGATTTGCAGGCTTTTTCAAACCATCGAGCGCGAGCAGGATATTCGCGCCCAAAATCAACATCATACCGCCCGCGATGAGCGGTGTGATGTTCGAAAACCCCGCCATTTCCAACCATAAGACGGCGAGCACAGGCATCATAAACCACCATAAATTAATGGTCGGGGAACGGGCGAAGATCAAGGCTTTGCTGTGCGCCGCCGTCCCCATGTTGAACAAGACAACCCCCATAATCACCATCGCGGTGATGTTCATGGCGTCAAAGCTGTTCTCCTCCGGAAACACCCCGAAAAAGAACAGCAAGACAGGGATTGTCGCAAGGCGTGATACCGCTTCGCTGACGATATGGGGCGCCATGCTGTGGGCGGAATCGGGGATGATTTTGCGCCCGATATACAGGGATATCCGCGCCCGCAACAAGGTGGACATCGCCATCATGATCGCCCCGATAAAGGCAATAATGCACCCCAGCACCGACATCATATCAAACCCCGCAAAACTGTCCTTGGGATACAGGATATATTCAAGGAATTTGGCCTGATCCGAAATGGTGATCATGCCGATCCCGATCAATGCAATAAACGCCGTAACATAGTGAAACAAGCGCAGGCTGTCCCATTCCTTATTGATGATCGAGGCCGTCATAAACATCGCCAAAATCGGCCATGTTTCATAGATGATCGACGCCCCGATTTTGGAGGTAAGGCCAAGCGCATAGACAAAACATACATGGCACAGGGCGGAGCTGAGCCCCACACCCATCACAACGCCCCATCCTTCGAGGCTGAGCTGTCCGAGCGCTCCCCTCAAGCGGGCGATTTGAGGCCCGCGCGATGCACCGCTGAGCGTTGCCGGAATCATGAACAGTGCCGAAACGCCGGCCAAGGCCTGACACACCAAAACAAAGGTAATCGCGCCGATTTTCTCCGTGCCAAAAACGATGAGCAACGGGTAAAGGCTCCAGCTAAAAACTGAAAACCCCATATAAAGGGCGGAAGGGTGCATGGAAAATGGCCTTTATCTGTCTTTGTATCGTCTTGGTTGTTGTTATAGTCAAATAGGCATCGGTAAGCAAGAAAAGGCGGCGCTTGCCCCGCGCAGTTTTGTAAAACCGTGTAAATTATGGTGTTCCCCCTGCACGGTTTGTAAAACCGTGCAAATTATGGTGTTCTTTGTGAAAACTTTGGTGTAATGTGTGGCCTTCCTGTAAAAACCTCAGTAAAACTGGCCGAAAGGCGAATGAAATGCGTATCGAAGAAGATATAAAGCTTGATTTCAAGGATGTGTTGATCCGCCCGAAACGGAGCACGTTGAAAAGCCGTAAAGACGTGGATATTATCCGCGACTATATCTTTAAATGGAGTGGCCGAAAATTCCGTGGCATTCCTGTTGTCGCCGCCAATATGGACGGTGTCGGCACGATGGCGATGGCGAAGACCTTTCATACGCATGGACAGGGTTTGAGTGTTGCCCTGACCAAGCATTACTCGGTTGAGGATTTAAGCAAATTTTTCAAACAGCCCGAGGCCGCATCGGTGTGGTACAGCATCGGCATCAGTGATGACGACCAAGCCAAATTAAAAGCGGTTCTTGATGTTGTCGGCGATGACGCCATCGAAAAAATTTGCATTGATGTCGCCAACGGATACAGCGAACAATTCTCCGAATTTATCCGCCGTATGCGCGACATTTACCCCGACAAAGCGATTATGGCGGGCAATGTCGTGACCGGCGAAATGACCGAGGAATTGATCCTCAGCGGTGCCGATGTCGTGAAGGTCGGGATCGGCCCCGGAAGCGTTTGCACAACCCGCAAAATGACGGGGGTCGGCTATCCCCAGCTCTCGGCGATTATCGAATGTGCCGATGCGGCGCACGGCCTTGGCGGCCTTGTCTGTGCGGATGGCGGTTGCACCGTCCCCGGCGACTTGGCGAAAGCCTTTGGCGCGGGCGCGGATTTTGTGATGCTGGGCGGGATGCTCGCAGGGCATGACCAGAGCGAAAACGACATTGTCGAGGAAAACGGCCAAAAATTCTCCGTTTTCTATGGGATGAGCAGCGACACAGCCATGAAACGCCATTCCGGCGGCGTTGCGGAATATCGCGCCAGTGAAGGCAAAACTGTTAAAGTCCCGTATCGCGGCGACGTCAACGACACGATGCAGGATATTCTGGGCGGAATTCGCTCGGCTTGCACCTATGTCGGCGCGCGCCAGTTAAAAGAACTCAGCAAACGCACAACATTCGTGCGGGTGACGCAACAAATTAACAATGTGTTCGGCGCCAGCTAAGCCATAAATTTTTATTAAACTGTTTATGCAATGATGCATGAACACGACAGACAAACAAAAAGAAAGAAAAAGAGGTCATCCATCATGACAAATGAAAACCTTATCAAAAGATTGAGCGACGCGACCCAGCGCTGCATCACCAATTACGAAACATGGCAAGTTCGCCCGAAGGATGTGCCGCTGCGTCAACAGCTTGAAGAAGCCGTTCACGAACTGCGCAAAGTGACGGCACGGATCGAGATCGAGATTGCCGTATCCGACCGCAGCGATAAATCGCAAAAGCCGATCCCCATTCCGGCACACCGTTCGTCACAGCCCAAGGGCGGCGACAACCGTTCAAACAATAATGACGGTTATAACGGCGAACAAGACAGCGCCGACAATGATGACGATTTCAAAGGCAACAGCGCCGCAACCGAACAACAACAAGCGCAAAAATCATCGTCTTATTCGTTGTCCATGTCGTCCAACAGTGACGACAAATCAAAACAACGCAGTGGCGGTCGCAAGACATTGAAAACCACAACGCTCCGCCGTAAATCCGAAGACTAAGACACATGAAACACTGCCCCCTCCTTTTTGTGAAAGGGAAGGGGCGGCGGTTTTTGACTCGTATTTCGGTTGTCGTTTTTGAAGGCTGTGGGGCTGTTTTCTTGTTGTGCCGTTTTATGCGCGTAAGGAACGGTTTTGGCGGTCTGTCTGGCTTTGTCGTGATTCATTTTGACGCCGGTTTTGAGTGATGAACATTCCCCCAAACATTATTCCGCCATCCGTTCAGGCTCTTGTTCAAAATTCTGTTCAGGATTTGGCTAGCGGTGCTGCAAACCCCGTTATTGTCCGGTTCGCCCCGTCACCGACGGGGTTTTTGCATCTGGGCAACGTGTTTTCGGCTTTGTTTACCTGCGCCCATGTACTTGGTGATGGGGGGCTTGGCGATGGGGCGGAACATTCAGGGCGGTTTATTCTCAGAATAGAAGACATCGACACCACGCGGTGCAGGCCGGAATACGAACAAGCCATTTATGATGATTTGCACTGGCTTGGCTTGAACTGGGAAGAACCGGTGCGGCGGCAATCCGATCATTTTGATGTTTATGCGGGCTATATTGATGCGCTCGCACGGCGCGGGCTTGTGTACCCTTGTTTTTGTACGCGCAAGGACATCGCCCAAGCGCAAAATGACCTGAGAGCGCAAGGCCACGCCGCGATGATCGGGCCGGATGGCGCGACCTATCCGCAAACATGCCGCTCCTTGAACCCCGCAGATGCACAAAATAGAATCGCGCGCGGCGATGCCTATGCGCTCAGGCTTCATGTCGACGCGGCCTTGGCGGCGGTGCAGGGTATTGATTTAGGCTGGACGGATTTGGCGCAAGGGCGGCAAAATCCATTGCCGCATATTTTCGGCGATGTGGTTTTGGCGCGCAAGGATTGCCCGACCAGTTACCACGCCAGCGTTGTGATTGATGACGCCTTGCAAGGCGTCACCCTTGTCACGCGCGGAATTGATCTGTTTATGGCGAGTCATCTGCATCGTTTGTTGCAAACGCTTTGGGGGTTTGATGCGCCGCTTTACCACCATCACCCGCTCTTGATCGACCCCGATGCGAAAACACACCCCGTTATGTCCAAACGCCATGGGGCGCTGTGCGTTCATGAATTGCGCGGCGCGGGCAAAACGGCGCCGCAAGTACTCAAGATGGTCGCCGATATGGGGCGTATCAATGACCCTGCTGCCAAGCAATTGTCACAATCATCGATGGATGACGCTCAAATTGAGGGCTAAAGACTCAAAACAGATTGACGCATAAAACGAGCATGAAAAAAGCGCCTCGGATAAGGCGCTTTTGATGGCTAAAGCATGTAATCTGGCGCTATTATCGCCACCGTAGATTAACGAGCGCCGCCGGAGAAGTTAACATGGCTGTTTTGAACGTTAAACAAAGCGTCTTCAATCATGGATCGGATGACGGGGTTTACCCGCTCTTCAAATAACGGCATCTTGACGCGGATGGATTTGCCAGCCTCGGAGGCATAATATTCGCGCATCGCCTTGAGTTCCTCAAGGGTGAAAATCTCAACAAACGCCAGTTCCGCAGCCGCATTCAAACGGTCAACCTTGATCGAACGATTAATGATGGACTTAAACAAAATGCGCTTGTCCGCCGAAACTTTTAAGGATAAATCCTCAATCGTTTGGTTCAGCGGGCCTTCAATAGGGGACAGGCGAATAATCTCTTTCGCCAATTCGAATTTGGCGCTGTTGTTTTGCGCGTCATCGGCAATCGGAGCTTCTGCGGCGGCTTCTGGCGCGGTTTCTTCAATGGCGAAATCCTCGGATGCTGTGTCTTCAGCCGGAGCCGGCACATCAATCGGGGCGGTTTGTTCGTTGGCACCTTGAGTGTCGATGGCGAAGCTCTCATCCTGCGCCATTACGCCACCATGCGCGGCGACCCAGATGAAAGCCGAAGCGGCCAAAGCCATGAAAAACGGTTTTTTTCCTGCTGCGTGCGGGGCTGCCCGAGAGGCTGTATTTGCCGCTGGTGTGGTGCGTGCCACCGTGATTGCTGTGGTTGCCATCATGCGTCCAATCCTGTTGATGTATGTTACCGAGGCGGGCAGGACACATTGCATCCTTCCCGACGACCCGTATCAGTATAGCATATTAGAACGGAATTTCATCCTCAAACTCGTCAAGAGCCGGAGCTGTGTTTCCGCCGCCGCGATTGCCGCCGGCATTCCCGCCGCCCATGTGGCCGCCACCGGCGTTGCCGCCATAGCCACCGCCGTAATCATTGCCACCTTCAAAGCCGCCGCCGCTTGCGCTTCCGCCGCGGCTGTCGAGCATGGTCAATTCACCGCGATACGGGCGCAGGACGATCTCGGTCGAGTATTTTTCCTGACCGTTCTGGTCTTGCCATTTGCGGGTTTCGATCTGGCCTTCAATATAGACTTTTGCGCCTTTTTTGAGATAGCTTTCGGCCACTTTAACAAGGCCTTCGTTGAAAATGACAACGCGGTGCCATTCCGTGCGCTCTTGCTTTTGACCGCTTTTGTCTTTCCAGCTTTCGGATGTTGCGATGCTCAGGTTCACGACCTTGCCGCCGTTTTGCATTGTCCGCACATCGGGGTCGTTCCCCAGATTGCCGATCAAGATGACTTTGTTTACGCTTCCGGCCATGGTGTCCTCATTGTTGTTTTTATATGGATGGATATCGTTAACTCTTAGCGCGCGCCGCCCTGCGGCGCAAGGCGCGCCCTAGATCTGTCCACAGTTTTAGATCATGCCAAGGCGGCAAGAGCGCTTCGAAAACATCTAAAGGCGGTTGGCCTTGCGGGTGATGAGGATGGCGGCAGTGCCGGCATAAAGCGCATAAAACAATGATAAAACAAAGTTATACGCCGCCATTGATAATCCCAAAAACGACCATGGAATCTCGTCACACCGCACGGCTGGGGCGTTCATAATCATGGCTTGCCAATCTTCGACTGATCCATTGAGGATGAAATCAGGCACGCCGCAACTCTCCGTGCCTTTCCACCATTTTTGTTCAACCCCGACATGAAAACCCGCGATTCCGCCGCCAACCAAAAACGCAACGGCACCCATAAAGATGAACAGGGCTGCCATTTTTGGATTCTTGCGCCCCATAAACACCGCCAGCGCTCCAAGGGCGATGACGATGCCATAAGGCCAGCGCTGGTAAATACACAAAACGCAGGGATGCAAGTTAAACCCATATTGAGCGGTGAATGCAAAGCCGAGCGAGAAAACACCAATAGCCATGAGCATCCCGCCGACAACCAACGGGTTTTTGAAAATCGTATCGCAAAGGGAAGGAAGGCATCGACACATCATGACAAAAATCCTTATCCGGTGACGAATGAAACTGCATATCTTATACCAGCTTCACCCAGAATAAGCAAAAGCGCGATCCACCCAAGCCCGACACACATGCCGGCAACCACCGCTAATCCGTCGCGCATCAATACACCGATGGACATCAAGCATATACCAAGGCTGGGGACAGAGTTGGTAAGGGGCAGCGGCACGCAAACAGAAATCGCCATCACCAACCCGCACAGGCCGATAAGATGCGAAAACACACCTTGGGTAATGAAACCGAATCGGGGGCGGCTTAAATTCTCGATCCGCCGTATCCACGGCAAAACGGCGCGCATGGTTTTTTCAAACATGCTGCGTTTAATCGTTTTATTCAGGATGAATTGAGGGAACCAAGGCACCCGCGCCCCCGCCATTTGTTGCGCCGTCAAAAACAATAGGGGCGTCGCCAGAATAATATTCACCCCCGGCGGAACAGGAAGGGGGAGCGCCATCGGCGCCGAAAGAATCATCAACAACATGCCGAATCCGCGCTCGTGAAACGCGCTGGCGATGGCGGAAAAACTGACCGTTTCACCGCTGAAACCGTCTAGGGTATCCTCGATCAATTGTGAGAGGCTGCGCGGGGTGGGGGGTGTGTCCGGTACGCCGTCATGACCCCCGTTCGGCACATTATTTTGTTGGTTTTCTTCGTTCATTTGGGGGCTCATCGGGGGGATGCCTTACACAGTTTTGCAGATACGACATTTTTCAGTTGCTTCATAGGATGATTTCGCTATAGTGCGCAAGTCTATTTTGCACACGCGCACCGCGCGACATGCCCCTGTGGTGGAATTGGTAGACGCGCCGCACTCAAAATGCGGTTCCGCAAGGAGTGTCCGTTCGAGTCGGACCAGGGGCACCATTTTTCTTTCTTCCCAGTTTTCCTGATTTTCCCAGTTTTTTTGAGTCCGCCCGCCATCTGCATGATGCGCTTATTAAGGCATCCTCAATATTAAATGGCTATAATATTCATCATGACCGATGTGAAACACCGATCCGGCCAATCCGGCAACGTCTTGTTTTTGATTTTGATCGCCGTGGCCTTGTTCGCGGCGCTGTCCTATGCGGTAACGCAGAGCAGCCGCAGCGGCGGCGAAGGCATCGCCAAGGACAAAGCCAAACTCTATGCCGCCCAATTCGTCCAATACGGCACATCGCTGGAACAAGCGATCATGCGGATGCGCCTTGCCAAAGTGCCGGAACACGGGTTTGACATGGCATCGTCTGTGACCCATCTGTCCGCCGCCAACGCCACCTGCACGACCAATTTATGCAAATTATTTCACATTGAAGGCGGCGGAATTTCGCCCGATTTTTTGGACGATAAGGCCTTCGATAAATCCTTGCCCAGCGCCTCGGGCGGCGTGTATCGGCGCAACATTTTTCGCACCATAAGCGTTGTTGATGTCGGCTCGGATTTGGATGAACTGGTGTTGATCATCCACGGGCTTGATAAAACCGTTTGCACCCTCATCAATAAATCGCTCGGCATACAAGACGGCGGCAACCCGCCGACGGAAGGGTTCACAGGCTATGCCGGCTATCACGGAACCTTAACAACCTTCCCCGAAGGCACCGGCGAACTCGGGGAACAAGCCGCCATATTCGAAGGCAAACAAAACTTCTGCGCCTATTTTGACGCAACATACGGCTACACATATTACCATGTGTTGATGAGCCGTTAGTCCGTTCCGTAAAAAGCAAAACCCGCCTTATGAGGGGCGGGTTTGGGTGTGTTTTTGGGGCGTCTGTTTAGGCGGCTTTGGAGAGTTTTTTGTCCAATTGTCCGTCGGCGTCTAAAACGTATAAATCATCGCACCCGCCGACCCATTCGCCATTGATGAAGACTTGCGGAACGGTGCGGCGACCGTTGGAACGCTCGGCCATTTTGACGCGGGCGGCTTCGTCGCCGGTGATGTCATATTCGTTGTAGGCCGCGCCTTTGCTGTCCAGCAATGCCTTCGCACGCATACAGAACGGGCAGGTTGACCATGTGTAGATTTCAATTTTTGCGTTGCTCATTTCATCCTCCTTGTGGTTTCTTTATAGTTGTTGAAACGGCTTGATGTGGTTATAAGGCCTTTTATTGTGCTTTGCAACATAAAATGATTTTTGTCTATAATCGCTATTATTAACAATGGGATAGAAAATGCCGAAGGCCGCTAACAAAGCCGATAAAAACGATGCGAAGACCGCCCCGATCAAAAGCGATGTGATCATTGTCGGCGCGGGTGTTCCGGGGGCGCTCTGTGCCTTGATTTTGGCGCAGGACGGCCTGAAAATCACGGTGATTGAGGCCGCGCCATACCCCGAACCCCAAACACCGAAAAAGGGCGCGCGGCGTGACGCGGAGGACGACCTGACCACAGCGCTGCAAAGCGGGCGAACCGTGGCGTTGATGGAGCGCGCCTGCGACAGCCTTGGCCGATTCGGGGTGATGGCGGGTGTGTCGGCGCTGGCTGCGCCGCTGCGCTCCTTGCGCATCATTGATGATTCGTATTGGCCGGCAACTGATGCGGCGGGCGCGGGGAGAAAGAGCAGCACGATTGACGAAATTTTCCACGCCCATGAAATAGGCCAAGAGCAATTCGGCTATAACATCCCGCTCGACCCGCTGCGCCGCCATATGCTTGATTTGTTGGCGGAACATGACGCTGTGACATTGCTGTGCGGGGCGGTGATTGGGGAAATCGCTTTTAAATCCCCGCAAAACCCATCCGCCGCGACCATGCGCTTGAAAGGCGGGCAAACATGTGTCGCGCCGCTCGTGATTGGCGCGGACGGGCGCGGATCGGCGGTGCGGGAGGCGGCCGGCATAGAGCTTCACAGCGCCGCATACGACGCCGCGGCCATCACCTGTTTGCTCGATCACACACAAGACCACGACGGCACATCGACCGAGTTTCACAGGCCATCCGGCCCGTTTACCCTTGTGCCGCTGCAAGGCAAGCGATCCAGCCTTGTTTGGGTTGACCGCGCGGACCGTGTGGCGCAATTCATGGCCTTGCCACCCGCTGCACTGCGCGATGCGATTCAAGAGCGCACACGCGGCATTTTGGGGCGGGTTGAGCTGATGACAAAGCCGCAGAGCTGGCCGCTCATCAACGCTCGCGCCGCGTGCCTGACCGCGCCGCGCTGTGCGCTGCTGGCGGAGGCCGCGCATGTTGTGTCGCCCATCGGGGCGCAAGGGATGAATTTATCCCTGCGTGATGTGGAGGATTTGACCGATACGGTGCGCGATGCCGCCTATAACGGGCTGGATATCGGCTCGGCGGCGGTGTTGGAGGGCTATGCCCGCAAACGCAAGGCCGATATGGCGGTGCGCGGTGTGGGGATTGATGCGTTTCATCGCGGCGTGTCAACGGATAATCCGTTTATTCATCGCGTGCGGCGGTCTGGGCTCGCCGCAATTTCGGCCTGTTCGCCGCTCCGCCTTGCATTAATGCGCGAGGGGCTGAGCCCGCGCTCAAGACACGGATAAGCGGCTGTTGCTCGCTGTCGTTCAAGGAAAATTCAGGTTAGCTGCGAATTGTTCTGGCGATGCTCAACACATCAACGCGCGCCGCGCCAGCCTTGCGCAAGGCTTTGGCGCAGGCATTGACCGTTGCTCCAGTCGTGTACACATCATCCACCAATAAAATCGACTTTCCCTGTAACAAGGGGCGCATTTTGTCCGGCACGACAAAGGCGTTTTTGACGTTATCGTGGCGGGCGGCGGCGTTTTTATGGCCTTGCGGCGCGGTCGCCTTAATGCGTTTGAGCATATTATTCTGCGTTGGGATTTTGACGGCTTCGGACAAAAACCGCCCGATCAATGCGGCTTGGTTATAGCGGCGCTTGATAAGCCGCGTGAAATGAAGCGGCACCGGCACGATAAAATCATGGGGGGCAGAGGAAGGGTGCGCGGATGACACCCCCTCAACCCCGCCGAATAAGTCGCGTCCGGCACTCACCAGCCACGGCACAAAGGCGCGGGCGGCGTGGGCTTGGTCGCCATGTTTGAAGCGCAGGATGATCTGGCGGCTGATGTCGTCATACACCAGCGCGGCGCGATGCATATCGTAATCCGGTGCGCGGTACAGGCAATGGACACAGAGCGTTCCGGCGGGCTCGGCGCTTGTTTGCGGAGCGTGTTGTTGGCTTGTATCGGGGCTTTCAGGCCTGTCGGTGAGGGGGCTGTCGGTAAAAGCACTGTCCGTGTTGCCGCGATCATAATCGAAGGGAAGGCCGCAACACCGGCAATAAGGGGCGCTGATGAATCGCAGATTTTGCCAGTATGCGGGGCTGACCATCCCGTGGCGGTCAACAAATTCCCCTGTCGCTGGACAAACCGGCGGCAACAGGGCATCAAGCCCCAGATTAAGCCCTTTGCGCAAAGCGCCATAAATTAGATTTTTCAAACTGTTAAACCGGAAAATCTCAATTGCTTTTTTAAGTTCACTTATGCTAGCGTACTCTATTCATGAAAGAGTACAGAACGCAAGAGAGTCGCTATCCTTTTCGGGGATGAATTTGTAAAAACGAATGAGCCCGTATAACGCAGGAAAATACTTTCTTTGGAATGATGAATGGACAGTGTTGAAGGCATATCGACAGACCCGCTAGACGGGTCGCAGATCGCGTCACAAAACGCGGAGAATGCGCCTGAGGATTGCCCCGAAGGCCTGAAAGGCATTAGCCCTGACATCATTTTGCGTGCCAAATTAATTTGTTCCCATTTTTTATTGCCCGACGGGGCGCGGATTCTCGATCTCGGCTGTGAAAACGGGGCGCTGACCGCCGCCATGGCGCATTTTTGCCCGCGTTTTACCTTGATCGGTGTCGACCGTAACCCGCAGGTTGTGGAGCGGGCGCAGCGCCAGTATATAAACCGCCCGAATTTGAGCTTTATCCATGCTTCGGCCGATAAATTACCGTTTTCGGCGGGCGAGATTGACGGCGTGATTAATTCGCGGATTTTGGGCGATATTTACAGCCTGTCTGACTACAGCGAAGCCGCCGTCCGCCAAGCCCTGACCGAACAATTCCGCGTTTTGCGCCCCGAAGGCCTGATGGTGATTTATGATTACGCCAAGGCACCGGACGATGAGTTTACATTGCTGGAATTCCCCACTTTACGCAAATTTCCCGCCAGCGGCGCGTACAAGAAAACACGCGGCGACCGCGATGCCGAAAACCTGATCTGGTTTTCCGAAAACGCCCGTCCGAAGCAGGCGCGGGGCTGCGAAGGGTTTTTCTTGGAGGAACTCCCGCCGCGCTTCCCGTATACGCGGCTGTTCCGCCTCCCCGCCAAATGGGCGTATGAATTCATCATCCGCAAGGAAAACATGGATAAAATATCGCGCAATATCGGGCGCGAACACGCGATTTTCAGCGATATGGACTATTACCGCGAACTCCAAGCCCTCGGCGGGCGGGTGCTGTACAGCGCCCCATGGCAAAACCCGTACACGGTGCGCACGCATTACAAAGATTCTTTCCGCATGTATCACGATGACGGCAAGCCGCTCGGATACCCTCCGACCGGTTTTTTGATCGCGGTGCAAAAGCTTCAGGATAAAAAGAGCCTGTTGCTGCATGAACTCCGCGCCTCCAAGAACACGGCGGAAACATTGTTGATTCAAACCGTGCGGGATGAACGCGACGGGCAATTAATCGACACGGTTGAACGCTATACCCGCTATACCGACGTCATTCCGTTTACGCGGGATGAGGAAGGGCGGTTGAAGGTTTATTTACACTACGCCGCGCCGAAATGCCTGATTAACACGGTGCCGCGCCTTGGCGGGAATCTGGATGGCAAGCGCTGGTCGGGGCATATGCTCAGCGCCCTGAAAATGCCGCTCGATAAACTCGAAGAAGCGCAAAAGGGGAGCGCAGGACAAATTCCGCGCCTGATTATCAAGGAAACAGGCCTGCGCCCCGTGGCACAGATCGGCGGCGATGCGGGGTTGATTAAAGGGCCGGAGGGCTATCCCGCCCCCGACATGGTCAATGAATTGATCCGCACATGCTTTATCGAAGTATCATACGGTCAAACCCCGAAATGCGTGTCGCGTTTGTTCGAAGACCGCAAGGGGTTTTCGTCCGCCGGAGAAATCCGCGAATTTGACGTTGAGGATGTTTTACGCGCCATTAATGTCGGGTTTGTGCCGAATGCGTGGCTGGAGATCCAGCTCCATGACCTGCTCAAGAAAAACGGTGAGGCGCCCGCGAAATGGTTGCATGAAGCCTTGCCCGTCGGCAATGAAATGCCACCGCCCGACCGGATTTTGCGCGCCGATGACATTTTGGCGCAAATGGAGCATAAAGACAGCGAACGCCTCGACCGCGAAGCCGCCGCCAAAAAAGACAAGCGTTTCCGCAAGGTCAAAGGCTCCGCCGGCAAAATCCGCACGGTACGCTCGGTGTTTATTGACGAAGGCGTGATTGACGGGCGCTTATCCGGCCTTGCCTCCAGTGACGCGGATTTCGCCATTCCTGAAGGCGAAACGATTAACAAGGCGGTGGTATTGGCGCTCACCGCCAACCTCAAGGGGCAAACCCTCGCGGGGTTCGAATTTGACGAAATGCCCGTTCCGTACCGTTTCGGGCAAGAAGAACCGGTGATTAATTTGCCGAGCTTCACTCTCCCGCGTGAGATCACGACAATGGATGAGGCGAAGGCCTATATCGCCGAAAAATTCGAAACAACGCCCGACCGTGTGTCGCAAATGGGCGAGAGCTTTTTCACCTGCATCGACGTGACGCCGCAACGGATTTTCCCGTTTGCCGTGGCCTCCGCGAAGGGCGGCAAGAAATTGCGCATGTTCTATGCCCCCATCCATGATTTGTGGAAAATCACGGATCAGGATTATAAATGGAGCTTCCTGTTCAAATGGGGCTTGGCGCATATGTTGTTGTGCCAAGACAGCGTCTTCTCAACCGACTATACCCCGCGCTTGGACGTGCATAACAAACGGTTCGGGGCGTTGTCGCCGCGCCACAGCTCTGCTGCCGCCGCGCCATCGTCATCTGCCGCGCCGATCGCGCCCGCTTCTGCGTCGCCTGCGGCACCGGTGGGGGCGGGACTCAAAGACGGCACATCGGCGCTGGGCTGGGTGAAGGCGGATGCCAAAAATGACGGCTCTCGCCAAGCCCCCGCCGCCAAAATACACGCTCCGAAAGGCACGGATATGCTTGGCGCGCAAGCGCTTTCCCCGAAGGCGACCAAACCATCGGGCGGCGCCAATGACGCATCTGATGCGCCTGTCAGCCCTGCTATTGAAACCTCGCCAAAGGTTTCGACCCCAAAGGTTTCAACCAATGTTTCCGCCAAAAAAGCGATGGCGGAAAAATCCCCCGGCTATCATAAATCCTGAGATTTTTCCTAAATCGGCAACAGCGCAGCCCAAGCGGCGTTCCCAGCGTTGGTTATCCAATCCCATAAAAGAAATATGATAAATCGTATTGACATAGTAAGGGTGCGATGCTCTTTATAGCGTCCATCAGGGGAGGGGTTTATGCAAAACCGACCTGAAAGAACCAATCTGAAGGAGAAGACACATGAAAAAGGGAGCTATCTTACTGGCCGGCGGCGTTGTTGCCACGGGTTTGGCCTTGGCGGGCGCGGGTCACTATGTACAAGACCAAGTTGTGCCGCAACAAATGGCCACGAATTTGAACACAACTTTTGACAATATCTATGCCACCAAAGGCCTCAGCGAAGGCACAACAATTGTGAAGGCTGGCGATATTACAGTGACACGCAGCGGCCTTTTAACCTATGTCGCGCATGTTCCTGCCGTGACGATGACGATGGAATTGCCCGATGGCGTGACCACGAGCGTTGAGATTGCCGCCGCCGACTATACCGTCACGGTAACGGACAAAGCACAAGCCGTATTGAACGCCAGCGGCCTGTTCGACCAAGAACCCGTTGCAGCGCGGATGACCAACGTTGCACCGGTAACGTTCGCACAGTCTTTTGCTTTCCCTGAAGGCGCCAACACACGCGATTTGAGTGCCGCCGTCACCGGCACTTGCGCCAGTGTCGTCAATGACGCCACGATCAAGGGAACGGCCTATGAGATGTTGATCAACGCGAGTGATTGTACATTGAGCGGCAACTTTGCCAATGGCGGGCTCGGATCGTTGCGTTTCGAGAGCGGCTTTGCACTGAATTCAACAGCGTCAAATGACGGCAATAATGTTTTCGCCGATGACGCCAAACTGGTTTTGAACAATTTCGAAATGGCAGCGCTTGATTCCTATGGTCGCCCTGAACTCGGTGCCAAAATCGAAAAAATCGAACTTGGCCTCGCCTATAGCGGCCTGAACATGACTGAGGCGCTGCCGACCCGCGTTGAGGATTTGTCGCTTGATATCTTGCCGGATAACCTGTCTTTGTCCGCCGATTTCACCAATGTCGCGATCACGTCAAGCTTTCCGGTGAGCATTCCGACCGTCAGTTTCGGCGCCGGACTGAGCCTTGAAGACATCAAGGGCGACCTCAGCAAAATCGCGGTACGCTTTGGCTATACCGTTGACCAATTCGCAACCATGGGAACGATTTTCCCGCCTGATGTGCCAACAGACTCGGCCTGTGACGTGACGGTATCGAACGTGCCGTTGAAATCCCTGTCTGACATCGCGGAACAAGCGATTGACGGAACATCGGGGATGGTGTCGCCGGAAGGGGCGCTGGCCTTGCTTCAAAACGCAGGCTCGGAACTTGCCCTCAAATGCAGCAGCGGTCACACAGACCTGTATTCGGCCTCCGTCGAGGCGAATCACAAAGCCGAAAATGGCGGCTTTGCGGGCGCAGGGACGATTGAGGCACGCGGCGTTGTCGAAGACGCCATCGAAAGCATGGCGATGGTTTTCGGCCGCGATGCCTATGGCCTTGGTATGCTGTTCCTGCAATTCGCGCAGCCAACCGCAGACGGCCAAGGCGTTCAGTTGAAATATCAACTGGACCAAGGTGGCAATTTGACGGTCAACGGCCAAGATTTCGGCCCCGTTGTGCCAACAATGCCAACCACGCCGCGCCCATAAGCAGCGACACACAAGATAAGGAAAAGAGGCCGCAAGGCCTCTTTTTCATGACGGGGTTTTGGCTGGGTGCAAATGGGGGCGGGTGCATTGCACGCCGCGCGGTTTCGGGCTATAACGGCAGGCATGATCGTGTTCGATAAAAACCGCCGTCGCCTGTTGATGGACAAGGCCGCTTCGCGCTTTGACCGCGCCGATTTCCTGCGCCCACTGATTGAGCGTTCGATTGTGGAACGCCTATGCGATATTCGCCGCGATTTCCCCGATGTTTTGTGTATCGGCGCACGGATCAGTGCCGATTTTATCCGCGACCTAGCCACCCTTAAAAATACGCGCCGTTTGTATGTCCTTGATTCCTCCGAGGCATTCTTGGCGCAATGCGCGGCGCAAGCTCCAGCTCCAGATCAATGCGCGATCATCCCCGTTTTGGGCGATGAGGAATGTTTGCCGTTTGGCGAAACCGAGGCGCAGTTTGACCTTATTCTTGGCGCAGCGACATTACACAGCGTCAATGATGTGCCGGGGACGCTGATTCAGGTTAAACGCGCCTTGAAACCAGATGGATTATTCATGGCGGCAATGGCGGGGGGGCAAACCCTGTATGAACTCAGGCACAGCTTGATGGAGGCGGAAACCGCCCTGTTCGGCGGCGCATCCCCGCGTGTGATGCCGTTTGCGGATATGCAGCAAGTGGCGGGGTTGATGCAGCGGGCGGGGTTTGCGCTCCCCGTTGTTGACCATGACGTTATTCCGGTGGAGTACCGAAATTTCAGCAGCCTTTTGCACGATATTCGTGCGATGGGCGAGGGGCTGTGCCTTGCGGACTTTAACCGCGGTTACCGCCCCAAAGCGTTCTTTGATGCGGCGCAGGCCGCCTATGCGGCGGCTTTTACCAATGATGCGGGATTGCTTCGTGCCAGTTTCGAGATTATCTATGCCCTTGGCTGGGCGCCGCATGAGAGCCAGCAAAAACCCCTGCGCCGCGGCTCGGCGCAAACATCACTGACGGAAGTATTGTAACCATGGCTTTTGACATTCACATCATCCCCGTCTTGTCGGACAATTATGTTTATGTCCTGCGCGACGAGGCACAGAATTTTACCGCCTTGATTGATGCGGGCGAGGCTGCGCCTGTGGTTGAATTTTTGGAGGCGCGGGGATGGACGTTGAACTTACTGGTCAACACGCACCATCACGGCGACCACATTGCGGGGAATGCAGCCTTGATCGAACGCTATGGTTGCCCGCTCGCCGCGCCGGAGGCGGAGCGCGGACGGATTGATAACATCACCTTCGGTCTGTCGGAGGGCGATGATTTCGACATAGGCGGCGAACCCGTCACCATCATCGAAACGCCGGGGCATACAAGCGGGCATATTTGCCTGTATATGCCGCAAAGCCGCGCCTTATTCGCGGGGGACACGATGTTCTCGCTTGGTTGCGGGCGGATTTTCGAAGGCACGCCGAAACAAATGTTTGAAAGCTTTGCGAAGCTCAAAGCCCTCCCCGATGAAACGCGCCTGTATTGCGGGCATGAATATACGGCGGCAAATGGCGCCTTTGCCCTGTCGATTTTTCCGGAGAACGAAGTTCTGCACCTGCGGATGCAGATGGTGCGGGCACAGCGTCAGAAAAACCAACCGACCTTGCCCGTCACGCTTGGCCTTGAAAAACAAACCAACCCGTTTTGCCTTGCGGATAACCTCAAGCAATTCGCCCTGTATCGCCGCTTGAAAGACAATTTTCAGGCTTAATATATAGATATCATTGATAACGAAGGACACGCCCCATGAAAAACCTCGCCGGACTGGACTATGAATACGTCGCCCCCAAAAGTGGCAAAGCCGCGCAATCGATTGTGTTTTTGCTGCATGGTCTTGGCTCGAACGCTCAGGATTTGATCGGGCTGGTGCAGTATTGGGAGGACGCCTTGCCCGACACGGCGTTCATTTCCCCCAACGCGCCGTTCCCTTGCGATATGGCGTCTTATGGCTATCAGTGGTTTTCGCTCCAAAGCCGCGCACCGGATGCGATGTTGAAGGGCGTTCAAACGGCGTTCCCGATTTTGTCGGGGTTTGTTGATGCCTGTCTTGCGGAATACGGACTCGATGAGTCCAAAATGGCAGCGGTCGGGTTTTCGCAAGGATCGATGATGTCGATGTACAGCTTCCCGCGCCGCGCCAAGCCGTGTGCGGGGATTGCGTGTTATTCCGGTTCATTGCTCGATGACGGGACTTTGGTCAAAGATCCGAACAGCCTTCAAAAAATGCCGATCCTGCTTGTCCACGGAACGGCAGATGACGTCGTGCCGTTCGCGGCGTTCGAACATGCTGGGAATTACCTGCATCAGGCGGGCTTCAACGTGCGCGGCTTGGCGTGCGAAGGCCTTGGACACAGCATCGATTCCAAAGGACTGACCGAAGGCGGCGCGTTTTTAAACCGCGCCCTGTACGCGTAACGTCCTGCCTTTCATTGCCGAATGAAAAGCCGCCTTGCTGTAGAGCGAAGGCGGCTTTGTATTTTTATTCTTAATATGTGTCGATTAAGACGGTGTGTTTTTCAAGGCCTTCGCTGCGGCAACGGGGGCAGGGGCGGCTTGCGCATCATTCGCGGTTTTTTGCAGCACGCTGCTGTCGATCACTGCGCCTTGCGCACCGATCGTTGTGCCGAGGGTCAAAATCGTGTTGAGGCGATCCGCCGCAATGCCGGATGCGGCGAGATTAGCGCTGGACACAGATTTCGCAAATTGGCGTTCACAGACAATGGCGGATGATTTTCCGCTGAAAATCGCGCTGATCGTTCCGACTGTTGCGCCTTTGCTCCAACTCGCGAGCGTTTCTTCCGCTTGCTGGGTGAGGCTGAGGACGGCGATGTCCTGCGATTGTTGTTTGATCCATTCATCGCCGGCAGCGGTTTTTTGGTCGAGGCGCAGATTATAGCCTGACTGAGCATTCAACCACATATCAACATGGCTGGCGGTTTCGTCGTCCAGTTCGTCAATCGCGGCAATCGCCTTTTTAAACACAACGCGATCTTTGCGGTTGGTGATCCAAGGGTCATTGGTGATGATTTCCAGCAACACTGTCTTGCGCAGAGCCATTTCGCCTGCATTCAAAACGGCGTTGATGGCGGCTTTTTCCTGCGGCGATGCTGTGCCAAGGGCGGCGTCAATCGCGGCGGTTTGCTGATTGCGCCACTGCGCGGCGGCAAGGCTAATGGGGTCATACTTGCCACTTGTGGTAAACTCCGCAGCCGTTGTGTCAACATCCTTAAACAAGGTGGCGGCAGTGGGGCTAAAGGCCTGAAGCATGGCAACGGTTTGTTGCTCTTTTGGCAGGGCGTTAATGCTTCCCCATGTTTTATGAGCGGCGTCTGACTTGGCGGCGCGTGCCAAAATCGTGCCGGTATATTCTTTTGACAAGGCATTTTGCAGGTCACGCTCGGCGATGCTTGCCTTGGAGTCTTCGATCAGTGTGTCAAGCTGAGCCTTCGCGGTTTGCAAGACGGCTTGCTCTGGCGATGCTTGGGGCGCGGTTTCGAGCAAAGCGTCTACTTCCGCTGGCGTGCGGCGAATGGTGAGCAAGTATTTAACCTCGGCGGGGAGCGAGAAAATCTGCTTATACCCCTCAATAAAATCAACGAAGCCTTTGACTGCACCGCTGACTTGCTTGTCGTCCTTATAGTCTTTTTGCAGGTCGCTCAAAATTTTCTCGATTTTGGCATTGGCGTTATACCCTGTGGCGCCTTTATATCCGTTGGCGCTGAGCAACGAAAATTCCGCAATCGCCTCTGTGTGCAACACGGGGATTTGGAATGTTTGCGGCTTTTTATCAACGAGAACCTCAACCGGATTAAAACGCGGCGGCAAGGTTGTTTGCAGCAAATCCCCCGTAAGCGCGGATGATTTTTCCGATGCTTCAAACAGTTTCAGTCCGACATAGGCGGTCAAAAGCGCCAGAATGTCGATTTTTTGGGGCTTGCGGATGATGTCCAAAATGTCATTGGCGGTGACGTTTGTTTCTTCCTTGGTGTTGGTGTTGAGCAACGTGACCGTGCCGTCTTTGTTGATGGCGGTCGGACGATACACAATGGTTTCTTCGGGGGCTTTGGGCGCGGCCTGTGCCTGCGTTTGCGCCTGTTGCCCGGCCTTTTGTTGTTGCGCATTGGCAACCAGCTTGGCGTAATTATCAATCATCTCGCCGCCTTTTTTCAGGCGGGCAATCTGGTCTTTGGTGTCGTCTGTTTGTTCCTCGGCTTCGATTTCGGCGATGAAATCATTGATCTCATCCTTGCCGAGCCAGTTAAAACAGGTTTGCTTGAACAGGAATTGAATCGGCGTGGTAATCAGGCCGAATTGCTGCATCTGGGCGCTCAGGGCAAGGAAAAATTGCTTGGCTTCGGCGAGTTCCGGCATCGTTTTGATGTCTTCTTCTACCGCGTCAATCGCGGCCTTCATCGCGTTGGTGATTTCCGGCTTTTCGGCAAGGAAGGTAAAGCCCGCCCGCCCGTTTTCAATATGAACGGGGTTGCCGACATCGTCCTTGATGATGAGGCTCTCATCCGCCGTGGTCGCGAGTTTTTGCGCCACATAAATGGCAAATAGGCGGCCTTTGAGTTCCTTCAGTGTTTGCGGGTCTTTGATGAGGTCAAGAACTTCGGCGGCGTCTTTTTCGCTGCTTTCCTGTGTGGTCTGGTTCACGAACCATGCCTTGCCGTCTGGATAGACGCCGATGGGAACCTCAAGATTATCGGGAATTTGCGGCGTTTGCGGTGTCTGGGGGGGCTGTTGCCCTGCGGATGGCTGGGTGCCTTCTTGGCCTGTGGTTGAGGGGGTGTCCGCAGCGGAGTCTGCTGCCGGTGTGTTATCCTGTTGTGACATGGCCTATCCCTTTAATTGCGATCGGATTATGAAAATTGTGGTTATCCTAACATATTTTACATAAAAGTCAAACTTTTTGCCCCTCTGTATAAAGGGTTTCTGTGCGAATAAGATGACAGCCAAGCGAATCTGCGCTATAATAGGGGTGTGCAGGGTTCCACGGGAACGACACATTACTGTCCGTTCGGACATAATCGACAGAGCGCTCCGTGAACTTCGCAGAAGAGGAGTGCTGTTTATGCATACACATAGCTTTGGCTCGCTTGAAAACTATCCGGCTCTTTTACTGAATGCCGATTACCAGCCCTTGAGTTACTTCCCCCTATCCCTTCTTCCGTGGAACGAGGCCATAAAGGCCATATTCCGAGACTCCGTCACGGTGGTCAGTGAATATGAGCGGGTCGTGAGTTCGCCCAGTCTTGCCATGAAGCTCCCCAGTGTCATCGCCTTGAAAGAATATGTAACGCCGGCCCGCAAGCCGGCGTTTACGCGTTTTAATGTCTATTTGCGCGATGAATGGCGATGCCAGTATTGCGGGCAAGATCACCGCACCAATGAATTGACCTTTGACCACGTTATTCCGCGCTCTAAAGGCGGGCGGACAAGTTGGGATAATATTGTCGCCGCGTGCCGCCCCTGCAATACGAAGAAAGGGAGCGACATGCCGTCAAAATGCGGCATGTTCCCGATCCGCAAGGCCGCGGAACCGACAATTTACGACCTGCAAAAAAACGGCCGAAAATTCCCACCGAACTTCCTGCACGAAAGCTGGAGCGACTTCCTGTATTGGGATAGTGAGCTGGATCAGGATTAAAGACTCGGCGGCGGGCTTCAAGGCCTTATCTTTATCTTTCGCGCGCGGCAAGCGCGGATTTCCTGCGCGTATCGATTTTGTTTGCATTATGACCATGTTTTTGGTTGTTTAGGCACTATTCATAATAATAATAATAGTCATCTCAGCAAAATCAGGGAACACATCCTATGCAGCGCCCCCCAAAGCAATCCATTCGCGCATATCTCAAAAAACATTGGTATGAAACATCCATGTTCACCGTGACCATGGCGCTCGGCTTGACGGCGGCCTATATGCTAACGCCCTTTATGTTGGCGCCGTTGTTTATTGTGGTGCGCAGCTTTACCGACACAATGGAATACCGTATGCGCAAGGAACGCGAAGACGCGCGGGATCAGTTGATCGCCCAGCGCCGCGCCGAATTTCGCGCTAAATTTGGCTTGCCTGAGCCGGCGGGACAAAAAACGGCGCCTAAGCCTGCATTAGATTCAGCGGGGGGCGGGGTGGATAACGCCGATCGTCCTGTGTTGAAGAACATATTTCCCGCGCAAGCCTCCGCGCAATCAGAGGGAAAGCCCGACTCTCTTGCCGGCACTGAAACCCAGACGCAAGCTGTTTCGCTGCGTCCTGCTGTAAAATTGCGTTAGGAATAGGGCGGATTTTGCGCTATTTGGCTTGTCCGGTATGCGGATCAATATTTTCGGCGGATTTGGCACTGCCTCCGATGACGCCGAACAACATTTGCATGTCTGAATTGCCCTCAAGTTGTTTTTGATAGGCGCTGATGTCGCCAGTTTTCATCATTTTATCGGCTTCTTGCTGCGCCAGCCCATAAAGCTGGTTCACGTCAACGTCGCCGTTCATCTCGATTTTTTGGCCGTTGACTTCGACTGGCGCGCTGACGGATCGCACCAGTGCTTTGGCGGTTTCGGCCTTGCTGCCGCTTGTGGCTTCTTTGAGGTTTTCGACCTGTGAATTGACGACGCCTTTGACCCCGTATGACATAAGCCCTAAGACAACGATGACTTGAAGGAATTTATCCATTCATTTTTTCTTTCGATTCATTATTCCTGATCGTGCTGTGTAGCAAGACGGCCTTGTTTTTCGACCGTTGAGATAAGAGTACCAGCTAATTATTGAAGCGAAGTTAACCGTGTGTAACAAAACTTCGGAAAATGGGTAAAATAGGGGAAAAAATAATCTTCTTGCTTGGCCTTGGGGCTTGAGTGTCCTATACTGCGTTGGCTTTGAAAAACCAGAGCATACAGGCGCATGGCGCCATAAAAAAACAATACGAAAAAGAGGTCCCGCGTGAGCGTCGAATCGATTATACCGCCACAGCAACCACCCCATGATAATGACGGGATGGAACCCCCCATGAATTCAGGGGTGCCGACCATTTCACTCGTAGAGGAAATGAAGCGCTCTTACCTTGATTACGCCATGAGCGTGATCGTGTCGCGGGCTTTGCCTGACGCGCGTGACGGGTTGAAGCCCGTTCACCGCCGCATTTTATACGCGATGAAAGAAGGCGGATACGACAGCACCAAACCCTATAAAAAATCCGCCCGTATCGTCGGGGATGTCATGGGTAAATACCACCCCCATGGCGACAGCGCGATTTACGATTCCATGGTGCGTATGGCACAGGACTTTTCCTTGCGGCTCCCGCTTGTGGATGGGCAGGGTAACTTTGGCTCGATGGACGGCGACCCGCCGGCGGCGATGCGGTACACCGAGGCACGCCTTGCCAAGAGCGGCGAAGGAATGCTCGAAGACATCGACAAAGAAACCGTCGATTTTGTGCCGAACTATGATGAATCCGTGTCTGAGCCAACCGTGCTTCCGGCGCGTATTCCAAACCTTTTGGTCAATGGCGCGGGCGGGATTGCCGTGGGTATGGCGACCAATATTCCGCCGCATAACCTTGTCGAAGTCATTGATGCGTGTCATGCCTATATTAACAACCCCGAAATCTCGATTGAGGAATTGAACGAGATTATTCCGGGGCCGGACTTCCCGACAGGCGGACAAATTATGGGGCGGCTCGGGATTCACTCGGCCTATCGCACGGGGCATGGCTCCGTTGTGATGCGCGCCAAAACCTCGATTGAGGAAATCCGCAAAGACCGCGAAGCCATCATTGTTCACGAAGTCCCGTACCAAGTGAACAAAGCCAAATTACTCGAAAAAATCGCCCATCTTGTGCGCGATAAGGTGATTGAGGGAATCTCTGACCTCCGCGACGAATCCGACCGCGACGGTGTGCGCATGGTGATTGAACTTAAGCGCGAATCGCATGGCGAGATCGTGTTGAACCAGCTCTATAAACATACCCAGCTCCAGACATCCTTTGGCTGTAACATGCTGGCGCTTGACCATGGCCGCCCGCGCACCTTTACCCTGCGCGACTTTATCAAGGCGTTTATTGAATTCCGTGAGGAAGTCATCACCCGCCGCACGATTTACGAACTCGGCAAAGCCCGCGACCGCGCCCATGTGTTGGCCGGTCTGGCGGTTGCCGTGGCGAATATTGACGCCGTGATTGAATTGATCCGCAAGGCACCCGACCCCACCGTTGCGCGCGCGCAATTGATGGAACGCGAATGGGTTGTCGGCGATGTCAAACCGCTCATCGACCTGATTGACGACCCCGAACATGCCGTGAGCGAAAACGGCACATACCGCCTGTCTGAAGTGCAAGCTCGCGCCATTCTTGACCTGCGCTTGCATCGCTTGACAGGACTCGAACGCGACAAGATCAGCGGCGACTTGAACGAGATTACCTCAAAAATCGCCGAATATCTGATGATCTTGTCTGACCGCGAAATGATGCTCGATGTCATGCGCAACGAATTGAACGATATCAAGCTGCGTTTTGGCACGCCGCGCCGCACTGTCTTGCTCGATGCCGAGTTTGAAACGGATATCGAGGATTTGATCCAACGTGAAGACATGGTCGTGACCGTGTCGAATGCTGGCTATGCAAAGCGTGTTCCGCTCGACACATACCGCGCGCAACGCCGCGGCGGCAAAGGTCGTTCGGGCATGACGACAAAGGACGAAGATTTCGTGTCCGACTTGTTTGTCGCCTCGACCCATACGCCGATCCTGTTTTTCACGTCACGCGGAATCGTGCATAAGATGAAGGTCTGGCAACTCCCGCTCGGCAGCCCGCAATCCAAGGGCAAGGCATTGATTAACATGATGCCGCTCGAAGGCGGCGAAAACATCTCTGTTTACCTGCGCCTGCCGGAAAACGAAGAAGCATGGGAAACACTCGATATTGTGTTCGCAACGTCGCATGGCTCCGTGCGCCGCAATAAATTATCCGACTTCCGCAACATCCGCTCCAACGGCTTGATCGCCATGAAGCTGGACGAGGGCGAAAGCCTTGTGGCCGTTAAGATTTGTTCGCCGGATGAGGATATCCTTCTCGTGACCAAGGCGGGCAAGGCCGTGCGGTTTGAGGTTGAACAACTGCGCGTCTTCTCTGGACGGACATCGACCGGTGTGCGGGGCGTGAAGCTCGGCAAGGGTGACGAAGTCATCGGTATGTCGATCATCAAAAAAGACGCCGCGTTCAAAGAGGGCGAGGCAAAGCAACTCTTGCTCTGCGTGTCTGAAAAAGGCTATGGCAAACGGACTCCGGCGGAGGAATACCGCACCACAGGGCGCGGCGGGCAAGGGGTCATCAACATGGCCGTGACCGACAAAACCGGCCCCGTGATCGCGACCTTCCCCGTGACCGACAGCCACCAAGTCATGCTCGTGACCGATGGCGGACAAATGATCCGCACACCGATCAATGATGTCCGAGTGACGGGACGCTCAACCCAAGGGGTGAAGCTGTTCAACGTTGCGAAGGACGAAAAAGTCGTGTCGGTGGCATGGTTGATCGAGGATTATGACGAGGATGAAGACAATGTGGCTGTTGATGGCGCGGCTGATGGTGCTGCCATTGATGGTGATGGCGAGGTTCCGGCCATTGCCGCAACGCCTTCGCAGGCTGATACTGAACCAGACGACAGCGCGGCAGATGGCGAAGAAGACAACGTGTAATGTCCTCCACGCCGCACCCGACCATAAAATTCGTTCTTGACGGAGCGGAGCTTGACGCGCTGGCTGAGGCCGCCCAGCGCGGCCTGACCGCCCATAATAACCAAGCGGGTTTCAAAGGCAAAATCGACCGCGGACGCTTTGGCTATTCCATCGTGCCGGAGGGCGGCGGTGCGGCGCAAGCGGGCGTATGCTGCGCACTCAAGGGCGATTGGATTCACATTGACTATTTATGGGTTGACTACCCGCACCGCGAACGCGGCCTTGGCCGCATTTTGCTGCAAAAAGTCGAAGACGAGGCCATCAAGCGCGGCTGTGTCGGCCTCCACCTCACGACGATCAGTTTCCAAGCCCCTGATTTTTACGAAAAATGTGGGTTTTCGATTTTGGCGGAATTACAGGATTTCCCGCAAAAAGGCTATTCACGCCTTTATATGGTGAAACGCCTGCCGATCCGCGATAAAGCCGAAAAAGACGCCGCCGCCGAACATCATGACAAATTAATGGATGAGCGCGCCGCCCGCATCAATTCTAAAGAATCCCAGAATGAGCCCCAGAACGAACCACGGAACGAACCAAGCTCTTCGCCATGTTCTATGCCGCCGATCACCGGCGAATAACGAAAATCCCCCTGTTTGACGTGGCGTGAATATGAAGGGGAATTTTATCTTTTCTTTTGCGGACAAATCCTTTAAAAGCCAATCGCATGACTCAGAATAAACGCATCGGGATATACCCCGGAACCTTTGACCCGATCACCAAGGGGCATCTGCACATCATCCAACGCGCCAGCCGCTTGGTCGACCATTTGATTGTCGCCGTGGCGGAAAACCCCGGAAAAGGGCCGCTTTTCTCGCTTCAGGAACGGCTGGACATGGTCGAGGCCGATATCACGAACTTGCCGGACAAAGGATGTCCCATTACGGTTTCGAGTTTTGATACTTTGTTGGTCGATCATGCGCGCTCCAAAGGGGCGACATGCGTTTTTCGCGGCCTGCGCGCCGTGTCGGATTTCGAATATGAATTCCAGATGACAGGCATGAATGCGCGTTTGGCACCGGACATTGACACGGTTTTTTTAATGGCCTCGGACAAGTGGCAATTCGTGTCATCCGCGTTTATCAAGGAAATCGCGCGTTTGAACGGAAATATCGAACAATTCGTGACCCCGCAAGTGCATCAAAAAATACTTGATGCATTCGGGTAAATGCGTATATAGTGCGGGACTTCTGATTGCAGCTGTGGCTAAGGCCTTGCAATCAAGCACAAATTTAAAGATGATCGCGTAGCTCAGCTGGTAGAGCAACTGACTTTTAATCAGTAGGTCCAGGGTTCGAATCCCTGCGCGATCACCATCTTCCCGCTCAATTCACGACCATAAAAACGCAGGCGCGAGAATTTTTCGCGCCTTTTTGTTGTTATCAGCCATAAAACAGCCCCGCAACGCTTTTGATGTGGGGCAGGGCTGTTATTTTTTGAATGGCGGATTGTCCGTTGTCTTTAAATAGCGGATTCCGCCGTGCTTATTTTTTCAGCAAATCGCGAATTTCGGTGAGCAGCAAAACTTCCTCTTTCGGGGCTGGTGGTGGCGGGGCGGCTGCGGCGGCTGCGGCTTCTTCGGCGGCTTTTTCTTTTTCGCCGATGGCTTTGAGAGTGTTGATCGCCTTGAGCGCCATGAAAATCGCAAACGCAATGATCGTGAAATCAAACACGGTTTGAATAAACGCGCCGTATCCAAGCACAACGGCGGGGGCTTCTCCGACCGCTTCTTTCAAGGTGACGGACAGGTCTTTGAAATCAACCCCGCCGATGATTAAACCAAGCGGCGGCATCACAATGTTTTCAACAAAGGATGACACGATTTTGCCAAACGCCGCGCCGATGACGATACCGACGGCCATGTCGATCACATTCCCGCGCATGGCGAAGGCTTTGAATTCTTTAACAATGCTCATACTTATATACTCCGCGTCTATTGAACGTATTGTTTTACTTCGACTATTAAACCACAGATCGTAATAAGTTGCGCCGAGGCTGGCAAGGGTTGGGGGGCGGCTTATATACAGGATTATATGGCGTTGCGCGGCGCATACCGAAAATTTTGACAAACGCGCCAAGACGCTTTAATTGTTTAACATAACAATTAAAGCAAAGATGGATAAGGCTCCGAAATGGCGGATAAAGATATTGATAAAAAGGGGCGAGGCTGGCTCGGCAAGAAAATGGCGAGCAAATCAGGCAAGATTGATAACCTTGGCTTGCTCAAGGAAGCCGTTGTTAAGGACGGTCTGGGTGGGCAACCTGTGGCTCTGGCCTTGATGGCGTCGGTCACGGCCGCCATGTTAGGTTCAATCGGCGGCATGATTAACGAGGGAATGACAAGCGATTACATACAACCGGCAGACCCAACCCTTGCCTACAGCGATACCGGCACCGGATATGAAGCGATTAAATATGCGCGGAACGAACCGGCGATTGCACTGGTGCGTCATGAAGGCGGCGCCATCAGCCTTTATAACGTCGCGAATAATGGCGAGATGCGTTTGTTGACGGAGCCAGAGGCATGGTCGGTTGCGGCACGCATCACAACGGTTTTGAATGAACGGATCGAACAATTAAACAACCCCGCTGTTGCCGTTGGCGATGATTCTTTCCTTCCCGTATTTCCCTCCTATGAAAACATCACACTCGCATGGAGAGCCACGGGAAGCGGTGGACAAGATGTTTTCTTCCGTCACGCCCAAGGAACAGCCGGAAGTCAAATTGATGTTCCGTTTCAGGATCTTGACGAGAAATACGCGCGAGAGGTTGAGCAATGGCAGGCCGTGCGCACTCATATTACATCGGGGGCACCATACGCCATCCCCGACGAACAAAATTTAACGCAAGTCAGCAATGATGACGCAGCCAAAGACCAATTCATTACGGGGCAGATCGCGGTTTCAAGCGCGATTTTGGGGCTTTTCGGATTGTTGGTCGGTCATAGCGCAACACAAGGATTCCGCCGCCGCAAAGAGCGCGCAGAAGAATCCTTGCGGCATAATCTTCGCTAGGCGGCACAAGGACAAGGCTTTATAAGGTAGTCAAGGAAGGGCTTGCGCTAAGGGCTATAAGGGCTAGGCAGGCGTGTTTCTAAGTGTAAGGTCGCGGCTACGCGGTATATCCGCATCCTTATCCAGCAAAAGACCCGCAAAATCGCGAAAATCGAGGCATTCTTGCCGCTGCTCCGCCATGCGAAGCAAGGCGACGAAATGGTCAATGTGGATCCCAGCAACGCTGTATTCTTCGTCCTTCGGTTGGCTGTGTCTTACAACCCGTGTCCACGGCGTGTCCGACCCATGGGGCTGATAATAATGCTGAATGTCGTCAAGCGCGACAAACCCGATTCCGTACTTCTTGTCATGATACAGCGGCACAATCACGCCAACGGGGTGATGATGGTCGTGCTTGGCGTGGAAGGCGGGCTTGGCAACGGGGATGAAGGCTTTTTTCATGAGGGTACGCCGTGTTTTAGCGCTGCAGTGAGGGCTATTGTCCCCACGCTCTCAGTGCCGAAGCGCGGCTGTGCGTTGAGCTCGCCAAGCGTGTCTTTCATGTATTTGTGAAAGACCAACCCCTCAACATCGCGAAAATCAACGAGCGCATTTTGGCATTCGGCAAGTTTTTTCAACCGCATCACGCTGTCAAAACTCATGCCTGTATCAATCTTTGCGCCGGAATGCATCGTGATTTCAGTCCAATTATTTGGTTTTTGGTGAATATTCTCAATCCGGTTCAGTGGAATATACCCCAGCGTATATTGTGCGCCTTCATATTGCGGTATGATCAAGGCGGCCTCGGTGGGCGGCGTGGAAGGGCGCGGCTTGCTCGCTGGGGTGAAGGCTTTTTTCATGGGCTTTTTCTGTTGTTTCCCTATTGGGTTTTTGTCGCAGGCTTATTCGCGGCCTTAGTTTTACGCTTACTCTTGCCCTTACCCTTGCTATTCTCTCGGGGCTACACATACCCTATTACGCGGGCATAGGTGGGTACGCAGCTTAAGGCCTACTCTAAAAACAAGTCGCGCATTATGTCAATTTAAATGTGGTTATAATACACCTCAAAACCATTTGCGCGGGGCGGGCATAATGCCTAGTCTTGCACAGTGTGCGTAATTCTATGGGATCGGCAAAAATCATATGTCTTCGGCTGCGTTTATCGGAATTTTGAAATGGGTGGCACTGTGCTATGGCGGGCTGCTGGCGCTGCTGTATTTCGGGCAGGGCTATTTGATTTTCGCGCCATGGGCGGTGGCGGCGCCGTCTTTTGACGGGCATCCGTTGCGTCCGGCCTTTGAGCAAGCACAAGCGCAAACGCAGGACGGTCTTGATCTGGCGTTCTGGCACGCCGCGCCGCAAGAGGGGAAACCCGTCATCGTGTTTTTCCACGGCAATGCCATTCATGCCCTTCAAGGCATTCAACGCGCCGCGTTTTTTCATCAGGCCGGATACGGGTTTGTGATGGCGGAATATCGCGGATATGGCGGCAATAAAGGCCGCCCGACCGAACAAGGCCTGTATCAAGACGCGCGAGCGGTCATCAATAAGGTCAAGGTGCTCTATCCCGATGCGCCGCTTGTGATGTATGGCGAATCCATTGGCACAGGGGTTGCGGTGCAAATGGCGACTGAATTTCCAGCGGAATTTCCGGCGGCTGCGGTGGTGCTGGAGGCACCTTATACCTCCATCACGGATGTCGGCCGCGCCCAGTATCCGATTTTCCCTGTTGCGCTTTTGCTGCGCCATAAATTTGAGAGTGATACAAAAATTACTGAGATTCATAATGCGCCGCTGCTCATCATTCACGGCACACGCGACACGATTGTGCCATACCGCTTGGGGCGCGGATTATACGAACGCGCAGCGGAGCCAAAATTCTTTTTGGAGGTTGACGGCGCGGGGCATAACGACCTTCATGCGCATAATATTTTGCCGCGCATCGAGGCGTTCTTGAGCAATAAGGGCGAGGGCGGCCCCAGCGAATGATTTTAGCGAATAATTTTCGGCAGTAACCGCGCAAAATTCCGCAAGCCTTGATCCATACCGCCGATTTTCTTGCCCGCACTGGAGGAAAAATTCCAGCAAGGCTGGTCACAATGCACCAATGTCCGCCCGTCATTGACGAAATTCAACAAGAAATGCATGGCATAGCTATGCCCGGGGAAAGACGCGCCGCCACTATTCGCGAGGTCGGCAAACGTGCCGCGCACCGCGCCGGCGTGTTTTTTATGGATGGTGACGGATTCATAGAGATCGTCCATGGTTTCGCCGTGTTCCATGATGCGGCGGGCGAGGGCGTTGTCATTGCTCATCACCACCGGCACATCGGGGGCGCAAACGCTCCGTCCCGCACCGGTCAATGTCGCAAAATTCACAATGGGCGCGTCGGCGAAATTCGGGTCGGCACAGGCATGGACAAGGGCGTCCGACAAAACAAGTCGGCCTTCCGCATCGGTGTTTTCGATCTCGATGGTTTTGCCGTTTTTCGCGGTTATAATCGCACCGTTTTCATAGGCCGTTGCCCCAATCGCGTTTTTGGCGAGGGGGAGGACGAGCTTGATGTGCATTTTCTGACCCGACGCCATGAGGTAATGCGCAAGGCCGAGCGCATGCGCCGCCCCGCCCATATCGCGATGCATCGTCACCATCCTAGGGCCGGTTTTGATGGCGAGGCCGCCCGTGTCATAGGTAATGCCCTTGCCGATCAAAATCAATTTCGGGTCGGCGGGGTCGCCCCATTCCATTTCGAACAGGCGCGGTGCTTCGTCCTTATACTTATGCGCGGTTGCGGCCTTGCCAACGGCCCAAAGCATCGGGAAATCGCGCTCATCCGTGACAACATGGATTTTGGCGCGGGCGTTGAATTTTTGACTGATGCCAAGCGCGGCATCGGCGAGTTCCTTCGGCCCCATGATATTGGCGGGGGTGTTGATGAGGTCGCGGATGAGGAAGGCGGATTGCACAATATGCAAGGCATCCTTCGATGCCGCCGCGTCAAACCCCGTCGCGTCCAAAAGCACGGATTCTGCGGCCGTCTTGCGGTAATGCTGATACCCCCATCCGGTGAGGATAGTTGACGCCAAGGCGGGATCGTTTTTCGGGTCGAGCGTTCCTTGCGCCGATACGCTGTATAAAGCGGGGCGCAGCTTTGCGGCTATCGCGGAAAACGAAAATGGTGATGTCGTGTCGCCGACCACGCCGACAGATTCAACCAAAGCGCCATCGGCATCAAAAATATCGAGCGTATTGCCGGCCTTGCCGCTGAATTTCTGGTTTTTTGCCCATTGGCGGATATTTTGCGGGGCGCTGTTCGCCAGCCAGCCCGCATAATCATCGGCGCCGACAAGGTGAAGGGGAATGGCGTTTTTGGGCGAGGTTGCCTGCGTCGTCACGCCGCTGATCCGCGCATGACAACGCGCTTCTTGCAAAGCCTTCGCGGTGACGCAGGGCGATGAGGCTTGATCGGGGATTGCTGTCGGATTCGGGGTGTTTACTGTGGTCATATTGATGGCTCCCTGCCTTATTTTTTTATTTAAACTTTGCCGTCCGCACGAAACGCTCCGCCGAATTTTGGCGGAGCATTGCGAAGGCGCTAAAGAAAACGGCCTATTTCGGGCCTTTTGGCTTTTGCTGGTCTTTTTTGGCGCTGTTGCCTGTATGGTGGTTGCGCTTGCTCTCACGAATAGCCATGCCCGCCATCACGGCGAAACCGCCCGCGATGCTCCCGAACAACAACACCGCGCGCTGGGTCGGGGTCATTTCTTTGGAGCCTTTCGGGGCGTTGTCTTCGGGCTTTTTGTTTTCATCGCTCATCGCTCTGATCCTTATGTTTTTTCATATTGTCTTTATTGTCATTAAAATGTTCTGACGTAAAAGTCAAAAAAATACTGATCGGAGCGTGAGTACAGCCCAAAAATCCAGCCTATTTCCCCGCCCATAATTCTTGAAGCCGCTCATCCCGACCACAGCGATAGCGGTAATACTTATACCGTACGGGGTTGCGCAGGTAATAATCCTGATGGTAGTCCTCCGCCGCATAAAATGGCGCGGCGGGCAATAATTCGGTGACGATCTGGTCGCCGACAATAGCCTCATGCTTGGCTTTGGAGGCCTCCATCACCGCTTTTTCGGCGTCGTCGACGTAAAACAGGGCGGATCGGTATTGGTCGCCGCGGTCGCAAAACTGCCCCCCGCCATCAAGCGGGTCAATATTGCGCCAAAAGATGTCAAGCAAGCGCTCAAGCGTCACTTTACTGGGGTCATAAGTGACTTGCAGAACTTCAATATGCCCCGATGCACCGCCGGACACGTCCTTGTATGTCGGGTTGTCGAGATGCCCGCCGCTATAGCCCGAAACGGTCGAAATAACCCCGTCCGTGGCGTCAAACGGGCTTTCCATACACCAAAAACATCCGCCAGCCATGACGATGGTTTTGGTAGTGGGCGTTTCGGTCGGGGCGATCATGGCGTTTGACTCCTGTGCAGTTGCGGGTGAGGGGAGCGCCCAAATCACAAACCCCGCAAAGGCCGCAATCAAGACGATAAACAAAGATTTTTTGAGGGGCATCAGACTGTCTTTCACGGTGTAATATGGGCTGTATAATATAGACTGTCCTAAAGATGTGGCACAAATATGGGGCGCCTGTGAACTTAAACTTTTTTCATGTGGTTTGATACTATAGCAGTGCAGTATTATGTTTATTCACCTGTATTGTTGCAATACAGCATAAATCAAGCGGCTTGTTACTTGCCGTTTATTGTGCAGTGAACAATATATGCTCTATTGATTTATTGTGTCCTCCCCCCTAATGTGCAGGGTAAATAAAGACTGTAAGCGGTGAAAAACCGTTCTTTAAACCCTTTCAGAGTGGGAGCATATCATGACCGACCTTTTCGACAATCCGATGGGAACCGACGGCTTTGAATTCGTCGAATACGCGGGCGACAAGGATGTCCTGCATAAATTATTCGACCATATGGGCTTCGCCCCCGTTGCCAAACACAAATCAAAGGACATCACCCTGTACCGCCAAGGCAAGGTGAATTTCCTTCTGAACTGTGAAAAAAGCGGCCAGCCAGCCGAATTTACCAAGGTTCACAACAATGGCGCGAATGCCATGGCATTCCGTGTGCGCGATGTGAGGGCGGCGCTGGACTCCGGCAAAAAGCGCGGCATCAAATTCGTCACCGACCATAACGGGTCAATGGGCGCAAATGTTCCGGCAATTGAGGGGATCGGTGGATCATTGCTGTACCTCATTGAAGACTCAAGCGCCTATATGAATGACTTTGAATGGACGGCAACCGAGCACAGCCCCAAAGGCGCCGGCCTGACCTATATCGACCACCTGACGCACAACGTGTTCCGTGGCAATATGGTGAAATGGGCGGAATTTTACGAGAGCATCTTTAACTTCCGTGAAATTCGTTACTTTGACATCGAAGGCAAATTGACGGGGCTCAAGAGCAAGGCCATGACCTCGCCCTGCGGCAAAATCCGCATCCCGCTTAATGAATCCTCGGACGATAAATCCCAGATCGAGGAATTTCTCAAACGCTATAACGGCGAAGGAATCCAGCATATCGCGATGGGAACGGACGATATTTGCGCCACGGTTGATTATTTGCGCGACCACGGCACACCATTCCAAAACACGCCGGATACGTATTACGAGAAACTGGACACCCGTGTTGCCGGTCATGGCGAAAATATAGCGGAACTGCGCAAGCGCCGCATCTTGATGGACGGCGCCCCGACGCAAGGCCAAGGCCTGTTGTTGCAAATCTTCACCCAAGACGCGATCGGCCCGATCTTTTTTGAAATCATTCAACGCAAGGGCAATGAAGGCTTTGGCGAAGGCAATTTCAAAGCCTTGTTTGAATCGATTGAAGAAGACCAAATCCGCCGTGGCGTGTTGAAAGACACAACATCTGCCAAGAGCGCCTAAACCGCGAAAACGGCGCAGGAATCAAACGCGCGAGAGGGATCATTTCCCCCTATTCGCGCGTTTGAGCCGATAACCGAACCGTATAAACGCTATCCCGCAATCAAATCGGAGCTTTACCATGAAAAAATGGATCCAGTTTTCCAAGACAGAAGGCGAAACATCGCACCAAGCGCACACCAACATGCCCAATGGCACGTTCGAGCGCGAGATGGGCAAGGAAGGCTTCTTCGGCCCCGCGACGCATTTTTATCACACCCACGCGCCGACAGGATGGACGAGTTTCGAAGGGCCGCTGCGCCCGCACGCCTTTGACTTTGGCAAGGCAAAACAAGACGGATCTTGCCCCTTGAAGGCGCAATTAATGCTGCAAAACGCCTCATGCAAAATTTCGATGTGGTCAACGGATAAGGCCATGGATCACCTTGTCCGCAACGGCGACGGCGACCTTTTGCTATTCGTCCATAACGGCGATGGCGATTTGTTCTGTGACTTCGGGCGGTTGCCGTATACGGATGGCGATTATATTCTGTTGCCGCGTTCGACCATGTGGCGTATCGAGCCCAAAGCCAAGACCGATTTGCTGATGATTGAGGCGGTGAATGACAGCTTTATGCTCCCCGACCGCGGAATGCTCGGCAACCACGCTATTTTCGATACGGCGGTTTTGCAAACCCCGCGCATGGATGACGCGTTTTGCAAGCAACAAACCAAGGCAGGGGCGCATGACCCATGGACAGTGATGGTGAAACGTCGCGATGCGATATCGACCATCACCTATCCGTTCAACCCGCTGGACGCCATTGGCTGGAAGGGCGATTTACTGCCGGTGAAGCTCAACTGGCGCGATATTCGCCCTGTGGTGAGCCACAGCTACCATTTGCCGCCTTCCGCGCACACAACCTTCGTGTCACGCCGTTTCGTGATTTGTACCTTCGTTCCGCGCCCGATGGAGAGCGCGAAAGAGGCGTTGAAGCTCCCCTTCTATCACAATAACGACGATTTCGATGAATTCCTGTTCTATCACCGTGGCGATTTCATGAGCCGTGACAACATTCACGAAGGCATGACCACATTGCACCCGTGCGGCTTCACCCACGGCCCGCACCCCAAGGCGTTTGCGCGGGCGGAGGCCAATGCCGGCAAAATGACCAACGAAGTCGCGGTGATGGTGGATGCGCGGGACGCGCTGGACATCACCGATGCGGCGCGCGCTGTGGAATGGGATGACTATGTCAAAAGCTGGGGCGGGCATACAGCCATCGCTGCGGAATAGGCAAGGCGCCCGCCGTACTGGGGGCGGGCAGACAAAGACAATAACGGCGCCGCTTTTGTTTGCGGCGCTGTTGTGCGAAGAAAAAGCGCAAAGATATTAAAGGCATAAGGGACGAAACATATGAAACTGGCATCTTATAAAGCACTGAACGGTGTTACGAAACGCGACGGTCACTTGATGGTGGTCAGCCGCGATTTAACCCGCTGTGCCGATGCCTCTGCGATTGCTCCGACGATGCAGGCGGCTTTGGATGATTGGGCGGCCTGTGCGCCTTTGCTCAAGGCTCTTTATGACGCGCTCAATGACGACAAAGCGCGCGACGGTATGAAGGACTGCACAGCTTTTGACGAAACCCTTTGTGCCTCGCCCTTGCCGCGTGCCTATCAAATCGCGGATGGCAGTGCCTACTTATATCACGTTGAGCTGGTGCGTAAGGCGCGCGGCGCGCAAATGCCGCCGGAATTTTTGGACGACCCGCTGATGTATCAGGCCGTGTCCGACACGACCCTTGCCCCGCGCGACCCGATCCGCCTTGAAAGCACCGAATGGGGCATTGATTTTGAGGCCGAGATTTGCGTCATCACCGATGATGTCCCCGCCGGAATTCCGCCGCAAGACGTTGCGCCGCATATCAAGCTCGTGATGCTGATGAACGATGTGTCGCTGCGCGGTTTGATCCCGCAAGAACTCGGCAAAGGCTTTGGCTTTTTCCAGAGCAAACCGCCCAGCGCCTTTTCCCCCGTTGCGGTGACGCCCGATGAACTCGGCGCGGCATGGAACGGCGCGAAACTGAACCTGCCGTTACTCAGCACCCTGAACGGCAAGGAAATAGGCCGCCCGAATGCGGGGCATGACATGCAATTCGGGTTTGACCGCTTGGTGTCCCACGCCGCAAGAACCCGCCCTTTGGGCGCGGGGGCGGTTGTTGGCTCCGGCACTATCTCAAACCGCGCCGAAGGCACGGGGGTGAGCTGCCTCGCCGAAATCCGCATGATCGAAACCATCGAAAACGGCAAGCCGACCACCCCGTTCATGGGGTTTGGCGACCATATCCGCATTGAGATGCTGGACGAGAAGGGGCGCAGTATTTTCGGCGCCATCGACCAACGCGTCGAACAATACACCTACACCAAATCCGCACAAACAATGAAAAAGGCATCGTAACCAACCATGAGCGCACCCGTTCATTCCACCACTACTAGCCATATGGCCAAACCCGCCAAAGGCATCACGCTGTATGGCTATTTCCGGTCATCGACCAGCTTTCGTGTGCGCATCGCGCTGGCGTTGAAGGGCATTGCGTATGAGTACAAGCCCGTCAATTTGTTGATCGGTGAGCATAAAGAGGCCGCCTATCGCGCCATCCATCCGCAGGGGCTCGTCCCCGCCCTTGTCCATAATGGACAAGTGGTGACGCAATCCATGGCAATTATGGAGTATCTGGACGACATCGCCCCCGACCCGTTGCTTGTGACCGGTACAGCGGCGCAAAAAGCCCGCATCCGCGCCATGGCGCAAATCATCGCCTGTGACATTCACCCCATGAACAACCTGAATGTCTGGAAAGCCTATGTCGGCGGGGTGTTGAAGGCCACGGACGACCAGCTCAAAGACTGGTATATGCACTGGATTCATCAAGGGCTTGCCTCTTATGAATTGATGGTGTCTGACGGCGGCGAAGGCCTGTATTCCTGCGGCAATCAGGTGAGCATGGCGGATTTATGCCTGTTGCCGCAACTGTATAATGCCCGCCGTTTCGATGTGCCGCTTGAGCGTTTCCCCCGCATTTTACAGGTGGAAAAAAACATGCTCAAACTCGCCGCGGTTCAACAGGCTTTGCCGGAACGCCAAATGGACGCGCCGCGCGATTTGAAGCCTGTCTATGACGCGGCCTTTATGGCGGCCTGAACGAACAAGCACGAACAACACCGAACAAACAAACAGACAACAAGCAGACAAACAAACAGCAAGGAGGATATTGACTATGGTAGATTTAGGAACCGCATCCAAGCACGGCATTGACTTGACCCGCAAAGACGAAAAACCGTCTTATTTCATCGTCGATCAAAACTGGGAACAATTCACCGCCGAGGAACACGCGACGTGGAAAATCCTGTATGAGCGGATGAGCAAGATGCTCCCTGGCTATGCTTGCAACGAATATCTGAAGGGCTTGCAAGACCTCAACATCAACCCCGATGAAATCCCCGATTTTCGCCGTCTGAGCGATACGCTCCGCGCCAAAACGGGGTGGGAGATTGTCGCCGTTCCGGGGCTTATTCCCGACAAGCCGTTTTTTGAAATGCTGGCAAACCGCCAATTCCCCGCCGGTGACTTTATCCGCACCCGCGAACAACTCGACTATATCGAAGAACCCGACGTGTTCCACGATGCGTTCGGGCATGTGCCGCTCCTGTCCAACCCGATTTTCGCCGATTACCTGCAAGAATACGGCAAGGCCGGTGAAAAGGCGATGAAACATAACTGCGTCAGCCGCCTTGCCCGCCTGTACTGGTACACGGTGGAATTCGGCCTGATCAACACGCCGGACGGTTTGCGGATTTATGGCGCGGGGATCGTGTCCTCCAGCGGCGAAACCAAGTTCAGCCTTGAAGACCCATCGCCGAACCGCATTAAATTCGACTTGAAACGCTTGCTGAAAACCAAGTTCCGCTATGACGACTATCAAGAAACCTATTTCGTGATCGACAGCTTCGAACAGCTTTTCGCCGAAACAGCGATTGACTTTACCCCTATTTACGAAACATTGTTGTCTGAGGAACAATACGGCCCCGGCGACGTTGCGGACGGGGATGTCGTCATTCACCGCGGAACCGGCGAATACGCCGCCAAAACAACCCGCGACCGTAAGGCCGATTTGAAGTAAGTAACCATCCGTTCAAAGGAAGACAGAATTGAGCCACCAAACTGCAAGAATTATCGGAGGCGCTGGCCTCGTGGGCATAAGCCTTGCCTTCAGCATCGCCGGTGATAACGAAAGAAACGCCATAGACCCCGCCGCCCGCGCGGTCTATGAGCAATGTCTGTACACGCCACGAAGCTGTGCCACCATTGAACAATGGCAAACAAGCTTTGCGGTTCAACAAGACATTAACGACGCGACACGGACGGCTTTGCCGGCCTTGCCGCTCGCGGTTTTGGGCGGATTCTTGCTCGCGGGGGCGGCGGCCTCAAGCGGAACCGGCGGCGATAATGGTCGCCGTAAGCGGGATCAAAACGCCGCGACATCGCCAAAGCCACCCGCGCCAAAAGCCTAGAAGCATAAAACAAAGCCGTCAGGGTGAGCCTGAGGCCAGTTTCACCATTTTATAACCGAAAAAGAGCCAAGCATGAGCAGTGAAACAGACGCAATCCGCGTGATAACTATGATCAGCGCCCCCGTGGTTTTGGCGGGGATGCTCATGGGGGGCGGGGCGATGGCGTATAAATTTGCCGCCGTTTCGGACGCCGATAACGCCACCCTTGCCAAGTGCGAACGCTATGTTGACCCATCGGTCAATAACACGGAAAGTTTAGGCGCCGCGGCGGTTTCCTTGACAAATGACGGGGCGCTCAGCGTGGTGTTTTGTAGCGCTGCGGAGATCCAAACCGCCAAAGACGTACAGGCGCTCAAAGACAAGATGAACAATCTCGGCATCGCCGGATTGATTATCATTGGCGCTGGTGGTTTGATTCAGTCCAATACGGGCTATATCTATATGATCAACAACAGCAATCGCCGTAATCGCCAAAGCCAGCCAGACGCATCAAAGCCAAAGACGACGCCGAAACCATAAGAGAGATTTTTATGCGTCCTGCGTAAGGCTTTTATAAGCCTTGAGCGTGTTGGCGAGCAAGCAGGCAATCGTCATCGGCCCGACCCCACCGGGAACAGGGGTAATGGCGGCGGCCTTGGCCTTAACGGCGGCGAAATCGACATCGCCCTTGAGCTTGCCGTTATCCTGACGGTTAATCCCGACATCAATCACAATCGCGCCGTCCTTGACCCAATCGGCCTTGACCATCTCGGTGCGCCCGACGGCGGCAACAAGAATATCGGCCTGCGCACAAACGGCGGCAAGGTCGCGGGTTTTGGAATGCGCCTGCGTAACGGTGCAGTTTTCTTGGAGCAATAATTGCGCCATCGGCTTGCCAAACAACAAAGACCGCCCAATCACAACGGCGTGAAGGCCGTTGAGGTCTTTGCGGACGCTGTGGATGAGGCGTAATGAGCCTTGGGGCGTGCAAGGCACAAGCCCGTCCAGCCCCGCCACCAATCGCCCGATATTGGGCAAGGTCAACCCGTCGACATCCTTTTCCGGCATGATCATTTGAATCAATGTGTCGGAGTCCAGATGGGCGGGCAGGGGGAGTTGAAGCAAAATCCCATGAACGGCGGAATCCTTGTTCAAGGCGTCAATCGCCGCCGCAACATCGTCAAAGCTAGCGTTTTGTGGCAAGCGGCGTTCAATGCTGCGCATCCCGACGCCTTCGGTGGCTTTGATCTTGTTGGCGACATAGACATGGCTGGCGGGGTCGTCCCCGACCAAAATCACCGCAAGGGCCGGAACCGCCGCACCGGACGGCAAAGCCGCCACATCGAGGGCAATCTCGGCGCGCAAAGACTCGGCAATCGCCTTTCCGTCAATCAAGGCCGCGGCGTGCGTGTCGGGGGCGGGGGCTTGGGCGGTCATGGTGTTTGTTTCCTTTGATGGAGGGGCTTTGTGATAGGCCTTCGCGCCCGTTTTAATGCATAAACGGTTTGATGAGGACTTCGATCACGAGGCGCTGCAACAACATAATCCCGAAAATCACGATAATCGGTGAAATATCAATGCCGCCGATGGATGGCACGAAACGGCGCACCCTGTCCATGACGGGGTCAATGGCCTTGTTGAGCAGGCGGACAAGGTTCGCGGCCTGCGGATTGGACATATTGAGAACACCAAAGGCGAGGAGCCAGCTCACGATCACCCCTGCGATAACAATAAACACATAGACTTCGAGTAAAAAGTAGAGAAGTTCGCCGAAAATGGTCATACTAGGGCTCCGATTCAGATCAATGACAGGAGTATGATATGGCGCTCGCCGCAAAACGCCAAGAGGACAATTGGAAAAAATGGGAACAACCCTGCCTTGATGCCCTGCAAGCCGCATGGGCGGCGCAAGACGCGGCCAAAGGCAAGAAGGACAGCGCCCACGACATCGCGCATATCAGGCGCGTACAAGCCGCCGCCGTTGAAATCGCGGCGCAAGAAGGCGGAAATCTTGACATTATTATGCCGGCTGTGTGGCTGCATGACTTGATTAACGTACCGAAAGACCACCCCGATCGCTCTCGCGCATCGCGGTTCTCGGCCGATGCGGCGGTGGAGATTCTGCGCGGAATAGGCTATCCCGAACAAGACCTTGACGCCGTTGCGCACGCGATTGTGGCACACAGCTTTAGCGCCAATATCGCCCCGCAAACGCTGGAGGCCAAAATTCTACAAGATTCCGACCGCCTTGACGCGCTGGGCGCTATCGGCGTGGCGCGCTGCTTTGCGACATCGGGGGCGATGGGGCGGCCATTGCTGGATGCGGATGACCCGTTATGTTCCTTGCGCCCCGCGGATGACGAGCTCTACGCCGTCGATCATTTCTATGTTAAATTATTGCGCCTGCCCGACACCATGCAAACGCAAACGGGGCGGGACATCGCCCACAGCCGCGCCACCTTCATGCGCGAATTTTTAAACCAGCTTTGCTTCGAACAAACGGGCGTAAAAGGCGTTTGTTAAAAGCGGGGCTTATGAAGTGGCCGGCGAAACCGTCATTTAATCATCTCACCCTGCGTTATTTTTAACTTTTCTTTAGATCAAGCGCATATAGAATAGGGGGAATGATAACCGGTCTTGAACTTATTTTTGCGACATCTTTGGGGCTGCAAGCGGCAAGCCCCTTGACGCGCGTTGCGGGGTTAACCTGTGAGCCGCAACCTATGACCGAAATTTCAGTGGTGTGGAGCAGTGACACCATCACCTATGACTCATCAAAATCGCAAAGCCAGCTTTCCAACATGCCGATTGATACGAAGTCGCCCTATTCCAGCCATGTCGCAACCAAGGTTGGCGGGTTGATGCGCGGCGGTTTGGAGGTCACGACCGACATCAACATATCGGCGCTCAATTCACCATTCTATAAGCAAAGCTGTCTGTGGGTGAGGGATATTAAAATCAATATCAACATCAACCCGACCATTTTTATCGCCAGCGAATATAAAAAAGGCTCCTGCATGTATAACGCAGTGATGCAGCATGAATTGAAACATATTCAGGTCGACCGCGACATTGCGAATAAATATCAAGACCAATTGCGCAGTATGGCGAGTTCAGTCGCGCAAAAAATCGGCATTGTCGGCCCGAAAAGTACTCTTGAATCCAAGCTCACCCATAAAAAAATTGTTCAATATATCGAAACCCATATGGCGATGGTGAACGATAAAATGTATGCCGAGCGCCGCGCATTACAACAAAATGTCGATACACTCGAGGAATATGAACGCGTACAGGCACAATGCCGTAATTAAGCGCCAGAACTAGCATAACGCCGTAAAATGAATAAAGCCGCCAGTGAAAGCAGGCACGACATGAAAAAGACGCTGACCCTTATTGCTGCGTTTATCTTGATGGTGGGGATTCCGGCCTCAAGCCATGCTTTAACTGGGCTTGCCGATGCAGGGGTGCCGCTCAACGTGCCGCCTGCCATGGCACAGGCCATAGAATCCGTTGCTGGCTTGAAATGTCCGCGCAAGGGATCGCCCGTTGTAAGTGTGCGTTGGACATCCAAGCCGACAAAATATTTCTATACCAAATCGAACCAGCAATTAACCGCCGAGGCGGTCAAGGAAGGCAGCAGTTTTTTAAAGAAATACTTCCACGGAACCGGCGCGCAAGTGGCGGGAACGGCGTCGAGCCCCGCCCGCATTGACGTGCGCACCCGCTTTGGCGGCCTGACAAACGGCAAACAATCCTGTACTTGGCCGGAACAAGTCGAGGTCACGATTACCTACAGCCCCGAAATCCATATCTCCAGCGACCTGAAAAAAGGCACATGCCGGTATAACGAGGTTCTCGCCCATGAACATACGCATATTGAAATATCGCGCAAAATCGCCAGTGAGTTTACGCAGCCGATTAAGCTCGCTGTTGCTCAAACGGCGGGGCGCCTTGCCACCAGTGTCCCGATCAACCCCGGCGACATCGACAATCGCCAAAAGAAAATGTCACAGCAAATCATGACATCCTTGGACGCCGTGACGGATAAATACGCGCGCGAAGAACGCATCCGCCAACAATCCTTCGACCGCCGCGAATACGGCAAAGACAGCCAGTGCAAATAGCCGCATTTTAACCAATTCAGGATGTTTTCGTGGTATAATTGACCTATGAAGCAAGCATCCGGCAATGTTCTGTTCCTGATTTTGATCGCAGTGGCGCTGTTTGCGGCGCTGTCTTATGCAGTGACGCAGAGCAGCCGCTCGGGCAGTGGCGGAATCGAACGTGACAAAGCCAAACTCTATGCCGCGCAATTCGTCCAATACGGCACCGCCATTGAACAAGCCATTGGCCGTATGCGGGTCATAAACCGCACACCGGAATACGGCATTGATTTGGCCTCAAGCGTGACATGGTCGTCCTCGGCGAATGCGACGTGTACTACCAATGTTTGCAAGGTCTTTCATGTTGAGGGCGGCGGCATATCGCCGGCGTTTATTGACGAAAAGGCGTTTGATACGTCGCTGGGGATTGCCCCCACGATTTTCCGTCACAGCGTTTTTCGTGCGGTCAGTGTCGTTGACGTTGGTTCCGACCTTGATGAACTCGTTCTCATCATTGCCGGCCTCAAAAAAGAAGTCTGTGCCGAGATCAATAAATCAATGGGCATCATTGACGGCGGCAATCCTCCGACCGATGTGTACACAGGCTATGGCGATTACAGGGGCACGCTCACGGCCTTTCCCGAAGCAACGGCGGTGCAAGGCGACGGATCGGCATTGTTTGAGGGGAAGCGTACGTTCTGCGCCTATTACAACGCGGCAACAGGATACACATTTTATCACGTCCTGATGGAGCGATAATCAAAAACACCGCCTTTTTCGCGACACGTCACTCAAACTAACCTGACAAAATTAACCTGATTTTATCTTTTATAAATCCATGATATCCTGCTCTTGACCGGATTGCATGATTCTTTCATGTCCCACCACAAGGTCGTCAGCACATGTCGCGGCATATCGCCAAGACAGACAAATGCGAAACACACAAACCCAGTCCACCATAAGAGGTTTATTCACCATGGCACGCTCAGGCATCGACTCACTCCAAACACGCGCAACAATCAAAGTAAACGGCAAGGAGTATGATTATTATTCACTGCCCGCCGCGGCGCACCACCTTGGGGATATTTCCAAACTCCCGTTCAGCTTGAAAGTTCTGCTTGAGAACATGCTGCGGTTTGAGGACGGACGCTCGGTTGAGGTTCACCATGTCGAGGCCTTCAAAACATGGCTTGAAAACGCCACCAACCCGCAAGAGATTGCCTTTCGTCCGGCGCGCGTGTTGATGCAGGATTTTACCGGCGTTCCCGCCGTCGTTGACCTTGCCGCAATGCGTGAGGCCATGACCCGCCTTGGCGGCAATGCTCAGTCCATCAACCCGCTCTCCGCCGTCGACCTTGTCATTGACCACTCGGTGATGGTCGATGCGTTTGCAAATTCAACCGCCTTCCAACAAAACGTAGAATTGGAATTTGAACGCAACGGCGAACGCTATGCCTTCTTGCGCTGGGGTCAAAAGGCATTCAACAATTTCCGCGTTGTTCCCCCGGGGACAGGCATTTGCCACCAAGTAAACCTTGAATACCTCGCCCAAACCGTTTGGGTTGAGGACGATGAAGACAATAAGGGGCGCAAGCTCGCCTATCCTGACACATTGGTCGGAACGGATTCTCACACCACCATGGTCAACGGCCTTGCCGCGCTTGGCTGGGGTGTCGGCGGGATTGAGGCCGAGGCCGCGATGCTGGGGCAACCTGTATCCATGCTCATCCCCGATGTCATCGGGTTCCGTTTGACGGGCAAGTTGAAGGAAGGCTCCACCGCGACCGACCTTGTGTTGACCGTGACGCAAATGCTCCGCGCCAAAGGCGTTGTCGGCAAGTTTGTTGAGTTTTTCGGTTCCGGCCTTGATAATTTGTCGCTGGCCGACCGCGCGACCATTTCCAACATGGCGCCGGAATATGGTGCAACATGCGGCTTCTTCCCGATTGACGAAGAAACATGCCGTTACCTTGAATTCACAGGCCGTGATGCCGACCGTGTCGCGTTGGTGCGCGAATACGCCAAAATTCAAGGCATGTGGCGCGATTCAAAGACGCCCGATCCCGTGTTCACCGATACGCTCGAACTGGATATCTCAACCGTTGAGCCATCCGTATCCGGCCCGAAACGCCCGCAGGATAAAATCCTCCTGTCCGAAGCCAAATCAAGCTTTACCAAGCTCATGGCCGAAGGCAATCTAAAGGAAGAAAAAATCGCGGTCGCCGGAACGGATTACAGCATTAAAAACGGCGACGTCGTGATCGCCGCGATTACAAGCTGTACCAACACATCAAACCCGTCGGTGATGATCGCCGCCGGTCTTATCGCGCGTAACGCAGCAAAACTCGGCATGAAGGTTAAGCCATGGGTGAAGACATCCCTTGCCCCCGGTTCACAAGTCGTGACGGATTACCTCGAAAAGGCCGATCTGCAAAAAGACCTGAATACTCTCGGCTTTAACCTTGTCGGCTATGGCTGTACAACCTGTATCGGGAACTCCGGCCCGCTCGCCGATAATATCATCGAGGCGGTCAATAAAGGCAATTTGACGGTCACCAGCGTCCTGTCCGGCAACCGGAACTTCGAAGGCCGCATCAGCCCGCAAATCAAGGCAAACTATCTGGCCTCACCGCCGCTCGTTGTGGCTTATGCGTTGGCTGGGTCGTTGTTGGTGGACGTGTACAAAGACGCCATCGGCCAAGATCGCAACGGCAAAGATGTGTTCTTGAAAGACATCTGGCCGTCCAACAAAGACATTCAAGAAGCCGTCAAGGCAGCCCTGACCCCCGAAATGTTCAAGAGCCGTTACGCCAACGTCTTTTTGGGCCCCACGGAATGGCAGAGCATCAGCGGCGCCGAAGGTCAAACCTATAAATGGGATAATAACTCGACCTATGTGCAAAACCCGCCATATTTTGAAGGCATGACCATGAGCACGAAAAAGGCGACCGATATTAAAGGCGCGTCTATTTTGGCACTGTTCGGGGATTCCATCACCACCGACCACATTTCACCCGCTGGTTCGATCAAGAAAGACTCTCCGGCTGGTAAATACCTCATGGAACACGGCGTAGAGTCCAAGGACTTTAACTCCTACGGTGCGCGCCGCGGAAACCACCATGTCATGATGCGCGGCACATTCGCCAATATCCGCATCCGTAACGAGATGACACCGGAGGTCGAAGGCGGCGTGACGAAATACCGCCCGAGCGGTGAAACCATGCCGATTTACGACGCCGCGATGAAGTATAAAGATGCCGGCACACCGCTGGTGATCTTCGCGGGCAAGGAATATGGCACGGGCTCCAGCCGTGACTGGGCGGCGAAGGGAACAACGCTCCTCGGCGTCAAAGCCGTGGTTGCGGAAAGTTTCGAGCGGATTCACCGTTCTAACCTTGTCGGCATGGGTGTTCTGCCCCTGCAATTCAAGGACGGCATGACCCGTAAGAGCCTCAAGCTGGACGGCAGCGAAACCATCGACATTACAGGGATCGAAGGCCGCCTCAGCCCGCTCCAAGACGTCACCATCCACATCACACGTGCTAATGGCACGAAGGAATCGGTGGATGTTCTGTGCCGTATTGATACGCTGGATGAAATCCAATACTACGAAAATGATGGCATCTTGCAATACGTCCTGCGCGACATCGCCAGCAAAGCCAAAACCAAAGCGGCCTAACGGCATTCTTTGCACCCGAAATCAAGAAAACCGCCCCAAAAGGGCGGTTTTTTTATAATAAAACAGACTTATAACAAGCAGACTGGGCAAAGTCTTTGCTGAACAAACAGCCCAAAAACACTGCAAACTTGCGCCCGCAGCGGCTCCGCTGCAAAAAGAAAACCCTTATAAACCTTACTTGGGCGTCCGTTTGACCGCAGGGGCTTTCGCCTTGCCGTCATTCGCAGGCGTGCCTTTCGGCGCAATAACCGCGTCCTTCGCGGCGGCGGCGGCGAGGGCGGAGGCGGCTTCTCCGGCTTTTTTCTTGTCATCGCCGATGGAGAAGGAGCCTTGCTGTTTCGGCACTAAACCGGATGTGACAATCCCTTTGGTCATGTCGATGGTGCGGTCGCTGTCGTCGAGGAACAGGACGGTGTGGTCGGGTGATTTTTTCATGATCGACAGGATTTTGTCCTTGTCCTTGCCGCCCATGAAGTGCAGCTCCCCATCGAACAAAATGCCCTTGTCGCGCAGGGAATGCATCGCGCGCAATGTCGCTTCGTCACCGCGGGCGGTGAGGGCGGTTGTGATGATGGGGGAATGGCCTTCTTGGAAATGACCGGCGATTTGCCCCAAAATGCGGGCAATCGGGGCGAATGGGCCGTCCGCCATCGGGGTGTCGGCGTGTTCGAGTTCATATTGGCGATATTTTTCAAGGCCGTGTGCACCGTAGACATCATCGGATGTTCCGTCAAAAATCACGCGGTCAAGATCCCACACGACATGAAGTTTTTTATTGAATTGGTTACGCAGCAAGGATGCTTTTTCCTCCGCCGGAGTCACAATCGCGGCTTGTTTTTCGGGGGATATATGGCCATCCAAAATACGCTGGATTTGTTCGGAGATATTCACGCCCTTGGCGTTGGGGTCGACGGTGCAGGACGCAATGCCGATTTTTTGTGCTTTTTCGGCGTCTTTGGCATTGGTGGTGACGAACCAGTTAATGTCATAGGCCTTGAGGTATTCAGGGTTTAATTCGCCGTTGCCGAACATTGCCGACGAAAACGGGATGCCGTAATGGTGGCAACTTTTAACCGCCCGCATCCCCGTCCACGCGTTGTTGCGCGAGATCAGGATAATGTCGAATAATTTATGCCCGACGGTTTCATTGATGTGTTTGATTGTGTTAATAACGTCAAAGAAATATCCGGGGCGGAAAGGGACATTTTCGTTTTCGACCATGAAGTCGCTGTAGAATTTAGCGCCGTATTTGGCGCGGAGCTGTTTGGCTTCTTCCATGTCGAATAATGCGCTGGTGGAGATACCGATCGTGATCGATTTTGTGAATTCTTTAACCATCCCTTTGTCCTTTTTACGTTACCCGTTATATTATTATTGATTATGAATTATAGATTTGTCATAGCACGCGCAAAGCCTTGCGCCAAGGGGTTTTTTCCGTATTGCTAACAGATATTAAATTACAAAGATAAGGTTGAAAGAAAGATAACTTCATGACCAAAAAAGACATTGCCGAAGCGTTCAGGCGCTTTCAGGAGCATAACCCTGAACCGAAGGGCGAGCTTGACTATGTCAATCCGTTTACCTTGCTGGTTGCGGTTGTGCTGTCGGCTCAGGCGACCGATGTGGGGGTGAACAAGGCGACCAAAGCCCTGTTCAAAATCGCCGACACGCCGGAAAAAATGGCGGCGCTGGGCGAGGCAGGAATCCGCGACCATATCAAAACCATCGGCCTGTTCAATGCCAAGGCGAAGAATGTCTATAATCTGTGCCGGATTTTAATCGACGAATATGGATCGCAAGTGCCGCAAGACCGCGATGCACTGGTCAAACTCCCCGGTGTCGGGCGTAAAACGGCGAATGTGGTGTTGAACATCGCTTTCGGGCATCCGACCATCGCGGTGGACACGCATATTTTCCGAATCGGCAACCGCACCGGCATGGCAACGGGCAAAACCCCCGACCAAGTCGAGGCGAAGCTGGAAAAAGCCATCCCCGCCGCCTATAAACGCCACGCCCATCACTGGCTCATCCTGCATGGGCGCTATGTGTGCAAGGCGCGTAAACCCGATTGCGGCGTGTGTATTATCCGTGATCTGTGTGGATTTAAGGAAAAAACAGCTTAAAGCAATACACCCCGCATCGAAGCGGGGTATATGTATCTTTCTGTCGATAAAATTCGAAAACCCTATCAGGCCGGCGTTTTCTGGCTCAGGCGGATCGGGCCTTGGGGCTTGCCGTTATTGGCGCTGCGGAAAAGGCTCAATTCATCCTGCACAGTTTGCTTCACATCTTGCAAACGTGCGTGGTTGTCATAGGCTTTGTACCCTGTGTACAGCGCAATCGGCCAAATGAAAATGCCCCAAAATACCGACCAGCCGATATAAGAATTGCGGTCGGAGCGCGCCTCGCTGGCGGTTTTGAACAAGGTGGTCAGGCTGTCTTGCTTGGCGGCATAGGCGCTGCGCACATCGTCAACATTCAACGCGAATTGACGCGAAATACCAGTCGCGGCGAGGTCGAATTGCGCGGTGAGGGATGCGGTGTTGTTTGTCTGACCCTGTGACATGAATTTTTCTTCCTGTTGCTGTTGCTGTTGTCGTTTATTTTACATACCGATAAGTTTTAAGGCACGCGCCTTCAATCCGTCAAGGGCTGTTGGCTTCGTGACGGTAATGCCATGGGGAATAAAATCCTCGCGAAGCCCATCGGTGAAGCCTTCGAAATGGCGAAAACCGTTCAATGTGACGCCCTCAGGCAAGGGGTGCGCCATAACGCGGGGGATGTCGGCTCCCTTAATCGCGACATAGGAAAAACTCCACGTTGCATCTTCGCCTGTTTTGGCGTCCGTGCCGGTGAGGGTGATCCCGCTTTTGCCGCTCATCAGGCATTGATCGGGTAAGTCGGATTGCGTAAGGCCGATGGCGGCAAGGGCTGCGGCACCGTCCAAGGCGTCGCCTTTGCTGAACAGGCCGACATAGACGCGGTCTTGATCTTTTAATGCAGAGCCTTCGGCGGCCGCAACGAAAGAGGATTTTATTTTACGGGGCATGAATGAACCTTTTTTCTGATCTTGTATGGCCTTATCCATAAGAGGGTAATTATGTTCTGTCAAATGTTTTGCGCGCGATTGATCCGCTCGTTCGGTGTGCTATGCTGAACCCTCAGGGATTCTTAACTCATAAGGCTACAGACAGAGCAATGGACGACCCGTTTATCACGGATTATCTCATCAAAGTGTTTTTGGAGGATTGCGGCTGGCACAAGGCGCGGCGGCAAAAAATCGCGGCGGATTGGAGCAGCCGCTACTACATCCGCCTGACCGACGGCCTGAACCGTGCCATATTGCTGGTGTCGCCGCCCGATGACTCCCCCGCATCGGTTGCGGGGCATAAACTCGGCGATTTAATTCGCATCAACGCGCATTTAAACGGCCTTGGCCTGTCTGTGCCGCGCATCATGGGGATGGACGAGGCACAAGGCCTTGTGTTGATGGAGGATTTCGGCACCACAACCCTCGACCGCGCCGCCCGATCAGGCAGCGACGAACAAACCGCGATATACGAAGACGCCACCCGCGTTTTATGCGTCCTGCGCGACCATCCCGACGCGTTGACGGGCATAAAACTCATCGACTATACGGACGGGCATGTTTACCGCGCCTTGCGGTTCTTGCCGGAATTTTATTTGCCGTCCTTGATGGAACGGGAACGGACGCAAACCGATTTAAACGCGGCGGCGGATACTGACGCTTATTTATCGCTCTGGGCGGATGTGATGCTGGCTCTGCCGCCTTGCCTGCCATGCTTGACGCATATTGATTTCTTTGCCGAGAATTTGATGCTCCTGAACGACCGCAAAGGCCTGAACCGCATCGGGATATTGGATTACCAAGGCGCGGTACGCGGGCCGTTTGTTTATGACCTTGTGAACTTGCTCGAGGACGCGCGGCGCAACATTCCGGATGCCCTCAAACTGCGGTGTAAGGCGCTCTATACCGAGGCTCTGGACACGCAGGCTAAGCAGGCCTTTGATGTGTGGTATCCGGTGATTGCGGCGCAATTCCACGCCCGCGTTTTGGGGCAAATCGTCAAATTATCGGTGGTGAACGGGCGGGATGATTTGCTCAAACACCGCGCGCGGCTCGAGGCCTATTTGTCGCATGAACTCGCCTCCACCCCCGCTTTGTCGGAAATCAGGCGTTTCTTAGCGGAAAAAGGGGCTGTTTTTGCGAAAGAAACTCTTTCCAAATCCGCCTGAGGCGGTTAAAACAAAACCGTATTCATTCTCAACACAATAAAGCACAGATAAGGAATCCGACGATGTCGTTGATCGCAAAGCGTTTGGCCAGTATCAAACCATCCCCGACTTTGGCCGTAGCCGCCAAAGCCAAAGAACTCAAAGCCGCCGGCAAGGACGTCATCGGCCTCGGCGTGGGTGAGCCGGATTTCGACACGCCAGACCCGATCAAGGAAGCCGCCTATGCCGCCATGAAGGCCGGCGACACGAAATATACCGCTGTTCAAGGAACGCCGGAATTGCGCAAGGCCATCGTTGCCAAATTCAAACGCGACAACAACCTGACCTACACCCCCGACCAAGTGATCGTCAGCACGGGCGGCAAACAAGTCCTGTACAACGCCATCATGGCCACCGTGAACCCGGGGGACGAAGTGATTATCCCCGCGCCATACTGGGTGTCCTACCCCGACATGGTCGCGCTTGCCGAAGGCACATCCGTTTTTGTGGCCTGTTCACAGGAAAATGAATTCAAACTCCAGCCCGCCCAGCTTGAGGCCGCCATCACACCCAAAACCAAATGGGTGATTTTGAACTCGCCGTCCAACCCGACGGGGAGCGCCTATACCCATGCCGAGCTTAAGGCACTCACCGATGTTTTGGTGAAGCACCCGCATGTATGGGTGATGACGGATGATATGTATGAACATCTCGTCTATGACGATTTCACCTTCGCCACACCGGCGCAGGTTGAGCCCGCCCTGTATGACCGCACCTTGACGGTGAATGGCGTGTCCAAGGCTTATTCCATGACCGGATGGCGCATTGGATATGCGGCGGGGCCGTTGCCGCTGATTAAGGCGATGACGGATGTTCAGAGCCACAGCACCTCCAACCCGTCCTCCATTTCCCAAGCGGCGGCGGTTGAGGCCTTGAACGGCGACCAAACCTTCCTCAAGGAATGGACAAAAGTGTTCAAACAACGCCGTGACCGCGTTGTGCAAATGATCAACCAAGCCGACGGCATCAAATGCCACACACCCGAAGGTGCGTTCTATGTGTACCCGTCTTGCGCCGGATGCATTGGCAAAGTCACCCCATCGGGCAAAGTCATCCGCAATGACGAAGACTTCGTGACCTATTTGCTGGAAGACCAAGGCGTCGCCTGCGTCCACGGCGAGGCCTTCGGCCTGTCGCCTTTCTTCCGCATTTCCTATGCCACGTCGATGGAAGTCTTGGAAGACGCCTGCACCCGCATCCAAAAAGCCTGCAGCGCCCTCAAACAAGCCAAGGCGGCGTGATATAAAACGTAACAAACTATGAATTTTGCGAAAGCCCCTGCAAGCCATATGGTGCAGGGGCTTTTGTTGATTAAGGCATGATTTTTGTGGCTTTTAATGCTATCATTATAGAGTGATGATTATGGCTGTTGAGCGACAAAATAAAACAAAGCAATCAGGAAACGTCCTGTTCCTGATTTTGATCGCGGTGGCGTTGTTTGCGGCGCTGTCCTATGCCGTGACGCAGAGCAGCCGCAGCGGCGGTGACGGCATCGCTAGGGACAAAGCCAAGCTCGTCGCCGCGCAAATCATCCAATACGGAAGTTCACTCGAACAAGCCATCACGCGCATGAAGTTAATCAACCGATGCACGGATGAACAGATCAGCTTTCACATCACTGGCAATGCCGATTACGCGGTCTATGAGCATACGCCGCCGTCACTCGACCGATGTAAGGTTTTTCACCCCGAAGGCGGCGCGATGCTCCCCCTCACCATCGACGCGAAATGGCTCGATTCCGCCCATGCGGCGGACACATATTACGGGAAGTCCTATTACGCATCGGTAAAGCTGGGGCATAATACGAACGGTCTGGCGGGGACGGCAGAACATGATCTGACTTTCTTATTGCCTTATCTGAGCAAAGAGGTCTGCGAGGAAATCAGCAGCAGGCTCGGCAATGCGCCCATATTTCAAGAAGATAACAGCATCGCAGTAAACCCGTATTTCAGTGGCGATTACACACAAGTCAGCGGCTCCGATATCAATAACGGGGCATATGACGGTAAGCGTTACTCAGGATGCATCCGTTCAAACGCCCCGTTCGTTGTTGGGAATTACATGTATTTCCACGGCATTAACATCCGTTAAAGCCACTGGCGACCCTAAAAAAACTGGAACCGCTTCGGGATGATGTTGCGGATGATCTGGCTCGTCGTGCGGGCGATGTCGGAGTCTTCGTTGTCGTTTTTGTTGTCGTTTGCCGGATCATTTTGGTCATCGGGCAAGCAACGCTTGCGGATGCGTTTGTATTTTTCTTCGCTCATCTGGCCGAGGTTATAAAGGTTTTCGGACATTTCAAGGGCGAGGGCTTTCAACGCCTTGTCGGTTTCTTCTTGTTGGATGAAATCCATGGAAAAGGCCAGCAAGCGTTTGATGCTGTCCGGTGTGGCGTCAAGCGGGTCGCGCGCCGGCATTCTTTGTTCGTCTTCCCATTTTTCGGGGCTGATATACGGGTTGATCTCGATAAACCCGTCTTTGCCGAGTTTTTGTTCCAAGATTTCTTGCGCTGTTGTGCCGGTATATTGCGCAAGGTCGTCCAATTCGCGCCCGTCCATAAGGTTTCCGGGGACGCCGTAATTAATGTATCGCTCGTTTTCGTGGTTGATGCGGTGACGGCCTGTGCCGACATAGATTAACTTCACCTTCGCATCCTGTGGTTTGTGGCGCAGCACATCCTCAACGCAGGGAAGCGGGGTGTGCACGGGGGCGCGGTCGCTGCAAAGCACGCCGCTTTCGGTGCGGTGCGGCGGGTAGGCGAAGGGGTTGGCGATGCTCGCCATAATCGCATCCCAAATCTTTTCATTGCCGGCGGATGTGTCGCTCGGCGTTTCGGGATCGTTGCTGAAGAAGTCTTTTTTACGGCTAAAAAACGTTACCATTCTGCGGTTTTCAAGGTCGAGAGTCGAAATATAAACCGACTTCAAAGAGTCCGACATGCGGGTGTCACCGAGATAGCTCTTGAGCGTTTGTTCGGCGATTTTGGGGTCGTATAAATAGTCATGTGCCCATGTTTGCTTGACCAGATCCATCCCCTTAAACACCACGGAATTAAAAGTCGAGGTGAGCGTTCCCCGCGCCTTACGCGCCAAAATCATGGTGTTGAGGGTTTGCAGCATGGCGTTTGTTTCGGGGCTGATATCCGTGCGCGCTTGCAACGCTTCACAGCTTGTCGAGGCACGCTTGCGGTATTTTGGGCGGATATAGCGCGGAGTCGCGAGCTTACGAATGGCGATTACCTCACGCACAATGGCGGAGTTGTTTTTATTGGCTTCGCACAGCAAACGGCATTTTTCGCGAATATCGCGAATAAGAAAGCGCTCAATTTGTGCGGGGTCGGTTTTGTCTTGAAAGAAATTCAAAATGCTCGCCGTCATATATTTGGCGATGCGGCCGGTGATTTTGGGAAAGAATTTCGGGCCATAGCGGCAAAACAGCTCAACCGAGTCATGCGCAACAAATTTGGGTTTGGTCGCGTCGGTGTCGGTGCGGATGCTGAGGCCGCCGACAATGATGCTCCCCGTCGACACGCCGTTCAAGACCTGAAACAAATTGGCGGATGGGGTTTCGGCGAGTTCCTCAAGCCGCGATAAAATAACGGCGGGGATAATCCCGTGCATCGCGCCGCCGGGAACATAAAGGATATAAATTGTCCGGTCGTTTTTCTTGCTCACGTTTTACGCTTTCCCTGTTCTTTTTTTATAGTTTTTTTGTTTGTTTTGTTTGTTTTTTGGCAACGCACGGGGCGCGGCTCTTGCTTTTTTAAAGAGTTATAGAGTCATAGCTAGCAGAAAATAATGCGCTTGTCATGTTTTGGGTATGTTGCGCCGCCGCACTGAAGGGGGCAGGCGGGATCAGGGAAAACAGGTGCTTGAGGGCCGCGACTTAATGCAGCGGCTCGTCCGGATTGTGTCCGCCGATGCCGAGGGCTTGGAGCCCGGACTGCAAATCTTTGAAAAAGCTTCGTTTTTCTTTATGCCTGCGGTCGCGATTGCTGGCGAGGAGGTGGCATAAATCGTCAAATTCCGCCGCGCGGTTTTCCATCATCATATAGGCAAACCGCTTCATGCGGGCGAGGTTCTCCGGCGTGGCATTGTCGATGGAGGTGGAGGGATAGCGCGCGTCGGTCATGCTGTTGCCGTGCAACGACTCATTCAACACAAAAAGACGGTCGCCCAGATCCTCTGAAAACGAGTCGATCAACGCTGACTCCGAGGCTTGGAAGAAAATATTGATGAGCGGGTAATCATTGGCGGGATCAACAACGCCGATAGCGCCGAATTGATCCCATTCATCCTTGGTAATCGGTTTGTTCACAACCCCCGTGCCAAGGCATACCATATGCAAATCATGGCCTTGCGGCACATGGCGGCGGATGGCGCCGTGATAGGTAATGCACGGATTGTCGAAAATACTGCCGTCAATCGCGTGGTTTTCGTGGACTTGTCCACTCATCGGGTCGCGCGTGTAAAAATGGTGGCATGGGAAATATGTCGGGGCGGAACAACTCGCCATCACCGCGTCAAACATGCTCACCGATTGCGGCGGCGGCGGGGGAAGGGCGCTAGCATGCGGGTGAATATGTTTCATCCATACCGCTTTGCCGGCGGGATAGGCGAGGTTGTTGCGGGTGTGGACGGGGGATGAATAGGATTCATTTTTTTCAATGACTGTATTAATTGTGCCGCCGGCGATGTCATAGAACGGGATGATGAGGCTGCTCAAGCTCTGGGAAATCTTGGTGTCGCCGAATAATTGGCGCAAAGACCCGTGAAGCTGGCCCATGTCATAATGCCCGTGCCGCATCAGCTTGTTCAGTTGTCCGATTTTCATTGTCCGGTTGTTAAAATCGCGGACAAACCCGCGAAACTGGCGAAACCGGTCATAGGGGAAGATATTCGCGCCCTCGCGCATGTAAAAACGGATCAAGTGCCGCGCACGGTATTTCGGTTTGTCCGGCTTGTCTGGGTCGCGGATGTTGAGCGCGGCGTTCAAGATCGACCCCGTTGACGGCCCCGCGAAAATATCCACCATCTCGGCCATACGCAGGCCGGTTTTCTTCTCGATTTCGTTCATCACATAGGCGGGGATGAGGCCGCGCAGGCCCCCACCATAGTTAAACATGACAACAAACGGCTTATTCATAAACCCCATTTTACACTAAAATCAGATATTTAGAACCATATCATTTGCAACATTTCGCTGTGACGCGCGAATGGGGTGTGTTCTTGTATTTTCCCGCATCTTTTATCCGCAGGAAATTGTCGTAACGGGCAAAACGCGGCTTGGCTTTTGGTGGATGATATGCAAGGGTGGGTCACGGTAATTCCCTGTAACGCAGTATTAAAACCAAGAAGGCAAAAATCATGGCCAACGTCGTTGTTGTCGGCGCCCAGTGGGGTGACGAAGGTAAAGGAAAAATCGTAGACTGGCTCTCTAACCGAGCCGATGTCGTCGTCCGCTTTCAAGGCGGAAACAACGCTGGTCACACACTGGTCATTGACGGCAAGGAATATAAACTCAATTTGCTCCCCTCCGGCGTCATCCGCGAAGGCAAGCTCTCGATCATCGGCAACGGTGTTGTGGTTGACCCATGGGCGTTGCTCAACGAAATCAAGACGATTGGCGAAAAAGGCATCCGCGTCACGCCCGATAATTTATTGATTGCCGATAACGCGCATTTGATTTTGCCGGTTCACCGTGAGATGGATCAAGCCCTTGAACGCGCCCGCAGCAAAGGCGAAAAAATCGGTACCACAGGCCGCGGCATTGGCCCGACCTATGAAGACAAAGTCGCCCGCCGTGGCTTGCGCGTATGCGACCTTGCGCATCCTGAACTGGTATCACAAAAACTGGATATTTTGCTCCTCCACCATAATGCTCTGCTCAAAGGATTGGGCGCGGAGGAAGTCAGCAAACAAAAACTCTATGATGACTTGATGGCAATCGCGCCGCAAATCCTCGCCTTCGCAGGCCCCGCATGGATACGCCTTGCCAAAGCCCGCGCCGACGGCAAACGGATTTTGTTTGAGGGCGCGCAAGGCGCGTTGCTCGATATTGACCATGGCACTTATCCGTTCGTGACATCGTCAAACACGCTGCCGGCGCAGGCCGCAGCAGGCTCCGGCATCGGCCCATCGGCCTTGAACTATATCCTAGGCCTTGCCAAGGCCTACACAACCCGCGTCGGCACGGGGCCGTTCCCGACCGAATTAAACGACGATATCGGGCAACATCTGGGCGATAAAGGCAAGGAATACGGCGTCGTCACAGGCCGCCGCCGCCGCTGCGGCTGGTTTGACGCCGTCATCGTGCGCCAAGCCGTGACCGTGTCGGGCATCACCGGCATTGCTTTGACCAAGCTGGATATTTTGGATGGCCTCAAGGAAATCGGAATCTGTACGGGCTATACGCTGAACGGCGAAATTATCGACCATTTGCCGTCCTCGCAAGTGCTGCAAGACCAAGTCAAACCGATCTATGAATTCATGCCGGGCTGGAGCGAGAGCACCTACGGCGCGCGGTCTTGGGCGGATTTACCCGCCAATGCGGTGAAATATGTCCGCCGGATTGAGGAATTAATCGGCGCACCGGTCAGTGTCCTGTCCACCAGCCCCGAACGTGACGACACCATCTTGATGCATGACCCGTTTCAGGACTAGGCCTTAGAGGATTGCGGACGTTCAATGGTGTGTTGTAAGAACCAGAAAACAACAGATCAGGCCGCCAAAGCCAAGTCACGCGATGGCGGCAACGTCCTGTTCTTGATTTTGATTGCGGTGGCGTTGTTTGCGGCGCTGTCTTATGCGGTGACGCAGAGCAGCCGCAGCGGCGGCAACGCCGACCGTGAAAAGCTCAAAACCGCGGCGTCCGAGATCATCCAATACGGCACGGCGATGGAACAAGCCATCACCCGTATGCGCGTCATCAACAAAACCACGCCCGACCAGTTGAGCTTTGAAAACGAGGCGTGGAAGTCCGGAAACGGGACGGTTCTGTACGCCGCCGGATATAACGTCAATTCACGCGGCACGATCGACCAGCTCTTCCACCCCGATGGCGGCGGCCTTACCCCTCTAACCTTTGATCGCAAGCCGTTTATGGCCCCAAGGCAGGGGGCGTTAACACTCCCCGCTATTGGGCATATGCAGCCTCAATTCGTTTATTTTGAACAAATCGGTACGGAAACAGCGACCGAGATTGCCCTGCGCCTCATGTGGCTCGATGAAAACCTGTGCATGGCGATTAATGATATTTTGAAAATCGAAAACCCCAACGGCAAACCACCCCATGCCAACGGCACGGACGGCATCATGACGAATGAAACGCCGGCGCTACGCGGACGCTATAATTTTTGCGCCGAATGGCATCAGGATGACGACTATCACCATTTTTACTGGCACGTCCTGTGGGCGCGATAAATAAAAACGCGCAACGCAACCCTAAAAACTCACCACAAAATTATTTCAAGACCTCACCAAGCCCTTGAAGCCCGCGCTTCCTCTCAAATCGCCGTAGTACTCACAGAAGCGAGACGTATAATGCGTTTGGTAACTTTTTACGCCATTTTTTAAATTTTCATCATGTAATTCTGTAAGCTTTTTTCAATCTATCAAGTGTCACAATATTGCAAGTCAATGATATGCGCATACGTAACTCATCAGCGGCTTTCGCATAGTTAAAGATCAGACGTTCGCTTCCAGTTGCCTCAGCTTTTTTGCGGAAAAAAGGCAATATGGGATTTGTTTCTAGAATCAGCGAACGACGCCCAGATTCAGCAATTATAAAACAAGCTTTTTGGTTCGTTTTATAAAACTCATCTCCCCATGCATCGACCAACTCTTGCGTAAAACCCGCATCAAACAAAGATTGAAGAAATATAGGTTTTTTCATTAATTTTTCTGGATATGGGCCGTCAATTGACGGTGCCAAAGGTTTTCCCAGCACATCAGGAAGCGCATACCCAAAAAATGCCCGACAACGCCTCACTAACTCGAACTGCAGCTCGATATACTCCAGCTCATTCTGTGGTGCAGGCATAAACTCGCTTTCATTATCACGCACAAACCCTATGGTGTCTTGATAGGCCATAAGCGCGTTCCCATCATCTTCAGGCGCCGCATACATTACTATTTTTTCCATGCCGTACGGATAACGCTCCACCAAATGGTCAATAATCCGATCCGCCATTTCTTGCGTAATGTGCGTCGTTTGCTCGTCCAGCGGCAAATGGGGCAAAGATTTTATCTTGTTGTTTTGCTCTGTGGGGGCGCTCACGAGTAGTGCTCAGTTTTTTTTAAGATCGGTGTTCATGAGGGCGCTCATAAGCGTGGTCAAACGCGCCGCAAAGGCGGCGGGGTCGGCGAGTTTTTCGCCTTGCAGGATTTTGGCTTGGTCATAGAGCAACCATGCCGCATCCTCACGCCCGATTTGCGGCGTTGCGGCGCTGATCTGTGCCGCCAGCCCCTTAATCAAGGCGTGGCCTGCATTGATCTCCAGCACCCGTTTGGCGGTGGGGGTGTAGTGTTGCTGGATTTTCAAGACATTCTCCATATGCATATCCACACCATGATCGGCGGCGACAAGGCATACAGGGCTTTCGGTCAGGCGGCTTGAGATGCGCACCGCGTCAACTTCGTCTTTCAAAACCTCGGTCAAGACGGCGATGAGGGGGGCGGTGTCGGTCTTGGCTTTATCCGCGCCTTTGTCTGACTTGTCCGCGTTGTCCGGTTTGTCCGCTTGGTTGTCTGTTTTCTTGTCCGCATCAAAACGGCTGAGGTCTTCAAACCCTTTGGTGACGGATTGAAAGCGCTTGCCCTCAAAATCGCCGGCTTGGGGGAGCCAGAAACTGTCGATCGTGTCGGTCATGAGCAACACCTCGATCCCGCGCGATTTATAGCCCTCGATCTGAGGACTTTTGCGCAGGGCGTCGGCATTTTCACCGGTGATGTAATAGATTTTTTCCTGCCCGTCCTTCATCCGCGCGACATAATCTTCAAGGCTCACCAATCCGTCTTTGGCGCTGGAATAAAACCGCGCCAGTTTGAACAAATCTTCGCGGTGGTCGATGGCGTCATACAGGCCTTCCTTCAAAATCATCCCGAATTGCCCCCAGAATGTGGCATAGGCGGGGATGTCATCGCGGGAGAGTTTGAGGAGTTCCGATAAGACTTTGCGTGCTACACCGCGCCGAATGGCGTGGATGAGCGGGTTATGTTGCAGCATTTCGCGGCTGATATTCAGTTGCAAATCTTGGCAATCAATCACCCCGCGCAAGAACCGCAACCAAGGAAACACAAGATTTTCGCATTGATCGGTGATGAAGACGCGCCGCACATACAAGCGTACGGCGTGGCGGCGGCTAGGGTCGAACATGTCAAACGGGCGCATGGTCGGCACGAAGAGCAGCCCCGTATATTCGATCTTGCCTTCCGCCGTCCAGTGCAGGGTGAGGGACGGCGTGTCCATGCCGAAGGTCAGGGTGCTGTAAAAATTGTTGTAATCCTCGTCCTTGAGCGTTGATTTTTGCCGTGTCCACAGGGCCGAACCCGCATTGACGGGGGCGTCTTCATCGTCACGCTCTGGCTTGGCGTCGGGTGCATTGCTGCGTAAATAGACCGGCAAAGCGACATGGTCGGAATATTGGGTGATGATTTGCGAGAGTTTGTCGGGGATCAGATAATCCGATGCATCGTCCTTGATGTGCAGGATGATGACCGTTCCGCGCCCGTTTTGAAGTTTTGCGCGATCTTCCGCGCCCGCCTCGGCAATGGTGAACCCCGATACGCCATCGGACGACCATAGATAGGCGTTTTCAGTGCCGGCCTTTTGGGTGACGACATCAACCGTGTTAGCGACCATAAAACTGGCGTAAAACCCGACCCCGAATTGCCCGATGAGGCTGAGCGCGGCGGATTCAGGGTTTTTCGCGGCTTGCGCTTGCGGCGCGGCGGCTTTGACTTGTTCCATAAGCCGCGCCGTGCCGGAGCGGGCAATGGTGCCGAGATTATCAATCAAATCCTGCTTGTCCATGCCGATTCCGTTATCGGTGACGGTGACGGTGCGGGCGGTGGTGTCATAGGCAACATCAATGCGGTATTGCGCATCCCCGCCAACCAAGGAGGGCTCGGCAATTGCCATATAGCGCAGCTTGTCACACGCGTCGGAGGCGTTGGAGATAAGCTCCCTCAGGAAAATGTCACGGTTGCTGTACAGGGCGTTGGTGACGATACTGAGCAAGCGGCTCACCTCGGCTTGAAACGCGAACTGGCCGTTTTCCCCAATGGAGGCAGCGTCGGCGGCAGGATTGGCGGCGGCGTTGTCTTTGTTCGTGTTGGCGGTCATTGATGATCTCCGTTTGTCTTTGTTTCAGGCGTCATGAGTCATGAGTATAAAAGGGGCGACTATGGATACAGGCGTTGGCTCGTCCATGTGCCGTCTTGTTGGGGGATGAATTCATAGCGGTCATGCAGGCGCGCTTCGCCATCCATCCAAAATTCAATGCGCTTTGGCAACACGCGAAACCCCGACCAGTGCGGCGGGCGCGGCACAATATCGGTATCGGCGTATTGTGCCTCGACTGCGGCGACTTTGACGACCAATGTGGCGCGGCTGTCGAGCGGGCGGGATTGATCCGACGCCCATGCGCCGATGCGGCTGCCTTTCGGGCGGCTGTTGTAATATCCATCGGCCTCGGCGTCGCTGACGCGCTCAATATCACCCGTGATGCGCACTTGGCGGCGCAGTGACTTCCAGTGAAAACACAGTGTCGCCTTGGGATTGGCGAGAATTTGCCGACCTTTACGGCTCTCATAATTCGTGAAAAAAGCAAACCCGCGCGAATCGAGTCCTTTTAAAAGAACCATCCGCGCATCGGGATAGCCGTCCTTATCCACAGTCGCCAAACACATGGCGTTGGGGTCGTTGATCTCGGAAACTTCAGCCTCCGCCAGCCACAGGGAAAAAAGGGCATAGGGGTCGTTATTGGGGGCGATGATATCAACCATTCATTTTGTCCTTTATTCTGCCATGATTATGGCTTAGTTTACGCTTTATCGTTCATAAGTAAAGACTATGCAAGAAAGGTATAGGATATGAAGAAAGCAATTCTTACGGCCTGTGTTATGGCGTCTATGGCGGTTGCCGGATGCGATTCTACGGCGCTGACGAAGGAAAACATGGGCGGCGTTCTCGGCGCGGTCACCGGTGGTGTTCTGGCGTCGAATGTCGGCAAGGGCAAAGGCCAATTGGCGGCGGTCGGCGTTGGTACGCTGGTTGGTGCCTTGATTGGCTCACAAATCGGTAAATCCTTGGACAAGGCCGATGTGGCCTATGCCGACAAAGCCAACCAACAAGCCCACACCGCCCCGATCGGTCAATCCATTGCATGGAGCAACCCCGAAACAGGCAACAGCGGCACAGTCACCCCGCTGCGTGACGGATATGACCGCAACAGCGGATCATTCTGCCGCGAATATGAACAAGTGATCTATGTTGACGGCCAACAAGCCACGGGCACGGGCATTGCCTGTAAACAGCCTGATGGCCGCTGGGAAATCATGAATTAATTCATTTGCGCATATTTATTCGCATAAATGAAAAGGGACGCTGTGAGGCGTCCCTTTTTTGTTGCCGTTTGCGGCGGCGTGAATTGGCCATTAATTATTAAACCGCGAATCCTTGGCGCGTTGTTTGGCAAATGATGAGGCCTCGACACGCTGCTTGAGGGCTTGAATATCCTTGCGGTTAGTGTCGATTTTGGCGTCTTGGGTTTCGATCATGTCTTGCTGTTCCTGAACCGCTTTGATGAGGACGGGGATAAGCTGCATGTAATTCACGGTTTTGGAGTCTTCCGACCCGCCGACGGCGGAGGGGAGAACTTTTTCAACATCCTGCGCCAGAAGGCCGATTTGCTCGTCCTCGCCCATGTCTTTGTCTTTCCAGTAATAGCGAACAGGCTTGAGTTGCTCAACCAGTGACAAGCCGTCAAGGCGGTCACGCAAGGGGTGAATCGCTTCCTTGAACCGCGCATCGGAGGTCAGCAGCACGTTGGTCGCCTTGATCGTGCCGTTGACGTCGAGCGCCTCGGTCGGGGATTGAACGCCGATGCCGACGCGTTGGGTGACATAAATCCCCCGCGCCGAAATTCCCGCCGATGGAGCGTTCCACGCCGCACCGCGCGCGACGTCGCCATGGAATGAAATAATCCCCGTTGATCCCGGGGTGACAAGGTTGTTGCTGTCAGTATAGGTGAAATAGTCGTTATCGGTGTTCGTCGCGCCGTCATGGCTGAAATACAAATCATCACCGCGCAAATACATGTCACCGTTGACGTCGAGCTTTTCGAGGGGAGTGGTGATGCCGAGGGCGAGGTTGCCCGAGTTGTCGATGATGACTCTGTTTGTCGCGGCAAGGTTGTTGTGAATGGCCACGCCTCCTCCATCCGCTTGCAGGTACAAAGGGGCTATAGCGCCATTATCGCGCGCCATAATTTCATTATCGTCAAGGCTGATATTTGTGCTGGTTGTCGAGCCGAGCACCAAATAGCCGCCCGAGCCGGGCTCGGAATCCGTTCCGCCGACAATATGCAGCGGGGAGGCGGGGTCTATCGTCCCCATGCCGATATATCCTGTGTTCCAGTCAATCAAGAAGCTTGGGGCATCCGTTGCGCCGACTGAGCCGCGCCGTGAAATGACAAAGTCAAAATTCGGGCTTGTTGAGGCCGGCGTTCCGTAGCGCGTTCCCGCAGACCAATAATATTGTTGCGTTCCGTTCCCCGTGCCAAAAAATATTTCAGTATGAGAAGCCTTGGTATGGGTGCCAAGCTGAAGCGTACCGAGGGGGTTGGTGATGCTGGTGCCAATCCCGACTTTGCTGTCTTTGAAAATCATATCAACGCCGGATGAGGCTGAACTGTGAAATTTTATGTCATCAAAACCGATCAATTGGTCAATATTCGTGATGTTGTTTTCGTCGGATCCGCTGGTTTTCCCGAGCTTTATGGTCGCGTCCACGTCAACTGTTGATCCTGTCTTCGCGCTGATAAGATCGGTTGTCAGGCCGAGGAAGTCACCTACACCGGTTGTGTTGTTGACGCTCACGCGCACTGTGCCGCCGCTGTCCTTGATTTCAAGGTTTTTGTCGATTTGTGCGGTGTCGGGGGCGCCGACCTTGATTTTCCACAGGCCTGATCCGGTATTTGCGGCCTCGGCATAGGTGAATTTCACAATCGAGTCATCGCTGCCGACCGTTTTTTCGACCATCAACTGGTCGGGGTTGCCGTCGGCATTGGCATCCACCCATGCGCGGCAGGTTGTCTGGAACGCTTTGTCGGGGCCTGCGGACACGACGGCGAGGACAAGCTGGTTCTCTCGCCCCGGCGACGGGCCGTCAAGGCGCCGCTGGGTCGCGCCGCCGCACCCGACGTTGTCAATCGTGGCGTGGTCCCATACGCAATATCCGTATTCCGTTCCCCACGGGTCGGTCAATGTTGCGCCGATGGTGGTGGGGAGCAACCCGCCATTGGTGGGTTTTGCGCCGGTCGTGGCGCGCCATTGTTCGGGCTCGACGAAGCTGTCACTGTCGCAATCGCCGTTATTGGCTTGGCCAGAGGCCGTGGCGATGAGGATCTTAGCGGCGGTCATGAGGTCGTTTTCGACCATGTTCTTTTGTGTGGCTTTGGTGATGGTGGTGATCGGGCCGGTGACGGTCTGCATCCCGACAACCGCCAAAATACCCGTCAAGGCAACCGCGCCGAATAAGATGACGAAGATATTCCCTGATTGCGCGCCGTTACGGTGTGACGCTTTTTTCAGGGGCTGATCCGCTCTGCCCGCCAAGGCGGTGTTTAAATAACGGGCTATCCTGCTCTGTCTCATCATTGGTCGTATCCGTTCGGGGTTTTGTTGCGGGGCGCTGTGCGGCCCTTATCGCCAAGTTTTTGTTGAAGGTGGTTAATTTCCGCGATTTGTGAGTCGATGATGGCGCTGCGGTCTTTTAGGATGGCTTGCTGTTCCTGAATCGTTTCAATCAGGACGGGCAAAAGCTCGATATAGTTAATCGCCTTATGATCTTCTGTGCCGCCAACGGCCTCAGGCAGGATTTTTTCAAGGTCTTGGGCGAGCAAGCCGATTTGCTCTTTCCGGCTGAGGGTCTTGTCTTTCCAGTGATACCGCACCGGCATGATTTGTTTCACCAGATCAATGCCGTCAACGGCCTCACGCAAGGGGCGAATATCGGTTTTAAGGCGCGCGTCGGAGGTGACTTTGAGCTTGATAACTTTGACATCACCATTCACGTCCACAGGGTCGGTCGGTGTTTGCGTCCGAATACCCATGCGCCCACTCACAAACGCGCCATGCGCGACATAGACGCCAGTGACGTCTGCGATACTGACCGCGTTACGGTTTCTGTCGGCAGTCATAAGCAAAACACCGCCGACGCCGGGCATAATCAGGTCGCTCGTGTTCAGATAGCGGATATAGTCGTTATTGGCGTTTGCGCTGCCGTCATGGCTGAAATACATGCTGCCGCCGCGTAGCACCATGTCGCCGTTGATGTCGAGTGTCTCCAGTGGCACGCTTAGGCCAAGCCCGACAGAACCGATTTCATCAATATTAATGCGCTGTATCGGGCTCGTCGCGGGACCGTTAATGCCCATGGTGCCGCCGCTGGCCTGAAAATGGAGGCGGCTGATGACGCCGTTATCACGCGCCATGATGGATCGGTTATCGAAAGTCAGGTTTTCACCCGTTGTCAAACCGGATGTCATATATCCTGCGGCGGCGAGGCCGACCGCTGTTCCCGTCGCGCTGTGAAGGGAGACGGCGGGATTATCGGTATTGAAGCCGACTCGGCCGGTGTTGTAATCAATAACCACACGGCGGTTGTCACTTGATCCGTTGCACCCCCTGTCGGCGATGATGAAGTCATAGGCGGGGCTGGTGTAGTTGACGGCGTAGCGTGTTCCCATCGACCATGTGCGGCAATTTCCGCCAGTACCGGAGCCCATGAAAAGCTCGGTATCCGATGTTTTGGTGAGTTCATTGCCGAGTTGGAGCGTACCCTTAGGGGCGGCGTTTGGCGTCGCAATTCCAAATCTTTCGCCGGGCTTCAAGAAAATGTCTTGGCCATTTGATATGGAACTGTGAAAACGAATATCGTTAAATCCGATTAATTCGTCGATATTGGTGATGTCGTTTTCGTCGTTGCCGACTGTTTTGCCGAGTTTAAGGACGGAGTTGACGTTGATAATGCCGCCCGTCTTGGCGTTGATGATATCGGTGGTCAGCCCCATAAAGTCACCAATACCGGTGTCGTTATCGATATTGACCATGGTGGCACCGCCACTGTCTTTGATTTCGAGGTTTTTCTGGATCTCGGCGGTTGTGGTCGCGCCGACTTTGGTGTCCCACAGGCCTGCACCCGTTCCCGAGGCCTCGCCATAGGTGAGTTTGATGATGTAATCATCACTGCCGACCGTTTTTTCGACCATCGGTTGGTCGGGCTGGCTGTCGGCATTGGCGTCAACCCATGCGCGGCATGTTGTTTGGAAGGCTTTGTCGGGGCCTGCGGCAATCACCGCCATCACCGGTTGGGCATCCAGCCCCGGTGTCGGGCCGCGCAGGCGGCGCTGTGTGCCGCCGCCGCATCCGGCGTGGTTGACCGTGGCGTGGTCCCAGACGCAATAGCCGTATTCCGTTCCCCACGGGTCAACGGTCGTTGCGCCGACGGTGTTGGGGAGCAACCCGCCATTGGTGGGTTTTGGGCCGGTCGTGGCGCGCCATTGTTCGGGTTCGATAAACCCGTCCGCGTCGCAATCGCTGCTGTTGGCTTGGGTCGCGACGCTGGAGATGAGGATTTTGGCGGCCGTCATCATCTCGGAATCGACGCGGTTTTTTTGCGTGGATTTTGTGATGGTGCTGATCGGGCCTGTCACTTGTTGCATCCCGACAACCGCCAAAATCCCCGTCATCGCCACCGCGCCGAATAATATCGCAAAGATATTGCCGGATTGTCGCGGTTTGTTGCGCGAGGAAAAAAGGCGACGGTGGATTGGGGTACTCTCAGTCACGATATTTGCTGAGCCTTTCGTGAAACAACATGGGTACTATACTATTATATTTCGAATAGCTCTAAAACATCGTTAATGAAAAAACGGTGTTTTTCTTGTGGCTCGTTTGCGTGAAGCCGCAAAAATTCAACGAAGAACGGTTGTTTTGGGAAGAATGGGCGACAGCGGCAAAGGCCGCGGCGTTAATCCGAGGGAATATTAGCGTTGTCGAGCCTTTGGCTCAGATGTTTTATTTGCTCTGCCTGCGATTGTATGATGGCTTGCTGTTCTTGCATCGCCTGAACCAGAACGGGGATAAGCTGGATATAATCCACCGATTTACTGTCATCCGTACCGCCGACAATATCGGGCAGGACAGCCTCGATATCCTGCGCCAACAGGCCGATTTGCGGGCGTTGGCTTTGGTTTTTGTCTTTCCAGTGATAACGTACGGGCTTGAGGCGTTCAACAATCGACAATGCGCCGAATTCTTCATTCAGGGGGCGGATGCCCTCCTTCATGCGGGCGTCAGAGGTCAAGAGCAAGCTCGTCGCCTTGACCACGCCGTTGACGTCGAGTTTTTCCTCTGGCGCATCAACGCCGATTCCGACACGGCCATTGCCGCGAATGACAAGGGTTGATGTCCGCACACCGTTATTGCCGCGATTGGCAAACATGATGCCGCCATCAGGGGCAACGGCATTCATATCAGTTTTTTCGATGACCAGCCCGTCATAAGTGCTGCCGAACAGGCCGCCCTCATAGAGCATTACGAGGCCGTCGGCTGAGGGCGCGCCGCTGCCGGTGGTTTCGCCGTTCATTTTCATGAGTACGCCGTCGGCTCGGAATTTCAATGTGCCGTTTAGGTCAAGCAATTCTGTGGGCGTGCTTGTGCCGATCCCGATATAGCCGTTGTCGGTTTTGATGGCGAAAGTATCCCAGTAGTCAACACTGCTTCTCCTTCTGCCGAGGCGAAATGTGTTTCCGCTGTCTCCGTCATTAAGAAAACCGATATTCATTCCGATGGTTCCGCCGTCCTGGGTCATGCGGATCATCGGGTTATGCCCTTCATTAGCGTCATCCGTGTCGGCCTCCATCCATAGGCCGAGCGATCCTGTGCCTTGCAGATGGAGGTTGTCCTGCGGTGCTGTCGCGCCGATTCCGAACCGTCCACTTTGTTCAAAGGTGAACAAATCGGTACTCGCATTCGTGATGTGTAATTTATTGTTCGGCGAATTGAGCAAGGCGTCATAGCGGATTTTGATCTGGGCGGCGGCGGTTGCGCCCTCGGCGAATTCAATGCCTATTTGGTCGGCCGCATTGGATGCAGGGATAGTAAAACGCAACACCGGCGTGGTGTTATGGAGGTGGAGGAGTGCCGACGGCGACGCAACACCAAGCCCGACATTGCCGGCGTTTGTGACGCTCAGGGCGTTTGGAGCGCCCGTCGTGGCGGCTTGAAAGACGAAAAACCCGTTACTGTTTCCGTTGCTTTCAACGATGAGTCCGGTGTTGTTCGTAAAAGCCTTGCCGCTGGCTGAGTTGCGGACATGCAGGGTTGTCAGCGGATCATTCGTTCCGATCCCGACATTGCCGTCAAGGAAGAGTTTCCCGCCCGTTTTGGCCGTGATGATGTCGGTGGTCAGGCCGAGAAAATCGCCGATCCCTGTGTCACGACTCACCGCGACTTTGACGGTACCGCCGCTGTCCTTGATTTCAATATCTTTGTCGATTTGCGCGGTGTCGGGGGAGCCGACTTTGATGTTCCACAGGCCTGCGCCTGTATTGGCGGCCTCGGCATAGGTGAATTTGACGATGTAATCATCACTGCCGACCGTTTTTTCGACCATGGGCTGATCCGGATTGCCGTCGGCATTGGCGTCTACCCATGCGCGGCAGGTTGTCTGGAACGCTTTGTCAGGGCCAGCGGCGATAATGGCGAGGACAAGCTGGTTCTCCCGCCCAGGGGAGGGGCCGAGCAAGCGTCTTTGAGTGCCGCCGCCGCATCCGACGTTATTCAGCGTCGCATGATCCCACACGCAATACCCGTATTCCGTTCCCCACGGGTCGGTGAGGGACGCGCCGACCGTATTGGGCATTAATCCACCATTGGTGGGTTTTGGACCGGTCGTGGCGCGCCATTGTTCGGGTTCGACGAATCCGTCGCTGTCACAATCGCCGTTATTGGCTTGGCCTGAGGCCGTGGCGATGAGGATTTTTGCGGCGGTCATCAGGTCGTTCTCGACCATGTTCTTTTGCGTTGCTTTGGTGATGGTGGTGATGGGGCCTGTGACGGTTTGCATCCCGACAACTGCCAAAATACCAGTCAAAGCAACTGCGCCGAAAAGTATAGCAAATATATTTCCGGATTCTTTTGGACTATTATTGTGTATTTCTTTTGATTTTTTATTTATCGATTTATTTTTTGCTGTAAACATTTTGTTTTGCGCCGCAATATTTTTTGTTTCATCCTCGAAATACTGATAATCCTATTAATTATATCATAAAAAATCACAGCGACCGAATGGTTTTTGCATTGTATTTGCTGGAATATTATAGGCAATATTGCCGGATGCCGCATGTTTTGGGGCGTATTCCTCCAAAGCTAGTGAAGATATGAGCGATCCATTTATGCAGGCTTCGCACGGGTTTTGTCGGTTTTGGGCGGCTGGGCTTGCGTGACAATGCGGTGCGTTCTTTCCTCGATTCCTGCGCGCCCTAAGGGGGATGTCGCGGGCGGGGCGGCGGGGAGCTGGCCTTGAAAGTCGTCCGGACTGATGCTGGCGCAGGTCTTGATGGCCGAACCGATGCACGACAAACCGGGGTCTTTGATGGCGTTTTCGCTCTCTTGTTGCCAGTGGGATGAGCGGCCTTTGCTGCGCGTTTTAACGATCTGGCCGCAAAAACGGCGGATGTCTTCCCATGATGTCAGGGATTGCGCATTTTTGAAGCCGATGGTGAGGGTTTGCGTCAGTTTTTGTTCGTTCGCGCCTTTGAAATAATGCTCATCGAATAAATCGGCGGCGGCAAGCAAGGCATGGGCGCACCACCCGATTCCATGCCCGTCCAAAATAGCGCGGCTTTGCATGATCGCCTCATGGCGCAGTGGGTCGGCATTTTCGGCGATGATCGCGGCTTCCATCTGGTTATGAAAGCTGTGGGCGCATAAATTCTCGTGAATTTTACGGTTTGCTGCCACCGACATAAACGGGTTGTAATGGCGATTGACAGGAAAATCGCGCAGCGGCAAAAGCCCGAGAATATCGGCGAGTTCGCCCGCCAGATTACGGATCAACGGAACGTCGGAATTATTGGCGGCGGCACTGAGAATCTCGCCTGGCTGATAGCCAAGCCATGCCATTTCCTGCGCATTGCGGCACAGGGTGAACCACCCGTCGATGGATGTCTTGTCAAAGGCGGAGAGGATGTCTTCGCTCAGATTCCGGCACAGGCGCAGTGTTCCTGCGGCGTTGCTGCTGTTTTCCGAGGTCTGGAGCGCGAAACGGATTTGTTCTGCGGCAATCGGAAGGATGGATAATTCAGGGCGGGCATCGGCTTGGGCGACAAGCACCGCCATGGCTTTTTCCTGAATAAGCCGTTCGCACAGCTCGCTATGCCCGTTATGCGACAAAACAAGCGCGGCAAACATGTCGGCTTTGAGGTTGGTGCGCGCCATGTTTTGCGCCGGCCGTTTGGGAATCATCGGGCCTTCGGTGAAGTTTTTTGCGTGTTTGCTGGTGTGCCGTATGGCGGCGCAATCAAGGGCATGGGATAAACCATGCCAAAACGCGAAGGTGAGGGCGTTTTCATTCTCAATCAAGTCCAGATTAAACGTACACAGCGCCGTCATATGCTCACGCTTGCGCAGGCCGAACAGCGTCCGGCGTCGTTCGATGGCCATGCCGAGGAAGAGTGACGGCGCGGCGTTTGCGCGCCCGAACTCACGCTGTATAATCGTATGCGCAAATCGTTCATAAGGGGTGTTGCGGATGGTTTGTTTGATGTCGAGAAGGGCTTTTTGGCGCTCGGCGGGAATAAACGGAATGGGTAGGATTTGAATCGACGGATAGACGCTCTTGGCCTCGCTGGTCAGGCCGTATAAAACATCAATGGCGGTGTTGATGGCGATGGTCATAGCGCGTCTTTGTTGTTCCTTTGGGTATTGCCAGCAGGCATTACTGGTAGGCATTACCCGCCTTTATCATCTTTTATTGTGCGGATAAACCTTTAATGCGGCGTTAAGAGCCCCCCAGTAAACGGGGCAAACAGAATGGTCTTGCAACACATGAAATGATGTGCGGGCTGGACGAGGCCGAAAAAATATGCCAAAAGCTAGGGTGAATAAAACCGATAACATTATAAGACGGATAAAAAAACATGACCACAACCATGAGTGACGACCAGCCTGTGCTGAAGGGAAACCTTATGAAAGGCAAGAAAGGCCTTATCATGGGCGTAGCCAACGACCGGTCGATTGCATGGGGAATTGCATCCGCGCTGGCCGCACAGGGCGCCGAACTTGCCTTTACCTATCAAGGCGAAGCCTTAGAGCGCCGCGTCCGCCCTTTGGCCGACTCTGTCGGGTCAAAACTGGTGATGCCGTGTGACGTGACATCCCCGCAAAGCATTGATGAAACCTTCGCAACGCTTAAAAAAGAATGGGGTGAGGTTGATTTCGTCCTGCATGCCATCGCATTTTCGGACAAAAACGAATTGACTGGCAAATATGTCGACACATCGCGCGATAATTTCCTGCGCACCATGGATATTTCGGTGTTTTCATTCACCGCCGTTGCACAACGCGCGGCGAAGATGATGAGCAAGGGCGGAAGCCTCCTGACCCTCACTTATTACGGCGCTGAACGCGTTATGCCGCATTATAACGTGATGGGCGTGGCCAAGGCGGCGCTTGAGGCGTCTGTGCGTTATCTTGCCGCCGATTTGGGCGGCGACAACATCCGCGTCAACGCGATTTCCGCCGGCCCGATCAAAACACTGGCGGCGAGCGGGATTGGCGATTTTCGCTTCATTTTGAAATGGAACGAACTGAACGCGCCGCTCAAGCGCAACGTCACGATTGAAGATGTTGGCCGTTCCGGCCTGTATTTGCTCAGCGATCTGGGCAGCGGCGTAACCGGTGAAGTCCTGCACGTTGACTCTGGCTATCACACGGTCGGCATGCTGGCGGTTGATTCCGTTGTTGAAACGGCGGAATTGCTGAAGTCCATGGCGCCAAAATCGGACGACCAAAACGCGGCCTAAGCCTTGATTAAGGGCGCTGTGAAAAAATCTGTGCTTTTAGAGAGAAGGGCGCGTTCCTGATGTCCGGCAACCGTTTCGGTACGTTATTCCAATATACAAGCTGGGGCGAGAGCCACGGCCCCGCAATTGGCGTGGTCGTTGATGGCGTGCCGCCGCGCATCCCCTTGAATGAAGCCGATATTCAAGCCTTTTTGGATGAGCGCAAACCCGGTGGTTCGCGCTTTGTCACGCAACGCAAGGAGCCCGACAGGGTCGAGATTTTGTCGGGCGTTTTTGACGGCCTGACTACCGGCACACCGATCAGCCTCCTGATCCGCAACGAAGACGCACGGTCAAAGGATTATGGCGACATCAAAGACAAATTCCGTCCCGGCCATGCCGACTACACGATGCAGGCCAAATACGGCATTCGGGATTATCGCGGCGGCGGGCGAAGCTCGGCGCGGGAAACGGCGTGCCGCGTGGCGGCGGGCGCAATTGCCCGCAAAATATTGACCCATCAAATCGGCGAATTCGTGTCGATTTCTGGTTTTGTTGCACAAATCGGCCCGCATTGCGCCGACCCCGCCCGCTATGACCCCGCCCAGCGTAACGAAAATCCATTTTTTGCGCTTGATCCGGCAATCGTGCCTGTATGGGAGGATTTCCTCGACCAAACCCGCAAAAACGGCTCCAGCGCCGGCGCGTTGGTGGAAGTACGGGCAAAGGGCATTCCCGCCGGTCTTGGCGCGCCCGTGCTGCGTAAGCTCGATGCCGACCTTGCCCATGCGATGATGTCGATCAACGCGGTTAAGGGGGTTGAGATTGGCGCCGGTTTTGGTGCTGTCACTTTGTCTGGCGCGGACAATGCCGACGATATTCGCATCGGCGAAGACGGCAAAACACCGATGTTCCTGTCCAACCATGCGGGCGGCGTTTTGGGCGGCATTTCATCGGGTCAAGAAGTGGTCGTGCGGATGGCGGTCAAGCCAACCTCGTCTATCCTGACCCCCAAGCAAACCATTGACGCCAACGGCAATGAAACCGAGATCGTGACCAAAGGTCGCCATGATCCATGCGTGGGTATTCGCGCCGTTCCGGTGGCGGAGGCGATGATGGCTTGTGTCCTTGCGGATCATTGGTTGATGCATAAGGCGCAATGTCTTTAGTATTTTATTACAATGCCTTGCGATAAATTTCTTAGATTTTTATTCAATGTAATGCGGTTTTTGTACCGCGATAAAACCATGACAAAAACCGCTCCTGTAGCGTTTTAGGGCACTGAGTTTTTTGTGGATTGTGGTATTATACCGGCCTTGTGGTCGCCATGCGCGCCACCATAGATTTACCAATCACCAAGCCAAGGGATTTGAACGATATGCGCCGCAAAGCGATTTCAAAACTGGGGACTCCGCGTTTTAAGGGGCCGAGCGTCATCATCATGCAAGACGCGAAGCCGAAGAACCGCTTTGTTCATTGGCTCTCGCGTTTTCTTATGCTGCTTGGCGTGATGGCGATTATCTCCAGCATGTCAACAATTGCCATGATCGCGAGCCTTGGCAGCGCCGGCGAAGACGACCCCGCCATCCTTAAAAACGGCACGATTTTGACCTATCACTTCACCGGCGGCCTGCGCGACACTGCGGCGGCGGCGAGTTTTTCCAGCCCGCTGGCGGCGATTGACCCGACCTTGATGGACGTCACAATCGCCCTGCGCACCGCGGCAAAGGACGACTCGGTCAAGGCCTTCATCGCCCGCATCTCCGATGGGGCATATGGCTATACCGAGGTGATGGAGCTTTCTCAAGCCGTGAAAGATTTCCGCAAATCCGGCAAAAAAGCCTATGCGTACAGCACCTCTTTCGGTGATTTCGGTAATGGAATGTTGGAATATTATCTTGCGCTGGCGTTTGATGAAATATGGCTTCAACCGCTTGGTCAGGTGTCCTTGACGGGGTTTCAGGCCGAAGTGCCGTATTTTCGCTCTGCGCTTGATAAACTCGGCGTACAGGCACAGATTTTCCAGCGTAAAGATTTTAAAACCGCACCGGAAAGCGCCCTGCGCAACGACATGACCGAAGCGAACCGCATCTCGTTAAACGGTATCCTGACGGCCTATAAAAAGGCCTTTGAAGACGCGGTTGTGGAGTCTGGGCGCGCCATTGACATCAGCCACTTCGCCAAGGCTTTGGGCGGCGCACCCATCCCCGAGGCCGACGCCAAGACCTATGGCTATGTTGACGTCATCGGCTATGTCGATGAACTGGTTGAAAATCTGGGCAATGCGCACGGTATTGACATTAAGGCCTACCGCAACTTGCTCGGCTATGAGTTTACTGTGCCGCAAGAGGACAAGGGGGGCTTATTGTCTGGTTTGTTGTCTGCGGACAAACAAGACAAAGAGTATAAAAACATCGCCTTGATCTTTATTGAAGGGGCAATCATGCCGACCGGTGAGGGGGCATCCGCCGCGCCCTATGCCATGTTGGGTGGCACACCCGTATCGGCGCTTGAAATATCGGGCGAGATTAAAAACGCCGCTGACCGCGAGGACATCGCCGCGATTGTCCTGCGGGTCAACAGCCCCGGCGGCTCGCCCACCGCATCCGAAACCATTCGCCGCGCCGTGATCTATGCCCAAAACAAAGGCAAAACAATCGTCGTGTCGATGGGCGAGGCTGCGGCCTCCGGCGGCTATTGGATTGTGACCGATGCCGATTACATCATGGCGTATCCCGTGACTTTGACGGGGTCAATCGGCGTGTTTGGCGGCAAATTAGTGCTTCAGGATTTGTGGAATAAAATCGGCGTTAATTGGGAAACTGTGGTGCTGGAGGGGTTTGGCGGCAATGGATTATGGTCGCAAAACCGCCCCTATACCGAGTCCGAGGCGGTGTCTATCAACCGCATGATGGATGATATTTACAACGGCTTTGTTGCCCGCGTGGTCGAAGGCCGCCTTATGAGCGCCGAAGACGTTGAGCGCGTGGCGCAAGGCCGTGTCTGGTCAGGGCAGGACGCCGTTGAACAAGGGCTTGTCGATAAAATCGGCGGGCTTGAAGACACGTTGGTGGAGGTTGCCGCCATGCTCGAAGTTAAGCGCGACCACCTCGGCGTTATTATTATGCCGGAACCGCTCAGCCCGCTGCAATCCTTCCTGCGGATGCTCAAAAAAGGCCCGTCTTTATCGTCAATGATGAGCCTGAGCCCCGCCACACTTCAAGGCGACATGTCGGCGGCGGAATATGGCGCAAGTGCCTTGTTCGGCGCGGCACGCGGTGCGAATGCAAGCGGGGCGGATATGGTGGGTATGGAGTGGTTAGCACCGGAAGTCCTGCGCGCCACCAATCCGCAAGGGTTCAGCGTCCTACAGCCCGCGATACGCTTTCGCTAAGCGGATTAACCCCGAAAAGCTCAATGAAGCAACGGGGCAAAGAGCGGGTGCAAGCAACAGGGGTAAGGAATAAGATAAGTATCCAGCCTCACCGATTTTGTTTTGTACCGGTTTCAGGCTGCGCCGGTTTCTAAGCTGCGCTGGTTTTTTCGAGCGCGTGATGATTCCACAATTCGTTCAAAGCATGGATGAGGTGGTCGATGTCGGCCTCACTGTGAACCGCGCTCGGCGTCATGCGAAGGCGCTCCGTACCCACTGGCACAGTCGGAAAATTGATCGGCTGGACATAGATGTCGTAACGGTCAAGCAGCGTGTCCGTCACGGCGCGGCAACAATGCGCCTCACCCACCACAACAGGCACGATATGGCTCGGCCCCTCCATAAACGGCAGGCCGAGCGTCTTGAGCCGCGCCTTCATCAAGGCGGCGTTTTTATGCACGCGGGCGCGCTCGATTTGCGATGTCTTCAAATATTCAACACTGGCCAAACCTCCGGCGGCAATGGCGGGGGGCAGGGCGGTGGTGAATATGAACCCGCTGGCGTGGGAACGAATGGCGTCAATGATGTTGGCGTCGCCCGTAATGAACCCGCCCATCACACCATAAGCCTTGCCCAGCGTGCCTTCCAAAATCGTGATGCGATCCATCAATCCTTCGCGCTCGGCAATGCCGCCACCGCGTGGGCCGTACAGGCCGACGGCGTGAACTTCGTCCAAATACGTCATGGCGTTGTACCGCTCGGCAAGCTCCACAATCTCGCGGATCGGGGCGATGTCGCCCTCCATCGAATAAACAGATTCAAAGGCGATGATTTTGGGACGTTCAATCGCAACGGATTGGAGGAGGCTCTCAAGATGCTCAAGGTCGTTATGACGAAAAACGTGTTTTTCACATTGTCCGGCGCGGATTCCGGCAATCATCGAGGCATGGTTCAAGGCGTCCGAAAACATCACGCAATCGGGAAGGAGCTTGGCAAGGGTGCTGAGCGCCCCTTCATTCGAGGTATAGCCGGATGAAAAAACCAAGGCGGCTTGCTTGTTGTGCAAATCGGCGAGGCTGGCTTCAAGATCAACGATATAGCGGGTCGTGCCGGAAATATTACGCGTGCCGCCGGCGCCCGCACCGCAAGTGTCAATCGCGGCCTTCATGGCGTTCATGACAACGGGGTTTTGCCCCATGCCGAGGTAATCATTGCTGCACCAAATCGTGACTGTACGGCTGGTGCCGTTTTTGGCGCGAAGAGTGGCTTTGGGAAATTGCCCGACATGGCGCTCAAGATTCGCGAAATAACGGTAACGCCCGTCTTGCTTGATCGTTTTGATCACATCATCGAAATGATCGGTGTATGAAAACCGTGTTTGCATCCTTCGCAGTCCTAAACTATAGTCCGTAAAAACAAGTAATAATAATGGGTCGTTCGTGGCTTTGCCTTGATTTTTATCAAGGATAATTTCCCAAAACGATGCCCAAAAACGGTGAATGTCAGGGGAACAGGTTTTGACGACAAGATCAACCCTATAAATGCATCGTAATATGGGACAAAAGGCCACGCCTGCGCCCGCTTATACTGATAAAACGCACTGCTTATAGCATAAAATAACGGGAGGTCACTATCATGATTGTTGTATTTGGGTCTTTGACCATTGATTTGAATGTTGTCGTGCCGCATTTGCCGGTCGCGGGGGAAACGGTTTTGTCGCCGACCTATGAATGGATGCCCGGCGGCAAAGGCGCAAATCAGGCATTTTGCGCCGCGCGATGCGGGGCGAAAGTCGCGATGGTCGGCATGGTCGGCGATGACGGTTTTGGCACACGCGTTTTGAATAATCTCAAAAAAGAGGGGATATTAGCCTCCGGCGTCGGGCGCAGTGACGACATGCCGACCGGATGCGCAACAATCTTTATTGACCAATCATCGGGCGAGAACCAGATCGTGATCGCCGCCGGTGCCAATATGCAAACCAGCGCCGACCAAGTGCCGGACGATATTCTCGGCGCCCGCAACCTCGTGATGATGCAGATGGAAGTTCCGCATGAGGAAAACTGGGCGGTGATTGATAAAGCCTATAAAAACGGCGCCAAAACCATTTTGAACATCGCCCCCGCCGCACCGGTTCCGAAGGAAGTTTTGGACAAGCTCGACTACCTCATCGTGAACCGGATTGAGGCCGAACAAATCGCGGCGAAGCTGGGGCTGAAAATCGAGACGGACGCGATGAAACTGGCGCATGTTCTGGCGGCGAAATGCTCGCTGACTTGCGTCATCACGCTTGGCCCGAATGGGTCGGTCGCGGTCGAGCCGGACGGTAAAACCGGATGGTCGGTTGCGGCGCTGGAAATCGAAAAAGTCGTCGATACAACGGGCGCGGGCGATGCGTTTTGCGGGGCGTTTGCCGCCGCCATCCACGCCGGTCAATCTTTGCCACAAGCCATGCGCTACGGCAGTGCGGCGGGCTCTCTCGCTTGCCGCGGTAAGGGCGCGCAAGCCTCTGTTGCACATAAGGAGGAAATCGAAGAACATCTGGTGAACCTCCCTGAGGCTAAAAAAGCGAGTGTTTAGCGCATCGTGACCCTATGAATCATGCTCAAAAACGCGCTTTAAGGCGCGTTTTTTTTGTCGGGTTTGTTCCGCCGTTTATCGGCTATTTTTTGTTGCTGTGGGGGTTATAGGCTTGGCGCAGGGAATCGCCCAAGACGTTGAAGGCGATGACCGTGGCAAAAATCGCAAGGCCGGGCCACAGGGCGAGGCTGGGGCGATCCCAGATGTAATCCTCCGCCCCTTGGAGCATGTTGCCCCAGCTAGCGGTCGGGGGCTGTATGCCGAGGCCGAGAAAGCTCAAACTCGATTCCAGCAAAATAATATTCCCGATCGCCAGCGTTGCGGCAACGATGAGCGGAGCAATGACGTTGGGCAGGATATGACGGATCATGACCTGAATATCCGTCGCGCCAAGGGCATGGGCGGCGGTGACATAGAGTTGTTCCTTTGCCCCCAATGTTCCCGCGCGGACAAGGCGCGCGGCGGCCGGCCATGCAAAAACGGTGATAATCGCGACCATCTTGTACAAGCCGAAAGAGGGGCTGTTGACCGCATCGGCGCTGAGGCCGATTTTGGTAAAATCAATCGCCGATACGATAATCAAGAGCGGCAGGAGCGGGAGCGCCAAAACAGTATCGGTGAGGCGCATGAGCAACCGGTCAACCACCCCGCCGCGAAACCCCGCAACAAGGCCGATCATGCACCCAAGCGTTGCGGCGCATAACGCCCCCGCGAGGCCAATCGCCATGGAAATCTTCGTGCCGGCAATGAGCCGCGCCAAAACATCGCGCCCAAGCGGGTCAGTGCCGAGCGGGTTTTGCGCCGTAGACGCCCCAAGCCGCGCCATGAGGTCAGTATGGTGCGGGTCAAGACCGAACCAAGCGCTGAGGACACTCCCGAACACCGCAATAACACAGAGAAACACAAGAAAAACCGCCGCAATCATCGCACCAACCGACCCGAACACAGCACGGCGCAGGATGTTGGACAAAGACGCAGGGGCGCTTGATACGGCACTTGATGCGGCGTTTGTAAGAGTGCCGGATGGTTGCGGTGTCATGGGATGGATCATGCGCCGCCTCCGCTTTTAGTGCTGCGCGTTTTGTCGGCGGCGCTGCGGATGCGGGGGTCGAGGAAGCGATAGAGCAAATCCGCCATCATATTCGCCGCCACAATCATCGCGGTGATGAGGAGTAAGGCAGACAGCGCCAAATGATAGTCATTGCCCATGATCGCGTCATAGACGAGCCGCCCCATGCCGCGCCAGTTAAAAATCGTTTCGGTAATCACCGCCCCACTGAACAACGTGCCGAAATCAAGCGCGATGACGGTAATGACGGGGATCATGGCTTGCGGCAAGGCGTGATGAATGATGATGCGGGCGGGGGACAAGCCCTTGGCGCGGGCGGTGCGGATATGGTCGGCGGACAAGGCCTCGATCATGCCGGCGCGGATATAGCGTATATACCCGCCAACGGAGGCGAGGGCGAGCGCCGCAACCGGCAAAATATAGTAATGAAACGGCAAAAATGCGCTTGAATTTGCGCCCGCATACGCACCGGATGCGGCGCGTACGGGCGGCATTCCGCCGGCGGGCAACCACCCCGCCGCCACTGAAAACACAGTAATCAGCAGCAGGCCAAGCCAGAAGGGCGGGATAGAAATGCCAGCGTAGCACAGCAAATTAATCAATTTCGCGCCCATGCCATGCGGGCGGCAAGCACTGTACACGCCAAGCGGCAAAGCCAGCGACAAGGCGGTGATCATCGCACAGCCAAGCAACACAAGCGTATTCATAAACGCAACGCCCAAAAGGTCGGCAACGGGTTGGTTGAACAGGCGTGAATGGCCGAGATCACCGCTCAAAAACCCTGCCGCCCAATCGACATAGCGTTCCCACAGCGGACGATCAAGCCCGTACAGGGCGCGCAGCCGTGCGGCGTCTTCGGCGGTCGCGTGGGGGTTTGCGGCGAGCATGATATCAATCGGGTCGCCCGGCATCAGGCCAATGAGGGCATACACCGCCATCGAAATCAAAAACAAGACGACACAGGCCTCAAATAATTTATTGAAGGTTACGCGGATCATCTCAAAATCGCCCGATATTCGCGCGACTCAAACCTGCAAAATCTAAAAAGGGACGATGTGAAGGTCATGGAGCTGTTCGTTGTTGGCGGCTTGTGCGTGTTGCCCGACATTATGCATCGCCCTTTGTTTGCGGGGGTGGTGATTTGGGGATGGCATGCTTGGTCAGATCCTTGAAATAGCGTTGGCACACGCGGGTCAATTCGGCGTGAATTTCATTGGCTTGCGGGTTTTCTAAGCCTTCCAGCCGCCCTTCGATCACAACGTGCAACCCGTCATAATGCGCTTGCACAACATCAAGTTCTTTATCGCCCATCATCGGGATTGAATCGAGGAAATGCAGGACATTATCGGATATGCGCGTGACAAGGGGATAGCGGAACATCGCGCCATTGGCCTTGAGCTGTACAAAATTGGCGGCGAAGTCCTTGATGGTTTTTTCACTGTCCTGTATGCCTTGCTTACGCAGCAAAACAAGCAAATCATAAATAATGCCGGTCAATTCCCGCGCAAGGGGCAAGAAGCCATCATAGCTGCACTCATCAATCAGGCGTTGGGCATTTTTGATTTTGTCATCATCAATGCCGCCATCGCCGACTTTTTGCTTCAGGAGGTTCACAGGTTTGAAAATCTGAGTCCTGAGGGAGGGGTGAAGGTCTTGTTCGCGTTGGTTTGTCATGGTCGCCGTGCCAATGTCAAAGTTGTGGAAATTGCGATTTTCTTCTCAAAATTATAGCCGTTTCAGCGCCAAAATCCTAGCGCAATTCAAAGCGCGAACATATGCGTATAACGATGGGCGAGCAGACCCTAGAATGACTGTTGTTTGAGGTAGGTCTGGGACACGTCGGACAGCTCGATATAAAGGGTTTCCCCTTCAATCCCGCCATCGCCGCGCATGTCGCGCTGGATGATCAGGTTCATCGAGTCAAAAAATACATGGAGGATGTTGAGCCCTTTATGGTCGAGTTTCTCAACATGCTCAATGAAGAACAGGCAAATGTCAGCCACTTGGCCGAGCAAACTGAATTTGAACATGCCGCTATGCGCCTTGATCTGCATCACCGGTTCGACAATTCTTTGGGTGAGCTCGGCAACCGCCTGTTCGTCAAGATTATCGGCGTCAAGCGCACATAAAACGCCCTTGATCTTGAGCAAATGCTCAATCGCATAGGGTTTGAAATCGGTCGGGTTGTCGTCAATGGTTTTTTGAGCGGATTGAATAACGGATTCTTCAAGGCCGCCTGAGCCGACCTTGGGTTTCAGTTCATTCTTCGGGTGAAGGTATTGGGCGTCGAGCTTCTTACCTTTTTTCCCTTTTGTATCGGGGGTGCCGGTCATGCGGGGGCGTCTGTACTGTCATTATGGTTGTCATCAGAAAACAAGTCATACTATAGAATGCAGTCAAACACCATACGGCACAGAGTGGACAATCATCAAAACGTTAGAAAAATTCTTGGAAAATTCCTACGCAAGAATATCGACGATGGAGCCTCTGCCGCCGGATGAAGCAACTTGGGCGCCTTCTGCCGCGGAGGTCAGGAGATTCGCTATTTGTTGGTCTGCCGTAGCATTTGATTTAACGAAGCCGAGTGACGCGTTCTGTCTCGCTATGGCTGTTTGGGCGGCAATGGCGGATGCATTGATGTCCATGGGAAGAACCTTTCTGGTTACAAAATAAATCTTTCAAACACCATCATATCACAAATCGGGGGTACGTTTCCAGTGTTCTGACCACAAACTTGTCGGAAATTGGTGTCCGGTCGGCTCCACGCCCTCTAGCCACACCGGCAAGACAAAGGAATCTGCGCGAAAGAACAAGGGGAGGGCGGGGAGTTCCTCGGCATAAAAACTCTGAATCTTTTGCCAAAGGGCGGTGTTTTTGTCGGCGTCACAGACAATTTCCAGACTTTCCAGCGTTGCATCCAGCTCCGGATTATTGAATCCGATGTAGTTTTGGCCGGAATAGCCGTTTTTCTCAGTCGGGATCATTGTGCTGTGGAGTGTGGTTTTGGGGATGTTGCGCGGCGCCGACAACCACGCATACATCACCGCCCCGTCAAATTGGCGTTTTTGCAAGGTTTCGCCGAATAAGACGCGCGGTGTTTCATTCTTGATTTGCGCCTGAACGCCGATTTTCGCCCAATCGGACTGAATGGCTTGCTGGACTAATTCGCGGCTCTTATTGCCCGATGTGGTGCGAAAGGTAAAGCGCAAAACCTCGCCCGCCACATTGCGCATCAGGCCGTCCGCGCCTTTCGTCCAGCCGGCTTGTTTGAGCAGGTCAACCGCATGGTCGGGGTCATAGGGATATTCAGCCGTATCGGCAAAATACATCGAATCTAGCGGGTGAACATTATGGCGGGCGACAGGCTGTTTGCCGTCAAATAATTGTTCAACAAGGGCGGCGCGGTTTGTGGCGCTTAAAAGTGCTTGGCGCACCCGTTTATCGGCCAAAATCGGGCTGTTTTGCTGGATGTCGATATGTTCGTAGATCAACCCCGGCTTATAGGTGAAGGCAAAAGCCGTATTGCCTTGGCGTTCCAGCCTTTTTTCCAGCGAGCGTGCCTGATCCATCGGTAAGCCAAGCTCGCCCGCCACCATGTCGATTTGTCCGGCGAGAAGCTGTGCCGCCAAAGCATTGGTGTTTTCGATGGTTTTGATCACGATTTCGTCGAAATACGGCGCCTCGCCCCACCAATGCGGGTTGCGCACCAAGGTAATCTCAAGCCCCGACATGGTTTTGGCAATCACATACGGCCCGTTATACAGGCCGCTTGACGCGGGCGCGGAATCGTACAGTGTGGCGGTTTTATAAGCATCCGGCGCGGCTTCATAAACCGCCCCTTCGATATGGGCGGGGAGGAGCTGGAAATCCGCAAGCTCATTGAACTCACAGCTCACCTTGTCGTAATGAATGGTGAAATTCTTGTCATCAATCACGGTAATGTCGACAATATCCTTGGTATAAAGCTCAAAATTCGAAATACCGACCAGCGGGTCTTTGCCGGTTTGCCATGTGAACAAAACGTCTTTGGTAGTGATGGAGGTGCCGTCACTCCATGTGGCATCGGGGTGGAGCGTATAGGTCGCGGCAATGCCGCGCGTGCCGTCGGCGCGGGTTTCAATTTTGGCGCGCCCGTTTTCATAGGTGGCAAGCTCGGTGCAGAGCATGCAAATCCGTTCCCATTTGGCGTTGAATACGGTCAAAGGACGGCGCGTAAACCCGTGGACATAGGTTTTGGCAAGCATACTGTCGATGCCTGGGTGAAGGGTGGAGGGATATTGACTGAGGCCGATCACAAGTCGTCTGGGCGCGGCTTGATCTGTCGTTATGGCGGCAGGGTCAGCATTGTGCGGTGCGCCGCGCCCTATAAAAAGCCAGCAAACAAGTATAACGACAAGGGCAAGGACAATGAGGCGGCTGACGTGTGAGCGGCGAGTTTCGGCCTTGGACATGGGGGAGGATTCCTTGGGTTATTCTTCTTGCACGAAAAGTTGATTTTTGGGTGGAGCTGTGCAAGATTGAGCCACCGTAAACAAATATGGCAAATAAAACCGAATAGAGTTGAGCGCACCGACGAATGCACCCGAACACCGACCACGATGAAAACAAAGATGGGACAAAAGGTCAATGGTGCCGAGTCTTTAATCAGGCGGCGTTGCTCAAGGGGCGGTTTACCCTGCGCGACACCAAAGTCACGGTCGATGATGTTTTGACGGCGCTGGATGAGGGGTTGGATCATCAGGCGATTTTAGACCGGTTTGAAGGGCTTCAACGCCGCGACATAGATTTATGCCGGTCGATTGCCGTTCACCACATGCCGCACCGCCCCGAACACCGCAAAAACAAAGGCGGCGTGAAAATCTTACTCGATGAAAATATCGGTCATTCGATTATTCCGCGTATTTTAAACGCGCGGGCGGAGTTTTCGCATATTTCGTTTCATGGCCTGACCTCGGCGATGGATCGCGATATCTATGCCTATGCCGAAAACAATAATTTTTCGGTGATTATCACCAATGACCGCGATTTTTTGTCGTTGACCGAGATTGCAGTGCTGCGCCGCCTCACCAAAACAGGCAGTTTTGATCAATGGGAGGGAGAAACGCTCCCCTTCATCGCGCATGTATCGCAAGACGTTCTGGGGTCGGGGCAAGTAGAGAAAATCATTGCTCCGCGCCTTCAAAACGTGCTGCACGAAGCCGCCCAAACGCCACGCCGTATTGCATGGCTTCAGATGGCCTCAAACAGTCTGCGGGAGGGGCCGGATGCGCGCGGAATATATCGCCATTTTATGCGTGGGTCGGCGCAAGGCGTGATGACGGATGCACCGATCTTTGACGAAGCCTTTTTGGATACAAAGCGCCTAAACACATTATGCCGCAATTTCGGCGTAGCGGAATTTGCCTGTACGAACGATGCGGCGCAGGAACAGGCACTGAGCGCCCTTAAACGTCGCAAAAATGCGCGCGCACCTTAAAGCTCACCCTTCCACACACGCTAAGGCGCGGCAATGAGCCGCCGCGTTTATGGCGTCACAGCATAAGTTTCAATCGCCCGTGCCATGGTGACATCAAGGTCTGACAAACCCTTTGCGTCATGGGTGGTGAGGGTAATCTCGACACGATTATAGACGTTGAACCATTCGGGGTGATGGTTCATTTTCTCGGCTTTCAGGGCGATGCGCGTCATAAACGCCCATGCCTGACTGAAGTTTTTAAAGGTGAATGTTTTGGAGATGGCATCGCGGGCGGCGTCGTGTTTCCACCCCTGTAAAGTGCCGAGTGCGGCGGTTCTCGTGGCGTCGTCAAGCTTATGGGGCATTGCATTTTCCTTTTATTCTGGCAATATACTGATTGATTCGTATAGTACATCACGCAACTCAGACAGGAAAGGTTGGCCACCATGGGCGACCCGAAAAAGATTATCATGAACTTTAGCGTTCCGCCGAGCCTTGACGATATTCAGGTGCTGGCAGAGGAGGCGGTTGAGTTTTTGCCGCCTGAGCTGTCGGAATTTACGGCGGATATGGACATTGTGGTGGATGACTTCCCCCCGTCCGAATTAGAAGACGAACTCGGCCTCGACAGCCCGTTTGAACTCCTCGCCTATTTCCAAAAACATGCGGAAAAAATCCGCGGCGTTCAGTCAAAATCCGGTCGGGATGAGCCTGTGCTGTTTCTCTATCGCCGCCCCATCCTTGATATGTGGTGCGAAACAGAAGACGACCTCGCCGCCGTCGTGCGCCATGTGATGATCGCGGAGATCGCCCAGATCCACGACTTTAACGAGCAAGAGATCGAGGCCATGGCCGCCGCTTCGCGCCATACTATGAAATGATTCATGTTTGATTCATTTTTCATGAATTGTTTTCATTGCTGGCGGTAAGCGTCTGTTTGCATGAATAAATAAGGCTGGACACACTGTGCCGGCCTTTTCTTTTTGCGGAATGGGATATTCCCTGCAATCCGCTGTAACTCGTTGTAATTCTCAGCAAAAGGGCGCTTTGCCCGACATCCCTTACTTCGGCGCACCAATCGTTTTGGCGCGGCGGCTGGCGGGGAAGGGAGGGGCGTCACGGCGGGCGACATAGCCAAGCTCTGTGGCTTCTTTGCTTTCCATGGTTCTTTCAAATGTCCACAATGTGACGCCGATTGTGTCATAATAATCGACATGAGCGGTGGCGATGATTTTTTCTTTGACGTCCGACACGTCAATCGCGCCGTCCGCGTCAACGGGGGCGGTGCATGTACGGATTTCAAAGTGGTGGGCATCAAAATCGAACGAAGCCTCATGCCACACGGCAACCGGTCGTTCAGGGTTGGTAACAAGGTCAATAAAGGCCTTGGACAAGGCGACGATAGACATTTTATACAACTCCTCTAGTCGTGTTTGGCGGCCATGTTTTGGCGTCAAGGCAGGGATTATTCCCATTCCATAATAAAGTCAATAAAAAAGTTAAAAAAGTGAATATATGAATATTTTCTTTGGCTATCGCTAACTTCAATAGCGAGTTATACGTTCAACGTATGCTTTGCCTGCGTAAAGCGCATAACTGCTTCCCAAAAGGATCGCTCGTTATTGGATGATTTTTTGTTGAAAAATTATGGTGGGATTTGTGAATAGTATGATGCAAAAGATGATGTAAAGGGGCATGAACGAGATGGCGCATCTCTAGAAATTGTAGGGCAAGAGAATGGTTAGGAAGTGACTACCCCCTCCACCATTTATCATATAAAAGCAATCTCCAAAGACTTGATATCGTCTCTGCAACCCACGAAATAAGGGGGGGGCTGTTTTTCTTGTTGAGAACTGGCGCATGCGTGATGTAAGGATAATTTTTCTCACTTCACGCCATTCTCTCACAAGCTGGAAAGCCGTTCTTACAATTTAGTCGTCAGGCAATTTCCAGTGGTTGATGTTCATTTTTATTGAATAAGATGCGCTGCACTTTATAATTTATACTCATAGTGCAAGCGAGGAGAATAATATTGAAATCTATATTGCGAAAAACTATTCGTGAGAGCCGTACATCCGATATTTCTGGATTAAAAACTAGAATTATAGTTTTTAGCTCCATTATCCTTCTACTGATTGCTGGGTACCGCATGGAGATTTCGCTTGATCTTTGGAGGGAATCGAATCCTCTTACGACATCGGAAAAAAAGCAGCTGGCTGAGTTACAACAACTAAACCAATGCCCGATTGCGCCCCAAAATGTTCTGCCTTACTCAGATTTTGACGCACTTTTTGAACAAGTTCCAACAAAAGCCGCCCAAGGTGATGAGAACGATCCTTGTAAAACTATAGAAGAGTTTTCTTCTAGGCAGCGGTATGCGAATTTTTATAGAGAAAAAGAAACTCAAGCTTTTAAGATTATCATAAGTCAGACTGCTTTAATGATTACGGCGCTGATTGCCGCTTTATGGATTTTACCCTTCGCGAGGCGCTTTTTAAGCCGCTTTCGTACATTACTTTTTAACCGCTTGAATGACCGCACGAGGCGAATGGCTTTTGTTCGATCGCTGGTAGGCCTAGCCTTGCTCTTTATTGGATTCATGCGCCTCGGCCCATATGACTCATTATGGTCTGCCCTTCTAGGGAATGAAGACATACTGTCAATTCTACTATTTTGGGGTGGCTTGATTTTATTGGTTGAAAGCTATCTGCGCATTTGGACAAAGTTTTTTGAATGGCTCGATGGTAGGGATAAAGCTTAAGAAATGGACAAAAAAGTGAGGAGTCTAGTTCCTTGCCAGAAGCTGCCGATCATTTTGTAAAGAACAGTTTCGAGCGGCCTCAGCCAGCGCAACCAGCAAAATAATAAGCCAAATCAAAACAGTGGCAGGCTAACGCGCCAATACAAAATGCGGGCAAAGAAAAAAGCGCCTTTGGGGCGCTTTGTCTCATCGTGTTTTTGGGGGGCGAGGATACGAGCCTCGCAGGCCTAACCAATGGTGTTAGGCATACGCAACGTTGAGGACTTCATAGCCCTTCGCGCCTTTGGGGGTGCGGACTTCGACCGTGTCGCCGATTGTCTTGCCGATGAGGGCACGGGCAACGGGGGACACAATCGATAGCTTGCGCGATTCAATATCGGCCTCGTATTCGCCGACGATTTGATAGGTCGTTTCCTCGTCCGTTTCCTCGTCAACAATCGTGACTTTGGCACCAAAACGAATAGTGTCGCCGGTGAATTTGGTCGGATCAATGATCTCGGCGCGGCTTAACACGGCCTCCAATTCCTCAATACGGCCTTCGATGAAGCTTTGCTGTTCGCGCGCGGCATGATATTCGGCGTTTTCTGAGAGGTCGCCGTGTTCGCGGGCTTCGGCAATCGCTTGGATCACATTCGGGCGGTCGACTTTTCTGAGGCGTTCAAATTCAGCCTCGAGTTTTGCGTGACCATCTTTGGTCATCGGGATTTTATCCATGAATAATGGTTCCTTTTTTATACTCTGATCGTATGTTTTGATTTTTACTTCTTTTTTCCGGTTTTCTATTTTTATGTAGTCCGGCGGGTGGCGGTTTACGCGGTTTGGCGTCGTCCTGCGGCCCGATAACTGAAAAACCCGCCGGTAAAAATTGGCGGGCTGTTCTTCACATAAATTCATCATACGCCATGGATGCGTCCGCCGTCAAGCATGACATGCATTTGTGCCGCATCAAGCCGTTTTGGCGGCTTGCATGGTGCGATGATAGGCGTCTTCACCGTCCGTGCCGAGGTAAGTCTGGATCGGGGTGAAGGTAAAGGCGCGGGAACGCATATACCGGATTGCCTGAACCCCCGCCTTGGCGGCGGCGATGTTGGTGTAATAGGGGATTTTATGCATCAAAGCGGTGCGCCGGATCAACCGCCCATCCGACACGGATTGTTGCCCCTTGGTCGTGTTGATCATAAAGTCGATCTCGCCGTTGATGATGGCATCGACGATATGCGGCTGGCCTTCACTGACTTTGTTGATGCGCTGGATGTTGAGGCCGGCCTCGCGTAAATAAGCGCAGGTTCCGCCCGTCGACACAACCTCAAACCCCATTTCAACAAGGTCTTTGGCCATCGGCACGGCGTCGTCCTTGTGCATGTCGCGCACCGATAAAAACACACGGCCTTTGGTGGGGAGCATGGTTCCGGCACCGAGCTGGGATTTCGCCAGCGCGGCGGCAAGTTCGGTATCAATGCCCATGACTTCGCCGGTTGATTTCATCTCGGGGCCGAGCAACACATCGACATTCGGGAAGCGCGAGAACGGGAAAACAGGCGCCTTCACCGCGACATGATCCATCGACATGCCGACCAGCATATCGGCATCGCGGAAAGTCGAAAGTTTTTCGCCCGCCATGAGCCGCGCCGCGATTTTGGCAACCGGCACGCCGGTGGCCTTTGCCACAAACGGCACGGTACGGGACGCACGGGGGTTAACCTCCAGCAAGTAAATATCGTAATCGCCGGAGGTACGGTTTTTCTTCACCGCGAACTGGACATTCATAAGCCCGCGAATATTCAAGGCGCGCGCCAATTGAATGGTCTGTTTTTCGATGCTCTGTACCGTTTTATAGGGCAAAGAATGGGGCGGCAAGACGCAGGCACTATCGCCCGAGTGGATGCCCGCTTCTTCGATATGCTCCATAATGCCGGCGACATAGACGTCGCGCCCATCGGACAGGGCGTCAACATCAACCTCAATCGCGCCTGATAAATAGCGGTCGAGCAAAACGGGGCTGTCGCCCGACACCAAAACCGCGCGGTTGATATATTGCTCAACCTCGGCCTTGGAATAGACGATCTCCATCGCCGATCCGCCCAAAACATAAGACGGGCGAATGACGAGGGGATAGCCGACCAGCTCAGCCTTCTCAATCGCTTCGGCGGCGGAAAAGGCAAGCTCGTTGACAGGCTGTTGCAACTTTAATTTCTCAACCAGCGCTTTGAACCGCTTGCGGTCTTCGGCATGATCAATGGCGTCAGGATCCGTGCCAAGAATAGGAATGCCCTTTTCTTGCAGGAATTTGGCGAGTTTGAGCGGCGTTTGCCCGCCCAATTGCACGATCACGCCCTTAATTTTTGCGCCGCATTGGTTTTCGGCCTCGATGACTTCCAGCACATCTTCATGGGTGAGGGGCTCGAAATAGAGGCGGTCGGCGGTGTCGTAATCGGTGGACACGGTTTCGGGGTTACAATTGATCATGATGGTTTCATAGCCGGCTTCTTTGAGCGCATAGGCGGCGTGAACGCAGCAATAATCAAACTCGATCCCTTGCCCGATGCGGTTCGGCCCGCCGCCCAAAATGACGATTTTTTCTTTGTCGGTGGATTCGATCTCGTGTTCGACCTCGTTAAAGCCCAGCCCTTCATAACAGCTGTACATATATGGCGTTGGAGATGGGATTTCGGCGGCGCAGCTGTCGATGCGTTTATAGGTCGGGCGCACGCCGTGGCTGTGGCGCGCGGCGCGGACGGATTCTTCGGCCGCGCCCGTGATCTTGGCAAGGCGGGCATCGGAAAAGCCGAGTTGTTTAAGCTGTGACCAGCCTTCCTTGCTGCGCGGCAGGCCTTTGTGGCGGATTTGTTCTTCAACATCGACCAAGCCTTTGATCTTACGCAGGAACCAAGGGTCAAAATGGGTGACGGCCTGAACCGCCTCAACATTCATGCCGTGACGGAAGGCCTGTGCAATCACCAAAATGCGGGTGGAGGACGGCTTGGACAGGGCGGCTCGGATTTGGTCTTCGTCGGGTTCGGTTTTGCCCGTTGCGGCGGCGATGGTGATTTCATCAAACCCGCTCAGGCCTGTTTCAAGTGAGCGCAAGGCTTTTTGCAGCGATTCTTCAAGGCTACGCCCCATCGCCATCGATTCCCCGACCGATTTCATCGAGGTCGTCAGGCGGTCATCCGTACCGCGAAATTTTTCAAAGGCGAAGCGTGGAATTTTGGTAACGACATAGTCGATGACGGGTTCGAACGATGCCGGAATCCGTGCGCCCGTAATGTCGTTTTGCAATTCGTCGAGTGTATAGCCAACGGCGAGCTTCGCCGCGACCTTGGCAATCGGAAAACCCGTGGCCTTGGAGGCGAGGGCGGAGGAACGGCTCACCCGCGGGTTCATTTCAATGACGACCATGCGCCCGTCTTTGGGGTTGACCGCAAATTGGACGTTTGAACCGCCTGTTTCAACGCCGATCCCGCGCAAAACCGCGATGGAGGCGTCGCGCATCCGTTGATATTCCTTGTCGGTCAAGGTCAGGGCGGGGGCAACGGTGATGGAATCACCCGTATGCACGCCCATCGGGTCGATATTTTCAATGGAACAGACAATAATACAATTATCGTTGCGGTCGCGCACGACCTCCATTTCATATTCTTTCCAGCCCAAAACCGATTCTTCGACCAACACTTCGTTGACGGGTGAGGCATCCAGCCCCTCGCGCACGATGGCTTCAAATTCGTTTTTGTTATAGGCAATCCCGCCGCCGGTGCCGGCAAGGGTGAAGGACGGGCGGATAATAGCGGGGAGTTTGATCTCTTTGATCGCTTCGAGCGCTTCGGAGAGGGTTTTGACAACGACGCTGCGCGGGCTCTCAAGGCCGAGGCGGTCCATTTCGTCGCGGAATAATTGGCGGTCTTCGGCTTTGGCGATGGCCTCGCGGTTGGCGCCGATCAATTCGATATTCAGGCGGTCAAGCGTGCCGTTTTCGGCGAGCGCCAGCGCGGTGTTCAACGCCGTTTGCCCGCCCATGGTGGGGAGCAACGCATCGGGGCGCTCTTGCTCCAAAATCGCGGCGACGGCGGCGGGGGTGATCGGCTCGATATACGTTGCATCGGCAACCGACGGGTCGGTCATGATGGTGGCGGGGTTCGAGTTGATGAGGATGATGCGGTAGCCTTCCTCGCGCAGGGCTTTACACGCTTGCGTGCCGGAGTAATCAAATTCGCAGGCTTGGCCTATGACAATAGGACCCGCGCCGATGATGGCGATGGATTTTATATCGGTGCGTTTTGGCATGGGAAACTCGGCTTTCGTGCAACTGTGTAAAGGACGTTCCGAGAAAAAACTTGTAGTGCAATTCCGCCCGCGCGGCAACGCCTAAATTACCAAACAGGCCGATTGATCCACAAAAGGCGGGATGGGCATAAGCGGCACGCCGGCCGTCTTGGAAAACCAGCGTGGATGCGAGCCCACCCAGGGTTCGAATCCCTGTCTGCCCGCTATTTATCTTAACCAGTCAGACCAAGCGGCAATAATAATTGTCCTTTTTTAAGGGTTCTTTCAAAAAGTTCCTCTTTAGTTTTTGGGCTTCTAAACATGACGTAGTAACCGTTTGTCTTTTTGTCCTCTAAATAAACCCTCATTATTTCCAATGAGTCATCGAGCAACCTTACTTGATTGGCTTTTACAGCAATATCAACTTGGTTTTTCTCTGCCAACAGCGACATAATATACAGAATATGAAACTGGCCGTATGTTAAAAAGCCATCTATGTTTCCTGTATTGTTTCGTTTTTTGAGTTGGTTAGCATCATCTTTCATCTTCTCTATTAACTGAAGCATAGAAAATATATGCTTCAGGTAGTTTATATCGTGGTTTGTTGTAAAAACGTCTTCGTACAGCACGCCGAAAATTTTATCGGAATCTTTCTTTGACTTTTCTGGCTCACGCAAATGATATGCGAGAATAGCTTGCCCTAATTTTAAAGCATCAATCCTTAATTCTTCTGGTTTGCCGTCATGTTGGTTCTTTTTACGCTCATAATAAAAACCAATATTTTCAAAAGCTTTTTCCAACTTCTTTTGCATTTCAGTGTTTGACATCAAGTCACGTGGAAAAATTCGTGTTTGAGAATTGGTTGCAAGAGCGATTTCGTGGGGCAAAACTTCGTTCTTAGTCTCAAATATTTTTATCAATATTAAAACATCTTCAAGGATTTCAGAGCTTTGTTTGGCGGCTTCAAAAATAGCATTAGAGGTCTGTGCCCCGTTTACAATCTGTAAATTTTCAACTTCAATTTCGGGAGATCGAATATTATCTCTATACGATAAATTAGTACAAACCGCTGTTATTCCATTATTAAGATACCAAAAATAGGTGTTTTTATCAGATAGCGCTGTTTTAATTATAGACTCATTTACAGCATTAGCTTTACCCAGATACACCCTGATATTTTTGTCGAATATTGCGGTACTGATCTTATTAGGATTATCAGAATCTCTAATCATGTTTATTAAATCTTTGGCCGTTATCGTGGCGACTAAGCCTTTGATATCTCCATCCGATCTACCCAGATATTGTTTTTCTACGGCATGAAAGCTATGTTTCGTTTTTTTCTTATGTGGCCTCACTAGAAGATTTACCAAGTAAGGGAAGTCTATTTCCTCCAGCTCTATACCGTATTTATCTAGCGCTTTGGCTGTTTTCGTCTGCTTGTTTTTTTCCAGCGGCTTACCATTAGAGCACAGGTAAACTGTAAATTGAGTGTTAATGCTTTGATATAGAGTCCATATTTCTTCTATTTTTTCCCAAAGATATGGGTTGGCTATATTTTTCAGTTCTTCATCTTTGTCGAAAAGTCTGTCGATAAAGGCGACTATTCTATCTGCTTGCGTCTCTTTAAAATATGCATCTGCTTTTCTCTGGCTTACGTGATATTTGAATTGAAATATGTGAATGTGACAAGAATTGCCTGATCTTTCTATTTTAATAGCGTCAACACCGCAATCGTTGCCGCCCTCTGTCAGTAAATCCTCTATCTCATCCTCTTGCTCAGGGAACATTTTATCCAGCAAACAATAGCAAAACGCTTTGGAAGTTGAGTTTAGATTATATCTCTCGTCATAAGAATTGACAGCGCTAGACACCGTTGTCCAATCAAGTTTATTCATTTTTCAGCCCTCTCTAACGCTTTCTATCCATAAAATTGTAAATATAAAGGCTATTCCACCACAAGAAGAAGTAGGAAGCCTAAAGTTATCCACATTTTGACGTAATCAGAGAATAGATGTAAGGAAGCCAAGGGAATGCGGTCTTGACCGTTACTCCCGAAAGATCTTAATCTTCTTAGCGCAACGCTCTTTGATAAGTGTTTTCACACCATCGACGACCGGATTTCTACGCCTTACTGTTCCTAATTAACCGCGGTTACGGCGGCGAAGTCGCGTTCGGCGCTGAGGGCGTCGTCAATCATCGTTCCGATGTCGGAATCAATCCCGACCAGCGGTTCGAAATACCGCGTATCAAGGTTGTAATCGAGCAACACGCCGCGCCCCATGTCGAACATCCAGCCATGCAGGCGCAGCGCGCCGTTTTTGACGGCTTTTTGAACGCTGGGATAGGTCATAAGGTTGCGCATACTCATGATGATGCATTGGCGTTCGGTTTCGCGGCATAAGGCGTCAACATCGTGTTCGTCCGTTACGGCCTTTGCCTTCGCCAGCGCCGGTTCGGCGGCGTGCATCCAACTCATGATCTCTTTGTTTTTGCTGCGTTTGACGAGGGCGTCTATGCCGCCGCTCCCCGTATGCCCCAGCACGATGATGTCCTTGACCTTCATGATGTCAATGGCATGGGCGATGCAGGCGCGTAAATTGCTGTTGGCTTCTTGCGGGTCATAGGGCGGAACAAGCGCCGCCATAATGCGCGTGCCGAATAGGGTGCAAGGCGCTTGGTCGAATAAAATATCCGCCGCCCCCGCCGCATCCGTGTCTTGAATAAGGAAAACATCAGGTGTGGCGCTCTTGGTCGCCACATCCTGCATAAGGGTGCTGTTTTTATAGTATTTGTCCCGGAAGGATTGGAATCCATCCAGAAGCACTTTCAAGTGCGGCATGTGGTACTCTCCCTGTTGTAAATTCTTATTTTACAATCGTTATTTGCCGTTTTGACGGCTTTTATTATTTTATAATTTTTTGTATTTTGGAACCCTGTTCAGGAACCATTTTTGGGATATTACCAATTTTTCACCGCTCTAACAAGGGTTTTATCCGCGACTCGCGGGATTTCCTTTGCTGCAGAGCAATGATGTTTTACGCCGCCTTGACCATGTCCATGAATCGGTCAAACAGATACAGGCTGTCCTGTGGGCCGGGGGAGGCTTCGGGGTGGTATTGCACGGAAAACGCAGGTTTTTCCTTATGGCGAATGCCTTCGTTCGACCCGTCAAACAAACTGATATGCGTGACGTCGACAGTGTTGGGAAGGGTTTCGGGCAACACGCAAAAACCATGGTTTTGGGAGGTGATTTCGACTTTGCCTGTGGTTAAATCCTTCACAGGATGGTTGGCGCCGCGATGACCCAGATGCATTTTGCGGGTTTTGCCGCCAAGGGCGAGGGCGAGAAGCTGATGCCCAAGGCAAATGCCGAAGAGCGGAACCCCTTTGTCCAAAATGGCTTGAATGGTGGGAACGGCATAAACGCCGGTGGCGGCGGGGTCGCCGGGGCCGTTGGACAAAAACACACCATCGGGATTGAGGGCGAGAATATCGGCGGCGGAGGTCTTCGCCGGAACAACCGTTACGCGCGCTCCGCGTGATACGAGGCAGCGCAAGATATTAAGTTTCGCGCCGAAATCAACCGCGACAATATGCGGGGCGCTGGAATTGTTGGCGGCATGGTTTACGGAGTCATGATCGCCGCCGCTCGGCATAAAGCCGTCCGGCCAATCCCACCGCCCTTGCGTCCATGTATAGGGCGCATCGCATGTGACATCAATGGCGAGGTCAAGCCCCTCCAGCCCTTGCCAGTCCTGCGCTTTTTTCACCAATGCGGGAATATCGAACACCCCGTCCGGCGCATGGACGATGACGCCCTTCGGCGCACCCCTGTCGCGAATACGGCGGGTCAGGGCGCGAGTGTCGATGCCATACACGCCCGATAGTCCCTTGGCGACCAACCATTCATCCAGCCCGCCTTCGGCGCGCCAATTGGCGCTCTCGGTCACGGATTGGCGAACGATCAAGCCACGACAGGCAATCTTGCGCGTTTCCATGTCGCCGGCATTAACGCCGACATTGCCGATATGGGGAAAGGTGAAGGTGATGATTTGCCCCGCATAGCTGGGGTCGGTGAGGACTTCTTGATATCCCGTCAACGAGGTGTTGAAACATATTTCTCCGACATTTTCGACCGCGGCACCAAAGCCATAGCCATAAAAGACGCTCCCGTCCTCAAGGACAATCGCCCCTGTGGGCTTGGAGGGGGAGAAGGAAAACGTGGATAAGATATCACTCATGTTGAACTTTTCAGCAATAGCGTTTAAGAAGGGGGCTGCTGAAGCCATAGTGTATGGCACAGATCGGCAAAAACAAAAACAGTAAATGCACATAAAAACGGATTTTTACACATATGACCAGTTTGCTCCGCCCACAATTCAATACCGCCATGAAAGAAGCCCTGAAAAACAAGGACACCGTGACACTCGCCACGGTGCGGTTGATTATCGCCGCCCTCAAAGACCGCGACATTGCCGCGCGTGGTCAAGGCCGCGATGAAGGGCTGGATGATGCGGAAATCTCATCCATGCTGCAAACCATGGTCAAACAACGCAAAGAATCAATCCGCATGTATCTTGAAGGCAACCGCCCCGAGCTTGCGGCGCGTGAAGAGGCCGAAATCGGCGTCATCGAACGCTTCATGCCCAAACAAATGACCGAAGCCGAAACCGCCGCCGCGATTGACGCCGCCATCACCGAAACCGGCGCGAATTGCGTCAAGGACATGGGCAAGGTTATGGCGATTGTCAAAACCCGCTATGCCGGCACCATCGACATGGGCAAAGCCGGTCAATTGGTCAAAGACAAACTGGCTTGATCCGAACGCGCCCCTCATAAGGCTCGGGATAAAACACACGGAGTGACGAAGGCATGACGATATCCCTTATCATTGGCGGCATTGTTGTCTTGGCGTTGCTGGGCGGGTTTTTCCTGCGTCGATGATCGGGGCCGCTGATCGGGAGGACTGGTCGGGCATAATCGCCGCGACTCGGCCTTGATCTTGGGCGCATTTGCCGTTACATCTTAGCCTATGCTTGTACCAAGACAGTTTATGGACGAATTGCGCACGCGCCTTCGCCTTTCCGAGATCGTCGGAAAGCGTGTGCGTTTAACGCGCGCGGGGCATGAATATAAGGGGTGTTGTCCGTTCCACCGCGAAAACACGCCGTCCTTTTACGTCAATGACGACAAACAATTCTTCCATTGCTTCGGATGCGGGGCGCATGGCGACCATATCGGCTTCGTCATGCGGCACGATAATATCGAATTTATGGACGCGATTGAGATGTTGGCCTCCGAAGCCGGCCTGCAAATCCCCAAGCCTTCCCCCAAAGACGTTGAAAACGCCCGCAAGCAAAAACAGCTCAAGACGATTATGGAGGACGCGTGTCGTTTCTTTGAGGATCAGCTTTATTTGCCTGAAAACGCCGCGATTTTGGATTATGTGACGAAGCGGCGCGGCCTGACCCCCGAAACCGTGGCGGCGTTTCGCCTCGGCTATGCTCCCGACCATGGGCAGGCGCTGCGCCTGCATCTGAAACGCAAGGGGTGGAGCGATCAAGACATGATCGATACCGCGCTCGCCCGCCCCGCCAAAAGCACTGGCCAAGGCGGAATAAGAGAAGGCGGCAAAGGCGGCGGTAAACAAAGCCGTGAGCCATACGCCTTTTTCCGTGACCGCGTGATGTTTCCGGTGCTGGACAGGCAAGGGCAGGTCGTCGCCTTTGGCGGGCGTATCTTGCCGGAGGATATCCGCCCGATCGACCCGTCATCGGATTTCAAACCGCCCAAATACATGAATTCCACCGACACGCCGCTGTTTCATAAGGGCGCAATGCTGTACAACGAATCCCATGCGCGGCAAAATTGTGCCGCCGGACATGACTTGATCGTGGTCGAAGGCTACGCCGATGTGATTGCGTTGGCGCAGGCGGGGTTCAAGGCGGCGGTTGCGCCTCTCGGCACCGCTCTGACCGAGCGCCAGATCGAGATTTTGTGGAATTTGCTCCCCCATGACGGGGTGGATGTCGAACGCATCGGCCCCTTCGCGCAGGACGATCACGCGCTACAGCAAGGCATAAAGGCCGAGCCTGTGCCGTATTTATGCTTTGACGGCGACATGGCGGGCAATCGCGCGGCGACGCGGGCGGTTGACCGGCTATTGCCGCTCTTGAAGCCCGGCAAAACCGCGCGGTTCGTGTTCTTGCCCGAAGGCCAAGACCCCGATGATTTGATCCGCGCTCATGGCCCCGAGGCGATGCGTGAGTTATTGGCAAAATCGGTGAGCTTGCTGGAGATGCTGTGGATCATGCATACGCGCGGACGGCAGCTTGATACCCCCGAAAGCCGCGCCGCCGTTGAACAAAGGCTCGAACAAGCCGTGGCGGCGATTGCCGACCGCACGGTTCAAGGCTATTACAAGAGCCTCCTAAAAGACCGTATCTGGCGGGAACTCAAAGGGGGCGGGCGCGTTGGCGGTCAGGGGCGCGGTGCGGGTGATGCACAAGGGCGCGGCGCTGGCGGCTATGGTTCCGGCTCATATGGTGCGGGCTCCTACGGCTTTGGCGGTTCCGGCGGATACGGGCGCGGCGGCAAGAACGACCCGCGCGCGGCGGCGCTGGCGCGGATGACATTGCCATCGCCCAAACAATCCAGCGGCGTTTTGCGTGAAAAGATACTGCTGGCGGCGTTGTTGAACCATCCGCATGTGTTCGAAGACATCGCCGAACAAATAGGGATGGCAGTTTTTCGCCATCCGGCCTATGATGCCCTCAAACAATCCGTGTTCCATATTCTGGGTCGTGAGGCCGACATGAACGCGGCGGATTTGCTGGCGCGGCTGCAAGAAATGAATAAGCACGACATTCTTGCGGAAATCATGAACGAATCGGTCTATATTCATGCGGGATTTGCCCGCCCTGACAGTGACGCTTCACTGGTACGGGAGGGGGTTTTAGACATTCTGCAACGTGAAAGACGCCCTGTTTCGGGTGTTTCTTGACATAATTATCGAGTAATCGATAAAAATAAACGAATCAGGTCTTTAACTTTTTGAAAAACTGAATTATACAAGGCTCTTGGTATACAAGAGTGGATTGCAAGCATAGATATGAGCTCCTCCGCAGTGAAAAAAGACAGCGACACAACTGATGAAGCCCTCGAAGGCCCGTTGGCCAAGGTGGCAAAGAGCCTGCTTGTCAAAGGCAAGAAGCAAGGCTACATCACGCATGATGACTTGAACGCCGCCTTGCCGGAGGACGAGTACACCTCCGAGCAAATCGAAGACATCATGGCGCGTATCTCCGACCTCGGCATCAATATCATTGATGCGGAAGACGTTGACGATGAGAGCGCCGCCGAAGCCCGTGCCCAACGCGCGCTGGAAGACGCCGAACAAGACGAAGACGAAGAAGGCATCAGTGGCAACATCTCTGATGACGACCTTGGCCGCACGGATGACCCCGTTCGCATGTATTTGCGCGAAATGGGCTCGGTCGAGCTTCTCTCCCGCGAGGGCGAAATCGCGATTGCGAAACGAATCGAGGCTGGCCGCGAAATGATGATTGGCGGGATTTGTGAGAGCCCGCTGGCGATTGAGGCTATCATCGCATGGCACGAAGCCCTGTTGAACGGCGACATCTTGCTGCGTGAGGTCATCGACCTTGAGGCCACCTACAACCAAGGGCCGGAAGGCGAAGTGGACGGCGAGGAAGACGAAGACGCCTTGCTCAAAAGCGGCACCCTGAGCCGCCCCGTAAAGGACGAAGACGACAATGCCAAGGCTGCTTCTGCGGCGGCTGCCGCCAAGCCGCGCCGCCGCAATGCGGACGGTGAGGAAGAAGCCGAAGCCCCCGAAGGCGAAGCCAGCGGCGGCGACGATGACGATATGGACGAGGGCGCCATGTCCCTTGCGGCGATGGAAGAAGAAGTCGGGCCTCAGGTTCTCGAAATCTTCGACAACATCCGCAAAACCTATAAAAAAATGTCGGAAGTTCAAGAAAAACGCCTCGAAGCCCTGCAAAAAGGCACCGAGCCCGACAACGCGACCGAGAATAAGTATCAGAAGCTGAAAAGCGAGATGATCAACTTTATGAACTCGATTCATTTGAACAACGCCCGTATTGAACAGCTTTTGGAGCGCCTGTACAAAATCAACCGCAACCTTGTGTCTTTGGAAGGCAAATTGATGCGCTTGGCGGTGGACAGCAAAGTGCGCCGCGAGGATTTCCTGCGCGAATATTACGGCAACGAGCTTGACCCGTCATGGGTTGAAGGCCTGATGAACGTCAAAGGCAAGGGCTGGAAAGACTTTGTCGAGAAACATTCTCCCGACATCGCCAAAATCCGCGACCAAGTCGCCACGATTTCCGAAGAAGCGGGCATGCCGATTTCCGGTTTCCGCCGCATCGTATCAACAGTTCAAAAAGGCGAAAAAGAAGCCGCCCGCGCCAAAAAAGAAATGGTCGAGGCCAACTTGCGCCTTGTGATTTCGATTGCCAAAAAATACACCAACCGCGGCCTTCAATTCCTTGATTTGATCCAAGAAGGCAATATCGGCTTGATGAAGGCGGTGGACAAGTTTGAATACCGCCGCGGCTATAAATTCTCGACCTATGCGACATGGTGGATTCGTCAGGCGATTACACGCTCGATTGCCGACCAAGCCCGCACCATCCGTATTCCTGTTCACATGATCGAAACGATCAACAAATTGGTGCGCACATCACGCCAGATGATGCACGAAATCGGACGTGAGCCGACACCGGAAGAATTGGCCGAACGCCTGCATATGCCCATCGACAAAGTGCGTAAAGTCCTCAAAATCGCCAAAGAGCCGGTCAGTCTTGAAACCCCCATCGGGGACGAAGAAGACTCCAGCCTTGGCGACTTCATCGAAGATAAAAACGCCCTTCAACCGCTTGAGGCCGCTATTCACGCCAATTTGCGTGAAACCACAACCCGCGTCTTGGCGAGTTTGACCCCGCGTGAAGAACGCGTCCTGCGGATGCGCTTCGGCATCGGCANNGCATGAACACCGACCACACGCTTGAGGAAGTCGGCCAACAATTCAACGTCACGCGCGAGCGGATTCGCCAGATTGAGGCCAAAGCCCTGCGCAAACTCAAACACCCCAGCCGCTCCCGCAAGCTGCGCAGCTTCCTTGATACGTAAGCGGGCGAGCAAGGCAGTAACGATCTCTTATAAAAAGCGCCCCGCACGGAGGCGCTTTTTTCGTGGTCTTGATCATTCCTTCTGATTGTTACCAAGGGTGGGCAATCATAATGCGCTCCATACGGGGCTAAAAGATTTACAATCTCCCCGAAAATGATAAGGTCTTTTGATAGAAACCGCTTTTGTGGGCTTGCCTCGGCAATCAAGGCAAAAAGCGGTCAATCATTCGAATAATATACAGGGGGAGCTTATGCTGACATATCAAGGAGTACCACAGGATAAAATCGCGGATTCTGTTCTTCAGGCGCGCGCGTTTGTTGAAACGCTCGGTTGCGATCCGATCATCACCGGTCATATGGCACAATTAACGGATGATGTCATCGCCGCCATACGTGACGCCGCAACGCATAAAGACCTTGTCGCCGCAGTGGCGGAGGTAAAATCTGTTTTCTTATTTTCCGGCGATTTATTCGCCGGTCACGCCATTGTGAATACGGGCGGACAGGGAACGAAAGTAACATATGATTTGTCTGCGTGGGGGGCTTTTTCCGGTGCACGTCACTTGGTGTTGACCCCCTTGGATGTCGCGATAGAGCAGCATTTGAAGACCCTCCCATCCCCGACGATGGAACAAGTCAACGCTACATTCCAAAACAAACCGGATCAATATATCAGCCGTTATGCTTTGGTATGCGACACGTCGTCAAAGCGTGAAGCCCTGATGAATAAGGTGAACGCCATTGCGGCGGTTTTACAACCTTTTTGGGATAAGGGCGATGAAGGATCAATGCGTATGATGATCGGAATGCTGAATCACAATGATCCCGATGACCATCGCGGCATAGTCTTTGAAACGTCGCTCGAAGCCGCCCGCGCCGTTGCCAAGGCTTTTCCGCAAGACGTCATTCGCCACGTCGAAGGATGGATTGTGACGCCGGATGCGGGGGACGCGCCCGCCGCCAAAACGCAACCGTCCACCGCGACGCCCCGCCCACCGCGCGGCTTGAAACCGAAACCATAATGCTTTTGACGGCTTGAAAATCTATCAGGGATTTTACGGGGTGTCTTTTCAGGGCGTTTGTGGCGGTAAATGACCGCCGACGCCAATAATATGGCGCCAATAATCTAGCAAATGATGACGTATAACAGCATTCACGGCGCAGTATATAGCTGCGCCGTGGCTTATTCTTTTGCACTGTCTGGTTCGGGGGCGGGGCGCGCGGTTTTAGAAAGACTGCGCGCTTGTTTCGCCCCTGCTTGATCCTAGAGGGTGAGGACTCCCTACGGGCGCGGGGTTTCGTAAACGCGCTGGCATGTGGCCATGTCCATGACGACAACGGGTTGTGCCTCGCTGCTGAGCCTGCTGGTGATAGCGGTTTGAGCCTTGAGCATTTCGGCGCACAGGGATTCCGCACTGGCGGGTGTGTCGGCGCGTTTCAATTGAGGGGCGATGTCAAAAGCGACATCATGGCTCAACACCGTGCCGGCAATAAGGGCACCAACGCCGCCGACCAAAAGGCCGCCGCCGATGCTGGTGCGGAAGGCGCGTTTGAGCTTGTTTGTGATTGTTTTCTTCAGGTCAAATTCGACACCCATGATGATCTCCTGTTATTGGGGTTATAGCTTGTGGCGTTGATTAAGGGCGATTGGTGAGGGGGCTTGCCAGCGTGCCTTGATACAGCGTGCGACAACTCGCCATGTCCATGATGACAACGGGGGTGGAGCCTGTGCCGATCTGGTCGGTGATGGCGGCCTGAGCCTTCAACATTTCGGTGCAGAGCGTGTCAACGCTCACGATATTTTCTTTAGCGGCGGCTTTGGTGCTGTCGTTCAGGTCAAATTCAATATCCGAGGACAAAACCGTGGTCGCGATGAGCGCGCCCGCCCCGCCGATGACAACGCCCCCTGCGGCGCACATGATAAACATTGCTTTGAATGCGCTTGCGATGCCTTGTCCGATATCCATGGTGATCTCTCCTAGCCTTAATATTGATTATGGTTAGTGCTATCTATAAAACCGCATTATTCTTATGTCAATAAGGGATTGTGTCAGAGAAACTCCTCTTGCTCCGGTATGCGGTTAAAGGCGATTTTGGTGCCGACATAATGGCTCTTGGCCTCCGGCGTATAGCCAAAATGAATGGCGTCCGATCCATACCGCCGAATGATTGTGTCAATGCACCGCGATAAAGATGAGTCTTTTTCGTATGTTATCGTTTTTTCTTCATCCGTTGTATGAAAGAGGTCGGGCTGGATTTGCGATTCTTCACACAGGCGCGACAGAACCACCGATACTTTCTTCAGCCGCAAAGGGCGGTGACGCCGGATCAGGGCATCCCACATCGCATGAACATGGCGCACGAACAGGGCATTGTCGCATGATGGCGGGTCAATCGGCACATCGAGCCCCGCCCGCCGCCCGTCAATATCCCGAAACGACAGCGAGAACATCCCCGCATACAACCCCTTGCGCCGCATCCGGTTGCAGGCCTTTTCGGTGAGTTGCGAGGCCATGAGGGCGGCGTCTTGCGGGGCGCGAAACCGTGGCTCAAGAATGCGGCTATGCCCCACCATGCTGGGCTTGGTCGGGACATCGGGAATGTCGTATCCGCGCAGGCGATACCAGAATTTTTCGCCTTCGACACTGTGCCAAATGGCGCGTAATTGCTTGGGGCTGCAATTCCACAGATGAAAAAACGTCCAAATTCCGGCCTTGTTGAGGCGGCGCTCCATATTGCGCCCAATGCCAGGGAGGAAGGTTAGGGGAAGGGGGCGCAGCCGTTCCAGCACATCACTGGGGCGCAAAATAACAAGCCCGTCTGGTTTTTGCAGGTCAGTCGCAATTTTGGCAAGATAGGCATTGCTGGACAAGCCGATGGAGCAGGTCACGCACTCGCCGACATCCTCCCTCAATGACCGCTTGATCGCGAACGACAGGGTGATGGCGGCGTCTTCATCGCACCGCAGGGGGAGCAAACGGCTCGATAATTCATCCACCGAACAGACTTTTGTGATGGGTGTATGTTTGACGACGGTTTCAAGGATGCGGTTGTGGTAACGCATATACACATCATGCCGTGCGGGAACGCAGATCAGGTTCGGGCAACGGTCTTTGGCGTCCAACACGCCCGTGCCGGTTTTGATGCCATAGGCCTTGGCCTCAAGACTTGCGGCGATGGCGCATGTCGCGTCATTCATGGACGGCAGGACAATAAGCGGCTTGCCCCGATAGGCGGGGTTTTCCTGCTGTTCGACACTGGCGAAATAGCTGTTCATATCAAGGAACAACCATCGGAGTCCGTCTGGGGTCATGGGGCGCCTTAATGTTCGCTATTTGTTCATATATTAAAAGAACAAATAATATACAATAAGCGCCCATGTCAATCAAAATCGCATAAGGCGGATTTTCCTTCTGCGGCTGTGACGGGTGATTGGAGGCGGTTTGCGGTGTTTTAAGGCGCTTATAGGCTCAAAGCAAAATCGCGCGAAGAACAGCGTTCAAAACCGGCATGCCCTTTGCGGTGAGGGCAATGATTGTGCCGTTTTGGGTGATGTATCCATCCGCGCACAAAGCGGCGATGGCGGCGTGATTTAGGTGGTCTTTCGGGTCAATGCCGGTGCGGGCGTGAACAGCATCAAGGTCAACACCGCGGCGCAGGCGAAGCCCCATCATCATCATTTCCTCGAATTGCATGAGGGGAGTGAGGATTTCGGGGTTTTGGAAGGCGCTATAAGGGGCGCTCGCGGGGGCGCCTGCAGTGCTGCCTTGCGGAACATCCAAAATGGTTTTGAGCCAGATATCGGGGGCTTTATGCGCGCGGGTTGCGATGCGTGTATGGGCTGCGGCGGCTTGCGCATCTTGTGCGTTTGGGCCGCCATAGAACGTTAAACGCCCATGCGCCCCCGGCCCGATTCCGGCATAATCCGCGTACGTCCAATAGGCAAGGTTATGGCGGCTTTCTTGCCCCGCTTTGGCGTAGTTGGATATTTCATAGGCGGGCATCCCCGCATCCTCCATCACCGCGGCGGTCAGGTCGTAAAATTGCGCCGCGAGATCGTCTTCGGGGATGGTCAGGCGACCACTGTCATACAGGGTTTGAAACTGCGTCCCAGCCTCGATGGTGAGCTGGTATAACGACATATGCCCGCCATCGGCATGAGGCAGGGCGGCGCGAAGCTCCGCTTCCCACGCCTTGAGCGTATGACCGGATCGGGTGTAGATGAGGTCAAAGCTGAACCGCTCAAACAGCCGCCGCGCAATCGCCACCGCCTCCAGCGCTTCGGCGGCGGAGTGATGTCGCCCCAAGGCCTTGAGGTCAGGATCGTTCAAGGCTTGCACCCCGATGGACACGCGATTGATTCCGGCGGCCTTGAAATCGGCGAATTTTGCGGCTTCGGTGGAGGTCGGGTTGGCCTCCAACGTGACTTCGACATCATCGCCCAATCCCCACAGGCGGGCAATATCGCCCGTGATCTGAGCGATGGTGTGCGCCTCCATCAAGGACGGCGTGCCGCCGCCAAAAAACACCGATGAAATGACGCGGTCGGGAAACTGGTGATGCAGGGTTTCGATCTCGGCGCGATAGGCTTTGCGCCACCGCTCATGATCAACGCTCGCCGCCACATGCGAGTTAAAATCGCAATACGGGCATTTCGACAGGCAATAAGGCCAGTGAAAATACAAGGCAAGCGGAATATCATTTGACATAATATATATTTCTTTGGTAAAACTGTCGGAACATTTCCAAAAAGGACAGTATGATGTTGAGCGGTTTTTTCAAGGGTAAATCGGGGCAGGTTGAAGACCTCAGCCCAAAAGAACGAGTCAGAATCGCGGATGACTTCATGGCGTCTGTGATGCGCGAAGGGTCACAGCTTGACGCCATCGCCCGCAAAAGAACGCAAGAACATGCCGATAATATCGAGGCCTTATCCTTTGTTTTACACACGCTCAACCGCCAGCAAGGCATCACGGCGAGCGCCGGCTATGTCGGCTACCATGAGGACAGGTTATTTTGCCAAGTCACGATTTCGGCGGGACGCGCGAAAATGAAGGATCATGTACTTATGGTCTGGGCGGAAGACGATAAGATCCTCATTAATGAGGATCTTTTGTCCAAAAAAGGCGCGTTCGATTTTATGGATATGGCGGCACGCCGTGATTTTATGCAGAATATCGCGCAAATACTGGCAAAAAAGGAAAGAGATTTTAAGATCGAAGACCGTATGAAAGGCGCGGTATACAGCAGCCTCGCCCGCCGCGAGGGGCTTGACCCCGCGACCGGTAATTACGGCAAGCATGTGCGTGCGCGCCGTCAGACACCATAAGGACTCATCATGAAAATCGGACGATTATTCGGTGGTAAGGCCAAGCAAGAGGATGTGCCGCCGCCAGCTTCAGAATCTCCGAAGCAGATTTCCTCAGGCTTCATAGCGCAAAAAATGGCAGAGCGCGAAAACCTCTATTCGATTATCATCTCCGATGACCGCAGGTCTCAACTCGAGGCCTTGGCCTTCGTCGTGCATACGGTCAACCAACAACACGGCGTGACGGCTTCGGTTGGAGAGTTCTCTTACTCGCACCTAAAACCGGAAGGGCTTTTGATGACGTTGGCGTTCACAACACAGGACTCACGAGCCACAATGCCTTTGAAGCTATGGGTGGAGGGAGGCGCAAATGGCCGGAAAGTCTTTTTGGAGTGGAGCGAGGGCGGCTTCAGTAAGACCGCCGTAGATTTCATGACAAAAGAGGGACGCGAGGATTTCTTCTCAAGAATAGCCGGAGTATTGGCGGGACGTAAACAATCCGCGCGCATTGAACGCTTACGCAACGCTTATCTGGAGCAAGCCATTGCCGAACAAGCGGGGCATTCGACCAACGATCAACAAGACGCACCAAGTGCGGACAATGCACAAAACACGCCCCAAGGCGCCACACCCGAACCGCGCCACAAACAGCCGCGTAAGCCTTGATATCCGTGCGCTTGCCGATAGCGTGAACCATGCCCATAACGCAATAACCGCGCCTGTGCAGCAGCAATAACGCGCTACTTACAGAACCCTATGCCGGAAACAGCGCGTCAATCATCGCTTTGAAGGCTTTTGCGCGGTGGCTCATGCCTTGTTTTTCGGCAAAATCAATCTCGCCAAAGCTCCGCGCATCGCCGAGTGGCACGAAAATAGGGTCGTAGCCAAAGCCTTTGTCGCCGCGCGGCGGCCAACAAATATTGCCGTCAATCCGGCCTTCGAATGTTTCGACATGCCCATCCGGCCATGCAAGGGCGAGGACGCAAACGAATGACGCGCTGCGGTCTTCGGCGTCTTCCATCGCATCATGGACTTTTTGCATGGCAAGGTTGAAATCGCGCGGCTCACCCGCCCATCTTGCGGAATAAACCCCTGGGGCGCCGTCTAATGTCGTAACGCTTAAACCGCTGTCATCGGCGAGGCTGGGCAGGCCGCTTTCGCGCATACAGGCTAAGGCCTTCAACACCGCGTTGTCGACAAACGTCGTGCCGGTTTCCTCGGGTTCAGGCAGGTTCATATCCACGGCGGATGTAATATTGGGGATTTTGTCGCCGAGCAAGTCGCGAAGCTCAACCAATTTGCCTTTATTGTGGCTGGCGAGCAGGAGCGTATCCTCGGTGAATTTACGGGTGGGGGCCTTGGGATCGGTGCTTCGTGCAAGGTGCATTGTTCCGCGTCCTTTTTATTTTATGAAAGTGGTGGGTGAGAGCTAGCTTTGTCCAAGCGCGGCGCGCTGGATGGCAACAAGTTCGGCGCAGCCTTTCTTGGCGAGGCCGAGAAGGGCGGTGAGCTGTTCTTCCGTGAACGGGTCTTGTTCGGCGGTGCCTTGAACTTCGACAATGCCGCCCTTGCCGGTGAGGACGAAATTAGCGTCCGTTTCGGCGCTGGAATCCTCGGCATAATCAAGGTCAAGAACGGTTTGCCCCTTGTATATGCCGCATGAAATGGCGGATACGCTGTCCTTCACAGGCAAGGTGGAGATCAGCCCGATGGATTTAAGATGCTGCATTGCCTGCACCATCGCGACATAGGCGCCGGTGATGGAGGCCGTACGCGTGCCGCCATCGGCCTGAATAACATCGCAATCAAGGCGAATCTGGCGTTCGCCAAGGGCGCTCATATCCACAACGGCGCGCAGGGCGCGACCAATCAGGCGCTGGATTTCCTGTGTGCGGCCTGTTTGATGCCCGCGGGCGGCCTCGCGGTCGATGCGGTCATGGGTGGAGCGGGGCAACATGCCATATTCCGCCGTGACCCATCCTTTGCCCTTACCGCGCATCCATATCGGCACGTTTTCAACCACGCTCGCGGTGCAAAATACATGCGTATTGCCGAATTTGACCATGCATGACCCCTCGGCATGGAGGGAAACCCCTGTTTCAATCGACACGGCGCGCATTTGGTTGGCTTCGCGTCCTGAGGGTCTGCTGCGGTTTGTGGTCATGGCGTGGGGTACTCCTTGGAATCCTTAATAACGAAGGGGTCAGTATTAACAATGCCAAAGCAGATTGCAAGGGTGGGTTTGCCCGCGCGTTATTTAAGTGATATAAAAGGCACCATGTTGACCGAACTGACCGACCGCTACAAAGAAGTGCTGCGCACCATCGTCGATGCTTATCTTGAGCATGGCGAGCCCATTGGCTCACGCACCATTGCCAAGAACCTCACCGAAAGCCTGTCCGCCGCGACCATCCGTAACGTGATGGCGGATCTTGAGGATCTTGGCCTGCTCTACGCGCCGCATATTTCGGCGGGGCGATTGCCGACACAAAGCGGCCTGCGCCTGTTTGTGGACGGGTTGATGGAAATGCGCCCGATTGCCCAAACCGATATGCAAACGATCAATGCGCTGGCCGGTTCGTCCGACATCACCGAAAAAGACGTCTATGAAAAGGCGAGCGGGTTGCTCTCCTCCATGTCGAGCTGCGCCAGTATTCTTGCCGCGCCGACCCGCGATAAATCGCTCCGCCAGATCGAGTTTCTACAGCTCAGCCCCGGCCGGGTCCTGATCGTGCTGGTGAGCGAAGACGGCATGGTGGAAAACAGGGTGATGGAAGTGCCGCTGGACTTGCCGGTATCCAGCCTGACCATGGCGTCAAACTTCCTCAATGCCCGTATTCTCGGTAAAACCATCGGCGATATTCGCCGCGAAGTATCGCACGATATCGAGAGCCGCCAAGCCACATTGGACGCACACACCGCGTCACTGGTGCAAAACGGCCTCGCCGAAACGGTTCAGGGTGAGGCGAAAGACGGTGTTCTTGTGGTGCGCGGACAGGGCAATTTGCTGGACGCCGCGAGCCTTGTCGACCTTGAACATATCCGCCAGCTCTTTGACGCGCTGGAAAACCGTAAAACCATGCTCAAATTGCTGGAGGCCGTGGGCGAGGCCGGCGGGATGCAGATTTTTATTGGGTCGGAGAACAAGGCCTTCAACCACGCCGGATTGTCCATGGTGTTGTCGCCTTACCGCGACCGCAAGAGCCAGATTATTGGCGCCATCGGCGTCATAGGCCCGACCCGACTGAATTACGGGCGCATCGTGCCGATTGTCGATTACACCTCGCAAATCCTGTCCCGCGTTATCGGTTGATGCCGATCGGCGCATCATTGCGTGTTGATTCAAGCCGTCCAATCGACTACAACAGATGACAGTAAGCCGTAATCCATAAAGGAGGATCACCATGAATTCTCATACAAAACCCGAAGACCACGACAATCATCAAGGCCACGATCATAACCATGATCACGATCATGGGCACGGGCATCATCATGGCGGCGGATGCTGTGGCGGGCATAGCCATGACCACGCGCATGATCATGACCACGATGATGACGAAGCGTTGGAACAAGGCTTCGCCGTTGTGGAGGCCTTGCAAGCCGAACTCGCCGAGGCCAAGGACAAAATGCTCCGCGCCGTTGCCGAGGCCGAAAACACCCGCCGCCGCAGTGAACGCACCCTTGACGACACGCGCAAATACGCCGTGTCCGGCTTCGCGCGTGACTTGCTCGACGTTGCCGATAATTTGCGCCGCGCTTTGGAGGCCGTAACCCCCGAACAACGCGCCGCCAGCCCCGAGCTTCAAGCTCTGCTCGCGGGGGTGGAAGCCACCGAAAAAGGGATGCTGCAAACATTTGAACGCCAAGGCATCAAAAAGATCGAACCCCGCGACGGCAAATTCGACCCCAACCTTCACGAAGTGATGTTCGAAGCCGAAGGCACCGGCAAGCCGGCGGGCGAGATTGTCCAGCTTCTAGAGGCCGGCTACGTCATCCATGACCGCTTGCTCCGCCCCGCCCGCGTCGGCGTTGCAAAGGCCGGAGCCGGCGAAGCCCGCGCCGAAAAAATCGACCAAAGCGTCTAACGCTTCCCCATCGCCCCCTCAGGCGACCCACCAATAACAAGCAAACGGCGCAGACATATCTGCGCCGTTCTGCTTTGATCGGTTGTTATGGTTTTCTGCGTCCAATGCGTTTTCTTACGGCCTTGAAAAGATAAACAAATCCCGCGCCGATAAAAACCACAGTGAAGAAAATAGTCGTCAAATATAAAACGTAAAAACTGTGCATGAGGTAAAGCGCCCAGTAATTGATGGTGTGCTCTGGGGCGCAAAGATCTTCATCGATGAGGTACAGAAAACCATCGGCAATATATTGCATCAACAGCGGGACATACGGCTCATCATCGGGATGTATTTCGGACGGATAAAAACAGTATTCATAGCCATGTGCCGAAATAACATCCGCAAACATCGCAACGCACGACCCAAGAAGCGCCAAGATAAACGCAATCCATAAGGCAATCATCAAGTGTTTTCGGTGTGAGGTTTCACGAGTTTTCATTTGTCTGTCCAATCACATATTCACTGCCTATGCTTTATCGCGTAAAACGCGCTTTTTTGTTACCTTAAACAGACAAATTAGGGCGGCGCATAACAAAATCGGCGCGAAGAGAACGACGCTACAACACAAAATATACAAACTATAGACATTGTATAATAACCAATAGTTGAGAGTATCTTGAGAACCACAAGGCCTAAGATCCAAAACATATAAAAACGCCTCGGCGGCAGATTTCATAGCTTGAGGCATATATGGTTTTTCAACTGGGCTTGTTTCTTCATAAGAATAACAAAAAGCACTATCATGCCGCGAAAAAACATCCGAAGCCATGCCCACGGTCGCCCACGCCAACGCCAAGACAAACGCAATCCATAAGGCAATCATTAAAGGTTTGCGGCGTAAAGTTTTAAAAATTTTCATTCGATCACCTCTTCTTCCATTTTTTATCATTGTATGCACGTTCGATATAATGCCCAAAACTATTTGTCTTTTTTGCGGAAAGTTCATTCCATAGTGTGCCTATCATTGCAATTGTAGGGTTTTCTGTTCTGGTTTCTATGGATTTAAGAAGCTTAGCAGCCGCAAATATGTTTTCTTTTGGTTTTTTCAAATCATCGGGATTCGCATCAATTATTTTATGCCACATCTTTTGCTGAATATTCATAGGTAATCTTGAAGTGCTGCGGTCGTATTTATCAGCAAGAATGTTGGCACCTCCTTTGTGTCCTACGGCATTCTCAGAAAACATAACGGCTCTGATCAGGTCAGGGTCAAGATTGTAGGTCTGCGCCGCTTCTTCAATATAGTCGTTATTTTCTTTAACGGCTTCTCGCCCTAAGCTTTGGATGTCTATCCATTCGCGTCCTCTCGATGTTTCAGCATCGGAGTCAATTTCGATTTCAAAACGGGCGGGAAGGTCACTTAAAATGGCGTTTCGGCGCTCCGTTTCATCCGTAATAACAGGGGCATCAATCCATTTCGGTTTTCTTTCTTTGATTTTTGATTGTAGTTCTGCCGGAACGTCTTGCATGATTTGTACTTGTTCTTCAGATGAAGGAGTTTCTTTAAGAAATATTTTTGTATTAAAATCATAGGGGCGGGGAGGAGTTCGGTTTCCTAGAAAATCTGTTTCTGCATCCTCCATGTCGGGCTTTTTCTTCGCAACGAACGATGTCGTCGGTGGTTCAGCAAAGATAGGATTTGTTGAAGTCGCCATGCTCGGAAATAAAATCTCAGCAAGCGTTTTTGTCCGTTGCTCTTGTGTTGCTGGTTGCGCCTTGTCCTGTATTTTTTCTTGATGTGGGGCATATTGCTCACCGTACAGAAAGTCATCAGGGTCAGAGTTATCGTCTTGACCATATAGAATTTCCGCTGGCGTTTTTTGCCTTTTTCTTTTTTGGAGAGGGGAATAAAGCTGGTCTGAAAATTTACCGTTTTTGGGGGATGTGAGGCGATTTTCTGGTGTTTTATTGTAGAGTTCTGACATGTTTGGACGCTCCTTCGTTAAAAATAAAAAAGCCGCTTATCGGGAAACCCAAAAGCGGCCTTGGCGGCACTGAAATGCGCCTTATAAATATGACTATATTCCTAAATTGCGCAAAAATCAAGTTAGGGTAACTTTGTAAATGCTGTTTATGCCCAGCAATCATTTATTTGACATAATAATTATTTTGTGGCAGTCTTTGGTTAATGAAAAATTAACGAGATATGAACAGGGGTGTTCTGCTATGAGCGCACAGAGCGAAAACCAGATTTTTAAGGATTTTAACGGCAAGGCGGATGAACTCGCCGCCGATGTTACGGCGCTGTACCCCAATGCGGGGGCGGGGGAATTGCTTGAGAGCCTTCAACTCGGCGCGAAAAACCTTGCTGTGTCGCTCAAAGCGGTGGGGGATTACATTGCGAAATTCGGTCCTAAAGACCAAGTCGTGATTGTGCCGTTGACGCGGAGCTTGCACAGCTTTGCGGATTGGATGATGAATGAAAGCCTGCCGGAAACGGCGTTTTTATGCCCTTCGGATGCGAATGAGCGGCTCGGCGTGTTTATGGCGGTGGCGCAGGGGCATTTCATGGATATGCTGCGCGAACCGCAAATTTTGTCTGACCCTAAGGCGGTCGCTCATTTTTCGATGGGCTTGCGGATGATTACAAAATTGCAGGCGCAATTGGATTTGCCCAGCGTGAAAAAAGCCCTGCCGATGCTCCAGCGCACCTGTGGCATCCACTAGGATTGGCGTTTGCGGCGTTTATAAAGGGCTGCAAATGCGCGCTTTCTGCGCTTCCGCTTCTCAAATACCTTAAGGTATTCTGCGAGGCGGTTCTCGAAACCCCGTATTTTCGCCGGCTTTATAAACGCCGCAAACGCCAATCCTAGCGCCCTTGACCAAGATTTCTTCATCCGCTGTGGAGCGTATCCCCCAAAAAACCGCGTGCAGGGGCGTTCCCCTGCGAAAAAGATCAATTCCCTGAATTCCCGCCACGCTTCGCCGCCGCCCTCGCTGACAAGGCCGTTTTCGCGCCGCTGAGCGCGGAGATGATCCCGTGAAAGGTGCTGGCTTCTTGGTCGGTCATGCGCATACGGGTGAACAGATTGACCAGATTCCGTGCGATGCTGGGCTTCATTTCGGGTGAGCGGAAAAAGTGATGCGCGTCTAGGGTGGATTCGAGCCGCCCGACGAGCCCTAGAACCGTTTCTTTGCTGGCGATGTCGGTTGTTCCGGTGGTGAAGACGGTGTCGGGGGTGGTTGTTTGGGCGCTGATCCACTCATACCCGACCAGCAACACGGCCTGTGCCAGATTCAGCGAGGTGAAATCGGGGTTGAGGGGGACGGTGATGACGGCATCGGCGATGGCGACATCTTCGTTTTGCAGGCCTGAACGCTCCGCCCCGAATAACACGCCGCAGGTCAGGCCACGCGCGGTGATATCGTCGCGGATGGCGGCGATGGCGGCGCGCGGGGTGTGGACGGTTTTAATCATCTCACGCGGGCGGGCGGTGGTGGCCATAATGACCTGACAATCCGCCACGGCGTCTTGGGTTGTGTCGTAAACCCGCACGATGACGCCCTTTTCAAGAGCGCCGGAGGAGGCGGCATTGGCGCTCTCACTCGGCCACCCGTCGCGCGGGCGCACGAGGCGGAGGTCAGTCAATCCGCAATTCAACATCGCCCGCGCCACCATGCCGATATTCTCGCCCAATTGCGGGTCAATCAGGATGATCGCGGGCTGGGGCGATGGTTTGGCAGAGGGGGTAACGGGCGATGGGGCGGTCATGGTTATGCTGCTTTTTTCTGTGTCGTCATTTTGTCTGTCGCCCGTATAGCCTCACCTTTCGGCATGTTTTTGCGCATCAGGGATGCTGCATTACGATTTTACGGCTTAGGCGCGTTGTTCCGTGTGTTTTTTGTGTTGGGGCGGCGCGTAAAATGCACCTGTTTCAACCATCCGTCAAGGTGATCGCGGAGTTTTTGTAAATGATCCGGCTTGGTGAAGGTATGCTCCGCCCCTTCAACGATGTACAGCGCTTTGGGCTGGCCTTTCCATGCGTTGAACAGCATAGTTTGCTGGGATGGTGGGGTTGGCATGTCGCGGCTCCCCACAATGAAACATGCGGGCATGGTCAGTTTGTCCAGATGTTTGGTTACGTCATACCGGCGCATATCCTCAAGCCAAGCCCAGCTTCGCTTCGCCTTTTGGTTTTTGCCGCTCCAATTATCGTAGACATGATGAAACCCGCGCGATTTGAACGAGTCATAATGTGGGCGCGACCCGTTTTTGAAGGCTTCCTCCAGATGGTCGCCGGATAGCGCCGTGGCGGTCGGCACGACCAGTTCGACTTTGTCAGGGTTGTCCGCTGCATGAAACAGACAAACAAACGAGCCGAGCGAATGCCCGCCCAGCGCATAGGGTTCTTGGTACCAGTCTTGAGTCTTTGCCCAGTTGATGCAATCATCAAGGTCTTGCCTGTGCGAGCCTGTGGTGTTGCCTTCAAGCGTGCCATCGCTGTCGTTGAAAGAATGGGTGGCATCGAGATACACAACGGTATAGCCGTTGCGGTGAAACGCATCGCCAACGGCCTGAACATGCGGTTGATCCATGCCGCCAGAAAACCCGTGCAGCACAAACACAAGGCCTGTTTGTGCCTCGTGAATATCGGTGCGGACATACATGCTTTGCCCGCGGCTGTTTTGAATCGGGAATTTTCCGGCGCGGGGCGATGATGACGACCCGCCGGATGCCGTGCCTGATGTCAAATCATATGGTTGGTTTATGACGGATCCGGAATGACCGGTGTCGGCTGTAATACCCATGCAAGAGCCTCCCCGAACGCCTGCTTTGCTTGTTCTTCCATCCCTGTATAGCAGTGATCGGCGCCATTTAAAAGTATTTGACGCTTCGCCGTGGCAATCAGTTCGAACAAGGCATGAATCTGGGCGGGGGTGGTGAGGGTGTCGGCATCGCCGCTAATAAACGCAACGGGCATGGTGAGCGCCCAAGCCCGCGGCAAGAGGGACACACTGCGCCAGCTCTGCCACCGTTCATAGGGGATGGAGTCTTCGGTGCGGTCGGGATAGATGGCGGATGTTTCCTTGATGAACCCGTTGGCGCACCATTCATTGACGCTGTCGGCGTGGTTGCGTTCCCAATCGGCAACGCACATCGCGCCGTCGGTGACGGGGGCGGAGGCGATAACATGCAAAACCTTGCCGGATAATTCGTTGCGGCTTGCGGCGTGAAGAGCGCTGAATCCGCCCATACTATGCCCTGCAAGGGCGAAAGGCTCGGTGTACCAACATTGTGCTTTTGCCCATTCAATGACATCGAGCAAGTCATGGCAATGACCTTCGATGGTCATATCCGTCAGCCGCCCGCCGCAGTCATTGATGGTGTTGGCACCGTCAATCCGCACCGCGATAAAGCCCTGCGCGACATATTGGTCGGCCAGAGCCTTGATATAGGGTTGATCGGCGCAGCCGCCATATCCGTGTTGAATAAACGCCAATCCGGCGGGCTTCGTGCCGGTGGTGCTGTCCTCACGAAAATCAACCACAGCCCGCAGCATAAGGCCGCTGCGGTTCATCAGGGTATGGGATTCGCTTTGCTGGTTGGTGTGCTCGGCAACCACGGGGGGCGGCGACAGTGTCATGGGGCTCACCGTGTTGCTCTTGTCGGCAAGATGGGGGCAGATGACGCCGCAACGATCCGGCTTTGTTGTAAGTCTTGCCCTGCATCCGCCGCATGGAAAACTGAGGCTGTAGAGCGTTGAATGGTGGTCTGGGTCATATCCCGAATATCCTTTATGCCGTTGATACCCGCCGCGTCAAACGCCGCGTCAATCGGCTTCGCGCCTTGACGGCCGAGTAAAACTTCGCTCGCGTGGTGGCGGGTCGCCTGATCTTGCCCCGCCAGCTTATCAAATAATCCTGCCGCGACCAACAGACTCATGGGGCGATAATGCAATCCTTCGATTTGACGGTCTAATTCGGTGCGCAAGGATGATGGAATCTGTGTTTCGCCGCTTCTATGGGCTTTGTTGACGGCCTGTGCCGTATCAAACATTTCGTCCGCCCTTGGGTGTTTTTGCCAGTCTTCGCCAAACCAGTCTTTTATGGCGCTGCTTTGAAACTCTTGGCCTTTTTGAATGTTTTGTTCCGCCTGTTTGGCGATGAGGGCAACAGGGACGTTATAGAGATTCTTGGTCATGGTCGCGGTAAAATGCTGCTCGGCGGCCTGTGCAAGTTCGGGGATCCGCGACAGATGATCATAAAGGATTGATTGCACGAAATAGGCTTGGGTTTCTTGCATATGCTCGGGGTTGTTGCGATAGGAATGACCGGCTTCATGCCCGTAATCATCGGCGATGGCATGCCCCAATTCATGGGCGAGGTACACAAGGCTGTTCATCGTGCCATCGTATTCAAGCTCGATAATCGCATAGGGTTCGGGGTTTTTTGACCAATCTTCGGTGGCGCCAGCGGGGCGGCATTGTTGCCCCTGTGTTGAGTCTAGCCGCCGCGTGTCATGCAGGATTTCCGTGGCCTTGGCACCAAGCGCGGGGTCAAATTCCTGTAGGGCGGCGATGATAATCTCTTTGCCGCGTTCAAGCGGAATAGGCGCGCCGTCTGTGTGGGGCGCGCTCCCCTCCAAACGCTCAAAGGCGGCTTCTTGCGTTACATGATGCGCAAAGGCCGCCGGAATGACGGGGCGTGCGGCCTCAACCACCGCATCGACAAGCGCATCGGCAAAGTAATAACCCTTGCTGTCCTTGTGCGGCGGAAGGGCGGCGGATGCATATTTTCCCGTGACCGGAACGTTCATTAAACCGAGCTGCTGTTTTGTTGCTGTTATGCCTGCCGTCATTATACATTATGAATATAAACAAGAGATAAACCGAGGTGTTAAAACGCCCCGAACAAGTTTTTAGGCAGGCTTAGGCGTTGTCTGACTGTGCGGTGGATGGCTTGGCGGCGTCATTTTTTTCTTTTTGTGCGCGGCAGGCGCAGAGCAGGGCGTACAGGTCTTTGACTTCGTCACTTGCCGCCGTTTTGCAAAAAGCGGGGCAAATTCCGTGAAGGATTGCCATCAAGCCGGCCTTTAAACACCGTCCGCCGAATTTAAAGGCGAAGATCAGGTGTTGCAGGTAACTTTCATTGACGCTGTCGAGATGGTCTTTACAGGTTTTGATCATCGTGGCTTCCCCATTATTTTTACGCAGCATAGCATAAAAACAAAGCCACGGAAAAGCCCGCCCAAACCGGTCATGTAACAACCCGCCAACAAACTCACCAACAAACCCGCTGCACAACAAAAAAGCGCCGCTCGATGGCGGCGCTTTTGTATCGGGGAGATCCCAAATTAACGTGAGTAGAATTCGACCACGAGGTTCGGTTCCATCTGCACGGCATAGGGGACGTCTTCCAAACGCGGTGTGCGAACGAAAGTGCCTTTGATGGCTTTTTCGTCAACAGTCACGTATTCCGGCCATTCACGCTCATTGCTGGCGAGGGCGGACAAAACGTTTTGGTGCGTTTTGGATTTTTGTTTGATTTCGATGACATCGCCTTCTTGAACAATGTAAGAAGGAATGTTGACGCGCTTGCCGTTCACCAAAACGTGGCTGTGGCCGACGATTTGACGGGCGGAGAACACGGTCGGGGCGAATTTCATGCGGTACACAACCGCGTCCAGACGGCGCTCAAGCAAGCCGATCAGGTTTTGACCCGTATCGCCTTTGAGGCGCATCGCTTCTTTATAGTAGCGGTGGAATTGTTTTTCGCCGATGTTGCCGTAATAGCCTTTAAGCTTTTGCTTGGCCATTAACTGAATGCCGTAATCTGACAATTTGCCGCGACGTGCGGGGCCGTGTTGGCCGGGGCCATATTGGCGTTTATTGACGGGAGATTTTGCGCGACCCCACAAGTTGAGGCCGAGGCGGCGGTCAATCTTATGTTTCGACTGTGGGCGTTTTTCACTCATAACAATGTCCTTTGTTTTATACGAGTTGTTGTATTGTCCCGATAGGTCTTTTGCGAGGCCGGAGCCAATCAAAAGACGTGTTCATAACGAACCACATTCTCAGGAATAGGGCGTATTTATACCCATAACCGCCCGCAAGTCAAAGGTTTTTTTGAAAAAACACGGCAAAACAGCCATGAAAAAGCCTCACCCATAGGTCGCGGGGAGGGCGCAGGAAAAAACGCGCAAAAACAAAGGCCTCAAACAACCGCGCCCTATTCCCGCAAGTCGTTCCAGAATTCTTTGACTTTGTTGAGGAAGCCAGCGGATTCAGGGCTGTTTTTATCGGGGTCTTTGCCCATGAATTGTTTGAGCAAGTCTTTTTGCTTGCCGTTCAAATTCACCGGTGTTTCAACGAAAATCTCGATATACATATCGCCCGTGGATGTTGAACGCAAAATGCTCATGCCCTTGCTGCGCAGGCGGAATTGCTGGCCTGTTTGGGTACCAGCGGGGATTTTGACTTCGGATCGGCCGCCATCAATGGTCGGCACCTCGATTTTGCCACCCAGCGCCGCCGCGCCCATGGACACCGGCACGCGGCAATACAGGTTTGCCCCTTCGCGGTTAAAGAATTTATGCGCCTTGATGTTGAGCAAGACATATAAATCGCCCGCGGGGCCGCCCTTCAGGCCGGCTTCGCCTTCGCCGGCGAGGCGGATGCGGCGTCCGTGTTCAATACCGGCGGGGATGGACACTTTGAGGGTTTTTTCCTTGCGAATACGGCCTTGCCCCGAACAAGTGTCGCAGGCCTCGCGCACAATCGTTCCGCCGCCGCCGCATGTCGAACATGTGCGCTCGATGGTGAAAAATCCTTGCTGCGCCCGCATCTGTCCGGTGCCGGAACAGGTGGGGCAGCGCTCCGGCTTCGTTCCGGCCTTCGCGCCCGACCCGTCACAGGTTTCACACCCTTGCCATGTCGGCACGCGAATGGTTTTGTCGACGCCTTTATAGGCTTCCTCAAGCGTGATATCGAGCGCGTATTGAAGGTCGGAGCCGCGCGTTTGTCCGCTGTAAGCGCCGCCGCTGCGTCCGCCGCTCATCATGTCGCCGAACATTTCCTCAAAAATATCGGAAAAGCCGCCAAAGCCCCCGAATCCAGCACCGGCGCCCGCGCCGCCGCCCATGCCGCTGGCACCGCGCATTCCGGCACTGCCGTCAAAGGCCGCCGCGCCGTATCGGTCATAGGCGGCGCGTTTGTCCTTGTCCTTCAACACGTCATAGGCGTGCGAGATTTCCTTGAATTTTTCTTCGGCTTCGGCGTTGTCTTTGTTTTGGTCGGGATGATATTTCATCGCCATCTTGCGATAGCCTTTTTTGATCTCATCATCCGATGCGCCGCGTTCGACGCCGAGCAATCCGTAATAATCTTTGCTGTCTGACATAAATCCGTATCCCGTGTTTTATAAAGGGCCGAAATCGGCACCAAAATCAGTGGGTGAGGCGGGGCTTTCGGCCTTCTCCGACCGCAATGGCCAAAAAATGGTTTCAAGAACATCAAGCGCCGCACCGGCTCTGTGGCGCAAGCCCTGCGTATCGCGGTTTTGGGGCACAGCTTGGTGTTTGAGGGCGTGAAGATTAATCGCTTGTAGGCGGCCTTTATTGTCGCCTTTGTTGTCGTTTGAGACGCCGCCAAGGCGGGTTGCAAAGCCCGCAGCATTGCGCGCAGCGACCGCTTCGGTGCTGTGCCGCGCTGTTTTGGTGGCGGCGGAGGCGGTGTTTTTGACGCGCTTTCCGTGGGTTGCGGCCTGTGCCGCGGCTTGTTTCAAGATGGCAAGTGATTGTAAATCCGCCAAAACACGGTCATACAGGGCGCGTTTTTCGCGGGTTTTGATCCGTTCATAGGCGTGGGCGATGGCTTGGAAACGGCGTTCTGCGGCTCGTTGGTATTGTTCTTCGTGGCGGTCAGGGTGCCAATGCAGTGCCAGCCGGCGAAACGCCGCGTGAATGTCCTTTTGGTCGGCATCGGCGGTAATGCCCAATATTGTGTAAGCGTCCTGTGTCGGTGCCTGTGCGGGGGCGGACGGCGCGTTTTTGCCGTTGCGTGATTTGTCGTTGCCGTCGCGGCTCGTCTTGAGGGGCGTTGACTGTGCAGATGAAGGCTCTTCTTGGGTCGATGCCTCTGCGGCGTCCGATACGGCGAGCGTTTTGCGCAGGGCGCGCAGGACGTGACTCTCCAATACTGCGCTTCCTAACACCTTCGAAGACGGCGTCGCGACCCCCGCCTCAGTTTTTGCGGAGGCTGCGGGCACGGAAGGGGCTGAATCGCGGTTGCTGTTGTGCTGCGTTTGCGCGGTCATCGCGTGTTATCCTAAAATCTTCATAAACTACAGTCAAACTCTACAAAAAATGGGACTTCGATAAAGATATCCGTTTTTTATTCACAAGGTTGTTCACAGCCTTATACACAGATTTTCAATGGGTTGCGAGGCTAAATATGCTGCAAGGCTTTTATAAAATGCGGGCGGGCGGCTTCCTAAAATGAGGGAATGCCGTCCACCCGCATGGGGGATTATTTGCCTTTGTCTTGGTCGTCGACTTCGGTGAATTCGGCGTCAACGACATCAGGGTCGGCTTTGCTGTCGCCTTTATCTGAAGACGGCGCAGCATCCGCGGGCGCTCCAGCGGCTTCTTCTTGTTCCTTGCGGTACGCAAGTTCGCCGAGCTTCATGGACGCCTTCATCAAAACATCGGTTTTTGCCTTGAGGTCGTCCGTGTCGGGGCTTTCTTGCTCCAGCAAGGATTTGACATCGTTTAAGGCCGTGTCGATCTCGCCGCGCTCCTCGGCACCGAGCTTGTCGCCGAATTCGGAAATGGATTTTTCCGTCGCGTTGACAAGGGATTCGGCTTGGTTGCGGGCTTCAACCGCGGCGCGGCGCTTTTTGTCGCTCTCGGCATTGACTTCGGCATCCTTGACCATTTTTTCGATCTCGGAATCGTCAAGCCCGCCAGAGGCTTGAATGACGATTTGCTGCTCTTTGTTTGTCGCTTTGTCCTTGGCGGACACGTTGACAATACCGTTCGCATCAATGTCGAATGTTACCTCGATCTGAGGAATGCCGCGCGGTGCGGGGGGGATTCCGGTCAGGTCGAATTGGCCGAGCAATTTATTGTCCGCCGCCATTTCGCGCTCGCCTTGCGATACACGGATGGTGACGGCATTTTGGCTGTCTTCAGCGGTGGAGAAAACCTGCGTTTTCTTGGTCGGGATGGTGGTGTTGCGTTCAATCAAACGGGTGAACACACCGCCCAAGGTTTCGATGCCGAGTGACAAGGGGGTCACGTCGAGCAACAAAACATCCTTCACATCGCCTTGCAAGACGCCGCCTTGAATCGCCGCGCCATTGGCAACGACTTCATCGGGGTTGACGCCTTTGTGCGGCTCTTTGCCAAAGAAGTCTTTGACGGTTTGGATGATTTTCGGCATACGGGTCATCCCGCCGACCAGCAAGACTTCGTCAATGTCGCTGGCCTTCAGACCGGCGTCTTTGAGCGCCGCTTTACACGGATCAATCGTGCGCTTGACGAGGTCTTCAACAAGGCTTTCGAGTTTTGCGCGGGTGAGTTTAAGCGTCAAGTGTTTCGCACCCGAAGCATCCGCCGCGATAAAGGGCTGGTTGATTTCGGTTTGCGTGGTGCTGGACAGCTCGATTTTGGCTTTTTCCGCCGCGTCTTTCAGGCGTTGCAACGCCATTTTGTCGTTGCGAAGCTCAATGCCTGTTTCCTTTTTGAACTCATCGGCAAGGTAATCAATGATGCGCGAGTCAAAATCTTCCCCGCCAAGGAACGTGTCGCCATTGGTGGATTTCACTTCGAACACACCGTCACCGATCTCAAGGATGGACACGTCGAACGTGCCGCCGCCGAGGTCATAAACCGCAATCACGCCGGAGGCTTTTTTATCAAGCCCGTAGGCGAGTGCGGCCGCGGTTGGTTCGTTGATGATCCGCAGCACTTCAAGACCGGCGATTTTACCGGCGTCTTTGGTGGCTTGGCGCTGGGAGTCATTGAAATAGGCGGGGACGGTAATCACGGCCTTGTCCACGGTTTCACCGAGGTAGCTCTCCGCCGTTTCTTTCATTTTCTTGAGAACCATCGCGCTGATCTGGCTCGGCGCGAATTTTTCGTCATTCACCGTGACCCAAGCATCGCCGTTATCCGCCTTTGAAATGGTAAAGGGGGATTTGGAGGCCATGTCTTTGACGGCCTTGTCCGTAAACGGACGACCGATCAGGCGCTTAATGCCGTACAGGGTGTTTTCAGGGTTTGTGACGGCCTGACGCTTCGCCGGTTGACCGACAAGACGCTCACCGTCATTGGTGAAGGCAATCATAGAGGGGGTGGTGCGTGCGCCCTCGGCGTTTTCGATCACGCGGGGTTTGTCGCCTTCCATAACGGCAACACAGGAATTGGTCGTTCCAAGGTCGATACCTATTACTTTACTCATCTTTAATCTCCTTTCAGTGGCAAATCAGATGATGGTGCAGCCCAAAATGGCACTGCGGTTTTTAATGAACAGTCGATTCCCAAGCGGTCAAGACAGCATAAGGAAACAAGCAATAGACCTATCGCATATTCCCCGCTCCGTCAATATCGCGAAGGGGTAAAGATTACGCTGTGATATGCTTTCGCATGTCCTTGAATACGGTATGTATCCTTTGGCTATCGTCCGCTTATTTGACCGATTTTGCGAAGCCCTCATCAAAAAAGCAACCCCGCGGATCGTCATCCAGCCTTCGATGTCAACATAACCTTTAGATAAGAATATATTCCTTTACCCGCAATTGTCAAACATTTTTGACAAAGGACAAAGAAGGGGAGGCGTGAGCCCTATGACGGCAATTCGGCTTTCTCGGCCTTTAAGATGGCGCCGTCTACGCCAGTGATGACGATTTTCGTGCCGGCGAGCAAGTCTTGGCTGATCTCGATTTTCCATGTCGTGTCGTCAACCTTGATTTTGCCGAACCCGTTTTCGGTCGGGGTATCGAGGGTGAAGGTACGCCCGACATAGGCTTCGCCGCGGCGGTTCAACATGGTGTCGTCCGTATGCATCGGCTGGCCTTTGCGCCATTGCCGCCACCCCAAAAGAGCGAAGATCGACAGGAAAGACCAGATAACAAGCTGCATCTGCGGGCCGAGGTCGACCGCCAATAAAATAATGCCGACAACAAACGCACCAACCCCGAACCACAGGATGATAAAGCCGGGAATAAAGACCTCCAGAATGAGGAACACGAGGCCGAACGCCCACCAGTGCCAGAATTCTGCTTGCTCAAGCCAAGTTTCAATCATGTTGAACGTCCTTTTCGGTTGTCGGTCTTGTCTATTCTATTGGTTTTAGTGAGGGTAGTAGGGCGTGTGCGGCAAGGCAGGGAATAGCCTATCCCGCGCCACACATACGCCACCTTGTTTATTTTTTCGCCTTGGATGCCGCTGCGGCGGCACCTTCGGTTTTGAAGGCTTCCTTGGCAATCTCGCCGATGCCGCCGATGGCGCCGATGACGCTGGAGGCCTCAAGCGGGATAAACAATGTTTTCTGGTTCGGAGAATCAGCGAATTTGCCGAGGGCGCGGACATATTCTTGCGCCACGAAATAGTTGATCGCCTGAACATTGCCGCCGGCAATCGCATTGGACACGGCCTTTGTGGCTGCGGCTTCGGCGTCGGCAAGGCGTTCGCGGGCTTCGGCGTCGCGGAAGGCGGCTTCCTTGCGGCCTTCGGCCTCCAACACGGCGGCGCGTTTTTCGCCTTCGGCGCGGGCAATGGCGGCTTGACGCGCGCCTTCGGCCTCAAGGATCACAGCGCGTTTTTCCCGCTCGGCCTTCATCTGGCGTGCCATAGAGTCAACAAGGTCGCGCGGCGGGCTGATGTCTTTGATCTCGATACGGGTGACTTTGATGCCCCAAGGCGCGGTGGCATCGTCAACAATGCCGAGCAATTTGGCGTTGATCTGATCCCGCTCGGACAACAACGAGTCCAAATCCATCGACCCCATCACCGTCCGGATGTTGGTCATGGTGAGGTTGAGGACGGAGCGTTCAAGCTCGCGCACCTGATAAGCGGCCTTGGCGGCGTCGAGGACTTGGTAGAACACAACCCCGTCAACCCGCACAACGGCGTTGTCCTTGGTGATGACGTCTTGCGAGGCCACATCAAGGACGTTTTCCATCATGTTCATCTTGGCGCCGATGCGGTCGATGAAGGGGATGATGAAATGCAGGCCGGGGCGCAATGTCGTGGTGTATCGACCAAAGCGTTCAACCGTGTATTCCTGTCCCTGTGACACGGCTTTGACGCCGTTGAAAATGATGACAAATGCGAAAACGACAATAGCGCCGACAAGAATATCCATAAGGTTGCATCCCTTTTAACGATTAATTTCCACATTAAAATAGCAAGTTTATGAATGGATGGAAAGGGGGCGCATCACACCAAAGGCGTAAATGCTGTATGAAACGGCACAAAGATGGGGATTCATAGTAAGGGAATTAAGTATTAATCGCGATCATACCGACTGCTGCGGCTTTTTTTCGGGCGTCTGCCGCTGACTTGTCCGGCGGTGGCAAGCCCAGCCCCCGCAAGGGAAAGGCCGAGCCAGCCAAGCGCGCCGTATGTCCAGATGTCTTTATAGGTTTCAAACATGCGATGGCCGAAATTATCAACCTCGACAACTTGATACACCTCGCCGCGTCCTGCGCCATAGTTTTCAGGCGTGATGGCGGCGGCGGCCTGTTGCCACAGGGTTTGTTGGGCGGCGAGAGTAGGGGCAATCGCGTCCCCCGTGAGGCGGTTGATCGTTCCGCGGCGGGAGTCACGGTAAATCTCGCCGTCTTGCTCAAGATAGGGCATGGAAATTCCGCCATAGCTGAAGGTCGCGGGCGCGAACTCGGCGGCTGGAATATTGGGGTGCTGTTCCATCATCGCAAGGGTTTTGGCGTATGTGTCGGCAACTTCGGCGGCATATATTTGCGCCAAAACGGGGTTTTCAATCAAATCCCAGCGATGCACGGTGTCGTGGTCACCGTCTTTATCAAGCCGGTAATTAGGAGGGGTTGTTTGCACGCGGTAGACTTCGTAAGAGCCATTATGCTGGATGAGGGCAATACGGGATTCCAGTTCCTGCGACACGATATACCCTGCGCTTTGGCTGAAATTCGTGCTGAGAGTCGGGTCAACCTGAACGCTATCGGGGTCAAGCACTGCTGAGGTAATCCCCGCAACGCCGCAAACAGCCACGTTTCCAAGAACGCCCACCAATAAGCCACCTATGACGAAGGCGCTTTCAAGGTCGTTAATTCCCAATGTGGTGCGGCTGATGGCTTCCTTTGCAAAAATGCCCATCGCGCTTTTGCCCTCAGGCGTGCGGCCAAGCGCACCGGCCACGCGGCCGCGGACGGTCTTGTATTGCGGTTTGTCGAGGGGGCTGTCTGCCATATCGTGCCTGTATAAGCTTTCTTTCATTTATTCGGGGAGTCGATACGCATCCATTGAAAAAAGGCGGTTTTTTGGTGCACCGCCTTTATCGTTTTTGAGTCTTACTTCGGCCTGAAGGCTGCGAACGGATCGCGTTTTTTGAAGGCCATGGTCGGCTTTGCATCGGGCTTTTGACCGACTTTGCCGAGTCCTTGCTCGAACGTCTCAGTGAAGGACGGGGCGTCACGGAACGAATTGGTTGCGCCGCTTGTGCTGCCTGGCTTTTGACCGGCTGCGGCTTGCTCGAGACCCGCTTTGCCGTATTGGTCGTAAATATTGCGTTTTACAGGGTCTTGCAGGACTTCCCACGCAGCATTGATTTGCGCCATTTTCTTTGCGGCTTCGGCTTTTTCTGCGTCAGTTTTGTCGTGCTGCTGATCAGGGTGAGATTTCATCGCAAGTTTGCGATATTTTTTCTTGATGCTGTCGGCGTCTTCGCCTTTTTGTGCGCCAAGGGCATCATAATATTCTGTATCAGACATTTTTAATCCTACTCCCTTTGAAAATCGCCATTTGTTCTGATGTCTATTAATTACGGAAAATAAATAGTTATGTCAAGAAAAAATATAGTTTTTTAGTATGCAATAATTGCTTTTTTGTGAGCCTTGAATGAGCAAGCTATCGCGGTGTATTTTTCTTATCGCGCCGCCGCCGCACCGCACTTGCGCCTGTTTGCCCCAAGGCCAGAGCCCCGCCGCCGACCAACAGCGCCATCCAGCCAAGCATGTAATTGGAGCTGTAGTTATCAAAGCTGCGCGATAGGAGATCAAAATCTTTTTCATGCGCCGTTACTATGGGCGTCGTGCCAAGGCCATAGGTGTCGCTCGTGATTTGCGTTGCGGCCTGCCGCCACAGGGCGATGCCTTCTTGATAGTAAGTATATGTTTCCACAGGGTTCATCTCAAGCGGCACCGTCCGCCCGAAGCGCTGGATTTTGGTCGGCGTCAAATCGGCCGCTCCTTCGGGGCTTTGAATTCTGTACGCCACACTAAGGTCGGTTGAAACATAAGCGGGTGGGAAATTGTCGTTCAAAAAATTCTGTTCTTTTGCCCGCATGTCGTTTTCAAGATTGCTGACGATCGAGGTTGCCAGACGTGCCGCAAGAGCGGGGTCATCAACGAATGTCCATCTTTCGTTGCTGTGGTCGATCATGTAAAACTGATACTGACCGTTTTGCACGACCAGCGCGTATTGCTGGCCGTTTTGTTCGAGAATGGATAGGCCATCGGACACTTGGCCTTGGCTGTCTTGGGCAATCACCGGCCTTTGGGTGTAAAGGCTCCGGTCGGCGGCGGGGTCTATATCCGTGATGAAGGCATAGCCAAAACTGCCCGTTGCGGCGAGAAAGACAAGCGCAGAATTCATATTAATAAATCCTTGCATGCCGCTTGTCCGGCTGTCCTTGCCGCGCAGGGTTGCATTGCGCCCCCAATGACCGAAAAATTCGCCAATCGGTTCGCCGACAGCCTTCGCAGCCTTTGAAAACTTGGCTTTCGGCGTGTGAAATTCAGGTTTGTCGGTGTGTTTGTCGGCCATTAAGAATTCTCACATTACGGGCTATGGGCGGTGTGTAGGGTCTTTGCGCCGTCTTGACACTTGTTGTGCCGTGCCGCCGATGGACAAAACCGTGGCAAGCCCCAACAGCCCGAGCCCGAGCCATTCACCGCCGGTTTTATAAACGGTACCGACATTGCTCCAATAGCTGTAATCCGACGTGTATTCCAACAGGCCTGTTTGCGGCACGCCATAATTTTGGGGGGTGATGCCTTCTGCGGCGGATTGCCAAAAATCGCGGCTGCGCGTGAAATAGGCCGCCATTGTTTCGTTTTCGCGCTTGCTGCTGGTTAATTGACCACCCTCGCGGGCGATGACATCGTCTTGCGCGAATGGCACGGAAATATGGGTGGTATAATAAGTGCGGGGTAGGGGATTACCGTCGGCTTCAGGCAATGTTTCCTGCGCCAGTGAGGCATTATACGCCTCAACCGCCAATCGTGCATATTGGCGGGCTTGTTCGGGGGATTGAATCAATGTCCAATCGCCGCCGTTGGGGCCGCCGGAGCCGATGGTGTAGACCTCAAACCGCCCGTCTTCACCGTGGATCAGGCCGAAATAAACGCCCTCAACCTTCGTTATCGCATAGCCGTTAATCAGGTTGAATTTCCCCGCGAGCTGGGTTTGCGCCGGCGGGTCAAGGTCGATTATTCCGCCGCCGATCAAGGATACGGGGACGAGTGCCACCGCCGAAAGGCCGGCAACGAAGACCATATTCCCGAAATCCTTGCCGCATGTAATATTGTTAATAAACTCGCCCGCGAAAACGGAGAGGGCGCCGCGCCCGTTTTTGTCTTCGCCGATTGTACGGTTGAGTTTTGCCGAAATCGTGTGGTTTTCGGGGTAATCCTGCGGTGATTCTGCCATGCTGTCCTCTTGGTTAATTCTGTCTTTTGTCTAAATTAATTAGGGTTTGAAACCGCTGACGCGCCGCCGTGTTCGCGCGATTCCGCCAAGTCCGGCGAGCAAGGCCCATCCGGCAAGCCCGCCGCCCAACGCGGCCGAGCCGCCCTCGGTTACCTGACCCCAAAAATAATAATCATCGTTTAACTGTAACGGCTCGGCAGGGCCGTATGCGGCGGTGGCGGTAAGGCTGTCGATGGCCGTAGACCATAGCGCGGCAGTTTGTTCGGTATAGGATGTGAATTGTGACGGCGGAAGGTCAACCGGCACGATATCCATATCGACATAGACGGAAGTATCGTCAATTGTACCCGCGTTATCATCACTTACATTGCGATACGCTACCGACATTTGCGGTGCGTAATAGGCACCAATTCCATATTGGGTTGTGCCGTCTTCGTTTGTTTTTATGTGGCTTTGTTCCGCAACGCTGGTCAGCAGGTAGTCGCGTACCATGGTGGCGTAGGATTTGGCTTGGTCGGGGTCGGATACCAAGCGCCATTCATCGAGCAAATCGCTGGTGGCGTTTGTCACCAGATAAACGCCAAAGCGGTCTTCACCGTTTGTTCTTTCACGGATCAGGGCGATTTTTTCCCCTTGAACCTCGATCACGGAGTAGCCGTTAATCAGGTTGAATTTGCCGGTGACGTTCCCATTCGCGGGTATGTTCAAATCCGTTAATCCGGCGTAGCCAATGCCGCCCACAATTGTTGCCGCAGCCAGCAAAGCGCCGCGCCCGAAAAATGTTTCGCCGTCACTGCCGACAAAGCTTGATGTGGCTTCGCTGAAGAATATCCCAAGGCCGGAACGTCCGTTGCGGTCGCGCCCGAAGACACGGTCAAACCGCGCGGAGAATGTTCTTTGGCTGGGGTGGTCTTGATTACGGTCTGCCATGGTTCTATCGTCCGTTTTTGGTTGATGTGTTACGCCCCGCACGGCGGCGCAGGCCGGAAATGCCGGCTCCTGCCGCGCCGAGGCCAAGCCAAGCGGCAAAGGTCACCATCGCGGCATCGCCGATAAGGTCAAAGGCGGATTGTGTGCCGCTGTCGTCCGGCGCGACATAGCGCGTGACACGGTCGGCGGCGGGGCCATAGGTTTCGGGCGTCATCTGCGCCGCTGTGCTTTGCCAAAAACTCTGTGTTTGCTGGTACAGGGTGGTGATTTGAGAGGCGCTCTTGTCTGTAACCTCGGTGCATCCCGAATAATGGCGGATTGTTGCGTTGCTCGGGGTTAACATCGGATTTTCGATGGTGGAGCACGCCATGAAGTCTGAGGAGTAACGGCTGTCCGCATTCAGGTTAAATCCCGCGATCTGGCGTTCGTATCGGGCGCTGACTTCCTCAACAATCTGGCGGGCGAGGGCGTAATCACGCACGATTTCAATGCGGCGGCGCTCGTCATTCCATTGGTACAGCTCGGTGCGTCCTTCATCGCGGATCAACATGAAATGTGTTTCGGTATGCTTGGTAAAGCTGTAGGTGCGGTTCATGAACCCCTTGCCGGAAATGTCATAATCCGTACCGGCGTTGGTTATGCCGCCCACCGGCTCGTCTTGAAACATGTATAATCCGCCGCCAATGATGCCTGCGCTGCCCGTTGCCAATGTTGCGGCAAGCGCTATACCGCCGACCCCCTTGCCAAAACTCAGCGTTTTGAAATAGGCGTGCAGGGCGTTTTCGGCCGTATCAATTGTTCGCACAGCCTTGGCGGACAGGCTGTTGAATTCGGGGGTGTCGCGCCGGTTGTCTGCCATGTCTAGAGCCTTTTTGTCGGGGCTTGTCTGGCGCGGCGGCGCATTCCCGCCACACCCGCACCAATACCGGCAAACCCAGCCCATCCAGCAAGGCCGCCCAACGCAAAGCCCGTGACGTATTCAAGGATGGATGCGTCGGTTTCGGGACGTACTACGTTCGGCACGTCGCCTGCGGGGCCGTAATTATCGGCGGTCATGGATTCAAGGGCGCCGTTCCAAAATGTTGCGGCGCGTTGGTAATGGGCGCGTGCGGAGCTTCCGTTGACTTGAACCATTGGGCACGACCCTTCGTAACGCACGGTTTCGCCGTCAACCATCACGGGGTCGTAGATCGTATCGCATTGGTACATTTTGATCTTGAACGAATCCGTCCGGTCAAAATCGAACGTGTTGAGGGTGTTTTGAGTCAAAGCCGCCATTTCGGAGATGATCTGGCGGGCGATGGCGGGGTCTTCGATCAATTCATTGCGATTGCGCGAACGCACCCATTGATATAATTCGTATCGGCCTTCGTCGCGCAGCAAAAGATAGCCGACATCGCCCATGCTCTCGTAATTTTGGTAGGCATAAGCGCGGTTCAAAAGCCCGTGACCCGACACGTCAAAATCGGCGGGCGGAAGGGGGGTGCCCGGAACCGTCACCAAAAAAGTGCCAAGCCCCAAAACCGTAGAGGCAGCGCCGATAATCGCGCCTCTTTTTACAAAGCCTCCAACCCCCTCATGCCCTGATAAGTGGTTGAAATAATCCCGTCCGGCATTTTGCGCACCGTCAATGGCGCGTACGGTGCGGGCGGCGGCGGATCGGTATTCCGGTGAATCGTGCTTGTGGTCGGCCATAAGGTTCAATCCTGTCTTACTGTTTTAAATCCATATTCATGCCGTAACCCCGTTATCTCAGGTCGGGCGCGGTTTTGAAATGCGGCGGCGTGTGGCACTGCTCGCCCCCGCTGCGGCGCCGAGTATCATTAATCCGCCGACCGCCCCTATGGCATAGGGGAGGACGCTCTCGGCTACGCCGATAATGCTGTGAACATCGTCGTTCAGACGGACAAGGTCATCGGGGCGCGTTTCAAACCCGTAATGACCGGCTGCAATACGGTCGGCGGCATCTTGCCACAACGCGCCGGAGCGCTCGATATAGGAGCGCAGCTCAAAAGCCTGAATCGGGGTGCTGGGTGTATGGATGCTCTCGCGGAAGATTTGCCCGTCATCTTCATACGCCTTTGTGATCTGGCTGTATTGAATGCGGTTTGGCGCGGCAAATTCCGCCATGCGGGTTTGGCCTTGGTCAAGCGCTGTGAGCGCGGTGGCATAGCTCGCGACCATACGGTTGGCGATATACAGAGCTTGATCGCGGTCTTCGACCATGTCCCATAAATCAACTGAAATGTTGCTTTCACGGCTGGAGGATAAGAAGCGGTTATCGCTCGTGCGGGGGATGATGCGGTAAACGCGTGTGTCATCGCCGTTTCGCACGACCGCAAAACGATTGTCAATGTCTTGGCTGACCAGATAGCTTTGCTCGGTTGAAACTGGCTGATTTATTGATGTGTCCATGCCGACGTCTTCATGGGCGACGCCGCCGTAAATCAGGCTGCCGCCCACGGCAATACTGCCCAGTACTGTCCATTTAAACGCCGCGCCGAGGACGGTTTCGCCGAGGGCTTTTTTCGCAAACTCGCCTGCCCAAACGCGTGCGCCGTTTTGTCCGGTGCGTTGGTCTTCACCAAAGGCGCGCTTCATCCGGTTTGACGGAGTGCGATAGGAGGGTGTGTCTTTTTCGTTGTCGGCCATTTTTCGTCCATTAAAGGGAATGCTATCAGGCTCAATGTAATTTACATAAACAATGGGCGCTGTTTTTGTCAACTTTTATTTTATGAAAAACAATGTGTGAGCCGCCTCGCCTTGAGCGAGAGCCGAAGGGCAAAATAACCGCAGAGTCTGCGCATTAAGGAAGACCTAATAATGGGATCTATCGCGGGGTTTTTGAGTCGCGTCTTCGTCTGTTGGCGTTGGTGTAGGACACGCCCGCCATACCGGCTGTGCCGGCCATCCATAACCCAAGCAATGCAAAGGATAGTTCCGCCGATTCATCGAAAAAATAGCCGATCTGGGTTTGCTGCTGCAAGGTCGTAATCTCACCACTTTGCGGGCCATAGCGTGTGGGATTGGCTTCAAGCGCCGCGAATGCTTCATCCCACAGCGCGAGTTCCTGCGCCTGATGTTCTTCGAATTGGTGTCCGGCAACGCGGGTATGGGGGCAGCCGTCCTTATATCGTTCGATTCCGCCGCCATAGGCGAACGGCACTGTCACATACTCGCATGTGGCCGTATTGGTGAATTGCTCCTCAATCGGGTTAATAGAGGCGATATTGGCGCGAAAATTATCAATGCTGGCTTGAAGTCTGTCGCGGTTTTGCTGGATGATTTCTTTGGCTCTTACGGGGTCGCTGACCAATAGTAAACGTGTATTATCGGTGGCGTGGCGTTCATAAACACGCGGGATGCCGCCTTGCTCAAGCAATAGATACCATTGCTCCCTGCCGTTTTCGTCCTCGAATCCTGTATAGGAATAATCTTTATGCTGGTCGAAAATGCCGGTGAGCAAGTTTTCATCGGCTTGCGGTCTTGGCGTTTCAAGCAGGGCAGGCGTTGAAAACCCTAAACCGATCAAAAGCGGCAGTGCCACCATCGGTGCCGCAAAGCGCCAATCATTATGTCCGGCCGTTACTGCGCGCTTAAAGTGTTTGCCATAGCTGTCGCGTTTTGAGGGGTCATCATGCGGTTTATCGGCCATATCCCTGCGTCCTTTTTTCATATATCGCTATAGCTTCTGATAGCGAAGCACTATGGTAAATGCAAGCGAAAAGATTCTGGAAACGGCGTGTTTGGGAGCGACGGGGTATGCCACGGGGTATGCTCTGGGGGGGCGGGGCGGTGGGGTTTGCGGTGGGATTGAAATCCTTAAGCTTGATGCCCTCAAGCCTCAAGCCTCAAGCGTCATGAAAGTAATCATAGATGCTCTGGGCAAAGGATTCTGAAATCCCTTCGACCTTGAGCAAATCGGCAATCCCCGCATCTTCGACCGCCTTGGCGGAGCCGAAATGGACGAGCAGGGCTTTCTTGCGTTTGGGGCCAATCCCGGGGATTTGGTCAAGCGTGGATTTTGTGATGCCTTTGGCGCGGCGCTGGCGGTGGGCGCCGATCGCGAAGCGGTGCGATTCATCGCGCAGGCGTTGCAAATAAAACAAGGACGGGTCATTGATGGGAAGGCGGAAAGATTCCCGTCCGTTCATGTGAAATTCTTCGCGCCCTGCATTGCGGTCGGGGCCTTTGGATATCGCAACAACGGTGAGGTCATCCAAAATACCGAGCTCCTCCAAAACGCCGCTCACGGCCGAGAGTTGCCCCTTGCCGCCGTCAATCAATAATAAGTCAGGCCATTCCGGCATGCCCGCGTTGCTACTGTCGCTGTTGCCCTTATTGTCTTTCAAGGCGCGGGAAAAACGCCGCATCATCACTTCGCGCATCATATCAAAATCGTCTTGCGCGTTGGCTTGCTTGATGTTGAATTTGCGGTATTGGTTTTTGATGAATCCGTCCGGCCCCGCCACCACCATCACGCCGGTCATGTTGGTGCCTGAGATATGGCTGTTGTCATAGATTTCAATGCGCTGGGGCGGGGTGTCCATGCCGAATAAATCGGCAATAGCGGACAGGGCGCTGGCTTGCTGGGCGTTTTCTTGTAAGTGCCGTTCCAGCGCAGCCTTGATATTGTTCTCCGCCCAATCGACAAGGCGTTTGCGGTCGCCGCGCAGGGGTGTTTTGATCGTGACTTTATAGCCCGATTTATGGCTCAAGGCTTCGGTCAACAACGCTTCTTCTGTCACAGGGGCATTGGTAATGACCTCCTTCGGAACCGGCTTGTCGGCATAAAACTGCGCCATAAACGCCCCCAAAATATCGCCCAGCGTGTCGTCTTTGTCGGCGCGGGGGAAATAGCTGCGGTTGCCATAGCTTTGCCCGCTGCGAAAGAAAAATACCTGTACGCATGTTTTGCCGCCAAGGGTCAGTCCCGCAATCACATCGGCATCAACAAGCGATGGAATACTGATGTCTTGGCGCATTTGAATGGTGGACAGCGCCCTGATCCGGTCGCGCAATGCGGCGGCTTTTTCAAATTCCATGGCATCGCTGGCCTGTTGCATTTCTTCGGCCATTTTGTCTTGGATTTGGCGGCTCTTGCCGCTCAGGTAGTCCTTCACATCGCGCGTTTGGCGGGCGTAGTCTTGCTTTGACACAAGGTTGGTACACGGCGCGGTGCATCGTTTGATGTGGTATTGCAGGCAAGGGCGGGTGCGGTTGGCAAAGTAAGAGTCACTGCAATTGCGCACCATAAAAATCCGTTGCAGCATCGTCAACGTATGGTTCACTGCGCCAATCGATGCAAACGGCCCGAAATAATCGCCTTTGAGGGTTTTCGCGCCACGATGCTTGGTCAAACGCGGAAAATCATGGTCGCCCGTCAATAATATATAAGGAAACGACTTGTCGTCTTTGAGCAAGATATTATAGCGCGGGCGGTGCTTTTTGATCAAATTGGCCTCAAGCAACAAGGCCTCGGCCTCGGTATGGGTTTCGACAAACTCCATCCGCAGGGTTTCACTCACCATCCGCATCAGGCGCGACGACAGGCGGTTGGGCTGCGTATACGAAAAAACCCGCCGCTTCAGGGCTTTGGCTTTGCCGACATACAATGTTTCATCGCCCTTGCCGACCATTTGGTACACGCCCGGCTTTTGACCCAGCTTCGCAGCATGAGCCTTAATCACGTCTATTCCGTCCTGAAGCGGGCGCATATCATGCATGGGTATGGCGAATCTTTTTGGTTATATGGCCTATTATTACGGGCTTTGCGGCGCTTTTCCAAGCCCGTAATCACACAATACAACTAAAAATATGCAATTCTATTGCATTAAAACGAATCGTTATAACAACTATAGATTGACAATTCTGTGGAAATTCTTAAGTTAGCATCATGTGTGCCTCGCAACGCATCGCGGGCTAACGCAGCATCACCAGAAGGGGAGAAAAATAAATGCCGACGATGTTCACGCTCAAAACCAGATCAAGAGAGCTCCGTTTTAAAGGGTTTTTCAAGGATGCATCTGAATGCCTCGAGGCCGCCCTACGCGATGGAGTGGATATGACGGGGCTGAAATTGTCGGGGCTGAATTTGGCGCGTGCCAATCTTGATGGCGGCGTGTTTACGGGGGCGGATTTTTCGGGGTGTAATTTGGGCGGGGCGAATATGTCGGAATGCGACCTGCAAAGCTGCGTATTTTCCCATGCATCCTTGACTGATGTTTGCCTGTGTGAGAGCGACCTTCGCAAGGCGGTGTTTTTTGAAACCAGTTTTTCCGCCAGCGATATATCGGGGAGTATCATCGAAGAATGCCTGTTTTCATGCCCCAGCGCCTTCACTTTGAAATTTTCAGAGGCCGCGACCTTCGCCAAATCGGTCTATTATGCCGATGCCGTTCATTGCCCGATGGGTCGCCCGCCGATCGTGATAACCGGCTTGCCGTACCAGATTGTCGTGATGGATGACCACCTCATGATCGGGCGCACCGTACGGGCGCTGGACGTATGGAACAACGCCGGACAAGGCTCTGTCCGCCGCGAAGAACTCGCCTTTTATGCGTCATATCGCGATGTCATCGCCGCCATCCGCTGCGCAAAATCAGGCGAAAAACAATTGCAAACCGCGAGCGATTATTTCGCCTGAACGGGTAAGAAATGGGCAGGAGCCGAGCATATTCCAAACGCATAAGCCGCGCATTGCAAATTGCGTGCGTAAATCAGCAATCAAAGACTTGTCTTTTGCAATAAATGAAGGTAGTCATTCAAGGCGCGCGGAACAATGCCCCCGTGGCGGAATGGTAGACGCACACGACTTAAAATCGTGAGTCCTTGTGGCGTGCCGGTTCAAGTCCGGCCGGGGGCACCACGCTTCACCTTCGGCTATGCGTGGCGCAGCCACGAAAAGATCGTTAGGTGACGCACTCAACGCCCCGCATGGCGCACAAAAAAGCGGTAAGGTTTCCTTACCGCTTTTTGTTTGTTTATGCGCTGTGCTTATTGCGCGGGCTGCACGGGCTGCGCTGGTGCGGGGGCTTGTCCGGCGGCGCCTGTGAGGGCGGACATGTCGGCGCCGTTTAACAAGATTTGACCGCTTTCCTTGAAGTCGAAGACATAAACATGGGCGATTTTGCCTGTTGTCGGGTCTTGTTGTTGTTGTCCCAACATTTGCATCATTCCAATGCCGCCGAGGGCTTGCTGGATCTGGCCGGCTTGTTCGGGTGTTGCGGTTTGTGCGTCCTGCGTCAAACGGCCGATAACTGCGTCTAAACCCTGTATCCGCAGATTAGCGGTTCCGACTACCATCAAAGGCGATACGGCGCTGGCGGTCAGGTTGGTATCAAGGTCGATTTGGTACAGGTCGGATGATTTCGCAGCATTTTTCAACTTGATCACCGTGCCGAGGCTGGTCATCAAGTTTTTCATATTTGGCATCTGGGCGTTCAGAATATCGGTGGTGGCTTGATTGCTGTCGACATTGCCTTCTGTGTTGATGATGTCAACACTGGCTTTGCCGAGGCTCCCCATCATTTGTTTGTAGGGGAATTTTTCGAGCAAGAAACTCAAGGTGAACGTGTCGGGAATATAAATGGTGTAAAATTCCGTTTTGGGGGCGTCTTGCCCTGATAAAGCGGCATTGTCACCAGCATCAATTCCGAGCAAAGAAATGCCGAACCCGAGCGTGGCGGAGGCTTCGGTCATGTCGGCAAGGCTGAAATCAAGGCCTAATTGCCCCATTTTCACCGTTTCGATTTGATCGTCTTGAGTGGGGCTTGGGAATTCGACTTCAATCCCCTTGACGCCGAAGGCGGTGTTTGAGCTGTCGCTGAAATCGGTCAGATAGTCAAACATCGCACTGCTCATCTTGCCGATTTGCTCTTTGGTTTGGTCATCGAGCGGAGCGCCGGAGGCAACGCTTTGGTCGATTTTGCCGCTGACTTCCTGAATTTTCTCTTGGAAGTCTGAGAGCGAGCTGATCTTGAAGTTTTTCACATCGCCGGTCAAATAGGCTTGCGCAATGCTTCCTTTGACCTTTTCTTCGGGGATGTTGAAGGTGACGTTATCGGCGGTGACGCTGTACGGGCCGCTCCATAATTGTTCGCCGGTGACTTCGAAATCGTTGCGAAGTGTGACTTTGGGGGCTTGAAGAATTTGTGCGTTTTGGCTGTTGGACACCACGATATTTTCATACACACCATCCAGTTTGAGGAAGTTCATCGCGGCTTCAACCCAAATACCGGCCATGCGTTGTGACCCGATGGCGATTTCCGCGTCAAGTGAGCCGAGCTTGTCATACACCCGAATGGGGGTCGGTACGGCAACGGCGACTTTCCAATGGCCTTCCTGTGTTGAGGGGATAGCATTGACGGCAATCATGCCGATATCCATGCGCGACCCCGTTGCTTGCTTGATTTTGAGGTAAGGCAAAGTCACGGCGTAATAGGTGTTGGAGGGTTCGACCGTCAAATCGCCCGTCCATTCATAGGTGTCGCCGGCGAGTTTTTTTACATCGCTGTGCATTTTAATGGTTTTTTGCAAATGGTCTTTAAGCTTCGCGGCACCATCCGGCGAAACCGTTTGTGCATAGGCCTGTGCCGCACTCAAAAAAGTGAAGGCAACAATAAACAAGGCCGTAAAAATCCGCAAAGGCGCATAAAAGCGGGCGTTAACCAAAGTCATTTCTTCTTCCATTTCCAAAAAAGTTTTTAAAAACAAGCCGTAATTTTTGTTGAGAAAACATCGACAACAGGCTAGATGATAAATACCAAAAAAAACTTAAGACGTCACACAGGAATTGAAACTATCTTCAAGACTGCGTATAGTCCGCATGAAATAACGTTTTCCGGATGCGAAAGCAAGCCGGATAAAACAGGATCGTAAACCGAATGAGCGAAGAACCCAATCTGGTCAATCAAGAAGCGGACAAAGGCCGCTTCTCGGTACAGGAGGACGGACACGTCCTGTGGCAAAAGGATTCAACCAACCCTTTGCCCGGCACGATTATTGCCGCAATGGGGAAGGGGGACGACCTTTACTCCCCGCGCTTTTCGGTCATTGACGGCACGTCTTTTCCGCGCCCTGAAACATTGGAACAAGAGGTCAAGGCATGGTTTACGACCTATCTTGACGAGGTTCTCGGCGGTATTCTTCGTTTTGCTTCGGCGGATGGCCTGCCCGAACATGTGCGCGGCATCGCGCGGGCGCTCAAGGATCACGGCGGCGTTGTCCAACGCCATGTCGTTGAAAAAGAATTGGCGCAGCTCGACCCCGATCAACGCAAAATCATCCGCCAGCACCGCATCCGCCTTGGCCCGTTGTTGATTTTCTTTTCTGATTTGCTCAAACCCAATGCGTTAAAGCTCAAAGCCCTGCTATGGGGTGTTTATAACGACATGGATTTGCCCGTTGCCCGCCCGAAAGACGGCCTCGTGTCCCAAGTATTGGACAACGAATCCGTTGACCATGCTTTTTACCGGATGCTTGGTTATCCTGTTTTCGGCGGCCGCGCGATCCGTATTGATATGCTCGACCGTGTCGTCACCGATATTTATGATTCCTCCAAAGAGGGTCAATTCCGCGCCCAACACAAATATGCGGAATGGCTGGGGTGCAGCATTGACGCCCTGTACACGGTTTTGGAGGCGCTCGGGCACCGCAAAGTCGAAGACGCCGCCCCGACATCCGAGGGCGCATCGGACGTTGCCGCTGAGGACACAAGCGCCCAGAGCGCCGAAACTCCGGCGGAAAGCGACTCCGCCAGTGTTGGCGAGGCCGCCGCGCCGGAAGCCGTTGCAGAAGCTGTAGCAGAAGCCGTCACAGAAGAAACCGTAACCGCAGCAGAAACGCCAGAGGTTCCTGTTGGGGCTCCTGTTGCGGCCACCGTTGAGATTGCGGCTGAATCTGCTGAGCCTGTCGGCACTGCGGAAACCACGCCTGTGGCCAAGCCCGAAGTCGAAAAGCCTGAACTTGCCCTGTTCCGCTTGAAAAAAGGCAAGCTGTCTGAACGCAGCGGCGGCGGACGCAAGCCGCATGGCAAATCATTCGGCGGCAATAAATTCACCAAAAAACCCGTCACGGGCGATGCCGCTGCCGCTGAAGGCGACGCTGCAAACGCCGAAAAACAACCGTATAAAAAAGGCGGTTACAAAGGCGATCGGAGCAAAGACGGTGACGGTGAAGGCGGCTATAAAGGCAATAAATCCGGCAAGAGCGCAAAAACGGGCAGCGGTTCAAAGAACGCCCGTTTCGGTGACGATGCACAAGGCGGAGATCGCAAAAAACGCTTCGATAAAAAACATGTGAAGAACGAGGACAGAGGTCCGCGCATCATCACTATCGAAGCAAAGAAAAAGGATGAGGACGACTCACCTTTCGCCATATTGAAGAACCTTAAATTCTAATATTATCTAATACTATTTCTGCGGAAGACGGTTATTGACCATGGCAGTGACGAAAATACAGCTTGAGCGCGGCCAAAAAGATAGGGTTTTGCCGAAGGATTTTTTTAAAATCCTTTTTGCGCGCTACTTCCCGATCCTCAGCATGACCTATGTGGCCTCCATTGTCGGTATGGCGGCTTACCAAGCCGGTTCGTCCAATGCGATGCTTGACCTGTTCCTCAATAAAACCGAGATTTATAGCCTCGCGCTGTGGATTGCCGTATGGGTGTCGGTTCCGGGGTTTTTGTGGATTTGCCTGAAAGGCAGCGTTCGTTTTCCCGCCTATGCCGGGCTTTGGTACAAAATTACGGCGGGGCTTATGTCCCTGACGCTCTTGATTTCGCTGTTTTTGTTTCCGGAGGAGGGCGGCGGCCTGCGCCTGTTCATTTTATGCGCCCTTCCGATTCACGTGTTTATGTATCTGTTCTTGGCCGTATTCCGCCTCAGCCAATGGATCGCACAACCGTTTCAATTCGTGGCCTGTGTGCTGTTGATTTATGGATTTTTGGTCTGAGCGTTTCACCGTTTAAACCCATAAATTATTAACCTTTGCTGTGCTAGTGTCATAAAAACATAGCGGATACAGCACCGATGAGCCAATCACCCAATAAAATATTGCTGGTCGAAGATTCCCAGTTTTTTCAAAGCGTTATCCGCAAAGCCATCGAACAAGACGGCATTTATGATGTCCTCAGCGCGATCTCGATGACCCACGCGCAGCGATTGATTGACGAGCATAAAGACGAAATTTTTGTGGCGTTGCTTGATGTCACATTGCCCGATGCGCCGGATGGTGAGGTTGTCGGCCTTTGCCGCGGTCTTGGGATTCCCTCCATCGTGTTTTCCGCCCGCTATGAAGAAAGCCTGCGCCAACGGATTTTCAGCCAAGGCGTGATAGATTATGTTATCAAATCATCCCCGACCAGCCTGAGCTACGTTAAAAATCTCGTCAAACGCTTGGGGCGAAATAAAGCCCTGACCGCGCTCGTCATTGATGATGAGGCCGAGCATTTGTCGCGCTTTGCGGGGTTGCTGGAGGGGTATTTCCTCACCGTCCTCACCGCAAGCACGGCACAGGAAGCGCAAGCCATCATCGAAAAAGAACGCGGCCTGAGCCTCATCGTCCTCGACAACAACATGGGCGGTGATGAGGAGGCAGGCTATAAACTCTTGCAAGACATTCGCAAATTGCATGAAAAGGATTCTGTCGCCGTGATCGGCCTTGCGGATGCCAAGGATTCCGGAACCGTTGTACGATTTTTGAAATTCGGTGCCAATGACTACCTCACCAAAGATTGCACACAAGAGGAATTCATCAGCCGTATCACCCAAAACCTTGACATGATCGACCGGATGCGGGCGCTCTTGGAGGCCGCGAACCAAGATTTTATGACCGGCCTGTTCAACCGCCGATTCTTGTTTGACGCGGGGCATAAGCAATATGAGGCGAGCAAACGCGCCGAACAAGACATCGCCGTTGCGGTGATGGATATCGACCATTTTAAAAAGGTCAACGACACATACGGCCATGATGCGGGCGATTACGTCATTAAAAAAGTCGCGGGAATCTTAAAACAACATGCGCGTAAATCCGACATCGTGTCGCGTATGGGAGGCGAAGAATTTTGCGTTGTTGCGCCCAATATGAAGACCGAGAGCGCCCAAGCCAGTTTCGACAAAATCCGCAACGCCATTCAATCCAGCGTCTTTGAATTTGAAGGCACGAAAATCCCGATCACGATCAGCATCGGCGTGTGCTGTGTGGCGCAAGTCAAATTGGAACGCGCCATTACCGTTGCCGATGAAAACCTCTACAAAGCCAAGCAAGCAGGGCGCAATACAGTGATTGCGGCCTGAGCGGGCAGGATGGTCGTCGGCATATCTATTATAAGATGGATAGCGCTAAAGTGGCTAGCGGTCGCGGCGCACGACAAAATCAACAAGGTCATATAAACACGCGATGATCTGCGCATGGTTTGAGTGGCCTTGGCCTTGATCTTTGAGGGTTTTGTCGGTCAGGACATCAAGCGCGTTTTTGGCTTTTTCGGCATAATATTCGCATAATGAATATGTTTCATTCATCGCGCCATGTTGATGAATAAGGACAATGGCATGGTCAAAATCGCCGTCTTTTTGGGCTTTATCCTTCAAGACACGATTCCAAAACGCCGTTTCATCGGCGGTTTTTGCACGCTCCATGGCGATCAGGACGGGCAGGGTTATTTTACCCTCGCGGAAATCATCGCCGCGGTTTTTGCCCATAGCGGCCTCGGTTGAGGCATAATCCATCATGTCATCGGCAATTTGGAAACACATGCCGAGATTCTGGCCATAATCATACAAGGCCTGAATGCGGTCTTCGCTTTGTCCCGTCACAATCCCGCCGACTTGGGTGGCGGCGCGGAACAAGGCGGCTGTTTTACATTCGATGATGGTCATGTATTGATCCCGCGTCATCGACACATCGCCGCGCAACGACATTTGCAGGACTTCACCCTCCGCAATCGTTGCCGAGGCGCGCGCCAGCATATCAAGGGCGCGGAGGCTCCCGCCCTCTACCATCAATTCAAACGACTTGGAAAACAGGAAATCCCCGACCAACACACTGGCTTGATTGCCGAAAACGATATTGGCGGAATCCTGCCCGCGGCGTTTTTCGCTCTCATCCACCACATCATCATGCAACAAGGTCGCGGTATGGATGAATTCAACCGAGGCGGCATAGCCATCTGCCTTTTGAACGGGGTTTTGCGCCGGATCGGCATGATCCGCCAGCGCCGCCGCAGCAAGAGTCAAGAGCGGGCGAATCCGTTTGCCGCCAGCAGCAATCAAATACGCCGCAACGCGCGGAATAAGGGGAATATCGGATTGAAACCGTTCAATAATCATCGCATTGACGCGCAGCATGTCGGCGTGGAGAAGCTGCTCAAGGCGTTCCAGCGGGTGCGGCATATGGGGCGCGTTGGTGTGTGCGGTGCGTGTCATGACCTTTTGGATAACGCAAATAGCGCCGAAAAGCAATTGTAAACCCGCCGTAGAGCAGCATAGAAAATACCGCAGAAAACGCCACAGAAAACACCACAGAAAACGCGATGGTCAGACATGCCGAAAAAGCACAAAATAAACCATGAAATAACAGGCTGTAAAAATGCCTTGCAACACGCCGTGGCTTTGGCTATCGTAAGCTAATCAGAATTACGAAAAAATAAACAGGGTCCCTTCATCTGATATTTGAATCTCAATGATTCAGCCAATCTCGGCGGGAGGACAAACGGTTTCTGATCATAAAAAAATATTTTTGGGAGAGTAAAAATGGCTAAGAAAAAATTACCGGATATCAGCAAACATTTCGAGGAAACCAAAGGGTTCACCATCCCGACGATTTATGAGGATGATGAAGGCCGCCGCATGGGGTATGACATTTTTTCCCGTCTTTTGAAAGATGGCGTTGTTACCTTGAATGGCGCTGTCACCCAGCAAAGTGCCGCAGTTGTAGTGGCTCAGCTCCTGTGGCTTGACCGCAATTACAAGCCCAAAGACAAAGACTCTATGATTACGTTCTACATCGATTCCCCAGGGGGATCCGTCACCGCCGGTATGGCGATTTACGACACGATGATGCGTATGAAGCAACCGGTTCGCACCGTATGTACCGGCCTTGCCGCGTCGATGGGGTCGTTCTTGCTCATGGCCGGCGCACCGGATGAGCGTTACGCCATGCCGAACTCGGAAATCATGATTCACGAAGTCTCCGCCGGAACTCAGGGCAAGGCCTCCGAAATGGATACCTACAGTGACCTGTTCAACCGCACCAATGACCGCCTGATTCAAATGTATGTCTTCCACACCGGCCTGCCGGAAAAGACATTGCGGATGTTGATGGAAGGCAAAGACACCTTCATGAACGCCGAAGAGGCCGCCGCCCTCAACCTTGTTGATTATGTTCTGTACGATTCGTTTGACGAAAAAGACGAACACAAAAAGAAATGGGCGAAATTCGTCGAAGACTTCAACAAGAAAGAAGCCGAAGAACGTGGCAAGCCTCGCGCCCCCGCACTTCCGATGAATATTTTGGACGTCGCCAAAAAAGACAAGCCAAAGGTGAAGTAAGCCTTGTGCGCTTCCTTAGATTTTCTCAAAACCCGCTGCCGCAGCGGGTTTTGTCTTTTATAAAACAGGGCTTTGATAAACACGCGATACGGGCTAAAAATACCGGATGAGCCATTCAGTCAACACAACACTTCTGGACGGGCGGGTCAAACTGGAGCAGCCTGAAGAAGGCTTTCGCGCCGGTATGGACACGGTTTTTGCCGCCGCCTATGCCCCCATCAAGGCGGGACAGCGGGTGCTGGATGCCGGTTGCGGCGTCGGCAGCATCGGCCTATGCCTACTCGCCCGCCAACCGGATTTGTCCGTCACGGGGGTGGAACTTCAATCCCATTACGCCGACATTGCAGCCCGCAACGCCGCCCTGAACGGGGTCGAAGACCGCCTGAGCATTATTCAGCGCGATATCCGCGACTTTCAGGTTACGGGCAAAATAAGCGGCACGGACGACCGTTTCGACCATGTGGTGTGCAACCCGCCTTACATGATCGAAGGCACCCACCAACGCGCCCAAAACCCCGCCAAGGCCTCCGCCATGGGGCAGGGGGCGGGTGAGGCAAGCCTTGAAGAATGGATGGATGTGTGCTTTCGGGCTTTAAAATCCGGCGGCACGCTCACACTCGTGCAACGAGCGGAATTGCTGGGGCATTTGATTGTCATGTTGTCGGGGCGTTTTGGCGCGTTTGAGGTTCTGCCCCTGCACTCTAAGCAAGGCCAACCGGCGAAGCGGGTCTTGCTCCGCGCGGTGAAAGACAGAAAATCGCCGATGACTCTGTACTCCGGCCTTGTCTTGCACTATGACAATGGGGAGTATACGCCGGAGGCGGACAACGTCCTGCGCCACATGCAAACATTACCGCCGCCGCCCGCGCCGCAGCCAATGAACACGTCATCATAAGGAACAAACGCCATGGCTCATGAAATCGAACGCAAATATTTGCTCCGCACCGATGCTTGGAAATCCATGCCCTTTCAATCTGTGTCACAAATCACTCAAGGCTATGTGCCGGACGACGGCTCGGTCGCGGTGCGGATAGCCTTTCCGGCAATCGACACCGCCGATATTCGTTTTAGCAAAGGCGCGGCGCAGTATGATCTGCGCGTCCAAGGCCCCGACATCGCCGCCGATTTTCGCAAAGTCGCAACCTTGCCGCAATATGATGCGGCGACTCAATCCTTACACATGACGGATTCTTTGGTCTGCCGTATTCGATCGCGCAAGACAGGCGCGTTGCAAGAGGCGTTCTTAACGATCAAAGCCCCGACCGCCCGCGCCGATGTTACCAATGAATTCGAAATCGCGATTCCCTATGACACGGCGGAAAAAATCATGCACGACATGACCATCCACACGGTGCGCAAAACCCGCCACGTCATCGACCATAGCGGCCAAAAATGGGAGGTGGACGTGTTCGCAGGCGCCCTCAAAGGCCTCGTGATGGCGGAGGCCGAAGTCGCCGACATCGCGGTGTTCGACCGTTTGGACATGCTCCCCGGCATCGGCGCGGACGTGACGCAAAACCGCGCCTACACAAACCGCGCCCTCGGTGAATACGGACTCCCAAAGCCCTAAACTATAAAAACCGCACCCCAGAGCATCCTTATAAGGCGCACCCCATAACGGTTTTACCCCGTTGCACCCAATGCCGTAATAAGTTATAAGCGAGATATTCTCAAAGGATGGACGGATGACGATCGACCGTCCATTCCCGTCCTTCGGTGGGGCCAGTAGCTCAGTTGGTCAGAGCGGACCGCTCATAACGGTTTGGTCGGGGGTTCAAGTCCCTCCTGGCCCACCAAAACTTCAAAGCTAAGATAAATTAGCGGTTTGATTTTTCTTGTGTAATCTGTGTTTTCTAAAGAAAAAGAGAGTAACCTATTGGCAAACAATCCAACGCATATTTTTCGCATGACGGACTATAGAAACATTGCGTGTTTTTGTAGTGATGGGCATATGTATGCCAAAAATTATAGAGACCAGCCACAAATATCAATTTCTCATCAACAGATTAATAACCGTAGAGGAAGTGGTGAGCTGTCTTTCCCAAGCAGTTCGACCACTCCACATGATTATGTTCCTTTTTATTTCTCGCCCATAACTGCAATGTATTTTGCAATACGCAATGGTAAGGTTGCCTCGTTTGATGAGGATGGAGTATCTACAGGCGTTACGGATATAAATGATGTAGCTTTTGTGGTTTTGGACATAGAACATATTGTTTCAAGTCAATGCGAATACAAATTCACAGACAAGGCGTGCTTTAAAGTGGGATATAGAGAGTTTGATGATTGGGCGCAATCCAAAGATGAGATAAATTGGGGACTATTTAATGAACCACCTATTGTAGCCAATATATCTGTAATAGGGTATAATGGAGTCTGCAGATATGCGACGAGTCGAGATATCAGGCCTGAATATTTGGACAGAACAGATAAACGGATGGCCGAGTTTCTTGTAAGAGATAGGGTCAGCATGGATGATGTGCGAGCCATTGTTGTCCAAAGTGACAGAGTTAAAGAGCATATTGAGGCGTATTTTAGTGGTTCTGTTATAGTTAAACCTGAAATTTACAACGTCTAGGGTATTTTTGTGGGGCTGATATGGCACTAAAGTTTTTGCACGGTGATTTGTTTAAGGATGATGCAGAGGCGCTGGTTAACACAGTTAATTGCGTGGGTGTCATGGGCAAGGGCGTTGCTCTAAAATTTAAACAGCTCTGGCCTGAAAATTACAGAAAATATAAAGAAGTGTGCGAAAGAAATGAGCTGTACCCAGGAAAGTTACTGGTTGTGGAGGAGGGCGACATGATTAACGGCAGAAAACTGCTTGTTAATTTTCCCACGAAAGAGCATTGGAAAGCTAAGTCCAAATTAGAATATGTAGAAAAGGGACTCGACGCCTTAGTTAAGGAAATTCAAGGCAGCAATATCAAGTCGATTGCTATGCCTCCGCTAGGTTGTGGAAACGGTGGATTGGAATGGAAAGAGGTCAGAAAAATCATTGTTCAAAAATTAAGTGGTTTGAACGATGTTGATATACGTATTTATGCCCCCGCATATATTGCTATTGATGAGCCAGAGTATACGCTTACAGGAAAGCCGAATTTGACGAAAGAAAGAGCTATAATTCTAAGAATGCTGGGAGAACTTGAAGAGTTTTTTGATTATTCACTAACAAAATTATGTTTACAAAAATTAGTCTACTTTTTGAACCTTTTTGACTACCAGTTTAATGTCGAATTCAAAAAAGAAGCTATGGGGCCATATTCTTCTGAGTTAAATGCAGCTTTTTTAAAGATGGATGAATTAGGCTGGATTAAGGGATATAACGAAGAAGGAGCGGATAAGATAAGCGTTCCTTCGGGCATATTTTCTGAATGCAATAGTTTCATACAGGCAGAAGGCTATGAGGATGATGTTTCTCATACTATAGATAAAATTTCGAAACTTATTCAAGGCTTTGAGAGTCCTTTTGGAATGGAGCTTCTTTCGACTGTTCATTATTTGGGAAGCGTAGAGAATGTCTCCAAGGAAAATATGTTCAGTGCCGTTCAAAGTTGGTCAGATAGAAAAAAAGGGCTGTTTAGCCAAAAGGAAGTTGAAGAAGCGTATTCTAGATTAAGCGAAGACGAATTTTGGGTAGTTATCTAGGGCAACATCTTGAGTATATTAAGCACTCCACGTAGTCGGTGTTTCCGCTGCGATCACTAATTCAACTTCGGGTTCCCCGATCCGTAGTTATGCGCTTTTTTCACGGGTTGGGTGGCGTAGTGTTCTAGGTCTTTGTCCGTGGGGCTGGGGATGGCGTATTTTTCGAAGAATTTGTCGAAATTGCCGGAAACGGTGCGCAGCCTGTCGCCCATGCCTTTATGCTGGGCGGGGGCGTGGCCTTGGCCGAAATTGGGGAGCCATATGTTGCGAAGCTCCGGCGCGACGCCGCCGACTTGCAAGGCCGCTTCGTTGAGCTGGCAATAGCCGAGTTTGAGCATCCCGAGTGTTTCGGCGTCAACGACAACGCTTTTGTCTTGGTTCGGGCTTTTGCCGATGATGTCGGACAGGGCGGCGGTGGAGCGGATGAGCGCGTGATACAGGCTCCCTTTATCGTCCTCATTCTTGAACCCATCCTCAACCCAGCGGATCATCTCGCCGAGCGCGCTGGTCAAATACATGTTATCAACCGTCGCCACGGGCGCGGTGAGGGGGGCGAGAACGGCGGCAATGTCGCTCTTATCAATCGTAACGGGCGGGTGTTCGTCTTTCTTATCCGAGGATTTTTTGAAGGATCGCAGCAGCGGCTTGACGGGCGCGCCTTCCCGCGCCGGCACAGGCCGCCCCATATCCGCAAGCGTCTGGGCGAGCGCCTTGACGCGCGGGTCGGAGGGGCTGATCGAGGCTTGCGCTTGCTGGAAAAACAGCGCCGCAGAGCGCGCGTCTTGATCGGTTCCATACCCATTAATCAACATATACCCCGCCATTAGGGCGCTCTCGGGGTGCTGCGCCTGCGCCGTGTGGACAAAGACTTCGAAGGCTTTTGCGTCCATCGCCTTTTTAACGGCGGCGGGCAGGGCGTTAAACTGCGGATACATGGTTTCGTTATGCGCCATGTCGCACAGCATTAATCCATAGCTGTATAATAAATCTACATCCCCCGTCAGGGCGGCATCGCGCATCTCTTGAATTAATTCAACATTACAATCGGCGATTGGGTGGCTTTCCATATAGGTCAGCAACGGGCAGGATTCTAAATTCAGGCTCATGGATCACTCTTTCTTATAGGGATCGACAGATTTTAAAATGATATTTGTCATATTATATAGGCGAAATAATTCCTGCAACTAATATCTCGGTGAAGTTTTTACGGATATTTTTATGCGCCTGTATGCCTTGCATTTCCTTATATATCCCCCGCCCTCAAATTTTTTTTACAAAACCGCGCAGGGGTTTTCAATCTGCCCCCGTATAAAGGATATACACGGCGTATAAACATTTAAAAACTTAGAGGACATCATGCAGACAAAAAATATTTTGAAGACAACCGCCTTCGCTCTGGTCATTGGTTTGATGGCGCAGACATCCCTTGCCACCAACGTAAGTGCCGCCGAGCGCAGCGCAGAATTCGTCACTGGTAAAGGCAAAACAGGCGCCATCGCAAGAACACGCGACGGCAATTTGCGCGACGGCCTGAACCGCTCCAAAACCGTGACCGGCCCGAATGGTGAGAGCTATGAAGTGCAATCCACCGTCACCTATGACAAGGAAACCGGCACATATAACAAAACCGTGACCGGCGCGGATGGCAAGGCCATAACATATAACGGCACAATCGAAGACGGCCAAAAAACCGGCACATACACGACGGCTGATGGCAAGACCGGCACATACGAAACCGGCGTGACCAAGAATGACGACGGCGAAGTGACCCGCAGCAACACATGGACGAACGAAGCCGGCGAAACAAAAAACCGCAGCGCAACCTATGAATACGAAGCCGAAACCGGCGAAGCAACGCGCGTGATCACCAATAACCGCGGTAAAATCAGAGCGGGCAGCGTTTCAAAGGTTCCAAGCGGCGAATAACGCCGTCACTTTGCGAAAGCTCTATCGAGCGAGCTACGAGAAAATATCATGCCCTCGGCCTCATGTGCCGGCATGACGTGAACAAGATAAAATGCTACTGTTCATCGTCAAATACCGCAATGGGTGAGGGCATGATACAAGACCAATCGGACGAAGACCTGATGAAGGCTGTTGCCAAGGCGAACCAGTCCGCGTTTCGGACATTGGTCAACCGCCATATGGGGCGTGCGAATACCATCGCGATGCGGAGCCTACCGCGCCGTGAGGACGCAGAAGAGGCCGTACAGGATTCATTTTGCAAAATATGGGTGAATGCGGCGTCTTTTGACCCTGACAAAGCAAAGTTCATGACATGGTTTGTGCGTATTTTGACGAATACATGTCTGGATAAAATTCGCTCAAACCCGCCGCGTGCCGGTGATATTGACGCGCTGGCGGATGTTTTGGCGGATGATGCGGCCTCGTATGATGCGCAATACGGCCAAAAACGCGAAGGTGAGGCCATCCGCAAAGCGGTGCAAACCTTGCCGGATCGCCAAAGGATGGCAGTGATTTTATGTTATTTCGAGGAGATGACAAACCCGCAAGCCGCCGAAGTTTTGGGAATAAACGTCAAGGCGCTGGAAGGATTACTGGTTCGCGCAAGGCGGGATTTGAAGGGACGATTAGGAGCAGGAGAAGACAATGACGGATGATGATTTGAAAAAACGCCTGCGGGCATGGACGGTCCCTGCGCCGGATTCCGGCCTTGCGGATCGGATTGTGATGAACGCCCTGCGCCACCCGCAAAAAATGCCGTGGAGCCTGCGCTTGGGAAAAACGCTGGAAACATGGCTTTTGGATTGGAACGCAGGGGCGATTTATAAATGCGCCAGCCTCGCGATGATCGTTGTGATTGGCCTCAGCATTGGCTATTCCAGCCCCTATGCAGGCGGCGCGGATACGATCAGCATCGTCGACCTCGCGATGGGTGGAATGAATGAATGGGAGGGATCATGAACAAGCGTATAATTTGTATGGTGGCATTGTCGGTGTCTTTGGCACTCAACGTATTTTTCGGCTCGGTCATGCTCGGCAAATTTGCGGGACGCATGGAACAAGGCAATGGAAAATCTCTTAAGCTGGTGATGCAGAAAATGCGCGACTTGCCGCCCGAGCAACGCGAAAAAGCCGCTGCCATAGTGCGCGACACTGCCCCGCAATTACGCGCCACGATTGCGGAATTGAAGCAAGAGCGCACAGAAGTATTCGACCAATTAAAAAGTCCGGACTATCAGCGTTCAGATGTTGAACCGCGCCTCATCGCCGTTCGCGAGAAAACCAATGAGCTTCAGGCCGTGGCACAAACATTGATGCTGGATTTTGCCGACCAATTAACCCCCGAACAACGCGCCGAATTTTTTGCGCGCCAAGGCAATTGGGAAGATAAATTCCAACCATAACGCCCAGCCACAATGCCGAAAGGCGAGTCACAGGCGAGTCTAAGTGATAAACGGAGAAGACCGATGAAACAGCTTTTGTTAACCCTTATGCTTGTCTGCGTTTTGTGGCCTGTCCACGTTCAGGCGCAGGATGCCACACAAGACGGCCTTAAGCTGCAATCCATCACGAGCGGTGGCATAGAGCGCAATTTTTTCTATCTCAACCCCGCAATCAACGCCGATGCCGCCAATAAAATGCCGCTGCTTCTGTCCCTTCATGGCGGCGGCAAGGATGACGGCGATGAATATGCGGCGCGCGCAGGATACACCCCAATGGCGCGAGAACAGGGATTTATCATCGTCTATCCGAATGGCGTCAACGCCCAATGGAATGACGGGCGCGGCGTCACGTTTCGCGGCATTGACGACAACGCACATGTCGATGATGCGCGGTTTTTGGCGGATGTGATCGACTATTTCATCGCCCACCACAATGCCGACCCCGCGCGGGTGTATATTGAGGGGAGTTCAAACGGCGGCATGATGACCTATCGGATGCTGTGCGAATATTCCGAAAAGATTGCGGCGGCGGCGGCGGTGATTGCGAGTATTCCTGAAAACATCTACCCTAGCTGCGCCCCGAAAAAGCCCGTGCCGCTCCTGAGCATGAACGCAACCGCCGACCCGCTGGTTCCTTTTAACGGCGGTGAATTAAGGCTCGGCAAACGCAAAACGGCGGGGCGGATTACCTCCACCGAACAAAGCGTTGCGTTTTGGCGCAATAATAACGGATGCAAGGATCCGGTTAAAACCGAAGAATTGCCCGATGTCGTCACCAGCGATGACTCCACGGTGGAACATCGCGTCTACGGCGGCTGCACCGCCGGCGCGACTGTCGAACAATATATCGTCCATGGCGGCGGCCATTCAAGACCGGGGATGAAAGGGGTTGCCCTTGAACGTTTCTTGGGCAAGGTGAACAAGGATATTGTCGCCGGTGACGTCATCTGGGATTTTCTCAAACAATATTCGCAATAAGATATTGTCGCGTAAAATACTGCGGCAAATACAAAAACCGCGTTATTGTGTTTTTAAGGAACTGGCTTCATAATAGTACGGAACCGAAAAAACCGCCCTTGGCGGACGACACGAAGGCGAGGCCGGACGCGTGCTCTGGAAAATTATCTGGATATTATTTGCTTTGGCAGTCACAGGCTATTGCGGCTGGACACTTCAGGTTATTTTGAACCAGAAGAAAGCATGGCGCGCCTTCGCAAAGAAATACAAACTCAAATATATGGAGGAGGGGATGTTCTCCCCCCCCGGCATGTTCGGTAAAATCGGCGGTCAGGCTTTTGTGGCCTATATTGAGAGCAGTAACGGCTTCTCTTTCGGCCAGAGCGGGAGTTGGACCGTCCTCGAAATGCCGTTTGAGAGCGAGCTGAAAACCGCCGAAATAACAATGGTGTCAACCGATTTCATGCTGGAAATGCAGCAAGCCGATTGGCTCCAATCCTTTGTGCCGGATCATCCCGCATGGGGCGATAACACACCGCTTTATTCCGAAACACCGGATTTCTTTAAAAACTATCTTGATGACGAAAAAATCACGTCCCTTGCGCGCCTTAAATCTGCCCCAAAGGCGGGATATATTTTTATGGTCGATCAGGAAGGCAGCGTGGTGTCATACCGCACCCGCCAACCTTTGGACGACCCGAAACAGATTAACGAAGCGGTGAAAATCATCCGAGCCGTTGTCGATGCATGGCAAAAACCGTCCAAAGCCCGCCTTGCGGACAAGAAGTTCAGCGGGACATTAGCCTTCGAAGACGATGACGAAGACAAAGCGCAAGACCAAAATCTAGGCCAAGAGCCAAGCCAAAATAATGCGGCCAAGAATACTGAGGACGAAATCCTGCCACAGGACAACACACAACAAGACAACAAGAGTATCAATCCGGAGTCCGGTTCCGATAAATCCGTTCAACCTTCATCATAAAGGACGACCCATGGTTAAGAAGTGCGAAGGAAAAAGTAAAACATTCCGAAGAAATCTCGTTCTTGCGAGTGTCAGCATTGCTTTGGCTGCGCTCACATTCGGCTGGGATAATCTCAACGGAAAAGTAGCCACAGCCGAAGATCTTGCCCCGCCGCCATTGCTGTGGGAGGCTCAACCCGAGCCGCGTAAACCAGATAACACCTACTACCACAAGAAAAAAGCTCAACAGCAGCAACAGCAACAACAATCCCAGCGCCGCATGGCGCAAGAGCCCGCTCATGGTGGCCCTCAACAAGTACAAGGCGGCGCAGAGCCGGGGTCTGCAATGGCTCCGTCCATGACGCCCCCACCTGAAGGGGGCATAAGCGCCGAAGAATATCAAAGAAATCTCGATGCCCGTGAACAACCGGATTCCGACATGATCGGCGATGGTGAAGCAGGTGCCCCGGGGGTTTCCGAAGGTTATCCGGGCGATGACGCTGAGCCTTCCGATGCCATGGACAAACGCGCCCCTACGTCGCCTTTACCGCCTCAGGAAGCCTGTAACTACAACCATTTCGTCGGCAAGAATATCAAGGATATTGACTTCTCGTTATTCGGCAAACGTCCGACCCGCGTAATTTATCCGAACCAAGCGGTCACGATGGATTATTCATCCAGCCGCATTAATTTCGAAGTCGAACAAAGCGGTAAAATTACGCGCGTTGCGTGCTACTAAGCGCCGTACATCACACGTACACCCTCATTAAAAAAACGGCACAGAAATGTGCCGTTTTTTGTTTTTTATCAGTGTGTTGTGATTGAGTGTTATTGCAAAACGTAAAGCAAGTTACGCCTTGATAAGAGCAATTCCAAATCCATCCAAAATCAATAAGCCATTATCGTCCGTATGGCTGTTTTGTTGCAATATAGGCGTTTTGCCGCGATAGGCTTCGGGAACGGTAATGCCCGCTTGCCACTGGTCGAGGTGGAAAACGCAGAGGATTTTCTTACCCTCAAAGCACCGGTCAAAGACGAGCACGCCTTCGCCATAATCATGGAACGAAATATCCCCCAGCATAAGGGCGGGAAGGGTTTTTCGAAGCGCCATAAAACCCTTCGTAAAGTGGAACACGGATTGCGGGTCGCCGCGCTGTACGTCTGCGGCATTGTCCAAATGGGCGACTTCAACGGGCAACCATGGCTCTGCGCTTGACGATGCGGGCGAAAATCCGGCGTGACGATCCATGCGCGACCACGGCATCGGCGTACGGCACCCATCGCGCCCTTGCCATTGCGGCCATAAATGAATGCCCCAAGGGTCTTGAAGTTTTTCATACGGGATGGTGCTTTCGGTCAGGCCAAGCTCGTCGCCTTGATACATGAAAATTGTTCCGCGCAGCGCCAGCAACAGCGCCAAAATCATCTTCTTGAACGCGGGGTCATTATCGTGTTTATCCTCCCCCCAACGACTGAAGACGCGTACAACGTCGTGGTTGCTGAACGCCCATGACGGCCAGCTCTGCCCCGCGCCGTATTCGATCTCCAGCTCTACCGGCTTACGAATACGGCTGGTGGTGAGTTTTTTGCGCTCACCGCTCATCAAATGGGTGTTATAGGCGGTATGCAACAAATCGCCGCCGGAGGTGTATTCCGCCGACCGCGCATAGGGGTTGTCATCGCCGATTTCACCGAGCATCACGGTCGAGTCATACTCATCCGTAAGCGCCCGCAAACGGCGAATAAATGCGATGTTTTCCGGCTGCGATTTATCGTGAATATGGCTTTGCATATTATACGGGTCTTTGGCCTCAAGCTGGGTCGCGAAATCGGTTGCGCCGGCGTCCACATTGCGCGGCGGGTTGTCTTCGAGGCTGGGATTATGCGCGTACATATTGACGGTATCAAGGCGGAATCCGTCAATCCCGCGATCAAGCCAGAATTTGCACGTCGCCAAAATCGCGTCCTGAACATCGGGGTTGTGGTAATTGAGGTCGGGCTGTTCCTTCAGGAAGTTATGCATGTAATATTGCCCGCGAAACACGTCAAAATGCCATGCCGGCCCCCCAAAAATGGATTGCCAGTTATTCGGCGGCGACCCGTCGGATTTGGGGTCGGCCCAGACATACCAGTCGCTTTTGGTGCCTTTGGCGCCTTTGCGGCTCTCCTGAAACCACGGGTGGCGGTCGGATGTGTGGCTCAAGACTTGGTCGATCATCACCTTAATGCCGAGCGTTTTGGCGCGGGCGATCAAGGCGTCAAAATCGGCGAGTGTTCCGAACATCGGGTCAACATCGCAATAATCCGACACGTCATAGCCGAAATCCTTCATCGGCGACTTAAAAAACGGCGAAATCCAGATCGCATCAATCCCGAGATCGGCAAGATAATCAAGCTTTTGAGTAATGCCGGGCAGGTCGCCAATCCCGTCACCGTTCAAATCCATGAAACTGCGCGGGTATATTTGATAAAATACGGCTTTTCTCCACCATTCCTGACCTTTTTTCTCGGTATTATGCGTCATTAGATGCCTTTCTTGGTTGTTTTGGTGTTTTTGTTGTTATTTTTGCGCGACAAGCCGTATTTTTTCGGCGGCATCTCGTATTTCTGCCTCTGCTTTGTCCAAAATATCGGTATTTGTGCTGCGGATTACGATATTCAGCCCCGCAACACCGTCTTTAAAGCGCGGATAGCTTCCGACATCCAGCCCTGCATAGGCGTTTTCGATACGCTCAAGGTCAGGTGCGATCATGCTCTCCGGAATATCATCACACCCGATTGTGCGCGAATGAACGAGGAGTCCGGCGCGTAATGTCGGGATAATCACCCCCAGCATCGCCTTCATAATATCCGGCACACCCGCCATGCCAAAGACATTTTTCATGTGAATCCCGGGGGCGGCGGACACGCTGTTTTCGATCAGCCCTGCGCCTTTGGGCATCCATGCCATTTTTTCGCGGCCTTTGTTCATGCGGTCTGCGCCGTAATGGCGGATCAAGATGCCATGCGCCTCGGCGTTGAGTTCTAGCTCCGTGTCAAAGGCGCGGGCGAAGGCTTCGGCGGTTTTGTCGTCATGGGTCGGGCCAATCCCGCCGCAGGTGAAAACATAGTCGAACCGCGCCGCATAATCACGGATACGCGCTTCGATAAGGTCGATGATGTCGGGGATGACTTGTATCTCTCGCACCGTGATGCCATGGGCGGTGAGGGCTTCGGCAATATATCCCGAATTCGTGTCTTTTGTGCGCCCCGACAATATTTCATTGCCGATCACCAAAATACCGGCAGTCACAAATCCGTCCTGCCCGTTCTTTTGGGCGTTTTGGTGGCTTTTTTCTGTGGTTTTGCTCATATTACTACTCTTAACACTTTGCTTTTTGTGTCCTTCTATACTATTTTGAGCGCTGGAAAAAGATGATTTCGGGAAAAATCGCGACAATGAAGCACAGCATCACACGAACCGAAGAAGCCAGAAGCGCGAGCGGCATCCTCCTGCACACCAAGGAGGGATTCCAAGGGATGCGTGACGCCGGACAATTGGCGGCGCGGACATTGGACTATATCACGCCGCTTGTTCAGGTCGGCACAACGACCGAGGAATTGAACCGCCTGTGCCATGATTTTATCCTGAAAAACGGCGCGATTCCGGCACCGCTCAATTACAAAGGCTATCCCAAATCCATCTGTACGTCGATCAATCATGTGGTTTGCCACGGCATTCCCGACGATAAACCCCTGAAAAACGGCGACATCATGAATGTCGATGTGACCGTGATTTTGAACGGCTGGTACGGCGATACGAGCCGTATGTTCACGGTTGGCGATAAAATCTCGGTCAAGGCGCGGCGCCTTATTGATGTGACCTATGATGCGATGATGGCGGGGATTGAGGCCGTCCGCCCTGGTGCAACGCTCAACGACATTGCCCGCGCCATCCAAGAAGTCGCGGAAGCCCAGCGTTTTTCCGTTGTCCGCGATTTCTGTGGCCATGGTCTTGGGCGCGTTTTTCATGACCTGCCCTCCGTTTTGCATTACGTCGAACCGGGCAATGATACGGTGCTGGAGGCCGGCATGTTCTTTACCATCGAACCGATGATCAACGCCGGACGATACGAAACAAAAGTCTTGTCCGATGGATGGACGGCGGTGACGCGCGACCGCGAATTATCGGCACAATTTGAACACAGCCTCGCCGTCACGGATGACGGGTTTGAAATTTTCACATTATCGCCGGCGGGACACACCAAGCCCCCGTATAGCGCAGCCTAGACAACAGAGCAACATAATGACCCGCAAATCGGGAACGCATTTTTCCGACCTTATGCCCGCCGCGCAAGGATCATCCCTCGCGCTGCCTGACCCATCATGGATAAAGGCGACGGATGAACAAACCACAAACCCCGAAGCGCCGCTTCACTCCGCCGCTGACACTGCCGCTGCCAAAGCCACCGCCGCCCAAAACGGCGGACAAGCCGATGACAAGCCGCACCATCTCGGCCATCGTGACCGCCTGCGCACACGCTTTGTGGAGGGCGGGGGTGAGGCGCTGGCCGATTATGAACTGATTGAGATGCTGCTCTTCCTCGGCATCCCGCGCAAGGACACCAAGCCCCTCGCCAAAGACCTCATCAAACATTTCAAATCATACGAAGCGGTTTTGGCAACCGATTATGACGATCTTGCGGCGTTTAAAGGCATGACGAAAAACGCCGCCGTGGCGCTCAAACTCGTTCAAGCCTCGGCGCACCGTATGTTGCGGGCATCGGTGATGGGCGAGCCGGTGTTGAACAGTTGGGCGCGGTTGATGGATTACTTGCGCGCAACGATGGCGCAGGAGAAAAGAGAACATTTCAGGATTTTATTCCTTGATCGCAAAAACAACCTGATCGCCGATGAAGTCCAGCAATCGGGAACGGTCGATCAAACCCCTGTATACCCGCGTGAAATTGTTAAACGCGCGATACAGCTCAACGCCACCGCGCTGATCCTCGTTCATAACCATCCCAGCGGCGACCCCAGCCCGAGCCGTGCCGACATCGACATGACAAGACAAGTCGTCGAAGCCGCTAAAACCCTCGATATCGTCGTCCACGACCATATCATCGTGTCGCGCAAGGGTTTAACGAGCCTTAAAAACGAAGGGCTGATGGGGTAGGCATAGGGGCGCGGCGTTCGGCGTCAATCTGCCCGCCGCGAAGCCATCTATATCGAATAGTTTTGCTTTCTCTTTCAATCCTCTGCATAATGACGCCAAGCCGTAGGCATTACGGCTCGGGGCTTCACAACCTCATCAATATCATGCGGCCCGCACCGGTCGTTATCTGTGCGCTTGTTTTCCTTACAAGAGCACCGTTTGGTGCCGCACTCGGCTTACGGCCGGGAGCGACGGTTATGTCCAAAGCTCCGGCTTAAAAGCCGTCGGCTGTTTTCATGGTATTACAGTTGTGAACTCCCGGTCACCAGAGCTTCATTGCTTCTGGTGACTTTTGGCACATGTTGTTGACAAAAGCGGAGGACGTAAGCTATGAATACGCCTATAAACTGCTGTAAAACTTGCGTTATTACTTCTTTTAATTTTTTCATCTATAATCGTATTTATTCACAGTTCACGCACGGAGCAAAAGAACTGCAAGTCGTTGTATGCTGGGTATTTCTTGCTTGTGTGTTGTGGGCGTGGGCGATTAGCCCCGCAAACGCGTCGTGCCCCGTGTCCGTCGCCGGTCAATATATCATGACTTATAATAACGGCACCAAATTTATGGCGGCGTGTAAATTCGGCGATTCTTTGCGCAATTTATGCGGCGTGACCGGAGCGGCCTGCACCGCGGGTCAAGAAGGCGACGTAGAGTATAACACGGCTGGCAACGTCCTGCGTTATTGCAACGCCAGCAACTGGATCAACGTCCAATGTGAATCGCTTGGCTCCTGCGCTGGTACAACGGCGGGCACGATTTCCGCCGATGCGACACAGATGAAATACTGCAACGGCACGACATGGCAAGCCATGTATAATGACGGGATATGCACCGGCATCGGCGTGCAAGAAGCCCTGTTTACCCCCAATGCCAGCACCGAAGGCGAAGACACGGTGCATTTCGGCGCGAGCCAAGGCATCACAATGACCGATGACTATATGGTGATTGGTGCTCACCGCGCGACACGTAATTCCATTCTTGATGGCGCGGCAACGGTCTATAAACGTTCCGGCGCGACATGGACGCGGCTCAAGGAGCTCGTCCCCAGCCCGATTGACACATTTGACTATTTTGGTCAAAGAGTGTCAATGGACGGCGATTACGTGATTGTCGGCGCGGGCGGGCGCAGCACGGTTTATTTCTTTAAAAAGGACAGCGGCGGTGCCGATAACTGGGGGCAAATCGCGGTGCGCAGCGGCAATAGCTGGCACGGCGAAGCCGTTGATCTTGAGGGAGATCAAGCCATCGCCGGTGGCTATGCTCATAACGCGACCGTGGTTGACCAAGGACGCGCCCGCATTTACCGCAGGGATAGGGGCGGCGCCGATGCATGGGGTGAGGTCGTCATTCTCGACCACCCCGATGTTGATAAAGTCAATTATGACCGATTTGGTCGGGCTGTGGCGATTGCGGCGGATGTTGCCGTCGTCGGCGCCTATGAACGCGATGAATCCGGCGTTGCCAATGCGGGGGCGGTCTATTTATACCGCGAAACGGCGCTCGACACATGGTCGTATCACAAGAAACTTCTCAATCCCAACGGCCTAGGTGCAAGCGACCTTTTCGGCTATGCGCTCGATATCAAGGATCTCGACAATAACGGCACGGCGGACAGGCTGGTCGTCACCGCCTATGGAGATGATACGCAGGTCGGTGACCGCGGCACGATTTATATTTATGAACGCGACGAAGGCGGCGCCAATAATTGGGGACTCGTGGCACAAACATCGGATGCCACCGTGTCACCAACGTCGCGGCATGTCGGGTTTGATGTGACACTGGCGGGGGATTACATCATCTCTGGCTCACGCCTCAATGACGAAAATGGCGTGGACGCAGGGGCTGGAATGATATTCCGCAAGGATGAAGGCGGTGCGAATAACTGGGGGCTGCAAACCTATGTCTGGGGTGGGGACACTGACACGCTCGACGAGCTTGGGCGCGGGGTTGCCGCATCCGAAACCGGAAACTACGCCGCCTTTGGTGCGATTTTTCGCCAGAATGCGGGCGCGCAGCCGGGCGCGGTTTATGCCTTCAGTCGTTCCGGTGCGACATGGACGCAACAACAAAAACTCACGCCCCCCGGAACCTATCAATACTCGGTGCGGATGGGCGACTCCGTCGCGGTGTCCGGCGATTATGCGGCCGTCAGTATGATTTACCAGACCGACCGTTGGACGACTTTCCGCTCTGAACGCACTGGTGCGGTGAATATTTACCAACGTCAACCAAATGCCACATGGATTTTGGACAAACATCTTGTGCCGACATCGCCGCCGAGTGACATGCAATTCGGCGCGACATTGGATGTTTCGCCCGAATATATGGTGGTCGGTGTTCCGCTGGACAACGGCCCGACCCGATCGGGCGGCGCGATTATCTTCGGGCGTAACGTCGGCGGCGCGGGCAATTGGGGCGAAATCAAAAAAATCAAACCATCCGACGCTGAATCTGAAGACAGGGCGGGGGAGTTTAATGGCCTTAGCTTGTTTGGCGATTACATCGTCCTCGGTGCATTTCGCGAAGACCGCGACCTCGTTTTTCCACAAATAGATGCCGGTGCGGCCTATATTTTCCACCGTAACCAAGGGGGCGCGGATAATTGGGGCGAGATTAAAAAAATTGTTTCAAGCGTCACCGAGAATAGCGCAAATTTCGGCAATGCCGTCGATATGGGCGGCACGACCTTGGCGGTGGGCGCACGGCTTGAGGACGCCAATGGCGGCAACTCCGGCGCGGTGTACCTGTTCGAACGCGACCAAGGCGGCTTGGATAATTGGGGGCAGGTCAAGCGTCTTGTCGGGGAATCGGCGAATGATCAATATGGCTATGAAGTCGCGGTGTCTGGTGACACATTAGCGATTGGGGCGCCCTATGACGATGATGCCGGCACAAATACTGGTACGGTCTATATTTACTACCGTAATAATGGCGGTGCCAATAACTGGGGGCTGGAGAAAAAGCAGATCTACAGTGGCGCTGGCGCGGGCGATGCCGCCTTCGGCCAGTCCATTGACCTGTCGGGCGATATTTTGATTGTCGGCGCGCCGCTCGACGATACCAACCAGACAGATGGCGGCTATACCTATGTCTATTCCCGCAACGAAGGGGGCAACGACAATTGGGGCTTGCTCGCAACGATTGACCCCAATGTACCGGGGGAGGGCGATTATTTCGGGTTCAGTGTTGCCGTTTCCGGCAACGTGGTCGCCAGCAGCGGCCTATACAACGATGATTTCGGCGTTGATGACGGCTCGGTCTACCTTTTCGGCTGCCCTCCTGTACCATAGGGAGGGGGACAGGCGAGGTGTATTCGGGTAATCAGCGGGATGAAGGACTGTATAGGCTCTTCTTAGCATTCGAGCGCTTTGCTTCGCGGCGTCTATTTTTTTCTCTAAAAAGTTGATTAATGATTTAGATCAGACACAGTCACTAATGGTTACTGTATCGCGCCCTGCAAAACTATATTTTTTCTAAAAAGATAAGCTGCCTTAGACGGTTTTTTATAAAAACACTATTTATTACAGTCGCTTACAGATATGCAAAAAATGCATATCTGCATCCTATGTGGGTGTGTTTACATTCTTTTGCAATCAAAAGTATACTTAAGAAAGGCTGTATCCTACGCAGTATGGCATACAGCTCTGGGTTTCACAACCTTATCATACCATAATATGCAGTCTGCACTGGTTGTATGATGCGCGCCTGTTTTATATGGACGCGCAAAATGGTTCTGCGTTTCGGTTTCTGGCCGAGTGACGGTTATGTTCAAAGCTCCGGTTTAAAGGCTGTCGAGTGTTTTCATGACGGCGCAGTTGTGATTCCTAAATCGCCGGAAAGCCCCGCTGCTTCTGGGAACCCTAACGCATATCTTAAACAAAACGGAGAAAGTAAACAGTGAACGTGTCCAATAAGAAAGCCCAAGAGTTGAGTATGACTATCATTTGCAACAATGTTTATTCTCGATCAAACAAGGGGGCTACAAAACAAAAGACGTTCCAAGGGTTCACATCCATTGCTTTTTTCGCCTGCGTGTTTGTACTCATCATGATGGATACTGCAAGCGCGTCATGCCCAGTCTCTACCGCCGGACAATACATCCTGACCTATAATAACGGCACGAAATTTATGGCCGCCTGTAAATATGGTGATTCCTTGCGCAATTTATGCGGCGTAACGGACGCGGCTTGCGCGGCAGGAGAAGAAGGTGACTTGGAATATAATACGGCGGGGAGTGTGCTGCGCTATTGCAACGGCACGAACTGGGTCAACGTGCAATGCGAAACGCTCACGTCCTGTGCCGGTACGACGGCGGGCATGATTTCCGCCGATACGGAACGGATGAAGTACTGTAACGGTGCGACGTGGCAAGCCATGTATAATGACGGCATATGCGCCGGAATCGGTGTACAAGAGGCGATCTTAACCCCGAGCAACGCCACGGACGGCGATGACGCGCTTTATTTTACCTATATGAGCGGCCTTGCGATGACGGATGATTTCATGATGGCGGGGGCGATTTATGCCGCACGTAACAAAACGCGCGATGGTGCAGTGACTGTGTATAAGCGCAGCGGCACAACATGGAACCGTGTCAAGGAACTTGTCCCCAGTGGTAGCGCAGCAAATCACTATTTCGGCGCCTCCATCGCTATGGACGGCGATTACGCAATCGTCGGAGCCTTTGGCGGAAGCCGTGTTCATTTCTTCAAAAAAGATCAAGGTGGCGCGGAAAATTGGGGCGAGCTGGTGATGCGCGCGGGGTCAGGCTACTCCGGTCTGTCTGTTGACCTTGATGGCGACAAGGCTATCGCGGGGGCGTATGGCGCCGATGGTGCAGCAGCGAATCAAGGCAATGCCCGTATTTACAGGCGCGATAAGGACGGCGCTGACGCTTGGGGGCAGGTTGTTATTCTCAATCACCCTGGTACGCCGCCGATCGCTAATGACAATATTGGGCGTTCCGCAGCGATATCGGGTGATATCGCTGCCGTTGGGAGCCATGTCGCGGATGAGCCGGGTTTCGTGGATACCGGTGTGGTCTGGCTCTACCAAGAAACATCTCAAGATAACTGGGCGTTGATCAAGAAACTCGTAAACCCCAACGGGGCGTCTGCGAGCAATTACTTCGGCTCTTCCGTGGACGTGAAGGATCTGGATGGTGACGGCACGGCTGATCGAGTTGTAATCGGAGCCTATGGTGACGACACCTATGGCAGCAATAAAGGCTCTTTGTTTGTGTATGAGCGCAATCAAGGCGGCGCCGATAATTGGGGGCAAATCAAGAAAGTCGTGCCAACGGTTGAGGAACACGGAGCCTATTTCGGCAGGTCTGTTGACCTTTCGGGGACAACGCTCGTGGCCGGCGCGGCGCGTGAAGATTCCAATGGTAACGATTCCGGTGCCGTATATGTTTTCGAACGTGACCAAGGCGGCAGTGAGAATTGGGGGCAAGTCAAACGTATGACGGGCGAGAATGCCGGAGATCTTTACGGCTTCGAAGTTGCCATTTCGGGGGATACGATGGTCATAGGGGCGCCTTATGAAGATACCGGCGGAACCAATCGCGGGGCTGTCTATGTCTATTACCGCGACAATGGTGGTGCGGGTAATTGGGGGCTGGAAAAGAAAATACCCTATGGTGGAGCCGGAGGTGCAGGAGATGCCTTTTTTGGCTGGGCGCTTGATTTATCGGGCGATATCTTGATTGTCGGCGCACCGAATGACGACACCAATGCGAATAACAGCGGTTATACCTATGTCTATTCCCGCAACGAAGGCGGCAACGATAATTGGGGGCTTTTGGCGACGATTGACCCGAATGTTCCGGGTGAGGGGGATTATTTCGGATACAGCGTTGCAGTGTCGGGAAATGTCGTTGCCGCAGGCGGCATTTATAATGATGATGCGGGCGTTGATGACGGTGCGGTATACGTGTTCGGCTGCCCGTCTGTGCCATAGAGGGGGCGAATAAGGCGAATAAAGTGCACAACAAAAATAGGGTTGTTATTGCTTTTTTAGGATTCGTGCTTCAAACTGAGGGAACAGGTTATCACTAATCAAAGATGTTTCATGAGGATAAGCGGAAAAATTTTCGCTGCTGTGGCTGTTGTCTTTTGTGCGCTTGTGCCGCTTCGCGCGGTGCAGGCAACTTGCCCTGTGTCCGTCGCCGGACAATATATCATGACCTATAATAACGGCACGAAATTCATGGCAGCGTGCAAGTTTGGTGACTCGCTGCGTAATTTATGCGGCGACCCTGCGGGGGTGTGTACAGCCGGCCAAGAAGGGGATGTCGAATATAATACAGGGGGCAGTGTCCTGCGTTATTGTAACGGCAGTAACTGGGTCAATGTTCAATGCCAATCGCTTGGTTCTTGCGTCGGAACGGCGGCGGGAACAATCTCCGCCGATGCCACACAAATGAAATACTGCAACGGCACAACATGGCAAGCCATGTATAATGACGGCATTTGTACGGGGATCGGGGTGCAAGAAGCCACATTTTCTCCGTCAAACGCAACGGATGGAGAGGACGCTGTCCAATTCACCCACCCTAACGGTCTTGCCATGACGGATGCGTACATGATGGCGGGGTCGATGCTTGGTTCGCGTAACCGTCTGCGTGACGGGGCTGTAACGGTCTATAAACGCAGCGGCACAACATGGACACGGCTCAAGGAACTTGTTCCCACAGGCAACGGTGTTGCCCATTATTTCGGCAATGCTGTCGCCATGGATGGCGATTATGCGATTGTCGGCGCCTATGGCGGAAGCCGCGTCCATTTTTTCAAAAAAGATCATGGAGGAGCCGATAACTGGGGCGAATTGGTAATGCGCGGCGGATCGACATATTCCGGCATTGCTGTCGATCTGGATGGGGATCAGGCTATTGCAGGCGCGCACGGCGCGGACGGCGCGGCGACGAACCAAGGCAATGCCCGTATTTATAGGCGGGACAGCGGCGGCGCCGATGCATGGGGGCAAGTTGTTATCCTCACGCACCCTGGCACGCCGGTCATCAGCGATAACCTTGGTAACTCGGTGGCGATTGCCGCCGACATGGCCGCAATAGGCGGGCCGAATGTGGATGATTCCGGCGTTGCGAATACGGGGGTCATCTGGCTGTACCAAGAAACATCGCTTGATAACTGGGTGATGTTGAAGAAATTTACCAACCCGAATGGCTTGGGGTCGAGTGATTATTTCGGGTCGAGTGTTGATCTGAAAGACCTTGATAATGACGGCACGGCGGATCGCATGGTGATCGGCGCGTACGCAGATGATGAAGGCGGCAGCAATAAAGGCACAGTGTTTGTGTATGAACGCAATCAAGGCGGCGCCAATAATTGGGGCTTGGTCAAGCAAATCGATGATACGGCTTCACCGGCTACCTCACAGTATTTGGGGTTTAGCACCGTCCTTGGGGGGGATCGTGTTATCTCGGGCATTATTTTGGACGATACGCAAGGCAGCAATGCCGGTGCTTCCGTCGTTTTCGGCAAAGATGTGGGCGGTGCCAATAACTGGGGTGTTGAACAATTCCTGTATGGCAGTCTTTCAAGCGCCAACGACCAACAAGGCAGAGTCGTCGCAATGGACGAATCCGGCACTTACGCCACAATGGGGTCAATGTACGAAGGGGAAAGAGGGGCGGCCTATACATACAGCCGTTCAGGCAGCACATGGACTCAGCGCCAGCGCACGCAACCCCATTCAGGCATTGAGCATTCGGTCAGGATGGGGGATGCCGTCGCGGCCTCGGGCGATTATGCCGCCACAGGCATTATTTATAAAACCGATTACTGGGTGGCGAATAAATGGACAGTCGTCGGCGGAGTCGATATTTACAAGCGCGCGCCGGACGCAACATGGTCGCTCGATAAGCACGTTTTGCCGCCGTCCCCCGCAAACTCGATGCAGTTTGGGCAGACGCTAGATATTTCGCCGGAATATTTGGTTGTCGGCGTGCCGGGCGATGATACGGGCGGCGGCGATTCCGGCGGCGCAATGCTCTTTGGCCGAAACGTCGGCGGAGCAGGAAATTGGGGCTTCAGCAAGCTCATCAAGCACGATTATGCGGCGGGCAGCCAAGACGCCGGAGCGGAAAACGGGATTGCGTTGTTTGGCGAATATATCGTTCTCGGCGTTGGCGGCGATAACCGAAGCCTCGTCTATCCTCAAGGAAGTGCCGGATCCGTCGCCATTTTTAAAAAGGATCAAGGCGGCGCGGATAACTGGGGGCAAATCAAAAAAGTCGTCCCAACGGTTGAGGAGCATGCCGCCTATTTCGGGCGGTCGGTTGATCTTGCGGGAACCACGCTGGTTGCTGGAGCCGCACGCGAAAACGCGAATGGTACGGATGCTGGGGCGATTTATATTTATGAACGTGACCAAGGGGGCGCGGATAATTGGGGTTTGATCAAGCGTATGACCGGTGAGTCCGCGAGCGATCATTACGGATGGGAAGTCGCAGTGTCGGGCGACACGATGGCGATTGGTGCCCCCTATGACGATGACGCCGGAACAGACCGCGGCGCGGTGTATATTTATTATCGCGATAATGGCGGTTCGGGCAATTGGGGTCTGGAAAAGAAGATGGTCTATGACGGGGCAAGCAGCGGCAATGCTCTGTTTGGTCGGGCGCTGGACTTGTCGGGCGATATTTTGATCATTGGCGCGCCCTATGACGACACCAATGTGACGGATGGCGGCTATACCTATGTCTATTCCCGCAACGAAGGCGGCAACGATAACTGGGGACTTTTGGCGACGATTGACCCGAATGTTCCGGGGGTAGAGGACTTGTTTGGCTTCAGTGTCGCCGTGTCGGGAAATGTCGTTGCCGCAGGCGGAATCTATAACGACGATGCGGGCGTTGATGATGGCGCTATTTATGTGTTCGGCTGTCCGCCTGTGCCGTAATATTGTGAGCCGTTCGGCATCGCATCGTTATTGTTTTCTTAAAATAAATACGTCACAATAAAGGGGAGCATCTCTAACCACAGGGATGCCGTTTTTTATTCGGACAAAATGAAGAAAATAGCTTGTCTGTTTTGGGCGCTCCTTGTTGTAATCCTGCCGTTTGAGGCGCGGGCAAGTTGTCCTGTGGCGGAGGCCGGACAATACATCATGACGTATAACAGCGGCACGAAATATATGTCGGCCTGTAAATTCGGCGATTCCTTGCGTAATTTATGCGGCAATGTCGGCGTGTCCTGCACGGCGGGGCAAGAAGGCGACGTTGAATACAGCGCCGCCGGAACGGTTTTGCGCTATTGCAACGGGAGTAACTGGATCAACGTCCAGTGCGAGGCGCTCGGATCCTGTGTCGGCACGGCGGCGGGGACGATTTCCGCCGACACGACGCAAATGAAATACTGCAACGGCACGACATGGCAAGCCATGTATAATGACGGAATATGCGTCGGTATCGGGGTGCAAGAAGCGGTCTTCACACCCACTGGCGCATCGCACGGTCAAAACACCATGTATTACGGGTGGGAAGACCAAATCGCGATGACCGATGACTATGCCGCGGTCGGCTCGCAATTCGCCACGCGGGTCAGGCTTCGTGACGGCGCGGTGACGATGTATAAACGCACCGGCGCGGCATGGGCACGAATCAAGGAGCTTGTCCCCAGTGTGTATGGTGTGACTCATTATTTCGGCAATTCCGTGTCGATGGATGGCGATTACATTATGGTCGGGGCGTATAGCGCCAACCGCGCCTTCATTTTCAAAAAAGACCAAGGCGGCGCCGATAACTGGGGTGAGATTGCCGTGCGGTCGGGCAGTCAATATCACGGTTTCTCCGTCGATATCGAAGGTGACAAAGCCATAGCCGGAAGCCCCTATCACGGTACCGCAAGCTCGGGCTCTGGCTACCGCCAAGGCCGCGCCCGAATTTATCGCAAGGATCGAAGCGGTGTCGATGCATGGGGCGAGGTTGTTATTTTGGAAAATCCTGAGGTTGCGCCGGTTGCGTCGGATCGTTTCGGTGACACGGTCGCCATCGCGGGCGATATTGCTGTGGTCGCCAGCCCCTATCAGAACGAGGGCGGTATCGGCGACGCTGGTGCGGTCTGGCTATACCGTGAAACGGCCTTGGACACATGGTCTTTGCTCAAGAAAATCACCAACCCCAACGGGCTGGGGTCGAGTGACCTTTTCGGCTATGCCGTCGACATCAAGGATAACGACGGCAACGGCACCGCCGACCGTTTGGTTGTGTCGGCGCTGAGCGACGACGATTTCGGGAGCAATAAAGGTACGATCTTCGTTTTCGAGCGCGACCAAGGCGGCGCGAATAATTGGGGCTTGGTCACGCATACGGGTGACCGCACAAACGCAAATCCAACCACGGTGGAGATCGGCCGTGGTCTTAGCTTGACGACCAATAATAAAATGATTGTTGGTGTCCGCGCCAATGACGACCAAGGCGTTGATGCCGGCGCGGCGATCATCTTCGGCAAGGATACGGGCGGCGCCAATAACTGGGGGATCGAAGAATATATCTATGCTGGTGACCCTGCGGTGCGCAATGAATTCGGGCGCGCCGTGGCGTTTTCGGAAACAGGCGCCTATGCCATGGCGTCCGCCCCGTTTGACATTACGAACGACCCCGTGGCCGGTGCCGCCTATATCTTCAGCCGTTCCGGCACGACCTCAACACAGCGCGCCAAACTTGCCCCCACATCCTCCATCGAATATTCGGTACGGATGGGCGACTCCGTGGCGGTGTCGGGCGACTATGCCGCTGTCGGCATCATCTATAAAACTGATTTGTGGAACACATTGCGCACCCGCGCCACAGGCGGTGTAAACATTTATAAACGCGCCGCGAATGCAACGTGGTCATTGGAAAAACACATCACGCCTGAAACCCCCTATGGGGACGGGCATTTCGGAATTACGGTTGACATCTCGCCCGAATTTTTGGCCGTCGCCGTGCCGGGGGATAACGCGGGTGCCAGCGATTCCGGCGCCATCATGCTCTACAGCCGCAACCACGGCGGCGTCGGCAATTGGGGCGAGTTTAAAAAGCTCAAAGCCCTCGACCGACAAGCAAGCGATGTTATGGGCTCTGAAAATGGCCTCAGCCTGTTTGGTGACTACATTGTCGCAGGGGCGCTTGGCGATGACGGAACACTTGTTTCGCCGCAGGGTAACTCAGGATCTGCCTATATTTTCAACCGCAATCAAGGCGGTGCGGATAATTGGGGACAGGTCAAAAAGCTCATTCCGCCTGTTGACGAACATGAGGCTCGCTTCGGCAACGCCGTTGATATGGGGGGCAACATCATCGCCGTTGCCTCTCGGATTGAGGATGCAAACGGCGTAAACTCGGGCGCAGTCTATTTGTTTTCAAAGGATCAAGGCGGCACGAATAACTGGGGGCAAATCAAGAAATTTGTCGGTGAGGCCGCCAACGACCATTTCGGCTATGACGTGGCGGTGTCGGGCGACACGGTCGCGGTCGGCGCTCCGTATCAAGACGCTGCCGGAACGGATCGTGGCGCCGTTTATCTCTATTACAAAGACCAAGGCGGCGCGGGCAATTGGGGCTTGTTCAAAAAACTCAATTACCCAGGGGTCAGCTCAGGCAACGCCTTGTTCGGGTTCCAGATCGACCTCGCGGGCGATATTTTGATTGTCGGCGCGCCGTATGACGACACAAACTTGACCGATGCGGGCTATGTGTACGTGTTTTCGCGCAACGAGGGCGGTAACGATAATTGGGGGCAACTCGCCACCATCGTGCCGAACACCCCAGGCGAAACGGACTATTTCGGCTACAGCGTGTCCGTGTCCGGTAACGTCGTCGCAGGGGGCGGCTTGTATAACGATGATGGCGGCAAGGATGACGGGTCGGTGTATTTGTTCGGTTGTCCGCCGACGCCTTAGCGGGCACTATGAGATTTGTTTTTTGTGTAACACGTTTAGTATAGATTGGGTTGAGCTTGATTGTTTCGTTTAGTATTTTTGTTTTATAAAAAACAACCTTGCCGTTCTTCCACTATTCTTCTACTGTCTGTGATGGATCGTGGGGTGTCTGCGGTCTGGGGACTAAGAAACCCCGATAGAATGCAGCTTGTGCAACTGTTTTGCACTCCTCGGCGTATGGTCGGGGAGGCTATGGCGTATGTACAGCCTTTGGTAAAGGCCATAGCGACCCTTCATTCTATGGGTTTTCTTACTCCCCGATCACCTAAAGGTCAGGGGACAGCACAATGAAGATCTTCCAATCATCAGGTTTCAAAATACCGTTTTTCCTTCGTGTTCAACGTCGTTTTTCTGCTTTGCTTTGGGGGTTTGTTTTTGTGACTGTCCTGCTCGCGAGCCTGCCTCATGCGGCGTGGGCAAGCTGTCCTGTGTCCGTCGCGGGTCAATATATCATGACCTATAACAACGGCACGAAATTCATGGCGGCGTGTAAATTCGGGGATTCCTTGCGCAATTTATGCGGCAATGTCGGCGTGTCCTGCACGGTGGGGCAAGAGGGCGATGTTGAATACAACACGGCTGGTAACGTCCTTCGCTATTGTAACGGGAGCAACTGGGTCAATGTTCAGTGCGAGGCTCTGACGTCCTGTGTCGGCACGCCGGCGGGAACGATCTCCGCTGACGCCACGCAAATGAAATACTGCAACGGCACGACATGGCAAGCCATGTACAGTGACGGCATTTGCACGGGGATCGGGGTTCAAGAAGCCTTGTTCACCCCCACCGCGGGCACTCACGGTCAAAACGCAATGCAATATGCGATGGAACAACAAGTCGCCATCACCGACACCTATGCGATTGTCGGTGCGTCACAGGCCACGCGTAACGTGCTTATCGACGGGGCGGCGACCATCTATAAACGATCCGGCACAACATGGTCACGGATCAAGGAACTGGAGCCGAGCGTCACGGGAGTCTCCCATTATTTCGGTCAAGCTGTGGCGATTGACGGCGATTACGCCATGGTCGGTGCCTATAACAACAACCGAGTTTTTATATTCAAAAAAGACCAAGGCGGTGCCGATAATTGGGGACAAATCGCCACCCGTACCGGCGCGACCTATCACGGCGTGTCTGTCGACATCAACGGTGACAAGGCCATCGGCGGCAGTCACGGTTACAGCGGCGCGGCGGTACGGCAAGGGCAGGCGAGAATATACCGCAAGGATCGAAGCGGAGCCGATGCGTGGGGCGAGGTCGTCATCCTCAACCATCCCGAACCCGACCCCGTGAACTACGACTATTTCGGTCGTACCGTGGCTATTGCGGGGGATATTGCGGTGGTTGCGGGCGGATACCGGACGGAAGCGGGAATTAGCAATGCAGGCGTTGTCTGGGTTTACCGCGAAACATCGGCGGATAATTGGTCTTTGCTGAAAAAAATCACCAACCCCAACGGCTTGGGTGCGAATGATTATTTCGGTTACAGCGTCGATGTACAGGATAACGACTCCAACGGCACAGGCGACCGGATTGCTGTCGGCGCTTTTGGAGATGATAATTTCGGTGGCGATAAAGGCACGATATTTATTTTCGAGCGTGACCAAGGCGGTGCGAATAACTGGGGGCTGGTGACACAGACTGCCGACACAACGATTTCCGTATCATCCTTTCATCAAGGCCGCGAAATCGCGCTGGCGAACGACCGTTTGATATCAGGTACGCGTTTGAACGACGATCAAGGCACGGATGCCGGAGCGGCAATCATTTTCGGCAAAGATAATGGCGGCGCCAATAATTGGGGCGTCGAACAATATGTATACGCCTCCGACGGATCGGATCGCGATGAACTTGGTCGCTCTGTCGGCCTGTCGAAAACGGGAACCTATGCCATTGCCGGCGCACCCTATGCGGTGAACAGTGCCACCAATGTCGGTGCGGCCTATATCTATGCTCGCTCCGGCACAACATGGACTCAGCAATCCAAACAAACCCCGCATTCCTCCGTTGAATATTCGGTGCGGATGGGGGATTCCGTCGTGGTGTCGGGGGACTATGCGGCGGTCGGCATGGCCTTGAAGACAGATTTTTGGAACAGCAACCGAATCTATCGCACCGGCGGCGTGAACATATACCAGCGCCAACCCAATTCCACTTGGATCTTGGAAAAACACGTCGTGCCGACAGCGCCGGTCAACGACATGCAATTCGGTCAGACGCTTGCTATCTCGCCCGAAATATTGGTTGTGGCAACACCAGGGGATAACAGCAGCGCGGGCAATTCCGGGGCAGCGCTTTTGCATGGGCGTAATGAAGGCGGCGCGGGGAATTGGGGGCTGATTAAAAAAGTCAAACACGGCGACCCGCAAGGTAACGACTATGCCGGAAATGAAAACGGCTTGGCTTTATTCGGTGATTATCTGGTGCTTGGTGTGTCGCGCAAAAATTTGAATCTGGTTGTTCCGCAAGGCTCTGCGGGCGCGGCCTATATCTTCAAACGCAATCAAGGCGGCGCCGATAATTGGGGACAAATCAAAAAACTTGTCGCTCCGGTCGAAGAAAACGGCGCCTATTTCGGTAACGCCGTGAGTATGGGCGGCACAACCCTCGCGGTCGGGGCGCGGATCGAGGATTCCAACGGCACGAACTCAGGTTCAGTTTATCTCTATTCCCGCGACCAAGGCGGCGTGGATAATTGGGGGCAAATCAAAAAACTTACGGGTGAGAACGTCGGTGACCAATTCGGCTATGACGTTGCCGTGTCGGGCAGTACGATGGCGATCGGCGCACCCTATGACGATGATGCCGGCACCGACACAGGCACGGTTTACATTCACTACGAAAACCAAGGCGGCGCGGGCAATTGGGGACAATTTAAGAAGATCGTCTATAACGGCGGCGGCGTGGGCAACGCCTTGTTCGGCTTTAACATTGACTTGTCGGGCGATATTTTGATTGTCGGTGCGCCCTATGATGACCGCAACGTCGAAAACGGCGGCTATGTCTACGTCTATTCCCGCAACGAAGGCGGCGATGATAACTGGGGCTTGCTCGCCACCATCGACCCCGATGTACCGGGGCTAGGCGACTTGTTCGGGTGGAGCGTGGCGGTGTCGGGCAACGTGGTTGCGGGGGCTGGGCTTTACAATGACGACTACGGCAAGGATGACGGATCGGTGTATTTGTTCGGCTGTCCACCAACGCCGTAAAGAACAAAGCCATAAAAATACGTTTTAGGGTTGATCGAGCCATTTTTTCTATTAAAATGGTATAATGACATTATTACCCGATCACATTTTTATGACAGGTATCATTAAAAAGTTATCTGTCTTGTCGCTGGCAATACTGTGTTTCCTGTCTTTTTCTTATTCTAAGTCTTGGGCAAGTTGCCCCGTGTCCGTTGCTGGTCAATATATCATGACCTATAATAACGGCACGAAATTCATGGCGGCTTGCAAATTCGGGGATTCCTTGCGTAATTTATGCGGCAATGTCGGCGTGTCCTGCACCGCGGGGCAAGAAGGCGATGTTGAATACAACACTGCGGGCAACGTCCTTCGTTATTGTAACGGGAGCAACTGGGTCAATGTTCAGTGCGAGGCTCTGACGTCCTGTGTCGGCACACCGGCGGGGACGATCTCCGCTGACGCCACGCAAATGAAATACTGCAACGGCACGACATGGCAAGCCATGTACAGTGACGGCATTTGCACCGGAATCGGGGTGCAAGAAGCCCTGTTCACCCCCACCGCGGCCACCCATGGTCAAAACGCGATGTATTACGGCTTTGAACAACAATCCGCCATCACCGACACTTATGCGATTGTTGGTGCGCCACGCGCTACGCGTAACCGTCTTTTTGATGGGGCGGCGACCATCTATAAGCGCTCCGGCGCGTCGTGGACGCGGCTAAAGGAAGTGGAACCGAGCGTTACCGGCACATCCCATTATTTCGGCCAATCCGTGGCGATTGACGGCGATTACACCATCGTCGGCGCCTATAACGCCAACCGGATTGCCATTTTCAAAAAAGACCAAGGCGGCGCGGATAATTGGGGGCAGGTCGCAACCAGAACAGGCTCAGACAATCACGGTATTTCCGTCGATATTTCCGGCGACAAGGCTATCGCGGGTTCCAACGCACACAACGCCGCCGTTATTAACCAAGGCAACGCCAGAATATACCGCAGGGATAGCGGCGGTGCGGATAGCTGGGGGCAAGTCGTGATCTTGAACCACCCTGACGCCACCCCTGTCACGAGCGACCAGTTTGGTCGTGCCGTGGCGATTGCGGGGGACATCGCGGTGGTTGCGGGTGGATACCGTACGGAGGCGGGCGTATCCAACGCAGGGGCGGTCTGGTTGTTTCACGAAACATCGGCGGATAATTGGGTTTTTCTGAAAAAACTGACCAATCCCAACGGGCTTGGTGCGAGTGATTATTTCGGATTCAGTGTCGATATTCAGGATAATGACGGCAACGGAACGGCGGACAGACTGGCTGTCGGCGCATTGGGGGATGACGAATATGGCTCTAACCGTGGCGGCGTTTTTATTTTTGAACGCAACCAAGGCGGCGCGGATAATTGGGGGTTTGTGACGCAGGCCGTTGATACGAGCATCGCTTCCGCAACCGATCAAGGGCGTGAAGTCACCCTTGCCGCAGATCGAGTGATTACGGGGTCGCGGATCAGCGACGAAGAGGCGTATGACGCGGGCGCGGCTTTTGTGTTCCAAAAAGATGCCGGCGGTGCAAATAATTGGGGATTGGAACAATATCTCCATGCCTCGGATGCGTCTGAACGCAACGAATTTGGCCGTTCGGTCGGCATATCCAAAACGGGAACATACGCCATAGCGGGCGCACCCTATACGGAGAACAGCGCTACCAATGTCGGCGCGGCCTATATCTTCAGCCGCTCCGGCACGACATGGACAGAGCGTTCAAAGCAAATCCCGCATTCCTCCGTCGAATATTCGGTGCGGATGGGGGATTCCGTCGTGGTGTCGGGCGATTATGCGGCAGTCGGTATGGCATGGAAAACGGATTTCTTTAATTCGAACAGGATTTCGCGCACCGGCGGTGTGAACATATACCAACGCCAACCTAATTCCACATGGGTCTTGGAAAAACACGTCGTGCCGACATCGCCGGTCAACGACATGCAATTCGGTCAGACCCTCGCCATCTCACCTGAAATATTGGTTGTGGCAACACCGGGGGACAATACCGGTGCCGGCAACTCAGGCGCGGCCTTGTTGCATGGGCGTAACCAAGGCGGGGCGGGCAATTGGGGATTGATTAAAAAAGTCAAACACGGCGACCCGCAATCCAGTGACTATGCCACTAATGAAAACGGCTTGGCTTTATTCGGCGATTATCTGGTGATTGGCGCATCGCGTAAGAATTTGAACTTGGTTTCTCCGCAAGGCTCGGCCGGTGCGGCCTATATCTTCAAGCGCAACCAAGGTGGCGCGGATAATTGGGGTCAGATCAAGAAGCTTGTTGCGCCGGTCGAAGAAAACGGCGCCTATTTCGGGAATTCTGTGAGCATGGGCGGTACAACCCTAGCGGTCGGAGCGCGACTCGAGGATTCCAACGGCACGAATTCAGGCTCGGTCTACCTCTATTCCCGCGACCAAGGCGGCGCGGAAAACTGGGGTCAGATTAAGAAATTCACGGGCGAGAGCGCAAGCGACCATTTCGGTTATGATGTCGCAGTATCGGGCAACACCCTCGCCATCGGCGCCCCCTATGATGACGATGCCGGCGGCGATGCGGGCGCGGTTTATATTCACTACGAAGACCAAGGCGGCGCGGGCAATTGGGGACAATTCAAGAAGATCGTCTATAACGGTGGCGGCGTAGGCAACGCCTTGTTCGGCTTTAATATTGACTTGTCGGGCGATATTTTGATTGTCGGTGCGCCCTATGACGACCGTAATGTGACGAATGGCGGCTATGTCTATGTCTATTCCCGCAATGAAGGCGGCGACGATAATTGGGGCTTGCTCGCCACCATCGACCCCGATGTGCCGGGCGAGGAAGACTTGTTCGGCTACAGCGTTGCGGTGTCCGGCAACGTCGTCGCGGGGGCGGGGCTGTATAATGACGATTACGGCAAGGACGATGGATCGGTCTATCTGTTCGGTTGCCCCCCAACCCCTTAGCCGACCCCTTAGCCAACACCTTAGGCGTTTTTTCTTACTGGAATTTAATATTTTCATAATATGTTTATTGTATTCTGATCCGACCGCAACCCAAAGCGCCGAAACGGATACAGACAATGACGGATTCCATCATACAATCTTTACAAACCTATTACGGGCTTGACTGGATGACCATGATTTTGGGCATGGTGGGGAGTTTTATGATCTCATCGCAAAATGCGAAGGGATTTTTATTCAGTATTCTTGCCTGTTGTTGCGGGTTTACCGTGGCGTGGATGTCGGGTCAGTTTGGCTTTGTCGTGCATAATATTGTGATTACGTCTATTGCTGTGCGCGGCTATCTTGTGTGGACAGGGCGGCTGAATGTCGCCCCGCAAAACAACCGCCAAAACCACAATAAGGACATTGTTCTTGACGCTGCGGAATGAGATTGGCTAAAACTCCTGTATGGGGAGGCACAAAGCCATGACACAAATATCAAACAAACCGAAAATCTATCTCGCGGGGCCAATGGTCTTTTACGCCGATCCGCCCGCCATTTTTGACGCGATGAAGGATATCTGCGCCCGTCACGGGCTTGTCGGCTGCGCTCCGATTGACAACCAAATGGGGCTTGAGGGCGCGGATGCGGGCGAGGATTTAATGATCGCCATCGCCAAGGCCGACTTTGACCTGATGGATCAATGCGATGCGGGCATATTCTGCCTCGACCCGTTTCGCCGTTGCCCCGAAATGGACCCTGGCACAGCGGTCGAGATCGGCTATATGAAGGCGCAGGGAAAATTAATGACGGGCTGGAGCATTGACGGGCGTTTGTACCCTGAAAAGGTTAAATCATTCCTCAAAGACCGCTATGGCGAGGATTTAGAATCCACCGCCGCCAACGCATCCGGCGCGACATCCGGCTCATTGCGCGACAGCGAGGGCTTGCTCGTTCATTCTGCCGGCATGATCCAAAACCTGATGACCGAAGGCGGCATCGTCCTGAGCGGCGGCAAAGTGTTCAGTGACCCAGACTGGCAAACCGCTTTTGACCGCGCTGCGGGCTTTATGGCGCAGGCGTTAAAAAAGGCGGCCTGACCTTACTTACTCGCGATAAAGGCAAAACAAAACTTTGCACGATCTTTGTATTATGGTAATAATGGCGGTGTAATAGAAAAAAAGACCGTCGCGAATGAATGTAAAGCCGTTTTACTTCCTGCACGATCCTGACAAGATGCAGCGCGCCATGCCCGCCATGGCGCAGGCCTTGGACAACATCCGCGCAAGCGGCGCGGAAGGCGCATCGCTCATCGCCTTTGCCGAAGACGCAAAAATAGGCTTCCAAAGCGCCCATCTTGGCCCCTATACCGCTGGGAATTGCATGTGGGGGCGAAGCTATATTTCAACAGGCGATCCGTATAAAGGGCGCTATGCCCGTGTTCAGTATAATCAGGACAGCACCCTCTCCATCGAGCATATCTTGGTGCATGAACTCACTCATGCGGCGCAAAACATCATCCACGACATATTGGAAACGCGGGAACGATCCAACATCTTATCGCGACTGACCCTGATGATCTGCGCTGAGGCGGGGGCGGAGGTTATGGCGGCGCGGGTTCTTTACGACATGGCGGCACAAGGTCATACAACCCCGCTTGAGAAGGCTCAAAAGCCCGCATTGGGGAATGACGGTCAACACATGTTGTTCCGCCTCTACGCCCAAACCTATGCGCAGCAAAAGGATCAAGGACAGAGCCCTGACGAAGCCAAGCAAGCGGCGAGCCTTGCCATGTTTAACGCAGCATTCGCAAACACGCATATGGTGTCTGCCTATGCCGACCAGCTCTGCCGCGCCTATATTCGGACAATATGCAACCTTGGAATCTACGGAAGCCGCACTCATTATGACGTGCCGGAGCGTCACGTCAGTCGTTTCGCATCCTTGGCAAGTGATAAGCCGTTGTTCGGGCAGTGGACTTATGACGGCGATCTTGCGTCATCGGGGATAGTCTTACCGCAAACACTGCACGACCTATTTCCTGCCAATGCGCGAATGCGCCAGTTTTGTGATTACCTAGATTTCGTCCGTACCATATGGGTCGAAGACCGCGAAGCGGATGAATTATCAACCGAAAAGCGGGCTGAGCTGAAACAAGAGTCCAACCCGTTCATTGATCTTGACCTGTTCAAACTCTATCGCGCGATCAAGGATAATGACGAAAGCCACCCATATTCCTACCGCCGTGTCTTGAACATTGCCGAGCGAGTCGCCGGAATAGACGAGCAATACGAAATGGCTAAATCCTTCCAAAAAGTGGCGGAACAAGACACGCTGAAATTAAAGAGGCACGAGGCAACCGCAAACAACACGCCCCCATTCCCTGACATAGGTCATTCAAAATCCAGTAGAAGGCGGGGGCGGCGCCCTTAACGCCCTTAAGCCGCTTTGGCGATCAAGGAAAGGCGCTCTTGAACCTTTTCCGGCCCGATAAGGGGGAGCATTTTATCAAGCTCCGGCCCGTGATCCATTCCCGTCAAGGCCTGACGCAGCGGCATGAACAAAGCCTTGCCCTTACGGTCTGTTTTGCCCTTGATGGCGGCAATCCATTGGCTCCATGTTTGTTCATCCCACGGCGCGGCGGGAAGGACGGAATAGGCCAGCGCGATATAATCCTTGTCCTCGGCGGCGATGGATGTTTTGACGGGGCCATTCGTGACCGTCCACCAATCCTTCAAATCACGCAGCAAAGTCATATTCTGGCGCACGGCTTCCCAATAATCCGCCGTAATGTCACCTTTTTTCATGCCAATCGACACAAGCCGCTCTTGCACTTGGTCAAAGCTCATGCCTTGTACGATCTTGGCGTTCAGGCGGGTTAATTCCTCCACATCGCATTTTGGCGCACCTTTTGAAAACTTCGAAAAATCGAAGCTGTCAATAATCGGCTGCGGCGAAGAAAACGCCTCAATCGGGTCGGCGGTGCCAAGGCGGGCGAGAAGGCTGATCACTGCCATTGGCTCAATCCCTTCTTGCGTGCGGTATTCTTGCAAGCTCAGTGAGCCAAGGCGCTTCGAGAGCTTGCCGCCCTGTGGATCGGTGAGCAAAGGCAAATGCGCAAAAACCGGCACAGTTCCACCAAACGCTTCAAACATCTGAATGTGAAACGCCGTGTTCGACACATGGTCTTCACCGCGAATAACGTGGGTCATTTCAAAATCAATATCATCAATGACCGAGCAAATATGATACAGCGGGCTGCCGTCCTCACGGATCAAAACAGGGTCGGAAATATCCTTACCGTGGAATTTGACTTCGCCACGCACAAGGTCGTTCCATTCGATGGGGTCGTGATTCATCCGAAAACGCCAATGCGGCATACGCCCTTCGGCCTCAAACGCTTTTTTCTGGTCGTCCGTAAGGTTTAAAGCGCCGCGATCATAAATCGGCGGCAATCCGCGCGACAATAATGACTTGCGCTTTAAATCGAGCTCGGTCGGCGTTTCATAGCAGGGGTAAAGCCGGCCATTATCCTTCAATTTTTGAATAACGGTGTTGTAACGGTCTGTGCGCTTGCTTTGATACGCCATGTCGTCCCATGTCACGCCGAGCCATGTCAGGTCATCCTGAATCGCTTGGATATATTCGACTTTAGACCGTTCCGTGTCGGTGTCATCAATGCGCAGCAAAAACTTGCCCCCCTGATTTTTGGCGAACAACCATGTGATAATGGCGGCGCGGGCGTTGCCGATATGCAGCAAGCCGGTCGGAGAAGGGGCAAAACGGACTTTAACGGTCATTATTCACTCGCTTGTGAAAAGGGGTAAAAACACTCAAGACATAAGGATTTAGCAGATTGCAAGCCGGATGACAAGGGTGAGATGGGGTGATCTGGGGCGCAATCTGTAACGGCAAGCCGGCGCGGCTAAAGCGGCTTCGCTTATGCGCTGTCGTCACGGTAACGGTTGGTGATGGGGTATCGCCGCTCACGCCCGAAGGCGGTGGCGGTGAGCTTTACCCCCGGCGGGGCTTGGCGGCGCTTATATTCAGCGCGGTCAAGCAAGCCCCACACGCGGCGAATGGTTTCGCGGTCGAACCCTTGGGCGACAAGGTCGGCGGTGCCGAGGCGCAACTCGATAATCCCGCGTAAAATTGCATCCAACACGGTATAGGGGGGGAGGGAGTCTTCATCTTTTTGATCGGGGCGAAGTTCCGCACTAGGCGGGCGGGTGATAATCCGTTGTGGGATGCGCGGCGTGCGTCCTTGTGCCGCGTCTTGGGCATTGCACCAATCCGACATCGCAAATACATCGGTTTTATAGATATCTTTCAACACGTTAAACCCGCCGCACATATCGCCGTAGAGTGTGGCATACCCGACCGCCATTTCCGATTTATTGCCGGTCGACAGCACCATATATCCCCCGCTGTTCGACAGGGCCATAAGGATAAGGCCGCGGCTGCGCGATTGAATATTCTCCGCCGTAATCCCTTGTGCGGCATCCGCCCCGAGTATCTCACCAAACACGCGCATCGCCGGTTCAATCGGCATAATGTCGTAGCGGCAGCCTAGGTTATGGGCAAGGTCACGCGCGTCATCAAGGCTGATTTGCGCGGTATAGGGTGACGGCATCATCACGCAATGCACGTTCTCCGTCCCGATGGCGTCACAGGCAATGACGGCGGACAGGGCGCTGTCAATCCCGCCGGACAAGCCGATCAAAATCCCCTTAAAGCCGTTCTTGCGCACATAATCGCGCAGGCCAAGCCTTGCCGCGCGGTATAAATCACCGATGCGGTCGGTTTGCGGCACTGCGCCTTGCGCCATGGGAATGGTGTCGGCGGAGAGCATGATCGTTTCTACTGCCTCCTCAAAAAACGGCAAATGATGCGTGACGCGCCCTTGCCCATCTGTCACGAATGACCCGCCATCAAACACCAATTCGTCTTGCCCGCCGATTTGGTTGACATAGACGAGGGGCAGGCCGGTTTCCATGCTGCGTTTTGCCGCAACATCGCGCCGCGCGGCGTATTTCGCATCGTCATAGGGGCTGGCATTGGGGACGATTAAAATCTCTGCTCCTGCGGATTTAAGGGCGTTTGCGCCTTCGGGGAACCAGATATCCTCACACGTCAAAAACCCGATTTTGCGCCCATGAAAGTCTAAAGGCACGGGAATTCCGCCCGCTTCAAAAATTCGTTTCTCATCAAACACGCCGTAATTCGGCAAGCGATGTTTTGCAAACACGCCCATGATCCGCCCCGCCGATACGGCGAGAATGGCGTTATACAGCGCACCATCAATCACCCAAGGGCTGCTGATCGCTGCGCATCCTTTGAAATCTTTCGTGCCGGACACGAGCGTATGAACATGTGCCTCTACTTGCCGTATAAAAGACGGGCGCAGGACGAGGTCTTCGGGTGGGTATCCGGTCGTCACAAGTTCGGGGAAGACAATAAGGTCGCTCGGTTCATGATCTTGCCCAAACACTTGCCCGTGCGCGGCAATTACATCGCGCACCAAAGCGCAATTCCCGCCGATATCGCCGACCGTCGGGTTGATTTGCGCCATGGTAATTCTAAGCGGCGCGGCCTTTGGGGATGGGTGCGGGGTAACGCTCATAATAAAGCATGATTATACCAAAGCGCCGGACTTGACCAGATGGTTTTCACGATGCGGATTTTAGGAGGGGACAGAAAACAGCCCATCCGCCATAAAAAAGACGGCGCATAGAATGCCCGTCTTTTTTTGAGTTCAGGTCATATTGACGCCGATTACCGTCTTCTGGGGTTTTGCCCGGGCAACGGACATTGAACGCGGCTTCCGTCACGATGTTCGGCGGTGAACAAGTTGCGATTATAGGTTGATGGCGTGCGAATATTGTTCGCGGCCTGACCCAATGCCTGTGTTTCGAAACAGAACCGCCCATAGGGGGCATAGCTGTTTTCATCCAACCCGCGGCGCTCCACAATCGGGGCGACCCGCTCAAGGAAATTCGCGGCGGCGGACAAAATGCCGTCAATCGCGTGTTTTTTAAGCGGGTAAAAATACTCGATATGCGATTCATGCAAATGGGCGGTGGGGTCGCCATGGCGACGCATCCCTTCGTGGTATCCGTAGGCAAGGTCGCTGTGCTGGTTAATCATCGTTTTCAATGTTCTGTATTCGTTGCTGTTCTCAAGCCCGTAACGGCGGGCGAGGTAATAGGCGTCGCTGAGCATATGAAACTGGCTGGCTTGTTCTTTGGCGGGGTAGTCAAGTGTGAAAACATAGATGTTGACGTAGAGCTGGCTGATCGTTGCGCCCTCACGCATAATGGCGGGCGTTTCGGGCGATGCGTAAAGCTGGTCTGCGGTAGTCACCATATTCTGCACCACATCGCGTTGCTGGGCTTCGGCCTCGGGGGCGGTGCCAAGGGCGGCGGCGATGGTCGCGGCAATGCCGAGCATAGCAACCGTAAACGGGCGGCGGGCGGATAATGATTTGGTCGCGTCTGCTTTGGTCATGTCTTTTGCCATTCTCTGTTTTGTCTTTGTCTTTGTCTTTGTCTGTCTTTGTCTGTTTTTGCGTTTTTACTCTTTGTCTGTCTGCGTTTCCTGTAAAGGCTCACGCAGGGCATATCAAGATTATGTTATTCACCCCTATATATAACGAAAAAAGATGAATAAATCAATAATTATGTAAATAATGCCGTGTCGTACTCTTAACTGCTATATGGCATCGCCCATGACACGTCTTTTTGACGCTCATCTTTTGCGTCGCGGTTTTTCTTGAGTTCTTCTGCAACGATGAACGCCAGCTCCAGCGCCTGATTGGCGTTCAAGCGCGGGTCGCAATGGGTGTGGTAACGCGCCGATAAATCTTGGTCGCTGATGTTGAATTGACCGCCCGTACATTCGGTCACGTTGCGTCCGGTCATCTCCACATGAATACCGCCGGCATGGGTGCCGAGAGCGCGGTGAACGGCGAAGAATCCTTTGACTTCTTTCAGCACATCGTCAAAACGGCGGGTTTTGAATCCGCTATCGGCCTTGACCGTGTTGCCATGCATCGGGTCGCATGACCACCCGACCTTCAGGTCTTCGGCGCGAACGGCCTCAACAAGGGCGGGGAGCTTGTCCTCAACCAATCCGGCTCCCATACGGGCGATGAGGGTCAAACGGCCCTCTTCGTTGCGCGGGTTGAGGATTTTACAAAGCTGTTTCAAGTCTTCCGCCGTCACATCGGGGCCGACTTTCAGGCCAATCGGGTTCCAAATGCCTTTGGCGAATTCAACTTGTGCGCCGTCCAATTGTCCGGTGCGCGCACCGATCCAAAGGAAATGCGCCGATGTGTCGTACCAGCGACCGGTGGTGCTGTCGACCCGTGTCATGCTCTCCTCATAGGGGAGGAGCAAAGCCTCATGCGAGGTAAAGAACTGGGTTTCGTGCAAAGTCGGCACGTTGTCCGCCGTGACGCCGCACGCGCCCATGAACCGGATCGCCTCTTGGATGCGTTGCCCCATGTCGCGGTAACGGTCGGCGAGGGGGCTGCCTTCAATATAACCGAGATTCCAACGGTGAACTTCGCGCAAATCCGCATATCCGCCCTTGGCAAAAGCGCGGAGCAAGTTGAGCGTCGCGGCGGATTGGTGGTAGGCCTGCAAAATGCGGTTCGGGTCGGGGCGGCGTGCTTCCGCCGTAAAGTCCAGCCCGTTGATAATGTCACCGCGATAGCTCGGCAACGTCACGCCGTCAATGGTTTCGGTGTCGGTTGACCGTGGCTTGGCGAATTGTCCGGCAACGCGCCCGACCTTCACAACGGGCATGGATCCGGCAAAGGTCAACACAATCGCCATCTGAAGCAAAACGCGGAACGTATCGCGGATGTTTTCGGCGTTAAACTCGGCAAAGCTCTCGGCGCAATCGCCGCCCTGAAGCAAAAACGCCTCACCGCGCGCGACTTTGGCCAATTCAGCGCGCAAAGTGCGGGCTTCGCCAGCAAAGACGAGCGGCGGAAACGCCGAGATTTTCTTCTCAACGGCTTTTAGCACGCTCTCATCGTCATAGGCGGGAAGCTGTTTCGCCGGTTTGTCGCGCCAGCTTTGGGGAGTCCACGTCATACTGGTATAATCCTTCACAATAGACTAAAAAGAATAAAATCTGGTCATTCAAGACGAGTGGTGATATGGAATTTCTATAACAAAAGCAAGCGGATTCCAACAGGATTTTGTGCGCAGCAGCGATAAAACCATGATAAACTGGATAAACTCTTCCGAAAAAATCAATTATCCCGAAGCATTGGCGCGGATGGACGCCCATGTCGCCGCCATTCGGGCGGGCGAAGAACCCGAAACCATCTGGCTTTTGGAACACCCATCCCTCTACACGGCGGGGACGAGCGCCAAAGACGGCGACTTGTTATCTGCCGATCTTCCGGTCTACAAGGCGGGGCGGGGCGGGCAATATACCTATCACGGCCCCGGACAACGCGTGGCCTATGCCATGCTTGACCTTCAATCCCGCATGAAAACCCCTGATATCAGGCTCTATGTCTGGCAACTTGAGGAATGGATCATCCGCACCCTCGCGCGGTTTGGGGTGCGCGGTGAGCGGCGCGACGGGCGCGTTGGAATCTGGGTCGATATGCACCCTTACGGCCACCCGCAAGGCTTTGAATCCAAAATCGCCGCCATCGGCGTGCGGATACGGCGCTGGGTGAGCTTTCACGGAATTTCGATTAATCTCGACCCCGATTTATCGCTGTTTGACGGCATTGTGCCCTGCGGCCTGTCCGCGCAAAATTACGGCGTCACCAGCCTTCGCCAATTGCTCGGCGACCAAGCCCCGACCATGGCAGAGCTTGATGCCGCGCTGGAGCAAGAATTTACAACAGTCTTCGTAAAACAAGAGGCCGCCGCATGAGCGAAAACACCCCAAAATCATCCCCCAAATCCCTCAAAGACGCATGGAGCGTCTGGCGCCAAGACGATGCCGGCAACCTCTATGAAATGTTCCGTAACCTGAGCAAAAAAGACGCCGATGACGAGGTCAAAAAATTCACCGCGCGCGGGCATAAGCAGAGCTATCACGCCGAACCAACCAAGCCCGTCGACCTCAAATTAGGCCGCTAGGTCATTTGGTTCATAATAAAGCGCCGCATTATGAATGATTGCGTTTCAATAAGATAGCATGGTTTTAATTGCAAATAGAGCGCACAAGATCGCGCAGCCACGTATGCGCCTTATCCGCGTCAAACCGTTTGTGCCAAAGCTGCATCACCGTGATTTCGGGCGATATAAACGGCAATGGACGAAGGCCAAGCCCCAGCGACTTCGCCAGCCCTTCGGTAATGTGGCGCGGGCCGGAATAGAGCAAGTCCGTTTTCTTGAGCGTCGACAACCCCAAAACATAATTCGACACGGTAATTTGAACATTGCGGTTGCGCCCAAGTTTGCGCAGCGCCATGTCAATTTGCCCCGCATCCTTACCCGCCAGCGAAAAATGGATATGGTTGGCGGTGATGTAGTCTTGCAGTGTGATTTCCGGTTTTTCAAACAACGGGTGGTCTTTGCGCGCGGCAAGCACGAAGTCTTCGGTGTACAGATCCTCCGCCCCGATAAATTTCGGCGGCGGCGGGAAATGCCCGATGGCGAGGTCGACATGCTCCGAGCTTACCTCGCTATGCCCGTTCATATAGTTGATGGAGGTCGTAATAATCCGCATCCGCGGCGCTTCTTTTTGCAGGCGGCTGAGCAACGACTCCAAAACGTGGAACGCCACATATTCGGGAATCCCGATCACGAATTTGCGGGTCGATGTGGCGGGGTCGAATTGTGTGTCCTGTAAAAACAGAATATCCGCCTGAACGAGAATTTGCTTCACCTTGGTGGCGATATCAACCGCGATGCTGGTGGGCAACATGCCGTCGGGCGTGCGAACGAATAATTCGTCCTTGAAATGGGTGCGCAGGCGGTTCAGGGCGTGGCTCACCGCCGATTGGGTGAGGCGGAGCTGTTCCGCCGCCTTGGTGATGTTTTGTTCGTCATAAATGGCCTGAAACGTCTTGAGAAGGTTCAGGTCGATCATCCGCAAATGGTCGAGACTCATGGCTTGCCTGCCCTATGAATGGGGTTAATAATACATCCGGCTATTGATGTACCATGCTCCGCACCGCTTTGGAAAGCCCCCGCATGAAGTAATCCAGACGCGTTTGGATCATGCCGAACTTACGGCTCTTGTCGCGTTCGCGGCGGTCTAGATACAGGCCGCGATTAACCTCGATCTGAATGCTGTGGCGGTGGGTGTCGGGGCGGCCATGGCGGCGCACGATTTCAACCCCTTTGAACGGGTCGTTCATCTTGACCGAAAACCCGCTTTCCTCAACAAGGCTCATCATTTTATCGCGCCAATAGGGGCTGACGGTCGTGCCGTCGCGGTCGCCTAGCACAATATCCGCCCGCTTGTAAAAGGGCGAAAACGGCAAAATGCTCAAAACCGGAAGGATCGGCGCGGAATGTTCCGGCATGGAATGGCAATTGACATGGATGACAAACCCGAATTGATCGTATAAACGGTCGATTTCCTGCGCCAGTGCGGCGTGATAGGGGCGGTGATAGGCCTCAATACGCCTCAGGATCTGATCCTGCGGCAACGGGGCTTCATACATGGCTTGGTCATTGTGAAAAATGCGGCGGATCAAGCCGATCCCCGAATGCGCCTTGTCGGTAGGGCGCAAATCAAACGGCCCGTCCCACTGACCATCAAAAATATCGTCTTCAAGGTCGTGTTCCGAGCGGTTGGGGTCGACATAGCATCGCGGAAAATCGGCGCAAACCATGGTCGCGCCATAATCGGGCGCGGCGGCGAATAATTCATCGACAAACCGGTCTTCGCCGCGGATAAGCTCCTCCATCGGGATTTGCGTGATGAAGTCGGGCGGATAGACGCGCCCGCTGTGCGGACTGTCGAAGATGAGCGGTATCGCGGCCTCCGGCGCGGGATAGACGACGGTATAAACGCCGTGTTGTGAAATGATTTTTTTATCAGTCATTCTGGACTTTTGCGGTCGCCGGTTTTATGGTCGCCCCATATGGACGCCATATGGACGTAGGATTGATGGGTTTGTTGCCGTTTATTTGGCGTCAGGGGCGATAAAACCCCTTGCGCCAAAGCGCACGAAACCATCATACTACCCTAATTCTTAACAAAGATCACAGGAAAAGACGAAACCATGTTCGACCTGAAAGACATTCGCAAAAATCCCGCCGCCTTTGACCAAGGGTGGGCGCGCCGTGGGCTCGACCCGCAAACCCCGCAAATCCTTGCGCTGGACGAACAACGCCGCGACGTTCAAACCCGTTTGCAAGAGGCGCAGGCCGAGCGCAACGAAAAATCGCGCGAAGTCGGCAAAATCAAATCCTCCGGCGGCAATGCTGATAGCCTGATGCAGGACGTCGCAACCCTCAAGGAAACAATGGCGGCGCTCGAAGCGCGCGATCAAGTCCTGAATGACGACATCACCGCGATTTTATCGACCCTTCCGAACATCTTGTTTGACGATGTGCCGAACGGCAAGGACGAACACGACAACGTCGAAATCCGCAAAATCGGCACGCCCACCCGCCTGAATACAGAAAGCCCCGACCACGTCGCGATTGGCGAGGCACTGGGCATGATGGATTTTGAAACCGCCGCCAAAATGTCCGGCGCACGGTTTGTATTGCTGCATTCCGGTATTGCGCGGCTTGAACGCGCCATCGCGCAATTAATGCTCGACACCCATGCCGATGAACATGGCTATACCGAAGTTTCACCGCCCCTTTTGGTGCGTGACAACGCCGTTTACGGCACGGGGCAATTGCCGAAATTCGCTGAGGATCTGTTCAAAACCACAACGGGGCATTGGCTGATTCCGACGGCGGAGGTTTCCCTGACCAACATGGTCGCGGACGAGATTTTGGAGGAAGAAAACCTCCCCTACCGTTTCACCGCCTTCACCCCGTGTTTCCGGTCTGAGGCCGGCGCGTCGGGCAAGGATACGCGCGGCATGATCCGCCAGCACCAGTTCTATAAAGTTGAGATGGTGAGCATCACAACCCCCGATCAATCGGTCGCCGAACATGAACGCATGACCCAATGCGCCGAAAACATCTTGAAGAAACTTGAATTGCCGTATCGCACCATCATGCTCTGCACCGGCGACACGGGATTCGGCGCGCGCAAAACCTATGACATAGAAGTGTGGCTTCCGGGGCAACAAGCCTATCGCGAGATTTCAAGCTGTTCCAATTGCGGCGACTTCCAAGCTCGCCGCATGAAGACCCGTTGCCGCAAACGCGGTGAAAAAGAAACGCGCTTCGCCCACACTTTGAACGGATCGGGCCTTGCCGTCGGGCGGACATTGATCGCGGTGCTGGAAAACTATTACGACCCGATTGAAAACTGTGTCCATATCCCTGCGGCGTTAAAACCGTATATGGGAGGACTTGAGAAACTCTCCAAAATAGATCACAATAAGAAGGTTGCGTAATCGCAACCTTTCTTTTTTCTTCATGAAAAATCCCTAACGCACTGATTTTTGTAAAACTTTTGGATTCCTACTCGATGTGTATTCAGGACAGCAAGATTCGACTCATCATGCATTTACGCCATTGCGGTATCCGCGATGTCGATGTGCTGAGCGCGATTGAACGCATCCCGCGCGAAGATTTCATCCCGCCGCTGTTTTACAACCGCGCTTATGACGATGCGGCCTTGCCGATTGGTCTGGGGCAAACCATCAGCCAACCTCTGGTCGTGGCGACCATGACCCAGACTCTGGCGTTAAAGCCGCATCACAAGGTTTTGGAAATCGGCACGGGTTCGGGCTATCAAGCCGCCGTTCTATCGCTTTTATGCCGCCGCGTGTACTCGATGGAACGTCACCGCCCGTTGCTGGAGATTGCCGAACAACGCTTTGCCGACATGAAATTACGCAATATTACGACCATGACCGGTGACGGAATGAAGGGCTGGCCTTTGCAAGCGCCGTTTGACCGCATCATCGTCACAGCGGCGGCGGAAGGCGACGTGCCGCGCCAATTGATTGACCAACTCGCCGTTGGCGGCATCATGGTTGCGCCGGTCGGCCCCGACCAAACGACATTATCGGGGCAATCCTTGATGCGCTATATCAAAACGGGTGCGGACACATACGAGGTTGAAACCATGTGCAACGTCAAATTTGTGCCGCTCTTGCCAGACGTCGCCCGCGAAACCTTGCGTTTGGCGCCCGATATGAACCAGCTTCTGGCTTGGGTCTGATAAACGGATAATCGGATTTTTTTATGACTGCATTTTTGCCCCGTTCCCGCAAACCGATCCTGACTGGACTGGCCTGTGCGGCGCTTGTTTTGGGGGCGGGCGGCTTGGCCTCTTGTACGGGCGGCGACAGTAACAAAAAACACCGCGCCCCCGTGGTGCAAATGGGGCTGAAGGGAAGCTCGGCGGGCGTCGCCACAGTGCTTAAAGACGACACAGTATGGCTGATTGCCCAGCGTTATAACCTGCCGATGCGGGATATTATATACCTCAACAAGCTGCGCTCGCCTTTCGTGATTCATGAAGGCCAGCGCTTGCAACTCCCGCCGCCGCGTGAATACACGGTGCGCAGCGGCGATACCTTGTATGAAATATCGCGCATGTTCCAAACCGACATGAACTCGGTTGCCCGTTTGAACCGGATGAAATCCCCCTATACCATCATTGCGGGGCAAGTCCTGCGGATGCCATCGCCGAGCCTTGGCAACGCGCAATATGCGGCGGTGTTGAAGCCGCCCTCAAAACCGTTCCCATCTTCATCTTTGTCTGGTGTCAGGCCATCGGCAAAACCCGCGCCGTCCGCCTATAACAAATCCATCAACCTTCCGAACCGTTCGGAAAAGTCGAAATTCTTTTTGCCGGTGGAGGGGAATATTTTGTCAGGCTACGGGCCGAAGGCGGGCGGGCTTCATAATGACGGCATCAACATTGCCGCCCCGCGCGGCACATCCGTTCGTGCCGCTGAAAACGGCGTCGTGGCCTATGTCGGGGCGGATATCGAAGGTTTCGGAAACCTCATCTTGGTGCGCCATGCCGACCGCTACATGACCGCCTACGCGCATCTGAGCGACACCATCGTCAAGCGCGGCGATGTGGTTGAGCGCGCGCAAATCATCGGCAAAGTCGGCGCCACAGGCAATGTCGACCAGCCTCAGCTCCACTTCGAAATCCGTCGCGGCACCAAAGCCCTCGACCCCAAATCCTATTTATGAATTGTCTTCGTCTGAGAGGCTGTGTTTTTAGCGCACGGACTGAATGAATTGCCATGCCACACGGCCTGAGAATCCGCCGCGCTCCGCCGCCCATTCCAAGGCTTCGCGGACAAGGGTTTGCCCGCTTTTTTTATCCGCCAGCGCGAAATACACGGCATAGCTTTCAACCATCGCCAGATACTGATCCTGTGTCACCGGATGAAACCCGATCCACAGGCCGAAACGGTCGGACAGGGCGATATGCTCGTCCTGCGCTTCGCGGCTGTGAATCGCGGCGCGGGCTTCGTTTTCCGTCATTTCGCGGGGGATAAGGTGGCGGCGGTTGGATGTTGCATATAAAACGGCATTGTCCGGCTTGCTGTCCAGCCCTCCGTCCAAAAGGGTTTTCAAGGCTTTGCCAAGCCCGTCATCGGCCTGAAACGATAGATCGTCACAAAACACGATAAACCGTTTATCCGCATGGCGGCGGATCAGGGCGGCGAGGGCGGGAAGGCTCCATAAATCATCGCGCGCTATCTCCACAATCACCAAATCGGGGTGGTGAGGCCGTAAATCCGCGACCACAGCCTTGACCAAGGCGCTTTTGCCGCATCCGCGCGCGCCCCACAGCAAGGCACTATTCGCGGGCTTGCCCTTTGCAAAGCGTTCGGTGTTGTCATAAAGGCGCTGTTTTTGCCCCGCAATCCCGATCAGGCACGATAAAGGCAGTGGCGCAAAGCTATCCACAGCTTTCAAACACTCCTCCATCCCATCCCACGCAAAGGCGCAATGCGTGTCAAAACGCGGCGCATTCCCTCGCTCAACCGCGGAATCGCCGTGTTTTTTCTCCAGCACTGCCGCTATGCGGGCTAAGTGTCGGACGATCTGTCTATCGCTTTGGCTTGGCATAATATCGCACCATCTTGTCTTTCTGTTCTGAGTGGTTATAGTCACTGCTCGGAAATGAATCAATTGTCGGTATTGTTGTCTGTTGTCCGGACAAACAATATCAGACAACAACAAACAAACAAGAAAAGGTGCATCATATGATCTCCCTTGCTCACGCTGCCGAAGCTGGCACAGCCTCAGTTGCTGGCGCTCCGACAACCTCGGATACATTTATGTTCAATATCGGCATGATTGCCGTGTTGTTTGTCCTGTTCTACATCATCCTCATTCGCCCCCAACAAAAGCGAATCAAGGAACAACAAACAATGTTGGACGGCCTGAAAAAAGGCGACCGCGTTGTGACCGCTGGCGGTTTGATCGGCAAAATTTCCAAGCTCACCAATGACCGCGAAGTAGAGGTTGACCTCGGCGCGGTGAAGGTGACGGCGCTACGCTACACGCTCCAGATTGATGCCGGCGACACCACTGGCCTTGCCAAACCGGAAAAATCCGACAAAAAAGCGGATAAAGCAGACGGCAAAGACGATAAAGCGGCCTAAGACGGATTTGCGTCTGCGCCCTTGATTTTTACGCAAGACATTTTCACTCAAGACTAAGGTTCGAAACCGATGGTTAAAATTTCACGTTTCAAAGCTCTGTTCATCATGCTGGTCTGTGTGTTCGGTATGGCCTATGCCGCCCCGAACGTCCTCAGCCCATCCGCAAAATCATGGATGCAACAGACATTGCCATCTTGGTTGCCGAGCAAGACGGTCAATCTCGGCCTCGACTTGCGGGGCGGGGCGCATATTTTGCTCAGCGTGGATTTACCAACTGTTTTCCGTGATCATGCCGATAATTTGATGGATGCCATTCGTCCGGCAATGCGCGAGGGGAAAATAGGCTTTACCAATATCCGCATGACTGCGGACTATGGAATTGTTGTCACCCTGCGCGATACGGCAGATGGCGAACAAGCCCGCAAAATCATTCGCACCCTTGACCCGACCTTGATTGTTGAATCGGGGCAAGATGGCGCGATTAACGCCTCTATGACCGAGAGTGCGAAAAACGAGCTTAGAAATCAGGCGATTTCTCAATCCATCGAAATCATCCGCCGCCGCATTGACGAAACCGGCACGCGTGAACCGATGATCCAGCGTCAGGGCGAGAGCCGTATTTTGGTTCAGCTCCCCGGCGTTGACGACCCCTCCCGCGTGAAGGAATTGATAGGCAAGACAGCGAAACTGGGTTTCCATCTTGTTGACGAGCGTTCAACCAGCCTCCAGCGTTCGCGCCCCGGCGCGATGCTCTTGCCGATGCAAGACGACGAAGCCCGCAAATTCGGCGTTGAAAAACGCCCGATGATCAGCGGCGAGATGTTGCAATCGGCACAGCCATCCTTCCAAGACGGGATGCCGGTGGTGAGTTTCCGCCTCGACGCCCTCGGGTCAAAGCGTTTTTGTGACGTGAGCCGTAAAAACGTCGGTCGCCCTTTCGCCATTGTTCTCGACGAAAAAATCATCAGCGCCCCTGTCCTGCGTGAACCGATTTGCGGCGGTCAAGGCCAGATCAGCGGCGGTTTTACCGTACAGGAAGCGAATGACTTGTCGATTTTGCTCCGTGCAGGGGCTTTGCCCGCACCCTTGACGATTGCCGAGGAACGCACCGTCGGGCCGAGCCTTGGCGCCGATTCCGTGGAAGCGGGCAAAAAAGCCAGTGTTTTGGCATTGGGCGCCGTGGTTATCTTTGTGATGATGGCCTATGGTTTATTCGGGGTGTTTGCCTGTATTGCACTGATTTTTAACGTATGTTTGATTTTTGCTCTGTTGTCTTTACTTCAAGCGACACTGACACTCCCCGGTATTGCCGGTATTGTTTTGACCATCGGGATGGCAGTTGATGCTAACGTGTTGGTCTTTGAGCGTATCCGCGAGGAATATCTGTCGGGGCGAAGCCTTATGTCTGCTATTGATGCAGGATACAGCCGCGCCATGTCGACGATTACCGACGCCAACATCACGACCTTGATTTCAGCGGCCTTGCTCTATTCCTTCGGCACAGGCCCGATCAAGGGGTTTGCCGTGACATTGGCAATCGGGATTATGACGTCGTTGTTCTCGGCCATTATGGTCACGCGTTTGATGGTTGTGACGTGGCTCCATACTGGCGAACGCAAGACAAACCTGCCGATGGCCTAGGCCGTTTGCGCAGAATTGATGATAACAAACAAAGAATAAAACCACCTATTAGGATGACGCGCCATGTTTAACGGTATCAGGCTGATCAAAGAAAACACCAATATCGGGTTTGTCCGGCATCGGATTTTTTCTTTCGTCGTATTCGGAATTATTATTCTTGGCTCGCTCAGCCTTATTATGGGGCGCGGTTTGAATTTTGGCATTGATTTTACCGGCGGGATGCTGGTGGAAGTACGGTTTGAAAATCCGCCCCCGATTGCTGAGCTGCGCTCTAAACTCAATGCCATTGATATGGGCAGTGTGTCGATTCAGGAATTTGGCACGGCCAACGACTTCTTGATCCGTTTCCCGCAACAAGGCGAAACCGAACAAGCGGTATTGGAAGCTAAGGTTAAAACCGTTCTTGAGGGCTTTACCAAGGCACCTGAAATGGCGTTGCCAGGGGCGGAGGCCGCGGTGAACAAAGAGGCCATTGAATATCGCCGTTTTGAATTCGTTGGCCCCCAAGTCGGCAGTGAGTTGATCGAAGCCGGTATTTTGGCGATTGTCTTGTCGATCGGCGGGATTTTGGCCTATGTGTCCTTCCGCTTTGAATGGCAATTCGGGATTGCGGCGGTTGTCGCGCTCATCCACGATGCGCTTGGCACGATTGCCCTGTTTTCACTGACCCAGATGGAATTCAATCTGGCGACCGTGGCGGCGGTGTTGCTGGTGGCGGGCTATTCAATCAACGATACCGTGGTGGTGTTTGACCGTATTCGTGAGAACTTGCGCAAATTCAAGCGCCGCCCGATGGTTGAGGTTCTTGATCTGTCGATCAATGAAACCCTGTCCAGAACGATTTTGACCTCTTTGACAACGGTGGTCGCGCTGGTGGCGCTGTGGGTTTTTGGCGGCGAGGTTATCCAAGGCTTTGTCGTGGCGTTGGTGTTCGGGATTGTGATCGGAACCCATTCGTCCATTTTTGTGGCGTCCCCGATTTTGCTTTATCTCGGCCTGCGCGCCAAAGACGTTGCCGCACCCGGTGAGATTGAAGCTGAGGATAAGTTGATTTAACAATAGAGCGCGTGAGGGGCTCCATTGCCCTTCACCAAAGCGATTTTAAGAACGGCGTGCCGATATTTGCACGCCGTTTTTTTATGGTTTTGTTTATGGCTTGCTATAGGCGGGTTTGCGCATCGTCACCAATTCTTCGGCAGAGGTCGGGTGGATGCCGATGGTGCGGTCAAAATCGGCTTTGGTCGCGCCCGCCACAACCGCAACGGCAAACCCTTGTAAGATTTCCGGCACATCAAGGCCGATCATGTGAATCCCCAGAATCTTGTCCGTTTTGTGATCGACAATAATTTTCATCACGGTTTTGTCGCCGCCCCCTGCAAGGCTGTATTTCATCGGGCTAAAGGTTGATTTGTACACATCAATGCTGTGTCCTTTGGCGAGGGCTTGTTCCTCCGTCATGCCGATCGTGCCGATGGCGGGGTCTGAGAATACGGCGCTGGGGATCGTGCTGTAATCAAGCGCTTTCCGTGTCATGCCGCCGAAGAGTGTATCGGCAAGAAAATGCCCCTCCGCTAGGGCAACGGGGGTTAAGGCCACCCGCCCGATAATGTCGCCGACGGCGTGAATATGCGGCACATTGGTTTGGTATTGCCCGTTCACGGGGATCGTGCCGTTCGGCGCGGTCGCCACCCCCGCCTTGGCAAGGTCAAGCGCATCAACCGCGGGGTCGCGCCCGATTGCCGCCATCACGAGGGCGGTGTTAAGAACCGATCCATCCGTCATCGCCACATCATAATCGCCGGCGGCGGTTTTGGTGATGGAATCAATATCGGTGTTAAAGCGCAGCGTGATGCCTTTTTTGGCCATCGTATCTTTCAAGGACTGGGCAATGTCCCTGTCAAAGCCGCGCAGGAATAAATCCCCCCGATACACCAAGGTGACATCAGACCCCAAATTGTGAAAAATATGGGCAAACTCAACCGCGATATATCCGCCGCCGCAAATCACAACGGATTTGGGCAGATCAGGCAGGTAAAACGCATCATCCGACACAATCGCGTGCTCGCCGCCCTTGACAGGCAGGGCGCGGGGCTTGCCCCCTGTGGCGATCAAGATATGCTTCGCCGTCACGATGTCTTGGCCGATTTTCAACGTATGCGGATCAACAAAGGCGGCATAATCGTTAAAGATTTTCACACCGGCATTGGTCAATAAAGACTCATAAATACCGTTCAGGCGTTTGATCTCTTTGTCTTTATTGGCGATCAAGGTTTTCCAGTTAAAGCTTGGCGTGCCAGCGCTCCAGCCATATCCGGCGGATGTTTCGAAATCCAGCCGAAAATCGGCGGCATAGGCGAGGAGCTTTTTCGGAACGCACCCGACATTCACGCATGTTCCGCCGTAAAAACGCCCCTCGGCAATCCCCACCTTCGCGCCATGTGCGGCGGCAATGCGGGACGACCGTACGCCGCCAGACCCAGCCCCAATGACAAAATAATCGAAATCATATTTCGCCGATGCCCGTGCGGGGGTAGAGGCGGATTTGCTGTCAGTCTTACTGGCGGGGAGATTTTCTGCGGTCATGGACAAGCCTTTGTCTGAAGGGTAGGGAGGTATCAATGTTCCCCTATATCTATCGCCCCGTGCCGCATATGTCAAAACATTGACGCCCTAAAGGTCACGCCAGCGGCGGTGCAGCCATAACCATTGTTCGGGATGTTGTTCAATCCAGCCTTCCAAGAGGCGATGGTAATCCGCCACAATATCCTCATGCGTCCGCTCATTCCCTTGCACGTCGTTCAAGGGGATAGGGTCGCACAGCTCAATATCAAAATCTGTTCCGTTCTTGCGGATAATCCGTCCGGGGATGACGGGGCAATCATAGCGCCGCGCCAAGTCAATAAACATGGTCGATGTCCGCGCCGTCATGCCGAAAAACAAGCTGTCGATGCCTTCGTTATATTTTTGGTCAATCAACATGGCGATGTTTTCATTCGCCTGAAGGGCTTTGACAACAAGGATCGAGCCGCGCTTTGATTTTGGAAACAAACTGATCCTGCCGCCGAATGAGCGATAATCCTCAAGCAATTTGGCGGTATAGGGGTTATTGGGGCGGCGGTAAATCGAATGGGCGGTAATCCCGTGGCACAGCAAAAATGCGGGGGCGAGCTCCCAGTTTCCAATATGGGCGCTCAAAAACATGATCGGAGTTTGGCGCGTGTGCATGGCGGCAAGTTTTTCGGCGTGTTTGCCTTCTATGGTCTGGTGAATGGTTTTGGCAATGCGCTCCAAATGCGGGTATTCCGCCATCACACGCCCCAGATTATCCCACATTCCGATCACGATCTGGGCGGCCTCGGCCTCGGTTTTATGGGGCAGCGCGGCACGAATATGGCGCATCGCCTTACGCGAGGCCGCAAGCCTAGGCCCCACTGAACGGCCAATAAACCCGCCAATATTGGACGCCATCTTCCACGGCATCAAACGGAAAAACCAGCACAGCAAAAACAGCAAAACATATTCAAGGCGGTATCGAATGGATTTTTTCATCACGCAACGCCCTCCTTCCGTTTGTTGTCGTGCTTGTTTTTATTCGTGCGGATACGCGCCATCGCGCTTTCCAAAAACGCAAGAAAATCGGGCTGCGCAGAATGAGCAGGCGGGGCGGCAAAACGAAGCCGAACCGGCAAAACCCCGATTTTGCGAGCCATGTTCTCATCCGCAATGCGCGCGTGGTCTTTTTCCGTGGTCATCAATCGGGCTCCGGCATTTTTCGCACGCTGCAAAAGTCCGTCCAAATCATTCCGCGTATAGGCATAGTGATCCGGAAAATCAACGCTGTCGGCAAGCACATATCCAGCTTGGCGCAGGCTGTCATAAAATTTCTGTGGCCGCGCAATCCCCGCAAAGGCGAGGATGGGGGTGTCGGGGGAGGCAATCTTATCGGACTCGACTTCAAGCGCCGACTGCCAGACGGGTTTGTCGGTCGCAACGGCAAAGGGCGTGCCGAGAGAATGGCCGATCACCACATATCCATCCACCCGCGTATTCAGGCTCCCAATCCCCTCCCGCAACGGTCCTGCTGGTAGGGTAAACCCATTGCCAAACCCATAGGCCGCATCAACAACGCAGAGGGAAAGATCAGGCCGCAATGACGGGTTTTGCAGTCCGTCATCCATAATGATGCAATCAAACCCCTGCGCCTGCGCAAACGCAACGCCGTCGGCGCGGTTATGGCTGAGGATGACGGGGTATCCTTTGCGGGCAACCATCATGGCCTCATCACCGATGTGATCGGCGCTGTATTCCGCGGCTTGTGACGGAGCGATAAAGAGCGGTCCGCGCAGCTTTGCTTTGTACCCCTTCAAAAAAATAACCGGATTTTGCGCCAAGCCATGCTGGACAACCGCATGATATATGGCGAGGGTGCATGGAGTCTTGCCCGCACCGCCCGCAACCGCATTGCCGATACAGATCAAGGGAATATCCAAAGATACAGGCCGCGCAAAGAGGCGGTTCAGTGTATATCCGGCGCGGTAGACAAGGCTGAGCGGCCACAGCGCAACCGCAAGCAACCGCGCCAATGGCGGCGCGCCGGAAGACCAAAAACGGGGTTTGACCAATGGAATCATGCGGTGCGAAGAAATCCTTGGGGCGCGGGGCGCTGTTTGGCGGCGGCTCATTCTATGAAGCGCTCTATGAAAAAACTAAGACATGTTAACTAGGACAAGTTTAGGCGGGCTTTGAGATGGTTGTAAAGCGTCTCCTGCACGTCTTGGCCTTTCAAGGCGAAGGCTTGCGCCCGCGCCGCATATTTCGCAACGCGATCCGGCGCCGATAAGAGCGCGCCAAGCGTTTCGCATAGATGCGCTTCATCACGCACTTGCAAGGCGGCCTCGGCGGCGTTCATATTGGCCTCCATCTCCTTGAAATTATACATAGAAGGCCCATAAACGATGCAACACTCAAGATGCGCGGCCTCCAGCGGGTTATGCCCGCCGCCAGGAGTATGCACAAAAGAATTCCCGATCACGGCAATGGGACAGAGCTTATAAAACAGGCCAAGCTCACCCAACGTATCGGCAATATACATATCGGTACCGCTGGGGATGGTGTCGGGCGCGGTTTCAGTGTTCGACACGCTCCGCCTGACCCCGCGCAAGCCTGCCTGTGTCACGATGTCGAGGACTTTGCCGCCGCGATCGGGATGCCTCGGCACGATGATGCCGATTAAATCGGGATGGGCTTTGGCAAGGGCGGTATGGACGCGGACGAATTGTTCCTCCTCGCCTTTATGGGTGCTGGCATAGACGATGGCGGGGCGTGGCGCTGTCGCGGCGCGAAGCCTTTCCAATGCGCCCTTGTCATAGGCCAAGGGCGGGGCGGCGTCTTTAAGATTGCCGATCATGTCGGCTTTGCGGCCTGATAAATCCTCGATATAGATTTGATATTCTTCGGATTGCGCATGGAAAAAGCCAAAGGCCGAGAGTCGCGCCCGAATAAAAGCCGGCGCAAAGCGTTTCCAGCGGTTATAGCTGCGCTTCGAAAACCGCAGATTCACGAGCGCCGCCAGAATTTTACGCGATTTAATCTGTGTCAACAGTTCAGGCCAAAACTCGGACTCCACCCATATCACGGCATCAGGCCGCCAAAACCGCAAAAAAATCCATACAAACACTGGATGGTCGTAGGGCAGGAATTGATGCACGACACCGTCAATGTTCTTCTTCGCGATGATTTGCGCCGCGGTCTTGGTATAGCTTGTCATCAGGACGTGCGCGTGCGGATGAGCGTTTCTGATGCGTTCTACCAAACCGAGAACGGAGAGCGTTTCCCCAACACTGGCGGCATGAACCCAAATTAGGCGGCGGTCTTGGTTCCCTTGGCGGCTTTGCTGCTTGTCGGTTTGTTGCATGAAGGGATGTGCCACCGTTGTTGCAATGCCAAAACGCTCACTGATGCGGGCGGCGACATCCTTGCCACGCGCAATCCGAAAAAGGGCGAGCAACACATAAGCAGGCGTAAAGAATAAGCAAAGAATGCGGTAGAAAATCATGCCATCGTCATTTGATCTGCCGCGCTATGAAACACTCACAGTGAGGCGGTTACAGCGATACATTACACAAGAGTAAGGTTTTGTTTATTATTTTTCGCTATTGTTAAAGGATGAGTAGACGTGTTTTTACCCCAAATGACCGCAAAGAACAACTGAAACAGCAAGTGTTCGTGATGATGCGGATCATCCGCCGTAAGCTGGATGCCGATGTTTTACGATCGGCGGAGCTCGCCGCGCGTTCTGCACAAGGATTAGATCGCCTTATGGAACCTTCCGAAGCGAGCGCAGGTGCCACAAAGCCCCATCCGCATGGTGCGGCTGTGTCCGTATCCGGTAACGCATCGACCATCCCCTATGACCAAGAAAGCGCCCGCAAGGCCATTGCCCATTACATCGCCCTGAATAAGGGCAACAAAGATATGTGCCTGCGCCTGATGAATATGATGCGTTCGTCCTGAGGCTTTCGTTCGAAACTTCCGACAAAAAACGCCGCTTCCCATCTCCACGTATCGCCCATCACCCCCCCCATATCGTAAGATGAAAACAGCAAAAGAAAAGGGCTTGTAAACACAAGCCCTTTATTCGTTATGGATCAGGTGAGTCTCAGCTCCTGCCCTAGTATCGGCTGAGGATATTCACGATGTTAGAGGGCTGAAGCTGTGCCGGTACGGTGCCGCCAAAGTCTGAGAATGCTCTATCCGCTGCCTGCATCGCGCCATCAAACAACGCCTTGCCGGAACAACTGTCGGGAAGCAATCCTTCCATAAAATTCGCGCCGCCGATCAAATCCTGAAGACTCGGGATGTCGAAATTGAAGATATCCTCGCATTGCAAAACCTTCCACAGCGTTTCCATGACTTCGCAGCCATATTGAACGTCACCGCCGCCACCGCCAAAGATAGACGAAAAAGCGCTTGAGAGCTGGGCGCTGATCTGGCTTCCGAAGCTTTGCGCACGGTCACCGAACAAGGCGCCTGACATTTCCCCGACAATGCTTTGCTGCGCATCTTGGAAAATCCCCGGAAAGGCGTTCGTCAAAGGCTGGAAGCTGGAGTCAATATCGGAGAAGATCTTGCCGATTTCTTGATTGAACATTTCACCGAACTGGTCAAAGCATGACAATTCCATCACGCTCTGCGGTTTTTGCACCATCTGGTCGATGACGCCTTTTTCGAGGTTCATGCTGGCTTCTCTAAGCTGCTTGCCCGTATCGAGAATCTCGGCAGAACAGCTCTGCGCTGCGCTGGCACCCGATCCGCCGTTATTGGCGCTCACATTATTCACACTGTTACGACCGCTAAGCTTGGCCTCACCGTCGGCGATCAACTCGTCAAGCACCGCAGGATCCGATAAATCCCGTCCTTCGGCGGCTTGGGGGTCAATATAGACCATTTCACCGCTGGTCGGATGCCGCACCATGACTTCATAGTGAAGGTGCGTGCCGGTTGACCCGCCGGTGTTACCCATCGTTCCAATTTGTTGTCCGGCGGTGACTGTATCACCCACTCTGACAGCAATCGTATCAAGGTGGCCATAAGCCGTCGCAATGGTACCATCCGCATATTGAATGCGGACATAATTTCCATACCCGCCGACGGTGCCAGAGGCAACAACCGTTCCGCCATGGGTGGCCGTAATGGGGGATCCGTGGGCGCCGGCAATATCAACACCCGTATGTCGGACGTTTGTAGCGCCCGTTACGGGGTGTACGGGGCGTATACGAAATGTATCGGAAACGCGGCCTGTACCTGGGGTGCCAAGCGTCACCGCATGGGCATACGACGACAAAATAGGCATTGCCATGATGACAATGGCTATGAATAAAGCCGATTTTACTACGTTAACGAAACTTCCCATTCTCACACCACGCTCTAGCTGCTTTTCTTGTATTGCTTGCCGTCCCATTTATAATAAGTCGTTTCCCTGACTTTATTGTTTTCAAAGGATTTTATATCCAAAATGCCAGCCGTATTCGTACTCGCTACGATGATATTATAGGATTTTATGCGACCGATCTCGACCAACCCCCGTTTGGTGTAGGCATAGATATAGAACGGGCAGGGGACATTTTCTGAGCACACTGCGGGTGTGTCCGGAATATAGGCGATGAGTTCCGGTGTTCCGTCGCCGTTTAAATCCGCGCGGCCGATATCAATGTATAATTTGCGTCCGAGCTGTTTTTCAAGGTCGGCGATCTCAGGCTTTAATTTTTCTCTGACAAGGTTGTAAGCCAGACCTTTTTGGCTGGTGTCCCAACGGATCGCAGTATCGGCAAGAGATATTTGCGCGAAGGCAAATAAAACGATGAAAAGCGTCACAACGCCTAAGGTCGTTTTTTGAAGTCCGATATTCATTTGTTCCCACATTGATCTGATATTTATCTTCTAAGTATAGCAGATATTAGGGGGGGCGATCAAACTTATTCCGACTAAATTTTCAACGGGTTCAGGCCACACCAAAGGCTTTGCCGACATAAACGATATGCGGCAAGGATTGAAAACAAAAGGCGGAGGAATGCCGCAGAAAACGGGTTATGCGAGGTCGATGTCCAAAATCGCCATATTGAAGTCATAGGACGTTTCGCCGTCTTCGGTGTCTTTGTAGACAACACCGATGAATTCGCCGCCGATCATGACTTCTGCCGAATCATCTGCTTTTTTGCGTGCCATAATGGTGATGCGGTCAGTGCCGAATTTATTGCGCAAAAAGGTTTGGATTTTGCTGATTTCTTCGGGGCTCAGGCTCATAACGGGCTGTTCTTTCGTTTTGTGGGCGTTGATAATCGTTGATACATTCCCATAGGTAACAAGAATTGCGGCACACGTCAAAACGATATTGTCACGAGGGCGACAAAATACCCAATGATAACAACCAAAATACGGTCTAAACAGCACCGCTCGCAGAAACGAATCGTGCTGCGTTAAGGTCAAACCAAGGTGAGGGGCGGCTCAAAAGTCGGGTTTATGTGCCGGTTTTCGCCATGTTCAAAACATGTGGGTGCGGGGCTTGATATTCCGCACGTGCCTTGGCATTGGCCTCAACGTATTCGCAGATCATATGGCCGATGGCGATGTGCATTTCCTGAATATGGTTGGTCATGTCCGATGGTGGGCACAGGCATAAATCGACCATATCGCGCATTTGCCCGCCGGTGTGGCCGGTGAGGCCGATGGTGTGAATGCCTTTTTCGCGGGCGACTTTGATGGTGCGCAGGATGTTTTCGCTGTTGCCGCTGGTGGAAATCGCGACAAGGACATCGCCTTCACGGCCAAGCCCGTCCAATTGGTGCGCCATCGCGCTCTCATAGCCATAGTCATTGGCGAGGGCGGTCAAAACCGAGGTGTCGACCGTCAGGGCCAGCGCCGACATAGCTTTGCGGCTGGTGCGGTAGCGACCCAAAATATCTGCGGCAAGGTGCTGGGAGTCTGCTGCCGATCCGCCATTCCCGCAAAAGAAGATGGTGTTGTTGCTTTGCAAAGACTTCCACACAATTTCACAGGCCAGCATGATGTCGCCGGAAATCGTTTTCAGAAGCCTGAAATTCTCCGCCACGCGGTCGGCATAGCTTTCGATAAAGGCGATATTCTCTTGTCTTGGGGCGGTGTCTAGAAACATGATGAAATCCTGTTCTTCCATAACTATATGATGTCGCTGGACTATAAGCCTGTACGCGCCTGAATTTCAATGAAAAAGATGTTACGTTTTGTTGCAGAGCAGCGTAAGCAAGACTTTGCGCGGATATGGCGGTGTGATAGCGTTTGTTCTAAATGCCATTCAATAAGGCATATAAGGCATAAGAACAGGAAGAGTAAAATACATGAACCCGATTCACCGTTGGGTCAAACGCAGGGAAAAATCTGTCGTTGCTTTTTTAACGGCGGCGTCCCCGTGGAAGCCGATCAAAAAAGCCAGCGCAGCCTTCAATGCAGCAGTTTGTGAAGCTGTGCTGCACAGTTCATGGCGGTTGAGCGCGGCGTTCAACGCGCAGGCCAAACAAACCCGCAAAAACGACACGCCGCTTGAACGCAGCAAATTGGATATCATCGAACGCATGATGGTGGCGGCAAAGCCTGTCTCCCCCTTATCCGCCGCCCTTGATGCAATGCGTAAGGCGCGGGCGCACAAGCAATGGGAAGCCCTCAGACAAAGCAAACAACAAGATGAGCAAAAAGACCCCAAATTTAACGCTTTCGTGGCAATGCTGCGCGGTGTGAACGTACGGCAACGATCCATAGAAACGACAGCCGCGCAAATGCTGAATTTGCCGTCGGCCTATGATGCGCGGCTTGACCGCCTGACCCCTGGATTGCGAGCGGATGATGTTGAGCGGTGGAGCGAGCAAATTCTGGCGCATAAGGAGGCCTTGATGACGGCGGCCTCACAATGGCACGATATTGGCGTGCGGCTTGAGTTGAGCCCCGAGGGGCAATACCGCGTTTTGACGCGCGTGCTGCGCGATATGGGGGTGCATGGCGGCAATACCGATATTCATGTGGCATCGCACCCGATGTGTTTTGAGGTGAATGGGCGGGCGCAGCTTTTGCTCCGTGCTCACAGCGGCGGCCAAGGCGATAATATTTTTGCCAGTATTTTGGACACGGTGCATGAGGCGGGACACGCCCTGTACCGTATTCATATGCCGCAAGACACGCGGGAAAGCCTGATGGGCATGCTCGAAACGCGCTATGCCGCGGCGGATGAATGCATGGCGATGATGTTTGACATGCATGTGGCCCTCACGCCCCAATTCGCCGTGTATTTGACCAGCGTGCTAAAGGAAGAAGCGGGGGATGAATGCCCGCCATCCATGCGCAGCGACCATGTCTTCGCCGCCTTGAATTATCAACCGCAGACCATGGCACGCGTACAGGCGAAGCCGGCGCAATATGCCCTGTTTATGGCGCAATATGCGGCGTTGGAACGCGATATGATGAACGCAAGCCTTGATGAAGGCGACTTGCCCAAGCGCTGGGCGGAGGGTGCCCGCGATATCCATGGGCGCAACGTTCCGGCGGGCGATGCATCGCAAGGCGCTTTCCAAGACCCACACTGGGCGTTGGGCGAAGTTGGGCGGTTTTCGGGCGGATATTTCGCAGGGATGTTGATGGCGGCGCAATCTTTTGAGGCGCTTATGAAAGACTCTCCCGCGGCACTCGAAGGCATCGCAAAAGACGGCGATTTTTCGGCGCTCACGCAATGGGCGCGGGATAAGCTCTATACTCCCATTCGTCAGGCCAGCCCCGATGATTTTATGAAACTGGTCACAGGTAAGGCTTTGGGCGCAGAATCGTTTTTGTCCCAAGTCCTGAAACACGCCGACAAAAACGCGTGCAAGGCCATTCCAAAACCTCAGGCGTCCATCCATATACGCCCGAATTAAAGTGGATGTTGATGGGGCGCCATGCCTCCTATGTGCCGCGAAGAGCGTCAAAAAGTGGCGCATTATTGTCATCATTCCCATCTGATGAGTCGCCGGACGACTTCAAGCTCTTGAAGGCCGCGAGCGCGCGTTCGCGCCCGTGGTTATGGTCGATAATGGGGCGGGGATAGGTCGTGCCGAGGGTGATTCCGGCGCGGCGCAATGTGTCGGCACTTGCCGTCCACGGGCTGTGAAGAACGGCATCGGGAAGGGCGGCAATTTCCGGCACGAAATGACGGACATACACGCCCGCAGGGTCGAATTTCTGGCCTTGGGTGATGGGGTTGAAAATGCGGAAATACGGCGCCGCATCCGCCCCGCATCCGGCAATCCATTGCCAGCTCGCGGCATTATTGGCAAGGTCTGCATCAAACAGGCAATCCCAGAACCAATCCTCACCATCCCGCCAATGCAGCAACAGATGTTTGACAAGGAACGACCCGACAATCATCCGCACACGGTTATGCATCCACCCCGTTTGCCACAATTGCCGCATCCCCGCATCCACAATCGGATAGCCGGTTTGGCCTTTTTGCCATGCGAGGAGGGTTTGTGAGGCGTTCTCATCACGCGCCGCCCATGGAAAAGCCGCGAATTTTTCTTGTAGCGGCGCGGTCGGAAGCGTTGGGCAATGATAGAGCAAATGCGCCGAAAATTCGCGCCAGCCAAGCTCGCTCAGGAAATGGTCAGTGTCTTGTTCGGGGGCGCTATGTGCGGCTTGAATATCGCGAATTTTATGCCACACATAGCGCGGCGATATTTGCCCGTGATGCAAATAGGGCGACAGCATCGACACATTGTCGAGATCGGGGCGATTGCGATCGGTTTTATACCCTTTCAACCCGTGCTCAATGAAATGGTCAAACCGCGCAAGGGCGCCTTGCTCGCTGATTGTCCAATGTTCGGTCATCGGCGTATCCCAGCGCGGCTTGGTCGGCAATAAACCCATTGCATCAAGGGTAATCGCCGCGAATTCACCACCGTCATCGCCGCTACCACCTGAAGGTGTACGTGTGTCGCGCGGGGCATCGCAAATCGCGCTCAGCCGCGCAAGGCTTGACGAAGGGGGGGCAGGAACGGGGGCAGGCGGCTCACCAAAACCAAGGCATCCTTTGCGGAAAAACGGCGTAAAAACCTTATATGGTGTGCCATCCGCTTTTTTGATCTGCCATGGTTCCCACAGTAAAGTGCTGTTGTAACTTTGTGCTGTAATATTCTGATTTTTAAGTGTTTCTTTGATGCGTGAATCGCGCTGTGTACGCCAAGGCTCATAGCCGCGATTCCACAAAACGGCCTGTACGTTCGCCGTTTTTGCCATCGTTTTTGTCATGGTTTTCGCAAGATGCGGAATGATGGCATCGGCCTTGCCGCGATAAAGGCGCAGCGTGCCGCCAAGGCTCTGCGACAGGTCGCGAAGGCTGTGATACAGCCAAACGCGGCTTGCACCGCCGCGCGCCCATGCGCCGGCATTATCGTCATCCAAGATAAACACAGGGTAAACCCGCTCATAATGATTTAGCGCATGAACAAGCGCGAGATTGTCATGCAGGCGCAAATCCTGCCTGAACCAAAGGATGCAGGCGCTGGGCGTATCAGATGCAGATGCGTTTGATGCGGGCATGATAAAAGAAACCGTCATGTTAAGGGTGGTGACAGACAATCAAACCGCGCGGGCGGAGTAAAGTTACAATTGTGTTATGCTGTATTACGGGCTTTGCAATAGCGCGCAGCAGATAAGATAGCGCACAACATGGCGTGAAGGGTCTTACGAAATGGTCTGGAGGCGCAGGGTTTCGCTCTGTTTCTTAAGGTCTTGAGCTCTTCTGTTTAAGACCTGCCGGCAATCGTCAAAGGGCTTCGGCATTTGCGGATGGTCATCAATAGGGTTGCTCAAGAGCGTTTTGATGATGCTCGCCGCTTCCAAATCCAGCCCCTCTTGCTTTAAGGACTCCTGAACACTCCTGAAAACATTGGAAAATGTCTTTGAAAAATCGTCATGAGGCTTGGCAGAGTCCATGGAATTTTTTATCGAGGATTTTTTGCGCTCTATGTCAAAGACGATTTGAAACAAAGTCGCAGACTTGGCAATAAAGGGGCGGATTTGATCAGGATAATGGCGTTCAGAGTTGCGGAACGCTTTGACCTTATTCTCAAAACTTTCTATATCCGAGCTATATTGAAAATTGTAATCAAGGCACTCTTTCAGGGCAAAGTATACGGTGCTGTAGTTGTCACTGAGGCTTTTCGCGGTTCCAAACTCATCGACTGTTTTCAAAAAGGCGGTGAAGGCGCGGACGTTAATATTGCCCTTTGCAAATAATGTATCAACGATGTCGCTGCTCGGGTTTTGTTGCTTTTTCTTCCATGCATTCATGACGGCATCGCGGGTGGCATCGGTGAAATGACCATTGGCAACAATCCGGCCTTCAATGGTTTCGCACGGCGCGCCCGTATCCTCGTCAAACGCGATCATGTTGCCAAGGCCGAAGGCAATGTAATGCGCATCGTCAAGGCTTTGCGGCGTGTCTTTGCCGCGAATGGCCTGACCGGCGGCAAGGCTGGAAATCTCGAATTGCGCCAAGGTTTTGAGCCCTTCAAACAAGGATACGTCCTTAGACACTGTGATCTGGCGAGAAATTGTTGGTCGATTAATCGCGCGTTTGTCGTCTTCTGTGGCGGTGATGGCCTCTGCTTGGGTCGCGTCCATGTCAAGTAAATCGGCCAGTTCATACGATACTTTGCGGACAAGCCATTTGTTCACGCCGGTTTCTTGAAGCTCCAGCCACGCTTCGGTGATGCTGCTGGTGTAAGAAAAAATCAACGATCCGGTACGGCAAAACCCGCCATGACCCAACATTGACGCATCGGCGAATAAGGAGGGCAGGGATGGATTGCGGTTAAAGACCATGGTTTTACTTGCTCTTGTTATTGATTCTTATGCATTGCCGTCAAGACGGCTTTGGTCCGGCGCCAGTTGTTGGTTTTGGTGCTGGTGTTGCTGTCGCTTCGGGGGAGGACTCGCGGCGTTGCCGTCTTGAGCTGTGCGTTGATGCGCCTACAAATCCGCCAGCCAGAGCGAGAAAGGCATGCGCCCCTAAATACGCGACATAGGCTGTTAAGGCGTTTTCATACAATGTGTAATCATGGGTGATGGTTTCAACGACATAGGGCGTGCGTTCCGGCACGTTTTCACTGGGGGTGGAGATTTGGCCGCTCTCGAACGACACCGCCGCATCCTCCCAAATCGCGGCCAGCGCGACGAACTGGTCGCTCAGGTCTTGACCCGCGCGGATGGGCGAATCGCCGATACGCTCTATGCGGCGAATGGGAACGACGTCTGAGGGGGAGGGATCCGTATCGTGAAGGATGGACAACCCCTCAACAGTGAACATTCTCGGCCTGCTCTGAGTCGACAGTGTCGCGCCAAGGTCGTTCAGATTACGGGCATGGTCGTTTAAGACCCGCGCGATTTGATGGGCCTTGAAGGCCGCATCCTCAATGGATTCGTACAAATCCAAATAGGGATCGCTGCGCCACATTCCGTGACCGACATAATACAGATTATAGCCGTTTTCATCTTTGGTCAGGAGGTATTCTCCCCTGCCGCCGCCAAGGTCGACCGCCACGCCCACATGGCCGACGCCAGTGCGAATATCGGCGGACAGGCTCTGGTCAATGGGGGCGGGGCGGTAATGTGTTTCGGTTTCGACGATTTCTGAATTCATCAGGCCTGTCCCAATCAATGTTCCGCAAATGGCGGTTGCGCCCAAAAACGCGAGGCCGCCGACGGATGTGGCGGAGCCTTTGGTCACGGCGGCGCCTTTGGCCATCCCTATGGCAAAAGCGCGGCCACTGGAATCATTTTCTGTGGGTTCGCGAAACGTCGATTTCAACCGTCCTTTGAGGGTCTTGCTGTCAGGCGAATCTGTCCATTTATCGGCCATTTTATGGTCTTTCCTAACCTTATGCTTTACGCAATTTTGAAATCGGATACACGCACGCGTTTGATGCGCGACCTGAGCTGAGCCATATCGTCATCATCCATATGTTTTTCGATGTATTTATGGGCAAGCGGGTCGTGGTCTTCCAGCGAGCATATATCGCGCAGATCAAGAATAGCCCGCTCGGTAAGAGCGGTGAAATAGGCCTGAACAAACACATCGTAATTGGTTCTGATGTAATGGGTGTCATCCTTGTAAACCACCCGCACATCCATATCGCTGTCTAAACCCACGGTTTTAATGTCATCGGTGCGCAAGGTGAATGGCCGACCGCCTTTGGTTTTCATGAGCAAAACGCCGTAAGGCGGGCTGATCTCGTTAAAGCTGGTCGATGGCTTGGGGGACGGTTTCATAGCACGGTGCCTTTAGTAGAATGATGGCGGGGAAATGACCTTGATGCGGGCGGTCAGTGCGGCCTCGGTGGGGCTGTCCGGTGCGGCTTTTCTGTAGTCCGCTGCCAACGGGTCGCTTTCTTCAAGGTTACAAGCGGCACGCAGATCAAGGCAAACACCATCACGGCGCGCAACGATCATGGCTTTGAGGAAGGTGTCGTAATTGGTGCTAAGGGCGTAGTTAACCACATTATTCGTCACTGGTGTGACGGCGCTCACGACAATTTGTTGATATCCGTTGGCCGTTATGCCGATGACGCTATCGGCTTCAATATAGTTGGGGCGTCCATATGTGTCCAAAAACAGCAAGCCTCCCTTTGCTTCAGAGGCTTTGTTGTAGGGGGTGGTGGCGCTCGGTTTTGGTTTTGGGGTATGCATCGCAATCTCGCTCACGCAATCATTTTCATAACCATTAGCAAGCCAGCGTCGTAAAAGTCAAGTTATGAAAACTTGCGAGCGTGCGGATATGGGGACAGGGAGGAAAACAATCCGGAATAACAGCCATCCGGTCGCCTAACGAACATGATTTTTGATATGGGGAGGTGGCGCGCCCGAAGAGATTCGAACTCCTAACCTTCTGATCCGTAGTCAGATGCTCTATCCAGTTGAGCTACGGGCGCTTCCAAAAGATTTCGGGACACTACATAACTTCAAAACGACTGTCCAGCATTTTATGCAATCCACCGCTATATTTTTATAATTATGCCGTAACGCTTGACAGATGGAACGGGATATTGCATTGAAGCTAAAGATTGATCGTGACAAGCGATTCTTTCTTGGTGTATTGAGGGTATAATTTTTCGGGTACAGCCAGAATCGGCCATGACATTGAGCATAAATAAAAGACATCTGATGCTGAACGCCGCCTTGATGATAGGCGTTTCGATGGCATCTTTGGCAATTGCAGGCCAAGCGGCCGCGCAGTCGAAGAAAGACGTTGCCGCGGAGAACGCAGAGCCGTCAGTGCCGACATTGGTTGTAACCAATCGCCCGATTTCGAAGGCTGTTGACGGCCCTGTATACGAAAGCCCCAACCGCGCCCCGCAAATCACCCCCCGCAGTGTGATGAACGAAGACTACTTCGCCCCCGTTGATACGCTGGCGAGCCGTAAGATCGTTGAAATCCGCGAAGAATTATTCGACTTGCAAAGCCGCGTTGCGGAATTGTCCGAACAACTCGCCGAAAAAGAGCGCATCGGTCAAGACCTCGCCGCCAATTACTATGCCAATGTCGCGACCATCAGCACTCAATTGCAAAGCGGCACGACACCGGGCAACCCGCGTTTGATCCAGCATATGACAACGGCGCAGGAAAGCCTTGAAACGCTGGCGTCCAATGTCGCCGATTTGAACACTCTGGCGATCCAGATTTCCGATGCTGCATCGGTGTCGGCATTCTTGCAAGAAGCCGCCCGCGCGGCCTATGCCCTGTCCGGTGCGGTTGAGGAAGACCACGCAAGATTGGCTCAGCTTGAAGATTCCGTTGCCAACACCACCACGATTGTTGAGCGCCTGTTGAACAACGTGAATGACGACATTACCCGCAGCTCCGCCTATTTGGCGTCCGAGCGCAGCAATCTTCGCACCATCACATTGGCGATTTCGAATGGCGATTTGTATGGGCGCAGCCTGTCGAACCGTCCGTTTTCCAAGGCGTCACCGAGCAGCCTGACAGGGCGCTCATCGGACGAGCATGACATGGGAACCGGCATGCATATGGCCGGAATGTCGAATATGGGGATGGGATCCGCAACGGCGGGCGCACGTTCGCCGATCCAGCCGCGCCCCTTGGTTGTCATTCGCTTTGACAACCCGAATGTTGAATACCAGCAAGCCGTTTATATGGCTGTGAACGAGGCAATGGAACGCTATCCTGATGCCCGATTTGAATTAGTGGCGGTCAACCCGTCACTTGGAAACGCCGCGAAAGTCGCGATTGAAACGACGAGAGCACGGCGCAATGCGGAAAAAGTCCTCAGAACCCTGACGCAAATGGGGTTGAGTTCTGATCGTATTGAGTTGTCGTCTCTTGCCAACGAAAATATAAACTCGAATGAAGTGCATATCTACATACGCTAACTTTCGTCCTTTGTTTTTTCTGAATCCGGTTATTTTTCGGAGAGTCGCGTTTCTGTCATGAAAAGATCATACATCCTCGAAGAGGAGGGCTTCAGTTTTGGGCCTATCCTAGTCCGCCTCGCCAAGAGCAAGGCCGAAATTGAAGCCGCGCAAAAGCTAAGATATGACGTGTTTTACACGGAATACGGGGCAAAGCCGGAAAACGGGATGGAGGCGCTCGGCCTTGATTTCGATCGGTTTGACCCACTCGCCGACCATCTCATCGTCATTGACACCCGCATTGATATGTTGCCCCACCGCGTTGTCGGCACATATCGCCTGATCCGCCAAGAAGTCGCTGAAAAAAATGGCGGTTTCTACACCAAAAATGAATTTGATATTTCGCCGTTGCTGAGCGCTTGCGACAATATCTTGGAACTTGGGCGGTCATGTGTACACAAGGATTACCGGATGCGTCCTGTGATGCAATTATTGTGGCAAGCTATCGCTGAATACATCGCACATCATAATATTGAACTGTTATTCGGCTGCGCCAGTTTTCACGGAACGGATATTCAATCCGTGTCGGAAGGCCTGTCATACCTGTATCACAAGCATCTGGCACCCGAAGATTTGTGCCCGCAGGCCTTGCCGGCTCTGTACCGCCCGATGAACCTGAAACGTGAAGGGGATTACGACCCCAAACGCGCTTTTGCTGCGTTACCGGCCTTGATTAAGGGGTATTTGCGCCTCGGCGGCTTCATCGGTGACGGCGCGGTGATTGACGAACAATTCAACACCATTGACGTGTGTGTGATTGTGAAAACGGGGCTTGTGTCCGACCGATACCGCAAGCATTACGAGCGCAAAACCCAGCGCCCGATTGTTGATGATGCAAGCTGTATCCTCAACTGATTTTCCTGTCATTTTGTCGCGCTATCGCGCTGTGCGCGTGGTGTTGGCGGCGCTGCGCCTGTCGGCGTTTTTACTGTTGATCGTGGTTTTGACGCCGCTGCATCTGGTGATGGTGGCGACGAGCGGTTCAATGGCTGTGCCGCGTTTGTTTCACAAGATTTGCCGCCGAATTTTCGGAATCAGGCTGCGCCATATCAAAACCGATGGGCAGGCGCAGGCCAGCGCAGAAAAATCACAAGGGAAGAGCTCCAAAAATAAAAATCCCGTCTTTTATGTTTCAAACCATGTGTCTTATCTGGACATCATCTTGCTCGGCGGGGTGTTTGATGCGGTGTTTGTCGCCAAGAGTGATGTCGCGGATTGGCCTTTATTCGGTGTCTTGGCAAAGCTGCAAAAAACCGTCTTTATCCGCCGTGTTGCCCAAGGAATTGACGAGGGGCGCGGCATGATTGCGGCGCGACTGGCGCGTGGCTATTCCGTCATCCTGTTTCCGGAAGGAACGTCAACGGACGGGCGCGCGGTCGTTCCGTTTAAATCGGCTTTGTTTTCCTTGTTTACGGCGAATGCGGCGGCAGAGAGAGCGGCGGGGCAAGAGGGCACATCGCAAGGAGAGGGATTTGCCGAAACCCCGATTGTGCCGCTGTGCATTCGCATCCGCTCCGTTGAGGGGATAAAACCATCGGAGCATGAGCAAGAAGATAACGGCCCGCGCGGCCTTTATGGCTGGTACGGGGATATGGTTTTGGTGCCGCATTTATGGCGTTTTTCTCAGGTTTTCTATACCGAAATCGACCTTATTGAGGGGGCTGCCGTTTTACCGTCGGCCTTTGCCTCACGCAAGGATATGGCATCCTTTTTTCATACGCAGGTGTCAAACGCCCTGCACGCAGAGTAGGGACAAATCTTTGGCGACTCGGGGGAGGTCTTTTACCCCTTTATCCCTTGTGATATTTTGTATTTTGAAGGCTGGGCTTTTCTGATACACTTTTAAAAAGCTGCTTCGTTTTTTCTTTTCTATGGAAAAAACTCTTTTCGTCTTCTTAACCTTTTTCTGGTTTTCTGGATATTGGGTACACGTCTTTCACCAGCGATCGTTTGGGAAAAAAATGGATAATACATCGGATAACGACTTTGATAAAAAATCTCAGGGTAACGCCTCTTCCGGCCTGAGCTTCGAGGATGACTCATCGTCATCTTTTGCCCCGTCATCTGTTGTTCCTGCCGCCCCTTTGGGGCACCCTGTTGAGCATGCATTGCCGCCCGTGTCGGAAAAGCCAAAGTCGCGCTCCGGTGGCGGCGGCGAGGGTGGTGGTCGTATCGGTGACCGCCTTGTCGAGCTTGGTGTCATTACCCAAGACCAATTAAACGTAGCCCTTCAAGAAAAGCGCGTGACCGGCCGAATGCTTGGTCAGGTTCTCGTCGATTTGGGCTTCGTGTCGGAAGAAGATATTTCAAGCTTCCTGTCCGAAAAAACCGGTATCGAGGTCTTTGACGCCAAAAACACCATCGTCGATTCCGATGTGCTTGAGCTTGTCCCGCGTGAAGATGCGGAGCGGTACCAGATTTTGCCCGTGTCGTTAAAGGGGGACCAAGCCGTTGTCGCGATGGCCGACCCGCAGGACGTTGTCGCGCTTGACGTTTTGCGCCGTTTCTTCGGTCGTGGTGTGACTGTACGTCCGTTGGTAGCTAATCCGTCGCAATTGATGAACGCGATTGACCGATATTACGGCTATGCGAGTTCGATCGACGTTGTTTTGAAAGAGCTTGATCAAGGCTATTCCGACGACGACATGTTGTCGTTGACCGAGAACGAAGCCTATGCTCACCCGATTGTGCGTTTGGTCAATGGGTTTGTGTCTGACGCCGTCAAAACCGGTGTGTCCGACCTTCACTTCGAGCCGGAGGAAAGCTTTATTCGCCTGCGTTACCGTATCGACGGTGTTTTGCGGACGGCGCAGACCCTGCACAAACGGCATTGGAGCGCGATTTCTCAGCGCCTTAAGATTATGTCGAAGATGAATATCGCGGACAAGCTCAGCCCGCAAGACGGACGGTTTTCGATGAATGTCGGCGGCCGTGATGCGGATTTTCGGGTGTCCTCTTTGCCGACTGTGTACGGCGAAAACATCGTTCTTCGTGTTCTGGACAAGAGCGCCGGTATCGTCCCGATGGAGCAGCTTGGCTTTTCCGAGGCTCAGCTTAAACTCGTGGCGCGCATTCAGTCCAAGCCCGAGGGAATCGTCATCGTGACGGGGCCAACGGGGAGTGGTAAGACAACCACGCTCTATTCCATGTTGAACGCCATCAACACGGTCGATGTGAACATCCAAACCTTGGAAGACCCCGTTGAATACGCCTTGCCGATGATTCGTCAAACGAATATTCGTGAAGGATTCTTGGAATTCGCAGACGGTATCCGCGCCTTGCTGCGTCAGGATCCGGACATTATCTTCGTGGGAGAGATTCGTGACGCTGTCACCGCTGAGATGGCCTTGAAGGCCTCGATGACCGGTCACCAAGTCTATTCATCCTTGCACACCAATGATTCCTTCGGTGCTTTGCCGCGTCTTTGGGATTTGGGGTTGAAGCCCAGCATGATGGCGGGCGCGATGAACGGTATCTTCGCCCAGCGTTTGATGCGCAAGCTCTGTCCGAGCTGTAAACAACCCGTACAAGCCACGGCGGAGGAGTGCCGGAAACTCCGCGTTGACCCGAATAATCCACCGACCATTTTCAGGCCGAGCAGTTGCAATAAGTGTGACGGGCAGGGTTATAAAGGCCGTGTCGCCGTTATTGAAATTCTTGCCTTCAGTGATGGGATTGATGCCCTTATGTCGCAAGGTGCGCCTGTATCCGCGATCCGCGAATTGGCGGTCAAGGAAGGGTTCAAGAGCATGGCAGATGATGGAATCTCGAAGGTGTTGCGCGGGATATCATCGGTCGATGCGCTTGAAAAAATTGTCAGCCTACACAACACCAAGTCATAGCATAGCAAAGTGTTTGCCCCGCAAGGCGGGATAAAACGGGAGATTGAACCATTAGCCAGTATAAATACAGGGCACTGAACGAAAAAGGCAGAAGTACGCGCGGTATGCTCACCGCCGCGAACGAGGTCGACCTGTATAACCAGCTTAAATCCGCAGGGCTTGAGTTGCTTGATTGTCGGGCGGTTCGTCAACGCTCGAAATATTTGTCTTTTGCGCGCGGTCGCGTGTCGACGCGCGACCTTATTCAAATGTTCGTTCACTTGGAACAAATGCAAAATGCTGGCGTGCCGTTGCTGGAGAGTCTCGAAGATTTGCGTAACGGGAGCGAGAACGAACGCCTGCGCGATATTGTGGCGGACATGTACAAGAATGTGGCGGAGGGGAGTTCCCTGTCTGAATCCATGGATCCTTATCCGAAAGTCTTCACGAATATCTATCGTTCGTTGGTTGCCGCCGGCGAAGAAACGGGGGATTTAAGCACCGCGTTTAAAGAGATCATCAAATTCGCAAAATGGACGGACGCCATCCAGCGCAGCATTAAAAAAGCAACGCGCTATCCTATTATCGTGACGGTGTTCGTGTTTGTCGCTTTGATTATCATGATGCGTTTTGTGGTGCCGCAAGTGGTCGGCTTCTTGGAAAGCATGGATCAGGAATTGCCCGGCGTGACGATCGCCTTGATCGCGACATCCGATTTCATCGTCGATTATTTTTGGCAAATTCTCGCAACACCCGTGATCTTGGTTTTCTTGATAAAAACAATGATTGCGCGGTCAAAGAATTTCGCCTTTGCGTTTGACCTTATGTTGCTCAACATGCCCATGTTCGGGAGCATTATCCGCAAAATCAACATCGCCCGTTTTGCGCAGACCTTTGGGGTTTTGTTCACGGCGGGGATTGATATTTTGCGATGCTTGTCGTCGGCGCGGGCAACCGTGACCAATCTGGCGATCCAAGAATCGCTCGAAGGCGTTGAAATGCAGGTTCGTGACGGTAAGTCCCTGTCGCAAGGTCTCGATATGTCCGGCGAGTTTCCGACACTCGTTGTGCGAATGGTGCGCGTCGGTGAAGAATCTGGTAAGCTAAGAGAAGTACTGGATCAGGTTTCGGAATTTTACAACAACGATGTTGATGAATCGATTCAGGGCATGATTGCAATGATCGAGCCGTTGCTGACCCTCATCATGGGCGGGATGATTATCTGGATTGCCGCCGCGATTTTCGGGCCGATTTACGCCAACCTTGCCAATATGCCGATCTAGGGAAAAGAAGGACACGACCGTGATTAAAAATAAATCAGTTCTGATCATTGGCGAAGATATGCTGATGCTGTACGCCTCTAGCGGCGGCAAGGCAAAGCATGTCGGCTCATTGCTGTGGACCGAGGAAAACATCGTCGAGCGCCTGACCGGAATGTTGCTGCGCGAAGGCAAAAGACGCCCTGTGCATATTTTGTACGATATGCTGGAGCAGCAATATAAAAAGGAAATGATCCCCCAGCTCTCCATCCTCGATAAACAGCGCTACATTAACCGTAAACTGAAGGTCGTGTTCCCCTCAAACCCGATGCGCGCCGCCTATTTCTTAAAAGGTGAGGCGGAAGACAACCTCAAGGAACAGCGCCGCAGCGAAAAAGGCAACCCGTATATTTTCGCGAGCGTGCCGGACTTGCCGCAATTGCGCTATGTGTATGAGGCGCTGAAGGATGCCCAATTGCCGATTATCGGATTTGGGTTGTTGCCGGTTGAGGGCGCATCCATGCTCAAGCGTGTGTCGGATACGTTCCGCAGTGGCCCGCACAAGGCCAAATGGGCGGTGATGTTGTCTGTCCATGAATCGGGCGGCCTGCGCCAGATCGTGATCAAAAACGGCGAATTGGCACTGACCCGTTTGACCGCTATTTCGGCCAATTTCGCCGATGAAACATCGTGGGGCAGCGAAGTCGGACAAGAATTTAAATCGACATTGAGTTACCTTCTGCGCTTTGGCTATACGCAAGACCAAGGCATTGATATTTACCTTGTCCATGGCGGCGATGCGGCCGCAACCGCGTTCCGCAAAGAACTGAACATCGATGTTAATCTGGTGTGCAAATCGGTGGATAATATCGCCAAAGCCTGCGGCCTTCGGATCGCCGGAAACCATGGCAACGGATATGGCGACGGATTACACGCCGCGTGGGCGTCGAAAATTGCGGGAATGCGTTTGCCGATTAATTCGGTTGCGTTCGGGCGATTGATCGCGATGCGACGTACGGCAAAACAGGCGACCAACGCGCTCTTGCTCGCGATTTTGGCGGGTGGCTTGTATGCGGGATATTTGACTCAGGACACGGCAAGAGCCAGCCTGAAAGTCGGGAGCGAGCAAAGACACCACGCGACATTACAAGCGGAAGTGAGCAAACGCGAAGAATCCCTTGTCAAAATTGACCAAGATACGGACACGATCCTGCGCATACTGGATATCCACGAATCGCTTGAAAAACGGGGCGTACAGTCCTTTGCCCTTGTGAACGCAATCTCGCAAGCCTTGCCGAACGATGTGAAATTGAGTGCTTTTTCGATATCGGCCACCACGCCAGAAGGTGAAGGAGAGGACGATTTTGGGGCGTCTGAATTGGAGATGATGGAAAACCCCGATGCAGGAGCAGATGCAGGATATGTAAAGCCTGTCATAGTTGCAGTCGATTATGAGATTGTCATGGATCTTGAGTTTCCGGCGACGATTAATCCGGAAGATGGCGTAAAAACAGTCAACGCGTTCAAGGATAATCTGGTGCAATCTTTGGGCGGTTATACCGTTGAAATTACACAGCAAGTGGCCAACTTAAGCCGCGAAGCCGATTTTTCCGAAGACTTGAAAGCCATGATTGCCGAAGTAACGAGGGTTTCGGGCATGCCCGATGCTGGCGGCCTTGGCGATGATATGATGGGAAATGCAGCGGAGGGGGCCAGCTCAAGCGGCGCCGAAGGAATGGGCGGAATGACGGCACGTATTACGATTAAAGGAACCGGACAATGATTGATCTTATCGGCAAAAAAAGAATTGTGACATTGTTCCTGTTGTCGTTGCTGTGCGCTGGGTTTTGGACTGCCGGCATGGTGTACGTCAAGCCAATGGCCGATGTCGCCAATATGAATCTGGACGAAGAAAAAATCAAGACAGCTCAATATGAAAGAGAGATCGATAAACTCGATAAAATGTCGGTCTTGATGAAGGAACGCGGCGGCGAATATAAAAACGTCATTTTGAAGGGCTTCCTCGAAGAACAAGACCGCATCCAAGCGCGTCGTAAGATACAAGATGTACGCGTGCTGGCGGATATTCCGATCATGAGCTATAAAATCGACAAACAGCTTGATGTCACGAACAGCATGGCACAGCAAGCCGGCTATGACCTTCGCAGCAGTAATTTGTCGTTTGAACTCACGGCGTATACGGACACCGATGTTCTGCGCTTTATTGAGCTTTTGAAGCAAGAGTTTCAAGGCCAGCTTGTATTGAGCAACATGGTTTTGAGCAAGAAATCGAATGATTTGGATATCGGCGGCGGCGGTGACTCGGTGATGAACCCCCTGTACGTGCCGAGAATTTCGGCTGAGTTGGTGTTCTCATGGAATACAATTGCGGAAACGAAAGTTGTGGATGCTCCGGCTGGTGATATGGGAGGCATGGATGAAGGCATTTGATGGGATGCTCGGCGCTTGCCCGCCCCGTACGCATGAAACAGTTCCGCATAAAACAATATCGGCAAGACCGATGAAGAAGGATACGCCTATGCGCACTGACTTTAAACACCGCTTGTCGAATGGACTGATGCACGCGGCGATTGTTGCGGTGATTGGCTTGTCTTTGGGCGGTTTTTCTGCGCCGTCCATGGCGCAATTTGCTGATGACACGCCATTGGAAGACATGCCCGATGTTGCGGCAAAGCCGCCTGTCGTTGTGCTGCCGCAAGCCTCGGCCGTGTCGATTGACTCGCTGTTTTGGACGCAAGAAGAGATGGTTCTTCTCGACCAAATCAAACGCGGAGCCATCATCATGCCGCAGGTGGAGGAGTTCGAGCTTCAAACCAACGATACCGTAGCGGTCGAAACCCCGATTTATGCAGGCTATCGCGTACCGCGCGATTTGCGTGTCGGCGGGTTGCTGTATAAATCGTCCGAAGATTGGGTTTTCTGGATCAACGGTATTCGAGTGACGCCGAGTGCAAAGATCAAGGAACTCAAGCATGTGAAAGTCTATCAAAATTATGTCGAGATCAAATGGTTTGACGCCATGACGAACACGATCTATCCCGTACGCATCAAGCCGGCACAGCGCTTTAATATCGACGCCCGCAATTTCTTGCCGGGTTAAGACACCGGCAGCAAATCATCAAAGCAAGCGCGGCCTGTGTGCCGCGTTTTTTTTTGCAAGGATTGGCGCGCGATTAATTCACGGTGAAATGACGGTATGACTTGAAGCGAAGCGCGGCATGCGCCATACTGACGTCCAGTATTCGTTGTTTCAAAATTCACGCATAACAGCCATAATCAGGGGGACGTCCATGTCATCCGTTTCCAAAGAAACACAATCTGACTCCAATCAAGCCGGCGCAAACGATGTGGCGGATTCTTGCGACGTTGCGGCCTTGAACATCGCAAATGTCGGATATTCCTATAACGACCATCTTGCCATACGTGACGTGACCTTCGACGTGAAGACGGGCGAAGTTTTCGGCCTTGTGGGATTGAACGGTGCCGGCAAGACAACATTGATGAAATCTATTCTTGGGTTGCTGAATAATTACAGCGGTCAAATTCATATTTTCGGCGCCGATGCCGCCGACCATAAGAGCCGGAAAAAACTCACCTTTCTGCCTGAAAAATTTGAGCCGTCTTGGTTTTTGACGGGGCGTGAATTTATACAGTTTTCATCGCGTTTTTATAACCGCGTTCTTGACGATGCGACAATCGAGAATGCCGCGAAATCACTTGAGCTTGATGTTGGATTTTTGAACCGCAAGGTGCAAAGCTATTCCAAAGGGATGCGCCAGAAACTGGGGCTTATTTCGGCCTTTTTGTCGGGCTGTCCGTTGATTATGCTGGACGAGCCGATGAGCGGCCTTGACCCCAAAGCGCGCATTTTTGTTAAAAACCTGATTACAGACGCCAAAAAACAAGGCAGAACGGTGTTTTTCAGCTCGCATATCTTGTCGGATATGGATGAGCTGTGCGACCGTATCGGTATTATTCATGCGCGACATTTATGCTTTCTCGGGACGCCGGATGCCCTGAAAAAGCAGACGGGCGAGAATAATCTTGAGCGCGCCTTCTTGCATATTGCGGCGCAAGTGGATGGTGAACCCCAAAAACAAACGCAAACGCAGCCTGATGTGAGCGCGGCTTAACCTTTATCACGGCATTTTGGCTTGGCATGGAGGGGGTATTTCAAAGAATACCTGTTTTAGGTCTTCATTCGCCGCTGTTTTCGATATATCATTGTAAAAATCTAACCAAGTATATGGCTCTGACTCATGATGAACCCCCAAGATGATCCCAAAGACCCGTTGAATGAAGATCCGAATGCATTGAATCTCGATGAATTCGATGACATTGATAATCTCGATGACTTCTTCGAGGATGAGGGCGAGTCCGGTGCGGATGTTTTTGAGGCACCAGACGAAGATGGTGATGTTGCTCCGGTTGCACCGAGGCACAGCCAAGTCAGTACAGGCGGCGGGTTCGCCGCGGCCAAACGCATTCTTTCGACCGTTGTTGTTGTGTCGCTGCTCGGCGGCGGTGCCTATGTGGCGTACTCGTCACCAGCAGTCAAATCATTGATCGGTGATCTTGTCGGCGTTGATTTTGCGAGCAAGAATACCGGCGCGCAGTTACAGCCAAGCGGCGACAACCCGTTTGATTCCAATATTCAATATGACGATGCAATGCAATCTGCGGATCAAAGCGCAATCATGGGATATAAGGGCAATGACGCCGCCAATGACGTGCCGTTGGACTCCGTGGATGACCAGTTCATGGCGGCGCCGTCGGGGATGAATGATTTTGACGCCCTTCCATCGCCATCACCCGTGACAAACCAAGGCGCCGACAATATTGTGGCCTTGGATGAGCTTGACCTGCCACAGCCCGTGTCCAAAGGCGATGAGACAGCAAGCCAACAACCAGTTGCTACGCCGCCCGTCGCTACACCGAGTGACAATATTTTTGACTTTGATTCTGTGGCCGATGCGGGAATGGAAAACGAACCGGTTCCAATGCCTGTTCAAGTGCCCGTTGAAGAAAAATCGCCGCCCAAAATCGCTATGCCGGCGGCGCAAAGGCCCCAACCTCAAGCTCAACCACAGCCACAGCCACAGCCTGTGCAGGAGAGCTTCACGCCCGCGACAACAGCCGCCACAACAATGGACTTGCCGTCCTTTGGCCAAAAAGATACGCCAAGCAAAACTGTGAAGCCTGCGGCAACGCCAACCCAGCCCGCAGCAAAAGATCCGAATGCGCCAAAACAGGCGAAATCAGGGTTTTATGAGGCCGGTCCCGATACATTAACGGTGATGCCGCCGCGTAAACCTGGCTATAAAATCACCGTCACGCATGGAAATGATCCTGTTGCGCTGTCTGCCCAAACTGCCCAAGCTGCTCAAACTGTACGTCCTCAGTCAAGCGCACCCGTGCCGATGGCTCCGGCTGCGCAAGGGGGAACAGGCGTACAGCAGCCCCTGCCAACAACCTTGTCTAGCGCCACGATTACGACCGAAAACGCGGATGACCCGATTATGGTGGCGGCATCGCGCGCCATGGCGCTTGGACGCTATGAATCGGCGATGCGCCTTTATCAAAGCGTAGAGCTCAGAAACCCGACCTATGCGCGCGCCGTGAAGGGGCGGGCGGATGCCCTCAAAGCGATGGGGCGTGTAGAAGAGGCGGCACAGGCCTATGCCCGCGCCGAACAACTCGACCCGAATGACACGGAAATTCAGGCATCACTGCGCGGAGTCAACACGGAAATCAATCCGAATATGGCGTTGAATGATTTGCTGATGTTGTATCGCCGCGATCCTTCAAATCCGAAATTATCGGCTCAGATTGGTATGGCGTACGCGGCAGTGGGCGATTATCGCTCATCTGTTGGTTTCCTTCAAAACGCCGTGCGTCTTGACCCGCGTAACACGGCATTTGCGTATAACCTCGCCATCGCCGCCGACCATGCCGGCATGCGCGATGTGGCTATTCGTGCCTATGAAGACACATTGGAAGCCGACAGCCTGTATGGTGGCGGAAAAACAATCAACCGCAATCAGGTTTATGACCGTTTGGCGGTTCTGCGCGGTGGTTAATTCGCAGCCAACTTTCCCCATTTTTGGGGTCGCAGAGGGCGAAGGTTTTGGCCGTGTGTTGGCTGCAATCACGGTTTACAGCTAAAGGATCATGGCATGGGATTGGACGAATATTTTTCGGACGTCTTTGCCGTTTTCTATGACTATCCGTTTATTCGGTATGGGGGCGCCTTTTTATTAGGGCTTTGTTTGGGGAGCTTTTCCTCGGCGGTGGCCTACCGTGCGCCTCGGAACTTGCCATGGGCGTATGAACGCAGTCGCGCGGCGCAAGACAACGCCGACACAAAAAACAATCACACATTCAATCAATCAAACACGGCTGCCAGTGCCGAGATCAGTGCTGCGACCGGTGCCGCGGACAACGTGGATTCAGAAGATACCCGTACGTCTTCTTTGCCTGTACGTGTGTTTGATGCATTGCGGGGCTGGACGCCCGTACGTTCAATGTGTCCGGCGTGCAAGACGACTTTGACGGGGCGTGATCTGGTGCCTGTTTTGTCGTGGGTTTTGACGCGCGGACGGTGCCGTCATTGCGGCGTGCGCGTGCCGGCGCGCTACCCCTTGCTGGAATTATTCGCCGGTTTTGTGGCGCTCGCCATTATGACGATTGTGGATATAGGGGGCGGGGTTGGTTATGGCGGCGTCGCCGTTTTATTGATGATGCTGCCCTTTGTGATGGCGCTGTTTATGGCGTTGCGCGAGAACGGCCGGCTATCTTGGAAAATTATGTTTATTATCATAATGTTATTTGTTGTTTTTTTGAGCCTTCCGTCATCAAATTTGTGAGGAAATTTTTATCACTCATTAACTTTCCTGCCTTAATTTGATAGAGTATGAATAGGGTTCCTCCCTAATCCGCCCATGTCTTTTGATCCTGTGTATAAGGAGTTTCTTATGGATATCGCCCAGCTTTTGGCCTTCGCCAAGCAAAACAACGCGTCTGACTTGCACCTCAGCCCCAAAAATCCGGCTGTGATGCGTGTGAACGGGACGCTTAAGCGGGTTAAATCCGATATTTTGACCTCCGATCAAATTCGCCAGATGTTGTATTCCGTGATGACGGATGACCAGCGGTCTTTGTATGAACGGGAAAAAGAGATTGATTTCGCGATTGCCTTTGCCGCAGACGCGCGTTTTCGTGTGAATGCCTTTACAAACCGTGACGGCAGTGCGGCGGTGTTCCGGACGATTCCGACCCTGATTCCGTCCATGGATGACCTTGATCTGCCCCATGTGATGCGCCATTTGACGAAGCTTGAAAAAGGGCTGATCCTTGTAACCGGTCCGACCGGCAGCGGTAAATCGACCACGCTGGCGGCGATGTTGAACCATATCAACGAAAACGACTCGAAACATATTTTGACGGTTGAAGACCCCGTCGAATTTTTCCACACATCCAAAAAATCATTGGTGAACCACCGCGAAGTCGGAACGGATACCAACAGTTTTGCCCGCGCGTTGAAGAGCGCCCTGCGCGAAGACCCCGATGTTATTTTGGTGGGGGAGATGCGCGATTATGAAACCATTGCTTTGGCTTTGACGGCGGCGGAAACCGGACACCTTGTCTTTGGGACGTTGCACGCCAGTTCCGCGGCGAAGACGATTGACCGTATTATCGACGTGTTTCCGTCGGCGGAAAAAGAAATGGTGCGGGCGATGCTCGCCGGTTCGCTTCAGGCGGTTGTATCTCAGGCTTTGTTAAAGCGCGCCGATAATAGCGGCCGGATTGCCGCCTTTGAGATTTTGATCGGAACGAATGCGGTGCGTAACTTGATCCGCGAAAACCAGATTTCACAGCTTTATTCCATGATCCAGACCGGCTCACGCTTTGGTATGGTCACAATGGATGAGTATGTGAAGGGGTTGGTCGGCGATGGTTTGGTGAGCAAGGAAGAGGCACAGAGAATCTTGATGAAAACAACCGGTATTGATACGAGCCTTGAAGGCGGTATGGGCTCGTCCAAACCACAAGACAGGCATAAAACGGCTGCTGCGCCTGTTGTGGCTCCGGCTGCGCAGCCTGCGGCGTCGTCGTCCTCCGGTTCCTCCGATAAGCCGGACGATGATTACAGTTTCTAAACACCGCGAACCAAAGCCAGCAAAGGGCGAAAGCCATGATTAATCAATATCTGGACGCGATGATCACCGACGGGGTGAGCGACCTGTATCTCACCGTAGGTCGTGCGGCGTCATTACGCGGCGAAGCGGGATTGTACACGGTGGGCGATGTGTTGAGTGAGAGTGATATGGCAGCATTGCTGGCATCTTTCCTGCACCCCGACCAAATCACTAGGTTTCAAGAGGAAAGAGAGCTGAACACCTCTATTGATCGCGGTGTGAACGGACGATTCCGCGTCAATATCATGCGGCAAAAAAACAATCCGGCCATCGTGATACGCCATGTTTTGTCACAAATTCCGGATTTTGAGTCGCTGGGCCTGCCGCCGTTGTTTCGTGGCCTGTCCATGGCGAAACGGGGCTTGATCTTGGTGACGGGTGTGACGGCGTCGGGCAAATCCACAACATTGGCGTCCATGCTGGATTATCGCAACCAACATGATCGCGGGCATATCATTACAATCGAAGACCCGATTGAATATTTTCACGACCACAAAGAATCGGTCGTAAGCCAGCGCGAAGTAGGGATTGATACGGAGAGTTTTGCCGCCGCCCTGAAAAACGCTTTGCGCCAGCGTCCGGACGTTATCTTGATCGGTGAAATCAGGGACAGAACCGTTATGGAGCACGCCTTGACGATTGCGGAAACAGGGCATTTGGCGCTCGCGACCTTACACACGACCAATGCGTATCAAACAATCGAACGTGTCATTAACTTTTTCCCCGAGGAACAAGCGGCGCAAATTCGCCTGAATTTGGCGCTGAACCTGCGGGCGATTGTGTCGCAACGCCTTGTGCCATCCGTGGATGGGCATCTTGTTCTGGCACAGGAAGTTTTGTTGAATGATGGCTTGGTGAAGGAATTGATCCTGAATGGAGAAATTTTGAAAATCAGAGAACTTCTCGAGCAAAACCGCGCTATGGGGATGTGCAGCTTCGATCAATCCTTGCTGGACTTGTATACAGAAGGCCGAATCACGGAGGAGGTCGCGCTGAGCTATTCCGACCGACCGGGCGACCTCAAAATCAAAATCAAAAACTATGCAATAAATCAACGTGAGGGCAAGTTTAACCTCATGGATACAGGCGACTTGCGAATATCAGATTAAGGGTTTGCAAAAGGGGAAAGTTTCCTTATGCTTTATATAGAGATTCTCTTGTTCTAGATGAATTACCATATAAAACCCCTTGCGTGAGGCCTTCTGTAATGAAGTCATCTTCTTTTAAAAATCTGTTTTTGTCTGTTCTCGTTGCGCCGTTCATTCTGACGGCTTGCGACAGTGCATCGAACTACACGAAGATTGATCGCGGCGGCGACATGGAGTTCGGCGACTATAAAAAAGGACTTGAGGCGCGCCCCGCTGATTCCGACATGTTCGCGAATGAAAAGAACTCAAGCGTTCCCAAAATGATGGCCTTGTCGCAAGAGGACCTCCGCACATCGAATATTACAGGCAATATCCCGCTGGTGAGTGTGTCCGTAAACCAATTGGTGAGCCTGCGCGACATTTTGTATGATTTGACCGACCAAGCCGAATTTGACCTTATTCTTGACCCGTCCATCAGTGGATCGATCATCTATACCGCACGGAACAAGCCGTTTGACCAAGTCATCGCTGAAATCGCCGATCTTGCCGGTTTGAAATATGAGTTCAAAGGCCGGAATCTGCGGATCGAAGTCGATCGTCCTTACATGAAGCGTTACAATATTTCATACTTGAATATTATTCGCGGTTTTGAAAGCACGGTGACGGCTTCCGTCACTGTTGGCACGGCCGAAGGTAACGGCTCAAGCTATAACCTGAACAGCAGCAGCGATTCCGATTTTTGGCTGGATTTGAGCTCCAATCTTGCCCAGATCATGGGCCTGACCGAGCGCTTTAACTATGTTTTGCGCACGTCGGTTGACCCTAGAGCCGAAGTTATTGCCGTCTCCGCCGCTACGCCGGTTCCGTCATCATCTGCATCGTCCGCCGAAAATTCCGACGCAACGGGTGAAACGGCTACTGCCGAGGGTGGAGCAACAACGGAAACTGCCACTGATGGCCAAGCCAGCGGCCAATCTCAAGAAAGCGGGGCTAGTCAGCAAGAGGGTGGCGAAGTTGTCCAGTCTTTCATCGTCAACAAACTCGCCGGTATGGTTACAATCTATGGCACGGATCGTCAGCAAAAGACGATTGAGGCCTATCTTGAAGAATTGCAACGCGCCGTTGCGACGCAGGTTTTGATTGAGGCCAAAGTTCTCGAGGTCGAATTGACCGATGAATTCTCCACGGGCATTGACTGGTCGGCAGTCTTCCGCGAAGGCCTTGGCATCACGAACTTCTCGTTCTCTGCCGCCGCTCCGCAAATGACCCCTCCGCAAGCCGGATTGCTCACCTTTGCCATGGAGGGCTCGGATATAGACGCAACGGTGACTGCTTTGTCACGCTTCGGGATCGTACGTGCCTTGGCAAGCCCGCGCTTGACCGTGTTGAATAACCAATCCGCGAGCTTGAACGTCGCTAAAAACCGCGTGTTTTTTGAAATCTCAATTGACCAAACGACGGAAGAAGGCGTAACGACAACCGAGGTTTCATCAACGATTAACACCGTTCCGGAAGGGATCATCATCAACGTCTTGCCGTCCGTCAACATGAACACCAAGGAAGTGATGATGTCCGTCCGTCCGTCCGTGACACGGATTGACGACACGGTCAACGACCCTGCGGTTGCGTTCTTGAACGTCCCCGGGATTGAATCGGAAATTCCGATTGTGGACGTGCGCGAAATCGATACGGTAGTTAAAATGATGTCCGGTGAAGTTGTCGTGATCGGCGGTTTGATGCAAGACCGTACCGTTTCCAAGCAAGAAGGTGTTCCGGCAGCGTCCGAGATACCTTTTCTGGGTGGCTTGTTCCGCAACCAAGGCGACAGAATTCAAAAATACGAATTGGTGATTTTGCTTCGCGCTGTGGTTCTTGATAACCGCTCCAGCATTCACCCTGTCGATAAAAACATGTACCAGACATACGGGGCTGACCGCCGCCCCTTTAAACTCTAGGCTTTGAAGATCCTTTGGAATAAGGGCTTCGGCCCTTATTTTGCTTTTGCTGTTTGAAAGAGGTTGATGATGTCGTCCGCACTTGTCCTGTATACGTTAAAAGCCGCACTGCGTGATAAATTGGTGCGTGTTGTGTTGGTTTTATTTGTTCTTATTGCCGCTTTGTCGTTGTTTATGGGCGGCACCGCCGTTTTGGAACAAAAGAGTTTCTCTCTTGTCTTCGCGGCATCGAGCATAAGACTGGCTGCGGTGCTGGGGGCAATTCTCTTCGTGTCTTTTTATATCCAGCGTTCTTACGCTTCCAAGGACATTGATTTTCTCTTGTCACGCCCGATCAGTCGCGGAGCGTTTGTCGCGAGCCAAGGGCTTGCGTTTCTTATTATCTCCGTGCTGATGGGCGTTGCCGCCTTTTTGACGATTTTTGCCTTGTCCGGCGGACAGTTGACGATGGGCTTATGTTACTGGGCGATTGGCTTGATGGTTGAAATCGCCCTGATTGCTAATGTCGCGATGTTTTTTTCGATGGTTTTGAGCAGTTCCGTCGCCAGCGTTGCCGCCAGTTTCGGGTTTTATATTTTGTCCCGCATGACGGGGGCTATTTTCGGGATTGTGGATTCCGGACAAATGGGCGGAATTTTCAAATTTTTCGAAGGCATTGTACAGGCCGTGACATTAATTTTGCCGCGATTGGATTTGATCGTCCAGACCTCATGGCTTGTGTATGGAACGGATGGCGTTGGCGGGGCATCTGCGGTTTCAATACCTTATTTGATCGTCGTCGGCGTTGTTTTTTGCCTTTTCGTCATTTTGGCGACCGTGATCGATCTGAAGCGTAAAGAATTTTAAAAATATGAAGGTGGTTCCTGTGCGTCAGGATATGCGAAGACACTGGATTTATTTTATATGTATGCTCTTCACCGTGATTGCGGTGTGGGGCTATTCCCGTAAGATTACGTTACAGTGGGACAATGTGCCGCCGGCACCATCGGTGATGTCCGCCAGTGCCATGACATTGGGCGACACGCAGATGAGCTATCGTTTTTTGGGATTGTTGCTCCAGATTTACGGCAATACCGGCGGGCGTTATACGGCCATGAAAAATTATGACTATAATGCGTTGAAGCAATGGTTTGATGTTTTGCATGAAATGGACAGCCGTTCAGAATACCTCCCGTTTCTAGTGTCTTATTATTTTACCGCCGGACAGCAAACGCCCGATCAATTACGAATCGCTGTTCAATTTTTGGAGAAAGCGGGGGTTGGCACGGGTGACATGCAGTGGCGGTGGCTGGCTCAGGCCGTTTTTTTGGCACGGTATCGTCTGAACGACATTCAATACGCGCTCGATTTGTCGCATAAATTGGAAAATCATGCGGATCCTGCCGTCGGCCTTTGGGCGCGTAATTTGCCGTCGATCATTATGGGCAACATGGGTGAAAAAGACGCCGCATTGTCACTGTCTTTGGCATTGCTCAAGGAATATGGGGCGACGATGGATCATCGGGAGGTTTATTACCTTAAAACCTATATTTGTAACCAGCTTCTTGAGCCGGAAAAGCGCGGCTTGTTCGCTTTATGTCATGACATAGACCCATCGGAATAAGGCATTGCCAGTCTTCTTCACAAACACGTTTGAGATTACTTTATACGAGGTTTTCTCGTTTTTGGGGCTGGTGCAGTCCGTTTTCATCCTTGTGTATATAGCCTCGCGGTCTTGGCGGTCCAGCCGGTCGATCATTCCTTTCCTGTATTTTTTGATGCTGGGCGGTTTGTTTTACGTCGAGTTTGCCTACGGATTTTTGGGGATGGAGATGCTGAATATCGGCTTCATGCTCGGCTTTGCGTGGTTATTGCTCCCTTTCTTCAGTTATTTCCTGATTATACAGGTGATTAACCTCGAAAAATTGCCGTCTTTGTCGCATTACCTGATTCTTCTTGTCGGTTTGGGGGCGTTTTTATTTTCTTATTCCTTGGCGTCTTTTGATGGGTCGTGCGAGGGAACGCTGATTTCTTGCGACGTTTTCCAAGACAGCTTGGTGGTGACGTTCATCATTTGCGCGTTGATTGTCCTGACCATCCTGTTTTTTGATTCGTCGGGATTGCGGTCGATTCGGTTGGATAAGGATAAAAAAGAGCGCTATTGGCTCGCCCTTACTATTATTCTCGTGAATGCGTGTTTGGTCGCGGTGGCTTTGGCCAATTATGCGGAAATGATTCCGGCCGATGACGGGCGGTCTGTACGCATTATGATGGGGATGGCGTATGTGTATCTGGCCACAACCAGTCTTTTCCGCATTTATCCACCGTCCATTCCGGTGAACAAGCAAGCAGCCCCCGAAAAACTGACGATCAATGAAAAAAAATTGATCGAGGATATCGAACGCCTGATGACGATGGACAAGCTCTATCAAGAGCCGGCCTTTTCACGGGCGGATCTGGCGCGTGAGCTTGAAATATCCGAAGGCGTCATCACCAAAGTGATCAATATGCATTACGGCAAGAGCTTTCCGGTCATTATTAACGAACGAAGAGTCGAGGAAGCCAAGCATTTATTGGCCGCAACGGACGATAATATCAAGACCATTGCGATTGATGTCGGCTTTAATTCCATCGCGTCTTTCAACCGTGTTTTCAAGGAATATGTCGGCATGACGGCGACGCAGTATCGCGCCGAAAACAAGCTCTTATTTGACCGATCCTAGAGTTATTTTCCTTAATTCTTTCAAGTGAATAGGCGATTCTGAGAATTAAGTAGTTTTACTCTGTGATTTAAGGATTCATTTACCATCGAAACTGTATTACTATATTCATGGGTTCGAATTTTTGAATCGCACACACAGTTAATAAAATAGTTCTGACAAAGTAAGGTAAGGAGTTTTGATGATGAAACAATTTAAAAATAGGCAAGAGGGCTTTACGCTCGTTGAACTTGCTATCGTTATGGTCATCATCGGTCTGTTGATCGGTGGTATCCTTAAAGGCCAAGAGTTAATTAAAAATGCGACTGTTACAGCAACCGCTGCTCAGCTCAAGGCTTTCGAGTCTGCTTATACCACATTCGTTGATGTTTATGGTGGTAAGCCTGGCGACACCAACCGCGCCCGTGAAAAAATTCAAGGATGCGTCAACCGTTGCCGTAACGGCGACAACAACGGCTGGATTCGTGCTTCTAACGGCGCTTTGTACGCTCCGGGCACGGACGACCTGACACCTGGTGTGAACGAGCTGTATCAAGGTCTGCGCCACATGGCTGCTGCGAACTTGATCGGTGGCGTACGGACCGAGGTTGCAGCGTCGAACGAAGCCTTGGTTGGGGCTGAAATGGGCGGCTATTTGTACGTTGGCGAAGTCTTGGGTAATGCCTCATACCACCGTGGTTCGGGTACTGCCTTTACTCCGGCTGGCGTGTATGTAAGCCATACCTTCAGCTACCAGCACAATCCGCGTACAGGCCGTGTTCTGACACCTTCAGAAGCCTCACGTCTTGATACAAAAGCCGACGATGGACAGCCTGGTACAGGTTCTATGTTGGCAACCGGTCTGGAAACATGCGTAAACGGTCGTAACTACCGCTACACCAATACAGACCTTGCTTGTGCCTTCATGTTCAAGATTAAATAATAATCGTGCAGATATAAGAATTGAGAAGGCGGCCTTTGGGTCGCCTTTTTCTTTTTCTTCGTCGAATTGAACGCATAAAAAACGCCCGTGATTGAAACATCATCGGGCGTTTGATATTGGGTGGCGGGTCTGTGCCTGTGTACGCAGATGTATACGCACAAGAAAGATTTGATTATGCGGCTTGGCGGCTTTTATGCAGTTTCGAAAGGGCGCTGATCACCGCATCGCCCATTTCGGCGGTGGAGAGCAAGGTTTTGGTGTCAGGGCCTTTGATGTCCGCCGTACGCTTACCTTCGCCAAGAACTTGCTTAACAGAGTCTTCGAGCATATCGGCTTCTTCACTAAGGTTGAGCGAGTAGCGCAGCGCCATAGCAAAGCTGAGGATAGTCGCCAAGGGGTTGGCCTTGCCCTGTCCCGCAATATCGGGCGCGGAGCCGTGGACGGGCTCATACAGCGATTTGCGGCGCCCCGTGGCGGGGTCTTCGGCGCCAAGGGAGGCGGAGGGTAACATCCCGAGTGAACCGGTGAGCATCGCCGCTTCATCCGACAAAATATCGCCGAACAAATTATCCGTCACAATCACGTCAAATTGCTTCGGCCAGCGCAAAAGCTGCATCGCGCAATTATCGGCGTACATGTGGGTGAGTTCAACATCGGTATAGTTTTCTTCCGTATGCAGGGCGGTCATTTCGGCGCGCCAGAGTTTGCCGCTCTCCATCACATTGGCCTTTTCACAGGAACAAACCTTGCCGCCACGCTTGCGCGCCAATTCAAAGGCAACGCGCCCGACGCGTTTGATCTCGCTGGTGGTATAAACCTGCGTATTCACGGCGCGTTTTTCGCCGTTGCCGAGGTCGGTGATGCCGCGCGGCTCGCCAAAATAAACCCCGCCGGTCAATTCCCGCACGATCAATATGTCGAGGCCGGACACGATTTCGGCCTTGAGGCTGGAGGCCTCAACCAAGGCGTCAAACACGATGGCGGGGCGCAAATTGGCGAAAAGTTCAAGCTCTTTGCGCAGGCGGAGCAAGCCGGCCTCGGGGCGAATCGTGTACTCCACATTATCCCATTTCGGGCCGCCAACCGCGCCGAGCATAACGGCATCCGCCTTGTGGCACAGGGCGAGCGTTTCATCCGTCACCGGCACGCCATGCGCGTCAATACACGCGCCGCCGACAGGGCGTTCAACAACATCAAACGTGACATTGCGGTGTTGTTCCAACCAGCCGATAATCTTACGGACTTCGCCCATGACTTCGGGGCCGATTCCGTCACCGGGGAGCATGACAAGGTTATAATGGCTCATGATTTTATCCTTTTCTTATTGGGGTGTACGTGTGTACGTGTCGTTATGACGCGGCGGACTCGCTGAACAGCCAAGGGCAATCTTTCGCCCGTGTTTGTTCATAGCTCCCGATCTCTTGCTTGTGTTGCAAGGTCAGGCCGATATCGTCCAAGCCGTTCAACATGCAATGCTTGCGGAATGCGTCAACTTCGAAGGTGAAGACATGGTTGCCGGCGCGCACTTCCTGTGCATCAAGGTCAATCGCGATTTCATTATCGGGGGACTGCGCGAAGTTCATCAGCGTGTCGACCTCCTCAGGCTTGAGGATGATCGGCAAAATGCCGTTTTTTGAGCAATTGCCAAAGAAAATATCGGCAAAAGACGGCGCGATAACCGCGCGAATCCCGAAATCAAGCAATGACCAAGGCGCATGTTCGCGGCTTGATCCGCATCCGAAATTTTCGCCCGACACAATGATTTGCGATTGGCGGTATGCTGGCTTGTTCAACACAAAATCGGCAATCTCTTTGCCGTTACTGTCATAGCGCATCTCGTCGAATAAATGCACGCCTAGGCCGGAACGCTTGATGGTCTTCAGGAATTGCTTCGGAATAATCATGTCGGTGTCGACATTCATAATCGGCATTGGCGCGGCGCGACCTTTGAGAACGGTGAATTTTTCCATGGCGGTGTCTTTTCTTTCTCAGTTAGTGAATTTTCTTAGCTATGTGCGGGAGTGCCGCACTTCATAATGCGAAACAGGCTCAAAAGCTCCGCATCGAATTGGCCTTTTTTCTCGGTTTCCATGCGGCCTATGACGGCATCGGGGGAAATGTCACGGACGCCGAAATGGGGGCGGTGTACGCTCCACCCGTCAAAGGCATCGCAAATGCAAGCCATGCGGACGATCAAATCAAGATCGCCGCGCTTTTTACCGAAAAATCCGGTGCCGTCCAGCGTTTCATGGTGGTTTTCCATGATGTCGAGCAAGATTTGCATGAAGGGAAGGGCAAGCATATTGGCGGGAAACGTACCGCGAATAATGGCGAGGCCTTCGGTGACATGGCTGCGGCGGACGGTTTTTTGTTCGGGGGTCGGTTTGTCCTCCATGTCCCAGATTTCGGGCGGCAAAGCCATTTTGCCGATGTCATGCGGAAGGCTCGCCCAATACAGCGTATCGGCGATGCTCTCGCTCCAGCCGAGAAACAAGGCAAAATCCCGTAAATTCCCCGCCATCCGTTCGGAATGAAGGTGGAATTCATACGGATGCCCCTGCGGACGCTGGGCGTCATAGACTTCAAGCGCCTCAATCTGCGAACGGATATAGGGAAGCACCGTTTCGCGAATATCGGCATTTTTGGTGATGTCGGCCTGCTCCAGCAAGTCGGGAATTGTATAGCGCGGTGTCATTTGATGTTCGGGCCTTTGCGGTTTGAGGCCTTGTCAAAAGCCGTGGAGCGGGGAAGCGGCGTAAGCGACGCATTCGGTGTCCATCCCTCAACCAGTACACGGAAAAGGAAGGCGAGTTTTTGCCGTTTTTCGAAGGCCTCAAGCGCCGCAGACCGCACAAAAGGCGCGGCATCAGGCGGTGTTCCTTGCGTGTTGTCGTTACGCGCAGCAGGCACCGATTCACGTGCAGCAAGAGGGGGGACAGCAGCACTAGGCGCAACGATCACCGCATCGGCAATCGGTTTGATATGGTCGGGGCGCGGCGGCGGAGTGACGCCACGTTGTCTGTCGGAATGATCCGCTTCTGCCCATAAATAAGCGGCAGCATCAACTTCGACGCAATCCGGCGGGCAAAAATCGACTTTTTTGCCCTTGTTTTGACGGTACTGAAGGAAAATACCGTCCGATTGCTTGCGCACAACGGGGAGCGGGCTCGCCCCGATCATCGCGTCAATTTTGTCGAGGGCTTGGATCGGTTCAGGGTACACAAGCTCGGGATAGTTATAATAAGACGGTTCCGACGGAATGGCGTCGATCAAGTCTTTGATAATGCGGGCTTGGGGTGTACGTGTGTGCGCCACCAAGATATCGCGCCCGTTGGCGTCCTTGCCGATGTCGAAATAATCGTTAGAGGCAACGGCAACGGGTTGCCCGCTCATCATAATGCCCTTGCGGCCTTCGGCGCGGAGGCTGAATTCCATCACCGGAAGACCTTGGTCGTCACGCCCCATCATAAAGCCGGGGTAATAGCCTTCTTGTGGGTCTGTTTTTGCCGCGCCGGAGGCGATAAGGGCTGGGACGATGGATTTGATATGGTCGACAAAGGCGCTGAAGCTCTTGCTAATCGCTTCGCGGCGGCCATCATGGTCGCGGATCATGGCGAGCGTACGGCCTTCGGCCTTGAAATAGCGGTATTGCGCGCCTTTGGGGCCGGCATAACCGCCTTTGACAACCATATCGGTTTTGCGGTCAAAATCGGCGGGAAGGGCAACGCCGCTTTCCTCCCGTTTCAAAATCGGGCCATTGCCGAGCCAACCGCCTGCGAACAGCAAATCGCCGGCGCGGTCGGTTTCTTTTTTGTCGAGCAACACGCCGCCCTTCGGCACAAAATGGCGGCCTTTATAATCAACCGGAACATACATGTAATATTCCGGCTTTTTGGTCGGCGCGGCGACGATATCGGGAAAACGGGCATAGGAACGGTAAAACAGACTGGCTTTGCCTGCGACTTGGATGGTTTCGAAGTCCAGCCCGCACGCCTTAAACAACGCTGGGTCGCGTTTTTCGATTTCGGCGAGGATGAAGTCCGAATGGGCGCGGTGGTCTTTTTGAATATCACCGAAGTTACGCCCGTTCATCGCGATAGGATTTTTTTCGTGGAATTCCTGCACGATGGAATCCAGCTTCATCGCCGCAAGATGGCTCGCCCCTTCAAGGCGATAGCAATGCATGGCTAATTCTTTGATCGCTGGTTCTGTCATGGTTGGACTCCCTTTATTGCTTTTATTTACAGGTTGCGAACATCGGTCAAATGCCCCGTGATCGCTGCGGCGGCGGCCATTTCGGGGCTGACGAGGTGTGTACGTCCGCCGCGGCCTTGGCGGCCTTCGAAATTGCGGTTTGAGGTCGAGGCGCAGCGCTCACCCGGTTCAAGCCGGTCGGCATTCATCGCAAGACACATGGAACAGCCCGGTTCACGCCAATCGAACCCAGCCTCAATAAAGATTTTGTGCAGGCCTTCGGCCTCGGCCTGTTCCTTCACAAGGCCGGAGCCAGGGACGATCATGGCATAAACCGAGCTTGCGACCTTACGGCCTTTGGCAACGCCTGCAACGGCGCGCAAATCTTCGATCCGCCCGTTGGTGCAAGACCCGATAAAGACTTTGTCTACTGCAATATCCTCAATCCGCGTGCCGGCCTCAAGCCCCATATAGGCAAGGGAGCGTTTGATCGCGTCTTGCTTGTTCGGGTCGGCGGCGTCGGCGGGTGAGGGGACAATGCCGGTGATCGGGGCGACATCCTCAGGGCTTGTTCCCCATGTCACCATTGGCACAATGTCGCCGGCTTGAATGATCACGGTTTTGTCATAGGCCGCGCCCTTGTCGGTCGCAAGGGTTGACCAATAGGCGACGGCTTTGTCCCAATCGGCGCCTTTGGGTGCCATCGGGCGGCCTTTAATGTATTGGAAGGTCTTTTCATCGGGGGAGATGAGGCCAGCGCGGGCGCCGCCTTCGATGCTCATATTACAAATCGTCATGCGGCCTTCCATGCTCAGGGCGCGGATCGCGGCTCCGGTATATTCAATGACGTGGCCTGTGCCGCCCGCAGTGCCGATTTTGCCGATGATAGCAAGGATAAGGTCTTTGGCGGTCGTGCCGACGGGAAGGTCGGATTCACAGCGAACCTCCATTGTCTTGGCCTTACGCATCTGAAGCGTCTGGGTCGCAAGGACATGCTCAACCTCGGACGTGCCGATACCAAAGGCCAGCGCACCGAACGCGCCGTGGGTGGAGGTGTGGCTGTCGCCGCACACAATCGTCATGCCGGGCTGGGTGAGGCCTTGTTCGGGGCCGACAATATGAACAATGCCTTGGCGCTTGTCATGCATGTCGAAATACCGGATGCCGAATTCGGCACAGTTTTTGGCAAGGGTTTCGATCTGGATGCGGCTTTCTTCCTCCGCAATCGGCAAGGAACGGTCGGATGTCGGCACGTTATGGTCGGCAACGGCGAGTGTCGCATCAGGGCGGCGGACGGTGCGGCCGCTCAAACGCAGGCCTTCAAAAGCCTGCGGCGAGGTCACTTCATGCACCAAATGACGGTCAATATACAAGAATCCGGTGCCGTCATCTTGCATATGAACAAGGTGAGAGTCCCAGATTTTTTGGTACAATGTCTTGGCATTATCCGCGCTCATGGCCGTTTTCCTTCGTTTTTTGTAAAAAAATGCTGTTTGAACCTGTATTTTCAACACTCTTAGGAATTTATCAAGGATTTCCTTGCTAATATAATATGGTAATCACGAAAAAAGAAGTGGCGTCTTATTATGGTTCAAAAGGATATCCCCCGTTCCTCGATTACGGTAAACAATCCGTTAGAGGTTTGCATCAATTTTGATGACGCCAGCTTTGCAGAGGCGGAAGCCATTTTTTATGATTACAAAGGCAAGAGCCTCCATGCCCATATCGGGGTGGATATGATTTGCCTAGGGTATTTGCCGGAGGATATTGCGCGCAAATTCTCGTCCCATATGCGTTTGTATTTGACCGCCCGCCATCCCGAAGGACACATGATCGTGATGGATACGATGGTTCAGACTTTACATTAACGCATGGATTATTGATACCGGATAGACGGATCACAAAAAGGTGAAGGGTTTCAAGAGGGAATAAACGTGCCGAAACGGCACAAAACCAAACCGGCCACAGCGGCTAAACGCCAAATAGGCCAAACGACCAACGGCAAGGAAGTCGTATTTTAAAGTGGGTAATAAACAAAAAACGCATAAGACCGGTTCTTATGCGTTTTCTTTTTTCTTTTAATACCCTGCGGTGAGGCTTCGCAAAAACGGTAAAGTCTAGGCTTTCTTGTCTTCGCGGCGCTCGATGCTGTGACCGGTTGTACGTTCGGCGATACGGGCAGATTTGCCGCGACGGTCGCGCATATAGTACAATTTCGCACGGCGAACGGAACCGCGGCGCACCAATTCGATTTTCTCAAGACGGGGGCTGTAGAGCGGGAATACACGTTCAACGCCTTCGCCGTAGCTGATTTTACGGACGGTGAAGCTGGTGTTAATGCCTTGACCTTTGATCGAGATGCAAACGCCTTCATAGGCCTGAACGCGCTCACGCGTGCCTTCGCGGACTTTAACGCTGACGCGGATGGTGTCACCGGCGGAGAAATCAGGGATTTCTTTATCGGCTTTGAGTTTTTCGAGCTGTTTTTGTTCGAATTTTTGTAATGTGTTCATAATCATATCCTTTACGTTATCTTGTCGGAACCCGAAATCGCAAAGGCCTGTGTTTGCAAGCCTTCCGGCGGTTCACTTATATTTTTCAACGAGTGCCAATTGACGCAAAGCATAGGACTCTGCACATAAGGCATCGCGTTTGTACTGGAAACCACCCCATAATACAAGCAAAAACTTAATAAAACGTCGCGCTGCATGTTATGAGAGAAAGAATTATCAAACCTCTTTCTTGAGGCGCTCGATAAGGTCGGGGCGGCGTTCATGGGTTAGGCGCAAAGATTCCTGCATCCGCCATGTTTTGATATGTTCATGGTGGCCGGACTTCAAAACATCGGGAACGGATCGCACCACACCCTTGGCATCCGTCCAATCAGCGGGGCGGGTGTAATGCGGGTATTCCAGCAATCCGTTGGAAAAGCTTTCCTCATACGGCGTTTCTTCGTTGCCCATGACGGTGGGAAGCAAACGGATACACGCATCCATAAGGATGATCGCCGCCGGTTCGCCGCCCGACAGGACATAATCGCCAATGCTGATTTCCTCAAAGTCACAGGCGTCAAGCACACGCTGGTCAACCCCCTCATACCGTCCGCACAGGATGGTGAGGGCGGGCAGGGCGGCAAGCTCGGCGACTTTTTCTTGGGTCAGGGGTTTGCCGCGCGGTGACATGTAAATCATTTTGCCCTTGCGGGTGATGCTGCGCACCGCTTTTTCGATGATGTCGGGGCGCATCACCATGCCCGCGCCGCCGCCGAACGGTGTGTCATCCACGGTTTTGTGGCGGTCTTCGGTAAAGGCGCGAATGTCGATGGCCTCCAACGACCATATGCCACGCTCCAGCGCGCGTCCGGACAGAGACAAACCAAGCGTTCCGGGGAACATTTCGGGGAACAGCGTCAAAATATTCGCGTGCCAAAGGCTTTGTTTTGAGCTTTGGTCTTGCGCGTTTTTGTCAGAAGGGTGATCTGGTGCGGACATTATTCTACAAAATCTCCAGCTCAATAATCGTCACAAAGCCGCCTTTGACATCGACCACAGGGACTGTGGCGGCGCTGAAAACATGATAGAATTCTTCGCCATTGCGGCGGCGGATATAAAGCAAGTCGCCGCCGCCATAATTGCGAACCGACAGGACTTGCCCGATCTCCTCGCCCTTTGCGCCGTTATCATCCATAAAAACGCGCAGGCCTTCAAGGTCGTGATAATAAAATTCATCAACGCCGTCTTGAAGGGCGGGCAGGGAGTCTCGGTCAAGATAAAACCGCGTCCGCCCCATCGCCTTGATGGCCTCGGGCGATGTGACGCCCTGCATGGACACCAGCCACATACCGTCCTTATGGGCGTTTTTAAGCGTCAAAAAAACGCGGCGCATATCGGTGGGGTCTTCGGATAAAAATACACCGTCTTTATGCGCTACCAAGGCCGGATCTTCGGCAAAAATACGCAGCTTCATCGCCCCGCGCACGCCATGCGCACCGGCTGTTTCGGCAACGACAATGCGTTTGCCGGTTGGCGCATCTTTGTCTGATGCCGCAGGTTTTTCTTGTCCGTCATTCATGCTCGTTGCGGGCTTTCATCTTTTGACCGTTCAAAAAAACACCTGCCGCGACATAATCGGGGCAGGTGCGTGTATCATGCCAAAAGGCTGACTATTCTGCCTTAGGCTCTTCGGCGGCTGCTTCTTCAGCAGGAGCCTCAACAGCAGCAACTTCTTCAACCGCCGGTGCTTCTTCAGGGGCAGGAGCAGGAGCGGCGGCAGCAGCCTTAGCGGCTTCAGCTTCAGCCTTTTTAGCCTCGGCAGCAGCTTCCTCAGCGGCGGCTTTTTCGCGCAGGCGCTCTTGCGCTTTGGCTTTGGGCTGTGATTTTTTCGGGCTGTTCTTTTGCTCAGGCATCGGAGCAATCCCGAGTTTGCCGAGGAAAATCGCAACGCGCTCGGTTGGTTCCGCGCCTTGTGAGAGCCAGTATTGAACGCGCTCGGTGTTCAACACGATACGTTGGTCGCTGTCTTTCGGCAAGAGCGGGTTGTACGTGCCGAGTCTTTCGATGAAGTTACCATCGCGGGGTGAACGGGCATCCGATACCACAACGCGGTAAAACGGTGACTTTTTACGGCCTGCGCGGCTCAATCTCAATTTAAGTGCCATCTGTGTAGTCCTTTCGTCTTTATTTTAAATTTAAAGTTCTGTTGTTGGTTTGGTTTATTTTGGTCTGTTGTCGTCATATATGCGTATCGCATGGATCAAAGAATGTCGTCTTGTGTTGGTGAACGGCACTCATCGGTTCATGCGCTGCGCCTATCGTTTTTTGCCCCCCGTAAAGCCACCGAGCAATTTTTGAATATCCGACAAATCACCAAGATTGCCGCCATTATTCAAAAACGGATTCGGGCCGAGCGGGTTATCGCCGCCGGAGAGGTTCTTGAGCATATCCTTCATTTGCGGGTCTTGCATGGCTTCGCCCATCTCGCCGCCCATTTTTCCGCCAAGGTTTTCAAGGCTTCCGATCATATCGTCCATGCCTTTGTCGCCCATCATGCCGCGCATGGCCTTCATCATGCCGCCCATGCCCATTTTCTTGACTTGCTTCATCATTTTTTGCATTTGCTGGAATTGTTTCAGCAATTTATTGACGTCCTGAACCGTAGTGCCGGATCCGCTGGCAATACGGCGGCGGCGCGAGGCGTTCAAAATCACGGGCTTGCGGCGTTCTTCCTTGGTCATCGACGACATGATGGCTTCTTGGCGTTTGAACACCGAGTCATCAATATTGGCGGTGTCGAGCTGTGAACTGAGCTTTCCGAGGCCGGGGAGCATCTTCATCATGCCCGACATGCCGCCCATTTTGCGCATTTGTTTGAGTTGGTTCGCGAAATCCTCAAGGTCGAATTCGCCTTTTTGGAATTTCTGCGCCATTTTGGCGGCTTCTTCTTGGTCGATGGTTTCGACGGCTTTTTCAACGAGGCTGACAACATCGCCCATGCCGAGGATGCGCCCGGCAACGCGGTCAGGGTGAAATAATTCGATTTCGTCGATTTTTTCACCGGTGCCGAGCAATTTAACAGGCTTGCCGGTCACGGCACGCATCGACAAGGCCGCACCGCCGCGCGCGTCGCCGTCAACGCGGGTGAGCATAATGCCGGTAATGCCAATGCGTTCGTCAAAATTGCGGGCGACATTCACCGCGTCTTGCCCCGTCATCGCATCGGCGACAAGGAGGGTTTCGGTCGGCGCGGTCAAATCGCGAACCTGTGCGACTTCCTGCATCAAGGCATCGTCAATCGACAGCCGGCCGGCGGTGTCGAGCATGACAATATCATAACCGCCGAGGCGGGCTTCCTTCACCGCGCGAACGGCAATGTCCTGCGGGCTCTGGCCTTTTACGATGGACAGGGTGTCAACGGCAATTTGTTCGCCGAGAATCTTAAGCTGTTCCTGCGCGGCGGGGCGCTGGACGTCCAGTGACGCCATCAGGATTTTTTTGCGTTTTTTCTGGGTCAATAACCGCGCGATTTTGGCGGTGCTGGTGGTTTTTCCCGACCCTTGCAAACCGACCATAAGGTATACAACCGGCGGGGTTGCCGCCATCTCCAGCGCAATATCTTCGGGCGCATCGCCGCCCAAAACCGCAACCAACGCGTCATGAACGATTTTGACGACTTGTTGCCCCGGCTTGACGGATTTCACGACATCTTGACCGACCGCGAGTTGTTTGACGCTCTCGACAAAATCCTTCACAACCGGCAAGGCCACATCGGCCTCAAGCAAGGCGACGCGAATTTCGCGCATCGCGGCATTGACATCATCTTCGCTCAGCGCACCGCGCCCGCGAAGTTTGTCAAAGACGCCACCTAAACGGTCAGACAGGGTTTCAAACATAGTCGGTCAATATCCAAATCGTATTAAAAGCCAAAAAACACCTTCGCTCCAATGAGCGTGATTAAAACAATTTCGCTCCAGTGAGCGTAATTTCGCCGACTGGAGGACACCCTTGGGCGCAGAAAACCTGCACTAACTGGTGAAAACTATTCTTCAAAAACGACAAAAGCCGCATTCGATAGCGGCTTTTTAGTCTATATACCCCCTGATTGTCAAGCAATCAGTCACAAAAACTTACATATGCGGCGCGGTTGACATCACAAGGCCGAAAAACAGCGCGATAAAGGCGAGCGGGTAAACCGCGCCCATAATGGCGTGCATTGTATGACGGCTGATGGACACATTCTGTCCCAAAACAGACTTAAACATAGGTTTTCTCCAACATTGCGGGACGATCATCCTTAAAAAAGTGACGTCTTCCAACAGGTTTTACTAAGCTATCTTGATTGTGAGCGATTCATAGCACACACTGGCGATGCAGGCAAGCAGGGCACAAGACGACCGTCCCCCGCCTGTGTATAACGCAAGATGTGTGCCAGATTGGCGGCTTGCATACAAATTTCGAAAAACGGCTAAAGGCGAGTCACATGACGGGTTTTATCAAAATGCACGGGCTGGGGAATGATTTTGTGATCATCGATTCTCAAGACGGCGATGCGGCAAATTTGTCCGCAAAAATAACGGAAGAACGGATTAAGCATATCTGCAACCGCCATACGGGGGTCGGATGCGACCAGTTGATTATCCTGCGCCCTTCACCCTTTGAAGACGCCGACATCGTCATGGATATATACAATCCCGACGGCTCACGCGCCGGCGCGTGCGGCAATGCAACGCGCTGCGTGGCGGATTTGCTGTGCGAGCGCACGGGGCGCGATGCCGTGATTATTCGCACCGATTTCGGCTTATTGGAATGCCGCAAGGAAGAAAACGGCCTGTATACTGTCAATATGGGTGTTCCGGCGCTGGATTGGCAATCGATTCCCTTGGCAAGCGCCATGGATACCCGCGCCCTGACCGCCGATTTCGGCGCAGATTTCAAGGATTTCAGCGCCCCTTCGACGGTCAGTATGGGCAACCCGCATTGCGTATTCTTCACCCCGCAAGTGCCGAATGATGCGATATTAACCGCACTGGGGCGGCAAGTGGAGCATCACCCGCTCTTCCCCCAGCGCACCAATGTCGAATTTATAACGGTCGAGAATCGTTCGCGCCTGCGGATGCGGGTGTGGGAACGTGGCGCGGGCATTACCGCCGCGTGCGGGTCGGGGGCGTGTGCGGCTTTGGTCGCGGCGGTGCGATGCGGGCTGGCGGATCGCCGCGCTGATCTTGTGCTGGACGGCGGAGTTTTGACGATTGAATGGCCATCCGATGCCCAAGGTGTTTTGATGACGGGGCCTGTCACGCGGGTTTTTGAGGGACGCCTGACCTGATTTTTTACAAAATTCTGTTGAAAAATCAGGCTCTTTTCATGCATAACAAGCCCATGACACAGAATATAGATATCCGCGCCGATTTACTAGGTGATACCGCCTCTCAAAAAACAGGGCTGCGCAGCGGTGAAGCCGAAGGCGAGGGGAGCATTCCGCCTGATTTAACCGACGCAGACGAAAACGGCATTCGCTTGCTCACCTTTGGTTGCCGCCTCAACACCTATGAGAGCGAAGTGATGCGCAACCACGCGCAAAAGGCGGGTCTGCAAAACGCCATCATCGTCAATAGCTGTGCCGTCACCAAGGAAGCCGAACGCCAAGTTCGCCAATCCATTCGCAAGGCGCGGCGCGACAATCCGGACGCGCAAATCATCGTGACGGGCTGCGCGGCGCAGATTGACCCCGAAGGCTTCGCCGCCATGCCCGAAGTCACCCGCGTCATCGGCAACGACCTGAAACTGGACGGCAATACATGGCAATCCATGATGCAGCCTGAACGCAACGCGGAGGGCATGGAGCTTCACCGCGTTCTCGTCAACGACATCATGAGCGTTCGCGAAACCGCGAGCCATCTGGTCGAGAGTTTTGACGGGCGCAGCCGCGCTTTCCTTCAGGTTCAAAACGGATGCGATCATCGCTGTACGTTCTGTATCATTCCCTATGGGCGTGGCAATTCGCGGTCTGTGCCGATTGGCGAGATCGTCAAACAAGTCCGCCTTGTGGTCGAAAACGGCTATAAAGAGGTTGTTTTCACGGGCGTTGACGTCACCTCCTATGGCCCCGACCTCCCCGGCAAGCCGAGCTTCGGGCAGATGATCCGCCGCGTTTTGGCACTGGTGCCGGATTTACCGCGTTTGCGCCTGTCGTCGCTTGATCCGGTCGAGATTGATGATGATTTATGGCATTTGATCGAACATGAGCCGCGCCTTATGCCGCATCTGCACCTCAGCCTTCAGGCCGGCGATGATATGATCCTGAAACGCATGAAGCGCCGCCATTTGCGGCAGGACGTGATCGATGTTTGCGCCCGCGCCCGCGCCTTGCGCCCCGATATGACCTTCGGCGCCGACATCATCGCCGGATTCCCGACAGAAACGGACGACATGTTCGACAATACGGTGCGGATTGTGAAAGAATGCGATTTGACCTTTTTGCACGTTTTCCCCTATTCCCCGCGTGAGGGAACACCCGCCGCCAAAATGCCGCAGGTCGCCTCAGCAAAACGCAAGCAACGCGCCGCCATTTTGCGCGATTTGGGCGTTGAACAACTGAATGAAAAGCTAAACAATAACATGAATAAAACATTGCAAGTTATTGTAGAAAAAAATAATTTTGCGCGCTCCGAAAGCTTTCTTCCGGTGCGCCTGTCGGTTGATTTGCCCGAAGGGGCTTTGGCAAGTGTACGTGTCACGGGGCGCGTCGATGATGCCTTGATGGCCGCCCCCGTTGCCGCATCCGCAGCACAGTGACGCGCGCAATGACAGAAGCATTTGACTCACCCTCTCAAAGGTGTAGTCTTCCCCTTATAAACCGATGTGAACTGATGAGAATATAAGGAGGCCGATCATGATTTTCTGGCGCAGAAAAAAGAACGAGGCCGATCAAGACAAAGACGCGAAGGATCAAGCCCTTCTTCACCATAAAGGCGAGCCGTCGCTCGAACCCGCCGCGCAAACACAAGACCCCGAAGCCATTGACGATGCCGCCGAAACGGCGCTGAAGGACGTGGTGGCCGAGGAAACCCTGACCCCCGAGAGCCACATTACGCCTGATCTGCCGATTATACCGACCCCCATCCATACACCGATGGACGACGCGAAAGAAGCGGAGGAGCTGAAGGATCACAGCGATGAAGGCGGGTGGCTTTCACGCCTCACCAAGGGCTTGTCAAAATCCAGCAATAAAATTACCCAAGGCCTGTCCGACTTGCTCACCAAGCGCAAGCTGGACAAAGATGCGTTGCAAGACCTTGAGGACCTCCTCATCATGGCCGATCTTGGCCCCGCTACGGCGGCGCGGATTGTGAAAGAATTCGGTGAAAACCGCTTTGGCAAGGAATTGGACGATGCCGAAATTCGCGGCGCATTGGCGGCGCAGATTGAGGTTATTTTAACCCCCGTTGCCGTACCGCTCGCGCCGTCTAAGCAAGCGGATGGCCCCTATGTGATTTTAATGACGGGCGTGAACGGCGTCGGCAAAACCACCACCATCGGCAAATTGGCGCGGCAATATCAAATGCAGGGCAAAAAAGTCATGATGGCGGCGGGCGATACGTTCCGCGCTGCGGCGGTCGAACAACTCAGTGTCTGGGCGGAGCGCAACCATTGCCCGATTGTCAAAAAAGACATTGGCGCCGACCCCGCAGCCGTCGCGTACGAAGCCTATGAACAGGCCAAATCCCAAGGCATTGACGTGTTGATGATCGACACGGCGGGGCGTTTGCACAATAAGAAAAACCTGATGGAAGAATTGCAAAAGGTTCTGCGCGTCTTGAAAAAACAAGCCCCCGAAGCGCCGCATTCCGTCTTGCTCGTTCTTGACGCAACCACGGGGCAAAACGCCCATGCGCAGGTTCAGGCGTTCAAGGAACTGGTTGATATTTCCGGTCTTGTCGTCACAAAACTGGACGGCTCGGCAAAGGGTGGGGTTTTGGTGTCGCTCGCCGATCAATTCAAAATTCCCGTTCACGCGATTGGTGTAGGCGAGGGGATCGAAGACTTACAACCCTTCACCGCCCGCCATTTCGCCCGCTCATTAATGGGGCTGGGTGATTAAATTCACCGCAAAAACCCAAAACGAAGGAGTAAACCGATGGTATCCGTCACCTATCTTGGACACAGCAGTTTTATGGTCGATCTTGGCAAAGCCAAGCTCTTGTTCGACCCGTTTATTTCGGCGAATGAAAAGGCCGCGCATATTGATATTGCGGCGCTGAAACCCGATTATATCTTGTTGTCTCACGGCCATGCCGACCATGTTCTGGACGCCGAAGCCATTGCCAAGCAATCCGGCGCGACCATCATTTCAAATTATGAAATCGTGTCATGGTTCGCGGATAAAAAAGGCGTTGATAAAGGCATCGGCCTTAATCACGGCGGCGGCGTGACGCTTGACTTCGGGCGTGTGGTGTACGTTCCGGCGCTGCACAGCTCCAGCCTGCCTGACGGCACCTATGGCGGGCAACCGGGGGGCTTTGTCGTGACGCATGATAACGGCGCGTTTTATTATTCCGGCGATACGGCGCTGAGCTATGACATGACATTAATCGGCGAACGCTACGCTCCCGATTTTGCGATGCTGTGCCTTGGCGACACCTTCACGATGGACGCGGTTGACGCGGTCAAAGCGGCGGAATTTGTTGGCGTGAAGGACGTGATCGGCATGCATTACGACACATTCCCGCCCATCACTCTTGACCATGACGCCGCAAAACGCCTGTTCAAGGATGCAGGAAAAACCCTGACCCTCCTGCAAATTGGTGAGAGCCTGAGCATGACCCCTAAAAACAAACAGGCAAAAGCCGGCTAACTTGCAATAAGATAGAGCAACAGGGCTTACATCGCGTTGTCTTGCCCTGATGATCCTGTTGGCGCTGCCTTTTTCAATACCGAGGCGATGATTTTTTCATCGGCCTTGTCTTTTTTGGCACCGATCATATCGGCCTTGGATGCGAAAGACGCGCCCTGAACCGGTTTTTGCGTGTCGGGATCAACAGGGACGTACAGCCCCACCCAATGCGGGTTGGCAACATCCGCAGGGCCGGTCACAGACTCCGCAAACACGACGGGTCTTTCATAGAAGTGCAAAGCCCCGTTAAAACTATTGTCGGTATGCTGCATCCCGACAATGATTTTCCCGTCATATTCGGTGATCAAATCCCTGTGATAACTGGCAAGCAAGGCGTATGTTTTGTCGTTTTTTTGTAACATCATGCCCTTTGGCTCGCCTTTGATCGCCTCATATATTCCGACAAGGTCGCCAAACTCACCCTTGGGCTGATCCAACAGGGCATCTTTATAGGCAACGGGGTTGGAGAGTTCATAGACAACGCCGCCTTTGCCGTCCGGTTTGGCTAGGCTGCTTTGGGCGTTGGTTTTCCAAACATAGACTTCGCCATCGCGAATGATGACGGGATCCGGTTCTTTATGGACATCATGGTCAAACGAAGTCTTGAGCGATTCCGGCACATTTTGAATGAAGGATGCGTGCTTGATGATTTGCGGCGAGTGATAGCTCTTTGCACTGCTTTCCCAATCGCCATCATTATCGTACTTCTTTGCCGTTTTGATGGACACTGGCGTTGATGATTGCGTTTTGTCTTTGCTGCCGCCTGCTACTGCCAAGCCAAACATGCTGCTCAGGAGGCCTTTCAGGCTTGTGAAGGTGGCGCCTGAGGTTTTTTTATAGCTTGGCTCGCTGCGTATTGGTTGCGGGTTTAGTATCTCTTGAAGGGCGGGTAAATACGCCCATTCCGGCTTGACCTGAATAATCGCCTCAGCATAGTCATGCGGGATGTGTCGCCCGAATTTAAGGTCTTCAAACTGTATATCGTCCCTGTGCCCGATGGCGCGTTGATAGAATGCGGAGTCTGATAATACATGGTGCGGAAGTTGATCCATATGGCCTATATCGCGATTAACAAGGGCTTCGCAAACATCGTAATCGTCCTTTACGCACAGACTCAGGTATATACCCATAGCGTCTTTAGCGCTGCGTGCTTCGTTGATGGCTCTTAACGCGAAATCCTGCTTGTAAAGAAAGTTAATATCGACATTGCGGATATTGTCTGGATTTGATTGAACCGCCATAAGGGCAAGATCCATAGTCATCGCGGCGTCGCCTTCGGCATATTTAAAGCAATCAGGGTCAAACTGCATGGCGTAGGCCACCATATCAACATCGCTGCGCAACCGTTTGCTTGCATGGCGAAAACAAGCGGGGTTTTTCTCGACCAACATCCGCAGCAAACCATCATTATCTCTGAATGCTTCGGGGGCTCTAGAGAGTAATGTTGGCTCTTTCTCCAGCACCGACATGGTCAAGGACATACGGTCTTTTTGCGAGTCTGGTGCGTACAAATAATTGCTGGTTTTCATGGCGACCGCCATGTCCGTCACGGCGTCATTATCGCGGATGGTCTCCGGAAACTTGGTATAATATTCGGCGTCGATTTGCAGAACCTGCATCGCCAGTTCCGGCGTTTTGGCGAAGATTTTCGATGACGTCAAGGCCTCAGGCTTTTGTCTTACGATTTTTAGGAGGGTGTCGGGATCCTCCAGAAAATGAGCCGGAATATCTTCGAGTTTGATGATCCCGTTTTCGATGAGTTCAAAGACAAAGTTTTCGTTTTGCTGAAGCGCGGGCGAGGCGTGCTTAAAGGTATCTTCATCATATTTTGAGGCCATGACCATGAAATCATAATCCCCCTTAAGCCGCTGCGAGGCATAGGGCAATATTCGATGAGAGTACTCGGTGCTGATGAGCTCCGTCATAAAGCGGGTGTTATCCAACAAGGCTTCGCCCGCGAATTTGATACTGTTGAAATTTTGATCAATGGCTTTTTTGACAATGACGGCATCGTCCTGAAACGCGGGGAAGAATTGCAAGGCAAAACCGCGCACGGACACGGCGGCTTCAACAAAACGGCGGTTTGTTTTTAACCGCTGGTCAATTTGGTCTGCGCGGCGGAAATTGGTGCTCAAGGCTTCAAGAATCGCACATTCCTCCTTGCCGAAATCTCGGGCGAATTTTGATACTAGGCGTTTGCGTCTTTGCCCTTGTTCGTTCGTGATTGTTTCGATGAGCTTGTTGGCGAGCTGGTCGGTCAGGTTGATCGGTTCAAACTGCTTTGAAAAAGGCGGTTCATTCATATTCAATTCATTAAATTGACGAACGCAGCCTTTCTTCACCAGATTCTCGGCATAGCCGTATTTATAGGCATAGACGGTCTTGCCGGAATACAGGGCTTCGGACATCATCGACATGGAATCGCCCCATATGATGAAATGCTTGGCGCGGGCGATCAGGCCTTGATAGGGGTTGTATGCCGCCTTGCGGTCAAAGGCATAACCGACCACATCCACGCGTTTGCGGTCTTCGGTGTTGAGCCCCGCATCGATCATGGATTTTTGCAGCTTCTCTAACAATTGATCGTAATTGGCTTTTTCTGTGCGGCGGCTGCTGCACAGGTAAATGGTCGCTTCGGGATAATGCTTGACCATTTTGGTTATACGCGCGGTAAAGTCATTTTGGTTATCCTCGTCATACGGGTCGACCAGCATCACGGCGATGATCGGCTTTTTTATGTCGGGGTGTTTCTCATCGAATTTTGCGCCGGCTTCGGCGAGAATTTCGGGAGTGAGGTGGTGGGATACCAATTCCCGCTCGCTCAACAAGCTGCTGGAAAGACTCTCGTTATAATCCGTGACGTAGTAAACATCTTCGGGGTCTTGGCCGGTGCTGCGCAGGGCCGTGTTACAGCGTTTTCCGAACACAATAGACGGCGGGGCATAGCGCTCAAGATTCTGGGCGAGGGCGGTTTCATAGTCTTGAAGTTTTTCAGGGTACTGTGTGATGACGTTTTCAGTCGTGACTTTTTCTTCGGCTTTAGCCTTTGCACCGATCAGCAAACTCCCAAGGCGAAAGGCGCTGTCTTTAAGCTCTTCTTGCACCGGAACCGTGTATTCTTCGGTGGTCACAAATTTTGAAGTGTCGGAATATAAGACCTGCGCCCCTGTTTTCTTGGCAATCGCACGCGCTAATCCCCGCCATCCGGCCGCATCGCCGCGTGTGGGGTCATCATTGCCGACATTGACCAAAATTGTAGGTCTGGCAAAGGCTGTGTCGTTATTCCATACGCCCATCTTTAAGCGTCACTCACTTCTTTTTTGCCATAATACAAAAATACGTTTAAGAGCGGGTTAACAGGCTCAGAATAGGGCGCAAGGCGTTATGCATTTTCTTCATGATTTGGTCATAAATCATGCGTAGAATAGGGCATCATAACAAAGGACTGCGCCGCACGACCAAAGGGGCAGGACATAAAATTGACATTGAGTTTTACACAAGAAAAAGACACACTATTACGATGATGAAATCAAAAGCACCGCCGCATATCACCGCCAAACGCTACACCGACGCCGAAGCCGCGTTTCAGGCGGTTCAGGATATATACGAGGCCAGCGTTGGATACCTCCAACAATGCTTTCACGATTTTTCGGCGGGCAAGCTGAGCCAAAACCGCTACAGCGCCTATTACCCCTATGTCCGCATTGAAACGCAGAGCCTGACGCGGGCCGACACGCGGCAATCATACGGGTCTGTGCCGCAACCAGGGGTGTACCAAACGACCCTGACGCGGCCTGATATATACGATTATTATTACCGCAAGCAATTTGACCTGTTGATCAAGAACCATAATGTTCCGCTTGAGATCGGGGTGAGTGAAACGCCCATTCCGATGCATTTTGCGCTGGGCGAGAATTTCCATTTGGAAAAAGATTTATCGCGTGAGCTGCTCGAGAGCCTCCCATCCTATTTCGACCGTCCTGATCTCAATATTTTGGACGATGAAATCGCCAATTGTCGCTATACGGTCAAGGATGGCGAACCGCACCCGCTCGCCCTGTTCACCGCGCCGCGCGTGGATTTGAGCCTTCAGCGCCTGCGCCACTATACCGGCACATCGGCGCGGCACTTCCAGAATTTTGTGCTGTTCACCAACTATCAATTCTATATCGACGAATTTATCCGCATCGGGCACGAGATTATGACCGAGGCCGATGACGATGAATTGCGCACTGACCGCCGCGAATATGTGTCCTTTGTTGAGCCGGGCGATGTCGTCACCCATAACAAAAATTTCCGCGCTGGCGAAATCACCATTGAAAACGGCGGCAAAGTTCCGCCACGCTTGCCGCAAATGCCGGCCTATCACCTTAAACGCGCCGACGGGTCTGGCATTACGATGATCAATATCGGGGTGGGGCCATCCAATGCCAAAACCATTACCGACCATGTCGCCGTTCTGCGCCCCCATGCGTGGTTAATGCTTGGGCATTGCGCGGGTCTACGCAACACGCAAAAATTGGGCGATTATGTGTTGGCGCACGGATATTTGCGGCTTGATAACGTCCTGAACAAGGATTTGCCGCCAGAGATTCCTATCCCCGCCCTCGCTGAAGTTCAAAAAGCGCTGGAAATCGCGGTGGGTGAGATTGTCGGCCTGACGGGCTATGACGTCAAGCGTTTGATGCGCACAGGCACAGTGGCAACGATTGACGACCGGAATTGGGAATTGCAGCCCTCGGTGATTCAGAATTTGCCCCTCAACCAAAGCCGCGCCATTGCGCTGGACATGGAATCAGGCACGATTGCTGCCAACGGGTTCCGCTTCCGCGTGCCGTATGGCACGCTGCTCTGCGTGTCCGACAAGCCGCTCCATGGACAATTGAAATTGCCGGGGATGGCGGACACGTTTTACCGCGAACGGGTGAACCAGCATCTGCAGATCGGCCTTTTGACAATGACTCTTTTGCGCGAATACGGGCCGGAAAAACTCCATAGCCGCAAACTCCGTTCCTTCAACGAAGTGCCGTTTCAATAAACCAATACATGTTGTGTGTTTATGACGCCTTGAGGCCTTAAGGCTATGAAGCCTTCGGCACGATCTGTTCCATCGCCTGAATCAAGCAATCAATCATCCCGTCATCATGATACAGCCCGAACCCGAACCGCAAGCGGTCGGCGCGGTGGTCGGTGATGACGTTATCATGGGCAAGCAACCCTTGAATGTCGCCGGCTTGATCGGTACGGAACGTCAAAAAATGACCGCGCAGGGACGGGTCGGTAATCACAAGGTTTTCGGCCTGAATCGCGGTGCCTTTGAGGGCGGGAAGGCGCTTGATGAAATAATTCTGCATCGCCTGAACATGATTATGAATCGCTTCGACCGTGATGCCTTGCGTTTCCATCAAGTCCAAAACGGCACGCATACGGTATAATCCCGAAGGGTCAAATGTCGCGCCCCAAAACCGGAAACCATCCTGCGCGAACGGCACTTCGCCGCTTTTTTCATTGCCGAGTGAGCCAATATCGGCAAACCACCCCGTATTGATGGGGCGCATGGCATAGCCGTCGGGGACGTGCATAAAACAAGCCCCTTCACCGCTCATCGCGTATTTATAGCCGCCGGACAGGTAGAAAACGCGGTCTTCAACGGCGGATAAATCGGTCGGAATCGCCATAAATCCGTGATATCCGTCAATCACGACCAAGGCATCATCATTGCGAACCGCCCTGACGATTGCGTCAATATCCTGCGTCACATATCCGGAGTTAAAAAACACATGGCTGAAGAAGACGAGGTCGTAATCACCGCTTGCGGCGGCCTGCGCCATGCGCTCTTCGTATGTATCAAACGGTTCGGTCGCGATGCGGGTGACGGTGATGAGTCCGTCTTCCTCCATCCGGCGTGTTTGGCGGTCAAAGCTGTAGAACTCGCTGTCGGTCGTTAAAATCCGCGCGGGGCGTCCCGTTTGGTCAGGGCGCGGAAGGCAAGACAGCAACCGCAAAACAAATTCATGCGTATTCGGCGCAAAGGCAATATTGCGCGGTTTGGACAGGTTTAAAATATCGGCGATCATGCGCTGGACGTCCGGCACGACGATGGGGAAAATCTTTTTCTCCCATTTTAAATCTGCCCAACGCGCGGAATCTTCCCAATATTGGATATGCGCTTCAAAACTTGTGTCCGGCCATGGATGGTGGCTGTGTGCGGCGAAATGAAGGCGCATTTCATTGGCGGCAAAGAAACATTGAAACAAATCCTGCCGCGCCGAAGATGTGGGCGCAGGGTCGGGGACATAGGCTTTTCTTGCGGCGGCATCATCGTCTTGGGCGCCGAGTTCAGGCAAGAGGGGGGCTGTCATCGTCGTGTCTTTCTTATATCAATATGTCCGTATCGTATGGGGCGCGGTTATGCAGCGCGGTGGGGGCTGTTATAACTGTACCCCATCGCGTTTTTGATGCGCTCCGGCAATTCCGGCATCGCGCGGCTCGGGATCAAATAGGTCGAGAGCGCGAATAGATCATCATAAATACGATGTTTTTCAAGTGTTTGCATTAAATACCCATAGCCCGAAGACCCGCCAGACCCCATACTAAGCCCCATCATCCGCTGTACCATCAAGGCGTGGGCATAGCGCCATTTGGCGAGTAATTCGTCAATATCCATGAGCAAACTGAGCATACGGTATGGCATATGCAACACCGGTTGGTCGCGATAGATGCTGATGAACAGCGCCGATTGCAACCCGCGCCACGACATGCGCCACAGCCCGTCATTCACCATGCCGGCATGGGCTTTTTCATCAAACAGGCTCTCAAATTTCTTGCGGCCTTTTTCGATGGCTGTTTCTTCGGTTGCGAATTGTTCGGCATCAAGACCTTGCGTTTTCAAAAACGCCAACCGCTCATCAAACATGGTGTTGACGGCCTTACGATAGCTCGCCCAAAACGTATAATCGCCGTCCTCGACAAATGGCGTGCGCGAAAGCCAGCCATCAACTTGGTCATACAGGCTCTTGCTCGCCTCCGCTTTGCGGATAGTGGCTTTGTGGCCGGTGTTCATCTCTTCGTCATACTCATGGTAATTGAATTTCAAGCGGTCATCGCGGCGCAGGCCGAGCTTGATCTCCAGCAACCGGAATTGCCAGCTTTGAAAGCCGGAGGCGCTGCGCAGATGCTCACGAAAATCAATAAAGCTCTGCGGATTCATGGTTTCGAGGATATCAAGCTGTTGCACCACGGTGCGCAGGATCAGAACAATCCGCCCCAATTGATTAATCACGGGGCCAAGGTCGCGGTCATTGACGATGTTGTCCTGAAACCGCCCTTGAATATCGTCCATCTCAAACAGGATTTGCTTGAACCATAATTCATAGACTTGGTGGAATAGGATGAACAACATCTCATCATGCGATGGCTCAAGCCCTTGTTTGCGCGCGTCTTCGCTGCGGCGATGCTGGGCGGAGAGGAGTTTATCAAGATGGAGGTATTCCGAATACTGGTCCCACGGCTCTTTGTTTTTTTGTGTCATGCGGGCTCTCGCTCTGTTCAATTTTTGGCGTTTTTATTGTGTGAGCCGAGCATATCCGACAGGCGGAAAAATGCAAGCAAACAGGTTTTTGCATTTGCTCAGATTTTATGGTAACACCTAGGACGCTTCAATAAAAATTATAACAAAAGGACATGCCGCATGCCCGTAAAAGCAAGACAGGACAAACCCGACCAATACGACTCATACCGTATTCTCACCAACGATAAAGGCGAGCTCGTCGCCGCCTTTAAACGCATCAATTTGTACAGCTCAGTCTGGGTGTCACAAGGCAATTACGCCGTTGAAAACCGCTTCAAACTCGACCCCGAATATGTCGTGAATGCCGCCCATCTGGATGCGCTCATCCATTTGAGTCACGGTTCGCACAAGGATCAAACAATGATGCGCGAGGCCTTCACCAAAATCACAGCAAAACCCGCTCTAGAACCCGCTCTAAAACCCACTGCGCAACCCGCACCGTCCGAACCCTCCGCACCAGTCGCGGTCGCCCCTGAATCGCAGCCCCCGCAAGCCCCCAAAGGACTTCGCGCCCGCCTATGCCAAGGCGTACGAGGGTTTTTCGGCCTCAAACGGTCTTAATCGGTCTTAAATTCTGCACGCCTTCATTTCTATGCGGCGGCGAGCCAAAACGACAAAAGGCACCCTGCGGTGCCTTTTTCTTATTCCTGCTATAATGCGGGGGCTAGTGCGTGCGCTGTATCTATACCGATATATCCAGCGTCGTTCCGCGTCCTTGTGCTTGGGCGGAGGCCGCAGAGCCCTGCGAAGCGCTTGCGGAGGCTGACCCAGTTTCGCGGTCGGCGCGGCCTTGGGCGTTCAGGGTCGTACTGTCAAAATTCGAGGCGTTTTTATCCTGAGTCTTGAGGGATTCGGTTTGCTTTTGCTGCTGCTGAACGGTGCTCGTTTGAAAACCGTCGGACGCTTGAATGTTTTGTGTAGACTGATATTGAGCGTACGCGCCGCCCTGAATGGAACCAACCATGATATATAAAACCCCTGATATTTAACCCCGATAATACTATCCTACATCGGCAATCTTAACAAATCCTTTATAGGGATGCTCATTACAAATAAGAAATAATTCTCCGGTTTTGATCGCTCGGTTTTACGCGGAATAACTCTTTCATTAAATATTTATTAACTTTTTTCGTTTAAATATGTTCAATGTAAAAACGGGCTAATCAATAGCCTTATTCATAATAAACAACGATAATTTACGCGATAATTTACAGGGCAATTCCGCATAATGACGCAAATGCAGTCACAAAGCCAACTTGATCAAAACGCCCCGATCCTCATTGATCTTGAGGACACGGACGAGGGGTTTGGAGCGGCTGATCTTGCCTTTACGTCGTCGTCTTCATCGCATTCTTTCGCCGAAACATTCACGGCGCCGAGCTTTCAATCGACTCAGGAAACCCGCCAACAATCCATGGATGCTGCCGCGGCTGACCGTTTGACGCAGGGGTTACAGACCATCATGGACGGCGCCCGCGTCGGACGCGATTATGATCTGGCGATCAACAGCCTTCTGGCGTTGTTCAAGGACACTGAAAAACATATTTTGAAATCATTGTCGATGTATCTGTGCCATCTTCAGGACGTGCCGGACAAGATCGTCAAGCATCTGGCCTATGATGCGTTGATGGTTGCCGAGCCGATGCTGGAGCATAGTGTTTGTCTGAGCGAGAAAGAGCTCCTCAATATCATTTTTATGAAGGGTGCTGGCTATTGGAAATCCATCGCCAAGCGCACAGATCTGACCGATAATTTGGTCGAAACATTGGCCGAGAAAAAAGACTTCGTCACATCGATGAATTTATTGACCAATAGCGGCGCGAAAATCGGCCCGCGTGCCTTTAACCATGTCCGTGATTTGGCGAGAAAACGCAACGAATTATCGCCGATTATGGCGCAACGCTCCGATATTCCGGTGGCCATTGCGCTCGATATATACTGGCAAGTTTCAAACGCCCTGCGCGAAAAATTGGTGGTTACGCATAACATTCCGAAAGAGCGCCTGAACGAGGCGTTCAAATCGGCACTAAAAGACTTTGACGACAGTCTGCGCGGCATGGATGACCCAACGCCGACTCCGTTGATGCGGGAACTCGCCTCTTCCTATCAAAAGGCGGGCAAGATCACGACCTCTATGTTGGTGAAAACCTTGTTTGTCGGGCGCGCGCGGTTCTTTATCGCGTTGTTTTCGCAAATGACGGGGGTTCACAGCAAAGTGATTTTCGAAGCGATGCGTCAGCCTGGGGGGCGCTCTATAGCCCTGCTATGCCGTGCCCATAATGTCGGCAAAGAAAACTTCGTATCGATTTTTCTGAAATCACGCAGCTTGATTCACTCCCGCAAAGCGGTTGATTCGACGGAGCTGCACGCCGCGATCCGTTATTTCGACCGTCTTGACCCCGCAAAGGCACGCAGGATCATCGAAACAACGCTGGCATCCTAGGAAATCTCTCTGTTTTTTAGTCCGCGCAGTGTCCGGTCTTTTGCCTGCATTCACATGCATTCATTAATCAAAAATTGATGAAACTATGCGATACTAGATTCGTATCCTATAAACGATCCAAACAAGAAAGAGTGCAACTGTGGACGAGCGCAAAGACACGCCACCGTCAGAAGACCCCCTGATATTGCCAGAGGACATCAGGAAACGAACAGCTGAAAGGCTGGTGAATGCGAGCGCAGATTCTTTGAAAGAAACCTCTGTCCTTTTGGGGAAGGTCAGTGTCCGTCACTTGATGGATGTGATGAATTCCCTGAAATGCTGGGCGGGTTTGAGCAAGGGGCAACGCACCAAAGAAGACGCCCGCATGGTCAAAAACCTCTACCGCAATATTGAGAGCATGGCCGAAGAGTTGGAGTACAGGAAACGCTATAACTATGACTGGCGCAAAGACTTAGCGAAAAAGCCGGATATAGCCGAGGCTCTCTCCGATGACCCCGCCATGACCGATGGCAAAGCAAGACAAGACCGCGACACGCCGGTGGTGTAAGAGGGGGAGGGATTCCCTCACGGCTTTTGAGGCGATCTGACATATATCAGGTCGCTTTTTTCGTGTGATCTTTTTGTGATCTTCTCGTGCCCTTTGAGCGCTCTTGACGAAAAATTACACCCGCGGGTATAACGCTGCAACTCCGGGCAATGTCTTGCCTTCGAGCCATTCCAAAAACGCACCGCCTGCGCCGGACAGATAAGAAAATCCATCGGCATCGACCCCCGCATTGGCGAGCGCGGACACTGTGTCACCGCCGCCGGCAACACTGAGGATTTTTCCCTGCGCCGTACGCTCGGCAACGGCGCTGGCAACGGCGTTGGTGTACGCATCAAAAGGCTTGATTTCAAACGCGCCCAGCGGCCCGTTCCACACCACGGTTTTGCAATCCTTCAAAACGGCAATAATGTGGTCGGCGCTGCGTGGGCCGATATCAAGTGCCATAAACCCATCGGGAATGGCGTCCGCCGCGACATGAACATGGTCGGCATTGGCCTTGAATTCGGCGGCGCAGGTGAAATCAACCGGCAATATGATACGGCACCCGCCGCGCTCCGCTGTGTCCATAATGGCGCGGGCTTCGTCCTTCATATCGTGTTCGCAGAGCGATTTTTTGACGTCAACCCCTTTGGCGGCGAGGAACGTATTCGCCATGCCGCCGCCAAGGATCAGTACATCAACCTTACCGACCAAATTGCCGAGCAATTCAAGCTTTGTCGATATTTTCGCGCCGCCGACAATCGCCGCAACCGGACGGACGGGCGCGGTCAAGGCGGCTTCGAGCGCCTTTAATTCGGCCTCCATCAACAATCCGGCATAGGCGGGCAAATGGTCGGCAATGCCGGCGGTTGAGGCATGGGCGCGGTGCGCGGCGGAAAACGCATCATTCACAAAAACATCACCCAGTGCGGCAAGGCTCTTGGCAAAACCGGCTTCGTTTTTTTCTTCTCCGGCATGAAAGCGCACGTTTTCCAGCAACAACACATCGCCCGCGTGTAAGGCTGCGACGGCTTTTTCAGCCTGCGCCCCGACGCAATCCGCCGCAAATGTAACGGGATAGCCCCACAGCTTTGGCAAAGCCTGCGCCAAAAAATCAAGGCTGAATTGCGGTTCTGGTGCGGCCTTCGGACGCCCGAAATGCGCCATCATCACGACTTTCGCGCCTTGCGCGCGCAGGCGGTCAATGGTTGGCTTGACGCGGTCGATGCGGCTCGTATCCGTGATCTGTCCATCCTGTACGGGAACATTAAAATCAACCCGCACCAGCACCGTTTTTCCGCTGGCGTTGAGCGTGTCCAGCGTCCGAAAACGCGGTGTATTGGCGGATGGTGTTGTTTGGGCGCTGGATGGTTGTGTCATGGTGAAGCCTTTCTTCAATCTTAAAGGGGGCAAATGCGGGTTAACGTATGGTACGCAGGGAATCTGTCATTTCAAGGAGCCTGCTGCGAATAGACGGGTCAAGCGATGAGTGCCCGCCATCCGGCACGATAATGTAATCGGCCTCCGGCCAAGCCTTATGAAGGGCATGGGCGGTGATGATCGGCGATAAAATATCGTAACGCCCTTGAATAATCGTGGCGGGAACGTGGCGAAACGCGTCAATCCGCTTGAGCAAATCATGCTCCGGCGCAATCAAATGATGCGCGTACACATGTGATTCAAGCCGTGCAAGGGTGAGGGCGGCCTTTTTTTGTGCATCGGATGTCACGGTGTGGATATGGGGATACAGGAGCGAGCACCCGCTCTCATACGCCACCCAATGCAAGGCGGCGTCCATGGCAAGCTCTTCATCGGCACCGTTGAGGCGCTTGATATAGGCGCCGAGGAGGTCGTTGCGTTCATCGGCGGGAATGAAATGGGCAAATTCCTCCCATAATTCAGGGAAAATCCGCCGTATTCCATATAAAAACCACTCCACCTCACCGCGGGTGAGCAGGAAAATAGACCGCAGCAGCAGGCTGATGCAATGCTGCGGATACTGCGCGGCGTATAAAATCGCCAGCGTACTGCCCCAAGAGCCGCCAAAAATATGCATTTTGCGAATGTTTAAATGCGTACGCAGTGTTTCAATATCACGCATCATCGCATCGGGGGTGATGCTGTGGATGGCGGCACAGCCCGATGAATCGGAGGGTTGTGCAACGGGTTCCGACCGTCCGCATCCACGTTGGTCAAAAATCACGATGCGGTAATGGTCGGGGTCGAAAAACTGGCGATGCTGTGGCCCTGCGCCCGCACCGGGGCCGCCGTGAAGAACCACAATCGGCACGCCGTCGGGATTGCCGCTTTGCTCCCAATACAACGTATGCCCCTCATCAACGGGCAAGAACCCTGAGGAATACGGCGCAATCGGTGGATAGAGCTTACGAAGAGCCATTCTGTGCCTAAACCTGAACCTGTCTTAACATTCGTGACCGCCGGTGATTATTCATCCAAAAACTCGATTTGTACAGGGTGCTGTACCGCGATCATCGCGCCGTTATAATCCTGTACCCACCCGCGCACCCGTACGCGCCGATGCGTCCATGTGAGGGGTTGAGCACTCGCACGGGAAAAAGCCTGCCGTTTTTCCTGTGGGATCATAATGGTGAAATCCTTGCGCCAGTCTTCACCGAAATTAAGGTAAATCTGGTTGTTCTGGGTCGCTGTTTTGGTGATGGTGCCTTCAACAATCTGGAAGGATTGTTTTTTAAGGTCGACTTCGTCCGTCGATAATATTTTCCATCGATCCTGCGCCCATAATCCGCGCTTTGCCGCCCGCGCGGCGGTTTCAAAGGCGTACAGCTCCGCTGCCATTTCGGGGTTTTCTTCGGTTGGATAAACCCGCGCAATGCCGGATGTGACGAGGCTTCCTTGAATCCATGTGCCGTCTTCACGCACAAGATGGGCGAGCATATGCCCGAACCGGTTCACGCGGCCTTTGCGTTCATCCATCGTTTGATACACCCGCACAAACCGGTCTTTGAGGTTTTCTTCCAGAAATTCATAGGAATCGAGGAGGTTGCGGCTGTCCTTTCCGTCTTCTTCATAGGCGAAATAAAGGCCGGTGAGTTCAACGATCTGGCCGCTGTCGATCATGACGCTGCGTCCGTCAACGATTTTGGTGACACGCGCCTTCGGAATTGTCATTTTCAGGCTGGCTTGCAAAGAGTCGCCGGAAACGAGCTGCGCCGCCGCCGGAGCGGGGTTGGTGGAATTTGTGTTGATGGCTCCACTGCGCGCGGCGGGGCGCGGAACACTATGCCCCATGCCCATCGTGGTTGTCGGCCTTGTGTCGTCAACCACAGGATCGGGGGCAGCAGGATCAGAGGAAGAATCAGATGAAGGATCAGAGGCAAGATCAGAAAAAGGCATCTCAAACGTCATTGTATCAACATCATCAACGGCCTCATAGGCCATTGAAGGGCGAGGCAAAGAGGGATATACTCCCCCGATCAAGACAATAACAATGAAGGCCGCCCATTGTAAACGCGGCGAAGCAAGCAATACTGGACGGTATCCGATGGTCAAACTATTTTCCTCATTCATGCATATGGGCGCAAGCCGCGCCGCAGGCCTTAGAGCATCACTTGGAGCCTTAAGAGCCGTTCATCTTGCTTTGCTCAGTGTTCTTGGTCTTTTTATAGCATCCTGCAGCACAAATCCAGCCACTGGCGAAAAACAGTTTACCGCCTTCATGCCTGCGGCCAGCGAGGCCAACGTCGGCGCCGAGGAACACAGCAAAATTCTCGCCCAATATGGCGCGGTTGACGATGCACAGCTTCGGGCAATGGTGACGGAGGTCGGCGGGCGCATTGTTCCGTTCACTGAACGGCCTGATGTTCGCTATACCTTCACCGTTCTCGACACGCCGGATGTGAACGCCTTTGCCTTGCCGGGGGGGTATGTCTATGTCACCCGCGGTTTGCTGGCGCTGGCGAATAACGAGGCGGAACTTGCCGCCGTCATTGCTCATGAAATCGGTCACGTCACCGCCCGCCATTCGGCGGAGCGTTACAGCCGTTCCGTCGCCACAGGACTTGGTACGACGCTCTTATCCGTCTTGCTTGATAGTGATGGCGCCAATGATTTGCTCGGGCTTGGCTCGAATCTGTATCTTTCATCCTATTCCAGAACACAAGAACACCAAGCCGACACCTTGGGAATTCGCTATATTACTCAGGCCGGATATGACCCTTATGCGATGGCGAGTTTCCTGACCGCCCTTGAGCGCAATACCGAGCTCAAGAAAAAAGAAATGGGCAGCGGCGCGGGAAGCGCTCCGTCCTATTTCTCGACACACCCTGTAACCCAAGAGCGCGTGTCCAAAACGCTCGCCGAGGCGGGACAGCAAAACTATAACGACAAAGCCGTCGTCAATCATGAGGGCTATCTGAACATGCTCCAAAACCTTGTCTACGGCGATTCGGCGGCACAGGGCTTTGTGCATACGGGACGGTTCGTTCATCCGAAGCTGGGCTTTGCTTTCACGCTTCCCAAGGGCTTCACCATTCAAAATGGCGCCAAGGAAATCGCGATTATGTCGGGAAAATCCAACGCTCTGGCCTTGGCTGATTCGGTTGCGGTTCAAAGCGGCCAGTCCATGGAAACCTATTTGCGCACGGTTTGGCTGAAGGGGAAAAATGCCGGCACGGTCGAAAACCGCGTTGTGAACGGCCATCCAACGGCCATCGCGACCCAACAAGGAGCCGTCAATGGCAAGGCTGCAACGCTTGTTTTGGCGGCGGTACAGTGGAAGCCGGACACAGTGTTTCGTTTCCACCTTGCGCTTCCTTCCGGCATAACGGAGGCCGAACGCAACGCGATGATGCAGATGGTGAGCAGCTTCCAAACTCTGAGCGCCGAAGACGCCGCGCGGTTGAAGCCAAAGCGTCTGGTCGTGTTTGAATCAAGCGGCCTGCAAAATGTGAGCAAAGCCGCCGCCAAAATGCCCTTCGATGACGGCCTGAATGAATTGCGTTTTCGGGTGCTGAACGGTTTGTCATCGTCCGATGCCTTGCAAAAGGGGCGTCTGTATAAAACAATCGTGCAGTAGGGCGAGCGCGGGAGCTGTAATCCTGCAATTCGGTGCAAGGCCGCCAAACGCCATAGCCATCGTTTTTTTTATTTGAATAATCCTTTGCGAATGTTGAAAAAACAAGCATCCGCAAGGGGTTGAAAGCCTTTGGAGTATTTTATCCTCGTTCTTGCCTTCAAAGGGCAAATAATGGTAAAATAGGGGGTAGACATGAAATAATAAAAACGAAATGTGTGGCGTGCGATGGGAAAAATCCTCTGTCTTTTGACTTGTCTGTTGGTATGGTCGGCCTCCCCCGCCTATGCTCAGAAAGCAGCGGATGACTTCGGTGTACAAGCGAAGAAAAGCCCCACGCAGTTCAGCTATATCGACATTTATAAGCCGGGGGCAGGGGATGTTGATCTTGCCAAGGCTCTCCTCAAGAACGAAATTGCAAAATACAAAAAGACATCAGGTGTAGAGGCCGTCGTCTATGCCCGCACGGTTCAGTTCCAAGGCAATGACGCCAAAACCATGCTGTTTGCTCAGCTTGACGGCCCAGGGGCCTGCGCGTGGCGCGGATGCGCCGTGTATGTTTTGGTAAAGAATGGACCAAATGCAAAATGGGCGTTTGGCCTCACCACCTTCGCCAGTGATATCTGGATCGACACAAGAAAACAAAGCGCGGCGTTTCCACGGGTTGTCACTCAGGCTCCGAAAGAGCGGCCTGAATACTGGCTGTGGGATGGGCGTATATATAAAGGGGCCGTACAATGAGATTGACCGCCGGAAAAGTCGGATTGTTCCTGTGTCTTGCCGTTGCGGGAATGTCCCTTGTAACGGATCGGGCGCAGGCCTGTACGATGTCGAGCGAATGTATCGAGTCACTGGCTCAACGTGAATCGAGCGGAAATTACTCCGCTGTTAACCAATATAACTTCCTTGGGCGGTACCAGTTCGGCGAGGCGGCCTTGATTGATGCGGGCTACTATACGCACGACGGCACATCGGCGTCTTGTCCGTCGAGCCAAGGTGGTTGTGACTGGCGCGGAACATGGACGGGGCGCGACGGTATTCACTCGCGTGAGCAATTTCTGGCAAGCCAAACGGCACAGGATAACGCTTTGGCGGCCTATCAAGCCGCAACATGGAGATATATCCAAAGTAATGGGCTTGACCAATATCTGGGGCAAACAATTGGCGGTATTCCCATCACCTGCGATAACTTGCTGACGGGGTATCACCTCAAAGGCAGCGGCGGCTTGCGGGCATTTCTTGGCTCAAACGGTGCCAATGACCCTGCCGATGCGAACGGCACACGTATTTCTGAATATCTTGACCTTGGTGCCGATTGCTCGGGCATGGGAACCGGTGTCATGCAGTCCGCGAACACGCAAACAAGCTGTGACCAGAACATCTTGACCACGGGGCAGCAGCTAAGAGAAGCCAGCATGAACCTTGAAAAAGGAATCATCGACCAGATGGTGCAAAAACCGCAGAGCGTGATGGAATTGTCATGTTTTGACCAGTTTGGTGAGATGTTCAATCAGGAAATCGGCAAGATTTTCTCTGATATCGACTCCAGCTTCCAACCTTTGACCAACGCCTTTCCGGGGATTTTCCAAGATGCGCAGCAAAGCATCGTGGGCGAAATGTCGGGCGCCTTGTTCGGTGACCGCGCGCAAAGCTTCGGAAGTCAGATCAGCTCCCAGCTCTCAAGCGCTTTTTCGTCCATCTTTGGTGGTGGCGGCAATGTTGAATATGGCTGCGAAGTCATGGAAACGCTGTGGAAGGTTTTGCAATGCGAGGATATGTTCAGCTTTGAAATTCCAAGCATTCGCGACTTGATTGGCGGATCGGGGGCGAGCTTTATGGATGGCTTGATGCCGGATAGTTGCACCGGTAAAGCCTTGTTTGACGGGGCAATTCAGGCCGCAGATCAAGTATTCAGCGATTTTGGTGGAAATGTTCCATCGCAGCTCAGCCCGTCTAATATTGAGAGCCTCATTCGAAGCTATTAATCCTTCGCTTCCCGCAAATTATCAAAAAGCCGGATATGCGCAATATCCGGCTTTTTCGTGTCTGTTTTTCATGATGCTCAGGCTTGATATATGTCGAATATATCGCCGTTATTATCTATGCCAGCGCAAATTAACCGTCCGCCAAACCCGCAATTATTGTCGAGTGTCGCGGTGACGCAATTAAGGTGTACGCCCTTGCGCAGCGGATCAAACCCGCGGAATACTTTTTGGAAGGGTAGATAAGGGCGGTTTTGCTGGGAAAAATTATCTTTCCCCCACCAAAGCACATCGCCTTGGTCTTCCAAAGGCTTCGTGAAGTCGATTCCGGCACTGACAAACAAGAAGGGCGCACAAAAAGCACCGGCTTCGCTGTGGTCTTGAGCGGCTGTTTCAGGGGGCAGGGTATTATGAGCATGAGTATGCGCATTAGCCGTATCGTGGCCGTTATATCCATTTTCTTGCGATGAACGCGATGTCCAACCGGCATCACCACTACTGCCCATCGCATTGCCGTTACCGTGGCGGGTGACGCTATGCGCCCCATAGGAGTGCGCTTCATAAGGAGATGATGCGCCATCGGGGCTCTGGCTCCCATAATCTTGATCCTGCGCATAAGCTGGCGTTCCAGCCGCATAAGATACAGCCTGTTCTTGCGCCGGACGTTCATAACGGGCGAGCGGCGGAAACTGTGTCGTGTAAAGTTCCGATGCACGCCCCGCGGCCTCCATGGCGGCTTCATGCGATAAAACCGGCAAACCGTCTTCCATCGCGGTACGGGCGGCATGGGTGGCAGGTGCGGATAATTGCGCAGGGCGGCTCAACGCCGGCAAGGCGCTGTGCGGGCGATGCGATGATGTCTGCTGCGGCGAAGGGGCGGCCACAGCATGAGCACAGCTTTGGTAAGCTGCTCGCCGATATTGTCCGGAGAAAATTTCATGCCCTGCATGGCGGCGCACCATATTGCGAAGGTACCCCGTCCACTTCGCCAATTGGACAACCCCTTCACCGGCTGTACGTGTCAATGTGGACACACATACACCATAGGATTCCAAAGTCTGGGCAATGCCGTTGCCGAGCATCCATTCAATGACAAGGCGCGGATTCGGGGCGAATTGAACCTGCACTAATTTTTGCATCATCTCTTCCTGCGCGCCGCGCAAATAGACGATATCCGTGGGCTTCACACCGCCAAGCGATAAAATACAGCGCCGGAAAGACAAAATTTCATTCACCGTTTCAACGGCATGCGGGGCATATCCCGTATAATTGCCCATATACACAATCCGGTCGCCGGGCATAAAGCGGTCAAAGATCATATCGTGAATAATCTGAAGCTGACCGATCTGCGCATGAATCGACGGAACCGCCCAAATGCGCTTGCATTTGTCGAGATTCATAAAGCGATAGTCTTTGTTTAAGACGGATGTGTGATATGTCACTGCGATTTTTTTGCGAAAGGGTAAAAGAGAGGGAGAATAGAGGTATTGAAATGAATCAATACCTTAATGATAGGCAAAAAAACTGATTCTGTGAATTAAAAAATGATTCTCGGACGCGAAAGAATAAGAAAAACCAAACCCCACAACCCCCGAACATGGTTTATCCTCCGAAAAGCGCCGTATGTGTGGATAAAGTGGATGTGTGGAGCAGGGGGGGGGAGGGTGTACGCTAGGCATCCTTTGGGAGTATATGGCTAGCAGCTTTTTTTCTTAGGATTGATCGGGAAAGGGGCGCAGGGTAATAGACATAGATGCATGCACGCACCAAACATACACGCATACGGGGGCATACAGGCGCGGAATGCCCCGCCGACAGACAAAAATCCGGCAAAAGAAAACCGGCCATAAAGGCCGGCAATCTTTGATGACATTCCTTTTCGCCGATTATGCGGCTTTGATAAGGACTTTTTCGAGCTGTTCTGCTGCTTGTTGTTCGGTGATGGATTCCACAACGGCAACTTCACGGGCAAGGCGCTCAAGCGCGCTTTGATAGATTTGGCGTTCGCTGTAGGATTGTTCGGTGTCTTCTTTGGGGCGGCGCAGGTCACGAAGGACTTCTGCGATGGCGACGGGGTCGCCGGAGTTGATTTTTGTTTCGTATTCTTGGGCGCGGCGGCTCCACATAGCGCGTTTGATGCGGGCTTTGCCTTGAAGGGTTTCAAGCGCGTCTTTCAAACGGGTTTCGGAGGAGAGCTTGCGAAGGCCGGAGGATTGGGCTTTCTTTACCGGAATCTTAAGGCGCATACGGTCTTTTTCAAAGACGATGGTGTAAAGCGAAATTTCCATTCCACCGATGCTCTGGGTTTCTATCCCTTCGACAAAGCCAACCCCGTGGGCTGGATAGACGACATAGTCGCCGGCGGCGAATTCGATGTCGTTGGCTGGTGCGCTTACTGAAGTCTGGGACAGGTTCTGAGACATAGTGCGTTGACCTCTTTCATGAAGGTTTGTGTTTATTGTATACGTCAAGAGCGGATCACACCCTGATCACAGGGCGCATAGGTCTTGGACGGCCTATTGTTTGCGAGGATCATGCCAAAATTATGGCGCCCCCGATGACAACAGCAGTTCCGCGCGAAAATTCCTTCGCAACCCTTCCGTATGTCTTAACGTGATGAGCTTAGTATTAACAAATTATTAACCAAAATTCAACCTATTTTTTATATTTATGTAAAACTATGAAGGCATAAAACCCCCAAAGCCAAGCAAACACGGCAAATTTGGACAGGAAAATTTTTCCGCATGGAAGAGGAGCAAGATTTGCCGTATGGCATCCCGCACGGTTTACGAGCGGTTTATTGTATGAAAAATAGCAACCCAGCAGCAAAAAAAGAATCATCCTCAGGCTGGACATCGCCGATGTTTTGGGTATAAGTGAACATATTCAACAGACAAATAAAGCGGGCAAAATTCATGCGCAATAACGGCGAATTCGGCGACAAAATCGGCGCAAAAATCGGTATGAAAATCGCGGAAAAAATTGGTGAGCGCGTGTTCGGCGGCGGCTCGCAAGGCGAGGGGCGTGCGCATGGCGGTTATAATGCGCGGCCAGACTACACCGATAACTACACCGATAACAGCGCGCAGCACAGCACAGCAGACTACGCAAGCAACCGCGACCATTTTTCGGGTCGCCAGAACCACTCATCTAACCACTCATCCGGCCATTCATCAGGTCGCCGTGGTTTCGGCACCCGCCGCCCCGAGGCCTCAATGCTGGACGACATGGCCGGCATGATTGGTGGCCTTGCGGGGATTGTTGCTGATATGCGCGGGCAAATTGCGGGGGATATCCGCTCACGTATGCAATATGCTGCTGGCCACGCTGACCTTGCCACGCGTCAGGATATTGACCGTTTATCGGCGATGATCCAATCGCTGGCAAAACGCGTTGATGCCCTTGAACAAGTATTCTCCGGTGAAGAAGCCGCCGAAAAAACAAATAAAAAACAACCGGCAACGAAACCCGCCGCCGCAACAAAGACATCGGCACGCCGTCAAACTCCCCGCCAATCACCCCGCCAATCGCCCCCCCAATCATCTGTGAAAAAAACGGCTCAACAGGCGGCTGAAAAACCCGCCGGCAAGGTTGTAAGGGCCGGACGCCCCCCTTCCGCAACCAAGTCAAGCTATCAACAAATATTGGATGACCGCGAAGAATCGCGGGTGAAGCGCACGGCGATTGCCAAAAAATGGAAAAAGCGCAGTGATTTGTTAAAGGAAAGAGGCATTTCACGGGCTAAGTTCTGTGCCGATCACGGTCTTCCGTCATCGCAATTCACGCGCTATGTCAACGGCCTCAACCTTCCGGGATGGGACGCTATTCATCGTGTCGAAAAAGCCTTGAAAGACGCCGGCGTCTAGCCTTTTAAGACAGCAAAAAATACCAAAAGGGGAAGCAAACAGTGGACATGATGACCGATTTTCTGGCCGATTTCTATGATGAAGCCGAGAGCCCGCTTGACGCCTATGAGGGGTATCTCCTCACCACCGAAACCTTGTTTAAGCGCAGCGCATGGGATCGCATGGTCATGGAACATCAAGGCCGTTTCGCGAAATATCGCATCGAATTTCACTACCTCCCCGATGACGAACGCATTGTCGCAAAATGCTACAGCGAAATGATGCTGGATGTTGAATACGAAGCACTCGCCGCGCCTCTCATCCTCAAAATCAATCGCGGCTTGTCTTATGGGCATTTTGACATGACCGTGGCGGGGCATCCTGTGTTTAAACATGCCCTGAATTTGCGCGGCGTTGATGAACGCGTGGCGGTTGAAGAGATGGAAATTTTCCGCGACCAAGCCGTCGCCGCGTTTGACCAGCGTTATCCGGCCTTGAGTGTTATGCGCAACCACATGAAACGCCTTGCCGACGCTGGTTTTGTGCTGGAGATGGACGACTTCCTCCCCGCCGTCAATGACAACCCCCATGAAGGTGGCGCCCAAAACCTCACACTCGCCTTGATGGATGTCAAAGGCGAGGGCTGATCGCTCGCCCGAAATTGCCCGCCTGATATTAATCGAAAGCCCAAAGCCAATGGCGCCGACACAAAAACCAACACCGACACAGAATAATTCCGCGTCATGCGCCTCATCTACGCTGGCCTTAATCGGCTGCGGCAAAATGGGCATTGCGATGCTGAAGGGTTGGCTGGATATGCCGCGTTTGTCGCGTTTGGATGTTGTTGAGCCGTTCCCGTCGCCCGACCTTGTGGCGCTAGAACAATCCGCCCAAGGCCGTGTCCGCGTCTTTGCTAACGTTGAGAATTTATACGCAGCAAACGCCGCTCCCGACATCATCGTCCTCGCCGTCAAACCGCAAATGATGGCCGATGTCGTGGCGCAAATTACGGGGGCTGCCGCAGTGTTGGCAAAGGCTGGAGCGGAGGCCGCAAAACCGCCGCTGGTTATCTCCATCGCCGCCGGCAAGACCATCGCGTTTTTTGAGGCGCTGTTCCCGCCCGCAACCCCGATCATCCGCGTCATGCCCAACACCCCCGCCGCGATAGGCAAGGGGGTGAGTGTCCTGTGCGGCAATCGCGCCGTTACCCAAGACATGGGTGCGTTCGCCGCCGCTTTACTCGGGGTCTTGGGGCACGTACACGCCGTGTCTGATGAATCGTTGATGGATGCCGTCACGGCGCTCTCGGGGAGTGGCCCTGCCTATATTTTCTATCTGACCGAGGTTTTGGAGCAAGCGGGCAAAGCCATCGGCCTTCCGCCTGAATTGGCGCGGGATCTGGCGCGTCAAACGGTTGTTGGGTCTGCGGCCTTGATGGAGAGCGCCCAAAACCAAACCCAGCCTCAAACCCTGCCTCAAACTCCTGCGGATTTACGCATCGCGGTCACAAGCCCCAACGGTACAACCCAAGCGGCGCTTGAGGTTCTCATGGCAAAAGACGGCATTTATCCGGTGTTCGAAGCCGCCCTAAACGCCGCCGCTCGCCGTTCACGCGAATTGAGCTGAGATCATCTTACTGACCATTGGTTTTTGTGGTGGTGGCACTGGCTCTCATCGCCGGACGAACGCCATTGCGCTGGCCTTTGTCGCCCATTCCCATCATCGTTTCGCAATAGGATTGATAGGCCTTATAGCGCTCTTCAGGGTTTGCGGACATGCCGTTTAATATTTGCTGTGGAGTCTTCAGGCAATGCGCGTCAAACACATGGGTTTTCAGGAAATCAATATACGGCGTGAAATACGATGCGGCCTGTTTCACGCTGTCGTGAACGCCGCCCTTTTTGGCGGATGTTGCATTAAATCCGTCGGCAAGGCTAGGGGCGGGGGCGTTGTCTTGCGCCGTTGCAATCACGGCATGGGACATACTCGCGGCAATCGCGCCAAATTGATACGCCCAAAAATACCCCGCATTATCATCCAGCCAATGACTCTCACCCAGTTCAAAATCACTCGGATCATGCGGGCGGCCTGTCCATTCTTCCATCGTGTCCGCCCAAAATTGCGGCAATTCCGCGACACTCATGGTGTTGTCCAAAATGTTGCGTTCCGCCAAGGTGCGCCAGATCATGTTGGGGATGAGGGCAATCTCGCTGGCACACCAATATGTGTCACCGTGGTCTTGGTGGGTGAATTGGCGGGCGAGGTTTTGTTCCGTCCATTCGGGTTTAAGCGCACCGTTCTCGTCCAAAACAATCTGCGGCAATGTGTCCTTTAACAGCGGCACAAGCGCGGCTGCAAATCCGGCCTTTGTCGCGGCTTGTTCAAGGGTCATCGCCGCCATTTCATGGGTTGAATATCCGTTGATATGCCCCGCAGGCGTCCCTTTGATCGCCTCCGGCGCTTCGTTGCGGGAGAGCATATACAGCAAATGCCCCGTTTCATGGATCAAAATCCCGATCCCGCGCAAGAAGTTTCCATCCACATACTCAACCCCCATCCGCATATCCTTCGGGGCGCCCCATGAATATCCATTGGGGCCGAATTGAATGGGATGTACGGTGATGCCTTCGCGCTCAAGCCGTTCTTGCGGCCATCCGGCTTGTTCCATGATGGCGGCGCGAAGCCGCGTGAACATATCCTTGATGGCCTCCTCATGCTCTGCGTCAATCGGCGGGATATCAAGGGGCTTGTCCTGTTTGGTGGCGTCAATTTTTCCGGCGAAGAAACTATGCAGCAAAGGCTTCATCGCCGCTAATTCGCGGATCATCTCGTCCACATCTGCGTTGCGCATATGCGGATTCCATGTATCGAGCGTCACTTCGGACGGGGCAATGCCCATGACATGCGCGGCGGGTGTGGCGAGGGCGCGGCGTAAATCGAACATTTTTTCAAGCTCGGCGGCTTGTGCTTGCCAGCCGGCTGCGTTGCCTGAGGCGGTCTTGGTTGCCTCAAAATCCGCGAATTTCTTTTCCATCTGCGCCGCTTCTTCTTGAAACAGGCGCGATTCCTCACGCGGTGCATAGGCCGTCAGGGCGAACCAGCGGAAATATTCCCGCATAATCGGGTCTTGCCCTGTATGCTGCGCGTCAAAAAACGCCTCCAGCGCCTCACGCCGTCCGGCGGGATTATTAAACAAATCAATCCGTTCAAGGGTGAGGGCACCAATACGATCCGACAATTCCGCCAGCCGCACATCGTCATCCAGCGTTTCCCAAGCTTCGGGCTTTAATGTGTCGATTTCATCGGAGAGCGCCTGAAACGCGCGGAAAATATCATCAACATCGCGGCGATTCAAAGGCGCGGCAAGAGGCTCATGAGGGGGAGCAAGCGTTGCGGGCGATGCAGTCGCTGTGATCGGCGTTTTATGCGTCATACGAACAAATCCCGTTATCTCTCATATTTGTCTATAATTTACCATAATACAAATATAGATGCAAATAATACCGACCCTAAGGCGCAATAAACCCTTGGCCAATAATCAAGCCCTGCTCATTTGGGGAGGGGTAAGGGATAAAGATACGCGGTTATATGAAGCTACACAGAGTTTAAGGGATGGATGCAGGCGGGGGTCACGGGGGCGGGGCGTGCACGAAATAAACGCAGCCGTCCCACAAGCGCCCTCAACCGGGGCTCATCAATCACCCTCGCCGGGCTCAGGGCTGAAATGGTCGGGATATTTGTCCGGCACGTTTTTGAATTCTTCGGCGCTCTCAAGCGCTGGTTTTTTGCGCGTGAGATTCGGCCATTTTTCGGAAAAATCGCGGTTCATCTCAAGGAATTTTCCGGCGCGGGCATCCATGTCGGGGACAATCGCTTCGATCGGGCATTCGGGTTCGCACACGCCGCAATCAATGCACTCATCGGGGTGGATGACGAGCATATTCTCGCCCTCATAGAAACAATCAACGGGGCAGACCTCGACACAATCCGTGTATTTACATTTGATACAGGCATCCAAAACAACGAATGTCATGTGTTACTCCGTCTATCTATTTTATCGCTATGTTTTGGCCATCTTTTTGGCCTTTGGCGCGAACGGCTCATCTTATGCCATGCCCGCCGCAAAGAATCCAGATTTGTTTTTGTGTTAGGTTGCGGCTTTTTGTCCGGTCTTGAGGAGGAGCCAAACAAAACTGTCGCCCAGAGCGTTAAACGACGCCTCGATAATGTTGGTGGATACGCCGATGGTTGACCAAACGCGGTATTCGCCATTGACGTGTCCGGCGCTCTCAATCTTCACGCGCGGCATAGCGGCGGACGCGTCTTGCTGTTTCAAAATCCGCACGCGGTAATCCATAAGGCTCATATCCTTCAGCACCGGATACGCTTCCTCAAGCGCTTTCCGCAGGGCGAGGTCAATGGCGTTAACGGGGCCGTTACCCTCCGCCACAGTGTGGTGTTCGGTTTTGCCGATGCGGATTTTGACGGTGGCCTCGGAGGCCGTCACCAAAAGCCCTTTGGCGTTGTATCGCCGCTCATCCTTCACCGAAAAGCGGATCACTTCGAAGAAATTCGGCACATGCCCAAGCTCGCGGTTCGCCAGAACTTCAAAACTCGCCTCCGCCCCGTCATAGGCATACCCGTCCGCTTCGCGGTCTTTGATAAGGGTGGTGAGGCGCGTCACGCCGTCCTTATCGGCAATTGCATCAATGCCGAGATCCGCCAGCCGCGCCATCACATTTGACCGTCCGGCTTGGTCGGACACCAAGATATTGCGCGCATTGCCGACAAGGTCGGGATTGATATGTTCATAGGATGTTGGGTCTTTGGCAATTGCCGACACATGCAATCCGCCCTTATGGGCAAAGGCACGCCCACCGATAAACGGCGCACTGTCCACTGGTGAGCGGTTCAAAATTTCGTCAAGCATGGAGGAAAGTTTCTTGAGCTTATGAAGATTCCCGCCTGCCTTGCCAATATCATACCCCATTTTGAGTGCCAAAATAGGCATCAAGGTAATCAAATTGGCATTGCCGCAGCGTTCGCCAAGACCGTTGAGCGTGCCTTGCACCATGCGGCATCCGGCGCGGATAGCGGCGATGGAATTGGCAACCGCGTTGCCTGTGTCGTCATGCGTGTGAATGCCGAGTTTTTCAGGCGGAATAACGGCGGCAACGGCGCCGACAATGGCCTCAATTTCGTGCGGCAAGGTTCCGCCATTGGTGTCGCATAACACAATCCACCGCGCCCCCGCATCTTCGGCGACTTTGAGGCATTCCATCGCATAGGCGGGGTTGGCCTTGTACCCGTCAAAGAAATGCTCAGCGTCCAGCAACGCTTCACGCGGAGCGATGGCTTTGATGCTGTCTCGGATATTCCCAAGGTTTTCATCACGCGTAATCCCAAGCGCGACATCGACGTGAAAATCCCATGTCTTGCCGACAAGGCACACGGCGGGCGTATTAGCGTTCAAAACGGCACTGAGCGACGGGTCATTAGCGGCGGAAATCCCCGCCTTCTTGGTCATACCAAAGGCGGTGAAACGGCTGGTAGAAAGGGCAGGCGGCGCGTCAAAAAACTGATCATCCGTCGGGTTCGCACCCGGCCATCCGCCCTCAATATAATCAATCCCGAACGCATCGAGCGCCCGCGCAATCACGGCTTTGTCCTGCGCCGAAAAATCAACGCCCTGCGTTTGCGCGCCATCGCGCAGCGTTGTGTCAAAAATTGTGATCCGTTCTTTAGCGGACATCGTATGCACCCTAATTCAGTCTTAAGCTGTTGTTTTTTATAGCGTCATGCTCATCGGTACGGGTCATGAGTCTGGCTCATATACGCCCCGACATAATCGGCGATTCCGTCCTCAAGCTCGGTAAACGGCTTGGTGTATCCGGCGGCGCGGAGCTTGCCCATATCGGCCTGTGTGAAATATTGATATTTCGGCTTCAAGGTTTCTGGCATGTCGATGAACTGAATTTTCGGTTCTTTCTTCGCCGCGGCAAAGGTGGCCTTGGCAAGGTCGGCAAAGCTGCGCGCCTTGCCGGTGCCAACATTGAACAACCCGCTCTTGTCTTTATTGTCCAAAAACCACATCACAACATCGACACAGTCGCGCACATAAACAAAGTCGCGCAATTGTCCGCCGTCCTTATAGTCGCGGTGATAGGATTTAAACAATTTCGCGGCGGCGCCGTTGGATACTTGCGGGTACAGGGTGCAAATAACGCTCATCTGGCTTCCCTTATGATATTCATTCGGGCCATAGACGTTAAAGAATTTCAGGCCGACCCATTGCGGCGGGATGCTGGCCGTGGCGTTATTGTCGACCAGTCGGGCGCATCGGCGGTCAAACAGATGCTTGCTCCATCCATAGGCGTTGAGCGGGCGTAATGCGCCGAGCGTGTCAATGCTCTGGTCATCGACAAAACCTTGCGCCCCATCACCATAGGTGGCGGCGGAGGAGGCGTAAATCAAGCGAACTTCGGCCTTCGCGCACCATTTCCACAAATCGCGCGACAACACGAAATTTGTGTCCACGATCAAATCCGCATCGGTTTCGGTGGTGGAGGAAATCGCGCCCATATGAATGACGGCCTCAATCTCGCCGGCATAGCGGTCAAGATAGGCAAACAGATATTCAGGGCGGACAATATCGCGCAATTCACGTTTGGCGAGGTTGCGCCATTTATCGTCGTTGCCGAGCACATCGCACACGACAATGTCGCTGTATCCCTTGTCTTGCAGCCCCGCAACAATGTTAGACCCGATAAAACCGGCGCCGCCTGTCACAATAATCATAAAGGATCGTCCTTTGCATAGGGGTTGAAAATGTTCGGCGCATGATGCGCATGATGGGGCATAGCTTAAGGAAAACCACCCGTAAAAACAACGCTTTTATAAGCACTTGTCGCGAGGGTTTGGCGGGTTAGCCCAAAATTATTGAAAAATTATTGAACCGAGTAAAGCTGGCCGTACCAACGATATCGCGGCGCATCCAAAACATCGGCGGATGGCGGCCCCGGCATGGTGCAGTTCACCCGAAACCGTCCTTCACCAAGCGGTTGTTTCAAGTGAATGACCACAAGGTTTTGCGCGTCATGCTCGATCTTCGGCGTTTCCTGACCGGACACATAGCACCGCAGCAAGTCAAGCGAAGCGATGCTCTCGCTGACTTGAAAGCTCAACGTATCAATATCCGTAATCGGCGTGGCGCTCTGTTCAAGGGTGGTAAGAGTCTCCGTGTCGCCGTCTATGTCGTCGCTCATTTCACCCTCATCATGGGCGGGCAATATGCCATCAAGGCGTGGAATGACGGTGTTTTCTGGGCTCCAATGCACGGTCGGCAAGGGGGCGGCGTTCACCACCATGCGAAAACGGTCAATCTCGCCATACCCTTCGGTCATCACAAATCGCGGCAAGCGCATCATATCCATGCCGCCGTAACTCACCCCCGATGACGCCGTCACGGCGGCATCAAACCCGATGCTTCGAACGGCCTCAACATAGTCTGCGGTAAATTCGCCAAATGGATAGGCAAAGGCTACCGGTGTGCGTTCGCTGAGCTGGCTCTCAAACGCGGCGCGGGATTGCTTTAAATTCGCGGCGATCCGGTCTTTGCTCAAGCCCGACAAACGACCATATTCATATGGATGCAGGCCAAAGCTCACAAAATCATACCGCGCCAGACCGCGCACATCATCCCAAGATGCGGAATAGGGGCGTTCGCTGTCCATCAATTGCGGGGTGATGAACACGGTGAACGGAATTTTATGGCGGATAAGAACCGGAAACGCATGGTCAAACGCCGATTTAAACGGCCCGTCAAAACTGATCACAACGCTCTTGGCGGGGGTTGGCGTGCCGGCGCGGTAATGGTCGATCATTTGCTCCATCGGCAAAACGGTATAGCCGCCATTGATCAATTCATGGATATGTTCTTCGAATTGTTCGGTTTTCAGGCTGATTTCCGGTTGAGTGTCCTCGCCGATGCGTTGATAGGCGAGAATGACAACGGATTTTTCGTCCTCGGCAATCGGCATACTGGCAAAACAGGGGGCAAACAGGGCGAATAAGGCAAGGGCGGAGATTTGCGCGAAAGCCGTGAACACAAGGACAAAAGCGCCCCTCAGGGTCATCCGCATCCGGATGAACAAAATTTCATCAAAAACGAATTGTTTCGCCGCTGTCAAATGCATCAAAATATGCTAAACCATAATGGATATGTTGAAACCCAATAGCACATCCGTCATGCGGAAGAAAGTGTTTTAACATCATGGGGTAAAACGCTGTTTAAGCTCCCCGATTAAAACGATAAAAAAGGATCAAGCATTATGGCCGATAAACGTACAATCCTGAGCGATCAGGATCTTGACACTATTTTCCGTTCCGCCCGCACCCATAATAAATGGCAGGCTAAGGACGTCAGCGATGTTTTGTTACAGGCCGTCTATGACCTGATGAAAATGGGCCCGACCAGCGCCAATTGCTCACCCGTACGCCTTGTGTTTGTTAAATCCAAGGCCGCGAAAGAGCGCCTGAAGCCCCACGTCGCCGCCGGAAATCTTGAAAAAACAATGAGCGCCCCCGTCACCGCCATCATCGGCTATGATATGGCGTTCTACGAAAAATTGCCCCAGCTTTTCCCCCATGCCGATGCGCGGAGCTGGTTTGTCGGCAATGAATCCCTCATCACCGCCACAGCGCACCGCAATGGCGCGTTACAGGCCGCCTATCTCATGATCGCGGCGCGGTCTTTGGGGCTTGATTGCGGGCCGATGTCCGGCTTCGACCTTGACGGCGTGACCAAAGAATTTTTCGCCGGAACAACTGTCAAGGCCGACATCTTATGCAACCTTGGATATGGCGATGAATCCGGCTTGTTCCCGCGTTCACCGCGCCTGTCCTTTGACGAAGCCTGCAGCATCCAATAACGCTAATTATGGCTCCGCACCCGCTATTTTAAGCGGTGCGGAGTAAGAACAGCCCGAGATATGAGCCTTCTCTTCCTCGATACCGCCATGAATGCATGCTCCGCCGCGGTGGAGCATGACGGCGTTATCACAAGCCGCACCCTGCACATCGCGCGGGGGCAGGCGGAGCAGCTCATCCCCCTCGCCAAAATGGTGATGGAGGAAAGCGGCGCCGCCTTTGACACGCTGGAGGCCATCGCCGTCACCGTCGGCCCCGGAACCTTCACCGGCCTGCGCGTTGGCATGGCGGCGGCGAAGGGTTTTTCCCTGTCGCTCAACGTGCCGATGCTCGCCATGACAACAACCGAGATTCTCGCCGCCCAAGTGGCGAAGGAGCGGGACGGCAACAACCACACGCATGACGGCGCGTTGGCCATCGTCATCGAAACAAAACGATCCGATTTTTACATCCAGCTTTTCAACCCGTCCTGTGCCGCGGGCGGGTGTACGCCTCTTGGGGAAGCGCAAGCGCTTGAAATATCTCAAATGATTGCCCTGTACGGCTCCATGACTCTCGCTTTCTACGGCGATGCGGTTGAACGCCTGCAACGCGATCTAGGCCAAGAAGCCACTGCCATTCCGTCTTCATGGACATTCCACCCCGAAATTCTTGTCCCCGATCCGTCCGTTGCTCTCACCATAGCGCGGGCGCGTATGCAGGCGCCAGATAATGGAGATAATCGGGATAATGGCGACATACAGCCAGTCTATCTTCGCGGTGCGGATGTCAGTCAACCAAAGATAAAACGCACGATCAAGGAGCGGTAATCGGCTAATATGCGTTTTATGCATAGGTGCTATCAAGATTACAAAGTATTCATCTTTGTTATTATCCCTGCAAAGCCTAGGCTTTATTTTTCCGATCTTTGGATTTACTGATTTTTTTTCTTGAAAAGTAAGTATAGCTTCGTATAGAAGTTCCCTCACGGTATGAAGAATTGTCTTCATGCTTGCGCGTGGGGCGCGGTTCATCCGAAATAGACATTCCGATACATGCTGCGCCACACAAAAAACATAAAACCGATAAGATAATCGGAATATAGTAAAAAGAAAGAAGAAGGAAGAAATATGGCTTCGCAACATCCGACGCATATCGAGCTTTTGACCCTGACGACGGAGATTGTCTCCGCCCATGTGTCGAATAACGCCGTCAGTGGTCACGACATCCCGTCCCTGATCGAGAGCGTATTCAGAACCCTGTCCAACGTGAACAACGCCGCCCCGCATCTGGTCGAAAGACCGCAACCGGCGGTTCCGATCAAACGGTCGATCACGGAAGACTTCATCATCTGCCTCGAAGATGGCAAAAAACTCAAGATGCTCAAGCGTCACCTCAAAACGGCCTATAACATGACGCCGGAAGAATACCGCGAGCGCTGGGGCTTGCCCGCCGACTATCCAATGGTCGCGCCAAACTACGCCAAAAAGCGCAGCGCCCTCGCCAAAGACATCGGCCTCGGCAAAAAAGTCGGCTGATTATTAGCGAATTATTCGGGCTAAAAACAAAAAGGGGTCGTTTGACCCCTTTTTTATTATCCGTGGAATGCACTTGATTCCTACATCGCCGCTTGTCGGACTTCGACAACTTCGGGGATATAGTGTTTGAGCATGCTCTCAATTCCCGCCTTCAACGTGACGGTGGAGCTGGGGCATCCCGAACACGCGCCATGCATCTCAAGATACACAATCCCGTCTTCATAACGGTGGAATATAATGTCGCCGCCATCTTGCGCCACGGCTGGGCGGATGCGGCTGTCGAGCAATTCCTTGATGGTTTGCACAATCGGTTCGTCTTCGGGGCGTGAGGCTTGCGCGCCGTTGCCGCCATCATTAACGACGCCTTCGTCAATCGCGGGGCGGCCGCTGGTGTAATGGTCCATAATGGCGGCGAGGATACGTGGTTTCATCATCAACCATTCAACGGTCGGGTCTTTCGTCACGCTGATGAAATCGCGTCCAAGGAAAACTCCCGTCACGCCGTCCAGATTGTAAAGGCGGCTGGCGAGCGGCGAAATCCGCGCATCTTCGGGTGTTTTGAAATCAAAGTTTCCGGATTCGGATACGGGCTGTCCGGGAAGGAATTTAACGGTTTCCGGATTGGGGGTTGTTTCGGTTTGGATGAACATGGTGGATGCTCCTGTGTCGCCCGTTGTCGTTATACATGATACATGCTGTGTGTTGCTCAAACTTCTATCGCAAACCAAGCATCCTGTCCAGTTTTGTCACGGGCTTGCGTTCAGGGAATGCCTTAAATCAAGGTTTTCACTTCGTCGGGTTCGAGCCCCCCTGGCACGATAATCACAGGCGTTCTGAGGTGGCCAAGCGCTTTGCCCGCAAAGTGGTTGATAAGGGCGGCTTGCCCCTTTTTACCCTGCGTGGCGGCGCCGAGGATAAGCGCGGCAATGCGCGGATCGTCTTCAAGGATGGATGTAATCACCGGCACGGCCTTGCCCTCGCGGCAATACAGGGATGGAATATGCCCGTTATATTGGTTACATTCCTTCGCAACATGCCACAGGATTTTCTCGGATTCTGTGCGCATTTCTTTGCGTACCATGTCCTCCACTGCGCCCCAATGCATGAAGTCATTGGTGTCTTGGATATGGGCGATGGACACATGGCCTTTATTGAGGCTGGCGAGGTTCAGCGCATAATGCAACGCGGCGCGGAATTCCTCCGTTCCGTCGGCGATGACAAGATAGGTCCGTTCCTTGGCACGTGCCTTTTTCGGGGCGGTGTGAACCTCCGGAACTGGAATATCCTCAAGGGGTGTTTCGGCGCTTTGGGCGCTGTCTATGGCTGTGGTCATGGGGGTGTCATTCGTTGTTGATGAAAGGGGAAGGGCGTCGGCATCAGTCGCGGCGGAGCAACACAGTGGCGAGCCAGCCGGAAAACAAGGCCGTCACGATGGTTAAAAACGCATAGAACCATGGTTCATTATGCGCGAAACGTCTTAAATCCGCGTTAAAACCGATTTGGGCGATGGCGAGAGTTCTGCTGTCGCCGCCGATCAACGCGCCATCGCGGAACAAATACGCATCGACCTTATAATCCCCGACCGGAATATTGGACGGAAACCAAAGGGAAATCTTGAATAATTCATCGGTGATATATTCAACATTCTTGGTACGAAGGATGAATAATTCCTGCATTTGCTTGGTCTGGATCAGGGCGTCTTCGTATCGGCGCGTTTCATCCGCGCTCCACCCTTTTTTGTCGGATTCGAGGGTAAGGTAATCAAGCCCGATCTGGTGTGCCGCCAAAACATCCGGTGCGCCGAGCATGGCAATATCCCGTGTCGACGCCACCGCATAAAACCCCGGAATATTGGGAAAACGGACGGATTCCGTCGTCAACCAAAACCCGAGTACTGATCCCTTTTCCCGTAAAATCGTTGTACGCGCGGGGCCACGCACGACAATGGCGAGGTCGCCGGCCTGCTTTTGGATGCCAAACAACACAACGCTGGTGCCGCTAAACCCCGATGAAATCCCGATTTTGTGTTGCGACAGGTCAATCGCCAACGGCTTGTCGGGGAATATGTCCTGCGATAATCTTTGCGGCGGAGCGGTATTCGGTAATATTGCCGCTTCCTGTGCCTGCGCGTGACGCTGCCCCGCGCAAAGAAACACGAACGCCAAGGCAAGCATCATCACGCTTAAACATATCCGCAACGGCAAAGGACAACCCGCATGGTTCATCGCTACTGAACCTCCAGCGAATACAGATAAGACGGCTTAATCAGCAAATCGCTTCCCAATTTCATTCCGACCGCCAAAATAATGGTCGCGAGCATAATCCGCGCCACGCTGCCCTTAATGTACTTGCCCACGCGGATGCCGAGCTGCGCCCCGATCACCCCGCCAAGAATAAGGATCAAGGCCAAAACAAGGTCAACCGTTTGGTTGTTCACCGCCTGCAAAATCGTCGCGAAGGCGGATGTAAAAATAATCTGGAACAACGACGTTCCGGCAACGAGGAGCGGCGGCATCCCGATGATGTAAATCATAGCGGGGACGAGCAAGAACCCAGCCCCGATCCCCAAAACCGACACCATCATCCCGCCGACAAACCCGACCGTAATGGGCAAGAGCGCACTGATATACAGCTTGGAATGCAGGAAGTTTGTTTTGTAGGGAAGGCGGTCTTTCCATCCGGATGTTTGTTTTTTATCAGGGGCTTGTCCGCGTCTTCTGCGAAAAAGGGTGAGCAAACTCTCGCTCAACATCGACAACCCGATCCCGCCCAAAAACACCACATACAGAACCGAAATCGTAATGTCGATATGCCCGAGATGTTTGAGGAGTTTGAACAGGAAACTCCCGACCAACGTGCCCCAAAACCCGCCAAACAGCATATAAGTCGCCATTTTAAAATCGACATTGCGCTTGCGCCAATGACCGATCACGCCGGTGGTGCTGGATGCGATGAGCTGGCTGGGCTGCGTGCCCACGGCGATGGCGGGGGGGATGCCGAGGAAAATCAAAAACGGTGTGGTCAAAAATCCGCCGCCGACACCAAACACACCGGACAAAAACCCGACCCCTAAACCAAGGATAAGGATTGTTTCGGCATGAACGGCCATTTCCGCAATCGGCAGGTATAGTTGCATCGGTCTTGCGTTCTTTTCAGAAGAAGGTTTGCGCGGTTTTTGAGTCTTTCTCGTAAGAGGCATATAGGGGGTTTGAGGCGTGAATATGGCGATTTCATTCCCCGAACCCGAGGCAAAATAACCGAACAAACCGCATACCGTCCCACAAGATGCGGCTGCTCCTTCATTTATGCCACAGCTTGAATTGAAAGCCTAGGCCTTTTCAGGGGTGCGGCATTGTATTATGCTCTGTGTCGTGCCGATAAGATGCCGATAGCGCGCCGTTTGATCGGCGCATCAACCTCAGGATTCCATTCCATGCCCCCCATTCAAGCCCCATTACCCCTGTCGACATCACGGCTTCAGATCATCCAGCAATACATAGCATGTCTTGAAAGTGCGAATGCGCAGACCATCCACCGCTTGAAAAACTATGTTGCGCGGGACATACGCCTGACGACTCCGGTTGGCGATGCGCATGGCGTAGCGGATTTCATCGCGATGATCGGCGGGATTCATCAATCCTGCGGGCTTTTGAAAATGCGCGTCTATGATTTTGCGGTCGGGCATGACCACGACAATATGGTATTGCTCAAATGGGACATGCAGGTTCAGCCCGCGAAGAAGAGCTTCGTCATCGCGGGGGTGAGTGACCTCACCTTCGCCATACAAGCAGACAAAATCGTCCATCAACAAGACATATGGAACCCCCTTCCGCTCTATGCCGAGGGAACGCCTCTTTTTTCATGGGCGGCATCAAGGGCGCGAAAAAAGCTCGGTTTATAAAGAGGCTTTGCAAAAGGGATGTAGCGCATATCGCCCGCCATAAATAACTTGTTTTTTCCGTAAGACTGGTCTTTACTGTTCCATAATCACAAAACACATCAGTGACAGCAAAGAGGTATAAACATGTCTGAAGCATGGATTTTCGACCCCCTGAAAGACAGAATCGTCATGCCGTTTGACGAATTTGAAGAAATCCCAGAAGTTCGCAAAGCCATTGCCGACATGGAGGCCACCCCGATCGGCAGCCGGATTATCCGCTTCATCCGCCAGCTAGAGCCGTCGATCGCGCTTGATGAAGACATGCCATTTTTCGGCATGTACGTGCCGTATGAACATAATCTGGAGCCTTGGCGTACGCACGACATTAACTTGTATGACGAAGACACGCCGCTCTTGATGATTGATCCGGAGTTGCTGGAAGACAAAGCGTTTTTGCCTTATATGCTCGGCAATCTTTTCTTCCGCTGTGTTCAGGACAAGCTCGAAGAAGAAAAACGCACTCTGCCGATGTTCCAACACAGTGTGGTTTACAACCCCGTTGTCTGCCTTGGCGACAAAAAGAACTTCGTGAAGGAATACGCCGCGATGGAGCGTGCCTGTGATGTTGTGTCGCTTGCGATTGCCTATCAAATGTCGCGCATGAACCGCAACAAAACAACCTTCGGCACCATGCTGCAACAAGAACACACCAAGGATATCTGTAGCTGGATGACACAAACAGGCGCCTTCATCGAGAGCACCGGCATGGGGCGCAGCAGCCCCGAAATGGCCGAAGATTTGCTCCTGTTCATGGGGAATTTCGGCGGCTTGCAATCCGGTAAATACAATAAAGACCTTGTTGCGCCGGCGGAGCGCGCCTTCGGCGGCACCATCAACAATGAAGGCTTCAAACAAATGGACATCCAAATGGAGTCCGCCTTGACCCCGTTCAACAGCTTTCAATTCTCTTTGCTGTCCGCGACATACGCGAACCGTGAATGGGATCCGAATGATTGGGTGATTGCGGTGAACACCTTCTTGGCGGAGGAACAAAAAGACCGCGCTTTCCGTATCGAGGAAGCTTTCCGCATGGCGGCGGACGCACGCAAAGACGAATGGATCAAGGGCGGCGATGAGCCAACCATGCCGAAGTCAAACCCCAAAGGCCCAAAACCACCCAAAAGATAGCGATATCCCGCAAAGATTAAACAAAAGGCGCCGTTCGGCGCCTTTTTCTTCTAGCAACGAGCAACTAGCAATACAGCACAATGTCCTGCGGGCTGTTGATCGCCAGCGTACCGTTCAGCCCGATGGGGATCGACCATAACGGGCCGACATGCCCAAACGGCGCACCGCGAATAATCGGCGCTTTGCACCCATCCATCGCTTCGCTCAAACATTCATCAAGCGTAAAGCCAAACGGAATGGCGGATTTATCTTCGGTTTGCGACACATCCCCGACAATTAAGGCGGCGATGCGTTCCAATATCCCCGCTTGCCGCAAATGCCCCAGCATCCGGTCATATCGGCTGTTTTGATCGCCGACATCTTCGATGATTAAAATCGCGCCGTCCACGGGGGGCATAAAGGGTGTCCCGATCAATGCTTGAAAAACGCTCAAATTCCCGCCGATAATCGGGGCGGTAATCTTGGATGGAAAGCTATGCTCCGCTTCATGAGATGCGGATGCAAGGCTGGCACCGCTCATCAGCAAATTCGCCTGTGGTCGCGCCGCATTGTGACCGATCATGCCGCGTGATACGGCGCGTTCATCCAGAACGCGGTGAATAAGCCCGACCATCTGGCTGATCTGCGTATCCGTAATGCGCGGGTTATCGATGGTTTGAAGGCAAGGCCCATGAATCCCGACACATCCCGCCCGCGCATAGGCGGCGTTGAGCAAGGTTGTCACATCACTGAACCCGATAATCGGTTTACCGGACGCACGCCATAAATCATAATCAATATGGTCGAGCATATAAATCGACCGGTTGCCACCGCGCGCGGTCAAAATCGCGTCCACTTGCGCATCCTGTAATAAGGCATGAAACGCGTCTGTTTTTTGGGCGCGGCTGCCTGCGGATTGGTTAAGCGGGATATAGACTTGCGGGTGAATCATCAACGTCACGCCAAACGGTGCCAGCCGCGCCGCCGCGCGGTTCAAGGCGTCATTATCAACACGGCTGGACGGCGCAAACACGCCGAGGGTGAGGGGGGTATGCCCCTTGCGCGATGCCTTATGGACGTCATGGGGGGCATGGGCGGCGTTATTGTTATTGTGATTGCTGCGTTTTGTCATGGCTGGTTTTCCGAGTGGTCGGCCTGTGTTTTCAATGGCCTTTGACGCCGATAGGCGGCGAGGGAAGCCTCATTCGAAAATGGTTTATGGACTCCGGCATAGCTTAAATCACCCGGATCCCTTTTTGAAAACCGTTCTTCAAGGGCAAGCGGGCGCAGCAAGGGAGCCGCATCGGGAATCGGCGTGTTGGTGAGGGATGATAAAACCTCTATCCTTTTCTTCATCGGCGGGTGGGTGCGAAACAGCCCTAAAAACGGGCTGCGATTGCCGATACACATCAAGGCAATATCATCGGGAATATTCGGCAGGCGTTCCCTGCGGTCAATACGCATCAAGGCACGCATAAGGGCATCGGGATTTTTGGTCATCTCGACGGCCATGGCATCGGCGTCATATTCGCGCACGCGTGACAGGGCAAACCGACTCCAGACCGTCATAAAATAGCCAACCCATAAAATAAGATTGGCGGCGACAAGCACCAAAATAAATTTCGCGGTGTCTTTGCCGGTGCCTCGAATGCCATGTTGGATAATCCGCCACGTCATTTGCGCCAAAAGCCCGAATAACCCGCAAAAAATGATACTCGTAACCAATAACCGTACGTCGTTATTGCGAATATGCGCCAATTCATGCGCCAAAACGGCTTCGACTTCGTCTTTTTTAAGATGGTACAGCAATCCTTGCGTGACGGTGATGGTGTACGTCTTGTCCGTCATGCCGCTGGCAAAGGCGTTGCGGGCGTCTGTTTCAATGATGCACAGGCGCGGCATCGGCACGCCTTGCGCGATGCACAGGTTTTCAAGCAAGTTATACAGCTCAGGCTCTTGCACCCGTGACAGGGGTTTGGATCCGCTCATCATCTGCATCATCCGCCCGTGCCAAAGCCCCGCAATCAAAAACCAAAGGGCGATGACGCTGATGATGACGGGGGCGGTATCAAGGGTTAAATCCGTCGCGCGTTGGGCGTTACTGACTTTCTTCTCGTTTTTTGTAGGGCGTACAGCCCCTTCGTCGCGGCGATAGGCTTCTTTGATTTTAATTTGCTCAGAAGGGCGCGAAGACACATCATAAACCGTGTGGAGCGAAGGCAAAGGCTTGCTTTTCTCGCCTTCAAATACGACACATACTACGTAAATAATGCTCCAACAGGTGAAGCCGATCAGAATCGGATAAAGGGCGAGCAAAATGGCGCTGCGCCAATTATTATTCCAACGATGTGTGGTGAGTCCGGAGGCCTTCAAAACCATATCATCAATCTTTTCATAGCAACCCGTGGCAACCCGTGAAAAATCCTAATCCTAACGGTAACTGGGCGCGCCTTTGCCCGCCCAATCCATGCGTTCGAAGGCTAGAATTTAACGCTGGGGGTTTGCTGCACGGCTTTTTGCTCCGCGGGGTCAAGTTCGAAAAAGGGTTCTTCCTGAAAATTGAACAAACGGGCAATGATAATCGCCGGAAATTGTTGAATCGATGTGTTGTATTCCGATGTGGCGTTGTTGAAGAAACGCCGCGCCGCGGAGATTTTGTTTTCAAGGTCGACAAGTTCGGCCTGTAATTGCCTGAAATTCTGATCCGCTTTTAATTCGGGGTAATTTTCGGCAACGGCGAACAAATTCATCATCGCGCGGCCGAGCATTCCTTCGGCTTCGATGCGCTCTGCGCCCGCGGTCTTCGCGGCGGGGCCACTGGCGGCGGACACGCGCGAGCGCGCCTTGGTCACTTCCTCAAACACGCCTTTTTCATGGGCGGCATAGCCCTTCACCGTTTCAACCAGATTGGGAATCGTGTCAAACCGTTGTTTTAATTGCACATCAATATCTGAAAACGCGTTTTTACGTTTTTGCAACAGGGCGATGATGCGGTTGTACAGCATGACAACATAGCCCACGACCGCCACAATGACCGCCAAAATTCCCCAATTTTCCATGATATGTATTTCCTGTGTGATGCGAGAGTGTTTGAAAGAGTGTTTAAAAACGTCCGTTCATATCATAACGGTAAAACCGTAAAAATTCTATGAGGAAACAATGGGCAAGGGAATGGACAAAGGATAGTTCCGACGCTCACCCATAGGCGCAATTCATAATTTATCCACAGACTTATCCACAGGGTTATCCACAATTTCTGTGGATAACCAAAATTCCAATAGGCCAAAAGCAAAGCAAAAAAAAAACCGTGCAAGCTGCACGGCGAAAGGTAATGTCATCAGACAGGGAGGTAAACTCTAAATCTCGCTTGTGCCTTTGTTCTTTGGTTTTTGCTTGTGGACACGTACGGGCGCCGGTTCCGGTTGCTCCGGATAGGCTTGTAACAAGGCCATCCGAACAAACATTTTCATTTGTGCCGGAAGGTCGTCTTTCATATCTTTCAATTCGCGGGCGGCGATACGCGTGCCTTTAACGGCCTCACGGCGCACTTTGCCGAGGGATTCAACGACATGGCGCTTGCCTTTGCCGATCAATTGCACATAAGGCTCACCGCCATCATGAGCAATTTCAAACCCGACAGCGCGCGAAATAAGAAACGCGATCTTGTTGGCTTTTTCGGTAAAAAGGGGGCTCAGTTGCATCATCAATTCTCTTGTTATTCTTTTTATAGAATACAGATAATTGGTTATAAAAGTCTTAAGAGCGCCCCAAAAAACGTCAAGAAAAAGCCCACCAAGAAGGCGGGCTTGTCTGTCATGAGGTAGCGAAGGCCTTGAGAGGGGCGAATGAGCCTAGCTCAGCTCCTTCACCTTCGCGATGAGCGTCTTGAGCGCTTCTTCGGCTTTGTCGTTCGGGACTTGGCATGTACCCGCCGCTGTGTGTCCGCCGCCGCCATATTCCAGCATCAATTCACCGATATGGGCTTTGTTGCTGCGGTCGAAGATGGATTTGCCAAAGGCAAAAACGGTGTTTTGTTGCGCCTTGCCCCATAAAACGTGGCAAGAAATGTTGGTTTGCGGGAACAGCGCGTAAATCATGAACCGGTTGCCGGGCCAGATTGTTTCTTCATTCCGCAAATCAAGAACAGCAAGCGGGCCATGAATGGTGGTACAGCGCTTAAGCTGGTCTTTGAACTTGTCTTGATGTTCCATAAACAAATCAACCCGTTCCTTAACGTCGGGGAGCAAAAGAAGGTCGTCAATATTGTCATGGGTCCGGCAATAATCAATCAGCTTCATCATCAATTGATAATTCGAGATGGTGAAATCACGGAACCGCCCAAGGCCGGTTCGGGCGTCCATAAGAAAACTGAGCAATTCCCATCCTTGCGGGTCAAGCACGTCTTCTTTGGTGAATTGCGCCGCATCGGCCTTGTCAACCGCAACCATCATAGCATCGGATACGTTGGGAAAGCGTTCCTTGCCGCCGAAATAATCATACACAACCCGCGCCGCGGATGGGGCGGTAATGTCGATGACATGGTTGTCAGGCTTGCCTTTAACACGTTTTTCTTCACTGTCATGGTGGTCAAAGGCAATGTGTACGCCTTTGACATAGGGCAGGTTGGTCGTAATATCGCGGCTCGTGACCTCGATAATGCCGTCCTGCATATCTTTGGGGTGCGCAAACTCGATCTCGTTAATCAGGTCAAGCTCTTTCAACAGAACTCCACAAACCAGACCGTCCATGTCGCTGCGGGTTATGAGGCGGTATTTTTCTTTGGGAATATTTTCAAGGATAGAAGAGGGATTGGCCATTCTGAAACACTCTGATCTTTTATATAGTTGCAATATACTCGTTTCTTAGGATGTTCATTATAGCATAAACCATAGTTTAAAAAAGATTAATCAAGGCGAGATAAAGAAGGTTTTCGACGACTTTATTTCGACCGTGTTGTTTCTTTTTCTTCGGTGGTTATATGCTCATCCACGATATACAGGGGTCTGTTTTTAACCTCGTTAAAAATGCGTCCGACATATTCGCCAAGGATTCCGATGGTCAGGAGCTGTATCCCGCTCAAAAACGTCACCATAATCATAAGCGAGGGATAACCCGGAACGTCACTGCCGGACAGGAGTGTCCGCATCAAAATATAAATCCCGAACAAGAATGAAAACAGCGAGATCATAATCCCCGCAAGCGTCGCAATCTTAAGCGGCGCAAGGCTAAAGCCCGTGATTCCTTCGAGCGACAGGTTCCAAAGGCTGATATAATTCCATTTCGTGCGTCCGGCATAGCGGGGCTGGCGGTGGTAGCGTACGGCTTTTTGTCTGTACCCGACCCAAGCAAACAACCCCTTCATAAAGCGGTGATGTTCCCGCAATTTGAGCAGCGCATCAACAGAACGGCGGTTCATAAGGCGGAAATCGCCGGTGTTACGCGGAATCTCAACGCGGCTGATCAAATTGATGAAGTGATAAAATGCATGGGCGGTGCATTTCTTGAGCCAAGTTTCCCCAAGCCGCGTGACACGCTGGGCATAGACAATGTCATAGCCTTCCTTCGCCCAAGGCTCGATCAATTGGGGGATAACCTCCGGCGGGTCTTGCAAATCGGCATCGGTAATCACGACCGCGTCACCGCGCGCGTGGTCAAGCCCCGCCGTCACGGCGATTTCCTTGCCGAAATTGCGGCTGAACGACACAATCTGTATCCGTGAATCCCCTTGGCGCAGTCTTTTCAGGCTGTCCAGCGTTGCATCGCGGCTGCCGTCGTTGATATAGACAAATTCAAAGTCGTACGCGGTCATCGGGTCAACGGTTTTGCGCAATTCCTCATGGCATTTATCGATCGTTTCAACCTCGTTAAAGCAAGGGACGACGATGGAGATAAGCTGCTTTTGGGGCGCACGCTTTACAGGCGCGGGCTTTACAGGGCTAGAAGCGGTTTTCTTAGCCGTTGCTTTCGATGTTTTTTTTATGGCGGTTTTTGCGGAAGATTGTTTTTGCTTTGCGGGCATGACAGGGCGGCCAATCTCTAGTAAAAGGATTAAAAGGCAAACAAAGAGTATCATAAATGATCGACTATGTCAGAGCTCATTTCACCCGTATGGTGAAATTCGGTGTTACGGGGGTGGTGAACACGGGGGTTGATTTCGCCGTGTTCTGGCTGGTGTTTGATGGGCTCGGTTTGCCGGTTCTTTGGGCGCATATTTGCGGGTTTTGTGTCGCAGTGGTCAACAGCTATCTCCTCAACCGCTACTGGGCTTTCGGCGACCGCACCCCCAAACACCGCAACACATTTATCCTGTTCCTCGCCGTCACGGCTTTGGGGCTGGGGGTGAGTTCACTGGTCTTGATGGGCTTGGTTCATTATGGGGCTTCGCCATATGTCGCTAAAATTGTGGCTACGGCGGCTTCAATGATGTGGAATTTTTGCTTCTATCAAGGCATTGTGTTCCAGCAATCAATGAATACCGCTATGCCCGAAGACGCCCCAGAACATGACCCGAAGAGCGACCTGGAAAACGGGCAAGACGGCACACAGACACCGCAATAATCGCCTCAATCTTGCCGGACATACACATCCAAAATCACATCGGTTTTGCCGTAACGAATTTTGTGCATGAAGATATAACTGCTTCTGGGGTATATCGCCTGTTCCGCCAGCTTATAATGCGACCATTCCTCGCGAAAGGCTTCGTTACGCTCAAAGAGGGCGAGCGGGTTCGCTTCTTTTTGGGTGCCGGCCTTGGGGTCGTCGTATAATATGTCCCGTTGGAGCAAAATAACCTTGGGTTTATGGCGGCGTAAATCATCGGTGAATAAATGGGCATATTTGGCGTGGTAATATTCAAAATCAGGGTGGCTTTCCTGTTCCATCTCCAATAATTTTATAACGAACCAAAACGTTGCAAAACGCGACCCATAGGCGCGGTTAACATAGATATTGGTCGGGAAAATAGCCCCCATATTCTCAAAGAATATAAAATAGCTATCCCCTTCCTGACTGTACTTCTGGATCAATTCGGTCATCGGGGCATGGGCATAATATTCTGGCCTGTCGCTCCTCGAATACGCCACATCTCCTAAAAAAACCATCAGGGTGATTAAGGGAACCATCGCCCATAATGTTGGATAGCGGAGGTTTTTCTTGACCAAAAATATACGCAGCATGGCAAAAAACGCCAAGAATAACGCCCCGACTGAAAAATAAGCTCCGACAAGAAAATGATACGCCAAGCCCTTCATTTGTAAAAGGGCGGGCAAAACACCGATAAATGCGCCGATGCCGAGCCAGAAAAAACTCTTGATATATGCCCGCGGCAAACCGCAATCCTTCGCCACCACATAACACGCCCAAGGCGCCGCGGCGATGGACAAGCCGATCAGGAAGATAATCTCCGGCCCTTGCAAAACGCTCGTCACATAAAACCGCAAAATATCGGGCAATAAGAATGTAAAAAACTCGGGATAAAAAGCCAGTGATCCGAGCAAATAAGACGCCGTCAATAAGGATATGATCAGGAAATCGAGGTCGAAAATGATCGTGATTCTTTTTTGCGTCCACAGGCGATGCGCGAAGGCCGCGATAATAAACACGCCCCAGTGCGGCTTAAGTAAGGTCACCAATGTTCCCGCTGCGACCGCCCCCGCGCACAGAAACGGCGAAGGAAATGAAGTGCAAAATGAGGAAGATGAAGAGGATGAAGACGTGTGGGTCGAAGCAGGCAATGCAGCCCCGCTACAAGCCGCGGGGTAAAGACTGCGTAAATAGATAGCAAGGCACACCGGAATGGTTCCAAGGCCGGCCAACACATCACGCTGCCCCAAATGGTCATGGGTCAGGATGAGGCTGAAATACAGCAACATCGCCGTCCATGCACGCAGGATAACCGTATAATCTTCATGATCCTGCGCTGGCAATGTGGCAATAATACGCCTCAAAATGCCATGAATAAACCAGCACAGCACCACTGTCATCGGGATGATATAGGCCAAAAACGCGTGATGGAGCGAGAGCCCGCCATACGTCTTTATAAGGATAACCGGAATGTAAAAAACGGTGTTGTACGGCGGGTTGGTTTCATAAAAGTCGTCTAAGAAATTCCCGCCTTGGAAAAGAATACTCGCCCCATGCAAAAGCCACGCAACATCCGATTGTATTGCGCGTGACCAATGGAACACGACCGAAACCATCACGATGCACACGCAAACAACCGCAAAAATAACAGCGGATGGGTCGCTCAAGAGCCGCTTCGGGATGTTTGGTGGGTGAGGGGACTCGCAGGGCGATGCGGAATCGGGGGCGGAATTGCTCGAGGAATTGCGCGGGGAATTGGGGGGAGAATCGGACATAGACTTGAAATCCATTTGTCTTTTACGAATCAAGCCCTCTAACGAAGAGAGAGGGCTTGGTTAAATCTTAATATACAGCACATGCGTGCCAAAATTCTGACATCAAAAACGTCCGGAGATTTATCCGGAGAAGCCCTTAGGAGGCTTCCTGTACGTCTTCTTTTTTGTCTTCTTTTTTGGACTTGTCGGCTTTTTTCTTCTCGCCTTTGACGTATTCAATGCCTTTGGCAGGGTCTTCAACGGCGAGTTCGGTCACTTTAACTTCGGTGACATCGTGCATCTCAGGAAGCTCAAACATCGTATCAAGCAACAATCCCTCCATAATCGAGCGAAGGCCACGAGCGCCCGTCTTGCGCTCAATCGCCTTTTTCGCAATCGCGATCAAGGCATCATCGGTGAAGGTGAGTTTCTTGCCTTCAAGCTCAAATAATTTGCTGTATTGCTTGACCAGAGCGTTTTTCGGCTCCGTCAAAATGGTGATCAAGGCGGGTTCGTCCAGATCTTCCAATGTTGCAATAACCGGCAAACGGCCGATAAATTCGGGGATCAAACCGTATCTGAGCAAGTCGTCCGGCTCAAGAACTTGGAGCAATTCGCCCGTTTTGCGGACTTCCTTGTTCTTGACATCGGCGCCGAACCCAATCGAGGTTCCGCGACCGCGGTCGGCGATAATCTTGTCAATGCCGGCAAACGCGCCGCCACAGATGAACAAAATATTGCCCGTGTCAACTTGCAGGAATTCTTGCTGCGGGTGCTTGCGTCCGCCTTGCGGAGGAACACTGGCAATCGTGCCTTCCATAAGTTTGAGCAACGCTTGCTGAACGCCTTCACCGCTGACATCACGGGTGATGGACGGGTTGTCTGATTTACGGCTGATTTTGTCAATCTCATCGATGTAAACAATGCCGCGCTGCGCTTTTTCGACGTTGTAATCCGAAGATTGCAGCAATTTCAAAACAATGTTCTCAACGTCTTCACCGACATAACCGGCCTCGGTCAAGGTCGTGGCATCGGCCATGGTGAACGGAACATCAAGAATACGCGCCAATGTCTGCGCCAAAAGAGTCTTACCGCAACCGGTCGGGCCGACCAAAAGAATGTTGGACTTCGCCAATTCAACTTCGGCACCGGAACCGCCGTGTTCAAGTCTCTTATAGTGGTTATGCACGGCAACCGCCAAAACGCGTTTGGCTTTGGTTTGCCCGATCACATAATCGTCAAGAACCTTTTTAATGTCTTGCGGGGAAGGGACACCTTCGCCTGAGGCCACAAGCTGTGTCTTGTCTTCTTCACGGATAATATCCATGCATAGCTCGACGCACTCATTACAAATAAACACGTTGGGGCCGGCAATGAGTTTCTTGACCTCATGCTGGCTCTTACCGCAGAACGAGCAGTAAAGGGTGTTTTTGCTATCACTTTCGCCGGATTTAGTCATGGATCAGGAATCCCTTTCGATTAGTACCTTTGAATCATTGTGCCAGCTTGGGTTATCCCATGCAAGAGGCTAGTCTTCACTTTATGAAAGAATGTGTAAAGAAGACCTTAAGAAAGAACAAACCAGATTCGTGCGGTCTCTGCCAGTGCTTATTGTACTGATCGTGTTTTGCTTTTCAACCATGTGTCAAAAATGATACACAGCATTCTATGGAACATTCATTACAAGACATCATTGATAATTTCGGGTTCTTCGACGACTGGGAGGAACGCTACGCCTATCTCATCGACCTTGGCAAAGGCTTCGCCCCATTATCGCATGAAGACAAAATCGACGAGTATTTGGTACGCGGATGCACCAGCCGCGTATGGCTGATCATTGATTGGGTCGCCGATGATGCGGGCGTGATGCATATGTATTTACGCGCCGACAGTGACGCCCACATCGTCCGCGGCTTAGTGTCGCTGGTGCTGGTGGCCTATAATGGCCTTACCGCGGCGCAGGCTCTGAGCGTTGATATGAACGCCGCTTTCCATGAAATGGGGCTTGAGGCGCATCTGAGCCCCAGCCGCCGCAACGGGTTTTTCTCTATGGTGGAGCGTATAAGAACCGCCGCGGCTCAACAATCTTCGCTGGACTCTTCACGGTAATCCGCGCGACGCCCTTAGAACAAGGGTGTGAACGTCGTATAGGGGCGTTTGGCGGTCTTGTGCGGTTGAGGTTGTGGTTGTGGTTGAGGCTGACCGGCAATCGGCGCGACCACAATCGGGTCGGGGGCGCTTGCCTTGTTTTGCATCGTGTTGTCCTGTGCGTCCATTGCCTTTTCTGCGGCAATATAATCACGGTAATCAACATGCTCGCCCTGCATCGCGCGGCGATACATGTCTTTGATCGTTGTCACAATGTCGCGCAATCCGTGATTGCCGTTAAAGTTTCGTTCTTCGCCTCCGACGAGGTTGAGATAGGCAAAGGAATCATCGGCCTGATTATATTTGATGGAGATGATTTTATTCGCGGCAATATCAATCGTCCCCTTGCGCCACGGCAGGGTCATAATCCCGTGTCCGGCGGCGGCGTTTTGATGAAATCTTGGCTTTAATAATGGCTTCATCCGATGCTCGCTTCTCGCTCTTGATTAATATCCGCCCGATGCGGCAAAGCTCTCACCATACGGTACCCAGATATTCTTCACCTGAGTCGCGCGGCGTAAGAATTCGCGCCCCTCGGCTTGGGCGGGGTCGCTCCAGTTTCTCGCTTTGCCATGGTTAACCCAGCTTTGCTTGAGGTTGCCAAGAGTCATCGCCTCAACCGCGGCGCTTTGCCCGCCATGGCCGAAATACCAAACGGAATCAACGCCGTCATGTTCGGCAAGCGGTTTGACAAGCTCGCTATGGCGGCCTGTGACAATGTTGATGACGCCGCCGCTGAGGTCGGATGTGTCAAAAACCTGATACAGCGCAGTCGCAATCAAGGGCGCAGATTCACACGGAATAACAACCGCGCGGTTGCCCATCGCAATCACCGGCATCACCAGCGATAAAAACGACGCAAACGGTGCATCTTCGGGGCAAACCACGCCGACAACGCCGATCGGTTCGTTCATCGCCAGCACAACGCTTTGCTGTGGTGGCGTGTGAACGACCCCTTCATATTTATCGCACCATCCGGCATAGGAAAACACGCGCTCCAGCCCCGTCATAAATTCCTTTTCGGCGGCGGATTTGCTCTGTCCCGTCAGGCTGGCAATAAGGGCGCAAAACTCTGCCTTCCGCGCCGCAAGGTTTTCACCGATGTAATACAGGATTTGCGACCGCAAATGCGCATCCGTTGCCGCCCAGCCTTCGGCCTTATGGGCGGCTTCGACGGCGTTGCGGATGTCCTTGCGGTTGCCTTCACCGACATGACCGGCAAGCGATCCATCGGCGGCATAGACAGGAAGGCTGTAATTCCCGTCAGGGCGCTGTTGCTTGCCACCAATATAGTTTTTGGCGGTGCGGTCAATCAAAGAATCCGACGCGTTGGCGGCGCTGCTTTCCTTTGGCGCAACCTTGGCTTTGGCGGGTTTGATGAGGGGGAGTTTCGCTTCATATTTCGGGCGCATATAGGCGAATAATCCTTCGCGCCCGCCTTCGCGGCCATAGCCCGACTCGCGGTATCCGCCAAACCCTGCGGCGGCGTCAAATTGGTTGGTGGCATTCACCCACACAACCCCCGCCTTGATGCGGGGCGCGAGTTCCAGCGCCATATTGATATTCTCGCTCCACACCGATGCGGCAAGGCCGTAAACGGTGTTATTCGCAATCGACACGGCTTCGTCTTGGTTTTTAAACGTTATGGCGGCGAGGACAGGGCCGAAAACCTCGGTCTGCGCAATCTCGTCACTTGGTTCAACATCGGTGAGCAAAGTCGGTGGGTAAAAACACCCTTTGCCGTTGCCGAGCTTGGCAAAATCAGACGGGCTTCCGCATGGTTGGTGCAAACAGGCGCCGTCCGCAACGGCTTTATTGACAAGGCCGGTAATGCGCTCAAGCTGCGCGGCGTCCACCACGCTGCCCATATCCATGGATTTATCCATCGGGTCACCAACGCGCAAAGACTCCATCCGGCGCAGCAATTTGCCGATGAACCGCTCCGCGATGGATTCCTGAACCAGCAAGCGCGACCCGCCGCAACAGACTTCGCCCTGATTAAACCAGATCGCGTCAACAACGCCCTCAACGGCGCTGTCTAAATCGGCATCTTCAAACACGATGAACGGCGATTTGCCGCCGAGTTCAAGGGTGAGAGCCTTGCCGCTTCCCGCCGAATTTTTGCGGATCAAACGCCCGATCTCGGTTGATCCGGTAAAGGCGAGCTTATCAATCCCCTCATGGTTGACCAGCGCTGCGCCCGTCGCGCCGTCACCGGTGACAATATTCACCACCCCGTCCGGCAATCCGGCTTCACAGCAAATCTGCGCGAACAGAATTGCGGTGAGGGGCGTTTGTTCCGCCGGTTTCAAAACCACGGTGTTGCCCAGTGCAATCGCCGGCGCGATTTTCCATGCGAGCATCAAGAGCGGAAAGTTCCAAGGGATAATCTGACCCGCTACGCCGAGCGGCTCATAATCAGGGAATTCTTTTTCCGCCAATTGCGCCCATCCGGCGTGATGATAAAAATGACGCACCGCGAGCGGCACATCAATATCGCGCGTTTCGCGAATGGTTTTGCCGTTATCCAGCGTTTCGAGCACCGCAAATAACCGCGCATGTTTTTGCATTAATCGCGCAATGGCGTATAAATACCGCGCCCGCTCAAATCCCTTCAATCCAGCCCAGCCTTTTTGCGCCTTGCGGGCGGCTTTGACGGCTTTGTCCACGTCGGCGGCGCTGGCTTGCGCGGCCTTCATAAGCGGCGCCCCATTGGCGGGGTTGAACACGTCAAACGATGTTTCGCGCCCGTTTTCGGCGGTAGGGGACACGAATTTTCCGCCGATAAACAGCTTCATAACACCGTCTTTATGGCTGGCGAGCCATTCTTTGGCCTGTGCGTCCGATTCCGGTGATGTGCCGTAATCCAATGCGTCAAAGGCTTCTGCTACGGTTTTGGAGGCGGGCTGTGTCATGGTCTTCGTCCCTTGTGTTTATCTTTGCGGGCTTGAGCTTTAATTTTGGCGGCGCGGGCTTTGGCTTCGGCATCCGCTTTGGCTTTGTTGGCGGCGAGTTTGCGCGCCGTATCGGCGCTGACAATCTCGGTAATCGCTTTGTGGGCTTGAACGCTCTGATCGGGGGTGACAACGCCGTGGTGGTTCAGGCAATAAAATGTCTGGTCAACCGCAAACCGCCCCTTGGATACTTCCTTGTATCGCAGCGCGATGGCGGGTTTGATTTGCACATCCAGCATATCAACGCCGACAACAAACCCTTTGCCGACCACGTCAAATCCGTGGTGCAGGGTTTGCGGTTCGAAAAACAGGGTTTCGCCTGTTTTGCTGCGGCTCAGGATACGCGTTTGATGGCGGTCATAAAGTTCTTGGAGTCCACTGACGCCGAGCCGTTCTTCAATCTGGCTCAATCGCTCCCCCTTGGGTGAGAGCGGGTCGGCCTCAGGCCATAAAAGGCGGCTGATGGCTTGAAATCTGTGATGCAATTGATTGGTGAACATGCTGCGTTTCCTTTGGTCTTTTCCCGCTGTATTTTATCCTGCCGGATGGCGGTTAAAGGCGGAATACCGCCCCGTCACGAAATGCTCCAATTGCCGTTCGATATCGGCGAGCAAGCTACTCGCGCCGAAACGGAACAAATCGGGCTGCAACCATTCATGCCCCAATTCCTCGTTCATCAGGAATTGGTAATTCAGTGCATCTTTGGCGGTGGATATTCCGCCGGCGGGTTTATACCCCACTTTGAACCCCGTCCGCTCCTCATACTCGCGGATCATCCGCACCATGATGAGGGTGAAAGGCAGGGTCGCATTGACCTTTTCCTTGCCGGTCGATGTTTTGATGAAATCGGCGCCTGCCATCATGCAAACAAGGCTGGCCTTGGCGACATTGCGCATGGTGGCGAGTTCGCCGGTGCCCAAAATCGCCTTCACGCGCGCTTCGCCGCATGCCTCGCGATAGGCGCTCATTTCGTCATACAAGGCTTGCCAATTGCCGTTTAGCACATGGTGGCGCGTAATCACGATATCAATCTCGCCTGCGCCGGCGGCAACCGACGCCTTAATCTCCGCCACGCGCTGTGGAAACGGCGATAATCCATGCGGAAATCCGGTTGACACGGCTGCAACGGGAATGCCGCTGCCCTCAAGGGCTTTGACCGCCGTTTCAACCATTTCGTGATAAACGCAAACCGCGCCAGTATGAATATCATGCTCCCCCATGCCGAGCGCCTCAAGCAAATCGCGGCGCACAGGGTTGCGCGCCTTGGCGCATAAACGCCGCACGCGTCCGGGTGTGTCGTCACTGTTAAGGGTGGTGAGGTCAATACAGGTCAAGGCCTTCAACAGCCACGCCGCCTGCCAATGTTTTTTGACGGATCGGCGCGTGCCGATGGTTTTACAGCGGCGCTGAAGGGCGCTGTAATTGGCGCGGGCAAGGTCGAGCCATTCAAGGTCAAGGCTCATCCCCTCATTGCGGGCATGGATAATCCGGTTATGATCTGCGCGGCTGGTCACGGTCTGGTCATGGTCACTATTCGGCGTGCGCGGTTGCGGCATCTGTGTCACAGACATGCATGATCCCCTGCTGTTCATATATTTTCATTTATTGCCCTACTAAAGAGCAGACAACCCCCCGCCTTGTCAAGAAATCCGCATGCTGCACCCGCCATAATTCACGCCTTTTTAAGGATTTTTATTTATGCTGAACCGATGTTATTCCATACCGTACCGCGCAAATTTGAGGGGGACACCCTAGAGCCCCGTACGTTCGTCACGGCGGATCGTGGCATAGACGAAGGCCATTATATTTTTGCAACGGGCAATCAACAACTCTCGGCCTGTTACGCCATTCCGAACGGCCATAAACATTTTTCCGATATGCTGGATGACGGGGCGATGTTGTTGATGATTCAGGCCAAGACAATGGCGATGGATACGGCCTTGGACGCCACAATGTTCACCGTCCCGCGGGAGGTTTTTACGCCATTCCCGGGCAAAGACGACCAACATGTTTGCGCCTATGAAATCCAGCGCAGCGAAATGGCGGTGCATCGCCGCATTGAAAATTTTGACGACATGATGACAATGGGGCTACAGATTTTCGTACCCGCTGAGCAACCAAAGACTGATCAAGACTGGGACAAATTATCACCCTCGGCGGGGCAAAACTGTTTGAAGTTTTTAAAACAGCTTCATGACGAGGGGCAGGTTCGCTGGCTGAATGCAGAGCGCGGAATAAATCCTCACCCGCACGTCGCTCAAGCCTTCGGCCTATCCATGCAAGAGCCAACACAACAAGCCAAAGCAACGCCCGCCGCGCGTGTTTCAAAATAATCTTGTCTCCCACCCATCATGCGGGCAGGAAAGGAATCGCCCCTTAACGATTAAGACGGAACGACCCAGCTTTCGGGATGAACGGTTTGCTGCTCGCCGGATGCAAGGTTTTTGACTTCGTGCGATCCTGCGGCATCAAAAGGCGGGAACCACACAAACGGAATGCCTTTTTTCTCGGCATAGGAAATCTGTTTCCCGATTTTTTGCGGCGCGTGGTACATCTCGACCTTCATCCCCCGTCCGCGCAAAATGCGGGCGGTTTGGGCGGCGGCGGCGCGCTGGTCGTCATTCGGCAACACAACCATCACATCGGCGGGCGATTTTTTATCGCCCTTGATGCGTCCGTAATGGTGCAAAACATCGAACAAACGCGTGAACCCGATGGAAATACCAACCCCTGGCAAGTGACGATTGATAAACGTCCCCGCCAGATCATCATACCGCCCGCCGGAGCAAACGGAGGACGTGAATTCCGGAATATCCATCAAATTGGTTTCATAGACTGTGCCGGTGTAATAATCCAGCCCCCGCACAATCGACAAATCGCCGACAACCGACCCTTCGGGCAAATGCGAAAGATTGTCGAGAACAAACCCAAGCTCCGAAATGCCTTCTTCCATCTGGGCGTTTTTCGGCGTCAAGCTCAATCCCTTGGACGAGGCGGATTTCACCATCGCCAATTCCAAAATCGGCGTGATCTGGGCGGTGGTGAGGCCGATTTCCTTGGTCAAAATATCCGCCACCGCGGATTCCCCGATTTTATCCAGCTTATCAACATTACGCGTTGTGCCGATCACGTCGGTCACGCCCATCGCGTCCAAAAGCCCGATCAGGATTTTGCGGTTGCTGATTTTCATCTTGATCCGCCCAATATCAAGCCCGCTCATCGCGTCAAAAATAACGGCGGGGAGTTCGGCATCAAAAGATAAAGGCAGGCTGTCGGGGTTGATAATATCAATATCGCATTGGTAAAATTCACGGCATCGGCCAAGCTGGGGCCGTTCTCCGCGCCAAACGCGCTGCATCTGATACCGCTTGAACGGAAAGACAAGGTCGTTGAAATGCTGCGCCGTATAGCGGGCGAGCGGCACAGTCTGGTCAAAATGCAGCCCGAGCCGTGCCTCTTTCGCATCGTCTTCTGTCGCTTGAAGGCGGTTCAGGACATAAATCTCCTTATCCGTTTCCCCCTTGGCGAGCAGCACGTCAAGCTCCTCCACCGACGGTGTTTCGATGGAACAAAACCCATAGCTTTCAAACGTCTTGCGGATATGGTCGAGCCATTGAAGTTCCACCAGCCGTATTTCAGGCAACCATTCGGGAAAGCCGCTCACGGGGCGGGGCTTATAGATGGTCTTCTTGTCTTTTTTGGCGTTTTGTTGCTGTTCTGCTGGCTGTCCCATAGTCTTATGCGTCCGTCTTCTTTTGATGCTGCGTGATATTTATGAACCCTTTATATATCACGATTTTTGCGTCTGCGAAGCCTAAAGAGCCGGATTTTTACAAAACGAGCGGCGATGGACAATCTCGGTGGGATAGGCGGCGCGCGCGGAAATCATCTGCCGCTCGGCCTTTTTGCTGAAATACCGTGAAAATTTGCCGTCGGGAAGGCTGCTCAACCAGTCATGAACGGTTGTCAGGGCGCTCACCTTGCCGTTCCAATACAGAGTTTTACGCACGCGCGGCCAGTGGATCGAGAGCTTTTTATGCCGCGTTTCCACAACATGGCTGGTCAGGCGCGGCCTCGCAAATGCATGAACCAAAGGGGAGGTGGTTTGCGCGTTTGCCGTTACAGACGAGGCAGCGGAAACGGAAACAGGCGAAGCCGACGAAAATGCCGACACGGCGACGCCTGCGCCATCATGCACCATGGCGTCCTTGAGGGCGTCCTTGCCCATTTTAATCGGCTGCGGCGACACGGGCATATCGACGACATTCTCAGGCATCGGCGACATCTCAGGCATCTCTGGCATCGAGGGTTTCACGGCGGCGGGTTGCGGCGCGGCGGCGAGGTTAAAAACCCGTTTGCGGCTTTTGCGGATTTTGGTTGTGAAGAAATGCTTGAACCCGAAATAATCAATCGGGTCGACGGCGCTTCGGACGATTTTTTTGCGCCCTTCACGCCCGCGCTTGGTGAGGCCGAGCGCGAAATACGCCAGTGTTCCGGCAATGACAAGGGTGAGGTCGAGCGGAAACGGCGTGAACAGGGCAATGAGTTTCCAAGGGTGGCGCTTCAAATCGTCTTGCAAAACGTCCCCTACCGCGCAAAAAATCTTTGTCAGGCGAAGGCCGAAACGGTCAATCGCACTGAAATGTTTTTTAAGCACTGCGTTTTGTTTTGCGTGTTTTTCAGGCACAGCGCATCCATCTGCCAATTTGTATAATATGTAAAAGTGTTAGCATGATCCGTTTTGCCAAGTAAACTAATTTTACCCACCAAGTTCATTTCACTGCGTGAATAAATTTGGCGATACGCCCTACAGCCCCATCTTCCCGAAACCGCGCACTTTTGTTTCGCGCACAAGGTAACTGGTCTGGTTTGAAATAATCTGGCGTTCAAGGCTGCGGTTAAAGGCGCGGGTAAGGGGGTTGTCGGGCAGGCTTGCCGACCATTCGAGGCCCATATTGAGCAACACGATCTTGCCTTGGTACAACAAGTTCTGGCGCAATAAATGCCAATTCACGGCAATATGCGGTGACGGCGCTTTTTCCGTTGCGGCGCGGGCTTCCATGAATTTGCCATAGGCTTTGTAATCAATGGCTTGGCGGAAGGCGTTGACGGCCTTATGGCGGTGTTCTCGCGCTCGTTTCGTGAGCCCCAGCGCAATGTGCAAAACCGTTCCGGTTGCCACCACCGCCGCCCCGAAAGGCGGAATCGGAAGAATATAGAAAAACAATTTCCAAGGGTGGTCTTTGACGTCGTCTTTCATCACGCTGGCGGTTGCCGAAAAAATCTGTGTCAGGCGCAAGCCCCGCGCATCGCCTTTCTTCAGGAGCGGCGCAATCTGCTCCGTTGTCAAATCCTCAACATCAATTTGGTGCGCCAGCACAGACCGCATCAAATCATCCCCCGTCAATCCGTCCGTATTGCGCGGCGGGGTGGCTTGCAATCGCGGCTCCGAAGGAGCAGGGGGCGTTGTGGTGCGGTCGGTATACGTCATGCGCTTCTGTGCTTTTTGTTTTTATGGTTGCGGGGTTGAACAGCAAGGCGCTGTGTTCGTATGTTTTTCAAGGTTCAAGGCCATTTTGCCCTGTACGCGGGTTTGTTGCCGTTCCATGTACCGCAATCCGGCCTTAACACCGAAAACGCGGCGCAGGCTCTGACAATAATGTATCGACATGCCGTATAATTCGTTCATGCCTTGGTAATATAAATGCGTTGTAACCGCCCATCTGTCAAGCGCAGCGGGTTGCGCCTGCGCGCAAAGGTTGGTGGGCGCGGCTTTGACAAAGGGGGCATAAACCCCGCCGTCAACAGGCCGCGAAAACCCGTCTTTAATAATCGCCTTTTGTGTGCGGGCGTGTGCGGTGAGGCCAAGCTGGAAATGCAGAGCGGTGAGCATAACGGTGAGCATCCCGCTCAATGGCGGCGCAATCGGCGCGACAAGGAAAAACAATTTCCAAGGATGGATCAAAAGGTCGTTCCGCACCGCCTTGCCAAAGGCGCGAACCAGTTCCGCCTTGCGCAAAAAACGCCGATCTTTATGACACAACGATTCAATCGCCCGCGCGTCCACCGCACACGCTGCATCGGCGGTGTTGCCGCCCGTATTTTGTAGCGTATTTTGCAGCGTGTTTTGTGCCGTGTCGGCTGCGATGTCTGTGCTGTATTGTCTGTCCATAACCCCAAAAGAATTATACATTTTTCCCCTGAAAGGAAAGTTTTTTATGGCGATTATGGTATGCTGGAAAAAACTGCAATTTTGATGGGTTTTTGCCCCTGTTTAAGGGGCGTTCCGGCGTGAATCATCACGCATGAGGGTCGAACAACCGCACCAATTCCTCAATCATGGTCGAACCCAGCTCTTCCGCTTGGCGGATGGTCACGGCGCGGCGGTAATATTGCGTCACGTCATGCCCGATCCCGATGGCGAGGAGTTCAGCAATCTTTTGTTGCTCGATGGTTTTGATCGTGCGGCGCAAATCTTGCTCTAAAAACCCTGCAAAATTGGCGGACAGGGTAGAATCATCCACCGGCGCGCCGTCTGAAATCACCATCATGATTTTGCGTTTTTCGGGGCGCATACGGATGCGTTTATACGCCCAGCGCAGGGCTTCACCGTCAATATTTTCCTTCAACAACCCTTCCTTGAGCATCAGGCCGATATTCTTACGCGTCCTGATCCACGGCGCATCGGCGGCCTTGTACACAATGTGTAAAATGTCGTTCAATCGCCCGGGCTGTTCGGGACGTCCGGCGCGTGACCACGCATCGCGCGCCATGCCGCCTTTCCAAGCCGATGTGGTAAAGCCCAAAATCTCAACCTTGATTCCGCATCTCTCCAACGTCCGCGCCAAAATATCGGTGCTCAGCGCCGCAATCGTAATTGGCCGCCCGCGCATCGAGCCCGAATTATCGATCAGCAAGCTCACCACCGTATCTTTAAAATCCGTATCTTTTTCGATTTTATAACTCAGCGGCGACCCAGGTGTTGTCACCACCCGCGCAAGGCGAGCGGGGTCGAGCAAACCTTCTTCAACATCGAAGAGCCAGCTTCGCTGTTGCTGCGCCATCAAGCGCCGCTGTAAACGGTTGGCGAGTTTGGCGATCATTGTCTTGAGCGGGTCAAGCTGTTTATCCAGCTTGCCCCGCAGAGTGTCCAGCTCCTCCCGTGTGGCAAGGTCGAGCGCCTCAATCGTTTGGTCATGGTCGGTTGTAAAAATGCGATAGGCGGGCGGCTCGTCCTGTGCGGTACCGCCTTCACGGCGTTTTTGCTCTAACGGGTCGCCCTCGCCATCCGCGCCCATATCATGGCTGGGGGCTTCGGGGTCGGCGATTTCCTCGCCAACCGACTCATCGCTGTCGTTATTCTCGCCGTCTTGCTGTTGAATATCGGCGAGGGCGTCTTGCGTGGATTGGTCGTCATCCGGCGTTTCACCGTCACTATTGGCGGCGTTTTGCGGGCTGGAATTTTGTTCGTCATCGCCATCCGCATCATCGGGGGCGGGGGCGTCCACCATCAATTTCACCGCAAGGCGGGAGGCCGTTTTTGAAAATACGGCGGGGTCATGAATAACATTCATAAGCTCTGAAAACCCTTCGGGTCCCAGCTTTTTAACAAACCACGATGCCCAATACGCCGCCGCGCCACGGCTGGCGGATTCCATGTCATCCGCCTCGAAAAACATTTTGCGCGACAGGGCGAATAATGCATCCTCACGCGACACGACAACCGGCTTTTCAGGATTGCCATATCCTTTTTTCACGCATTGTTCTTCCATGGCGCTCAGGATATTGCCGCGCACGCCGTGTAAATAGCGGCTTCCCGCGGCCTCGCACCGCACTTGTTCCAAAATGTCATAGGCGAGCCGCGCCTGCGGGTTTTGCGGTGCATATTTCAAATGATGGGCTGTGTCGTGTTGGTCAATATACAGGGCGATGCTGTCCGCCGCGCCGCGCACGCCGTCCTCATCAAACCCCAAATCACGAATGGATGGTAAACGGGCGCTGCGTTCGCCGCTCTCCGATGTTTTGATCTGATACGCGCTTGGTTGCAAGCTGGCGGAGGCAACCCCGTATTGTGCCTGAAGGTCTTTTTCGCCGGACAAGGCGCGCAAGGTTGCGGCAACGGCCTGTTCAAACAAATCGGCATCGCTGCCGTGTCGGCTTGCGTGTTTGTCGTGCTGATCCTTGCTCATCTCGATCTCAAAGCCTAAAGCTCAACACCGAAACAGCGCTGGTAATATTCTTTCACAATCCCGCGCTCAAGCTCATCACATTTGTTGAGGAAGGTCACCCGAAACGCCTCATGCAAATCGCCGTAAATCCGTGCGTTATCGGCCCAGCTCAGAACCGTCCGCGGCGACATCAGGGTGGAGATATCGCCACTGATGAACCCGTTGCGGGTTAATTCCGCCATGCGGATCATGGTTTCCAATTGTTGAATTTCGGTTTTTGATGTGGCGGCGGGGTTTTTGCGCAGGACAATCTCGCGCTCTTTCTCAAAGCTCAAGTAATTGAGCGTCACAACGATATTCCACCGATCCATCTGGCCTTGGTTGATCGGCTGTGTGCCGTGATACAGGCCGGTGGTGTCGCCCAGCCCGATGGTGTTGCTGGTGGCGAACAGACGGAAAGACGGGTGCGGGCGGATCACCTTGTTTTGTTCCAGCAAGGTCAGGCGGCCTTCGCCCTCCAACACGCGCTGGATAACAAACATCACATCGGGGCGCCCCGCGTCATACTCATCAAAGACGAGCGCCACAGGCCGCTGCAAAGCCCATGGCAGCAATCCTTCTTTATATTCGGTGATTTGTTTGCCGTCTTTCAGGACAATCGCGTCCTTGCCGATCAAGTCAACGCGGCTGATATGGCTGTCGAGGTTGATCCGTACGCAAGGCCAGTTGAGCCGCGCCGCGATTTGTTCGATATGGGTTGATTTGCCGGTGCCGTGATATCCCTGCACCAGAACGCGGCGGTTATGCACAAATCCGGCGAGGATCGCCTTGGTCGTATCGAGGTCAAAACTGTAACTCTCGTCAATATCCGGCACATTCGGGCATCGCACGGAATAGGCGGGAACATCCCAATCAAGGTCAATGCCGAACACGTCCCGCGCCTTGACAATAAGGTCGGGGAGGAGCGGAAGGGCGTCCATCGTGTCGACCGTTTTGGCGGCATTTTTCGTGCCTGTTTTCGGGGTTACGCTCATGATGGTTTTCCTTCGTTTTGTCGTTTGTTGTCGGGTGAGCCGAGGCGGTCATTCTCATTCGTTATAGGCTGATTCTGGCGCTCAGGTCTTGTTGATTTTGTCGAATTTTTCGTAGGCCAGCTTTAAAATTGTGTAAGACATATTGATTTTCTTGAGCAATTCCTCAGCCTCTGGGTCATCGGGGTTGAGGTCGGGGTGGTATTTCTTCGCCAGTGTCTTATACCGTGTCTTGATTTCAACGAGTGTCACGGGCGGTTCCAAGCCCATAATCGCGAGGGCGTCTGTTTCCGCGCTTTGCGGCGCATTGCGCCAATTGCCGCGCGACCCGTTGCCGCTTTGGCCTTGCTGGCCATCGTCATCGCCGCCGCTATTACCGCTCCCATTGCCGCCATAGCGCCGCTCGCGCTCCGCCCGTTCTTCGGCATAGGCCGCATCCGACTGGTCACGGAAAAACCAAGCCCGCTGGCGCAAATTATCCTCCATATCGGGCGTGGTGTATCGCCATGTCGGGCGGTGACCATAGAGATTGTCGCGCAGATGGCGCTCTACATCCGCTTCCCCCATGCCGGAGAAAAAATCCCACGCTTTGTTATAATCTTGCACATGCTCAAGACAGAAAAAATAGTAATCCGACAAATCGCGTGATTTCGGCGCTTTATGAAGGCCTTCCTTCGGGCATCCGGGCATATCGCATGAATGGGTATTTGGCTCCCTAGGTTTGGAGTCATCGGCAAATTCCGGCGATTTTGCTTTCAATTTTATGCGCTTGAGGTTCATCTTTCTATTATGATATGTCTTATTGGAAAGCGCAACGCAAACCCCGCGCCGTTACAGGATTTTTAGATGACAATTCAGCCCGACATCGAACAAAGCATCGAAGCCAAAATCAAGGCCGCCTTCAACCCGCTTTCCTTCCGATTGGTGAATGAGAGCGGCAAGCACAAAGGCCATGCCGGCGATGACGGCACGGGGCAAACGCATTTCAGGCTGGAAATCGTGTCGGCGGCCTTCGCCGGCAAAACGCGCGTTGAATCGCAACGTATGGTTTACGGATTGCTGGACGAAGAATTCAAACGCGGCCTCCACGCCTTGGCGCTCAAGCTTTCCGCTCCCTGAATATTCCCAATAAAACGTGGCCTTACAGCCCATGATTCAAAATTAAATAATCCTATTGATGTATAAATAAACTTATGGTAGTTATTTTATGCAACCAAAGATGGTTGTGCCATAAAAATACAAAAACGGGAATATTCAGATGTGTGAAGAAGGACTGGTGAGTCGCAACATCACTGTAAACGGAAGGCGGACTTCGATCCGGCTTGAGGAGCAAATGTGGAAGGCTCTGCACGACATGGCTGTGCGCGAAAAATGCAGCATTCATGACTTATGTTCGCTGGTCTGCATGAACAAGAAAACGGCGGTTTCCCTCACTGCATCCATCCGCATTTTTATTATGATGTATTACAAAGCGGCGGCGACCGAGGACGGCCACAAAAAAGCCGGTCATGGTGCCTTTGAAAAAATGCTCCGCCGCGCAAAACCGGCAAAGCCCGAGGATATGCCCATCATTGCGGGGCAAAAATCGCCTTATATAATCGGCGTGCCGGCCTATGATTCCATCTCGGTCGTTCGCCGCAGTGTCGCTAACTAATAACCTCCTGAAGCCTTCAGGCCAAGCCTCAGTGCATCGTCATTTGATGTATACAAATCGGGGCAGGGGCAAAGGAGCAGGCTAGAGGGCTGGTGCAAGTGTCAATAGTGGCATTTACTAATCCATAAGCCGATCCATATAAAAAGGGCGCTCAATGCGCCCTCTTTTAATGGTTGATGACCACTCCAGCAGCTTAGCATGCTGTGTGAGCGCTCAGTGTTTAACGCCCCATCGCGATGAATTTATCGCTGCGATGCTTGCGCAGGGCGTCGGGCGACAGGCCGGACAGTTCCTTCAAGCCTTTTTCGATGTAATCCGCAACGCTGTTGATCGTGTCTTGTTTATGGCGGTGTGCGCCGCCCAAAGGCTCCGCAATAATCCCGTCAACAAGGCCGAGTTCTTTAAGGTCTTGCGCGGTGAGGCGAAGGGCAATCGCAGCGTCCTTGGCGTGGGTGGCGCTGCGCCACAGGATGGACGCGCATCCTTCCGGTGAAATCACGCTATAGATGGAGTGTTGCAGCATATAAATCTTGTTGGCGGTGGCAATGGCAATCGCGCCGCCTGATCCGCCTTCACCGATTACGACCGACACAATCGGCGTGCCGATCCGCAGGCATTTTTCGATGGAACGGGCAATGGCTTCCGACTGGCCGCGTTCTTCCGCACCCACACCAGGGTAGGCGCCGGCGGTGTCGATCAAGGTAATGACGGGAAGGCCGAATTGGTCGGCCATGTCCATAAGGCGCTGTGCCTTGCGGTATCCTTCGGGGCGTGCCATGCCGAAATTATGTTTGATGCGGGTTTGCGTGTCGTGGCCTTTTTCATGGCCGATCACGACACAGGATTGCCCGCGAAAACGCCCCAAGCCCCCGACAATCGCGTCGTCTTCGGCAAAATTGCGGTCGCCGCTGAGCGGTGTGTAATCCTCAATAATCGCCTCAATATAATTCAACGCGTGCGGGCGCTCTGGGTGGCGCGCAACCTGAACGATCTGGTCGGGCTGAAGTTTGGAATAGGTCTGTACCATCAAACGGTCGGTTTTTTGGCGCAGGCGGCTGATCTCATCCGCGATGTTGAATCCTGCATCGCCGGACATGTTCTGAAGCTCGATAATTTTTGCTTCGAGTTCAAGGATCGGTTTTTCAAATTCCAGTTGGCTCATAAATACTCCACCAGCAATGTCGCTCTCGATTATCTCGCTGTCTTGTCTGTTTTTTCATCGTTTTTTGAGAGCGAGGGCAGATTACCCCAACGCGGCGCAATCATCAATCCCATTCCTTCACTCATCCATAGCTCTTTGCCTTTTGTCCCCGCATAAGTTTTTGAGCGCGGCAAAAGGCAAGGGGGCATGGAAACTCTCGGGGCAATAAACCAATGGTGCAGGGAGCTGCGAATGCGACTAAGGCGCGCGAAAATAACCCCAAAAATAACCCAAAAATAATAGCGCCCACAAATAATAAAGGGCACGTTTATAAAAACCGTGCCCTGAATTCTGTGCTTATTCAATCAGGGTGTGAGGCTAGCCGTTGGTGCGGCAAACCATCCCTGCAAATAGAAACTATTTGCGGCCTGATTTGTTGATCGGGTGTTTCTCCTCGACCTTTTTCTTGACGTCTTTGCCCAAAATATGGGTGTAGACTTGCGTCGTTGCAATGTCGGCGTGACCCAGCATTTTCTGAACAGCGCGAAGATCGGCACCGTTTTTGAGCAAATGGGTCGCGAAGGCGTGACGCAGGATATGCGGGCTCACACGATCGGGGTCGACTTTAGCGGCTTTGGCAAGCTCTTTGAGGAGCTGAGCAAAGCGTTGACGTGTCAAATGACCGACAATCGATGTCTTGGATGGGAAGAGCCATTGGCCCTGTGTTCCATCGTCATCCATGCCGACAAAATGTCCGTGAACCTTGACATAGTCCTTGATCGCGCCTTGAGCGGCATCGGACAAGGGAACCATACGCTCACGACCGCCTTTGCCTTCAACGATAAGGAACTGACTGTCCTCATTCGCTGCAGTTTTCGGCAGACCGACAAGCTCGGAAACACGTAAACCTGTCGAATACAGCATCTCGAGCAAGCATACCAATCGGATGCTGTTCGGTCCACCACCGCTGGCTGCGGTTTCGATCAGGCGGTTTACTTCTTCCTCTGACAGAGTCTTCGGCAACGTTCTGGTTTGTTTTGGGCTCTTTATTGTCGTAGTCGGGTCATCCTTACGGACATTGTCCGATACAAGAAAACGGTAAAATTGACGAAGCGCAGACAAACGACGGGCGACTGTACGCACTGCGATCAAGGATGTATTTTCCCCTTTCGAGTGTTTCTTTTCGGCCAGATCCTCAAGGTAATCCTTGATGTTTTCGGCTGTTGCTTTTTCGATCGTAACGTTTTTTGTTTTAAGAAATACATCTACGTCAACCAAGTCACGCTCGTATGCGTGTCTTGTGTTCAGAGCTGCACCTTTTTCTGAAGTCAGCATGTCAAGAAATCCTTCAACGTGCTTGTTCAGAGGTGCTTTTGGTTTTGCTGGACGTCCGGGACGAGCCATTTTATTCTCCTCTGTCTAATCCTTCCCAACTGATAAAGTACTTACTATTATATTTTTTGCGTGTTCCTGGTAACCGGCTTTGTAAAGTATATCCACCATACCGCTAAGATACTCAGGATAAGTATTACTCGGGCTCTGGCTAGCCAGTACATGCAAGTACAATAATACTGCTTCACCAAATCTACTACTTTGATTAGCCGCAAACGCGCGACCTGTCAAACTATATGATGAAATCACATAATTTCTGTAAAATGTCAAGGAAAAAAATTTTTCATAACACAATTTCGCTGCCTCTTCGTATTTTTCCAACTCTAAGACATTTTTTAGTAAACTCAATGTTCTGGCGGGGTCTTTTTGTGCGACGAGCGGTAATTTGGGTGACCATTGCCGCACCCATGCAATATATGATTCGGCGGTGAAGCTGGAGGGGTCTTGGAGGCTCAGGAAGTACCAATACGGTGCCAATCCATCCGTATGATTCGAACCACCTGAATTTGCAGCATTATTGGCGGTGTTGGCGGTTTCTGGGGCGTTATCAAGCGCAGGATCGCCATTCGTGACCGGTGTTGATACGCCGCGCCCGTTGACGTTTTCGCCGTCAATGCCGTTCTGTTCCGCCTGTGCGGCGGCATCGGCGTCATGATTCTGTGGATTGTTTTGTTCCGGCGCGCCGTTTGATTCTGTTTCATTCTTTGCATCGCCGCTTGTTTTTGCGGTTTGCGGATGGACGCTTTTCCACCGTGCAACCCAGTTTTCGGGCAGGCTTCCTTGTGTGCGGATGATGGATGCCGCCGCCGTCCATGAGGCCGCGCCGAGCGATACAGGGTCAAGATCAACAAAATATTGTTCAAACCCATCAATCAAGGCGGGATAGTTTTTGGAAATATAATCAAATGTCTGGCGGACGCGGATTGTCTTTTGCGCGCCATCGTCGGCTTTTTCAATCCATTGCATATACCATGCGGGTTTCCAACAAGGGTGAAGGCTGTGGCGCGCCATGCTGCCGTCCTTGAACGACGCTTCGGCGAATTCAAGGCTGCGCATCAACAAGGTCAGGCTGCGCGAGTTAATGATTCCGCGTGCGAATCCTTCCTGCGCGACGCAAGCATGGTGCGCGTTGGCCTTTTCATCCTGAAGAATCAGAATTTTAAGAATTTCGGACGGAACGCTTGTCACGTCATTCTTATAATGAGCCAGCACCGCCTTGAACGGCACGGCCTTGGCTGCGTGTGCCATAAGGCGTTCGGTCAGGCTCATTGTCACCAGCATTTGCGGTGTGACTTGCCCGTCTAAAACGGCGCTGAAATAAGGGAACATGACGAAATTCTCCGCCGGAATGCCCGATCTCTTCCGAACAGGGGCGGTCGCAGACTCGCCAGCCGGATCACCAGCCGCTCCGGCATCATCCCCGTCTTTGTCGTCAACAACAGGGGCCATCCCAATCGCCGAATCCGCCTTTGATGCGCCGTTCGCTTCCGCATTGTCTTGGCTCGTGCCAGTGCCAGTGTCAGTGTCAGTGCCAGTGCTTGAATCGTCATCACTGGCTATGTTTTCGGCAATTGCAGTGACCGTTTGCGCGGCCATATCGTCATCCGTTTCATAGTGGCGGGCGCAGAATCGATTGAAATCCAGCCAAAACGCGGCTTGGTTGAACCGGCTTTCCATGGTCTGAACATCAAGGCAAGCCGCGGCCAGTCGTCCTTTCGCCAGCAAGATATTCAACCCATGAACGGCGAGTCTTTCATCCTCCGGCAATTGAGGGAACAGGGTTTTATACAGGCGTTCTGCGTCCTCAAAGGCGCCGATACGGTACAGTGTTTCAAGGCGCAGCAACAAAAAATCATAAGGCGCAGCCTCAATTGTCGCGCTCAATGCTGCGGGCTGCGGCAAGTCGCCATCGAAAACAGAGCTGTTCTGTGCTTGCCTGTTTTTACGATCCCGCATGCGTGACGGACGTTTTTTAGAGGAGGGGGCTGTGTCTTCTTCTGCCTCTGCCGTCACCTCATCTCGCGGTGTTCCGAACGGGGCGGCGTCCGTGACCAGCAAATCCTTGAAAATGTGAAAATACACCGGCGCCGCAAAACGGTCAGGCATCGAGCGTATCAGGCCGGACGCGCTGGTCTGGTCAAGCCCATACCACACGTTGTCGGGCACAATGACAGCGGGCGCGGCGTCCTCTTCACTGGCCTCATCGCCTGTTTCAGTGTCCGGCTTATTCTCGGCCTGTTTGTCTTTGTCCGGCTCCGCCTGAGTGGCCTTGCTTACGCGAATGATTCCTTGCGTATCCAAGGCGGGCATAGCGGTTGCCCCCTCCGCTGCAAACAGGGCGGGCAAGGGCCACGAAAACATCGTCAGGCAAAAACCGGTCAACATAATCAGGCGAGTGCGCGTAAACATGACAATAATATCCCTTGGGTCAGTAATTTGGATGGCGGTGCGTATATGATATATGGGCGTGGTTGGTGCAATCGCTTTTAAGGGCTATTGCGCTTGCGGTTCGGCGGTGGGCTCAACCGTTTTAAAGGGAATCTCGACCGTTTTTTCTGTTTGACGGACGGAAACATCGCCCATGCCGATATAGAAAAACCCGCCGACAACAGCGGCGCAAAACAGAGCCATAACAATGATAAAAGTTTTCATGACATAATTCCTTCATATGGTGGTGTATGCGGGTGCAATCTGTGGCTTGTTATACGAGCGCTTTGGCGAAGCGCTGATTGAACAAGCTCTATAGCAGGTTAGCAGGCGGGAATAGCTCCGCATAATATGGCAAACAAGCCGACCCGATACATGATGTGTTGTTTTAACCACCAAACTGTGGTTATTTCAAGCGGTGTGCAGTGAATTATTTTTGAATTATTTTTGAAATGTTTTAATAAATGCCGCAACCGCACGCGTACAGCCCCTGTCCCCATAGATGATGAACCAATGACAAACCCTCTGGAAACAGTGCGTTACAAGATAAGAAAGCCCATAACCTTGATCGGCATGATGGGGGTGGGCAAAACGCGTCTGGGTGTAGAGCTTGCCAAACGCCTCGGCATGGTCTTTATCGACAGCGATACCGAGATCGAACGCGCCGCCGGTTGCACCATTGCCGAAATTTTCGAACAATTCGGTGAACAAGCCTTCCGCGACGGTGAACGCCGCGTGATCCGCCGATTGATTGAAAAGAGCAAAATGCCCAAAGTCATCGCCACTGGTGGCGGTGCCATCACAACGCCGGAAACCTTGGAACGATTGCACGGTAAGAGCCATTGCCTGTGGCTGTGCGCCCGTGTTGAAACCTTGGTGGATCGTACCGCCCGCAATGCCCGCCGCCCGCTTTTGAACAACGGCGATCCGGCGCAAATCCTCACCGATTTGTTGGAAAAACGGCGCGATTTATACAACGCCGCCTCCCACGCCGCGATTCAAGTGGACGACCAACCCTTAAACCAAACCGTTGACCTGATGCTTGAGGCCTTAAGCGCCCTGATTCTGCAAGAAGACGATGCCCGCCAACCCAAAGAGGAAACCGCATGATTCCGCTCAAAGACTTTGTCAAAGACCGCGACCCTTCTGCAAATCTCACCACGGTTCAAGTTGCCTTGGGCGGGCGCGGATACCCGATTTTCATCGGCAACGGCACGTTGGGGCGGCTTGATACATGGCTAAACCCGCTTTTGGACACGTACGGTGATAAGGGGCGCAAAATCGTTGTGATTGCGGATGCCGCCGTCATGCCGCTTTACGGGCAAGCCTTGATTGCCGCGATTGAATCCGCCGCATCCCGCCCCATCACCGCCACCCGCATTTTGCCGCAAGGCGAGGGGGCGAAGAGCTTTGCCGAGCTTGAAAAAACGCTGGATATATTGCTGGGTGCGGGGATTGACCGCGATACTTTGGTTATTGCGCTGGGCGGCGGGGTAACGGGCGACCATGCGGGGTTTGCCGCCGCCATTGCTCTGCGCGGCCTTGATTTCGTCCAAATTCCGACCACCTTATTGGCAATGGTCGACAGTTCAGTCGGCGGCAAGACGGGCGTTAACACCGCTCAAGGAAAAAATCTGGTGGGGAGTTTCTATCAACCGCAATCCGTGGTCATTGACCTTGATGTCTTACAAACCCTGCCGGATCGTGAATTTCTTGCGGGCTATGCCGAGATTGTGAAATACGCTTTTATCCGCGATGCGGCGTTTTTTGACTGGCTGGATGCCCATAAAGCCGCAATTCTCGCCCGCGACCGCGCCGCGCTGATGACCATTATCGCCGCGAGCTGCGCCCACAAGGCCGATGTGGTGGCACAGGACGAAACCGAAACCGGCCTGCGTGGGTTGCTCAATTTTGGGCATACATTCGCCCATGCTTTTGAAACGCAAAACGCCTATCGCCCGACCTTGCTGCATGGCGAGGCCGTGGCGATAGGCATGGCGATGGCGTTTGACCTGTCGGTTGCAATGGGGCTGTGTCCCGCCGCCGATGCAAAACGCGCCAAAGACCACATGCGCGATATGGGGCTGTGCCAGAGCCTTCGCGCCATAGACGGCCTTAGGGATGCGGACGCCGCAACCTATATCAACCACATGCGCAAAGACAAAAAAGTCAAGCAAGGCACGATGCGTTTTATTTTGGCGCGCGGCATCGGCGATGCATTTATTTGCGGCGATGTTGATGAAATCACCCTTGCGGATGTGCTGGTAAACTCGCTACAACAAGATCAAGCCTAAGACTGAATCAATCACGATCAATCACGGTATTTTCGTAAGAAATCCGGATGGGGAATGCAAAATGGAAACCACGATCACCGAACTGACAACAACCATTGACTGGTCTTTTTGGATCCCGACTTTGTCGATTGTGGTGTTGATCTTCCTGTCGGCGTTTTTTTCCGGCTCTGAAACCGCGTTGACCGCTGCCTCAAAGGCGCGGATGTACGCGTTGGAGAAGGAAGGCAACACCCGCGCCGCCAAGGTCAACAAAATCCGCGAAGAAAAAGAAAAAATGATCGGCGCTTTGTTGCTCGGCAATAATCTGGTCAATATTTTGGCCTCCGCCCTTGCGACATCGGTGTTCATTAAAATGGTGGGCGAAACAGGCGTGTTTTACGCCACCGCCATCATGACGATTGTGGTGTTGATCTTTGCCGAAGTCATGCCCAAAACCTATGCTTTGAAGCACTCCGACTCCTTGGCCATGACCATCGCGCCGATTGTCGCATGGGTCATCAAAATTTTCTCTCCGGTCACGCAATTGGTAAGCAAAGTGGTCTTGGGCGTTCTGCGCCTGTTCGGCGCCGACCTTGACGCGGTGAACGAGGATGCGCAGGAAGAAGAACTGCGCGGCGTCATCGAAATGCATTCCACTTCCGTTGGCAATCAAGGTGTTCAAAACACCGATGAACGCAAAGCCATGCTGCGCTCCATTCTCGACCTTGCTGAGGTGGAGGTGAGCGAGATCATGACCCATCGCCGCAACGTCCTGACCATCGACCTTGATATGAAGCTATCCGACATTGTCGATACGGTGTTGGAGAGCTCCTACACACGTATTCCCGTATGGCGCGACAATCCTGATAATATTCTGGGCGTTATTCACGCCAAGCAATTGCTGCGCGAACTCACCCGCGTTGGCGGCGACTTCAACAAACTCGATATCGCCAAAGTCGCGCTGGAGCCATGGTTCGTACCGGACAGCACCAGCCTGTTTGACCAACTCCAAGCTTTCCGCGAACGCAAGGAACATTTCGCTTTGGTCGTCGATGAATACGGCAGCACGATGGGCATCGTCACCTTGGAAGACATCTTGGAGGAAATCGTCGGCGAGATTGACGACGAACACGACATCACCGTTCCGGGTGTACGCCTGCAACCGGACGGCAGCTACCTGATCGAAGGCACCGTCACCATCCGCGACCTCAACCGCGCCTTGGACTGGAACTTGCCGGACCACGAATACTCGACCTTGGCGGGCTTAATTCTCTATGAATCAAAAATGATCCCTGACGCCGGACAGGCTTTCAGTTTCTATGGCTTCCGTTTCAAAATCGTCAAACGCCAACGCCATCAAATCAGCCTCATCCGCGTCCACCCCCCCGAAAAACCAAAGGAAGGCGCGGTTTGATAACGCGCGCTTTCTTTCTTTGTGATCGGCGGCTTGGTTGCTATGATGAGGCCTGAAATAACAAAGGTACGCGTGGCGTGATCCCCGGCAATTACGATCTTCAGGAATATTACAACAGCCCGCAAGGGCGTTCTGAACTAATTGAACCTGGACAGTATCTTCTATACAATTAAGCATCAATTTTGCATATTAATCTGTTCGCTATTGATAGGGAATTTTACATGACGATAGATCAGCTCATCCAAATTATAGAAAACAGCACCCAACACCGTTACATTTATCACTTCACTGATGAAGCAAACTTTCCTACAATCGCTCAGAAGGGATTGCTCTCAAAAGTTCGTATGCGAGAAGAGGGGTTTTGGCCATCTGTTACAGGGGGAAATCAACTAAGCCATCAACTGGATGCAGAGCGAGGCATAGATCGGTATGTTAGCTTATGTTTTACTCAGAGGCATCCTATGCGGTACACCGCACAAGTGGAGGGAAGATTGCTGAATCCTAGATATCTCGCGATTAAGCCGGATGCTCTAAAAATTTCTGGCGCCATGATTTCTTTTGATATTGCCAATGCAGCAAGTTCTGTTCTAATTCCTTTGGTTGACGCGCTTGAGCGGCTTGATAATGAGGTAATTTATCAGCGAACAAATTGGTCAGATCCCGAAGTTCAAAGGCGTTTGAGGGCGGCCGAGAGATACGAAATACTTATACCACACCATGTTCCAAGCGATATGATTGTAGGCTTTTACTAAATGGCAACAAGACCGGTATTTTTTCCAGATTTTACAGGGCGCTATTTGGTTTATGAGCGCACGTTTGACTTTTCCTGGGCTTCTGGGTTTGCTGAAGTTCAGAAGAAGAAAAACATTGCCGCGTTACATAGGGCTGCAATGCTTAATGGTATTGGTCGAATACTAGAGATTTCATCAAAATCATCTGAGAGTATTGGCCAAAGGTTAAGTGCTTTCAGTCTCAAGATCACTTTGAAGGACGGAACATTTCCTCTGGAAAGCGTCTATCAGGGAGCAAAGGTTTTTGAAAAGGGCGGACCATACATAGAGGTCTTCGAGATGACACCACGAGAGGCGAAGCGTTTTATTAGGAGCGATGATCGTGGGCGTCTAATTGGCTTTGAGTTGGAAGGAGAGAAGTATCCATTATCTCCAAAGAATGCATTCTACGATTGGCTTTATATTCGGTCTTTGGAGGCTCATGCGGAATGGATTAACGAAAATATCAAGTATGATGCTTTCACGGACATAGAATTTAATCCTTCGAAACAGGTCAATTGCCAAGCTAGAGCTTTTGCAGAATATTTAAGCCTACTCAAAAGAGGCATGTTGCGCGAGGCTGGTGGCGATTTTGAAAAATTCGCTGAAATGCTAAAACCAATCTAAACAAATTCTTGAATGTGTTTGGCTATGTACAGTTCTCTTTTATTGTCGACTTAACAAGTTTGAGAATTTATAATTTATTAGGCTAATTGTTCTTTCTTTGTGATTGGGGGCGGGGTTGTTATGATGGGGAAGAATATTATAACCCAATAACAAAGGTACGCGCAGCGTGATCCCCGGCAATTACGATCTTCAGGAATATTACAACAGCCCGCAAGGGCGGTTTGTGTTGCGGTGTTTAAAGCGCAAGATTGAGCGCATCTGGCCGGTTGATGAAATGGGCGGTTTGGTGATGGCGGGGTTTGGCTATTGCTTTCCCTACCTTGACGGGTATCGTGACGAGGCCGAGGTCTTCGCCATGGTTGCGCGCCGCGCGGGGCCGTATCATTGGCCGAACGGTGCCGCAAACCGTGTTGTCTTGTGCCGCCGCGGAGAATGGCCGTTCCCGAAGGAAAGCATGGATCGCATCCTCGTCATCCATGACGGGGAATATTCATCCGGCTTGCAAGGGTTTCTCAGCGAAGTCTGGCGCGTGTTAAAGCCCAATGGGCGGTTGCTCATGGTCGTGCCGAACCGTAAGGGCGCGTGGGCGCGGTCGGATCAAAACCCCTTCGGTCACGGTGCGCCCTACAGCTTTACCCAAGTCCGCGATGTGCTGCGCGAATGCCATTTCGTTTATGAAGGGGCGCAAGGGGCGCTCCTGACCCCGCCGCTGCGGCGTCATCTTCCGCTGCGGGCGCTGTCCTTGCTCTGTGAGCCATTGAGCGGCTATTGCCCGTCCATGTCGGGGGTCTATCTTGTGGAGGCGAGCAAGCGCCTCTATGCCATGCCGCCGGCGGGCAAGACCATCGGGTCGAACATCCGTAAACTCGTCTGGCCTGCGCCCGCCGCTGCGCGTCCTGCAACGGGGTTTAACCTGACGCCCTACCGCGACAATAAATAAACCGCTTGTTCGCCCAGCAAATTATTCAACCGCCCGCCAAAACGGTGGTCTGTCTTTTGCCCTTGTGAGTCAATCGTCATGCGCTGGACAATCGTTGCGCCAAGGTCACCGCACAGCGCCTCAAAATCCCGAATGGTGCAAAAGTGAATATTCGGCGTTTCCCACCATGAATAGGGGATGGTTTCATTGACCGGCATCCGCCCGCCGAACATCAAATGCGACCGCACGCGCCAATGGCCAAAATTAGGAAATGAAACAATGACTTCTTTGCCAATGTTAAGAAGTCGGTTCAATGTTTCTGCGGGGTTGTCCATGGCCTGTAGCGTATGGCTCAAAATCGCGTAGTCATAGGTTCGCTCGCCGTAATAATGCAAGTCGATATTCGCATCGCCCTGAATGACAGACAGTCCATGCCCGACCGCGCTGCGCACCCCGTCCAGCGAGAGTTCCAGCCCAAACCCCGCCGCCTTTTTGGTTATGGCAAGATAGGCGAGCAAGTCACCTTCGCCGCACCCAATATCCAAAATCCGCGCATTTTCACGCACCATATCGCCGATAATCTGAAAATCGACCCGCATTTCTTTCGGGCTGATCGCCGGCTGTGCCGCCATGTGCGCGATGTCGGGTGCTGAATGAGCGGCATCTTGAGCCGCGGGTTCATAGAAATCACCAAACAACCCAAGCCGCGCCGCGCGTCCCTTCAAAAACCCGTCAAGAACCTCATAAAATTCAGGCTCATCGAGCAAAAACGCATCATGCCCCTTATCGCTCTGAATCTCGATGAAGCTCACATTCTTGCCGCCCGCGTTCAAACTATGGACAATGTCGCGGGACTCCGAAGTGGGGAACAGCCAGTCACTCGAAAAACTCACCACACAAAACGCCGCATTGGTGGCGGAAAACGCCTTCGCCAGTGACCCGTCATGCTCCGCCGCGAGGTCAAAATAATCCATCGCGCGGGTGATGTATAAATAGGAATTCGCATCAAACCGGTCAACAAAGCTTGACCCTTGATGGCGCAGGTAACTCTCGACCTGAAAATCGGCGTCAAAGCCGAACGATAAGCCTTCTCGGTTTTGCAAACTGCGCCCGAATTTGCGGTGTAGGGCGCTCTCCGACAAATAGGTGATATGCGCCACCATCCGCGCCACAGACAAGCCTCGGCGTGGCTGTGCCTCCACCGCGTATGTGCCGCCGTTCCAATCGGGGTCGGCCATCACGGATTGCCGTCCGACCTCGTGAAACGCGATGTTCTGCGCCGAATGGCGCGGCGCTGTGGCAATCGGCAAAACCGCGTGCATCATGTCGGGGTAAAGGCTCGCCCATGCAAGGGTCTGCATCCCGCCCATCGACCCGCCAATCACGGCAAAGAGCTTGCCGATGCCGAGCGCATCAACGAGTTTTTTCTGTGCCTTCACCATGTCGCCGATGGTGATGACGGGGAAATCAATTCCCCACACGCCCGACCCGTCAGGCTTCATCGAGGATGGCCCCGTGCTGCCCATACAGCCGCCCAAAATATTGCTGCAAATCACGAAATAACGGTCGGTATCAACAACCTTGCCGGCGCCGACAAGATTGTCCCACCACCCGTCCTTGCCCGTAACAGGGTGACGTTCGGCGACAAACTGGTCGCCCGTCAAGGCGTGACAGATCATCACGGCATTGCTCTTGGCGGCATTCAGCGTGCCATAGGTTTGATAGGCGATGCTGTACGCCTCCAGCCTTTGCCCGCTATCCAGCACAAGCGCGTCTTGCTCGCCCTCAAAATGAAGGATATGTCCGGGTAAATTTTTGCGGTCTTGCAATTTTGGGGCTGTCATGGTCTGGTCTTTCGCCGTATAAAGGCCGTTCGAGGATAAAACAGCCCTGATGTAGCATCTACGGCATGGCTGCGGCAATAGTAATGTCTTACCAAAATAGGCGGATATGTTTAAGAAAATATGTATTATCGGTTTGGGACTTATTGGCTCATCCATCGCCCATGCAGCGCGGCGTGCTCATCCCGCCATGACCGTGACCGGATATGACGCATCCGCCGATATCCGCACCCGTGCCGCCGCCTTGGGCGTTTTTTCCGCCATTCCCGATGCCATAGGCGAAGCCGTATCCGGCGCCGACCTTATCATCCTGTGCGTTCCCGTCGGCGCGATGGGCGAGGTTGCGGCGCAAATCGCCCCGCATTGTCAATCCGGCGCCGTGGTGTCCGATGTCGGATCGGTCAAGAAAAGTGTGATTGAGGCGGTACAGCCGCACTTGCCAAAAGACGTCATTTTCATCCCCGCCCACCCGATTGCTGGAACCGAGCATTCAGGCCCCGAGGCAGGCTTTGCCGATTTATTCACGGGGCGTTGGTGCATTCTCACCCCGCTCGAAGGCACAGACGCGGTGGTGACAGAGGCGCTCAAATCCCTGTGGCAATCTTTCGGCTCTATTGTTGAATTCATGAGTCCCAAATATCACGACCGCACCTTGGCGATCACGTCCCATCTTCCGCACCTCATCGCCTATACGATTGTCGGCACGGCGACCGAGCTTGAAAAAGACATTCAGGCCGAAGTGATTAAATTCTCCGCGGGTGGTTTCCGCGACTTCACGCGCATCGCAGCGTCCGACCCGACCATGTGGCGGGATATTTTCCTGAACAATCAAGAAGCGGTTTTGGATATTCTCCAGCGCTTTAACGAAGACCTCACCGCCTTGCAAAAAGCCATTCGTCAGGGCAAGGGTGAGGAGTTATTCGACTTCTTCACCAAAACCCGCGAAGTTCGCCGCCGCATCATCGAGGCCAAGCAAGCCTAGATTTATCGCGCCCCAGTTAACGCGCGCCCGTTTCCGTTTTACGCACGCGGTATGTTTCAAGCGGCATAAGAACGGGCGCGCGGTCGGGGTATATTCGTTCCAACATAATCGGTTCTTCCAGCAAGTCTTCAGCAATGTTGCCGAGGTAAACCTGCCATATCGAGTCATGGCTTACGGCGGGCGCGGCAATGCGGCTTTGTGCGATGGCGGGCTGCGTTTCGCTCCCGATGCTGGGGCTGAGCGCGTTCAACGCATTCTCATCGGGAAAGTCCGCATAGGCCGAAGCGGGCAAGGGCGGCGGTGCAAAGCTTCGCTTTGGCGGTATAGAGGCGCGTCCAGCCTCCTGCGCATCATCGCCCCCTGCATCCGGTGCGATAGCGTCATACCGGCTGCTGCCGTCGTTCTTGGGCGCGGCTGAAGGCGGGGCAGGGGTATAAACATGCGGCTTGATCGTTGGGCTTGACGTGTCATTGATCGGCTCATGAAGGGGGGCGGGAACGGCGTTAGGGAATTCCTCGCGCAATTGTTGTTCCATCGCCTCTTTGCGGCGCTGTTCTTCTTGATGTTGCTGGAGCAGTTTTTCGGCATCGAGCGGCACGGCGGGAAGGCGCGGGTGTGTCTGTACAGGCTGTTCATGCCCGACAGGCGGCGTTACAAGGGGCGTGGCCGTGTTGAGCGGCGCATCCATAACCGCTTCTGCGGCGGCAATATTGGCGGGCGCGTACGGCACGTCAATCTCACCAAGGCGGAACATGCCCGCATAAATCGCATTATCCTTGATCGTCACCGGAATCATAATCGCGCTCTCGGCAACGGGGGGGAGGTTCATCCCCGCCGCACGGGCTTGCTGCGCCATGTTCATGCTCTGCATCTTGACCATGTTCATAATGAACGTCGCAGGGCTGCGCTTCAACACGCCTTTGGCGATGAGGTCGTTCATATACGCCTCATACCCGTCAAGCGTCACGGTCAGGGCACCGTCATATCGTATCCGCCCCCGTGCTTCGTCAATCGTTTCTTCAATATTTCCTTGCGCCGACAGGGTCAAAATCCCGCTGCGGATGCTCAGGCTCTCAATCGTATATCCCGTGTGTTTTTGCCACGGCATGGGCATCGCGCCGCTGGCGACAAGGTCAAGAGAGTCAATGACCATCGAGTCTTCGCGGCCTTGGAGCATCTTGACCATCATCGGTGCATCGGTGCGTAAATGAATGCTGCGCCCGGGAAGCGGCACAGAGCTGGCGCGCAAGGAGGGCACATGAACCGCTGCGGCGGGCGAGAGGATCTGAAGGTCGCGCACATCCACATGAATGGCGAAGGGAAAGCCCGATGTCCGCGCATCGGCGAACGACACGCTCACCACCGCGCCGCTCATGTCGGATTGCATATCCAGCAACGCACCCTCGACCGCATTGGCGCACCAACTCCAGTACAGCGCCCAAAACCCAACCAAAAACGCAAAGAACGCAACAATATCCGCCAATCCGCGCCGCGCGGTTTCGCGCTCATATTGCGCTTCGGCGGCGGTCATAAGCTCCTCGCTATGCGGCTCGATCACGGCCTCGATTTGCCGCAGCATCTCCTTGCCGTCCAATCCGGCGGGAATAGGGGGCAAAAACCTTAATGTAGCGGTGCCTGAGCGCTTGAAAAATTTGTTCCGCCCCCAAAAAAAACCGGTATTCAGGGCGAGCGGTACAACCGGTACATTCGCCTCGGTATAAATCTTGGCAATGCCGCTTTTATACGGTTTGTCGGTGGTGCTGGCGTGCGGCGGCGTGCGTGTGCCTTGTGGAAAAATAATAATCGGGCGTCCGGCGGCCACAACGCGCTTGGCCCCTGCGACCATGGATTTAAGGGCTTTGCTGAACCCGCTGCGGTCAACGCCGATCATCTCCGCTTTTTGCGCATACCAGCCCCAAAGTGGGATTTGCATCAATCCTTGTTTAAGGATAATGGCGGGGTCGTTCAAAATAATCGGAAACAACATAGTTTCATGGGCGGATTGATGCTTTGATGCAACAATAAACGATCCTTCGCTGGGGATGTTCTCAACGCCCTCCAAACGGAAATCAAGGCCGAGAACGATCCGTTCCAGCCAGTAAACGCCCTTGAAATATCCACGGATGACAATCATCGCCTGTTTGCGCGGCAACAACAAAGACCACAGCAAGAAAAAGCAAAAAACGAAGGTCAGCCCGAAAAACAAGGCGTTAAACAAAACGGAGCGCACTGCCATCAACATCCTAAGCTCCCCCCTCCAAGGCATCGGGCAATAACCGCCCGACCATATCCGCGCCGGCGCCATAGGCGTACAGCGCCGCAATCACCAGATATTTGTTATATTCATGATACGTCAACACCAAGAAATCATTCGAAAAAGCCTTCATATTTTGCGGCCTGACCGTGTGCGGAATAATCGTAATATCGGGCAATAACCGCCGAAACTCCAGCCCCGCTCGCAAAATATGGTAATCCGAGGTCACGAGCAAGATAGAGCGAAATCGGTTTTCACGTATCCACTGCGCCGCCTCACGCGCATTGCTGCGGGTCGTTTGGGCGACGGTATCAAGGGTGATGCAACAATGCCCCGCCAAGGCCTTTGTCTTGGCCTCATCCATGGCGGATGCGGCGATGATGTCCGCAAGGCTAACCCCCTTATGCACGCCGGAAATCAACAAATGCGAGGCCTTCCCCGCGAGCAACAGGTCAAACGATTCCCCGATTCGGTTCGTCCCGCCCGTCAAGGCAACAATCGCGTCGGCTCTAGGCGGCATGGCGGAGGGCTTGACCGACAAAGTAAAAATCACGAATAACGCATAGCCCATCGTCCAGACCATCAAACTTCCGGTCAGGACAAACACAGTTCCAAGCATGATCTTCGCGGTTGTTCTCATCCGTTCACCGTTTAAGGCATGTCTTTCAAGGCGTTTAAAATCGTTGCGCGTGCGGTGACAAAGCATAAACCGATAATCGCGATCGGCACAAGACACAGCATGACCCAGCTCGACATCGTAATCGCAAAATCAGGCATTAAAATAAAGCCCAATTGTCCGGCGACCCATCCGATCCCCTTAATCATCAAAACCCCCATCCCCGCGCCGATCAAGCATCCGCGCAAGGAAAGCCCCAGAATATGCCCCTGAAATTGCCGCGCGATATAGGTGTCCGTCGCGCCCATAAGGTGCAAAAGCTCAACATCCGCCATATGCGCCGCGAGCCTTGCGCGTACAACACCCGCCACCGCCATAAGGGTCGTCAAGGTAATCACAATCCCCATCACGAGCGCCACGAGCTTGATCGCGCCGGTAAACCGCAATAATTCCGCCAGCCAATCCTTATGCGTGTCCAGACGGCTCGCCGCGTCAATACTGACCACCGCGTTTTGCAAGGTGAGCAAGTCTTTCTCGCCGAGCGTCCCCTCAACCTCAACCGAGATCAGTACAGGCAAAGGAAGATCAGCATAATTTTGCCGTTCCCCCAGCCAAGGCGAGATCATATCCGTCATCGCCTCTTGGGAGATAACCTCGATTTTGCGCACAAACCGATGGTTTTGGAACTCCGCAATCACGCTTTGCGCAATCGCATCAAGCGCGTCGCGCTCCCGCAAACTCTGGTCAATCCCTTGCGCCGGAATCTCAACCGTCATTTTCCCTTCAAGGCCGGTTGTCCAGCGCGTGTTAATGGCATGAAGCGTAAGCCCCAGCGCCGCACACAAAAACCCCAAAAACACCATCAATGTAATCACCGTGGTCATATACCGCGTGCCGATATCCTTTTGGAACGGCAAATCATATTGCCGTGTTTTTGCTTTGCCGAGTGATCCTTTTGCCTTTGCCATATTCACCCAATCCGCCCTTAAAACGCTTCACGCAATTTATCGACAAGGTCACTGGTGCGCTGGCCGAGATGCTCAATCCGCATCGCTCCGCCGTCCAAAATCATGCAAGGATGCCGAAATTCCCGCATCATATTCAGGTTATGTGTTGCCACCACAATCGACGTGCCGGTCTTGTTCAGTTGTTCAAACAACTTGAAAATCCGCGCCCCGATTTTGTCGTCAAGGTTTCCGGTCGGCTCGTCCGCGAGGATAAGCCGCGGCTTCGCCACCACCGCCCGCGCCACCGCCACGCGTTGTTGCTGGCCGCCGGACAAAGTATTGGGCAGGGCGTGCATGTAATCCGCCAGCCCGACCCATTCCATCAATTCATTGACGTTGTTGCGTATCTCGTGATCCTTCCGCCCCGCGATGCGAAGGGGGAGTGCCACATTGTCAAACGCCGACAAATGCGGCAAAAGGCGGAAATCCTGAAACACCGTGCCGATTTTTTGGCGCATTTCCATGCGTTTGCTGCGCGGAACGGTCACGACATTCTCGCCGAACATCCGCACAATCCCGCGTGTCGGCAAATGCGCGAGGTACATAAGACGCATCAGTGACGTTTTCCCCGCGCCGCTGGGGCCGGTCAGAAAGTGAAACGAGCCAGGTTCTAGCGTAAAGTTAATATCGCTCAAAACCTCCGGCCCGATGCCATAGCGCAGCCCGACATATTCGAATGTAATCATTCTTTGCGCCCCGCATCCTTTTGCCGTTGATCCGTTTGCGTGGCACTGAGGTTCAGCAAGACCTGTGTTTTCTTATATGGGTTGACGATATGCCCCGCCATGGCGAGCGCATCGGCGTGACGCCCCGTTTTGGTAAAAATATTGGCGGTGAGGGCATAGGCCTTATCCCGAAAAGCCTCATCATCAATATGCGCGATGCTGGCGAGTGCAGCCTTCAAATCGCCGCGCTCGGCCTGAATTTCCGCGCTTTCCGCGAAGGCTTTGTTACGCAGCGCCGTATTCGTCATGCCCTTGGCTGTTTCCGTGGCTTCGGCGTCCAGCTTCGCAAAGGCCTGCGCCATCGCGATGTAGGTAAAGGCGATTCCTTGCGCGGCGGGGTGCGTAATGGCGCTGGCTTCATCCGTTAATTGTTTGAAAATCGGCGCATAATCTTCGGCGCTCATGCTGTCGCTGTAATGCGCAACGCCCATTCCGATGGCGCGGATCGCCATGGCACGCGTGTCGGGGTTGCCGATTTTGCGGATAAGCGGGATGGCAAGCTCAGGGCGGTTTTCCTCGGCATATCCCATGGCAAGGTCGCGGTACACTTGGTCGCGCCATTTGTCTTCCGTAATCATGGGCGCCGTTGCTTCGGTCATGCGCAGGATGCAAATCGTGTCCGTTGCGGTGCAGGCCTCATCCGCACGCGCGCCGGATGATCCAATCGATCCGATTAATCCGATCGTGAGGCAAAAAACAACCCCGCCCACCGCCATGCGCAGGTGCGGCAAAAGCGTTGAAAAAGGCAAAACGGCGCGAAATGATGATGGGGTCATGGGGTATGTGGCTCTTATGCTCTGGTCTTGTCAAACAACCTGATATAAAATATTCATGGTACAGTGTCAAAGACGTAAACTATTTGGGTCGGCTTGATAACAGCGTATTTTCTTAAGGAACCGGATACCCACCGATGATTTTGCAATGCCCGCAATGCGACACGCAATTCAAACTGGATAAGAAAATTTTGCGGCCGGAGGGGCGCAAAATGCGGTGTTCTTCCTGTGGTCACATATGGAACCAGCCCGAAAAAGGCGGCGCGATTGTGGGCGAATCACCCCGATCCGCATCCCAAGACACGGCGGAGCCCGAAACACCGGAAAGTTTTTCACAGGCTCTCAAAGACTCTCTTAACGAAATTGACGATACTCAGACCGAATACGCTGAAAAACCGCTTGGCCTATTCACCCGCCTTAAAATAAAGGCCTCGGTGTTTATCGCCTCTATGCGCCGCACGATGAGCGGCGATCTTTCTTGGATGGTAAACGGGCTCAGCGCCACATTCGGCCTTGCCGTCATCATCGCGGCCTGCACCGGCATTTTCATCAGTGCCCGCGAAACCATCGTTCTTCATGCACCGTCATTGTACAATACATATCAACGGCTTGGGTATGAGGTTGTCGCCCCGGGGCAAGACCTTGTCCTTGAAAACACGGCGGTCGAGTGGGGCTTTGACGCCAAGGGCGAGCCCGTTTTGAAAATTAAAGGCAATGTCACGAACACGGCCAAATCGCGCCGCCATGTTCCGCCGCTGCGTGCGACGCTCATCCTCAAATCCGGACAAAAGGGCGACAGCCGCCTGATCGAGCTTGAAAACCCGATCATCGAGCCGGAGGCAAAACGCGAATTCGAAACCACCATCCCCGATTGGCGTGACCCTGAAATCAGCCAAAAATCCAACATTTTCCTGTCTTTCGCGATAGAAAAGCTGCACACAAGCGGGCATTGAGCTGCATTCCATCCATCCGCCTATCATTGCGGATAAGCAAGGTTATGCAGCATTTTTCAGGATAAATCTATCTGAACCCAAGGTCGCCCTAAAGCGGCTCCCTAAAACCGTCTGAGCAAGCGCTGGAAATAATCGCGCTCGGCCTTCGGGCGGTCTGGGTCGCCGGCGTGTTTTCTGAGGTAATCCAAGATATCGTCAACGCGCTTGCGCTCAAAGCTATCTGGCACTTCAACGTCTGAATCCTCGGCATACTCACCGTCTTCATCGGATGTTTGCGGGCGGCCGAGTGGGTCACGCCCTTGCGGCGCAAACCGCATACCGGATCGCTCGCCCATGGCTTGGCGCATTTGTTGCTGCATTTCTTCGCGGGCTTGCTCCAAAAGGCGGATAATTTCTTCTTGAACCGGCACCGCCTCATCGGGGCGGCCATTGTCCAATGTACGGCTCGAATTGCGCATCTCAAGCTCCGCCTTCGGCAGGTTTTCATTGAGGTCGTTCATATGGTCGAACACTTCGCCCATCACCTCGCCGAGCATAAAACGCATCACTTCCTGAACAACCATTTGCGAGTCGCTGTCGGGCAGGGAGTCATCATAAATCTCCGGCTGTTCTATTGCGCTGCCTGCGCCCATGTCCGCCTGCATGTCTGGCGACTCTTGCGCGGACAAGCCATCGGGCATGTGTTCGTCTGTCCAGACTTCGTTCTCAACCACGCCGTCTTCGGTGTCCATGCCGCGCGGAATGTCTTGTAATGCGCCTTCGGGGAAGGATTCTTCATCCATATCCATCCCTTCGGCTTGATCTTCGTCCATCTCGCCTTCATAGGGCTCATACCCATCTTCGTCATGGGGCGAGGGGACATATTGCAAGCCGCCTTCTGCGTTGCCCTGTGAGTTTTGCGGCCTGTCAAAAGGGCTGGGTGGTTCGTCATCGAACGGTCGGTGCTGTATTGTGGAATAGCCAGTGCCATAATCATCATACGGCAATAACGGCATCTTCACGCGCGGCGGTGCGGGCATGGCGGGGGCAGGTTGATGTTCCGTTTCTGGGCGGAACATCTGGCGCTGGAAGAGCGGCGGCGGCGGCATGTCGCCGCTGTCCCAAGACCGCGTCACGTCACTGTCGGGGGCGAGCAAATTGCCAAACCCTTTTTTCGGTGTTTTGGCACTTTGCGGCACTTTTTTGGAGAGTTCTTCGGTTTCGGTGAGCAGCATTTTTTGATGATCGATCAAACCCTGCATCACGTTGAGCCCCTTGGCCATGGCCTGTAAATCGGGCGGCATCCCGCCGCCAAGGGCGAAGGATTCCAACAAGGATTGCATCCGCGCAATCATGTCTTCAAGGCTGTTATAATCGCCGGCTTGGGCGAGGTCTTCCATCTGGTTGAACATCTCGCGCAGCGGTTCGGGGTCTAGCAAGTCGCGCATAATCTCCGGCGGTAATTCAAGCGCGAGTGTGTCGCGCTCCTGCCCAAGCTGGCGGAGCTTATCAAGATAGGTCGACATCGCATCGCGGTATTCGTTGAACAGCTTGAGCATCTTCTCATCATCAACATTCCCGCGGCGCAGGGCGCGGCTGATGGCGTTGGTGGCATCATGGAGTGCGTTGGCAGCGTTGGATATTCCGAGGTCTTCAAGCTCAAGCGCGAGCGTCCATAACAAGTCCACAATATCGTGAACATCTTGGTCGCTTTTGGCTGTTTTCAAACGCTCAGACGCCATCTTGACGCCGAGCCATATGGCGGCGGAATGGCGCATATCTTCGGGGTATTGTAATTGGAAGAACAGGTCAAACGCCACATCCCGCGCCGCGTCCGTGCCGCTCCAAATCAATTTTCGGCGCAAATCAACGAGCCGTTTTGCCAATAAATGCGAGAATTGCCGTTCTTTCAGGACATATTTGCGTTGCGGTGTGGCGGCCTTTTGACCGGCTTCGTCAATCGCGGTGATCGTTACCATCACGGGAAGCCCCGCCCAAGGATGGTCGCTCAGGTCAAAAAAGCTTTCATTTTCAATTTGTTGCATCGGTGGTGTTGTGATGGTTTTTTCCAATACGATATCCCCCCCGATGCGTGGGCCTTCGTCAATCTCGGGGGCGAGGGAGAGCGACAGCTCAAGCCGCCGCACGCCGTAATCGTCCTGAATTTTGACGGGAAAAGTCATGCCGTATGGGCGCTCATCTTGCTGTGGTTGCGCGCGAGCGCCGCGGCGACCTGAGCGCCCTTGCAAGTCCGGAACCCCTGAATTTCCGCCATCAGGGGGCGTTTGGGGCGAGCTTGGCGGGGACATCGGTGGTGTAGGCGCCATGGGCCCGCGCGGCGCGGGGGCTGGCGTAGAATATGGCCCTTGCCCGTATTGCGCGGGGCTGAAACTGATGGGGTCAAGCGCGCCTTCATCCTCGTTATGGCGGAGTTCTTCAATTTTCTCCGGCTTATCCTCATCTTGCTTTGACTCTGGCTCTGACTCTGGTTGAGAGGGAGGGGGATTGTCTTCAGTGCGTGGGGCTTGTTGTTCTGGTTGCGTCGGTTTCTCACCCCCTTGATAGCCATCTTTTGGCTGTTTTGTTGGGCTTGGAGGGGTGTTGAAGGGGCCGGCGCCTGCTTCGTTTTCGGCGGGCGGCACATATCCGTCAGCCCAGACAATCACGGGTGTTGTGTCCGGACGATAGGTGAACGGAACGCGGACAAATGGTTTCAGGATATTGCGCAGGACAATTTCGTGTTTGTCTGTGATTTCATAGGGCTTTTCGCCGATTAAGGCGGCGTTTTCGCCGTTGTCCGGTTGTCCGGTTTGTTTGCTTTGTCCGCCCGTTTGTCCGTTCAGTTGTACAATTGTTTGCGCCGTGCCATCTGTGTCTTCTGGAAATTCCGGAACTATGAAACTTGCCATGCGGCTTCCGGTGTCTTGTTCCTCCAATCGGACTTTATGGTCTCCGACCTTCACCCATGCCGGCCCCCATAGGCCGGATACGGAAACTTGAATACGGCTGCCTTCCGGAATCACGGGGAAGACATCGGATTCACCCTTGCCGCTTTGAGAAAACTGGTCGATGACGATGTCGCCTGTCTTGGTGTATTCGGGCGGCGCGATCCAGATCGTGATGCCGAGGTTTTTATTGCTCCCCAGCCCGCCAAAGGGGAATAGCCCTTGTAAAATGCGGTCGTCACTTTGCGACCCCGCGACAATCAAGCCCGCGATCAACATAATCGCCGCCATGACCCGCACACCCGTTTTGTCCCATACGGATGCGCCCAGCTTCGGCCATGAAAAACGAACGGATTTAACGTCGTTTTCTGATTGTTTTACAGCCTGTTGCCAGAAATTTCTTTTTTGCGCGCTGAGCGTTCCTGCGGGGTCGTCAGAAAGAATTTCGAGCGGGCGATAGGGCAGGGCGCTGTCTTTTTGTACGCGGCTGAAAACCGCCGTGTCATGCGGCTTTTCAAAACCGCGCAGCATTTTATAGGCGAGATAGAGCCCCCCGAGCCAAAACACCGCGCCAAAAACATTCCACCCCGTATCCCCAAATAGCGCGGGGGCAGACAGCAACATAAGCCCAAAACCGGCGGCCAGCCAGCTCGCAAGCGGCCAGACGGATTTGATGATAGCCTCAAGCCACAACGCAAAACGCGCAGAAAACCCCGCCTTGCGCACAAGGGCGGATTTATGCCGTCTGTCGGGATCATAGAGTGGGGTCTTGGTCATCGGGTCTTATAACACATTCGCAACACACTCAGGTTATCCGGTCAGTCCGCTGGGGCTGATCTTCGGGTTCATTCGGCCGACTGAGCCGTTATTCAGGGCGTGGGTCGGTTCGCGGGTCGGGATAGGTGCGGGGAAAGGTTGATTGATCCGCCCCGACTGGCGCCTCGACTTTTTTGGGTTTCACGCCGCACGCCGAAAGGCCGATCCCCATTCCCAGCGTAACCAACAAACATAAACAAAATGTATATAAATGTTTCATCGTGACCTTTAAATCTTTTGAATAAACCTTTTGAACAGCGCGATTGCACGCTACATTATAATCCGTTCAGCGCGCTTGCCGGTGCGCTTGAAACGAACGGATATCACCATATTTTATTACCGATAGCACATAAAACACCATGACACAAAGGGGCAAAATGACAAGGCTTTTTATCTTTAACGGGCTTTTATTGCTCGCCGTTTTTGCCTTTTTGGAATGGTCAATTCGGCGGCAAGCCGCGTTTGACCCGCCGCTTCTCGGCAGTATGGAAAAAATGCAGGTGATAAAAGAACCACAAGCCGCCCCGCCCATTACTTTTACGCAAATAACCAGCGCCCCACCATCCAGCGAAGCCGCGCCGACCATACAGAAACGCGCGTTAGCGGAGCTGCGCGGGCAATGGGTGCTGGTGAATTTTTGGGCGACATGGTGCGCACCGTGCCTGACGGAATTACCCGCTTTCGAACGCCTCGCCGCCCGATATGGCGCAAGGGATAACAAAGGGGATAACAAAGTGGACAGCAAAGAGGACGGCACAGAAAAAGACAGGGAGCGTTTTTCCGTGATCGCGATTGCGATGGATCGGGATATGACGGCGCGGAGCCTCTTGGACTTCCTCGCAAAACACACCATAGACACCAAGGTCGCGGGGTATTTTGACGAGGCGGGCGGCATGGCGCAAACACTGCGCTTGCGCGGCTATCCCACTACATGGATTATTGACCCGTATGGGCGGATTGTCGGCATATTGGAGGGGGAGGCCGCATGGGATTCGCCCGAGGCCTTCGCCCTTTTTGACTCTTTTTTGCGCCCGAATGATTTGCACAAGGATGATTTGCAAACAGACGAAGGAACGGCACAAAATAGCGCTACAGAGTAAGCCTTAAACTAAATTTAGCCAGACTAAATTTTGCGCGTTAGCTCCGGCACGATTTCGAATAAATCACCCACAATGCCGTAATCGGCGACTTGGAAGATCGGTGCATCGGCGTCTTTATTGATCGCGACAATGACTTTGGAGTCTTTCATGCCCGCCAGATGCTGAATCGCGCCGGAAATACCAACGGCGATGTACAAATTAGGGGCAACAACCTTGCCCGTTTGCCCGACTTGGTAATCATTCGGAACAAAGCCCGCATCAACGGCAGCGCGGGACGCGCCAATCGCGCCGCCCAAACGGTCGGCGAGTTTTTCAAGAATCGAGAAATTCTCACCCGACCCCAGCCCGCGCCCGCCGGAGATGACGACACTGGCGGTGCCAAGCTGCGGCCGCTCGGATTTTGATATTTCCTTCTTCACAAAGGACGATCCGGCAAAAGCACTGTCGACCGATACGGCCTCAATCGCGCCGGAACCGCCACTTGTGGCGGCTTTGTCAAAGGCGGTCGAACGAACGGTGATGATTTTCACAGAATCCGTGGATTCCACCGTCGCAATGGCGTTTCCGGCGTAAATCGGACGGCGGAAAACGGATGGGCTTTCGACCGCGATAATGTCGGAGATTTGCTGGACATCCAGTAACGCCGCAACACGCGGCATCACACCCTTGCCGACACTGGTGGCGGCGGTGAGAATATGGGTATAGCCGTTATCGCGGGCAAGTTTAAGGACAACCGGCGCAATATTTTCGGCGATAAATTCGGCAAAACCGTCATGCTCGGCGTGAAAGACTTTGCCGATGGAGGGCAGGGCGGCGGCGGCCTGTGCCACAGAGGCCGACCCCTTGCCGCAGACCAAAATGTCAATCGCGCCGCCAATGGCTTGCGCAGCGGTCAGAACACTGAGCGTATAGGCGGAAAGGGCGGTGTGGTCGTGGTCGGCGAGGATGAGTATGCTCATGATTTTGTCCTTCGTATGCGTGTATAGATTAGGCTCGCTTGCCCTGATTAGCTGATTATATGACTTTGGCTTCGTTGCGGAGCTTGTCCACCAAGGCATCAACATCGGCAACGATGATGCCGCCGCTGCGCTTTGGCGGCTCGGCGACTTTGAGGGTTTTGAGGCGGGTTTCAAGCGTTATGCCGTAATCGGCGGGCGTTTTGGCCGCCAAAGGCTTTTGCTTGGCCTTCATGATATTCGGCAAGGAGGCATAGCGCGGCTCATTCAACCGTAAATCCGTTGTGATAACGGCAGGGAGGCTGAGCTTCAGGGTTTCAAGGCCGCCATCAACCTCACGCGTGACCGTGGCGGTGTCGCCGTCAATGGTGAGTTCGGAGATAAAGCACCCTTGCGGCCAATCAAGCAAAGCCGAGAGCATTTGACCCGTCTGGTTGGAATCATCATCAATGGCTTGCTTGCCGAGGATCACAAGTTTGGGGGATTCTTCGGCGACGATTTTGCTCAGGATCTTGGCGACTTGGAGCGGCTCTACGTCTTGGTCAACCGTTACCAAAATGCCACGATCGGCACCAATCGCCATGGCGGTACGCAGAGTTTCTTGCGCTTGGGCGGGGCCGATGCTGACGACCACGATTTCGGTCGCGATGCCTTTTTCCTTGAGGCGGACGGCCTCTTCGACCGCGATTTCATCAAACGGGTTCATCGACATTTTGACGTTGGCAAGCTCTATGCCTGAGCCATCGCTCTTGACGCGGATTTTCACGTTATAATCGACAACGCGCTTGACGGGTACGAGAATTTTCATGGTTTGTAACTCCCCATGGATGGTCGGTTTTGGGATGTGCGGATTTCTGCGGTGCAGCAAGCCGGACAAAGGTTTTTATCGGGTTCTATCTGAACGGATTATTTCTTGATGGTCAAGGCCGCAAGAACGAAAAACAACAATGCGACCCCTTGCAAAAGAACCCGCATCCGCATGGCTTTTTGGCTCTTTTTCTTGGCGTCTTCGCCGCCTTTGCCCATGTAGAACAGGCCAACGAACAACGACACCAACACCGCCGCCATCGCCGCAATCATCATGATAAAAAATGTTTGTCCCATATCGTGCATCCGTTTCTTGTGAAGAATATTAGGCGTTTTTGGCGGCGCTGAGGAAATAATTCACATCAATGTCGTGCGGGTGGAGGCGGAAATCTTGCTGCCGAATGTCATAGACAAGGCCATGCGTATCAATAACCGCGCCGCCGCCATCGCGCACCCAGCGGGCGAGTTCGGACGGACGAATGAATTTACGCCAATCATGCGTTCCCGCCGGAACAAGGCCGAGGATATATTCCGCGGCAATCTTGCCCAAGGCAAGGGATTTTATCGTGCGGTTCAATGTTGAAAAAATAACAATCCCGTTCGGCTTCACAAACCGCAGTACCAGCGCCACAAAATCGGCGGGATCATTAACATGCTCTAGAATTTCGAGCGCTAGAACAGCGTCATAGCGGTTTTCATGCGTGGTGATGAGGTCTTCGGCGGGGATGGCGTGATAGTCGATGGACAGCCCCGATTGAGCGGCGTGCGTCTTGGCGGCATTGATGTTGTTTTCGCCGGCGTCAATCCCCGTAACCGCCGCGCCCATGCGGGCAAGGGGTTCACAGATCAGGCCACCGCCGCACCCGATATCAAGGATCTTTAGCCCATCAAGCGCCGCCATACGATCCGGATTTTTGCCATAATGGGTGCATATGCTGCGGCGGAGATAGCTCAAACGGTGCGGATTAATCCGGTGCAGGGGCTTAAATGAGCCTTGCTCATCCCACCATTCTGTGGCTATTCTTTCGAACGTGTCGATTTCGGCGGGGTTAATGCTCTGGGCTGTGTGGGTTTTACGCATGTTTTGCTCTGGGCTGTGGGCTTTGGTTCGTTGGGTCGGTCACTGTTGTATAGTCACTTTCAATAGCTAGGTTCTACCCTATATGGGACGACTTGTCATGAAATTTGGCGGCACATCTGTCGCCGATGTCAAAAGAATCGAAAAAGCCGCCGATAAGGTGCGCGAGGAGGTATCCCGCGGGCATGAAGTCGCCGTGGTCGTGTCGGCAATGTCCGGCGTGACGAACCAGCTTGTCGATTATTGCCGTCAGGTTTCCCCCATCCATGACGCCCGCGAATATGACGCGATTGTGTCGTCGGGCGAACAAGTGACGGCGGGGCTGATGGCGATGGCGTTGCAAAAACGCGGCATTTCCGCGCGGTCGTGGCAGGGCTGGCAAATTCCGGTCATGTGCAACACCATGCACGGCAGCGCCCGCATCGAGAGCATCGACACGGATGAATTAAACATCCGCCTTCCCAAGGGTGAGGTCGCCGTGATGGCGGGGTTCCAAGGCGTGACGGAGGGGCGGCGGATTACGACCCTTGGGCGCGGCGGTTCTGATACCTCGGCGGTGGCGCTGGCGGCGGCTTTGGGGGCGGATCGGTGCGATATTTATACCGATGTCGACGGCATTTACACCACCGACCCGCGTATCGTGCCGGAGGCGCGCAAATTGCACCTCATTGCTTTTGAAGAAATGCTCGAAATGGCATCGGTGGGGGCGAAAGTCTTGCAAACACGTTCGGTCGAAATGGCCATGAAAATGAACGTGCCGGTTCAGGTGCTGTCAAGTTTTGAAGCGCCGGTCGGCAGCGACCTCCCCGGAACACTCGTAGTACCAGAAGGACAAATCATGGAAAGAGAAGTCGTCAACGGCATAGCCTACAGCAAGGACGAAGCCAAAATAACCCTTGTGGACGTTCCGGACGTGCCGGGGATCGCGGCGAAGATTTTCGAAACGCTGGCGCAGGCCAATGTGAATGTGGACATGATTGTCCAAAGCTCGTCCCAAGACGGCAAGACAACGGACATGACCTTTACCGTGCCGAAGGCGGATTTACCGCGGGCGATGGATCAGCTCGGCAAAGAGCCTGACCTCAAGACAACGCAAACCCTCGCCGATCAAAACGTGTCCAAAGTGTCGGTGGTCGGGATCGGAATGAAATCCCATGCCGGTGTGGCGCAAACCATGTTCCGCGCCTTGGCGGATAAAGGCATTAACATTCAGGTTATTTCAACATCGGAGATCAAGGTGAGCGTGTTGATCAGCGCCGATTACACCGAGCTTGCCGTACGCGCCCTTCACGCGGCGTATGGGCTGGATAAAAAGAATAAAAACCCGCTATAAGCGTTGAATTGTGGTCATTCATAATGGATGGCCTGATTATGAATCAGCCTTGAAAGACCGGAAAGCCGCCCATGTCGTCCCTGCGGATGGAAGATAAAAATATCCTTGAACACTACACGGACTTGTCGGTGGGGGAAGTGTTTCGCCGTGCGCGCAATGCCTATGGATTATCGGTACAGGACGTGTCGCACCGCACCTTGATCCGTATGGATGTGCTCGAAGCGATTGAAAACAACGACCGTGAACGCCTGCCGTCACGGGTTTATGCGCTCGGCTTCGTGAAGAACTATGCCGATTTTCTGGGGCTTGATGCCAATAAAATGATTTACCTGTTTAAAATTCAGGTGATCGGCGAAGACCCCGCCGGAAAAAACAAAAACAAGAATCGCTCATTGGCGGACGGAATGTCGTCCGGCATGCCGATCGGGATGATTATTGTTGTGGCGGTAGGGGGATTTTTGGTCATCGCGTCTATGGTCTATGCGGCGTTCAAATTGACGGGGCCGTCGACGCAGGATGTGATGAACGCGGAACATTCCATTCCCGCTCTGTCGCAAATGATGCGTCCCGATATGACGGTGAATGACGCGGAGTCGATCGATGCTTGGAAACGCCTTGATATGACCACCATTACGGGCGAACAAGGCCTTGCGGGGATCGTCTTGCCCGAAGGCGGCGGCGCGGCCTATGGCGAAGCGTGGCAGCGCAGCGGCATCGTGCTGAAGGCGATGCAGACTGTCTGGGTCAAGATTTCCTCTGCCAAGGGAGAATTGCTCCTCAACCGCGTGTTGCAAGGCGGCGACGTTGTGCATATGGACGCCGCGCAATCCTATATCCTCGAAACGACCTTTGCCGACGCGCTGGACGCCTATGACGGCGGGCTCAGGATCGGCCGTTTCAGCGGCGGCGAAAAAGATATGAAGGAATTCATCCTGTCGAGGGAAGCCCTGCCGTCCTTGCTCGCCGATGAACGGCCTGAGCATGAAAAAAATTCTGCGCCTGTGCCGCCGGTGACGCAGCCGCCCGCACAAACAGCACCGCAAGAGCCTGTTCAAGACCCTGCTCAAGACCCTGCCGTTTCAGAATGAGCAGTCGTTTTCAGGTGCTGGGCATCCTGTAAAACGTGTCTTTATTGGGGGTGGGATAAAAAAGACGTTGAAAAAATCTGCTAATTTGACCATACCTTAAGCCATGCACGATAAAGATCACACCCATGTACGGCCTTGGCGGATGATTTCCCGCCGCAAAACCCGCCAGATTATGGTCGGGAATGTGCCTGTGGGCGGGGATGCGCCGATTACGGTGCAGACCATGACCAACACCCTCACCAGCGACGCCAAGGCGACCATTGAGCAAATCCGCCAAGTGGAAGAAGCCGGCGCCGATATTGTGCGCGTGTCATGCCCCGATGAAGACTCGACAAAAGCGCTCAAAGAGATTGTCGCCGCATCCCGCGTGCCGATTGTGGCGGATATTCATTTTCATTACAAACGCGCGATTGAGGCGGCGGTTGCGGGGGCGGCGTGTTTGCGGATTAACCCCGGCAATATCGGATCGCCCGAACGCGTGCGCGAGGTTATCAAAGCCGCGAAGGATAATAATTGCTCGATCCGTATCGGCGTTAATGCGGGGTCGCTCGAAAGGGATTTGCTCGAACAATATGCCGAACCTTGCCCCGACGCGATGGTGGAATCCGCCATGCGCCATATCCGTATTTTGGAAGACCATGACTTCTTTAACTTCAAGATTTCATGCAAGGCATCGGATGTTTTCTTGGCCTGTGCGGCTTATCAACAACTCGCGGATCGGTGCGATTACCCGATCCATCTCGGCATTACCGAGGCCGGCGGCCTGCGCGGCGGGACGGTGAAATCGGCCATTGGTATGGGGTCGCTGCTGTGGGCGGGGATCGGGGATACGATCCGCGTGTCGCTCTCTGCCGATCCGGTGGAGGAAGTGCGCGTCGGGTTTGAATTGCTCAAGAGCCTCGGCCTGCGCCATCGCGGCGTGAATATTATTTCCTGCCCGTCCTGCGCCCGCCAACAATTCAACGTCATTGAAACGGTACAATTGCTCGAAGAACGCCTCGCCCATGTGACAACACCCATGACGGTGTCGATCATCGGATGCGTGGTCAATGGCCCCGGCGAAGCGTTGATGACCGATATCGGCCTGACCGGCGGCGGACGCGGCACGCACCAGATTTACCTCGGCGGCGGCGTTGCGCACAGACTTCAGGAAAAGGACGAAAGCATCCTTGACCATATTGTCAAACTGGTCGAAGACAAAGCCGCCCAGATTGACGCGGAAACGGCGGCACAGGCGCAAGCCGAAGCACCGAAAGACGGGCCAAACCGCATTGAAGCGGCTTAGCGACCCTGTCTTGAGCCATGCGCCACAGCGGCGCTTTTTTCTTTCTCTCTGTACTCGTTAAACCAATCCACAGGCAACACCATGTCATTTGATGCAAAACTCGGCCAGATCATCAGCCGCCACGAAGAACTCTCCTCGATCATGGCGGAGGGAAAACTCTCCTCCGAAGCATTTCAGGCACATTCGCGCGAATATGCGGAGTTGTCGCCCGTTGTTGACGCGATCAACGAATTTCAGGCCGCGAAAGACGAAATGGCGGGGCTTGAGGAATTGCTCGCCGACCCCGAAATGCGCGACATGGCGCAAGAAGAATATTACGCCCTCAAGGAAACTCTGCCGGAACTTGAGCATAAGCTCAAAGTATCCCTCTTGCCCAAAGACAGCGCCGATTCCAAAAACGCGATTTTGGAGATTCGCGCGGGGACTGGCGGCGATGAAGCCGCCTTATTCGCCGGTGATTTATTCACCATGTATCGCGGCTATGCCTCGGTGCGCGGATGGCGGATGGAGGTTTTGGAAGCCTCGGAAAGCGACCTTGGCGGGTATAAGGAAATCATCATCCAAGTGTCGGGCAATGACGTGTTTTCACGCCTTAAATACGAATCCGGCGGACACAGGGTGCAACGCGTGCCGGTGACGGAATCGGGCGGACGGATTCACACATCGGCGGCCACGGTCGCGGTGTTGCCGGAGGCCGAAGACGTTGAGATTAATATCGAGGATAAAGACCTGCGCATTGACGTATACCGCGCCAGCGGCGCCGGCGGACAACACGTCAACAGAACCGAAAGCGCGGTGCGGATTACGCATATTCCAACCGGTGAAGTCGTCGCCATTCAAGACGAAAAATCGCAGCATAAAAACAAAGCCAAAGCGATGAAGATTCTCGCCTCCAGAATTTTGGAACGCGAACGCGCAGCCGCGGCCAAGAGCCGCTCGGACGAACGCAAGTCACAGGTGGGGAGCGGCGACCGGTCGGAACGCATCCGCACCTATAACTTCCCGCAAGGACGCGTGACCGACCACCGCATTAACCTGACGCTGCAAAAACTGGAACGCGTTTTGACGGGTGTTGACCTTGATGAGATCATCAGCGCCCTCATCGCCGAAGACCAAGCCGACATGATGGCAAGTTTGGATAATTACTAAGATGAACAGCACGGCGCAAGGCCACCACCCCAACCATCATGCCCCGCATGAGCCGCATGAGCCCCACAACGTGGGGGACAGCCTCGGCGGCCTGTACCGCAGCATCACACAAAGACTGGCCGATTCCGGTGTTGATAATCCGCGCCTTGATGCACGTGTGTTGATTCGGCATTTCATCGGCGTTGATGACGCCGATTTTATCGCCAGCCTCGACACGCCCATCGCCGATTTGATGGGGGAGGCACATATCGCCTTTGATGCAGGCTATCAAGCCCTTTGCAAGGCCGTAGACCGCCGCAAAACGCATGAGCCGGTATCCAAGATTTTGGGGATTCGGGAATTTTACGGGCTGGAGTTCTTCGTCAACGGCGATGTTCTCGACCCGCGCGCCGATTCCGAAACATTGATTGATGCCGTCTTGGCGATGGTTGATGCCACCGAACATGCGGGGCAAACACTGGAGCATAAAGCCGAAGCCAAGCATAAGCACCATTTTTTGCGCCTTAAAAAACATGCGTACGACGCCGTGCCGACATACCGCAACGCCCCGTGGCGAATCCTTGATCTCGGAACGGGGAGCGGGTGCTTGGTTGTGACGTTGCTATCGTTATTGCCCAATGCGCATGGCGTGGCGGTGGATGTTTCACCGGCGGCTTTGGCGGTCGCGAAAACCAATGCCGAGCGCCATAAGGTCGCAGACCGCCTTGAATTGCTCAACGGTGCGTGGCTTGCGCCGGTGTTGCCGAATCTGGAACAGGATTCTCAGCAAGATTCGAGCCTTAATGCGGCAAAAGCCGCCGCACCGCGCCCTATTTTCGACATTGTTATATCGAATCCGCCCTATATCCCCACCGCCGATATCGAATCTTTGATGCCGGAGGTGCGCGACCATGACCCGATTCTGGCGCTTGATGGCGGCGAAGACGGCCTTGATCCGTATCGAATCATTTTGCAAAACATTGCACAGGTGATTCATCCACAGAGCCGCATTTTTTTCGAATTCGGAACGAATCAATCCTCCGATATCGTGCGACTCGTGAAGGATTACGGATTCGCACTCCATGACATGCGCACCGACCTCGGGGGCATAAACCGAGTCGTTTCCTGCGCTCTGGGGGCAAAATAAATTTTTTGAAAAAAAGCGCTTGATCCCAAGGCTTTCACAGGGCAACCTTCTCTTAGTTCAGCAACATTGAATCGTTTTTAAAACGAAGCAGATTTAAAAATTTTGGTCACCCGAAATATGTCTGAAATATGGCGGGGTGGTCAAAATCAGTGAATCGGTGTACGCTTTGAGGATGTGGATAAGTTTGTGGATAACAGTGGGAAAACCTATTAAGGACAAGGCAGGAAGCGCGATATGAGACATAACAGTCGTCGGTCAAAAAACAAAAACGGCAGCGGAAGCAGCAATAACAACACGGGCAATAACGGCAGCAGTGGGAACAACAACCACCGCCGCAGTGGCACGCCCTCACGCATGCATGTGTATGACAGCAACGGCCCCGATGTACGCATCCGCGGCACGGCGCATCAGGTTTGCGAGAAATATCTGGCATTGTCAAAAGACGCCGCCGGTTCTGGCGACATCATCATGGCGGAAAATTACCGCCAGCACGCCGAGCATTACCAACGCATCATCAATTCGTTTAACGACAATTTCACCGCGCCTGCCGTACGCTTGAAAGAGCCGGAAATGGACATGAATAACGGTGAAGATGACGGCGAAGATTTGGGCTTGCCGCAAACAATGCTCCGCCCCGCACCGGAGACCCTGAGCCGTTCATCGTCATCGGTAAAAGCCGAAGAAATGGAAAACGCCTAACGTGTGCAAGTAGAGCAGGGGATGGGTTTACTGCCCTTTTCCGTCCCTTGTTCACTGTTGATGTTCACTGTTAGTCCTTTGTTTATGCAAAGATAATGAGGCCTGACCTTTTAACTGTGTCTGGGGAATGCTGATAGGCTGAAGCGTTGTAGATTTGAGCCACGCTTGCCGATTAAAACATAAACAACCGCTATCTGCACTGATAGCGGTTTTTTTATACAAAATGACTGAAAGGCCTAGATCTTGTACATAATTGTTGAGTTATGTAAAATATTGGTATATAAAGCGTGTATGCTTGATACTCAAATTAGACAAATCAGCCAAAAAGTCATCGCGGCAGTTATACTGGCACCTTTGATGTTGGTTCTAACGCCAATAGTAGCCATCATTAACGCTCAAAACGGGATAGGAACATTTTTTTCTCAAGAGCGCTACGGTCAGAACGGGAAAAAGTTTAAAGCCCTTAAATTTAAAACTATGCGTGATGGTGATGCCCCTGATGAGGAACGCGTGACCTCGCTTGGGCGTTTTATGCGTAAAAGCAGCCTTGATGAACTGCCTCAACTTATTAATATCCTAAAAGGAGATATGGATCTTGTGGGTTGGCGCCCTCTGATACATGGCTATCACGACATCTGGGACAAACATGAGAGCTTAAATAGCCATGCTGACCAAGCAGAATTGGTATCCGTTAAAGAATCCATAGAGCTGATCGCACGGACTAAGCCAGGTTTATTGGGTGTTATTCAGATTTCTCCTCTGCGCGGAAAATATGAGAGCGTAGACAAAAAAGGGTTTAGAGAGATTGTTGAGCTTGAAAAGCAATATGTACGAACCCGACAACGTGGCGCGCTTGTTGCGGCATGGCAAGACGCCAAAGTTATAAGCATTGCTCCTTATGCAATACTTAAATACCGTGGCCATGTCTGCCGCCAACATTTGCCCGCACAGACTGACCTTGCATTTAAAAGCGCATCCGCAGGACGCCGTTCAAATTACTTTTGAAGATGCCAGCCCGTCTAAGCCTTTCAAAAATCGCTGCTTCCGAGGGTGCGATCTTCATCACGAGCGATCACGAAAATTTTTCCAGAATTACCCTCGGCCTCAGTGCCGGTTTTTTTATGCCTGAGAATCTTTGCCGAAAACATTTGCCAAAAACATTTGATTATAAGAATATATTCTTATATCATGAGGATATGGGATCATGTGCTTATTTGTAAGGCATGGGCTCATTGTGTTAAAATATGCTAACATTGAAAGTGCTTTGATAAGGCTTTCGTATCAGAAGAAAGGGAGTGCCTCTTATGGACTTCGATAAAATGACGGAAAAGCTTCGCGCTTTTCTCCAACAAGCGCAAACGCTTGCTATTCGCAAAAATCATCAATCGCTGGAACCGGAACACTTGATGCGCGTCATGCTCGACGACGATCAAGGTGTGACGGATAATTTGATTCAGGCCGCAGGCGGCAATCCGCAAGCGTTGAAAACCGCGCTGGAACGCACACTCGCCAAATTACCGGCGGTGACGGGGAGCGGGGCGGGCGGCTTGCGCCTGTCAAACGACCTTGTGAAAGTTCTGGACGAATCCAAAACATTATCCGCCAAGGCGGGCGACAAATTTGTGACGACCGAACGGGTGTTGCAATCCATGTTGATGGCCAAAAAAATGGACATTTCTGCCGCTCTGACGGATTGCGGGGTGAGTGACCAACGCCTCAATGACGCGGTGAATAACCGCCGCAAAGGCCGCACCGCCGATTCCGCCAATGCGGAGGATCAATTCGAGGCACTCAAAAAATATGCGCGCGACTTAACCGAGGTCGCCCGCTCCGGCAAGCTCGACCCCGTGATCGGGCGCGAGGAAGAAATTCGCCGCACGATTCAGGTTTTGTCCCGCCGCACCAAAAACAACCCCGTCTTGATCGGGGAACCCGGGGTCGGGAAAACGGCGATTGCCGAGGGACTCGCCCTGCGTATTATTCATGGCGACGTGCCGGAGAGCCTGCGCAACAAGCGGCTCATGGCGCTTGACCTTGGCGCGATGATCGCGGGATCAAAATTCCGCGGCGAGTTCGAGGAACGGTTAAAAGCCGTTCTTGACGAAATCCGCGAGGCTGCGGGCGAGATTATTGTGTTCCTCGATGAAATGCACACCATTGTCGGCGCCGGCAAAACGGACGGCGCGATGGATGCGGGTAATATGCTCAAACCCGCCTTGGCGCGCGGTGAATTGCATATGGTCGGGGCAACGACTCTCGATGAATACCGCAAATATATCGAAAAAGACGCGGCGCTGGCGCGGCGGTTCCAACCTGTGTTCGTGAGCGAACCGACGGTTGAGGACACGATCTCGATCTTGCGCGGGCTGAAGGAAAAATACGAATTGCATCACGGGATTAAAATCACCGATGCGGCGCTGGTGTCGGCGGCGACCTTGTCGCATCGTTACATCACCAACCGGTTTTTGCCGGATAAGGCGATTGATTTGATTGACGAAGCCGCCGCGCGGCTGCGGATGCAGGTCGACAGCAAGCCGGAGGTTCTTGACGAACTCGACCGCCGGATCATGCAGCTCAAGATCGAGCGCGAGGCGCTGAAAAAAGAAAGCGACGCGGCCTCCAAAGACCGTTTGGAAAGGCTGGAGGAGGAGCTCAACACGCTGGAGGCGAAATCCGCCGACCTCACCGAACAATGGACGTCGGAAAAGGATAAATTATCCAACGTGCAACAGCTCAAAGAAGAGCTGGACAAAGCACGCGGCAAACTCGACCGCGCCGAACGTGAAGGCGATTGGGCGAAGGCGGGGGAATTATCCTATGGATTGATTCCCGAGCTTGAGAAAAAACTCGACCAAGCCGGCGCATCCGCCAAACAAGTCATGATTAACGAAGACGTCACCCCCGAGGACATCGCGGAAATCGTGAGCAAATGGACGGGCATCCCCGTGACCAAAATGTTGGCGGGCGAACGCGAAAAACTCCTCAACCTCGAAAATGTGCTGTCGAAACGCGTGGTGGGGCAGGACATGGCGATCAAGGCCGTTGCCAATGCAGTGCGCCGATCCCGCGCAGGGTTGCAAGACCCGAACCGCCCGATTGGGTCTTTCATGTTTCTTGGCCCCACGGGCGTCGGCAAAACCGAGCTGACCAAAGCGCTGGCGGAATTCTTGTTCGATGACGACACCGCGATGGTGCGGATGGATATGTCGGAATATATGGAGAAACACTCCGTATCCCGCTTGATCGGCGCGCCTCCGGGCTATGTCGGCTATGACGAAGGCGGCGCCTTGACCGAGAGCGTCCGCCGCCGCCCGTATCAGGTGGTGTTGTTTGACGAAGTCGAAAAGGCGCACCCCGATGTGTTCAATGTGTTGCTTCAGGTTCTTGACGATGGACGCTTGACGGACGGGCAGGGGCGAACGGTCGATTTTTCGAACACGCTGCTCATCATGACCTCTAATATCGGCGCTGAATACCTCGTGACCCAAAAGGAAGGCGAAGATGTCGAAGCCGTGCGCGAACCGGTTATGAACGCATTGCGCGCCGCGTTTAGGCCTGAATTCCTCAACCGATTGGACGAGATTTTGCTGTTCCGCAGACTTGATCGCGCCCATATGACGGCGATTGTGGACATCCAGCTTGGCCGTTTGCGTAAACTTCTGGCCGATAAGCAAATCAGCATCGAACTGGATGATGCCGCGCGTCAATGGCTGGCGGATAAGGGCTATGACCCCGCTTATGGCGCCCGCCCGTTGAAACGAGTGATCCAAAGCAGCCTGCAAAACGCACTGGCGGAGGCGATTTTGTCCGGTGCGATCTTGGACGGCGCAAGCGTCCGCGTTGGATTAAACGGCGAAGGCGGGTTGTCGCTCGACACCGTTCAAGCCCCAAAATCGGACAAAGCCCGCTCCCAGCAAGAGGACGAATCTAAACGCAGCGGAAAAACCGCGGCTTAAGCAACAACCAACCAAAAACAAAAGAATTCATCATCACGCACCGCAATAAGCCCGTATCGTTACGGGCTTATTCGCGTTATCCGCGTAGAAAATTGGCGAAAATGGGCAAAAAATGGTCAAAAGGAACCGTTTCCATTGGCGGGGTGGGTTTTTTCTGATATTTTTTAAGGAATTGATGAGAATCAGCCGTGCCTTCTGCGCTCGGCTATGCTTGTCACATAGACTCATTCGGGGAAATACTCATTCGGGGAAATTCTCGGGGCTGTGACTCCGATTGCGACACCCGCACTGACACAAGGCATATTTATAATGATGAAAAGATCAGCTTCTTTTTTTGCGTCGACGGCTCTTATCGCGTCTTTGCTCGGCGGATGCGCCACAGTGGTGGGGGGGACGGCTCAAAACGTCGATGTGCAATTGATCGGCGCGGAAAAAGCTCGCTGCACCATCTATAATGAAAGCTATAAATACCTCGTCAACGCCCCCGCCATTGTTCCGATTGAAAAATCGCACAAGGATATGACGGTCGAATGTTACGGCATTGGCGGAAAATATACGAAATTCACCATGGAAAGCGTGGCCTCCGGCGACACCGCGCTCAACGTAGTGAACGGGATTATTCCGGGCTCGGCGGTTGATATTACCTCTGGCGCGGCGTTTACCTTCCCCAAAGTCTTGGTCGTCAATTTTGACGAGAGCACAGGCTCGCGCGTCAAACGTGACCCCCGTGGCCCGCTCTGGCCGGAAAACATGGTTGATGGCGAACATATCAAGGTAGAACCCGATTTTGTCGAAGTGCCGAAGGCGATTGTCGAACCCGTTGTACCGGAAGACGAATTGCAAGAGCCGATGAGCGCGATTAAACTGCTCCACGAAAAGATGAACCCGATTGCCAACCAACACCGCGCCATGCCGATTATCGAAGGCACAGACGCAGCAGGGCAGCCGCAACCGATTGTCGTTGACGATGCACCAAGCGCATCCAGCGTAGAAAGCGCAGAGGAAGCACCCAATGAAACACTCAATGAAGCACTCAAGGAAGCACTCAAGGAAGCGCCGAATTTAGAGGCTCTGAGCCTTGAGGACGAGCAATCCTCGATAATGCCTCAAGGCGGCACAGCGCCGCTGGAGCCTGTTGCGCCCGTTGGTCAATCATACAGCGCCCCGCTGGAGATCGGCACCGCCGTAACGCCGATCCGCAATTCACAGATGCAGCCGATTATGGACGACCCGATCAAGACAAAGCCATCTGCCGATGCATCCGCCCCTGAAACCGCACCTGCGCCGCAAAATCCAGCCGACATGAAGGACAGCACTCCGGCCACCGCCGCCCCCGATAACACCGTTGAGGGCAACACCGGTGAGGGCGAAGGGGATGATGCAGGGATCGAGCCCATGGATAATTCGGACGAAGGAAACACACCGCCGACTGACCCAGCGGCACATGATATGTCCGATCCGGCCGGTATGAATGAAATGGAAACCTATAGCGAGCCCGCGCCCATGCCTGACATGCCTCAGGAAACCCCGACCTTCGTCATCGAAAGCGACCCCAAAATGACGGAAACTCCGGAGGAAAGCGGCGCTGAACAACCAACCCCTATGAACGCCGAGCCGATTGTTCCGCAGGCCGAGTAACAGGCGACTGGCTTGCGGCGGATCAGGCGGTTGCCCAAACGGTTAAAGCAAGGCCGCGATCTATAAAAATGCGGTGCCGAAGCGGTTTAACCGTTTTAGCGTTTGACTTCCTTCGTCAATCTTCATAAAAAGAAGGTGCCTAAGCGCAGGTGACGTGGCCGAGAGGCTGAAGGCGACGGTTTGCTAAACCGTTATACGATGTAGAGTCGTATCGAGGGTTCGAATCCCTCCGTCACCGCCATTTTTCTGAGGAACCTGAAAGAACTTTCATGATAGCGAACCGAAAGTTTTAGCAAGCTTTTGATTGCTGTGCTCTTGGCTTATTCCTCTTGTATGGCTTTTTCTTTAGTGAGGAGCATCTTCCTGATATAGAAATGCGTACATATATCTATAATGAAAAGTCTAGGAATGGGTTATGGATTATCAATTTTTTTCACAAATAATAGCAGCAACCGTTGGCGGCTTAATCGCTGGAGGAACGGGATGGTTCATAGATTTCCGGAGAGAGGCTAGAAAATTCGATAAACTTCAGGCGCTTCTGATAACGGGTATTTGCGATGACTTACAGCACTCTTTGTTGCTTTTTGATAAAGTGTTTGATGAATATGAAAAAACAAAAGTGATCTATTTTGCAACTCTAAATGAGCTTAGAGAATCAAGGTACGTCTATCAAAATAATAAAGACTGGGTAACTATCTTTGAGGACGGAGATCTTCGTAAGCAAATATTCAAGTATTACCTTCAAAGCAACGATACAATTAGTAAGCTTCAGTTCCAGCAAAGCAGAAAATATGATTTGGAAAATAAACACAACGAACTTGTGACAAAAATAAAATCTGAAAAACCGACAATATCAGATGCAGATGCTATCAAACAAGCTCTTAGCTATATGGTAAAAGAGAGCAACGAATATGACACTTTGAATGAGAGTATAAAGCAATCTGTTACAAATCTTAGAGATTTTAGGCGTACAGCTGAAGCTATTATTGAAAAACTAAAAAAAATACAGTGAACGTCAGAATAAAACGAAAATTTTGACGGTATTTCTGATGATCAGTAATTCAGCACTGTTAACTTTAAAAGCCGAAGCTAAAGAACACAGGTAACAAAAAATGATTGCGGGTGGGGTGGTGCATGGGTTGCCGGAGGATTTGAGGGAGGCGCTTTTGGGGCGTCCTGCCGCTTTGGCGGCTTGGGAGGATATTACGCCGCTGGCGCGGAATGAATTTATATGCTGGATTGAATCGGCGAAGAAAATCGAAACCAGACATAAACGGATTGAATGGGCGTGCTCAAGCCTGCAAGACGGGAAGCGGCGCCCTTGTTGTTGGGCTGGATGCACGCATCGTTAGTTCGCACCGCTAATTCGCACCGTTAGTTTGCGGCGGGCGTTGCGGCGCAGGGGCTGCGGCGTTAATGGATGCGAGCGATTGGATTGTGGTATAATGGGGCGCGATGGCGAAAAAGGACTTGGGGATGGTGCGTTTGAAGGCGGCGGCTTTGTTTGTTTTGATGGTGTTGTGCGTGAGCGGATATGCGGGCGCGGCGCGGGCGTCGTTTTTGGAGCCTCGGGATTGTAGGACTTTGAGCGCGGAGGAGTTGTTTGCCAAGGCGGATATTGTGTTCTCGGGAAGGCTGGAGCGTTCATCGTGTCAATGCTCGTTCATGAGGTCTGGCGTGACATGTACGGATAGCTTGGCGGTGCTGCGCCCCCTGAAAGGGAATGTTCCGCAAGGCCAGATGGTCTTGAAAAAGAAATTAATGCTCGATCACGGCCTGAATGAGGCCTATTGCAAGCAAATTGAAAAAGAAACCGTCACGGGAAATGGGACGGTGAAGGATTATTACATCACCACCCAAAACGGCGAATACCGCGAAGTATCGCCGCGCGAATGTGGCGGGAAATAGGCCCGCAATAAACGGGGAATAAACGCCTGAATATCTCTAAGCCTGTACGCTACACCAGAGCGCCTGAAAGATAAGGGGCGCGTGGTGATGGTCATAAAAAGCCCCGCTGGAAGGCTATCCGCGGGGCTTTGTTATGCTTTAAACGGCGCGGGTTATGGGCGCGGTGTTTTGGGAGAGGGTGCCTTGGCCGTGTTAGCGGCGGGGACAGCCGAAAATCTTTCCGCGAAGGACGCGGCGGGCGTGACGGTGAAGCCGTCGACGTCATCAGGGTTTTCGTACAGAACCGATCCGGCGGGGGCGTTATAGGCGCCTTCTTCGAAATCAAAGGTTACATCCGTGTCCAAAACGATGTAGCGAACGGGTATGTCATCGGCTTGGGGAACGTAACGCAGCAATTCTTGATCGTCCGATTTGGCGGGCAAATTGGCGTTGGCGTTAAAAACCGCGCGGAATGTGGCATCCGACATGAAACGGGCTTTGCCGGTTTCGGGAAGGGTGACGAGAAATCCATCGGCCTCGGCCTCGGCTTGAACACCCAGTGTTGTGTCGCTCCATGGTTGGGTCATGATGGTTTGGCCTTTCTTGACCGGAACAACCTTGGCGCCGGCGGGAAGGTCTTCGGCACCGTCACTGATGAACGGTTCGCATACGGATTTGAACTCGGTATATTCCTCCGGCGTCATGAATTTGGAATCACGGTCAAACTTGACGAGAAAGCCATCTTCCTCGGCGCGGGTCATGATGTTGATGAAGCCAGTGATGGTGATGCGGTCGCCAGCTTGGACTTTGTGTGCCTCAAAAACGGGTGTTTCGAACGCGCTTTGTGCCTTGTGTTCGTTTTGCTTGAAATAGAGGTCTGCGGTGATTGGGGCGGTCATCGGGGGCTCCTTCTGTCGTCGTTTGTCCGATTGTTTTTATGGTTATCGCATTTGTATTCCATAAATGCGGCCTAGTCAAAGGCGTTTTCATAAAAAGATTGCGAAGCTGATAAAATAATCCCTCTTGCGCTCGGGGTGGTTTCGGCGCATGAATCGGCGATGACACAGGCTCAGGACAGTCTTTTGGCGATCCATAATTCCGTCAACGTGATGAACGAACGGATTGTGCAGGATTTATACGAAAAGGGCTGGTCGGTGCAGCCGCATTATCTTGGCATTGGGCTGCAAGAAACATTGCGGCAAAGGCTGGATGGGCTGGAGGCTCAAAACGCCCTGACCAAGGCCGGAATTGGCCGTCACGACAATAACAAGATTGCCCCGAACATCCGCAAAGACCTCACATTCTGGCTCGACCATGAACAGGCGCAGGACGCCGTTTACCTGAATTTGATGGAGATTTTGCGGCTCGCCTTGAACAAGGGGTTGTTCCTTGGCCTGTTTGAATATGAGGCGCATTACGCCGTGTACCCCGCCGGCGGGTTTTACAAGAAACATATTGATGCGCTCAAGGGCGGCAAGAACCGGATCGTTTCGACGGTTTGTTACCTGAATGACGCCGATTGGACGGGCGCAGACGGCGGCAAACTGAATTTATATGACATGGAACGCACGGATGAGCTTATGCACGTCGTGGAACCGGAAGGCGCGACACTTGTTGTTTTCCTGAGCGAAGAAATCCCGCACGAAGTGACCCCCGCGCACCGCACCCGCCGCAGCATTGCGGGATGGTTCCGGTGCAACGCCTCATCCGCCGACCGCCCTGATCCTTTGGTTTAGGGGATCTTCTTATGGATAGGCAGGGGCGTTGAGGAGCAAAATCCCGCTGCCCAAGGCGCGTTCATTGGTGAACATGGCTTCAGCCGGAATAGCGGCGGGGTGGAGGGCTTGTAAAGCCTTGACCATGTCGACATGCAAGCCCGCTTCTAAAATCGGGTACCACACCATGACGGTGGCTTGCGGCCACAGGGTTTGGACTTCCTCAACAAATTGCGGGATGAAGCTGTATTCACTCTTGATCTCGTAACTCGGGTCGATCAAGACAAGGCCGCGCACTGGCGTCGGCGGGGCGGGGGGGATCATCTCCAACAACGTGTCATAGCCGTCTTCATGGTATAAAAACACGTTATTGCCGCGAACACAGGATTGCAGATGTTTGAATTCCTGCGGATGCAACTCCAGCAAATGAATTTGATCCGTCTGGCGCAGAATGCGTTGAGCAATAACGGGCGAACCCGGGTAATGCTTGCGGTCATGCACCATTTTAAAATAGGGGTGAGTGTTGGGTATGGCGCGGCGCTTGAGCATATCAAGCACGCCGCGCTCGGCCTCACCCGTCTTTTGTGCTTCGGGCGTTGTCAAATCGTATAAGCCGCGCCCCGCATGGGTTTCGACATAGGTGATCGGGGTCGGGTCTTGCACCATCTCGGTCAACAGGGCGCACAGCGCCATGTGTTTGTGGACATCGGCCTGACCGCCGGCATGATAGTGATGTTGATATGACAGCATGATAAAACTCATTATTACTTTGCGCGTAACTTACGGCACTCACGGCGTTTTACCAAGAATAAATCGCATATCGGTTTTGGCTGCGGCGGATAATGCGCCAAGAAACGGGGGAGGCAGTAGGACAAGAAACGGGTAAAATATTGTCACAGATTGTAAAAACAGGCGGGATGAGGTAGAGTAACCGCCATTGGTTTATGGCTTTATAAACCAAACCCCTCAACCCGCCACAAGGAGGTCATAATGCCTTACAAGGCTCGCTTTTCCCGCTCTGATTTATATAAATTCGCGTTGTCCGTGATGGTTGCCGTTGGTGTTTTGACGGTTTCGACATTTGGCGCCGCATCCGCCCGTGCCGAGGAGGCACAGCCGATCCAAGACAGCATCACGCTTGAACTGCGCGCCGAAACATGGGTGACCACCGCGCGATCCTTGGTGCAGGTGAACATCGTTGCGGCGGGAGATTCCGCCAATGCGGCGACCATTCGTGACGAGATCAGCAAAGCCTTGGAAGGCTTGGTGAGCGACACGAAATGGCGGTCAATTTCCCTTAACCGTTCCCAAGACGAAGCGGGGCTTGAGCGTTGGTATGCAACATACGAAGCCCGCGTAGCGGAGAGCCAACTCGCTGGCCTTGCCGACAAGGTCAAGAAAAACAGCCGCGCCGGATTGCAATTCACCATCGCCAGCGTTCAATTCTCGCCGGAATTGAAGGAAATCGAGGACGCGAACATCACCCTTCGCCAAGATATTTACAAACAAGTCGATGCCGAATTGGCCCGCTTGAATGCGGCCTATCCAGGGCGTAATTTTCGCGTGTCGGGGGTTCAATTTAACGGCGGCAACGTGTCGGTGCGTCCGATGGTGGCGCGGGCGAATAACCGCATGATGAAAATGGGCATGGCGGAAATGGCGTATGATTCTGTTTCTGCGCCAACGGCGGAAATGTCGGTTGAAACCCGTATGGAACAATCGGCCTTTGTGACTTTGTCCGCCCACGCCCCGAAAGCGGCGGAATAAAACCGTTCGGTTTATCTTGATTAAGGACGCTCCGGTAGCTTGTTGTGCCGGAGCGTTTTTTATGGCGTTATCAGTTGCGCAGGCAGACAAAGAGTTATAGCGTTCTCGTCAAAATAAATGACGGAATGGCTTTATGATGGATGTTTTGCTTCCGCCGGATGTGGCGCTTGATTTCGCGATGGCTTTGATTATTGCGAGTTTTATAACCTCCAGCATATCCGCTGCGGCGGGGCTTGGCGGTGGTGTTGCGATGCTCGCCGTTATGGCGCTCCAGATGCCCGTGGCGGCTTTGATCCCTGTCCATGGAGTGGTACAGCTCGGCTCGAATCTCGGGCGCACTATTGTGCAATTCAAATCCATTCTTTGGCCGTTGGTCGGGTTTTTCGTGGCGGGATCGGCGGTCGGGATTGTGGTGGGCAGCTTGTTTATGAAAGAGCTCCCCGACCATTGGTTAAAGCTCGGCCTCGTTGTTTTTATTGTGTATATGGTGTTTGCCCCAAAGCCAAAGGTGAAACGATCCGGCAAGCTGGGGATGAGCCTTTGCGGCGTGGTGGCGAGTTCCCTGACGATGTTTTTCGGGGCGACAGGGGTGTTTGTCGCGGCGGCTTTATTGCCGCTGAACCTCGGGAAACAAAGTCATATCGGGACATTCGCGGCCTGTATGACGATGCAGCACGGCATGAAGATTTTTGCGTTCGCGGTACTTGGCTTTGCGTTTTTGCCTTGGATCCCGCTTATGGCGGCGATGATTGCATCGGGGTTTTTGGGAACGTTGATGGGCAGCCGCATCCTTACCCGCATCCCTGAGGAGAGCTTTAAGGCCGTGTTCAAGGGCATGATGTTGATGCTCGTGCTGCGCCTTGCGTGGGATATTTTCCCCGTCATTTACCAACAAGTCTTGGCGTATGGGGCGTAAACAGGCTATAACCCGTTTTTGTTGAATGAAAAGAAAAGGCGAGCGATATGAGCGCAACCGCACAGCACAAAAAAATGACGCCCGTAACCATCGCGGCGCGGAAGGCAAAAAACGGCGATGCGCCAGTGGTTTGCCTGACCTGCTATACGCATTATATGGCGCAGATTATGGACAGCATGGTCGATGTGATGCTGGTGGGCGACAGCCTCGGCATGGTGGTGTATGGATGCGGTTCAACCATGGAAACGACACTGGATATGATGATCGCCCATGGCAAGGCGGTGACGCGCGGGGCGGATAAATCCTGTGTCGTTGTGGACATGCCGTTCGGCACATACCAAGAAAGCCCGCAATTGGCCTATCGCAACGCCGCCCGCATCATGGCGGAAACAGGGTGCGATGCGGTCAAGGTGGAGGGCGGCGTGGAAATGGCGGACACGATTGATTTCCTCGTCCAGCGCGGCATCCCCGTGATGGCGCATATCGGCCTCAAACCGCAATCAGTGCGAATGCACGGCGGGTATGTGGTTCAAGGCAAAACACAATCCGCCCGCGATGCGATGATGGCGGACGCCAAGGCGGTTGAACGCGCCGGTGCTTTCAGCGTTGTTTTGGAATGTTTGATGGCGGAGATCGCGGATGATATTACCGCCGCCCTTGACATTCCAACCATCGGGATTGGCGCGTCTGTCGCCTGTGACGGGCAGATTCTGGTGACGGAGGATATGCTGAGCCTGACCAGCGGGCGCAAACCGAAATTTGTGAAGCCCTTTGGCAATGCGCGGGATGAGATTGCCCATGCGGTCAAGAAATATGCCGACGAAGTCCGCGCCAAAACATTCCCTTCTGAAGACTATATGTATAAATAGGCCGAAAATCGCTTTGGCGCTTTTAACGGCGGACACAAACAAAAACGGGCTGTATTTCAGCCCGTTTTGTATGAGTTTATGCTGCTTTACGCGGTCTTAGGCGCGGGGGCAGGGAATGGTCGCCGGTTGTGGACGTGCGCCCGCGCCAGCGATTGTTTGACGCAAGAAAGCATCCAATGTCACGCCGCCTGCGGTGGGTTGTACCACGCCGCCAACGGTGATGAATGTCTGGGTCGGGTGAAAGCGCGGCTGGTCGCCGACAATGTCGGTAACGCTGACGGCGATTTGGACGCCGTTTGCTGCATCAAGGTTCGGGTTGTTGTACACGACAATCTCGTCAACTTGTGAACCGAAATTTTGTTCAACAAGGGCTTGGACGCTCCGGACAATGATCTGACCGTTTTCACAGTTACAAGGAATGCCCAATTGGATGACACGTTGCGCCGGTGCGGTGCAAACGCGTGGCTCCGCCACAACAACGGGGGTTGTTTCACGCGGCTTAATGATAACCGGTTCACGCTCGGTCGTGCCAACTGGTGGGACGGCAACAACGCGTGGGGTTGGCTCAACAACGACGCGCGGGGCAGGCTCAACACGGGCAACCGGATCGGGCGTGTCGCGGATCAAGCGGATAATCAAGCGGTTGGCTTGATCAAACGCATCGTTACAGGCGTTCAATTTGCGTTGTTCGATGTGCAGGTGGCTGTTTGTATCAATACCTGTACCCTCGCGACGGTTGTCAATCAAGGCGCGAATGGCGGCGACATCATTGGTGGAGGCGTTGGTGTAGTGGCCGACATAGGGGCCTGATGGTGGAACGAATGGGCCATAGCCTTCGACATGGGTACGGAAAGTGACGGTCACATTGGTGCCGCTGGCTTGTACCGTTTCGACATATGCGTTACAGCGTGCGAAGGCTTCGCCGGCACCCATGGTCAGCATTGCCGCGCCCGCTACAGCTCCGAGAAGTTTCTGGTTAATCGCCATTTTATATACTCCATTACCGTTGGTTTGTTGTTTTATTTTTTATTACCATAATGTTTTTTAGCCGATATGTCAAAGTTTTTTTAACTAAAACTTAAGAATTAGGCAAATTAAGGAAGGGCCAACACGATGCGAGAGCCGCTCTAACGCGGTTTGCTGGGCGCGGAACCTTAAAAGATCAAGGGGCAACCGCGCGGTATAAAACGCGGTACAAGGATTACCGCCCCTATATATCGCCCGCCCTATACGGTTTCCCCTCTATACCGTGCCTTTGTCAAAAATGGCACAGCACCGATACTCGTAATCGGGAATATTTTCGGAATAGGGCGGGATGCGCCATGAATATTCCGGCGATGACGGGGCAATCGGGGCGGGTGTGATGCGGTCGCCCCACCCGTTATGGATTTGCGCCCTGTTGGTGGAGGCGGGGTGATAGCCGGTCTGCACCATGTCGGCCTTGACCGAGTCGGGGTGAAAGGCGGTGGTGAACAAAAACCGCGTGTTATAGGCCGCAATGGCGTTGATGGCCTTTGTTTGTTCCTGCGCCGATACATAGGTGAGGGCATTCATCACAAACACCGCGTCAAACGCCATGTCGGTTTGAAAATCGGTGAAGGAGGCCGCAGGAATAAATTGAACCGCCTCCTTTATCGCGGGATGAATCGTTACCATGTCTGGCACGGATGAGGAAGCAAAGAAGGCGCGTTCTTGGTCGTTCATACCATTCAGGATGGAGGACGGGTATTGTGCGGCCTGTGCCTGCGCGATGAAGGATGGTTCGATATCCGTGGCGAGGATGTTGAAGGACTCAAAATGCTGGAAAAATCCGTTCATCGCGGCATAGGCAATAAAGGAGTAGGGCTCCGCCCCGACCGAACAGGCATGAAACAAGATGTTGATATGCCCGCGTGGCAAGGTTTTGAGCAAATCAACCGCGGTCATTAAAAACGCTCGATTGCGGAAAAATCCGGTCGCGCCTTTTTTGTCATTCTCGTAAACGCGCATCATGACGGGTGAAGGGGCGTTTTGTTCGCTCATGCTCGGTTGTTCCTAGACTTGCTTGGCTGTTATCCTTTAGACTCATCACTGTGATAGGCGATAAGCATAAGAATAATACATCTTGTCTTCATAGTTTCATAGAGAGCGAGTTTTCCGCATGGCGACGATACATTATGTGACACAAACAACCCTGCGCCTGTATGAAGTGCCAGCGGATGCGGCGCTGGACAGATTCAAGCCGCACGGAACGGAATTATTATACGGCGAGGCCTTCGCGGTGGAACACACCAAAGGCGATATGGCCCTTGGGCGCAGCCTTGTTGACGGCTATGAAGGCTGGGTTTTGACGCGGGGGCTGAAGAGCGCACAGGCACAAGACGGAGCGCCAAAAACCATGCGCGCCTGCAAACTATACGCCCCCATCTATGCGGCGCCCGATGTGAAGGGGCGGGTATTGGGGAGCATCCCGTTCGGCGGCCGCGCCTTGCGGGACGATACGACAGACACCCAAAACGGCTATGTGCGCGAGGTTCTGAGCGGCGGATGGGTGCGGCTGGATCATTTCGATGCAGAGGAGGAGGCCGCGGACGGACATGAACACGGTGATGTACCCCCAACGCAAAAGACAGTCGGAAAAGCCATCAGCACGGCGCAAATATTTATGGGATGCCCTTATGTTTATGGCGGGCGCAGCCCCGCCGGGATTGATTGCTCGGCGCTCGTGCAACTCGCATTTGCGGCGCATGGCGCGGCCTTGCCGCGTGATTCGGGGCCACAGCGTGTGTTTCTCGCCAAGGCGGGAGCGCTCTGCGTTGATTTTGACAGTCTTCGCATAGATGCATCGGCGGAGTCGGCAGACCATGAGCCGCGTGCGCTTGATATTGTGTTCTTCCCTGGGCATGTCGGAATGATGGTGAACAACACGCAAATCTTGCATGCCACAGGCCACGGTATGAAGGTCTGTATTGAGGACATCGTGGATGTTGAGCAACGCTATACCGCCGAAGCCAAAGCCAAAGGCTCGTCCCGCGGGATAACGGCCTTGCGTCGTTTTGTGAGATAGCCTGATTCTCTATTAGGATTTGTTTGACGATGCCAAGGAACGGGGAGCGCTTGCTCTCCGTTTTTTATTGTCTTTTGATTGTAGGATGAAGGCGACAGCAGCGCCACAGCCGCGCCACAGCAAAACGCAAACATAAAAAAGGCGTGGAAGACCACGCCTTTTTCGAATTCTTTCCAATCCGAAGATTAGAAGTCGATTTGTGTACCGACGGAGAATTGGTAACCGTTACGCTCAACGTCACCAGCTACGCTTGTTTCGGCTTCAACGTAAGCCAAAGAACCGCGGAAGCTCATGCCCGGGCCGTACTCGTAGCCAACGCCACCAGTCCAACGGGTTGTTTCGAGGTCGCCAGCAACGCCGTGCGTAGCTGTACCAACGGAACCGGCACCAACGCCGACTTCGTCTTCACGCTCGTAGTAAGAAGCGCCGAATGTGTAAGGACCAGTTACGTAGTCAAGACCAACAACGAAAATGTCGGTGTTGCCGTTGCTGGAGATACCATTGTTGTCTTCTTTGTAGACCAAGCCAAGGCCGAAAGGACCCCAGTTCAAGTCAGCAGCAATGTTCCAAACGTCACGTTTGTCAAGGCCAACACCTGAGATTTCACGGTCAACTTGAGAGAAACCACCACCGAGGGCGAGGTCGATCTCGTCGAATGTGCCTTCGTAACGAACGGCAACTTCAACAGCGTCGTCAAAACCAGCGTTTTTGTTCGCGGTGATCGGAGCCAAGCCGTTTTGAGGAGCTTCAGACAAAGCTGGGGTATAAGAAATACCGGCTTGGAAGCCACTGAATACAGGCGTGAAGTAGGTGATTTTGTTAGCATAACCGGTTACAGTTTGGTCATAGCCCAACTGTGTGCCAGCAACGTGACCAACACCAACAGCAGGAGCAGCAGCTGTGCTTACCAATGTCAGGTAGTTGAAGCTGTTGATTTCTGGTTGAATGCCGTCAATGTTTGCGTCAGCGGAAGGAGCAGCAACTTGCAACAAGTATGTAGCGGCTTCTTCTTCACCGAGGTTGAAACGGCCCCAGCCGCCGGAGATGTAAGCATAGCTTTCTTCGACGATGTCAGCGTTATCAGCACGGTCAAGGTTGGTTTCAACAACGACACCAACGGTCAGGCCGTTGTCGAGGGTTGTTTCGCCAGTGAAGTGAACTTCGGTTTCTTTACGAAGGTCAAAACCGCGTGTCTCAACGCCGGTCATTTCGTCTTGGTTGTTGTAAACACCATAACCAATGAACATACCGCTGATTCCGAGCTCAAGGCCTTCAGCCTTGGCAGGAGCAGCAGCAGCAACGGCGAGGCCGCAAACGGCAACTGTGCCGAGTAGAATTTTCTTCATCATATTCCTCCATGATTTATAAGAAAAAAGTTTTAACATCATCCTGCCAGAAGCAGAACTGTCACAACGATAACCCGACATAATTAAGGATGGGAATAAAGACGATATAGAAAAAACAAAAAAACTTTTTTGCTGTTGTTTTTTTGCAACACCCGCGCGGGGGCGTTGAATCCGTTCGCTTATATGGGGGAGTATAGCCTATTCATTGCGAAAGCGCGAGAGGGCATAGTCAAAAAGTGCCGCAACATCGCCGCCAAAGATTAACACCGCCGCGCCAATCGCAAGGGCGATTCCGGCGGCGATGAGCGTATATTCAATGGCGGTGGCGCCGGATTCGCCGTGAATATAGCGGGTGCAGGATGTTTTGATTCGCTGTGGGGAAGCGTTTTTCAGCCATGAAATGCCGCATGAGCGGCCAGTGATTTTTTCATTCATACGCATGATATATAGAATAGCGCATAAATCTTAAAAACGGATTGACGGGGCGCAGGTGATGCGCGCCGCGCTTATTGCGGGCTTCTGGCTTTGGATTTAGAGCGCGCCGACGCCGGCGTTGTCGCAGCGCGGAGCATGGCGCGTTCACGTTGTTCGGCGCAAATCGCGGCAAAGGCCGCCGCCGCGCTGGCTTGGGCGCTCATGGCATCGTATTGGTAGCTGGCGTCCGCCATGCTGAAAATACGGGCAACGCGCTGCTTCATTTTTTCCAGCATCGCATCGTCGGCTTGCTGGAGGGGGATGGCCTGCGGCGTGGGTTTGCTGATCGGCTTCATGGCGTTTTTTTCTGTTTTGCGGTGGGGGTTGCGTTTGCAGCTTTGATGGCGCGGAGCATTTGCCGCTCGCGCTGCTCGGCACATATGGCGGCGTAGCCCGTCGCGGCGGCGGCAAGGGCGCTCATGTCTTGGCTGTCAAGGCCTGTGCTCGAATAGCGATGCGATAAGGTGCGGAAAATGCTGCTCAGGTCGCTCTGCATCTCTTTCAGCAATTCATCTTCCTCCGCGCTGAGTTTTACGGCGGAAAAATCGGCTTTCTGTGGTTTGGCAACGGGTTTCAAGGCTTGGCTCTTTGGTTGAGAAAATGCTGTTGGCGGGCGCGCAGCATGGCGCGTTCCCGTTGCTCGGTGCAGATCGCTGCGAATCCCGTGGCGGCGCTGACCATATAAATGCCGCGCTCATAGGAAATCGATCCGCCCTGCTCCAGAGCCCTTTTTTCACCGTTAAAGGCACCAAGGAGGTCTTTTTTCATCCGTTCCAACGCCTTATCGTCCGCGTCGCTCAAATGAACATCGGCGTACATGTCTTGCGCGGGTTCCGCTGGTTCGGGTTTATTGACTTTTGGTTGCACAACACTCTCCAAGAAATATGAAAAACAAATAGCAGATAGAAAAAACCGCGTCAAATTTTTAACGCGGTTTTCGGTGTTTGGGGGGGGCGGTTTATGTTCGTTTCGTTATGAGGCTGCTTCGCCTGTAAGGCCGCACGGCTTTAACCGTCCAGCTTGGATTTCAGCAGGTCATTGACGGCGGCGGGGTTGGCTTTGCCGCCGGATTTTTTCATGACTTGCCCGACGAAGAAGCCGAATAATTTATCCTTGCCGCCGCGGTAATCGGCCACCATTTGCGGGTTTTCGGCCATGACGGAGTCGATGACGGCCTCAATTGCGCCGGTGTCGGTGACTTGTTTGAGGCCTTTGGCGTCAATGATTGAATCGGCGGTGGTGCCGCTGTCCATCATTTCGGCGAAGACGTCCTTGGCAATGCGCCCCGAAATCGTGTTATCCGCGATGCGGTCAATCAGGCCGCCGAGGTTTTCGGCGGAAACGGGGGAGTCGGACAAGGTTTTGCCGTCCTTGTTCAGGCGTCCGAGCAATTCGTTCAACACCCAGTTGGCGCAGAGCTTCGCATCGCGGCCTTTGGCGGCGGATTCGAAGAAATCGGCGCGCTCACGCTCGGCAATCAAAACGCCGGCATCATAGAGCGACAAACCGTAATCGCCCATGAAGCGGTGCTTTTTCTCATCCGGCAATTCCGGCAATGTGGCCTTGATGCGGGCGATTAGCTCATCCGTCAAGGTGAGGGGGAGCAAGTCGGGGTCGGGGAAATAGCGGTAATCATGCGCTTCTTCCTTTGACCGCATCGATCGTGTTTCACCCTTTGCGGGGTCCCACAAACGGGTTTCTTGCTTTATCACGCCGCCGTTTTCAAGCACTTCGATCTGGCGCTGTGCCTCGTAATCAATCGCCATCTGAACGGCCTTGATCGAGTTCACGTTCTTGATCTCACATCGCGTGCCGAACGGGGCGCCGGGTTTGCGCATCGACAAGTTCACATCGCACCGCATCGAGCCTTCATCCATGTTGCCATCGCACGTGCCGAGGTAGCGCAAAATCATGCGCAGCTTGGTGATGTAGGCGGTGGCTTCTTCGGGGCTACGGATGTCCGGCTCAGACACGATTTCCATCAGGGCGCTGCCGGAACGGTTGAGGTCGACAAAGCTCTTTTTCGGGTGCATGTCGTGGACTGATTTGCCCGCGTCTTGTTCCATGTGCAGGCGGGTAATGCCGATTTCCTTGGTCGTGCCGTCCGGAAGGTCAATCTCAACCACGCCCTTGCCGACGATGGGGTGCAGGAATTGCGAGATTTGATAGCCTTGCGGCAAGTCGGGATAGAAATAATTCTTGCGCTCGAACACCGAATATTTATTCACGGCGGCATTAAGGCCAAGACCCGTGCGCACCGCTTGCTCAACGCAATATTGGTTGAGGACGGGGAGCATTCCGGGCATCGCGGCGTCGACGAAGCTGACCTGCGTGTTGGCTTCCGAGCCGAAATCGGTGGCGGAGCCGGAGAAAAGCTTTGAATTGGCGGTGATCTGGGCGTGAACCTCAAGCCCGATGACCATTTCCCAATCGCCTGTTTCGCCTCTGATTAAATATGCCATGTTTTTGAACCTGTATCTGTCTTTATATCTGTATGTAAGAGAATGGAATATCAGCGCTTAGGCCGCTTTGCTCACCACCGTTGCGGGCATGGCGGTGAAGTTCGCGGCGCGTTCGATGGCGCGGCTGACGTTAAACACCGTCACTTCATCCCATGGCTTGCCGATGATCTGAAGCCCAAGCGGAAGGCCAAGGGAATCAACACCCGCCGGAACCGACATGCCCGGAAGGCCAGCCAAAGAACACGGTACGGTGAACACGTCATTGAGGTACATTTTGATCGGGTCGTCTTCGTTTTCGCCAATGCCGAAGGCCGCGGATGGCGCGGTCGGGGTGAGCAAGGCGTCAACCTTTTCAAACGCATTCATAAAGTCGTTATAGATCAAGCGGCGGAGTTTTTGCGCCTTCACATAGTAGGCATCGTAATATCCGGCGGATAAAACATAGGTGCCGATCATGATGCGGCGTTTGACTTCGTTACCGAATCCGGCGGCGCGGGTGCGCTCGTACTGGTCGATCAGGTTTTCGCCCTCAACGCGCAGGCCATAACGAACCCCGTCATAGCGGGCAAGGTTGGACGAGCACTCCGCCGGCGCAATGATGTAATAGGTCGGCAAGGCGTATTCGGTGTGCGGCAAGGATACGTTGACGATTTCGGCGCCCGCGTCCTTCATCCATTCAATGCCTTGATCCCAGATTTTGATGATTTCTTCGGGCGTGCCGTCCATGCGGTATTCCTTCGGAATGCCGATTTTCATGCCCTTGACGGAGCCTGTGAGCAAAGCTTTGAAGTCCGGCACGGGCAAATTGGCCGAGGTGCTGTCCATCGGGTCGTGCCCAGCGCAGGATTGCAGCAGCGTGGCGCAATCCTCAACATTGCGGGCAAAGACGCCGGCTTGGTCAAGCGACGACGCAAACGCAACAACGCCCCAACGGGAACACCGCCCATAGGTCGGCTTAATGCCCGAAATGCCGCAAAACGCGGCGGGTTGACGGATAGAACCGCCAGTGTCCGTACCCGTCGCGCCCATCACCATGCGGGCGGCAACGGCGGCGGATGACCCGCCGGATGAGCCGCCGGGGACGAGGTCGGTGGTGTCGCCGTTATTGCGCTTCCAAGGGTTCAGGACATTGCCGAAATGGCTGGTGGTGTTGGCGGAACCCATCGCGAATTCATCGAGATTGAGCTTGCCGAGCATCAACGCGCCATCCTTCCAGAATTTGCTGGTGACGGTTGATTCGTATTGCGGAACGAAATTGTTCAAGATGTTGCTCGCCGCCGTTGTGCGCGTGCCTTTGGTACAGAACAAATCCTTGATGCCAAGAGGGATGCCCTCCAGCGCGCCGGCTGTGCCTTTGGCATAGCGTTCGTCACTGGCCTTCGCCATCGACAAGGCGATGTCCGGCGTTTCGGTGATGAAGGCGTTGAGGTGGCGGTTTTTCTCAATCGCGGTGATGTGCGCCTGCGTCAATTCGGTGGCGCTGATCTCTTTTTTGCCGAGTTTGGCGAGGGCTTCGCTGATGGTCAAATTGGTGAGTTCGGTCATGATATGCGGCCTGTTCTTCGATCTGTTGATAGCGTCAATGTTATTGAATTACTTTGTTATTCGATCACTTTCGGTACTGCGAAATAGCCTTGCAGGCTCTCCGGCGCGTTTTTGAGGACGGCCTGTTGATAGTTGCCGTCACTGACGACGTCTTCGCGTTGTTTAAGCTCAATATTCGCGACATTGGCGAGGGGCTCTACAGAGTCGGTGTTGACGTTGTCGAGCATTTCAATCCATTTCAAAATGCCGCTTAATTCGCGTGAGTATTTGTCCAGCTCGTCACTCTCAACCCGAATACGGGCGAGGGAGGCCACTTTTGCCACTGTTTTTACGTCCATTGACATGCTGTTTGCTTCCTTGGCTATCGTGTTTGTGTCTGTGTTTATGCCCGCTCTTTGCGCTTGTGTGCGCGGGCGCGTTTCACTATATCTTCATACGGGCTATCTTTTAAAGCATAAAGAACCCCGAAATTAAAGAGGAAATATGGCTTTCGCAGATTTAAATCGGTTAAGTGCGGTCTGGCAAACCTGTCCTTACCCCGCCCGTTTGATCGGTATTGACCATGGTGAGAAAACACTCGGCCTGTCCGTGTCGGATTCTGGGCAATCCATCGCCACGCCATTACATACAATCCGCCGCTCTAAGTTCACAAACGACTTGAAAGAACTCGTTCAAGTCATTGAACAATATAACATTAAAGGGATTGTTTTTGGATATCCCGTCAATATGGATGGGTCGGAGGGGCCGCGATGCCAATCCATTTGCGACACGATTATGCAGATGCAGCGCCCCGAAACCCTTGGCGGCGCGTTCTCAAACATGTGGGTCGGATTATGGGATGAACGCCTGTCATCCAGCGCCGTTGACCGATTTTTGATCGCGGAGGCGGATTTAAGCCGTAAGCGCCGCGCCGATGTCATCGACAAAATGGCGGCGCAGCATATCCTTCAAGGCGCGATAGACTTCATGCAAGGCCAGCGCCGCAAGGCGGGATTATAACGCGCTTGTAGCGTCCATGCAGCCCCCGAAAAATGGCGGTTAATCGGCGTTGCCGTTGCGGTTAATCCGCGTTGCCATAGCGCATAAGCTCGGTTCCATAGAGCTTTAGATACTCACGCCCGCCGATCATGTTGTCCGATAAGGAATCGCATAGCGTCCAAAACGCTTTGCTGTGATCCATATGTTGCAAATGCGCTACTTCATGAGCGGCGAGATAGTCAATCACATGGTCGGGGCAAAAAACGAGTCGCCATGAATAGGATAATTTTCCGTTGCTGGTGCAACTTCCCCACCGCGTGCCGGTGTCACGCAAGGTGATGCCGTTGATGCTCTTGCCAATGGCGGCGGCCTTGTCGTGGGATAGTGGCTCTATCTTGCGGCGCAATTGTTCGATCAACCAACGCCGAATGTTGGAAGACGGGTCGGGGCGGGCGCTGTGGACAAGCAAGCTGTCGGCGCTTAGGACACACTCCGTGGTGCGTTTTTGGCTGGGCTCAATGTGGATTTTGCGTTCGCGCCCGAAAATCGGAATGATGCGTCCGTGGTCAAACGGCACACCGCGCGGCAAATCGGCAAGGCGGGCGGCAATCCATGCTTGGTGGCGCTCTACGAATCGTTTGACGTCCTTTTCGCGGGCATAGCGGGGGATGACGAGCTTTATGCGCCTGTTCTTCGGGTCTACGCGCAAAGTGAGGCGCTTGGCGCGATCACTAATCTGCGGGTCTACATAGGGGCCGAAGGCGGAATCATCCGGATCGGGGCTGTATTGCTTCGGTATGAGGAACACGGGTTACGGTGCCTGATATGGTTATTGATTGCTTGGGGTATAGATAACAATAATGCGCGGGATTATACAACACCCGCGTTGCATCCCCCGTATTACATCAAGGCAAAGATCAGGCGCGTTTGAGTTTTGGTGCAGGAATATGCGTTGCTTTGCGCAAAACGCCCTTGGTGGCGCGGAGCATGTTTTCAACGCTGTCTTGCTTGGCTATCGGTTCTTCGACCAAGGAAAACCCCGGGAAGACGGTTTGCAGGGCGCCGCTGCGAATTTCATCAAAGGTGCGGTCAATAAAGGCACTATCATGGATGGCGGTTTCAAGCCATTTGGCGGTTGCTTCGCTTGTTTTAAAAATACCGAGCGGGAAGTATTTTTGTTTGAAGAATTGATATTCCATGCGGTCTTCCATGTCTTCGCGGGTCAATTCGCGCCCGCGCAGGATGTCTTTGGCAAAATCGTCATGCCATGCATTGTGGCGGCGCGTTTTGATGGTGCTGCGCGAAAAACATTCTCTGAGTTCATTCAAAGTCGGGAAAACGCCGTCAATCGTGCCTCGAATTTCTTGCGCCAGAAAATCGGGATCGTGATATTGACCGGCGATGATGGAAAAATCGTTGCTGAGGCGCTGTTTGTTGCGGGCGGTGGCATGGGGCATGAATTCAATGTTTTTCAGGGCAAAACAGTAAAACAACAACGACCGATCCATCAGGGCGATGAGTTCGTCATGCAGACCTTCGATCTCGTCATGATAGTCATCGTCTTCGAGTCGGTTGAGGATATCCCTGATCGGGCGGTTCATTAATTCGTGCGCGTCTTCGATCCGATTTTCAATGTCGGCCTGCGCCTCGTCCATATCCATGATGCCGAGATACACATTCTCAACAAACTCGGTCGGGATAAAGCCGGTAATGGATGGTTTCTTTGTGCGATTATCTGTCATGGATAATTTATATGGAAAAAGACGGCAAAAAGCAAGAACAAATCCGTAATGCTGTACGGTGAGGCGCCTCAACGCAGAGCTGCTTATAGGGCGCTTAAGTTCAGATCAAGCCTAGACCAAGATCAGGCCAAGGCTCAAGATCAGGGGCGCGGCGCGGAGGGCGTGAACGCGCCACAGCTGCAATGCGTACAGCCCGATTTTTTGAAATCGGCGGGAGCGGGAGCGTGCGGGCTGATGGCGGCGAGCTGCTTTTTATCGGAGGCATGGGGGGATGAATCGGGGTTCCAGCGCCCTGCGGCAGCGTTTTCTGCGGCATTCTCTGTGGCGTTCTCTGTGGGCTGCGGTTTTGCGGGCTCCGGCGTGTTGTTTGGTGCGTTGCTTGAGGCGTTTGCGTTGTCATTGTCGTTTGCGGGGGCATCGTGCTTGGCTGTTGTGGGCAATGACGCTGTATTTTCGTCCGCTGCACCGGCCATGGAGGCATTGATCCGGCCTTTGATCGTATCGAGGCATGTTCCGCAATTCGGGCGGTTACCGTTCGAGGCTTGGCGATAGACTTCGGAGGTTTTTGGCCTTTTGCCCGTTGGCTCACCGCGGGCGGCCATGGAGTCTTTGACATCGGCTATCGCACGGTCTAAGGCCTTGTCGTTAAAGGCGTTGCAATGGCAAACCCACATTCTGTTCTCCCTAATATTTCTCGTTTTGCCTGATTATTCAGGTCGTTTTTCTGACTATAGCAAGATTGATCTGCAATTGAAAGTCATTCTCAATTAAAAATGTGATGCAGAGCAATATGGCAGGAAAAGCAAGGAATCTGGGAAGGAGTTTGGGAAGGAAAACAGCAAGGCCCAGAACGTAAAAAGCAAACGTGAAAAGCAAAAGCGAAAAGCAAACGGGATAGGCGTTGCTAAAGTAGGCGTGGACTGCATCGGAGCGGATTAAATCGCCGCGTTTATGCCACGTATTCCTCGCGCCCGATACGGGGGACGCATGGGCGTTGACACAGCGCCGCAGTGTTTTTTGATAAAGTGTGTTTTGATAAACGGTTTCTTTTTGCAGGGGAACGCCCCTGCTCGCGGTATGTGGGGGAGAGTGTGCGGCGTTAGGCTGAAAGCAGCGTAGAGAGAGGAAGGCTGGCGCGGGAATTGTGCGCAAGCCTTCCTCTTAATTCTAAGCCTATCCTAACTCTAACCCTTCCAAAGCGGGGCTTTGATGTCGGGGGCGACCGTGAAATCTTGCGTTGGTATGGGCGAGATTTTTTGATCGTCTTTTTCTTGGCTGCGGATGAAATTGCGCACGCGCGGCATAATCATTTCACGCCATTTGCGGCCGTTGAAAATGCCGTAATGCCCGACTTTTTCCTGCATATGGTGGAAATGTTTGTCCTTGGGCAGGGCGGAACATAATTTATGTGCGGCCTCGGTCTGACCCGCCGCAGAAATATCGTCCAGCTCACCCTCAATCGTCAAAAGGGCGGTCTTTTTGATGCGCGACGGCAGGACGGGAACGGCCTCACCGGTGATCGGGTCTGTCCAGATCATTTGTTCTTGCGGAAGGGCGTGTTTTTGGAACACGGTTTCAACGGTCTGGAGATAGAACTCGGCGCTCAAATCCATCACCGCGAGATATTCATCATAGAAGACGCGGTGGTTTTCCGCCGGTTCGCCGTCGCCTTTGACAAGGTGATTATAAAATTCGATGTGAGAACCGATATGGCGGTCAAGATTCATCGACATAAACCCGCCAAGCTGGATAAATCCGGGGTAGACCTTGCGGAACGCGCCCGGGTAATAAAACGGCACGGTGGCCACAACAGTGTGTTCGAACCAGCTTAAGGGGCGCTTCTCGGCAAGCTCGGTGACTTGGGTTTTGGATACGCGCGGGTCAATCGGCCCGCCCATGAGGGTCATGCTGAGTGGTTGCGCCGGATCGTTGCGATAGGCGAGAACAGAGGCCGCCGCAAGCACAGGAACCGCAGGCTGACACACCGCGAGAACATGACAATCGGGCCCCAAAAGGCGCATATAGGTCATGAGGTAATCAATACAGTCATCAAGGTTAAAACGACCGGCCGTGACGGGAACTTGGCGCGCATCATGCCAATCGGTGATGTAAACATCATGATGCGGCAACAGTGCCTGAACCGTGCCGCGCAGCAAGGTGGCATAGTGGCCGGAGATCGGCGCAACGACCAAAACCTTCGGGTCTTTGCGTTTGACAATGTCACGGCGGAAGTGGAGCAAGTTACAAAACGGAAGCTCATGCGCGACTTCTTCCGTCACCGCGACGGTTTTGCCGCCGATGACGGTTTCGTGAAGGCCAAATTCAGGTTTTCCAAAGCGCCGCGTGACGCGTTCCACCAATTCGGCGGCGGCGGACACAGTGCGCCCAGCCTGTGTATAGGCCAACGGGTTATAGGGGTTTTGCATCGTCAGGCGTGTGGCCTTCGCCGCCATTTTAACTGGCGATAAAGACGCGTGCATAAATTCGTACATATCATATAGCATGGTGGAGATCTCCCCCGTATACCCGTTCAAACTGCGCCTATTGTAGCGCAGCAAAAATTTATGACCAGTTAAGATTTTTCCACTTTGGCAAACTATCCACCGATTGCCATAAGAATTCGGCGATTTTTGGGCGATTTTTGAAGAAATCCTGCACCAGCACTCGGGGATTTAGCGGGGATTTCGACGGGATTGGGATGCTAATTCCGTTTACGTTATGCGCGGATGGGTATATCCTGAAGGGCATGATTGATGATATTTCGCTCTTATCCGTCCTTCCCTCCGCATCACTTGGGCATCGAGTCTTTACAGGACTCGTGACTGTTTGCCTTGTGATGGGGGCGCAAGCCTTGCTTTACCCGATCATCGTGCGGCTTTGGGGCGTGCGCCCGTTTTTCGAGGCGTTTATTGATACATGCTTTACCCCCGTTATCACGCGGTTGAACCGCCCCAACCGTTCGCGCGCCGTTTTATGGGTGCGCGGGGCGGTGGTCTTGGTGCTGGTCATTATGGTGTGTTTGTTGACGGTGTTTGCCCTGCGCACCGCAATGCTGGCTGTACCTTATGATATATATGGCTATGTCGATGTGGCGATTTTGATGATGTGTTTGTCGCCTGTGGCGCCGCTCATCCATTCGGTGATGTTTGCAAGGACGCAAATGTCCAAAACGAAACCCTCCGACAAAAACGAGCAGAAAAACCCCTATTTCATGCGGTTGGCGCGGGCAAGTTATACCAACCTTATCCATCTTGACGATCACGGGCTTGCGCGGGGGATGATTAAGCTCAATTTGAGCGGTTTTCTGGCGTGGTGCGTGACGCCTGTGCTGGTGTATATCGCGCTGGGCGGCTATGCGTTGTTGCTCTATACCGCGCTGAACGCGGCGTCATTCGGCGCCGGTAAGGCGGCGCTGATGCAGCCGTTTTCCAAGATTCTGGCGCTGTGGATCGGGCTAATGCTCGGGGTCGCGCAATGGCCGGCGTCGTTTTTAATGGCGGTGGCGGCGTTTTTTACGGGGTCGGCGTCATTTTTCAAGGCAATTGGCGGGCTGTTCCCCAAAAAAGGCGCGCCCTCGGCCTATGAAGGCGGGCGGGCGATGGCGGTGATGGCCTACAGCCTTAACCTGACCCTCGGCGGGCCATATCAGGATCGCTTCGGCAAGGGTGTGTCAACGCCATGGGTCGGGCCGGTGGGGTCGAGCGCACAAGTCGCCGCGCGTGATATTATCCGTTCGGCCTATATCATCGCGGTGGCGTTGCTGTTGTTCGCGGTTTTGTTGTTTGGCGTGTCGTTGGTTGTTTGAGCGCGAGGTGTTTGTTTTACTTAGTCTTCTTGTTCGCGCGGGGCGTATTTGGCCAAAATACGCTGCAAGGTGCGCCGATGCATCCCGAGTTTGCGCGCCGTTTCCGATACATTATGATTACATTGTTCATAGATGCGCTGGATATGCTCCCACTTCACGCGGTCGGCGGGCATCGGGTTTTCGGGGAGCGGGGGGAGTGTGTCGCCGCCTTCGTTGAGCAAGGCCGCCTCAATCGCGGCGGCATCGGCGGGCTTGGACAAATAATCAACCGCGCCGGACTTCACCGCCGCAACCGCCGTGGCGATGTTGCCGAAGGCGGTGACAACGACAATCCGGCAATTGGGGACATGGTCTTTGAGGGTTTGGACAACGTCAAGGCCGCTCCCATCCCCCAAACGCAAATCAACCAAGGCGAAATCAGGCTTGTAGGCGCGGGCTTTGGCGGTGGCTTCGGCGACGCTGAAGGCTGTTTCGGTTTCAAATCCGCGCCGCGCCATGGACAAGGCCGTCCGCCCCGCAAGAATTTGGTCGTCATCAATGACGAGGAGCTTGCCTTTGGACGGGGCAGCTTGAGCGGGGATGGATGCGGGCGGTACTGTCATAGGGGATTATGCCTTTAATGTATGTTCTTGGGTTCAGTGTAGCCCCACACCCCTTTGTTTTCAAGTCCGGCTTGGGGTGTTTTCAGGGTATGGCAAGGTGATGTGAACGCAGGCGCCGCCATGGTTCAGGCCATGGTTTGGAAGATTCGAAAACGCCGCCTTGCCGCCGATCCGGTCTAAAAAGACACTGACGATAAACAAGCCCAGCCCCATATGATGGCTCGGTTTTGCTGAGGTGTTGCCTCGCTTGGAACCGCTGGCAGAGGCCGTGGGGCGGTTGGAGATATAGGGTTCACCGATGCGGCTTAGAACACTCTCCGGAAACCCCGCGCCGTCATCGGTGATGGTGATGGCGATATGGCGGCTTGCCGGATCGTCGACAAGGCTCAAGGTCACGGTATGGCGGGCATGGTCGATGGCGTTGCTGAGGATATTCTCAAAAACCTGAATAAGATCATATTGCGGCGAAAACAGCGGCAGATGCGCCGAAGGGCGGCGCAAGGATGAGGGCGCATCGAGCGTAATCATCTTGCCTTGGTGGTCGAGTCTTTCGATGATCTCACCGAGCAACATAGGCAGCGGGCGCGGCGGCGCCCTGTGGTCGGAATCGCCGGACAGGGCGCTGTGGCTGTCGTCATAATGGCGGCCGAGGCGGCTCAGAATATCCTTGCATTTGCGGCTTTCCTGAACCAGCAAGGCAACATCTGGGGCAAGCGGGTCGTCGGGGAATATGTCGCGCTCCATATCCCCCGCGATCAAGGCGATGGTGGATAGGGGACTCCCGAGTTCATGGATAGACGCAGTGGTCAACGCCCCGATGGTGGACAAGGCGCGGTGCTTTAAGAGCATATGGCGCGCTTCGTCATAGGCATCAAGGATTTTGCGACGTTCATGGGAGATGCTCCACATAATGAATCCGATTAATATGATCATCACAACCACCGCAATGCCTTGCGCCGTGGTGAATAAATCGGGCAAAACGGGCGAGGGTTCAGGCCATATCAACGGGTGGTGAAAGGTGAACAGCGTCCCCGCCACGCCCATCGCGATGGCACCCAAAACCACCACTTGACGCAAGGGGAGAACGGACGCCCCGACCGCCAAAGGCGCGATCAGGAAAATGCTGAACGGGTTTTGAATACCGCCGGAAAAATAGAGCAAAACCGCGATTTGCAAAGTGTCATAGGCGAGGGTAGCCAAAACTGATCGGTGACTGATCGGTTTGTCTTTGAAACGGTGCATCATAAAAAGATTGATGACGACCGACGGCGTCAAACAAGCCAACAGTAGCGGCAACGGTAAAGCAATATGCAGCCAGTAATGCGCAATTACGATGGTGAGGAATTGCCCGCAAATGCCGAGCCACCGCATCACAACGAAGGGGCGGGCGCTGACTTGATGGGGGAGCATCCCGAAGGCAGGGCTTGGGGCGGGGCTTGCGGGCTGGGCGGTGACGGGCGTAAACGTCATGGGCAAGGCATCCGTTTGCTGGGTCTGTACGGCGTTTAGGCGGCAGCCTTGTTATGACCGGCACAGAGCAAGGCCGAGATCATCTTGAGATCCGCATAGGCGAGCAAAAGATCCGCGCCCACAGCGGGGTGGTCTTGGGTACTGTCGATACGGGCGGGGGCGCTGAAACACGGCCATTGCGCCGGAATTTTAAGACCGGCGGCGAGCGGCGTATCAATGCGGTAGCAATGATTGATGGCTTGGGGGGCTTCTTCGGACAACACCGCCATGGCGGCAAGGCCGGTTAAGCCCTCGACAACCACCGGAATCCCAGCAAGGCGGGCGGCGATCATTGCCCCGCACAGGGCGGCGATTTCGCGGCTGCCTTGCGTGCGCAGGCGGTCTAGGCCTTTGGCGTCGGCGTTCGGGCGATTTTGGGCCATGTTTTGAACCGTGTTTTGGGGAGTGAGGGCGGGCATCAAAATGGCCTGAAGCAAGCCAAGGGCAACGCGCTCTGTCCCGTTGCCAAAGGCGCAGGCAAGCAAACAATCCGTTTGTTGCTCCACCGTCATCATGCCATAGGTCAAGGCCATGGCGGCTTCTTGGACATCCATGCTGTCGGCTTCGGGGCTGTGTTCAACGGCGGTGTCGGGGTCGAGTTCATAAAGCTGGAGGTTACACTGCGCCGCCAGACACATATGATTGAGCATCGCCTCGCCCTCCATCAGGCCTTGGATGAGCGGGGTATAGTCGCGGGCGGGCAAGTCGACGGGGGCGACGCTTGTTGCATGGGGCGCGGCAAAAATGTTATTGGCGTAAAACAGCGCCATTTTCGCGGTGGCGAGCTGGGCTTTGCCAGCGCGGGCATAAACACTGCGCAGCCAAAAAGCCTCGGCCTTGAGGCGGGAGCCAAGGTAATCCGGCAAATCATCCGCCAAAGACCGCGCCGCACAAGAAGGCATACTGCGGAACACCTTGCGGATTTCATCGAAATCAACAAGGGGAGAGGATGTATTTTTGGCTTGTGTCATGGCTCTAAACCCTTTTACTATGACTTTTACTATGGCTTGGAAATGCTCGGCTGTTCGTGCTGAGCCTAGGTTTTAGCATTTTTTAAAATATAAAGGCAAACAAACAAGTGAACAAAGACTCCGGACTTAAAGACGACGAAACCGCCATTATAGGGGTGGTGGTCGGCAAACGGTTCAAAACCTGTTTCGCGGTTGTTCACGACAGCATCATGGCGGCGGCTTCGGTGCCGCTCGCGGCGTTGATGATTAGCCGTCCCGACCAACTCGCCATCGAAAAAACCGCGATTGTGGCGGTGTTGTTCAGTATTTTTGCGATTATCTGTTTCCGCCTTGTCGGGATGTATAAGGGAATCTGGCGCTATGCGTCGATTGGCGATTTGTTCAATATTGTCCGCGCTGCGACGTTGTCGGTTGTGTTGTTCTCGCCCTCCACCATCATGTTCGTACGCGAAGACGGCAATGCCTATACCTTGCCGATTATGCAGTGGCTTTTGCTGATGCTCATGCTCGGCGCGCCGCGCTTGATGTACCGCGCGTGGAAAGACGGATTTATGAACGATTTCTTTATCTTATCCGCACCGGATAAAAGTAAGAATGTGTCGAATATCCTGATGATCGGGGCGGGGGACGCGGCGGAATTATTCATCCGATCCCTCAAACAAAACCGCGTATTCGGGTATCGCGTTGTCGGGCTGCTCGATGAGCGCCGCGACCGCCAAGGGCGCGAGATTCACGGCGTTCCCGTTCTCGGCAGGCCGTCAGAGCTTGATAGGGTTCTGGATATGCTCGCCAATACCAGCAAAAGGCCGCAGCGGCTCATCTTTTCCGAGGCGGTGCCGAAAACCGGTGAAGGGCATTTTTTATCGGCGGAAGACCTCGCCAAAAAAGTCGATCAATATGGCTTGAAAGTCGCGCGTTTGCCGAGCATGACCGAATTCAAAGACGGCCTTGCACAGGGGCAGGGGGCGCTTCAGCTCAAACCCATCGCGATTGAGGATTTATTGGGGCGGCCTCAGGCGATGCTCGACCTTGACGCGATTAAAAATTTCGTCAGCGGTGCCCGCGTCTTGATTACGGGATGCGGCGGCACGATCGGATCGGAATTAGCGCGCCAGATCGCGGCGTTTCGCCCGTCTGAACTCGTCCTCCTCGATAACGGCGAATATAATTTATACAGCATTGATTACGATGTGCGCGACAAATGGCCGACCTTGAACGTCTCAAGCTATATTTGCTCCATCCGCGACCATGCGGCGCTGGGACGCATTTTTGACCATCATAAACCGGAATTAGTGTTCCACGCCGCCGCCTTGAAACATGTGCCTTTGGTCGAATTAAACCCGTGTGAGGGGATTTTGACCAATGTGGTCGGCACCCGTAATGTTGCGGAATGTGCCCGCCGATATGGCGCCCGCGCGATGGTTCAGATTTCAACCGACAAAGCCGTCAACCCGACCAACGTGATGGGGGCGAGCAAGCGCCTCGGCGAATATTACGCGCAGGCACTTGACCTTGATGGCATCAAGGGCAAACACAAAGCCGCCTCACAAAACGCGAAAGAAGACACGGCCTCGGACACCAGAACGCGGTTTATCACCGTGCGGTTCGGCAATGTTTTGGGATCCAGCGGGTCGGTTGTGCCGCTCTTCCGCAAACAGCTTGAAAACGGCGGCCCGTTGACCGTGACGCACCCCGACATCAAGCGCTATTTCATGACGGTGAAAGAGGCGGTGAGCCTTGTTCTGCAAGCCTCCGCCCACGGTATGGTGAGCGATGAGGACAGAGGCCGGATTTTCGTGCTGGATATGGGCGAGCCGATGAAGATCGTCGATGTGGCGCGCCAGATGATCCGCCTTGCCAATCTTCAACCGGATGTTGACATTAAGATCGTGTTTTCCGGCCTGCGCCCCGGTGAGAAGTTGTTCGAGGAATTATTCGACCGCAATGAAAAGCCGGTCGAAACCGGAATCCCCGGTGTGATGGCGGCGATTCCGCAGCCGATTGACCTGTCTTTACTCGCCAAAACCATTGACCATCTTGATGTTTTGGCCAATGAGGGGGATGAGGACGGCATCATTCGTAAACTCGCCTCCGTCGTCCCTGGCTACCAAAAAGAAAGCTATGACCAAAGCTCGCCCATGGCGAAGAATAAAAAAACCAGAAAAGAGGCGAAAGATGCTTGACTTTGATGCAGCGGATGCTCTATCGTCCGGCTCTGATTTATAGTACAGCAAGCCTTTATGCGTATTTTGAACTGAACGTTTGAACCGAGGCTCGTTGGACTGTTACCCGAGAATTTTTGTTGAAGACATATAGAATAAGGAATTAAGCAATGTCCCGTCGTTGCGTTGTTACAGGCAAAGCCGTTATGAGCGGAAACAATGTTTCCCACGCGAATAACAGAACCCGTCGTCGCTTCCTGCCCAATATTCAGGACACGAGCGTATTCAGTGAATCACTGGGTCGTCAGGTAAAACTCAAAGTCACCGCAGCCGGCCTGCGCACGATTGAGCACAATGGCGGCTTTGACAAATGGGTTTTGTCGATTGCTCCGACCAAGGTTGACCCGTCTTTGAAAAAAGTTCGCTCACAAGTCGAAAAAACGGTTAACGCAAAAACCGCGTAATGACCGCGTTTGCGCTCTTGCTAAAAGGCGGATTTAAGCGTGTCTGAAACGACTTACCCGAATTTCTCTTTCGAGATTAAACACAAATCGCCGTCCTCGCACGCAAGGCTTGGGCGGCTTTTGACGCCTCATGGCGCGATTGACACCCCCAATTATATCTTCTGTGGCACCAAGGCTGCGCTGCGCTCTATGACGGCGGCGCAGGCGAAATCATTGGGCGCAGATATTATTTTGTCCAACACCTATCATTTGATGATCCAACCCGGCGCCGATGTTGTTGAAAAGCTCGGCGGTTTGCACGCCATGATGGGATGGGACGGGCCGATGCTCACCGACAGCGGCGGGTTTCAGATTTTCTCGATGGGGCATGGCACGATTGCCGATGAAATCAAAGGCCGCCGCAATGACGGGCGCGATAAGATGCTCCTTAATATCTCCGAAGAAGGCGCGGTCTTTAAATCCTATATGGGCGGCGGCGAGATTACCCTCACGCCCGAAAGCTCGATGCAGATTCAGCGTAAATTAGGCGCCGATTTGATTGTCCAGCTTGATGAATGCACCGCCTTTCACGTTGACAAGGATTACACCGCGAAATCGATGCGGATGAGCCACCGTTGGGGCGACCGTTCCTTGGCCGAATTTAAACGCACCAATGACGGCAAGCAAGCGGTTTACGGCATTATGCAAGGCGGGGTGTATCAGGATTTGCGCCAAGAAAGCGCCGAATATACGCGTGACCGCGACTTTTTCGGCACGGCGATTGGCGGCTCGCTCGGCGGCTCGCGGGCACAGATGGTCGACGTTGTCGGCGTGTGTATGCAATACGCCCACCCAGATCGTCCTGTGCATTTGCTCGGCATTGGCGGGATTCAAGACGTGTTTGATAATGTGCGGCTCGGGATTGATACGTTTGATTGCGTGTCGCCGACGCGGATTGCGCGCCATGGATGGGCGTTATCCAAGGGCGCCCCGCGTGAGCGCTTGAATATGCGCAATGCGCGGTTCCGCGATGACACGACCCCGCTCGCCGCCGACCAAGATAATCCCGCCTCGCAATTTTCGCGCGGGTATTTGCACCACCTTGTGAAGGCGCATGAGCCGCTTGCGATTCATATTTTGTCGATGCACAATGTCGCGACGATTACCCGCTTGATGCGCGAGATTCGCGCCGCGATTGCCACTGATACACTCGATCAGCTTGAAAAAGAATGGATCGTTTGAAACGCCTGAATATTATTTTAAGAGGCACATACCATGGAGAATGACAGCATGTCCACCGCCCCAGCCACTGCCTCTTGTGCCTCCATCCCCGACCATTTGAACCCCGATATTGTGCATGTGTCGAACCACCCGTTAATCCTTGATCGTTTGGCGCGGCTGCGGGATAAGGCGTGCAACACCGAGGATTTTCGCCGCAATATGGAGCAAATCTCCTATATGCTCGCCTATGAAGCCTGCGCCCATTTGAAGACTCAGGACGTCACCGTTCAAACCCCTTTAACCGCCATGACGGGGCAACGCTTTAACCGCTTGCCGCCGGTGATCGTGCCGATTTTGCGCGCCGGTCTTGGCTTGACCAAAGGGTTTGAATATTTGCTCCCCGAATGCGTGGTTGGTCACATAGGTATGTACCGCGATGAGGACACCAAGCGCCCTGTGGATTATTTGTTGCGCTTGCCGCGCGATATGAATCGGCCTGTTTTCTTGCTCGACCCGATGCTCGCAACGGGGCATTCCAGTTTACGCGCAGCCGAAATCCTGATCGAAAAAGGCGCCAAGGAAGAAGATATTATCTGTGTTTTCCTCATCGCTGCGCCGGAAGGCTTGGCTTTGTTCCAAAACCGCTTCCCCAAAATGCATATTCATCTCGCCGCGATTGATTCCCATTTGAACGAACACGCCTTCATTGTACCGGGGCTTGGCGATGCGGGTGACCGCCTGTTAGGAACTGAGTAATCTTTTTGCCGTTATAATAAGACCTTACCCAATTTTAATTTTGGGTTTATAATAGGTTTTATGGCAGACAGCACGCTCGATTATCGTGAGTTCTTTCACGCATCGCCTCTGGCCAGATTGGTGTTGGAGGCAGACACAGCCCGAGGTTATCCTGTACTGGATGCCAACAAGGCTGCGTCCGCTTATTTTGACCTCAGCGTTGAGCAGATGCAGGGCGCGAGTTTGAGCGACTTTTTGGAAGCCGAAAACTCCGACCATATTTTGCGCGCCCTCGGCGTGTCGATGAATTCCCAAAGCCCCGTGACGATTCAAGCCTTGCCGCGATTGCCGGGGGGATTGCGGGTGCAATCCTTTGTGATTAACCCGATTATGGATGCCGATGGAAAGCCGCGCTGGCTGGATATGCAGGCGCGCCCCGCGCCGGTCGATCAACAGGCGATTGAACGCGAGCGCGATGACGCGATTTCGTTGCTCGCCTCGGTCTTTGACGTCAGTGAAATGGGCATCACCGTCACCGACCATCACGGGCGAATTGTAAAGGTGAACGAGGCGTTCTTGAAGTCCTACGGATGGGCATCGACCGATTTGATCGGCGAAAAATTCACGGTGTTGTTGCCGGAAGACGACCACGATATCGGGTGGAAAAAACACCGCCGCGGCCTGAATGAAGGGGTGCGAATCTATGGCGAGAGCCGCGTAAAGATGAAAAGCACCGCCATCGCCAACGTGATTATATCCTCCGTTTGCCTTGAGTTGAGCCAAAAGCGGAAATTCATGGTCAGCACGATTGTCGATATCACGCATTTAAAGGCGATGGAACGCAAATTGCGCCAAGCCAAAGAAGACGCCGACGCCGCCAACATCGCCAAATCGGCGTTTTTGGCGAATATGAGCCATGAGCTTCGCACCCCGCTCAACGCGATTATCGGGTTTTCGGACATGATGATTAACCAAACCCTTGGCCCCATCGGCAACGACCATTACCGTGAATATCTCGGCGATATTCATTTCAGTGCCAATCACTTGCTGGCGATTATCAACGGCGTTTTGGACATGTCGAAGATTGAAGCCGGCAAAATGAAACTGGACGAAGAACCGGTCGATATTGTCGGCCTGATTGAGTCTGTGCGCCGCATCATGGTTGCGCGGTCAATGGAAAAAGACATCAACCTTACCATCGAAACGGAAGGCGTTGTGCCGCGCCTGTCGATTGACGAACGATTGATCCGTCAGGTGTTGATTAACCTTGTCACCAATTCGATCAAGTTCTCACCCTCCGGCAAGGAGATCGAGATTTATGTTGCGCGGGATGATAAAGGCCTCAGCATGCAAGTGCGTGACCACGGTGTCGGCATCCCCGAACATTTGATTGAAGAAGTCCTTCAACCCTTTGGGCAGGTCAACGACCCGTCCATCAATAAGGGGCAGGGGACGGGGCTTGGCTTGCCGCTAGCCAAGGCGATGATGGAACTGCACAGCGGCAGCCTCACAATCCGCGCCACAAGCGGCGGCGGGACAACAGTGGATTGCCGTTTCCCTCCAAATCGTATAATAAATACGTGACATAAAGATCGTATAGATAAACCGAACAAGAAATAAGGATGAATCATGAATGATTCTCTCGACCTCGCGGAGCTTGAAGAGCGCTGCGCCAGTGCTGGGCTGAAGATGACAGGCCAGCGTAAATTGATCCTCAAAGTCTTGACCGAGGCGGGCGACCACCCCTCGGTTGAAACGCTGTATGAACGCGCCAAGGAACTCGACCCGTCGGTGAGCATGGCAACCGTGTATCGCACCGTCAATTTGCTGGATGAGCTGGGCTTGATCGTCCGCCATGAATTCAAGGAGAGCTTCGCGCGGTTCGAAGTGAACGCCGAACATCACCACCATTTGATCGACCTTGAAACCGGCGCGGTCATTGAATTCCAAAATGGCGAGCTTGAGATTTTGAAAGAGCGTATCGCGAATGAGCTTGGATATGAGCTTGTCGATCATACGCTTGAGCTGTATGGTCGCAAAATTCGCAATCATTGATTTTATATTTAACCTTTTGCCGCAAGCGTATGACGACCATGCCCGATTTTGACGATATTCTCTCCCGCCGCCGCACCTTCGCGATTATTTCGCACCCCGATGCGGGAAAGACGACACTGACCGAAAAACTGTTGTTATTCGGCGGCGCGATTCAAATGGCGGGAATGGTCAAGGCGAAGGGCGACAAGCGCCGCGCGCGGTCGGACTGGATGAAGGTTGAGCAAGAGCGCGGAATCTCCGTCGCCTCATCGGTCATGACGTTTGAATATGACGGCTATACGTTCAACCTTCTCGACACTCCGGGGCATGAGGATTTCAGTGAAGACACATACCGCACCTTAACGGCGGTGGATAGTTGCATCATGGTGCTGGACGCCGCGAAAGGGATTGAGGCGCAGACCCTCAAACTCTTTGAAGTCTGCCGGATGCGGAATATCCCGATCATCACCTTTATCAACAAAATGGACCGCGACGCACAGGATGTCTTTGACCTGCTCGATGAGGTTGAGCAGCGCTTGGCACTCGACGTATCCCCCGCGACATGGCCGATCGGCATGGGGCGCGATTTCAAGGGATGCTACCATTTATGGGATGACACACTCGCCTTGATGGAGCGCGGCGCAACGGCGACGGCTCTGACATGCCGAGGCTTGGATGACCCAGAAATTGACAAACACATCCCCCAGCACCTCGCCCAAGGCCTGCGCGAGGGGGTGGATATGGTGAAGGGGTTATGCCCCGCCTTTGACCTTCAATCTTACCGCGAAGGCCACATGACGCCGGTGTTTTTCGGCAGTGCGATTAATAATTTCGGGGTGCGTGAATTGCTGCACGGTATTCGCGATGTCGCGCCGCGCCCACGCGCCCAAAAAACCGCCCAGCGCATGATCGAACCGGATGAAAACAAGGTCGCAGGCTTTGTATTTAAAATTCAGGCCAATATGGACCCCAAGCACCGCGACCGTATTGCGTTTACGCGCCTGTGTTCCGGCGAATTCAAAAAGGGCATGAAACTCAAACACGTTCGCTCCGGCAAGCAACTCACCATTCACACGCCGTTGATCTTTATGGCGCAAGACCGTGAATCGGCGGAAACGGCATGGGCGGGCGATATTATCGGCATCCCGAACCACGGCAATTTGCGCATTGGTGATGCCTTGACGGAAGGCGAGGATTTGACCTTCGCCGATATTCCGAGCTTCGCGCCAGAATTGATGCAGCGTGTCAGCACCGAAGACCCGATGAAATCCAAACATCTTGGTGAGGCGTTGCAGCAATTGGCCGAAGAAGGCGCGGCGCGGGTGTTTAAACCCAAATACGATTCCGGCTGGATTGTCGGGGTAATCGGGGCGTTGCAGTTTGATATTCTCGCCGACCGCATCCGCACGGAATATAACATTCCGGTGAAGTTCGAGGGGACGTCGCTCTATACCGCCCGTTGGGTTCACGCCGAAGATTCCAAAAAGATGAAGGAATTTCTGGATAAAAACCAGTCGGCCTTGGCGGCGGATCACGACAATGACCCTGTGTTTTTGGCGCGTAATGCGTGGCATTTGGGCGATACGCAGCAAAAATTCCCTGATATTCAATTCGCGGCGACCAAGTAATGTGGCGCGGGACGGCGGCGGATCATAAGAAAACGTCACGCATAGCGCGCGGCGCGGGCGAGATTGTCTGTGCCCTGACGATTATCCTTTTGGCCGCGGTCTATGGCTCGCTCTTTGCGCGGTGGCATTATGGCGCCGATTTGCTCACCCATTTTATGGCGCAATATTTGTGCGGGGCGTTGGTTATTGGGGCGCTGGCACTGGGTTTGCGGCATTATGCAGCGGCGATGGCGGCGGGGCTCGCGCTGTGCGTATGCGTGGTGGTCTATGCCGCTCCGATGATGCGGCCTGTGCCGGAGCTAGCCGCGGGAACGGATACGCCTGTCACAATCCTGCATGTGAATATGCGGGTGATGAACCGCGATACGGATGAAATCATCGCCCTTATCAAGGCGCAAGACGCCGATGTCGTGAACGTACAGGAAGCCAGCCACGCATTGAGCGACGCGGTGAAGGCCGAGCTTGCGGAGCGTTATCCGACACAGTTTCACGACCCCGCCAAAGATTCATATGGCACTGTGCTGATGACGCGCCTACGCACGGTTGATTATAAAGTTCACCCGTTGAACGGCCCGCAATTCACCAACAAAATGCATGAGATACGCTTTGCCTTGATGCCTGAAAATGAGGGGGCGGAACAGGCACAATGGCGGTTCTTTTCGCTCCATACGCGCCAGCCTGTCGGCAAACTCAATGCCGCGCAGCGGAATTTTGAAATGGCAACGGCGGCGGACATCATAGAACAAGCAAAAGCCGAAAACCCGACCGCGCCGATCATCCTTGCGGGGGATTTGAACACCACGTCATACTCGCCGTTCTTTCGGCGCTTGGTGGAGAATACGAATATGCGCTATGCGGGGCAGCGGGCGGCTTTAACAACACCGACATGGCCGAATCAGTTCCGTTTTGGCCTGTTGCAAATCCAGATCGACCATATTTTATATGATCCGCGCGGCGTGACACTTGATGATTGGCGCACGGTGCCGATCAACGGGTCGGATCATAAGGCGATTATGGCGCATTTACGCATCCGCAGCGCGGAAAAACCTCAATAAATCCGTCACATGAACGATAATTAATGCGTTTATGCTTGAAACCGATCATCGAATTGGCATATAACACCGTGACTATATAGGACTGATTTGGTACTAAATGAGAATGATTTGCAAGTACAAGCACTTGCCGGCATCGGAACCAAAGCGGCATCCCCCCGTTTGAAGAAATGACAGAATGCTCCGATTATCACGCCTGACCGATTATTCCGTTGTGATCCTTGAGGTTATGAGCCGCCTTGAGGGCGGGAATAATGAGGAATGCAACAGTGCCGCCACCTTGGCGCGTGCCGGCAATTTGCCGGAGCCGACGGTGTCCAAAATCCTGAAATTACTCTCACGGCGCGGGATTGTCGGCGCACAAAGAGGGGCAAGCGGGGGGTACAGCCTTGTTGTGCCGCTCAGCCAATTATCACTTTTGCGGGTGATTGAGGCGATTGAAGGGCCGCTTGTCCTCACTGATTGCGTGGAAACGCCGGTGCATCTGGGCAAGGGGGCGTGCGTGCTGGAAAACGCCTGCGGCATGAATGGGCGTTGGACAATGGTGAACAACGCCGTTGAATCGGCGCTCGATAATATTACGATTGCGGCGATGGTCACACCGCGCTGTGCCAGCCATAATAAAGCCGTGGGAGCGGGAGGCGTACATGTCTGATGTGTTACAGGACTTAAACCAGCTCGATAAAATGGGGCGGCAATATGAGGCCGGTTTTGAAACCGATATCGAGATGGACTATGCCCCCAAAGGCTTGAACGAGGATATCATCCGCCTTATTTCGGAGAAAAAGGGCGAGCCTGAATGGATGTTGGACTGGCGCTTGGCGGCGTATCGCCACTGGCTCACCATGCCGGAACCCGATTGGGCAAAAATCAATCACCCGCCGATTGATTATCAAGATTCCTATTACTACGCCGCGCCCAAGAGCATGAATAAACCAAAATCACTGGATGAGGTTGATCCAAAAATCCTTGAAGCCTATGCAAAACTTGGGATTCCCTTGCGGGAACAAGAGGTTCTGGCGGGGGTTGAGGGCGCGCCGCGCGTGGCGGTTGACGCCGTGTTTGATTCTGTATCCGTGGCAACGACTTTCAAGGAAACGCTCAAAGAAGCCGGCGTTATTTTTTGCTCTATGTCCGAGGCCATCCGCGAACACCCTGAACTCGTCAAAAAATATCTCGGCAGCGTGGTTCCCCCGCGCGACAACAAACACGCTTGTTTGAATTCGGCGGTGTTTACGGACGGCTCGTTTGTGTATATCCCCAAAGGCGTCAAATGCCCGATGGAGCTTTCGACCTATTTCCGCATGAACGCGACCAATACGGGGCAGTTTGAGCGGACATTGATTATCGCCGACGAAGGGTCGTACGTGTCGTATCTCGAAGGATGCACCGCCCCGATGCGGGATGAAAACCAACTCCATGCCGCCGTGGTTGAATTGATTGTCCATGACGATGCGGAAATACGCTATTCCACCGTTCAAAACTGGTACCCTGGGGACGAAGAGGGGCAAGGCGGCGTCTATAATTTCGTGACCAAGCGCGCCCTGTGCGATGGCGTTCGGTCAAAAGTTTCATGGACGCAGGTTGAAACAGGCTCGGCGATCACTTGGAAATATCCAAGCTGTATTTTAAAAGGCGATTATTCGGTCGGCGAATTTTACTCGGTCGCCATCACCAATGGCCGCCAGCAAGCCGACACAGGCACTAAGATGCTCCATCTCGGCAAACATACCAAGAGCCGCATCATCTCCAAAGGCATCGCCGCAGGGCGGTCAGACGGGATGTATCGCGGCATTGTTAAAATTATGCCCAAGGCCGAAGGCGCACGTAATTATACACAATGCGATAGCATGCTGATCGGCGACCAATGCGGCGCCCACACCGTGCCGTATATCGAGTGCCGCAATAAAACGGCGAAGCTGGAACACGAGGCCACAACGTCCAAAATCTCGGAAGACCAGCTCTTTTACTGCCGCCAGCGCGGCTTGTCGGAGGAAGAGGCGGTCGCCTTGATCGTCAATGGATTCTGCCGCGAGGTTCTTCAAAAATTGCCGATGGAATTCGCGGTCGAAGCACAAAAATTAGTGGGAATCAGCCTTGAAGGCAGTGTCGGCTAGTTCTTTGCGAGAAACAAATACCATAGAGTTAGAGTTATAAACGAACGGAAAAACGACGATGATTAAGATTAAAAACCTGAGCGCCTCTATTGACGATAAACCGATCCTGAAAGGGATTGATTTGTCGATTGGCAAGGGTGAGGTTCACGCCATTATGGGGCCGAACGGGTCGGGGAAATCGACCCTGTCTTATGTGCTTGCGGGACGTGATGATTATGAAGTCACAGGCGGCAGCGCGACATTCAACGGCGCCGATTTACTGGCGATGGAGCCGGAGGAACGCGTGACGGCGGGGCTGTTCCTCGCCTTTCAATATCCGGTGGAAATTCCAGGGGTTCAGATGTCGACCTTCCTGAAAGAGGCGATGAATTCCATCCGCCGCCGCAAAGGCGAGGAAGAGCTTGATGCGCTGAGCTTCCTCAAGAAAATGAAAACCGCCGCCAAAAACCTTGGAATCTCGGACGAGATGATCAAGCGCAGCGTCAACACAGGATGCTCGGGCGGTGAGAAAAAACGCAATGAAGCCCTGCAAATGGCAATGCTGGAACCGTCCTTCGCGATTCTCGATGAAACCGACTCTGGTCTTGATATTGACGCCCTGAAAATTGTGGCGGATGGGGTGAATGCGCTGCGCTCGCCTGAGCGTTCCTTCCTTGTGATTACGCATTACCAGCGCTTGCTGGACTATATCGTGCCGGATTATGTGCATGTCTTGGCGCATGGGCGGATCGTCAAATCCGGCGGGCCGGACTTGGCGAAGGAACTTGAGGCCAAAGGCTATGCCGAGTTCATGCAGGCGGAGGAAGCGGCCTGATGCAAAACGCGCCCTTCGTACCGGAACCTCAAAAAGCCAATAAATCACCGCGTCGCGCGGCAATCTCTGTTGAGCGCCGCAAGGCGGGCGAGGGGCAAAACCGTTATCGCCCAGAAAGCGCGACATCATCCTTAAAAGGCGCGCAGGGTTTTATTGCGGCGCGTACGGGCAAGGAGCCAAGCTGGCTGAGCGACCTTCGGCGTCAAAGCATGGCGATGGTCGAACAATACGGCCTGCCGACCCCACGGCTTGAGCGCTGGAAATACACGAATTTATTGGGCATGGAGATGCTCGACCTTCCGCTTGCGTCGAAGGCCAGCGCATCGGGCGGCGGCGCGGCGGGTGCGAATATTACGGCGGTGCGCAGCGAAGATTTGCCGCAAAGCTTTTCGCCCTTGCGGGCTGTTTTCGTCGACGGATTTTTCGCGGCATCCTTGTCAACCCTGCCCGACGGTGTACGCGTGTGCGGATCGGCGGCGGCGCATTGTGAATCTTTTGCCGCGCTGTGGAATAATGCACCGGCAGAAGGCTTTAACGACCAGATGCAATGGGCGCTCAACAGCGTTTGGGCGGTGGACGGGTTTGCGATTATCGTTCCCAAACGCATGGTCATCGAACAACCGATCGAAGTTTTGTACCACAGCACCGGCGCGTATAACACGTACACCCGCACCATCGTGCAGGTGGAAGAGGGCGCAAGCCTGAACCTGATTGAACGGCACAGCAGCGCCCATAGCGGCATCGGCATGATGAACGCGGTGACAGCCATAGACGTACAGGCCAATGCGCGATTGAAACACATACGCTTGCAAGACAATGATGCGCAAGGCTGGATGCTCGCCTCCACCCATATCCGGCAGGCGCGGGACAGTTTTTATGAGGCGCACAGCCTGTCCTGCGGCCATGAAAAACTGAACCGCCACCAAATATGGGTTCAGATTCAAGGGCAAAACAGCGAATGCTACCTCAACGGCGCACAATTATCATCGGGCGCGGGACAATTGGAAACCGTGATTTTGATGAACCATGAAGCGCCGCATTGCCGGTCGTACCAAGATTACCGCCATATCGCGGCGGATGAGTCCAAGGCCGTGTTCCAAGGCAAGGTTCATGTCCTCAACGCCGCCCAAAAAACCGAGGCGTTTCAAATGTCGCGCGGGTTGTTGCTCTCGCCCCGCGCCGAGGTGAATACCAAGCCTGAACTTGAGATTTATGCCGATGACGTGAAATGCTCGCACGGGGCGACAACGGGGCAAATGGATGAAGACGCATTGTTTTACATGCGGTCGCGCGGGCTGGATATGGCTTCGGCGCGGTCCTTATTGCTCACGGCTTTTGTGATGGAGGCATTTGCCGTGCTGGACGGTGATGAACGCCTTGGCGATGTGTACGGCGCGATGGTGCGGGATTGGCTGGACAATGTTTTGGAGCGGTCATGAGAACAATGATAAAAGACATCAAAGACGGCGCAAGCGGCACGCCTTGGCACGAAACGGTGAAAGACGATTTCCCGATTTTCGGCGCCGCGATGAATAACCGCCCCGTGGTGTATCTGGACAGTGCCTCCAGCGCCCAAAAGCCGCGCGCGGTGATTGCCGCGATGAGCGGTGCTATGGAACATTATTACGCCAATATCCATCGCGGATTATACGCCTTCAGCCAGCAAATGACGGCGGAATTCGAGGCCGTACGCGGCAAACTCGCCGCATTCATCAACGCCGCGAGCGATAAAGAAATCATCTTCACCCGCAACACGACCGAGGCCATCAACCTTGTGGTCAATAGCTGGGGGCGCGCCAATTTGAAAGTCGGGGATGAAATCATCCTAACCGCCATGGAACACCACGCCAATATTGTCCCGTGGCAAATTTTGCAAAAAGAACTCGGTTTCGCCATTCGGGTTATTCCGGTTTTGGACGATGGATGGCTTGATCTGGCCGCCCTGCCGAATTTGCTCTGTGAGCGCACGAAAATGCTGGCCTTTGTGCATGTGTCGAATGTCTTGGGAACGGTCAATCCGGCGGCGCAAATGATCCGCACGGTCAAGGCCTTTAACCCCGCCATCATGACCTTGGTGGACGCCAGCCAGTCCGCCGTTCATGGAACGCTGGACGTACAGGCTTTGGGATGTGATTTTTTGTGCATGACGGGGCATAAGCTCTATGGCCCCACGGGCGCGGGGGTGCTGTACGGCCGGTATGATGTGCTGGACAAAATGCCGCCATGGATGGGCGGCGGCGATATGATTGTATCGGTGGACTTCGCCGGCACGACGTTCCAAGACCCGCCGCACCGTTTTGAGGCCGGCACGCCGTCCTTTATTGACGTGATTGGACTTGGCGCAGCGATTGATTACATGACGGGGATCGGCATGGACGCGGTCAAGGCGCGGGAAGACGGGGTATTTACCTTGTTAAGCGCCGCTCTTGCCGATTTTGACGGGATAACGGTGATGGGAACAACGGCGGGCAAAGCGCCTGTCTTGTCGTTTACCGCTGATTGGGCACATGCCAGCGACCTGAATATGATTCTGGATCAATGCGGCGTATGCGTACGCACCGGAAAACATTGCGCCGAGCCTTTGATGAAGCGGTTTGGCGTCGAGGCGAGTATTCGGGCGTCACTCGGCCTATATAATGACGAAAACGATGTTGATCGCTTTGCCGAGGCGATGCGAAAGGCGCGTAAGATGTTGGCTTAGGGTTGACCGAAACCAAAATGAGGGAGCAAACACATGAAAATGAAACAATATGCGGATAAAGAAATGACCAAACGAGCCTTAGGCGACGAATTCGAAGAAATGGCCGAACCCGGCAATATAGAGGTTGATTATAATCACCCCTTGGCCAAACCCGTTGTTGCGGCGCTGCGCGAGATTTATGACCCCGAAATTCCGGTGAATATATACGAGCTTGGCTTGATTTATATAATCAGCTTCACCGCCAATGATGATGGCACGCATGACGTTGCGGTGAAAATGACCCTCACATCCCCCGGATGTCCGGTGGCACAGGATATGCCCGTATGGGTGCGTGATGCGATCATGCCCTTGGAGGGCGTTGGCGGGGTCGAGGTTGACATCACGTTCGAACCGCCATGGACGGCGGCGATGATGGCCGAAACTGCGAAATTGCAACTGAACATGTTTTAGGAGTAGGATGGATTTGTAATCAAACTCCATGCCGATCCAAAGGGAGCGTAAAATGACGTTTAAATCACCTGTGACCATTTCCGATGAAGCCGCCAGCCACTTGCAACAAAGCTTTGCCGCGGCGGATAAACGCTATGCCGGATTGCTTGTGACCCTCGCCGAAAACAAGGGATGCGCAGGTGCCGAATATCGGTTTACTCCGATTCTGGCCGAAGATGTGAAGCCGGATTATGAGGAAATCATTGATAACGGCGTTACCTTGTATATTCCCCGCACCCAGATTTTGTTCGTGTTTGGCGCTGAACTCGTCTTGCAAAAAGACAAAATCAATACCCGCCTCGATTTTGTGAACCCGAATGAAACATCGCGTTGCGGATGCGGCGAATCTGTCGGCTTTCGCCCCGGTGATTTGAAGCCATAGCCGCATTTGGCGCTTTATGGGGCAAACGGTATAAAATGGGTGCCTTTATGGCGCCCTTTTTTATGGGGTTTATTTATTGCGCTGATTGAATGGGCTGCCTCGCGTTTAACTTATCCACATATTTTTGAGATAAAAATGAGAAATGGCGCAGAAGCAGTGTTTATAGGCGTTTCTTAACAAGAGATTCGACATCCTTAAATGCAAAAAGCTCCCGCCAAGCGAGAGCTTTTCAATAAAACGATAAGGGCGTGTCGCTTAGGACATGCGGTGCTTCAGGCCTTGTGCCGGCGCTGTAGACTTGTATTGTGCTTCGATCGCTGCACGTGCGCCGAAAACATCAGCGGCTGCCGTTGCGTTACGGTCGTTGGATGCTTGCTGCAAATTTTGTCCGAATGTGTATGTCATCGCCGTTTCAACCTTTCTTAAAAGGTGCTCCCTTTATTACGTTTAACACTAGGAAACGCTTTGTTTGTCTTTCTTATACGCCTCTAGAATATCACTATATCCCATGGCCTGAAAGCTGTCAACTATTTCCGTAAAACCAAGTGCTTTTTCTATTTCTTCGACCACACTGCATTGGTGGAAATAAATATCGGCTTTTTTGTCGACATATTGTTCGACGAAGCGTTCCTTGCCCATTTCGATAGTCGGGCGGCGGGTTTCAGGGGTTGTTTCTTGTTGCGCCTCACGCAGACCGCCGACAAGGTTGATGAGCATTTCCGGCGTGCCGATACGAATTTCCGGCGCTGCGGAAATATACACAACCGACCCATCAGGAAGATATCCAAACCCCGTTTTATTCTTCAAAACATGAATTTCGATGGCGTTGGTGTCGGCGAATTCCAGCAAGGCCTTCGCTGTCGCGCTGTGCTGCATCACGAATCGCAATTGGTCGATGATCTGACTCTCCCGCTCATGCCGATAGGACGGCTTGCCGGTGGTTTTACCGGCGGTGAAACTCTTATTCAGTTTATCAAACGGGTTTTGGGTCATTGTCGTTTTACTGTTTTCATTAATAGGTGTCGCGGTATGGCTCGACATAGGAGTCATTCGGCGCTGATTGCGAGAGCATGCTTTGGTCGCTGAAGGCGATTGTGCCGTCCATGCCGATGGTCAGAGTAGCCTTGAGCAGCGTCCCGCCATAATAGACATCACCGCGGATTTTGTAGGAATCGCTGGGCGCGTCATAACTCAGGTCAAGCGGCGCGAAGCGTTGCTTTAAGGCGTATTGTTGCTCAAAACTCATCGAATCGAGAAACGGCAAATTATCGGGGTCTTGGATCAGGTATATATCGCCATCCTCGGTCGTGATGTATTTCAAGAAGAAATCAACATAGGACAGGATATTGCCCTCATTCAGGCGCAAATCGCCGCGACTGTTGACCATGAAAATCGGGTCGGGCGAACCGTCGAGCAAATAAAACGTGTTGCCGTCCCCCAAAAAATCGAGCGAAAAAGACGGCAATGTCGCGTAATTGGTGATGCGGTACAGCAGGAAATTGCGGTAAAACGGCAAGGAGGAACAGACGGCTTCGCTGCTGCGGTTCGAAAACAGGTTTCCCTCGCTGGCATGGGTGACCTTGCCAATGATGTCGTGGGATTTTTCTCGGTTTAGCCTTTGCCAGTCCATGAGCCAGTCAAATTGAGTCCGTCAAGTGACGCATATCATATGAGATTCATATATCTATGCGGCGGGTTGTGATTCTGTAGCGTAGACCACACTATACACTGAATCCAGCCCCTTGTGCCAGCGATTAACAAGAAATATAGCCGCGCTGCTTAGGCCGCCGCATCGTTTTGTGAGGTGGGGAATGTCGGTGAGGGGGCAGGCAAGGGCGCGGGCATGGCGGCGAGCGCCTCCAGCAAAATATCATGGCGGCAATCCTCGGCAAAGGCGTGGGTGCTGAGATACCTGCGCCAGACTTTCGCGCCGCGCTCGCCTTGATACAGGCCGAGCATATGCCGCACAACGGATTTTGGCGGCACGCCGCGCGGCATGGCCGCCGCGATATAATCGGTCATGGCGTGAAGGACGGATTCGCGATCAACGCGCCAATCGGCATTAAACAAGGCGGCTTCGCAATCTTGCAACAGCCAAGGGTTTTGATAGGCTTCGCGCCCGATCATCACGCCGTCAAAATCCTCAAGATGGGTTTGAACCTCGGCCAATGTTTTGATGCCGCCGTTTAAAACGATGACAAGGTCGGGGCGGGCGGCCTTGACGGCCTTGACGACATCATAGCGCAAGGGCGGCACGTCGCGGTTTTCTTTGGGGCTTAAGCCTTTGAGGAAGGCTTTGCGGGCATGAACGATGAAGCCTTTGCACCCCGCGCCCGCAAGTGTGTCGATAAAACTATGGATGAATCGCTCATCGTCTTGGTTGTCCACACCAATACGGCATTTAATGGTGACGGGAATGGACGGGGCGGCGTTTTGCATCGCCTCGAAACACCGCGCCACATGGTCGGGTTCCAACATCAAACACGCACCGAACCGCCCGCTTTGGACGCGGTCGCTGGGGCATCCGCAGTTTAAATTGACCTCATCATAGCCGTAATCAACCGCCATCTTGGCGCATTCGGCAAGTTCTTTCGGCTCACTCCCCCCGAGTTGCAGCGCAACCGGATGTTCCGCCCCGTTAAACCCCAAGAAACGGTCGCGGTCACCGTGGATCAACGCGCCTGTCGTGACCATTTCTGTGTAAAGACGCGCATGGGGCGAGAGCAAGCGATGAAAATATCGGCAATGCCTGTCCGTCCAATCCATCATGGGCGCGACGCTTAATTTACTGCTGCTCTTGAATTTTTCGAAATCCATCACTATTTTACTTTTTGTCGCGCATGGCGCATTGTCTGCGCCATGCTTTTCAGACCGTTATCTCAAGCCGTTATCATCGTATCGGGGAATGTTATAGCCACATGGCACCGTTTTTTAAAGTTTTTTGCACGTTTGTCGTCGTTTTTGCCGTATGGGGACATGCGGCGGGGGTGGCATGGGCGCAAGAAACCAGCGCTTCTGGGCGCGCGGAGTCAAAGACGGGGCTTAAAACGCTGAGCCCTTTGGTGGGGCAAACAACGGGGGCGGTGACGGGCCTTGCGGTGCCGCGCTTTGTGTCGCTGCGGTCGGACAAAGTGCATGTGCGCAGCGGCCCCGGAACACGCTATCCCATACGCTGGGTCTATTTGCGCAAGAATTTGCCAGTCGAGGTTGTGCAAGAATTCGAAACATGGCGCAAGATTCGCGACAATGAGGGGCAAGAAGGGTGGCTCCATCAATCCTTGATCGCCGGTCGCCGCTATGCCCTTATCACGGGCACCGAGCCCGTCACAGCCTATCGCAAGCCCGATATCGACACCGCCGTTGTGTACCGCATGGAACCAGGGGTTGTCGCGCGGGTCGATGAATGCACAAATAAATGGTGCTTGCTTGTTTCCTCCGGTTTTGAAGGCTGGGTCGAAAAAAAATCCATTTGGGGCATTTACCCATCCGAAGGAATCAATTAGTCCTTAAATAGAAGTTATCCACTAAACTATCCACAGGGCGGTTCCGTCCTTATCTTTTCTGATCTTTAATGACCCTTCCGTGTCGTTCGACACTTCATTCTATAAAAGACAAAGCATCGCCATGCTCAGCCGTCAATTATGCCATTATAACATGTCCTTATCCCTGCACAGCCGGTTGATAAGCCTTGCCACGAGCCGCGCCGAAGGGCGTGACGGGTATGTGGATATTCAAAAATTATTGATCATGCTCGCCGGCGTTTTGGCCGAAGGCTTGATGGATTACGAAGACCCGTTTGCGGAATTGACGAATTTTGACCGTAAATTGCGCCGTTCCTCCGCACCGCTCAGCCACCCCGATGAAACCGCCCGTCATGGACGAGTCGACGATTGGGCGCCGGTTGTGTCGATTCTCGATCTTGACCGCTATCTTGAATTGGGGCGGTCTTTGGCGCGGCTTTACGTTGATGACAGCGAAGAATCATCCTGCATCTTGAAAAACGCCATCGCGCATTTGCTTGAAACCAGCCTGAGCATGTGGGCGGATGACGAGATTACAGGAACGCTCCAGCACGCATTTTTCATTAAATCGGTTCATTATGCGCTGAGCTTTGAAATCGTTGCGCATTCATTCTGTGACCGGATTATCGACCTTAAAATATCGCAAGAAAAATGGTCGCTTGGCGATTGCATCATGGCGATGAGCGGCCTGTCCGGTCGGTATTACGCCTTTGCCGCCCTTAAAGAAGAAGACGAAATGGACGAAGAGCAAGCCGCGGCGAGCGCCCTGTTCGCCCAAGGCGGCGCAAGCCCCGCGCACTCTGCATATCAAGCCGCCAGACCGGATGATGATGACGATGATCTCGGTATGGCATACGGATTTTTCGGCGGCGGGAGCAAGCCTTTTTCAAGCGCCCACAGCATTTTGCGGATTATGGTCGGCGAAGCCGTGCGCATGGGCGTGCCGGAAGGGGCGGGGGTATTTTCCGGCCTTGCCGCGAATGACACCGAGCACCGCACATGCCCGCATTTGATCTATAGCCTTGAACCGTCTTTTGCGGTGCTGGCGGAGCGTCACGGCCTGCATGATTATGCGGTGAAGGCCGTTGCCGTGTCGAAGGCGGCGGGGCGGATGATTGCCGTGGCCTCCAGCGGGAAAGAGCCGGAAATGGAGCATATCGTCGCAAGGCCGATTGCCCTGTCGTCATTTATCGGCAGCTTCCGCCACTTTTCCCCCAAGGAATAGCCCGTGAAACAAAATCCGCTCTTGCAGGGTTTTGTATTCATCACTATAACCGTCCTTTAAGGTTGAAACTCATGGCTTTTATATGGAGTTGTGAGTTGTAGTCTTAGCTTTATGGTGAAAACACACAGCAAAACAGGATGGAACAATGGCGGCGACAAGCAAGGTTTTTGAGCCAAAATCCAGCTACACTTACGATGACCTGATTACATGCGGCAACGGCAAGATGTTCGGCGCGGGCAATGCCCAGCTTCCCTTGCCGCCGATGTTGATGTTTGACCGCATCACACATATTGCCGACCATGGCGGCGCGTTTGACAAAGGTGTTATTCATGCCGAATTGGATGTGAAGCCTGACCTTTGGTTCTTTGATTGCCATTTCAAAGGCGACCCCGTTATGCCCGGCTGCCTCGGCCTTGATGCGATGTGGCAATTGGTTGGATTTTACCTTGGCTGGCTCGGCGCCTCCGGCTCCGGTCGCGCTCTTGGCCTTGGTGAACTGAAATTCACCGGACAAGTCTTGCCGACCATCAAAAAGGTTGAATATATCATCGACCTTAAACGCGTGATTAATCGCAAACTCGTCCTTGGGATCGCCGATGGCCGCGTTGTTGCCGATGGCGAAACGATTTACGAGGCCAAAGACCTGAAGGTCGGCCTGTTCGATAATTCAAAGCCTGAGGCGTAAACGCCTTTGTCCGAATAACTTAGGCAAAAGGGGGCTGTAAGGATTGCCCCTTTTTCGCCCCCAGATATGACAGCAAATGAAGGAGACTCTCTCGTGAATCACACTTTGCGCCGCGTTGTTATCACCGGTATCGGGATTGTGTCCTGTATCGGAACAACAAAAGAAACCGTTTTGGCTTCGTTGAAAGAGGGACGCTCCGGCATTACCTTCTCACCGGAATATGCCGAGCTTGGCTTTCGTTCCCAAGTTCACGGCAAGCCGGATATTAATCTGGAAGACCATATCGACCGCAAATTAATTCGCTTTATGGGCGATGGCGCTGGGTTTAACTATGTCGCGATGGATCAGGCCGTGAAAGATTCAGGGCTGGAGCCAAAAGACATCTCCAACGAGCGCACGGGCATCATCATGGGATCCGGCGGGCCATCAACCCATAATCTGGTTCAGGCCGCCGATTTGACCCGCGAAAAAGGCAGCCCCAAACGCATGGGCCCGTATATGGTGACGCGCTGTATGTCCAGCACGAACTCCGCCTGCCTTGCGACACCGTTCCAAATCAAAGGCGTGAATTATTCTATTTCATCGGCCTGCGCCACATCCGCGCATTGCATCGGCAATGGTACGGAAATGATCCAATGGGGCAAGCAAGACATCGTGTTTGCCGGTGGCGGTGAAGAATTGGATTGGGCGCTGTCCGCCTTGTTTGACGCGATGGGCGCTATGTCGTCCAAATATAACGACACGCCGCAAAAGGCATCGCGCGCCTATGACGCCAACCGTGATGGATTCATCATTGCGGGCGGTGCGGGCGTTGTGGTGCTTGAGGAACTCAATCACGCCTTGGCACGCGGCGCGAAAATCTATGCCGAGGTCACAGGATACGGCGCAACATCGGACGGGTATGACATGGTCGCACCGAGCGGTGAGGGCGCGATCCGCTGTATGCGTCAAACCCTGTCCACCGTGTCGGGCAACGTGACGTACATCAATTCACACGGCACCAGCACACCGGCGGGCGACATCACGGAACTTGGCGCTATTCGTGAGGCTTTTGCCGAGCGGAAACAAGAGCTTCCGCCGGTTAGTTCAACCAAATCATTAACCGGACATTCGCTCGGTGCGACTGGCGTACAGGAAACGATCTACAGCCTTTTGATGATGGAAAACAACTTTATCGTTGGCTCCGCAAACATCGAAACACTGGATGAAGGCGTGGCTGGTTACCCCATCGCCCAAAAACGGATTGATAACGTACAGCACGATACAATCCTGTCGAACAGCTTCGGCTTCGGCGGGACAAACGCGACACTGGCCTTGACCAAGTATAAAGGCTGATAACAAGGGACGACCAAACACCATGACAACGAATACACCGACAATCGGCTTTACTTCGCCGGTAGCGCACATGACAAGCACGATCATGAAGGGCAAGCGTGGCCTTATTATGGGCGTCGCCAACGACCATTCCATCGCATGGGGCATTGCCCGTATCTTGAAACAACACGGCGCCGAACTGGCCTTTACCTATCAAGGCGAACAAATCCTCAAACGCCTTGCGCCGCTCGCCGAAACAGTCGGCAGCGATATTTTAATCCCGTGCGACGTGTCGGATGAAGCCTCGATCGACGAGTGTTTTGAGGCGCTGGACAAAACATGGGGCAAGTTTGACTTTATCGTTCACGCCATCGCGTTTTCGGACAAGGAAGAACTCAAAGGCCGTTACCTTGATACGTCTTTGGACAATTTCCTGCGCACCATGCATATTTCGTGCTTTTCCTTTACCTCGATCCTGCGCCGCGCCGCAACGCGCCTCAATGAGGGTGGCTCTGCGATTACCTTGAGCTATTACGGCGCCCAAAAAGTCATGCCGAATTACAATGTGATGGGCGTGGCCAAATCTGCGCTGGAGGCATCGGTGCGCTATCTCGCCGCCGACCTTGGCCCGCAAGGCGTTCGCGTCAACGCGATTTCTGCCGGCCCGATGCGCACCTTGGCGGGATCCGCCATCGGGAGCGCGCGTCAAACCTTCAAGCACAATGTCGAAACCGCGCCGCTTCAACGCTCGGTCACGCTGGACGAGCTTGGCGGCACGGCGCTGTATTTCCTCTCTGATCTTGCCGGCGCGGTGACGGGCGAAACGCATTTCGTCGATTGCGGCTTTAACGCCATCGGCATGAAAAAGCCGGAATAGAGCCGTTTATCATAGCACCATAACGGCCTTGAAAGAAAAAGCGCGACGGGATATGTCGCGCTTTTGTTTTTTTGTGGGAAGGGGGCAGCGGTTAAGGTGCCGGATTTTTCTGGCGCGGATAGGTTTTCGGCGCATCTGAAGCGGCTGAAACGGAAGGCGCAGCATCTCCGCCAAGCCCGCCTTGTCCACCTTTACGGTCATCATTCTTTGTGTCCGTAGTTGCCGTATTTGCGGCAATATCAAGACTCGCAAGATGTTTACGAGCCTCAATGCGGGCTTGTTTTTCAAAGGCGCGGGTGATGATGGCGTTCGCGATGGTGTCAATGGCTGAAGCCGCCAAACTGCGGTCAAGATTCATCCGCGTAACCCGCGCAGGGTTTTGCGCCAGCTTCGCTACATCGCTCAAGGCTGTCGTGTAAACGGGGGTCGTATCGGTTTTATAAATATCCACGGCGGCGCTATAGGCAGCGGTGATGTGTCCAATGGCTTGATGGATGTTTTCCGTACCGATGCTTTTTTGTTGAAGCACCCAAAACGGGTTAGGTTGACCCGTCGCGGCGGCGTTGAATGACCCTGCCTGAGTCGGGAATAATTCCGCGGCCAATAAACCCTTTTGCGTGATGGCGGCGGTGACGAGCAAGAGGTTATGCGCTTCCTGCTTTGTTAAATCCACCTGTGTTTGCGTGGTTTTCGACTTGACCGTGTTATTGATCGACGGCTTGCCTGCCGAATTGGCTGACGCGGCATCCGCATCCGCGCTTGGGGCAAGCGGCGTTTTGGCGGCGAGCTCGGCCTGAATGGTGAATTGCTTTAAGGCCGTGCCGATTTTGCGGGCGAGATCGGGTGTTTTCATTGTGTCCTCTTGTCAAAATATCAAAATAAAGTGCGTTTTATCTAATGTAACGCACCGTATTTGATTATGGCAAAAGACGCAAGTTTTTTGAAGCGGATGGGTGCAATGCCTCAATGCTTGGTAATCAAGACCTCACTGATGACATCCGGAACGTCTGTAAACACGCCATCGACGCCCCATGACACCAATTGACGCGCTTTTTGCGGGTCGTTGATGGTGTAGCAGAGCACGCCGTATCCTTCGTCGAGAATTTCCTCAATAAAGGCTTGGGTTGTTTCGGGGCGGTTGCCATTGATGTTGATGGTGCGCACGTCAAGGTGACGCGCCATGTCGCGCCAATATTCGGGAACTTCGTCAATCAAATAGGCGCGCGGCCATTCCGGCGCCATGTCCTTGGCAACCTCTAGGCACACTTCGGAAAAGCTGGAGATAATGACGCGGTCGGGTTCGTCCCATACGCGGCTCAGCACGTCCAAAACGGCCTCGGCTGTTTCGATTTCGCGGCCGGGGCAGGGCTTGATCTCAACATTGATGCAAAGATGGGTTTCCAAAATCACGTCGAGGGCTTCTTCGAAGGTCGGAATCCCCGCACCTGCAAACCCCTCGGCGAACCAGTTACCCGCGTCAAGGTCGCGTAAGTCGTCGAGCTTGGCCTGCGCCACAGGGCCATGACCATTGGTGGTGCGGTCAAGCGTGTCGTCATGGAACAAGATGGTGACACTGTCGGCGGTGAGTTTGACGTCAAACTCTATCCATTCAACGCCCATTTCGGCGGCGGTGCGGATGCTGTCCAGCGTGTTTTCGGGGGCGTAGCCACACGCACCGCGATGCCCGATGACGGGTGGCAGGACAAGGCCTTTGTGCTTTTTGATGACTGGTTGGTTATCTTGGTCTAAGGGCGCGGGCGCGGCAAAAAACGGGAATGCGGCAACGTCGTCATCATCACCATGGTCGTCATGATCGTGGTGAGCATGGTGATGGTCGTGGTGACAGTTGTCATCGTGGTCGTGGTGGTCATGATGATCGTGCCCACAGCAATCATCGTGGCTGTGCTTCGCTCTGGCTTCGCTGTCGCTCGCTTGGGGCTTTTTGCTTGCGGTGTCTGATGTGCTTTTGGGGGCGCATCCGCATCCGTGACCGCAGCCTTTGGCGCCTTTATCTTTGTTGTGTCCGTTATTGTCCATGGATGTCCGTCCTTTTGTCCGCAGAGGGTGGAATCGTCAATGTGTGGAATGGTCGGTGGGTAGTAAAATGGCCCCATCAAGCGGGGCCATTTCGTGTTCGTATCAATGGCGTGTGCCGCATTAGCCTGAGGCAGCCTCGGAACGGGCATTGTCCAAATCTTCGCCCGTTTCTTGGTCAACGCGCTTCATCGAGAGCTTGGACTTGCCGCGGTCGTCAAAACCGACCAATTTCACTTTTACCAAGTCGCCTTCGTTGATGACATCGGTCACTTTGGCGATGCGCTCTTGGGCGATTTCGGAGATGTGAACAAGACCGTCTTTGCCGGGCATGAAGTTGATGAACGCACCAAAATCAACAACCTTGACGACTTTGCCTTCGTAAATAGTGCCGACTTCTGGCTCGTCCGTGATCGCGCGGATCATGGCGATGGCTTTTTCGGCGCTGCTGGTGTCAACGGCGGAGACTTTAATCGTGCCGTCATCGTCAATATCGACTTTGGCGCCGCTGACTTCGACAATCTCACGAATGACTTTGCCGCCTGTGCCAATGACTTCACGGATTTTATCAACCGGAATCTTGAACTGGGTCATTTTCGGCGCGTTCTCGTTGACCGAGGAACGGGATTGCGTCAGAGCCTTGGACATTTCGTTCAAGATGTGCAAACGACCGTCAAGAGCCTGTTTCAAAGCGATTTTCATGATTTCCTCAGTGATCGAGGTGATCTTGATATCCATTTGAAGCGCGGTGACGCCGTTGGTTGTTCCGGCAACTTTGAAATCCATATCGCCAAGGTGGTCTTCATCGCCAAGAATATCCGACAAAACAGCGAATTTCTTGTCTTCTTTGATGAGTCCCATGGCAATACCGGCAACCGGACGCACCAAAGGCACACCGGCATCCATCATCGCAAGCGATGTACCGCAAACCGTGGCCATAGAGGACGAACCGTTTGATTCCGTGATCTCGGAAACCGTCCGCAATGTGTACGGGAATTCCGCAGGAGTCGGCAGGAGCGGGTTAATCGCGCGCCAAGCGAGCTTGCCATGACCGATTTCGCGGCGCCCAGGCGTGCCGAGGCGGCCAGCTTCGCCAACAGAATACGGAGGGAAGTTGTAATGCAGCATGAAACGCTCGCGGTATTCACCGTCAAGGGCGTCAACGATTTGCTCGTCCTGGCCTGTGCCGAGTGTCGTCACAACAATCGCTTGTGTTTCGCCGCGTGTGAACAGGGCGGAGCCGTGAACGCGGGGCAATACACCGACTTCGGAAACGATTTGGCGGATATCGCTGGTCGTACGACCGTCAATACGCTTGCCGGTATCGAGGATTTGGTTACGCACGATGTCGGCTTCGACTTTCTTGAATTTCGAGGCGACGTCTTCGGCGGTGAGGCCTTTGTCTTCGTTGGCGAATTGTTCAACGGCTTTGGATTTGAGCTCGCTGAGTGCCTTTTGACGGTCTTGCTTGACCTGAAGCGTGTAGGCTTTTTCAACGTCTTTTTTGAAGGCTTTGGACATATCCTTGTACAGCGCTTTCATTTCGGCGCGTTCTTCGGTGATGTCCCATGGCTCTTTTGCGCAAAGTTCGGCGAAGTCGATAATCAGGTTAATGACGGGTTGGAAGGCTTTCCAACCGAACATCACCGCGCCGAGCATGACGTCTTCGGAGAGTTCTTTGGCTTCTGACTCAACCATCAAAACGCCTTCTTGCGTGCCGGCAACCACGAGGTCAAGGGCGCTGTCTTTGCGTTGTTGAACGGTAGGGTTCAAAACATATTCGCCGTTGATGTAGCCAACGCGTGATCCGGCAATCGGACCCATGAAGGGCAGGCCGGAAATGGTCAAGGCGGCGGATGTGCCGATCATCGCGACGATATCGGGGTCATTGACCATATCGTGGCTGAGAACCGTACAGATGACTTGCGTTTCGTTCAGGAAACCATCGGCAAACAAAGGACGGATCGGGCGGTCGATGAGGCGGGAAACAAGGGTTTCTTTCTCAGACGGACGGCCTTCGCGCTTGTTAAAGCCACCCGGAATTTTACCGGCGGCAAATGTTTTTTCTTGGTAGTGAACGGACAGGGGGAAGAAATCCTGACCCGGCTTAATGCTGCGTGCGCCGACAACGGTACACAAAACGGATGTTTCGCCCATCGTGGCGAGAACGGCACCATCGGCCTGACGCGCAACGCGGCCGGATTCGAGGGTGAGTGTTTGACCGCCGAGGGTCATTTCTTTGCGGTAGATATTAAACATAGACATAGAGTATATTTCCTCATTCATAATAAGGGTTAAAATAAGGCTCTGTGTCGAAGATATAACGGTGAACCGGAACCTCACAGCGGAGTCGGTGGACAGCCGAATACAGATAAAGATGGGGATCATCGTGGATCCGGATCGTAAGGGGGGCAGGGGCTTTACAATCCGTCCGGCGTGATAATCCGGTGTGCATCTGCACTCAACAGTCAACCGTCATCCGGCGAGGCAAGGCTCCGGACTTGAAACTCCGAAACAAAACCGCTACTGTCTTCGCATTATTTAGCCCCAAAGTCAAAGATTTTCAGGATATTTTACCATGACAAACGTACTTGTAATGTTGCGCCACGGCCTCAGCCAGTGGAATCTCGAAAACCGCTTCACTGGATTTCGCGATGTACCACTGACGGAAGAAGGAATCAACGAAGCCATTCGCGCCGGACAAAAAGTCGCGAAGGCGGGATACCGCTTTGACGGGGTGTATACGTCGACCCTTGACCGCGCCATTCAAACCACAAAATACGTGCTGGACAATGCCGCGGACAACAACGCGCATTTGAAGCAGGCGGACGGAACATGGGCGATGGTGCGGCACGATGATCTGCGCGAACGCGACTATGGCGATTTGACCGGCCTGAACAAAGCCGAAACGGCGGATAAATTCGGTGCCGACCAAGTGCATATCTGGCGCCGCAGCTATGACGTGCCGCCTCCGAATGGCGAGAGCCTGAAAAACGTCGTCGACGACCGTGTCGGCCCGTATTTCATGAAGGAGATCATGCCACGCCTGCAAAAAGGCGAGAATATCTTGCTCGGCGCTCATGGGAATACACTGCGCGCCTTGTTGATTGTGCTGGGTGTCCGCACGCCGGACAACATCAACGAAGCCGAAATTGGCACAGGCCAACCGATTGTCTTTGAATTTAACGGTGGAAAGATGGTAAAATCATACAACCTTGATGAATAAAACGAAAGCGCAACGCGACAGTGACAGGCTATATACCGGATCCCAATAAAGGGGCGCTCGATTACCTTAAAAACTCACGCTATAACGCGATGCGGATTCCGGTCGGAGTTCTTAAAATCCTGTTTGGCATTTTGACGTTTTTGAGTGTTCCGGTGTGCTTGGCGATTTATCTGGTGTTGATTTTATTCGCCCGCAGATTCATGTTTTCTGAGATTCCGACATTGGTTGGTGACATCGTTCGTTTTGCGGAGAGCATGATCGTGACCGGATTCAGCGATGTGTTCTATAGCGCCCCCAGAAGTGATTAGCCATTCCACCGCATCGTTTAACGCGAATGTTTAACCTAATATGCAAAAAGCTGCCCAATGGGCAGCTTTTCAATAAGGTATGCAATAAATCCTTAGCGGCGGATGCCGAGGGATTCGATCAGTGTTTTGTAGCGGTTTTCGTCGCGGGACTTGACATAGTCGAGCAATTTACGACGCAAAGACACCATTTTCAAAAGACCGCGGCGTGAGCTGATGTCTTTTTTGTGAATTTTGAGGTGTTCTGTGAGGTTTTTAACGCGCTCCGTCAAAATGGCAACTTGCACTTCCGGTGAGCCTGTGTCGCCTTCGACAATTTTGAAGCCGTTAATCAGTTCCGCTTTTTTTTCTGCTGTAATCGACATCGGGTACTCCTTATTGATTTGAAAAATTAAACAAACGCTCAGGTTTGATATTAACTCCGTTAACCGCAACCAGTCCGATGGGCGTTCCGTCATCCGCATGGATGGCAAGGGCGTCATAAACATCATCGTTCGGGTGCGGCTCAAGACCTATATCAATCAAGCGGTTCACGTCATGTCGCGAAACAAAACGCAGGGCTTGACCGTTTCTGAGCCTAAAGGCTTCATCTTCCGTAAGGGGCAGCGCCGGGATGTCGTCCAGCACGGCCTCAACGGGCAATAAAGCCTCGCCAAGGGCGGCACTATGCGCATTTTCACCGAATATGTCCAGTGAAATCGCATCATCCACCGAAAAACCACCGACCTGAAGCCGCGTTAAGCGCCCGACATAGCCGAACGTGCCGCAAGCCAGCGCCAAATCCCGCGCGATAGACCGGATATACGTGCCTTTGCCACAGGTGCAAACAAGGCGGGCGCTGTGCTCATCTGCCTCGATAAGGTCGAGCGATTCAATGATAACGGTGCGTTCCGGCATTTCGATCAGTTCAGGGTTCGCGCCAAAACGGGCAAGGTCATAGGCGCGTTGCCCGTCAATTTTGATCGCCGAATAAATCGGGGGGATTTGTTGAACCTCACCAATAAAGGCGGGCAGGGCGGCCTCGATCTGCGCGCGGGTCGGGCGAATATCGGATGTTTGGACGACCTCGCCCTCCGCATCGTCCGTTGTGCGTTGTTCGCCCCATGTAACGACAAATTCGTATACTTTGAACGCGTCTTGGATGAACGGAACGGTTTTGGTGGCTTCGCCCAGCGCAATCGGCAAAATGCCGTCGGCGAGCGGGTCAAGCGTACCGGCATGACCGGCCTTTTGAGCGCCATAGGCGCGTTTGACGATGGCGACGGCCTTGCTGGATGTGATGCCAACGGGTTTATGGAGGTTGATCCAGCCATGAACCGGATTGCCTTTCTTACGTCTGGCCATCAATTTTTATCCTTTGTTATCTTGAAATGGGGGAGGCGGCGCGATTATGAAACGCTGTTTTGGTCGTCTGTCGCGTCCTCGTTCTCGCCCTTGTCCTGTGTGGCGTCTTGAGCTTCTTCGGCGTCACCAGTGTCACCAGAGTCATCGGCGGCGGCTTTTTTACTTTTTTGCAGGTCGTATAAAATACGCTCGATCCGCTGAGCCTCGCCAAAGCTGTCATCCGCGATGAAGCGGATTTTCGGCGAATATTTTGTTTCCAGCACGCGGGCGACTTCGCCTTGGAAATATTTGCTGTGGTCGTTGAGGGCGGGCAGGATTTTGTCCATATCCTTGCCGCCCAAGGGCATGACATAGGCCTTGGCGTTTTTAAGATCGGGTGAAATGCGCACTTCTGTAACCGTGATGCGCGCCGCATCCATCAAGGCTTCGTCACTGAAATGCCCGCGCAGCAACACTTTCGCTAATTCATGACGGACTTGTTCGGCCACGCGCAATTGGCGCTGTGACGGCATATTCGTTTTGGCTTTGGTATCGGTTTTTCTATGTCTGGCCATAGAGTGCCTTTCATCATTATATTATCCGCGAGAAAAAACTCCCTGCGGCGCGTTGTTATGGCGCGGTTGGTTGCCCATGCCGCGCCATTTCATGTCTGTGTCGGGAGGGTGTTACGCGAATTACACCACTTCTTGCTTTTCCGAAATAAGGTCAAAGCATTCAATAACATCGCCGGCTTTCAGGTCGTCATAGCTTTCAAACGCCATACCACATTCGGTGCCTTCTTTGACTTCTTTGACTTCGTCCTTGAAGCGTTTGAGAGTCTTGAGCTTGCCTTCGTGAATGACCACGTTGTCGCGCAACAAGCGAACCTTCGCGCCTTTTTTCACAAATCCGTTCACCACAAAGCAACCGGCAATCTTGCCGACCTTGGTGATGTTAAAGACTTCGCGAATTTCGGCGTTACCGATGAATTCTTCACGGATGGTCGGCTCAAGCATACCGGTGAGGATGTTTTTCACATCGTCAATGGCGTCATAGATGATGGAATAATACATGATCTTGACATTTTCCATGGTCGCAAGCTCGCGCGCTTGGGTATTCGCCCGCACGTTGAACCCGATGATCAGGGCGTTTGAAGCCTTGGACAGGGTAATGTCGGATTCCGTAATCGCGCCGACACCACTGTGGATGACGTTGATTTCGATATCCGTGTTGTCATCAGCAATTTTCTTGAGCGAGCCGGAAATAGCCTCAATCGAACCATGAACATCGGCCTTGACGATAACGGCAAGGGTTTTGCGCCCTTCGTTATTGGCATTGGCGAAGAGTTGATCCATGGTTTGCGCTTTGTTGCCGAGCAAGGCTTGCGCGTCTTTTTTCTTGCGCAGGCGGTAATCGGCAATTTCACGGGCTTTGGACTCGTTTTCAACCACGATGAAGTCGTCACCGGCGTCAGGCGTGCTGTTCAGACCCAAAACCTCAACCGGCATGCCGGGGGTGGCTTCTTTGATCTGTTTGCCGTGGTCGTTGATGATGACCCGTACGCGTCCCCATTCCGAACCCGTGACGAAAATGTCGCCGATTCTGAGGGTTCCGCGCTGGATCAAGACCGTTGCGACCGAGCCGCGGCCTTTTTCCATCTTGGATTCAACCACGATGGCTTCGGCGGTGCGGTTGGCGTTGGCCTTCAATTCCAAAATCTCGGCTTGAAGCATAATGGCTTCTTCGAGTTTTTCGAGATTCAGGCGTTTTTTCGCGGAAATTTCAACACAGAGCGTGTCACCGCCCATATCCTCAACCACGATTTCGTGATGGAGCAAGTCTTGCTTGATCTTCGACGGGTTGGCATCGGGAAGGTCGATTTTGTTGATCGCAACGATAATCGGAACCTTCGCCGCTTTGGCGTGACGAATGGCCTCAATCGTTTGCGGCATGACGCTGTCATTCGCGGCAACAACCAACACGACAATGTCGGTAATATTCGCGCCGCGCGCACGCATTTGGCTGAAGGCCGCGTGACCAGGGGTGTCGAGGAACGTGATCCGTCCGCCGCCCGCCATTTCGACTTGGTAAGCACCGATATGTTGGGTAATGCCGCCGGCTTCGCCCGACACAACATCGGTGGCACGGAAAGCATCCAAAAGAGATGTCTTGCCATGGTCAACGTGACCCATAACCGTCACCACAGGGGCGCGGGGTTGCAAGTCTTCTGCGGCATCGGCTGCGCCACGAATGCCGATTTCAACATCGCCTTCGGTGACGCGTTTGGCTTTGTGGCCGAATTCCTCGATCAACAATTCCGCCGTGTCGGCGTCAAGGGATTGGTTCAATGTCGCCATAATGCCCATTTGCATGAGTTTTTTGACAACGTTGGCGGAGCGTTCCGCCATCCGGTTTGACAATTCCTGAACCGTGATAACCTCCGGCAGTACAACTTCGCGCACCATTTTCTTCGGTGGCTCGAAATTGCCTTGGGCTTTCATCCGGCCTTTTTCAAGGGCGCGTTTGCGGGCCGCCATGGACGGGCCGCGGTCGCGTTCGTAATCTTGGTTGAGAACCTGAGCCACAGTGAGTTTACCGCCGCGGCGGTCATCCTCGGTTGTGCGCGCCTTGACGGGTTTTTTCGCGTCTGCGGCGCGTTTGATGCGCTCGCGGTAGGATACTTGCTCTTCGTCCTCCTCGGTGCCGGGGCGGCGTTGTTGGCTGGCGAATTTGCTGATCGCGGATTGTTGTTTTTCTTTTTCCTCAACGCTGCGCGTGGCTTCGATTTCCTTGAGTTTTTGCTGTTCTTCCTCACGCTGTTGTTCAAGCGATTTGGTTTCTTGCTGTTTCTCGAGGTCTTCTTTGCGCTTTTCTTGGTCTTCGTGGCGCATACGGGTGATGTCTTCGGCCTCTTTGCGGCGACGTTCGCGTTCTTCCTCGCGCTTGTCGGCCTCAAGATTGGCAATCTCAAGGGCGCGCATACGGGATTCGCGTTCCTCCGGTGTCAATCCGTCATCGGGGTTGTGGGCGCCTGCTTCGGTAACGCCATCTTGTCCGACAACGCGCTTTTTGCGGCGCACTTCTACGGCGACGGGCTTACTGCGCCCGCCTGAGAAGCTCTGCTGAACCTGTCCTGCGGCTCCGGGTGTTGCGACCCCGCCTTTAAGGCTTAGGGTTGCTTTACTGCCGCCGAGGCTCAGTGTTTTCTTCTTTTCTTCTTGTTCAGCCATGGTTTCCTAACGCTTTTCCACCAAGTTGTTGATAGAGTCTGTGCAATTGCACCCCTTTAAAACATATATTGCCCTTTTTGACAATGATATGGGTAATGCTTTCCCGCCCAATAAGGGTTCCGAGTTCTTCCGATGTGAAGCAATCGACCACCGGAAGATCCGGATTTTTGTGGCAAATGCCTGATCTTGCGTCACTTTCGGGGCTTGATGATGTGGCATATAATCCGGCCTGACCGCTGCGCAGCACATCCATAGATTTTTCAATTCCGGCGGCCATGTCGCCGCAACGATTGGCGAGGGCGAGTTGATTCCGCAGCCGTTGCTTGACCTGATTCTGTACCATGCCGAGTAAATCATCGGGAAGAGTGACCTTGCCGCGCGCCGCCCAAGCGAATCGTTTTTTGTCGATCGCTTCGCTTATCGCTTGGTCTGTGGCCTCAACCCAAAGGCCGCGGCCGGGGAGTTTTTCGTATATATCGGGAATCAGGCTGCGGTCTGGTGCGACCACAAAGCGGATCAAATTGTCTTTGGGAAGGCTCTGACCCGACACGATACAGCGACGTAAGGGGCTCTTCGCACCATCCGCGGCTTCGCAATATTCGGCGTCGGTATCGGTATTAATGTTAGTATTCGTATCCGTATCAGCACGCGCCGTTATGAGGGAATTGGATAGGTCGGAACAGGATTCATTCGTAGCCGCAGCACATGTAGAAACACTGGCAGAAACGCTTAACGTATCGCCTAAATCGGAGCACACGCCAGCATAGTCCGGCGCGTAGGATGCGCCGGATGGTGTGCTGGTGTGTATAATATGGGTCTTGTCGTCCATATTGCTCCGTTTAAACATGTGTTTGCGTGTGTCTGGGGCATAACCTTGGCTAGCCTTCGGCAGCCATTTTAGGTTGGTCTTCCGGCAATTCCGCCGCGCCTTTTTCGTCCGCGAACCAGTGTTGGCGCGCTTCCATAATCAAGGCGTTGGCTTCTTTGACCGTCATCTTGCTGTCTTCGCCCAGCATTTCAACCAGTTCATCCCCCGCCAAATCGGCAAGGTCGTCACGGGATTTAATGCCTTGTTCGGCGAGTTTCAAGATCATGTCGCGGGTCAAGGACGCAACATCAAGAATGTCGTCCTTAATCTTGAGCGATTTTTTCTTTTTCTCGAATTCGGCGGTTTTCTCGGCAAGCCATGTATTCGCACGGCTTTGCAATTCGGCCGCAACGTCTTGGTCGAAGCCTTCGATCGAGATCAATTCGTCTTGCTCGGATTCGGCGATTTCCTCAACCTTGCGGAAGCCTTCGGCAACCAGCAAATGGGCAATCACGTCATCAACGTCAAGCGCCGTCATGAACAATTCGGAACGGGTTTTGAATTCGGTCGCACGGCGTTCGGATTCTTGTTCCTCCGTCAAAATGTCGATATCGAGGCCGGTGAGCATGGACGCAAGGCGTACATTTTGACCACGGCGACCGATGGCGAGGGATAATTGTTCGTCCGGAACAACAACCTCGATACGGTTTTTCTCTTCGTCCAGAACCACTTTGCTGACTTCCGCCGGCGCCATGGCGTTGACGATGAAGGTTGCGAAATCTTCGTACCATGGCACGATGTCGATTTTTTCGCCTTGCAATTCGTTCACAACCGCTTGAACACGGCTTCCGCGCATACCGACGCACGCACCGACCGGATCAACACTCGGGTCACGGGTGTAAACGGCGATTTTGGCGCGGCTTCCGGGGTCGCGGGCAACGGCTTTGATCTCAATCACGCCATCATAAATTTCGGGGACTTCCTGACGGAAAAGGCTGGCCAAAAATTCAGGGTGCGTACGCGACAAGAAAATCTGCGGCCCACGGTTTTCGCGGCGCACGTCATAGATATAGGCGCGGATGCGGTCATTGGTTTTGAAATGTTCGCGCGGGATGGATTCATCACGCTTCAGATACGCTTCGCCATGACCAAGGTCAACCGTGACATTGCCGTATTCAACACGCTTAACCGTGCCGTTGACGACTTCGCCGATGCGGCCTTGGAATTCTTCGAATTGCTTCTCACGCTCGGCTTCGCGAACTTTTTGCAGGATAACCTGTTTCGCGGTTTGGGCGGCGATGCGACCAAAATCAACCGGCGGCAAATCATCGATCAAAGAATCGCCGATTTCGGCGTCTTTCTTGATGCGCTTGGCTTCGGGGAGCAGGATTTGCTTGGCGGCGTTTTCTTCGTCTTCGGCGTCAAGCGCCTCAACAACCAACCGGAAACGCTGCAACTTGATCGTACCGTTCTTGCGGTCGATATGGGCGCGGATGTCCTGATCATATCCGTATTTAGAACGTCCGGCTTTCTGAATGGCCTCTTCCATGGCACTCAGGACGACATCACGTTCGATATGCTTTTCTCTGGCAACAGAGTCTGCGACATGAAGAAGTTCCATTATATCCTCTCTTTTTCTTTCACAGTTTGCATTACTTATTACTTATGCGGTTTAGTTTTAATCTCAATCTTCGTCGTTATCTTAATCGTTTTCGCGGTTCCTAAAGGATGACATCCTTGGTCGCGTCTTGTAATTCCTTGGTGAAGACAAGCTGTGCCTTCGTAATCCGGTCGAGGTCAATCGTGACTTCGTATTCTTCGCCGTTGCCGTCTTCGGTCAACATGACGACACCGTCATTTTCCGTGCCGCACAAAAGTCCCGTGAAGCGTTTTTGACCGTTTTCGGCCGGCGGGTCAATGCTCATTTTTGCTTTGAAGCCTTTGAACCGTTGAAAATCGCTGAGACGGGTTAAGGCGCGATCAATACCGGGGGAGCTGATCTCCAGCGTATAGGCGGTGCTGAACGGGTCTTCCACATCCAAAATGGCGGAAAGGGTTTTGCTGAGCATCCGGCAATCCTCAACACCCATACGGCGCTTTTGCTTTGGCTCGGCATAGATTTGTAGAACCGGCCCTTGATAGCCTTTGGGCTGCGCCAACTCAACCTTCACCAAAATATAGCCAAGCGCGTCAATATGGGGGCCAAGAATGGGCGCAAACCGACCATCTGGATCAATCAAACGCACCGAGTTATATAAGGACGCACCGCCATCCGCCAAAATATGATCATGTAATGGTATATTTTGGTGATCCGCTGCTTGATCCGCTGCTTGATCCAACGACTCGGCGGCCGTGCTTTGCTCGGCGTTTTCTGCGTTCATATCCGCTTGCGTGGCGTTCGTATTCATTCAAATTCCGTTTAGTCTTTTCGGCAGTCCTGTTTAGGTAACAAAAAAGGCGGGCTGTTCGGCCCACCTGCATAACCAATCAAATTGTCAGGATGACAACTAATAAGGCAAGAGAGCGCAAAAATCAAGAGTTTTGTTCAATTTTTCTTATGCGCGATTTTTACGGACAAACCGTAAATAAATTTCGTTGCGGCCTTGGTCGGCGCCTTTTTGGGCATAACGTGTGGTGACCATCCAATCATCCGGCATGACCGACCAATCGTCTTTGCTTTGCGCCGTCCATACAAAGGCATCGTGACGCAATGTGTGCTCCAACATCCATTCCCCAAGGTCAAGAACATCGGTGGCCGTGATGAATTCGCCGCCATCCTTCAAAACGCGGGCGATGCGGTCAAGATTAGCGGGCTGAACGAAGCGGCGCTTATGATGGCGTTTTTTCGGCCACGGGTCGGGATTGAGGAGGTAAAGCCGGTCGATACTTGCGTCCGGCAAGGCATCCAAAAGAATTTCGGCGCTGTCATGCCAAAGGCCGAGGCGGTCTGCGTAATCGGCCTCATCCATTGTTTCGTGAAGGATTTTCAGGAAGTTCGACACACCATTCATAAACGGTTCGCACCCGATGAAGCGGTGGTTCGGATAGGCCGCGAGCATTTTCGCAAGGTAATCCCCCGACCCAAACCCGATTTCTAGCCAAACGGGGGCGGCATCATCCATCCGCCCGCTCTTGGGAAACGCGTCATGAATCGTGGCGAGTTTTTGCGGCAGTTTGCCGAGCCGTTCAACCAAAGACAAGGCGGGGAGGGTGTCGTTCAAAGCGGCCTTACGCCCTTTACGAAGCGTGCGCCCGTGCCGCCGTCCAAAGAACATGTAATCAATGCCCTTGCGCTTGGCGTCGGAGGAGGGGCGAATGGTTGGTTTTTGCGTCATGTGTTTTTGGTCTTTATGTCGTGCGCGGCGCTTGGGCGTTTCGCGTTAAAAAGGAAAACACCCGCCTTTTACAGGAAAAGACGGGCGTTGTGCATCTGAAAAATCGCGAATGGCGAAATAATTACGCTATGCTCCTAAAGCGAGCGTTTCAAGACGTCGGCGAGGTCGGTGCGTTCCCATGAGAAACTTCCGTCCTCTAGCGGCTTACGGCCAAAATGACCATAGGCAGAGGTGATTTTGTATATCGGCTTGTTGAGGCCGAGATGCGTGCGGATGCCGCGCGGGCTGAGATCCACCAATTTCGACAAGGCTTTGGCAAGCTGGGCTTCTTCAACCACGCCTGTGCCATGCGTGTTGACATAGAACGACAAAGGCTTGGAAACGCCGATAGCGTAGGAAAGCTGGATCGTGCATTTATCGGCACAGCCGGAGGCCACAACGTTTTTCGCAAGATAACGCGCCGCATAGGCCGCTGAACGGTCAACCTTGGTGCAATCCTTGCCCGAAAACGCGCCGCCGCCATGGGGAGCCGCACCGCCATAGGTGTCGACAATGATTTTGCGTCCGGTCAAGCCGCAATCGCCAACGGGGCCGCCAATAACAAAACGTCCAGTCGGGTTGACATAGAGTTCGTCTTCCGGACACATCCAGCCTTCAGGCAGGCATTGTTCAATGTAAGGGCGGACGAGGTCGCGCACGTCACGTTGGCTGAGGCCGTCTTTATGCTGGGTCGATACGACAACCGAGGTCGCGCGCACGGGCTTGCCGTCGCGGTATTCAAGGCTGACTTGCGATTTGGAGTCGGGGCCGAGCATCCCGAGGACGCCCTCATGACGCTTTTCCGCCAGAACGCGCAAGATGTTATGCGAGTAATGAATAGCGGCGGGCATGAGCTCCTCCGTTTCGCGGCAGGCATAGCCAAACATAATGCCTTGGTCGCCGGCGCCTTCGTCTTTGCTTCCCGATGCGTCAACACCCATGGCGATGTCGGGGGATTGTTGTACGAGGCGCACGTCAATTTTTACGGTTTTCCAGTTAAATCCGTCTTGTTCATAGCCGATTTCGCGGATGGTTTCGCGGGCGGCTTGTTCGATCAATTCCGGAGTAACGCTGTCGGGGCCACGTGTTTCGCCGGCAATGACAACATTATCGGTAAAAGCCATGGTTTCGGCGGCAACGCGGGATTGCGGGTCGGCCTTCATATATAAATCGACAATCGCATCGGAAATGCGGTCACAAACCTTATCAGGGTGACCTTCAGACACGGACTCGCTGGTGAACAGGAAGTCTTTCAATTCATGCGGGGCTTTGGACGCGGTCAAGGGTGTATCCTTCGTTTGGGAAATTGGCTGAGCTTGTTGCATAGGGTTTATTCTTTCGGCTGTGACAGACTGTATTTATCTCTAATAAAACGTCAGTTTGTTCATAGGATGCTTGGCTGTCAAGGCTTTTGGGGCAAAATAACCATAAAAGAATGGTATACTTGCGGTGACGCACAAAAAACGGCGCCGTTCAAGGGCGCCGTATGGTCGTTGCATCCGTATCACACGGTTCAGAGAGCGCTTAATCGTCGCTCGCCGAAACCTGACTCATGGACTGTGCCAGCTTGATAAGGTTCTGACGGATTTTCGGATCCTTGATGTTGTAATAGGCGCGCACCAGATCAATCGTTTCCTTTTTGATCATCGGATCGTCTTCCAGCGTTTCTTGCGGATTATCGGACACAAACAAAGATTTCGGTGTTTTTTCGCCGATATCGGTCATGCCGCCAAAGAAATAGGCTATGGGAACCTGAAGCGCCGTGCAAAAATCCGCCAAACGCACAGCCCCGATTTTGTTGGTGCCGCGCTCATACTTTTGAATTTGTTGGAACGTGATGCCAACGGATTGACCAAGGTCTTTCTGGCTCATTTTCAAGAGTTTTCTGCGCGTACGCAACCGCGCACCAATGACAACGTCACGGTCATCCGGCTTGTCTTTGGTCTTCGGGCGACCGCGAGGTCTTGGCGATGAGAAGCCTAATTGCTCTTCTGACATAGTCTGTAATGCTCCATCCTACGCTGTGGACACTGGGTGTTTAGGTCAAACGCACAGCAACAAAAAAAGTTCAAACTTGGACTCATAAAAACAAAGTCGCATACCCGAGTATGTAATCGATGCCGCATACTCAGGTATGTAATCGACCTTGTATATAGTCCTCGCGGACAAGTATTTGCAAGCACTTTTTATTTAACTATTAGCCGCGCAGCCAGAGATAGTGCAAAAATAAGTCCCAAAAATATTAAAACAGGTATGACATCATATTTTTGGTAGAAATTAAGCGGAGCATCATAGCCCTCATACCCATAGGTAATTGTGCCAGGGTTTCCGTAGGCGATTTTTTCAATGATTCGCCCGCGTGGGTCGATGAGTGCGGAAACGCCGGTATTGGCGGCGCGGATAATATGCGCGGATTGTTCGATAGCGCGAAACCGCGCCTGCACAAGATGTTGCTGAGGCCCCGCGCTGTCGCCGTACCATCCATCATTGGTGACATTCAGGATAAGGCCGGTTTTTGCGGCTTTCTGGAGGTATCGCGGAAAAATAATCTCATAGCAAATAGAGGGAATAAAAGATGGAATGGCGTCATCAAACTTGATCGGGGCGGGAGCCGCACCCTTTTGAAACCCGCCAACCTGCACCAAGGGAAGCCAGCCAAGCCGGTCTTCATAGGGCATATATTCACCAAACGGAACAAGGTGGTGCTTGTCGTATTTGGCGATAATATCGGCATTTTCATCAAGGACGATGAGGGAATTATAGTATTCTTCGCGCTGCTCCCCGCTTTGCTCCCCGTTTTGTTCACTGGCCTGTTCGCTCTTTATTTCTTGGCGGTCAAGATAGCCTGTCGCAAGGTAGGTCGGCCCCGGAATATCGGTCAAAACGCGGCGAATAGCGTCTTTCGCGCTGTCTTGGTTGAGCATGATATAGCTGATCGACGTTTCCGGCCAGATAATCAAGGTCGGGCGCGATGTCGGTGTGGCACCTTGCTCTTGTGCAACCACGGACACAAAATATTCAGGGTCGGGATAGGACAGCTCAAGATGCTTGGTAAAATTCTCGACAAAATGGTCGGGATCCCATTTTTCGCGCTGTGGAATATTGGGTTGCACGATATGGATAAGGGCGGGCGCCGCGTCTTTGGTGAGGCCTTCGGAGGGGTGCGGGATGCTGTTGATATGGGCATAGCCCGCCATATAAATCCATAGAAAGCTTATGCCCGTAAAACAGGTGATAAGGATATAGGATTTGGTATAGTGGCGCGGCAGGCACAAAATAGTAATGGGGAGTGCCGCCCAAACATAGGTGAGGGCGCTGAGCCCATATAAACCCGCCACAGAAGAAAACTGCGCGACATTATCAATGTCGATCCATATGCTTCCCGCCAGATTCCATGGAAACCCCGTGAAAACCACGCCGCGGACGTAATCCATCGCGCCGCTTAAGGCGACAAAAGCAAGAAAACGCGCAAGATGAGCAGGCGGGGCAAATGCAGCGGCAATCCACGCCGCAACGGCATTAAAAAAGGCGAGAACGATTGGCAAACCAAAAAACGAAAACGGCAAAGCCCACCAAAACGCGTTAAAATCCACGAGCAAGGCGTTACTGATCCAATACAGGCCGATGCAGTGAAAGGTAAACCCATGCAGCCACCCATAGCAAAAGGCCTTGAGCGGCGTTTTGGCGTGAAAGACGAGATAGAGCAAAATGGAGTAGCCAGCAACAAACGAAGGGATAAGCCCCCATGGCTGAAGCCCCAAAGCGCATAAAAGGCCGGAGATAACCGCCCAAAATACGGGAGAGTAAAAAATAGGCGCGAGCCCCTGTGGAACAATTGTCATTAAATTAGCCCCGTTTGTTGTAGCCCGTATTGCAGCCCGTTTATGCCAGAGTTATAACCAACATGTGGTTTGCTCTTACAGTTCGATCTGTCTGTTTATTTTGATAAAATAACGATTGTAGCGGGGCTGACAAGTCTTTTCGTTAGACACCATAAAAGCGCCCTGAAGGCGTCTTGCAGACCAATATATTTGGTCTGCCTTGACGCCCTGTAAGGGCAATTAATGGCGCGTTTGGTCGCCCGCCGCGGTGGACAGGGGCGGAATATTGCGGATTTTGAGGCGGTTAATGCGCCGTGGGTCGGCGTCCAGAACCTCGAACTCTATGCCCGATTCATGGGATAAAACCTCACCCCGCGCCGGCACGCGTCCCGCCAATGCGAAGACCAGCCCGCCAAGCGTGTCAATGTCTTCACGCTCATCTTCATCAAAGACTTTGCCATAGCGGTCTTCGAATTCTTCGATATCGACGCGCCCATCGGCGATGATGGAACCATCGCTGTGCTCAAGGATTTGCGGGTGCTTGTAATTATCGTATTCATCATTGATTTCACCGATAATCGCCTCGATGATGTCGCCAATGGTGACAAGCCCGTCAATTCCGCCATATTCGTCAACGACAAGCGCCATGTGCTTTTTGCTTTCCCGCATTTGGACGAGCAAGTCAAGAACCGGCAAGGACGGCGAAACAATCGGCACGCTGCGGATCAAATCGGCAATGACAATCGGTTGACCCAAGGCGAGCGTCGCCAGAATATCCTTCATATGGATGGTGCCGACAACATCGTCCAGCGTTTCGCGATAAACCGGAAAACGGCTGTTTTGCTTTTGCGAGAGCATGGCGAGCAAGTCGCTTTGCGGGGTGTCAATCTCAACCGCGACAATATCGGCGCGCGGGATCATGACATCCACCGCGGTCATATCGCGCAGATGTAAAATATTGGTGATCAAAAGCCGCTCATGGCTGGCGGTCAAGGCATCCACGTCTGAATCCCGCGTTGTGCCGCCATTAACCATGGCTTCTTCGATCGCGTGGCGCAGGGTGCTGTCCGATTTATGCCGCCCCAGTTTTTTAAAAAACTGTTCGAATATTCGCGGCTTGGCTTTGCCGGAATGGATCGCACCGTTGCTTTGCTGGGGGATATTTTGATCGGCCTGCACGCTTTGCGCGGCGGCATCAGCCGATTTTGATGGGGTGGTCTGCTTGTGATCCGCCTTATTATCCGTTACGGACCTAAGGGGATCGGGGGCCGATGGAGGCTCACTAAAGTCGGGCATTTTGGTGTTCTAACTGTCCTTCGTGTCTGTCAGGCCAAAATTATTGCACATCGATTTTTAAAAGTCGAGATATTTAGCCGTTCTTCAGTCATGGCTTCAATTTGTGGGTTCAAGATACGGGTCATCATACCCGCAACGCGCCATGATGGCGGTCTCCAGCGATTCCATGATGTGTGCTTCGTTCTCGTCTTTGTGGTCGTGGCCGAGAAGGTGCAAAATACCGTGAATAATCAAATGCGCAATGTGGCTTTCTATGGCTTTGTTTTGGTCGGCGGCTTCGCGGGCAATGGTTTCATAGGCAAGGGCGATGTCGCCAAGATAAATGCCGCCATCCGGTGTTTCCTCACCGTCGGGGAAGGACAAAACATTGGTGGCTTTGTCTTTATAGCGGAATGATTTGTTCAAGTCGCGCACATGTGCGTCATCGGCGAGCATGACAGTGCAAGACCAGTGTGGTTGCGCGGGGTATTCAATGTCAACAGTCGCGGATTGATCGGCGTGTTCAAGGCATGTTTGCGGCAAATGGGCGCGGATGAGGGCTTGGATCGGAACGAGATCAAGGCCGCCCCACAGGGACGGCCTTGCGTCATGGTCTGTGCTGTGTTCAGCCCCGGACTCAGTTTCAGCCTCAGCGTGGTCTAGGAACTCTATGTCCAGACTGATGCTGCTTTCTGGTCGCGGGCGGTGTTGCTGTGTTTCCGGAATCATGCTCATATGCGCTTTTTTTTTCCGCAGCAGGCGCCGCGCTGGCTGCGTTATAAGCTCTAATGATCTTGCCGACAAGGGGGTGACGTTGAACGTCGCTTGCGTCAAATCGGACGAAGCCGATTCCCGGTGTGCCTTCCAGCACATTCACCGCATCAACAAGGCCGCTCAAATGGCCGCCCGGAAGGTCGATCTGGGACGGGTCGCCGGTGATGATCATCTTGCTGTCCTCGCCAAGGCGGGTCAGGAACATTTTCATTTGCATTGACGTTGTGTTTTGGGCTTCGTCAAGAATGACCAACGCTTTTGACAACGTGCGTCCGCGCATAAAGGCGAGCGGGGCAACTTCGATATTGGTGCGTTTTTGTTGGGTCGCACCTTGGCCTTGACCGCCTTGTCCACCTTTTCCGCCCTTGCTGGGGCCGAATTTGCTGGGTTCATCGGCTTGTTGAGTGACAACGGCCGCTTGGTCGGGGGCGAGGTCACGCAAAGCGTCGAACAAAGGTTGCAAGTAAGGGGCGATTTTTTCTTGCAAATCACCCGGCAAGAAACCGAGGTTTTCACCGGCTTCAACCGCAGGGCGGGTCAAGATAATGCGTTCGACCGCACCTTTTTCAAGCAAGTAAACGGCATAGGCCACCGCCAGATAGGTTTTGCCCGTTCCGGCCTCACCAAGACCGAACACGATGTCGTTCTTTTCCATCTCTTTGAGGTAGATTTCTTGGTTGCGGGTGCGGGGTCTAATCGCTTTGCCGCCCTTCATTTTGAACACGAGGCTTGGGCTGAACCCGTCTTGGGCGCTGCGCACAAACCGTTGAACGCGACCACGGTCAAGCTCATCCGCTTTAGTGGTGGCGAGGTGGCTCATCTTCGTCAAAATGTCAAAGGCCGTGTCAACGGCGCCTTGTGCCTCACCGATCACGGTGAAAACGGGCGAGCGTTCTTGGATAGAAACACCAAGTTCTTGTTCAAGTAAAAGGATGTGTTCTTGCTGTGGGCCGCACATGGCTTGAGCGATGGTGTTGTTTGAAACCTCAAGGGTTTTTTCGAAATACTTCTTGTCTGTCATTGTGTACCACACTATCAAAAAAAGGTTAGCGGCGCGTTAATTTTATGGACGCGCTCGTTTTATAAGGACGTTGGTCGAAGCACCCTGTCCCGCGGGTGTCCCATATTGATCCAGCGTCCGTTCGGAAGCCTTCTTAACAAGCTTCTGGGCGAGGCTTGTATTGGTTTTTATCGCTTCTGCCATGCCGGCATTGCGCGTAAATTCGGGGGTGAGGGCGCGGATGTCTTGGTATCCGGCGGGCATTGATTTTTCCAATGCGTCAACGTGGCGGGCGCTGCGCGCCGAGCGCACAACATCGTCCTTTTCGTTAAAGAACACGAACGGCGTTTCGGCGTCATCCGCGTAACGGATCGCCCAATCCACAAGGGCGGGATAGGCGACAATCGTATCTTTTTGTTCGAAACTTCCATCCATGATGAAGGTGCAATTATCGCCGATCCGCATCATGATGTCGGATTGGTCGTAATCGACGTTTTGCGCCTCGGTAATCAAAACAACACAGTTGTGAAAGCTCATGCTGCGGATCTTATCGAGGGGCTGAAGCTCAATCAATCCTTTTTGCGACAATGTGTCAAACGATGCACCACTATCTTTGCCAAGGAGCTGGTCAACGTTGTTCACAACGCCGCTCATCAACCCGCGCAGCTTTTTGGCCTCATTTCCCGGAACATCGCCCATGCGATGGCGACCGGACGGCACGTACGGGCGAATGATGTAGATTTTCTCAATGCGTTGGTCTTCCAGCATTTGCAAGGCGGCGGCGAGGGAGGTGTACGTCTTGCCGCTCCCGCTCTTGCCGAGGCTGAACACAAGGTCGGTCGTGCGGTCGGTGATGGCGTTGAACAAGGCGCGTTGCTTGCGCCCATCTTTCGGGCCGCGAAATTCAAGGGGTTGAAGTTTAAAGCCCACGCTTTTCGGGTTGCCTTTGGCGTTGTTGGCGCCGTTAGCATTCAGCGGAGCGCCGGAGGGGCTATTTGTATTGGCTGCGGCGTTTTTTTGCTTGGCGGATAATTGCCCCCCTAATTGTCCACGCTGAGCTTTTATCGCGGTTTGACACATGGTTGCGATGTAATTCTTAGACGCGACTTCAACAAAATCAGAAAACGTGTTGAGTTCTTTAATTGTTGGGCGATATTGCGCTTTGTTTTCGGCGGCTTCTTTGGCGGCTTCGTTGATTTCAAGAGCTTTGGGAAGGAGGGTGTCTTTGAAAAATCCGACAAACGCCGCGAGTGTTTCGGCATTGGCGTGGGAAATCGACAAGGTATCCGTGCCTTGAATTTCAACGCCGAATAAATTGCTCAGATGCTCATAATTCTTGCGGCTTTGCCCCTTCATCACGCTGGATGTTTGGGCGTCCAGCATAATGATTTGTTTTTGCCCGCGATGTTTAGTCTTTGAACCCATAATATCCTCCCCAGTAAAATTACGTGTATTCTTAATTAAGCCGCCCTCAATATCGTTTCGTTCGTCACGACTTCGCCGCTGATCGAATTTGTGAACGCGGCGTTGATGCGTACGTTGACAATCTCACCAAACAAACGCTCCGATGCCTGCACATGAACGGCCTGCATATAGGGTGTACGTCCATGAAGCTGGCCTTCTCTGTTGCCGCGACCATCCAAAAGAACGGGCACAACCATGTCCACAGTGCGCATGTTGAAATCCGCTTGTTGTTCGGCGATGAGCGCTTGAAGGCGGATCAGGCGCTCGGTCATTACGGCGTCCGGCACAAGGTTCATCATCGCGGCGGCGGGTGTGCCGAGGCGCGCAGAATATTTGAACGAATAGGCCGACATGAATTCTACGTCGCGGATGAGCTGCATCGTGTCTTCAAAGTCTTTGTCCGTCTCGCCCGGAAAGCCGATAATGAAATCCGACCCGAATGACATATCGGGGCGAAGCTCGCGCAAGTCATGGATGATCTGGCGGTAGAAATCGGCGTCATGCTTGCGGTTCATGGCCTTCAAAATCGCGTCTGACCCGCTCTGAACCGGCAAATGCAAAAACGGCATCAGGGTGTCAATCTCGCCATGCGCCTTGATGAGGGCTTGATCCATGTCTTTGGGGTGCGATGTGGTATAGCGAATACGCTTGACGCCCTCAATCTCCGCAACCGCATAGAGCAAATCAGCAAGCGACCAAGCGCGCCCGTCGGCACCTTCGCCGTGATAGGCGTTGACGTTTTGGCCGAGCAATGAAACCTCAACCGTTCCGCCGGCAACAAGGCGTTTCACTTCGTCGAGAATTTGAACGACAGGGCGCGAAAACTCCGCCCCGCGTGTATACGGAACAACGCAAAACGCGCAAAATTTATCACATCCTTCTTGGATGGATACAAAGGCGGATGGCCCTTGCGAGCGGGTTTCTTCGGGGAGCAAGTCAAACTTGCTCTGCGCCGGAAAATCAAGGTTGATGACGCGGTTTTTGCCAAAGGCGTCAATCGCTTTGGCGACCATTTCGGGGAGTTCATGATATGTTTGGGGGCCAAACACCATGTCGACATAGGGGGCGCGTTCGGCGATGAATTCGCCTTCGGCCTGTGCCACACATCCGGCAACGGCGATTAATGTACGCTTGCCCGATTTGGCGCGTTCTTGTTTAAGGTCGCGCAGGCGGCCAAGTTCGGAAAAGACTTTTTCAGTGGCTTTTTCACGGATGTGGCAGGTGTTCAGGATCACCATATCCGCATCGTCCGGCGCGTCAACGCTCTGGTATCCAAGGGGGGCGAGAACATCCGCCATACGGTAACTGTCATACACATTCATCTGGCAGCCCCACGTCTTGATGAACAGCTTTTTATCCGCTGCGGCATAGTTTGCCTTCGGTTGCTGTGGGGGCATCGGTGCGTGTCCAGTGTCCGTCATTATTTTCCCTAAAATTTTGAGATGCTCTGTTTAAGCATACTTGTTTGAAAAAAATCAAATTCTTTTATCGATGGGTTACGAATTTTGCAAAATTTTTTTGCGGAGAGTTTTCCACATATCTTGCAAAGTTATGGTTGTAGCGGGTCTGGTGATGTTTACTCCGCCCTGTCAGAAGGAGGAAAATTTAAGGGCGTGACAAAACAAGGCGTTTATGCGATTTGATCATGATAAAGTGCCGATGGCGAATGCAGAGAGAATAAATCAGGTGAAGACACAATGAAACGGACTGTTCTTGCGATGACGCGCCTTTTACCGCGCGAGATGGACTTACTCGAAAGCGAATTTGACGTTATTCATTTGTACCGTGAAGCCGACCCCGAAGCGGTCTTGCAAGACCGCAGAAACGATGTCCAAGCCATTGTCGCATCCCCGTCCAACCCAATTCGCCGTAATTTGATCGAGGCGTTTCCGGCGCTGGAAATCATTGCGCAATACGCGGTTGGCTATGACAATGTGGACATTGAGGCCGCGAAACAGCGCCAGATCAAAGTCACCAACACGCCCGATGTTTTAACGGCGGACACGGCGGACACCGCCGTCGCCCTGACCCTCGCCGTGATGCGCAGAGTGGTGGAAGGGGATGTGTATATCCGTGTCGGAAAATGGCTCAACGGCCCTATGCCCCTTGGCGTGTCACTCGCCGGAAAGACCGCCGGCATTGTCGGCATGGGGCGCATCGGCAAGGCGATTGCCAAGCGTTTGGCCGCGTTTGAAATGAACATTATCTATCACGGGCGCACGCAAAAGCCGGATTTAGCCTATCAATTTTATGACGATATTCAAACCATGGCGTCAATGTGCGATGTGCTGGTTTTGGCGTGTTCGGGCGGCGAGGGAACACGCCATCTGGTGAATAACGACGTGTTTGATGCTTTGGGCCCCGATGGGTTCTTGATCAATATTTCGCGCGGCAGCGTGATCGACGAGGCCGCCCTTGTCAACGCCCTGCAAACGCGGCGCATTCGCGGGGCGGGCTTGGATGTTTTCGACCATGAACCTTATGTGCCGGAGGCTTTGCAATCGCTGGATAATGTTGTATTGCTCCCCCATATCGGGTCGGCAACGCATGAAACGCGTACCGTGATGGGCAAAATCGTGGTCGGGAATCTGGCCGCCCATTTTTCCGGCAAACCCCTCTTGACGGAAGTGGCTTAGCCGCCGCAAAATCCGAGTATAACTCTTTACAGAAATGATTCTTTCTATGAAAAAATGCGGTCGCTTTTTGATGATGCTTGCGGGCTTTTTGTTCCTGAGTGGCCTTGTGACATGGCCGGCTATGGCGAATTGTTACAACAGCGCCGAATATGAAGCCGAACAAGGCCTGCGGATCCAAAGCGAACTCATGGTCATCGCCTTGAACTGCCAGCATATGGCTTACCGCAAAGGCAATTTATATATTCGATACCGCGAGATTTCCCGCCAGAAAGAAGACCTCCTCAAAGGCTATGAAAACACATTGATGGAATATTTTCGCCGCAAGGGAAGCGGGAATCCTGAGAGCTCGCTCAACGATTTGCGCACCAATCTTGCCAATGCTGTGGCGATTAAGTCGGCGCAAATGCGCCCCGATATTTTTTGCTATCAAAACCGCGACCGGATTGAGGCGGCGTTGGAGATGAACACCGAGCAATTCCGCCAATGGGCGAAAACTCCGTCGGTGGGCGACCCGACATCGCAACCCCTGTGCCGCGACCGCGACTATTAACGGTTATGGCGGTGCAATCCGCATAATTCCATCATTTGCCTGTGGATGATTACCCCGCCCCGTCATTGACTTGTGCGGGGTTTGCGGCATGATGAATGGCTGGGGCAGTCACATGCCCCGCAAAAAAGAAACGATGACAGGAAGGAATGATTTATGAGCTTGCTGAGCGGGATTGACGCATCCATCAATGAAAAACTGGCGCCTATTTCGGACGCTGTTTCAGGTTTTGTCTTTTATTCTGTCCCGCTGACCGAGGCACACAGCGTGCCTGTGATTTTGGTCTGGCTTGTCTTGGTGTCGTTGTTTTGCACCGTTTATTTCGGTTTCATCAATTTTAGGTTATTCGGTCATGCGATTAACCTTGTCCGCGGCAAAGACGAAAAATCCGCCGGAGCGGGCGAGATTTCACGGTTTCAAGGCCTGACCACCACTATGTCCGCAACTATTGGGCTCGGCAATATCGCGGGGGTGGCGGTTGCTGTGTCCGTGGGCGGGCCGGGGGCGGTGTTTTGGATGGTGCTGATGGGGCTGTTCGGCATGTCGACCAAGTTTTTGGAGGCTTCGCTCGGCGTCAAATACCGTGAAACACTCCCCGACGGGCGGTTTTCCGGCGGCGCGATGTATTATCTGAGCAAAGGTCTGGCGGAAAAGGGGCTTGGCTCTTTGGGCAAGGTTTTTGCGGTGTTTTTTGCCGTATGCTGTATCGGCGGCACGCTGGGTGCGGGCAATATGTTCCAAGCCAACCAAACCTTCCACCAACTTGTGATCATCAGCGGCGGCGAAGAGGCGAGTTTTTGGGCGGATAAAGGCTGGCTGTTCGGCCTGTTGCTGGCGGCGCTGGTCGGGGCGGTGATTTTGGGCGGCATTCAATCGATTGCCAAAGTCGCGTCGAAAATCGTGCCGATTATGGGCGGGATTTATATTTTGGCGGGGTTCATTGTGATTGCGATGCATTACACCAGAATTCCGTCGGCCTTGGCGGATATTTTCACCTATGCGTTTTCGGGTGAGGCGGCCTTTGGCGGGATGCTCGGGGCAATCATACAAGGGGTGCGCCGCGCTGTATTTTCGAATGAGGCAGGAACGGGGAGCGCCAGTATCGCTCACTCCGTTGTAAAAACAGATATACCCGTGTCGCAAGGCATTGTTGCAATGATCGGCCCGTTTGTGGACACCGTGATTGTTTGCCTTGTCACCGCGCTGGTGATCGTGATTACGGGCGTGTACAACACGGGCGGTGAGATGGAGGGCGTTGCCTTGACATCCCGCGCGTTTGAAAGCGCGATCCCTTGGTTCCCTTATATTCTGGCGCTCACGGTGTTTTTATTCGCGTTTTCGACGATGATTTCTTGGTCGTATTACGGGCTTAAGGCCGTGACCTATTTGCTCGGCGAAACGAAATCTGTGGATATTACCTATAAGCTTATTTTCTGCGGCTTTGTGGTGCTTGGGACATGTTCGAATTTGAAGGTTGTTCTTGACCTTTCGGACGCGATCTTCTTCCTCATGGCTATTCCGAACGTGATCGGTTTGTATATTTTGGCACCCGACATAAAGAAAGATTTGAAGAAATATCTGCAAAGCATTGAAAAATAGACGAATAAAATATCTTGATAACTCTTATCCACAGGCTTGACATTTGTTTGTGGATAAGAGCGAATCGATTCTTGAAGTCGCTCCTCAGACCTGATTTATTGCTCCATTATCCGACTATATAAATAGATTCAGTGATAGGAGAAGGTCACCCATGACTCAGGACACGCCGACCGTTGCCAAGATGAGCATTATAAGCCAGCCCGATGAGGCCGGTGAATCCAATGCCTCCGCCCAACAATCCTCAGATGCCGCGCAGAACGCACAGGCCGATCAGGATGCCGCAAAAGGAACCACGATTGAGTTCCTCGGCAAGCCCGGCAGTCGCAAAGTCCGTGTGACCTCGGATGATGGAGCCGACATAAAAGGCGCCACCGTTTCTTACAAACCATCCGCCGCACCCTATATGGCGAACCAACCCGCCGAAGACGACGCCGATCAAGACCTTGATTTTTGGCCGTCCCAGACGATGAATGTGCCGGAGCTTCGCAAATCTGCCAGCTTCCGCTTCGTACAGCTCAGCGGCATGGCCGTTTCGGCGCTGTGGATTGCGTTGTGCGCGCTCTATATCTTGGCGGCGCCTGAAGGCCTGTCGAATTTGCGTCCGCATGAACTCGGCGGTTTTGTTGCCGGTGTGATGGCGCCTGTTGCCCTGTTTTGGATGGTGCTGGCCTATGTTCAGCGCGGATCAGACGTGCGCATGTACGCCGAAGCCCTGCGCAGCGAATTGCAAGCGATGATCTTCCCCTCCGAAGAACGCGCCCAGCAAGTCAACAAAGATATTGAACGCCTGACGCAACAAGCCGCCGAGCTTGCTTCGTCGTCCAAGGCCGTTTTGAAGTCCATTCACCGCGCCCGCCAAGGCTTGCGCACCGAAATGCGTGAATTTGCCGGCCTGTCGAAAAAGGCCGAATTCCACATTGTGCGCTTGTCTGAATCCCTCGAAGAAAAATCAAGCAGCCTTAAGAGCATCACCGACGAAATCGAAACACGCGTATCTTCGATTGATGAAAAAGCACAAGCCGGTGCCGAGGCATGGGATAATGCAACATTGACCATCTTGAACCGCGCCGGAGAAATCGAAGGCGTGATGGGCAAAGGCGCAGACAAAATCCTCGAAGCCGCCGAAAAAGCCAACAGCAAAACCAAAGCCATCGGCAAAACGATTGAGGATAGCTGCACAGGCCTGAGCCTGTCGGTTGACCGCGTTGCCGAGCGTTTGGAAGGCCTCAGCGGCGAATTCGAAACGCATACTATTTCCTTGCGCAAAGTCACCGAAGACGTCACCAAAGAAACCGGACGCCTCGGTCAGATGATCGAAGACCAAGTTAAAGACCTGCAAGACATGACCGCCCACACAGTGGACGCCATGACCGGCGCAACGGGTGCGATCCAAGAACAGCGCGACGCGCTTGAACTGGGTGCCAACACCTTGGCCGAACAAGCCGAAAACATTGTTGATATGCTGCAAGGCTCGGCTATGTCGCTTGAAGAAGTCGCCGAAAACATCGTCGCCAAAACCGATGTCATCGAAGGCCGCCTTGAGGCACAAGCCGTGAAACTCGGCGGCACCATCGCCCATATCGGCAAAGAAGCCGACAAAATCGAAGAAACCACCAAGGCTGCGGCTCATATCCTGAGCGAGTCTGTGGAATCTGCGGTGACGGGCGCGGGTCAAATCGGTGATACCATCCGCCGTGGTGTTGAAAGCCTCAACAAAGCCACAGCCGAAGCGCAAGAACGCTCCGAAAACCTTATTCGCATTACCACAGACCACCTCGAAAACCTCAACACGGCTGGCGATGGCAACATCAAAAACGTGCGCGAGATGGTCGAATTGCTTGAAAAGAGCCGCCAGCAAATCGAAGATGCGGCCAGAATGGCGAGTGAACAGGTCGGCGATTTGTCTACATCCGTGGACTCTCAAGCCGAGAAAATTACTATCTCTGCAACCACTTTGGCTGAGCGGATCACATCGGTCAGCAAATCTCTGGACGACCCGCTGCGTGCCATTACCATCGCGATTGCCGATGCCGATGGCCGCCACGAACAAATCCAGACAACGCTTCAACGCCGTGTCGCCGACCTCAACGAGGCCAGCGAAAAGGCAACCGAAAGCGCCGAAAACATTCGCACCATCCTGCGTGGTCAGGCTCAGGAAATCTCCGCCCTGTCGGGTCAGATTGCCGGTAATGCCCGCACGATCAACGAACAAATGGCGCAACAGCGTGAGGAATTGGCGCAATCCATCCTCAACTCGTTGGATCAAATCGGTCACGTACGCGCCGAACTCGAAGCCACAACCCGCCGTTTGAGCGAGATGAGCGACGAGAGCGGCCAAGACGTCGAAGCCCTACAATCCCGTATTTCCAACAGCTGTGAAATGCTGAAACAGGAAACCGAAATTGCTTTGGCCGGTCTTGCCAAGCTGGACGAAGATTTCGAGCTTCGCTCCCGCGACCTGTCGATCCGTGCCGAAGAAGCCGTCCGCGACGTGTCCAACGTGTCCGAGGCTCTGGAGCAAGGCGCAAGCCGTTTCGAGCCTTTGTACACCAAAGTCATCGAGCAATCCAAAGACGCCAAGGAACACCTTGATAAACTCCGCAACGGGTTTGACCACACGGCGGCGAGCAACCTTGATAAACTCAAACAAATCGGCGTGTTGTTCGATGACCGTTTGACGAAATTGCAAGAAGGCTCGCACAAAGCGGCAAACCTGTTGAAATCGTCAAGCGACCATTTGCGTGAGCGTGTTGACGACATCGAAGGCGCTGCGAAGTCCGCGAGCGACAAGATGCGCAACATCAGTGCATCAATGGAAGGCCAGTCTTCGGATATTCACATCTTGACCGACCAGACATTGCTGAAGATCGAAAACGTCCAAAAAGCGATCAACGACCAGTTCCACGAGCTTTCCGAAGCCGTAGGCCAAGCCGTTGCCCAGCTTCAAGACGCCGGTCACGAATTCAACCGCCGCTCCGACGAAGTCGATAACGCGGCTGAGAAAATCGTGTCCCGTTTCGAAATCGCCGGTCAAAAAGCCCGTGATGAGTCTGCCCGCCTGAATGACGCCGCCAACAAGTCAGTCCAACTGGCTGAGGCCGTTGTGTCGAAGGTTCAGACCCAGAGCGACATGATGATCAAGCAAACGGCGGAGGCCTTAACCGACCTGCGCAACAACGGCGAAAGCTTTGCCATCAAGGCCAAAGAAGTCGCCAGCCAGATGAAAACCTCGCTCGACACGTCCAAATCTTACGGCGTGGAATTGCGGGCTCAAGTTGCGGAATTAGCCAGAGAGTCAAGCAAAACAGCCGATATCATCAGCAAAGCCACAACCGTATTGGAAGGCAAAGTCACGGATGTCAGCAAAGTGGCCAACGATGTGTACAAACGCATCGAAGACACCGGCGACAAAATGCAAGAGCAATCCGAACGCCTTGTTTCCGTTACGCTGCGTGCGGTGGAATCAACCGAAACGGCGACCGAGTCCTTCTTCAAACAATCCAACACATTGTTTAAGGCCTCGAACGACGCGGTGGAAAAAGCCGAAGAAATCCGCAAAACGGAAATTCGCGCTCAACGTGAATCCTTCATGTCGTCCGCACGGTTTGTTATGGAGAGCTTGCACTCCTTGTCTGTGGACTTTGTCCGCATGCTGGAAGGCGAAGTCACCGAAAAATCATGGGGCGCATACCAAAAAGGCGATATTGCGGTCTTCACGACCCACCTCGCCAAAATGGTGGAGAAGTTGCCGGTCGACAAGGTGCGCGAGAAATTCGCCTCCGACACCGAATTCCGCAACTATGTCCAGCGTTACCTGCGTCAATTCGAGGACATTTTCGACCAAGCCCTCGATACCGACCGTGGCGAACTTTTGGCCGCAACGTTCTTGGCGTCCGACATTGGCAAGCTGTACAAATTCCTGTGCCATTCCTCAGGACGCGAAGCCAGACAATTGTCGATCCACATTGCCGAGAACGACAGCAAGAAAAAAGGCAAGAAAGACGCCGCGTAACCCGCTCCTTTCTTACACAAGATCAAAAGGCCGGATTTTTTCGGCCTTTTTTCATGCCCGCGGTTTAAGATTTGTTAATTGTTATAGGGGTAAAAATAACATATGATGTTGGAACAAAAATGCCTCATGCCTTCGGTATCGCGTTCTTGATACGGGCAGTCTTATTTAGAAAATTCAGGACTCACAGTCGATGGGAATAACAGATAATATTAAAATCTGCGAAGGGATATCCGAGATATCCGACAGCTATACCGGCATTATCCTCGATCAATGGGGCGTGATCCATGATGGCGAAGCACCGTATGAAGGGGTGATTGACGCCCTGACCAACCTTAAAAAACGCAACAAACAGATCATCTTGCTGTCCAATTCCGGCAAGCGGGCGGAGCCGAATGCGGAGCGCCTGCGCGAAATGGGGTTTGATACGGCGTTGTTCGACCATATCGTCACCTCAGGCGAAATGACATGGACGGGTCTGCGGATGCAAACAGAAGGCATTTTCAAAGGCCTTGGCAAGCGGTGCTTGTTGTTCAGTCGCGGCGGCGACCGCTCAATCGTTGAAGGCTTGGACGTTGAAATTGTCGACAGCGCCACCGACGCCGATTTTATTTTGGTGAGCGGGTCGGACGCCCCTGAAAAAACACTGGCGGATTATGAGCCCGACCTCAAAATCGGCGTGCGTAAGGGCATTAAACTTTTATGCGCCAACCCCGACACAAAGGCGATTATGGGGAGCAAGACACTCCTCGGCCCTGGTCAAATCGCCAAACGCTATATCGATTTTGGCGGCGTTGCCCATTTCATCGGCAAGCCGCACCAGCCGATTTTTCAATATGCTTTATCACTGTTCAAAAACGTGCTGCCCTCGGGCGTCGTGGTGATCGGGGATTCCCTTAGTCACGACATCCTTGGCGGATTGAACAGCTCGCTCGACACCTGCCTTGTCGGCACCGGCCTTCATGCTTCGGCCTTTAAAGGACTGCAAAGCGATATAGCGCGCCGTAAGGCGTTGCAGATTCTGGCGCTGAACTTCGGGGTGAAACCCGATTATTTCGTCCCGACCTTCCAATGGGGCAAGCCATTGCCGGATCGTAAAAACAAGCGCCGCAGCACTTAGGCAGTACTTAGGCAGTACCTAGGTGGTAGCTGAATAGCGAGGCTTCGGTATTCGCTAAACGGTAATAATTTTCATAAATATTGACATTGGTTTTTATCCTATGCCATTTTTGTTGCATAACAAAAGACAGGGCAAGGCGCGATGCGCAGCAAACCATTTTTTGACAGAACACAGCAAGGCAGCGGCTTGATCTCCGTCACCAGTCCAAAAGGCAACCGTAATGTTATTTTGGCGCATCTGATCCGAAATCTCTCAGAGCGGGAAAGAGACAAGGCCCAGCCCAAGACGGATATTGTCTTGCTCCATAATGATGAAATGCCCGATTTTTACACGGTGAATGTGCCCATCGCGGTTGTTGAAAAACTGTGGAAAATGGCTCTTGCAGGCGCCGATGTCGATTTGACCAAATATTCAGGCGAGGGGGCGGCTTATCTCGCCTCATGGCCGCCGGTGAAGGGCTCTCTGCCGGTGCCTTTGGAAACGCAACAAGCGATGCCGCCTGTTGAGGCCAGTGTTGACGTCGGCGTTGAGGGCGGCGTTGAGTCTGGCGCGGGTGTCATCGTCAAATCACCCTCCGGCAAAACAAAATACGTTCCCCGTATCGCACCTTTTTAGCGGCTGGCTTAGGGTGTTTTATTCCGGCTTCTCGGCTTCATAGATATTGAGCGTATTGGTGCGGAAAACTTCATAGGTTTCGGCGTGTTCTTGGCGCACCAATTGCACCGTGCCTGTATGCAGGCCAAGATCCCACCCCAGATTACGCGGGCGCACCGCACGCAAATAGACCAAATACCGATCCGCATCAAAATCAAGCTCCTCGTCAATCGAGCGCAAGACAAACCCTTTGGGGTCGAGAATTTGCATCACGATGCGGTCGCCCTTGCGCAGATTCATCAAAACCGCCCATAGGCTGATATCCGGCGTAAAGGACGGAAGGACGTTGTAATTGGGAAGGTTGCCTCCCTCGGCGACATTCTTTTTCGGCTCCCCCACATAAAACCCCGACTGCATGACGGCAAAGGGGGTATAGGTCATCGGCTGTTCCCATAGCGGCGTAAAAATTCCGCCGCATTTTTCAAGGCTGGTCTTGCCGCTGAATGGGTCAAAAAGATAGCCATTGCGCGACAAGGAAAAATCAAGCCGCGGCCAGTCCGTCATGCCGGATGACCCGATTTGTGCAATCGGCTGGCCTTTCACCACCGCATCACCGGATTTGACGCGGATAGACCCTTTGCGCAAATGGCAGTAACGGCTGTACCACCCGTCTTCATGTTCAATCAAAACCGCATTGCCGCAAGGGTTATCGCTGTATTCATTCATGCGTTTCGGGTCGATCACAAGGTCGGGCAAGCCTTCGTAGATGGAGGCGATTACACCGTCCTGCGCGGCGATGACGGGAACACCAAGTGTCATGCTCCGCCAATCTTTCAACGAAACATGAACGCCGTTTTGGTTGTCTTTTGCAATCGTTCCGCAGGTGAAATCGGCCGTGCGCCCATTGCGGCGATTAAGGTCAAAATAGGACGATACCCAGCAATTTTCATGCAAAACACAGGCGGCGGGAAAACTGAATTTCATGTCCTGCGCGGCGCTGGGCTTGGCGAGGCCTGAAACGCAGATGATGAGGGTAATGAGAACGATAGCCCTCATCAAAACGCGCTTCAGCGTTGATGCCGAAACCGAAGAAATTTGCGTATGGGCAAAGAACGTATTCATCGCGGTGGCGCTCCGAAAAACACGCGGTATGCGTCTTGTATATCCGGCATAGCTTTCTCCGCTGCCTCACGGCCAAGGGCAACCAGTTCGGTCGCCTTTTCAAATTCCATCAGGCCGATATGCCCGATGGAGGGCTTGATGTGAATGTCCGGCGGGTCGCCCGCAAGGCGGGATCGGGTGAGGCGGTCTTGCAAAATGCCAAGGGCGGACACCATCACGCCGAACAAGCTGGGCGTGTTTTCTTGGCGGCGGAACAGGCGTTGGCCAAGGGTGCTGTTGCGGATTTTGTTGTGCTCCTGTTCGGGCAGGGCGTTTTTATCCAGCGCGTCAAACCCAGCAATCGTGGCATAGGATGTGCCGGGTTTGCGGGTTTTGCCCATGATGTCGGCGTTCAAATCCACCGCAATCGTCATCATCGCCCCCATTGCAAGGCACGGCGCAACGGGAACGGGGTTAACCAGCGCCCCATCAACCAAAAACCGCCCGTCAAGGTCGACCGGCGCAAACACACCGGGCAGGGCAAAGGACGCCCGAAGCGCGGGGATAAGCTCGCCTTTCCTGAGCCACACTTCGTGGCCTGTCACAAGGTCGGACGCAATGGCGGTGAAACGGTGGGGCATGTCTTCGATATTCATTGTGCCGAAATGCTGGCGCATGACGTCTTCGAGCTTGTTACCGCCAATTAATCCGGCGCTCTTGACCTTAAAATCCAGATAGGAAAAAACACGCATCCGGTTGAGCGACATCGCCCATTCCTTGAATTCATCAAGTTTTCCGAGGCTGAAAGCCGCCCCCGCCAATGCCCCGATGGATGTGCCGCAAATAATCGATGGCTTAATGCCGTTTTCGGCCAGAACCTCAAGCACCCCGATATGCGCAAACCCGCGCGCAATGCCGCCGCCAAGCGCAAGGGCAACAGCGGCCTGTGGCGGGTTGTCGCGGTCTGTGACGGCGGGGTCGATATCGGGCGTGGTCATAAGAAATACTGCCTTGCTGGTTGCCGGAGGCCGCGATGGATCAGGACGGCCTGTTTGGATTGCGTTTTTAAGAAAACCCCATATGATAGGGATCCGTAATTATACAGTGTAACCGAACTTCAAGGCGAAATTATAGTCGTGTCTGACGGAAATAAAAGTCATAACAGCAAAGATAAGCGCAAACATAACAGTTCAATGCCGCTTATTAAGCGTATTTTGCGCGATTATATGCGCCCATATACGCGGCGCATGTGTTGGTCGATTTTCTTTATGGTGATTGCTGCGGCAATGACGGCGATGTTCGCAAAATTGGTGCAACCGGTCTTGGATGACGTGTTGATTAACGCCAAAAAAGACCTGATCGTGCCGATTGCGTTGTCTGTGTTCGCGTGTTTTTCGCTGCGCGGGGTTGCCACATATATGCACACCGTGATGACCAACACGATAGGCCAGTCGATTGTGTCGGACATTCAAAAAGACCTCTTTGCGCATAGCCTCAAACTCGACCTCAAATTCTTTCAAGAAAACCCAAGCGGCGAGATGGTCGCGCGGATGATTTCCGATGTCAACGTCATGCGCGCCGCGGTGGCGGAGGCCGTGACGGGGTTGTTTAAAAACTTCCTGACCCTTATTTTGTTGATTGTCGTGATGTTTTATCAAGATTGGGTACTGGCGCTCGCCGCCTTTACAATCTTCCCATTCGCGGCGGCGTTTGTGGCATGGCTGGGCAAGCGTTTGCGCAAAATTTCGGGGCGCACCCAAGAATCCATCGGCTCAATGGCGTCTTTCTTGTCGCAAGTGTTTCAAGGCATTCGCCAAGTCAAGGCCTATGGCCAAGAAACCGAAGAAAACCGCCGCGCCGCGCTCGCCATCGACCGCGTGCGCGATTTGAACATCAAAAACACAACGACCGGCAATTTATCCACCCCCGTCAATGACGTGCTGGTCGGGCTCACCGTTCTTGGTTTGATTATCTATGGCGGCTATCAATCCGTTGCGGGGGCACTCACGCCGGGGAGTTTGATGTCCTTCATCGCGGCATTTTTAATGGCGTATGAACCGATGAAAAAGCTGGCGAAGCTGAATAACAACCTGCAAACGGGCTTGGGCGCGGCGGAGCGAGTCTTCGCCATTTTGGATATTCGCCCCGCCATTATCACCACCGAAGCAACGCGAAGTTTAGAGTCAAAAGCCCCCGTCATTGCCTTTGAAAATGTCTGTTTTGCCTATGACACTATGGGCGGAGATGACGCCGGTTTGCGGGTTTTGGATGATGTGTCCTTTACCGCGAAGAATGGCGAAGTGATCGCCCTTGTCGGCCCATCCGGCGCGGGCAAGTCTACTATTTTAAACCTTGTCTTGCGGTTTTTTGACCCCGTGAGCGGGCGCGTCACGATTGATGGTTCGGACATCCGCGACTACACCCTTGAATCGCTGCGCGGGCATATGGCATTGGTGAGCCAAGAAGTCGTGATATTTGACGACACGGTACTCGCCAATATCGCCTATGGCGATCCATCCGCAGGCGAAGACCGCGTGATCGAGGCCGCCAAGGCCGCCAACGCGCATGAGTTTATTATGGCGATGGAGGAGGGGTACCAAACCCGCGTCGGCGAAAACGGCCTGAAATTATCCGGCGGACAACGGCAACGCATCGCGATTGCCCGCGCCATATTGCGCAACGCGCCGATTTTGCTGCTCGATGAGGCAACCTCGGCCTTGGACAATGAATCCGAACGCCTGATCCAACAAAGCCTGCAAAAACTCGAACAAGGCCGCACAACGATTGTGATTGCGCACCGCCTGTCAACAATCCGCAGCGCCACACGCATTTTGGTGATGGATGCCGGACGAATTGCCGAATCCGGCACCCATGCCGAGTTAATCGCCTTGGGCGGTATCTACGCCTCGCTTTATACCGATTATGCGCACGGATGATGCCGCGAATAGGTATTACAGGTCATAAATTGTCGCAGCCCCTTGTAAATATTTGACAGCCGTATAAATCGGCGTAGGCTTTCCCGCGGTGAGTTCACAGATGTTTGTTCACAAAGGAAAGTCCACATGCACGGTCAGTTTTTGTCAAAAATTATGTTCACGGGTGTCGTAACGCTCAAGCCGGACGATACGGTGGAGCGCGGCTTGGAATTGCTCAAGAAAAATAACCTGCGGGTTTTGCCGGTGGTCGGACAAGACGGCGTGTTCATTGGTATGTTTGGGATTCAGGAAATTTTTGAGCATGTCGTCCCGCTCGCGGGGATTTATGCAGAGAGCCTAGGTTTTGCGGTGGGCGCAGCGCCAGATATTGCCGCGCGGTTACGCGAGTTTTTCCCGCTCCGCGCCGAAGAATTCACCGAACGGAATGTTTTTCGCCTGAAGCCCGAAACCCACACATGGGAAGCCCTGCGCGCCCTCGTGAAATACGGCTCGCCTTTGGCGGTGGTTGAACAAGACACAGGCCGCTTTGTCGGGCTTATTTCCGAACAATCGGCGATGGAAGCACTCCTCAGCATCCAAAAACAATCATGAAAAATGCGATAATCAGCACAATAGTAGGACTTTAAAAAATGGCCGCACACACATCTTTGGCAATGCCTGTTGAAGGCGCGGCGCATCACGCCACCGTCTTGTTCGGTATGGATCCTTTATGGGTCGCGACAAGCGTTTTGATTTTGGCCTATGCCTTTATCGTGTCCGAGCGCCTCAACCGCGCCATTATATCTATGCTTGGGGCGGGGTTGATGATTTTCCTCGGCGTCCTGAACCAAGAACAAGCGATCAATGGTATTGATTTCAATACATTATTCCTGCTGATCGGGATGATGGCGATTGTGTCGATCACGCGGCGTACCGGTGTTTTTCAATTCGTGGCGATTTATTGTGCCAGAGCCGTCAAAGGCAATCCGAGGGCTTTGCTTGCGGTGCTGGCGTGGATTACGGCGGTTTTTTCCGCTCTTTTGGACAATGTGACCACGGTTATGTTGATTGTTCCGGTGACTCTCTTGCTCACAGACCAATTGAAGATAAGCGCCTATCCATTTCTTTTTTCACAGATTTTTGCATCTAATATCGGCGGAACCGCGACGTTGATCGGCGACCCGCCAAACATATTGATCGGCTCGGCGGTAGGGTTCAGCTTTATGGACTTTGTGTATAATGTCGGCCCTGCATCCTTAGTGATTATGGTCGCCCTGACGGTAATTTTTGACGTGGTCTGGGGGCGCAAAATGGTTGCCGATCCGGCCTTGAAGCAACGCTTGTCTGACTATCAACCCGCCGAGGCGCTTAGCGATGTGCCGCTTTTGTGGAAGTCGCTCTTCACAATCGGCCTTGTCTTGCTCGGTTTCATCGCCGGTCATGGGCATGGCTATGAACCCGGAACAATCGCCCTGACTGGGGCGGCGTTTTTGATGCTGCTTGAATGCTGGAAATTTCCGGTTGAGCAGCAATCCCACAAGGTTCACGATGTCTTCACAAAGGTGGAATGGGAAACAATCTTTTTCTTCCTTGGCCTTTTCATTCTTGTTTACGGTGTCGAAAGCGCAGGATTGCTCGAGATTCTCGCGCGTAAATTGATGGCACTGACGCAGGGCGATATTGAAATGACAGGCATAATCATTTTGTGGTCATCCGCGATATTTTCCGCTATCGTTGACAACATTCCTTTTGTTGCAACCATGATTCCATTGATATCATCGACAGCAGGGGATTTCGGGGGCGCAGAAAATCTTGAACCCCTGTGGTGGTGTTTGTCGCTCGGCGCGTGTTTGGGCGGCAACGGCACACTGGTCGGGGCGAGTGCCAATGTCATGGTGTCGAGCTTCGCCGAACGGGCGGGTCAACGGATCGCCTTTTTGACCTTCATGAAAGGGGCATTTCCGTTGATGCTCGTGACTATTGCGATGGCTCATGTCTACGTCCTCTGGGCATTCTTCTAAGCCTTCAAAAGGCAGCAAACGCAACCCCGACAGATTGACGGGGAGGGATATTTTAATCGTTTTTGCGGCGATGGTGTTTGTCGTTATGGGCATGATTGTTTTCCATGACGATATTAAAGACCTTCGCTTGCTGTCCCGTTTTTTCCCCGACCAACACCAAACCACAGGATCCATCCGTATTGCCGTGTCGTCGGGGGCTGTACCGGCCTTTACCGTTGAGCTTGCCCGCACTCCCGAGGAAAAGGCCAAAGGCTTGATGTTCCGCGACACCCTTCCCAAAGGGCGCGGCATGTTGTTTACCGAAGAAACACCCCGCATCGTTAAAATGTGGATGCGCAACACCTACATCCCCTTGGACATGATCTTTTTCGATGGCAAGGGCAAGATTGTATACCTGCATGAAAACGCCCGCCCGTTTGACGAACGCTCCATCGGGCCGGACTTTGTGGTCATGGCTGTTCTTGAGCTTCCGGCGGGGAGTATCCGTGAATATGGTCTGGCGATTGGTGACCGCGCCCTGAATTTTAGCGATTTTTATAAATAAGCCTCACCATTTGCCATCATTTACTATCACTCGCGACAAGAATTATCTTGATCGAACGGGATTACTCTTGTATCTAACTAGGACGTTTTAAACGGGGTGTAGCTCAGTCTGGTAGAGCACTCGCTTTGGGAGCGAGGTGCCGGGGGTTCGAATCCTCTCACCCCGACCATTTTTTCATCATGATTTCGCCAAATTTTAAGTCCAAAATTTCAAATCTATGAATGGAAGTGGTTATTCCGTTTAAACGTCTTTATGAAGGACGCAGCCCGATTATGGTTTTCCCTTTGCCAGATTCCCAATTGCCTGATTCTGAATTACCGGCTTCCTTATCCCCTGATTCCCCCGATCCGAAGGTGAGCAAGCCTCAATCCCGTTGCAGGTCATGCGGTGTTTTGCGCCGCATTTTGCTCGGGGTTGCGGGGCTTTTGTTCGTTTGCGGTGTTGCTGGCGCCATCACTTATTATTTTTTGCCGTGGAAACCGGCTTTGAATGCGCTGCTCTCCGGACAGATAAAAACGGCGCTCGTGCGCCTTGTCGGGCATGGGGATGTGCATGTGACCTTATCCGACATCACCCCCTTTGGGGCGAGTATTCGCGATGTGCGTGTCGGCGGACAATCATCAGATATGGACATGTCCGCAACAACGCTTGAGTCCGTAGAGCTGGATTACAATATACGCACGCTGTGGAATGACCGCCGAATTCACGGCGCAACGATCAGTGGCCTGTCGCTTGGTCTTGATGTGCGCGACGGACGCTTGCGCGTGAGCGGCCTGCAAGAACGGCCTCTTGAGGCGCAAATAGAAACAGATGCAAAGGCGACGTCTGAGTCGGAGATGGAGCCGTTTTTTTCTGCGGCTTATTTCGAGGCTCTGCCGCTGGATAAAATCTCGGTCGAAAACAGCCGTATAAGGGCCTCCTATACCGATTGGAGCGTAACGTCAGGGTGGGAGGGCGCCGCGTATATGCAGGCCGCCGTACCGACATTGTCGCTCAAATTTCCGTCCATTGAAGGGCAGGGGGGAACGGCGGGCAACAAGGTGAGTTTCACAGCAAACCATGTGATCCTTGATGCCAATCTCGATGAGGCCAATAAGAAGTGGACGGGGCATTGGACACTGGACAAAGCGGCGATCGTCAAAGCAGGCAAGGCCTTGCCAATTATGGATGCCAGCGGAAATTTCGAATTATTTACAGACCATGCCGTGGTGTCGGGAACGGCAAAGGACGCGGCGGGGCTGTATACGGCTTCTTTCCGACTGGATATTCCGATATCGAACGGCAAATCCCTCAAGGCAACCTTGAGCAAGGCGGAGGCGCAGTGGATGGGCGGAGCGCTGTCCTTGGCGCAGCCCTTGACGGTTGATCTTCCCATAAAAAAGGCAATCACGGCGCATGTGCGGATGAGCAAGGTTTCGATTGACCAATTAATGCAATCCGTCACAGGCAGCCGCGTTACCGCCACGGGCGACGTGTCCGGCACTGTGCCGGTGATCATCGCCAAAGACGGCACATTCGACCTTGGCGCAGGCAAACTTGAGGCCGCAAGCGCCGGACAAATGGCGATGCCGCCGGAGGCATTGCCGGGCGATAATCCGCAGGTTGGCTTGTTGCGCGATGTCATGAAGAATTTTCATTATTCCGGCTTGTCGATTGAGGTCGTCAAAGGGGAAGACGGCAAAACAGCGCTGTTGCTCGGCGTTGAAGGAAGCAATCCGGATGTCTATAACGGACGAGCCGTAAAATTAAACGTAAATTTAACAGGCGACGTGCTATCTTTGTTCCAGCAAAATATGCTATTCCTTACGGATCCGAAAAAGATTCTGGAGCATAAATAATGCTTCGCATCGCATCATTTTGGACAGGCACGACCAACAGGAAAGAAAAACATGTATAAAACGCTTATGCTTGCGGTTTTTATGGTTTCGGCCGCGGCGTGTACGCCGACGGTAAAGCTCGAAGCGCCCGAAAAGCCGATTGAAATCAATTTGAACGTCAAGATTGAACAACATATCAAAGTCGAAATTGACAAAGATGTTCAAGACGCGATGAAACGTAATCAAGATATTTTCTAAGAGGTCAAATACATGAAAATAAAACATTTTTTCCTTATGCTTGTGATGGCTTTGACGGTGTCTTTTCCGGCCTATGCCCTTGATCTGCACAGCGCCCGCAGCGCCGGAATCGTCGGCGAAAAGGCCGATGGCTATGTCGCGGTTATCCAAGATTCATCAGAGGCAAAAGCACTGGTGGCCGAGGTTAACAGCAAAAGACAAGCCGAATATGCCCGTATCGCCGCACAAAACGGCCAGACAGTCGATGTTGTGGCCAAGCTTGCCGCCGTACAAATTATTGGTAAGCTGAATAAAGGCGAATATTACCAAGACCCATCCGGCGCATGGGTGCGCCGCTAAATATGAGAGAACGGCTTCGCTCCCCTTGCTTGGGCGAGCGAAGCGTTTTATAATTTACTATTGATAACAGTTTGATATGTACAAACTGATTTGTGATGTGCCAACCGATATGTTGAGAGTAAATCAATGACCAAAGTCCGCATTTTTCGCCCGTCCAAGACCGCGATGCAGTCCGGCCGCTGCAAAACAGGGCAATGGATGATGGAATACGAGCTTGAATCCGCACGCCGTGCCGAGCCTTTGATGGGCTGGATTTCAAGCCAAGATACCTTGAACCAAGTGCGCCTCACCTTCGACACAGCCGAACAAGCCGTTGATTACGCACGTTCAAAAGGGTGGGGCTACACTGTATCCCCCGCGCATGACAAAAAACTGCGCCCCCGTAATTATGTTCAAAATTTCGTCTACCGCCCCCAGCCAACCGGCGTTGAGGATTAACGGCTAACCGGCACTAAAAGGCGCGCTGACCAAAAGGCCGCCTGTGTAAGGGGCTCTGAGCCGTTTGCAAAAGCCGGATAGGATGGCTGCTGGTTGGCTCATGGTTTGGCATCCATAGGCATCCATAAAAAAAAGTTCTGGTTTTTCTCGTAAATTTTTCTATATTAGCCGGACAATACAAGGCCGTATGTTTCGCTTCGCGATAATCATTCCCCAACCTTATATTGCCATGGTCCCGTAGCTCAACCGGATAGAGCGCTCGCCTTCTAAGCGAATGGTTGCAGGTTCGAGTCCTGCCGGGATCGCCATATTTTCTCACTATTTCCTTGTTTGATGTGCCCGCGCTGCGTGTGCTGTGCGGCCTGTGCTGTGCCAAACGCATAATTCTTCGCCAAAAAACACAAAAATCAGCACCTTTTCAGAGCTTTTGGGGCGGGACAAAAAAAGATCCGGAGATCTTTTCAGAGTCTCCGGACAAACGGCGGTAATAGAGGGTGTATAATTATTTTATACCCCATATTCGAACCCATTGCAACAGAAAAAGATAAAATTTTAAAAGTTTTTTATCTTTTTTCGAACGCATATTGCGATTTAATCGAAAGATAATCAATCTATACTGTTCGTATCGTTAAATTTTTTTTAATAAATAAGTACAAATATATTGTATTACCGAATAAATATATTTTTGTGCTTGTATTCAATGATTCTTGATTTTCTGTTCTTTCGAACATCTGTTTTCGATAATTTGTTAGTCGGATTTTTATGATTTAGATTTAAGCAGAAGCAGTAACTTTGCATGAGATCGCGGAATAATTAACATCCTGTTAACGGAGGCGGAAAAACGCCTGAAAATTCTTGCGGCCACGTTATCCATGTTTTGCTGTTTTATACTTGAGAGATAAATCGCAGGGGCGGGGCTTCAGCCTGACACTGATTATATAGAGTGGGTTAGGGGGCTTTCATTCATCAAATTGATTCTTTTTTATCGCTGTAATATCAAACGAGTACACGACTTATTATGCGTTCCAGTACTTGATATACTATTATTAGTTGATAAGTGAGTGTGCCTAGAGTATTAAAACAAATGAAACGGCGGCTTTATTTATTTTTTCTTAACATTTTCCTTTGCATGATGATGTTTTAAAATATTAAAATATGCGGGCATGTTCTATGCGTCCGAATTAATTTAATATAAAAAACGAATGGATCGATAATGATGAAGAAATTATTCTTACCCGTTATTATGTCTTTGGGCATAATCGCGGCTCCTGGGTATGCGATGGCGGCAGATGCCGTTGATACCGGGAACAACACTTGGATTCTTATGTGTGCGGCTCTTGTTATGCTGATGACCCCCGGTCTTGCGTTCTTTTACGCCGGTATGGTAAGTCGCAAAAACGTTGTTTCAACCCTTTTGCAAAACTATGTCGCCCTTGCGATTGTCGGCCTTTTGTGGGTTACCGTAGGGTACAGCCTTGCTTTCGGCGAAGGCAATCAATGGATTGGTGATTTCAGCATGGTTATGTTGAACGGTGTTAGCGGCGGTGCCAGCGCAGATGGCGTGCCGAACATGTCGTTCATGGCATTCCAGATGATGTTCGCCTGTATCACGCCGGCCCTCATCACGGGCGCGATTGCAGAGCGCGTGCATTTCAGCGGCTGGATCATCTTCATGGCCCTTTGGAGCCTTTTCGTCTATGTCCCTGTGGCTCACTGGGTCTGGGGCGCGAATGGCTGGATCTTGGCTCATGGCGGTCTTGATTTCGCCGGTGGCTTGGTTGTTCACTTGACGGCTGGTGTTGCCGGTTTGATTGCCGCTCTTTTGTATGGCAAGCGTTCCGCTACACCCCAAAAATCTCGTCCGAACGACGTGTCGATGATTATGATGGGCGCAGGTTTGCTGTGGTTCGGTTGGTTCGGCTTTAACGCCGGCTCGGCTTTGTCTGCTGGCCACCTTGCCTCACACGCTTTCGTCACAACATTCGTTGGTGCGTCTGCGGCCTTCTTGTCATGGATGGCTGTTGACTGGATCAAGGACAAAAAACCGTCTGCCGTTGGTGCGGCAATTGGTCTGGTTGTTGGTCTTGTGACCATTACGCCGGCCGCGGGATTTGTGTCTGTTGGTCACGCCATTTTGATGTGCGCTGTTTCTGGTGTTGTCTGTAACTTGTTTGCGGCCTACATCAAAAACAAAACCCATCTTGATGACGCGCTTGACGTGTTCGCATGTCACGGTATCGGCGGTGCCCTTGGTGCCATCATGACCGGCTTGTTCGCAAGCAAAGCAGTGAACAGTGCCATCGCGCATGAAGGCATTCTTATCAGCGGCGAAACCGAATTGTTTATTGCAAACTTGACCGGTCTTGGTGCTGTTGCCGCGTACACGGCGATTGTGACCTTCATTCTTATCAAAATCATTGGTGTGATTACCCCGATCCGCGTCACGGAAGAGGAAGAAAGCGCCGGTCTTGATACGACCGTTCACGGTGAGGTTGCTCGTTTCCACGACCGCCGCACTTACGAATAATAAACTGAAGTATTATAAGATAGACTGATACACTTAAGGCTGAACCCAGCACGTTAGATGGAGATTTTAATAATGACCGATACCAACATTTCTCATATTATTAACAATATTCATGTCCGTGTTGAGAAGTTCGTGACCGTGAGCGAGAAGATTGCGTCCCAGACCAACCTTCTCGCCCTTAACGCCACGATTGAGGCCGCCCGCGCCGGTGAATACGGCAAGGGATTTGGGGTAGTGGCTGGCGAGGTTAAATCCCTCGCCAATCATGCCGCATCAAACGCCAAGGAATTGCGCACGGATGTGCTGAACGAGATCAGCCAACAAATTGATGTGCTGCAAAACGAATTTGACGAAAAAGAATACGGACGGCTCTCCGAAATGAGCCTTACACTTGTCCAGTTGATTGTTCGTAACCTTTATGAACGCACCGCCGATGTTCGCTGGTGGGCAACGGACACCGCCTTTTACAAGGCGATGACGGATCAAACGCAAGAAGCCTTTGACTTCGCAACCGAAAGACTTGGTCTTATCAACCGTTTTTATACGGTGTATTTGAACTTGGTTTTGGTCGGCACGGACGGCAAGGTTGTGGCCTGTTCAAACCCTTCGAAATTCCCCGCCTTGAAAGGCGCCGATTTATCGACCCAGACTTGGGTGCGCCGCGCCCTCCAAACATCCAGCGGCGATGAATACATTGTTGACGATATTTACCGCGATGGGTTCCACAACAACAAAATGGTCGCGGTCTATGCCACAGCCGTGCGTGAGGGCGGGCAAGTCCACGGTAAGACCGTTGGAGCACTCGGCGTCTTCTTTGACTGGGAAGACCAAGCCCAATGCATTGTGAGCACTGAGCCGAGCCTGAGCGACGAAGAATGGACCCGTACCCGCGTCATGCTCTTGGATCACAACCAACGCATTATCGCATCATCCGACCACGAAGGATTATTGACGCAATTCTCGCTCGACACCCGTACGGGCAAGAAGGGGTACTACAAAAACAATGACGGCGACTTGGTGGCTTTTGCGCGCACCATTGGATACCAAGAATATGACGGCCTTGGCTGGTATTCCGTCATCGTCCAAAAGCCAAAGAAATAAATAACAGCCTGCTTCCATTAAAACGCCCCTTTGGATCATCCATCGGGGCGTTTTGCTATGGGGGAGGATTGGCGGGGGAGGGATTGGCGCAGGCCTAAAAATCAAACAGATCCATAAAGCGTGACATTTTGCTTTCTTTTTTATGGTACTTGCCGGAGCCGTAATAACCGTTCTTTTGATAGCGTCGGTGGTCGTCATCGTCACGGTCATCGTCCCAATCATGGGCGCGATCGTGACGGTCGCTGCGGCTTTGGTTTTTGATGGGCATTGTTGCGTCCTTTCCTGATGATGGTTTCGTTTGATGTGGTATAATTTACTTATTGGTTTTTCCATTTGATTTGGAATTCGATTTCTTCTTCGCCGTCCCCGCGTTCATGTTCAATATTGAACACGGCATGCTTAGGCACATAAATACGCTCGCCCGCGATCTGGATGTCAAATCGTTCGTCTTTTTCAAGGCAATCGGCCAAGCGGCGGAGTTTCTCAACGAATTGTGCCGTGGTGTAGGTTTTTTCAATATCGCGGTTCTGTGATTTCGTGGTGTTCATAGCTCTTTTCCTTTCTGTTGCGGAAAAACCTTGAGGGGAGCAAACCCTCAAGGTTTGTTTTTGATTTAGGCGTTTTGCCAGTGATTATTGTTGGTATGCTGCGGGCGTGCTTTGGTCTTTGTGGCGCCGCGCTTGCCGCTTGAGCTCCTATAGGCAAGCCGCTCTATGCGATCCTTGATGGCCAGACGCAGTTTTTTGAGCTTGAGCAAGCGCATCCAGTTCGGCCAGCGGCTTTGATGCTCTTTCTCAATTTCTTCTTGAATCTTGGCGGATCTGAAAAGCAGTGATTTGAAATGGTGTACTGACATAGTTTTCCTCCTTTTAATCAGTGTTTCAACTTGATCGGGAGGTTTTCGGTGGCAGGTTCTGATAATGTGTACCTACACCGGAAAACGAATTCCCGATGCGGTCCGACATCGCGACAAATAAGGATTAATCCTTATTCATCGCCAGAGGGGCCCGGCCCGCTAATGAGGATGTCAGGATATATCCTGCTAAGCGGTGCTTTCAATTTAAAAGAATGTAATGTTTACAAAGCCAATAATAAACGAATGTCGTGCCGCACAGTGTCGCGCCATACAGCATGTCCGGTTTAAAAGACCGCAACAAACTTGAAGACATCGTTTTAATGCGCGAACTTTGTGGCGAGGCAAACTATGCAAGGCTTCGTAGTATGAATATCGCCTGTGTTGCTCTGCATCTTTAGGGTTTGAGCGCAGCATAAATTGCTTGCGTAGTGCCACAGACTTGCATATTATGTTAAATATGAAAAATGATGAATTTGTAGCCAAACCATTCTCGATCCGTAATTCATTCATAGTGCATGCGCGCCCTTTGGACGAAGATGTTGTTATGGCACTACGGACAGCCATCTTAATCGTGAACGTTCATGATGGTTTTTTCAAAAACACCGCAATAGAGGAAAAGTCTTTTTCTCATATGACGCGCGTTGCCGGTGCCGGCGGCGAAGCATTTGCCGATGCCTTGGTCGATGCCCGAAACGCCAATAAACATGTTCTAAGCCAGCTCAAAGCCATGGCTCTTGACGGGCAAGCCATGAATTATCTCTTTAATCGCGATGAAAACTCGAATGTTGAAAACACCCTCATTACAAAAATACTGGATCGTGCCGTCCTGATGATTAATCCCTTGAAGACATCTGATAAGCAGGAAGAGGGCATTCGTGCGACATTAAAGCGATTAAACAATGAATTCGCGCCCTTTATAGAAGCGGAATTAGAGCGCACAAAAACAAGCTTGACCTCACGATCAATCCCAAAACCAGCGCAAGCGGGCATATTCGCCAAAGCCAGACGCAAAATCGCATCGCTGGGCGGCTAGCTTCCGCCCCTCAATAATCCGACATTATAGATCATTATAGATGTTGTGTGAAAAATGGCTCCCCGAGCAGGATTCGAACCTGCGACCGAACGATTAACAGTCGTTAGCTCTACCGCTGAGCTATCGGGGAATGCTAACTGCGCTGCATTTAGCGTGCAGATACTGACAATTCTCCACCCCTTTGTCAATTCTTAAAAACCAAAAAAAGCCAGAATATGGAATAATATCCACAGTGCATAACAACACCGTATGCAGAGCCGCATGAATGGCGGGAATAGGGGGAAACACAGCAGGCTGTTGAAAAAAGTGGACGAGCCTCTATCGAATTGAGCTGATAATCATCTGTATTAATTAGTTAATTTTCAATTCGATTTTGACTTTGCCCCGAATCTTGCCCCCATTTTTAACGACTGAGGACGATTCTTATACCTGCATATAGGCATGTATATAGCTGCATATTAACGATTATTCGGATTTTTGCAATCTGGATTTCCGGCTAACTGTCAGCCGCCGCATACTGCCCCCCCTCCCAGATGGGGGCGAGTCGTCACCCCTCCGGGGCGGTGCCAGACGTGCAATTTTTTCTGTATCCGATAGGCGGTTAGAAATTTCTAGATTTTCGATATTTGGCGACAAATTGTAGTATTAAGATCAGAATGCGATTGCCGCCACGAGGGCAGCAATCGCGATCCTGATAAAGAAAAACCGGCCTTATTGCACCGCTTTGTAAAGTTTCAGTGCGGATTGTGCTTTAATCACAGAGGCCTTGGCTTTTTCAAGATTGCCGTCCTCTGCCGCGTGCTTGGCTCCGTCAAGCTGCTGGTCGAGCTGTTTGAGAGCCGCTGCCTGACGCTCATTAGGGCTTGAATCCTTTAATGTCTTAACAGCGGACATCAAGGAGAATGCCTGCGTTATTATATCTTGTGTAGCAGAAGTCTCGGTTTTAGCCAAAAGATCGGCAAGCCCTGTTTCCAAGACAACCACGGCTTCTTCCGGTGTTATGTTCAGAGCCTCAATCTTGCTGTGGTCGTCGTGCGGGCTGCCATGGCCTTGCGCGGGCGCTGCGCTATGTGTTTCTGAGGTCGCGGCATGATCGTGATCTGTGCCTGCAAAAGCCGGCGCGGATGCTAGAGCGACCAAAGTCGCCAAAGTGTAGATTTGTTTTTTCATGGTTTTCTCCTTTTGGGTTTGGTTAAGCGATAATAGCGTTGGGAATGAGCTTTAAAACCGGCTTACGCCCGAAACGCCAGAACAAAAGAGGCCGCACTGTCAAATCCAGTAAGGTGCTGGTGAACAGCCCGCTGAAGATAACGACGGCGACCGGATAGATAATCTCGCGCCCCGGCTGGCCGGCGGCCATCAAGATAGGGACAAGCGCGAGCGACGCGGTCAACGCCGTCATCATCACGGGAACAATCCGCTCTGCCGTGCCACGATAGATCATGGCAAGGTCAAATTTCTCGCCCTCATGCTCCATCAGATGCAGATAATGCGCGATCATGAGAATCCCGTTTCTGGCGGCAATGCCTGTCAGAGTAATAAAACCGACAAGTGTCGCAATTGAAAAAACACCGCCTGTAACCCAGATTCCGATGGCCGCGCCAATAAAAGCCAGTGGAATGGCCAGCATAACCTGAATTGCCAGATTGGCACTTTTCAAGTAGATGTAAAGCACAATAAACATACCAAGAAACGATAGTAACGATAACAAGGCAATCATCTTGCTGGCGCTAGCCTGACTTTCAAACTGGCCGCTATACGTGATGTAATATCCCTCAGGCAGCGTGACCTTTTCATCAATTGCTGCCTTAATATTACCAACAACACCGACTAGATCGCGGGCGCTACTGTTGGCCTGAATGATGATCCGGCGCTGTGCATTCTCTCGGTTGATCAGATTTGCGCCTTTTGCTTCCTCAACATCGGCAACCAAACCCAATGGGACAATATGGTTGTCCTCTGTATCAATCGGGATCTGGCGGATAGCATCAGCGGAATCGCGCGCATCGTCTTTCAGTCGCATGACAATATCGTGAGATCGCTCCCTATCGAGAACCGCACCAACGATTTCGCCCTGCATAGCAAGCTGGGCGTATTCCGCCACCTCACCGGGCATCAGGCCACGGGCGGCGGCCTGTTCACGGTTCACATTGACATGAAGCTGAGGAATCAGAACCTGTTTCTCTACAGCCAGATCGACAACGTCCGGAACCGTTTCCATCGCGGCCTTGATTTCTTCTGCTACGCTACGCAAAACATTCAAATCAGCACCGAAGAGCTTGATGGCGATTTGGGCTTGAACGCCGGAGAGCATATGGTCAATCCGGTGTGAAATGGGTTGGCCAACTTCAACCGATATACCAGGTATAGTCGTCAATTTCTCACGGATATCGGCAAAGACGTCCGCCCTGCTGCGGTCTGAGGGCAAAAGTGTGGCTTCCAGCTCCGTTGCGTATACACCCTTCACATGGTCATCACGCTCGGCGCGGCCGGCGCGGCGCGATGTCTTTTCGATTTCCGGCAATTCCTGAAGCAAGCGTTCGGCGATATTGCCAATACGGTTGCTTTCACCCAGCGATGTTCCGGGTTTTTGGAAGATCGTAATGGTTACGCTGCCTTCATTGAATTGCGGCAGAAATTCCCGCCCGAATGTCGTAAATGCGCCGATAGACAGAACAAAAGCAAGGGCAAGCGTTACAAATACAAACGTGCTGCGGGGGAATAAGCGGTCCAATATCCATCTCTGCGTTCTCTTAACGCTGCGAATGACAAATCCGTCATGCTCCGCGCCCAGCCGTTTTAGATTGGGCAACATATACGCGCACAAAGCAGGCGTTACAGTCAGTGACACAAGAAGCGAGGCTAAAATGGAAACAATATAGGCCACACCCAAAGGCGTGAAGATGCGCCCCTCAATCCCCTGCATCGCAAACAACGGCACAAAGACCAGCACGACAATGATTGTGGCAAAAACGATAGAGCCCCGTACCTCCGATGAGGCTTCACGAATGACATCAAGTGGATCTTTCTGATTACCCGCAAGACGGTTTTCCCGCAGACGGCGATAAACGTTTTCGACGCCGACGATCGCATCATCGACCAACTCGCCAATCGCAACCGCGAGTCCGCCCAACGTCATCGTATTAATGGACATTCCCATCCAGTAGAAAACGATAGACGTAACCAGTAAGGATAACGGAATAGCCGTCAGTGTGATGAAGGTTGTTCTGAAATTGAGCAAGAACACAGTTAAAATCAGGGCCACGAGGATTGAGCCATCGCGCAATGCTTCTTCCACATTGTGAATAGCGCGTTCGATGAAATTTGCCTGCCGGAAAATATCATCATGCAACACCATGCCGGATGGTAAACTGGCTTTGATCCCTTTAACCTCCTCCTCGATCAGGCGGGTTAGACCTAGCGTGTCGGCATCGGGCTGTTTCTGAATGGACAGGACTACTGCCGGTGTCATATTGATACTGGCGTCACCGCGTTTGCCCAAAGGCCCGCCCATGCGGACTTCGGCGACTTGATCAAGTCGGATTGACGGCGCATCATCATCTGTTTTTGGTAATGGCGAACGGGCAAGATCTTCAATCGATCCCACGCGCCCGTTCACGCGAATGAGGGTTTCCGTGTAATCAGAAATCATAAATCCGCCTGTTGCACTGACATTCGCGCCTTGAATGGCAGATTTCACATCATGCAAGGATTTGCCGTACTGGCTAAGCTTTGCGGGGTCCACCAGCACCTGATATTGTTTCAAGTCGCCGCCAAGCACCGTAATTTCGGCTATACCAGGAATGGATAACAAACGATTGCGGATATCCCATTCTGCATAGGTACGGATATCCATTGAGGTCACGCTTGGATCATTTGAAGTCAGACCAATTTGGAACACTTCGCCCATGATGGAGGCAATCGGCCCCATGTAAGGATCAATCCCTTCGGGCAAAACCTCCCGCGCGCTTTGCAATTTTTCTGAAACAGTCTGCCGAGCGACATAAATATCGCTTGTCCAGTCAAACTCAACCCAGATGAGCGAAAGGCCAACCATGGAAGAAGACCTTACCCGATCAACCCCCGGTGCGCCGTTAACGGCAGCCTCAATTGGCCTTGTCACCAGCGTTTCCACTTCCTCCGCTGCCAACCCCGGCGATTCGCTAAAAATCGTCACCGTCGGGCGGTTGAGGTTCGGAAAGACATCTACGGGCAGCTTGGTTGCCACCCAACCGCCATAGGCCGCCATTAACAACGTCATCACCAGAACCAGCAGGCGGTGACGAATGGAAAAATCAATGAATGCATTCATCATGTCTTTGTTCCTTAATGCTTAATGATCGTGGCCATGGCCATCATCCGCGCCAGAGGCTTTGGGCGGGGTGACAAACTGAAGCTGATAATTTCCGAGGATTACGACTTGCTCATCCGGCAAAACGCCATCAATAATCTCGCGCATAGCACCAAATTTTTGCCCCAGAGTCAGGTCACGGCGGTAAAAATGATCGCCTTCCTGAACATAAAGAAAGTAATTGCCTATATCGCCCAGAATGGCGCGTTGAGGCACGACCAGCGCGGTTTTCTGCTCACTGGTTTTCACCGATAGCATGGCTTGCATATTGGCCAGTAATTTCCCATCTGGGTTGGACACCACAGAGTCGATTTCGCGCACACGCGATCCGGCCTGAAGGGTTGCATCCACATGGTGCACTGTTCCTTCAAAAACCTCACCTGACAGACTGGGTGTTGTCACAATGACTTTCTGACCGATCACAAAGCCCGACTGGGCCATATCTTCATAAGCAAGGCCGCGCACCAGAACCTCAGACAGATCGGCGATCCGCACAAGAGGCTGATCCGGACTGATAGCTTGTCCGATAACGACATTCTGTTCGGTCACATAACCACTGATCGGCGCGGTCAAATTCACGGGCGGATTGTCCAGATAGCGCGGCTGCATCACCAGAATATCCTGTCCTTTTTCAACCTTCTGCCCTGTCCACACCAGAATTTCTGAAACGGTGCCGTCCGCCCTTGCACTGACAATCGCCTGTTTTTCGGGCAAATAGTCAATGTTGGCCATCAGATCAACCGTACTGGACACATCCTGTAAAAGCGCAGGAGCTGTTTTAATCCCTAGATTGGTCATCATGGCTTGCGTAAGGACAATCTCGCTTAACGGCCCGCCCGCGCTATCGCCCGGCGTGCCATGGTCATGCCCTGGGCCGGCCCAGACTGATGAGGAAGAGATTAAAAAAATTATGAATATCAATGCTGTTTTTATCATGGCGTAACCTCTTGCGGCATGATGCCGGTTTCTAATGACAGAATGCGGCGCGCCTCGATAGATTCGAGAATCGCGTCCAGAGCTTGTTGCTCGGTTTCAAAAAGACGCTCGCGAATTTGCCACAAAGTGGCCGCATCGGTTTGTCCGGCGTTGAAACTCTTCTGCGCTTGCGTGAAGCCTTTTCGGTAATTTGGCAATGCTTTGTCGTTCAAGGCTGAGATGCGCCGATCCAGAAGATCCACGGCATCGACAATCCGCACAAGTCTTTCCGATAGGGGGAGGGTTTGCAGCGTATCAAGCTGGCGCTGGGCATACAGTCTTGATGCGTCCGCCTTTTGGCGTTCGGATTGATTGCGGTCCCAAAGTGGAATGGTCAAGACCACGCCGAAACCTACGCTATCCTCATTTTCATCAGGATTACGGCCATAGATAAAGCGGGGCGCGATTTCAGGCAAAGCACTATCCGCCAGCGCAGCGTTCTTTTGTCGCTCTGCCGCCCTTAAATCCGTTTCCAAAAGGCGCACAAGGCTGGCGTTTTGGTAGGCCTGACTTTCAAGGGTAGGAATATCTCTCTCCACCGCAGGTAAAATAGGCTTTTCAAGCACTACGCCTGACAAGTTTAAACCTGTGGCTTTTTCGAGTTGCAGACGAAGTTGGGCGCTATCAGATTTTGTTTTTTCAAGGTCACTGCCAAATTTGGCAACATCCCCTGCAAACAAACTCCCCTCACTGATGGGTGTTTGTCCGGCCTTAACTGACTTACCGATTTTATCAGAGACATCTTGTGCACGTTTTTGAAAATCGGTGTACAGCTTGACTTGTTCCTGCGCCTGCCATGCCATTGCATAAAGCGTTTTTATGCTCCAGTAGGCTTGCAAGATACCATGCTGCTCCCGCAGTTCCGCCTGCTCGTAAAGCGTGTTGGAAAGTATGGTTCTCGCCCCCGTCAGTTGCGACAATTTCAGCGGCTGCTCGATCTCAACATCGTAGCTTTGCGTGTCATCGACCGGCGTGGATGTTCGAACGGATTTCAATTCCAATGTCGGGTTTCCAAGACGACCCTCTTGCTGAGCATCGGCTTTTTCTTCAGCCGCATTTTTGAATACCGCCTGATAATCGGGGCTGGTTTTTATCGCTGCCCTTAAAATTTCTATCTCGCTGATGGCTTGAATTTCAGCCCTAACATGCGTAGGGACAAGGGATGGCAAGAATGCCATCCCCGTCAGAGTAAGGGTTAAAATGATTTTTCTCATCTGGTTGTCCTCTTTATTGACCGCGTTTGGAAAGCCAGTCACGCATGAAAGCAATTTCGCTTTCCTGTGCCTTGATAACCTCTTGCGCCAGTTTTCTCACTGCCGGATCTTTGCCATGCGTCAGAACAATTTTTGCCATATCGATAGCGCCCTGATGATGGGGGATCATGCCGCGCATGAAATCCGCGTCGGCATCCCCTGTTGCGGCGATTCTCATGTTTTCATGCATGGCCTTCGTGGCTGGGGCATAGATATCAGTGGCATTGTGGTTCATCTGCGAATGATCCATACCCGACATGCCGCCCTTGGTTTTAGGGGCGCACATCATACCTTCGCCGCCAGACATGCCGGAACAGCACGAACAGCCCTCTTTCATGCCTGAGCAGCACCCAGTTTTACTGTCTGCTTTCTCTTTCATATTGTCACAGCAAGCGCAGGACATGCTATCCCCCATGCCCATTGAGGCATGGCTGGAAGGCTGTGGCTGCATGGTGGTAGAACAAGCCGATAATGCCAGCATCGCCAGCACGATCAGCGCGGGGCGCATAGCCCCTGCATTGATAGAAAACATTGTATTTCTCCTTGTTTGTTTGAAAAATGCATACGCAAGTTCCGCCCTGATGAAGGGCGGTTACGGAATTCAAGCCCAATGGCTTAATATCCGTTCAAATCAAACGAGAGATTTTGGGGGGCGTTTAAGAGAGTAAAGAAAATCACCGACACTCTGGTCTACTGACGTTGGTGCCAAAATACTGGCTTGTGGTAAGAAGGAAGCACCCCCGTAATCAGGAAGGCTCATCGCATTAGATGCACAGCAATGCGTGCAGTCTATGCATTTATCCTTACTTGCTGTCTTGTAGACACCAGCATCCTTCTGCTGATCTTGATGGGCCCGATGTTCGGGACAATCGGGCATGTCCATGCTCGCGTGTGCGGCGCTGTTGTCATCCGCTGTTTGCATCATCATGGCCGGATCGCAGGATCCATGGCCAAACGCATGAACGGCGGCTGAATAGCCGCTGAACCCGATTGCAAAAATGAGGAGCATTAAAAACACACGCATACGTATCAATATAGCATTTCATAGATCGGTTGACAATTCACTTTGGTGTTTAAATTATTCATAATTCTTTATTGTCGGGTATTCGATTCAGATTCCATTATCCCGATTCTTAGGATTCAGGCGGGGTCGTATCAGGCTCCTGGCCTCATCCACACGCAGAAGCGATAAATTTAGCGCCCTGTTTTCAATGCTTTTTGGTGTCATAGGCGCGTTTCACCATGCTGGTGACAAAAGGGAGCGCATAAACGCTCACGGCGGTGAAGCGCTAAAATGCTGTTCCGACTCGCTCTTTTTCTTGCTCCATACAAGGTTGCCTATTTCAATCCGCTTTTAGCGACAAAAAAAGCGACCCTAGAAATTCAATCAGGATTGTTAATCGTCGCGTGTTTCTTTAACGTCGTAATTGGCGAGGGCAAAAAATCCTCGCTGGGGCTTCTAACCTCTCACGTGCGGTACTTTGCGTCAGCCGCAAATGACGCTGCCTCTCGACCAAGGTCGGGCTGGCGGCGAAATACAACAGCGTGCAAGCGTGAATACGCTGCGCCGTTCACGTGACGGTTAGAACAGCCCGGTCACCAGAGAAATCTGGTGGCCGTTTCTGTTTGAGAATTAGGAGGCATAATGCACACTGTCTTAATAATATTTCTTGCTGCGGTGATTTCTATAGTTTTTCGACAGCGAGTTTTCAAAGCAATTATTTTTATAGAAAATTGGATTGTTTATTGGCATGCAAACCGAGCAATTTCTGACTTGGTATATGCATCTGGTCGGCGAGACAGTACGCCCAATATCATTTTGTCCCCACAGAAAGCAGAACCCGAAGCACTGGATTTTTTCCAGTTGCTACATTGCAGGGGTGCCACGCGAACGCATAAAGAGGTGGCAGCAGTTATTCTATTGGATTTAAACAAATTTTGGGAAGAAAAAGCGCATTCTACAAAAGATCCCGAAGAAACGCGTAGCTTCATTCTATATGGCGCATTTTGTAAAGAAGCTGCAATGAAGCTCCTTTCGGAACGGAGGGATGCATGAACTTCTTTATTTTTAGTCTAGGACTTACAGCTTTTATGCTTTCGAGCTATCTGGAATGGAGATGCAAAAGGGAGGAAGGTTCGCGCCCCCCTGTACCACATATTTTTGTGTTTTGTGGGCGTTCGTCTCTTTTTGTATGGACTGTTCTCGTGGCCTGTGTATTTCAAATCTTAGGTTTTTATCTGGCCGCTATAGCTGTCTTATTATCAATGATAATTCCTGCCTTTATCTCACGAGCAATTATTGCTCACGATAAGTCACCTACCGTTGTACCGCTTGGATTTTTAGTAGGCCTAATTGTTAGCGCTTATTGCATCTGGGGGTGAGCCTATGATTGTGTGCAGTTTTTTTGATGGCGATAATGACACCGCTCTGCAGTGGCAGCAGCATGATCGCTATAAGGAAGCTCTTGTAATCTTTGCACGCGGGTGTATTAGACACTATAAAAACGCCGCTGTTATGCGCGGTGATGACAATTCCGATGCTACCGCAGAGATTGAAAGGCTCAATCAGGGTTTCGACCACCGTACCCTGCAAGCCGCACATGATTATCTGGCCGCATGGTGGCGATGGAAAAAGGGACGGCATGATCCCTATTTTGAGGACATGGAACCGGTCACGGTTGAGGACTGGTTGGGCTGGTTGCGAGAGGAAGTAGAAGCATGGACGACCCATGCGCCGGAGATCGTACGTCTTGTTATACAGGTGCTGTTGAATCAGAATACGGAGGCTGGATATAAGGCTGAAGATGATCTTCAGGAGATGCTAAAAAGCCATTGCGCGGGGATGCCTGAAAACAGTGATCGTGAGGAGTATTCAGCACAGAAGTTATTGAAGTGAGAGCCGTATGCACGCGCTGATATTTTTTTGTTACAACCGACACAAACCGATAAAACCTACGAAACCATTTCCAACCTCCAGGCTTGTGCGCTGCGTTTTGCGGTATCTGGCACAAGGCGAAGGTCAGCAATGACCCGGTTTTCATGCCTTTTGATCCAACGCCCCAGACTTTTATTGCTTATGCCAAGCTTGGCATCGGGGGCAATGTCTTCAAGGATTTCACGTAGTTCCGGATTCCTGAATGATTCTGTTACGAGTTCACGCACCATGACGGGGCGCTTGCCGAAACAGTCCTGCCAGTATTCCATGAGCCTGCTGAGCACGGCGCGGTCGGGATCGTCGCCGATAGCCTGGAGCGCCGAGACCATCGGGTTGGGAAGCCCCAGCCACATGAGCGGCTGGCAGCACAGGTCGATCCATTCATTGTAGCTGACAAGGCGCTTGCAGGGTTGCTGGGGCCGACCTGCAACGATCCATGCGCGAATGATGGTCAGTGCCGCCGACACGTATTTTCCGCGCTGTGCCAGCAAGTCTTCATACAGTTTGGGGTTGTTGTATTCCTTTGTCTCCGGCGCTTCGCATTTGGCATCAAGGGTTATTGTGATGGTGCGCCGACCCATGTCCTGAACCGGGCCGACATTGTTGCCGCTGGACAGGAACAGTGTCCGTGTGCTTACGCTTGCCATCTTCGACACGCCCAGCATCCTGGCTGAGAAGTTCTCTTCGGTCAAAACGGCGCACATCGATGGAAACGGAAATAAATCAACCGTCATGTTGTCAAAGTTGATGGCGGCAGGTGATTTCAGCAATTCGGCGAACAGGAGCTTTTTGCATTCCTCTTCGTCCTGGGGAAACGTCGTTGGCGCGACAGAGTGCGGTGTGCAGAAGGTCGCGATAATGGTGCCAAGGTACGATTTGCCGGAGCCTATCTGCGGCGCACTGGTATGAAACATTGGGGCTTTTGGCAGGCTTACCCTGACAGCGGCGGTCAATATACCCGAAAGCGCGGCAGCCCTGTCCGTTTCTCCTTTGAAGCAAAACTCGTTCAGCAGGCCTTGAATGACCACCAGCGCTTCCTGAGCCTGTTCCCGCGTAGGGTGTTCGGGCACGAAAAAATCCTTTTCCGTGAACACGCCGTACATGCCGCTATCGGGATCATAGTCGGGCGATAGCATGAGGGTGCCATCAGGCCGTAGGTATGGCTGACGGGCAAGACCTTGCAGAACGGGAAGATATTTGTAGGACGGCTGGTCAAAAAGCGCATTCGGGTAGTGCACGGGGGGATCAATAGCAACCATTGATTCCGACCGCTTATCGTATCTTTCCCAGTTGGCCGCAACTGCCATAGCGACCCGGATGCCGGATTGTTTGATTTCATAGATTTTGGTTTCCTTTGTGCCGGGATCGGTCGAGATAATCACAATGCAGCCGCCCCGCTGGAAATACCGCAACGTCTTCGCCAGTTCATATTCTGCGGCGTCGATAATTTTTGCCATTTCGCCGGGGGTAGCATAAATGGTTGGTTTCATGCAGGCCGCTTTGGGTGCGACTTCCAGAAATTCCAAAAGTTCCTTTATGTGCCGCTCATGGCAATGCCCATGATGGCATTTAAACCCGCCGATGGCATAGCTGTCATCCGGTTCAAAGTAGGCCGCTCCGTCATCGGCGGCGTTTGTATGCTCATGTACCCAGGGACATGTAATGCCATGTATTCCATCGCCGAAAGGGGTTTTATACAGCCCCCGCTTTTTCAGAGCAGAGAGGGCAGGGTTTTCATTGGCAACAGGAAAGTGAACTGGGTCTCCGGCAGCGGGGCGCGGCGCTTTGTTCTTCTCCCTGGATGCTGCGGGGACTTCTTCTAGGTAATCCGCCAGCCCATAACCCGCTATCAGCTCTCCCATGCTGTAACGGTTTTCAGGTTTCCAAAGTCGCAGACGGCAGGGAAATAGAGGGGTGTGCTTGCTGTTGACAGCGCAGGGCAGGCGGGCAAGCCGGGCGGTAGGGCCACCTGCGCCGGGGTCGCACAGTCCCGCCGCAATCACGGCCTTCATAAATTTTTCAGCCTGCTCTTTGTCGGTGACGGGCGTTGAGAGAATATAAATAACCTGTGAGTTTCCGGGTGATGTCTCGATCATGACCGAAGATTCCATCATAATCCGCTCTATGGGTACTTTTGTCCCAACGTCGTCGAACATGACAGCGTATAAAGCTGAGAAGCTTTTTCTTTTACGGCTGTAGAACCCTTTCTCATCGGCGTCGTAAATACTCAAGCTGAAATAATTGTTGTTTTCGTTGTGCATGTGCGAGGATTGCAGCGCCCGTCTTCTATCTAGCCCCTTCCAGACGCTGTTGTTTTTCAGCATGCTGGGGTTTTCAACAAAGCTCACCAGTATGGGCTGTGCATCTTGTTCTACGCTTCCAAATATAGTTTCCAGAAACGCCTCGTTCGTGATGCCTGAGGTTTTATTGATTTTGTAGGTTTCGGAGAACTGATCCGGGAAAATTGTCTTGTTAGGGGATGAAAGCTCAGTCATGGTTGTTTCCCCCTTGCTTCGTGGGGTATTTGTCCATGCTGGCAAGCCATTCTTTAATGGCTTCTGGCGTAATAAGCGTGCGCTTGCCGAATTTCAGCGCCTTTAGCTTGCCACTGTTGATGGCGCGGTAGATCATGGCGGGGCATGTGCCGACCGCTTGGGCGGTTTCGGGCACCGAGTAACTCAGCTTCTCAACGGGGGCGTTTGTGTCGGCTTTGCCGTTTTGCACCTGCGGCTCAGTGGGCGTCGTGTCGGGGTGTCTCATCTTTCTCTCCTTTGTCCGTTTACAGGCGTGCATTGCCGCCTGCTGAGGGCAATACTCGCTCATGGAGAGAACGGTGCGTTAATGGGGAAAAAGGCGGGAACGATATGAAAATCTATTTTTTGTCTTTTGAAGACGCGGCTTCTCTTGCGATGCGCACCCTTTCTTCGTAATCGGGGCGCGCCTGAAATTTTTTGAGCTTCTCTCTTTTCTCTTTCCAGTTTTTTAAAAATGTTTCGTCCAACATCCAGGGACGAACGGTTTGTCTAAGATCGTTCTTGCCCGACGCGGGAGATTTCAACAACGGCCTTAAACCGCCAGCCTCTAGCAGGGCGGTTGCCGCAAAGGGCACGACGTTGATTTCGGCATCTTCTAAAACGCTGGGATCGTATTCCCAAGCCAAACAGCTTGCCACATGGTTTTTCTGCAATGATATTCCCGCTTTTTTTCCATTCTCTAAAAGTCTTTTCAACTCCTGAATCTCTTCCGGGATCGGTGAGATACCGTTGAGGACGCACCTTTTCTCAAGTACAGCGGCCTCTTGCTTGAGCCTGTCTTTCCATTTTCTATCCGCTTTGGATACTTCGGAAATTTTTAGACCTTCTTTTTTTGATTTCGCCCTTAATTTTTCTTCACTGTGAAATAGCGCAATCAGCTCGCTTGCTCGACCTCTGATATGAAATTCCAAACCGTCTGAATATCCGAGATAGTTTTTCTTTTTCATTTCTTGCCAATTTTGCCAAATTGTACGGGGATAACTTTGCCGGTTGCGGCAACCGTATCAAGGTAATCCGCCCATTCCTGCATCATCACCGCGCGTTGCTTGATGAAAGTGGAGCGGTCATAGGCTTCACCGAGCGGCCCAGCGGCTTTGTGTGCAAGTTGTGCCTCGATGACGTCGGGGGCATAATCGAGCTTCTCGCGGATCGTCGTGCGGGCCAAAGCACGGAATCCATGCGCGGTCATGCGGTCTTTAAAGCCCAGCTTCTGCAAGGCTACGCGCACCGTACCGTCGCTCATCGGCTCTTTTGGCCTTATTTGGCTGGGAAAAACTAAATCGGTATTGATGTGCTTCACTTCCTCGCGCTGTTCTTCCAAAATCTTTAGCGCCTGTCGGGAGAGGGGCACGATGTGAGGGCGACGCATCTTCATGCGTTCCGCTGGAATGACCCACCGTTTATCGTCCCATTCAATCTCGCTCCATCTAGCCTGTCTAATTTCTCCGGGCCGAAGAAAAGTCAGCATGGAAAGTTTGATCGCCCGGCGCGTGCGGCCATAAAGACGGGCATCGTTACGCTCCAGCGCCTCCAACAGCTCAGGAAGCTCCTTTGCATCGATGGCGGCGAAATGTTTTGTCTTACGTTTTTTTAGCGCCCCCCGCAGATGCACGGTGACGTCTTCTTTGCATTTGGCCGTTTGTATTCCATAACGAAAAACCTGACCGCAGATTTGCCTTGTGCGTCCCGCAAGGTCGAGAGCGCCGCGCTTTTCGATTTTACGCAGCATATCGAGAACGTCGGGAGCATCAATGCTGCTTATTGGCATTGTGCCGATGAAGGGGAATATATCGGTTTCAAGGCGATGCTTGATGTTTGCAGTGTGTTTCTCGCTCCAACGGCCTTCCTGATTCTCGTGCCACTCTAGGGCGACAGCATGAAAGGTATTGGCCGCATTGCGAAGGATTTCTCGGCGATTTTCCTGCTTGGCCGTCGAGGGATCAATGTCCTTGTCCAGCAGCTTCCTGGCTTCAATGCACTTTGTCTTGGCGTCGGCCAGCCCGACGATGGGGTAGTGGCCCAAGGAAATGCGCTTTTCTTTACCCAGATAGTAGTATTTCAAGCGCCACAGCTTGCTTCCCGCGGGTGTGACTTCGAGATAAAGGCCGTTCCTGTCGAAGACTTTATAGGGCTTTTCCTCAGGTTTCAGGGCTTTTATGGCCACATCTGAGGCTATGTTTTTCTCTTTTTTCTTTTTCATCTTGCCCCCGTAAATGGCTGCCTGCCCCTGTAACTTGCCCCTAAAATTTATCAATGTGGGTTAATGACAGTAGTCTATCATAAACACAGAAAACAAAAAAGCCCCGTGTTCAAGGGGCTTTTTTAGTCATCTGTAGTCAGTGGTGAACACTGTTAAAATGATAGGTGGAGGCACGAGCCGGAATCGAACCGGCATACAAGGATTTGCAGTCCTCTGCATCACCATTCTGCCATCGCGCCACCGGATGCAATCTTTAAAGTTTAGAATGGTATCGCCACTTATTACACCATCTTTATAAAAAATCCAAAGGGTTTTCTCTGGTTTTTTTTAATTGCCTGAATTACATTTATTGAACGGTTCAACAACGTAAGGGGCGTTCACACGCGCATCCAACATGAATGACCGACTCGTCAATACCTGCCGCTACACCCCACGCCATTTCCCACATCACTCTACATCACTCCACGCCAATCCCCACCAAATCTTCTGGGGCTTACCGGCCAGAAGGGGCTCAAACAAATAAATTTGTATGCAGAGTGAGGCTTTCTTGCTTTGCAATTAAGGCGCATCGCGCTATCCTTTACCCGCGTTATCCTTCCAAGAACCCTGCCGGTCACGGCAATAATAAAGAGCATTAAGAATGAATTTCAGTGAAGCCCGCAAAAACATGGTTGAGTGCCAGCTCAGAACAAACGGCATCACCAATCAAAAAATCGTTCAGGCCTTTATGACGATCCCGCGGGAGGATTATTACCCTGCGCATCTCGCCTCTTGCGCCTATCTGGACGAAGATGTGTGCATCGCCAATGACCGCTGGGCGCTCGAACCTCTGGTCGAGGCGCGGATGATGAGCGCCGCCCAACTCGCGCCGACCGATGTTGTGTTGCTGGTTGGGGCGTCGTCGATGACACTGACGGCTTATCTGTCGCAAATCGTGACCACCGTGATTGTTATTGACGAGGATGCCGCGCTTTTGGATCAGGCTCAAGCCATCGCGCAAAAACATGAAATCGGTAACGTCGCCTATATCCACAGCCCCATGACACAAGGCTATGCGGAAGAGGCTCCCTATGACGTGATTATCCTGTCCGGCGCGGTTTGCGAAGTGCCAAACACGTTGTTCAGCCAGATTGTCGATGGCGGGCGGCTGGCCTGCATCGAAAAGAAACATGAAAAATCACAAGGCGATTTAAAACTCTATAAAAAGATGGGGTTGTCGGTGTCGGGGAGTTTTCTCGGCAACGCCAACACCCCTTTCCTTAAAGGCTTTGCCCCTACAACAGAATTCGAGTTCTAAGCATGATAAAGCCATTCAAACAATGGCGCGGCGGCCGTGTTCGCGCACATCTTTATGTTTCCCTTTTGGGCGCTGTGTCTGTGATGACGCTGTGCGGCGTTGATCGGGGATATGCGGAAGAGCCCGCGGCGCAAGACGCGGCCCCGTATGCCCAATCCTTGAATATGCGGTGGTTGAGCGACAAGGATGCAGCACTCCTTGCAGCGCCATCTGAAGAGGTCGCTAAACCGGTCGCCCCCGCTGCATCATATGATGACACCGCCGATATAGTTAACAGCAGGGCGCAGGAGCCAAGCATTGCCGATGCCGATGCCTCAAACATACACGAGGCCGCAAAAATAATAGACGCAGACATGGACGCCCCCTATGACGGCGGCGCCGTTATTCCACGTCCATCACCCGATGAACCAGCCGCAGCGCAGGTTATCGCGCCCTTAGCCCCCGCGATAGATGACACAGCAGCCGCGCAGGAAAACACGGAAAAAGAATGGCTTGATGCGCACAGCCCTGATGAAGAACAATTCGTATCGCTGGACGACATTGATCCCGCGCTCCTTGCAGGGGAAGGGGAGATGCCCACGGATATGGATATGAACGGGCTTTATTCCATTTTGGCCCACACCCATAAAACAAACCCAGTCTTGAAAGCACAACGGGAGCAGCTCCGTCTGGCCTATGAACAAGTTTTCGAGGCCGAGAGCGGATGGCTCCCCAATGTGCAAACCGATGCGAGTGTCGAGAGTGCCTTCAACAATGTCGAACCTGGCGGAAGCTCAGACAACACCGCCAAGCGCGTCAGTGTGTCGGTGAGCCAACCCGTCTATCGTTCGGGACGGACGGTTAACGCGTCCTCACGCGAAACATTAACATCGCAAGCCGCCTACCATGATTATTTGGCCGAAATACAATCGGTTTTGTTGCAAACCATCACGGCCTATATTGACGTTGTCGCGGCAAAATCACAGGTCGATTTGAACAAAGGCAATGTTGAACGCCTGAGCGAAGAAAACATGGCCACCAGCCAACAATTCGAGGTTGGCCAACTCACCAAAACGGATGTCAGTCAATCCGATGCCCGCCTTGCGCGGGGGCGATCCGACATTATTCGTGCAGAGGGCGAGCTCAAAGGCCAATTGGCGGTGTTTAAACAAGTGTCCGGTCTGAGCCTGAACATAGAGGATTTCGAATTCCCCGATCAGACCGAAATAAAAACTCCCGATTCTTTGGAATCCGCGATTCGAACGGGCTTGAGGGATCATCCTTCGATGGCCGCGGCAAATTACCGGATCAAATCTTCCCAAGCCAATATTTCCGCAAGTTACAGCGAATTATTGCCGGAAGTGTCCTTAAACGGGGCCTTGGAGAAGGGCTATGACCCGCATCCGGGGTTGTTGGACGAGCAATCCTCCGCAACGCTTAGCCTGAGCGCTACAATCCCGTTTTATGATGCGGGCGTATCGCGTTCTCGCGTGCGGCAATCAAAGATCAATAAATATGTCGAAACCAACAACCGCGAATCTGTGGCCAGAGCTGTCCGCCAAACCGTGACAACGGCGTGGGAGGACTACATCACGGCAAAAGCGGTTCTCGAATCCGGTATGGTTCAGGTCGAAGCAGCACGAATTGCCCGTGAAGGCGTCTACCGAGAGCGTGAAGTCGGTGCCAGAACCGTCCTTGACGCCCTTGATGCCGACCAAGAATTGCTGGATGCGGAGGTCGCCTTAATTAACGCACGGCGCGATCTTTTGGTGTCTGAATTTTCATTGCTGGCCGCTACAGGCCGCCTTTTGCCTGAAAACTTAGGGTTCAACCGAATCATTACGCCACAAGATAATGAAAATTATGTGCGCGATGCCTCCCGCGATTTTTTCTCAACCGATGTAAAGCCTATGGATAAATAATAATCAGGCTTTGACAAGTCTGATGATTTTCTACAGACTTGACTTGATTAATGAATTTTTAATGTTTCCATGTCGAGCACAGATAAAAAAGAAGATGAACCGTCGATTGAGGAAATTCTGGCTTCTATCCGCCAGATTATCTCCGACGATGATGAGGAAGCGGAGGACAAAACCCCCGCGCCCGACCCTGTTGAGGATGACGATGTTATGTCGGCGCTCGCAGGGGATGACTTTGACGTGCCCGAAGCCAAGCCTGCGCCCAAACCAGCGCCTGAGCCGATGACGGAGCCTAAAGTAGCCCCTAAGCCTGCTGCACCCAAAGCAGAAAAACCAGCCGCCACCCCAGAAAAGCCCAAGGCTGAAGATGAGGATATATTCGATTTGACCGAGGTCGTTCCGGCAGAAGAAGAAGACGTCGATATTTTCGACACCAAGGCGCTTGAAGGTGTTATTGACTTTGGCGATGATGATTTTGATGACACTCCTCCCGAAGTGGCGGACGTCGAAGACATAGAAATCGAAGAAGAGCCAGAACCGGAAATCGAAGAAGAGCCGGAGCCTGAGCCTGAAATCGAAGAAGACACCCAATCCGATGATTCCATTTTGACTCAAAGCGCCGCCGTAGCCGCCTTTGACGGATTCGCGAAATTGGCAAGCTCAATCCAGATGAGCCGGAACCCCGGTTCAACGCTGGAAGACGTCGTGCGTGACTTGCTGAAGCCGATGCTGCGCGACTGGCTGGACGACAATCTTCCGCCGCTCATCGAAAAACTTGTCCGTGAAGAGCTGGAAAAGCTTGCCCGCAAGTCGATGGGCAAGTAAAAAACATCTGACATTCTGTGCGTAAGGCGTTACAGTGTCGGTCGTGAGATCGCACTGGCACCGTTGCCGTTGATCGCGACACAGACATACAAAAGAACCCCAGCAAGAGAAACGCAATGCTCGACAAAACTTTCGACCCCGCACAGGTAGAATCCCGCCACTATCAAGAGTGGGAAAAATCAGGCGCTTTCGCCTGTGACCCGCAATCGAACAAAGCCCCGTTCACCGTGATGATGCCGCCGCCGAATGTGACGGGGAGCCTTCACATGGGACATGCATTGAACGCGACCTTGCAAGACGTTCTGACACGTTTTTACCGCATGAACGGGCGTGACGCATTGTGGCAACCGGGCACCGACCATGCCGGCATCGCCACACAAATGGTCGTGGAGCGCATGCTGGAGGAAAAAGGCGAAAGCCGTAAAGCCTTGGGGCGCGAAGCCTTCATTGACCGCGTATGGGAGTGGAAGGCCTATTCCGGCGGCACAATCACCAGCCAATTGCGCAAACTCGGCACATCGCCGGATTGGTCGCGTGAACGTTTCACAATGGATGAAGGCCTGTCGCGCGGCGTGCGCAGGGCGTTTGTGAAACTCTATGACGATGGCTTGATTTACCGTGATAAACGGCTCGTCAACTGGGATCCGAAATTCCACACCGCGATTTCTGACCTTGAAGTCGAACAAAAAGAAACCAAATCGCATCTGTGGCACATTAATTACCCGATTGAGGGCGAAGAAGCGCGTTTCATCACGGTCGCCACGACCCGCCCCGAAACCATGCTCGGCGATACCGCAATTGCGGTGAACCCGTCGGACGAACGCTATAAAGACCTTGTCGGCAAATATGCCGTGTTGCCGATTGGCGGGCGTTTATTACCGATTGTGGCGGATGATTATGCCGATCCCGAGCAAGGCAGCGGCGCGGTCAAAATCACCCCCGCGCATGACTTTAACGACTTTGAAGTCGGTAAACGTCATAACCTTGAGATGATCAGCATTTTTGACGCCAATGCCTGCGTCAACGATAACGCGCCGGAGGAATATGTCGGGCTCGACCGCTATGCGGCGCGCAAGAAAATTCTGGCCGAACTTGAAAACATGGATTTGATCGAACAAGTCGATGACCATGTTTACATGTTGCCATACGGCGACCGCTCCGGCGTTGTGATTGAACCGATGTTGACCGATCAATGGTATTGCGATGCCCCGACACTCGCCAAAAAACCGATTGAGGCGGTGGAGAAGGGCGACACAGTCTTCGTCCCCAAACAATGGGAAAACACCTTCTTTTCATGGATGCGTGATATTCAGCCATGGTGCATCAGCCGTCAACTCTGGTGGGGACACCAGATTCCGGCATGGTACGGCCCCGATGGCAAAGTTTTCGTTGCGGAAACAGAAGACGAAGCCAAAGCCAAGGCCAAAGCCCATTACGGCGACGACACCCGCATTGAACAAGACCCCGATGTGCTGGACACATGGTTTTCATCCGCTTTATGGCCGTTTTCAACGCTTGGCTGGCCTGACCAAACGCCGGAACTTGCGAAATACTACCCGGGCGATGTGTTGATCACCGCCTTTGACATCATCTTTTTCTGGGTGGCGCGGATGATGATGATGGGCATGTATTTCATGGATGATGTGCCGTTCAAAAAAGTCTATATCCACGCCCTTGTGCGCGATGCGAAGGGGCAAAAAATGTCCAAATCAAAGGGCAATGTCATTGACCCGCTGGATATTACCAAGGATTACGGAGCCGATGCGCTGCGCTTTACCCTGACCGCCATGGCGGCACCGGGGCGCGATATTCGCCTGTCGGAGAAACGGATCGAGGGATACCGCAATTTCGGCACCAAACTTTGGAACGCCTCGCGCTACTGCGAAATGAATAATTGCATCCCGAGTGCCGATTTTGACTATACCGCCGTGACCATGTCCTTGAACAAATGGATCGTTCAACAATTGGCGGACACCTCAACCAAAATCGAACAAGCGCTCGAAAGCTATCGCTTCAACGACGCCGCCACCGCGATTTATGACTTTGTGTGGAAAACGTTCTGTGATTGGTATCTTGAATTCACCAAGCCTGTTCTAAGCGGCACTGACGCGGCCTTGGCCGAAGAAACGCGCAAGACAACGGGCTGGGCGCTTCAGGAAATCTACAAACAATTGAACATTTTCATGCCATTCCTGACTGAGGAACTCTACGAAAAAATCGTGCCGGACGCCGTTAAAGACAGCAAACGCCTGATCGAGGCGAGCTGGCCAGTCTATAAAGGCGCGCTCTTGTCCGACACGGATGCGGCGGAGGATGTGACATGGATGATTGATCTGGTCAATGAAATCCGCTCCGTCCGCGCCGATATGCGCGTGCCGCCGGCGGCAACGACGGATTTGCTCATCAAGGGCGCATCCGACCAAACCAAGGCGCTCATCAATCAATATATGGCGATTATCCGCTTTATGGCGCGGGTTGGGGATATTCGTTTCGCCGACACATTCCCGAAGGGCAGCGTCCAAAGCGTGGTGCGCGAGGCCACAATCGGCCTCCCGATTGCCGATATTATTGATCTGGATCAAGAACGCGACCGCTTGCGTAAGGAAATCGACCGTTTGCGGCAAGACATTCAAAAAATTGATGGCAAGCTTAAAAACGAGCAATTCATCCAAAACGCGCCGGAAGAGATCATCAGCGAGCAAAAAGCCCGCCGCGATGAAGCCGAAACCGCGATGAATAAGCTCAGCAACGCCCTGAAACAGCTTGAGGCCGCGTAAGCCTGCAAACCGCGCTTTTCATATTCTCAGTGCAGTGCCTATGAAAAAAATAGGCACTGCATATGTTTGTATGCTATGACGCTGTTCAAATATGTGTAAAAGCCTTGAGAATGCGTGCATGCCGGTGGATATTCGCTCACCGCGGGTTGACGATATGAACAGACCTGATTTACGGTTGTAATTTTATATGACTTACAACATGTTTTTAAATCAGGAAGGAAATATTATGACGACATCATTTGAACAACTGAAAACCGGACAAAACCTTGTTCAGGCCTTTGAACAAGCCAGTGGATTGCGGATCAGCTTTCCGAACATTTCGGTTCAGGAAAACAACGGCAGTGAAGAATTCGTCATTCTCACCGGCGGCGCTTATTCCGAAATGGATGCCTCCGCAGACGCCTATGACAAAGGCATGAAAGCCTTGCACAACGCGGCGCAAGAACTGAACAAACAATTCGGCCAATGCTGTGAAGTCAAGGAACAGGACAATGGCGTGCCGCTCACGATCCGCATTGACGCGGGGCACATCGAAAGAGCCGCAGACTTCATCAAACAAACTTTTAAACCCAATCGTTAAACCATAGGAACCATAAACCGCTATGTCCGCAAACACCGCTGTTAAACAACCACGCCGTTCTGAACTCCTCATGCCTGCGGGCTCTTTGGAGAAGCTCAAAATAGCGGTGTTGTATGGCGCGGATGCGATCTATATGGGCACGCCTGATATGTCGCTGCGGACAAAGTCGGACTTTACGCTGGAACAAGTGGTGGAGGGCATTGAATTCGCCCATCAACATGGCAAACGCGTATATTTGACCCTCAACTTGTTCACGCATAACAAGGACATTGAAAAACTATCCGAATATGTGGAAACAGTCCGCAAAGTCAAACCCGACGGGGTCATCATTGCTGACCCCGCGGTGTTTACCTATGTCAAGGAACGTGCGCCTGAGCTTGAACTCCATGTGTCGACACAGGCGAATGTGTGTTCATGGCTGTCGGTGGATTTTTGGCAAAAACAAGGGGCATCGCTGGTTGTGATGGCGCGTGAAGTGTCTTACAGCGAACTCGCCGAAATCCGCGAAAAATGTCCGGACATCAAACTGGAGACCTTTGTTCACGGCGCCATGTGTATGACCTATTCAGGGCGGTGTTTGCTGTCGAATTTTATGGCCGAACGCGGCGCGAACCAAGGCAATTGCGCCAATTCTTGCCGCTGGAAATACAAACTCCACCTGCAATTGAAGGACGGCACGGTTGAGGAACTCGCCCTGTCCGAAGAAAACCTCAAACTGTTTAACTACCTGTTGGAGGAAGACTTCCGCCCCGGCGAATTACTCCCCTTCGAAGAGGATGAGCGCGGCTCCTATATCCTCAATTCCAAGGATTTATGCCTGTTGCCGAAGCTCGACGACTATTTGAAGATCGGTGTTGATTCCTTAAAAGTCGAAGGACGCGGCAAGAGTTTATACTACGTTGCCGTTGTCGCCCGCGCCTATCGCATGGCCATTGATGATTATTACCGCGACCCCGAAAACTGGGATCCCGCGCCCTATATGGCCGAATTGGAAACCGTTGCCAGTCGTGGCTATTCACTCGCCTTCCACGATGGACGATTGACCAATTACGCCCATAACTATGAAAACACCCAAACACTCGCGGAGTGGATTTTTGCGGGAATCATCGAGGAAGTCCGCGATGATTCTTTCATCATGCTGGTCAAAAACCGCTTGGATGCGGGCGATGTTCTGGAATTCGTGCCGCCGAACAGCAGTGATATTTTATCCCTGCGCCTGTATGAATTTGAAGACGCCAAAACGGGCATGACGGCAGAGATTGTCAACCCCGGCCTGCAAACCCGTATCCGCGTACCATTCAGCCTGTTTGACCAGATCAAAGACAAGGCCGTGCTTAAAACCAATTTCACACCACATTCCGTTGTGCGTAAGGAAATGCCGTTGACCGAAGAACAATGGGCGCGGTTGAAGATGGATCGCACCACACTGAACCTTGAACAAGGCATCGGGCGCGAAGCCGCGTATGAAGAGCGCAAAGTTGCCCTTCAACACGCGGTGGAGGAGGGGCTCATGGATCGCCGTATGAAGTCACCGCGCCTTGGAACGCAAGGATGCTGTGGTCGCGGCTGTAACGGCTGTTTGGTGTTTTGGAACGCGCCGGAATACGCCAAAGCGCGTGAGCTTCTGTCCAAAAAGAAAATGGGTGAGATGTTTGACCGTGACATGCGCGAGGCGGTCTGACCTGCCCCGCTCCGCCGCATGATTGGACGCAATAAAGGGTCATTTGAGCCCTCATGACCTCTAAATAGGCAACACCCATAAAAAAACCGGCTCATCGCCGGCTTTCATTTTTTACTTTAATATATCGCTGTAAGCTATTGAACTGCCGGTGATTGTCCGGAGCAAAATGGCGGACGACTGGCGAGGTAGCCCGCATCAAGCGAGTTATCGCGGCGGGCGCAATAGGACACCTCACCGGTCACTGTATTGACGCGCCAGACAAACTGACCGCCATCACTGGCAACCATGTATCCTGCGCTGCGGCCTTGGCTAACCGCCGGTTTGGCGAATGACCCGATTGTAAGGGCAAGGCACAAAACCATTGCGCTGAGCAAAAACGCTTTTGGCCAATTAAGTTTCATTGTTTTCATGGGGATGTTTCCTTGTGAACGCAGCGTTATTGTACAGCCGGCGACTGAGCCGAACAATAGGGCGGGCGACCGGCAATATAGGCCTCGTCAAGCGAGTTATCGCGGCGCACGCAATAGGACACCTGACCGCTGACCGTATTGACGCGCCAAGCAAACTGGTTGCCGTTACTGGCGATCATGTATCCTGCGCTGCGGCCTTGGCCAACGGCGGGCGGGGTGAGAGAACCGGCAATAATCAACGCCGATGCAACAATGCAAAGACCAAGAAAAACCTTGGGGCCATCAATACGCATAATAGTCTCCTTCTGTAGCTAAAGCTAAAATCCGGCTAGAAAACCCCAGCCGGATTTGTGAAACGTGTCTTCCACAGGCTGTGCGTTCTCTACTTCTGAGACTCTGCAAGACCCAAATTGCCGCCGAAACTGCCGAAGCGCTTTTCGAATTTGGACAATTGGCCTTTTTCAACCACTTTACCAGTGCCGCCTTGCCATGCAGGGTGCGTTTTCGGGTCAACGTCCAATTTCAAGACATCGCCCTCTTTGCCCCATGTGGAACGGGTTTCATACTCAACACCATCTGTCATCACGATCTTGATCATGTGGTAGTCTGGATGGATATCTGCTTTCATTATTCTCAAGCTCCTTTTGAAACGAAAGGTCTATGTAATGGATACCGCCCGTAAAATCAAGTGTTTTATGGTACGGACGGTAAAAATACTTACGCTATGTCGCCTTTATAGATTTTCATGATGTTTTGAAGCATTTCCAAAGCCTCCGCGCGGGGGCGTTGGAAACTGTTGCGGCCGATGATCGAGCCTTGCCCGCCGCCGTCACGAATGGCGCGCGTATCGTCATAAACCGCATTTTCGCCCTTGGTATTGCCGCCGGAGAACACAACAATCCGCCGCCCGTTAAAACATGATTTAACAACATCGGCAACGCCATCGGCCTGTGTTTTGTTCGGAATTTTGTTGGATTCGTAGGCTTTTTTGGCTTCCGGTTGCTCTAGATGCGTTGTCGGCAATTTAACCTTGATGATATGTGCGCCGAGCAAACACGCCATATGCGCCCCATAGGAAACAACGTCCAAAGCCGTTTCCCCATCCTTTGACACATCGCCGCCGCGCGGGTAAGACCACAATACAGTCGCAATGCCGTATTCTTTGGCTTCGCGGCAGAGTTCGGTGATTTCCTCATACATGTCGAACATGTCGTCCGAGCCAGGGTAAATGGTGAAGCCAATCGCATCACAGCCAAGGCGCAGCGCGTCTTTGACGGAGGCCGTGACGGCTTGATTCGGGTCGCTTTTCTTGCGCGAGAGGGAGTTCGCGCTGTTCATCTTCAAAATCAGCGGCACTTGCCCCGCGAATGTATCGGCACCGGCCTCCAGCGAACCCAGCGGCGCGGCATAGGCACTGCACCCTGAATCAACGGCGAGTTGGTAATGATAATGCGGGTCATAGGCATCGGGGTTCATTGCAAAGCTGCGCGCCGGCCCATGTTCAAAGCCTTGATCCACCGGCAAAATAACCATTTTACCCGTTCCGCCGAGCGTCCCGTGCATAAGCATACGGGCAATCGAGGCCTTTGTGCCCGGATTGTCGGATTCGTACCAAGACAGGATGTTACGGACGGTGTTGGTCATAGCCATGGGAAATTCTCCACTCTCTTTACAGGTCTGTTATTGTGGCAAGAGTGTCGAAAAAAAGGGCTTGAATGTCAAGCCCTTGAACACCGCGATAAAAACACCGGTATAATAATACCGAGATAATAACGCGCTAACCTATCGGAAACGTCTATGGGAAAAGGGGTCGCGAAGGCGGCTTGCAACAAAGCTGCGGCGCGTGTCGCGAAGGGTTTGAGCGGCCTGATCCTCAACGGCCATAAGAACGGCGGTCACACCCGAGATGACATTGTGACCAGCAGTTGTAAGAGCCATTTGTGAACCGTTATTAGCCATTTTTCTCAATCAATCCTTCTTCGATAAGGGCCTGTATCGCGCGATTATCCGTGGATGCAGGGCCGTTATACAAATTACGCAAAACATCGTTTCTCGATGCACTCCCATCTTGGCCGACGGTCAATAAGACTTTGGCGTCCCGTAATGTCGGCTTATGTTGGGTAAACCCCTTTATAAAGGCTTGAATAAAATTTTGCAAGTATTCATGTGAATTATTGAAATAATAAAGCGCCTGATCCACATGTTTCTTGGAATAGGCGGTAATGCGCAAATGGTTTTCACGCGCGTCATTGGGGCTGAAATGCTTGGTGACACACCCATAATTGACGAGCCAGTCAACATTGCGCGCCGCGGATGATTTATCAAGGTCAAGCCGCGCAATAATCTCGGCCTGTGTGGTGTCGGGGTGGTGGTCAATGTCAATCAGGGTTTGAATCCGGCCAAGGGACACGGACGGTTCGCCCACGGCATCGACCAAATGGTCAATAATGCGGGCGGCATCGCCAATTTTTGCGTGCTGGTCGCTCATGAATACACATCCTCTATTCGAAGCCGTTTGCGGTTGCTGTCCACTCCCTTATGGCGGGTTCAGGACAGGCAAGGCCACTGATTTTATGCGTTTATTTTGCGGCTACGCAACAATATTTACACCATTATTGCCAAAAGCGCCACTTATTCCGCTCAAGCTTGCCGTCAAAGCTTGTGATGTGGCATAGCGCAGCGCGGCAAGAGCCGTCTTATTGCCCTGTTCTCGATTTTCTTCGCTGTTTTGCTCTTCGATCGGGGGTTTTAGGGCGCTGACGGCGTCCGGATCTTCATTTTGTTGAACGGCAAAGACGGATTTGGCGCCGTCTTCCTCTATGCTCTGTTCTTGCAATTCGCGCTTTTCAATTTGTGCTTGAAGGCGGATTTGGCGTGCGCTTTGCGCCACTTGTTTGTCTTGGGAGGAGGGCTCCGCCGGTGCCAAGGCCGCACGAATGACAATGTCCATCTTGCGGATTGTGGCATCGGGGTTGTTGGCAATGGGGGACACATCAATCGGAACTTCGCCGCCGATCGCATAGCGTTTGCCGTCTGGGCCCGTTGTGTATTCATATTGCGGTTGCCCCGCATAGGGCCCGCCGACGGTTGCGTGTGCCTGTTCATGGGCTTTGATCTCTTGATCTGTGGCCTTCAGATCATCAACGACTTTTTGCTCTTCTTCGGTGAGTTCTTGAGAATCCTCAGGGGTGGAGGATGTTTGTGCCGGTGTGCTGGCCGAAGTACCAGTTGAAGCACCACCTTCTGGCTGAGCGGGTGTTGATTCTGATTTGTCCTGATCCGGCTCTGAAGTGTCTGGTTTTGGCGCATTGGCGCCTTGAGGCTGTGACGATGCTGATTGTATCGAGGCCAAATGCACCGCCGTTGCCGCAGAAAGACTGGCCTGAAGCAACCCCTGTATAAGATTTGCGGGGTCGAGAGCCGTTTGCGATACAGGGTCTTTTGTGGGAGCAGGGGAGGACGCGGACGCATAACCATTGCCCCCGCCCGTGCCAAAGCGTTCCGCCGATGATAATCGGCTGGCTTGCGCGGTGGCGGGGGAAGAATACGAAACTGTTCCCGTAATATTGCTCATGGTTTATTCTACCATGGCGAAGGGGGCTTAGCCAAGATGTCCCATGCGCACGGCGGTATCAAGCATACGGTTTGAAAAACCCCATTCATTGTCGTACCAGCTCATGACCCGCACCATCGTGCCGCCAATAACCTTGGTTCCCTCAATCGAGAAAACCGAGGAATGAGGATCATGGTTAAAGTCGCTGGACACTAATGGCTCGCTGTAATAGCCCAAAATGCCTTTAAGCGGGCCGTCTGCGGCCTTTTTAACGGCGTTGTTGATTTCCTCAACCGTGGTGGCGCGGCTGGCGATGAATTTAAAATCAACCAAAGACACGTTCGGGGTCGGCACGCGGATCGCAACACCGTCCAATTTGCCGTTGAGAGCAGGAAGGACTTTCCCGACCGCTTTTGCGGCGCCCGTGGAGGTCGGGATCATGTTGCAAGCGCCGGCGCGGGCGCGGTGCATGTCGCTGTGCGCCGTATCAACAATGCGTTGGTCGCCGGTGTAGCTGTGGATTGTGGTCATGAAGCCACTCTCGATCCCGACCGCGTCATGAATGGCTTGGGCAACGGGGGCGAGGCAGTTGGTCGTGCAAGACGCATTCGAAACAACCGTGTGCGCCGCCGTGAGCTTATCGGAGTTAACGCCAAACACCACGGTCAAATCCTCATCCGTAGCGGGTGCAGAAATCAAAACTTTCTTGGCGCCGCCGACCATGTGTTTCGCGGCTTCATCGCGCTTGGTAAAGAATCCCGAACATTCCAAAACGATATCAACGCCGAGGTCTTTCCACTTGATATTCGCGGGGTCGCGCTCACCGAGCATTTTAACCTTCTTGCCTTTGACGGTCATGACATCGCCGTTCAAAGACACATCGGCGGGGAGCCGTCCATGAACCGTATCGTATTTCAGCAAATGCGCACTGGTGGCAAAGGGGGCGGGGTCGTTAATGGCGACAATCTCGATATCGGTGCGGCCACTTTCAACGAGGGCGCGGTACACAAGCCGCCCAATCCGTCCAAATCCGTTAATGCCTGCTTTTACGGTCATGATGATCTCCGTTCTGTTCATTGAAGTCTTGTAAATCGCGGGTATTTCAAACGAGAAACGCGCTCAAGTCAATGCACTATGGCTTTGCTTTTCTATAATTGTCTGGACAAAATGCGCATGATTGCTTTTTATGAACCCATAATGACAATTCTTTCAGATGGGTATACCGATGAGCAAACAGCCGATCCGCCGCTATTTCTTTGACTGTGAATTCAACGAAAACAAGCCAACAACCGGCACACGGCTTTACGACATAGACTTCATCAGCATTGCCATCGTTTCCGAAGACGGCGAAACATATTATGCAGTGAACAAGGATTGTGACCCCGATGACGCTGCGCGTCACCCTTGGCTGGCGCAACATGTGGTGCCGAAACTCCCGCCCAGAACCCTTTGGAAAGACATTTCCGAAATCCGCGAAGGGTTAAAATCCTTCCTGCGTCCGGCGCAAAAAGTCGAATTTTGGGCGCGGAATAATTCCTATGACGTGGTCACGCTGTGCCGCTTGTTCGGCACGATGCAGGCGATGAAAGACGACCTCAAAGCCCTCGGCATCGATGATTTTGAATTTTGTGATATCAACGAGTTTCGCAAGGATCCCGCCGTTGATTGGGCGCGCATCCCGCGCAAGGAAGAAACAAAGGCGCATGCCGCCGATTATGATGCGGAATTTGAACTGGTTCTTTACCGTCACATCATGAACCTTAAAAAGGCAAAGGCTCCAAGGCCATAATCTTCTGTAGATTCAAATCCCTATAATCCTTTATTAAACAAAAAGAGCCACTGAAGGCTCTTTTTATAGGGTCAAAATGGCGTCACAAAGGGTCACTGACGCAATGTGACGCGCTTTTGAACCCTGCTATGATGCGGCCTTCACAATCGCCTCGGCGGTAATGCCAAAATGTTTGTATAAAACCTCCGCCGGCGCAGACTCGCCGAAACTGTTCATGCCGATAAACACATCGCCTTCGCGCATATAGCGATCCCAGCACTGACGGATGCCGGCCTCAACAAAGATGCGCTTGGAGTTTTTTCCGCCAAGAATGCTGTTGTGATAGGTGTCGTTTTCTTGGGCAAACAAGTCCAGACACGGCGCCGACACAAGACGGACAAACAAGCCTTTGGCAACCAAGCTGTCATAGGCCTGTGCCGCAATCGACACTTCCGATCCGCTGGCAACCAGCACGACATCAGGCTGGCCTTCATCACTGCTTTGACGCAGGACATAGGCGCCCTTAGCGCTCAGGTTACGGCTGTCGGCGTCTTTACGGAGCGTCGGCAGGGCTTGGCGCGTCAACGCCATAACGGCCGGAGCCTTCGTGTTCTTGAGCGCCAGTTCCCAGCATTCCGCTGTTTCAACCCCGTCACATGGACGGTAAACAAAACAGTTCGGAATAGCGCGCAGCGCCGCGACATGTTCAACGGCCTGATGGGTTGGGCCGTCTTCGCCAAGCCCGATGGAGTCATGGGTCATCACATGAATAACCTGTGTCTTCATCAGTGCAGCCAGACGAATGGACGGGCGGCAATAATCAGAAAACGTCAAGAATGTACCGGAATAGGGGATAATGCCGCCATGTTGCGCAAGGCCATTCATCGCCGCCGCCATACCGTGTTCGCGCACACCATAATAAACATAGCGCCCTTTATACCCCGTTGCATGGGACACAATCGGCGAGCCTTTCTTATAGGTATTATTCGACCCTGTGAGGTCAGCCGAGCCGCCGATCAAGGCGGGAATAGCGTCAATCAAGACATCAAGGCAATTGCCCGATGTTTGCCGCGTCGCCATTTTGGGTTCGGAGGTCACGAAGTCTTTTTTGAGGGTCAAAATCGCGTCATTGATCTCTTTTGACCAATCTCCGGACATTTGTTTAATGAATTGATCTTTAACGGTTTTGTCCTTGTCAATGCGCGATTGCCATTGTTTTTGAACCGCCGCACCGCGCGCACCAATGGCGCGCCATGCGTCAAGAACATTGGACGGAATCTCGAACGGCGCATGCGCCCAGCCCAAATTGGCGCGGGCCCCTTTGATTTCATCGTCACCCAAAGGCGAACCATGGCTGGAGGAGCTGTTTTCCTTCGTCGGGGCACCAAAACCGATGCGCGTTTTACAGGCGATCATACTCGGTGTTTGGGTTGTTTTTGCCTTGGCAATGGCGGCTTCGATGGCAACGGGGTCATGCCCGTCAATTGACTGTACATCCCATCCATAGGCCTCAAACCGCTTGGCTGTGTTGTCACTGAAGGACAGCGACGTCGGCCCGTCAATCGAAATGCCATTATCATCATACAAAACGATAAGGCGCGAAAGCTCAAGATGACCGGCGAGAGAACAAGCCTCATGGCTGATGCCTTCCATCATGCACCCGTCACCGGCGATGACATAGGTATAGTGGTCAACAAGGTCGTTTCCGTAGGTCGCATTCAAAATGCGCTCTGCAAGGGCAAAGCCAACAGCGGCGGATATTCCCTGCCCGAGCGGGCCGGTCGTTGTTTCGATGCCGACGTCGTGCATGACTTCCGGATGACCCGGGGTGAGGCTGTGTAATTGCCGAAAATTCTTGATTTGCTCCAAGGTCATTTTAGGATAGCCGGTCAAATAGCCGAGCGCATAAAGCAGCATCGACCCGTGTCCGGCGGACAGGATAAACCGGTCACGATCCGCCCAATGCCCATCGGCGGGGTTGAACCGCATGAATTTGGAAAACAAAACCGTTGCCACATCCGCCATACCCATCGGCATACCGGGGTGGCCGGAATTGGCCTTTTGAACCGCATCCATGGCAAGGGCGCGAATGGCGTTGGCCATATCTTTATGCGCCGTGTCTTGGCTGGCGGCGGGGTGAAGAGCGTGTGAGGGGCTGGCCTGTACGGACATGAGGGGAACTCCTTGAAATTCTGTGGTGATCATCACAGAGTCATTGGGTTAAACATGGCTGTTACCATACCTTGCACAGGGCGATAATCCAAGCGCCGAAGAGGGCAAACAAAAATATTTTTCTTTCTTACTGGACAAAACAGCGAAGAAGCGTTAGTTGTCAAAGTCTTCATACAATTTTTGTAACCAATTTAGGAAGAGGGAAAACCCATGAACCCTTCAGCCGTAACGCTCGAAGACAGCTTGCTCAAATTACGCAGCTCCGTTCGCGCGCTCGAAAAAGTCTGCATCAAGAAGGAAAATGACCTTCGCGCCCGTCAGCAAGACTTGTTTCAAGCCCCTGATGCCCCGAAAGATGGTATCGAGGGCGCGAATGTGGTAAAATTGGACATGTCCAAAATCACCCAAAAACTCGACCAGACGATTGCACAGGTTGAGCAGCTTTTGAAAGACGAAGCATAAGGATTTAGCCGATGTCGAGCATTACAATCTCCATTAACGGTCGTCCCTTTACCATCGCTTGCGAAGCGGGTCAGGAACAACGCGTCGCCGACCTCGGCGCCTATATCGACAAGCGTGTGCAGGACATTGCCCGCGCCGGTGCAGCAAGCAACGAGTCCCAGCTTATGGTTCTCACATCCCTTGTGTTGGCGGATGAGGTCTTTGAAATTCAAGACCAATTGAACCGCACACAAAGCAAGGAATGCGTCAATCCGCAGGAATTGGAAGCCCTCAGAACGCGCCAGATGGAACGCGAAGCAACCATCGCTTATTCCATCGCCGAATTGGCGGAGGATATTGAAGGGCTGGCAAAACGTCTGCAAGGCGTTTAGTCTAATAGTCTAAGACTATACGAATTTACGGAATTTCGGCAGGGCTGCGGAGTGCGTGATACGCCATTATCCCAGAGGCCGATAATATCTCGCAAGGGAGCTGTTCCTACTGTCCAAGCGTATTTTGCTGCGTGCGGGCGGTACACGGTACCCACCTTTTTAGGTTGGGCCACATGCGGATGATCAGGAGCGCACACGGCTCTCGCGGCCCGCTATTATTCTTTACGGACTTTTTGATAGGCTAACTTTCAAAACGGCGGCACGTCATTTGGACAACCACATCATCACCCCCAAAGACTCCTTACGCGACATGGCCTTAAGCATCCGCCAAATGGCGGAGATAGACCACGCGGCCTATGCCTTGGAATTTGAGAAAAACTTCGCGAAACATATCGGGTATGAGGGGCTGGGCTGCTTGGCCTTTTATTGGCCGATGGCGGGCGAGGCTGACCCGCGGGCGATTATCAAGCAATATCTGGCACGCGGCGGTAAGGCGTGCCTTCCGAAGGCGGAAAAAAACATCCGCTTGATGCCTTTTTATGCATGGGATGAGGGGCATGTGCTGGTACGCGGCTGCTATGGAATCCCTGAACCCGACCCAAGCACGACGCAGATTGTCACCCCTGATACACTCATCGTTCCGATGCTTCTCGTCAATGCCGAGGGGCACCGCATAGGCTATGGCGCGGGTCATTATGACGCGACGATTGCGTCATTAAGAGCGCAAAAACGGGTCAAAACGATCGGAATCGCCTATGATGACCAATTTTGGGATCAAAAATGGGAGGTCGACCAATATGACCAAAAACTGGACGCTTTGATCACCCCATCAAAATTATACTCTTTTAACTGAGGCATATTCTTTCATGAAAATTCTTTTTGTCGGGGACGTTGTGGGCAAATCAGGGCGCAAAGCTCTCGATCTTCATTTGCCCGCCTTAATCGCCAAACACAGCCCCGAATGCGTCATTGTGAACGCAGAAAACGCCGCCCATGGTCATGGCCTGACAGCCAAAATATGCGACGAGATTTTTGCACTGGGCGTTGATTGCATCACGACCGGCAATCACATTTGGGATAAACAGGAAATCATTCCTTATATAGAGGAAAACGAACGCCTGATCCGCCCGATCAATTATCCCGCCGGATCACCAGGGAAGGGGGCGATTGCCTTTATGACCCGCTCGGGGCGCAAAATATTGGTTGTGAATGCGATGGGACGGTTGTTCATGGACGCGATTGACGACCCGTTCACCGCCGTTGATGCCCTGATTAAGAGCCAGACCATGGGCGACACGGTGGATGCCATTTTTGTTGATTTTCACGCCGAAACCACCAGTGAAACAATGGCCTTCGGACATTTTGTGGACGGAAGGGTGAGCGCCGTCATCGGCACGCATACCCATGTGCCGACCGCCGACCATCATGTTTTGAAGGGCGGTACGGCCTATCAAACCGATGCAGGCATGACGGGATGCTACGACAGTGTCATTGGCTTTGAAAAAGAAGCCCCGATTGCCCGCTTTACCACGAAAATTCCGCTCGGGCGGCTCCAGCCTTCGGATGATGAGGGGACGCTCTGCGGCTGCTTAATCGTCACGGATGATAAAACAGGGCTCGCAACCGCCATCAAACCCATTCGCAAAGGCCCGTGGCTTCAGGAAACCTGAGCCATCAATAATGATCAATGGTTACATATGTATGCTGATTACGGCTTGTGTAGGAAATAGCGATAGCAAGCCTCGTTCAAGGCGTCATAAAGCTCTGCCCCTGATTTGCCGCCATCGCCTTTAACCTGACCGACGACAAGGGCGCGCAGCGCGGTATAAAACCCGTCGACAATTTCCATCGACGCATCGTCAAGTTCGTGAATGACTTCCAAAAACTGAATCAAACGCCCCGCGACAACCGACACCAGCGGGTAATGAAACATCCCGCCATTGGCCTTGAGCTGCATCGCCGGATATAAAATCGCGGAAATAAGCGTTTCGGGGTCGATATTGCCCCGTTGCGCTTCGGCGGTTTTGATTCCTTCATGAAGGGCGGAGAGGTGTTTTTGTCCGATGGGCAGGAAGTCAACGCTGTTTTCTTCAATCACGGCCTGCGCCTTGGCGAGGATATGCTCACTCAACCCGCCTTCACCGACCTTGGCCTTGAGCGTGTTGGGCGGTTTAATAAACTCCGCCTTCCGCACTTGCTTTTGGTTAAAATGATTGTCGTTATTCGTACTCATAAACAGGGGACTCTGGTTTTGGTCTTCTTGTGTTTCGTGGTTCAGGTCTACACGAATTGAACAAGTGCCGCAACCTGTCATTCCTCATGCGAAAGCTTATTTTTAGCCTGCTGATATTTGTTTGGATTGATCAAGGGCGCTTGTACGCTGGTGTCTTGCTCGCGCCGTTTGGGGCCTTTGTACTCTTCTTCCAGCTTGCGGCGACGGTCGGGGCCGAAAAATTCAATGGTTTTCACAAACTGGCGCGGGCGTTCGATGACCTGCGCTATTCTTTTATACAAATCTTTGGCGGTGAACGGCTTCACAAGAAATTCCGTCACGCCAGAATCACGGGCGACAATAACGCGTTTTTTCTCGCTGAACCCTGTCATAAGAATAATCGGGATGAAGGGGTTCGTGCTGCGTGGGTCGTTGCGGACTTTTTTGGTGAACATAATGCCGTCAACCGGCTTCATCATCCAATCTGCGATAATGATATCGGGGGTATGACGGACATATTTGTCGAATCCTTCTTCGCCGTTTTTGGCGGTAAAGACTTCGCCCGCACCAAAGGCATAGAGCAAGGACTGCACCATATCGCTCATTGGTTGGTTGTCTTCCACAACCAAAACTTTCAGTGTCTTGAAATTATAAGCCATGCCTACCCGTATATTGCTTGCTTTTCCGCATTGATTACCTCTTTTTCATGCGCTAATAATGACGGAATAGCGATTCTCCTCTAAGCATATATAAATTCACGATAGTCGTTAAGACTTTCTATCTGGTTAACAGTGAATTATACGGAGAAAGTTAAACCAAAGCCCCATAAACGCAAGAGGAAAACATGGCCGGCCATTCCCAGTTCAAGAACATCATGCACCGCAAGGGCGCACAAGACCGCAAACGGGCAAAAGTTTTCAACAAACTCGCGCGCGAAATTACCGTGGCGGCGAAAATGGGCGGCGGGATTGACCCGTCCATGAATGCACGGCTGCGCTTGGCTATCTCAACCGCCCGCGCATCCAACATGCCCAATGACCGCATCAAACGCGCCATTGACCTTGCCGACCCGAACAGTGGCGATGACACACAATACGAAGAAATCCGCTATGAAGGCTATGGCCCCGGCGGCTCTGCCATTATTGTTGAGGCACTCACCGATAACCGCAACCGCACCGTATCCGAGGTTCGCACCGTCTTCTCAAAGAACGGCGGCAATCTTGGTGAGGCCAATTCCGTGAGCTTTATGTTCGACCGAGTCGGGGAAATCGTCTATCCCGCGAGCATCGCCGACGCCGACACAGTGTTCGAAGCCGCCGTAGAAGCCGGCGCCGACAATGTCGAATCAAGCGCCGACGCCCATGAAATCATCACCCAAGTGACGGATTTTGCGGCTGTGCGCGAAGCGTTGGAGAAAAAATTCGGCGACCCTGAACGCTCCGGCCTCGTCTGGAAACCGAACGTGACCGCAGAGATCGACGCCGAAGCCGCCGAAAAAATCATGAAACTGATTGATTCGCTCGAAGAAAATGACGATGTCCAAGCCGTCTTCTCGAATTTCGAAATGTCGGATGAAGTCGCCGAATCACTGATGCAGGCGTCGTAAACGCGCCCGATAAAGCCCGATAAAGAAAGCACCGCATGAAACACGGCCTGACCCATATCGCCCTGAAAGTCTTTAATCCGCAGAAAACAGCGGACTTCTACGGCAAATGGTGCGGTATGGAAGTCGTGCATCGCCGCAAAAGTGAGGACAGTGACCATCCTGTCCTGTGGCTCAGCAGCCCCGATTACAAAGGCCAATTTGCGATTGTCGTCCTTCCCGGCCGCACTATGCGTAAAGACAGCAGCGAAGACGAACCCGAACATCTCGGTTTTTCACTCGAATCTGTGGAGAACGTCAAAGAAATTGCGGCAAAAGCTGCAAAAGCAGGTATTCTGCATTGGGATGTTATGGATTTGGGGTATCCGGTCGGCACGATTTGCGCCATCAAAGACCCCGACGGCAATGTCATTGAATTTAGCCACGGGCAACCGATCGGCTTTGAAGACGGTGACGAAAAAGACGGCGAGAAAAACGAACCGGATGCGCGTGGCAAAACCCGCAAGTCTGCTTCCAAGGCTCCAAAACATCCCAAGCCTTGACCCTGTGTGTGGATCAAGGCATTGCAGAACGCCGGCGGACAAGCCGGCTCTATAAAAGGGAATGGGCAGGCGCATCATGCGTATTTTGGGCATAGATCCGGGACTTCAAAAAACAGGATGGGGCATTATCGACAGCCAAGGCCACGCCTTGACCTATGTCGCGTCCGGCACTATCAAAACCCGTAGCACAGACCCGATGGCGACCCGTTTGCTCGCACTGGATCAAGGGCTCAGTGAGGTTATTGCGCAGTTCAACCCTGAAGAATCGGCGATTGAAGAAACCTTCGTCAACCAAAACCCCGCATCGGCGCTTAAGCTGGGCATCGCACGCGGCGCGGCATTTTTGGCACCCGCCCGCGCCGGATTGATTGTGGCGGAATACCCCGCCAACCTCGTCAAAAAGTCGATTGTCGGGTCGGGACATGCGAGCAAAGAACAAATCGGGATGATGGTGCGTACGCTCCTGCCCAAGGCCACGCCGGATTCCGAGGACGCCGCCGATGCCTTGGCGATTGCGATGTGCCACGCGCATCACCGACTCAGCCAGATTCGCATGGGCGGGCGCATGACGGGTGCGGCACGATAAGACAAACACAGAACAAAGTCACAAAATAAAGGCCACGGCATATAATGATCGGAAAATTAACAGGCATCATCGACAGCATCTATCGCGACCATATTTTGCTCGATGTCGCGGGCGTTGGATATCTTGTCTTCGCCAGCCCGCGCACCTTGTCGCGCATTGGGCGTGCGGGCGACCGTGCGTCGCTCCTCATCCACACCCATGTCCGCGAGGATGTCATCCAGCTTTTCGGGTTTGCGGATCAAGTTGAGCAGCAATGGTTCAATCTTTTGACCACCGTCCAAGGCGTTGGCAACAAAGTCGGATTGGCGATTTTGGGTGTTTGCCCGCCGGAACGCCTCGCCCTTATCATCGCTGCTCAAGACAAAGGCGCATTGACGCAGGCCGACGGCGTCGGCCCCAAACTCGCCGCCCGCATCTTGACAGAATTAAAGGACAAAGCAGGGGACATCGCCCTTGGCAGCGGCGCAATCGGCCAAGCCGTAGCGGGCGCAGGCGCCATAAGTGCAAGCACAATCAAGGCCAGCCCCACGGGCAAGACCGCCGCCAATCATGACGGCGGGGGCGATGACGGCCTGCTCATGGACGCCGTGTCCGCTCTGATAAACCTTGGCTACAGCCGCAGTGAAGCCTATGGCGCGGTGTCGGCGATCTTAAGCCGCAGCCCAGACCTTAAAGACATTGGCCAAGTCATCCAAATGGGATTGAAGGAGCTCGCCGCCTGATGCCCGATATGCACAAACCACTGCACAGCACCTTGCAACAGCATGAAGACTTGAACCCGCTCATCAGCCCTGAGGATCAAGACCAAGCCCTACGCCCCAAATTATTGGGCGATTTCACAGGCCAGCAAAAACTGAAAAACAACCTGTCCGTCTTTATTGAGGCGGCGCGGGCGAGGGGGGACAGCATGGATCACGTCTTGCTCTATGGCCCCCCCGGCCTTGGGAAAACAACACTGGCGCAGATCATCGCGCGCGAGCTTGGCGTCGGGTTTCGCGCAACGTCGGGGCCGATCATAAGCCGCGCCGGCGACCTTGCAGCGATTCTGACCAATCTTCAGGCGCATGACGTTTTGTTTATTGATGAAATCCACCGTTTGAATCCGGCGGTTGAGGAAATCCTCTATCCCGCCATGGAGGACGGAAAGCTGGATTTGATGATCGGCGAAGGCCCAGCGGCGCGGTCGGTTCAGATTGACTTGCCGCCCTTTACCCTTGTCGCCGCCACCACGCGCAGCGGGCTTTTGACCTCGCCCTTGCGTGAACGCTTCGGCATCCCACTGCGGCTTGAGTTTTATAATCACGAAGATTTGACCTCCATTGTCTTGCGAGCGGCGTCATTGCTCGGCCTTGGATTAACGGCGGATGGGGCGCTTGAAATCGCGCGGCGCAGCCGTGGAACGCCAAGGATTGCAGGGCGCTTGACCCGCCGCGTGCGTGACTTCGCCTTCGTCATGAAGGCCGTAAATGTAGACTCCGCCGTGGCGGACAAAGCCTTATGCCAGCTCGACATTGATGCAGGCGGACTGGACAGCAACGATCGGCGCTATTTGCGCTGCATCACCGACCATTATAATGGCGGGCCGGTCGGAATCGAAACATTGGCGGCGGCTTTGTCTGAATCGCGTGACGCGATCGAGGAAGTCATTGAACCGTATTTGCTCCAGCAAGGCTTGCTCCAACGCACGCCGCGCGGGCGCATGGTGTCGGCAAGTGGTTATCGCGCCTTAGGGCTGTCCGCGCCCAAGGAATTGGAGAGCCGCAGAGCCGATTTTCTTGATATTATGGACAACAACAACGAGTAAAACGCCCATGACTGAATTTCGCCATAATTACCGGATTTACTATGAAGACACTGACGCGGGCGGCATTGTCTATTACTCGAACTATTTTAAATTCGCCGAACGCGGCCGCACCGAGGCGATGCGGGAGCTTGGCTTTGAAAACAGCGCCCTGCGCGACAGTGACGGGATCATCATCGTGGTGCGCAAGGCCGAAGTTGACTATCTGGCCTCTGCAAGGCTTGACGATGTCGTGACCGTGATTACAGAGGTCACAGACGTTAAAAACTCGTCCTTTTGGATGCAGCAAACAATCGAAACCGATCATGGGGTTTGTTGCCTGATTAAGATTTTACTGGTGTGCATTGATGTTCTGGGTGGCCGCCCGAAAAAGATACCGGATGGCTTGCGCAAAGAACTGGAAAGCCACAGAATGTTGGTTCACTGAGAATCATCGACACCATATCGGAACGAAAAGACACGCAAACCCGTAAGAGCGGGTAAGGAAAGGGCAAACAATGGACGAAACAAGAGTAGTAGACGCCGCCGAACTGGGCGGCAATGTGGTGCATGACCTGTCGGCATGGGGACTGTTCATACAGGCCGACCTTGTTGTGAAGGCCGTGATGTTGTTGCTCATCCTTGCTTCGGTTTGGTGCTGGGCGATTATTTTTGAAAAATCCAGATTGCTCAAGAGCCTCAACCGCCGCGCCGGAAAATTCGAAGAAGCCTTCTGGTCGGGCGAATCGCTCGACAAACTCTATGAACGCGTCCGTCAGGCCAAGAGTGACCCGATGATTAAAACATTCCTCGCGGGGATGGAAGAATGGCGCCTCGGAATCCAAAACGGCCTGAGCGGGGATGCAACCCTCCAAGCCGCCCTGCCACAGCGCATTGAACGCGCCATGAGCATTACAATCGGCCGCGAAATGGACAAAATCGAAAAAAACATGACCTTTTTGGCCAATGTTGGCTCCTCCGCGCCATTCGTTGGGTTGTTCGGAACGGTTTGGGGCGTGATGAACAGTTTCTCCTCCATTGCCGCGTCCAAAAACACCTCACTCGTTGTCGTTGCGCCGGGGATTGCCGAGGCGTTGTTCGCAACCGCTCTTGGCCTGTTTGCGGCGGTTCCGGCGGTGATTGCGTATAACAAATTCTCCGCCGATCTCAACCGCTATGCGGATCGGGTCGATGCCTTCACGACCGAATTTTCGGCCATTTTATCGCGCCATTTGGAACAACAATCCCGCGCTCCGCAAGGCGGCGGCATGGGGGCAGGGGCTGCGCATTCTTTGAAATCGCAAGCGGTCTGATGAACACGCAAGAATAAGGTTTAAGGTAAGGACACCACCATGGCAGGCTTTAAAATGGCGCAAGGCGGCGGGCGCAGGAACCGTAGGAAACACGGCGTTGTTGCCGAAATCAACGTCACGCCCTTCGTGGATGTGATGCTTGTTTTGCTCATCGTGTTTATGGTCACCGCGCCGCTCTTGACCTCCGGCGTGCCGGTCGACCTTCCGCAATCCAAGGCCAGCCCGATCAAAGACGAAGACAATAAACCCCTTGAAGTCACCTTAAAAAGCGATGGAAAAATCTTTGTCGGCGAAACCGAGGTTGAACAAGAACGCATCGTGCCGTTGCTGATGGCCATCAGTGAAAACAACACCGACCGCCGCATTTATATCCGCGCCGATTCCGGCCTTGATTATGGGCGGGTGATGGAGGTTTTGGGCGCGATCAACAGTGCCGGCATGAAAAAAGTCGCGCTGATCTCAAAGCCCGCACAATAAAACAACCAAGTTCTGTACTGCCCGAAGACAAACAATAAAATGCCATATTTAACGGTTAACAACACATAATGACACTGATCACCGCCACACAAAACAAATCATTCAAAGCGATGAGCGCCGAAGACGGCAATCCCGCTTTGACCTTCTTGTTGTGGTCATTATTGTTTCACGGTGTGCTGTTATTTGTCATCAGTGATAAGCTGCGTTTTTTTGACGAGCCCGAAGAAATAGAAGAAGCCATCACCATCGAGATTATGGACTTGCCGACCACAATATCCGAGCGTTCCTCTGTGCCAGACAAAGTCGCGCCGCCACCGTCAAAACCCAAAGACGATGTAAAACCGGCCGAACAAATCACCAGCAAAACCCCGCCCAAGGTTGAGGAAAAACCCGACCTGACGCCAAAACCCGTTGCCAAAGAAACCGTCAAGGCCACGGAACCGGAAAAAGCCCCAGACCCGACCCCAATGCCGGAGGACATCGAAGAAGTCGCCGAAGACGTCACAAAAACGCCAGAAGCCACCAAAACACCGCCGCCCATCCCCGCGCATCGCCCCAAAATCAAGATGGACGCGCCGAAGCCGGAGGAAAAAAAGGAAGCCGAAGCTACAGCCAAGCCATCCTTCCAATCGGTTTTGAAAAACCTTGCCGGCGCCGACCAAGTCGCCCCCGATCAAGCGCGAGAAGACCAAGCACCGGAAGAAGCGGTCAACCGCCAAGTTCCCGTCCTGACGCAACCCCCACCGGTGAGCGAGCAAATCTCGATCAGCGAACAACAAGCCCTGCAACGCCAATTGGCGGGATGCTGGAACATTCTCCCTGGCGCGCGTGAGGCCGAAGGATTATTCGTGGATGTTTATATGGTCATGAACCCCGACCGCACAGTGCAACAAGCCCGCATCATCGACCAATCGCGCTATAACACAGACAGCTTTTTCCGCGCAGCGGCAGACAGCGCCCTTCGCGCCTTACGCCATCCGTCCTGTTCACCGCTGCAATTGCCGCCCTATAAATACGAACAATGGAAAACAATGACCGTCCGTTTTGACCCGAAAATGATGTTCTAAACCCGATATAAATAACCGACCATACCCGCAATGAACGATAACAAGAGGCCGTATACGATGACCCAATTAGCATTTTCCAACGCCCAAGCCGCGCTGCGCAAGCCGTCCCTACACAGGCTGATGTCCGTGGTAACGGCATTGATGATCGCCGCCTATGGCGTGTTGTCACCGGTGACGGCGCATGCCGAGCTTAAGATCACGGTGGGTGCGGGGAATGTTCAACCCATGCCGATTGCCATCGCCGCCTTTCATGGCGACAACGCCTCCAACCAAGAAATCGGCCGCCAACTCGCCGAGGTCGTCAGTCAAAACCTCAAGCGATCCGGCCTGTTCGCGCCGCTCGACCCGCGCGCCTTTATTCAAGATGTCGCATCGCTCTCCGCCCAAGGCCCCCGTTTCGGGGAATGGCGCGCCCTTAACACGCAAGCCTTAGTGTCAGGGATGATCCAAAACGACGCCGATGGACGGCTGCGTGTTGAATTCCGCCTGTGGGACGTGTTCGCACAAAGCCAGATCGAGGGCATGGCCTATATGACCACACCGCAAAACTGGCGCCGCATCGCGCATATTATTTCGGATGTCATTTATAAACGCCTGACCGGCGAAGACGGATATTTCGACACACGCGTTGTTTATATTTCCGAAGACGGCCCCGCCAATAAGCGCATCAAACGCTTGGCGATTATGGATCAAGACGGCCAAAACCACCGTTATTTAACGGATGGGAGCTATCTCGTCCTCACCCCACGTTTTTCACCCACGGCACAGGAAATCACCTATCTTGCCTATGTGAACAACAAACCGCGTGTTTACCTGTACAATATTGACACAGGCCGTCAGGAAATCCTTGGCGACTTCCCCGGCATGACCTTCGCGCCGCGTTTTTCGCCCGACGGCAACAAGGTCATCATGAGCCTTGCCACCAGCGGCAACAGCGATATCTACACCATGGATTTACGCAGCCGTCAGGTCAAACGCCTCACCGATAATCTCGCGATTGACACCAGCCCGTCCTATTCCGCCGACGCCAAACGTGTGGTGTTTGAGAGCGACCGCGGCGGCACGCAACAGCTCTATATCATGGGTGCAGACGGCTCAAACCCTCAGCGCATCACCTTTGGCGAGGGGCGCTATGCCAACCCTGTATGGTCGCCGCGTGGGGATTTGATCGCCTTTACCAAAATCCTCAAAGGCCGTTTTTATATCGGCGTTATCCGTCCGGATGGCAATGGCGAACGCTTGATCAGCAGCGCCTTCCACGTCGAAGGGCCGAGCTGGTCACCCAATGGCCGTTACTTGACTTATTTCAAGGAAATTCCGGTTGGACCGGGCGGGCAGCAGCGCTCCGCAAAACTCTATACCATTGACCTGACCGGTTATAACGAGCGGGAATTGCAAACACCCAAAGACGGTTCAGACCCCGCATGGTCGCCGATCAACCCGTAATCGCCGGACAGCAACAGAAACAGAAAAGCCCCGAACACAAGACGTTCGGGGCTTTTTGAATATCTGTGAATCTATTCGATAGGCCTAAAGCATCTCAGCAAAAAACGCAGCATCTTCGAGCGGATAAGCCAGAATATTCTCGTAACGCTTATGCGGAAGAAACGGCTTGAGCTTGGGATTTTCGCGGCTCGGCAAAATCCCGTAAAACCCATAATTCTCAGGGAACATATCTTGTACGGCCTGCATATCCGGAAAATCTTTGCGCGACAGGCTGCTATACTCAAAGATAACATGCGGGCGGTGCGCGGCGAGTGTGGCCCGCAATCCCGTCAACACAGGTTTTTCAAACCCCTCTGTGTCGATTTTAATGAGGTTAGGGACAATGCCCGATTCTTGCATCACCGCATCGCCATTGCGCACGGTGAGGGCGATGGTGTCGTCATAACTTGCGCCCGTAATATCTTTGATCGCCTGCGTTTGCCCTTCATCACCTTTGACAAAAGACCCGATCCCGAGATTTGTTCCCGCCGGCGGCATATAGGGCAGGGTGGCGTCCTCATCCGACAAACCGAATGGGAACAGCGTCGCATGCTTGAATTGGTTGTGATCGAGGTTTTTCTGCGCCGTTTCAACCATGGGAATCCACGGCTCAAACCCATAGGCAAAATCACTCACCGCCGCGCCGCACACAAGATGAAGGCCGGAATTCACCCCGACATCAACATAGGTAAAAGGCGCAGACGAGGCCGCCTTTTTCGATTGTGCGATATGGCGAATAAGGCGCAAGGTCGGCGCTTCATGCCGCCCGTATAAATACACTTTATTATCAATATGATGCCCCGTACGCCCGCGATATTGTGCACCCAAAACCTCAATCTCGAACGACACGCCGGATTCAAGACGGATCATTTTTCCGACTTTTTTACGAAGGCGCAAAGGGATGCGCTCTGACCTTAAAAAGGGCTGAAGGGCTGTATACATGCGGTGGATGGCTCCCGTATTTTTTATTGAAGGATTGATTGCCAAACACTCTAGCCATTATCGCGCCGATGTCCAGACCGCATAAGCCTTCGCCTAGCCGTTTTTCGTCATCCCTTGCGCGATATGCGAAAACGCGTTGATCACCTTTTCATAGGTGGGGCGTTTGAACGGAACAATCATCTGGCAAATATCGGAAAGCTCGACCCATTTCCATTTGCTGAATTCCGGATAAAGGCCGCCATAAAGGGTGATTTCGGAATCATGCCCCGTAAAACGCATCGCAACCCAAGTCTGTATTTGCCCTTTATAGGCGCCATTCCACAACCGCCCGAGCAGATGCGGGGGAAGGTCATAAGATAATTGCTCCGGCATGATGTCGAGCATCTGCGCCGATTTTGTACCCGTTTCTTCGTGCAATTCACGAAAGGCGGCCTGTTCAATGGTTTCGCCGTCATCAATGCCCCCTTGCGGCAATTGCCATGCACCGGGGTTGTCAAGGCGCTCGCCGACAAAGACTTGTCCATCGTTATTAAACAGCACAATGCCCACGCAAGGGCGGTAAGGAAGGTCGGGAGTATCAGTCATTTTCTATCGTAGGTCTACTCTGGTTTGGTGATTGTTAAACGATCATAAGTTTAGTGTTCTGCGGCTGGCGCGTGAATGCTGTCCTGAGCCGCCGGAGTCGGCACAATCTGTGGCTCGGTATTGGATGGGGATGCGGCATCATCGCTGAACAAGGCCGATAACGGCAATAACGCAACATCCCGGTCATCCGCCGTACTTGCCCATTCCGCCAGTTTGGTCAGGCCGATGGGATAGGGGCGCATGACGCCAATGGCCGTTCCGCCCTCTTGCGCGATGATCTCAAGTTTCCTGAAATTTGCGGCGATATCATCGGGGTTCAGGCTCTCATCCAGATACACATCGGCTTGAAAATAGGGCAAGCCCGTCTTTTTTCCATCCATTAAAATCGCCGGAGGGATCGGCTCAAATGACGTATCCGCAATCCCATATCCTTTGGAAAAAATTGTGTCGACCATGGACGGATATTGCTCATCTTGCCGAACAAAGGCGGCATAAGGCCGCAAAACAAAGCCAGCAAAGGCTTGATTGCGTTTAAAGACTTCTCCAAGCGCGTTAAAGTTCAATTCTTTTTCGCGGCTGTTGAAAATCCCCATCGGGCCGGGGTCGTGCTGGCCTTTTGACACTTCGGTCGGAAGAACGAGCCAATTTTCGAAAATCTTGCCCTTGGCAATATCCCCCGCCGGCTGGACAACATCGGCATAAGCCGAAAAGGCCAATGTTGTAAAAGACGGAGCCTTCGCAAAAATGTCATTCAACTTGGTTTTGCTCAGCCCGACATCAATAATGACAATCGCGATACGCACCTTGTTCGCGGTACTCACGCCCGAAGCATCGGCACGGTAATAACGGAACGGGGCTTGGCTGCCATGCGCGGCGGCTTGTTTTTCGGTATTGGCGGCCTGCGGCGCGTCTGTTTTTTGCCCTTGATCGGGGGTGGTTTTGTGCGGGGCTGTCGCGCTGTTTTTAATGCTCTCCAATGACGGGGGAATAGGGGGGATCGCCACAATCTGGTTAAACAGCGGGATGAACTGCGTATCCAGCTTGTTCTGAGCCGATAAATGAAGGTAAGACAGCACACTGGCCGCCAAGCATAATCCGGTAAACGCTCCGATTGCTTGATAAATCAATGACCGTTGCCATGAAAAACGACCCAGAATCCCCGCAAGATTGGCCATATAAAGGCCGATGGCGGAGGGTGTTTTTTCTTTGACGGGTGGTTTGGTTTTTTTGGTGTCTGGTTTTTCTTTGTCTTCTTGTCCGGCGGATGCGGCCTTGTCATCTGATTTCGGCTTGTCCACAGGGGGCGGAGGGGCGGCATTATGCGCGTCCAGCCCCGCCAGAATATCAAGATCATCATCCTGCATACCGGTCATCAAAAAGCACTTTCGTCGTCTTTGCCGTCATGTTGCCATTGTGGCGTTGGGTTTGGCGTGGCTGTTGGTTTGGCGATTGGGAGCTTAGCCACCGGATGGTCTGACCACAAAGGCGGCCTTGTTCATAATCGCAAGGCCGCCTTTGTTAGGTTTGTATTTTTATTCTTTGTTTTTGTCTTTGTCTTTGCTTTTGTCTTCTTGCTTGTCTTTCTTGACGACATCGGCTGTATCAACACTTGCGCCCCTGTCATACAAGGCCAAGCCCCGTAACAAGTCCAAGGCGCGGAGCAATTGATAGTCTTTGGCGCTTTGTTCGGCTTCGCTGTCGCCTTCGCCGCCATTAACCGGAACATCAATACCGGATTTATTCTCTGTTTCGGTTTTGCCGGATTGTTTTTGTTTGTCGAGTGCGCCGCGCAAATCCTTTTCGCGGATGCTGTCGCCCGCCTCCAAGTTTTCGAGCTTGGCCGGTTCAACAACGATGTCCGGCGTAATGCCTTTGGCCTGAATTGAACGGCCGGATGGCGTGTAATAACGCGCGGTCGTCAGGCGCATCGCGCCATGGCCGGGGAGGGATATAATCGTTTGAACCGATCCCTTGCCAAAACTTTCTGTGCCCATGATCACGGCGCGGCGATGGTCTTGCAACGCGCCGGACACGATTTCAGAGGCCGAAGCCGAACCGCCGTTAATCAAAACAACCATTGGCTTGCCATCGGCGCTGTCGCCTTCGGTGGCATTATCGCGTTTTGTGTCGCGCTCATCACGCCCGCGGGTCGACACGATTTCGCCCTTGTCGAGGAACAGATCCGAAACCGCGATGGCCTGTGTCAACAAACCGCCAGGGTTGTTTCTTAAATCAAGGACATAGCCAATCAACGCGCCTTTGGTTTCGTCTTTCAAATCCTTAATCGCCTTTTCAACATCATTCGATGTTTGCTGGCTGAATGTGGTGATCCGGATATACCCGACATCGCCTTCAACATGCGAGCGAACCGACTTAATGCGGATAACATCGCGGGTGAGTTTGAGTTTAAGCGCGTCCGCAACATTTTCACGGCGGATGGTCAAAACAATATCCGTTCCGATCTTGCCACGCATTTTATCAACGGCGTCATTGAGGTTAAGCCCCAATACAGGCTCCCCATCCAAATGGGTAATCAAATCACCGGCCTGAACCCCTGCGCGAAACGCGGGCGTGTCATCAATCGGGGACACAACCTTGATATAGCCGTTTTCCATCGTGACTTCGATGCCGAGTCCGCCAAACGACCCTTTTGTTTGGACTTGCATGTCTTTATACGAGTCGGCGTTCAAATATCCCGAATGGGGGTCAAGGCTGGTCAACATGCCATTGATGGCGGCTTCGATAAGCTCTTCATCGCTGGCTTCATCGACATATTGTTCTTTGACCCGTTCAAACACATCCCCAAACAGGTTGAGGTGTTTATACGTTTCCGAATTATTGCGGATCTCGGCGGAAGTCTGGGTCAACCCGCCAAGCATGAAGGCGGCGCTGAGCGCCGTCGCAAGGGCGAGTCTTTGTATCGTTTTGGTGAATACTATCTTGGTCATGAAATGTGCCTTTATCCCAAATCAGAAAACTTAACAGAAGGGTCAACCGGTCTGCCATCATGGCGCAGTTCAAAATACAAACTGGCGCGCGTCGAACGACCGGACGCACCAAGTATACCAACTGGCTCACCAGATACAATAACCTGACCCACATTTACATCGATTTTTTCCAAACCGCCGATAAGGCTGTGATAACCCGACCGATGTTCGATGATCACAATATTGCCGAAATTTTTGAACGGGCCGGCATATTTGACCTGCCCGCCCATCGGCGCCACCACCAAAGCCCCCGTCAAGGCCTGTATCGACAATCCTTGCGCCTTCGCACCAAAGTCATCAATATCCCCAAACCGCGTTTTGACAATGCCCGATACCGGCAATTGCGCCGTCCCCGAAACGGGCAATTGGTCGGGGGAGAGCATAATACGGCTCGCCGTGGGCTTCATGTCCTGATTTTTCGAGGCCAACTCGATATTCGCAACCAGATCCTTGAGGTCTTTGGCCTTCTTCGCAAGGGCATTGAGGCTTTTTGTATGGTCGGACAAGACAATGCGGTTGCGGGTATAGCGGCGCTCGCGCTCCTGCGTCAGGCCTGCAAGCGTTGTGTGCTGTGCCTCCAATTCCTTCTTGGTAGACAAGGCGGAGGCTTTTTGTTCGTCAAGCTGTGCTTTTGTGCGGTCATAATCCCGCAGCAAATCATTCAGAGCCTTGGTCTTCTTTTCGATCGCCGGCACGGCATTGCGCAAAATCATCGATGTTTGCGCCGTTTCAAGCGGCGAGCCGGGCTTGATTAATACTGTTTCGGGCGGTACACGCTTCAGGCGCTGCAAAGCCATAATCATTGATGCCAGATTCCCGCGCTCATGCTCCAGCTCCGCCCCGAGCCGCGCTTGCTTTTCCTCCAGCTCCCCTTGAAGCTTGATAATCTTGCGCAAAGAGTCTTCTGCCGAACGGATGTCGCGCGCCACGGAAACAAGATTATCCCGCAGGGCTTTGAGTCGTTCCTCATCCTCCGCCATGGCTTTTTCGGTTTCGGCTTTTTCTCTCGCGCGTTTTTGAATGTCGCTATCAAGCGTTTTAATCAACGTCTTGCGTGATTCAGGAATGGGAACGCCGCCCTCTTCATCCGCCATAGAAGGCGCAGGAAGGCTTAAAACAACCAAAACGCCGAGCGTCAAACACCACACACGCGGCATCATGCCCGTCAAGAGCGGGCAGCCAGTGAACAAAGTGAATGATCCGCGCATTACCACAAAAGCCCTCTATGACCGATGATAAGGGTGGCCAGCAAGGATTTGCTGCACCCGATAAATTTGTTCAATCAACATAATCCGCACCAACATATGCGGCCATGTTTGGCGCCCGAAAGACAGCGTTAAATCCGCCTTGCGAAGAATATCCGCGTGAAAACCGCCGGCGCCGCCAATCGCAATTTGAATTTTACTGCGCCCTTCAATGTCGCGCAGCCGTTCAATATGCCCCGCCAAGGCTTCGCTCGACATATCCTTGCCGTTTTCGTCCAGTAAGATCAAATAACAATCGTCTTTCAATCGTTTGAGGTATTCCTCACGCTCCAGCACTTTAATCTGGTCAACGCTGTGTTTTTTGGACACGGGGACAACAAATTCTTGCACGGTCACAGGCCACTTCATGCGCCCCATATACTCGTCAAACAGAGATTTTTGATGCGCATCCCGCATCTGGCCGGAGGTCAGAATGTCAATCTGCATGAAACGGAGCTTTTTCAGTCAATCGAATGAGTCTACAAGCCCACAACACTACACGCCGGATGATCCCAGATCAATGCAGATCAATGCAGCGCAACCGCACCAGCACGGCAAAATGAATGTCAAAAAAGAAAAAAGGGGGAGAGAAGGAAGCGCAAGTCAATCAAACCCGCGCAAACAGGTTTATAAACGCAATACCCCGCACGAAACAGCCCGCAGGGAAAGGGGCGATCTGTGAACCAGTCACTATCGACGAGCGCTCTCGGCGGGCGAGGGCGCAAAGCTATCCTATGCGCGCAACCTCACATGACGGGCGCTCTTGGCGGCTTTCGTCTTAAGCGATGGATTCCATTTGCTGGCTTTTCGCTTTCGATGCCGATTTGGCGATCCAGCTCTCAGGCTCTTGCCAGATTTTCTCAATCTTGTAGAAATCCCGCACTTCCGGACGGAACAAGTGAACGATAATATCGCCCGTATCAACCAAAACCCAGTCACCCGTTGCTTGCCCTTCGATATGCACCGACGGAACGCAAGGCTTCATAAGTTCGGATACGTGTTCGGCCATCGCCGATACGTGACGCGAGGAACGACCGGTCGCGACCAGCATATAATCGGCAATCGTCGTTTTTCCGGCGAGTTCAATAAGAACGATGTCTTCGGCTTTGTCGGCTTCAAGCAACTCCATAATCATGGCTTTTGCTTGTTCAGGGTTTTTCATACCCTTGGTGTCATGATCTGTATTTATGGTCGATCTCCTTCATTGTTGGCCCAAAAAAACAAAAGCCCTCTTTTCCTCTATGGAAAAAAGGGACACTAACAAGTTCGTCTGTACTTGAACAGAAAAAAATCTGCGTAAAGGCATGAGGATTTGTCTTAGGTATTCCCTAAACAAGGCGCCTCCTGAATTTTGTACATACGATTCTCATATGTTCATTATACACCGAAACGCCAAGGCGCTGCAATTTTTGAATTATTGCGCCTAACGCTTTGTTTTGTTGCGTATTTCTGTAGATGACATGTTTTTGCTGCGCCCCTTATACATCCAAAAAACCGTTTTGTTTTCAATCTCCTGTGCCGTTCTTATATCCGCTCTATGCGCCAGAGTCCGCAGCATTCGCAGGCGATTATTATTGATTTTCATCATGCCGGGCGGCCGGTTAAAGAAAACAAAGGGGATGAGTTTGCTGAGCTTTTTCCAATCATTCCAACGGTGAAACAATACCGCATTATCCATACCGGCAATCCATATAAACTCGGTCTTCGGGAAAAGCCGTTTGAGCGCAAGGACGGTTTTGTAACTGTAAGGCGTGCCGAGCCTTGCCTCGATATCGGTCACAACCATGCGCGGATGACTCACAAATTCGGTCGTGATGGCCAGACGCTCTTGAAAATCTTGGTGTCCGGACGTTGATTTAATCGGGTTTTTGGGGCTGACCATCCACCAAACAGCATCCAGATCAAAATGGTTCAGAGCCTCCGTCGCAATCAGGCGGTGCCCCTCATGCGGCGGATGAAACGACCCGCCGAATATTCCAACGCGCTTTCCGTGCCATAATCTGGCATTACGGGGAAGGGGAAGTGGAAAAAGGCTCTCGCACACGCTGGATCAGCCCCCTATTATAGCATGGACGAATGCGCAAGACGGGCTCTCGCCGGCACGAACGAACACAGTTTCAGCCATAAAAACACGGCTGCTATTGCCGCCCATATGATGGCCTGTCCTTCTATGTGTCTTGGGAATGCAGCGCGTCAAAAAAGACATCCTGAAATGAAAAATCCCCGCAAATCGGGGGATTCTAAGTGGGGTTAGACCGGTTCTAATTCAAATAACTCGGTAAAGCACGAACAGTGTCATCGGCGAGTGTTTTCTCGGCCTTGCTGTCCATTTTGCGTTTAATAAGCTCTTCTGCGGCCTGCACAGACAAATCAATCGCGTAAGAGCGAATTTCTTGCATGGCTTGGTCTTCAATACGGCTCAAACGCTCATCAAGCTGCTTTTCACGGCGGTTTTTAATGTCCTGCATTTCGGCCTCGGTCTGCACACGGATTTTTTCAGCGTGCTCTCTGGCTTGCTTGATAATGTCGTCGGCTTCTTTCATCGCGTCGCGGTGTTTTCTTTGGTATTGCGCCAGCATTTCCTGCGCTTCAATACGCAGGGCTTCAACCGTTTCAAGTTCCTTGCGGATATTGGCAATGCGCTCATCCAGCTTGGCCAGAAGAGGAGCCTTCGCATATTTAATGAATACGAAGATAAACAAGATAAATGAAATCAGAACCCAGTTGGTTGCTTCATTCAAAAATTCGGTCATAGCCATCAATCCTTGTTAAAAATATACGCGCCGTAACACGCGCTCACCATCCACGCTCACCAACGCCGCACCATTCCGCCAAAGGCAAATAAAGCAAACGGCTTTTAGGCGGCTTTGGCCTTTTTACCCATCAGGGTTTCAATCGTGTTTTCTGCTTCCTTCACATCGGTGTCAATTGACGACACTTTTTTGACGATCTCCGCAGTCACTTCGGCAGAAACAGTTTTCATCTCGCTGAGCAAACGCAGTTTCGTTTCCTCGGCTTTTTGCTCAAGACGGCGAATATCCTCAATGCTGCGGTTTTTGAACGCAGCATATTCGGCATCGGCATCTTTACGCATTTGGGTTTTCATGTCGGCCATGACAATCGCGGCCTGCGTGCGGGCATCATCAATCGCTTTTTCATACTCGGCCTGAACGGTTTCGGCTTCACCGCGAAGGGTGTCCGCCGTTTCAAGGTCGCTCGTAATCGTTTCGCGGCGACGTTCCAGAACTTCTGAAATGTCAGGAAGGATTTTAGCGGAGAAAAGCGCATACATGGCAAGGAACGAAACGAGCAACCAGAAAATCTGGGACGGATACGTTCCATAGTGAAGTTGGGGAAGGCCTGATTTTTCTGCGCCATATCCCTCCATATCCAATGCCAGCTCCACAGCCAGCCCCGATGCAGGGGCAAGCTGATGCGTGGGCGCGGCCACGTCTGCTGCAATTTCTGCAAAGGCTGTACCAAAGGAAACATACGCCATCGCAAATAATGCGATGGTCATAGTTGTTCTGGCTAGATACTTACAAGGGGTCATGGCTTTAAACCTGCCTTCATCCATAATGATTAATCGCTGACGCGCGAGGCTGTTCTTAACCGAACAGGATCATGAACGAAATAACGAGCGCGAAAATAGCGATCGCTTCGGTCAAGGCGAATGTCAGGAAGAATTTTTTGTCCAAGATTTCGGCAGCAGATGGGTTGCGACCAACAGCTTGGTTGTATGACGAGAAGATCATACCCAAGGCGATACCAACACCCAACATAGGCAGCAAAGCCAACGCAGCAGCCAGCAAACGTGCAGATTCAATTTCCATTTTTTTCCTCTTTTGGTTTCGGTTTAAAGGTTAGGTTAAAACATTATTCTTTGTGGTTCTATTTCTATCAATGATGCAATTCGACAGAGTCTTTCAGGTAAATACAGGTCAAAACCGTAAATACATAGGCCTGAAGAATAGCAATGACAATCTCGAACCCGATCAACAGCACATTAAATGCCATCGGAACGATCCCGAGGAACAAGCCCGCAGCGCCAAACGCTGCAAACATCGATACGCAAAATCCTGCGAAAACTTTTAAAACCATATGTCCGGCGATCATGTTGGCGCAAAGACGCACAGACAAGGTCACAGGGCGAATAACAAACGACAAAACCTCAACCGGAATAACCAAAATCTTGAGAACAAGCGGCACGCCGGGAGGGGAGAACAAGCTGAAGAAATGCGTCCCGTGACGGAACAAGCCAAAAACAGTCACGGTCAGGAAAATAGCAACCGCCAAAATGCCGGTCACCGCGATATGGCTGGTATAGGTGAACGAATACGGGATCATGCCGAGCAAGTTGCCCATGAGCACAACCATGAATACGGTGAAGACAAAGGGGAAATATTTGCGGCCTTCGGGACCAACATTTTCGCGCACCATACCGGCGACAAACTCATACAAGACTTCGGCGAAAGCCTGAAGGCGGTTTGGAACCATTGATTTTTCGCGAATGGCCGTGGCCAAAAACAGAAAAGACGTTGCAACGGCAATCAACATCCACAAAGCAGAATTGGTGAAGGATAGATTCACGCCGGCCAGTTCAAAGAAAGCAAGTTCCTTGATTTCAAACTGATGAATTGGATCAGCCACAGCTCAGGCCCCTTAACTTGGATACGTTGTCACTCTTGACCGGCTCATAATGGCCGATCGTCTTTATTCTCGTGAACGGTTTCGGCGCTTATTTTCTCGGCTTCATGGTCGTTAACATTTTTGTATCCGACCGCGTATCCGACATCATTGGTAATGCGCCAAATATTCACGAAGCCAGTTATAACGCCAAGAAAAAATAAGGCAATCAAAAAAAGCGGCTTCGTATCAAAAGTTTTATCAAGCCACAGGCCAATAAGCGTTCCAGCCGCGATACTTGCGACAAGCTCCAGCCCCGCCCGCATGCCTTTGCCCATATTATCGCGCTCTTGTGCGGTTGTTCCGCCTTGTCCGTGTTTTTGATTCGCCGCCTTTGACGGATCGGCATTTTCTTTGGCGGCTCTTATTTTCTCGGCAAGACTGTCAAGGTCGTGATGCGGGTCTTGGGGGAGCATATTGATCCGTTCTGATGAAAAAGAATAAGGGCGCTGAATTACGCCATTAATTGATCCAGCATAGTCTGTTGCGTCGCCAAATCAACGGAAACCAGCTTCGACACGCCTTTTTCCGACATGGTGACGCCGTATAAACGATCCATGCGCGCCATGGTCATGCGGTGGTGGGTGATGACCATGAACCGCGTCCGCCCGTTTTTGGCGATATAATCCAACAGATCACAAACGCGCTCGACGTTAGAATCATCCAGCGGCGCGTCGATTTCGTCCAGCACGCAAATCGGCGAAGGATTGGTCAAGAACATGCCGAAGATAAGCGCTGTCGCCGTCAATGTCTGCTCGCCGCCCGACAGCAACGAAAGGGATTGCAAGGCTTTTCCAGGGGGTTGGGCATAGATTTCAAGGCCGGCTTCGAGCGGGTCGTCCGATTCAATCATTTCAAGATGCGCTTGTCCGCCGTTGAACAACCGGACAAATAATTTTTGGAAATGGGCGTTGACCTGAACGAACGCCTCACGCATTTTTTCACGCGCTTCTTTGTTGAGCTTGGCAATGCCCTTGCGGAGCTGGTCGATGGCTTCGGTCAAATCGTCATATTCTTTTTCAAGGGTGTTGAGCGATGCGCTCATCTCCTCGGCCTCTTGATCGGCGCGCAAATTGACGGGTCCCATAACCTCGCGCTCGTGTTTGAAGCGAATAAGGTCGGAGCGTGCAGCCTCCACGGGCGGCACAGAATCGCCAAAAATATCGGCAATTTTCTGGTGCAAAGCGGCGGGGGGGAATTGGAATTGGCCGCGGATGGACTCGTTCATACGCTCAACATCGCCCATGAGGCCGGATAATTCGGCGTGTATGGCGGCGCGTTTTTCTTTGTACGCAGACAAATGGTGTTCGGCGTCGCGCAGTTCCTTTGACAAGTCAGAGCGAAGGTTTTCTGCGGCTGCCAAAGCATCGCCGCTGGCTTTGGCAGCGGTTTCCAGTTGTCCGATTTTGTCCGCTAGTTTGGTTTGTCTGTCGCCCGCGTACACAGGGTTTTTCTGTAATGCAGCGAGACGACGATCAACCTCCACGTGACGGCTGTTTAGCTCTTTAACCCGCTGTGACAATTTTTCAAGACGGCCTTCCAAAACCGTTTTATCGGTGCGGATGCGGTCGCTGCGCTCCTGATCCTGTTTGAGTTGGAAGGTCAGGACGTCATAATCGCTGCGCTGGGCATTCAAAATGTCGCGCTGGGTAGCCATATCGTCTTGCAGACGCTTGATCTCGGCCTCGATTTTAGCGCGGTCTTCTTCGCCGGCTTCGGATTGCAGCGATTGAGCCTTGGCAAGGCTTTCGGCAATGTCGTGATGGTCGGCGGCAATTTGGGTGGCTTTTTCCTGCGCATGGTCGATGCGCAAGGTGATTTGCCCAATCCGGTTTTCAAGGTCGGCGAGGGCGGCGGTGGCTTGCTTGGCATCTTGTTCCAGTTTTTGACGGTCTGAAACGGATTGGCGCAGCGCCTCATAAGCCTCCATGTAGGATTGCTCGCTCTGCGCGACTTGGGATTCGGCCGTGGCTCTTTTTTCCGCGAGTTTTTCGCGTTCTTGCTCCAACAACGCCAAACGGTTTTTGTGTTCCATGCTGAGGCCGGACGTGTCGGTTTTGGCCGTTGGCTTGATGCGCAGCCCATCCCAACGCCACAATCCGCCTTCCTTTGTCACAATGCTCTGCCCCGCCCGCAAGGATTGCGCCTTTGAATGTGCCAAGGACGCATTGTCCGCGACAAAAACCATAGCAAGAGCGCGATGAAGCACATCCGGCGCCTTCACAAATTGCAACAAGCACGGCAAATCAAGGCCAGTTTTCTCCGCGCCAGAGCCTGAAGGGGGCGCGATAGAAGATGAGGCTTCGTCCCAATAAATATCGGCACCGTCCGCGCAATCACGCGGGGCGGCATTAAGGCCGAGGTCGCCAAGTGCGCGGGCGAGTGCCTTTTCAAAACCCAGATCAACGGTAATCGCGTTCATAACCGCCTCGCCTTGGTCGGCGGTGAGGGATTGCAGAAGTTGAGTTATAGATTTAATTTCGCCCTCTATTAGCCTGTAATCACTTGATAAATCTTGAATAGACTTTTGATTTTCTTCGAGAATTGCCCGTTTAAGGTCTTTGTCTTGCTCTTGGGCGTCAATAGTGTCGAGCATCGCATCCAGCATCTCTTGCGCGGATTGACGGGTTTTGCGCGCCTCATCCAGATCGCCAAGCTGGGCTTGCTGGTGCTGCAAGGAGGCAAGCTCAGCCTGCGCCGCAGCAAGACGGTGCGCCGTTTGGGTTTCCTTGCGGTGAAGGTCGTCCAATTCTTGCCGTGCTTGCTTGGCCTCGGCCTGTTTCGCGGCATGGGCGGACAGAACCTCTTGATAGCGGCGCTCCATTTTATCAAGCTGCGCTTGCAAAGCGGAAAGGCGCTCTTTCTGGCCTTCAATACGCTGGGGCATCTGCGCCAAGCGCGTATCAAGCTCTTTTTCTTCTTCCGTTAAACCAGCCAAAGCAGCGGCGGTTTCGGCGTGGGTGTCTTGCGTTTCTTGGGTGTCTTTGGTGACTTGCTCAAGATCCGCTTGCGCTTGCTCCAAGGCTTGCCGCGCGGCGTCTTGATCCTGCGCAAGGCGGTCAAGCTCAATGCGTACAGCCTGAAGCGCGGCATGCGCTTTCATATCGGCCTGACGCAAATCGGGAATAGCGGTGAGCGCCTTTTCATGCGCCGTGTTATGGCGGGCGACATCCCCCATCGCCGTTGCGATTTGAGTTTCAAGCGCATCATGCGCGCCAGTCAATTCCTTTTGACGCAGATGCGCCGTATTCCATTCCGCCCACGCGATGAGCATTTCGAGCTTGCGGATTTTCTCGCTTAAATCGCGGTATTTTTGCGCTTGCCCCGCTTGACGCTTCAAGGCGCCGAGCTGCCCCCGCATAGAGGCCATGCCGTCATTCAAGCGTGTCAGGTTGGATTCCGCAGCGCGCAAGCGAAGCTCGGCCTCATGGCGGCGCGTGTACAGCCCCGCAACACCGGCGGATTCTTCGAGAACATGACGGCGTTCATGCGGCTTGGCATTGATGATGGTGGTGATTTTTCCTTGCGACACCAAGGCGGGCGAGTTTGCGCCACTGACCGTGTCCGCAAACAACATCTGGACATCACGGGCGCGGACGGTCTTGCCATTGACTTTGTAGACCGAGCCTTTGTCGCGCTCTATGCGGCGGGTGATCTGGATTTCCTGAACCTTGCCGAAGGGCTCCGGCGCATCAAGCATCGAGTTATCAAGCAAAAGCGATACTTCGGCAGCGGAACGGGGAGGGCGCTGTGCCGTCCCCGCAAAGATGACATCCTCCATCCCATCGCCGCGAATCTTGCGGGCGGATGTTTCGCCCATCACCCAGCGCAGCGCCTCGACAAGATTGGATTTTCCGCACCCATTCGGCCCGACAATACCGTTCAGGCCCGGGCCGATCTCGACTTCTGTCGGGTCGACAAAGGACTTGAAGCCACTGAGCCTGAACTTACTGAAATGAACCATGGATGCAATCCGCCCGTATCAAAACTATATCAAAACGCTGTGAGGTGACGACCGATTACTTTTTCGCTTCTTCAACCAAACGGTCGAGTTCCGCCGTGAATTCAGCCACCGGACGGTTGCCCTTGATGGTGAATTCGCCGTTATTGAACACGAAAGTCGGGGTTGAGCGGATATTGTACAAAGCGCCATATTTTTGAACATTTGACGCGATGAATTTGGTGATGGATGCATCGTTGATGCACGTATCCAATTGTTCTTCGCTCAGACCCGCCAATTTCGCGGTTTGGTGCAATTTATTGGCATTGGCCTCAAACGCCCATTCGCCCTGTGTTTCGAACAAAACGGAGATGAACCCGTAATATTGATCCGGAGCCAAGCAACGCGCAACAACGCTGGCCTCCAACGCGGGGCGGTTCAACGGATAGTCACGGAAAATGATGCGAAGCTTGCCTGTATCCACATAGTCTTTCTTGATGAGGGGCAAAAGTTCCTCATGAAAGGACGCGCAGTGAGGGCAGGTGAGGGAGCTGAATTCCTCCATCACCACCGGCGCATCGGGTGAACCGATGGAACGGGTGCTTGTCAGTGGGTTGGCTTCATAGGCCGCCTCAACTTCGGCGCGGGTCTTGCCTTCGGTGGCGCTGTCTGATGCGGTGGCGCTTTCAGTGCCTGCATCGACATCGGCGGCTTCTTCGGCCGGAACTTGGTCGGCGCTTTCATCCGCGATGGCTTCGGGGTCTATGGACTCCGCAGGAACGGGGGCAGGGGCAGGCGCGGCGTCATCTTCGAGGGCAACATCATCGGCCATAGTGGCTTCTTCAGTACCTGCGGAGGGTTCGACACCTTCCGGAATGTAGCTTTGCCCATCCTTGGAAAGTGCGGCAACGTCGTCCGCGCTTGTTGGTGAAGATTGTTGAATTGTTGTTGTCAACCATCCAAGGCCGAATGCTCCGACCGTAATGGCCACCGCGATAACGAGAAATTTCTGATTCATGATGATGAAGCCTCCTTCAGCCTTTTAATAGTCATGTCCCCATATCACAGTCTTGGCATAACGAAGCCGATCGTAAAAGAGCGCGGCGATTCTTTATCCACAGGCTATGAACAGTTTCAAAAAGATAAGAATAGCCCTAGGATGCTTGGAAAACCTTGTGTTGTCAAGGTTCGCGGGCAAGGTTATACGCAGGTTTTTAACAATGCGCCCTCACGCAAAACTGCGCCGAAAAAATTTGTGTCTGCCTTATTGCAAATCGCATTGTCGATTGCCCTGTGAGCCCCTGTGTAAATCCCTTTGCAAATCACGGCGACAAGGGGTAAAAGCGCTGTATGAAAAACGAGTCAAAACAACCCAAACAGAAAACCAATTTTCGCGCCTTCCGCCTTTTGATGCAGGAAGTCGGGAAGTATAAGATGTTGTTGTGGTTTGTTTTTCTGGCACTCATCGCCTCGGCCTCGATCACGCTGAGCTTTGGCTATACCTTGCGGCTATTGATTGATAAAGGACTCGCCACCGGTGATAAGGCTTGGCTTGATACGGCGCTTGAAATCCTTTTGGTGCTTGTTGTTTTGCTCTCTGCGGCGAGTTTTGCGCGGTTGACGCTTGTGTCGAGCCTTGGCGAACGCATTGTCGCCGATATTCGTAAAAAGGTTTATGCCCGCCTCATTGACATGGATCCGACCTTCCACGAAACAGGCAGCACCGGCGAAATGGTGTCACGCGTCACTGCGGACACAACCCTTATTCAAACGATTATATCCTCGACCCTGCCGATGGCGGTGCGGAACATGATTTTGATGCTCGGCGGTGTTGTAATGCTGTTTATCACCAGCATTAAACTGACCTCCCTTGTGTTGCTGGCCTTGCCGGTTATTGTTTTGCCAGTGCTGGTTCTAGGGCGGATTATTCGCCGCAAATCCAAAGAAACGCAGGACAGTGTCGCCCAGCTCGGCGCCCATATGGCGGAGAGCCTCGGCGCCGTCAAAACCATCCAATCCTATGGCAATGAAGGCATCTTCAAGCACCGTTTCGACGACAAAGTTGAAGACGCCTATGGCCGCGCGCGGTCACAGATCAACAGCCGCGGCTTTTTGGGCGCCAGCGTCATCATGGTGCTGTTCAGTGCTATTGGCTTTGTCCTGTGGCTTGGCGGCTATGACGTGATCGATGGGCGGATGAGCGGGGGTGAGCTTACATCCTTTGTATTTTATGCCGTGATTGTTGCGTCCTCCATCGGGATTATCGGGGAATTAAGCAGTAGCCTTTACCGCGTGTCCGGCGCCATGGAACGCATCCTTGAGATTCTGGCTCTGGAGCCCGCGATCGGGCAGACGGCGGCGGATATTATTGCGCCTTCCAAAGAATCTCTTTCCGAAAGACCCTCCGAAAGCCGCCCCACGGTGGAAAATGGCGGGATAAGCTTTGAAAACGTTTCTTTTGGCTATGCTACGCGCGGCGGGGTGCCTGCGATCCAAGGCCTGAGCTTTCACGCCCCTGCCGGACGGACAACCGCGATTGTCGGGCCGAGCGGGGCGGGTAAATCAACGATTTTCCAGCTTATCATGCGGTTTTATGACCCATCCAGCGGGCGTGTATGCCTTGATGGGCGCGATCTTAGATCCCTGAAGCTGGACGATCTGCGCCATGCTGTTGCGTATGTGTCGCAAGAGCCTGATATATTCTCCTTCAGCGTTCGCGACAATATTCTTGTCGGGCGGCTGGATGCGAGCGAAGACGACATCATCAATGCCGCGCAAAAAGCCCGCGCGCATGAATTCATTATGGCACTCCCCGGGGGGTATGACGCGATGCTGGGTGAGCGCGGATGCCGCTTGTCGACGGGGCAAAAACAACGCCTCGCGATTGCCCGCGCCTATCTTAAAAACGCGCCTGTTCTTTTGCTGGACGAAGCAACATCGGCGCAGGACAGCCAAAATGAAAAAGATATGCAAGATATCCTCAAGGAAATTTCAAAAGACCGGACGCTCATCATGATCGCCCATCGCCTGTCCACAATTATTCAGGCCGACCAGATTCTTGTGATTGATGATGGTCAGTTGATGGAGCAAGGAACGCATCAAGACCTCGTCAATAAACAAGGCGGACTCTATGCCAAAATGATCCACCAGCAATTCGCCCTGAACGACCATCACCAACACAGCGCAGCTTAAAACGCCCGTTAATGTTATATTATGAAAATAAATATATAATGCCCTTAGCATAGAGAAGGACATGAAGAATGGCGTTATTAAAAGACCTGATCAAAAAGATCACTGGGGGCGACAAAGCCGCCGCGAGCGCTCAAGATACGGCGACCGCCGAGGAACAATCTCCTCAAGCACGGTTGGAAGCCCTGCGCGAAGGGCGGGATGAATTGGTGTTCATGGCGCATGTGACGGACGGCATGGGGATGTATAGCGAACTGACCTTCCCCACGCGCCGCGAATTGTTCAATATGCAAGCTGCGGGCACGCCTGTGGCCGTGAAGCCCGACACGCAATGGCTTGATACAATACAGCCCGGGTCTTTGAACGCAACGATCGCACGGGACGGCTATCCAGCCGCGCTTGAAGCGCTGGGGCAGGGCTATCAGGTGCAAAAACTGGATAATGGAACCTTCGAGCCTGAATTGGTTATTCCGCAAAATAAAATCGGGCGCAACATGATCAAACCAAGCGCCCATATGCCGGAAAAAGGCGCGGCGCAAATCTGGCCTTGCGAGGTTGAAAACCTTAAGACACATGAAAAATTCAACGCGTATGCGGTGCGCCGCATCGGGTCGGCCTATCATGACGTGATTGAATTAATGTCGGACAAGAAATTGCGTGATGCGCATAAATTGGAAACCGGCACCCCGATTAAACTCACCCTCTTGTCATCCAAGCGGAAATAAGGGGCGGAGTAGGGCGGGGCGGGCGGAGCCTAGCTGCTAGGTCGAGGTGGGGTTATCAGGCGCGGTTGAATGTGAAGTCAACACGGTCTTTGGGTTCAACGTCTGTTTCACTGCCCAGCACTGAAACATCAATGCGCGATGATGAAATTCCGCGCACAATCAGATATTCACGCGTCATTAAGGCACGGCTCAAAGCCATGCGGCGCGCACCGGCGATTTGTTCGGCTTGCGCCGATGCAAACGCCTTGATCGTGACGGTGATGTCGGGATTTTCACGCAAATAGGGAACGATATCCCGCTCAAGAATGGTTTGCTCCAAGGGGTCAAGATCGGACGATCCTTTGCGGAAAATAACGCGCTTTTGCGGCAATTCAGGCGCAAGAATTTGTTGAGCAGCTTGCTGAGTTAATTGTGCTTGCGGTTGCGCCATTGGGACGAGATTAGGTTCTGAAGACAAAACCGGCCTTGGAAGAGGGAGTGGAGCCTTTATCGTATCGTTTAGCTCAACAGCGCCTGAGGCGGGATCAATCTCTTCCGGCGCGGATACAGAGGGTGCTGCATTCGAAGAAAAACTGAGCGTTGGTACAGCAAAAGAATTGGCAACTGGCGTTTTTGAAGCAGAATTTAATGATGCATTTGGCGCAATATCAATATCGGGATCAATATCGGGCTTGCTCACCGGCAAAGGCGGCAAAGCGGAGGCTGGCAAGGTGGCTGGCAGAGTGGCTCTTTGAGGAGGTTGGGCTTGAGCGGGGCTTGACGGGGCGGGACTCTTCGGCGCGTCATTCCCGACAATAGGATTCATCCCGACCGGCGCGTTGTGTAAATCAGGATATTTATAGATAGGGCTTATATTTTGTTTTGGTACAGCATCTTGCGCAGAACAAGTGTAACCGCACATAAAGAAAACAGCGGCAGCCATTGAAAAACCATAGATATGTTTTTTTAAATGTCGTTGTCTTACTGTCATGCCGCCTTGACGTTTTCCTGTAACAGGCCAACCAACCCTTTGTGCAAGAGCGGGTTTGACGCGACAATACTCTTGCCCGAGAAAACCTGCTCACCTTCATCCAGCGTTGAAACATAGCCGCCGGCTTCCTTCACAATCACGCAACCCGCCGCGACATCCCATGAATTGACGCCGCGCTCCCAATAGCCATCAAACCGTCCGGCAGCGACATAGGCAAGGTCAAGCGCCGCAGACCCCATCCGCCGAATACCCATGGTGTTGCGCATAATGCTTCCGGCTTCTTGCCAGAATAATTTATGGTCGCCCTTTTGAAAGGCGGGCGAACCGGAGGCGAATAAAGCGGTGTGCATTTCATGACGCCCCGATACGCGCAAACGGCGATGCCGCATAAACGCGCCTGCGCCCTTGGCCGCCCAGAATAATTCGTCCTTCACGGGGTCAAGAATAACACCGGCGGTGATTTCATTGCCTTCTTGCAAGCCAATCGAAATGCACCAATGCGGAATCCCGTGAATGAAGTTATGCGTGCCGTCCAACGGGTCAACATGCCAGCATTTTTCATCCGTGTTACCCGCTATCGCGCCGCGCTCTTCCATTATAAAAGCAAAATCAGGGCGGGATTTTTTAAGCGAGGTATACAGAATTTCCTCCGCCCGCAAATCGGCGGCGGACACAAAATTGGACGGGCCTTTTTGCGATACCTGAAGTTGCTCAACCTCGCCGAAATCGCGGGTGAGGCTCTTGGCAGCGGCTTCGGCAGCCTTAACCATGACATTGATAATCGGGGGATGCGCCGGCATGGTGTTGGGTTCCTTGGTCTTTTACGGTTCAGTATGACATGCTTGATTGATATAAAAAAGCAAACAGGGGCGAAACGCCCCCATTCGCGAAAAACTTAGTCGCGGGCGCGCTCTACATAGGTGCAATCCTCGGTTTTCACAACGATGCGTGTGCCGCTCTCGATATGCGGCGGCACCATCACGCGTTCGCCGTTTTCAAGGATGGCAGGCTTGTAGGACGATGAGGCGGTTTGACCTTTGACAACCGGTTCAGCCTCAACAATCGTGACGATCACACTGTCCGGCATTTCAACGCGCAACGGCTCGCCGTCATGCGTTTCAACAACGACCTGCATCCCGTCGGTGAGGAACACAGCGGGATAGCCGATGATGTCCTTGCTGATCAAGACTTGTTCGAATGTTTCGTTGTTCATAAAGTTATATTCGTCGCCGTCCGCGTATAAAAACTGGTACTGGGTTTGATCCAGCCGGACACGCTCGATGGCTTCTTGGGTACGAAAACGAAGATTGTCTTTATTCCCGCTGCGAAGGTCACGGGCTTCAACCTGAATAACCGCGTTGCCTTTGCCGGGCTGGATAATTTCGTGTTTCAAAACGACGTAGAGCCTGTTGTTATGGTCAAATACATTACCGGAACGAAGTGTGTTTGCGTTGACTTTCATTTGTCTTACGAATCCATCTGATATGCTTGGTGTTTATTCGGAATCGCCCATGATGGGCGCTGTTATCCGATTGTGTGGGGGAAAATAACAGTTTGAGGGCTTGGCTTCAACTTCTTTTATCCAGAAGGATTTTCTCGCCCAGTTTGTGCAAAAGTTTTTTGAGCGATTGATCCTCAACATCCCCCAAGGCATCATCCAAAAACCCCTTATCCGCCGTGCTTAAATGCGCCGGAAACAGAACCGTTTTAAGCCGTATATCCAGCCCGTTTTCATGTTTGACGGCAATGTGCTTCACCGCCGAATAGCCGAGATTACGGCTCAGCCGCTCGATAATCAGCGCTTCTTGATACATAATTTGTGTTGAAACGGCACTGGCGCATAAAATGTGCAAGGTCGCGACAATTTCGGCCTCCGGCTTGCCCGCTTTGTCGGTTTTATCCGCTTTTTTGAAGGCGGATTTTCTCGGCTTTTCCTTTTTCCATGTGATATTCACGGGAATAGACTTGTGCGCAAAATCCTGTCCTATAATATCAACCCAAGCCGCATAAATACGTTGCAGGCTTATTTTCGCGTTGATGCCGGATTTCTTGGCGACACGGGTTGAAATTTTCGGCAAGATGGACGCCATATGAGAAGGGCCGAAAGACATGGATGTCCTTAAAAATACGGTTCAATAGCCAATTCAATAACCAGCAGGATGTAGTCATAGCATGGCAAATACAGCCAGTAAAACAAAACCCGTCGCCCCGAACCATCATGGGCACCGCCATGACGCGTTCCGCCTTGCCTTGCTGCAATGGTATGACCGCCACCAAAGAACCCTCCCATGGCGCAGCCTGAACCACGACAACAACCCGCACAGAGCGTATCATGTGTGGCTGTCTGAAGTGATGCTCCAACAAACAACAGTTCCCGCCGTCATGCCGTATTTCGTGAAATTCATTGAACGCTGGCCGAGCATTCATGACCTCGCCGCCGCCCCGCAAGACGCCATTATGGAGGCATGGGCGGGGCTGGGGTATTACAGCCGCGCGCGCAATCTGCATCAATGCGCCATACGCGTTGCGAACGACCATGACGGCCAATTCCCGCCCGATCAGGACGCGCTTAAAAAACTCCCCGGTATCGGCGAATACACGAGCGCCGCCATCTCCAGCATCGCCTTTAACCGTCCGGCGATTGTGATTGACGGGAATGTTGACCGAATTATTGTCCGCCTCCACGCCATCACCCGCCCCATCCGCGAGTCAAAACCGCAAATCCGCGCCTTGGCGGCGGATTATTTCATCACGGACAAAGACGACGGACGCGCCGGAGATTTCGCGCAGGCCATGATGGACCTCGGCGCCACAATCTGCACGCCGCAAAACCCCAAATGCGGATTATGCCCCGTGATGGATTTTTGCGCGGCGAAGGCCGATGGAATAGCCGGCGCAATCCCCGCCAAGCCGCCCAAAACAATTAAACCGCTGCGGCACGGGATTGCCTATTGGATTGAGGATGGGCAAGGGGGCGTCCTTTTGGAACGGCGCCCGAAAACCGGAATGCTCGCCGAAACGCTCGGCCTTCCTTGTTCGCCTTGGGTGGAGGTTGAGCGAAAAACAGCCAAGCCTTTATCGGACAGCCCCCACATCCGCCATGTTTTCACGCATTTTGAGCTTCACCTTCGCATAGAAAAGCAAAAAACGCAGGAATTTGACCTAAGCCAAATAGGGAATGGGCAGTTTTTTTATGCACAAAAGAGCCAAATACAAACAATGGGCTTTCCTAGCCTATTCCAGAAAGCCATCGATTTTGCTATAAGGGAAGAAATAACGTCATGAGCATCACAATGAAACAACACCTGTTTGCACGTTCTCTCTCGTCGGCTCTCTCGATGGCTCTTATGGCTGTCATCTTTGTTTTCTCTGGCTCAGATGTCTTTGCGCAAAAAGATAAATCCGATAGCCGCGTGATCATGCAGGCATCAAAAATCGATTCTCCGGTCACAACCACCCTCGGAACATATGAACCTGTTCGTGTTGACGATGTTGCCGGACTGTTTTGGAAATATGGAGTGCATACATATGACGACGTTACCGCTTTAAACCAATTCCTGCTTTTGAAAAATTGCGTCATTTATGACGATTATTTTTCAAATGATTTTCTGTGGCAACGCATCGTCCAAAGCCAAGTTCGTGAAATTGACTATTTCAAAGACACATATAAGTCACGCTTTGTTATTCCCGATGTGGTCAGCCTCGCCCGATTTGATTTTCAAGAGAGTGTTTTCTACCTGACCAATGATTCAGCCTTCCGCAATATGGGCTTCATCACGTTTTTCAATCCGGATACGGTTGATATGAATTGCGATATTTACCGGCATATTCATGAGCTCAAGAAATATCCGATCAACAACATATACGCCAAGCTTGAAAATCCGGTCACGATGCAATATGTGCCCATCAAACGCGAGGATGCCCAACGCTTGATTGATGACCTTTCGACAAAATCAGAAAAAGACCGCGTTATGTATTCGCGCGTGTATATCAACATTATCGGCGTGAGCAAGGTTTCGCTCAAAGGGTCATTTTCGGATCAGGTTGAATTTCTCGCCCGTATGGAACGTATCGAAATCTACGAAGATATCGAAAACAAAAAGCTCCTTTATCAAAGGGATTTTTAGGCGGGCGCCCATTACGGGGCGTTACATTCAATTTGCATTGCTTTAAACAGCAACCCCATTTGGTCTGGCGTTTCGCCGATGAGCCGGCGGAGCCCTTGCTCCAGCACTTGTGTGTTTTCAGGGGCGGTTTTACAGAGCTTTTCACACCATTGTCTTATTCCAAAGGTCTCCAGAAAGTTTTTCTGGGTACTGAGCGTAATGGCTGAAGAGGCGTCTTTCCCTTCCAACGCTATCACGTCATGCGCGGCGTTGGTCAAGGCGGCGAAATCAACGTGGCTTGTGATGTCCGCATCGCCGCAAGAATCCAAAACCGAATGATATTGATGGCTCATCATGGCTTGGAGTGTGTCGCCGTATCCTGATTGCGTATGTCCGTAGTCAAAGAACAAGGCCGCACCGGATTGGCGAGCAATGAGGCGGGTCATCGCGGCACAAAGAGAGTCCCGAATTGGCGCGTATTCGAAAATATCGCCGTCTTGAGGTTCGGGCAGTGATGATTTTGGAGCGGGGAAGAACCATGACGCGTCACTCAAGCCGAAGCATAAATCGCCGTCATCGCCAAGGCCAATCACGCGTTCGTGCCATTGATTGCGGGGGGCATCGTAAGAAAACTGGCGACAGCCAATCGCGTCGAAAAATTCATTGCCGAGGAAAAGGACGGGCGCGTTGGGGCTGATCTCCTCAAACTGGCTGATCCATCGCGCTTGGAATCCGTGTGCTGTGAGCGTTTGTTTTTGGGCGGCGCGAAGGGGTGGGCTGATCTCCATCAAACACACGTCAAGCGCGTCATAAAGCGCCGCATTTTTGCGTGCCATGCGTAAAATATCGGCCATCAGCGTTCCGCGCCCCGGGCCACATTCAACCAGGGTGAGGCGCGGCGGACGCCCCAAGCGTTCATAGGATTGCATCACCCACAGGCCAATCACATCGCCAAAAAGTTGCGATATCTCCGGCGCGGTTGTGAAGTCGCCCTTTGTGCCGAATGGGTCTTTTTTCATGTAATACCCATGCACGGGATGGCACAGGCATTGCTCCATATAGGCATCAATACTCATCGGGCCATGCTGGCGGATATGGCTGCGGATGATATCGCTGAGCGTGTCGATATCTTTTATTGAGGCCTTATTCTCCGGCATGTTTGGCATGGTTCCGTCTTGCCCAAAGAATGATGACAACACCGGCGATGATCATGGGAATGCATAAGATTTGCCCCATGCTGATGACGCCGGCAAAGAGGCCAAGCTGGGCGTCCGGTTCGCGGACGAATTCAACCATAAACCGCGCCGAACCATAGCCGATTAAAAACACACCGGAAATTGTTCCGTAGGCTTTGCTGATGCTGTGTTTACGGGCGCAGAAAAACAACACGATGAAAAGGACGAGCCCTTCAAGCAAGGCCTCATAAATTTGTGACGGGTGGCGCGGTACGCCATCGCTTCCGGGGAAAACCATCGCCCAAGGACCATCGGTCGGCCGCCCGTACAGCTCCGCATTCACAAAATTCGCCAACCGCCCGAAGAACAGCCCGATCGGCGTGGCGCAGGCGAGAATATCGGTGATTTGAAAGAAATGAATATTATTCTTGCGCCCGAACAAGGCGCTCGCCACCAACACCCCCAAAAAGCCACCATGAAACGACATGCCGCCATGCCAAATTTTAAGAATTTCCAACGGGTTCGCCGCATAATAGGAGGTTTGATAGAAGAGGGCATAGCCAATCCGCCCGCCCAAAATGACCCCGATCATAATCCACAGCAATAAATCATCGAGATGCCGCGCGGTTACGGGGCTCCATGGCATACGGCGCACCAATAATGTGCAATATTGCCAGCCCATTAAAAAACCCGCGAGATAAGCAAGCGCATACCAACGGATCAATAAGGGCCCGATAGAAAAGGCAACGGCGCCGATATCAGGAAAATCAAGATAGGTGTTTTGCATTATGCGCGACCCTTTGCGGTAACAATCTTGTTTTGCAGGCGTTCATTGGCCTCAGGATTAACGAAACGCATGCTGACACCGACACGCGTGCTGCCTTCGAATATATCGGGCTTGATGATGCGAATATCCATCGCCATGACCCGCCGATGACGCATAAAGGCCTCGGCAAGGCTTTGCGCCAGATGCTCAAGCAAATTAAAATGCTTTGTACCACATAGATCCCGCGCCAATACGATGAAATCCTCATAAGACACAATATCGTCCACATCGCCCTTATCCTCGATGATTTCGGCAAGGTCGACATCGGCGCACATATCAATAATGACGCGCTGCTTGGCTTGCTTTTCATGCTCGTAAATCCCCACGGACATAACAAGCTCCAAATTTTCGACATGGATTTGAGTTTTAAGGCGCTGGGCTGTGATCATCGTTCTTGCTTTGTTTTTGCTTTGACAGGCATTAGGCCAAGAATTAGCACAATTCACCAATAAAAAACAGCGATTGTGTTTTTCCGCGCGAAGCGCGAAGGAATCAGGGAAAAGAGTCAACGGAATCAGTATGAAACAGATTATTCCTCAACAAACATGAAAAAAGACCTTGACGCCGAATCGCGTTTGAATCATGATTCGTTTCGGTTTTGCAATAGAAAAAACCATGGTTTTAAACTTACACACAGGCACAGCATGACATCGCTTCCTCTCGACCGCATCCTCAAGGGGGACTGTATAGAATCCCTGAAATCCTTGCCGGATTCCTCGGTCGATATGATTTTTGCCGATCCGCCTTATAACCTCCAGCTCGGCGGCGATTTACACCGCCCGAATAACAGCAAGGTTGACGCGGTGGACGATGATTGGGACAAATTCACCGATTTTGCGACCTATGACGCTTTTACCCGCGCATGGATGGGCGAAGCGCGCCGCATTTTAAAGCCAAACGGGTCGATTTGGGTCATCGGGAGCTATCACAATATTTTCCGCGTTGGGGCAGAGCTTCAAAACCTCGGCTACTGGATCTTGAATGACATTATATGGCGCAAGACCAACCCCATGCCGAATTTTCGCGGGCGCAGATTCACAAACGCCCACGAAACCATGATTTGGGCGGCAAAGTCGGAAAAATCGAGATATTGCTTTCAATATGACGCCATGAAGTCGATGAATGAAGACCTTCAGATGCGCAGTGATTGGCTCCTCCCTATATGTTCGGGCGGTGAACGCCTTAAGGACGGTGAGGGGAGCAAAGTTCACCCGACACAAAAACCGGAGAGCTTGCTCTACCGCGTCATTCTTTCCTCCACGAAGCCCGGCGATGTTGTGCTCGATCCGTTTTTCGGAACGGGCACAACCGGTGCCGTGGCGAAGAAAATGGGTCGCCACTTCATCGGCCTTGAACGGGAAGACAGCTATATCAAAGCCGCCGAAGAACGCCTCGCCGCGATTGAATTCGGCACGAATGACGAAGTTCTCAGCACCCCCGCCAAGCGCGAACAAAAACGCATCCCCTTCGGATCAATCGTTGAAAACGGGATGCTCCCCCCCGGCAGTGACCTTGTCTGCCCCAAAGGCCTGTACGAAGCCAAAGTCGCCGCCGATGGCAACATCATCGTCAAAACGAAATCAGGGCGCTTCCGCGGGTCAATCCACAAAGTCGGTGCCGCGATTCAAAATGCGCCGAGCTGTAACGGCTGGACATACTGGCATTACCGCCGCGAAGGCGCTTTGAAGCCGATTGACCACCTACGCGAAAAACTGCGCCTTGCGCAAGAAAATGACGCATCGGGCGCATCACTGCAATAGGCCGAACAAAAAGCGAAAGAAGCGAGTGACCTTAAAATGCACCCGCTTGACGCGTTTTTGCGTCGATCCTGCACGCCGAATAAAACACAGCCATTATTCCATGTTCTTAAGCGGTGCAAAACTCATGCGGTGATGCGGGGTCGCACCGTATTTTGCGATGGCGTCCAAATGATCAGCCGTGCCATAGCCGGAATTTTTATGCCATTGATAGGCGGGGTATTGCCGGCCTATTTCTTCCAAAAGCCTGTCCCGTGTGACCTTTGCCACCACCGACGCCGCCGCGATGCACAGCGATTTTGCATCGCCTTTGACAATGGCTCGTGCCGCGATGGGCATGTCTTTTGGCACGCGGTTGCCGTCTATTAACGCAAGGTCGGGGGAAAAGGCGGATAGATGCGCCTGCGTCACGCCGCGACGCGCCATCATATCGTGCCATGCACGGGTCATGGCGTTCATGCTGGCGTGCAGGATGTTGATATCGTCTATTTCCTCGATACCGGCCTGACCCACGCCATAGGCGCAAAATCGGGTCACGAGATCAAAAAGAACCTCGCGGCGCGATTTACTGAGTTTTTTGCTGTCTTGTAAGGTGAGAAGTTCCGGCGCTTTGGCAAGAGCCTCAGGCGGAATATGAACACAGCCAGCAATAACGGGGCCAACCAAGGGCCCGCGTCCGGCCTCATCCAGCCCGCACAAAAATTTGGCTTTAAAACCATTGTCAAATTCCAGCCCCTGACAGGTGAGCATGGGCGCGGGGGCGAAGGATGGGTTTGGCATAATGATCTATGCGCTCAATGTTTTCGTCACCACCTCGAACACGTCCGGTGACAAATTTGGGGTGTCTTTGATGGCTTCCAATTCCTTCTTCATCAAGGCGCGAAGGGAAGGTTTGAATGATTTCCATTGCCGCATGGGGGTGAGCATCCGCGCCGCAATTTGGGGGTTGATCGTGTTGAGTTGTTGCACTACCTCACGCAGCAGCGCATAGCCTTCGCCGCTCTCATGATGGAACATGATCATATTGCGCATGGTGAAGGCGGCGATCAAGCTCCGCACACGGTTTGGGTTCTTCAAGGTGAAATCCTTATGCCCCATCAAGGCGCGAATATCCGCAATGACGCTTTCACGCTCGGCCGAGGCTTGGAGCGAGAACCACTTATTAACGACAAGGTCTTTGTCCTTAAAGCGATTGTAAAAATCATCAAGGGCGGCTTTGCGCTCGGCACTGTCGCTATCGACCAAAACCGCCAAAGCGCCTGTGCGCTCGGTCATGTTATAGGCCGCATCATATTGCGCCTTCGCCAATTGAATGCCCTGCGCCTCGTTTGCCGCGGCGATGTATTGCAAGGTGATGTTCATCAAACTGCGCCAGCCCATCGCCTCGGACGACAAATCGCGCCCGTTATTTTTCGATGCGGCGCTGTGGTACAGAGCCGTGAAGGGGGCGAGCAAGGACGTGCCGATCTGGCGCATCGCTTTGTCCCGCGCGGCCTTCATGGCTTGGGGGTCAATCGGGGTCATTTCCTGTGCCAGCACGCTGTATTCCGGCAAGGCCAGCATCCGCGCCAAAAGGGCGGGCTGGGTGTCCTTTAATGCGTCAACCGCGCCGGACAAAGCCTCAACATAACGCGGGTCGGTGTCCATTTCCGGCGTGTCAATCATCGCCGTCAACATCCGCAACGCAAGGGTTTGACCGGCATCCCAACGATTGAACCCGTCACTGTCATGCACCACCAAAAAGCGCAGAGCGTCATCATTCAGATCGGTTTCCAAGATCACCGGCGCCGAAAAACCGCGCAAGGCCGACACGACCGGCTGCTGGGCGATATCTTCAAACACGAAATCTTGCTTTGAGTCCTTCAGATGCAAAATGCGGGTTGTTTGCCCATCGCCCAAATCCATGTCGTGCCCATTCGGCCCGATCAAGCCAACGGCAACAGGAATATGCATCGGTTTTTTGTCTGTTTGCCCCGGCGTGTCGGGGATGTGCTGAGTCATGGTGAGGGTCAAACGCTTCGCCGTCGCGTCATAATGCGACTTCATCTCGATGCGCGGTGTTCCAGCCTGTGAATACCACAGCTTGAATTGCGACAAGTCAAGCCCCGACGCATCGGTCATGGACTGCACAAAATCCTCGCAGGTTGCGGCCTTGCCGTCATTGCGGTCAAAGTATAAATCCGTCGCTTTGCGGTATGTTTCATCGCCCAGAAGGAGCGAGAGCATCCGGATCACCTCACCACCCTTTTCATACACGGTGACGGTATAGAAATTATTGATCTCGATATAGCTTTCGGGGCGGATCGGGTGCGCCATCGGGCTGGAATCTTCGGGGAATTGCATCGACCGTACGAGTTTGACCTCGTCAATGCGTTCCACCATCGGGTCATTCATGGCTTGCCCGAACTGGTTTTCGCGGAACACTGTGAAGCCTTCCTTGAGCGAAAGCTGGAACCAGTCGCGGCAAGTGACGCGGTTGCCGCTCCAATTGTGGAAATATTCATGCCCAATGACGCGTTCGACATTCAAAACATCTTGATCGGTGGCGGTTTCGGGGTGGGCGAGGACAAGCTGGGTATTGAAGATGTTCAGCGACTTATTCTCCATCGCCCCCATGTTGAAGTCACTCACCGCGACAATGTTGAATAAATCAAGGTCGTATTCGCGGCCATAGGCGTCTTCATCCCATTTCATGGAGTCTTTGAGCGCCTTCATCGCGTGCGCGACTTGCCCTTCGTCGCCCTTGCGGGTGTAGATGCGCAGCGCCACATTACGACCGGACATGGTGATGAATGTGTCTTCCGTGAGCACCAAATCCCCCGCGACGAGCGCGAATAAATAGCAAGGCTTGGGGAAGGGGTCGTGCCATACGGCGAAGTGACGTCCGTTTTCAAGGTCGCCGCTATGCTGTAAATTACCGTTCGACAAAAGGACGGGGCATGTTTTCTTGTCGGCCTCGATCCGCACCGTATAGGTCGTCATGACATCGGGGCGGTCTTGGAAGAAGGTGATTTTGCGGAAGCCTTCGGCCTCGCATTGGGTGGTGTAATTACCGCCGCTCTTATACAAGCCTTCAAGCGCGGTGTTGGCCTCCGGTTCTATGTCCGTTTCAATGGTCAGGATGAATTCGTCGCAATCCGCATCAACGCTCATGCCCGCGGGGCTGAGGGTGTATCCGTTGCCCGCCGTGATATCTTTGTCGCCGATCGCGACTCGCAGGATTTTTTGATCCTGACCGTTCAGGAATAATGTTTTGGCGGTTTGATCGGCGCGGCGATATTTGGTTTGCGCAATGACATGGGTGACTCCTTCATAAATTTTGAAGATAAGCTCGATGCCCTCCGCCACATAGGACGGCGCCTTATAGTCCTTGAGGTAGATTGTTTTGGGCTCGGTGGAAGGGGCGGAGTCGGTACGAAGCATCATAAATTCTATCCTTGGACGGTGAAACAAAAAGAAAGGCTCACCGCGAATGGGCGAGCCTTTCGAATTTTATGCTGTTTTAGGCACAAGATAAAGGGGCGAATGCGTTATTTCGGGGTACGCTTGCGCCCTTTTTTCGGGGTGTTCGCCGCAGGTGCCGCAGGCGCGTCCGTTGGCAGAGCCTTCAAAACATTGGCCTTCAGATTGTTTGAAATGCCCGGTGTTGCGGCAATGCGGCGCAGTTCCTTGACCATCAAATCGGCATGCGCCGGCACATATTTTTGCCAATTGCACAGAGGCTCCGCCAATTTCGCCGCGACGGATGAATTTATCTTGTCCGCCTTCAACACGCCATCCGCAACGAGGGCATAGCCCTTGCCTGAGGCCTGATGAAACGCGCCGTAATTCCCTGCATACGCGCCGATCAAGGCGTGCCAGTTATGCGCGATGGAATGGTTGAACGCCGAGTCTTTTTCAAGCACATCGCGGACTTTGTCCGTTGCGTCGCGCCCTTGGGCAATCAAGGTGAACCATTTTTGGATGGTCGGGATGTCGTGACGGTATTTGGCCTTGAAATCATCGAACAAATCTTGCGAGGCTTGCCCGCCGAATTGCCCCGCCGCGGCCAAAGCCCCGACACGATCCGTCATGTTGTTGGCAGAACTGTATTGCGACAGACCCCGCCCGATGGCCGAAAGCTGCGCCGCGTTTGTAGCGACATCATCCGTTCCGTACCGTGCCGCAAGCATGGTCAGAGCCTTGTTTTTAAGGCTCCGCTTTCCGGCCTCTTGCGTGTTGAACACATACGGCGCATTGGCGTCATGCAAGACGGTATAGGCTTTGTCCAGCTCATTCGCCAACGCGTCAACAATCTGGTTGCGGGTTTCCTTGACGGCGATGGACAGCTTCAGCGGGTCAATCGCCTTGCCACCCAACGCGGTTTCAAGCGAACCGATTCCGGGGAGGGTCAAAAACTCCGCCGCCATTGCGGGCGACAATCCTTGAAGGCCGGTTTTCAGAGCATTGGACACATCGGGATTGATCGTGTCGGCGGCGCCTTTTTTCTGAACATGGGCATATTGGCGGAGGAGTTCGGCGCTCATCACTTTTTGCACCGCATCCCATTTGTTGAAGCCATCCGTGTCGTATGTCATCAGGCCGATCAATTCCGCATTGGTCAGATCGGTCGTTAAATCAACCGGCGCGGAAAAACCGCGCAGCAATGACGGAACCGCGCTTTGCGGTACGTTCTTGAATACGAAATCTTGCTTGGCTTGTGAAAAATGCAGGACTTTTTCTTTGGCGGGAGCCGCAGAATCGCCCTTCACATCAACGTCAATTTCTTGACCCGTTTTGAGGTCAATCAGCCCCATGCGCACCGGTATCAAGAAAGGCTGCTTCACGGCTTGATCCTTTGACGGTGGGGTCGATTGCTCCAGCGTTAGGGTCAATTCCTGCGTTGCGGGATCATAGCTTGTGGTCGCATTGACACGTGGACGACCGGATTGGTGATACCAATTCATGAATTGACCGCTGCGGAACGGGAAACCGCTCACATCCTCAAAACACTGAACCAGATTTTCGATGCGAACGGCTTGACCGTCATAGCGGTCGAAATAAAGATCGGAGGCTCTGCGGAAATCCGCAACACCAATCATCGTGCGGATCATCCGCAATAATTCGGCGGCTTTGTCATAGGTTGTGGCGCCGTAGATATTGGTGATGCTCTCAACTTCCTTGGGAAGAACCGGGAAGGCGAGGGCGCTGTCATCCGCCGGAAATTGACGGGCGCGTAAGGAAGCCACTTGTTGAATACGCTCCAAGTCACGGTCGCCGTGGTCGGCGGAATATTCTTGGTCACGGAAAACAGTGAAGCCTTCTTTCAACGCAATATGGAACCAGTTTTCGAGCGTGACGCGGTTGCCCGTCCAATTGTGAAAATATTCATGCGCTACAACGCGGTCAACACCGTGGAAATTGACGTCCGTTTCGGTTTCAGGGTCGGCAAACACATATTTCGCAGCAAAAATATTCAGTGATTTATTCTCCATCGCGCCGAAGGTGAAGTTGCTCACCGCGACAATGTTGAACAAGTCGAGATCATATTCACGGCCATAGACTTTTTCGTCCCAGACCATGGATTTGATCAAGGATTCCATGGCGAAGCGGGCGCGGTCTTTTTGGCCTTGCTCGGTATAGATGCGCAAGGTGACGTCACGCCCCGATGCGGTGGTGTATTTTTCTTCGATATGCTCCAGATCACCGCTCACCAACGCAAAGAGGTAGCAGGGCTTCGGGTGCGGGTCGTTCCATGTCGCGAAATGGCGACCCGTAGCAGTTGTGCCGCTTGTCATCGGGTTGCCGTTTGACAATAAAACATCGCCGATGCTTGCATCGCTTTCGATGCGCACATCATAAGTCGCCATCACATCGGGGCGGTCAAGAAACGGCGTGATGCGGCGGAAACCTTCGGATTCACATTGCGTGCAAAACACGGGGCCGGCTTTGTAAAAACCGCTCAATTCCGTATTCTTTTCAGGCTTTAACACGGTGCGGATTTCGACTTTTGCCGATGCATCCTTCGCGGACAAAGGAATGGTGAGGGTTTGCGCGGCATTATCAAACACATAATCCGTGCCTTCATTCAAAATGCGGCCATTCAGGATGATGCCCTGAATATACGGCTCTGCGCCACTCGTGTCGCCCTCGCTCGTATTCGGGTTTTGCGCCGACAAGACGAGCGCGTTGACGCCTTTGCCCTCTGCCGTACGGTCATAGGTGACGGTGGAGGTTACAAAGGCTTTGTCTTCATGAATATCGAAATTCAGATCAACATGCGATGTGGTGAATTCCGGCTTGCGGTAATCGGATAGGCGCAAGGTTTTAGGGGCTTGTGTGCCAGCCATATTTTACTCTCCCTGAGATCATTTATTATTGTTATTATGGACAAACGATAAAGAGGGCGAAGGCCGCCTGTCAAGAAGATTAAGGCGCAAAACACCCCCTATACCCCATCCTTTGATGGAGCAGCGCAGCAAAATGGGCAGCAAAAGGAATGTCGGGGAAAGACGAAAGGCCGCTAGCCTAAATCGGCCTCAAGCGTATCATGCGCATTGGCGTAATCGTCATCTTCAAGAGGGATGAACGCAGTGTTGTCGGGCTCTTCCTCGCCGTTCGACCCATAGACATGGTTGAACAGACTACGCAGCAATTCCTCAACGCCCTCACGCGACAAAGACGAAATCAAAAACGCCTTCATACCGGTTTTGTCTTCGAAGCGTTTAAGCTGATCCTCCGCCAAATCCATGCCCAGAGCGTCGGCCTTCGTCAAGGCGATGATCTCGGCCTTATCCGCCAGCCCTTCGCCGTAGGCCTCAAGCTCATGCCGGATGGTGAAATAGGCCTCTTCGGGCTTGTCTTGCGTGCAATCAACGAGGTGGAGCAACGCGGCGCTGCGCTCTACATGCCCCAAAAACCGCGTGCCGAGCCCGACGCCTTCATGCGCGCCCTCAATCAAGCCCGGAATATCGGCGACGACAAATTCCTTGTCATAGCTTCGCACCACCCCGAGATTCGGGTGAAGCGTGGTGAAGGGATAATCGGCAACCTTTGGCCGCGCATTGCTCACCGCCGTTAGGAAAGTCGATTTTCCGGCATTGGGAAGGCCAAGCAAGCCGATATCGGCAATCAATTTAAGGCGGAGCCAGATGGGAAGCTCTTGCCCCGGCCAGCCCGGCGTTTTTTTGCGCGGGGCTTGGTTCGTGGATGTTTTATAATGGGCGTTGCCGAATCCGCCGTCACCGCCCTTGAGAAACACAATGCGTTGTCCAGCCTCGACCAGATCGGCCAATACTTCGTCTTTGAACTCGTCAAGAATTTGCGTTCCGACCGGCACGCGGATGATCAAATCCTCGCCGCCCGCACCGGAACGGTTGCGCCCCATGCCGTGAAGGCCGTTTTGCGCTCTGAAATGCTGTTTATAACGAAAATCAATCAAGGTGTTGTTGTCTTGGATCGCTTCGAAAATAATATCGCCGCCGCGCCCGCCATTTCCGCCATCGGGGCCGCCGAACTCAACAAATTTTTCGCGGTGAAAACTGACGCAGCCCGGGCCGCCGTCACCGCTCTTGAGATAGATTTTCGCTTCGTCGAGAAACTTCATTCGTTTTCACTTGATCCAAAATATTAAAAAAGGCGCATAAGCTGCGCCTTTCAAAGCCTTATAAGGGCGTTGGTCGTTACTGTGTAACAACCGTGACATAGTTCTTGTCATTGCGGCCTTTGTAAAACTTCACTTCGCCTGATTCTGTGGCGAACAACGTGTGGTCACGACCCATGCCAATATTGGCGCCAGCATGGAACTTCGTGCCGCGTTGACGCACGATGATGTTACCGGCAAGAACTTCTTCACCGCCGAAACGCTTCACGCCAAGACGACGACCGGCGGAATCCCGACCGTTTCTGGAACTACCACCTGCTTTTTTATGTGCCATGTTAAATACTCCTGCTAGACCGTTGATTAAGCGGCTTTAATGTCTTTGATCTTGAGAACCGTCAAGTGTTGCTTATGACCGGCCTTGCGGCGGTAATTTTGGCGACGCTTTTTCTTGAACACGATGATTTTATCAGCGCGCGTTTGCTCCAACACCTCTGCGGTGACAGATGCACCAGCAACGGAAGGGGCTCCAACGGTCATTTTTTTGCCATCCGACACCATCAAAACGGTGTCGAGGGTGACGGTCTTGCCGGCTTCAACATCAAGTTTTTCGACGCGGATGATGTCATCCTTGGCGACTTTGTATTGCTTTCCACCTGTTTTAACAACTGCGAACATGATTTTTATCCATACTATAGAATTCGAAATGCGAAATATAACGATGTACCGTCTTCTGTCAAGAAAAAACATCATCAAAAACACAAAAAGCGGCGGTCAAAGTTGAGATCAAAGACCGGCAACACCATGCGTCAATATGTGGCGCGTATTTATGGCCGAGTTTTCTTGCCCTTTCGGAACGAACGCGATAATAATCCAGCCTGAGAATTTTACAAGGACATAATCACGGATTTTTGCGTATTTTTCGGACATACAACAAATATTCTGAAAAACAGCACGCTCCATCCTGTACATTATCGCTCTATATATTATAAAGACTCGTTATGAACACTGACCTTAAAACCACCATTTTGAAATATGACCGCGCCGTGCCGCGGTACACGAGCTATCCCACCGCGCCACATTTCAAAGAGGGGTTTTCGCGCGAAACATATGTCGGCTGGCTTGAGGCCTTGCCCGCCCAGACGGCGCTGTCCCTTTATATCCATATCCCGTTTTGCGATGTGATTTGCTGGTATTGCGGGTGCCATACAAAGGCGACCAAGCGATATGAGCCGGTCAATGACTATGTTGATATGCTGATCCGTGAGATCGATATGATGGCGGCTCACATTCCGAACCATTGCATCGTCAAGCATTTGCATTTCGGCGGCGGCTCTCCCACCATTTTACAGCCCGCTGAATTCAAACGGGTTATGGACGCACTGTACCGCCATTTCACCTTTGCCGACGATGCCGAACGCGCCATTGAAGGCGACCCGCGCGGGATGGAGGATGACAAACTCAAGGCCTATGCCGACACCGGCATCAACCGCGTCAGCCTCGGCGTGCAGGATTTTGACCCGAAGGTCATGGAAACCATCAACCGTGTCCAGCCCTATGAGGTTGTGTTTGATTGCGTCGAGCGCATCCGCAAACACGGGATTGATAAGCTCAACATGGATTTTATCTATGGCTTGCCGTTCCAAACCTTGGACACCACGGTCAAGACCATGCATCAAGCCCTCACCATGACGCCGGACAGGCTCGCCTTGTTCGGCTATGCCCATGTGCCATGGATGAAAAAACACATGCGCCTGATTAAGAACGAAACCTTGCCGGACAAGTCTTTACGCTATGATTTATTCAACAAGGCGGCGGAGATTTTACGCGGGGCAGGGTACGAAACCATCGGCATCGACCATTTCGCCAAGAGTGACGACCCAATGGCCATACAAACACGCGATGGCAATTTGCGCCGCAATTTCCAAGGCTATACAACCGATGCGGCGAATGCCTTGGTCGGGTTCGGCGTGTCGTCGATCAGCGAATTACCGCAAGGCTATGTCCAAAACCAGCCGCATAATATTTTGTACCGTGAACTCATCGGCAACGACCGTATTCCGGTGTACCGCGGCATTGAAAAAAGCGCCGAAGACAAGCTGCGCAAAGACGTGATCGATAGCCTTATGTGCCGCTTCACCGTGGATGTCGGGGCGGTCTGCGTTGCGCATGGCTTTGCGGCCTCCGCCCTTGATGATTGTTTCGATGAGTTGCAAGAGTTTGAGCGTGACGGCCTTGCACGGGTTGAAGGGCGGGTCGTGACCATCCATCCCGATGCTCTCCAGATCGTGCGGATTATCGCCTCGGCCTTTGATGGATATTTCAAGACAGGAATCGCCCGTCATTCAAAGGCTGTGTAAAAATCACAACCCCGCTGCACTTTATTTTTTGACATAAGCCGTGACTGTATTGTACAGATCATTGCATACACGCAAAAAACAAGGGGGTATATCATGTCGGCACCATTAAGCTATCAATTCCAAGACAAAAACGGCACAACGATTGGCGCGGGCTATACCCAGATGCGCTATTGGATTCCGCCGCAAGACAAGAAAACTCTCGCGCTTGAAGGCCTCAACATCCTGTTCGACGCCGCCGCCAAAGCTGAAACAAGCCCGAATGAACAAAAAAGACTCGCAGCCGTCGCCAGCATCAAAATCGCCGGCAATGTCGTCAGCCTCGAAGACGTGCGTGAAGCCGTCACAGCGGACTATAAAGATCCGGATTTCAGCGCCCATATCAAACAACGCGCAGAAAAAATCGGCCAGTTCATTCCGTCCTTCAAAGGCTGATGCCCTATGTACCTGTTCATTGATACCGAAACCACAGATTTGCCGGATGGCGAGTCTGTGAAGGACGGACAAGCGCGCGTTTGTCAGGTTGCGATGCTCCTGACAGACGCTGAAGGCAATTCGATTGCCGAGTTTTCAACCCTCATAAAGCCCGATGGCTGGGTCGTTGGGGATGAATCCGGAGCGGTTCATGGCTTTACCACCGAAAAATGCGAAAAATACGGGCTGGATCACCGCCTCGTTTACGGCATATTCCAACATTTCGCGGCACAAGCCGATGTGATCGTTGCGCACAACACACGGTTTGACCGCCAGATGATGAAAATAGAAAACGCCTATAACGGCATGGGATTCCCTGAAAACAAATGGGTTTGCACCATGCGACACAGCACCGATATTTGCAAAATCCCGCCAACCGAAAAGATGATTGCCGCCGGCATGCATAACCAGTTCAAGGCACCGAGCCTGAATCAAGCGCTGCAAACCCTGTGCAATCGCACGATGGGGAGCGAGGCGCATGATGCGCTGTGGGATGTGCGTGCCTGTAAAGAGATTTTCTTTGCGTTAAAGGCTAGGGCAGAAAACCTCGGTCAAACCTTTCCGCCCGCGGATCGCGCCCCCTATAAGGGCAAAAAACCATGGACGCCGCGCAAGCCCTGAGCAGGGCGAAGCATTCCTTAACGCGTTATCTTCAGACCGCTTTGTTGCAGAACTTGCCCGCAAGTGGCGGTTCCCTCTTGCCCCGAATATCGTGTGCGTGTGGCATTCACTTGAGCCGCAATACGTGTGCCTTCAACGGTCAGTCCGGACACATCCGAAGACCGATGAGCCAGAGAATCCGGTGATCCGGCATAACGCCTTGCCACATCGCCGGCAATACGTGCCGTGAATTCGATAGGGTTGTGAAAATAGGCGTCATGCATATGACCGCTACTGGTATAATTATTGCCCTTGGCTTCTTTCCACAAAACAACAAGGTCGTATATCGGGTGGTCGGGCTTTAGCGTGCCGTCGTGAATATAGGCCAAAAAGCGCTTCTCCATCGAATGCGACACTTCATGGGCAATCGTGCTCATCATGCCGCGAAACCCGTTCGCGCGATCCGCAATCACCGTGATGATGTCACGAAAACCGGCATCTTGATAAAATCCTAATGTGGTTCCGCCCTCTGTATTTTGGCTGTCGCCGTACTCAACAAAGCTGAAGGAGGGGAGGCTGTACCGCTCATCCTTATCAAACTCGGACAAAAACACGTCATACTGAATGTTTCCAATGCGCTGTGCCACGGCCTGCATATCATTATATGTCCATGTATCCTTACCGACCATTTCGATTAAAAATTCATCACTGGCCAAGCGTGCCGCAAACGCGTCATAGCGCGCCCCAAGCCATTGCATCGCTTGCGGCGAAAATTGCTCCGCCCGAACATCACCGAAAATTTGTGTCAGAATCGATGCTTTTGTTTCGTCAAATTTATAATCTGCCGCACCGATCAAAATCTCGTCGCGAATATCAAGCGGCAAGCCCGATAAAAACGTCCCGCTATACTGGGGCTGCGTGCCTTTATGTTGCATAAAGGTCTGGTTGTTATCAACGGTGGCCTGTAACGCGCCTTTATATCCGACACTGCGGATCGTGTAGGCCGTAAGGTAATTGAAACAAACCTGAAGGTCGCCGCGCACATATGTAGGATAGGTGTTGAACGCATCCCGAAGGCTCACCTCCGCAGGGTCAAACGTCGCGCGCTCATGATCCTTCGAATAATCGGGATCGGGCTGTAAGGCAGTGTAGGCGCAGCTTATGACAGCACCGGCAATGACACCCTTGTACCACCAACCTTTAGATGTTTTTTTCTTTTGTGTTGATGGCATTCCCCGAGCTCTTTAATTAATTTTTTTTATTTATTATTATGAATAATAATATTAGCGGAAATGCCCAAAACTGTCAAACAATACGCATCCCGTCAAACGCCCCTTAAACCAAAGGCGCGCGACATAATGACCACGACGCCTAAAACCACATGACACGCGCCGCCGAGCTGGCGTAGGATGCGTCATTGTGCGGGTCGAAATTCACAGGAAAACAATGCCGTCATTCAACACATTATTCAACAAAACCGCGCGCGGCTTGGCTCTTGGCCTTGCGTTTATGGGGGCAGGGAGCTTTACCCTCAGCCAGCCGGGCAATGATGTCTTGCTTCACACGGCCTTGGTTCGTATTGAACTCCAGCCCGCCTACCAACATGTGAAAGACACATATGGTATGACGTCGCTTAGCTATGCCGATTTTATTGCAAATGCGGGATTTTACCTTGGGCTGGCTTATAACGGCGATTTTGACCGTGTTATGACGATGCTGGACAAGATCGGTGCGTCAACACAAGGCCTGTGCATCACGCCGCCACCCGCAAGCCAAAATGAGGATGACCCGCAAAGAAAAGACAACCATTCCTCAACCGCTTGCCACGCCGTGTGCAGCAACAGATCCCGCCTCAAAAAAGGCGCGGGATGCGACCATGGCCCCGAACTGGCCTAGGCGAACAAAAGACGCACCCCAAAAAAGAGCCACAGGCCGCCCTCACAAACACTTGTTGCCATCTTTTTTCAAAAAAGAATATTGCAATCGCCAAGGCAAAACGTATATAACGCTGTTCTGGTCAACGGGATGTAGCTCAGCCTGGTAGAGCACTGTGTTCGGGACGCAGGGGCCGGAGGTTCGAATCCTCTCATCCCGACCATTTCATGAATTTTCAGCCCTTAATGATAGCCGTAATAACCGATCCAGCCGTTTACGCGGGATTTTGGGGTGAGGGCGGTGATTTTTTTGTGGGCGCTTGCGACATGCGCATTGTGCACGTCCGGCGGGGTGGAGGCGGCCTTGCGCAGCGCTGCTTTGATCGCGCTTATCCCGTGCGCAGGTGCGGGGCGCAGCCCTGCGGCAGGCGGCGTGTGGCGCGAAAGATAGGAGTCGGGATCATAGCCGTCAACAATCGAGAAATACGGCATAAACCGTCCTACTGTTCGCTCTTGATCGGCATAGAGCCCAGCATTTGATTCGACATTGCCCTTATACCCGCCGATAAAATCCATGAAGGCTCCTTGGACACCGCTCACCACACGAAGTGGGACGGGCGCGGACAGCGTTTGTTCGTCATCACATGGATTCATGGCAAAACAGATGGCTTGTGATGTGCTTGGGGCATTCATCTTATAAACAAGGACATCCAGCAATTCATCGACTTTTTTGTCTTCAGTGCCTTGCTGTTTGGAATATTGGTCAAGCGCCGACAAAAACGTGGCAAGGCCGCTGCCCATACTCGCCATTTCAACCAATACAGGCTTTTGCCCCGATTGATCGCGTATGTGAACAAGGTCAAGCGGCGATAATTTTTGATCCGCCAGATAATTGAAATAGCGCCCCAAAGACCCCTCCGACACACGCCGCATGGTATCCTTCGTAAAGGTGAGGCATTCGCCGTTTTCTTTGGCTCTGTATGCTTTGCTGTCGAGTTGGTGCAGGCGTCCGCTAAAGGGAATGAACCGTATATTTTGCGGGCGATGATCAAGACCGCGCAGCATCGCGGTGGTGGCACAAAGCCAAGACGGGCTGTGCCCAAGGGACAAAAGAACACGATCAGGATGAGCCGCATCAAGGTCACGCGCCATCGCAACCATCAAATGCACATAATCTTCATCAGCCCACCATTTCATAGACACGACCTTACCTTGCAGAATTGGGATGACAAGAGATACATAATATGGAAAAAGAAAGCAAGGTTTTTATAACGCCATACAGGCCAAGACCTGCCTTGATTTTTCAATCATAAAGACGTAATCATAACTGGATTATACGCCATAGTACAACTTGGGCAACATCACGGCACATTGTTAGACAGAGTTTGAAAACACAGATAAAAGGACATCCTATGGCAATCTTACTCCACCGCACCGCCTTTACCGCCTTGGTTTGCTGTATGCTCGCGGGGTGCGCCGCACCGTCCGCCGTGATGCCGCAAGGATCGACCGCCGAGATTGAACAAGAAGCCAAAATCCAGAAAAACATGGTCGTCCAGCGCGTCATAGATGAAGACACACGGCTTCAAAACGTGGCCTTCCCGATATGGGTGGCCAATGCCGATTTATGCCCGCAAAAAACGTATACGGCGGGCATCGAGATGTGGAATATTCACGCCATACCGAAAGAGTATAAAGACAGCTTTCAAGACCTCTACAGCCTCGATGACGCCTTACGCATCAGCCGCGTCACGATGAACTCTCCCGCCGCAAAGGCCGGCCTGAAGGCGGGGGACGTCATTGTCGCCATACAAGACAAACCGGTGGGAACAGGCAAAAAAGCCCTGAGCGATGCGGTCAAAGCCTTTGACGACATTGAAGGGGCGGCGGTTGATATTACTTATGAACGGGACGGGGAGCGAAGCACACGCACCATTGCGCGCATTGAGGCCTGCGATGATGCCATCGTCTATGACCCTCATGACACCAACATCAACGCTTTTGCCGATGGGGAGGCTATTTACATGACGCGCGGCATGATGCGCTTCACCGATAATGACACGGAGCTTGCCCTCGTCCTCAGCCACGAATTGGCGCATAACGCGATGTTGCATTCCGACAAGAAAGGCCAAAACGCCATAGGGGTCGGGCTTGCCGGTTTAGCGCTCGAAGTTTTGATTGTCGCGGCGGGCGGTATTCCTGATGGCTCTCTCACCCGCACCGCCGCCGGAATCGGCGGACAAATCAACAGCGTCGAATTTGAGCAAGAAGCCGATTATGTCGGGATGTATTTTATGGCGAGAGCGGGGCATGACACGCAAGGTGTTGCATCCTTTTGGCGGCGCATGGCATCCGAAAACAGCGCCAACAGCATCGTACAACGCGACACCCACCCAACCGCGCCGGAACGTTTTGTCGCCATAGAAAAAACGCATGAGGAAATCGAAGCCAGAAAAGCCAAGGGAGAACAACTCGTTCCCATCCTAAAGAAAGAGAACGGCACCTTGAAAGGCGCCAAAACGATCACCTTGAATAATTAAAACGGGAACAAAAACGCCGCAAACGCTTAAAATAAGGCTTGCGGCGTTTGTATTTATTGGCCAAAGCCTAAGCCCGAAACGGTTATTCCGCGGCGTCTTGAACTTCGTCTTTAATGCGCTCGGCTGGGGTTCTGCTTTCCATCTCGCGCGCGGCATCATCAATCCCGCTATCCAGTTTTTCAACGGCATCGCCGAATCTTTCGCCCGTGCTGCGTGTGTCAGGTTTGGTCAAAATACTGTAGCCGACCACAGATACAATCACCACGGCGGCGACGATGAGAATAGTTTTACTGTTGTTATTCATTATGAGTGTTCCTTGTCTGAATTTTATAACGTCTTCAGACAAAGAACGCGCAGACAAACAATAAGTTCCCTCAGCCAATAAGTTCCCTCAGCGCACAAACCAGCGCACGCGCCACTCGGCCTTGGCCTGCTCCTTGGTCAAGCCTTGCGACATACGAAGGGCGAGAAACGACCGGTAATGAAAGAATGTCGTCACCGCGCCAATGGCGAATAAGACCGCGCCAAACACGGCAAACCCAACGGCCAAGACCGCAAAGGTAAAAATAGCCCCCGCAAGCAGCGCACCAAAAACACAAACAGCCAATAATCCGCCCACCATGAACTTGGCGCGTTTCCAGAAATATTCGCGTTTTTCGGTCGGCGTGTGCCGGATGATAATCATGTTTATACACTCTTCCATAGCCATTGATTTCGGCTATATTTCGATATAGCTTCAACAGATTCAGAACCATATAATAAAAACACCGAACCATACAATTGGAAACGCCCTTCGCATGATCACCATTTTGGATGCAGGCATCAGCAACATCGGGTCTTTGCAGAACATGCTCAAGAAGATCGGTGAAAAAGTGATCGTCACGCGGGACATTGAGGTATTGTCAAAGGCTGAACGGCTTATCCTTCCTGGGGTCGGGGCATTTGATGCGGGGATACAGCGCCTGCATGACGCGGGCGTGATCGACACTTTGAATGATTTGGCCTATCGCCGCGCTATTCCCATTCTCGGCATATGCCTTGGTATGCATCTTATGTGCCGGTCAAGCGAGGAGGGGACATTGAAGGGGCTCGGCTTTTTCGATGCAGACGTCAAAAAAATCAACACCGGCAACACATTGAAAGTGCCGCATATGGGGTGGAATAACACACACCCGTGCAATGATCACCCACTGATGCACAGTGATGACAAAATGCGGTTTTACTACGTTCATTCCTTTCACCCCCATTGCGACCACCAAGGCGACCGCATCGCCACCGCCAGATACGGACAAGACCTTACGGTCGGCCTCGCCAAAGACAACCTTATGGCGGTTCAGTTCCATCCGGAAAAGAGCCACCGTTTCGGTATGCGCTTGCTCTCTAACTTCGCAAAGATATAAAAAAGATATAAATAAGCCATGCACCGCGCCCGCATCATTCCTGTCTTATTGCTCAAAGGTCATGGGCTTGTGAAGTCGCAGCGCTTTACCGACTACACCTATGTCGGCGACCCGATGAATGCCATCCGCATCTTCAATGAAAAAGAAACGGATGAATTGATCCTCCTCGACATCATGGCGAGCAAATCAGGCCGCGGCCCAGATATGGAGTACCTTAGAAAACTCACCGATGAATGCTTTATGCCCTTGGCCTATGGCGGCGGCATCACCACCATCGACCAGATGCATGAACTGTTTCGCATGGGCATAGAAAAAGTTATTTTAAACAGCGCAGTGCTTGACAATCTTAATCTTGTTTCTGAGGCTGCATCGGTGTTTGGTCGCCAAAGCGTTGTCGGGTGCATTGATTACACCAACAAAATCCTCGGCGGCCGAAAAACATTCAGCCACACCGGACAAAAAGCCAAAATATCCAACCCGATGGACTTTGCCAAAGCCCTCGAAGACGCCGGATGCGGCGAAATCATGATCCAGCATGTGGACAGGGATGGAATGCAAACGGGCTTTGATCTTGACTTTTGTCATCAAATGGCTAAAACCGTTTCGATACCGGTAGTAGCTTGCGGAGGAGGGGGTACGTTGGAACATTTCCGTTCCGTATTGCTCGACGGTCAGGTTTCTGCCGCTGCGGGCGGAAGTTTTTTCGTCTTTCGGGGAAAACACAGGGCTGTCCTTATTACATACCCTAAGCCAGACGACATAGAAGCTATTTATGAGCACACAAACACAGCCTAAACAAAGCATGATACAAGGCATGACGCCGGCTACGCCCATTCCGGCGTCCAGCAGCACGACCATTATGCCCGCGCAAGAGCTGTCCCAAACCAGCCCCCAGAGACAGAGCCAGACCCAGAGCCAAAAAAATCAGGAAGGCCCACAAGGCCAAGACGGCCAAGAAGGGAAAGACCCGAACTACCAGCAATGCGTTCGATGCGTCATGGACACGACCGACCCCGAAATTCATTTCAACAAAGACGGCGTATGCAGCCATTGCCAAGAATTTGACCGCTATGCCAACACCATCTGGTCGCCCGACCAAAAAGGCGCTGCATTGCTCGAATCCATGGCGGCGAAAATCCGCGCCTATGGAAAGAATAAGGAATATGACTGCATTGTCGGGATGAGCGGCGGGGTCGACAGCTCTTATTTGCTCTATCTCGCCGTCCGCGTCATGAAACTCCGCCCCTTGGCGGTGCATGTTGATGCCGGATGGAATTCGGAACTCGCCGTACGCAACATTGAAAACCTGTGTAAAGGCCTGAATGTCGAGTTATTCACCCATGTTGTCGATTGGGAAGAAATGCGCGACTTGCAATTGGCGTATTTAAAGTCCGGCGTGCCGAACCAAGACGTTCCGCAAGACCATATTTTCTTTTCCAGACTTTATGAATTCGCCATCAAAAACGACATTAAATATGTCCTGAGCGGTGCCAACCACGCCACCGAATCCGTCTTGCCGAAGGCTTGGGGCTATAATGCCGCCGATTGCCGCCAGATCAAGGCGATCCACAAATTATTCGGCACGCGCCCGCTGGAACAATTCCTGATGACCGGCCTGTTCAAGACCTATCTTTACTATCCCTATGTCAAGCGTATGAAACTTGTGCGCCCGCTCGACCTCATCAATTATAACAAGGCCGAAGGAATTGAATTTCTCGCCAATGAATTTGATTGGGTGTATTACGGCGGCAAACATTTTGAATCGCGCTGGACACGGTTTTTCCAGTCTTATTACCTGCCGAAGAAATTCGGCTATGACAAGCGCTTGGCGCATTTATCCAGCCTGATCCTGTCCGGCCAGACAACGCGTGAAGACGCCCTCAAGGAACTTGCCAAACTCCCATATAACGAGAGCACCTTGGCAAACGACCTTGAATATATCGCCAAAAAACTGTGGATTTCCGTGGAGGAACTCGAAGCCTTTGTCGCCGCACCAAACCGCCGCCATGAAGACTATCCCAGCAATATGGCGTTTGAAGAATTCCTGCGCTTTGTGAAGCGCAGTTTGCAAAAACTCGGCATCCGCCTCTAGGCAAAAAAGCCCAGCATCCGCCTTTAAAAATCTCTATTTTTTCACCAGATTCAAAACGCAATAAACGGCATGCCAAACAATGGATATGACCGTATAGGCCACCAGCATCTGTTCAATCGGCATAGGATAGACTATTGCGTATACATACAGCCCCGCAAGCGACAGCAACAAAGAAAAATATGTCACGAATTTAAGGCGGTTCAACCCCTTCATAATGGCATAACGGGCAAAGGCCTGTGACGACAGATGGATAATCAATGTCGGAACGAGCAAAAGCGAATATCCATACATCGGCCGCCATTCAATGGGGATATACGCCAAAATCCAAGGCTGCCCCAGCAAATAAAACGCATACCATCCGACAAGCACAAGCACCGTCGATCCCGCCAAAATAAGCGTCAAAACATAGCGCGGCAAACTCCACCCAAAACCGGACAAAACACCTTGTTTGTTATTCACACTACCATGATATAAATCGGCGATAACCTTGCCGACAATCCCCGAAGGCACAAGGAATAAACGGATCACCATCGCGGCAATCCCGCCTTCCTTGACTCCGTATAATGTGCTGATCGCCAAAAAGGGGAACCATGTAATCACCATCTCTACCAGCGCCCCGCCCATGTACCACAGCGTATCCGAACGATAGCCATGCATGGTTTGCCGCATCTGAGCAAAGGATGTGAAACGCAAAATACGCCGCAGGCTGAAATTCCTATACGCCAAAGACGAAATCGCGGCCATCCGCCCGACAATATCCCCAAAAACCATCCCAAGCGGCGACAGGCTCATCCAACCAAAGAAAAACTGGCTGCCTGAGCGCCCGCCGTGATTGACAAAATTACTGAGGGATAATGCGTTATATTTTTCATTGCGCACGCATAAAAACTGCTTCGCCGAGAGCAAATTTGCAAGGCTCGCGGACACAAACGTCAAACACGCAAAAATAAACGGATATTTGATCTCTTCGATATGGGAATATATCGGCCATAACACCAACACGGCCAAAAGCCCGCCAAGTGAGAGGCTCAGATACAAAACGAGATTCACCAATTTATAGGTGTCATCATCATCCTTGCCGTTGGTGATTTGCGATTCATAGCCCAGCGTAATCGGGCCGGACAAAAAAGCCGTGAAATAGGCGTAATACGAAAAAACACCAAACATTTCAGGCGTAAAAAAATGCGTAAAAAGGGGCAGGAAAAGAATAGCCACCAAATGCCCCAGCACCATCCCGCTCAACAACGTGGCAAAACTATGCGCCTTGGCTCTTTTCAGGATGGACATAGACTCTGACCTAACGCTTCCACCCTATATACATGACGATAAGCGAGGGAATCATGACCCCTTGCGCCACAACCAAAGCCTGTATCGAGGCATGGGGAAGCAATAACCCAAGCGCTGCAACCATGCTGTAATACGCGGCCATGGCCACAGGCTCAGTATTGTACCAAAAAAACGAACCAAGCCGGATGAGCATCAATCCAAAAACCGCCAAAATCCATCCAGCCCAGCCCATCCTCAGATACGCATCGGCATCAATCCCTGCATAGGCGTGAGCGGAATCTAAATAAATCTTTGGAAAACGTGACGCCAAAGACCAATTTCCAACACGCTGTGACAAGTGCTTATAGCCGCTATCATGTTCCGTGCGCACCAATTCCGAAAATCCGGCATAGCTGTGATAAAGACTATAATCATACCAACGCTGCGCCATTTCGGACGGCACAAGGAACCATCGGTAAATCAGGTATTTATACGCCCGTGTCACATGACATTTCATATCGGGGCATTCATGAGCGGTACTATCAATAAACGGCGTGTCATCCTTGGCCGGAATCAAGCCACCTGACACAACACGCGTGTGGTCCCCAAGGGTCAAGTGGGCGAGGGGGTGGCTCTCGTCAAATTTCCATTCCGCCAGAAGCTCCTGATAAGTTTTTTCGTCAATTTTCTCCTTGCTGTCAGATGCGTTTTTAAGCAAGAAAAATCCGACAAATATCCCGATAAAGGCCGTGAAAATCCCCACAATCACGAGATACGCAATCGAGCGGCGGTACAAGAGCCCGATCGCCGCCACCACCAAACACATCACAAGCACCAAAACAGGCGCCTTCGCGAGCGAAGCCATGGCATAGAAAACAGTCAGAAGAAACAATAAAAACGCCAAAACATAGCGGCGATAAATCACCAAAATCGCAATAGAAATCGGCGAAAAAATCGGCGTCAGCCAGTTAAAAGCATATTTTAAAAGAAAATGAAAATCCGCCTCGCGCGAAAAATCATCCCGCATATCAATCAGCGCCATCGGGTCGGTATTGCCGGAGATGAGCTCCAGCACCGGAATCTTCCCGATCAACGATAGATGAAGGATAATCCCGCCCACAGTCAAAGAAGGCAGGACATAGAGCATATGCCGCGCCCGCGTTTTTTGAACCTCTCCTGCCTGTGCCGGCGTGCGCCGCGCCATGATAAAATCAAACGTATACAGCGCCGCCGCAATCACCAAAATCCCGATGGCATGGGTCGTGCGCGTTGCTTCGAACAAGTAATCCCATTGCAGCAAGAACGGCAAAACCATAACAAACGCCCACCCAAAGGATGGCAAAAATTCCAAAACTGTTTTTTCTTTCCAAAACCGCACCCCTGTGGCCAAAACGGCCAACAAATAGGCGGACAGGATAATTTGTATAATCATTGTTACGTTTTACTGTCTATTGTGCGTTCTTTCGCGTGCATTTCCAACCAGTTGAACAGAAAGAAACCCTCTCAACACACCCTACAAAACATCCATATAAAGAATCAGTGCTAACAATAATGCCTATTGCAAAAAAGGCAATATCACGAATTGGGTGTGCCGCACCCATTCTGTCCAGCCATCGAAAAAAGGCGCAGGCTCAATAAAAACCTGCACCTTTCCTTCTTTTATTGATATGGACGTTTCTATTACGCGATATCGAACCGGTCTGCGTTCATCACTTTCGTCCATGCGGCAACGAAGTCACGGACAAATTTTTCTTTATTATCGTCTTGCGCATAGACTTCGGCATAGGCACGCAGGATCGAGTTTGACCCGAAAACCAGATCAACCCGCGTTGCCGTCCATTTGACCGCGCCGGTTTTGCGGTCGACGATTTCATACAAATTCTTGCCCGCCGGTTTCCAGCTATACGCCATATCCGTCAGGTGAACGAAGAAATCATTGGTCAAAGCTCCTTCACGGTCTGTGAACACACCATGTCTCGTGCCGCCGTAATTGGTGCCGAGCATCCGCATGCCGCCCACCAAAACCGTCATTTCCGGCGCAGTAAGGCCAAGAAGCTGGGTGCGATCGAGCAGTAATTCTTCCGCACTCACGACATAATCCTTCTTCAGCCAGTTGCGATAGCCATCGGCAATCGGCTCCAGCGGAGCAAAGGAGGCGGCGTCCGTCATCTCGTCCATCGCATCGCCCCGACCGGCTATAAACGGAACGGGAATGTTGAATCCGGCGGCTTTGATGGCTTTTTCGATCCCGACATTGCCGGCAAGAACAATCACGTCGGCAATGCTCGCGCCTGTTTGACGCGCAATCGGTTCAAGCACCGCAAGAACGCGCTGTAATCTTGCAGGCTCGTTGCCTTCCCAGTTTTTCTGAGGGGCAAGGCGGATACGTGCGCCATTCGCCCCGCCGCGCATATCCGACCCTCGGAATGTGCGCGCACTGTCCCATGCCGTCGCAACCATGTCGGCAACAGACAACCCGCTGGTGGAAATTTTTTCCTTTACTGCGGCAACGTCATAGGCGTTGTTGCCCGCAGGAACAGGGTCTTGCCAGATCAAGTCTTCTTTTGGGGCATCCGGCCCGATATAGCGAAGCTTTGACCCCATATCGCGGTGGGTCAGTTTAAACCACGCGCGGGCGAAGACTTTGGAGAAATACTCCGGATCCTTGTAAAAACGCTCCGAAATCTGGCGGTAGACAGGGTCTTTAATCATCGCCATGTCCGCATCGGTCATGATCGGGTTATGGCGAATGGATGGGTCTTCAACATCGACGGGCTTGTCTTCTTCCTTAATGTTGATCGGCTCCCATTGCGTGGCACCGGCAGGGGACTTTCTCAGTTCCCATTCATAGGTGAACAACAGGTAGAAATAGCCGTTATCCCACTGTGTAGGGTGTGTTGTCCAAGCGCCTTCAATCCCGCTGGTCACCGTATTGCGGCCGATGCCGCGCTTGGTGTGGTTGACCCAGCCCAAGCCTTGCTCGGTGACATCGGCGGCCTCCGGCTCGGGGCCGAGCAATTTGGCGTCGCCGTTGCCGTGACATTTGCCGACCGTATGACCGCCGGCGGTCAAGGCGACCGTTTCCTCGTCGTCCATCGCCATACGGGCAAAAGTTTCACGCACCTGCGCTGCGGTTTTCAGCGGGTCAGACTTGCCGTTGACGCCTTCGGGGTTAACATAGATCAAGCCCATCTGAACCGCAGCGAGCGGATTTTCCATGGTGGAGGGGGTGTTCACATCGGCGTAACGATTGTCACTCGGCGCTAGCCATTCTTTCTCCGAGCCCCAATAGGTGTCTTTTTCAGGATGCCAGATATCCGGACGGCCAAAGGCAAAACCGAAGGTTTTCAGCCCCATATTCTCATAGGCAACCGTGCCGGCCAGAATCATCAAATCGGCCCAGCTTATTTTATTGCCGTATTTTTTCTTGATCGGCCAGAGCAAGCGGCGCGCCTTATCAAGATTGACGTTATCCGGCCACGAATTGAGCGGCGCAAACCGCTGGTTGCCCGTTCCGCCGCCGCCGCGACCATCGGAAATGCGGTACGACCCCGCCGCGTGCCATGCCATGCGGATCATCAAACCGCCATAATGCCCCCAATCCGCAGGCCACCAATCTTGCGAGTCTGTCATCAAAGCGTGCATGTCTTTTTTGATCGCCGCGAAGTCGAGTTTTTTGACTTCTTCGCGGTAATTAAACGCCTTCCCGAACGGGTCTGTTTTTGCATCATGCTGATGCAAAATATCGAGATTAAGGGCATTCGGCCACCAATCCATGTTCGATGCCGCCGTTGACGTCAGGCCGCCATGCATAACCGGACATTTACCTGCGTTTGCTGTCATTGTATTCCTCCTTATGGTTGATTTTATCTTGTTGACATTGGGGACATTTCCCCCAAAAAACGACTTCGGCCTCATCGACGGCGAAACCGTGATTATCCGCTGGTGCCAAGCATGGCGCACAGCCCATGCAATGCGTATCTTCTATTTTTCCGCAGCCACGGCAAATAACGTGATGATGGTTGTCATTGACCCGTGTTTCATAGAGCGAAACATGCCCTTTGGGCTTTATTTCCCGAATGATTCCGGCATGGGTGAGGGCGTTTAAATTATTGTAAATCGCCTGAATGGTCGCGGTTGGGATTCTTTGTTTCACCGCCGTATAAATGACATTCGCATCCGAATGCGGGTGCGCCTGAACCACCTCCAAAAGCGACAAGCGCACAGCGGTCAAGCTAAGGTTTTTACTTTTCAAAAGGGCTTCATAGGCATTTTTCATGGCGACAGGCTACCAGATAAAAATATTTAATCAATCAATATTTCTATCTACTCTCAGCAGCAGAATTATGAAAAAAACATTGCCAACGTGCTCTCGCATAGGGTAAGCAATGAATTATGTTACACTAAGTCGACAGCAAAACATTTATATTATGGAGAATTAGTATGACAATCATGAAGGAATACTACGAAAAAACAGTCGATATGAAAACGCCCCAGAATCCCAATGCAAAACCGATTGTTACCGGCAACGTCTGTATTATAAGATTTGAGGATAATAGAAAATTACGCGTCAAAGATGTGGCTGTTCTTTTTAACGAGGCCGCCAAAGATTTTCCTGCACACATTCAGGCAACGGCGATTGGCGTTAAATCAGACCATATCGAAGTTGAGCTAGGCACACCCTTACCGGGCTACAAAAAGCTCCTGCCCAAGACCATCGGGGCGCGGGGCTGATTTTATCTTGGGCACAAAAGCCGCGGCTTTCCCCGCCATGGCTTTTGCCAAAGACAATTCCCCCAGCGGGCGAAACGGCATCAACAATCACACGACATCAACAATCAAATGGCGGACAGAGAGGGATTCGAACCCTCGATGGGCTTGCACCCATACCGGTTTTCGAGACCAGCGCATTCAACCGCTCTGCCATCTGTCCTAACCGAAGAAATCCCCTGAAAATCAAAAAGATCAGCACAGGAGCAAATATGGCGGAAGGGGTGGGATTCGAACCCACGGTGAGCTTGCGCCCACGTCGGTTTTCAAGACCGAAGCATTCAACCGCTCTGCCACCCTTCCGGATTTGAAATTCGTTTTTACATTGCCCGTAATCTCCCGTAAAGTCCAAAATTGAAAATGGCTCAAGATTTTACGTCTGAGGCCGCATCAGCCGCCTAAAGAGGTTCATTAGAGGTTCATTGTGTTTTTCTTTCTCTCCAAAATTCTGTGGCCGTTGACCCAGCCGCTCTATCTTGCCGGCATTTTTATGGTTGGCGGTTTTTTGCTCTTGCTCCTCGCCACGGGGAAGCGGGAGAAGAGGGGAATGCTCACTGCCTCCAAAATATCGCTTGGCCTTGGTGTGTGCGTCTTTTTTGTTTTTGGAGCGATGCCGACGGGGCATAATTTATTGGTCATTTTGGAACGCCAATATCCGCGCACCGAAATCACGGAAAGCACCGCACCGGACGGGATTATCGTGTTGGGCGGCATGTTTAATGGCCCGCTCAGCCGCGTTCACGGGCAAAGCATCGGCACAGGCGCGATGGAACGGGTTGTGACGTTCCACAACCTTGCCCGCCGCTATCAACACGCCCCGACCAAGCTCATATTCTCAGGCAGCTCAGCCCGTTTAACCCGCGACCAAAACACCGAATGGACGGAAAGCGACGCCGCCGCGCTGTATTTCGAAGAAGCCGGCTTCCCGCTTGGACGGCTCATATTCGAGTCTGAGTCCCGCACCACCTATGAAAACGTCATCCGCTCAAAAGACCTTGCCGCCCCCGTCACCGGAAAAAATTGGTATCTCGTGACCTCCGCTTGGCACATGCCCCGCGCCATGAGCGTATTCAAAAAGGCGGGATGGACGCCGCAAGCCTATCCTGTGGATTATATGACGGCATTATCCTTCCGCTGGCGGCCTGATTTTGCGTTGCTCGCAAATTTCACCATGACCCAAATGGCCATTCATGAGTATATCGGCTGGGCCGCCTATTATTTTACGGGGAAATCAGCTTCACTTTTGCCCTGAGGCTAGATAACCTTAACAGATATGATTCGTTAAAACACTGAACACAGCAAGAGGGATTCATGCGTTTGATCTTTGCGAAAAACAACGTCTTCAAAGGCTTACGCTTTGGTATTCTGGGGGCGGCCGTGATGATGTCTGCGTCATTATCCTTGGGAACTGCGGCACAGGCCGATGCCACCGGTTTTCCGGCGTGGCTCGCAACCTTTCGCACCGAAGCCTTGAACAGCGGCATCAGCCCGCAAACGGTTCAAACGGCGCTTGGCAACCCGCAATACCTTCCCCGCGTGATTGAACTTGACCGCAAGCAACCCGAAGGCAGCATGACCTTCCTTCAATACCGCGAAAAAATCGTGTCCCAAGCCCGCATCAATGAAGGCCGCGCCATGTTGAAAAAACACCGCGCTTTGCTCGACCAGGTGTCGGCACGATACGGTGTTCAGCCACAATATATCGTGGCGCTGTGGGGCGTTGAAACCAGCTATGGCAAAATCACCGGCGGGTTTAGCATCGTTGATTCTTTGGCGACACTTGCCTATGAAGGCCGCCGTGGACCGTTTTTCAAAGGCGAGCTTCTCAACGCCCTCAAAATCATCGACCAAGGCCATATCAGCCATTCCGCCATGAAGGGATCATGGGCGGGCGCGATGGGACAGAGCCAGTTCATGCCCTCCAGCTTCCTCAGCTATGCGCAAGACTTCAACAATGACGGTCGGCGTGACATCTGGACAACGCAAGAAGACGTCTTTGCCTCCATCGCCAATTACCTCGCCAGCAGCGGCTGGAAAGGGGATGAACGTTGGGGACGGCTTGTTGCCGCCCCCTCGACCATGGATAAGAGCCTGATGGGCCGCGAAGTCAAAAAAACGATCGCCGAATGGGACGCCCTCGGCGTGCGCCTGCCGGGGAGCATGCGCCTACCCGCAGCCGAAGGGATGCTGGCCTCGCTCGTTGCCCCTGACGACAAAGTCGGGAGTCCGGTTTACATGACCTATGGCAATTATGACGTCATCATGAAATGGAACAGATCGACCTATTTCGCAACCAGTGTCGGCTTGCTTGCCGATGCCATTGCGACCGGACTTTAAAACCGGCTTCTGACGCCCCCTTAACAGGCGTATCAAAACCGCAATAGACCAGTCGAAAGGACAACCATGCCAGCCAATCCCGCGCGAAAAGTGACGCAACGCCTGTTGGGTTTTTGCTTGGTCGGGCTTATGCTCGGCGGCTGTACCGAAACCGTTTTCATGTCGCATTTATACAAAAAGGCGAGTAAATCATCGAGCAGCGCAGGCTATTTCAAAGTCGGCAACCCTTACGAAATAGGCGGCAAAACATATTACCCCAATGAAAGCTATGAGTTCGTTGAAACCGGCATTGCGTCTTGGTACGGCCCCGGCTTTCACGGCAAGAAAACAGCGAATGGCGAGAGCTTTGACGAAAACGAACTCACCGCCGCGCACCGAACCCTCCAGATGCCGTCATTGGTACGCATCACCAACCTTGAAAACGGCAAATCGCTCGTCCTGCGGGTCAATGATCGTGGCCCGTATGCCCATGGACGTGTGATTGACGTGTCTAAACGCGCTGCGGAATTGCTCGGCTTCCGGATGAAGGGAACGGCGCGCGTCAAACTTGAGGTGATCGGCCCCGAAAGCCGCGCCATCGCCAGCGCCGCCAAGCGGGGCGAGAGCACCGCCGGCACCGAAGTTGCGATGAACCGCTATGGCCGCCTCCATGGCTATCAAAACACCCCGTCTAAAACGCTGCTTGCAGAAGACGATGAAACACAAATGGCGATGCTGCGCCAACAGGCGCTCATCTCTGACGCTCAGGACGACATGATCGCGTCCTCCCCGTCATCCGCACCATCCGCCGCCCCCATGGATGCCGTGGAGCGTCAATCTTTGATGCGGATGCATGACGCGTTCCCGCGCAATGAGATGGAGTCGGTAAGCCTCAACGCCCCGCAAACAATCGACCCTGTTCAAGGCCATTCAAAAGGCGGGCGGTTCTTGCCTGACCCCGTGGTTGAAACCTATGCCGTCAAGCCCACCCGCTTATTCGTTCAAGCGGGATCATTCCTGACACGCGACAACGCCGAAACGCTGCGCGCCGCGCTTGGTGAACTTGGCCCCGTTGAAATTCAACAAGCCACAATCTCTGGCCAGACTTTCCACAGGGTGCGGATCGGTCCGTTTGATGCGGTTGATAAAGCCGACAAGATGCTCAATACTCTGATGGCCAAAGGGCGATCCGCTACGATTGTGGTGGTTGAACAGTAATCCACCGCAAAAGTCACGCTTTTCGGCCAATATTTTGAATTTGCCCTATCCATGCCTTAATACCGATGGATACACAATAAAACGTAAGAAACTCAGGAAAAGAGGTCACCATTATTTCCATGCCACACCGCCGCAGCTTGATCAAAACATTCGTAAAACGTAGCCTTAGAGCCACCGGCATTGCCGCATTATGCCTCGGCGTGAGCTTAGCTGGCGCAATGGTCGCGCCCAAGGCGTCCTTTGCGCTGGAGCAAACCAGCACGGCGGCACAAGCCATCATCGTTGACACTCAAACCGGAAACATCCTGTTTGACAAAAACGCCGATCAAAAAATGCCGACTTCCTCCATGAGTAAGGTCATGACCATGTATATGGTGTTCGACGCGCTCAAAAAAGGCCGCATGAAGCTCGACGAAACATTATTGGTGAGCGAAAAAGCATGGCGCATGGGCGGATCAAAAATGTTTATCGAAGTCGGCAAACGCATCCCCGTTGAAGACCTTGTCAAAGGCGTGATCGTGCAATCCGGCAATGACGCCACCATCGTTTTTGCAGAGGCTCTGTCCGCCACCGAAGATAACTTCGCACTGGCCATGACGCGCAAGGCAAAAGAACTGGGGATGGACAGCTCCAACTTCATGAACGCCAGTGGATGGCCCGACCCGAACCATTATTCCACAGCCCGCGATTTATCCGTTCTGGCGCGCGCCATCATTGCCGATTTCCCTGAATATTACGGCTATTACAGCATCAAGGAATTCACCTTCAACAAAATCAAGCAAGACAACCGTAACCCGCTGATCTATCGCAACATGGGCGTGGACGGCATTAAAACAGGCCATACCGAGAGCGGCGGCTATGGCCTTATGGCCTCCGGCGAGCGCGACGGCCGCCGCACGGTGATGGTGGTGAATGGCCTGAGCGATGATAAACAACGGGCGCAAGAATCCGCCCGCTTGATGGAATGGTCATTGGCATTTTTTGAAAACAAGACCCTGTACAAAAGCGGTGAAAAAATCGCCGATGTTCCCGTCAAGCTGGGCGACAAGGCGAGTGTTCCATTGGTTCTTCAAAAGGATGTTTTCCTGACCCTTCCCAAAGGCACCAACAAGGACGGCATCAAAATCGAGGCCATCTTTAACCAGCCGATGAAAGCACCGGTTCCGGACGGTTTCGAGGCCGGTAAACTGGTTGTCACTATTCCAGGACGTCCGCTTTACGTTTATCCCCTTTACACGGGAGAGAGCGTTCCAGAAGCCGCCTTCATCCCGCGCGCCTTTGAAAAACTGATCCTCATGATCGGCAACAAATAGACGGATAAAAACAGGCATGGGCGGCAATATGAACGGCAAGAAGGGGCTATTCATCACACTCGAAGGCGGTGAGGGGAGCGGCAAATCCACGCAAATCCGTATGCTTAAATCCGCGCTGGAAAATGCCGGACACAGCGTTGTGACAACCCGTGAACCCGGCGGCACACCAGACGCCGAAAAAATCCGTGATTTACTCGTGCAACGCGATGGCGGCAATTGGTCGCCTATGGCGGAGTGTTTATTGCTGTTCGCCGCCCGCCACATGCATTACAACGACTTGATTGCCCCCGCCATCGCGCGCGGCGAGATTGTGATTTCCGACCGTTTTACGGATTCCACCCGTGCCTATCAAGGCTATGGCATGGGCTTGGCGCAAGACTCGATCGAAACCGTCAAATTCCAAGCCATCGGCGCGGTTGAACCTGACCTTACCTTCATCCTCGATATTCCCGCCGAAGAAGGCCTGAACCGCTCAACCCGCCAGCTCGCCACCCAAGCCAGCAATGCGAAGGAGAGCGCCGAAGACCGCTATGAGCGCCTCGGCATCGCCTTTCATGAAACCCTGCGGCAGGGGTTTTTGTTGATTGCCCGCGCCGCGCCGCAGCGATGCCGCATCATTGACGCCTTACAAGACACCGATGCGGTTCATCATGCCATCATGAATGAAATCCGCACCAAACTCGCGCAACAAGCCAAGGCAGGCGCGGCATGAGTGAAGACCTGTTCGGCACCCCCATCGCCCCGCAAGAGCAAGACCAAGACAATGGCGATGATGATGAGGGGGGATTTTCATTCGGCGGTTCTTCTGCAGCGCAAAGCTCCGCCAAGACAAGCACCATGTTTGACGGACTCGCCATCTGGCCGCCCTATGCCAATCCCGAGCTTTTCGGAATGGACGATATTGAGCAACAATTCCTGAACGCGTGGCACAGCGGAAAATTTCCGCACGGCATTGCCCTCACCGGCACAAAAGGGATCGGCAAATCAACCTTGGCGTTCCGCCTTGCACGCTTCATCCTCCATAACTCCGCTCAAGGAACGATGGGGAACGGCGGCGCAGAGCAAAACGCCCTGTTCGGAACCGAAGACGCGCCCGCCGCGACCCTTGCAATCCCGACCGACAGCAAAACATTTACCCAGAGCATCAGCGGCGGCCACCCTGACTTGCTCGCCATCGGCGATTTTTTCGGTCAAGCCGATGACGACAAGAAAAAATCCGGTAGCGCGGTTGAAGACATCCGCAAAATTCCTGTATTCCTGCGTAAAACAGCGGCCTATGGCGGGTGGCGGGTGGTGATTGTGGATGATGCGGATATGCTCAATTCAAGCTCTCAAAACGCTTTGCTCAAAATTCTCGAAGAGCCGCCGAAAAAGGCGCTCATCATCCTCGTGACGCACCGCCTTGGAGCAATGCTCCCGACCATTAAATCCCGTATTCGGGTCGTGAAATGCCAAAATCATGACACGCAAACCGTAAAAGCCATCTTGAAAAAAGAAGACCCGAGCTTAAGCCACGATGCGCTTGACTTGATCGCCTTCATGGCGAGTGGCTCTATCGGGCGCGCCCTGTCGATCCAGAGGGACGGGGGGGCGCAGGATATGATGGATATTCTCGCCCATGTTGCGAGCGTCAAGACCATGTCGATAACCGCCATCGCCCAATTTTGCGAAGCCTTATCCGGCAAGGACGCCAGCACCAACGACAAAGTCATGAAATGGCGCGAAGCCGCCTTATGGCTCTTCCACACGTCAATCAACGCCAAGGCACGAGGCATTGACCCGTTTGCCGGTCTTGACCTGCAAGACCATTTTGCCGTTAAAATGGCGCTGCAATCCTTTATGGACAAAGGCTCTGTTCAAGACTGGCTAAATGGTCTAGAACATCTGAACGATCATTTCGAGGAATGCGACGCGCGCCACCTCGACAATTATTATCAAATTCACGGCGCGATCAAAATCCTCCGCAGTTTATAAGCATTAAGGTGCCAATATGAGCAAAAAACAGAACCAAAACAAAAGCTTCTACATCACCACCGCGATTTCCTATGTCAATGGCTCACCGCACCTTGGACACGCCTATGAGGCCATTGCCTCCGATGTTTTGGCACGGTTTAAACGGCTTGACGGGTTTGATGTTTATTTCCTCACCGGCACCGATGAACACGGACAAAAAGTTGAAAAATCCGCCCGCGATGCCGGCATGGACCCGCAAGAATTCTGCGACAAAATCGCCGCCGAGTTTGAGGCCATGAGCAAGATTCTCGACCTGTCCAACGACGACTTCATCCGCACGACACAGGAACGCCACAAAGAGGCCTCCCGCGCGATTTGGAAGAAAATGCTCGATAAAGGCGATATCTATGTCGACAAATATGCCGGTTGGTATTCCGTCCGTGATGAGGCGTTTTTCGCCGAAGACGAACTCTCCAAAGACGACCAAGGCAACCGTTTTGCCCCATCCGGCGCGGAAGTCATCTGGGTTGAGGAGCCGAGCTATTTTTTCAAGCTCTCGGCCTATGAAGACAGGCTTTTGGCGTTATACGAACAAAATCAGGACTTCATCCAGCCCGCCAGCCGCCGCAACGAGATCATAAGCTTCGTCAAACAAGGCCTGCATGATTTGTCTGTGTCGCGGACAAGCTTCGATTGGGGCGTAAAAGTGCCGGATGCCGAAGGACACATTATGTATGTGTGGGTGGACGCCTTGACCAACTATATCACCGCCTTGGGATACCCCGACACGGACGCGCCGCTGTTCAAAAAATTCTGGCCCGCCGATGTCCATATGATCGGCAAGGATATTATCCGTTTCCATGCCGTGTATTGGCCGGCCTTCCTTATGTCCGCCGGCCTTGACCTGCCCAAACAGGTTTTCGGCCATGGTTTCTTGAATATCGAGGGACAGAAAATGTCCAAATCCATCGGCAATGTTTTGTCGCCGATTGACCTTGTGTCGGTTTTCGGGCTTGACCAGTTGCGTTATTTCTTGCTCCGCGAAGTGCCGTTTGGCAATGACGGCAATTTCACGCGCAAACTCGCCTTCGAACGCATTAATGCCGACCTTGCCAACGGCCTTGGCAATTTGTGCCAACGCTCGCTCAGCATGATCGCCAAAAACTGTGATGGCAAGTTGCCACAGCCTGCGGCCTTTACCCCCGAAGACCTTGGCTTGCTCACCGAGGCGCGCACCATCATGCTCGAGAGTATGCGCGAACACTTTAATGTCCTGCAATTCAGCAAAGGCCTTGAGGCGGTTTGGCGCGTTGTGGTTGCCGCCAACGGCTATATTGACGTGCAAGCGCCGTGGAAACTCAAAAAAGAAGATCCCGCGCGTATGCAAACAGTTCTATATGTGCTGGCCGAAGTTATCCGCTGTTTGGGGATTATCATTCAGCCTGTGATGCCCGCATCCTCGACGCAAATTCTTGACCAGCTCTGTATTCCTGCGGATCAGCGCGGCTTTGCGCATCTGAGCGAAGCCTACGCGTTGAAGGCCGGAATCGCGCTGCCGCAACCGCAAGGCGTGTTTCCACGCTTGGTTGACGACGCCGAGGCTGCGGCTTAGTTTTTACTTAAACAAACGGAACGAACATATTGTTATGAAACCGTTTTTAATAGACTCACATTGTCATTTGAACCATGATCGCCTGCGCGAAACAGGCGGCGCGGACGCTATGGTCGCCAGTGCCAAGAGCATGAATGTCCAAGGCCTGCTGACCATCAGTTGCCGCATTGCGCAGGAATATGACACACTCACCGCCATCGCCGCGCGCCATGACAATGTCTGGTGCACCGTCGGCACGCACCCGCATGACGCGGACGAACCCGCCGAAGTGGCGTACAGCGTTGACGACATCGTCCGCCTTGCCCGCGCCCACCCCAAAATCGTGGGAATAGGGGAGTCCGGCCTCGATTATTTCTACAAGCATTCCTCCGAAGACGGCCAAAAAGCCTCGTTCCGCAAGCATATCCACGCCTGTATTGAAACCGGCTTGCCGCTCGTCATCCACGCCCGCGACGCCGATGACGACATCATCCAAATTCTCAAGGAGGAGGGGATGGGCACCAATCCGTCGCTCAAAGCCGTTTTTCATTGCTTCAGCTCCGGCGCCGAAATGGCGCGCAAAGGCGTCGATATGGGCGTCTATGTGTCGTTTTCCGGCATGTTAACCTTTAAAAAAGCCGATGAATTGCGCGACATTGCGCGTCATGTGCCGCTTGATCGGCTCCTTGTCGAAACGGACTCGCCGTATTTAGCGCCGGAACCACATCGCGGCGCGATGAACCAACCCGCCTATGTGACGCATACCGCAACTTGCCTCGCCAAGGTTCATAACCTGACGAGCGAGGAAATGGCCACCATCACCAGCCGCAATTTTTTCAACCTGTTTGATAAGGCAAAGGACACATGGGTCGATCCATTTCATCAGGCCGCGTAACGGTCTTGGGATGCGGCGGCTCCGGCGGCGTTCCTTTGATCGGCAATTATTGGGGGCTGTGCGACCCGCATAACCCGCGAAACCTGCGCACCCGTTCGTCTATCCACATCATGCTGGATGGGTTTTTCTCGCTCCAGATCGACACGGGAACGGATTTTCGCGCCCAAATCAACCGTGAAACCCTCACCTATATAGACTCCGTCTTCTTCACCCACGCCCATAGTGACCACGTCAACGGCATTGACGATTTGCGCTATATGGCGATGATTACGCAAAAAATCATCCCCGTATACGGCCACGCCGCCACAATTGACGAAATTCGCGGACGGTTCCTGTATCTGTTCGAACATAAAGAAAAGCTCTACAAGCCGCTCTTAACCTCGCACGCATGGGAAGACAACGCCTATAACCAGCCGCAAATCCACGCCACGGACGACATAAATTTCACCTTTACGCCCATCCATCAAATTCATGGCAATACATTCTCGATTGGCTATCGCTTCGGCAATTTTGCGTATTCAACCGATGTATCGGATTTCCCTTTGGAGTCGCTCAACGCGCTCAAAGGCATTGATACGTGGCTGGTTGATTGCGGCCAATATGGCCAAGATTTTATCGAAGTTCACCCGAACCTCGAACGCGTCATGGAATGGAACGACATTGTCGGCGCCAAACGCGTGATCTTAACCCATCTCCCCGTCAAAGCCGACTACAACGCCATGTCCGCATCATTGCCCAACCATTTTGAGCCAGCGCATGACGGCCAGATCATCGAAATAAACTTCGCCCCTCAAAGCTAACCCCATACTCGCAGTAAGGCCATAAACATGATCAACGCGCCCCGTAACAATGATATTATCAATACTGCGGTAAAATGGCGCAAATTCTCTTGCGATATTGCCTATTGGTTCGGTGTCATGCTTGTGTCTGAACTGGTGTATAGAGTCTACTATGCCGCGCAATCCTGCCAAAAAGCGCAATCTGAACTCCTCGCGATTGTCAGCTCAGGCAACAGCCCCCTCGAAGATATCACCCAAACAATATGCGCCATGGAAGGCCAAATACACTCATGGGCATATACATTTCTGGCCTTGACGATTTTACGTGTTCTGTTCTTATTCAAGGCAAAAAACGGCCTGATCATGAAATATTTAGGGCTAACCCTCGTCAAGGCGAATAAACAGATTTCAAACGGATTGCAATATGCCCTTTATGGCATCATTGAATGGCTTCCGACATTGGTTGGCGCAACCTATATCTTGGCCGGAAACGCCCCAACGACAATTTCCAGCACCAGCGCTCATACCACTATGATCATTGGCGCACAGCTTATCTGGCTTGCTCCCGTCCTGTTTCGCATCAATGGAAAAAACATGCCTGAACTGTTGACGGGAATCACCGTCCAAGCCTCCGAGCGCTATCAAAACACAATAGAGCAGGGGGTGCCAAGGCGCGCAGCCCCGATTTTATGCACGGTTATTTATGGGCTGTTCACCGGTTTCTTTATCCTGTCCTTTATCCAGATATTGCGTATTCCTCCGCTTAATCCCGCTTATCAAGACACAATTTACGGCGGCTATACACCCACTTGGGAAGGAAATATCTATTTCGCGATGGAAGGCCTCTCAGCCCCTGAGAACACGCCTGATTTTTATCAATACGGCCTAAAAAAGGCCTACGATAACGCCAAATTATATGAAGAAATGAAAGAAAAAGGGGGGATTGATGCACGGTACTTATACTCGCTTCCGCTAAGCACGAACTCTGTTTCCTTAGAACCTGAGCAAGAAATCAACCTCATCAGCAAAAACTGGAAAAACCTTTCTTGCCTCTATGAGGTCGCCCCGGAAACCCCCGAAAACTGCGCCAGTTTTAGTGACCTGCATAACTACATTGCACAAAGCCGGCTCATATGGGATCGCTATAACAAAGTCCCGACACTCGGCAACGCCTATGTCACGCCGCCGCAGCTCTTAGGCAGCAAATTCCGCAACCTTATTCAACTCGCCGAACTAAAAGCCAGCGATATTATCGACAAAGCCACACAAGGCCAAACCGCCCTTGCCATGCAACAATGGCTCGCATACATGTCGTTGTATCGCTCGATGGCCAATGATCGCGAAACAATGGTGTTTAAGGCCGTCCTGTCCGTCAGTATCAATATCCACATGCATAGCTTGCAAAAACTTCTATCCATCGCCCCAGACCTTTCGGCACAATACAAGCAAGAGCTTCTTGAGGCCTTGCGAAGCGATGTGCCAATCTTTCGTGATCAACATATGATGGCGGATGACTGGGGTCTGATTGAACCCGCATTACTGAGCGCCGTTGGTAACGCAAACGCAGCACGAAACGATTTCTTTGAGTGCTTGCAGGGCTTCGAAGCGCTCGGAAAAATACCGCACAACAAATATCCGTATTCTAGCGCCCACGCCCTTAAACTCTGCCCGTTGCATGAAGACAAAACCATGTTTGAAATGGTCGTCGTTTATCCGTTCTCAACATCTGGGAACTTCATCACAAACACGATATATAGGCTGATTTTCGGCGGGTTGCTCAAAGGTCATGATCTTATCGAAACCATGAAAATACAACATGTCAAATTTCGACAAGCCGAGCTTGCCATCACCATGATTGCGAGTGGCATCAAGACACAGGCCGATGTTGAAGCCGCTCTGAAAAACGCTCCGACAGAACTCAAAAACCCGATAAACGAGCAACCATTCCTTTGGGATGCAGAAGCCCACGCGATTTTCTTTGAGCATCCGATTTCAAAAAGAAAATTCAGGTTTCATCTGCCAAGACAGTAAAAATCTATATTAGAAAATGTATCAAATTTTCACAAAATGATGCGTTATCATGCGTTCGCAAAAATTTGACAGTGTCGCAGAGAATAGCTCAAAAGCATTTTTAAAAAAATGACTAACCTTCTTATATATGTTTTTATTTTCCATAATATATATTATCACTCTTTCAGGCGTCTTTTGCGCCGCCTTCGTGCGGCCTCGCGCTTTAACCGAATATTTACTCTTAAGCCTTTAATTGTAAATGGTTTTATCACTTCAAGAGCGGGTTGAACAATGAAGTATGACATGAAAGAAATAATCACACCGTCAAACGGCATTAACATCGACAGGCATTTAATCAGCCTTGGCTTCATGGAATTGTACGCATTGGCGGAATTTTTCGACCACAAAGCCGAAGAATGTCGCGCCCGCGCATCATACTTTGAAAGCCGGCAAGCATCCAGTGATAGCTTTAAGCGTGAATTACAATACATGCGCGATGAGCTTCCCCGTGTTGTTGCAAAACAACTTCGCCACGGTCACACGCTGGATACAGCCATCCAAAAGACAGCCGAGATAACCGCCATCCCTTGCGACACAATAGAAATACATTGGACGTATTTCACCAGAGCAAAACGGCGGCGCGACCGTGAAAATAGAAACAAACTGATTGTGCAGCTCGCAGAATATGGCCTTTCGAATGATGCAATCGGAAAGCGCCTTAGGCTTCACCCGAACAGCGTTTCACGGATCATAAGCGAAACTGCCGGCTATGGATTCCGGCGCGGGCGTCATCCGTATTTATACGAAGCACACAAAGAGCGCCGGCAAGCATCGCGATCGCTCCCCCTTTTTTTACGTTCCAAAACAATAGCCTGCTTGGAAACTACCAAAAACAGCAAGTTTCCAAGCAGGGAAAAAACATTGACAAAGGCATAAAAAAGGGGGCTGTTATGCCCCCTTTTCCATCTTGTCCACCCGCTTTTTAAGCTCCGCAAGCTCCCTGTCCACCCGCTCCAGAATGTCCGCTGTTTGCGGGTTTTGGCGGCCTTCATTGGTTGTTTTAAGCCGCTCTACGGCTATCGTGATTGCTCTGCGAAACACTACTTGTTCCCCTTTTCGGGAACGAATACAGCGATAACACCGGCGACCAAAGCACCGATTGCCATCATCGGCGATCCCGTCACTGTGGCCGCATCTGCCGCCGATTGTGCCGCCGTGATAACCGGCTCAAGCTCTTTGATTTTGAACAGCTCATTGAGGCCGTACAAGATAGCGGCAATGCCGCCATATGTGCCGCTTTCACCAAGCCTTTTAAACAGTTTTTGCATGATAATCTTCCTTCCATCTTTCCAGTTTCGTTACTCGTTCTTTCAGCGCGGCCGCGATCTCAAGGACGCGACCGAGCTGCATAAAAATCCCACCTAATACCGCCAATTGTGCCGCCAGAATGCCGATGATTAATGTTTCCATGCTATCCCCCCGTCCGGATCGTTACGCCGGCCGTGTCGCTCCACATGGCATAGGCTGTTTTAAATTTTTGCCAATAAACGCCGGTTGCGGTGCTGTAATTATGCCCCGCCCCGCCGTTGTAAGCCCGCACATACCATTCCAATGACCGCGCCGGATAGGATCGGCGCAGCCAATCCATATACGCCGCCCCGAAATACATGCTCACTTCCGGCCGCTTCAAAGCGGCGCGTGACGGCTTGCCCATGGCCGTATAGCCTTTGGCGTAAAGGTCACTGGCCGTTCCGACAAGAACCTGCATAATCCCGACCGAATAATCATTGATATGCGCCTCGTAGCGTTCAGCCCACGGCGTGAAGTTGCTTTCAATGTAAGCCGTTGCCAGAACAATGAATTGATCGGCATTCAGGCCGACCATCCGAGTCATCGTACTTGCGAGCTGGAACACTTCTTCATCCGTCAAAACGCGATCTTGAGGATAGGCGGCAACAGCACCGCTTGCCCCGCTATGCCCCGTTGACGTTGCAAATATGTTGCCCAAAAGCCCCTTGGACGTGTCCGCAACGGCTTTGTTGGTGCGCATATAGGCAATGGCAAGAGCGACCATCAAGGCGATGATCCCCAGCCGCATAATCTTTTTGCCGGTGTCCTGTTTTTGCATTTTACCCCAGTTTGAAAAAACGGTGTGTCCCGTGAATGGCAATCGGCGTTCTTCCGGCCGACCAATCAGGCGCAACGGCGCGTGTGTGATAATGATCTGCGCCGTTCGTGTTATCGGCGATCAGGCCACGCACAGCGTTTGAGGCGATTTGCTTGCACTGCACGAAAACAGCGTCATTGTCCTTGACCGTTGTGATAAGCGTGTAATTCGGATCACCGCGCAGCCAGCAAGAAAACTGGTATGGCTTTTGACAGATTGCGGCGATTGTATTGCCGTATTGCCGAGCCTTTGCCGTTGATCTTTGCGCGGCCTTGTAGCGGTTCATCACGACAGACGCAACGGCTTGCTTGCCGGCGTAGCTTTCCCCTCGCGCCTCGCCGTAAATGGTGCGGGCGAGAATGTCGATGTCATGCGCAGAAAAACGATAGAATGTATCGGGGACAGGCGGGCCATACGTCACCGGCGCGGATGCCTGCGCCGGCTTGGTGCTAACCTTCACCCCTAAAACCCCGAATAAAGCCGATAACAAATATCCCCACATAGCGCCCCCCTAAAGAACCTTGTAAGCCGCGCGCAGCGGTGCGTTGACAGTATTCGAGTAAAACTCAATTTTTTTGCCCGCCGGAACAAATAGAGCGTCCATCGTGCCGACCATGCCGTTGCCGGCATTGTGATAAGGGCAAATAGGCACGTCATCGATTTCCACGTGACTAAAATTTGTTGAGTACGCCGACCACGAAATGAACGGGATATAAACCCCGTTTGTGTTCGTGCCAGCCGCAATCGTGACCGTCGTGTTTAATGCATTGACGTACGTGCAGCCTGTAAGGTCTATAAGCGCAGCGCGTTTGTCGGTCGGGTGAGCCAGCCGAGAAAAGACGGATGAAACGGTGCTGTTAACAGTGCTGCATATCGATTGCACTGCATCGACAGCCGTTTCAAGAGCTGCAAGCGCGGCAACAATAGCGGTTTCCGCATCGCCAACGGCCGCTTGTGTCAGCGGATCGTTGACCTCCAATACTTCGCCAACCTCGTTAATCACTTTCACCGCGTCATCGATTTGACCGATGGATGAAATAACCCCGCTGTTTTCGTTCTCAACGTCATAATCGGAACGATCTTCAACAACCATCACAACGACCCAATCGCCGGCCTGCGCCTCATTGCGGACGTAAAACCTCTGAAAGCCCGCGCCGACCGAGATATAGCCATTTTTGACCATGATTTCGTAATGGTCGTTAATGTTTTCATCGACCGAGATTTCAACCTCGCAAGTCGCGTTCGATGCCCGCACGACCCGCAGATAACGGCCGGCGGCGATTTTCATTTCACCATCACGCGCCTTACTTAAATCAAACCGAAAATATTTCTTTGCGCCTGCCATTAGATTTTTCTCCACACATACCAGACAGCGACAACCACGCCGCCGATTTTCAACATATCCAAGCCCCGCGAAAGCAAGGCGTTTTGTTCTTTTGCGGCCTTTGCCGTTGCGTCCGTTGCCGCCGCACTGGTGAGGATGCCAAGACTAAAAAGCGCCTTCGTTTGCTCATTCGTTGCCGTCAATGCCGATGACAAAAAAGCGCGGGTTTGATCCGCAGATGATGAAAGAGCCGTCCCGACCGTCAGCCCCATCGACTTTATGGCCTCCGCAAAGGCCGTCACATCGATGATATTGGCGATTTGATTGGTCACATCGACATTGGTTGTGTTTGAGCTGGATTGCTCAACAACCGTCTTGCTACCGCCGCCAAAAAGACCGCTCAAAAAACCCATTAAAAGACCCCTTTCAAAAGCCTATACCCGAGTAAAACTGCGAAGCCCAAAACAACAAGTTTTGCAATCTCATAGGCCGACATGCCGCCTTGCCCCGTAACCGTTGTTGCCTGCCCGACCTTAAAACCGCCGAATGCCGTTACAAGCGCCCCCACAGCCCCAAGTGCAATGATTGGTAACGCCATGTTACCCCCGCTTGCGCCGGACAAGGAAGAATGCAGCCAAGCCGACAGCAAGGCCGATTATGGCCAGTGTTTTCGGATCGGCCTGCATCGGATTTGTGCCTTGCGCCGAATAAGTATCAATGTTCGAGGCAAGCCCAGAATAATCAAGAGGCGTTCCAAGCGACTGCAACGGATAAGATTGCGTGTCAGGCTGGCTCGATGCCGTTGCACCGGATGACGCGCCGGAGGATCCGGACACGCTTGCATCAGGCGCAGATTGCGGCGACAAATTCGACAGCAAAGACGATATGTTCACGCTCGTTGATTGGCTGTTTGATTGCGACACATTGACTTCCGGCGCGCCACCTAAAAGGCTGGATAGAGGCGCAAAGCTGGAAAGAGTTTTCAAAAAATCATCAGCCATTATTTCTTCCTCACCGAATTAAGAATGACGGCGGTCATGACGCCGCCGACAATGGTGGTCAACGTCCAGAACACCACGTTTGAAACAATCCCCGATGTCACGAAGTTTTTTGACGCTTGCGCCGCCGCTTCCGCTTGTGCGCGTTGTTCCTGCGCCCGCCGAAACTCAAGCTCTTTTTTCGCCAGTTCATATTGCTGGTCTTGAGATACAACCTTCGTATAAAGGTCTGTCCCCTTCCCCAGCAAGTCACCTAAAGACGCAAAACTAAGCATCAAAAAACCCCGTTAATCGTTATGGATAGAGGATAAGAGCGCCTAGATTTGGCGCTCTTGCGTGACAAATACCGGCCTTACATACGTTGCGTTCGTTTGTTTGACCACATCAAGATTGATCCGCAGATCACGCACCGGCGTTGATTTCACGATGTCAACCGCATTGCCGTACATCGTTAAATTCAGGTCGTAAACGCCGTTATGCAACGATGACCCCATGCCCCAGTTTTGGCTGGTTTGCTCCCGCACCATATCGGCGCGGCGGGATTGGATCGTCTTGTTTTGCGTGTCGCGCAGCGTGATAAGGCTTTGAATAATATCGTTCTCGCCAACCTCGCAAAGAGTGTTCGCAATGTGCGTGTTATACAAAATCACGTTGCGGTATTCTTGGCCGTCCGTCAGATCGATTTCAAACTGAGTGTTGTTCGCTGCAATGCCCAAACGCTCTTCACGCAAACCGACAACCATAGGCGATACACTCGCCAAAGAGTCCGGCTTGCCGTCCAACGGGTTCGGGCGCAAGGCCAAGGTTTTCAGTTCAATATCAATGTAGTTCTCTGAATTCGTGCAAGTGATTGCGCCGGTATGCGTGCCGAAAAGCGTTCCGGCTGCCGTCAGGTCACGCCATTTGATTTTCAACTCATACTCGGGTCCGCGCGTATCAATCGCAAAGTCCTTTGGATTGGCCGCATCGAAAGGCGCAGCCGGACAAGACAAGAAGTGTTGACCAACCTTATCGTTCCCCGCCGCGCCGGCGATTGCCGCATTGCCGCCAGCCGCAACACCACTGATCCGGCGATTGCTGCAATACATGGCCAAAGCCTGCCCCGACAAGCTCCAAACAGTTTTATTTTTGTTGCGGATCAAAGAAATATTGTCGATGGCATTCATCACCTGAAAATCAGGCGCGTTCGATGCACCGCCAGCGGCAATATTGACTTCCAGCTTAAGCAGCATGTCGATTGCCGCATAAAGGTTTCCACGCGGCAACGGATAAACAGACGTGCCATTCGGTTCATAGAACAGGCGGGTTTGATAATTTGCTTGCAGCTCTAAAGCCATGCTTCACCCCCCTGTTAAAGTTTTACATTAAGTTTGGTCATCGCCATTTGGACGATGGGAACAAACACAGCCGCGCCGATAGCAAAGCCGAAGCCCTGCCACAACGCGCCTTTGATTTTCGATTTGGTGCTGCCACCGGAATTTTTTGACATTGAGTTACCCCGTGTTGTTACAGAAAAATAAAATCCACAACAACACGGTGACATGCAGGACGGGGAAAGCCGGACAGCCGATAGGCCGCAGAAAAGCAACGATTAGACAGCCGCCGCGCATTTATAATCGGATCAGTTCAACACCACTCCGCGCAATATGAAGAGCATGTAAATCAGGAAGGCGCGTAATCGCTTCATCAATGCGCCGCCCTTCGTGTTCTATGCCTCCGTAATCCTCATACACAAGACGGGCTTGCTCTTTTGAGGCAAGCCGAAAGCAATAACACTCAGCGCAGTTAATACGGATAGACGGCGGGATGCTTGTCGGGTATTGGGTCGCAATATAAAGCGTTAGCCCCTTGTGCCGCCCCATTGTCCCTAAATTGTGAATGTTCGGGTAATTCTTCCGGCTCGAAGCCTCCGCAAACAAAACGCGCCCTTCATCAATCATCAAGTGCGCGCCCCAGTTTTCCGGCTGGCCTATCCAGTATTCAAGCTCATCAACATCAAGTGTTGTTTTAGCGCCCTTGCCAAAATCAAGATCACCTACGCCCGACCACACCAAAACTTTACGTTTATAGGTCAAGAGCCGCTTGGCAATCCGCTTCATAAGCCATGTTTTGCCCGTCAGGCTCATGCCATAGATTGCTTTATGCGGGTTGCTCATCGGGCTGCGCCTTTTTCGACTTTGCCCGCCGCACCGCGCCGGATTTTTTGCCAGCGTTCGAAGCCATTTCACGAATGATTTGTTTTTTAATCACTTCGGCTTCATCGTCCTTTTCAGGCGAAGGAACAGGATTTGCGCCCTCTTCCTTCGCCTTACCACCACCAAGGAACCCCTTTAGCAACACAACCGCCCACAATAAGACGACACTCACCAATGCTATTGTTTTTCTGTCCATCCCCGAAAAGCCTCCTTAATCCCGTTCAAAACGCCCATGAAGCGGTTCCGGTACGAAACCGCGCAGGCGATATAGCCGGCCTGAAAAGCCAATACGCAGCTACACAGCCAGCCAATTATCAAGATTGCATCACTTGCCATCTTTCTTTTCCCCTTCTTCTTTCTTCTCTTGCCGCGCCTTCACAATGCGCCATACAGGCGGCACAAACGGCAAGACAAGGCACACCGCCAAAAAACCGATCCGCAAATGACTGAAAAGCGCAAATTGCCCAAAGGTTGAAAAAAATCTTTCCCCGACTTCTTCAAGCGCCCCTTTTTCATCATCACCAAGGGGCTTGTCCTGTATCATTTCCATGACCGCACTCAACCCGTTTGCGAGCAAGCGCCCATCCCGTTCAGAGTTCACAGGTTCAGCCGGAAGCGGTTCAGCCTCAACAGGTTTAACCGCTTCCGGCTTCTTCGTTTTCGCTACATCTGTAATTGCCGGCTCATCGCAAATGGCTTTTTTTGCGACTAAATCATCATCAAACTGTTTTGCCATGCTCAATCTCGCGGAAAAGGAAACGGAAAACCGCTACATGCGTACTGCTAAGCCGCCCGTATCGGTCAAGGTGAACCAGAATATTCCGGCTGGATATGACGGCCTCGACTTTGTTATAAATCATGTCGCAAGCCTCCGACAGCGTCAGGCCATGTTCTTTGAGTTTTGAAAAAAGTTCTTCCCTGTTCATTCTCGCCCCATTAACCAGTTCAAAGCGGTTCGTAACTGGTTCAATCGTACCCGTTTAAACGGGTTCAATTGACATACAAAGCGCAGCATTAGCGCATTCTTAATTCCCTGTTTCTGCGAATTTCGGCCTGTTTACGGCCTTGACTGCACCAATAAGCAACCTCATCGAATGCCGGAAGCGGTTTGTTGCGCCCCTCATCTGCAAATTTTATGTGCATATATCGTTCACGCGCCCGCGCCGCCTTTTCTTCAAATTCATCATCCTGCGCCGCCAGTTCCATGATTTTTTCTATCATCTCCGGCCATTCATCCGGTGAACCGTCCCCCCCAAGAAGAACCCCCAAAGAACGCAAATTGCCCGCCGTATTCGCCAGCAAACAATGCTCCATAGCTTCGCCGCTCATATCGGTGTAATACCCCCGCGCAATGAACCTCAAAGCCTCACCGGCCTGTCTATACGCCTCCGACCAGATAGGATGAAGCGGCCAGCGCCATCTATTATCATCCGTGTGGCTTGGAACCGTCAGGCGGCGCGTGATAAGCGCCTCCGCCAGCAATTCGGGCAAGGACTCAAACACATCATCAGCCGTGCGCAGCCCCCGCCCTTTCAAAAACGCTTTATAAAAACGAAGCTCAAGACGCCAAACATTAGTTTCCTTGCCATCGGCGGGCTTGATATAGCCATTTTCACCCCAGACCTTGAACATCCAAGTCTTGCCGCTTTTGGCGGTTATCTCTTTGCCTTTGTTGTAAAGCTGCACCTGAAGGCTGTCTTTGCTTCCTATGGTCAGTGTTTGAACCTTGCCCCCGCCATGCATCGACTTTGCCACCTTCGCCGGCGCAATCAAATTGCCCCAAAACATCGGATTAATATCCGCAGAAAGGCGCGGCGATAAAAAATCAAACGCGAAGTGGAACATTGAAACACGGCGCCAATCTTTTTCTTCCTTCTCCTTGATATAGTCTTTAGGGACATTCATTTCATGCATGACAATCGCCAGCGCCTTTTCCCGCAAGAAGTCTATACCCTCGCCCCAAAGCCCTTGTGCGCTGTATTCAACCGATATAGCCCATTCCATCACCTTCTCAGCATTCACGCCCCCCGGATGACGGATAAAGAAACGCAAGCTATCATCCTCTATAATCCAAGCCGCGCTTTGCGTGCCGCAGGGGCGTATCTGCATAACTTCACCGCCGAAAACGATGGTGTAAGGCTCTTTTCCGCTCGCACTGGTCTTTGCTTGCGCTTGGGCTTTTAAAGCGTCCAGCCGTTCGACCGTTCCGCGCGGGAAGGGAAAATTAAACACCTCTTTGAACCCGTCAAAGCCCTTGGCAAGGACGGTGCAATAATCGTCATTATCCGTGAGTGTGATTTTTGGGATGGTTGTCATTGTGCGCCAATCTGGGTTCTGTGTAGATGGTGACCCCCCTGTTAGACGTTCGGGGGTTTCGAGCGAAGGGAATAAAAAAAGCCCTGCCGCGCATGGCGGCAAGGCTGGTTATGTTAATTGTTTTCTGCGTTGTTGTGTTTTTTGCCAATCTTTCCACGCAAGAGACGCAGCGAAAAAAGGCGCAAAGAACAAAATAACGCAAAACAAAATGCCATAAAAAGCAAAAACAAACTCGAAAAGAGTCATAAGAAAATGCTGCTCCATCTAGGCAGCTTCCTTCTTGTCTTTGCTGTGGCGTATGGTGTAGATCCCGCTGCCGCTGGCCGTTTCGCCGGCGATCATAGCCTGAACGCCGTCAAACAGCTCCGGAACCTCAAGCGAGAGCGAGAAAAAGCGGCCATATTCGGCATGCTGGCCTTGCCATGCCACACCAGCGAAAAAGCCTTTTCCGTGCTTTCCACGGGCAACAATGTTGTGGGTTGGGCTTTTTTCGTCTTTCCGCTTTTCAATAGCATCAAGTTTAAAATCAAGATCGATCAGATAACTGCGAACATGGCCTTTGTACTCAATATGGCCTTGATCGTTTTTATGGGCGGTGAGTTCTCCAAGCATTGGATTTCCTTTGTGTGGTTGTTTTTGTGATGAAGGGGCAAGAGTTGCGCCCTTGGCTGGCATGTCCTCCGGACGGGGGACGTTCGCTTTTAGCGAAGCTCCGCTTCGAGAGCTTGGGGAAAGGCCGTAGCCCCTCCCCGCGCTTCGCTAAAATCTCGCCGAGTGTCCAGTTCGGCGAGCAAAACTTTATTGGGTGATTTCCTCGACAGTCGCGCCGGATGAAACGTCATGATTGGCGACAATCCACGCTTCCGCATCGAGCTGTGACGGAAACGGCCCGACCTTGCCCAGAGCGGTGGTCAGGACGTAAAAACGGTTCGGGTCAATAAATTGTGATGGTTCGGTCATTTTTTACCTCTCTTTTTGGTTGAACGGCCTTCGCGCCCAAGGCCATATCCAGCCAAAAGCGCGAGAACGATTAAAATTTGTGTGACGATTGGGGACATTTTCTTGTTCAGTTAAATCTAAATCATTCAGTCAAGGCTGAACAAACATTTGACTCCTGTCAAGTCACAATGTTCTATTGTTCCTGAACATTTTAAATTAAGGAAAATAATCCATGCGTGACATAGATTTTTATTTGGACAAAGCCAAGGAAAATGCTGGGATTAAGTATGATGCCGGCCTAGCCAGCCTATTGGGGATATCTCGCTCATACATTACGCATTTTCGAAAAGGCATAGATACGCCAGCCCCCGCGCTGATGCTACACATCGCAGATGTCGCCGGCATAGACCGCGATCTTGCCTTAATGGATTTAAATATCTGGAATTCACAAGGCGATGTTCAAAAAGCGTATATTTGTTTAGCAAAGCGTATACAGCATTTTATGCTAATTTTATGTGTTTCCCTGTGCGCTATGTTTTCTATGCCCGCCAAGGCTTCTGAAGCAAGTCAAAGCCTTAACGCTGCATTTTATGAAAATATATATTATCACTTTTATATAGCGTATACGTGCAATCTCTTATTCCAAGATTCTTATTCCAGACAAAATTTCAAAATCAACGCTTATGCTGCGCGTGTTGTGCTGTGCTGATTGCGATGATGGACATCCCCGTTGCCAAGACGTGAAGATAGGGTTTCACGGAGTCTTGAATGTCTGGGTGCAGGCCGGATTTGTTTAATTGCCCAACAAGGTCTTTTTCTTTGGGATGGGCTTTGGCAGAGTTGTCGGATGCGGTGAATTTGCGCAGCGTAGCGAGATAGCCGAATAACTCGTCACACTCAATGCCGCGGGCGCCGCTCGTGGCTTGTTTGACGCTCCAATACACGCCTTGCGCCAATGGCTTTGGTGATGATTTGCGGGAAAAATACAGTGTCACAACGGGCGTAGCGGTATAGTCCCGCTCTGGCCAGACCTGCATATGCATGGGAATGGCCAAGGCACTGTCGAGCAATGCCCCATAGGATTGCGCCAATTTGTCCATTGTGTCTTTTTGGGTACAACGCGGCAAAACAGCCTCCAAGACCGACGCGCCGTGCTCGAATGGAACGGTGCCTTTTTCGATCTGCCCGAGTACGGATGCCGCAACACTGTCCCAATCCAGCGCAACATCATCATACTGCGCATAGGATGTAAGCAACTTGCAAACACCCTCAACCGTGACGTGATGTTTGTGGGACACTTCGCCATAGCCGAGCGGTTTTGCGGCCGTCTCAAGGTAATACGCCAAATTTTCCGCCGTCGGCACACCTTGGGTGCGCAGCGCCTTCGAATACGGCATCAATAATTCATGAACCGACGCAGCCTCCCCAAAGTGACGCAGCCCATATGGCGCGCGTTCGTCTTCGCTGCGCAATATATAGGGGCTCCTTGCGACACGATCGACACCGTTTAGGATCGCGTTTTCATAGGCCTGTCTGAGCAATGGGTGCGTCTTAAAAATGCAACGCGCAATTCGCTTGGAATAGCTTGTTTCAGGCTGCGCCAATAAATTCTCGATCTCAAGTTCGCGATGGTCATAGGAAAGGCTCTGCTCGAACAATTGGATACGCGCCTGCCCTTCATCGGCCTTGCCAAAAATGTTGCCTTCTTTTTGCGGCATATTATGGGGGCTGAGCAATTCTTCATGACCAGTCAAGGCGGCTTCGACAATATCGAAACGCGCATTATTCACCAAAAGGCAGCTGTAATTCCTGCTGTGGGTCAATGTGCCGATAAACCCGCGGACAACGTGAATCAAGGTTTCCTGCGGCACGGCTTCGGCCTGCACGGCTCGCAAAATCAAAGACAGGCGAGCGCCCTGATCCAGCCCGAGAATCTCGTCTTGCTTTGTGCCGTACTCCTTTGACAATTCCCTGTATATGGCCATTCCGGCAGCCAGAGCATCAACCTTGTCCATCGTTTTTCCTAAGAATTAATTGATTTTTTACGACCCTAACAGTCGCAAAGCTATTATGTCAACCAAAAGACATATTTTGTAGCCTTGCCACAATCAACCGCATGGAATAGCGTGATAACCGAAAAATGACCTAGAAAATAACGCGAGCAAACCCATGCCCCACCACGAAAATATAGCCGCACACACAGGGGCAGACGCAAACACCCCGTCAAAAAAACACGATATTCAGGATTTGCTGCGTATTATGGCGGCGCTTCGCGACCCCGACACAGGGTGCCCGTGGGACATAGAGCAAAATTTCAAAACCATCGCCCCCTATACGGTTGAGGAAGCCTATGAAGTTGCCGACGCCATTGACCGCGGTGAATGGGACGACCTTGGCGAAGAACTCGGCGATTTATTGCTCCAAGTCGTGTTCCACGCACAAATGGCGCGGGAACAAGCCCTGTTTGACTTTGACACGGTTGTTGACGGGATATGCCGCAAGCTCATCCACCGCCACCCCCATGTTTTTGGCGACATAACAACGCGCGATGCGAACGCCGTCGAAGACATCTGGAACGCCCAAAAAAGCAAAGAAAAATCGCATAAGAACACAAAGGCCGAAGAGCCGCTTTTGCTCGATGACATTACACGCGGCCTCCCTGCACTCATGCGCGCCCAGAAAATTCAGAAAAAAGCCATTCGCGCCAAATTTGACTGGGAAAAGCTCGACGACGTGTTTGATAAGCTCCAAGAAGAAATCGGCGAGCTCAAAGACGCCATAAAATCCGGCAAACAGCCACATATCCAAGATGAACTCGGTGACGTTCTGTTCGTATGCGGGATTTTGGGATGCTGGCTTAAAGTCGACGCGGAGCAAGCCCTGCATGATTCCAGCAATAAATTCCAGCGGCGCTTCAACCATGTTGAACGCACCACGCGCGCCAATGGCAAAACACTGCAAGACAGCACTTTGCAAGAGCTGGAATCCCTGTGGCAGGACGCGAAAAAGCAAGAAAGAAAATAAAGGCTAAAGATGCGCCGAGCTATCACGGCGCCGCCCGATTTTACTCCAGATTATTTAGAGAGCTTAGCCGGCTTAATCGCGGGTTGCAGCAATTGGCGGTGCAAATCATGCCAATCTTGCTCTGTCGCCGCACATAATATGGAGGCGTTGAGGTCGGAAGGCTGGTAATTCCGCCCGTCCCATTTTGCCGAAACGCCGCCGGCCTCGCGGACAATCAACGATCCGGCGAGATGATCCCAAGGCTTCACATGCTCGGCGATATAAAAACGCTCCTGCCCGCGCACAAGGTGCAAATATTCATGCGCCGAACACCGCAATAAATACCATTTCATGCCTTTGGCATCGGGGCCAGCAGCCAGATTAAATTGGCCTCTTGTGCCATGAGGGTTGCCGCCATTCGTGCCGCCATTGGCACCATCGCGGTCATAAACATCCTTGGCAAAGCCAATCACCGCGGACGGCTTTGTCGGCATCATGATTTTGCGGCCATCATCAAACGCCCCCTCCCCGCGCACCGCCGTCATAAAGCGGTCTTTGAGGATGTCATAAATATAGGCTTGTTCAACCTTGCCGCCACGGACAAACGACACCATGAGGCCGAAATTTTCGTCACCGGCGACAAAATTATTGGTGCCGTCAACAGGATCGACCACAAAGTAATCATCACTGGATTGTTTGAGCAAATCCAAGGTTTTGGGAACGCGGTGCACCTTTTCCTCGCCCATAAAACGAATGGAGGGGTATAACTTGCCGAAGGCTTGCTCTAAAAAAGCCTCTGCCTCAATATCCGCGAGGGTCACAAGGTCATTCGGCGATGTTTTTTCGTCAATTTCACCGCTTTTCAAATTCCGAAAGCGCGGCACGATATAGGTGCTCGCAGCCTCACGCATGAGCGCCTGTATCTTAAGGGGGTCAGGCCGCATAGTCTTCGACTCCATAATTGAATGTCTTTCTGAATTGCTCCAACACAGATTTATCGATTTTCACCGACAAAGTCAAAAAGCTCTCATCGTCTTTTTCGTTCAGAACCTGAGCGTTCTCAAACAGCCATGCCCGCGCTTTGCCGTCCGATATAGGGATTTTGACACTCAAAATGACCCGATTGCGGGTCAAAAACGTTTCAATTTGACGCAAAAGAGCGTCAAGCCCCTCCCCTTGCGCCGCCGAAATCACCGCCATCTTGTCGTTTTTGGCGCAGCGGTTCATCAGAAATTCGCGGTCTTCTTCATCAAGGCAATCAACCTTGTTCAAGACTTCAATAATATGCTCGCTCGCCTGCGGGTCAACGCCGAGGTCATTGAGGATAATCTCTACATCCTCTTTTTGCTGTGCGTGGTTGGGGTTTGCAATGTCTTGGACGTGCAAAATAAGATCGGCATATTCGACTTGCTCTAATGTTGAACGGAACGCGGCGACAAGCTGAGTCGGCAAATTCGAAATAAACCCGACCGTATCCGACAAAATAATCGTGAGGCCGGACGGCAAATCAACCCGCCGCATCGTGGTATCAAGCGTTGCAAACAGCAAATCCTTGACGAAAATTTCGGCCCCCGTCAGAGCATTAAACAAGGTCGATTTTCCGGCATTCGTGTACCCCACAAGCGCCACAATCGGAAACGGCACGCGTTCACGCGCACGGCGCTGAAGGTCGCGGTTTTTTTGAAGTTGGCCAATCTCTTTTTTTATCTGGGTGATATGGTCGTCAATGATACGGCGGTCAATCTCGATCTGGGTTTCCCCCGGCCCGCCCATGAAGCCCGCCCCGCCGCGCTGGCGCTCAAGGTGAGTCCATGACCGCACAAGGCGTGAACGCTGGTAAGACAGCGCCGCAAGCTCAACTTGCAACTTGCCCTCGCTCGTCACCGCCCGCGCGCCGAATATCTCAAGAATCAACGCCGTCCGGTCAATAACCTTCGTCTTCCAAGCACGTTCAAGGTTTCGCTGTTGAACGGGGCTGAGCGTCCCGTCGTAATAAATCACATCGACATGCTTGTCGTGCTCTTCATCCTCGTCCCATTCACGGGCGCGTTTGCGGCCTTTTCTTGGCGCGTCATCCTCTGCGTCAAACGCGTCTACATCCAAGTCGTCATCGGTGGCGGCATCTGCATCAGAAGAATCATAGTCGCCATCATAATCGCTATCATCGTCTTCACCGCCGTCCTCGTCATCTTCGGTTTCGACGCCTGAAAGACTGTCGAGAATGTCTTGAACCTTTTCAATGCCACCTTTGCTGAGCAATGTTGCGGCACTCATTTTCGGCACGGACACCGATACAATCGCAAGGATATTCAGGCTAATCGCCTCTGCAAGGCCTGCGGCTTCTTCTTGGTGGGCGCGGCGAATGCTCTCGGTAAACGGGCCTTCGCTTTTGATCTCCGGACAAACGATGACAACCGCCTCGCGGCGGTTGTTTTGTTCACTGAAGAACGTATGATTATCTTTATGGGTCACAAATAAGCCGTTTCAAAAGCAAAAGCGGATAAACAGCACGCAAAGCAAGGGTTATTCGCCCGCGCCTTCATCCTTGCCGCCTTCTTCTGCGTCAAATAATTTGACGGGACCGCCCGGCATGATGGTTGAAATTGCGTGTTTATAGATAAGCTGTACATGTGCATCACGACGCAACAAGACAGAGAAATTATCGAACCAAGTTACAAAACCCTGAAGCTTAACACCGTTGACCAAGAACACCGTGACCGATACTTTTTGTTTGCGAATGGCATTCAAAAAGACGTCCTGAACGTTTTGATTTTTTTCTGACATAAATCTGGTCTCACTTTATTTTTGTTTGTTTTATTATGTTGCAGTTGCAAAATACGGCAAAACATAGAGGTAATCAAGCCACTTAGCCCCGATTTGACCGTTATATTTTTTTAATATCCTATGGAACACCTTTTTCGCGGATCAGAACAAATCAACCGAGAACGAGAATAATTTCTCGACGTTTCCGGCCTTTCTTTGCGGGGCGAGCAAGATGACGCGGTCATCGGTTTCAACTTTGGTGTCCGATTTCGGGATGATGATCTCACCATTCTTACGCACGATCGCCCCCGCGATGATGCCCTTTTCTTCGGTCATGTCGCGCAGGCACTGGTTCACAATTCCGCATGTTTCGGAGGCTTGCGCCTCTATAACCTCGGCCGCGCCGTCACGGATGGAATGCACCGCCTTGATCCGCCCGCGCCGCACATGTTGCAGCACGTTTGACACGGTAATGCTGCGCGGGTTCACAATCGCGTCAATGCCGTAATCGATCACCAAACCGGCATAAATATCCTTGTTAATCAGGGCAATCGTCCGCTTGCAACCGCTTTGTTTCGCCAACAAAGACCCAAGAATATTTTCTTCGTCATTTTGCGTCACGGCAATAAACGTGTCTGTCTGGCTTATATTAGCCTCTTCCATCATATCGGCGGTCACACCATCACCATTGATGATGAGGACATTCGGCAAGGCCTCGGACAAGTACTGCGCCCGCGCGGCATTGCTCTCCACCAGTTTCAACTGAACACCGGGGATGTGATCCATAATGTGATGCGCAAGGCAAAGCCCGACATTGCCGCCGCCCATGATGACGATATTCTTCGCCACTTGTTCATGATGCCCGAATGCGGCCAAAACACGGGTCAATTGTTTGCGTTCCACCAGCAAATAAACCTCGTCCCCTTCTTCAAGCTGGACGTCCATATTCGGGGCGATATGATCCGGCCCACGGAAAATGGCCAAGACAGAAAAGCTCAGATCAGGAAACAACAAACCATATTGGCGCATCGCGGTGTTGAGCAACGGACAATTTTCCTCGCAAACCAGACCGATCAAGTGCAAACGCCCATCCGCCATCGGCACATCATTGGTTGTGCCGGGGACAATCAGCCTGTTGGTAATGGCATTCGCGACCTCAAGCTCAGGCGAGATAATGACGTCAATCGGCATATTATAGCGCGAAAACAAATTCGCCCATGCTGGGTCGCGGTATGATTGGTGCCGGATTCGCGCGATTTTTTTTGGCACATTGAACAATGAATGGGCGACTTGGCACGCCACCATGTTGATCTCGTCCGACGCGGTCACGGCGATGATCATATCCGCGTCACGAATGCCGGCCTTTTCCAGTGTATGCGGGTGCGATGCGTGCCCCACAACGCCGTTCACATCAAGCGTATCCGAGGCCACGGCCACAAGCTCTGGGTTGCTGTCCACGATTGTGATGCTGTTATTCTCACGCGAAAGATATGACGCGATGGTGTATCCAACCTGCCCTGCGCCGCAGATAACCGCTTTCATGATGCTTGTCCTCTTGATATGGCCGCCTTCAGGGGCTGCGTTTGATCCTCTTTTGTTGAGATTTGACCCTCGGATGAACCCTCAAGCTCCTCCAATGACTTGATTTTGCGGTGAAGCGCGGTACGCTCCATCCCGATATAATCGGCGGCCTTGGAAATATTGCCGCCAAAACGATCCATTTGCGCCTCAATATAAAACTTCTCAAAAAAGGCGCGGGCGTCCTTGAGCGGCAAAGACAGCCAGTTTAACACTAGCGCCCCGACATCTGACCCGCCATTCGCGTCATGATGACCCGATTTTGCACCGGTCATAAACCCGCGAATATCAGACGGCAAATGCTCGGCCTTCAACATCATCAATCCGGCCTCAAGATGGGTCATAGCAACGTTTTCCATCGTATTCTTGATTTGGCGCACATTGCCCGGCCAGTCAAATTTTTGCAACACCAGCAACGCATCATCCTGAATTTTGGGCGCAGCCTTGCCGCGTGCCGTAAAAAATTTGCGCAGGTAATAGGCCGCAAGCTCCGGAATATCTTGCTTACGGTCTTTCAAAGGCGGCACGTCAATTTGAACCACGTTCAAGCGGTAAAACAAATCTTCTTTAAACTGGCCTTGCTTAACCATCTGGATGATCGCGCTATGCGCCGTCGAAATGAACCGTATTTGCGCCGAAATTTCGGCGTTTTGAAGCATACTGACCAACATACCTTGCATGGTTTTCGGCATATCGTGAATGTTTTGCAGCACACAGCTTCCGCCCCTTGCCTGAAGCAATACAGAGTCAACATGACTCTTTTGACTGGCTTCATTTTGCGCCGCCATACCGGTGCATTCAAGGATCACAAAAGGCCCCTTTGCAACACTCGACAAATCATGAACGGTTCGCGCCAATAATGTCTTGCCGGAACCGGACAAACCGGTAATCATGATACGGCTGTTCCCGCTCGCATGTTTTTCAAGGGCTTGACGAATAGCCACCGTCTTTGGGTCAACCGCCGTGAACTCGTCAAATAAATCAATTTTCTTCTTCAGCCCCAAATTCTCGGACACCAGCTTACCAGCCTCCAATGCGCGCTCGATCATCATCAGCAAGCGGTCGGAATTAAAAGGCTTTTCGATGAACTCATAGGCGCCGAGCTTCATCGCCTTCACGGCCATCTCAATATTGCCGTGACCACTGATCATCAACACCGGAACATCAGGGTGGGTTTTCTTGACGTGCTCAAGAATTTCCATGCCGTCCATATCGCTGTTTTCCAGCCAGATGTCCAAAATCATGAGGTCAGGCTTGTTTTGCTGGATGGAGGCAAGCGCGGCCTCGGAATGCGCCGCTTCAGACGCATGATAGCCCTCATCCTCCAAAATTTCTTTTAGAAGGCTGCGGATATCTTTTTCGTCATCAATGATAAGGATATGGGGCATCATAGCGACCATCATACGTCCGTTTGCACTGGCTTGTGAAGAGGTAAAGTAAAGTATACATGCGCCCCGCTATACACAGGCGATGCGCCGTTTGTCGCCACAGCTTCAACAATAACATCCGCGGCATCACTGGCCGCAGGACGCCATGGAGTCGCCTCGAACATAAGCTCACCGCCATGATCCTCGACAATCTTTTTAACGATGGCAAGCCCCAGCCCCGTTCCCTTTTTCTTGTTGGTCACATATGGCTCGGTCACGCGGTCAAGCAAAGCCGCCGGAATTCCGGGGCCATTATCCGCCACGCCGATATACAAGACACTGCGGTCTTTATGGATGTTAAGGGCGATTGCGGGGACAAAGTCTTCCCGCTCCTCCTCGCCGGCCTCACTGTCAAAAACATCCACCGCGTTTTGGATCAAATTGGTCAGGCATTGACGGATTTGTTGTTCGTCACAGCTCAAGACAAGGTCGTCCGGCGCGTCATTGGTGTAGGAAAAACGAATTTTGGTATTGGCCTGCTTTTGCAGGGTGAATACCTCGCGCACCAATCTTGAAATATTTGTATCCCGCAATTGCGGCTCAGGCATTTTGGCAAAATTAGAAAACGCATTCACCATGTTTTTAATATCATCGACATGCTTGATAATCGTTTGGGTGCATTGTTCAAAAATCGCGCGGTCTTTTTCATTATCAAGCGTTTTAAGATATTTGCGGCGTAGGCGTTCCGTCGATAATTGTATCGGGGTCAAGGGGTTTTTGATCTCATGCGCGATGCGCCGCGCAACATCCGCCCATGCCGAACGCCTTTGCGCAATCTGGATGTCCGTAATGTCATCAAAGGTCAAAATAGCGCTTGTTTCGCTGTCGCCAATCAATTCAACCGATACGCTGATCTTGAGGCTGCGCTTCGCGCCATCCTTACGGCGAAACTCAATATCGGCCTGATGCACCCCGTCAATATCCAAAAACGACTGCTCAATCAGGGCGAAACTCTCGGGCAGAACCGTCGCAATATGCCGCCCCAGCAAGTCTTTACGCTCCAGCCCCAGCAAATCAAGCGCCGCATTGTTCAAAAGCGTGATGTTATGCTGGCTGTCCATACTGATGACACCCGTTGAAACCCCGCCCAAAATCGTTTCCGTGAAGCGGCGACGATAGTCAAGCATCCGGTTGGCTTCGATAAGCTCGTTTTGCTGGATTTGAAGCTGTTCGGTCATGCGGTTAAAGGCCTGCGCCAATGTTCCGAATTCGTCCTTGGACTGAATATCCTGAACGCGGGCGCTCAAATCCCCTGAGCGCACAAGCTCCGCCGTTGAAATCAAACTTCCGATAGGCTGCACCAATCGCCGCGCAAAATTGAGGCCAAACCATGTGGCACTCACCATCAACAAAATCGCGATCACAACGTAAATGACCGTAATCGTTAGCTGGATTTTCGTGCTGCTGCCTTGCAGGGCTTTATATTCCTGTACACCTTTTCTGGTCGATTCAAGATGCGCCAGCACTTTTGGCTCAATCATCCGGCCAACATATAAATACGTATCGATATAGTTTCGAAGCTTGAGCAGCGCCCTGATTCTGTCTTCCGACTCGCGCTCCTCGATCAACACAATTTCGCCGTCTGCGGCGCGCCTTATGTCGTCCTTTGCGATGTCGGAAAACGCGATCGACAGGCTGTAATCCGCGCGGGCAACCACATCGCCCTTTGAATCCAGCAAGACGGCTTCCGACAAATTCCGAAAGAATGACTGCGTCTGCATCATCCTGTTCATCGCCGTTTCATTGTCGGTCAAAATCACGGCTTGGCGGTCAAGGTCGTTGGCCATGGCCAGAATATCGGCTTTGATCGTTTGCTGGTGCTCCTTCAGATACGCCTCGGCAACGGCTTGCGATTCACTCACCGCCCGCGCGACGTTTTGGCTGAACCACCCATGAATGCTGTAATAAAAAAAGAACGCCGAGAAAATCGTCATGACAATCGCCGGCAATCCGGCAAGCAGCGTAAACACAAAGACCAAGCGTATATGCAGCTTCGCCCCCGCCACCCCGCGCTTTCTCGACCCCCAAAGATCGACAATCCGGCGGATAATCAACAACAAAAACAAAATGATAATGACAAGGTCGATGTTGAGAAGCCAGATAATCGCATCAGGATCTTTTTCAAAAGGCGGGGCAGAGGTGAGCGCCGCGTATGTGAAAAAACCAAACACAAAGGCCAGCCCAACAAGCGCGAAAGCAAGTTTGTTTTCAAGGGCTTTTTGCCGAATCCAGATCGCAAAAAGACGCTGAAGCCTCCGTGTAGAGGCTTTTTTTATGCTTTTCGAGGCTGCGGCGGGCTTTACAATTATACTCAATGTCGTATCTTCATAAACGGACTAAACGCGTATTTATTACATATATGGATTCATCTGTCATGGCAAAGATTGCGGCGATCATCGTAGCAGCAGGCACCGGCGAGCGTTTTAAAAAAGACGCCGCGGAACCCGATATGCCCAAACAATACTGCCTTGTGAATAACCGCAGCATCCTGTGGCACGCCACCAAACCATTCCATGACCACCCCGCCATTGACCGCACCATGTGCGTGATTAACACCAAACACGCCACGCTTTACTACGAAACACAAAAGAATATGAAGCTGGAAACGCCGGTCACAGGCGGCAATTCAAGGCAGGAAAGCGTCCTCAAAGCCCTTGAATACTTTGCCGCCAACACGCCGCCGGACTATGTCCTTGTTCACGACGCCGCCCGCCCGCTTGTCACGGCCAATGACATAGACAAAGTCATCAATGCCCTGAAACAAGGGCATAAGGGCGTCAGCCTGTCTTACCAAGCCTCCGACACATACCGCCGCGGCGTTTTTAAAAACCGTGAATGTTACGGCGGCGAATACGTCCTGCGCGAAAACCTCTTCGCCATGCAAACACCACAAGGGTTTGAGTTTAAAGCCCTTTATGACGCCCATAAATCAACCTTCAAGAAAAACCACACCGATGACACATCGGTTCTCAGCTCGGCCGGACACGACGTTTTGCTGGTCGAAGGCCATATGATGAACATCAAAGTCACTACGCCGAATGATTTCTACATCGTCCAAAAATTATTGAGCTAAGCCCGCCCACACCGACATAACCGTACACACATAACCGCATAACCAAGCCGTATAAGGATCACCGCTATGCAACCGCATTACCGCACAGGATCAGGCTTTGACGTACACGCCTTTGACCGAACTGCCGCGGCGGTGAGCCATATCCGCCTGTTCGGCCTCGACATCCCCTTTAACCGCCGCCTTGCGGGGCATTCAGACGCCGATGTTGTGCTTCACGCCCTGTGCGATGCCCTGTACGGTGCCGCCGCCAATGGCGATATTGGCACCCATTTCCCGCCCTCCGACAAGCGCCATAAAAACCGCGACAGCCATGATTTTTTGACCCATGCACTGGAAACACTCGCCGCATGCGGTGGCGTTCTGACCCATATTGACCTCACTTTGATCGGCGAAGAACCGAAAATGACCCCGCATAGGGAACGCATCCTTGATCATTTGACCACGATCCTTCCCTTGCCCCGCAACGCCATCGGCCTCAAGGCCACCACCACTGAAAAACTGGGGTTCACAGGCCGCAAAGAAGGCCTCGCGGCGCAAGCAATCGTCACCGCCTATTTCCCCGAAGGCTATCAGGATGCTTAAACTGAGCCTTCGTAAACTCGGTACCGACACCCCCCTGTCCCACCCCGCCGTTTTGCTCGCCACATGGTTCGGCAGCGGCCTCATCAAGCCCGCATCGGGAACATGGGGGAGCGTTGCAAGCCTTCCGTTCGTCGCGATTTTTTGCCTTTGGCTCGACAGTTTTACCGGTTTGCTCTCGTTTATTTTCCTGAGCTTCGTGATCGGCCTTTGGGCATCCCAAATTTATATGAATAAATCAGGCCAACACGACGCATCAGAAATAGTTATTGACGAAACATGTGGATTATCAATATCTTGCATTCCATACTTCATCTTAAATATTCAAAACATGCAGGGTCAGATGAGCTTGCTCTTGCTGTGTTTCGCCCTTTTCCGCCTGTTTGACGCCGCGAAGCCTTGGCCGATCTCGTGGTGTGACCGCCATATTGGCGGCGCGTTCGGCGTTATGTTTGACGATGTTTTGGCAGGGATTGCCGCGGCGGTTTCATGCTATGCTATCGTCCTGTTCTGCCCGCCGGTCATGACGTGGTTAATCTCATGACGATTGTGTCCGAAGCCGATTTCGTACAATCCACAAAAAATCTTGTGTCCGAGATTTTTAGGGCCATAGAGGCCGCGGCGAGCATAACCCCAGCCGCCGCGCCGCTCATGATTACAACGGCGGAATCCTGCACCGGCGGCATGATTTCGGCGGCGATTACCGGCATCGCCGGTTCCTCCGCCTATTTTGACCGCGGTTTTATCACCTATAGCAATGACGCTAAAATTGACATGCTGGGCGTAGAACAAGACATATTAAAACAATTCGGAGCCGTCAGCGCCGAATGCGCCGCCCAAATGGCCGAAGGCGCCCTTCGCCGCAGCCGCGCGTCCATCGCCCTCTCCGTCACCGGAATTGCGGGGCCGACAGGCGGATCAGCGCAAAAACCGGTCGGGCTCGTCTATTTCGGGATCTCCCTCAACCAAGCCTCCACAATCGCCGCAGTGCCCCTCACAGTGACGCATCAATGCGTCTTCAGCGGCACCCGTGAAACCATCCGGCAACAAGCCTGCCTCAAAGGGCTTGAAATCATCCTTGACGCGTCAAGACGCATATAAGGCTCGATTAAGGGTCAAAACCAGACCGTGACTAGGTCATAACGATGTCAAGAGATGTCGGGATCGCCATAAATTTGCTGCGCACGCGCCTCGAAGGCGATGACCATGCGGCGAAAAGCCTCCGCAAACAAAACACCAACGACTTTTTGCAAAACGGGATTTTTGAATTCGAAATCGACATAAAAATCGACTTCGCAATGGTTGGGCTTGGCGTGCGGGCGAAACACCCATTCATTCGATAAATGCTTCATCGGGCCTTCGAGGTAATCAACATGAATACGGTGCGGCCTTTCCATCGACACCCGCGACACAAACCGTTCGCGAAACATCCGAAACCCGATCACCAGCTCCGCCACAACGGTATCACCGCTGCGGCTTCGGAAACGGCTGGCTAAACACCACGGAAGGAATTCGGAGTATTTTTCAATATCGGCGACAAGGTCGAATAATTGCTCTGGGCTGTAGGGCAGAACCCTTTTTTCGTGATGCTTTGGCATGACGCAATCTGTTTGTTTTCAGGCGTTTATTCGGCGGCCGACACGGGCGCATGGCTTTCATCCGCCTGAACATCACCGTTCAAAACGCGGCCTGCATCCACGGCATCATTTTCCAGACCCAGTTTTTTGAGCCGCGCCAAGCGCAGTTTTTCAAAGTCTTCGCCCGCGTGATAGCTTGAGCGCGTCAACGGCGTTGCGGCAACCATCAAAAACCCTTTGGCGCGCGCCATTTTCTCATAAACGGAAAATTCTTCGGGCGTGATGAACGCCTCAACCGCCGCATGTTTCGGAGTGGGTTGCAAATATTGCCCGATGGTCAGGAAATCAACATCGGCGGCACGCAAATCGTCCATGACTTGCCCGACTTGTTCGCGCGTTTCACCAAGCCCGACCATAATACCGGATTTGGTGAAAATCGTCGGGTCAACATCCTTCACCCGCTCCAGCAAGCGAAGCGAGGTGAAATAACGCGCCCCCGGGCGAATGGTCGGATACAGCCCTGGAACGGTTTCAAGATTATGGTTGAACACATCGGGGCGCGCCTTTGCCACAACATCGACCGCGCCTTTTTTGCCTTTGAAGTCCGGCGTCAAAATCTCAATCGTCGTGCCGTCGCACAAACGGCGTATCTCAGAAATTGTCTTTACAAAATGTTCGGCGCCGCCATCGTCAAGGTCGTCGCGGTCAACCGAGGTAATAACCACATGCTTCAGCCCCATTTTTTGAACCGCAACCGCCACTTTGGTCGGCTCCATCGGGTTGAGCGCATCGGGGCGTCCCGTTGCGACGTTACAAAATGAGCACGCGCGTGTACAAACTTCGCCCATAATCATGAAGGTCGCGTGGCTTTTTTGCCAGCATTCGCCAATATTCGGGCAACCGGCTTCCTCGCACACTGTGGTCAGGTGCAATTGCTTCACGATGTTGCGGGTGGCGTGATATTCCTTTGAAACAGGAGCCTTGACCCGAATCCAGTCGGGTTTTTTGCCCATCGGACGGTCAGGGTTCTTTTGTTTTTCCCTGTGACGCACTTCCGGTTTTTTGAGATCGGGATTATATGTCATGCTGCACCTTCGCTCTATAATGCTCGCTAGTGTTCGTACAAATGCTCTTATCAGACCATAAGCATTACCGCGCTTTAAGGCGCAGCGCAACAGATGTTCACCGAAAAGACTTAGAAATGAATCGCGCGTCCATAGGCATCGAGCACGCTCTCATGCATCATTTCCGACAAAGTCGGGTGCGGAAACACAGTATGCATCAAATCGGTTTCGGTTGTTTCAAGCTGCATCGCGATGACATAGCCTTGGATCATCTCGGTGACTTCCGCGCCGATCATATGGGCGCCGAGCAATTCGCCGGTTTTTTCATCGAAAATGGTTTTGACCATGCCCTCGGGCTCACCAAGCGCAATCGCCTTGCCATTGCCCATGAACGGAAAACGCCCGACCTTAATTTTATGGCCTTTTTCGATCGCCTTTTTCTCCGTCAACCCAACGGAGGCAACCTGAGGATAGCAATAGGTACAGCCCGGAATCCGTGTTTTATCCATCGGGTGAACGTCTTTTTTGCCGGCGATTTTTTCAACGCAGATCACGCCCTCATGGCTTGCTTTATGCGCCAGCCAAGGGCCGGACACAACATCCCCAATCGCGTAAACACCCGCCTCGCCCGTCGCGCACCATTGATCCACGACAATATGCCCGCGATCGGTCTTTACCTTGGTGTTTTCAAGCCCGATGGACTCTACATTGCCGACAATACCAACCGCCATAATCACACGGTCGAAAACCTGCGTTTCGACTTTACCGTCTTTTTCGATATGGGCGGTCACGCTGTCTTTGGATTTATCGAGTTTCTTCACTTGAACGCCTGTTTTGATAATCAAGCCTTGTTTTTCGAATTGTTTACGCGCGAAAGCGGATATTTCTTCGTCTTCTGCGGGCAAAACGCGGTCAATAACCTCGGCAACCGTGACTTTTACGCCCATATGATGGTAAAAACTCGCAAATTCGATGCCGATAGCGCCCGACCCGACGACAAGCAACGATTTCGGCATGGTTTCCGGCACCATCGCCTCTTTATACGTCAAGACTAGTTTACCATCCGGCTCCAGCCCCGGAATGACCCGCGCCCGCGCACCCGTGGCAAGAATGATGTTTTTTGCGGATAGCTCGGCAACCGCTTTGCCGTCTTTGGACACGGCAATTTTTCCCTTGCCGGCGAGTTTGCCGAAGCCGTCAAACACCGTGATTTTGTTCTTTTTCAGCAAATGGGCGATGCCTTTGGAAAGCTGGTTCGCCACCCCGCGTGAACGCTGGACAATTTTCTTGAGGTCAAACGTGACATCCTTCGCCGCAAACCCGTATTGGTCGAGGTTATGCAACAAATGGTGAATTTCCGAACTGCGCAGCAACGCCTTCGTTGGGATACAGCCCCAATTCAAACAAATCCCGCCAAGGTGATTGGCCTCGACAAGCCCGACACTCATGCCGAGCTGTGCCCCGCGAATGGCGGCAACATACCCGCCCGGCCCACCGCCGATGACGACAAGATCAAATTTTTGTTCGGACATGGCAAAGCACCCCTTCTTTAGAGATAGTGATGAATGTCAAAAACTCAGTGACAATTCTATAGTGATTGTTTTATTACGCGTCTTCCATAAAGGCAAATGCAAATGCGCGTTGATTTTTGCCGCTATTGACAGGCTTGGTGACTTGCGGCGCTTGAATATACAATCCGCAGCGCTCGGCGATGTCCCGCGCAAGGTCTTCGGCAAATAAACGATTGCCGGGGAGGAAGACTTCCTCCGTGTCAATGTCGATCACGGTCAGGCCATCGGCCTTGGCCTCGTTCACCAGCGTTCCGATTTCACGTTGAAGGGCATAGAGGTAATCAAGCTCGACCTTTTGTTCGAATGAACGGTTGCGCATCTCGATTCGCTTTTTTTGAACCTCCGGTGAACATTTCAGGTGAATCATCACGTCCGGCTTGTCAAATTGGCGATCAATATAATCAAAGCATTGGTGAATGATGTGGAGCGCCTCGGGGTCTTTTTCCTTGAACAGGATATTGCTGTAGGCCTTGCAATTCAACACGGCCTGATCAATGACATTCATCTGGTCATTAATCATTTTTTTCTTCAGCTCGGAAAACTTCGCCGCCAAGAACCAGAGCTGGCAAGGGAATCGGTAACTCTCGGGATCCGCATAAAAATCGGCAATAAACGGGTTGTCGCCAAGGTCTTCGTATATACAGTTAAACCCGATTTGTTCAAAAACCTTGCACAGGGTTGTTTTCCCAAGCCCCATTCCGCCGACAAGTTCAATACGCATCTTTTTCCCTTACGCTCATCTCGGGCCCGTTCCAAGGCCACTATTTTTTGGTCAGTGATTCACGACTCAAAGATTAGCATGATGCGTCAAGATATAGTGTGTTTTTGACACACCTCTCCACAAGATTTTGATTTTACGATTTTGGCAATCTTAAGGCGGCTTTATACAAACAGCTTCGCCGGATTTTCAATGAAGTCCTTGAAGGATTGCAAGAATTCCGCGCCGACCGCGCCATCAACCACGCGGTGGTCACAGGACAAGGTGCAAGACATCACCGTTGCGATTTTGATTTGACCGTTCTCCACAACCGGTGTTTCGAATCCCGCTCCAACGGCGAGGATGCATCCTTGCGGCGGGTTGATAATCGCCGAAAATGACTTCACCCCATACATGCCGAGATTCGAGATGGAAAACGTGCCGCCTTGGAATTCGATGGGCTGTAACTTGCCGTCGCGGGCGCGTTTGGCGAGGTCTTTCATGCTGTTTGAAATCTCGCGCAGCGATTTATCCTCGGCTTTTTTAATGATCGGGGTAATCAAGCCGCCATCGGTCGCCACAGCCACCGAAATATCGGCATCCGCAAAACGGATGATATGGGAATCCGTCCACGCCGCATTCGCCGCCGGCACTTTTTTGAGCGCGACCGCCGCCGCCTTGATCACGAAATCATTGACCGAGAGCTTATAAGCGCCATCGGCCTCGGCATTAATTTGCGCCCGCATATCCATTAATTTGTCGATGCGGCATTCAATGGTCAGGTAAAAATGCGGAACCGTGACTTTGGATTCCAGCAAGCGGTTCGCGATGGTTTTGCGTACGTTGCTGTTGGCCACGGCTTCATATTGCATACCGAGCATATCCGCCAATTGCCGCGCATCCGGCCCTTTTGCCTTTGGCAACCCGCCGCCGGTATTCGCAGCATTTGAAGAAGCCGGAGCAGCCGCCGCGCTCGCTCCGCCGGACGATTTCGCCTTCTCAACATCGGCGCGCACAATCCGCCCGCGCGGCCCCGACCCTTGCACAAGCGACAAATTCAGGCCGTAAACATTCGCCAAACGCTTCGCCAAAGGCGACGCATGAACCCGCCCGCCTGACGATGTGGATGCCGCAGAAATCGGCGCAGGCGCAGGCGCACTCGCAACGCCACCGGCAGGCACCTTCACGGCATCACCCGCGCTATCACCGCTCGCCGCACCGGATTTCGTGTTGTCTTGTCCGGCTGTTTGTTTGTTTAGGAACGCCTTCAAATCATCGCTGCTCTCGCCGTCTTCCAGCAACACCGCGATCATCTGGTTGACCGCAACATTCGCAGCGCCTTCCGCCACTAAAATCTTGCCGATCACGCCTTCATCCACCGCTTCGACTTCCATCGTTGCCTTGTCGGTTTCGATTTCGGCGATCACGTCGCCCGCCTTCACGGCGTCGCCTTCTTTCTTCACCCATTTGGACAAGGTGCCTTCGGTCATTGTCGGCGACAAAGCAGGCATCAAAATGGAAACAGGCATCGGTACACATCCTTTTCAAGGGCAATTTCAGGGGCGATAAAATCTATCGTTTATACAACAAGAAAACACACGATCAAAGGCCGCCCGCACCACAGGCGACCCGATAAAAACACTATGCGGCGTAGCAGACTTTTTTCGCCTTATGGACGATTTCATCCACTTGCGGCAAGGCGAGCGCCTCAAGATTTGCGGCATATGGCAACGGCACATCAGCGGAATGAACGCGCTCTATCGGGGCGTCCAGATCGTCAAATCCATGCGCCATCATCAGTGCCGCAATCTCCGCGCCAATGCCGGAAAACGCCCAGCCTTCCTCAATCGTCACCATACGGTTTGTCTTTTTCAAGCTCTGAAGCAAGGTATAGGTGTCAAGCGGGCGAATGGAGCGCAAATTGATAACCTCGGCATCAATCCCGTCTTCTTCGAGCTTTTTGGCGGCTTCAAGCGCCTTGCCGACCATGATGGAGAACGCAACCAAGGTCACGTCCTTGCCTTCGCGTTCGATTTTGGCGCGGCCAATGGGAATCACAAAATCTTCATCGGTCGGGCATTCAAAGCTTTGGCCGTACATGATCTCGTTTTCGAGAATAACCACAGGGTTCGGGTCGCGAATAGCGGCCTTCATCAGGCCTTTCGCGTCCGCCGCGCTCCACGGCGCCACAACCTTCAACCCCGGCACATGCGCGTACCAGCTCGCATAGCATTGCGAGTGTTGCGCCCCAACGCGGGACGCCGCGCCGTTCGGGCCGCGGAAAACAATCGGGCAACCAAGCTGGCCGCCCGCCATATATAAGGTCTTGGCGGCAGAGTTAATAATATGGTCAATCGCCTGCATTGCGAAATTCATTGTCATGAATTCGACAATCGGCTTCAGGCCTTGGAAAGCCGACCCAACCGCGAGCCCAGCAAACCCGTGTTCCGTAATCGGCGTGTCAATCACGCGCTTGGCACCGAATTCATCCAGCAAGCCTTGCGACACTTTATACGCACCATTATATTCCGCGACTTCCTCACCCATCAGGTAGATCGCCTCATCACGGCGCATTTCCTCCGCCATCGCGTTGCGCAAAGCCTCACGAACCGTCATGGTTTCAACGGTCGCGGCAAAGCCCGTCTCGTCAAACACCGGCGGTGGCAAGATATGCCCTTGCGCCACAAGAATTTCGCGGTTTTCGATGCGTTGGCCTTCAACAAACCCGCCTGCCGACCCGCTATACAAAGCCGACCCGCCGACATCGCCCTTAGGCTCCGCCCGCGGCAAAGAACACGCCGCCATCGGCGCGGCGTCATCTGAAGTTGCGCCCTTGGATGCCGAGCCACCAGAAACTGGCGCAATATTTACATCCGCGGCACTCTCGCCATCCTCAAGCAACACTGCGATCGGCGTGTTGACGGCGACATTTTCCGCCCCTTCGGCAACCAGCAATTTGCCAATCACGCCTTCATCGACCGCTTCGACTTCCATCGTTGCTTTGTCAGTTTCGATTTCGGCGATCACATCACCCGCCTTCACGGCGTCGCCTTCTTTCTTTACCCATTTGGACAACGTGCCTTCGGTCATTGTCGGCGACAAAGCGGGCATCAAGATATTTACGGACATTTTTGCAACCTTATCAATATTTTATATATTATTCTTTAACCGGAATAAGAACATCCGTCCACAATTCATCAACATGTGGTTCCGGCGATTCCATGGCGAATTCTGCGGCTTCGTTGACGATTTGTTTGATGTCTTTATCAATCGCCTTCAAGTCATCGTCACTGATTTTGTATGCGGGGAGCAAAGCCTTCAAACGCTCGATCGGGTCGCGCTCTTCTTTTTCCTTTTGCACTTCTTCCTTCGAACGATATTTCGCAGGGTCGGACATGGAATGTCCGCGGTAACGATAGGTGCTCATCTCCAGCAAATACGGCCCCTTGCCTGACCGAATATAATCAAACGCCTGACGCGCGGCTTCGCGCACTGCAAACACGTCCATACCGTCCACTTGCTCGCCTGGCACGCCATATCCGTCGCCGCGCTTGTACAATTGTCCGGCGGCATGACGCTCTTGCGATGTACCCATGCCGTATTTGTTGTTTTCGATCACATAAAGTACGGGGAGTTTCCACAGCGCCGCCATGTTGAGGCACTCGTAAAACTGGCCTTGGTTGGACGCGCCGTCCCCCATATAGGCCACGGCAACGCCGCCATCTTCGTTATATTTATGGGCAAAACCAAGGCCGGTGCCGATGGAGGCACTCGCGCCGACAATCCCGTGTCCGCCGAAGAATTTCTTCTCGCGGCTGAACATATGCATCGACCCGCCCTTACCGCGGGAATACCCCGTTGAACGGCCGGTCAATTCCGCCATCACGCCCTTGGCATCCATGCCACAAGCCAACATATGCCCGTGGTCGCGATAGGCCGTGACCACTGTGTCTTGCGGCTCCTGAACCGCTTGAATACCCGTCACAACCGCCTCTTGCCCGATATACAAATGGCAAAAACCACCAATCAAGCCCATACCGTATAATTGTCCGGCCTTTTCCTCGAAACGGCGGATGAGCAACATGTCGCGGTAATAGGTTTTGATGTCTTCTGCGGTCGGCTCGGGGCGGCTATTGGATACGGCCATGAGCTTTGCCTCTTTCTTGTGTTTTGCAGCCACTTGTTTCATGCCTTACTGGTTATCGGGGTAAATCTCGCGTCTTTTACACGATTTTAAACCGAAAATCCAGCCCTAAAGTCATTTTGTTGCGGCGCAACATATTGTTTTACAAGGGTTTTTAAGATCAAACAAACGCGTCCAAAAGCACGTGATCCCACAAGGCGCAAAAGAACTGAATGAAAAGAGAGGGTTACGCAAGATGTCCCAGCGAATGAACCGTAAATGAACGGCAAATGAACCGCATTGAAGGGGCAAATTAAAGCGCAGAATCCGATGACATGCCCGATGACATATCCGGCGACATGCTCGCCGAAGGGTCAATAATTTGAACCAGATTGTCGCGGCGCGGGCCGAACATGAACATCGCCTGTTCCTCCAGCAAATCAGGGTCAACGGCATCGGGGCGCATTTTACGCACCCGCATTTCAAGTGCCGCACGCTGTGCCTCAAGCACACCGAGATCATCCGATAATGACGCGCTGTGACCCTCGAGCTGTTTCAGCGTGAAATAGCTGCGCTCGCCCTGAAGCAAGTGAAACGAAAAATACACACACATCAAAACCATCAAGGCCGTCAGCCCGACAAGTTTGGAAAAAGGTCTGTGAAGGTGTTTCTTGCTCATAGATAAATGGAATCACAAGCGAATCACCCGCGTCAAACACAAAAACACAGGCGCAATAGCGGTTCATGACGCGGCACCGCTAAGTGACTCATTTGATTCGTTTTTTACGCCGCATATTTTTTGACACAAAAACACAAACGACCCCGAAAGGGTCGCCGCGTTCTTGTTTTGGACTCATGAAACAATGACTTACGCACCCATCAAAAGGGCATCAAAAGGGCAAGTAATACACCCCAAACGCCTATTTACGCAAAATAGAATATCCGGCGTATTGTGCGTAGGATGCGATTGTTTCTTCGATACGGATCAATTGATTATACTTCGCCATCCGATCCGACCGCGACAACGACCCCGTCTTGATTTGTCCGCAATTCGTTGCGACCGCCAAATCCGCGATTGTTGAATCCTCGGTTTCGCCGGAACGATGCGACATCACAATCCCGTATCCCGCTTTTTTCGCCATTTCAACGGTGCGCAGGGTTTCGGTTAATGTCCCGATCTGGTTCACCTTAATCAAAATCGCATTGGCGGATTTTTGCTCGATCCCCTGCGCCAAACGCTCGACATTCGTGACGAACAAATCATCGCCAACCAGTTGAATTTTATGGCCAATAGCGGCGTTCAGGGCTTTCCAGCCCTCCCAGTCATCCTCCGCCATGCCGTCTTCAATCGACACAATCGGGTAACGCTTGGTGAGGTCTTCGTAATAGCGCACCATTTCATCCGAGCCCAAGATTTTGCCTTCGCCCGCGAGGTGATATTTGCCGTCCTTGTAAAATTCGGTCGAGGCGGAATCGAGCGCCAGCGCAATATCATCGCCCGGCTTATACCCCGCGCGCTCAATCGCCTTCATCACATAACCAATCGCCTCATCCGTCGAGGCTACATTCGGCGCAAAACCGCCTTCGTCGCCGACATTGGTGTTGAGGCCGGCGGCGGAAAGCTCTTTTTTCAGCGCATGGAACACTTCCGCGCCATAACGAATGGCTTCGGTCACGTTCGGGGCTGATAGCGGCATAATCATAAATTCTTGAATATCAACCGGATTATCGGCGTGGGCGCCGCCATTGATGATGTTCATCATCGGCACCGGCAATGTATGGGAATATGGCCCGCCGACATAGCGGAACAGGGGCATATCAAGCTCCTCCGCCATCGCGCGCGCCACCGCCAAACTGACCCCCAAAATCGCGTTAGCGCCGAGGTTGCTCTTATTCTTCGTGCCGTCAAGGTCAATCAGGCATTGGTCAATATGCATCTGGTCGCGCGCATCCATGCCGACAAGCGCATCCAAAATCTCACTGTTGACGTTTTCAACCGCCTGATGCACGGATTTTCCGCCGTAAAAGCTCATATCCCCGTCGCGCAATTCGACCGCTTCATGCGCCCCTGTCGACGCACCCGATGGAACCGCCGCGCGTCCGATGGCACCGCTTTCAAGGGTTACGTCCACCTCAACCGTCGGGTTGCCGCGGCTGTCGAGAATTTGTCTTGCGTAAATATCGAGAATAACGCTCATTGCTTTTAATCCTTATCTCTTAAGGTTTTGGTTTCAGTATTGTTTATTAAACGTTGAAAACGCGCGATTTAACGAGGTCGTCAATCGCTTTCATCGTGGAGAGAAGCCCTTCGGCTTGCTCAAGCCGCACCATGTTTGGGCCATCGGATGGGGCGCTGTCGGGGTCGTTATGAACCTCCATAAACACACCCGCAACACCCACAGCCAACGCCGCGCGTGCCAAAACCGGCACCATTTCGCGGTCACCGCCAGTGCTTGCGCCCTTGCCGCCCGGTTGTTGAACCGAGTGGGTTGCATCAAAAATCACCGGATAGCCCGTTTCCGCCATAATCGGCAAGGCGCGCATATCCGACACCAATGTGTTGTAACCAAAGCTCGCCCCGCGTTCGCACAGCATGATTTGCTCATTGCCGCTTCCTGCGATTTTCGCCGCCACGTTTTTCATGTCCCATGGGGCAAGGAATTGGCCTTTTTTGACGTTGATCGGCTTGCCCGTATTGGCGGCGGCGACCAGTAAATCCGTCTGGCGACACAAAAATGCGGGGATTTGAAGCACGTCAACCACCGTTGCCGCAACGGCGCATTGCTCGGCGGTGTGAACATCCGTAATCACCGGCACGCCAAATTCTTGTTTGATATCGGCAAAAACGCGCAAGGCTTCATCAATCCCAATCCCGCGCCCTGCGCCAAGCGCCGTGCGGTTCGCTTTGTCAAACGAGCTTTTATAAATAAAAGGAATCCCGAGCCGTCCCGTAATCGCCTTCAACGCATCACACATGAAAAACGCGTGCTCGCGGCTTTCCATGGCGCAAGGCCCCGCAATCAAGGCAAAGGGCGCGTGGTTATTAATGGCAATATCGTGGACGGTTACTGTTTTCATCACTGGAAAATATCCTTTTTAAAGGCTTGAAGGGCGGACCAACTGCTCTGTTTTAACGCGTCATCCTTATGCGTGTAAAGATAGTGATGCCCCATAAACTGCATATCAAAATAGCGGCTGGTCAATTCAAACGGCACAATAAACCCATCGGGCAGAGCAATATCCGCGCCATTGGTGAGGAGCCAAACCCGTTTCCCTTTCAAGGCGCGGCCTTGTTCCTTACGGACGGAAAGAAGATCGCTCAAGCGGTCAAAAAACACTTTCATCGGCGCACTCATCGCATACCAATAGACCGGCGTCACAAAAACTATATCGGTCGCATCCAGCATTTTTTCGCAAATCATCGCGAAATCATCGCCTTGGTCGGGATACACCGCCGCATAATCATAAAAAGCAATGGCGCATTCGTGAAGCGCGATATGCTGCACATTGTCTTGCCCTTCAACGAGCGCCTCAACGGCGCGCATTGTCGCCCCACATGAACGCGAAGAACCGGAAATCACCAATATTTTTTTAGGGTTCTCCCCCATTGCGACCACTCTTAAAAGATCAAGGCCATAGCCGTGTTTTAAACAAGACGCGCCTGCTTCACCGCCGCTTCGATAAACGACACAAAGAGCGGATGCGGGTCAAACGGACGAGATTTAAGCTCGGGGTGATACTGTACTCCGATAAACCAAGGATGGTTTACATTCTCAACGATTTCCGGCAATTCACCGTCCGGTGATGTGCCTGAAAACGCCAATCCACACGCCTCTAGCCGGTCACGATACGCCATATTCACCTCATATCGGTGGCGGTGACGCTCATAAATACTCGACTTGCCGTAAATTTTTTCGACCAGCGAGCCTTTTTTAAGCACTGCGGGATACGCGCCAAGGCGCATTGTGCCGCCAAGGTCGGTTTCTTGATTGCGTTGGTGTTTTTCATTGCCCTTGACCCATTCGGTCATCAACCCGACCACAGGCTCATCACACGGGCCGAACTCGGTGGAACTGGCCTTGGCAATACCGACCATGTTGCGGGTCGCCTCGATCACCGCCATTTGCATGCCGAAACAAATGCCGAAATACGGAATACCGTTTTCACGCGCATATTGCGCCGCCTTGATTTTGCCTTCCGTTCCACGCGCGCCAAACCCGCCCGGAACCAAAATACCGTGAATGCCAGTCAGGCCGCTCATCATCGCGCTTTGGTCTTGCTCAAACACTTCGGACTCAATAAACCGCAGGTCAACCGCAACATTATTGGCGATTCCGCCGTGAACCAGAGCCTCATTCAACGATTTATAACTATCGGCAAGGTCGGTATATTTGCCAACTACAGCGATTTTAACCGACCCTTCGGGGTGTTGAACACGGCGGATAATCTCGCTCCAACGTGACAAATCAGGTTCGCTGTCGTCCAGCCCGAAATACCGTACGACCTGCGTATCAAGCCCTTGGGCGTGATAGCTCAGCGGCACTTCGTAGATATTCTTCACATCAAGGGCGGGGATAACATTTTCCGGCGCGATGTTGCAAAACAGGGCGATTTTGCGGCGCTCTTCCTTCGGAATTTCGCGGTCGGCGCGGCACAGCAACATGTTCGGCTGGATTCCGACACTGAGCATTTCTTTGACCGAATGCTGGGTCGGCTTGGTTTTCAATTCGCCCGCCGCCGGAATATAGGGGAGCAAGGTCGCATGAATATACAAAGCGCGGCTGTGGCCGATCTGGTTGCCAAACTGGCGGATAGCCTCCAAAAACGGCTGGCCTTCAATATCGCCGACCGTGCCGCCGATCTCGATCAACACAAAATCCGCCGTGCCGTCTTTTTCGCGAATAAAATCCTGAATTTCATCGGTGATATGGGGAATAACCTGAATGGTTGCGCCAAGGTAATGGCCGCGCCGTTCGCGCTGGAGGACGTTCATGTAAATCCGTCCGGTCGTGATGTTGTCCGATGCCACCGCAGGCCGACCGGTAAAACGCTCATAATGACCAAGGTCAAGATCGGTTTCGGCACCGTCATCGGTGACATAGACTTCGCCGTGCTGAAACGGGCTCATCGTGCCGGGGTCGATATTCAGATACGGATCCATTTTACACAAACGGACGCTGTATCCCCTTGCCTGCAACAACGCGCCAAGAGCCGCCGAGGCGAGCCCTTTTCCAAGAGAGGAGACTACGCCGCCGGTGATGAATATAAATCGTGTCATGTTACTCTTCCGGTGTAGGGATATCCGGTACTGCGGGGGTTTCGGGCGCTTTGCCTAAAGCGTCCTTTGTGTCTTTTACGGCTTCAGAGGCTTCGCCGACCGCGCCTTCAATGTCACTCGCAACACCTTCGGCCTCATTGGCCAAATTTTCGAATGCGTTTTTGGCGTCTTCCGTTGCCTCACCAACCGTTTGCTCAATGGTCGACTCAGCGCCCGTAAAGAGGCGATCCCCATCATCGTTACGCGAGTTTTTCGCTAGAACGCCGAGCAAAAGACTGGTGCAGAAAAACAAAGCCGCACAAAATGCTGTTGCTTTGGTCAAGGCATTCGCCGTTGAGCGCGCCGTTGCAAAATCGCCAAGGCCGCCACTGCTGCCCCCTATCCCCAATCCGCCGCCGCTTGAGCGTTGCAGGAGGACAAGCACGATAATGGCAGAGGCCAGCATCAAATGTATAACTAAAACAACGGTATCCATATTTTTCTTAAACCAAATATTTAATTGTTATGCCCTTAAAACATCAATCCACGTAACCGTGTTTAACGCAAAAGACAGGAATCGGCAATCGCCATAAAGCTCTCGGCCTTTAAACTCGCGCCGCCAATCAGCGCCCCATCAACATGCCGCAGCGCCATGAGCTCTGCTGCATTCTCGGGGTTCACCGATCCGCCATAGATAATACGCAAAGAATCACTATGTTCAAGTCGCGGACGCAAAAATTCGTGAATAAAGCTGTGCATTTCCAAAACATCGCTTGGTTTAGCGGTGTTTCCTGTGCCAATCGCCCAGACCGGCTCATACGCTATGACCGTGTTTTTGGCGGTCGCGGAAGGCGGAATGGATTGTTCTAGTTGCTCTTTAACAACGCTTTGTGCTTGCCCTGCGGTGCGTTCTTCGATGGTTTCGCCGACACAGATAATCGCCACCAGCCCCGCTTCATGAGCCTTTGCCGCCTTCGCCGCGACAAGGGCGCTGGCCTCATGGTGATTCTTGCGGCGCTCGGAATGCCCCAAGATCACATAGCCGCAATCAAGATCGGCAATCATCTGCGCCGATACGTCCCCCGTATGCGCCCCGTTATCCGTCACGGCGCAATCCTGTGCACCAATGGCGGGGATGGCGTTTTGCGGTTGACGCGACAAAATGCTCTGAACCGTCAGGATATGAACGAAGGGCGGGCAAATAACGGTTTCAACCGCGTCAAAAAACGCCGCATCACGCGCCTGAAGCGCCTCACAAACGGCGCTTGCAAGGCTTACAGCCCCCCCTAAAGAGCCATTCATCTTCCAGTTTCCGGCGATCAGTTTCTTATGCATAAAATCTGGGCTCCTGCTGTTCATGACATCGCCCGACAGCTTAAATGCCATTTCTCCACGGAAAAATTTGGAAAAATTCGGTTTCGCCATTGCCCTGACCCGATGTCAGGACTATAAATTCCATTCGTTATTTGCACCCAAAAAGGAAAACTGTCAAGCAATGTTGAACGCAATCAGAGAAGGCACGAAAACCAGCCTCGTCATAAAAATCTTTATTTTCAGCTTTATGATTATGGCGCTCGGGGGACTCGTTTTTATGGATGTTGGCGGCTATTTCCGCGGCGGCCTCGGTAACACCACGATTGCCCGCGTTGGCTCTGAAACCGTTGACGTCTATGAATTCCAAAAGATTGCGGAGCGCGCCACGCGCAGCCAAAACCTGACCATGCAAGACGCCTATAAATATGGGTTCTTGAACATGGTTGTCCAAGGGCTGGTTGCCAAGAGTCTGACCGACCAAGCCGCCGGTAAACTCGACCTTGAGATCAGCAAAGCCCAAGTCGAAAAAACCCTCGGCCGTGTGCTCGACAGTTACGCCCAAGAAGGCCAAACCCGCGCCGATGTGTTGAGAATGCTCTTAGAATCACAAGGCATGAGCGAATCTGACCTCATCAGCGAAACCAAGTCTGAATTGAAACGCGCCTTGATTCGCAATGCTTTTGCCTCGACAACCCTTCTCATCCCCGACGCGACCGCCACGGCGTATAAAACATTCCAAGCCGAACAACGCGACATTGCGATGTTTAAGATTCCCGCCGCCAGTGTGCCATTCGACAAGGAGCCGACGGAAGCCGACCTCAAAGCCCTGTACGAGCAAACCAAATCATCCTATGCCATTCCGGAAAAGCGCAGTATCCAGATGATTCAAGTGTCGTCCGGATTGTTCCTTGACCAAGTATCCTTGAAGGAGGAAGACCTCCTCGCCGATTACGACGCCCGCATAGAGGAGTTCAAAATTCCAGAACGCCGCTATGTTGAACAAGTCGTCGCATCCGACGAAACCAAGGCGCGCGCGGTATACGATTCCGCCCAAAAATCAGGCGACCTCAAAAAAGCCGCTCAATCCGTGTTGAATGACGAAGGTGCCTATCGCCCCGAAACCCATTTTGAGCGTGACGGTCTTTTGGCCGCCCTTGCCGGCGTTGTTTTCGATGCCAAAGACATGGGTATTTTGGAGCCTGTGCAAAGTCCGCTCGGCTGGCACGTCATGAAACTCAACAAAATTGAAGAGCCGCGCACCCAGAATTTCGGCGAGGTTCGCAAAGATATGGAACGCGAAGCCACTCAAGAAGCCACCGATCAAAGCCTGATGGACTTGCTCGACAAGATCGAATCCGCCCTCACCGCCGGTGACACGCTGGAGCAAATCGCAACCGCTCATAATCTTGATGTCATCACCATTGAAAACATTCCCAACAACCCCGACCAAGCCTCCGGCCTGTTCGCTGCAAACGGAATTTTCGAAACAGGCGATTTGATGCTCACCATCTTCAGCGCCCGCCAAGGCGAGGCCTCCGACCCCGTTGAAACCGATGTGGAAAGCTTTGCCGTTCTCGAAGTCACCAATATTAAGGACGCCTCCCACCAGCCCTTTGACGAGGTTAAAGACAGCGTCAAAACCGCATGGACGGAAAAAGAAAAGGCCGAAAACCTCCGCCGCGCCGCGCTTGACGTCACGGTTCGTTTGAACAGCAACAAAGACCTGAGCTATAAAGACGCCGCCGCAGAATTCGGCCAAAAACCATCCGTGTTCACGGCTTTGTCCCGCGAACAAGCGGTGCCGGACGGCCTCACCGATGCCGCCATGAACGCCATTTTCACATCGACATTGATGAATAACTCGATTTTCTTGCCGGACGCAGAGGGCGGTTATATTGTCTTCAAAACCGTCAAAGCTTATTTCCCCGAAACCTTAAATGACGAACCGCTCAGCGTGCAAAAACTCCAGATCACTCGCCCGATAGAGGCCACAATGGACGAACTCTATTACGGCTATTTGCACACCAATGAAAAAGTCGTTGTGAACCAAAACCTCATCGACGCGCTCTATGGCAACACTTCGGATCTCGCCGAAGAAGGGCTGTAACCCCATGGCGACCCCGACGACATATTATCCGAATGCACAGGCCTTCAAGGCCGAATATGCAAAGGGGCGTTCGCAAATTGTCTATACAAAACTGATCGCCGATACGGAAACGCCCGTTTCGGTGTTTTTGAAACTGCGCGGCGATGCCCGCCCGTCCATCTTGCTCGAATCCGTCGAAGGCGGCGAAGTCCTTGGGCGCTATTCCGCCATCGGGCTTGACCCCGACCTCATCTGGACATGCCGCGACGGGGTTGCCACCTTAACGCACCCGTCAAACCCCGATAAGAACGCCACCGCCGCGCAAGACGCACTTCCCAAGGCTCCCCTCGCCTATCTTAAAACATTGATTGCGGATTCGCGGATTGATTGCGTGCCGGAGGAACTCCCCCCGATGGCGTCATCCGGCCTGTTTGGCTATATGGGCTATGACATGATCCGCTTGGTTGAGGATATCCCATGCAAAAACCCCGACCCGCTCGCCATGCCCGATTCCATTATGATGCGCCCACGCTTGATGGTCGTGTTCGACAATATCCGTCATGTTGTGTACCTCGCCACCCCCGTACGCCTTCATGCCCAAAATGATGGCTCTGAGGATGATGTAGACAGGATTTATGCGCAGGCCGTTGCCTATATAGACTCCGCCAAGCAAGCCTTGCTCGAAACGTCCATAGCCGATCTGCCCGTGATCCCCGCTTCACGGCTCGATCCCGACACCCTTGCGGCACGGTCAAACTTCACGCGCGACACATACGCCGCCGCCGTTGAAAAGGCGCGTGACTATATCATTGAGGGTGATATTTTTCAGGTTGTCCCCTCGCAACGCTTTGAAATTGATTTTGACCTTCCGGCCTTCACATTGTATCGCAGCTTACGGCGGCTCAACCCTTCGCCATTCTTGTTCTTTGTCAATTTTGATGGATTCTCTTTGGTTGGTTCCAGCCCCGAAATTCTGGTGCGCGTGCGTGAACGCGTCATGACCATCCGCCCAATTGCCGGAACCCGCAAACGCGGCGCGGATAAAGCCGAAGACGAAGCCCTCAAACAAGACCTTCTCAGTGACCCAAAAGAACGCGCCGAACACCTCATGCTGCTCGACCTTGGCCGCAACGACGTCGGGCGGGTATGCAAGATCGGCTCGGTGCGTGTGACGGAATCCTACACTGTGGAATTTTACTCCCACGTCATGCATATCGTGTCGAATGTCGAAGGCGTTTTGAATGATGAAACAGACGGCCTAGACGCCCTGTTCGCCGGTTTTCCGGCGGGAACGGTGAGCGGCGCCCCCAAAATCCGCGCCATGGAAATTATTGACGAACTTGAGCCCGTACAGCGTAAATTCTATGCTGGCTGCGTTGGCTATCTTGACGGCAATGGCGACATTGACACCTGCATCGCCCTGCGCACCGCCTTGGTCAAAGACGGCAAAGCCTATATTCAGGCCGGTGGCGGCGTCGTTGCCGACAGCACCGCCGACGGCGAATATCAAGAAACGATCAATAAATCCAAGGCGCTCATCGCCGCCGCGCAGGACTGTGTGCGCCTTTCGCGCTCCTGAGTTTTCGCTGGAATATCACATCAATCAAGGCACTTGGCGAAGACTGGCTTGGCTCAAGCTGCGGCGGATTGCGGCGATATCCTCATCCACCGACCGCACCATTTGTTCAAGCCGCGCTAAATCCCCGTCATTCGCCGCATAATGCACGCCTTGATCCTTGCTGACCGATGCCGCAGCCCATTCACGCGCCAGACAATTCTTTTTGCGCAAAATCACCGCGAGCGGCACAAGGTCAACCGTTTTGTCCCGCGCCAACACATCCATAAAGCGCAGCATATCATCATAAGTGCGGCGCACCGGATGGCCGATCGCGATGGCATAGCCGTTTTTTCGCGCTTTGGCATGGGTTTGCATCAAACGTTCGAATGGGGAGCGCTCGTCATATTGGTCATCCAAGAACACATCCCGCGCCAAGGACTGAACCCCCGCCTCATCTGCACTCGCTTGCCCCGTTGACCGCGACGTCGTCATGGAATCAAGGAACAACAAATTGCGATCCTTCAAAACCTCCATCACAACATCCATCATATGTCGGTCACTGGTGATCTTGCTGCCCATATGGTTATTCACGCCGACATGATGCGAAAAACGCCCAAGCGCCTCATGCAAACGCTCCGTAATTTCGGCATCATCCATGCCCGCCATAATCATCATCGGCTCCTTTGGTTTTTTCGCCAAAGGCTCCATCGGCATATGCAGCATAATCTCATGCCCGTTTGCGTGGGCTTTGTCGATTTGTGCCTCAAGCGCATCGCCATAGGGAAGAAAAGACAGCGTCAAAGGTCTCTTAAATGCGACAAATTTCGCCGTGTAATGCGCATGACCGAGGTCATCAATCACCACCGCCATCAAAGGGCGCGCCTTGAGGTCTTCACAGCCTTCAAAATCCACGGAAGGCTGAGCGGCGACGACACCCGCATCGACCTTGCTGTTTTTGATCAGTTCCGATGCGACTATCTCCATTTCCGCTTCATAGCGCACCTCACCCGCAAAACACAGGCTTGCAAAAGCACAGCTAAACAGGCAAAACAATAGAGTGATTGAAAAAGGCGCGTTTATGATCGTTCTCATTGATAATTATGACAGTTTTACATACAACATCGTTCAGGTGCTCGGCGATTGCGGCGCAACCGACGTCAAAGTTTATCGGAATAATAAAATTGATGCCAGTGAGGTTTTTAGCCTGAACCCGCGCGCTATCATCTTATCCCCCGGCCCCGGCAACCCCGACCAAAGCGGTGTTTGTATTGACATTCTCAATGCCTATCGTGACCAAAATGCCAAGGCTATCTCCATTCCCTTGCTCGGCGTTTGCCTTGGGCATCAGGCCATTGGTCAGGTCTTTGGCGGCACCGTGTGCAAGGCTCCTGCGCCCGTCCATGGAAAAACATCCACATTGACCCACACGGATCAAGGATTGTTCCAATCACTGCCGCAAAATTCGGCGGTTGCGCGTTACCACTCGCTTGTCATTGACCGCGCCACATGCCCCGCCTGTTTGGATATTACCGCCCAGACCGATGACGGATTGATTATGGGAGTTGCGCATAAAACGCTCCCCATCCACGGCGTCCAATTCCATCCGGAGAGCATCGCAACGCAAGACGGCGCAATCCTGTTCAAGAACTTTATTGCCGGCCTCACCCCCATTATGGCGCGGACAGCGTAATGCAGCAAACCGACATCCTCAAAGACATCCTTCAAGGCAAAACTCTCAGCGCCCCTCAATCGCAAGCGATCTTTGACGCTATTTTATCAGACCAAGACCAAAACGGTGCTTGGAGCGACGCCCACATCGCGGCATTGCTCAGCTTACTCGCCATGCGCGGTGAGACGGATCAGGAAATTCTCGGAGCCGCCCGCGCCATGCGCCACCACGCCGCCGCACTGAACGCCCCCGAAGGCGCGATTGATTGTTGCGGCACCGGCGGCGATGCGGCCTCCTCCGCCGCCAAAAACGGCACATTAAACATTTCCACCGCCGTGGCCTTCGTGCTTGCGGGGCTTGACGTTCCCGTCGCAAAACACGGCAATCGTGCCGCCAGCTCGCGATCCGGCGCGGCGGATGTTTTGGAATCCATCGGAGTTCCTTTGGAAAGCAATGTGTCAAAATTGGAGTCCGCGCTCACCGCCACGAATTTTTGTTTTCTCATGGCACCGCACCACCACAAAGCGATGAAACGTGTTGCCCCGATCCGCAAAGCCCTTGGTTTTCGAACCATTTTTAACATGCTCGGCCCCCTTTCCAACCCCGCTGGCGTTAAATTTCAATTGATTGGGGTCTTTGACCGCAAATTGCTCCACCCCTTCGCAAACGCCCTCAAAGAATTGGGAAGCACAGGGGCATGGATCGTTCACGGGCGCGATGGCATGGACGAAATCACCGTCACCGACAAAACGGATATTGTGTGCCTAGGCCAAGACGGACGCATCACCGAACGCACCATCGACCCGCAAGAACTCGGCTTAAAACGGCACAGCCCGTCCTCACTCAACGGCGGTGACGCAGCCCATAACGCCGCCGCGCTGGCGCAGCTCCTATCCGGCGAACCTTCCGCCGACACGCCTTTTATCTTGCCGGACATCGCGCAAGAATCATTAGCGGCCTATCACGACATTGTCTGCCTGAACGCCGCCGCCGCCCTTGTCATCACCGGCAAAGCCGCCGACTTGCCGCAAGGCCTCGCCATGGCAAAAGACTGCATCGCCAAAGGCCATGCATGGAAAAAACTCAACGATTACAAAGATTTTTTATCGCGCCAAAGGCAAGATGCCCAAGACACATAGTTCTGCTCAAGCGTGCGAGAGCATGAACCACGAAAGCATGAACGGTGAAAAGCCGCATCCTCACAGCGCTCAAAACACTGACGCCTTATAAATACGCACTGTAAATACGCGTTTAAATACGCGCCGTATTTAAACAGCGGAGCACCGAAAAAGGCGCTTTTGTCACCGGACAAAAAACGCAATCTCCCGATACTAGGCACGCATGCCAGAGCCTCAAAACACTGAAAAAGCCACAGCGACACCAACGCGAGATACCGGCACAAGCCTAAAAACACCGAAAAAGTCTATAAACGATGCTGGTCAACCTAAAAACACAGCCAAAAAATCCTAAAAAACGGGCAAAAGCCCAAAAACACGGGAAAACACTGGGAAACACTTAGAAATACTGGCGAAACAGCCCCGAAATTTTGCCCTGAATGCGAATACGATCCGCCTCATAGGTGCGGATTTCGTAATGGCGGTTTTCTGGGATCAGATCAATATGACCACCGCGTTTGCGAAGGCGTTTTAACGTTGCCTCTTGCTCGTCAATCAAGGCCACGACAATATCGCCGTTTTCGGCGCGGTCGGTTTTCTTAATAAGGACAATGTCTTGATCCTGTATCCCCGCCTCGATCATGGAATCCCCATCAATCATGAGAGCGTAGTGTTCGCCGCGCCCAAGCATGGATGAAGGAATATCAATCGTTTGCCCCTCATGCTGGATCGCCTCAATCGGCGAACCGGCGGCAATTTTGCCGCAAAGCGGCACGGGTGTAATCAGGCGTCTTTCCTGCTCCACCGAAAAATCCTGTAGATTATGGACAAGGCGCGCCTTTTGCGCCGCCTCCGTCACGTCTTTTTCGCTCGGGGCATAGCCCTCTGGCAAGCGGCGCACGTTTAGCGCCCGCGCCTTGTTGGGGAGTCGCTCCAAAAACCCGCGCTCAACCAGTGCGTTGATAAGACGATGAATACCGGATTTGGATTTCAATCCCAGAGCAATTTTCATCTCATCAAACGACGGCGCAACATCGCCTTTTGCAATGCGCTCATGGATAAAGATCAAAAGATCCTGTTGCTTCTTCGTCAACATATCAAACACCTGATTTTAAAGGGTTGTAACAATACTTTTCATCTTTTGTTCTAGTTTAGTTCCTTATAAAAGTCAATATATTATAGACCAATAAGCGAACAAACGGCTTGCCCTACATCATCTTGCCGCATGAAATGCTCACCGATAAGGAACCCCGAATAACCAAATTGCATAAGTTTTTCAATATCATCGGATGACGACAATCCGCTTTCCGACACCCAAAAAACAGAATCCGGCATAAGCGGTGCCAAATCAAGACTTGTGCGCAGATCAACATCCAGCGTTTTCAGGTTGCGGTTATTGACACCGACCAGATGAACGCCTTGCAAATCAAGGGCGCGGGCGAGTTCCGCCCCGTCGTGAACCTCGACCAACACGCTCATCCCAAGCGCAACCGCCAAGGCATGGAAATCCGCCGCTTGCGAATCATCCAAGGCAGCCATAATCAACAACACACAATCGGCGCCGAGCAGGCGGGATTCATAAATTTGATACGCATCGACCATAAAATCCTTGCGCAAGACCGGCAACGACACCGCAGCGCGCGCCGCCTTCAAATAATCATCATGGCCTTGAAAATATTGTTCCTCCGTCAAAATCGACAAACAGGCCGCCCCGCTGCGCTCATAAATTTGCGCCAAAGCAACAGGGTCAAAATCGGCGCGAATAAGCCCTTGGCTTGGCGAAGCCTTTTTAATCTCGGCGATCAACGCCGGTTTACCGAGGCGTGATTGAGCCCGCAACGCGCCCAAGAAATCCCGCACGGCAAGGCTCTCCCCCTGCCCTTCATCCGCCAAACGCGCTTGCAATTGCACCATCGGACACGCGGTCTTACGCGCATCAACCCGCGCTTGCTTATCATCACAAATTTGCTGGAGCACACTCTTCGCCACGGCTCATCCCTTGGAATTATAAAGTTTCGGAACGATTTGAAAAATCTTTGAAGGCTTTGCGTTGATTCGGGGTTGTCCAAGGACGTTTTCCGCGCAAATCTTCAACCGACACCATACTGCCCTTCCCCGACCAAAAGTCAACGATCAAGGCGTGCGTTCCCTCGCGCCAGAAATCAAAAAAATCATAGCTGCGCACATTGTTGCCGCGGCACGCTTTTTTGCGTTCCCATGGAACAGGCCGCGCAACGATAATAAAATCAGCCTGTTGCCGCGCACAAGCTTCGTCAAACAGCAATGGATCGAACAAATACTCCACGCGGATGACCCGCTCATTGCGCGCCCCCTGAAGCGTCAAAAAACACCCAAACGCATCACATGACGCATCATCCTTTGCACGCGGTTCCGCGCTTTGCTCATCCCCCGTCAGGCCATAAAACTCTTGAACTTGTTCTTTCACAAAGCGCGGCGGCACGCGCGGTTCATGGCGCAATGCGCCGTCCACGCTCCGGTATGAAATCGTCAAAGGGTCATCATGAACGAGCATCACAAGCGAAGGCGCAGTGACCCAGAAAAACCCGCCGCACACGGTGCATAATAGGGTCAAAAGAGCCTTGACCCGCACACCCCGCACCAAGCAACACACGAGAAAAGCCATACTGAAACACAGCATCGCCGCATCGGGAATCTGCGCGATATGAAGCGTTGCATGCGGCAATGTGCCAACCGTTTGCGCCGCGGTCAAAATGACGTCAACGCCGTATTCCATGACGCGAAAACACAGTGCCGACAGCCCTTCAAACGGCGCAAACACCAAGGCCATAATCGCCGCCGGCATCACCACGAGGCTCATCACCGGCATCGCCGCAACATTACCGAGCAATCCATAGGCATTAAAACGCCCGAAATGATAAACCGAGAACAACGACGTCGCGAGCGTCGCGATAATGGAGGTCAGGATAATCCCGCCCAGATAATAAAGCGGCTTTAAAACCGGCGAAGCCGCCTCCATGCGGCCATTATCCCGCTTGCGCCGAACATACCACTCATAAAATGCGATCAAGGCCACCACAGCCGCGAATGATAATTGAAAACTGGGGTTCAAAACACTGTCCGGTCGATAAGCGATGACGGCCAAAGCCGCGATGGCAACCAAACGCAAACTGAGCGCCCGCCGATCCAACATAACCGCGAGCAAAACAACCCCCGTCATTAATGTTGCCCGCTGTGTCGGAATGGTCGCCCCCGCCATGAACATATAGAACACCGCACTGAGAAGCGCCAAAAACGCCGCGTATTTTTTGATCGGGTAATTCAACGCAAGAAAGGGCCATAGCGCCATCATAAAACGCGACACAAAAAACACAAATCCGGACACTAGCCCGATATGAAGACCCGATATTGCCAATAAATGCGCCAGACCTGACCCGCGGATGACCTCCATTTGATCCTCCGGAATAGCCGCACGGTCGCCCGTCACCAAGGCTTTTGATACGGATGCGGCAAGTGGGTCTTGAACCGTCTCAATACGCTGGTTCACCTTATGCCGCACGGTTTCAAAAAAACGTGATACTCCGTTCGAAAGACCCTGCGTTTGTTCCGGCGTGGCCTCGATAAGGCGTTCCTGCCCCAGCGTGAAGCCCACGGCGCCAATACCGTCAAAATAAGCCTTTCTTTGAAAATCATATCCTTGCGGCAAAACCGGACGCGAAGGCGGGGTCAACTTCGCCAAAATCTCGATTTGCGCCCCTGGCACAAAATCAGGATGCATATGATAGCTGCGCAGCCGCACCGCATGGGGGGTCATTGCGGGGTCAAGCCTTTCAATCATCACATCTTCCAACAGCACCATCGCGGCTTTTTCATCAACGCGTGACACGTTTTTGATGCGCCCTTGCAGCATCACCGGCCCCATTTGCTTGGTCACCAAAGGCGTATGCAATTGCATCGTGCGCAGTGTCGCAACACTGAACCCCATCGCGGCCATAAAAACAGCCATGACCGCAAGATAAGCATATCCGGCGAAGGCATGATCCATCCGCCGAATTTTGAACGCCAGCCACCCCAAAGCGCCGCATCCTGTGAGGCCGCTCCACAAGGAAGGCTCAAACTTGAGTGAAAAATACACCAAAACACCCATGCCGAAAAACACCGGAGCCCATAAAAAAGAACGGAATTTATTGTCCTCGACAAACTCGGATACGGCCTGATCAAACCGCGCGGGCAAGCGCCGCATCGTGCGCGCCACAGAGCGTCCGAAAGGCGTATTTGAAACGACCTTCGGTTTCATTTGGCTGGATGGCAAGATCGGCATATCCACGCTTTGCCCCTTGTTTTCTTTTGTGTATAGCACTAAAACTATTTCCACGCTAAACACATATACAGCATGGTCAAGATACGATGACGATTGTAACCCGCTTCCCCCCCTCCCCGACCGGATTTTTGCACATTGGCAATGCGCGCACGGCGCTTTTTAACTGGTGCTTTGCGCGGCATCATGGCGGTCAATTCTTGCTCCGCATCGAAGACACCGACCATGAGCGCTCAACCCAGCCCGCCATTGACGCTATTTTTGAGGCGTTGAACTGGATGGGGCTTGATTGGGACAACGAAGAGATTGTCTACCAATCCAAACGCGCCGACCGCCATGTTGAGGTCGCCCGCGAAATGGTTGCCAAGGGTCAGGCCTATTATTGCTATTGCTCGCCCGAGGAACTCCAAACCATGCGTGACGAGGCCAAGGCCAATGGCGACCAGCCGCGCTATAACGGCTATTGGCGCGACCGCGACCAGTCCGAAGCACCCGAAGGGGTCAAACCCGTCATCCGCATCAAAGCGCCGCAAAATGGGGTCATCACGATCCCCGATATGGTGCAGGGCGATGTCACGGTCGATAATAAACAGCTCGACGACTTTATCTTGGTGCGCAGTGACGGCACGCCGACTTATATGCTCGCCGTTGTGGTTGACGATTATGATATGGGTGTGACCCACGTCATGCGCGGCGACGACCATTTGAACAACGCGTTTCGCCAGCGTGTCATCTACGACAATATGGGCTGGAATCTCCCCGTTTACGCGCATTTACCGCTCCTGCACGGGGAAGACGGCGCGAAGTTTTCAAAGCGTCACGGCGCCCTAGGCGTGATGGATTATGCCCGCCTTGGCTATGTTCCGGCGGCGCTGAATAACCAATTAATGCGCATGGGTTGGTCGCACGGCGATGAGGAAATTATCGCGATGGCGCAGGCCGTTGAATGGTTCGATGGCACCAGCATCAACCGCGCCCCCGCCCGTTTCGATGTCAAGAAACTTGATTTCCTCAACGCGCATTACATAAAAAACATGGATGATGATGCGTTGCTTCAAGCGCTGCTCGCGTTCCACAACATTACAGACTTGTCCGCCGCGAAACAACAAGCCTTGCTTAAAGGCCTTCCCGACCTCAAAGAACGCGCAACGACCTTGATCGACCTTTGGACGGACGCCCAGATTTACATCCAAGACTTGCCCCTGTCTTATGAGGACAAGGCTATGTCTAATCTTACGTCTGAAAATACAAACACTCTCAATACGTTAATAGAAAGAATGAATGTATTGGATTCATTCACGCCAGAGCGCATAGACGATGTTTTAAAGGGCGTTGCCAATGATTTGCACGACGGTAAATTCGGCAAAGTCGGGATGCCGCTTCGCGCCGCATTGACCGGCCGCGCCAATTCTCCCGCCCTGCCAAACATCGCCGCCGCGATCGGCAAAGAAGAAACCCTGCGCCGCATCGCCGCCGCCGTAAAAATCGCGCAATCGCGCTAGAACACACGCTCTGCGCCCCATAACACATGCGGGCGCAGCTTCACATCCCCCCCCCTATTATCAAGTATCAAGAGCCATTGATCTCGTCCCGTGATCGGCGTACAATGCATAGCGCGCATACGGCAATCGCATAAATCTTTTTCGCGCATTCCGTCATTAAATCCTTCTTAACGATAAGCGCGTATTACCTTAAGACCGGATCAGACCATCCAGACCGTTCAGCCCACCCACAAAAGACCAGAGGTTATTCAAATGAGTGAGAATCAAAAAACATTTACCCTGAAAAATGACCAGACCGGCGAGAGCTGGGTTCTGCCTATCATTGACGGGACAGTCGGGCCGAGCGTTATCGACATCCGCAAACTTTATGCCGACACGGGTCACTTCACCTTCGACCCCAGTTTTACCTCAACGGGGAGCTGTAAATCACGCCTCACCTATATTGACGGTGAGCAAGGCATTTTGATGCATCGCGGCTATACCATCCAAGAACTCGCCGAAAAAAGCACCTTCTTGGAAGTCGCTTATTTGCTCCTGAACGGCGATTTGCCGAACCAGCCACAAATGGCGCAATTCAACCAAGACATCACCTATCACACCATGGTGCATGAACAAGTCCGCCAATTCTTTAACGGGTTCCGCCGTGACGGACATCCGATGGCGATTATGTGCGGTGTGGTCGGCGCTTTGTCTGCGTTTTATCATGACTCATTGGACATTTGGGATCCGCGCCAACGCGAAATATCTGCCCACCGTTTGATTGCCAAAACACCGACTCTCGCGGCGATGGCGTTGAAATATTCGGTTGGACAGCCTTTCGTTTACCCACGCAACGATATGGGCTTTGCTGAAAACTTCCTGCATATGTGTTTCTCCGTTCCGGCGGAACCTTATGTCGTGCGCAAATCCATTGCCAAAGCCATGGATAAAATCCTTATTCTGCACGCCGACCACGAACAAAACGCCTCAACATCGACCGTGCGCCTTGCCGGTTCATCCCAAGCCAACCCGTTTGCGTGTATCGCTTCGGGTATTGCATCCTTGTGGGGCCCCGCGCATGGCGGCGCAAACCAAGCGGTGCTTGAGATGCTCTATGAAATCGGTTCCAAAGACCGCATTCCGGAATTCATCAAACGCGCCAAAGACAAGGACGATCCGTTCCGCCTCATGGGCTTTGGCCACCGCGTCTACAAAAACTACGACCCGCGTGCATCGGTTCTTAAAGAAGCCTGCAACGAAGTTCTGGACGATCTCGGCGTGCGGGATGACCCGCTTCTCGCCCTCGCGATGGAGCTGGAGCGTATTGCGTTGGAAGACGACTATTTCGTCAGCCGCCAACTCTTCCCGAATGTCGATTTCTATTCCGGTATCATCTTGAAGGCCATCGGCTTCCCGCTCTCGATGTTCACCGTGCTGTTCGCGATTTCAAGAACGGTCGGATGGGTTGCACAATGGAAAGAAATGATCGAAGAGCCTGCCCTGCGTATCGGTCGCCCGCGCCAGCTTTACACAGGCCCGGCACAGCGCCCCTATATTGACCTAGATAAGCGCAGCTAAACCACGCATTTAAAGTTCTGCGCGCTCATGACGATTGGTGCGCAGAACATCGCAGAACATCAATAATAAAATCAATGGCCTGATCCGCCGCCGACTTGGAAGTTTTTCCATTTTTGGTATGGCGGATCAGGTTTTTTATATCCGCTATGCCGCGCCGCATGTCGGACACATCGCCGCCCGCCAAGACCTGCTCTACAAAATCGGCGATATCCTGCGGCTTGCAATCATCTTGAATAAACTCCGGAAACACGCGCCGCCCCATCATAATATTGCCAAGATGGGCGAAGGCTACCTTTACAAGCTGTTTGCCGATGGCAAAGCTCAGCCTATTCATCCGATACGCAATACAATGCGGCGTTCCGGCATAGGCGAGTTCCAGCCCAACCGTTCCCGACACCGCAACGGCGCAATCCACCGCGCGAAAGGCCATATACCGGTCTTGCGGAGCGATAAAGCGCAGCTGATCTGAGGCTGTTACTCTCGCTTTTGCTAAGGCCTCCTCAATCAAGCCCTTCACATGCGGCAAGGCCGGAATCAAAAATACGGTATCAGAGCGCCGCCCGTCCACAAGGCGTAAAACCGCCGCCAAATCAGCGCCAAGGCGCTTAACTTCACCCTTACGGCTCCCGAACAGCAAACAAACAAGCTGCGCATCGCGTGATAATCCGAGATTTTCCCGCGCCTCATCGCGCGATGGCAACGGGTCAATCTTGGCGGTCAATGGGTGGCCGACATACCGCGCCGCAAGGCCATAAGGCTCAAAATACGGCGGTTCAAACGGCAAGACACACATCAAACCATCCAAGAAGGCCGCGATTTTTTGGGCTCGCCCTGCCCGCCACGCCCAAACGGTCGGCGCAACATAGTGAATAAGCTTTATATCCGGACACAACGCCCGCACCCGCTTTGCCACCCTGAAATTAAAATCCGGCGCGTCAATGGTGATAACAAGATCGGGGCGTGTTGCATGAATATGCGTAACGACCTGTTTCATCCGCCTCAAGATACGCGGCAAGGCGGGCAAAACCTCCACCAGCCCCATCACTGATAAATCCGTCATCTCAAACAGATTTTCAAAGACGGGCGGAGTACTTGCAGCGCTCTCACCGCCGCTGTTTCGCATACTGGTTCCACCAACACCGCTCAAGCGAATATTCGGAAATCGCGCCCGCAGCGCCTCACATAAGCGCCCGCCAAGCACGTCGCCCGATTCTTCCCCCGCAATCACCACAACATGGCGCAGATCAACCGCATGATGGGAATTCATTTCACCCGCCATGACGCATCCGCGCAAGACCGCTCTCATCAAGCGCGACAACGAAAATACCGTATAAATCCGCCAGCCGCGCGACTTCTTCACGGTCATGGACGAGGGTTTTGCCCGCCTCAATCACACATCCTGCAAAACCATTTTTGTGCAGAGCTTCAATCGTTTGCGGGCCGATTGTCGGCACATCAAGGCTCATATCCTGCTGGGGCTTTGATGTTTTTACCAGCAATGCCCGCCCATCCCCGTCGCATTGTGCAATCAACGCATCCGTGCCGTCCGCCCCTTCAAGGCCAATGACAACGCCATCCTTGACGCAAACTGATTGCCCCAAATCGCGGTCGCCATGGTCTTTTGCGGCCTGCCATCCGGTCAGAACACTCGCATAAAAATGCGGCTCAACACCGCGCGTTCCAATTGTTCCACGTCCCGCCAACACATCCGGCACAACGTCTTGCACCGCGTGCAAATAAAACCCGCGCCGCTCAAGCTCGGCTCGCAAAGCTCGCAACAAGGCATCATCGCCGCCCTTGCGATAAATATTCAAATGCCGCACCAAAATCGACAAAGCCGCCCAATCTGGCCGCAAACTCATCACGGATGGACGCGCAATCTTGCCGATCACCATCAGGTCAGACACATTATTTTTCTTAAAAAATGAAAAGATCCGCGCGATTTTCTCAGGCTTGACGATGATGCAGCGCTCCGGCGCCAAAAACGCGCCGTAACGCGCCGCCTCAACACTGCCCTCCAGCCCCGCAACAAAGGCCTCAAGCCCCGCTTCGCGGCACGCATCCAAAACCGTGAACGGCAAGTTTCCGCCCCCCGCAATCACACCGACCCGCGCCACAGCGCGATCATCCGGCACGCGCATGCGCGATATGTCTTGTGAGGGTGATTTTATTTTTTCGGCTGGCATAGCGGTCTGGACGCCTTAACTTTCGCAAAGGCCACAAGGTCGGCGACGAGCTCTTCATCGGCATAGCGTTGTTCAATATCGGCGAGCCGTCCGGCGAATGTTCCGTCCCCCATAAACAATTCACGAAACGCCTTCAAAAGGGTTTGAACACTTTCCTTTTCAAATCCGCGGCGCTCAAGCCCGACAAGATTTAATCCCGCGAGGCGCGCCCGTTCGCCCATCACCATGCCGTATGGAATAACGTCATTCTCAACGCCCGACATGCCGCCGATCATCGCATGTTCACCAATCCGCACGAATTGATGAATGGCCGACAAACCGCCGATAATCGCAAAATCCCCCACGACAACATGCCCCGCAAGCGTCGCATTATTCGCCAAAATTACACGATTTCCGACAATGCAATCATGCGCCACATGCGCCGCCATCATGAACAGGCAATCATCCCCCACCACGGTTTTCATCTTGTCGCCCTTGGTGCCAGGGTTCATGGTCACATGTTCACGGATTTTGTTGCGTTTGCCGATATGAAGCGTCGACTCCTCACCGCTGTATTTCAAATCCTGCGGCGCGGTGCCGATGGATGCGAAAGGATAGATGATCGTATCTTCACCGACCTGCGTGCGCCCATCGACAACCACATGGGACACAAGCTGGACATTATCGCCCAATTGCACATGCGGGCCAACCGTGCAAAACGGGCCGATTTTTACGTTGCTGCCAAGCTCGGCTTTCGGATCTACGACCGCCAGTGCATGAATATTCGTTGTCATTGATTGTTACTCTTTCGTGAAAGACCGGATGAATGTGATGGAATTTTTAGAATCCCTCGCTCAAGATTCAAAATATTCCCATACTGTTACAAACCAGTTTAGAGCAAAAACCGCTCCATCCTTAAATCACTGTTTATTACAGAAAATTGCAGTTTACAGACCCAAAGACCCGCTATGAGTTCAAGCCCTAATCATCCATGATCATCGCGCTGTACACCGCATCGGCGCACACAACGCCATCAACCTTGGCCTCGCCTTTGAATTTCCAGATGCTGCCGCGTGCGCGGATGGCCTCGACATGGATTTCCATGGAGTCCCCCGGCACAACGGGCTTGCGGAATCTCGCCTCGTCAATCGACATGAAATAGACGAGTTTTCCTTTCGCCTGTTCACCCAATGTTTCGACGACCAAAATCGCCGATGTCTGCGCCATCGCCTCAATAATCAAAACCCCCGGCATAATCGGAAAGTTTGGAAAATGGCCTTGAAAATGCGGTTCGTTGAACGTGACGTTCTTGAGCCCCACAGCGCGTTTGCCGACTTCGAATTCAAGAATCCGATCAACCAATAAAAGCGGGTAACGATGCGGAATCATTTCCATGATCCGCGTTACATCGATTTGACCTTCTTTAACGGGTGTTTTGACTTTTGCCATGTTAGGACGTCCCTGATTTTTTTGTTGTTGTTAGACGTTTCAGTGTCGCAAGTTCTTTCCAGTGCAGGCGTTTTTCCTGAGCGGGAGTCCCCATGACATCCATACCATCGGGAATTGATTTACTGACCCCTGATTGGGCACCAATTTTCACAGAATGCCCTATTTCGAGATGCCCCGCAAGTCCGGCTTGCCCACCGATCATGCTGTAGGAACCGATCTTCGTGCTCCCCGATATTCCGACTTGAGCAACGATAACACATCCTTGACCGATCTGGACGTTATGCCCGATCTGAACCAAATTATCAATAATCGTGCCGTCACCAATTATCGTGTCAGGCCCCGCGCCGCGGTCAATCGTTGTATTCGCACCAATATTCACCCGATCACCAATCATAACGCGCCCCAATTGCGGCACCGGCACAAATCCGGCGGGGTCAAGCGCAAAACCGAACCCGTCCTGACCGATGCGCACACCGTTATGGATGCGCACGCCGCGCCCGATCACGCTGTGGCTGATCGTACAATGAGCCCCGATATGGCATCCTTCGCCAATCTCAACGCCAGCGTAAATGACGCTTCCCGCTTCGATAATGCATCCGTTACCGATCCGTGCGCCTTTATAGATCGCACAGCCCGGCGCGATCATGCAATCCTTGCCAATAACGGCGTCTTTATCAATGACGGCGGATGGCGCAATGCCGCTGAACTGCGAATGTTCAAAGGACGCGCGATAAAACGGCAACGCATCCGGATGAAACAACGCCGCCGCCAAGGCATAGCTGCGATACGGATTTTTGGACACTAAGAGCGCCATGCCATCCGGCGCATCCGCGATCATTTTCTCGGCAATAATGCACGCGCCGGCCTTTGAGTTTTTAAACGCATCGCGATATTTCACATTGTCTAAAAAGCCAAGCTGGTCGCTCTTGGCATCTTGAAGCGCCGCAACCGCAGTCATGAGTTCATCACCACGGCCAGCCTGATAAAGAACAGCCCCGCAATGCGAGGCTATCCGATCCAGTGTAAACGGCCCTTCGTTTTTAAAGAAGCGCGGGTCAGCCATAGTACATCCCTTCATATGGGGTGACGAGCCGGCAAGGCTCGCCGCATAGATTTAGGTTCATCTGACGCCTATTGAACGTCTTTAATGTCCAATTTAACGGTCTTGAGCTTGTCATTCAGCGTATCAAGAACCTCTTTGGTAATGTCGATATCCTTCGACACAATCACAACATCTTGACGAGAAATAACAAGTTCATACCCACGCTGTGCCGACAAAGTGGCCACAATCTCAAGAATTTGATTACGCAATTCACCCGTTGCAACGGCGATGCTGTCCTCAAGCTGTTTCTTTCTTTTTTTCACCTGTGTTTGAGCGTCTGAGAGTTGCTTTTCGAATTTTTGACGCTCTTTAACAATCTCTTCTTCGCTCAACTTCTCTTTGCGGGCGACGAAATCCTTTTCGGTATCACGAAGTTTTTTCTCAAGCCCTTCAAACTCTTTTTGGTATGCGTCGCGCAGGTCAGTCGCCTGTTTTTTAATGCTGAGCGCGGCCTCAGAATCGTTCAACAACGCCTGAACATCAACAACCGCCATGGACACCATGGCGCCGGAATTCTCGGTCGAAGCGACCGCTTTGCTCTCTTCCTTTTTTTCCTCCGCCTTAATGCAAGAAGGAAGGAAAACAAGCACAGCCACCCCGAACATAAACATGAAGGGGAGCATCACAGGAGAAATTTTCGTCAGTTTCGGCATTTTTGTTACACTTCATTCTTATATTAAATTTTTACATTAAAAATAACGTCCAAGAGCCGTCTTCAGGAACCGTTCTTAAAAACGGGTTCCGAAGTTCAGGCGGAACACTTCTTTTTCGTCGTATTCTTCTTCCAAAACCGGCTTGGCAATATCAACACGAACCGGCCCCATTGGCGATTTCCAAGACACACCGACACCGACAGACGCGCGCAGCGAGCTCTCATCAACCAAGGCTCCGCCCGTATCGTCAACATCCCATAATGTTCCCATATCCGAAAATGCGTGGCCTTTGAGGCCCAGCTCTTCCGGCAAACCTACGGGGAATTCAAATTCCGCTGAGCCACGATAAAACACGTTGCCGCCCAAGGAGTCATCGGTCGCCAAATCACGCGGACCGACACCGGCATATTTGAAACCACGAAGCATATTGCCGCCAAGGAAGAAACGCTCGTTAATTTTCACGTCCTCATCGCCCCATCCTTGGATGGCGCCGCCCTCCAAAAGCGAACTGAAGATAATTTTTTCCGTCACGGGAATATAGTAAATGCCGCCAAGACGCCCCGAAACATATTTGGCATCGCCGCCAACACCGGCAATTTCGGAATCAAGCCAGACAAACGGCCCAGACGTGGGGAAGAATGAACTGTCGCGATCATCATATTCAAGCCGCTGTGACACGGCCGATGTGACGCGGTCGCCCTTTTGGTCAAGAATGAACCGCGACGCCGCCGCATTCACGTTCAGGATTTTATTGCTCTCGATACGATACCGGACGCTCTGGTCAAGCTTGTCAGACAGCGGATACGCCAGATGAACGCTTGATCCCGTTCTTTCTTGGTCGTAGGAACTCTCATCCTGCAAGTCGCGCGTCATATGGAAGGCACTGACGCCGGCCTCCAGCTTACGATCCATGAAATAGGGCTCGGTAAAACCGATCTCGAATTGGGTGCGTTCGCCCGCAATTGTCGTCGCAAAGACCAAATCCTGCCCCTTGCCGAGCAAGTTACGCTCGCGAATGCTCAAATCCGCCAAAGGTCCATCCGTGGTCGAAAAACCGGCACCGATGGATACTTCACCGGTTGATTTTTCCTGCACCTCAACGTCAATGACGGTTTGGTCGGGATTGCTCCCCCGCTGCGGCTTAACGGTGACTTTTTCGAAGAAGCGCAGATCATTGATATTTTTTTCGGATTTCGCAAGCTTAGAGCGGTTAAACGGATCGCCTTCCGCCAGCTCAAATTCACGGCGGATCACCTTATCAAGAGTCCGAACATTCCCATCAATATTGATTTTCTCGACAAAAACTTTGGCTGTTTCGGTGATGCGCAGCGTAATATCAACCGATTTATTGGCCGAATTCCGGCGCAAATCAGGACGAATATTCACGAATGCAAATTGCATGTCGCCCAATTTATCGGTCAAGGCAGAGATGATTTTTTCAATCTCATCGGCATTATACCAATCATCCTTTTGAACCGTAATAAGGGCGTTCAACGCCTCAATATCGACGTTTTTCGGCGCGCTGGATGCATCAATCCGCACGGAGCCGATCTTATAGCGCGGCCCTTCTTCAACGGTAAAGGTAATAAAGAACGCTTCTTTGTCTTGCGACAATTCCGCCACAGCAGACAAAACGCGAAAATCAACATAGCCGTTTTTCAGGTAATAACGGCGAAGCTGTTCTTGGTCAAACGCCAAACGATCCGGATCATAGCGGTCATCCGTAGACAAGAAACGGTACCAACGCGCCTCTTTCGAGGTAATCACGCTGCCCAGCTCATCATCGCTATAAATCTCGTTTCCGACAAATTTAATGCCGCGAATTTCCGTCACCGGCCCTTCGTCAATTTCATAGACAAGGTTCACACGGTTTTGGTCAAGCTGGATGATTTTTGGTTCAACCTTCACAGAGAAACGCCCGCTGTGACGGTACAGCTCATGAATACGGTCAACGTCACTTTGCACACGTGAACGTGTCAAAACGGTGCGCGGCTTCGACAAGGTTTCGGACGACATTTCGTCGTCTTCAATCCGCTTATTTCCTTCAAACGCAACAATATTAATCAACGGGTTTTCAACCAGATCGACAATCAATGTGCCGCCGGCCTCCTTGATCGATACATCGGCAAATAATCCGGTGGCGTAGAGGGATTTTAAGGAGTCGCTGAGCGCGTCTTGGGTATATTGGTCGCCCGGTTTCACGGTGATGTATGACAACACCGTTTGCGGATCAATCCGCTGTGTTCCGTTCACCTGAATATTCCGGATGGTTCCGCCGCCCGCCCTGTTCGAATCATAAGAAGGCGTAGATTGCGCCGATACGGGCGCAACATAGCCCGATGCACATAGGGCAAAAACCGCTACAGACAAGCACAGCAGAGCCTTTGAAGGCAAACGAGAGGTCATATCAAATACTTTCCGGAGAACCGAGTTTTATAACACTGCGATTCTAAAGGCTGTTACCTGAAAAGAAAACCCCTATCTTGGTAACCATCCACCGGAATTATGACACTGCGAATTATGATATAAAGAGCTGGAACAGATCATTCACATTCGCGAACAACATCAACCCCGCAATCGCCAACATTCCGGTGCCGAGCGCATATTCCTGAATACGATCAGGAACAGGCGAGCCTTTCACCGCTTCGATGGCATAGAACACCAAATGCCCGCCGTCAAGTACCGGAATCGGAAACAAGTTGAGCAAACCAAGGTTAATCGACAATAACGCGGCAAAGGTCAGCAACGCTATTGTACCTGCCTGCGCCGCATCGCCCGCAATCGCGCCGATGCGGATAATGCCGCCCAGTTCTTTCGTGCTGCGAACGCCGGTAAACATTTGACCGAGCGCATCCAGCGTGCCGGACACGATTTCCTCTGTTTCCTTGAACGATTCAATCAACGCGCCGAGCGGAGAAAAAGCCATAATGTCATTCTCACCAATGCCGGACAACACGGGGCGATCCGTATCACCCTTTATAAAATCGGCATTTTGCTCCGAAAGCGGGTGAATGATATAGGTCGTGCTATTTTCACCACTTTTGATTTCAACATCAATTTGACGATCCATTTTGGAAACGAAAACGGCTTTCTTTTGCTTTTCGGTCATCTTTGACACATCGATGCCGTCAATCATGACCATTCCGTCCAAATCAAGCGAGGCCCCCGCCGCCATAATTCCAAGCATTCCGCGCGAATGGGTGAAGCCGTGACGATCTTCGACTTCGACACGCTCAGGGCGCACACTCTCGTTCAACATCAATTTTCCGTCGCGGACGAGCCTTACGCTCATCCCTTGATCCAGAGCAATCGTGACCTGACGCTGGATATCCTCAAACCGCTCAATCGCGCGACCGTTAATCTCAACAATTCGATCATGCGGTTGAATACCGTAATTATCCGCGCTCCCGCCCTTAATGATAGCGGCAGCGACAGGCGGCGTAATCACCTTCCCTTGAATCGAAAACACGCACGTCAAAACAACAATCGCAAACAGGAAATTAATCGCCGGCCCCGCGAACACAATCGCTGCGCGTTTTCCAACTGATTTGTTAAAGAAGGCGACTTCGCGCTCTGCCTCAGTCATCGTGCGTCTTTCGCCGTCATCCCCTTCAATCGTTTCATCATGGCGGGTGCTGGCGGGGTCAACATCGCCAAACATTTTGACATAGCCGCCAAGCGGCACGAGGCAAAACTTCCACCGCGTTCCGTTCTTATCGTTAAAGCCAAATAATTCCTTGCCGAACCCGATCGAGAACACATCAACGCGCACACCGCATTTACGGGCAACGTAATAATGGCCGAATTCATGAACGAAAACGAGGATACTCAAAACCAAAACGAACGGCAGAACAAACTCCATCGTATTTTGAGAAAACCATGAAATGAATTCGAAAATCGTATCAACCATTATATGTTCTCCTGCTTAGGCTTGAGCGAGCTGTATCGGTTTGCTGCCGCCGGTTTTGTCCGCGGCTTTGATTGCGGCACGTGTGACCACGCGCACAGAATGATCCAAATTTATGACATCATCAAGGCATGTTAAGCCTGACACATCATTTTGCATCATATCAAGAATGGTTTTTATTATATCACAAATATCCATAAAACCAATAGAACCATTTAAGAATGACTCCACGGCAATTTCGTTGGCGGCGTTAAAAATGACGGAATCTGCGGGTGAGCCGTTCAGCACATCCCGAACGATGGCCAGTGCCGGAAATTTGTCCGTATCCGGTTCTTCAAACTGTAGCCCGCCGCTCAAAGCCTTAAAATCCAGCCGCGGCCCCGATGTTTCCATACGCTGTGGCCACGCCAAACAGGACGCAATCGGCGTGCGCATATCGGACGGCCCCATCTGTGCCAAGATTGACCCGTCATTATATTCGACCATTGAATGAACCACCGATTGCGGATGAACAATCACGTCAATCATGCGGTGATCCATGTCAAACAGATGCTTCGCCTCGATCACCTCAAGCGCCTTATTCATCATCGTTGCGCTGTCGACCGATATTTTCGCCCCCATCGACCAATTCGGATGCTTCACGGCCTGCGCCGGCGTTGCCGCCTTCATTTGCGCCCGCGTCCATGTCCGGAACGGCCCACCGGACGCCGTCAAAATCAATCGCTTGATCGCCGCTTTATTTTGACTCTCAAAGACCTGGAAAATCGCGTTATGCTCGCTGTCGACGGGGAGCAAGGTCGTGCCGTGTTTGCGCACTTCCTCCATCATCAAATGCCCCGCCGCGACAAGGCATTCCTTGCTCGCAAAGGCAACACAGCGCCCTTGGCGGATCGCCGCAATCGTTGGCTCCAGCCCCGCCATACCGACAATCGCCGCCATCGTCCAATCGGCCTCAATCCGTGCGGCCTTAATCACCGCATCGCGCCCCGCCATACAGGCGATGCCCGTTCCCGCCAGAGCCTGCTTCACCGCGGCATATTGCGACTCATCGCCAATCGCAACACAGCGCGGGCGCAGCGCCAGAGCCTGCTCCACCAGCTTTTGCCCGTTTTTATGCGCGGTCAGAGCCACAACCTCAAACGCATCGCGATGCGCACTGATCAAGTCAACCGTGCTGCACCCGATAGAGCCCGTAGAGCCTAGAATTGAAACGCGTTTGACCACGGCGATATCCATTGTGAAACTTGGTTGGGGAATAGAATTTGATAGCCGCCGCATTGCATCCACACCCAAAACAGGATGCTCAGCACCATTAACGCATCAATGCGGTCAAGAATACCGCCATGACCGGGGATGAGCACCCCTGTGTCCTTCACCCCTGCTTTGCGTTTGATCCACGACACGGACAAATCCCCAGCCTGCCCCGCAAAGCCTGTGACAAGGCCGATCACGACATACAGGCCGATCATCGACAGATCAGGCATGACAAGCCCGCCCTGTTCCAACCCCTGCCCTTGCCCCTGTTCAGGTGTCATAAGCCATGCATTCAAAGCCGCATGATAAATCGCAATCCCGAGTGCCGGAAAGAAACACGCCCCGAACATCCCCGCCCATGTTTTATTCGGACTGATGCTCGGCGCCATTTTCGGGCCGCCGATTGTCTTGCCCGCCAAATACGCGCCGGAATCGCTGAGCCACACCGCCAAGAGCAAATACAGTGGCAACCATAATTTCGGCTCATTCATGCCGGTTTCGTACAGACAGAAAAAAGCCGCCACAACATACACAAACCCGACCGCAATCAAACCATACTGGCGGCGACCTTGCCATGTGCTGATATACACCCATTCTTTCAGGGAAATCACAAGCATCACCGCCATCAAAGCGGTCAGGGCAATGCCCCCCGCCCAAAGAACCCCGACAACTACGGGAATGAGGCACAGTGCCGACAAAACGCGTTTGGTCAATTGACTAGCCATGATGAGAATAACCGATCTTTCCGCGCAACACTCTGCGCCTAGGACGTTGCAATACCGCCGAGGCGGCGGTCACGGCGGGTATAATCGGCAAGCGCGGCTTCAAGCTCCGCCCGTCCGAAATCCGGCCAATATGTGTCGGTGAAATACAGCTCCGCATAGGCGGCCTGCCACAGGAGGAAATTACTTATTCTATGCTCGCCGCTGGTGCGAATAATCAAATCAGGGTCTGGAATATCCGCCGTCATCAAATGAGCGCGGATGGTCGCATCATCAATTGAATCCGCATCAACCCCGCTTTGAACGATTTGGCGCACGGCCTCTACAATCTCTTGCTGCGCCCCGTAATCAAGCGCGATGGTCAATTGCAGCCCCGTATTCGCCGCTGTTTCCTTCTCGGCCTTTTCAATCATCGCGACAATATCACTCGACAATCTGTGCCGAAACCCAATGACGCGCAGCCGGACATTATTTTTGTTCAGTTCGGGCGTCTCCGACTTAAGGTAAAACCGCAAAAACCCCATCAGGTCAGACACCTCACTATCCGGTCTTTTCCAGTTTTCGGTCGAAAATCCGAATAAGGTCAAATAGCCGATCTCAAGCTCACCACAAGCCCGCACCACAACCCGTGCGCTCTCGATCCCTTGCTTATGCCCGGCAATACGCGGCAAGCCACGTTTTTGCGCCCAGCGTCCATTGCCGTCCATGATAACGGCAACATGGCGCGGCGAAGAGCCGTCACTTTGAAGGGGAAGCGGTGCGAAAGACATATGGTTTCTTTACGATAATGATTGCAAAGCGCCAAAAGAGCGAGGCCGCTCCTAGATCGCCATAATGTCCTTTTCTTTATCAGACAACAAAGACTCGATCAGCTCAATACGCTTATCGGTGGCTTTTTGCACCTCGTCCGATTTGCGTTTTTGGTCGTCTTCGGACATTTTTTTGTCTTTTTCAAGCTTCTTCAGCAAATCCATCGCATCGCGGCGCACGTTGCGCACGGCAATACGGCCTTGCTCGGTATATTTTCCGGCGACTTTAACGAGCTCTTGACGGCGCTCTTGGTTGAGTTCAGGCAAAGGAATGCGGATTGTGCTGCCGTCCTGCATCGGATTCAGGCCAAGGCCGGAATCACGAATGGCTTTTTCCACCGCCTTGATCATCGAGTTATCCCACACCTGAACGGTGAGCATACGCGGCTCCGGCGCGTTCACGGTGCCGACCTGCGACAACGGCATTTTCGAGCCATAAGCCTCCACCACAATCGGATCCAAAAAATTCACCGAGGCACGCCCCGTCCGCAAACCAGAAAATTCTTTCTTCAAATTATCAACGGCGCCATCCATACGGCGTTCAAATTCTTTCATGTCAAAACTCATGGAACATACTCCCCTTTTCGGTCTTTTCAGTCTTTGTAATCTATTTTACTGCGTCATTTAATTCTGGCACTCATCATGCCGCGTCAATATGGCGCGATCAAGCCGGCATCATGGCTTTATTGCGCCTATCGTTCAATTGTTTTTCACAATCGTGAATTTTCCTTCGCCCGCGGCAACCTTGCCGAAATTGCCCTTTTCACGAATGCAGAACACGACAATCGGAATGTCGTTTTCGCGCGCCAGCGAAATCGCCGTGGCGTCCATAACACGCAGTTCCTTGGTCAACACTTCCATAAACGAAATGGTTTTGAAATGCGTTGCCGTTGGGTCTTTTTGTGGGTCGGCGGTATATACGCCGTCAACCTTCGTGCCCTTGAAAATCGCGTCGCAATTCATCTCTGAGGCGCGAAGGGCGGCGGGCGTGTCGGTCGTGAAATACGGGCTGCCGACACCGGCGGCAAAAATCACCACGCGGCCTTTTTCCATGTGGCGAATGGCGCGGCGGCGGATATACGGTTCACACACCGCACTCATCGGAATGGCCGACAAAACGCGGGTTTCAACACCGATTTGTTCCAGCGCCGACTGCATCGCAAGGGCGTTCATAACCGTCCCCAACATCCCGATATAATCGGCGGTTGTACGCTCCATACCGGCGGAGGCGCCGGCAACGCCTCGGAAAATATTCCCTGCCCCGACAACAATGCAAACCTCAACGCCGCGATTCACGACTTCCTGCACGTCTTCGGCGATGCTCTTCACCGTATCGGGGTCAAGGCCATATTCCTTTTTCCCCATCAACACTTCACCCGACATTTTTAAAAGGACGCGCTTGTATGGCAAGTCAGCCGTGTGTTTTTTCTCAGACATGGAAGCCTCTAATTCTTTGGATGAAAGTGGTGCGTTTTGAGCCAGCGCCATAGTATAACCTGCTTTGCTATGTGTTATGTGAGGGTTGGATATAGTGCCTGAACCTTATTGTCCCGAACTTTGCCATCATGCGGTATGAATGTACGCGCACAACAAACCTCTATGTCATAACAGTCACACTGCATTAAGGCAAGCACGCCCACACATTTTTTATAGACAGAAAACCCACCCGCCCCGCACAAACAAAAAGCAAGGGGCGCCCAAAAGACGCCCCTGCTTCATAGTCTCATCCAGCTTAAGACAATCCGGACAACCCGAACAATCCCAAGGCAAAAAGTCAATTAGCCGTTGGCAACAGCCGCGACCTCAGCCGCAAAATCAACTTCTTCTTTTTCAATGCCTTCGCCCAGAACAAATTTCGCGAAGCCAACCAATTTCACCGGTGCGCCGGCGTCTTTTTCAGCCGCCTTCACAACATTTGCGATTTTGGTTTCATTATCCATGACAAAGACTTGTTCCAGAAGAACAACTTCTTCGTAATATTTTCTGATGCGGCCTTCGACCATTTTGGCGATAATGTCTTCAGGCTTGCCTGATTCTCTGGCTTGCTCGGACAATACATTGCGCTCACGCTCAAGTGACGCGGCATCAACGGCTTCAACGTTCAAGAATTCAGGGTTCGCCGCCGCGACATGCATCGCAAGCTGTTTGCCCAATGTTTCAAGAGCGGCCTTGTTGCCATCCGATTCCAATGCCACCAAAACGCCGATTTTGCCCATGCCGGGAACCAACGCATTGTGAACATAAGTAGACACCAAACCTTTGGAAACACTCATTGTCTGAGCGCGGCGCAAAGCCATGTTCTCGCCAATTCTGGCGATAAGCTCGGTCAATGTGTCTTTCACAGATTTGCCGTTGCCGTAATCAGCATCGGCGAGTTCTTCAACACTCGCAACGCTTTCGTCCAGCGCACGACCAGCAACGGTTTTAACGAAGTTCTGGAACTCCTCATTCCGCGCCACGAAGTCTGTTTCCGCGTTGATTTCAACGACAACCGCACTGCGACCATCATCGGAACCAAGAACGCTAACCAATCCTTCAGCCGCAGTCCGGCCTGATTTCTTGGCAGCTTTGGACAAGCCTTTGCTGCGCAACCAGTCAACGGCGGCTTCAATGTCGCCACTGGTTTCGGACAAGGCTTTTTTGCAATCCATCATGCCCGCGCCTGTTCTTTCGCGCAGGTCTTTCACGGTTGCTGCGGTAATCTCTGCCATTTTAAAAAATCCTTTTATTATGGTTTAAAGAAATGATGCAAGCCTATGCGCTAGCAGCTTTTTTCTCTTCTGCTACGACTTCTGCGGGCAGTTCGACTTTCACATCAACTGCGGCGCCCAAATCTTTGCCGGACGATACCATTGACGCCTGAATACCGGCCAAAGCCGCATCCGCAATCAAGTCGCAGTACAAAGTGATGGAACGCAGAGCATCGTCATTGCCCGGTACAGGGAAGGTAATGTCCTTCGGGTCAGAATTCGTATCAAGAACCGCAATCACCGGAATGCCGAGTGTTTTGGCTTCTTGAATGGCGATGCTTTCTTTGTTCGTGTCGATGATGAACAGCAAGTCAGGCTGGCCCGCCATGTCCTTGATCCCGCCGAGCGAGAGTTCAAGTCTGTCGAGTTCGCGGCGGCGCTGCAAGGCTTCTTTCTTGGTCAGGCCGGTGTTTTCTTTGCCGAGCATTTGCTCCAGCTCACGCAGGCGTGAAATAGAGAAAGAAACCGTTTTCCAGTTGGTCATCATGCCACCGAGCCAGCGGTGATTGACATAGTATTGACCGCAACGCTTGGCGGCTTCGGCGACTTTTTCTTGCGCTTGGCGCTTCGTGCCAACAAACAAAACGCGGCCACCCTTAGCAACCGTGTCAGTCACGGTTTTGAGGGCGAGGTCGAGCATTGGAACGGTTTGTTGCAAGTCGATGATGTGAACATTATTACGAACACCAAAGATGAAAGGCTTCATTTTGGGGTTCCAGCGGCGTGTGTGGTGGCCGAAGTGAACGCCGGCTTCCAGCAATTCACGCATAGTAAACAAAGATTTAGACATAGAGTAGCTCCTTAATTTTCCGGTTTGTCCTCTGCAGGCTATGGAACCTTTGACGTATTCAAAAGCACCGGATGGCTTTGCTGGTTAAAGAGCAAGGCCGATACCTGCATGTGAAATATGTGTGGGTTTGTACAGTATTATAATCTATTTGGCAACTAAAAGTCTTTTAAAACCCTCAAAAAACCGCACTCTTTTTTTGAGCGCGCTCAAAGCCCCGCCCTAAAGGTCGACAACCTCGCGCACGCCGTGCGTTTTTTCGATCTTTTTGAGGGTTTCGGCGCTCACCGCCCACGCCCCCGGGATTTTAATATCGACAAAGCGATTGTCACTGAGCGGCAGCGTGCATTTCACCTTCACCGCCCCCGGCCCGTCCTGCGCCAATATATCATGCAAGGCTTGCAGTGACGCCTCATCATGGTTGCGCGCGAATTTAATGCTGCACATCCGGCGTTTGGAATCGATCACCTCATAGAGCGGCGCGATGCTGTTGGCGCGCAGCGATATTTGATCCCCCGATTCCGCATCCACCGATAAATACAGGGATTCCCCAACCTTCAAACACTCGCGCGATTGCGCCAAGGTTTCCGAAAACACCATTACCTCGAACATCCCTGTCGGGTCGGACATTTGCAAAAAGGCAAATTTATTACCGCTCTTGGCCGAAATACGCTCTTGCTTGCGGATCAAAACCCCCGCCATGCCGAGCCGCGCCTGTGTGGTGTGGGACAAGCGTTCCTCCAGCTCCGCCACAAACACGGTCTTGCTCTCGCGCAGCTTAGGCATCAACGTATCAAGCGGATGCGCCGACAAATAAAACCCGACCGCATCAAATTCATGGCGCAGCGTATCCAGCGTGTCCCATTTTTCGCCGTCTTGAAGCGGCGGGCGGTTCACGGCGTTGGCATCGGCGGTTCCGGCGAACAGGCTTTCTTGCCCCGTGTTGCGCTCTTGATGCAGCGTATTGGCATAGAGCATGATCTTCTCCGCCGACTCCACCACTCTTGACCGCGCCTCACCAATCGCGTCAAACGCGCCGGCGCTCGCCAACATCTGAACCTGTTTTTTGTTCATCATTTTCGGGTCGATCCGTTCGGCAAATTCGAACACATCCTTGAACGGCCCGTTTTGGGTGCGTTCCTCGATCAATTTTTCCATCGCCGCAAGCCCGACCCCTTTGAGCGCCCCAAGCGCGTAGAGAATCTCGCCTTTTTCAACATGGAAATTGCCGAAGGATCGGTTGATGTCCGGCGGTACGATCTTCACCCCCATGCGGTCACATTCTTGTTTGAAGGTCGCGAGTTTTTCGGTGTTGCCAACGTCCAGCGCCATCGACGCCGCCATAAATTCCACCGGATAATTCGCCTTCAGCCACGCCGTTTGATAGGCAATCAAGGCATAGGCCGCAGCGTGCGATTTGTTAAACCCGTATCCCGCAAATTTTGCGATCTGGTCGAAAATCGTGTTGGCGTGGTCTGCGGGAATCTGGTTGTGCTCGGCGCATCCTTTGACGAACATGTCGCGCTGGGCGTCCATTTCTTCCTTAATCTTTTTCCCCATCGCCCGCCGCAAAAGGTCAGCGCCGCCCAGCGTATAGCCCGCCAAAATCTGCGCCGCCTGCATGACCTGCTCCTGATAGATCATAAACCCGAAAGTTTCCTCCAAAATCGGTTTGAGCTTCGGATGCATGTAATCCGGCGCCAGCGTGCCGTTCTTAACCTGAATATAGCTGTCGATATTATCCATCGGCCCGGGGCGGTACAGGGCGACCAGCGCGATAATCTCCTCAAACCTGTCCGGTTTCATTTTGCGCAGAACATCCTTCATGCCCGCACTTTCAAGCTGGAACACACCGGTTGTTGAGCCATCAGAAAGCAACTCAAAACTCTTCTTATCCGTCAACGCAATTTGCAGCGGGTCAATATCAACCCCGTGTTCCACCTTAATGAATTGTACCGCGCGTTGAATCACCGTCAGGGTCTTCAGCCCCAAAAAGTCGAACTTCACCAAACCTGCTTGCTCAACATATTTCATGTTGAACTGCGTCACCGGCATGTCGGAGCGCGGGTCGCGATAAAGGGGCAAGAGCTTATAAAGCGGACGGTCGCCGATCACCACCCCCGCCGCATGGGTTGAGGCATGGCGGTATAACCCCTCAAGCTGGAGCGCCTTTTCAATCAGGCTGGAGGAGGTTTCATCCTTGGTAATCTCCGCCCGCAGGTCAAAATCGCTGTCCAGCGCCTCTTGCAGCGTGACCGGATTGGCGGGGTTGTTCGGGATCATCTTTGCGATGCGGTCAACCTGCCCATACGGCATTTGCAGCACCCGCCCCACATCGCGCACCACGGCGCGGGCTTGGAGCTTTCCGAAGGTAATAATCTGCGCCACATGGTCATGCCCGTATTTCGCCTGAACATAACGAATAACCTCATCGCGCCTGTCTTGGCAAAAATCCACGTCAAAATCGGGCATCGACACACGTTCGGGGTTCAAGAACCGTTCGAACAGAAGGTTAAACGTCAACGGGTCAAGGTCGGTAATCTTGAGCGCCCACGCCACCACCGACCCCGCCCCAGACCCCCGCCCGGGGCCAACCGGAATGTCATGATCCTTCGCCCATTGAATGAAATCCGCAACGATCAAGAAATACCCCGGAAACCCCATCGACACGATGGTATCCAGTTCAAACTCCAGCCGCTCCAGATACGGCTTCGCCTTTTCGGCTTTTGTGGCGTCGTCATCGCCGTCTTCATAGACAAACAAGCGCAATCGGTCTTGCAGCCCTTCGGCGGCCTGCACCCGCAATTCTTCAACCTCACCGCGCCCGCCCTCGGTTTCGAACGGCGGCAAAATCGGGTTGATCGCCTTGAGCAAGAAATGACAGCGCCGCGCAATCACGCCGGTATTGATGAGCGCCTCAGGCAAATCACGAAACACATTCGCCATTTCCTCGGATGACTTGAAATAATGCTCCGGCGTCACTTTGCGACGGTCGGTTTCCGAGATATAGCGCCCCTCCGCGATGCATAAAAGCGCATCATGCGCCAAGTGCATTTTGCGCTTTGGGAAATACGCGTCATTCGTCGCCACAATCGGCACATTATGCTTATAAGCAAGGTCGATGAGCTTCGCCTCGATCCTGTCTTCGTCATGCACGCCGTGGCGTTGAAGCTCAAGATAGAACCGATCCCCAAACATTTTGGCGAGCTTCACAAACGCTTTTTCCGCGTCTTTATCCTGATTATGGAGCAAATATTGCGACACCGGCCCTTTCAGGCCGCCGCTCAGGGCGATCAACCCTTCCTGGCACTCCGTAAGCTGAGCCCAGCTCACATGCGGGTCGTGCATACTGTCGGTGAGCAAGAACGCCTCACTAACCAGCTTACACAGATTGCGGTATCCGAGCTCACTCTGCACCAGCAAGACAATCTGATGCCCCTCCAGCCCCAATTGAATCTGCGCCCCGATAATCGGCTGCACGCCGCTTTTTGTGGCCTCCAGCGCAAATTCCAGCGCCCCGAACAAGTTGTTGGAATCCGTAATCGCCACGGCGGGCATGTTGTAGGAGGTGCACAGCTTCACAACATCCTTCACCGGCGTTGCCCCTTCGGCGAGGGAATAAGCCGAATGAACATGCAAATGCACGAACGGAATCACGCGCTGCTTGGGCGCGTTCGCATCGCTCGGCTTGGCTTGCATCAAGGCCTGATGGGGGTTAGGCAGCTTTGGCATTTGTTTTTGAAACGATCTTCCCGTCCTTCAGGATCAAAACACGGTCCATTTTGGCCGCCAGATCCATATTATGTGTGGCAATCAACGCCGCCACACCTGTCTTTTCGACAATGCCGGTCAACAATTTGAAAACCTGTGCCGCCGTTTGCGGATCAAGGTTTCCCGTTGGTTCATCGGCGAGCAAGAGCGAAGGCCTGTTCGCCAAGGCGCGCGCAATCGCTACGCGCTGCTGCTCACCGCCCGAAAGCCTCGCGGGGCGATGGTCGGCACGTTCAGAAAGGCCGAGGCGCTCAAGGTAACGCAAGGCGCGTTCCGTTGCATCCTTGCGCGTTTCTCCGGCGATGATCTGCGGAATAATCACATTTTCCAGCGCCGAAAACTCCGGCAATAAATGGTGAAACTGGTACACAAACCCGATGGATTGTGACCGCACCGCCGTTTTGCGTCGGTCGTTCAGGCCGCCGACATCCGCACCATTCACCAAAATAGCCCCAGAATCCGGCGTGTCCAGCAATCCGATCTGCGCCAATAATGTCGATTTTCCGGCGCCGCTTGGCCCCACAAGGGCGACCATCTCGCCGCGCTGGATCGTGAAATTCACATTGTCGAGAATAACCAGCTTTTCGCCGGCGCTGTCGTATGATTTGCGCAAATCGCGCACATCAAGAACAACCTGATTTTGGGCCTGATTTTGTGCCTCACTCATAGCGCAACGCCTCCACGGGGTCGAGCCGCGCCGCCCGCCATGCGGGGTATAATGTGGCGAGAAGGGAAATCCCCATCGCCATCGCCACCACCACGATAACTTCGTTCCATTCGATCAAGGCCGGCAATTTCGACAGGAAATAAATCTCGGCGGAAAACAACTCCGTCCCCGTCAACCCTTCCAGCCAACGGCGGATTGCCTCAATATTCAATGCAAACGCAATCCCCAGCGCCGCCCCGACCGCGGTTCCGACAAAGCCGATAAACGCGCCGGTCAAAATAAACACCTTCAAAATCGACCGCCGCGTCGCGCCCATTGTCCGCAAAATCGCGATATCACGCCCTTTATCCTTCACCAACATAATCATGCTGGAAATAATGTTAAACGCCGCGACAATGATGATCAGGGTCAAGATAAGGAACATGACATTCCGTTCAACCTGCAACGCGTTAAAGAAACTCCCGTTGGTTGCTTTCCAATCCGACACATGGAAGGTGCTTGGCAAAACCTGTTTCGCCGCCTCTACCACTTCGGATGATATGTTGGGGTCATTGACGAATAATTCCATCACATTAACGGCCTGCGGCATCTGGTAAAAACGCTGTGCCATATCAATCGGCATAAACACGAAGCCGTTATTATATTCATACATTTCAACGTCAAACACCGCCGCTACTGTAAACGTCCCCTTGCGCGGCAAGCTCCCGAACGGCGATGATTTGCCCTGCGGCGATAAGAGCTGAACCTGATCCCCAATTTGCAACCGGTATCGCTTGGCGATCTCCGACCCGATAATGACCGTATCATTGTAAAAATCGGCCAAATCTCCGGCGACCAGAGACTCCGCCAAGGTCGGTTTACTCTTGAAATCCTCGGTCGACAGCCCGCGCACCAGCACGCCGGTCGACAGCCCGCCAACACTGAGCAAACTTTGGCGCTCCACCATCGGGATCGCCCGTTCAACCCCCTCAATGGTCATCATTTTTTGTTGAATTTCGGCATAGTTTTTGAAATGACCCATCGTGTCATACATGGTGATATGACCGTTGAGGCCGAGGATGCGCCCGATCAACTCGGCGCGAAACCCGTTCATCACCGACATCACGATGATAAGCGTCGCCACCCCGAGCATAATGCCAAGGAAGGAAAAACCGGCAATAACCGACACAAACCCCTCAGCCTTGCGCGAGCGGAGATATCGAAATGCCATCATGCGTTCGAATGGTGTGAACATAGGGCTGCATAGTAATCACCGCCCCTCCCCCCGTCAACCACGCAGAACGCCCCGCGCCGCACTTATACGCAATTATCCCCGCGCCCACCATTACCCCTAAAACTTTGCCCATAAAAAACGCGGCGACCAACCAGCCACCGCGCCCTTCATCATTCCTTTTCAGGTCGATCTTTAACCTTAATAAGACTTCCCGATAATCGCCTTCGCGCCGTTATCCGCAAACGGCAAGCAGCGCGGTGTCACGGCGTATTTCTTTTTCAATTCAGCAAATTTCGGGTCTGCCAGCAAGGCCGCATCCATGCGCACGAAGCCGAACTTGCTCTCATCGCCAAAAAACGCGTCCATTTCATCCAGTGTTTCAACATCGAAGATACGCTCATCACGAAACGCCTTAGCGCGGGCGTATAGAGCCTTATGCATGTCGTCCAGCATCCCGCCCAATTGGGCGACAAACGCGGACTTGTCCAATGTTTGTTTGGACTCTCGCCCCAAATCGCGGCGCACGGCGGTGACGGTGCCTTGGTCGACTTCATTGCCGCCGACCTCGACCCGTACCGGCACACCTTTTTTGATGGATTCCCACATTTTGTTTGAGGGGCGGTCGTCCCGCACATCGCATTTTACGCGGAAACCAGCCGCCTTTAAGTCCTGTTCCAACGCCTTGGCATAGGCCACAACCCTGTCTTCGTTATCGGCCTTCACCACCGGAATGATCGACACATGATACGGCGCGATTTTGGGCGGCATGATCAACCCGTCGTCATCGGCATGAACCATAATCAAACCACCAATCGTGCGGGTGGACATTCCCCACGACGTCGTCCATGCCAGATGTTCGCCCCCGTCACGCCCTTGAAAACGAATATTCGCCGAGCGTGAGAAAGTCTGCCCCAAATCATGCGATGTTCCGGCCTGAAGGGCTTTGCCGTCTTGCATCATCGCCTCAACCGTGTAGGTCGCAATCGCCCCCGGGAATCTTTCCTCTGGCGTTTTTTCGCCGCGGATCACGGGAATAGCCAGCGCGTCCTCAAGGAATGTCGCATAAACATCGAGCATCTTACGCGCATCTTCGTTGCCGTCTTCGGCGGTTTCAAAGCAATTATGCCCTTCTTGCCACAAAAATTCCGATGTCCGTAAAAACATGCGCGGACGCATTTCCCAGCGCATCACGTTGCACCATTGGTTCAGCTTCATCGGCAAATCGCGATACGAACGCACCCAATTCGACAAAGCCTCACCAATAATCGTTTCCGACGTCGGGCGAATGACGAACGGCTCCGACAACGGCGACGCCGGAATAAGCCCGCCATCGGGGCCTTTTTCAAGTCTGTGATGCGTTACAACCGCGCATTCCGTTGCAAAACCGTCAATATGTTCGGCTTCCTTGGCGATAAAGCTCAGCGGAATAAGCAGCGGAAAATAAGCATTTTCAACGCCCACATCCTTAATCATGCCACCCAGAATATCCTGAATATGTTCCCATATCGCAAAGCCGTAGGGCTTGATGATCATACAGCCGCGCACCGGTGAATTTTCCGCCATATCGGCGGCTCGGATCACGGCCTGATACCACGCCGGAAAATCCTCCGCACGGGTTGGCGTGATCGCGGTTTGAGGCTTTTTGGCGGATTGTGATTGTTGTTGGGCGGACATGTAAAACCTCGGTTCGGTCAAAATGTGATTGGGTTCAATAATTGCGGATGTTATTCAGCGTTTTTCTTATCTTTATCCGTATCCGAAGCCTCGGCCTCAGCGCACAGATCATGGAAATTCCCTGAAATATCCTTGCCGTTATAAAGGATGCGGCCATCAAGGTAAACATCTACTTGCGCGAGTTTCGCCTCGCCCATCACCCCTTGCGGCGCGTCTACACCAGCATAGCCAAGCATATCAAGCGTCACGGGAATCTCGATTTTCTCCGGCAAGGCCATTTGCATCATATCGGCGCCTGTTGTCACGCCGGACACATCACCGCCATAGGTGACATCGGCATCCGGTACATGCGTGACGTCATCGGTCGGGGCATCGGCATGTTTACCGTCAATATCCTTGTTAATGCGTGTCATAAGCGAGCAATATTCCTTAACCCGCCGCTCTTTTTCCCGCGCCGCCTCTTGTGCGGCTTTGTCGTCTTCGGCCTGCGCCGGCAATGCGGCAAACATGCCCGCCAGCAAAACCAAAGCAACCGCCATCATTTTGTGCATTAATATCATGTCAAATCTTCCCCCATCATACTATTCGCAATCCCGCGAAAATCGATCACGTTCATCTGTATCAAAGTCACGATGACCGCCGACACCACAAAGGCAATCGCCGTTGTAATCAGCAATTTTCTTTTCAACTGCGGATTCTTTGGCGCCGCCGGCAATCCGCCCTCGTCATTGACGCCTTGTGCCTCCACCCCCCATGGCAAAACCATGAACAGCACAAGCCACCAAACCAGCAAAAACACAACAAGAGAAGCCGCAATATCCATTTAAAATCAACCTATTGAAATATGAAGCTCAACCAAAGGCTTAACATCAAACACATTGCGGAAGAATCGCCGCGCTTGATTGGTGATTTCCTTTTCAACCTTTTCGGGGTTAATCCGGTCACGCTGGCTCAGCCTATAAAACCCTTCTTCCATGCTTTGCGCACATTTATCATAGAGTTTTTGGTGTTCCGGCCTGTCAAGGTCAAGCAACCCGACAACGGAGAGGTTTAATTCCTCCATCTCGGTCGTTTCGCTGTTCACAAACAACGACACAAACACGCATCCATGAAAGCTCACCTTCTTACGGTCACGCAGTGGTGCATAATCGGGGTCAACAACATCGCCGAACACAACCGGACGCATCGGGCAATCATAGCGCGCGACAATCTCCGCCCCATCCGGCGACACTTGCATAAGCGCCCCGTTATCCGGCACACAAACCTCAATAACGCGGTTTGACCCGTCCGGCATCGTGGCGATTTTACCCTGCGCCATCATTTGCGTCTTTTCGCCGTGAACCGGAATCATGATCTTTGGCCGCACCCATTCCAGCATCGTTTCAATCTCGCCCTTATACGGGTGGCCGGACACATGGATCATGTGGTCTTTCGGTGTAATCACCTCAACACCGGCGGAGATAAGCAAATTCATCAAATCGCTGATTGCCCGCTCATTCCCCGGAATTTTCCGCGCCGAGAACATCACATGGTCGCCCTTTTTCAAGGAGATATGCTTATGCGCCCCTTGGGCGATTTTCGCCAAGGATGCCCGCCCCTCGCCCTGCGATCCGGTGATGATATAGACTTGTTTGTTCTTCGGCAGGCTCGCCATGTCCCGCACATCCACGAAGGGCGGAATATCCTCAAGGTAGCCACAACTTTGCGCGTTTTGCGCCATCGCCTCCAGCGAACGACCGGCGAGCGCTACATGCCGCCCGACCTTTTGTGCCGCCTTACAAATACTGTGAATCCGAGAAATGTTGGACGAGAAAATCGTAATCGCGATTTTCCCCTTACATTCCTTGAACGCCCCTTCAAGGCCTTCTGCAGCGTCCCGTTCCGATGGACTGATCCCGTCACTTTCGGCATTCGTTGAATCCCCGACATAGGCCAAGATGCCGTCTTCGCCGGCATAGCGTTCAAAAACCTCTTTGCGGGTCTTTTCGCCTAAGACGGGGCTGGGGTCGATATTCCAATCGCCGCTGTGTAAGACCGTTCCGATGGGCGTACGGATAAACAATCCATGCGCCTCGGGAATCGAGTGCGACACCGACACGGGGATAAACTCCATATCCCCGAACGGTAAAACCTCTTCCGGCTCAAAGGTAATAATTGTCGGGCGCTGTTTGTACTGCGCCTCCGAAAATTTACGCAGCAACACCTCATGCGCGAAGGGCGATGCATAGATATCGGGATAGCCGAGCTCCGGCCAAAGCGTGACAACGCCGCCGACATGGTCTTCATGCGCGTGGGTAATGACCAAGGCTTTGATGCCTTTGCGGCATTGCGCCGGAATGCCGGACGGGTTGGGCATCATAAGGTCAACCCCAGGCATCCGTTCATCGGCAAACGCCGCGCCGCAATCCACAACGACCCAGTCGCCGTTCATGCCGTAAAAAGTCATATTGCCGCCGAACTGTCCGCACCCGCCAATCGGCAAAATATAGAGCATGTCAGAGTGAAACAGTTTTTTAGAAGAAGCCATTGTATTCCTTAGTTTTTATAGGTTCAAGCCGCCGTCTTGGCATCCTTGAGAACCTTGTTCAGTAAAAAAAGACCATAGGTCGTAATATCATCGTCAATATGCGTGATGAACGGCATATCGGGGGCAAACACACTCGCCAGCCCGCCTGTCGCGACCACCGAGGCCTTCGCCCCGCTTGCGCCCAATTCCGCCTTACAGCGTTCCAAAAGCCCGCCAATCAAGGATATATACCCCCAATATACGCCGCTTTGCATCGCCTCAACCGTGTTTTTGCCAATCGCATGGGGCGGACGCTTAATATCGATTTTCGGCAATTTTGCCGAGGCCTGATACAGCGCGTTACACGACAAATGAATACCGGGGGCAATCACCCCGCCGACAAAAGCACCGCTTTCATCCAGAATATCAAACGTCGTTGCCGTGCCGAAATCAATCACGATACACGGTGCGCCATAACGCTGTTTCACCGCAATCGCATTCACAAGGCGGTCTGCGCCCGCTTCTTGCGGCTTGTCGATATGAATGGCGAGCCCCGCCTTCAACACCGTCTGGCTGTCAATAAAATGCGCATCAAGGTCGCAATAGCGGCGGCACAAAGACGCCAGATTAAAATTCGCGTCCGGCACAACCGACGCCACGATCACCGATGTCACCGACGAAAAATCAAGCTGCGAACGCTGCAAAAGCGGGCTGAGCCACGATGCGTATTCATCCGCAGTGCGCGCACTATCGGTACGGCAACGCCAGCTTGCCTTCATGTCACCAGCCTCATCAAACAAGGCAAATCCCGAATTTGTGTTGCCGACGTCAATCGCCAAGAGCATTACACATGATCCTTTCCAAAATGCACTTCCCCTGATGTAATGCTACGGGTTATGCCAGAGTTTTGCTTAATCAGCAATGCTCCATTTGGGTCAATTCCCATAAAAACGCCCTCAACCCGTTCATGGGGGAGCCGCGCCGTAATCACCTCACCCAAAAATGCTGCCCGCTTGAGCCAAGCCTGCCTGATTGGTTCAAACCCCTCTTCATGCCACTGCGCATAAACCGCCGACAAAGCCGCAAGCACCTCATCGCGAAACGCAATGATCAGGGCATCCGTTTGCCCGCCTGCGTCTGTTTCTGCCTCCGGCTTCGCAACCGTGCCGCCATGGCTGCGATCAATCCCTCCCTCGACAAAGTCCAAAAGCCTAGCGCGTTCGGGCGGCGCTAGCGCGATATTCACCCCGATCCCCAGCACCATAAACGACCCATCCCCGCCAGCTTCGAGCAAGATGCCCGCGCCTTTGCGACCACCCAGCAACACATCATTCGGCCATTTGATGTCCAGCACAGACTCCTCAACCCCCGCCCGCTCATACGCACGCACCAGAGCAAGCGCCGCGACAAACGCCATTTGTCCGAAACAGACAAACGGTTTGTTCGGCCTCAACACAACTGACATATAAAGATTTCCGCGGGGTGAAGCCCATTGATTCCCGTGCCGCCCACGCCCGCCTGTTTGTTCCAAACCGTGAACAACCAATCCTTCCACCGCGCCGTTTTCCGCGCGTTCGCGGGCGGCGTCCATCGTGCTCTCAACGGCGGCAAATATCTCGACCTGATAATCCATCACGGTGAGTCTTTCTGACAACAAGGCAATAAAAGGCCTTTAGAATAACGAGCGAACCAGCACTTCTGCATATTCAATCAGCACCGCCGGAACGACACAAAAACCAACGACAACCGCCAAAGTCGCCACCAAGGTGCCATGCTGTGCGGCATAAGGGACGATCTGAATTTCGTCCATGCCGGCGTCTTCCTCGTCAAAGAACATGGTTTTAATGATGCGCAAATAATAATAAGCCGCAACAACACTGGTCAAAACGCCGATGACCGCCAAAACGATATATCCCGAATCAACCGCCGCCTTAAACACCACCAACTTCCCAAAGAAACCGGCGAGCGGCGGAATACCACTGAGCGAGAACATAAACAACGTCATGGCATAGGCGTGAAACGGGCTGGTTTTCGACAAACCTTTAAAGTCTGCGATCTCCTCAACCGCGACTCCGCCCTTACGCAACGACAATACCACGCCGAAGGTTCCGGCCGTCATAATCATGTACACCGTCATATACACAACGACACTCGCGCCGCCATCCGCCCCGCCCGCGACAATCCCCATAAGGGCATAGCCAATATTCCCGATCGAGCTGTAAGCTAGCAATCTCTTGATGCTTGTTTGAACAAGACCGGCAAAAGCGCCAAGCACCATCGACGCCATCGACAAGGCGTAAACAATCTGAACCCATTGATCTTGCAACCCGCCAAACGGGCCGTTCAACAACCGCATGATAAGGCAAATCGCCGCAATTTTCGGAACGATAGCAAAGAATGCCGTCACCGAGGCCGGAGCGCCTTGATACACGTCAGGCGTCCACATATGGAACGGCACCGCCGAGATTTTAAACGCCAACCCAACGAGCATAAACGCCAGACCAACCGTCAACCCGACATTATACGTTGTGCCGTTCAAGACCTCTTCCAAAACGCCAAATCCCGTATGTCCGGCAAAGCCATAGACAAACGACATGCCAAACAACAACATGCCGGAGGCAATGGCGCCCAAAATGAAATATTTCATCCCCGCCTCAGGCGCTTTATAGGAGTGCCGATTAAACGAAGCCAAAATATACAGCGCAAGGGATTGAAGCTCCAACCCCACATAAAGGGTCAGCAAATCATGCGCGGACACCATAAAAAACATGCCGAGCATCGACAAAATCATCAAAACCGGCGCTTCGAAGCGACCTATTTGCGTCTGCTTCATATCAAAATAGACATAGATGAGTGAAATAAGCGTCCCAAGCGCAATCAACATTTTGATCGACAAGGAGAAATAGTCCTGAATATACAGCCCGCCAAAGGCGACAACAGGTTCGTCATATTGCCCAAACATTCCAAAACAGACAACAATGATCCCGACCAAAAACGCGCAGGACAAGAAAGACGCCACAGCAAAAGCCTGATGTTTCTTGAACGCCGAGAACACAAGCAACCACAAAGCAAAAGCCGCCGTTGCGACCTCCGGCATGGCTGTTTTAATATCCTGAAACACATCTACGGACTGTATCATCGTTACGCGCTTTTCTTCTTATGCTGTTTTGGTATTACTTGGGTGGTTCTATTCGGCGGCGCCATTATCTTCGACCTGTGAATCGGCGTCGCGGTTATTCATTTCGTCATTCAACTCATCGGCCTGTTCCTCTATCGCCTGTTCCGCTATCGGAGGTTCATCGCTGATCAATTCCTTTGGCGTATTGTCCGTTGGCATGATCGGAACAAATATGCCCGTTTTCGGATCCATAATATTGGGCTCGACTTTGGCCGGAGCGACTGGCCTTTCATTGTGAACTTGACGCAATAGGTTTTCAACGCTCGGCGATATTCTGTCCATCACGATGGAGGGCTGAACCCCAAGCCAAATCGTCATCGCCGCAAGCGGAACAAGCGTCAGATATTCAACTTTGTTCATATCTTTCATGGCGGCAGCATCGGCATTTTTTTGCTCTCCGAACACAACCTTGCGGTAAAGCAGCAACATGTAAGACGCCCCCAGCACCACACCCGTTGTGGCCAAAAACGCCACCAACGTATCGACTTGATAGATCCCGACAAGGGCGAGCATTTCACCGACAAATCCACTCGTCCCCGGCAAACCGACCGACCCAAGCATGAAAACCATAAACACGGTCGCATATTTGGGCATGTTTTTAACCAGACCGCCATAACGGTTGATTTCACGCGTGTGTAAACGGTCATAAACAACCCCGACACACAAGAACAACGCCGCCGACACAATCCCGTGCGACACCATCTGGAAAATACCACCCTCAATGCCTTGGGTTGTCGCGGTAAAAATCCCGAGCGTGACATACCCCATATGCGCCACAGACGAATACGCAATCATTTTTTTCATGTCGCTCTGCGCCAGCGCCACAAGCGAGGTGTAGATAATAGCGATCACACTGAGCCAAAAAACCATCGGCGCAAAATACAGCGAAGCATCCGGAAACATCGGCAATGAAAACCGCAAAAATCCATAGCCGCCCATTTTCAACAGCACACCGGCCAAAATCACTGACCCGCCTGTCGGCGCCTCAACGTGCGCATCGGGAAGCCATGTATGCACCGGCCACATCGGCATTTTCACCGCAAAACTGGCAAAGAATGCGAGCCAGAGCCAGAGCTGAAGCTCATACGGAATATCCGCTTCCATCAAGGCCGGAATATCGGTCGTGCCGACCTCACGGTACAACACCAAAAGCCCGACCAACATCAAAACAGAGCCAAGCAACGTAAACAGGAAGAATTTAAACGCCGCATAAACACGGCGCGGCCCGCCCCAAATCCCGATAATCAGGTACATCGGGATCAAGACCGCCTCAAAGAAAATATAAAACAAAACACCGTCAAGGGCGCAAAAAGTCCCGATCATAAAGGTCTCAAGCACCAAAAACGCCACGATATATTCGCGCACGCGGGTGTGAACGGAGTTCCAGCTCGCCAAGATACAAATCGGCGTGAGCAAGGCCGACAAAACGACAAAAACCATCGAAATGCCGTCAACGCCCATATGGTATGAAATGTTCAAAGACGGCAACCAACGAATGGTTTCAACGAATTGAAACTCCGCCGTGTCGGGGCGGAACAAAGCGACCATGTAAAAGGCGATCCCGAGGTTGAACAACGACGTGAACAAACCGACATTCTTTGCGTTTTGCACAACATCGGCATCATTCCCACGGATGAGCATGATAAAAAAAGCACCGATCAATGGCAAAAACGTCATTAACGACAACAGCGGAAAATCAGTCATAGTTCAAAAACACCCAATTCAAAAATCAATCCCAAAAAAGCAATCCCGAAAGGCAATCAATGCTGCGCCCATCACGGACACATACGCCGCTCAGTTCAATCCAAGCCGAAAAACAATCCATGACAACAAGGCCAAAACGCCCATCACCATGACAAACACATAATGAAATACATATCCAGTTTGGAAACGGCTCAAAACCTTTGCCACCGTATCGGACGCATTGCTCAGCCCATCAACACCGCCGGCATTGATAATCACCCCATCGCCCTTTTTAAAGAAAAACGATCCAAGAACAAAAGCCGGCCGTACAAAAATTTTGTCATACGCCTCATCAACAAACCATTTGTTGAAAAACAATTTATGAATCGGCGCAAAAGCAGCCACACAGCGTGCCGGTATCGATGGTTTCCACAAATAGCAAACATAGGCCATGAAAATCCCGCCAAGCCCCACGAAAATCGGCAACAGCTTGACCCATTGCGGCACATGATGCGCCGCGCCAACCGTGTCGTTTTCCGGCAAGATGCGTAAAGACTCGCCCCAGAACTCGGCGCGAATTTCGCCGACGAACCCAGGGTAGAAGAAAAATCCGGCAAACAGCGCGCCAAACGCCAGCACAACAAGCGGCACAACCATCACAGCCGGTGATTCGTGAACATGGCTCATGACCTTGTCATCCGCCCGCGGCTTGCCGTGGAAGGTCATAATCAACAAGCGCCATGAATAAAACGCCGTCAAAAACGCCGCAATAATCCCGCACCAAAAGGCAAACATCCCGAAATTCGTATGGTCGGCATAGGCCGCCTCCAAAATCATGTCCTTAGAATAATACCCCGCGAAGAACGGCATACCAGCGAGCGCGAGCGACCCGATCCACATCAACACATAGGTCACGGGGATTTTCTTATAAATGCCGCCCATATTGCGCATGTCTTGTTCGTCCGACATCGCGTGAATAACCGATCCGGCACCAAGGAACAACAACGCCTTGAAAAACGCGTGGGTCATCAGGTGAAACATCGCCGCGCCATAGGCCGACACACCCAGCGCAAAGAACATATAGCCAAGCTGGCTCATCGTTGAATAGGCAATGACGCGTTTGATGTCAAACTGGGTCATGCCGATGGTCGCGGCAAACACAGCCGTCAAACCGCCGAGCACACACACAACTTGAAGCGCGAACGGCGCAAATTCGAACAGCGGCGAGAACCGCGCCACAAGAAACACACCCGCCGTCACCATGGTCGCCGCGTGGATGAGCGCGGACACAGGAGTCGGCCCCTCCATCGCATCAGGCAACCACGTATGAAGGCCGAGCTGAGCCGACTTACCAACAGCGCCCATAAACAAAAGCAACGCCGCCAAAGTCAGGCCATGAACTTGATACCCCAGAAAATCAAACATTGTGTCTTTTTGACCGAAAACTTGGTCAAAAATGCTGTCAAATTGGATCGTGTCAAACAGCACATAACACGTCATCAGGCCGAGCGCCAAACCAAAGTCACCCACACGGTTAACGATGAAGGCCTTGATCGCGGCCTTGTTTGCCGTGTCTTTATAATTCCAGAATCCAATCAAAAGATAGGACGCAACCCCGACCCCTTCCCAACCGAAGAAGAGCTGGAGCAAATTATCTGCCGTCACCAGCATCAACATCGCAAAGGTAAACAGGCTCAAATACGCCATAAACCGCGCCTGCGCTTTGTCGTGGCTCATATACCCGACGGAATAGACGTGAACACAAGACGACACAATCGTAATAACGGCAATCATCACGGTCGAAAGCTGGTCGATACGCAATGTCCAGCCGGCAACAAAGCTCCCCGATGACACCCATTGCGCAACCTCGGTCACGCGCGTGTTACCGTCGCGAATCACATCGACAAACAAAACGCAGGCCAAAACCGCGGCCACGATCAAGGCGCTGCACGTCACAAGCTGGGCGCCGCGATCGCCAATGGTCTTGCCAAACAAAAAGGCAATCATGAACGCAAGAAGCGGCAAAAAGACAATGGCTGTTTCAATCGACATAATACTGAGGCTCCACCCTTTATCCTTTGAGCTGTGATAAATCTTCCACAGCGATCGACCCGCGATTGCGGAAAAACACAACGAGAATAGCCAGCCCGATGGCGGCTTCTGCGGCGGCAACCGTCAAAATGAACATCGAGAACACCTGACCGGTCAAATCCGCCATAAAGCTTGAGAACGCAACAAAATTAATGTTCACGGCGAGCAACATAAGCTCAATCGACATCAAAATAATGATCAAATTCTTGCGATTGAGAAAAATGCCGAACACCCCGATGGTAAACAGCAGCCCCGCAACAGCCAGATAATGTGCCAATGTGATTTCCATTGTAATATCCATTATGTTTGCCTTTTATCTTCCTGAAACGAAAGGATTAAATCCCCGTTCCGGAGGTAACTTTTTGAACTTCGACCACATCGGCGCGTTTAATCGAAACCTGTTTGGAAACGTCTTGACGGCGAACACCGCTGCGCCCGCGCAAGGTCAAAACAATCGCCCCGATCATCGCGACCAGCAAAACCATGCCCGACATCTGGAAGATCAAAAGATAATCCGTATACAGAATAAGCCCGAGTGCCTTGGTGTTATTGGCCTGCGCCGCCGCATCAATCGGATGGGCGATGTTCTGCGCCAATTCCGGTGAGGCCTGCCACGACATGAAAACCATCGTCAGTTCAATCAACAGCACCCCGCCGACCAGCAACCCGACCGGCACATATTGCATCGCGTCCTTACGCAGATCGGCAAAACTGATGTCGAGCATCATGACGACGAACAAGAACAAAACCGCCACCGCGCCGACATAAACAATCGCCAGAATAAACGCAAGGAACTCCGCCCCCAACAAGACAAACAATCCCGCCGCGTTGAAAAAGCCCAAAATCAGGAACAAAACTGAATGCACAGGGTTGCGCGCCGTAATAACGAACAACGAACTGAGGATCAAAATGAACCCGAAGGTGTAAAAAACGAGAGAAGCCAGCATGATAACCGCTATGATTTGATACCAAGAAAAATACGTTTTTATTACTACCCTGTCCCACCTCAATAGGCAAGAGAGGGCGTACTGATTTAAAAAGAAAAAATCATCCTTGTTCAAAAAAACGCTTTATGGCGGTGGTGAAGGCTGTATCATGCGTCTTGAGGCTGTTCCAGCCAACGCCACCACAGACACCGCCACAGAGTCCCCTTATGCGCCATTGCTTCTTGAAATCCGCCCTCATGGCCATGACATTTTTTTCATGGAATAACAAGTCTTTGGCGGAAGATTACAATGTAATAAATGAACAAGAAAGCGCATCAAGCCGCACGCTGAATCACACGCCTTCCCCGCGACACACTCCACCGCCCTCTCCCTTGCCAGAACGGCTGTCTTACCTCAGTCTTTCACTCGGAAAATTTGATGCTTTTGACAAGCAAGATGCCGCCGATTTTCGGGTGGAGTACCGCAGCGGCTGGAAGCTTCTCGGCCCTATATCCCCGATGCTGGCCGTTGAAGTCACCTCAGATTCGTCCGTATTCGCGGGGATCGGCCTGACCCTTGATGCAAAACCGGCGCAGCACATCTATATCACCCCCGCTTTCACCGTTGGTCACTACGACAAAGGCGACGGGAGGGATCTTGGCTCAAGCCTGCAATTCCGCTCTCAATTCGAGCTCGGCTACGAATGGACAGGCGGCCACAGACTAGGCATAGCCGCCAGCCATATCTCAAATGGCGGCCGCAAAGACTATAATCCCGGAACAGAGATTCTGAGCGTCTACTACCACATCCCCCTCGAATCACTCAGACCGTAACGTTTAACGGCGGGTGCTGGCCTAGACGTCGCTCAGCCCTATTGTTGTCTTGGCGGCAAATCCTTTAAAACAGGTTTCGTTGTGCAGTGAGGCTTTAGACCGGACGCGAGAAATGCATCTATTTGCGCAGCATACTCCTCAAAGGTGGGCACCAGTTTTTCTTTCAGAGCAATTAATACGCATCCATTCTGTCTTTTTTCAATACACTCTACGAAAGGCTGAGATCTATAATCCCCAGACAAGCCAAGGCCTGCATATCTTAAAAAATCTGCGGCATCAATATAGTCATGTGCGACCGCTTCTTCCCCTTTATACTCTATAGCATGCGTCAGTATAATAGCCGCATCTCTTTTCGAGGTTATCGCATCACCTGCATTACCCGGCATTAACATTGGGTGCATATCAGGGGGGGGGGAACCAACTGCACAAACAAGACAAATCTCGCCTCGAGGTTCCCCTGTTTTGCGAAAGTCCACAATACATTCCAAGTATCTTCACAATTTAGATTTTCTAAATTGGCTTTAGCCTCCTCCCAGCTTTCCTCAGCTTGAGACACTGAATATCCAGAAAAAAAAAGAAAAAAGAAAAAAGAGGCAAAAGAAAATATAAATAACGTGCGGCGCACTAACTCCCACACTTTGCAATCTGTTATTTTAGAATCATTCATATCCAAACTCTTTTCCTAACAATATCGATTCTACTGAAAGTAGTTTAAGCGCCGCAGCACATCAATCAAGCCAGATTTGGCGGTTATTTTTTATAGGATAAACAATACTGCAAAATCAAAGAAAAAACCGCCTGCTCTGGTGCATGGCGGTTTTGTGACAGTGGTGATGTTTGATTTTCGATCAGCGATAGGGAGCGTCGGCGACGAGGTTGGCGGCGATTTGGGCTTCCCATTTGTCGCCGTTTTCGAGGAGTTTATCTTTGTTATAGAATAACTCTTCGCGCGTTTCGGTGGCGAATTCGAAATTCGGGCCTTCGACAATGGCGTCGACGGGGCAGGCCTCTTGGCACAGGCCGCAATAGATGCATTTGGTCATGTCGATGTCATAGCGGGTTGTGCGGCGGCTCCCGTCCTCACGCGGTTCGGCCTCAATCGTGATGGCCTGCGCGGGGCAGATTGCCTCACACAGCTTGCACGCGATGCAGCGTTCTTCGCCGTTCGGATAGCGGCGCAAGGCGTGTTCGCCGCGGAAACGCGGGCTGATCGGGCCTTTTTCATAGGGGTAATTGATCGTGACCTTGGGGCGGAAGAAATATTTAAGGGTCAACCACATGCCGGCGACAAGCTCGGTCAACAAAAAGGCATTGGCGGTCTGGCGCAGGAAACTCATGCTTCGTCCTTAAAATCTTCAAACAAATCTGTTTTGATTATTCATGCAAGATTGCCTCATGACACCCCCGCAAAATATACACACCGACTATACACCAACGACCCAAGCCGACAAACAGATTTTTAGGCGCTGTCGCGGGGTAAAGCCGATGATTATTTTTTAGCTGGGGAGCGCGCCAAATGCGAGCAAACATCCGGCAATCACCAAAACCCAGATCAACGTGAACGGCAGGAAAATCTTCCAGCCCAGCCGCATCAATTGGTCATAGCGGTAACGTGGCATCGTGGCACGCACCCAGACATAAAAGAACAAAATGCCGAATGTCTTCAGGCCGAACCAAACAACCCCCGGCACCCAGTCAATCCATGCGCCGCTCAGCCCGAACGGAGGCAACCAGCCACCAAGGAACAAAATCACCGCCATTGCCGCCATCAAAATCATGTTGGCATATTCGCCAAGGAAGAACAGCGCGAACGTCATGGCCGAGTATTCAACCAAAAATCCGCCGGATAATTCCGACTCGCCTTCCGGCAAGTCAAACGGCGCGCGGTTGGTTTCCGCCAAAATCGATACAAGGAAAATGATGAACATCGGGAACAACAACGCCTTCATCCACCATGTGCGCTCGACCAGCACAATATCCTGTAAGTTCAGGCTTCCCACGCACAAAAGAACGGTCACGATGACAAGCCCCATCGACACTTCGTAAGACACCATTTGCGCGGCAGAGCGCAAACCGCCCAAAAACGCGTATTTCGAGTTTGACGCCCATCCGGCCATCAAAACCCCGTACACACCCAGCGATGAAATAGCAAACAGATATAAAATGCCGACATTAATATTGGCGAGCGCCCAATCCTTGTTCACCGGAATAACCGCCCATGCGATCAAGCTCAGGAAAAACGTCAACATCGGTGCCATGACAAAGACAACGCGATGCGCCGAACTCGGGATGATAATTTCCTTGGAAAACAGCTTAATGCCGTCCGCCAATGGTTGCAGGAGGCCGAACGGCCCGACCGTCATCGGCCCTTGGCGCATTTGCATGGCGCCCATAATCTTACGCTCGGCATAGGTCAAATACGCGACACTGACCAAAAGCGGGACAATAATCGCCATAATATGGGCGATGATGAAAACAAATTCCATCCCGTATGTCGTCCACAGCTCAACCATTTTTTCTTAATCCTTACCCGTTTTGTCCTGTTTTTGACTTGTTTCAGACGCGCTATTCTGCGGCATCTTCCAACGCGCCATCCTGACCATATGTTGTAGCACATTCCGCCATGATGGCGGAGGCGCGGCTGATCGGATCTGTTTGGTAGAAATTCCCGATCAAATTCACGAATGCTTGATCCCCCAGCACGCCGGATTTTGCCGCCGGCTTTGAAACAGGTGCAGGGCAAACGACATCAAGAGCGCCGAAAACGGGATATTCCTTGACCATCGCGGTGCGAAGCTCGCTCAAATCATTGAACGGCATTTCGATTCCGACCAAACGGCCAAGCGCACGGATGATTTTCCAATCTTCCCGTGCATCGCCAAGCGGGGCAACCGCCTTACGCGCCATTTGAACGCGGCCTTCCGTGTTGACGTAATAGGCGTCTTTTTCGGTATAGGCCGCCGCCGGCAAAATAACATCGGCGGCATGCGCGCCCGCATCACCATGGTGGCCTTGATAGACCACAAAGCAATCCTTGCCGACCATCTGGCGCACGTCAAAGCAATCAACCCCATGCAAGAACAAAGCCTTGATCGCGCCTTTTCTGGCGCCGTCCAAAATAGCATGAAAATCCTTGCCATCCTTACCTTGCGGCAAGAAACCGAGGTCAAGCGCCCCGACACGGCCTGCTGCCTGATGCAACACGTTAAACCCGTTCCAACCCTCCCGCACCAAGGCAAAAGACTCCGCCAATTGTTGCAGCAATGCAAACACCGCCGCGCCGTCATCACGCTGGAACGCCGCCATACCGACAATCATCATCGGCTTTTTCGCGTCACGGAATATTTTGGCAAAACCGTCTTTGGCGGCGATGAAGGCCTCAACATCTTGCGGCGTATCACCCAAAGTTTCGACCGGATAATTGAGGTCAACAGGCTCACCGATCAAGGCGATTTTGACTTGCTTATTCACAAACGCCTTGCGCAGGCGGGCATTCACCATCGCCGCATCCTTGCGCGGATCAACCCCGACGAGCAAGATAGCGTCCGCATCCTCAATCGCCGCAATACCGGAATTAAAGATATAATTCCCGCGCGAAGACGTATCAATCAAAGCCCCGTCAACGCGGCAATCCATGTGCGGAGATTTCAGCCCGCCCATAAGCAGTTTCAATGCATAAACGGATTCAGCATCAACAAGGTCGCCCGCCAAAGCGGCTATTTCAGTTGGTTTTACACCGGTCAAACGCTCGGCCACAGCCTTCAATGCCTCATCCCATGTGCATTCAGCAAGCTTAGCATCCTTGCCTTTGCCGGATTTAAGATAGGGGCGGTCAAGGCGGCGTTTTTTCAATCCGTCAATCGCGTGGCGAGTTTTATCACTGATCCACTCCTCGTTCACATCTTCGTGCAAACGGGGCAAAACGCGCATGACTTCATTGCCACGCACATCAATGCGAATGTTCGAGCCGACCGCATCCAAAACGTCGATGCTCTCCGTCTTGCGTAATTCCCAAGGACGTGCGGTAAAGGCGTAAGGCTTCGCCGTCAACGCACCCACGGGGCATAAATCAACAAGGTTGCCGGATAATTCGGTTGCCAGATTCTTTTCGATGAACGGGCCGACTTCGACATCCTCACCGCGGTTAATCAGGCCAAGGTCGTCCGTGCCGCCGATCTCGCTGCAAAAACGGATACAACGCGTGCATTGGATACAGCGCGTCATGACGGTTTTCACGATCGGGCCGATTTCTTTATCCTTCACCGACCGCTTGGTTTCGCGGTAACGGGTACGGTCATAGCCATAGGCCATCGCTTGGTCTTGAAGGTCGCATTCGCCGCCTTGGTCACAAATCGGGCAATCAAGCGGGTGGTTGATGAGCAAAAATTCCATCACGCCTTTGCGGGCCTTGTGCACCATGTCGCTGTTGGTCACAACTTCCATGCCCTCACCGCACGCCATGGCGCAAGACGCCACAGGCTTTGGCGGGCCGCCCTTCACCTCAACAAGGCACATACGGCAATTCGCCGCAACGCTCAAACGGTCATGATAGCAAAAGCGCGGGATTTCAATCCCCAGCATTTCTGCTGCTTGAATGATGGAGGTTCCCGGTTCGACCTCTAATTCAATCCCGTCAATAGTGAGTTTTGGCATGATACTAATCTCGAATCTTTAACTCTAGACAAACCTTGTGAACAATAAACCTGATAAACCTATAAAACCAGAGCCTATAACAAAAAACCTTCTTGCGCTTTGCGCTTAATCAATCAAGCCGTAAAACTGTACGGATCAAGGTTTATAAATGAATCCTTGTTGTGGCGCGTGCCGTCTTGGCGCTGTTTTTCGTATTCCTGTACCGATCGTATCAGCACAGACGATGCGGAGCGCGGGTCGGCATAGAGTTGGAACGTAATCGCCAAATCCAATTTTGTGCCTTCATCCAACATCGCATTACCGGACATAACCACGGCACACACACCAATCAACGTTCCGCCAAGAGTGTTCAGTACCGTCTTTACCCGCCCGTTTTTCATGTGATGAGTCCGTCTAACTTCCTAGGCGTGGATTATTCGGCCGCGAGGGACTCTTTCGGAGCCGTCTTGCGATATTCCATGATGCGTTTTTCCATCTCCGGACGGAAATGACGGATCAAGCCCTGAATCGGCCATGCCGCCGCGTCACCAAGAGCGCAAATCGTGTGCCCCTCAATTTGTTTGGTGATGTCGAGCAACATGTCGATTTCCTCAACACTCGCATTGCCCTTGACCATGCGCGTCATAATCCGCCACAGCCAGCCCGCACCCTCGCGGCACGGCGTGCATTGACCGCAACTTTCATGCATATAAAATTGTGACAACCGCGCAATGGCATAAACAATATCGGTGGATTTATCCATCACGATCAGCCCCGCCGTGCCGAGGCCGGATTGAACCGCGCGCAAGGAATCAAAATCCATCCGCACTGTGTCGCACACGGATTTCGGCAACATCGGGCAAGACGACCCGCCCGGAATCACCGCCAGCAAATTATCCCAACCGCCGCGCACCCCGCCCGCGTGCTTTTCAATAAGCTCGCGCATCGGAATGCCCATTTCTTCTTCAACGTTACAGGGTTTGTTAACGTGACCGGAAATACAGAACAGCTTGGTTCCCGTGTTCTTTTCATCATTACCAAATCCGGCAAACCACTCGCCGCCGCGCCGCAAAATCGTCGGCACGACCGAGATTGTTTCAACGTTATTCACCGTTGTCGGGCAATTATACAGCCCCGCCATCGCCGGAAAAGGCGGCTTGCTGCGCGGTTGGCCTTTTTTGCCTTCAAGGCTTTGGATAAGCGCGGTTTCTTCACCGCAAATATACGCCCCTGCCCCGCGGTGCAAATACACATCGAAATCCCAGCCTGAGCCTGCGGCATTTTTACCGAGCAAACCGTCGGCATAGGCCTCCTCGATCGCCTTCACGACGTTCGAGCCTTCATTGTAAAACTCGCCGCGAATATAGATATAGGCCGCGTTCGCCCCCATCGCGAATCCGGCAATCAAACAGCCTTCAATCAATTTATGCGGCTCATGGCGCAAAATGTCGCGGTCTTTGCATGTTCCGGGTTCCGACTCATCGGCATTCACAACGAGATAATGGGGCTTGCCGTTGTTTTCCTTCGGCATGAACGACCATTTCAGGCCGGTGGGAAAGCCCGCACCGCCGCGCCCGCGAAGGCCTGATTTTTTGACTTCTTCGATGATCCAGTCGCGCCCTTTTTGGATAAAGGACTTGGTGTCCGCCCAGTCACCGCGCTTGCGGGCGGCCTCGAGGGAGAACGACTCCCATCCATAAATATTGGTATAGATACGGTCTTTATCGGCGAGCATTCGCAAGATCCCAAAGTCATAAGTTAATACGATGAGGCCCTAATCAATATATAGATCAATGTATCTATCAATCGAGCCAGCATAAAACACGATGTAACACGCTCGGCACACCGTCCCTCAAGCCATAAAAAGATATACAGAAAAACTATCCGGAGAGCCAGCCCCAAAATACAAGGTCACTGAGCGTCTGAACCTTCATGCTGACGATCATAAGGCCAGCAAAAGCCAAGGCCATTTGCGACAGGATCAAGACATAGGTGCGCGACAAAAAGCCGACATGCCCTTTGGCTTCCTCAGGCTCAGGCGAGCGCACATGGCTGAACCAATGAATGACGAGCAAAGGAAACAACAGCAGCGGCGTCACGATGATCGACGCCATCGGAAGCGTCGCGATCAAGATGTTCAAAAAGGAATTAAAAATCGGGTGATGTTGCGACAGACGAAACCGCGACCAGCGCATAAAGCTTCGAAACGAATACAGCACGGCGATATACGTCATGCCCGCATAAAACAGCAACGGAACAAGATTATCCGTTTCATAAAAACGAAAGCCCAGCACCGACAGGATAAGTTCGACACGCTCTGTAATCAGCATCCCGAAAAACAACAGTGCCGGCAGCACAAACTCATGGTTTAAAAAGAAAATCGGAAATGATTTTTTGTTTGTATGATTTCTCATAGGGGAAAGACCCAGCCCGATTCTTATGCATGATTGGCGAAACAAAGGATAGAAAGCGAAGCGAAAGAATCGCTCTTTTAACCATCATGCCTCAAATTACGATGTTTGATAAGACTGAAACGCACAAAACCGCCAAAAAAGGCTGGCATAGGCGTGACGCTATGATTTTTTGGATGATGTTTTCTGAGTCTTTGGTTCAGCATCCTTCAAAACCGTTGCACCGCCCTCGGGGGCGGAGGCATGGCGGTGAACCTGCGGCCCGACTTTCGGGTCGATATTATTTTCCAGCAAACGCAGCACTTCCGTCATGGTTTCGGCGGTCAGATCCTCAAAATAATCGTCGTTAATTTGAACCGCCGGCGCGTTGACGCAGGCTCCCAAACATTCGACTTCGCTGAGGGTAAACACACCGTCTTTGGTGGTTTGGCCGACTTTGATTCCCATATGTTTTTCGCACGCTTCAACGATTTTGGAAGACCCGCGAAGCCAGCAAGGAGTCGTCGTACAGCATTGTACATGATGCACCCCGACAGGGCGCAAATTATACATCGAATAAAACGTCGCGACCTCATACACCTTGATCGGCGACACGTCGATGATGCGGGCGATTTCATCCATCGCCGCCTGTGGAATCCATCCGCCGTAAGGGGGCTCGGCGTTTTTGCCCTCCGCCGCCGTCTGACGTTGCACCAAATCCAGCAACGGCATCACAGCGCTGCGTTGGAACCCTTTGGGGTAACGCGACAAAATATCCTCCACCACGACCATGTTTTCGGGGGTGAAGCTAAAGCTGCTTGGTTGCTGGTCATGCGCAAGGACATGGGCTTTCATAGGCGAACTCTTCTTTTATCTTTAAGTTTTTATCTAGCTTTGGCGGCGAGCCATCTCTTACTTCGGCGGCGCGCCACCACGGTTTTAACGGTCAATCTCACCAAACACAATATCCATTGACCCGATAATGGACACGGCATCAGCCAACATATGCCCCTTGGACATGAAATCAAGCCCCTGCAAATGAGCAAAGCCCGGGGCGCGAACGTGACATTTATATGGCTTGTTGGTGCCATCGGACACAAGGTATACGCCCATTTCGCCTTTCGGTGCCTCAATCGCCGTATAGGTTTCCCCCGCCGGAACGTGATAGCCCTCGGTATAGAGTTTGAAATGGTGAATCATTGCTTCCATGGATTGCTTCATATCCATGCGTGATGGCGGCGAAACTTTGTGGTCATCCGTCATCACGGGCCCAGCGGGCATTTCGTTCAGGGCTTGTTGCATAATCCGCAGTGATTGACGCATTTCTTCCATCCGCACCAGATACCGCGCATAGCAATCGCCCGTTTTACCGACCGGAATATCAAAATCCATCTTGTCATACACTTCGTATGGCTGGCTCTTGCGCAAATCCCACGCAAAGCCACTGGCGCGCAGCATCGGCCCCGTAAAGCCCCACTCCACCGCTTCATCGGGCGACACGGTTCCGATATCCACCGTTCTTTGTTTGAAGATACGGTTTTCCGTCAATAATGTTTCAAGGTCATCAAGAAACTTCGGGAAGCTCTCCGTCCAGTCCCACATATCCTGTGCGAGGCCCGCGGGCATATCATAGCGCACACCGCCGGGGCGGAAATAATTCGCATGAAGCCGCGCACCGCAAACACGGTCATAAAACTCCATGCCTTTTTCGCGCTCTTCAAAGCCCCACAAAGACGGAGTAATCGCGCCCACATCAAGGGCATAGGTAGTGATGTTAAGAACATGGTTCAAGATGCGCGTCAATTCCGAAAACAATACGCGGATATATTGCGCCCGATCCGGAACGGTGATGCCGAGCAAACGCTCAACCGACATCGCAAAAACATGCTCTTGGTTCATCGGCGACACATAATCAAGACGGTCGAAATACGGAATCGCCTGCGTATAGGTTTTATATTCGATCAGTTTTTCCGTCCCGCGGTGCAAAAGGCCGATATGCGGGTCGGCGCGTTCAACAATCTCGCCTTCCATTTCAAGCACTAACCGCAAAACGCCGTGCGCGGCGGGATGCTGGGGCCCGAAATTGAGGGTATAAGGCTTGATATGCGTTTCATCGGAAATCTCGCGCAATGTTTCATCGCGGTCTTGTTCCTCTGTCTTGGCGGTCATCAAGGCGTTGTTCATGGCGTTTTCTGTACTGTCTTGGTTACTATGCGTCTTTAGTTTATTGGCTATTTTTTGGCGATCAAGGCTGAGTCTTCTGCGCTTTGCTGCGCGCTATTCGCCCCGAATTTGGGCTTCACGGCTTTTTCATCACCGGGGAGCTGGACATCCGTCATCCCTTCCCACGGGGAAAGAAAATCAAAATTGCGATAGTCCTGCGTCAAGGATACGGGCTCATAGACGACTTGCTGGCTTTGCGGGTCGTACACAACCTCGACATAGCCAGTCATCGGGAAATCTTTGCGCAAAGGATGCCCGTCAAACCCGTAATCCGTCAAAATGCGCCGCAAATCAGGATTGCCGGAAAACACAATGCCGTACATGTCATAGACTTCGCGCTCATACCACCCTGCGGATTTAAACAAGCCAAGCATAGACGGCACAGTTTCGCCATCGGCAATCGATACCTTCACGCGGACGCGTTGGTTTTGCCGCATCGACAGCATATTGTAAACAACCTCAAACCGTTTCGGGCGCGAAGGATAGTCAACCGCCGTAATATCGAGGAGCATCTTGAACTGGCATTCCTTGTCATCACGCAGATATTGCATGAGTTTGACAAGCCCCGAAAGCTCCGCCTCCACAATCAACTCGCCGTTTTGCATCCGCGAGGATTGCACCATATGCGGCAATTTTTCTTGGATATGTTCGCCAAGATCCTGAAGGAGTTCTTCTGACATCTGTAATCACTACCCTTTTATCAAGCCGGTCAAGCGCATTCCTTAACGGATAATCCGTGTGTCTTCGCGTTGAATTTTTTTCTGAAGTTGCAAAATCCCGTACACCAAGGCTTCCGCAGTCGGCGGACACCCTGGAACATAAATATCCACCGGCACGATGCGGTCACACCCGCGCACAACGGAATAGGAATAATGGTAATAGCCGCCGCCATTGGCGCATGACCCCATCGAGATCACCCAGCGCGGCTCAGGCATTTGGTCATAAACACGGCGCAGCGCCGGCGCCATTTTGTTGGTGAGTGTTCCCGCCACGATCATTACATCGGATTGGCGCGGGCTGGGGCGCGGAATAACACCGAAACGGTCAAGGTCATAACGGCTCATATACGAATGGATCATTTCCACCGCACAACACGCCAAACCGAACGTCATCGGCCACAACGAACCGGTACGCGCCCAATCGAATAATTTGTCGGTCTGGGTCAGGATAAACCCTTTGTCTTTGACTTCCTGCGCCACCGCCGCCGCGACCACATCCTGCATATGCGCGGGGGGAAGCGGTACAGACGGCGATTTCAAATCAAAAGACGGCGCGTCGCTGACTTTACGATCATGTCCCATTTTATGTTTCAGACCTTTATTAAGTGAACTCTACAGGCGTCGAAAGCGATGCGAAAAGGCGCATTACTCCCAATCCAACGCCCCTTTTTTCCATTCATAGACAAACCCGACGGTCAGGATTCCCAAGAATACCACCATCGACCAAAACCCCATCAAACCAATTGACCCGAGACTCACCGCCCACGGAAACAAAAACGCGATTTCAAGGTCAAAGATAATGAACAAAATGGCGACAAGGTAAAAACGAATATCGAATTTATGGCGAGAATCGTCAAACGCATCGAAGCCGCATTCATAGGCGCTGAGCTTTTCCTTATCCGGCCTGTGCTTGCCCGCAACCCACGAGCCGATCACCATGGCAAACGCCATCACCAGCGCAATGCCGATGAAGATGAGAATAGGAAGATATTCGGATAAAAATGCTGTTTGAGCCATGACTTAATCGTTCACACCATTTCGGGTTTACGTTCGGTATTATAAGAACTTTCTCGTCCAAGGCGTTTTCACAAGAAAAACAAAATCGCGCCTTTTCCAAGCCATACAATAAAATCAGAATTCCCGCTGTTTGGAAAGAGCATTTCCGTTAATTTTGTATTATAATTTAACCGTCATAATGACTCGCGGGTTGCTCACCATACCCCGACACCATCACCCCCTTAAGGACATATCCCATGATCTCAACCGAGGCACTTTGCTATGAATATCCAGGGCGGCGCGTCCTGCATGACATTGAATTCACCATCGCAAAGGGCAGCATCACCGCCCTTGCCGGCCCCAATGGCGCGGGAAAAACAACCTTGATGCGGTGTTTGTCCGGCCTTGATAAACCGTTCTCCGGCAAGGCGATGATTGACGGAATGCATGTCGAACAAGACCCGCGCAAAGTCCATGAAGTCATCGGATATCTGTCCGATTTTTTTGGCTTGTATGATCATTTGACGGTGCGCCAATGCCTCACCTATGTCGCATGGAGCCGCCTGATCCCCGCCGATTATGTCGGCAAACATATTGATTGGCTGATTGCCCTTCTCGGCCTCGAACCCGTGATTGACAAGAAAGCAGGAGAATTGTCGCGCGGCTGGCGTCAACGGGTCGGCATTGCCCAGAGCATCATCCACAACCCCAAAGTTCTCATCCTCGATGAACCGGCCTCCGGCCTTGACCCCGAATCGCGCCACAAGCTGGCGGCGATTTTGAAAACCCTGCGCGATGAACGTGAAATGACCATCATGGTATCATCACATATTTTGGCAGAGCTTGAGGATTATTGCGATTCCATGCTGATTTTACGCAATGGCCGCATCATCGACCATATCTCCGCCAGCGGCCTGTCGCAAAAAACCGCCCACGCCGCCGCCGAAGCCCCGCTGAAAACGGACGCCTATCACATCGAATTGGTCACGTCAGACCGCGCCGATGACCTTATCAAAGCCCTGCAAACCCTCGGCGGCCTCTCCATCACCCGCCCGCAACCGACAACCATTCATTTTGATGTCGCCGTTGAGGCGGGCAAGAGCCAAGAGCAACACGCCGAAACCATCGCCGCCATGCTCGCCGCCCTTGTCACAACGCATAAAATGCCCGTCTGCGGGTTCAGTAAACGCAATTCACGGCTTCAGGATCTGTACATGACACGTTCCGAAACCCCCGCCGCCCAACACAGCTCGTAAGGAGTTAAACTATGGACAAACAAACATTCCTTGCCGAGTTCCGCCGCAATGTATGGCTCGAATTTTCGCTGCAAAAAATCATTCTTCTCCTGATCGTTGCCGGATTGACGCTGGCAATCAGTTTATCGACAGATCCAACGGCTTCTGATGTTGTCAAAATTACAATTAATACGGCCTTATTTATCGGGCTATTCGGATGCATCTCAAAGGTTGCGGATTCCATCACCGCCGAAATCGGGGGGCATACATGGGATTTCCAGCGCATGTCCGCCCTGCCCTCCACCAGCATCGTTTTCGGAAAAATTTTCGGGGCTTCGTCGTATATATTCGTAACGGTTTTTGTCGTTCTTACGCTTGGTTTCATCACGCTTACGAATAATATCAATCTCGCCGACGGCAACATATACGACATGTTTTTTGAAAAAAGCACCTTGGCCTTGGCATGTATCGTTCTTGGTATGGGCGTGACGTTTATCGCCACAATCCAGATCGGGCGCATCATGATACGCCAAAAGCGCATCGGCGATACGCTGCTCAAAGGCCTCGGCATTCTCATCGGAAGCTCCGCCTATTTCGTCATTTCAGAAACGACCAAATCCAGATATGGCATCGACCAGATCGACTGGTATGGTCAGAGCTATCACAACACCTCACTCTACTACGCGTTGCTTGCCGTCGCCATTGTGTGGGTCGCTATCGGGGCTATTCAATCCTTGAAAGCCGAGCTTCAATTCAAGACATTCCCGACATGGTGGGTGGCGTTTATGGCGTGCGTCACCTTTATTCTGTGCGGCTTCACCCCCGACTATGCCGAGAGCTTTGAGCAGATATTGTCCTATTCAGCGGTTTGCATGTTCGGCGTGACGATTATATCGGCCTATACCATGATTTTATTCGAGGATTTGTCGATTGTCCGTTATCGCAAATTAATCGCCCATATTCGCGCCCGCAATGACCGCGAAACGCTGATACTGATGCCGCGCTGGATTCCGGGGGCGTTCCTTGCCCTTGTCGCGCTGTTTGTGCTTGCGGGCGTTTTGGTGGTCAACAAGATTGACGAGCCTTACTTGCTCTTCGGATTGCTCGCCGCGTTCTTTTTTGTCCTGCGCGATATTATGATCATGCATATCCTTGTGCTGCGCCAACCGGATAAGGCTTATCACCTGACATTCATGATCTATTTGATCATTCTTTATGGGATATTGCCCTATTTCACCATTCATGTGCTGGGCATCGACAACCCGTCTGTTTTCTATGTCGATATAGAAAGCCGCACCACAGGCTTTATGGATGCCTTGCCCGCGATCATACAGGCCGCTGGCGTCACCTTCCTGTTTGCGCGCTTGCTGAAGCGCAAGGGAGAAGACAGCCTGAAAAGCAATGAACCGATTGCGACAGGCTGGGTCGCGTCAAAGGAAGACCGTTAACAATTCGCGGCACACCAACATTTCCACGGAAGGGCGGAGATACCGCCCTTTTTTCTTTTTTGATTGGCTTACAGCCCCCGCGCATCCCCAAAAAATTCAGAAAAAGGCAATAAAAAAACCGCCCGAAGGCGGATTTTCTAGATACCCTTAAATGGCGCGAGTGACGGGACTTGAACCCGCGGCCTCCGGCGTGACAGGCCGGCGCTCTAACCGACTGAGCTACACCCGCGTTTAAAGGTTAGGAATGTTTACAGTGCGTTTTTATCTGTGTCAACAATCACTGTTATTTTTCGCAAATTTTTTTATGAAATTTTATGCGCCGCCGCTTCATCGACCGATGAACGCCTCTGCGGCGCATAAAAAACAAGCTATTTCGAACAATCCGTCCTAGGCCGTTTAGGCCGCGCAGGCGAAGACAGGCTCTTTATAATCCATGTTCAAGGCCTCAGCGACGGCTTTGTAGGTGATTTTACCTTCAAAGACATTCAGACCGGCGCGCAGATGCGGATTCTCGGTCAACGCCATTCTCCAACCCTTATTGGCAAGTTCCAGCGTATACGGCAATGTCGCGTGGTTCAGCGCGGCTGTGGAGCTTTGCGGAAACGCACCGGGCATATTTGCAACGCAGTAATGCACAACGCCGTCAACCTCGTAAACAGGCTTGTCATGGGTTGTGGCCTTGCTGGTTTCAAGGCATCCGCCTTGGTCAATCGCGATGTCGACAACGACACAGCCTTCCTTCATGTTTTTAAGGTCGGCGCGTGAAATCAGTTTCGGCGCCGCCGCCCCCGGAATCAACACCGCACCAATAATGGAATCGGCCGTGGCGCTGTAACGCTCCAGTGACGCAGCGGTGGACGTGACAACATTCGCGGATGTGCCAAAATATTCATCAAGGAAACGAATACGGTCGGGGGAACGCTCCAAAATCGTGACACGAGCGCCCATACCCACCGCAACGCGCGCCGCGTTAAAACCCGACACGCCGCCGCCGATGACCAGAACTTCCGCAGGCTCAACCCCCGGAACACCGCTCATCAAACGACCCGTCCCGCCGAGGTGTTTTTGGCCGTAAAACGCCGCCATTTGCGGCCCCATGCGCCCTGCGATCTCGCTCATCGGCGCCAGCAACGGCAAACCGCCATTGCGGCCTGTGACTGTTTCATAGGCAATGGCCACACAGCCGGAGTTCATCAAGCCTTGAGCTTGTTTGGAATCCGCCGCCAAGTGCAAATAGGTAAACAACACTTGCCCTTCGCGCAGCATCGCACATTCAACAGCTTGGGGCTCCTTGACCTTAACGACCATATCGGCCTTCTCAAACACGTCTTTGGCGGTGGCGACAATACTGGCACCGGCCTTACGGTATTCATCATCGCTGGCGCGGATGCCTTGTCCGGCATTGGTTTCGACAATCACTTTATGCCCCGCAGACACGAGTTCTTTGACCGAGTCAGGGTTCATACCGACACGATTTTCTTGGGGTTTAATTTCCTTTGGAACGCCTACGAGCATTTGGTATCTCCCTGCTGTGTGACACATGTTAAAAAACGGATGCCTTAATAGTGGCGCCATTGTTTACCATTTTTTGCATCACAACGCCATATGCAGCGCAGCACAAACCCGATCAAAAATAAATATTTTTTATGGAAAATTAAAAAGCTCTATGGTATAAAGTCCAATGACCGAGAAAACCGTAATCACAACTGGCGTCACTGACACCCCCACAACTGGCGTAGCTGTTGACGTCACGACCGTCACCACCGACACCACTGGCACCATCACCACCCCCGAAGGCTTGCTGGACAACATCCGCCGTAAAAGCGGAAAATCAGCCATCAGCAAGCAATTCCTGAGCGACGCCTTCAACGCAGTTAGCGAGAGCGAATTCACCCGCGAACGCCGTAAGAAAGCCGCCCTCAAAAAAATCAATGCCGACCTCGAAAAAGGCATCATCCCTGATTATATTTTGGAAGACGGACGCATTGCGGGCCTCCAATCGAACGAAACAAAAACATTCCAAACGAAGATGGAGGCGGTCACCAAACGCCTGTTCAGCAGCCAATATTCCTCAACACTGCATAATTTCCGTTTTATCATATCGGACAAAGACAAGCCCAATGCGGGAGTGATTACGAAGGCCAAGCCGCCTATCATCGTGTTCAGTAAAGCCTTGATTGATCTGCTGGAAACCGAAGACCAACTCGCCGCCGTTTTGGCGCATGAATTAACCCACCAAGCCATTTTCGACCGCATCGGCAAACACGGCAATTCCAACCCCGAAGAAACCATGTCCGATGTATGGGCGGTGCATTTATTGCAAAAGGGCGGATATAACCCGCACGCCATGCTGGAATTCATGACCAAATTGCGTGACTTGCCCGAGCCCGACCATGAACGCAGCATCCTGCGCATCCTTGACCCGCACCCGCCAATCAACATCCGCCTGCGTAACATCGAAAACGCCCTTGCGATTGTCGAACAAAAAGAAAAACTCAACAGTGGCAGAACGGCATTTGATGAGGATTTGCGTGCGACTGTCGGCAAAGCCGCGCACGAAACATATCTTGAAAGACGACTGCGCGAACTGGACTATGCCGCCCTGTCGCTGGACGACAAAGTCAAGGCAACAAGCCGCCTCATCCTTGATGAATATATTGAGTTTAGCGAAATCCACGGCCATCGCAACGAAGAAATGCAAACCCACCTCAAAGCCTTGTGCAAGGATTGCCGCGATACGGAGCAATATGATTTATTACTCCCACTATACTACGCCCTCATCAATATCGGGCCGCACCTTGAAAACCACAAGGCGACCAAAATGCATACTTTTATATCCGCCATCGCGTTTTCTCGGATTCCCCCTCTCGAAGTGAAAACGCCTTTGACTCCAGAGATCAAAGAAGACCTGATAAAACAACACCAAGAACATCGCCAAGAAGAGCGCTACCCAATGGGCGTATTTCGTGATTTACACATCGCGATGAACGGTTTTGTAAACGCCAAGAGCTTTGACGACGCCCTCCCCCATGCCCGCACGATCAATGCATACACTGCGGCTTATGACATTTCCCGTTCTTATTATCTCAGCCGCCTTCATAATCTGCCTGATTTTTCCAAATTACGGCACAGGCAAGACATACAAAAGGCGCTCGCCGAAAGCCAAAAAACCGGAAAACCGACTGAGTTTTCTTGGAACCCGCACCGCCGATGGGGGCAAAGCCCCAAAGAAGGCGCGACAGAGATTTTACAAGCGCTCCACAGCTTTCATATCGATGACGGCATGATTCCCGCCGCCCGTAAGCGCCGAGCTCTCTGGCCGCTCCCATATGGGTTCAGCTTCAATCACTGCAATTACGACCTAGATGACTTAACCCTCGACGGGGATGGGCATATTCTTGGCCTGAGGGCAGACTACGACAGACGGTTCGACTATGATGAAAACCGCAACGAGACCGCGTTCCGCGCCAGTGAAAACGCCTTACTGCGCAATCTTGATAAAAGCGCCGCCGAAACGCTCGCCTATATTGATTGGTCGGAGATGGAAACTGACCTATGGGGCTTCATTGAAAAGCATCAGGCCTTGCTAAAGCCGCAACTCAGCATCGTGAATAAAGGGCATGATTTCGCTGCCGCCTTTGTTGAAAAACTCGAAGAACTCCACGACAAAGACCCCAAGAAATACGCCCCCCATATCCGCAAATTTTTTGACGGATACGGACAATTGCAACGCGCATTCGGCATCGGAAAAAACCAAAAACCGCACCCGCAATCCTTGCCCGGCATGATTGGTGCGTTCCATAGCGAAACACGCTATCAAGGCAACACCATGGGATTCCGCAAGGACATCACAAAATGGGTTCAATCGAAACAAACCTATGTCACGCGCAAAGTGTCACGCGACTGTCAAAAAGGCATGTTCGTTGACCACCCCTATATTCGCATGATGACAAAATTCGCGCCGCTTTACCTTGATATGCGGTCAATCGGCATGATCCTTGACCAGACCAATATCTATTGCGAATCCCCGCGTAAGCAAGACGATGTTGAAAAAATATTCCGCGTTGATATACGCGCCTTGCTCGGCTATGAAAAACCAAAAACGGCGCAGGACTTAATCAACACTGTCAAAAAGCTCAATGACGCGCGCAACAAGGAACACCCACGCAGCCCCCATTGCTTCCGCCATGTCGCGGACATGGAAATTCATCGTTTTTTATTGGACAACAAAGACCAATATCTTGACCTCCAAACCCTCAAGGACATCAAGGCCGTGCGCCATGAAGGCTTGTCGGCATCCGTTAACCCCATAATCAAGATAGACGATGGCTCCGATTACAATGACCGCTTTATTATGCTCTTCGAGCGGCAAGTGCGCATCAACGCGGCCACTGACCTCGACCCGAACAAAACAACGGTCACAGACCTAATCAACCGCTATAAATCTTATTGCGGCGTACAATCGGCTAATGGCTCGCTCTTCACGCGCCAGCCCGCCTTGCGTAAAACATACGAACAAACCATTCAAACCCGTATTGAGGCCATCAAACACCCCGTCAAGCGCAAGGATAGGCTTGAACAACTGCTCAATGAATGCGATCTGAAAGACCCCGATTTCAGGGGATGGGCGGTTGATCAGTGGGTCAAAGCCCAATCCACAATCTTGCTTGAAAATTACGGCACAGCTTATTCCCGCCGTCTGCCGAGGATTGCCGACAAAGTCATTCAAAGCACGAAAAAGAGCCAAAGCGTCAACATGCTCTCCGGCCTTCTCAACGCCATAGAAGCGGGCGAAAAAGACAGCTTTATGGTGCGTGACAAGCTGGTCAACAGCTTGCTCAAAAAAGGATCGGAAGACGGGCTGCTCGCCGCCGCCAATGACGACGTCATGGATCGCATGTCGAACAACCCCGAACTGCGTTTGTCGATGCTCAACTTCCTGACCGAGCCATTATCCGACGCCAATGCCCTTAATGCGTTTGACCAATTACAGACCATCTATATGCAAAAAGGTGCGGCACCGTCCCAGCTTCAGAGCCTCTTCACACAATACGTTAAATTGCCCGATGAAGCCAAGATTGACATGATGGGGATAACGCACCGGAATTTTTGGTCGATGCCCTTTGCCGCCCGCACGATTTACATTGAACGGGTTTTGTTCCCAGTCGACCAAACCGACCAAAAAGACTTTGACGAAGCGATGCGCTATGTCCTTGACCGCATCTTGCCGGAAGGCAAACCATACACCGCCGAAGCGCGCAAAATCCTCACAACCCATATGGAGGAATGTAGTAAGCCTCTACAACGCCTGATGATTTCAGCCCTGATGACGGCGAGCGAGAAAAAAGAAACCACCCCCGCGCCCTCCTTTGCGACAAACGCGCAAAACAATGCGGCACAAGCACAAAGTCCACAAAGTGACATTCGCCCTGGTCAAATCTTGTCGCTTGTTCTCGGCAAAACAGGGGCCGCCGGCGGCAAAATTTTGCAAGCGGTTCACAGTTATTTGCAATCCGTGCCAACAGATGACCCGAACCTCATCCAGTTCCGCGATGACTTGAAAGCCTCAAAAAGCGATTTCAACGTACCGTTCCGGTGGGATATTTTTGACCGGATCAACCAAGCCGTTCCGCAAAAAATCCGTCAAACCATGACGGTCGGGCGGTTGCTTGGCGCTGGATCATACGGCTATACCGTTCAAATTCGCCGCAAAAACAAAGACACGGCCTTAACCTTGCTCCGCCCCAATGTTGAATATGAGGCGCAGCATCAATTCGAACATTACCGAATCACCGCCGAAAAACTTGCCAAGGACGATTCCAAATGGGCGCCGCTTACCGGCATTTTGGCCAATGCCCGCGAGATGGCACAGGTCGAAGCCGATTTCAATATCGGGGCGCAACAAATCCGCGCCGCAGAAAAACTCTATAACGGCTATAAAATCAAGGCCGATGAAGAAACCTTCAAAATCCGCACCGCGTCCTTGCATGATTTTGGTAAGGAGTACAAAGAAACCGCCCTCGCCCGCGGTGTGCATTTTAACGATTTGCCCGCGACAACACAGGCCGAAAAACAATACCGCCAAGCCGCCGCCAAAGCCCTGTTCACCGCCGAAATATCCATCATGCTCTCCGGCGCGGGGTTTGATTACGACCGCCACGGCGCACAACAAAGGATTGCAGGAAACACCATCACGATGTTTGACCACGGATCGTTGATGTATGACCTTAAAAAAGGCGCCGTCAAAACCCCGACAGAGGCCGAAAAACACACGCTCGGCACCATCATCGCCTCCGTTGCCACAGACCTTAAAAACGGCAATTCACAAGTGATGGAAGCCCTGCTCGCCAAATTAACCGACACCAGACAATATGGTGAGTCCGCCGATTATATCGAAGGCTTCAAACGCGGCCTCCTCGCCCTCGGCGATTACCGCCAACACATGGGAACAACCGACAAAGCCCGCAATGACGCCGTTCAAAATGCAATCATGGCGGTTATATTATCAGGCAGTGTCGACCCCGTCATTCAAAGCGCCGTCCTCAAGGCCGTCGACCCCACCGGCGCGCTCACCAAGGACTTCAAAGGCGCAAAGCAAGCCGCCGCCGATGGCGTCATCCCGCCTCTTGCGAGCGACATTACCATCATATCGCACGGTCAGGCCGCCTTCGAAAATCGGAAAAATGTGATACGGGCCTATATCGTCACAGCCGTCAAACAGACCTTCGACGCCTATATGCCGTCTTTCCTGAAGCGCAAAAACGGATCATCACGGCCGCAGCCCTGATAGACAGCGGGCCACCCCCCGTATCACTCGCCTTTATTCTTGATAAACAACAGCTTGATCAAGCAATACGCCCCCACAATCGCCAAGACCGCTCCATAAATGGGGAAAGACAATACAATCCCGATGATAATGGCCGTTGATGTGGCGGGGAATTTATCGAACAGCTCCATGAACACTAATCCATGAAATATGGCCGCGATAATAAACAGAATAATCATGAGTTTAGGAAGAAATTTTCCGGTTTTTTCTATAGCCTCGGGGTCTTTTGAGGCCGCCTTGGCACCGAAATATCCATTCTCCATCGTAATTTTCAAAATGATAAAAATCACGATGATCGCAGGGATAATAAAGCTTTCGAGAATATTGACCATGCAAGCCCGCAAGGCGGGAGCCCGCCTGTTGTGTTACGTCACAAACATACTGAATGAAAATGGTGGGTGATGACGGGATCGAACCGCCGACCCTCTCGGTGTAAACGAGATGCTCTCCCAGCTGAGCTAATCACCCATTCAAGATCAGGCAATACAAATACACCATCACAAGCATTTTTCAAGCCTTTTTTTCGCTGCCCATCGGATTTAAAGCAAAAACACTATTTTTTTCAAAGCGCGACCGCTTTCCCCCAATCACCCAGTCAAAAACGGCGCCCAAAAACAGAATTTTTCACAGAAGTTTCGAAGAGAGAGAGAAAAAACGCAGCATCTGCGCCTCAAACTTTCCGCACAACACACTTTCCGCACAAAAAGAAACAGCCACACGAACATTCGTATGGCTGGATCTTACGTCCGGACGAGCCGGAGAAAACGGCGTCTTAGTTGACGGCGTCTTTGAGTTCTTTACCGGCTTTGAATTTCGGCTGTTTGGAAGCCTTAATTTTGATCGGTGCGCCGGTGCGTGGGTTGCGGCCGGTTGTGGCAGCGCGCTCAGCAACTGAGAACGTACCGAAGCCAACAACACGAACGTCTTCGCCTTGCTTCAGTGTTTGTTTGATAACAGCGATAACAGCGTTAACAGAACGCTCTGCGTCTGCTTTGGTTTGACCACTGTGTTCAGCAACTGCTGAAATAAGTTCTGCTTTATTCACGGGAACCCCCATTAATTTAAAGTTGAGAAACTGACCCCGAAGAATTCCATAAAAAAGACTCCGCAATCAGACCATTAAAACCGCTGAAGGCTTTACATATCAAGCCCTACAGAGATTCTGTCGATACCAAGAGTTTTACCCTTAATTACGCAACAATTCAATGGTGAATTACGCCCTGAGCCTTATTTTCTGTGGATTTTGAGGCTATTTCGTCGACTTTTTTGCTTTCATCGCTCAGAATCGGCTCCGGCATACGAATAAGCGCATGAGTCAAGACCTCATTAATCGTTGCCACGGGTACGATTTCCATGCCTTTGAGCACGTTTTTAGGGATGTCTTCAAGGTCTTTTTCGTTATCCAAAGGAATCAGGACTTTTTTGATTCCTCCGCGAAGTGCCGCAAGAAGTTTTTCCTTCAACCCGCCAATGGCGGTGACATACCCACGCAAATTGACTTCGCCCGTCATCGCCACATCGCGGCGAACCTCGATGCCCGTCAAGGTCGACACAATCGACGTCACCATCGCCGCGCCGGCGGATGGGCCGTCTTTTGGAATCGCCCCTTCGGGAACGTGAACGTGAATGGATTTTTCCTTCAGTTCTTCATGGCTCACCCCGAATAATTCGGCGCGGGATTTAATCAACATCTCGGCAACCGTGATCGATTCTTTCATAACCTCTTTGAGGTTCCCCGTCACGGTGACTTTGCCTTCTTTACCCGGATAGATCACCGACTCGATAGACAACAAGTCGCCCCCCGTGTCGGTATAGGCCAATCCGGTCACGACCCCGACGCGGTCTTGGTTGTCGGCCTCACCATACCGGAAACGCGGAATGCCGGCATAGCGTTTGAGGTTTGACGGCGTAATCGACACTTTCGATTTTTTGCTCATCAAAATGTCTTTCAGGCCTTTGCGGCACAGATTCGCCAATTCACGTTCAAGGCTCCGCACCCCCGCCTCGCGGGTATAGTAACGGATCAAATCACGCAAAGCTGTGTCCGAAATCGAAAACTCCGTTTTCTTGAGTCCGGCGGCCTTCATTTGCTTGCTCATCAAGTGGCGTTTGACGATCTCCAGCTTTTCATCCTCGGTGTAACCGGAAATGCGGATAATCTCCATCCGGTCCAGCAACGGACGCGGCATGTTGAGCGAATTCGCCGTACAAATGAACATGACATCGGACAAATCATAATCCAACTCCATATAATGGTCGTTGAACGTGGCGTTTTGTTCGGGGTCGAGAACCTCCAGCAGCGCCGATGACGGATCACCGCGCCAATCACTCCCCAATTTGTCGATTTCATCAAGCAAAAACAAAGGATTGACGGTCTTCGCCTTGCGCATCCCTTGAATCACCTTGCCCGGCAACGCGCCGATATAGGTGCGGCGATGCCCGCGAATTTCGCTCTCATCTCGCACACCGCCCAAGGACATACGCACGAAATTACGGTTTGTCGCCTTGGCAATGGATTGTCCAAGCGATGTCTTGCCAACCCCCGGAGGGCCGACAAGGCACAAAATCGGGCCTTTGACTTTGTTCATCCGTTGTTGAACGGCAAGGTATTCCAAAATACGCTCTTTGACTTTTTCCAGACCGTAATGGTCGTGGTCGAGCGTTTTTTGCGCCGCTTTGATATCTTTGCGAACGCGGCTCTTTTTATTCCAAGGCACGCCGAGCAACCAATCAAGATAGTTGCGCACAACCGTGGCTTCGGCGGACATCGGACTCATTTGCTTGAGTTTTTTAATCTCGGCCTTGGCCTTTTGATGGGCTTCTTTGGAGAGCTTGCTGGCCTCGATTTTTTTCTCAAGCTCCGCCAGCTCGTCATAATCCTCGCCATTGCTGTCGCCCAGCTCTTTTTGAATGGCTTTTAATTGCTCGTTCAAATAATACTCGCGCTGGGTCTTTTCCATCTGGCGTTTGACGCGGTTGCGGATGCGTTTTTCGACCTGCAAAACGCCGATCTCGTCTTCCATATGGCTGTAGATACGCTCCAGCCGCTCGGACACGCCGACATCTTCGAGCAATTCCTGTTTTTCTTCGATTTTGAGCGCCAGATGCGATGCAATGGTGTCCGCCATTTTCGAGGCATCGGCAATCTGGCTCACCGATACGATTACTTCGGGCGGAATCTTTTTGTTCAGCTTCACATATTCTTCAAACTGGGAAACGACCGCGCGGCTCAATGCCTCGGATTCCTCGGAGAGTTTTTCATCCTCCGGCAAGGTTTCGATATGGGCGCGCATGAAGGCGTCCGTGTCATCGAACTGTGTCACCTTCGCGCGTTTTTGTCCCTCGACCAAAACCTTCACCGTGCCATCCGGCAATTTCAACAATTGCAAAATCGTGCCGACCGTCCCGACCGTGTACAGAGCCTCCGGCCCCGGAATGTCTTCCGATGGTGTTTTTTGGGTGAGGAGGAGGATTTGCTTATCCCCCTTCATCACATGCTCAAGCGCCTGAACCGATTTTTCGCGCCCGACAAAAAGAGGCACAATCATATGCGGGAAAACAACAATGTCCCGCAAAGGCAAAACGGCAAATGTCGACTCGCTTGAATACGTCATGGTGGAGAAATTCCTTTCGGCTGATACTCGTCAAAGTGTAACACAAGATGGATAGGTCAAGAAATTAAAGATTATCCATTCAACCACGAATAATCCCCCAGATACTCCCTAAAGCAACGCTCTACTGTGCGCAGGAAAATCTGAACAAATGATTACCGTGGCACGGTTTATGTCATTTTTTATAATGATATGCGGCGCACCCAAAAGTCAAAGCAACCATGCGCATAAAACATGCGTTATATAAACGCCGCCTAAGCATGAATTGCCCCCATCATCTGCCCCGTCTATCTGCAACGTCACCTGCTACTTACTTAATCTGTCGCGTCATCGAGCTTTTCATAAGTAGCAAGCATTTCAGCCAACGGGGTTGACCGCCAAAAAGTTCATAAAAAAGGCTTTCGGTGCGTCAATACGCAACAACGAAAGCCTCTTCTTTTTGTTTTTGAAAGATAAGCCCGCCCCTTCAGGCGGACATCATCACGACTTTTTCTTTTCCGTCATTTTCTTGATGAGGTCGTCACGGCTGTTGACAACGTGGTCAACCAAGCCGAAATCATGCGCCTCTTTCGCGGACATGAACGTGTCACGATCCATGACTTTTTCAATTTCGGAGAGCTTGCGGCCTGTATGCTTGACATACATATTGTTCAATTGCTCACGCAGTTTGAGAATTTCACGGGCCTGAATTTCAATGTCCGTTGCCATACCGCGGGCGCCACCGGAAGGTTGGTGCACCATAATACGGGCATTTGGCAACACATAACGTTTACCGGGCGCGCCGGCCGTGAGCAACAATGACCCCGCCGATGCGGCCTGACCGATACAAACGGTCGCGACATCCGGCTTGATATATTGCATTGTGTCATACATAGCCAAAGCCGCCGTCACGACACCGCCAGGGGAGTTGATATAGAACGAAATGTCTTTTTCCGGATTTTCCGATTCGAGGAACAAAAGCTGGGCGCAAATCAAAGACGACACATCGTCATGCACGGGGCCGGTAAGGAAAATGATCCGCTCCTTCAACAGGCGGGAATAGATGTCATACGCTCTCTCGCCGCGGTTTGTTTGCTCAACAACCATTGGAACAAGGGTGTTTACGAATTCATCATGGTGCATAAAGCTGTCCTTTGTCTGGATACCGCCCGAAAAAGCGGAAAGTTAAAAATAGAAATACGCGGTGCAAAACGCAAATATCGACATATTATAAAGATCGGCACGCGAAAACGGCTGACCGCAACTATGCCTCAAAAAGCCTAGCGAAGCGACATCGTCTATCTTCGAATGATATATGGATCACAAGACAAATCAAGAGGAAGAAACAAAAAACCGGCCTTTTATCCGCCCATAATTCCCCCGAGGGGACAGAGTAACGAATAAAAGGCCGGTCTGTTGTCTGTCGCGGCACCATGCGCGCTTGAACACGCCAAGCACACACCGATAGCACGCAGGCTTATTTCTTTGCTTTGCCTTTAGGCTTGTCCGCAGCGCCCTCTTTTTTGGCGGCGGGCTTGTCTTCTTTAGCCGCAGCAGCAGCCGCTTTTTTCGCCGGCGCCTTCTTCTTTTTCGGAAGTTCGGCGTCGTCTTCGGCGGTCAAATCTTCAAGAGTTGTTGCTTTGTCTTTGACTTCGACAACACTCAAAATGTAATCAACGACTTTTTCCTCAAACACTGGGGCGCGGAGGTTTTGCAGCATTTGTTTGTTCTTCGTGAACAATTCAAACACTTGCGCTTCTTGCCCCGGATATTTGCGGGCTTCGTCAATCACGGCGCGTTGAAGGTCTTGGTCAGACACGGTGATTTTGTTGTTTTGGCCGATCTCGGACAACACAAGCCCCAAACGCACGCGGCGCTCGGCAATCGACTTCAGCTCTTCGACTTCGTCTTTGGTCAATTCGGCTTTTGCGCCTTCGCTTTGTTGTTTTTCAAACTCGGCTTGGCGTTTAATGCTGTCATACTCCATATCAACCATGCTTTGCGGCAGGTCGAAATCATATTGCGCGTCCATCGCATCGAGCAAAGCGCGCTTGAGCTTCATACGGGCAATATTGTTGTATTCATTTTGCATTTGCTCTTCGATGACTTTTTTCAGCTCATCCAACGAGTCAATGCCGACTTTTTTGGCCAATTCGTCATCAATCGCGACGGGCTTGCTCTCACGGATTTCCTTTACCGTGACGTCAAAGCTCGCCGGTTGACCGGCCAATTCGGCATTGCCGTAGTTTTTCGGGAAAGTCACCTTAACGACCAGTTTCTCGCCGGTTTTCTTGCCGATGACTTGGTCTTCGAACGTGTCGACGAAGCTTCCGCTGCCCAGTTCCAGATGGAAGTCTTCGGCCTTCATGCCAGGGAGGCGTTTGCCGCCACATTCGCCGTCAAAATCAATGACAACCACATCGCCTTTTTTGGCGGCGCGTTTGGTGGTGATGGCTTCGCTCGATTTATGTTGACCGGCAATGCGCTCAAGCGCCTCTTTCACCGTGTCGGCGGATGGCTTCACGACCAGTTTCTCAAGCTTAATCGACTTAAGGTCTTCAAGTTTGAAATCAGGGATGATCTCAACTTCCATCTTATAGGAAAGGTCTTTGCCTTTATCAAAAGACGTGATCTCGATTTTCGGCTGCATCGCCGGTTTGAGGTCGTTTTTGCTGATGGTTTGATTGGACGAATCATTAACGGCTTTTTCAATCACCTCGCCAAGAACGCTGTCACCAAAACGGGTGCGCAGAACCTGCATCGGAACTTTGCCCGGACGGAAACCCGGAACCTTAAGGTTCTTACCGACTTCGACAAGGCGGGCATCAACCTTTGTTGCAATGTCCGCAGCGGGAATAACGATCTCGTATGTTCTTTTGAGGCCGTCTGTTTGAACTTCTTTGACTTTCATGTGTATTTTCCGTCCTTATGATCGTTATCTCGTGTGTGTGGTGCGGGTGGAGGGACTTGAACCCCCACGAGCAAGCTCGCCAGAACCTAAATCTGGTGCGTCTACCAATTTCGCCACACCCGCACAAATTCAAGGCTTATCAAAAACCAGATATTCAACCGAAATTCAAGCCCTTTCGTGAAAAACAGCCTAAAATTCGCCCGATACACGTATATGATATTCAGGTGAGGCATAGATAGACATGGATAGAATAGATAGGGAGAAGAAAGTGGGGCGACTGATGGGGATCGAACCCACGACAGCCCGGACCACAACCGAGTGCTCTACCACTGAGCTACAATCGCCACATTTCAAGAGTTGCAACCTATGCCAAGTTACAGCCGCGCGTCAAGTTTTTTTGCGGCTTTTTCACACAGATTTCTCCACCCCTTTTCCACAAGATTTTTCCGTGTAAAAAATGAAAAAACTGCGTTGCAATGAATTTGTATAGCTGCTATGCATAAAACGCAATGCTTGCATTGCAGCATAAAAGCATATAGATAATGCGCCAGCCATAGATCGCCCCGCCCACTCGGGATTCGTGAATGATCGGCGCAAGACCAACAACACCCAGACCCACTATATAAAAGGATTGATCCATGTCTGAAAACGTTTTGAAAATCAAAACCGGAAGCGATTTCATGAAAGCCATGAAAGAGCATAACATCGAGTTCGTCGACTTCATCTTCACCGACGCGCGCGGCAAGCTTCAACACACCACATACGCCAACCACGTTATTGACGAAAATTTTCTGGAAGAAGGCTTTTTCTTTGACGGTTCGTCTTTGCCGGGCTGGAAAGAAATCAACGATTCCGACATGAACTTGCGCCCCGATTTGAGCCGCGTCTGCATCGACCCGTTCACAGCACAACCGACCTTAAGCGTTTTTTGTGACGTTTTTGAAGCGGTCGAGGACAAACCCTATAACCGCGACCCGCGCTCCATCGCCAAAGGTGCCGAAGAATACCTTAAAACACTTGGCTTTGCCGACACTGTTGTGTTTGGTCCTGAGGCCGAATTCTTTATCTTCGATGACGTGAAATATAAAGTATCGATGAACAAAGTGTCTTTCGAGATCGACAGTGCCGAAGGCCCGTACAACACTGACCGCGACTATGGCAAGGACGGCAACACCGGCCACCGCCCCGGCGTCAAAGGCGGATATTTCCCCGTTGCGCCCGTGGATTCTTTGGTTGACCTGCGCGCCGAGATGATCAACGTCATGAAAGCCGTTGGCATCAATGCCGAAAAACACCACCACGAAGTCGCCCCGTCCCAGCATGAGCTCGGCTTCACTTTCGCAACCCTCGTAGACGCGGCCGACCAAGTACAGCTCTATAAATACATTGTACACAACGTCGCCCACGCTTTTGGTCACACCGCGACCTTCATGCCTAAGCCAATCTATGGTGACAACGGCTCAGGCATGCATTGCCACCAATCTTTGTTCAAAGGCAAAACACCGCTGTTTGCAGGCGATAAATATGCCGGCCTGTCCGACATGTGCCTGTACTATATCGGCGGCATCATCAAACACGCTAAGGCATTGAACGCCTTCACAAACCCGACAACCAACAGCTATAAACGCCTTGTTCCGGGGTATGAAGCGCCTGTATTGCTCGCCTATTCCGCCCGTAACCGTTCGGCGTCATGCCGCATTCCTTCGGGCAGCAAGTCACCAAAAGCCAAACGTGTTGAGGTTCGTTTCCCCGATCCGCTCGCCAACCCATATTTGGCCTTCGCGGCCATGTTGATGGCTGGCCTTGACGGTATCCAAAACAAAATCCACCCCGGCGAACCAATGGACATGAACCTTTATGACTTGCCGGAAGACGAGCTGAAAAAAGTGCCGAGCGTTTGCGGTTCGCTGCGCGAAGCCTTGGACTCCCTCGCCGCCGACAATGCGTTCTTGCTCAAAGGCGATGTCTTCACCAAAGACATGATCGACAGCTACATCAAATTAAAGATGGAAGAAGTCCTCGCCTTCGAAACCATGCCGCACCCGATTGAGTACCAAATGTACTATTCCGGCTAAGATAACACGCGCCGGTTTACAGCACACAAAAGCCCCGCTTTCCAACGCGGGGCTTTTCTTTTGAAGCCGTAACTTTCAAAGGCAATACAACCATTTTTATACACTCCCTGCCCAAGCCTTTCAAAAATTTAATTATATTTGTTTGCGTTAAGATTGTATAAATAGTGTTGATAGTATCATCATACTACCTTGTGCAAATAATTTGAGGTTACAATGGGCTTGATCAATTTTTTCCAGAACAACGACAATACAAATGCGGTTCTTGTGCGCAACGCACTGGAAAAATCTCAGGCAGTCATCGAGTTCACGCCTGATGGTATTATTTTAGACGCCAATCAGAATTTCCTGCATGCAATGGGCTACAAAGCTGACGAAATCAAAGGACGCCATCACAGATTATTCGCAGACCCCGCATATGCAAACTCGCCTGAATATGGTGACTTTTGGAACTCTTTGAAGCGGGGTGACTTCAGAGCCGGTGAATTCAAGCGATTAGGAAAAGGCGGCAAGGAAATATGGATTCAGGCCTCCTATAACCCGATTATTAGCCATGATGGCAAAGTCTTAAAGGTCATCAAATTTGCCTCCGACATCACGGCCGCGAAAATGCGTCTGGCTGACCTTGAGGGACAGATTGCAGCGATAGAACGCTCTCAAGGCGTAATTTCCTTCAATCTTGACGGGATTATTCAAGACGCAAACGAAAATTTTCTTAATGCGATTGGCTACCGGCTCGACGAAGTCAAAGGGCGGCACCACCGCATATTCGTTGACAGCCAATATGCTGACTCTGCCGATTACCATGACTTTTGGGATGCTCTAAAACGCGGAGAGTTTCGCGCAGGCGAGTTTAAACGTCTTGGAAAAGGTGGCAAAGAAATATGGATTCAGGCGGCCTATAACCCGATTCTGGACCCAAGCGGGCACCCATTCAAAGTGGTAAAATTTGCTTCCGATATCACCCCACAAAAAAACCTTGTGCGCAGTATTGCTGAAACAATCTGCACGAACATTGATGCGATCCGCTCGGCCGTCGAAGTGGCGAGCCTCACCTCGACAAGCACCGCCACTGCCTCCGAAGAGACCAACTCCAATGTACAATCTGTTGCCTCTGGCGTAGAAGAACTGAACGCTTCAGTTCAGGAAATCTCTGCCACGATGTCTAAATCACGGACTGCCGCTGAACAAGTGCGTGATAAAGTGGCTAAAGTCGCAGAGGAAACGAATCGCCTCGAAAAACTGACGAATGGCATGGAAGGGATCATTATCATGATCCAAGAAATAGCCGAGCAAATCAACCTCCTGTCACTCAACGCCACCATCGAGTCTGCCAGAGCCGGTGAAGCAGGTCGCGGCTTTGCTGTAGTCGCCGCCGAAGTCAAAAATCTTGCCGGCGAAGTGAGCAAGGCCACAAACCGTGTAAGCAGCGATGTCAAAGGTGTTCAAGGCGTCGCGAGCGCCGTCTCCGAACGCCTTGCAGAGATTGAGAGGGGTATAGATTCTCTGTTCGATTATGTCATAACAACAAGCTCCGCTGTTGAAGAGCAAAGCGTCGTGACCCGCGAAATTTCAGACAACATGCAATCCGCCTCATCGGCTGTATCAACCATTACAAGCGGCATCACAAGCATTGCCCAAGCCAACGAAGCCGCGATGAATGCTACAAAAACCGCACTGCAAGCTGCAAAAGAAATCACTAGCAATGGTTAGTTAGTTAAGGCAGAGAAACCGAGAGCATGCAACGCATGCCGAGAACACTTCTCGCGCCGCACTCAACAAAAGCCTCGCCATACAACGCGAGGCTTTTTCTTTTGAAGACGGCGCAAAAAACGCCTTCTTTTTTGCGGCAATGCGGCTATATTTATCCTCATATTCTTAGCAGTGCACAAAGAAACAGGAGTGTGATGAATTGAAAAACTGCGCCCGCCGCCTCATCGTGATGGTCGCCCTTTACGGGTGTGTCATTGTCATCGGCATGTCCCCGCTTAAAATTTCAGCCGCCTCAGAGCCCATCGAACGCACGATCTCCGTCAACGGAATGACGCGCAGCTATATCCTCCATCTGCCCGCTTCCTATGCATCCCGCGGTCAATGGCCGGTTATTGTTGCTTACCACCCCGGCGCGGCAACGGCACAATGGATGCAGGACAACGCCCGTCTTCATGCGCAATCCGCATCTCAAAACTATATCATCGCCTATCCCGATGGAGTCCGCCGGACTTTTAACGCCGGAACATGCTGCGGATTGGCACTTGAGCGCAAGGTTGATGACGTCGCCTTTTTCAAGGCCATCATGAATGATATTGCCTCCATCGCCTCTATTCGGGAAAAAGCCTATGTCACCGGATTTTCAAACGGTGCCATGATGACATTCCGATTAATCTGTGACGTTCCGCACATGATTGCCGCCGCCGCGCCCTATGCGGCCTCCATCCCCGTTGACCAATGCGTTGAAAACGCCGCCGTTCCTGTGCTGTACCTGAACGGAGGCGAGGACACCCTCACCCTTGAAGGTGGAGAGAGAAAGACCAAAAGCGCCTTCAAAAGCACCTCAAACACCCTCATTAACCCCATACAAGCCTTGGATCAAATCGCGCGGCGTAATGGATGCTCCGCCGAGAAAACACCCCGACAACGACCGGATATTGACGCAACATGCGATGCCTATCAACAGTGCCCGCAGGGCGGCGATGTTGAATTCTGTGTTATCAATGGAGTCGGACATTCTTGGCCGGGTGCCCCCAAACCAAGACCTCAAGATCAATCATTCTTGGATAAAAAGCTTGCCGAGCGTTTTAGCCCACAACGCCCCGAGATCAACATGTCAGCCGCTATTTTAGAGTTTTTTAGCCAGCATCCTTAATATGCAAGGCGCCACAGCAGGCTATTGAAGCTGCATACTCTCCACAACTTTGCGGAATGTTTCGGTATTGACAGACCAATTGTATAAATCCTGACTGCGCGCGGGGGTTAAGAGCGACAGGATGATATAGCGGTTCCCGTGTGACACAATGGTGAACCACAGCTCAAATGTGTCTTCCCCTTCTTCATACGTGTCATAGATACTCTTGATCTGCTCCAACGCATGCACTTCGGTCATTTGAAAAGATACGGTCGCCGGCAAAGTATAGGTCTTTTTTTCCAGCAATTTCTTGAATTTGAATTTTTCCGTGTAACGGTCACGAATAGATTTAATTTCTTCAGACGGGTTAAATTCAAAAATATTGATGTTATCCATATCCTTCACCGACCGTGTCGAAATAACATCCACGCTGATCTGGCCGACAACGGCCTGCCCGTCCACTGTGTTCACGAGATCAAAATGCAGCTTGTTCTCAACATCGGTCTTTTCGTTTTCAATCCGCCATGACTTGGGATAGGACAACTCAATCGCCTGCAAATAGGCAAAATAGCGTTTTTCTTCAATCGGGTCTTTATCAATGCTGTTGATCTTAAATGATTTGATGGTGAGCGTTTGATAATCCGTAAATTCCGGCCAGTTTTTCATCGGCACGGCATATTCGGCAATCACCATGCGCGGCCCCATGCGTTGCCCGACGGTTCGGATCACAAACACGTCACGCCCTTCATAGGACGCATAGAGTGCCTCGATTTTCTCAGGCCCGATTTCTTCCAAAGACCGTAATGTGTATCCATTATCAAGCGCATAGGTCACGAGCCAATTTTTAGCCGAGATTTCGCGTTCGATTTCTTCGGACACAACGCGAAAATATGGGCGGACATCGCCAAGCGGTGGGCCATTATATTGAACAATCGGGCCATATAAACGCCCGCGGCGCGCGAGGTTTTTGAGGTTGATGAACTCTTCCTCTTTCCAGTGTTTGTGAATCTGGAATTCAAACTTCAGATATTGATCTTCTTCGAATGTTTTCGTGACGACATCCGTATCCCGCACAAAATCTTCGGCGGTCATCACCCCAACCTCCGGCAAGGGGGTGAGCTGCGCCATCGCTGAACGGCTTAACACTCCGCAAGCGCAGAGCACGCCGACAACAAGGGCGACAAACCAAATAAAGACAGGAATTCTATGAAAACAGAGCATCGGGCGGAAAAATCCTGTTGAAATCAACGGTTGGACGATTGCATCACGCCATATTATCGTATCATAATAACCATTAAGCAACAGCAATATGGCGATTTAATGACGAACGACTTGTTCAAAGCGACCAGCACGTCCGGTGACGCGGCCACCTATAACGCCAGCCAGATCGAAGTTCTGGAAGGGCTAGAGCCCGTACGCAAGCGCCCCGGCATGTATATTGGCGGCACGGATGAACGCGCCCTTCACCATTTGGCGAGTGAAATTCTCGACAACGCGATGGACGAAGCCGTGGCGGGTCATGCCTCGCGCATTGAACTCATTTTGGACGCCGACAACCGCGTTACCGTTACGGATAACGGGCGCGGCATTCCGGTCGATGAACACCCAAAATTCCCCGGAAAATCGGCGCTGGAAGTCATTTTATGCACCCTTCACTCGGGCGGAAAGTTCAGTGGCAAAGCCTATAACACATCCGGCGGCCTTCATGGGGTCGGCATATCGGTCGTGAACGCCTTGTCCAGCGAGCTCATCGTTGAAGTCGCCCGTAATAAGGAATTATTCCGCCAGACCTATTCACGCGGGCTGGTTACCTCGAAACTGGAACATCTCGGCGCCGTCAGCAACCGCCGTGGCACGAGCGTCAGCTTCATCCCCGACCCCGAAATCTTTGGCGACAAAGCCGTTTTGAAGCCTGAGCTTCTCTATCGCCTCGCCCGCTCCAAGGCCTATTTGTTCCGTGGCGTCGAGATACGCTGGGTTTGCAATGATGCGGAATCACTGGCAGGAAAATCCATCCCGCAAAACGATATATTTAAATTTCCCAATGGCTTACTAGATTTTCTTAACACCGAGATTGAAGGTCGCGACATGATTACGGCGGAGCCATTCGCCGGTTTTGTTGATCTGCCCGGTGACACCAGCAAAGTCGAATTTGCGATTGCATGGCCGGAATATGGCGAAGGGTTCATTTCATCCTATTGCAACACGATCCCAACGCCCCAAGGCGGCACGCATGAAAACGGACTGCGCACCGCCCTCGCCCGCGCATTGCGCAGTTACGGCGAATTGGTCGGCAATAAAAAGGCCGCCTCCATCACCGCCGAGGACGTCATCAATGGGGCGTGTATCTTGCTCTCCGTCTTCATCCCCGAACCGCAATTCCAAGGCCAGACCAAGGAAAAGCTCGCCACCGCATCAGCCTCCCGCCTTGTTGACGGGGCGATGAAAGACCGGTTCGATCATTGGCTCAGCGCCACCCCCGATTCCGCCAATCGCTTGCTGGAACACGTTATTGACCGCGCCGAAGAACGCATCAGCCGCCGTGAAAAGAAAGAAATGCCCCGCAAAACGGCCACTCGCCGCACGCGCCTTCCGGGCAAGCTCTCTGATTGTTCCCGCAACAGCGCCGATGGAACAGAATTATTCATTGTCGAAGGGGATTCAGCGGGCGGAAGCGCCAAACAAGCCCGCAACCGCGAAACACAGGCCGTCCTGCCCCTACGCGGCAAAATCCTTAATGTCGTCAGCGCCACCAAAGACAAAATCCGCGCCAATCTTGAAATTCGCGACCTTGTCATGGCGCTTGGCTGCGGCCTGCGCAAGGAATTTGACCTTGAACAATTGCGCTATGAACGCATCATCATCATGACCGATGCCGATGTCGATGGCGCACATATTGCCTCGCTGCTCGTGACGTTTTTCTATACCCAGATGCCGGGGTTGATTGAGTCAGGGCACCTGTACTTGGCGCAACCACCACTCTACCGCCTCGCCTCCGGCGGGATCAGTGTCTATGCCCATGACGACGCGCACAAAGAACTCTTGATGGAAACAACCTTCAAAAACAAAAAGAAGGTCGATATAAGCCGCTTTAAAGGCCTTGGCGAAATGCCAGCGCCCCAGCTTAAAGAAACCACAATGAATCCCGAAACGCGGTCTTTGCTGCGCGTCACTATTCCGGAGGCACAGACCATTTCAGCCATCGTCATTCCGGAAATCCTCGATGAAGCAGGCTTGCCCATCGCGGGCGACAGCGGCGAACAAAGCCAAACCGAACAAACAGACACCATCTTGTCGGGCGCCGAGATCGTTGAAGACTTGATCGAACGCCTCATGGGCAAAAACGCCGAAGCACGGTTTAACTTTATTCAAGAAAACGCCGCCTTTGCGACCGACATCGATATCTAGCATATCGCGTCCAAGGCTGCCCCCTATCCCCCAGATCGTCGCCCGATGACATCAATAGGGTAGACGCGGGACACTAAAAACGCCTCGCAGGCCCTTCGACCCGCCCCCGCCCCGTTACCTTATTTAAAAACGCCCGTCCGCTCCCAACGCTTTTGCGGTCATTTTTTATTTTACATAACTTTTATTATTGACAAATAGTTACCAATTGGTTAAAGTCCCTGCATAGGAATAACATTTACAGAATAAAGGGTGTATCCATATGTTCGCAAAAATGAAAAACGTCACAAAAGGTCCGGCTCTCGCACTCGCACTCGTCTTCGGTGCCTCCACACTGGGTGGCTGTGCCGCCGGTTCGGGTTTGGTTGTCGGCGCCGTCACAGCCGCAGGCCTCAAAGCCGTCGGTGTTGACAGCGGAACCGCAAACGTTGTCGGCGTTGGTGTCGGCCTCATGACCGCAGAGGGCGTTGGCGCTCACCAAAGACAACAACGTGAATTGGCCGGTCAGTGCGTTGAGCAATCAAGCGCCGTTCGCGGAAGCCACACCACAAACCAGTGGGAAGAGCGCAGAGATTGCGTACGCAGAACCCAAGGCTACCAAACCGGCCCATACGGCTATGGCAAACCGCAATAAGCTGATCAAGATTTCGCACAATGTCCCGAGAACGACATCATGCAAAAACCGCCCTGTGGGGCGGTTTTCTTTTATGCGGATCATGTGTAGGCGTGCCTTATTACAGCCCCCAGTAAAACTTCGCCATCACGATAAATGCAATCCATAAAATAATCACCAACGGAATCCCCGCATTCATAAAATCGCGGAAACGGTAATGCCCCGGCCCCATGACCAACAAATTGGTCTGATATCCGATGGGCGAAGCAAACGAACAATTCGCGCCGAACACAACGGTACTCGCCAAAATAAGCGGGTCGATATTCGCATTGGCCGCCATGCTCATGGCAATCGGGGTAAACAAAATGGCGCAGGCATTATTGCTCAACAAATTCGTCATGATCGCAACCAAGATAAACAACATCGACACCATGACAAGCGGTTCATCCGCATAGGGCATGGTCATCATCGTGTTGGCAATGCTCCCCGCCGCTTTGGTCACCTGAAGCGTTGTGCCAAGGGCGAGTGCCGCCCCGACCAACAAAAAGATTTTCCGATCCAGCGCGCGCGTTGCCTGCCGCAAATTCATACAGCCGGTCGCGAGCATCAAAACACACCCCGTAATCGCCGCCACCGGAATCGGCATAAGGTCAAACGCCGCCACCGCAATCGTTGCCAAAAAAATGATCCCCGCATAAGGGGCTTTTTTCTTCATCGGCAAGTCACGCACCGTTCCCGCCATCACGATAAAATCGGTGTTGTTGCGAATATTATCCAGCGCCGCCTGTGTCCCTGCAATCAGCAAAACATCGCCATCCTCAAGCCTTACGCGCCCCAAACGGCGGCGCACAACGCGGGCGCGGCGCTGAATCCCCAGCACCACAACGCCATATTGTTGCTGGAACCCCGCCTGTTCAAGCGACATATCCGTCAGGCGTGACGCGGGCGTCACCATGACTTCAGCTAAAATACGCGACTTTGCGGCCTCTTGCTCCTCATGACTTTTCGGGACGAGCGTATCGTCCCCCTCATCGTCATCGCCGGCGAGGGCTTGACGCTCAATCGCCTCTTGGGCGGCTTGGCGCTTTTCTTCGACCTCTTGCATATGATCCCCCGCCAGCAAAAAGCCGGGGAATTTCGACAACACATCAATCAAGGTCGAACGCGTTGCCGCAACGATCAAGATGTCACCTTGCGTGATTTGATAGCCCTCAAACGGTGGCAAGATCAAATGCCCCGTGCGCTGAATCAAGCGAACATTCAAATCCGGCAAAGACGGAAATCGCCCATCGACACATTCCTCGCCAAGCAATTTGCTCTCGCCGTTAATATCAAGCTCGGCGATAAATTCTTTTTGGTCACTCCCGAAAATTTGCCGCGCGATGGAGGAACGATCCGGCAAAAACCGCGGCAAAATAAACACCACATACACCATCCCCACCATTGCCAACATCGCCCCCGGAATGGTCACATCAAAGAATTGCAAAGGCTTATAGCCCAAATCCTGCATCGCGCTGGACACCAGCAAGTTGGTCGACGACCCGATCAATGTCGTCATGCCGCCCAAAATTGCGGCGAAGCTGAGCGGGATCATAATCCGGCTTTCAGACAGTCCCATATTGCTGCTCAGAACCTGAAGCACCGGAATCGCCAAAATGACAAGCGGCGTGTTGTTCATGAAGGCACTGACAACCGCCACGAACAAAATAATGGCAATCACAGCCACCCATGCCAGCTTCTTTTTATTGGTATAAAAAAGCCGCGTCACGGGGCGCAGCGCATCCGTTTGGATCATCCCCTGCCCCATCACCAAAAGCGCCAAAACAGCCATCAATGACGGATTCGCAAACCCCGCGAGCAATGCCTTCGCGTCCAATTGATTGCGCCCATTGGCGTCAAGATAAGGGAAAAAATGCCCGAAGATGAGCAAAACAGTCAAAAGAGCAATGGAGGTCAGCTCAAGCGAGATTTTCTCCTTGGCAAAGGAAATAACCGCCACGACCATAATAGCCAAGGAAAACCACATATGAATGGATGGATCAACGTGAAAGACCATGATTCTTCAATCCGCTCTTATTAAAGGGCGCAAGCACGGCGTGACACCGAACCTGATGAAAGGGAATGGTTGCTATACATCGTCTGAACTCCGTTTACTTTTGCGACACTACAGGAAGATGTACTGTCCATCAACAGGGTCAAGCCCTGCCTTAATATGTTTCAGACTCAAACCTGTCCGATGCATATTCACCAAGGTTTTTAAACCCGATGCGGAACATAACCGTTGTTCCGCCAGCGCCTGAGGATTGATCCGTCAAATCGCGTGTCGCATAGGCCGATACATTATAGCAATCATGCACATAGTCGACCCCAAATCCGGCGCGGGTCAGGCCTTCTTCATCCTGCGCATCGCTCAAATCATAGACAGCGGAGCCCCTGAGCGTCCAATTATCATAGATATCAATCTCCGTTTGGCCGGCGACTTCTTGGCGGCTGTCGCTGTATATCGACCCCGCAACGCCCGCCGCATACATATATGAACCGCTGAATTTCACCGGCCCGTAAGCTGTGCGACCATAGAGTTCATGGCGTTCCGCCTCAAGCGTGCTGCCGTCCAGTTGGAAGCGATAGCTGGCCTGATGGTCGGCTTTATAGGCCGCATTGATATGCCCGACATAATCGGAATATTGGTCATCAAGCCCCGACCCCGTTGAAAACGGGTTGTCTGTACTGCTGAACCGGTAACTTTGCCCCAAAAAGGTTTCGATCTGCGACCCTTCATGTCCGTAAAGCCCCGTCCGCACGCCATAGGTCGCACGCGTGCGGTCTTCGATCCGGTCGATACCGGAAAAGCGATCCTCGGTAAACAAATTGGCAATATCAATTTGCGCGTCTTGGCTGTCCTCATTGGGGATAGAGCTGTCATTATCCATGTCCGGCGTGGCAACCAGCATCACCTGCGGCTCGACCCGCAATTGCATGGATTTATAGTCACGTTTCATAGGGTATGACGCGGTCAACGCAACGCGCGGTGCAACACGGGCATCGGTTTTACGGTCGTCTTCGGCGGGGTTTATACTCGCAATAGTACGGTCGCGCGTGTTGTAAAAATCGCCGCGCAATGACGCACTCCCATCAAGCACCGCCCCGATATTCGTGAATATCTGGCGCTTCCAGCCCAGCGAGCTGCTCATCCTGTTGACGTCCTGCCCGCTCCCGTCACGCGCAAGGTTGAGCATCGAATTTTTCCAGTGCCAACGACCGCCAAGCATAGCATTGGGTTCCCCCACGAAATTTGCCTCGGCAATCGGCAACAAATTCGGCTGGTCAACATTCGTGCTGCGCACGCGCAAATCCTGAAACGCGATAATCTTCACGCCGGCATAATTGCGCCCCGAAAACCGTTCAGTCGAAACCTCGCTTTGCAGGTAATCCATCGTGCCCATATCGTATTGGCGCAAATATTGCTCATCCGATGCAACATTCAGGTCAATACCTGCCCGCCATTTTTCGTCAATATCCCACCGACCATCGACAAAAACATGGCCGCGCAGCTCTTCATCCTTCGTGATTTCCTGTCCCGCGACACTGTCTTTGCGTCTTGAATGGGTGACGCTGCTCTCAACATCCAGTTTCGCTTGTTCAAAACGCTTGCGAACTTCGGTTTTAAGAACCGGCCCTTCTTTCCCCGTCATCATAAGTCCAAGCGTGGCGTCAAGATCGGGTGAAAATGTATGGTAATAGCGCCCCTCGGCAAAACCGCCAAGCTGGCTGCTATAGCCAAAAGACGGAGTCAAAAGGCCGCTCTTGCGCTTAACCGTTCCATCGGGATGGCTGTAATACGGGGTATACAGGATCGGCACGCCACCGACTTCCAACCGCGCGTTTTGATAACTGACGCTATGGTCTTCTTGGTCGACCACGATTTTGCTGGCTCTGAGTTTCCAAGGCGGCTCTTTTTCAGGGTTATCGCGGCACGGTTCGCACGCGGTATAGCTGGCGTCACGCAAAATATAGGTGCTGGTTTTGTCACCCGTAGTTTTTTTCGTGCCTTCCTCCGCCCAAATGCGTGAATCATCCGCCAAAACGGAATGCAATCCACGCACCAATCCTTCGCGCATATTATCGGTCAAGGTGGCGTATTCGGCGAAATGCGTATCGCCGTTTTCATCAACAAACACGACATTGCCCTCGGCAACAGCGATCTCGTCTTTTAAGTTATAGGCAATTTTATCGGCCTTGAGGATACGCCCGCTTTGCACCAGCACAACATTGCCGGAGGCCGTGATAATCTGGCTCTCCTCATCATGAATAAGAGTATCGGCCTCAAGGTCGACCGGGGCTTTGGCTGGATTGAGCGGCTTGATTTCTTGGGGATTATCCGGCGAAGCGGCGATAACGTCTTCGGTTGTTTGCACCGCTATATCCGTTGCTTGTACAACGGAAAAAGGATGAATCATAAGGGATACGACTGCACAGCCGCACAAAAAAGCTTTCAAAGAGCGTTTAGGAAACGCCACTTGCGTCATACAATTCACCGTACCCAACAAGGCGAGCCGCAAAGGCCGCCATTCATCACTGATTCTTACTCATGATAAGTGTGGTCAGAAATGACGCACAGGTCAACGGCAAGCTAGCAAGAGCGCCGCATAAATTCGGGGACATCATCGCCAAAGCCGACAACATCACGGTTGGCTGGCTCATCCCGCCGCGATGGACGCGGTGTGTTTGTGGGGGCGTTCTTGTGTGCGTCTTTCGGCGCCGGAGCAGCCTCCTTACGCGACTTTTCCGCCGTTTTCGGAGCGGATCTTTCCGCTCTTTCGGGTCTTGCAGCCGGTTTTTCAGCGCGCTTTTCGGTACGTTTTTCGGTACGTTTTTCGTCCGGTTTTGCACCGCCATCCGCGTAGGAATTGTCCACATCGATTTTTCGCTTAATCATGCGTTCGATGTTGCCGACCAGTTTTTCATCTTCATCAATCGAGGCAATGGTGAAGGACACGCCCTCTTTACCCGCGCGGCCCGTGCGCCCGATGCGGTGGACGTAATCCTCCGCATTAAACGGCACATCGTAATTAAACACGTGCGACACACCGGCAATGTCCAATCCACGCGCTGCAACGTCACTGCATATCAGCATGGAAATTTCATTCTTACGGAATTTATCGAGTGTTTCTGTCCGCTTGCTCTGGGGCATGTCGCCGTGCATCGCGCTGGCGGAATATCCCTTTTTGGTCAACCATGTGGCAAGGGCGCCAATATCTTTTTTACGATTGCAAAACACGAAACAGTTTTTGACATCGTTGTTTTCAAGAATACGCCCCAGCACGTCTTTCTTTTTCTTCGCCGCCGTCCAAGTCAGGACTTGCTGAACCGTTTCGGCGGGTTTGTCTGGCGTGCTGACCGAAATATTTTTCGGGTTGGACATGAATTTGGCGGTCAGTTTACGCACCTCATCCGGCATCGTCGCGGAAAACAGCAAGGTCTGACGGAAAGCGGGGAGCAAACTGATGATTTTTTCAATATCGGGAATGAACCCCATATCCAGCATACGGTCTGCTTCGTCAATCACGAGGATTTTAACATCGTTCAACAAAATATTGCCGCGCTCGAACAGGTCAAGCAACCGCCCGGGGGTCGCGATTAAAACATCAACGCCATTTTCCAGTGCCTTGATCTGGTCATTCGCGGACACACCGCCCACCAACAAGGCTTTTTTCAATTCACAATATTTGCCGTATTTGTCGAAGTTATCGGCAACCTGAGCCGCCAATTCACGCGTTGGTGTCAACACCAATGCCCGAGGCATCCGCATCCGCGCACGACCACCAGCCAGAATTTCGATCATGGGGAGGGTAAAGCTCGCCGTTTTTCCGGTTCCGGTTTGTGCAATGCCCACGACGTCTTTGGTCATCAAAATCGCAGGAATAGCCTGCGCCTGAATCTCGGTCGGTATCGTATAGCCCGACTCTTCGACGGCTCTGAGAATGTGGTCTGCGAATCCGAAATCGTTAAAACTAGTCACATATATGTCCTGTATTATCCGCAAACAAAGTCACGGGAGGGAATTACTTTGTGAAAGCAATATTACCATTCCCCCACCAAAATCAAGAAAAATAAACTTATTCAGGACTTTTTTCGGACTATTCTTTTGCAAAAATGCAACACTATGCGCATAAGACCGTACGATAGGAGCGCCGCCATAAACCCGGGGAACGCATCATTAACATGAATGTGAAGCCCCGCAAAGCGCCACCACATAACGGTTCCGACCCCGCCCGCCATCATCGCAAGCGCGGTAAGGCTGTCCAAAGGCCAGCGCATCACCCGCACGATCAAAATCGGCGCGAAAGCCGCGCTCATAATCGAAATCGACAATAAAATCAGGCTGAAAACACTCTGGCTCCCGAATAAAGCCAGCCCAAGCGCGAAAACCGTCACCAAAAACGTGCAAATTTTCAAAAACACATAAGAATCGCGCCACCGCGTAAATAAATCGCGCGATAATGAGGCCGTACAGCTTAAGATCAGCGAATCCGCCGTTGAAATCGTGCTGGCGAAAATCCCTGCCAGCACCAACCCCACCAAAACCGGCGGCAATAAATCAAGCGCGAGGAGTGGCAAGGCAAGCTCGCTGTCAAACGTGCCGCCCGTCGCAGCGGAGTCGACCAATAACCGTGTGGTGAGCGCCACCGTCACCGCGGCAAAGTAAAACACGATGTAATAGCCTTGATACCACAGTAATGCCTGCATCGCGTATTTTGGCTTTCGCACCGTCATGAACCGCACCATCACATGCGGAAAACCGATAAACCCGACGCCCAGAAAGAACCACCCGAGCAAGAACATCACCTTACCGTACGGGTTGTCGCGCGGCAACCAATCGACCATTGCCGGATCAATGGCATAGAGCCGGTCATGCAAACCGCCAAACCCGCCAACCTTCGACAGCGCCACCCACATCAACACATATACGGCCGCCAACATGACAACCGATTGCGCCACATCCGTCCAGATCGAGGCGCGGATCCCGCCGGCGAAGCAATACAGCACCACCATAATCGCGCCCAAAATCGCCCCCATTTTATAGTCCCAGTCAAACAGGACATGGAGCGCCTTGCTCCCCGCCGCCAACTGCCCCGAGGCATAAAGCGACAAGGCCACGAGCGTCACAAGCCCGATCACGACCTGCACCACGCGCTTTCCCCTGCCCAGATTATGCGTCAGGAATTCGGAATAGGATGTTGCGCCTTGGCGCTGGGAATGGGTGCGAAGCCGCCGCACCGTAAAGAAAAAGGCGATCATCGACCCGATCACCGCCCCAAGAATAAGCCACGACGCCGAAAATCCCGCATGATAGGCAAACCCGACAATGCCGGTAAAGGCAAAGCCACTCGCCGTTGTTGCCGCCCCCGAAAGCCCTGCAAAACAAGACCCGACATCGCGGCTGGCGAGGAGGTAATCCTCCGCCGACTTACGGCTTTTCCGCACGGATAAAAGCCCGACGGCAAGGAACACAAATAAAAAGCCGAGAAAGCTGTATAAAGTCGTTTGCATCGGCGCGGTCATGGCGGGAATATCTGTCCTTCAAAAGTTGTTTTACCAAAAGGTGTGTTACGTTCCTTAATTTATTTCTTCAAATTTGTGCAGTGCATTAATTTTTGCATTGCAAAACAATGACTTATTTACATTGCCTTAGACTTACCATAAATTATACGCAATGATCTTTCGTATTTCTATACCCACTCATCACTTATGTAATAAATGCATACCTGACATGTGAAATAAAAAAATAATTTTACTCTGCCTCTTCTTCTCCCTCCCAAAAGAGTCTAGAGTTCAGGCCAAGAAACGCCCCATAAAACGCCCCCCCATAAAACACCCGAAGAATCGGCGTGTATGAAGGCCTCATAAGGAAACGGACACCGCGCATGAAAACAGGATTGGTCAAACACCTTCAAGCCGAAATCGAAACCCTGAAAAACAAAGGCCTGTATAAGCCGGAGCGCGTCATCACATCGCCGCAAAACGCCGACATCACCGTCACCGGCGGCGCGCATGTGTTGAACTTTTGCGCCAATAATTACCTCGGCCTCGCCGATGATGCCGACCTCATCGCCGCTGCGCATAAGGCACTCGATTCCCATGGCTTCGGCATGGCCTCCGTGCGGTTCATTTGCGGCACCCAAGACATTCACAAAACGCTGGAACAAAAAATATCCGCCTTCCTCGGCACCGAGGACACGATTTTATATTCCTCTTGCTTTGACGCCAATACCGGCTTGTTTGAAACCATCTTGGGTGAGGAAGACGCCATCATCAGTGACGCCTTGAACCACGCCAGCATCATTGACGGCGTGCGCCTGTGTAAAGCCAAGCGTTACAGATACGCCAACAGCGATATGGCGGAGCTTGAGCAATGCCTGAAAGACTCGCAAGACCAGCGCTTCCGCGTCATCGTCACGGACGGGGTGTTTTCGATGGACGGGTATCTTGCCAAACTCCCCGAAATTTGCGCGCTGGCCGAAAAATATGACGCCATGTTGGTGGTGGACGACAGCCACGCCGTCGGCTTTATCGGCCCGAACGGTGCGGGAACGCCCGAACATTTCGGCGTGCAAAACCGTGTCGACCTGATGACCGGAACACTCGGCAAAGCCTTGGGCGGCGCTAGCGGCGGCTATGTATCGGGCAACAAAACCGTGATTGAATGGCTGCGCCAGCGTTCACGCCCCTATTTGTTTTCCAACACCCTCGCCCCCGTCATCACCGCCACCGCGATTGCGACCTTTGATAAGTTAAAGAAAGACGGCAATAATTTACGCGCCCGCCTCAAGGACAACGCCGCCTATTTCCGTCAGGAAATGGAAAAGCTTGGCTTTGACCTTCTCGCCGGCGAACACCCGATTATTCCGGTGATGATTTATGACGCCGCCATGGCGGGAAAACTGGCGGAAGAAATGCTCAAACGCGGCGTTTATGTGGTCGGATTCTCCTATCCCGTTGTGCCGGACGGCAAGGCCCGCATCCGCACCCAAATGTCCGCCGCGCACACCAAAGCCCATATTGACAAAGCGGTCGCTGCCTTCGCCGATGCGGGCAAAGCCCTCGGCATTTTGAAACAAGCCGCCTAACCCCATAACCAACGCCCATTCCAAGGATACAGGCATGAAAAACAGCACGATGAAAGCTCTGGCAAAATCAAAACCGGAAAAAGGCATATGGATGGTGCATGACGCCGACATCCCCGCCATCGGCCCCAATGACGTGCTGGTCAAAATCAAGAAAAGCGCCATTTGCGGCACTGACCTTCATATCTATAAATGGGATAAATGGGCGGCGCGCACCATTCCCGTGCCGATGATTGTCGGGCATGAATATGTCGGCGTGGTCGAACAAACAGGCTCCGAAGTCCACCACCTTAAAACGGGGCAGCGTGTGAGCGGCGAAGGCCACCTTGTGTGCGGCAATTGCCGCAATTGCCGCGCCGGAACCCGCCATTTATGCCGCAACACCCTCGGGATCGGCGTCAATGTGCAAGGCAGCTTCGCCCAGTATCTAAGCCTCCCCGCCTCCAACGTCTTCCCCGTTCCCGATGATATTCCGGACGATATTGCCGCCATTTTCGACCCGCTCGGCAACGCCGTTCACACCGCCCTGTCTTTTGACCTTGTGGGTGAGGATGTCCTCATCACCGGCGCTGGGCCGATCGGGATTATGGCGATTGCCATTTGCAAACATGTCGGTGCCAAAAACGTTGTCATCACCGACGTCAACCCCTACCGCCTTGACCTCGCCAAAAAGATGGGCGCCACGCGTGTTGTCAACGCCGCCACAGAAAACCTCAAAACCGTGATGAACGACCTCGGCATGAAGGAAGGCTTCGATGTCGGGCTTGAAATGTCGGGCAATGAATCCGCCTTCCGCGCCATGCTCGGCGCCATGAATCACGGCGGCAAAGTCGCCTTGCTCGGCATTCCTCCGGGGGAAATGGCGATTGATTGGAATGACGTGATTTTCAAAGGCCTCATCATCAAGGGCATTTATGGGCGCGAGATGTACGAAACATGGTACAAAATGGCCTCGATGCTCCAAAGCGGCCTTGATATCTCCGGCGTCATCACCCACCGCATCGGCATTGACGACTTCCAGCAAGGCTTCGAAGCCATGGAATCCGGACAATGCGGCAAAGTCATTATGGATTGGTAAGTCGCCCCGTCAGTCGCTCGCCCCATAGCCGTTCACCGCGTCAATCGCGCATAAGACGCTAAACACACACAGAGTTTGCGTTTTTTATTGCACCGCGGCTTGAACTTCCGCTATGTTTACATATTGTAAAATAATGTGAGCCGCCTCGTGTCCGCTACTGAGCCTTCCGCCATGCCCACAGCACCAAAATCCTTCAAAGATGAATGGGATTTCAATCCGTTGCGCTATCGTTTTGGCACGGCTGCCTTCGCCGCCGCCAATATCGCCACATTGACCGCCTCGCTCATCGCCGCCCCCGTTCTTTTCGGAACCAACCTTGTGCCGCTTGCCATTTGCGCCGCCACGGCCTGCGCCGTGCAATATTTGTATTCCCTCAGCGCCCCTGACGTTGAGCGCCTTGTCCGTGCCAACACTGCGCCGCTATCCCCCGAAACAGCGGCGCATGCTGCGAATATTTTGAACCGTGCCGGTTTAAACGCCGATGATATCAGCTTGCTTGAACTGGACTATCACACCACCATAAAACAGGAAAATGACAAACTCGGCCGCAAACGCCACAACAATGTCGTGACCTATACCAAAGATATGCTGGGCGGGGAAAAGGACATCCTCGTGTTCGGCAAGGGTGCCATTGACGCCCTCACGGCGAGCGAGCTCAAAGCCATCATCGCGCATGAAACAGGCCACTTGATCAACCGCAATAACGTGCCCTACAAACACATCCAAACAACGCTTGGGAACACCCTTCTCTTTTTAGGCGTTTCCTCGCTCATCACCCTGAGTTTCGGCACGGCGGCTTTTGCAGGCGCGGCATATATTGCCTCCAACTTGTTTGAAGGCGGGCGCAAAAGACAAGACGAGCTACGCGCCGATTACAACGGATTCGGCCTTTATCCGGCTGATGAGGCGTTTTCCTCTGCGCTTTTTAAACTGAGCATGCTCTCTCGACAAAACGGCCTGAATAAACCGCGCCGCACGCCTGTATCGCGCCATTTCAAAAAGGCGGCGAACATCTTGTTTTCAACGCACCCATCGCGCCCATCGCGCACGAAGCACAGCCTTATTCAAATTCCGAGAGCACAGCTTTTTTACAAAGAAAAAGGCCTGACATTCACGGCCTAAGGCTATGTTTCCGAGCCCTTTAACAACGCTAAGAAAACTAAGCAAAACCGCACAAAGAAAAAGCCGCCAACATCAACTCAATGTGGCGACTTTTTAATCACTGTGCTTAATGAAGCTGGAAAAGCGGAGCCATCCATACGCCCTAAACACTCTTCTATGAGGGTGATATCGGGGCTATTCTATGAAGACTATTCCGCCGCGCTCGGGAAAACCCGCGCCAATTCTTTTTGATAATAGCTACCCGTTCTTGTATAGCCACTTTTTTCATAGAGTTTTTCGGCGGCGGTATGCCCAATATCCGTATCCAGCTCGATCATGTTGCACCCTTCTTCACGGGCGCTGTCCTCGGCGAATTTAATCAATTCCTTGCCGTAACCCTTGCCGCGATACACCTCGTCAACAACGACGTGTTCGATATAGGTCACGAAACCGTCATGGATATTATGGTTTTGGACAATGCCGATGACTCCGACAAATACTTGGTCGATTTCGCCGACAAACATGCGATATCCCGTCGCCCGCGCCACGAACACGCGCCGCGCATATGTTTGCATATCCAGCCATGGAAAAAGCTGACGAATAATGGGGTAGGCCTTATGATAATCAGTATCGGATCTGGCCTCTCTAATGACCATGATACACCGTCCTTGTGGTTAAGTCGTTACAGTTTAAATCAAGTTTTCAGTCTAATATTCTGAAAACGCACAAAAACTATACACCACCCCCCCACCAAAAAGCCACAGCTTTCATAAAAACCGTTTTTTACCCCTTCTTGCGTTTTTTCAATTGGATTGTCTAGTCTCGGAAAAAAGATCAGGACAAGCGCAAATGCTACTTAATTTTTTCCTGTCGATACGGCTTTATCATTTACTTGGTGGTGTATAAAATACCTTACACTCATAGCGATGATTAAAAAGGGCGACCACCCCTCTCCCCAAATCATATGTATGAATTGCTAGCCCCGCCCCCTTTTCATTCAGAACTGAGATCTCTATAACCCTATCATGGAAATCAGCCACCCCTCTTCCGCGTCGCAGACCATTCAGTTGCAGCCTCATCCCACTTTGTGAAAAGCCAGCAGAAAAGCCCCTTCGGAACAACCGTGCATCTATACTTTCCAGATCATCATCTTCCAAATATTCGATGGTAACAGCTTTAAGTGCACGGCTTTTTTGCATCAATAGTTGCATCAACTTGATTTGCGCATCTCTTGCCTCATCAGAAGCTATCGCATAAGGATCTCTAATCTTCAAATGTTCAATCTCTACGCCAGAAAGACAAGAAAACATTTCATCGTGAGGACGGGATTGATTGGGCATTATATCCCATTTTCTGGTACAAAAATCGCCCCCCTTAGGTAACGACAGTACTTTCCGCAAGACTTGCTTGCCATTTTCAGATTCGCGAATATCCCCTTTTTCCTTAAGCTGCGAGACTTCATTCCATAAACGGTCGATGTCATCGTCATTGGCTTCCGAAGGTGAAAACAATTCTTGCGTTAATTTACGCTTTCTATTGATAAGATCATTCAAACGAACATCAAAACTACTATCCAAAAATGGATGTACCGCCATCGGAATATGGATGTGAACATCCTTCTCCTGTCCCAATCTATACACTCGGTCAGACGCCTGATCTTCCACCGCCGGATTCCACCACCGCGAAAGGTGAATGACATGATTAGCCGTTGTTAATGTAAGTCCCACACCTCCAGCCTTTGGTGATAAGATCATAACGTCAAAAACACTTCTATTGGACTGAAAGTCCTCAACCATCTGCTGCCTACGAAGGCCGGAAACTCCCCCATGAATGCGAAGTGGAGACCTTTTCATGTGAAAATGCTGCTGAATAAGAGCGGCCAGTTTTTCCTGCATTTTGATGTCTTCAAGAAAAACCAAGGCTTTTTCATTTCTTGATTTTATGCCCTCAAGGATCTCAAGGGTTTTGAGTAAGCGCGCAGAATCGCTGGCATAGCTTTCAAGATCAAGGGATGCATGTTCAGGCGATAATGGATGCAATGATATCCCACGCATAAGCGCCAAAAACTGAAGCATTCCTCCTTTCCCAATCGCATTGGCATCTTTATTTGCTATTGCGCGAGCAACAGCATTCGCATACGCCTCCGCTTGAATAGGCGGCATATCCATTGCATAGGTATGTACTTTTTTACTCGGCAATCCATCAAGATGCTTAGATTTCATACGGCGCAAAACGTAAGCGGGTTGTCCATCCAAAAGATACTGTTTCAATTCTCCTAGCGCATCCACGTCTGCTGGCTTATAGCGACGCTCAAATTCTTTACTTGCGCCTAGCAAGCCTGGCGAAAGAACGTCCATAATCGCCCATAGATCCTGCAAACGGTTCTCCACTGGTGTTCCCGTCATACCCAAGACAAAATCGGCGCAGAGCGTCTTGCTGGCACGCGCCATTTGGCTTACTGGATTTTTAATTTTCTGGATTTCATCATAGACAACCAAACTAAATCTAGAGCGACCAAAACTAAAGTGGTAATCGCGCAACGTTTCATAAGTTGTCAGAACAACGCCAGCATCTTTCCAATTCTCTACGTCAAGAGAAGCTCTCCCCGTTTCAATGTCTTTTAGGCTGATCCCGCTTTCTTCGCGGAGCCACTTCAAATCTCCCCCAAAAGCAAACACAATTCTTCCCAGCCCCTGCTCATCCAAATGCTTTGAAATCTCCGCCCGCCAATTGCCAAGTAAGCCCGTCGGCGCAACAATCAAGATAGGCCTTAAACGCTCATTTTTGGCTTTCGCCTGTTCTTGCAGCCACACCATAAAAGCAATAGCCTGTAGTGTCTTGCCCAATCCCATATCATCCGCAAGCAATACACCTGCTCGCTTCACGCTGATATTATCGGCAAGCCACTGCACGCCTTCCTGTTGATAATTCTTTAGTTCGGTTTTTATTCGTAAAGGCAGAGTAACGGGTGTGAAGGAATAATTTTCTGATTTTTCCGCCTCATCTTCATGAGACAGAAAATCTACCTCTTCAAAGTTTTCTTTAACGACCAGAAAGACTTTTTCGGCAAGTTTCTCCCGAACAACAGGTACTTCTGTCTGCGCTATCGTATCAGAATTTTGAGACAACAAAATATTTGCCACGCCCGAAATCGCATCAAAGGCCTCAAGCGTCTTCGCTGTTACAGGCAATTGCTCCGGTGCAGCGACATCTGGATTTACAGGCTCCAATACTTTAGGAATAATGGCCGTTTTGTCCCCCTTCTCAAATGCGGCTCTTACGTTCTCTGTAATAATAGAAACATTTTCTGGCGCTATGACAAAATAATCATCATTGATTTTTATACCGAATTTTTCTGGAAGCCATTTATTTTTTTCCAATGGCATAAGCCACGGCAAAATGATAACGCGCCATATATCGACACCGTGAACCCGCTCAGAAAACTGCTCTGTCTCAACGAAAAGCTGTTCAAGTTTTTCTGAATGCCCCAGCATTTCTTGAAGCTTTTGGCGCGGATTCAAAATAAGGGCTCTTCGCTCTACCTCCCCTTGATCCTGTAGAGTTCGTATAGCGCCAAGGACAGGCCTGAGTTCCGGTGCAACAAACACATATTCTCCATCCCTCAGAACATAAACTGGCCGTATATCCCGTTCGCGTCGAAAACGATCTTCAGCGAAAAGCTTTTGCATTGCTGGCGTAAGGATAGAATGCAAATCCTCGTCCAAAGGTTCTTCATCATCTTTAATCCCAGAGGCTCCAAAAAGAACAGGATCAAAATCCGTATGCTCAGGAGTAAGTTCGCGCAGTTTGATCGACAGACGAGAAGCATAATGAACCCTCATGTCACGCAAATACGAATCCGCATGAACAGCAAGGCTCGCATCATAAGGCCAAGCTTCTCGTAATCCAGACAACAACAGAAAACGTTCTGTTTTCTCTACAGGTTGCGACAACGCTTGACAGGCTGAATAAATAGAAAAGAGCGGCTGTGGAATACGATGAACGCCATAAGCTGATTTAAGAAACGGTCCTGCGACATCGACGCGCACAGGTTGCCCACCAGGCCTTACCCAACTCGAGCGAATAAAGAATGTGTCTTCATCAATTCGACCTGAAGGAGAAATATCGAGAGCTAAATTTGTTGCGTTTGGCAAATCAAAAGCAGACGCTATCTCCAAAGACATACCGGCAACAATATCATAAGGCAGAGATAGACTGTTCTCACTAAAGCCTAGGGTTTCATCTTGGCATAGGATGTCTTCAATTTCCCTGCTAACCTCCTGCATTGCGAGCGCAGTATCAGGCCTCACTGTTTCCCAATCACGAACAGCGACCAGTTCTCCGACCTTTCCCTTCAATTCGATCAGAACACGGTCATTTGAGACAGAATATCCAAAGCGCAAGTACTCCTGCTTAGCTTCTTTCTTTCGCCTAAAAAAGCTCATATTCTTTCCCCTGTTTCGTGCAAGATTATGTGACGAATTTTTCTCTCCCAGTCTCCGTTGTGTACGCAACGCTCATCTCCTTCCATAAGCTCATCAGCTTCGTAGAATTTTTTATATAATACTGGGGTATTTGAGCCACGACGCCACATGTTCCAAGCTCCATTGTGGCTCCATTCTGCGATGGTAATATCGCCGATTCTCATTAAGAGTGCTGTATGCCTACTGGTTCGACCGCGTCTCTCGTTATGTTTTCCAAAATTGAGAAGCGCTTTATCATCAGACCTGCTCGCGGCCTCTTTGGCAAGCCTTGCACCTTCCTCACCGAACACTACCCATGCTTCTGAGATATGCTCAGCATTTAGATATTTCGTCCAAAAAATGCGACGCGCCTCCCACATATCCAGCCGGTCTGTCATTTTCGTAACAATATCAAAAAATTGACGAAAAGAATCCTGCGTTAACCAACGCAGAATAACGCCATAGGCCATCGCATGGCGCTCTTTCAATCCTCTCCATTGAGCCGGATTAGTTCGCGGATCCCCAGCCACATTCAAGAGTCTCTCTGTGATCCATCTTTTATGTTCCTCTTCTGGTCGAACACTATCCCAAGGCGATAGCAATGCCGCACTATATTCCGTCCATACTTCAGGATAAGAAAATTTCTCCCCATGAAGATGAGCCCAATCACTCAGAATTTTTTGCAAACGAACCGCATTTTCTCTCTTTGATTTCATAGCGATACGGCACGCTTCAGTGAAAGCCGTAATGGCCAAGCCACCTTTTTGACGATGAGGATTATCGAGACCCGCATCAGACAAAACTATCGAAGGCTCTCTATTCCCATCCAAAATAACTTTCGCAATTTCCCGTGGCGCACGATCCATATCAAAAATTGCGAAGTCTTTATCGCGCTTTTTCCAAACAACAGAAGATTCATGTTCGATCTGTGTCAATATTTCACGAAGTCTGCGCCCTAAAATTCGTGCATCCTCATCACCGGTCTTAGCAATGTCCATATAGGAATCAAGAAGCCCATAGAGGGCTGGTTTACGCTTTAACTGCCAAACCGCGCTTATAATACCATCTCGTAACTCTGGCTCTCTACCGGGCGGCCTAGGCGGCAAGAAAAAAACGCGGCAAATATCCCGCAAATCCTTACGTGACAAACTAGAGATGCCGTGCCGATCTATTTCCTGCATAATACGCATCTGCATATCAGCCACATTTTCTCGTTCAGCTCTTTGACTAACCTCAAGTGCTTCCAAAAGCCTTACAAGCTTTTGCAAATTATAGGGCTCAGGAACCGTTACCCGACTCCTGCCATACCAATTATGCTCTTGTAATAATGTCTTGAAGCCCATTATCGTTTTATTTTCTCTTAATCAGGTTTTCGCCCTCAGGGTTTGGCATCTTCATGATAAGACGCAAATCAATCCGCCTGTTCTCGTCTTTATTTTCCGACACAGGACGTTGCGGCCCGTAACCACTTACACTCATGATGGTTTCTCTGATGATAACCTGCTTATGCAGGCTGTATTTTTCAACTTGAACATATTCCAGTTCAGGAACACCACGTAACATTTCACGATAGGTATTCGTAGCCCTCATAACCGACAGATCCCAATTATCTTTAATAAAATTTACGTTGGTAACAGGATCGCTATCTGTATGACCTTCAATGTACACAGATTCAATTTTATGAGTGCCCAAGCATGCGCGATCGCCTTTCCACTTAGCTTCTTCTGCCATCACGGCATAACATGGCAAAACATCAAGAAGCGCTTCAGCCAGCTTACGCACATTCTGTCGTCCTTCCTCCGATAATTGTGCGTTACCGCTGTCAAACAAAATAGCGGAGGGCAACCTTAAGATACCATTATCCTGATCAACCTCGATTTGGACGCCTTGTTCTTTCAGCGTTTTTTTCAATTCCTCTAGAATTTCGGCTCGCGTCGTATTGGCGCCGGACAGCTCTTGGGTTTCTTTTTTGAACTGTACAACATAGTACATCAGCAGAATAATAAAGATAAAAACCAAACCGACCATAAGATCAGTCATTGAGACAAAATAGTTTTCTTCTTCTAAGGCATGCTCTTGGGTATCGTCATAAATCATACGCTGCCTCGGCTTTTACGTCTTTCCTGCACATATTCATCTAGAGCTTCCGCATAGTCCTCAATAACAGACACAGGCCCATTTAACTGACTCACCGCCTTAGCCATTTCGAGGTCAAGCTCTGTCGCAAACTGACGGAAACGATCCATTGAGTCCCCTAGTGTTTCACCAAGCTTAAGGACACTTCCTTCGAGAGCTTTATCAACACCGTCAAAACGCTCGCTATAGTTGCCCCACGCATCGGCAGCGGCCTCCTGAACGTTTTTAACCTCAGAAACCAATTGTTGCATCGCTTCCAAAACCTTCATCTCGGCATCTTTATTTTCAGCCAATACAACTTGAATGCGGCCAGCCGCCTCATTCATGGAATGAAGGGACTGTGACATTGGCTGAAGAACATTCGCAACTCCTGTTGAAATCCTCTCAAAGCTTCCTTCCACACCCTTCGCGCGCAGCACAACCGCATCGATCGCCACCGCCGTCCGTTCCGCCGCATCTCCTGTTTTTGAAAATCCTGCTCCAGCCTCTTCAATCCGACGAACAGCATCAACCACAGAGGTATTAAATGAAACAAGAGCATCTTTCATTTCGCCACCCGTTTCTTCCAGCGCCTCTCTAAAAATGGCTCGACTTTCATTAACCCCAGTGGCCAGAGCATCCCCGACCTTTTCTGTCATCATCACCGCAGCGTTCTGGCCAGCTACCCGCAAAGCATCAACGGCTGTTTCCATCGCCTCTGCTGAACGCTTATGTGCCGCATCAAGACCTTCAGCCGCACGGCTCACCGCTTGCTGATGAATTTCCATTCCCGCATCACTTTGCGCTCTAAGCTTATCGCCAATTGTGTCTACATTTGCGCCAAGTTGCGCAAAAGCCTCTTTAATCTCTCGAGCCGCCGTTGCGAAATCTTCACCAGCCAGTCTGATTTGGCGCGCCGCATCTTCGCCTGAAGATGTAACAGTTGTACTCAACAGATTAAGTTTTTCTCCTAACGTAGCCAATGTCTGCCCTAAAACCCTCAACTCACCGCCGCTAGCCTCCGCAATCGCACGCTCTGCTCCCTGCCCCAAACCTTGGCTCATCGTTACAATGCTCTCGTTCAGAGCCCCAAGAGACGCCGTAACTGGCATAATTGCCTGCTGGAACTGCCCACCAATTCGTTCCGAAAGCTGCAAAGCAAAATCTGTGTTAAACGACTTCATCTGATCCGCCTGCGTCCGGAGCACTTTTAGTTGCTCCACTGCTATGCGCTGGGGCGGTGTATAAAGTAATCCGCACTCGATAAGAGAGCATAGATCATCCAGCTTCCTCTGTGCCTTTTTTGTGAGATTATGCTCAAATGACTTCAGGACAAGTGAAGACGCTATCCCTGCAACTGAAGTAAAAAACTTTGCTCCGGCAACGGTCAATAATTCTGTCAAAGAAGATTGCATTAATTGTGAATCGCCACTCATCATGCCACTGCGCGTAGAGTCCAACGCAACAATTAAGCCGAGAAAAGTCAGTAGAAGCCCTACGCCCACAGCAATATTGGACCAAAACACAAGCTCGCGCACCGAAGGCATTGCCCGACTAAAATAAACTGATGGACGATTTGTGTTTCGAATGGGAGTTTCGGTCTCATCAATAATAGACTCATGAAACTCTAACCACGCGAGCACAAGTTTTTTAGTCCCCTTGTCATTATTAGATAAAACGCGGTCAATCTCTGTGAAATTATGGGCAAAGGCCTCGCGCATATCAACCGGATTTTCGAAAGTAGACAGCGTTGAAGACAACACATGAATACGCTTATCGATTCCTACAAAAACAGGTTTAGCTCTCTTGCAAGCATACACCCCGATACAAACCGCAATAACAATAATAGCGGGTGCCAATAGCAACGGAGCAATCCAACGCTCTTTAAAAACGTAACTCAGTATAAAAATTACCTGATCAAGAACAGCATCCATCAACGTGCTATCAAAAAAAACATCCATTAGCCCAACCACCCTTTGTTTTAGTATGCTCAGAGCAACTCATAAACAACCATAAGGCTAAGTGCAATTTCTATTTTTGGCATGATCGGGACTTATTTAATCCGCCACAGCACAGTGTTCACTGAGCACAACAATGCCTCGCATTGGCCTAATACGTGCATTTCCATCCGAGAACTCAGCAACAGTTCTTGCGTCTACTGAGCTAACATCTGGCCGTCTAATAGAAATAAGCCTCTCAACCGTGCCCAAACTAGCGGTTTGAAGCTTAAAAACATCCGTCACGTCATCCAAATCATCTCTGACATCATATTCTATGGTTAAAAGACTTGAGGATATCATCGCCAGATATTTCGAAAGGATTGCGTACGAGCATCAACAAAAGATACAGCTATGGTTTTCTTCTGTCACTCCATAAACCATCCATTTGAACAAGTTGTTTTAGCTCAGGCTCAAGCAGTGTTTACATACACAGTGGTCATTTGAATCACCTTCAAAGCCCCCGTCCCACGGCAATCCGCTCATAATACGGAAAAATATTGTGTCCTTTTGTCCATTTTGAATGGTCAAGCCGGCTTCGAACAGAGTAAATTTCGATTCTGAATATGAGAAAGAGGCACTCGCATGAAAATCATCCGCCCTTACGGCAGCAGCAGCACAGACCTAAATGAACGCTCGCTAAGCGACAAAAATGAACAAAAACAAGAAATTACATTGTACTGCACGGAGCACGAGGAGCTGGTCATCGCTCAGTGGATTTCAATCATCGACAAAATCATCATAAAGCCGAAACAAGACAAGGCCCCATCGGATGAACAACGCTCCGCGCGTACCAAAATCGGCGAAGCAGCGTGGAAACTCATTATAGCAGATATGCGTCTTAAGACACGTGACACCGCTCGCCTTGCACATCTTGCAAGACTCTGGAACTTCAAAATCCACCCATACGGCACAAAAACAGGCAATCAAAATTCCAACCATGGAAGGCCACTGCCCAGCATAAAGGGCCGATGGTACAAAGTCTTTGTCGGCGACAATGTTCCCGTCGAAGACATCAATCCACAAGACACAGCCCAAAGGATTTCAGAACACCTGTATGAGGCAGAATACAGGATAAAACTAGGCCACCCCAAACGTAGAAAAGGACTGATCCAAGCCCGCGCCGAAAGCATCAAAAAGAACGTCCCAAGCAAGAAACAACCAGCCACTCAACCCACATGGAGCGATGGTGACATAGAAAGATACACCAAACACGGTGATGTCGCCGCCGCCATATGGAACAAAGCCACCGAATGTGAAACGAATAAGAAGCCTGTACGCCTCGATATAGCCGCAGCCTGCCTATACGACCACTGGGCAAAAATATTCTTCGATCCCGCAACAAAAGCCGTGCTGAACATAACACAAGCGAAAGACAAAGAGCCTAATCTCTACGCACTTCATATGGCTATTAAGAGAACATACACACGCATTCTAAAGAACCACCGTAAAAACACAAAAGATCAACAAAATAAGAACGCCAATAATAACCGTAAAATATCCAGCATCCTGCCTCGCGATATGCAAGAGCTCCTGCGCATGAGCCGCGATCAAAAGGACAATACCGACATCGCGTCCTTGGTGCGTTTAGGCAAAATCATACATTACACTGCATCGGATAACGACCACGACAACACGAAAAATATTATTGCAAACTGGCCTCAAGACGTTTCACAAAGCCGCTTTTGGACAAGCGATGGACAGGCCGAGATCAAACGTGCCGAATCCTTTGTCCGCGTATGGCGGCGCACCCTGTCTTACGCAACCCTGACGTTGCGAAATTGGGCGTCCATAGAAGCAGAAGACGCAGAGCAAGACTTACTCGGCAGTGGAGATGCGATAGCTGGCGCTATAGAAAAAATCAAACACAATTACGACCACGACACATTCAAAAAGAAAACCGAACTCTTATTCGGCAAACGCGCCGCCTCGCTGCTGTCCGACAAAGATAAGAATACAGAACTATTAAACTTCGCGTTAAAAGGCGCACGAGATTTGCGCAATGCCTCTTTTCACTTCAAAGGCCTAGGCATGTTTATAAAGCAGCTAGAAGCACTAGAGCAAGACAGCCGCGCAAAAGACCTATGGGAACAAGACAACGCGGATTATGCCGAAAGCATCAGAGCAAAACTCAAAGGGGCGCACGCGGAGTTTTTCTTTACCCAAACCCAAAACGAGCAACTGCTCACGCTCTTGGCGAAACCAAATGAAAACGCACTCCCCCTGCCCAGATTTTCAAGAGTTTTACTGCGTGCGGAAAATACGCGCGACACAAATAACCCGTGCCAACTGCCCGCACCGACAAACCGAACGGAATTGGAAGAAAATCCGGCGCGGCTGTGCCAATACACCGCCCTAAAATCCGTCTATGAAAAAGACTTCCGCGTATGGCTGACGGAAAAGAAGGGCGATGCGCTGCATAACTGGATTGATAGCGCGATTAAGCGCACAACAAAGGCTGCCCGCACGATCAACGGTAAGAAAGACGAAAATAATCGGGACTTGATTATCTCCAAAGCCGCCGGCTTACCAAAACCGAAAGCAGAAGACGGAATAGCACAATTCCTCTTTAAACTTTCCGCCGCCACAGCGAGTGAAATGCGGGTACAGCGCGGATACGAAAGCGATGGAGAAAAAGCCAAAGAGCAAGCAGAATATATAGATGAATTTCTGTGCGATGTAATTGCCCTCGCTCTGGCCGACTATTTAAAAGAAAAAGGCTTGCAATGGCTGGCTGCTCTGAAGCCTGACCAACCAAAGGCATATCAGATGTCATATCTGGAGAAAATACCCCTGCCTAAGCTCACCGATCGATCAGAAGAATGGCAAGCCACGCTCTACCTCCTCCTGCACATGATACCGGTGGAGGACGCAGGCAAGCTCTTGCACCAGATAAAGAAATGGGAAATCACTGCAAGCCGCCCTACTGCGTCAAAGTCAAAGACGCTTGAATCTTTAACTCCCTTGCTGCGTGTCTTGCATCTGTATCTTGATATGCACGACGCCAAATTTGAAGGCGGCATGTCCTTAGCGTCGTGCGAAAAATTTAGTGCTTTCTTCGAAACACAAGGCGGATTTGACACAATCTTCCCCAAGGATCCCTCACCTGACGCACAAGACCGTATCCCCAAACGCGGCCTGCGCGAGGTTATGCGCTTTGGCCACTTCCCCCTCCTGCAAAAAATAAGCACGAAAAAGATCACGAATGAAATGATCGAGGAGATGTTAGAACAAGAAAAAATCGCCCCCAGCGAAAAGCTCTCGAAAATTGCGAAGGCTCAACACCAACGCGAAGACATCCACAAAAAATGGGCGAAAGCCCCCAAAAACCTGAGCAATAACGACAAACGCGCCTATTGCGAAGCACTCCGCATCGTTATAAACCATCGTAAAAACGCGGCTCAAGTCAATTTGGTCAACCATGTCCGCATCCACCGCCTGCTAATGTCCGTATTGGCGCGGCTTCTCGACTATTCAGGCCTCTTTGAACGCGACCTTTATTTCGTGACACTGGCCCATATTCACCTCGCAAGAAAAAAAACGGATGATTTTTCTACCAATAAAGAAAACCGCGATAAAATTCGCGACAAACTTAAAAATGGCCAGATTATAGAGTCCTTAAACATAGTAAATCAAAACGAAGACGCCAAAACCCTATGCGAAAACATAGCACACCATTTCGGATCCGTATGGGAGGAGAATAATAACATTCAGATAATACGAAACAACCTCTCCCATTTCAACATGCTGGAGCTCAACCAGCCCATCCCAGACCTAACCCACTGGGTGAACCAAACACGCAAACTCGTTGCCTATGACCGCAAATTAAAAAATGCAGTCAGCCAGTCCGTAAACGAACTCCTGCAACGCGAAGGCATCATCATTGACTGGGTAATGAACAAAGACCACCAACTCGAAAACCCATCCGTGACCACAGCCTACGCCACCCATTTAAAAACAAAAAGCATCCAAGAAGCATTACACGGCGAAGATTACATTCATATGGTTGTCGCCTTGCTTAAGGGGCATATATCCCCTAAAATAACCGACATAACAACAACGTCAATTGACGAAATTCTACGAGAAAACGCACCCAAAAACAAAAATTACGGAAACAAAAACCATAGAAATCACGCCAAAAGACCTTAATTCACGCCAAAAAACAAAAGGAAAAAACAGGAAATATAAAACCAAAACAATGCCCTACATAGTAACTGGCTAAAGATCACTCCCATATGAAGGGAGACTGCACCTCTGCCAAACTTTTTGTGCGCTGCTCTAGAGCTAAAGATCACTCCCATATGAAGGGAGACTGCACCCATGGGTTTAATCTTTTGCGCCTTATGTTTGCTAAAGATCACTCCCATATGAAGGGAGACTGCACCGTAAAGGACAATCAGGTCAGAATCAATAACGCTAAAGATCACTCCCATATGAAGGGAGACTGCACCCTTGCCGACAAACAAGCTGCAAAAGCAATTGCTAAAGATCACTCCCATATGAAGGGAGACTGCACCGGTACAGGTCGGAGGATATTTCATTGCCGTGCTAAAGATCACTCCCATATGAAGGGAGACTGCACCATAATTACGGCGTTGATACTATCATTTTCTGCTAAAGATCACTCCCATATGAAGGGAGACTGCACCTAAATTATAAAAAAGAAACTTTACTTTTTAGCTAAAGATCACTCCCATATGAA
>DIUX01000003.1 GCA_002423185.1 Micavibrio sp. UBA6147
TCTTCGAAGTTGTAGCCGTTCCAAGGCATAAACGCGACCAGCACGTTACGACCCAAGGCGAGTTCGCCGAGCTGTGTGCTCGGGCCGTCGGCAATGATGTCGCCGCGTTTGATCAAATCGCCCACTTTTACCAAAGGCTTTTGGTTAATGCAGGTGTTTTGGTTGGAACGCTGGAATTTATGCAAGCGGTAAATGTCAACCGTGGCTTGGTCGGCCTTGAGTTCTTCGGTCGCCCGAATAACGATACGCTTGGCGTCCACTTGGTCAACAACGCCGGAGCGGCGAGCCGTCACAGCCGCGCCGGAATCCCGCGCAACGATGGCTTCCATCCCCGTGCCGACCAGCGGCGCATCGGATTGGATGAGCGGAACGGCCTGACGTTGCATGTTCGACCCCATCAACGCGCGGTTCGCGTCGTCATTCTCAAGGAACGGGATGAGCGCCGCCGCCACAGACACGATCTGTTTCGGGGACACGTCGATCATGTCGATCTGGTCCGGTGTGGACATCAAGTTTTCACCACCTTGACGGCAGGATACGAGGTCGCTGAGGAAATCGCCGTCTTCGGACAGCTCGGCGTTGGCCTGAGCAATCGTGTAGCGGGCTTCTTCCATCGCCGACATGTACACCACTTCGTCGGTGACTTTGCCATCGACAACGCGGCGGTACGGGCTCTCGATAAAGCCGTACTGGTTGACGCGAGCGAAGGTGGAGAGGGAGTTAATCAGACCGATATTCGGCCCTTCCGGTGTTTCAATCGGGCAGATACGACCATAGTGAGTCGGGTGCACGTCGCGGACTTCGAAGCCTGCGCGCTCACGGCTCAAGCCACCTGGGCCAAGCGCCGAAAGACGGCGTTTATGGGTGATTTCAGACAGCGGGTTGGTTTGGTCCATAAATTGCGACAACTGGGACGAGCCAAAGAACTCGCGCACCGCGGCTTGCGCCATTTTGGAATTGATCAAGTCGTGTGGCATGTAGGTGTCGATGTCAACCGAGGACATACGCTCGCGGATGGCACGTTCCATACGCAGCAAGCCAAGACGCACTTGGTTTTCCATCAATTCACCAACCGAACGCACGCGGCGGTTGCCAAGGTTGTCAATATCGTCGACTTCGCCGCGGCCGTCTTTGAGGCCGAGCAAGTATTTCACGATGGCCAACACATCGGCCTTACGCAAGACGCGCATTTGGTCGTCGGCATCAAGGTCAAGACGACCATTCATCTTCACACGACCAACAGCGGAGAGGTCATAACGCTCTGGATCGAAGAACAAGCTGTGGAACAAGGCATCGGCGGACTCAACGGTCGGCGGCTCACCCGGACGCATGACACGGTACATGTCGATCAGCGCTTCTTCGCGGGTTGAGCATTTATCCGCCATCAAGGTGTGACGCAGGTAAGCGCCCACGTTGAAGTGGTCAATGCCGAGCATGTGAATTTCTTTCACGCCGCGCTCTTTGAGAGATTCAATGTCGGTTTGGCTCAGCTCATGGCCGGCTTCGAGCAAGACTTCACCGGTTTTGTCGTCAAAAATATCGGCGCCGAGATACATGCCAACCAAGGTGTCATCAGACACAAGAATTTCTTTCAAGCCATCTTCGGCCAGTTTCTTGATTTGGCGGGCGGTCATTTTGGTGCCGGCTTCGGCGGCGGCTTTGCCTGTTTTGGCGTCGATCAGGTCAGTGATCAATTTTTGGCCACGCATGGAATCGCCGTTAAACGGTGTTTTCCAGCCTTTTTTGTCGAGGGTGTATGGCAACACGGCATAGAATGAAGACAGGATTTCTTCATTCGACATGCCTTGAACCATCAACGGATCAATCTCTTCACCGGATTCGCGGGCTTTGGCAATGTATTCTTCGGTTTCCGAAGCATACAGGGCGCGCAAGAAGGTCGTGACCGGCAATTTACGGCGGCGGTCAATACGGACGTTCAGAATATCCTTGGCGTCAAACTCGAAATCGAGCCATGAGCCGCGGTAAGGAATGACGCGTGAAGCAAACAAATATTTGCCCGAAGCGTGGGTTTTGCCGCCATCATGGTCAAAGAACACACCGGGGGAGCGGTGCATCTGGGACACGATCACGCGCTCGGTACCGTTGACAACGAACGTGCCGTTATCGGTCATGAGCGGCATATCGACAAGGTAAACATCTTGTTCTTTAATGTCGCGGATGGATTTGAGGCCTGTGTCTTCGTCAACATCAAACACCGACAGGCGCAACGTCACACGCAACGGCGCGGCGTAGGTCATGTCGCGTTGTTGGCATTCCTCAACATCGTATTTCGGCTCTTCGAGTTCGTATTTCACGAAGTCGATTTCGGCGCGGTCGGAAAAGTCTTTAATCGGGAAAACAGAGGACAGAACCTCTTGCAGACCTGCCATTTTGCGGTCGGCGGCGGCAACATTGGCCTGAAGGAATTTTTCGTAGGAGCTGCGCTGTACCTCGATCAGGTTCGGCATCTCGCATACTTCGCGGATCTGGCCGAAGCTGCGGCGCACACGCTGGCGACCTGTATAGCTTGTAACGTCGACGACGTTGAAGAATTTTTTATCTTTTTTTGCTGCTTTTGCACTCATCGCTCATCAATCCTTGCGCTTTTCGTTTGCCAGTATCGTTGCCGTATCTTGCCGCCCTGCCTTACAATCGGTATGGCCTGTGCGGGCTTTGTCGTGACGCTTTGTCTGTACCCTTACTGTGGGAGGCACGGTGCGGGTCGTCATCCCCGCCTTTAAAAATCTTGCACGCCGTTTTTGGAATTTTTCAATTCAGGCGGGTATGCACGCCCCATTCTCTAAGCAAAAAACAGCCAATCAGCGAAGAGAAACTCTCCGCTGAAAGGCTTTGAAATGTATCTTTAAAAAAATTGTGTCACTATCAAATCAGTAAAAAACTTTGAACATCTATACCAGAACATGACACTCAGGGAAAAACCCTGAGAGCAATGACTACTTCAGCTCGACTTTAGCGCCGGCAGCTTCGAGTTTGGCTTTGAGTTCTTCAGCTTCTGCTTTGGACACGCCTTCTTTAACAGGCTTGGGAGCGCCGTCTACCAAGTCTTTGGCTTCTTTCAAGCCAAGACCGGTTACTGCACGAACTTCCTTGATCACGTTAATTTTGTTATCGCCAGCGGCGGTCAAAATAACATTGAACTCGGTTTGTTCAGCAGCGGCTTCGCCAGTCGCAGCAACCGCCGCAACAGCGACAGGAGCAGCGGCAGTTACGCCCCATTTTTCTTCAAGCATTTTGGAAAGCTCAGCGGCTTCCAGAACACTCAATTCAGACAGTTGGTCAACAAGTTTCGCAAGATCAGCCATGTGATTTACTCCGTTTCTTTGCGATTAATATTTAACAATCCAGTATCATTACTAGACCGTCGGACGACATTAGACTTTTTCTGAGTACGCCTTGGTCACACCAACCAGATCACGCGCGGGCGCCTGCAGGACGCCAACGATTTTCTGGGCAGGCGCTTGAAGAATACCGACCAGCTTGCCACGGAGTTGATCCAGTGACGGAAGTTGGGCGAGCGCTTCTACGCCAGCTTTATCGAGTGTGAGGGTTCCAAGACCACCGCCAACAATCACGAGTTTATCGTTCTTTTTGGCGAATTCGTAAGCCACTTTCGCGGCTGCGATCGGGTCTTGGGAATAGGCAATACCGACAGGCCCTTTGAACAGCTTTACCAGCCCTTCATAAGACGTGCCTTTTGTAGCCAATTGCGCCAAGCGGTTTTTCGTGACCTTGAACTGGCCACCTTCGGCTCTCAACTTAATTCTCAGGGCTGTAATTTGAGCCACTGTGAGTCCCTTGTACTCAGCAACGACAACAAGTCCAGTTTCCTGAAATGTTTTGTTTAAAGCTTCGACGGCTTCTGCTTTTTGTGCACGATTCACGGACACTTCTCCGTTAGCTTGGATTGCACGAAAAGTATCCCCTTAAAAGATCTCGAAAGACCGGTCCGAAGATACTCACCAAATCCTGCCCAGTCACAAAATGAAAAAACCGTCATGCTTCTTTTTTTGAGAAAGAAACCAATTTTTTCTTTATAACCGTCTATACAGGCCAAATGATTAAAAAACCTTCTTTCGAAGGGATTACCTGTAGTCTTTGACAGGACACCTGCCCTTTATCCACACAAAAAATCATGATAGATGCAGGGACAAGCGAAGGCCTTATAAAATTTGTGCGCCGCGCTGTCAAGTTAAAAATTAGTATTTTCTTAAATATTTGCCGTAATGACTTGCCTCATCACGCCGCCGCCTTGGGTCAAAAAAGCATGATCGGGGCAACGCCGCGCGCTATTCCAGCAAGGCGCAGATTTCCGCCGCGACCGATGCATCGGCAAGGCTGGATGGCTCAGGCAGGGATTGCACTTGTTGGCGCACGATGGTGCGGATGGTTTCGACATCGGACTCAAGCGCCCCCTCAACCGCCTCGGCAAGGTTGGCGTGATTGCCAATGATGAAGAGCTGCTGACGCGACAACAGGATGTCCTCTTGGTCAGCCCCCTCACCGTTGTTTGCGCCCTCATCCTGGGCGCCTTGACCCACCAGCTCAAAAAAGCCTGACAGCCAGATGCGAAATTCTTGATTGGTCATGCGACTATCTTTCCGTGATGGTGACGCCAGCCGTCCCTAGCACATGGCAACAAGGCCGTTGTCAGGTTTTGGCCTGTTCGGCTTAGCGCCGCCGCCATGAATGGCGTGCAGTTCTTGTTCACGCGTGCCGGCGTATTCAGGGTCGATGGTGTGAACGAACACACGGTTCAGCTCCGCCGCAATGGCCTGTCCCGCGACTTGCAAATCCGCCTTGAGGGTCAAATCTTCTTGAACATTGAATGCCTTCAATACAAAATCGGCCAGATCGCCCTTTTGTTTCATATGCATAACCGTAAAGACGATTTTTTTGGCTTGCGGCTCGGTGAGTTCGGCTTTGCCGCCGATTTCAAAATGGCCTTGCAGCCAATAGGCCAATTCACGGTCGTTCGATATGTTTTTCATCGGGCAATCCTTTCTTGCGTATTCAACTAGCAACGCACGCCGGGTTTAGGCAAGGAACCGCCATTATGGATGTTACCGAAGGCTGTTTGGTCGCCGTCATAGCTCGGGTCAATCTCGTGTTCGAACACTTTGTTCAAATGGGCGGCAATGGTCGCGCCAATATCTTTTGGCGTTGCGTCACTGTCAATCGTATCAAGTGCGAAACGCGCGACTGAACCTTTTTGCTCCATTTTCGCAATGGTCACCAAGACGGTTCCGATCTGGCTGCTGTTCAACTCTGTCGAGCCATTGATTTCGAAAAATCCTTGCAACCAATACGCCAATTGTTGATCGGTTTGAACTTTTGATTTTTTGTGCGCCATGGGAATCCCTATCGTTCTCGGTTATATCTTATGACAATTTTGTTATCATGGGAAAAAGCCTGCTGTCAACTGAACATGCCTTATACCTGCATTTTATTTGCGGATACTCATTCCGTCCCGCTTCTCTCAACCACGGCACAGGTGATCAAACGTCAAAACGGGCGCATAAAACGCCCGTTTAACCATTACTTATTGAGTCCTTATGTGGCTTACGCGCCCTATTTTTTAGGAGTGAAGGGCTGAACAACCCATGCCGGATGTCTTGAAACCGGCATCGGAAGAGCCTCAAACGCCGCCGCAGCCTTGTCCATCGCGTCATACATGGAGGTCACTTCGGCGCGCAGAGTTTGCAGCACGCCCTGTTTCGCGCCGCCGGCAAGACGGTCTTCCAATTCGTTTTTGAACGCGTTGGCGAGCTTGCGGCCATGATCCGTATCGGTTTTCAGGAAGGTCGACAAAACGGCGCTTTCGAATTCGTCACAGAGCGAGGCAAGGCCTTGTCTGACTTTGTCTTCGTCTTGTTCGGTTTTGGCCAAGGGAACTTGACCGGCGACTTGTTTGGCGTATGCGCCGACAAAATCAACATTGATCAATTGACCCAAGACGGTTGCTTCGCGCTTGTTGCGTCCCCAATCCTTGCTGATGTCCTGAATTTTCTCTTCTTTCGCGACAGTGTCTTGACGCATTTTGATGAGCTCGGCGGCGGCTTTGACTTTTGGATCAGTGGATTGCAAGAGCGCCTCGACAACCTCGCCCGTGAACGCAAAGGCGGCGTTGTTGGCGGCGACGTGGTTGGTGCCGCGATAATGCGCCACTTTGTTCAAACCGCATTCGATGATGCGCTGTGCCGCGCGAATGGCGGCTTCGGACAATCCTTCACTGTCTTGTTGAACGAAAGAATAAGCACCGTATGCGTTGCACTGGGCGCGGGGGCGGGTGTATTGCGTCATGATTTGATACTCCAAGTTTAAGATGAACTGAACTTGGGAACATTTTCATAAACACGGGCGATTGGAATGTCAACCAAAATAATTTTAAATCATGCGAGAAGTCATAAAAAATTATCTTTAGGGAAGAATAAGGCCTAAACCCCGCCCGAATAAACAGTGTATTCTGGGCGAGATTGGGCGTTTAGGGTGGCGGCAAGCGGCGCGGCTGCCTAGGGTCAAAACTCACAGTTTTTCTAAAGGGCTGCAAACGCGGCTTTTCTGCGCTTCCGCTTCTCAAATACGTTTCAGTATTCTGCGATGCGGTTCTCGAAAAACCGTGTTTTCGCTGAATTTATAAAAGCTGTGAGTCTCAACCCTAGCGCATGTTCAGATAGGCCGCCATTTCGCGCAGGCCGCGCTTCATGGACTCGTCTATTGGTGCGGGCATTGGTGCGGGCATCGGCGCAGACGCGTTTTTGGTTGCCGGATTTGCGACTTCATCGCCCGCCGTGCCTTTTGCTTTGGCGGCGTCATAGGCTTTGCCAAGAGCGGCGATTTGGGCGCGGTCGATGTTCAGGTCGGGATGCGGCAGGGAGATTGGGGTGGATGTTTTTTGTGTCATGGCGGTCGGCGCTCCTTGATTTTCGTTCGGCGTTATCATTCGAGTGTCTGGGCATGCGTCTAGACACGTGACTTGGCAAGCACTGGGCAAGCACAGGGCACGGGGCTAGGCAAGCGGCGATACGCCGAATCGGTTTATGGTTTCGATGACTCGTCTATAGCAAAAAATGCGGGCAAGAAAAAGCCCCGCTGGGCGGGGCTCTTCAATTCATTATGCGGCGTCATTACGCGGCAACGGCTTCGCCTTCAATGCTTGCCAGTTCCACCTTCAGGCCGGGGCCCATGGTGGTGCTGAGCACCAATTGTTTCATATAGGTGCCTTTGGCGCCTGCCGGTTTGGCTTTTTTGATCGCGCTTACGAAGGCGGCAACGTTTTCGACCAGTTGTTTTTCACTGAACGATACTTTGCCGACACCAGCGTGAACGATACCGGCTTTTTCAGCGCGGAATTCAATCGAGCCGGCCTTGGCGGATTCAACAGCCTTGGCAACGTCGTTGGTGACGGTTCCGAGCTTCGGGTTCGGCATCAGGCCTTTCGGGCCCAAAACCTTACCAAGACGGCCAACGATCGGCATCATGTCTGGGGTTGCGATACAACGGTCGAAGTCCATTTTGCCGCCTTGAATGATTTCCATCAAGTCTTCCGCGCCAACAATGTCGGCACCGGCTTTTTTGGCTTCTTCGGCCTTTGCACCGCGTGCGAAAACGGCAACGCGCATGGTTTTACCGGTGCCGTGAGGCAATTCGGTCACACCACGGACAACTTGGTCCGCATGGCGCGGGTCAACACCGAGATTGAGGACAATCTCGAGCGTTTCATCGAATTTGGACGTGACGTTCCCTTTCAGGAATTTCACGGCTTCTTCAACGCCATAGAGTTTTTCGCGGTCGTATTTGCCTTCAAGGGCTTTTGCTTTTTTGGTCAATTTTGCCATGATCTTAAGCCTCCAGCACTTCTACACCCATCGAACGGGCAGAGCCGGCGATGATTTTCATTGCGGCCTCAATGTCGTTGGCATTGAGGTCAACCATTTTCACTTCGGCAATTTCTTTGACTTGCTTTTGTGTGATTTGGCCGACGATCTCCTTGCTCGGGTTTGAAGACCCTTTGGGGAGTTTTGCTGCTTTCTTAATGAAATAGCTTGCCGGCGGTGTTTTGGTCACGAAGCTGAAGGAACGGTCCACATACACGGTAATAACAACCGGAATGGGCATGCCTTTTTCAAGATCCTGTGTACCGGCGTTAAAAGCCTTACAGAATTCCATGATGTTGACGCCTTTTTGACCCAAAGCTGGGCCGACAGGCGGGGACGGGTTTGCTGCGCCCGCAGGGATCTGCAGCTTTATATACCCGGTGATTTTCTTTTCTGCCATTTCTAGCTCCTCATAAAATCAATGGTTGATGGAGTCGCGTGGTGCGGCTCTTGGCGGCATGGACTTTACGCCGCTTCGCCTCCCACACACTATGATGATTACGGAATGCAAGGCGTAGACCCCGCAAACTGTAAAAATCCGTGGCACCCTATCGTCTTTGTTGGGGGAATGCAAGCTTTTTGGCACAGGCATGATAAGCGCAATCGCTAGCGGCAATCACATCTTGGATGGCAGGATATATTATGGAACACGATCGATTGAAGACATCGAGCTTGAAGCGCGGTGCCGACACGTGACGTTTGTGTGACGTTCTGGTCTGTGACGTTCGGGCGCGGCGTCACCGCCGCACACTATACCTATAGCTGGATACCTATCGCTGGTTTTTAGGCCGAGCACCGAGCGCAGGACTGGCGGTGGACTGAGGGGCCGACGGGCTTGCTATGTCGTCGCTAACAATCTCTATGCCCCCGCGCTCACAATACATTTCAAGTCTTGCCTTCATGGTTTCGGCAAGGGCAACAACGGTTTCGCTCGCCGTGCCTGCGTTCGCGTTTCCAATGAACCTGTCCAGGACACCAAAATCGCCCCTTGTGGCATGTTGAATGCCCAATCCGATGTTGTTGCGATTGCCGAATCCGCTGCCGCCTCTTTCGGCGTTCTCGCCTGTGAGCAGAGCCTTGGCAAGCTTGTCAAAAGAATCCTTCATTTTAGGGTCATCTAACCGATCAATGAGGCGTCCCGCGCTTGAAAGCTCTTCTGAAAAAAGGTTTCGATCTTCAACCGCTTTGAGAATCTCGTTTTTTGAATAAGCAGAAAGTAGTTTTTCCATAGAACACCTGCGTTTTATTTATTTCGTCCACATTATCAAATGTTACTTAATTTATGGTAAATAAAATGCGGTCAGCGATATGTATTGTTGCTGCTTGAAGCCTTTATTTCACGACGGTGAAACGATTAGCGGCTTGTGATGCGCCGTCTTGTTTGCGGCTTTGCAAATAGGCGGTCATTTCGGGGCGGGCGTAAAGGTCGAGGTCTTTTTCGGCCTGTTTCAAGGCCAGAACCAGCGCGGGATAGCGGGTCACGGTTTGGCCATTGCCTGTTCCCACCTTGTGCGCGGGCTTTTTCAATTCTTCGAGCAGCAAGCCAATATCGGAGGCCGTCAATTCAATGCGCTTGTCGCGGCCATTGAGGCTCTCGGCAAAGCCGGCGGTCAAGGTGATGTCGGCACCGGACGGGCGCGCCATGACGCCTGTGAACGTTCCCTTGCCATAGGTTTTGAGAAAGGCGGATAAGGCCGTGCCAGCAATCAACGGAGTACCGGCAAAGGCACGGTTTGCGCGTTTTTCGAGGCTGAATACAAGTATTCCTTGTGGGGCGCTCATCTTATCTTTTCCCGTGTTTCCAGCGCCTTGGAGGCACTGGTTTGCTTATATTTTTATAGTCTGAACTGGCACCACAATAGCAAAGTTAATGCATTATGTCAATTAATAAACAGCCCTTATCCACTGGCCGTTCGGTCGGGGTATTCGGTCGGGGTACTGGGCAAGACGGGACGCACGATATACGCCCGCTATACACCCGTTTTTACTTGCGTGAGCGCATGGCGTAGACTATGACAAATATAGACATAAAATTTATAGACAGGGGACTCACGCATGAGCGAGAACAAAACGACAGAATCAGGCGCAAAACCAAACAGTGCGCCGGACAAAAGCGCTGCCGCGCTCATCGCCGCCTTTGACGCCGCCCGCGCCGATTTGCAAGGCAAAGACGCCGGTGCCAAAGAGGTCAATGCGGTGCTGGCCGATCTTGTCGCGCGGTTTCATACCCCCGTTCCTTGGGCGAACCAGACCCCGCAAATATCCTCGGTGCTTCAGGCCGATGGCGGGTCGGGCGTGGTGTGCTATGCGTTTGACCGCAGCATCGGCGAGTATGTCGCCGTGATGGTACAGGCCAATACCGACAAAGCCAAAAACGGCGATTTATATCAAATCCCTGGCGGATTCATTAACTTTGCGGGGCAGGAAGATTTGCTCACCGCCGTTGCGCGCGAAGTGTCGGAAGAAGTACGCGACATCAATGGCGCCTTGCTCGCACCGATCGCCAAAGACCGCTTTGTGCATCTGGATCATTTATTGTTCTATATCGGCGGCAAGCCGCGCTATGTGGACGGGTTCGGCGTTGAGTTGACGCAAGACGAACTTGATACCTGCAAAGATTTTATCCGCAGCCTCGGCGCAGGCCAGCAAAGCGACGGCACGAACCCAAAGCGCGACGCTTTCGTCAAAGCGACTGAGAATGAGCTGTACGGTATGAAAATTATTCCGGTCAAAGAGATTTTGAGCAATCCCGCTTGCTTGAACCACCAAGACCAGATTTCATTGTTTAAAAAGCTGGATGATTATCTTGCCGCTTCGGCGAAGCCTGCCGCCGCGCCTAAAATTGCCAAGCCGCGCAAGCCTTCATAGACGTAAGGCGGCGGATTATTAGGACAGAATATCGGATTTATCCCAGATGTAATTGAACACGCGCCGCTGGTTATCCGCCAGATTGCGGTTTGAGATGATGAGCCATTCTTTTTGGTCTTGGAGCATCATGGCGTAGTGATCGGTAAAGATCATGGTCGGGGTGGTAGCGTTGAAGATGTCCTTCGGCACGCGGCGATGCCAGCTTAGCGGCCCGATGATGTCGGAAGACAGGTTATTCGGGCTCGCCAGCACACGTTGTTTGAGGCCGGATTCTTGCAGCCTTGCGATATGGCTTCGCACATGTTCCCAGAGTGTTTCGTTGAAGTCGCTGTAGTCCACGCCGCTGACCAGAATTTCCTGTTCCTCGGATTGGAGCAAGCTGGCGAAGGCCATGTCCATGATCTGCTGGGCGTAATCGGGGCCTTGGATGATGGTCACGGCACTGGGGCGGGCGCGAACGCCGCCTTGAATGAATTCGATTCCATCGCTTTCGAACGCCGCGCGGATGGAGTCTGCCGTTTGCGGAGTCGGGCGGAATTTACCGACCTCGATATTGGTGATCGCAGTTTGGGACAGGCCAGCTCGCTCGCCCAATTCTTTTTGTGACCAGCCTTTGAGCGCACGTGCCGCGCGAATTTGCTCGATGGATATTATCATCTCGTTTTCTCGTTGCTCAGTAACCGTTTATATTTGCGTTGCCGACACACCTCACTATTGAGAGATACGGCAAAAAAGAAGGCCCTGTGAGAGGCCTTTCTTTGCTGTGTGCGCTATGATTTTTCGACTTGGGTGTATTCCAACTCGACCGGAGTGGAACGGCCGAAAATCGACACGGATACTTTGATCCGGCCTTTTTCTTCGTCCACTTCCTCCACCATGCCGTTAAAGCTCGCGAACGGACCATCGGTGACGCGGACTTCTTCGCCGATTTCATAGATGATGCTGGAACGCGGGCGCTCAACACCTTCTTGCATTTGGGTGAGGATGCGGGTGGCTTCCTTTTCCGAGATTGGTGCGGGTTTGTTGCTGGCGCCGAGGAACCCCGTGACTTTTGGCGTGTCTTTGACGAGGTGCCATGCTTGGTCGCTCATGTCCATTTTAATCAGGACGTAACCAGGGAAGAATTTGCGTTCGGCGCTCACCTTTTGGCCGCGCTTCATTTCAATGACTTCTTCGGTCGGAACCATGATTTCGGCGAATCTTTCTTCCAAGCCTTGTTTGCGGGCTTTTTCCCAGATTGCGTCCGCAACCTTGCCTTCAAATCCCGAATAAACGTGAAGAACATACCATCTGTGAGCCATAGCGGTTTCTTTCCTATGTTTTAAAAAATTCAATTATTTCAGGCGCCGCGCGGGCGCCGATCATGCCTTAGCCGAGGATTTTCTCAATGCCGAAGGCAACGATTTGATCCACGATGAACAAGAAGATGGCAACGATTGTCACCATGACAAACACCATAATCATCGACACTGTCGTTTCCTTGCGGGACGGCCACGTCACTTTCTTCATTTCTTGACTGACGTTGCGGACGAATTCTAGGGGATTCGCTTTAGCCATATGTGCCTTCTCTTTCCTCGTAAATCTGTGTCATTCCGACAAAAGGTTCGTGTCTTCGGGCTGCGCGCCGCGTTGTTTCGAACCATATTGTCAGGGAATACCAAGATACATATCCCTTTTTAAAAAGCAACGCCAGAAAAAACTGATCCCCCACAAAAGAAAAGCCAAAGAAAAAACCGCCCCCGCGCATTGGGGGGCGGTTTCTTGATGTCTTGGCCAGAGAAGCCTCGGTCGAGAAGCTTAGGCCGAGAAGCTTAGGCCGAGAAGCTTAGGCCGGCTTCATCGCTTTGTTCGGTTTGTTCACGATACCGGTGAACAACACAGCCTTGGTCTTGATGTCTTGAAGGGCAAAGACAAAGGAGCGGTCGAATTTGAGGTCGATTTGCTTTGGCTCCGGCTTCATGCACTCAAGCGACATACGCGCATACGTCACGGCGGCGGCTTCGCTGCCTTTTTCATCGGATTTGAAAACGACTTTTTGTTTAACTTCGCTGACATACGGACGACCGATCACGACCATCGGCGTGAAATCGGCTCTGGAGTCAAACATGTCTTGTGCGCCGAGGCTTTCCAACACTGGCTTCAGGTCATGTTCTTGGTCAATGTCCAGCTTCGGCAATTCGATGGAGCCAACCGCCGCACCGAAACGATCGGACAACCAAGCCGGTGTTTTGCCGGTGGTGGTTTGTGAGGCGAACCAATCGCGTGCCGAAACATTGTCATCCGTCGGACGAACAAGAACAAGGCGCATGGTCGGGTGTTTGCGGGCTTCATAGTCGAGCTTGCCATAGGTTAGGGACAGGGCTTCATAGTCTTGACCGTTTAGGTAGCTGAACTCTTGTTCTTCAACGGGGTCGGAGTCCATGTGCATCATGTCGGTTGTAAAGGCATCGCCATTCGCATCAGTGAAGGTTTTTTCCGCGGTCAATGCGGCGTCAAACGGAGTTGTCCAATCGCCCTTGAAGTACAGCGCAGAGGCCAAAATCGCGAGGTCGTCGGGGCTGAGATCCTGAATAATCTCGTCGATATTTCCGGCTGTGTTGTCGCTGCACCATTGGTTGATGGCGTCCACAACGGACGGGTCGGAGAACGGAACGGCGTTGACATCAGAACCCATCGCCGCCAAACGGTCAACGAAGTCTTGACGCAGCGCGACTTGTTCGCTGTTTGCCCATGTTGCGTAGGCGGTGGTGAGGGTGACGCTGTCTTTATTCGCGAGCAAGACATCCTTCACCAATTGACCGAAATCGGCCAATTTACCATCGAGGTTGGCGGCGTCCGTGGCGAATAATGTTTTTGCCAACTGGTCACGCGTGTTGCCGGCGGAGCCATTCGCAACCATCGCAAGGCATTGCAACGCGTTGAACGGAGAAATCACGAGGTTTTCACCCTTGTCGTCTTGGGCAGCGGAAGCGGCCTGTGTGAAGGCGAGTGTCAATTGGATGCCGTCGCGAACAGCTTGGCTCATGGAATAGCCGTACGGATCTTCGTTATACAATTCTTGTGGTGTTTTTGTCATGATTCATATCCTTATTCTGTGTGTGGTTACCTTCCCTGAAGCCTTGTCATAAAGCGTGACCCGTGCGCTGTCAAACTAATTCCATAAAATAATGTTTTGCAGCGCAGCATGGGCGACGCCACACGAAAAACGCCCCGCCAAACCAAGGCGGAGCGTTATTTTTAAGGTATGATGGGTGGCGTAATCCTAAACCACAAATTCCCGTAAAATCGTCATAAAACTGACGCTGGAACAGAGGTATAGACAGACCTGCCCCCGCCCTTACACACACGTATTCATCGATTTATTGACCGCCCATCTCGCTTGCGGATTTTGCAAGGCGGACGATCTGGATGAACTCTGAGCGATATCCGAATTGGTCTTCGCCTTTGGATTTTTGCGCCAAGGTGATGACATCGTCATAGGTGAATTGGCCGGTATATTTGCCGCCTTTAAGCAATTGACCGAAGCCTGCAACCGCGCTCGCCCACTCGGTTTCCTGATCCGAAATATCGGCGCGGTCATCGGTGATCGGGGTTTCGATCAGGCGCGATGTGTCCTCATCCGGCAATTTGTAGCGGATTTTGAGGAAGGCGTATTCATCGCTCTTGCCTGCTTGCGCCTTGGTGGCTTCGTCCTTGCCTTGGGCGTGGTCGTAGCGTGTTTCACCAAGGGCAGTTTCTTCGCCTTTCGGAGTGACTTCATAGATCGCGGTGACGGTATGCCCCGACCCGATGTCGCCAGCGTCAACCTTGTCATTGTTGAAATCCTCACGCTTCAAGGCGCGGGTTTCATAGCCGATCAAGCGGTATTCCGCCACGGTTGCGGGGTTGAATTCGACCTGAATTTTCACGTCTTTGGCAATCGGGAACAGGGCGGATGTCGCCTCCTCCACCAGCACTTTGCGGGCTTCGTTCAGCGTGTCGATATAGGCCGCAACGCCGTTGCCGTTTTGCGCCAGAGTTTGCATCATATGGTCGTTCAAATTGCCCTGACCAAAGCCCAGAACCGACAGGAAAACGCCCTTTTCGCGTTTGCGCTCGACAAAGTCTTTGAGTTCCTCACGGTTCGTGATGCCGACATTAAAGTCACCATCGGTCGCCAAAATGATGCGATTCACCGCGTCTTTGTCGAAATTGCTCTCCGCCAATTCATAGGCCAGTTGAATCCCCTGCGCCCCCGCCGTTCCGCCGCCGGCGGACAGGCTGTTCATAGCATCGAGAATTTTGGCTTTGTCCTTGACTTTTGTCGGTTCCAGCACTGTTCCGGCGCTGCCGGCATAGACGGCAATCGCCACCGTGTCGTCCTCGTCCAGCGTATCGAGCAAGAGTTTCATCGAATTCTTAACGAGGGGGAGTTTATCCGCCGCATCCATTGAGCCGCTGGTATCCAGCAAGAAGACAAGATTGCTGCGCGGTTTTGTTTCGATGTCATAGCCCTTGATCCCGATATGGACGAGTTTATTGCCGTCTTTCCATGGGCTGGGCGTCACCGTCACAGATGGCTGGAACGGGGCGTCTTTGTCTTTGGGCAAGGCGTAGTCATAGTCGAAATAATTGACCATTTCCTCGATCCGTACCGCGTCTTTTTGCGGCAGGACGCCGTTCATGATCTGCTTGCGGATGAAGGCATAAGACGCCGTGTCGACATCGACCGAGAAGGTTGATACGGGTTCGGCGGTGACGGATTTAATCGCGTTTTCTTCGACGTCTTCGAATTTGTCGCGACCAACGTCTTTATAGCCTTGCGGAACGTGTATGTCCGGCATCTGGGCAATCATCATTTGCGGCTTGGCGGATGGAGCATAGAGGCCTTCCGTAGAGTTGAGCGACATGGAGTCGGCTTCTCTTGTGCGCGCTGCGCCGCCGCTTACAGGAGCCGAAGACGGGGCGGGCATCGCCATGTCGGCGCTTTGCAACTCTTGTATGTATTCCTTTTTGGCTTCTTGCGGCGCGATCATTTTCGCCAAGCCATTCTTAAAGCTTTGTGTCGACGATGGCTCTTGTCGAACCATTCCAGCCAGGCCGCCCCCCAGCCCCACATATGATTTATTAGCCCAAGGCGCCTGATCCATCGTTGTCGCAACCGCGAACACCGTGACCATTGCTGTTGCCAGACCGCCGTAAATCCATTTCTTGTTCATTTTTTCTCTCCGTTTTGGTTTATCGGCCTGTTGGCCGCTCATATCCTTAGGACGGGAGAAGAATGGTAATCCTTGGAAAAAACTTTTATTTTTTTGAATATTTTTTTCAAGCGATTGTTTTTTAATGTCTTTTTGAACATCGTCAAACTCCGCCATCGCCAAATTCATGGCGATTTTGCGGGCGTTGTCGTCCGGTGCGGGGGTGCGCAGATGCGCCAGAGATTTCAAAATATCCTCAGCCGCCGCGGCTGCGTCGGGGCGGTCGTTCCTCGGGGGGAGTGTGTCGTCCGTATCGTTATCCATGGCGGCGCCCTCCTTCCTTTATACTGTCCTTCATGGCATCCAGCTTTTTACGGCCTTCGTGGATGTACCATGACACGGTGCTTTCCTTGCAATCCATCACGGTGGCGGCTTCTTTGTGGCTCAACCCCTCCGCCGCGACGAGCAAGATGGCGGTTTTTTCATTGTCCGGCAACGCCGAAACCGCGCGCAGGACTTGCGCCGCGTAATGCGCTTCGTCCGGTGATGCCTCACCGCCCGCTATCTCATGCTCGTGATCCATGATGTCGTCCATGGGTTTATCCTTGCGCTTCATATCCTTTGCCGTGTTGATGACCATACGGTAAAGCCAGCTTTTGAACGCCGATTGGAACGCATAGCCCGCAATGGCGCGGGCGAGCTTGATGCACACGTCCTGCGCGATGTCCTGCGCGTCGTCCCTGTGCCCGCACCATTTATAGGCGATGCGGAAAATAAGGTCGTAGTGAAGCTCCACCAGCCGCGCAAACGCATTGCGGTCGCCGCGCTGTGCCTGCGTAATAAGGGTGGTGAGCGTGTCGTCCTGTTCCATATCCGTCCATCGGTCATATAGTTAGGACGTATCGTATCAGAAAATCCTTGGAGAATCTTTCGAGAATTTTAGGGGAATTTTCAAGTGCCTGAAGATCAGCCCCCAGATCAGCCCCAGATCAGCCCGAGATCAACCTTTTGCAGGCTTGCGTCCCGCTGGCTTTTTATAGCGTCTTTGCGCCGCGTCCTGAAGGTCTTGCGGCGGCATTTTGCCGTTGGTCAATTTTCCATCGCCATTCATATCGACGTGGCGTAACTCTAATTTGTCGACGTCAAAGAAAGACTCGCTGATATCCGCGATACCGGCATTGAGTTTCCACAGCTCGGTCATGCTGTATTCGCCTGTGCGTTGGCTGTCGAGGTTAACCATCCGGCTTCGCAGGCCATAATTGGTGAGCTGGTCATCCAGATCAAATTTCCAGACATTGCCATGCCACGCGCCATAAACGACCAATGCCCGCCCGCCCCGCGCCGTTGACGCAATGTCAAATGCCAGACGTTTATCATGTTCATAAAGGCGTTCAAGCACCATACTGTCCGACGCATGAACGCGGATGCCGTCGGATTTTGCCGCTTTGATGAAGTTCAGGCGGTGGGCGAGTTGGGTCAGCGCCTTTGTTTCATTCAAATGGGCATTCCATGAATTATTGGCGTATGTCCACCACAAGGCAAGATCCGCAAATTCCTTGAACGAGATTTTGTTCTTATAATAGGCGTCGATATAGGGGTCGAAATGCTTGTTCATTTCAAGATACACGTCGCGCACTCCGCCGGATTTCATGGCGTCCAGCGTGTCACGATGGCCGAACACGAAATTGAGGAAATGGGCGCGGCTGTGGTCGGAATCGCCGATGATCAAAACATCCGTTCCATTCGCCATCGCATCCAGCGTCCGCCGCCATTTGCCGGTTTTTTCGCGTTTGATCGGGTTTTGGCGTAAGGCCACATCGAGCGCGGCGCGTTCCAGCCTGAATTCATTGGCCATGCCTTCGCCCTCAAGATAGGTCAGGACATCGGCCCGCACACCGCCGGGGCGAACGCGCAGCAAGACCGTTTCGTTCAGCACAACTTGCTTGAGCGGGTCATTCGTCAACATCGGGTCGATGGAGGTGACGTAATCGGCCGCGGTTGGCTGAGCCTGCGCCATGCCACCGGTTGCAAGGTGGGCAGCAAGGGCAAAAATGGCGGCAAGTTTTTTTACTGTCATGCCGCCATCATACTATGGAAATATTAATCTTCGGTGAAAGATGAGGCCGCCGGAGTTTTACCGCGGGTTTTGAACAGCGAACATGCAATGCCGCCGACCAAAATCGCCACGGTTACGGCGAGCGACACAAGCGGCGGGCATTTGCCGAGGCCGAGCATATCGACGAGCAATAATTTCGCCCCGATAAACACCAAAATAAGCGCCAACGCATATTTCAAATAGACAAAGCGTTCCATCAAGGCCGCCAAGGCAAAATACAGTGCCCGCAAGCCTAAGATCGCGAAAATATTGCTGGTGTAGACGATATAGGGGTCAAGGGTGATGCCGAAAATCGCGGGGATGGAATCCACCGCGAAAATCACGTCCGCGACCTCGATCATCACCAATGTCACAAAGAGCGGCGTGACGAACAGCGCCATGCGCGGGGCGGCGGTGTTGCGGCCATTCGTGTCCTTGTCGTTCTTGGTTTTGTTCTTATCATCGCGGTCTTCAGACTCCTCCAGCGGGGCGCGGACAAAAAACTGATGCCCGTGCAGGGTTTTTGTGACGCGCATATACCGCGTCATGAAGGACAGAACCGCATTGTTTTCAAGGTTTGTTTCTTCACCTGAGGACAGCGCGATTTTGAGGCCGCTGATGACCAAAAAAGCGCCGAAGCCATAGAGAATCCAATGGAATTCCGCCACCAAACTCGCGCCGAGGCCGATCATAACGCCGCGCAGGACAATGACGCCCAATATCCCCCAGAACAAAACGCGGTGTTGATAAAGGCGCGGCACCGCCATGTAGGAAAAGATCATCGCGATGACGAAAATATTATCCATCGCCAATGTTTTTTCGACCACAAACCCCGTCCAGTATTCAACCGCCTTGGTTTGCCCGAGTTCCCACCAAACCCAGCCGCCGAACAGCAAGCCGACCGCAATATAAAACGCGGAAAGTTTCAGGCTCTCCTTCACCCCGATCACATGATCCTTGCGGTTTAAAACGCCCAGATCAAGCACCAAAAGGCACAGGACAATGGCCATGAAAACAGCCCACATCCAAAGTGGTTTTGACAAAACATCACTGTAAAGAAAAGGAAGAATATCGTGCATAAGATATCTTTCGCACCCCGATGACATGAAAGCGCCCATCCCGACCATTCAGGAAAAGGCGGTTCCGACATCGCGCTCGACGGGTTCGAACGCCAGAGGGGCCCGGCACAAGATGGATTTTACCATATTCTTATGACGCACACAATATTGATCTGCATTGATCTGTGCGCCTGATGGAGAATGATGCGAAGCGAGCGTCACCCATTTTTTGCGTGTATCTTGTTATTTCAAGAGCACGATACACGCTCCTTATTTATACGTTATCCCGTTATTTTAATTAAAAACATTCCTTTGTATGCTAAAACCATAGGTTGTTTTATTGAATTTACGATTGTGATATAATTTGCGTGATGCAAACCAAAGGCGGCGACCGAACGCCCCTTATTATTCGTGAAGGATTCCCTTATCATGGCCTTATTTGCAAAGCACGATGCCGCGCTCGTCTTGGATGCCCTCAACAAATCCCTTGCCGTGATCGAATTCACGCCGGACGGGACTATTTTAAACGCAAACGGCAATTTTTTGGGTGCAACGGGCTATGGCCTTGATGAGATAAAGGGCAATCATCACCGTATTTTTTGTGACCGCGCCTATGTATCCACCCCCGAATACGCCGATTTTTGGGCGCAGCTCGGGCGCGGGATGTTTTCATCGGGTGAATTTAAGCGGGTCAAAAAAGACGGGGGCGATGTGTGGATTCAGGCGAGTTACAACCCCGTTCTCGACAAAAAGGGACGCGTGAAAAAAGTCATTAAATTCGCCAGCGATGTGACCGCCGACAAAATGCGCAATGTTGACCTTGGCGGACAGATTGACGCGATTCAACGTTCACAGGCGGTTATCTCGTTTTCACCCGACGGCAAAATCCTGAACGCCAACAAAAATTTTCTTGATGCCGTTGGCTATACGCTTGAGGAGATTCAGAGCAAACACCACAAAATGTTCTGTGATGAGGGGTACACGCGTTCGCCCGATTACGCGGCGTTTTGGCGCGACCTTGCCGATGGGCGGTTCTATTCCGGCGAATTCAAACGCATCGACAAATACGGCAACGACGTCTGGATTCAGGCGAGTTACAACCCGATCATGGATTACAACGGCAAGGTCACAAACATCGTCAAATACGCCTCCGACACCACCGAAATTGTCAAACAACGGCAAAAAACCGAAGCCATGAACCGCGAGATTTTGGCGCATATTGCCGCGATCACGCAATCCATTTCAAATGCGACGGGGCAGGCTTCGTCCGCCTCATCCTCGACCTCCGAAGTCTCCGCCAATATTCAAATTATCGCCACGGCGGGTGAGGAGATGAATTCATCGGTTGCCGAAATATCGCGCAATATGGGGGCGACGCTCGCCGCCGTGGATCATGTCCTGAAAATGGCGGATTCAGCCGATGAGGAAGCGCGAAAACTCAATGACTCCGCACAAGACATGACCCAGATCGTGTGCATGATTGAGGACATCGCCAATCAGATTAACTTGCTGTCGCTCAATGCCACCATTGAATCGGCACGCGCGGGCGAAGCCGGCAAAGGATTCGCCGTGGTTGCCAGTGAGGTCAAATCCCTCGCCGCCGAAGCCACCAAAGCCACAGTCCAAATCGCAGGAAAAATCAACGCCATGCAAGCCGTATCGGAGGAAGTGACCAAAGCCCTTGATAGCATCAAAGGCGCCATTAATAATGCCCGCGACAACACCACCACCATCGCCTCCGCCATCGAACAGCAAACAGCGGTGACGGGCGAGATTTCCAACAATATGCAACGCGCCGCAGGGGCGGTTCAATCGGTCAATGACAACATCGTGCAAATTGCCCAGTTGACCAAAGAGGCCGATGGGTTGGTCGCCGAGATCGGCAAAATCGTCAATGAATAAGGACGGGAATAGGCGTGGGAACAAGTGCGGCGGGTAAACTAAACCTGCATGGGCGCGAACATTGCCCGTTCCGGCCATTATGAGCGAGATATTTCGGCGAGATGATCCGGTGAAATCTCAGGGAGTCGGAATAAGGAAAGCGCCGCCGGAACGCAGGGTTTGCACGGGGGTTACGCCGTCCTGTGCGTTCTCGCCCTGCGTAGCGTCTTCCTGCGCGCCCTCTTGGGCGACTTCTGGGGCGTCTTCTTGGGTTGCACCTTGGGTGACAACATCCTGTGACGCGCCGGCTTGCGGCGCGGCCTGTATTCCCCAACGAACGCGCAGCGCATCATCCATCGTGCCGGTGAAGAAATCCGTCATGCGCGGCTTTACATAGCTTGGCAGATTGATTTGTTGAACAAATTCAAAAGCAAAGCGGGCTTGGGTGTCCATAAGCCGATGATCTTCAAACAGCCTCAAGAGCGTATTGACCGAACGCTCGGGGAATTTTTCAAGCATCACATTCATAAGATAGACCGAAGCATCCATATGTTCGCGCCCAATCGCCATAATAACGGCACTGGCGTAGCCGTTCCATTCATACGCATGCCGCCCCTCTAGAAAGCGGATTATTTCCAAAGAATTTCGTGATGCCGCCCTGTCCAAGGCCGCGTCATAGGTCGCGGTGGTGTCAATGTGGAAGTTGGACTCCAGCGCGTCCGCCGTTTCACCTTGCATCCCCATAAGAGCCGATGCATAGACATTATTCAGCATGGATTGGCTCGCAAGGCCTTCGCCATAGGCGAGGTCCAAAAGAGCCTGCGTTTGCCCCTGTGCCGCCAGATGCCCCATCACCGAGGCGATGCCCTCTTCCCTGCTATTAAAGCGATCAGCAAGGGCGATGGCTTGCTGTACGTGCCCCGATGAGGCCAGCCCCTGCAAGACCGTCGTAAATTGCGAATAATTTTGCGACACATACGCCCGTGGCGCTATGGCGATCAAAATTTCGGCGGCCGTTTCGTAGTCTTGCGAGTCCACCGCAGCATGAATCGCAACACTGATATACCGATCATTCACATTCAGAGTGCGGTACAGGTTAATCGCCCCCACAGCCTCGCCAGAACTGGCAAGCGCGACAAACAATGCGTCTTCATTGAAGAAGCCGATATTACTCGAACGGCGCATATTGCGAAGAATTTCGGCATGGCCTCCTTGCGCGGCGAGGGTGATAATGTCGTCCTTAATATCATTCGCGACGCCGTAGACGTAATGATTGTCATCGTCTTGTTCCAACAACATGTTGAACAAGGTCATGTCGCCGGTTGAGGCGGCATGGCGCAAGAAACGCGCCATATCCTCATCGCCCAAACGCGCAACGTATTTTTGCGCCGAGTCGTAATCATTTTGCGTGACGGCCTGCTCAAAGTTTTCGGCGCCGAAAATATACCGATCCGCTCCATACCAACCGCTCGGCACCAACAAAGACGCCGCGACAAACGCCGCCATCAAGCCGCCGCGCTGTTTGCGTTGCTGCGTCTGTTTTTGCTTTTCTTTGAAGGTCGGGTCGTCCGTTGGTTTATCAGCCATTGTCTTGCTTAATGTCTTGCCCTGTTGGATTTGATTCAATTCCTACAGAATAAACGCGTATTATGTCAATATTTTTATGGCATGATCTGTGACTCCCCGGCCTTTTTAGCCTCCGCCCAAAAAAATCGTGCAGCGCAATAAAAATATGTTGAATCTTTTATCCGTTTACTGCATATAATGTCTTACGCACGTGTCTATGGCGGCCCATAAGGTTGGTTATGCTACGACGTATATCTTTAGTTAACTTGGGGCTTCGGCCTCTTTAGCGTAGGGTTTACAGTTGATGACCAACCAAACTTCCCAGGGAGTCCCGGGGGCTTCCGTCCATGCATTTTCGCTCTCAGACGCGCAAGTCATTCCCCATAAAGTTGAACCGCTGTCCATCGCTCATGATGTGGATGATGCGTATATTCGTGCGCTGAGCCCCTGTGTGCCCGTTCCGGTATTGAATCCAGCGCGGCTTGAGGACAAAGCCCGCGAATTCACCGCCGCCTTTACGGGGCATGTGTTGTATGCCGTAAAGTGCAACCCCGACCGCGTTTTCCTTCAGGCCATGTATGATGGCGGCGTGCGGCGTTTTGATGTCGCCTCGATTGCCGAGGTTCGCTTGCTCCGCGAGATGTTCACGGATGTGAAACTGTATTTCATGCACCCGATCAAAGCCCCCGAAGCCATTCGCGAGGCCTATGTTAACCACGGTGTGCGCGCCTTTGTGCTCGATTATGCCGATGAGCTTGAAAAAATCCTTACCGCCACCAACGGCGCGCCGGATCTCGAGCTGTTTGTGCGGCTTGCGGTTCCGAAAGACACGCCGGCGGGCGGAGTCGCCACCGATTTCTCCAGCAAATTCGGCGCGAAACCAGCCGTTGCGAGTGAATTGCTCGCCAAATGCCGCCCGCATTGCGCGGTGCTGGGGTTGAGCTTTCACGTTGGCACACAATGCCCCGACCCGATTGTCTATTCCAAGGCCGTTGGTCATGCCGCATCCGTTATTGCCAAGAGCGGCGTGGTCGTTGAGGCGCTTGATGTCGGCGGCGGATTTCCCGCCGATTTGAATTCCGCAACGCCGATTCCGCCTGTCGCCGCCTTTACCCGCACCATTGCGGATGCCGTTGACGAACACGCGCTTGGCGGGCTGGAATTACTGTGCGAAGTCGGGCGCGGGCTTGTGGCCTGTGCCGGATCGCTCATCGTACGGGTCGAGGGGCGCAAAGACGATCTTTTATACCTCAATGACGGCACGTATGGCGGGCTGTTTGAGGCGGGCGGTTCGGTTGGCTTGCCCTACCCCGCCCATCTTATCCGCCGCGAAGACCGCGCATCGGATGCGCCGCTCATGGCGTTTCGCTTTGCTGGCCCGACCTGCGATTCCGTTGACATGATGCACGGGCCGTTCATGTTGCCCGCCGACCTTCGTATCGGGGATTGGATCAAACTTGACCAGCTCGGCGCCTATGGCGAAGTGTCCCGCACTGATTTCAACGGATTCGGCACGGTTCAAAAAATCATCGTGCAAAAGCAGCACTCCGCCGCGAACGGGCCGATTGTGGTCGCGCAATAATATAATTGAGCGCGCCTACAACAAGTCGAACAAGAGCGGGATCAAAGGCAGGTCAGCAGGGGGCATGGGGTAGTCATTCAATTGACTCAAGTGAACCCATTTGACCTCCTGCCCCTCTTGCGGGGTGATGGTGCCTTTCCATTTGCGGCAGGCAAACACCGGCATCAACAGATGAAAATCATCATAAGAATGGGACGCGAAGGTGAGCGGCGTCAGGCAATCGGTGCAGGTCAAGATGCCCAGCTCCTCATGCAATTCGCGCGTTAAGGCGTATTCAGGCGTTTCGCCGGCGGCAATTTTACCGCCCGGAAATTCCCACAGGCCGGCCATGGCTTTGCCTTGCGGCCTGCGGGCGATTAATATGCGCTTATCCGCGTCAATCAACACCGCCGCCGACACATATACCAACCGCTTATCCGGCGCGGGGGGCAGGTGATCGGGGATCTCCTGTCCACAGCAGCCGTCTTCGGCGAGAATGCCATGATGGTCGTCATGCATGGTGCGGTTCGTCCTTTGCGATGTTTTTCGCGCGTGCCGTTATTCGGCGGCAGGCGGTATTTCACCCATGGCTGGCGCTTCCGGCAAAGGCTTGCCATTAAAATCGAAAATTTCGATTGTGGAGTCTTTGCGCAGTTCGCTCAGATAATTTTCGAGAATTTGCTTGCGCAATTCTTGCTCCAGCCCGTCTTTCACTTCGTCAAAGGACGGCTTCGGACGCTTGCGCATTTCCTCGACCTTAACGATGTGAAAGCCGAATTGGGTTTTCACCGGTGATTCGGACACATCGCCGATTTTCATCGCAAAGGCGGCATCGGCAAATTCTTTGACCATGTCTTGCTGGCTGAAGAATCCGAGGTCGCCGCCATTGGCTTTACCGGACGGGTCGGTGGTTTTGTCCTTGGCAATCGCTTCAAAATCGCCGCCATCCTTGATCGATTTGATGATAGCGTTGGCTTCTTCCTCCGTTTTCACGAGAATGTGGCGGGCGCGGATTTCATCAACTTCGGGGACGTTGCCGATTTCTTTGTCGTACAGGGCTTGCAATGCGTCATCGCTGAGGGCTTCATCCGCCATTTTCACGAGGAAGACATTGCGGGCGATCTGGTCTTTGACCAGATTGATTTGCTCTTGATACATCGGGTCTTTTTCAATGCCGGATTCTTTGGCTTTTTCGATGACCAATTCACCGCTGACATATTGTTCCAAGAAGAACGGGAAGATTTGTGACGGTTCAACATTTTGACCGTTCAATGCTTGCATCATCACCGGCAGGACTTCGCTGCGGCGAATTTCGCGGTCATTGATGCGGGCAACAACGGGGTCTTCGTCTACCGCACCGGCATCCGCAGGAGTCGTTGCGGGAGTGTCTGTAACAGAGTCTGCAGCAGCTTCAACTGGCGCTTCATCTTCACCGGCGGCCGGCGTGATACCATTTGTCGCATCGGTTGCGGGTGCCACGCTTGCCACGGGGGATACGCTGGACATCAGGCTGTCTTTGCCGCCATTCATGACAAAGGTTGCGCCGCCGAATACGGCCAGAACCAGCGCGGCAACGCCGACCAGTTTCCAGTCAGTTTTGCTTTTTGTGCGGGCGGCGGGGGCGAGATTTTCAGCCGATTGTGGTTTCTTTGTTTCGTCAGACATGGGCGCAGGCTCCTTCTTCTTTCTTCAAAAAATTGTTGTCAACATGGGTTAAACGACACGATACCGTGATTCAATAATCCTGATTTTGTTTTGCAAGCTAAGCCCTTCACGCCGCCTTGGCAAGGCCATCGTTGCGCGTTATCCAGACATATCATGGCGCACGCATCCCCATATGAACCGCCAATAAAGGCAAGATCATGGCCAAAATCACGGCAATGGGCGGTGAATAAAAGGCCGCACAACACCATGGCGGCATTGACGAGAAGGATTTTGCCTCTTATACCAGATAGCAAACCTAAGTTATGAATATCATCGAACATCCGGATTTAAAAACATGGTACTAGGACTCGCCTCCAAACTCTTCGGCAGCAGCAACGACCGCGCGGTCAAACGCCTGTCCAAACCCGTTGACCAGATCAACGCATTCGAGAGCAAATTCGAACCGATGCGGGATGTCGAGCTTCAGGATCAAACGCGGTTATTCCGCGAGCGCCTGAAGAACGGTGAAACGCTCGATTCCATATTGCCCGAAGCCTTCGCCGTTGTGCGCGAAGCCGCCAAGCGCACCTTGGGGCAACGCCATTATGATGTTCAGCTTATCGGCGGCTTGACCCTTCATAAAGGGATGATCGCGGAAATGCGCACCGGTGAGGGAAAAACCCTTGTCGCGACCTTGCCTGTCTACCTCAACGCCATTGAGGGCAAAGGCGTGCATGTTGTGACGGTGAATGATTACCTCGCCAAACGGGATGCGGCATGGATGGGGCGGGTTTATAAATTCCTAGGCCTCAGCGTTGGATGCATCACGGGGGATATCAGCGAAGAAGAGCGCAAAGCCGCCTATGCCGCCGACATTACATACGGCACCAACAACGAATTCGGGTTTGATTACCTGCGCGACAACATGAAGTTCCGTTTGAGCGAGATGGTGCAGCGCCCGTTTAACTACGCGATTGTTGACGAGGTTGACTCGATCTTGATTGACGAGGCCAGAACACCGCTCATTATCTCCGGCCCATCCGAAGGCAACCCTGAGCTTTACCACCGAGTCGATGCGATTATCCCCGAACTTGAGCCGGAGCATTATGATCTGGACGAAAAAAACCGTACGATCTCGCTCAGCGAAGACGGCATTGAATATGTCGAAAACCGTATGCGTGAGCTCGGCATCCTCGAAGAAGGCACGATGTTTGACGCCCAGAACATCGCCCTCGTCCACCACAGTAACCAAGCGCTGCGCGCCCATAAGCTGTTCAAAAAAGATGCTGATTACATCGTCAAGGATGGCAAAGTCATCATCATTGACGAATTCACCGGACGAATGATGGAAGGCCGCCGCTATTCCGAAGGCCTGCACCAAGCCCTCGAAGCCAAAGAAGGCGTCAAGGTTGAACGCGAAAACCAAACCCTTGCCTCGATCACCTTCCAAAATTATTTCCGCCTGTACCCGAAACTGGCGGGCATGACCGGAACCGCGATGACCGAAGCCACCGAATTCGGCGAGATTTATAGCCTCAGCGTCGTTGATATTCCCACCAATGTGGATGTGGCGCGGATCGATTATGACGACAAAATTTACAAAACCTTTGACGACAAAATCGATGCGACTTTGAAAGTCGTGCAAGAATGCCAGAGCCGCAAGCAGCCGGTCTTGATCGGCACCACGTCGATTGATAAATCCGAACGGATCTCGGCGGCCCTCAAGAAAATGGGCATCAAGCACAATGTTTTGAACGCCCGCCAGCACGAGCAAGAAGCCTATATCATCGCCCAAGCCGGCAAGCCGAACGCCGTGACCATCGCCACCAACATGGCGGGGCGCGGGACGGACATCCAGCTCGGCGGTAATTTCGACATGCGCGTGAGCGAAGAAATCGACCCGTCATGGCCGCAAAGCCGCCGCGAGCAAGAAGAAGCCCGCATCATCGAAGAAATCCGCCGTGACCGCGAAGAAGTCCGCGCCGCGGGCGGCCTGTATGTCATCGGCACGGAGCGCCATGAATCGCGCCGCATCGACAACCAATTGCGCGGTCGTTCCGGCCGCCAAGGTGACCTCGGGGCATCGATTTTCTTCCTGTCGTTGGAAGATGATTTGATGCGTATTTTCGGGGCGGAAAAACTTGAACCCCTCCTCGCCCACCGCAAAATCGGCCTGAAGGACGGCGAGGCTTTGAGCCACCCGCTCATCAGTAAAACCCTTGAAAAAGCGCAGAGCAAAGTCGAACAGCAAAACTTCGAAATTCGTAAGAATTTGCTCAAATTCGACAACGTCATGAATGACCAGCGTAAAGTCGTCTATGAACAACGCCGCGAGGTGATGGAGGCCGATGATGTTGAAGAGCTCATCACCGAAATGCGCCTTGATATTATTGACGACATGGTCACGCGCGCCATGCCCGCCGGAAGCTATGCCGACCAATGGGATCTGGATACGCTGAAGCTCGACGCCGCACGGCTTTTGAACATTCACCCCGATGTTCACGCTTGGGCGAAAAAAGAAGGCATCGCGGATCAAGAAATGCGCGAAATGCTCACCGAGGCGCATAAAGACCACATGGACGCGAAGGAAAAGAAATATTCCTCCGCCGTCTGGCGCCGCGTGGAAAAGTCAATCTTGCTGCAACAGCTTGACCACCAATGGAAAGACCATCTTTTGACGATGGACCACCTGCGTCAAGGGATTACATTGCGCGCCTTTGGCCAGCGTGACCCGCTCAACGAATACAAGACCGAGGCCTTTGGCATGTTCCAAAACATGCTCAGCGCGGTGCGCGAGAGCGTGACGCAGACCCTGAGCATTATCGAGATCGACCCCGAACTCGGCACCATAAGCTATGGCATTTCAAGCCCGATGGAAGACGTTGAGTTTCACGAGAGCCGCAATGACCCCGCCTTTGACGAGGCGAACCAAGGCAACGACCAAGGCGCGAGAGCACAGCCATTCCGCAACGACTCGCAACGGCCGTTCAACAAAAATGACCCGTCAAGCTGGGGTAAAATCGCGCGCAATGCCGATTGCCCCTGTGGCAGCGGTAAAAAATACAAGCATTGCCACGGCAAGATTGCGGCGCTTGGCTAAGGAATTTTGGGCGATGCGGGTGCTTATGAGCGCCGCGCCGCTGCTGGCCAGAGCCTTGTTATAACACTATAAAAAACGGGTTGCGATCAAAGCGCCCGTTTTTTTGTGCCTTGTTCACCCCCTCAAACATCGCAGCTTCATTGTGCGGCGCAACATGCAAATCCTTGTATAAAAAGGCTTTTTTCTTTGCGCGGTGGTTTGAAATCGTGTTTCATAGAGCATTAGTTCATAAAAAATATAAGCGGCACGACTTTCAATAAAGCCGCAAACAAGTCTTTCAGGGACGCTTCACAGTGGGAATACATGGCACAGCCAGATCATAAGCAAACACTCGCAAACCATTTTGCACCCCATAGCCTTGGCGGAAAAAGCGCCGCTGCATCCAACGCGGCTGTCCCCGCAGTTTCATCCAGTTTTATATCCAACGACAATGACGCCCTCAATGCGGCGCATCGCCTGAATGGCGCGGATAGCGGCATCACCGCCCCTCACACCCATGCACGGCACAAAATCGCGATTGCGTTGCAAGGCGGCGGGTCTTGGGGGGCGTTTTCATGGGGGGTTCTTGACCGTTTGCTCGAAGACCCCGATATACAAATTGCCGAAATCGCCGGAACGTCGGCGGGTGCCATGAGCGGATCCATCGTTGCCCATGCGGTGAACAGCGCCGCAACCTATGACATCGGTGCCAAGCAAGCCCGCGAAGACCTCAGCAAATTCTGGCGCTGTGTGTGCGACAGTAACCACAGCCTGATGGCGCTCCTCACCCTCACCCAAAACGGGGCGATGGCGGGGTTTGTTGACCCTGTATCCAACCCCAATTTGCCCGCCCTGCACTGGTTCCAAAGTGGCAAGGCGATGATGGACAGCAACCCCTTCGCCCATATGATGGGGTTGTCGGGGTATTTTAACCGCGTGGTTGAAGGGATGGCGGCCTCCAAGCTGCGCTCCATGGTGCGGAATTTCATCCCGAGTTTTGACGCGATCCGTGAGGGCAAGCACCTGAAACTCCATGTCAATGCCGCCCGCCTGACCCCTAACGGGTTTCAAAACACGGTGTTTTCGGGGCAGGATTTGAACATCAATGCGGTGCTGGCCTCCGCCACCTTGCGCGGGTTGTTCAAGCCGATTGAAATCGATAATAACCGCTATTATGACGGCGCCTATAGCCAGAACCCGCCGCTTGACCCGCTGCTGCGCCCCAAAGCGGGGTTTGGCGATATTTTATGGATCATGGCGAACCCGCCGCGCGGCACGATCACGCCGCGCCCGCAAAACGCCCTGACGGACAAGGATTTGCGCGCGACCAATGATCTTGTCCTGCACCAAGCCTATGACCACCTCGCCCATGCCGTCAAAACCCACGGCAAGGGAAGTCCGTTTCACCATGTTGTGTGGTTCAACGCGCCCGACCATTATGACCAGACCAGCAAGCAAAACACCGAAAAAGCCTTTTTGGAATATTTGTTCAAGCAAGGCCGTGCGGCGGGCGAAGACTTTATCAAAACGCACAAAGCCAAGCTCGGCAAGGATAACAGCGCCGATCTTCCCGCCCTTCAACGCGAGGCAAAGCGCCGCGAATTGTCACGCGGAGCGTATACACCGCCCAAACGCTAGGCGATTCCCCCCTTCCTTGTCTGCCCGCTTTATTTTAGCGCTGCTATATCCGTTGCGGTGTGATAGCTTATTGCCCGAAGCGATGATCGAGGGATAATATGCTGCATATTTTCAAACTTCTTTTACCTGCCTTGATCCCGTCTTGGCGTTTCTTTGAAACGGTGGCGCCGTCGCCGCGGATTGAGTTTGCCTTGTTGGAGAACGCGAAAGCTAAGTCCGAAGAACACGCCGATCAATGGCGCGAGTTTCGCCCAAGACCCGCCTATGTGTCGCCGATCACGATGATGAAGCGCATGGTGTGGAACCCGCGTTGGAATGAAACCCTGTTTATCGTGAGCTGTGCCGAACGGATTATCAGTGGTGAAAGGGACGGCGAAACAGAACACAGCGCCCGCGAGATTATCCGCCGGATTCGACGCGACATAATGCGCAATATGGAGGCGTCCAGCATCCCGCCCTATGTGCAGTTCCGGTTGGTCTTTATCGACAGGGATGGTGATATGCTGCAAAAACACAGGCTGTATGAATCGCCGGTTTATCCGTTTTATGAGGGCGTAGCGGCATGAGTTTTGATGACGCCATTCGATTGACGGAGATGTTGCTCGCCTTCGCCTTTATGCAGCAAAGCATTGAGCATTTGAACGGCGCGAAGGATGAGCAGCGCTTATTCGTTGTTCGTCTTATCCTTAGTCTTTTGTTGTTTTTGGGGGTGCAGCCCGCGTTGGTTTGCGGCGCGCTTGTCGGGGTCGGGCTGTACGCCCTCCATCGTTTTCAAGGGCCGTATAATGGAGGGAGCGACCGCATGGGATTGCTGCTCTTATGCGGTCTTGCCCTTGTGCATATTTTACCCGCATTGCAGTGGCAGGAATATGTGCTGGGCTATGTCGCCTTGCAAGTCGTGTTGTCTTATTTTATGGCGGGGTGGGTCAAAATCGTGAACCAAGATTGGCGCAACGGACGCGCCCTTCAAAACGTGTTCCTGTTCTCAGCCTATCCGGTCAGCGAGAATTTACGCAGCCTTGCACAGCGCCCGCAATTATTGCGCGTCATGGCGTGGGCGGTGATGGGGTTTGAGGTGTTGTTCCCCTTAAGCCTTTATTCGCAGCAAACGCTTATTGCGGCGTTGGTTATTGCCGCAATCTTTCATGGCGCGAATGCGTGTCTATTCGGGCTGAACCGCTTTTTCTGGGTCTGGATTGCGGCTTACCCGTCCGTTATATGGCTCCAGCACCGCATTTTTATCGGATGATGGCGTTGAGGGTTTTGCTCGGCCGCATGGTCGCCTGTAATTTGGCGGTGTCATGCACAAAACGCCCGCCGACATCGCCGCCTTGCGCGCGCGCCGTGGTGATTTCCTGCAAGATCGTGGCTTGCGCCTGCGCAAGGGTTTGCGCCAGCGCCGTGAACTCGGTCTTCAAGGCGGGGCTGCGGTTTTGCTGCGCCAATTCCTGCGCCCAATATAGGGTCAGGTAATAATGGCTTTCGCGGGTGTCGAGGCCGTTGGGCGCGGGGGAGCGTTTATCGCTGATATAGCGATTGGTCGCGGCCTCCAACGTATCCGCCAGCACGGCGATTTTATCCTGCGCGCCGCCTTTATTCATGTGGCGCAGAGTCTCCACCAGCGCCAACGCCGTTCCGGTATCATCCCACAGTAAGTGATTTTTTTGCGCCAGCATGTCGAGCAAATCCGGCGCTGTGCCGCCGGAGCCTGTTTCCGCGACAATCCCGCCGCCGAGCAAATTAATGACCGAGAGCATTTTGGCGCTTGAGCCGGTTTCAAGGATCGGGAAATAATCGGTGATGTGGTCGCCGAGCAAATTGCCGGTGACGCTGATCGTGTTCTTGCCATCCATCGCGCGGTTGAGCGTGAGGCTCATGGCATCCTCTGGCGAGAGGATTTTGATGGTCGCGGCGGCTTGTGAGGCGTTTTGCGCCAGATGAGCCTTGACCTTTGCAATCACCTGCGCGTCATGGGCGCGGTTTTGGTCGAGCCAGAAAACGACCGGTGCGGCGGCGGAAGAGGAATTGGCGGCGTAGTCAATGGCGAGGTCGATCCAATTGGCAATGGCGCGGTCGGTTGTCTTGCTGAACCGCCATATGTCGCCTTGGCTGACGGCCTGTGCCGCCAATATTTGACCGTCATGGGCAATGACCTCGAACACGCCGTTGCTCTTGGCCTCAAAACTCGTGTCTTTGGAGCCGTATTCCTCCGCGCCTTCGGCTTGCAGGCGGATGGTGGTGACGGAGCCGATGCTGCGCGGGTCGGGGGCGCCGCGCGCCTTCAAAATATCAATCCCGACTTGGTGCATGCGGGCATAGGTGGAGTCCGGAATCACCGCCAGCGTGTCGCCATATTGTCCGTCTTTATTCGGCAATTCGCCGCCCCAACGCGCCAAATTGGCCATCGACACGTCAATAATCACCAAATTGGGGGAGGATAAATGCGTTGATCCGTCTTTAGGGTTCGCCATCGCCAATTGTGTCGCGCCGTCAAGGCAGGCCTCAATATCGGCCTTGATGGCTTGGTGCGTTGCCGCATCCAGTATTTCGATCTTTTGCAAAATATCGTTCAGGCCGTTGGGCGCAGACACGCCAAGCCGCTCGAACACAGCCGCATGTTTATCAAAAACGGGCTTGAAATATTCCTTTACCGCATCGCCAAAAATGAGGCCGTCTGTTTTCTTCATCATCGTGGCTTTGAGATGGAGGGAGAGGACAATCCCCTCATCCGCCGCCGCCTGCATTGAGTCTTGCAAAAATTGGCGCAGCGGGGCGCGTTTTAAGGCGGCGCTGTCGATAATGTCGCCTTCTTGCGCGGCGATGCCGGATTTGAGGATTGCGGATTGCCCTTTATCGTCCGTGAAACGGATGCTGATCCCGCCCGCCTCGGCGGCGCTTAGGGTGCGGGATGTTTCGGTGTCATAGAAATCGTCCTTTTGCATATGCGCAACACGGGTTTTGGAGGTGGGCTTCCATGTTCCCATGGCATGAGGCGAGCGGCGCGCCGCGTTTTTCACCGCTTCGGGGATCGAGCGCACCGCATTGCCTTGGCGCAGCACCGGATTCACCACGCTCCCCGTTTGGGCGTCATAGCGTTTTTTAACCTCAGCCTGCGCCGCGTTTTGGGGATGGGCGGGGTAGTCCGGAATGGCATATCCGGCGCGCTGTAATTCCGCAATCGCGGCGATTAACTGGTTTTCGGTCGCACTGGCGTTGGGGAGTTTGATGATGGCGGCGTCGGGGCGTTCAACCAAAATGCCAAGCGCATCGGCCTTTGTCTGGCTGCGCTGAGCCGCGCTCAGATATTCAGGGAAGCTCTGTAAAATCCGGCCTGCGAAGGAAATATCGAGGGTTTGAACATCAATCCCCGCCGCTTGTGTGAAGTGGCGCACGATGGGAAGCAAAGAGGCGGACGACAAAGCCGGAGATTCATCCGTCTGTGTCCATGTGATGGTGTGGGTCATGTTGCCTCCTGTTGCCGCTTATGCGGGCTGCTTTGTCTTTATGTTTTGAGGCTATCACTTTAGTTTCCAGAATAAAACACCTTTCTTAATTGACATAATATTGCGCTCCTTAGTATAACTACTTGTCGTGCTGGTTCGAATGCGCGGCACAAAACACCAACACGACACCAACACGACAGGGGACATGACAGAAACAGGCACAGACTCAAAACACCAAAACGGCGCGGCATTACTGGCGGAAATGGACAAAACCATGCCGCAAAAAGTGGCTGTGTGCGCGGCGCATTTATTGTTGCCGGAGGGCAGTATTGTCCTTGATGCAGGGTGCGCCAACGGCATGGCGACCGCCTATTTCGCCCTGAAAAACCCGCATGTACGGGTGATCGGCCTTGATTACGACCAAGACTATATCGCCGCCGCCCGCGCAACATATGGCGATATTCCCAATCTGGAGTTTGTGATTGGCGATTTGACCAAGCTCGACCTTGGCGGGCGCAAGCTGGATGCGGTTTTGAACCTTAGTATCCTGCATGAACCCTATTCCTATACCGGATATCGCAAGCAAACGGTTGAGGACATTATCGCCGCCGAGATCAAAAACCTCAAAACCGGCGGGATTATCATCAACCGCGATTTTGTGATGCCTGATAATCCGGAGGAGATGGTTTATATCGCCCTCCCCGACACGCCGTTTGCGGCGGGCAAGGCGGAGGTAGGAGGCAGCCCTTATGACTCTCTTTCGATGGCGGCGTTCTTTCTTGAATATGCGCGGGAAGCGATGCGTTTTGACGGCGGCGACCCCGATGGGCATATCAAAGGATTTTTCACCGAAGAGGTCACCGACCAATTTGAGGCCGCCGAAGACCAGATTCCAAAAGGGTGGCGGGTATTTTCGGTGCAGCATCACTTCGCATGGGAATTTATCTGGCGGATGCATTACCGCACGCGGTTTTTGAACGAGGCCGAAGAAAAATACTCGTTTTGGACGATGAAGGACCATCAAGCCGTTCCCGAAAAACTCGGCGCCCGCGTGGTCTATGCCGCGCATCACGAAAATCCCTGGCTTTTGGACAATCGTTACGCCCCGAATGCGATGTTGTTTGACCGCAACAAAGCCCCTCTTCCGTTGCCGCCATCGAATTTTATCTCGGTTTTGCAAAAACTCGCCCCATCGGAATCCATTACGCTGCGCGAACACCGCGCCGCCGACAAGCCGCCGTCTTACCTGCGCCTCAAATCCTTTGAAAATACCCATAACGGGTATATTTACGATATGGTTGAGCGCCCCGGGGGCGATGTGGTGGATGTGTTGCCGTATTTCTTTGATACGGACGGAACATTGCATGTCTATGCGAAGGATCAATACCCCCGCCCGATTGCCAATATTCGCCCGCGCAAGATGAGCCCTAATCTCGACCGCAAAACATGGTCGGGGCATATGATTGAACCCCTCGCCGCGGCGAATATCGGAGCCAATATCGGCGCGGACGGGATGCAGAAGATGAAAAAGGCCGTTCACGCCGTGTTGACCGAGCGAGCGCATTTTTCACTGGCGGCGGCGCTGCGCCCCGACCAGCTTCACATCACCCAATACTACCCCGCTCCCGCCGAATTAAACGAACGTGTCTATGCCGTTCGCGCCGATGTGACGGGCATTGAACGCGGCGCGGATCACCTGTCCGGCGGATATTCGGGCTTTAGCAATGACGGGCATTATAAGGCCTTCAGCGCCGCGAATTTATTGCAAGCCGCACAGGCCGGCATGTTGCCGGAGGCACGGCTCGAAACCAACATCTATGCCTTGATGCGGGAAACAGGCCAAACCCCGAGCGAATGGCTTGGCCATCATGTTGATCCCGCGGCACGGGGGGATATTACGCCCGTATCCTTGGACTCCGCCTTGGCGGGGCAAAAACTCTATAAAGTGTTTGAGGAAACCGCCAAGCGATCCCACTGGCTCGACATCAAGCGCTCGGAATTTCATGAAGTTGCCCTGCATGACGGGCATGAGCGTGTTTTGGCGCGCAAGGAGCTGGAATTCATCGTCCCCGCCAGCAATAATGTCACGACCAATTCGGTCATGGCCTTGCCCGTTATCAAAGACCCCGCCAGCGGCGAGATTTTGATTGGCGTTAAGAAAATTACGCCCATTCAATCGCAATTCGCCGCCGTGCAAGGGCGCGAAGACCATAGCGGATTGCTCAGCCTTGCTTGCTATCGCTTGCCGCACACGGTGGATCATATCCAAAAAGTGCCGGATTGGCTGGCGGAGCAAACGGGGAGCCCGAAATCCGCCATCAAGAAACTCGGCGAAGGCTATTTCCCCAGCCTCGGCGTCATGCCACACCGCATTTTCCCCTTTGTCGTGACCGACCCCGGCAAGGCATTGGTGGAGCGATGCGATTTTATCCCGCTGCGCGAGATGTATCAAAACCTTCATAGGATTGAGGATTTATCCTTGCTGAACGCCGTGTTTCGGGTGACGCACGCCTTGAATCTGTGGCCGCAATACAGCAAAACAAAACCTCCCCGCCCCTAAAAAAGCAACGGAAGACGCCCATTCACAGAGTCTTGCCCCTAGTCTGTTTTGGGGTCGGTTTTGGCGGGCGGCGGCATTGATTCCAGAATTTTGTGAATCGCTCGCTTTGGAGAAGCGCCGCGCCCAAGGGGGTTGCGTCATTGATCTCGATCACGATGCTGCGCGGGAGCGGAATATCATGCCCCGCATCGCGCTGCGCAGCCTTCGCCCACTCACCGCTCAGGCGGCTTCGCGGGCGGCAATATTGGTCGAAAATCGTGCTGAGCCTCAAGGATAAATCCATCGTGCCGCGCGTTGCCATGCGGCGGATGTCGGCATTGGTTTTGCGCACATCAATTGCCAGCGGCACGGCGGGGAATTTTTCGTGGCGGCGCGTTGCCCGCCACGGCACGGCGCCGAAGGTGAGAATATTCAACCCGCCTTCAGGCACAGCAGATTGAAGGGCGCGGAGTTCTTTCTCGCCTTGAACCTCTTGCTTTGAAAAATCCAGACACACCGCATGGTCAAACCCGACACGAACATCGCGCCCCGCCATTCGAATGGTTTTATGCGTCCCTTGCACCAAAAAACGGTCGATGGAGTACGGGCTCTCGGCCTCGACCTCGCCATGCTTGACGCGCTGTGCCAGCAAATCGTCAATATCGTGATGGTCGCTGAGGCTGTACAGCCCCGCCAGCGGAACGAGTGATTTGGCGGATTGCGTGTCGCCCGTCATGAGAAGGTCAAAAGACTGCCCCTGTCTTTGAAAAAAATCCGCAGGCACTGCGTCAAACAGGCTTTGCGAAAAGCGGATCAGTTCGGCGCGGTTTTGTGCGACATAGGTTCTTTGGTGAATCATGACGGCCTTATCGTTTCGTGCCTACATCGCCGGCGCGGTGGCATCGCGGTGTCTGTCGAAACAGGCAAGCCTCAGGCGTTGTTTGAAGGTCAAATTGCCTGCATTCGCGGCGTTCCAGTTTTCACACAAGGATCGGTTTGCCTTGTTTTTATCGTGGCGGGCGGTGAATTCTTTTAACTGTTTGCCCTGCGTGATGATGGGGCGGGCGGGTTGAGCCGCAAAGCCCAAATCCTTGGCCTCAGGCAAGATCGCCTCAATCTCCGCCCGCGCCTGCTTGCCGACGGCTTGTAGCGCCATCGGGGCGGCAAGAAGGCTCTCAGTCGGGGCATCATTGGCGATGACAATTTCGTGTTTGTCGCATAAGAAATGAAAATACTCGACCATGGAAACATCGTTTGCGATGCTGATCCCCTCAAGCCCGACCAGCTTTTTGGCGGCGATCAGGACTTCCTTCACCCCGAACATTTTTTCAACGATGGGCGAGGCCACGAGCATACGATGCTGGGGCGATACCAGAAGGTCTTTGGCGGGCAAGCCATTGCCCAATGCGCCTTGCTGGATCCGCACGGGGCGCAAATTCGGGTTTTGTTCAAGCTCTTGCGCATCCAGACTGCGCCCGCCGATCCAGCGAATGGGCTGTTCGCCATTATCGGCGGTTATGATCAAATCGCCTTGTTTCAATTCCTCAATCGGGCAAGGGCCTAGGGGCGTTTCGATATAGGTTCCTTTGGCGAAGCACGGCACATGACACCCATCGCCGCCTCCGTCACCGCCAAATGTCACGGGGTCGAAATTGGAATGCAGGTCTTTTTTGATGAAGTCACTCAAATCCGTGCCTTCTTCGATGCAATTGGTGCTGTATAATGTGCCGGTGGGGCCTTTGCCGCCCGCTACACCGTCAAACAACACGCATTTTGCACCGCCATTCAGGCCGATCCCATTGCCGATTGTCGCATCGCGAAATTCAAAGCGGTTGATCAATCCATCATTATCCTCGTCAATGATGATGAGCGCCGCATCGTCATTGGGGTCAATTGGTTCGTTTGAGCCATATAATGCGATTGTGACCAGATCAGAATCGGATGATGCCACACCGTTTAAAACCGGCGTTGCATAGACTTGGTAATAGCTTGCCATCGATAAATTTCCCAACTGACTATGAATAAATGCGCGCGAATTTGTGCGCCCCATTCTTATACATATTTTGCATAATAATTACAAATGCTTTTTGAGGGCGGCGTGTTGATGGCCTATTGAGGGAAGTTTTTCCGTGTTTTGTTGGCGAAGGCAACGAGGGAGAGCATCACCGGAACCTCAACCAAAACCCCGACAACGGTTGCCAAAGCGGCGCCGGAATGAAGGCCGAACAGGCCGATCGCCACCGCAACGGCCAATTCAAAGAAGTTCGATGTGCCGATGAGTGCCGCAGGCGCAGCCGTCGCAAACGGCACGCGCCAAAGATACGCCCAGCCATAGGCGATGGCGAAGATGCCATAGCCTTGGATCAACAACGGAATCGCAATCAGGCCGATGATCATTGGTTTTTCAACGATTGTTTCGGCCTGAAACCCGAACAGCAACACCACCATCGCCAGCAAGCCCATGATGGAATACGGCTTTATCCGCGCCGTGAACCGCGCAATGTGATGAGGGTCGCCGGAGCGGTCGAGCTTTTTGCGCGTGCCGTACCCCGCGCCGAGCGGAATAAGCACATATAAAATGACCGAGAGCAACAAAACCTCCCACGGCACGATGATGTCCGTCACACCGAGGAGCAGTGCCACAATCGGCGCAAACGCAACCACCATGATAAGGTCGTTCACGGACACCTGAACCAGCGTGTAATTGGCGTCGCCTTTGACGAGCTGGCTCCACACAAACACCATCGCCGTACACGGCGCAACGCCGAGCAAGATCATCCCCGCGATATATTCTTTGGCGTCTTGAGGGCTCACCAACCCTGCGAAAATATACTCAAAAAACAACACCCCGAGCGCCGCCATGGTGAATGGCTTGATGAGCCAATTGACAACCAACGTGATGCACAGGCCTTTCGGTTTTTTGCCGACATCCTTAATGCTGGCGAAATCGACATTGACCATCATCGGGTAAATCATCACCCAGATCAAAACCGCGACCACAAGATTCACGCCCGCATATTCCAGCGCGGCAATAGCCTTGAAACCATCCGGCACAATCAACCCAAGCCCAACCCCAGCGGCAATACCCAGCCCGACCCAGAGGGAGAGATAGCGTTCGAACAGCCCCATAGAGGGTTCGGCGTTCGTCGCCAACGGTAAACCCTCTATGCTCATAGCAATTCGCTTTCTATTCTGTTTTTCAGCATATAAAACGCCTCATCAAAGGCGGCGGTGATGGTGTCTTCGCCCCCCGTTGCCGCGGCGGGGTCGGGGGTAGGCCAGTGCAGTTTTTGGTGCTTGCCGAAGAATACGGGGCAGGTTTCCGCCGCGGCGGCGTCGCAGACCGTGATGACCACATCGAATTCTTTGCCCGCGAATTCATCCCATGACTTGCTGCGCGGTTGTCCAGCGTCAATGTTATGGCGGTTGAGGGTTTCGATGGATTTCGGGTGGACATAGCCGGCGGGCTTGCTCCCCGCACTCACCGCTTTATAGCGCCCCGCGCCAAGGCTGTTAATCAGGCACTCCGCCATCACTGAACGGCACGAATTACCGGTACAAAGCACAAGCACGTTTTTCATCAGCAGCACCCACCGGCAGGCGAACAACACGCCGCGCTTTTTTGTTCCGGCTTGTTCGGTATGCCGCATGCATCCTGCGCAAGGCAGGCCGTGTATTTGTTGGTGAGGATAAAATCCGACCCGTCAAAGCTCAAGCCGAATTTGCCGATGGTTGATTGTTGGCATTCGACCTCAATCTCGTAATCGGCCTCGCCCAGCACTTTTTTGCACAGATCGAGGATATGAAGGAATTTTTGCGGGGCAAGGCGGTGGTCGTAATCGCCCGCCTCCCAAAGCTGGAAATTCGCGTATGTTTCGGTGCGTTCGGTGCCGCCGCAATCAATGAAATGCTTCGTGACAAGGCCGATTTCCGTGACATGGAAATGGGGCGGCAGAACCCGCCCATCCGGCAATTTGAAATTCACCGCGCCGATGCCCTCAAGGGCTTGTTTTACATCCGATATTTTCATGGGTTATTCCTTTTTTCTACTTCTAGCAACATTGGTTGAGTTCGATGATCGAACAGCCTTTTTTCTCGTCTTCGCGGATACTGGCGAAATCCTCGCTGCAACAATCCTTGACGATAAAACCGATCAAACCGCGCACACGGTCAAAATTGGCCGCATAAATCACCGACCGCCCCTCGCGGCGTGAGGACACTATTCCCGCGTTCGACAGATGGTTCAGGTGAAATGACATGGTGTTATGCGGCGTGCCTAATTTCTCGCTCAACGCCCCCGCCGCCAAGCCCTGAGGCCCCGCCTTCACCAACAACCGAAACGCCGCAAGGCGTGTTTCCTGCGACAGCGCGTCAAACATGATTATTGCTTCTTGTATGTCCATATGTCTAGAATAATGGACATATATAAGTTTTGTCAAGATCATAAAATCACGGCAACCCAGAAATGTGATTTGAGTTTTATGGCTTTTTGGCTATAAATGAATGCACATAAAAATAATAATGAGCGGGGAAATATTATGGCGACAGCCAAAAAACCGAAGAAGAAACTGGTTGTTTTAGGCTCCGGCGTGATGGGGCAAGGGATTGTGGCGACGGCGGCGAATAATCCCGAGCTTGAGGTCGTCGTCCTCGATATTCAGCCAAGAGATTACCAAGCCGACCCTGCCAAATACGACCATAATCCGAATTTTATAGCCGACAGCGCCATTAAGGGCATGATTGAGCGCGACCAAAAGGAACTCGCCAAGGGCAGCAACGGGCGACCTTGGCTGATGAGCGATCAGGCAGCGAGGCGGATTACGACGGGAAATATGGATGATGATTTTGACCAGCTTTTGGACGCCGATATCGTTATCGAAACCATCATTGAAAAACTCGAGATCAAGCAAGCTCTGTTTGAGCGGATTGATCAAGAGATTTTGCCGAACAATCCTGATTTGCTGATTGCATCGAATAGTTCCACGGTGGAGCTCCACCGCTCTTCGAAAAATTGCAGCGCGGCGTTTAAGAAGCAGTTCGGACTGATGCATTTCAACAACCCTGTGCCATTGATGATGTCTTGCGAAATGGTGGCAACGACACAGACGAATCAAAGCGTTGCCAAGGCTTTGAACGAATTTGCTCAAAACGACCTTGGCAAGGTTTTACTGCACGGGAAGGACGTGTCGGGCTTTATCGCCAATCGCATCGGATGTTTTTGGTGGGAAACGGGGATTGAGGAGGCGATGAATCTCGGCCTGTCGATCAACGAGGCCGACGCGGCGGTTCAGCGTGCAGGCATTCCGAGCACGGGGGTTTTCGGGCTGATTGATTTGATTAACCACGAAACGGCCTATCATCTTTCGACCTCTATGCAGCATCATTTACCAAGCAAAGACGGGGCGGTCTATGGACGGATTTATCAGGGGGCGCGCTCCATCCCCAAGGAAATGTTCGACCAAGGCTATGTCGGACGCAAGAGCGGCAGTCAGGGCGGCTATTACCGAATTGAGAAAAAAGGTGATGAGAAAATCATCAAGACACTTGATATTCAGGCGAGCGGTTTTGACCCGCAAAGCTATGCCGAGCGGCGTTTGCCCGAATGGGAGTCTTTGGAGGCGGAAGACCTTAAGACGTTGATGGAAACGAAAGACGCAGGCGGGCAATATATACGCACGGTGTTTTTGAAAACATTTGCCCATGCGGCTTCGATCGCGCCCGAGATCGCCCATGATATCAGCGCGATTGACCACACGATGCGCCTGAGTTTCGGATGGGCGAAAGCACCGTTTGAGATGATGGACGAACTGGGCATTGATTGGGTTGTACAGGCCATGCAGGCGGAGAAGATTGCTGTTCCTGCAATACTGGTGAAGATGCGCGATCAGAAGATGCGTTTTTACAAGACCGAAAACGGCGCCCAAAAACAAATCACGCTTGATGGGGCGGGATATGAGGATATTCCCGCGCTTGTGCCTGACGCGATTTCGCTTGCACAGGTGAAGAAGGCGCAGGGGCAACCCCTTCTTGCGGGTCAATCCGCCAGCCTTCATGATATCGGGGACGGTGTGGTGTGTCTGGAACTGCACAGTAACGAAGTCAATGCAATTGATCCGTCTGCGATGAAGATTATTAATGACGCGATCAGGTTCGTTGAGGGCAGTCGGGGCAAATATAGCGCGATGGTGATTTATAATGAGGGCAAGCAATTCTGTGCGGGGGCGAATGTAGCCTTGATGCAGGAATTTGAGCGCCGGAATGACGGGTCATTGGAAGGAATGCTGTTCGGAACGCAGGACGTGATGACGGCTTTGAAATGCGCGTCTTTCCCCGCCATCGCGGCGGTGCATGGCGCGGTGCTCGGCGGTGGGTTGGAACTGGTGAAAGCCTGTGACGGCGTGGTGGCAAAACCGATTACAAAATCCGCTTTGGTCGAGGCCAATATCGGGCTTGTCCCTGGATGGCTCGGCGTTTATGAAACTTTGATCGAGGCGTTCGGGCGGATGTCTGATCCTGAAGAGGCGGTCAGGCTTGCGTATCGAATGCTGACCGAGCCTGAAATGTCGCGCTCTGCGGAAACGGCGATTGAGAATTTGTCTTTGCCGCTTGATACGAAAATCGTGATGAATAAGGCGCGGTTACTGACCGAAGGCAAGGCGATGGCTCTGGCCAAAGTGGCGGGCTACCAAGCGCCGACATTGGCGGAAGATGCGCTGTCTTTGCCTGATGAGGCGCTGTTTAAAAATTTGGCAAAAGAAGCGGAAGCCCTTGTTGATGCAGGGAAAATCAAGCCGCATGATTATGTGGTGCGGCTTGCCGTGCTGGGTATTTTATCCGGCGGCGGCAAGAGTAAAGCCACGCGCAGTGATATTGCGTATCTGGAGCGCACGACGCTCTCGGCTTTGCTACGAAGTCAGGGCGGCAAGGCGGCGATTGACCGAAATCTGTTCAAGGGGAAGGACGGGCTGGCGGCTCCCGCCACGAAAGAGGCCGCACTGTCTGATTATAAGGAAAAATGGGAGGATGCCGTGCAGGCTACGCCGAAAGATCATTTGACAGGCGCCCCACTTCCCGATGATGTTAGCCATAGGGGCCGCGCCAAAATGGACGATCTGGCACAAAAAGCAGATGCGTTTTTGACGGCGAATTTGAAGAAATAATTCTACGAGGAAATAAAACCATGTCTTTTCAAGACGTTTATATTGTTGCGGCTCGGCGTACGCCGATTGGGTCTTTTGGCGGAAATCTGGCGAGTATTCCCGCCGTCCATTTGGGCGCGGAGGCGATTAAAGGGGCGCTCAAGGCGGGACATGTGGATGCGGCGCTGATTGAACGCGTCTTTATGGGGAATGTCTTATCCGCCAATGTCGGGCAAGCCCCCACCCAGCAAGCGGCGCATTTTGCGGGATTGCCCGAAAGCGCGCCTTGCACCACGGTGAATAAGGTCTGCGCTTCGGGGATGGAAGCCATTATTCTTGGGGCGCAATCCATTATGCTCGGCATCAATGACCTTGTCGTTGCGGGCGGGATGGAAAGCATGTCGCAAGCGCCTTTTTACGCGCCGAACCTCCGCTTCGGGCATAAATTCGGCGATGTGAAAATGATTGACGGAATCTCGCGCGACGGCCTGACCTCCGCCTATACAGGCGAGGCGATGGGTGTGTTCGGCGACCTTGCCGCGAAGACGTACAAGATCTCGCGGCAGGAACAAGACGCGTTTGCGATTGACAGCTATGAACGCGCCGCAAAGGCCACGCAAGACGGGTTGTTCGCCAAGGAAATCACGCCTGTCAGCGTGGATCAACGCGGCGGCACGATCATCATCGACACGGATGAGGAACCGACGAAAGTCAAGCTGGACAAAATTCCACACCTCAATCCCGCTTTTTCTAAGGACGGCACGGTAACGGCGGCGAATGCATCGAGCATCAATGACGGTGCGGCGGCGCTTATTCTGGTGGGGCATGACAAGATGAGAGAGCTCGGCCTGACCCCGATTGCGCGGATCGTGTCTTTTGGCGAAGCGGAACAGGCACCCGAGCTGTTTACCTCAACCCCTTCCCTTGCCGCGAAAAAAGCGCTGCATCGCGGCGGGCTGAACGTGAAGGACATCTCCTATTCCGAAGTCAACGAAGCCTTCGCCGTGGTCGCGCAAATCTTTGAGCGTGAAATGGGCATCGACCATGCGCGCAACAATGTGTTCGGCGGCGCGGTGGCGATGGGGCATCCGATTGGTGCGTCGGGGGCGCGGATTGTCACGACCCTCGCCAATGTCCTTCAACAAAAAAACGGCCGATACGGGATTGCCTCCATTTGTAACGGCGGTGGCGGTGCGTCCGCACTGGTGCTGGAGCGGATGTAAAAACAACAACAGATAAAATGGTTCGTAAAATATGAAAAAGTCGATACCCTCAATTTACCACGCTATGGAACAAGAAAAGCCGCTGCAGATTGTTGGCGCCATTAATGCCTACAGCGCAATGCAGGCCGAACAAGCCGGCTTCAAGGCGCTTTACTTATCCGGTGGCGGGGTGGCTTATGCCAGTAATGGATATCCCGATCTTGGCATTACTGATATGCACGATGTCTTACAAGAAGCAAACAAGATTACGTCAACAGTTGACTTGCCTTTGCTCGTTGACATTGATGTGGGATGGGGCGGCGCGTTTAATATTGCACGCTGCATTAAAGAGATGATCAGATCCGGCGTTGCCGCCGTTCACATGGAAGACCAGATTGCCCAAAAAAGATGCGGACACCGTCCGGGGAAACAGCTTGTGACCAAAGAAGAGATGGGCGACCGCATTAAAGCGGCTGTCGATGCAAAGTCAAACAAGGATTTTATGATTATGGCGCGTTGTGATGCTCTGGCGGGCGAGGGGCTGCAAGCGGTCATTGATCGATGCGCCTATTATGCCGAATGCGGTGCGGACGCTATTTTTGCCGAGGCCATGACCGATCTTTCACATTACCGGCAAATTAAGGACGCGACCAACCTGCCATTACTCGCTAATATCACCGAGTTCGGCAAAACAGAGCTTTATTCCGTGGACGATCTTAGGAACAATGGTGTTGATATGGCGCTCTATCCCCTATCGGCTTTTCGCGCCATGGCCAAAGCAGCACAGACCGTATATGCGGCGATTAAGAGTGAGGGAACGCAAAAAAACGTTGTTCACCTGATGCAAACGCGGGCTGAGCTTTACGAAACCATCAATAACCAATCATATGAAGACAGGCTGGACAAGCTGTTCGGGAAGGAAGACTAATGGGACAAGTTGCCGAAAAACAGGATCAAGTGAAAAAGACCGCCGGACTTGCCGGTATTGTTGCGGGACAGACGGATATTTCTGCGGCCGGTGGCGCTCATAACCTTGAGTATAGAGGCTATTCCATTTATGACCTCGCGGAGCACGCCGAATTTGAAGAGGTCGCCTATCTTCTTCTGTATGGGGCGCTTCCGACCACGGCAGAGCTTGCAGCATATAAAAAGAAGCTCAAAGCCATACGCACATTGCCGGAGGCTCTCAAAACCTGTTTAGAGCTTATTCCGTCTGAGGCGCATCCCATGGATGTTATGCGTACGGCAACATCGTTTCTGGGTAATATTGAGATTGAGGATAAAGACAATAGCGGGCTTGCGATTGCGGATCGTTTGCTGGCGCTTTATCCGGCTATTCTGTGCTATTGGTGGAAGTTTGCCCATGAAGGGAAAAAAATTGCGGCGGTGAGCGATGCAGATACGATTGCCGAGCATTTCCTCACGCTCCTGCATGAGGGCAAGCCATCCGACGAGCATATAAAAGCGATGAATGTCTCCCTCATTTTATATGCAGAGCATGAGTTTAATGCCTCTACCTTTACGGCAAGAACCATTACATCGACATTGTCTGATTTTTACAGCGCGGTTGTCGGGGCGATCGGCGCCCTTCGCGGCCCCCTTCATGGCGGCGCAAACGAGGCCGCCATGGACTTGATTTCAAGGTTTTCATCGGCGCAGGACGCGACACAAGGTGTCAAAGACATGCTGGCGCGCAAGGAACTCGTCATGGGGTTTGGACACCGTGTGTATTCTGAGGCCGACCCGCGCAACCGCGTCATTAAAGAATGGTCGAGAAAGCTCTGCAATCACGGCGGAAAGCCTCATTTATTCGCCGTTTCGGAAGCGATAGAAACGGTGATGTGGGATGAGAAAAAGCTGTTCCCGAATTTGGATTTTTACAGCGCATCCAGTTACCACATGATGGGTGTGCCGACCCCTTTATTTACGCCTGTTTTTGTGATGTCGCGCATTACAGGCTGGGCCGCGCATATATTCGAGCAACGCAAGAATAACAAACTGATCCGCCCAAGCGCCGATTACATAGGGCCTGAAAAACTCGCTTGGGTTCCCCTTCAAGACCGCTGAGCATAACGAGGAGCATCGCAAAAATATGAAAATTCATGATGTCAAAGCAGAGCAAAAGAGCGGCGATTTAAGCAAAGAAGATCAACTCGCCTATAAAATCGCAGAGATTGCCTACAGGGCAAAAGAGGTCGCCCTTGACCCCGATGCCGTCGAAATGGCGAAATGTCGCTTGATTGATAATGCCGCAATTTCAATCGGCGCCATTAACCAGTATGCCGTGGCTGTAGCGCGGGATAAGGCTCTCAGTAGTGAAGGCACAGGCAAAGCAACAATTTACGGCATCCCGCCGGAGCGCAAATTCGACCCGTCCAGAGCCGCCTTCGCGAATGCCGTTGCCGTTCGTTATCTGGATCAGGACGACACATATCTTGCGGCGGAATATTCTCATCCCGATGACAATATCTCACCGCTGCTCGCCGTGGCGCAGCAGCTCGACGTCGATGGTCAGGATTTCCTGAGGGGCATTATTGTCGCATACGAAATACATGTCGCACTGGTCGGGACGGGCAATGGAACAGGCATCTGTCTTCATAAACACAAAGTCGATCATATGACCCATATCGCGGCGGCCTCCGCCGCCGGCATATCCTCTATGTTAGGGCTTTCCATTGATCAAACATACCATGCCATTAATTTTGCCGTTCACAACGCTGTTTCTTCAAGGCAATCCAGAAAAGGCGATATCGGAGCGCAAAAAGAATTTGTCCCCGGGTTCAGCGCGCAGATTTCAATAGATGCCGTTGACAGCGCCATGAGAGGCCTTAAAGGCCCCAATCCGGTTTACGAAGGCGTTGACAGTATTATCAGGCGTTTTCTGGACGGCCGCGAGGACAATAACGCCGCGTATAAAGTCGAGCTCGCCGAGGCAGGAAAAGACGCCTTGAGGAATATCTTGATTACCTATCCCAAGGAACATGCGTTTGAATATCAAGGGCAAGCAATTATCGATATGACGCTGGACTTAGCCAAAGATGTCGGTGAAAACCCTGCGGATAAAATCAAGAGCATTACTCTCAAGACCAGCCACCACACGCATCATGTCATCGGTACGGATGCCAATGACCCTCAGAAAATTGATCCTGACGCACCGCGCGGGACGCTGGATCACAGCATTATGTTCGCGATTGCCCGCACCTTGCAAATCGGGGAATGGCATCACGAAAGAACATATAATATCGCCGATGGTCAAAAAGACGAGCTGCGCTCTCTTATGCATAAGGTCACAACGAAGTTCGATCAAAAATGGGAAGACGCCTATCATTCTCAAGACCCAAAGGTACAAGCGTTTGGCGGCAAACTGATTGTCGAGCTTGCGAACGGTAAGGTTATAGAGAAAGAAAAAGCGCGCGCAAACGCGCATTGTTATGGCGATACGCCGTGGGGACGCACGCAGTATATCGGCAAATTCGAGCGTCTTTGTGACGGCATTATCAGTGACGCGCAAAAAACAAAGTTTTTCGAATCCGTCCACGACCTCGAAAACCTAACATCAAAACAATTCGGCACCCTCACCCCGCACGTCGACCTCATCAAACTAGAGGGCGTCAGCACCAAAGGGATATTCGGTTGAGGTCAGTACAGCCAGACTAAGCGGGAACAAAAGTAAGTATAGCTACGTAGCACACCGGAAGTTACAACTCATCATATCTTCCTTGCTCCATAAGCATTTCATCGCGCTCAATAGATTCAAAAGCACCTTGCCTGGCATCCTCTCGGCGCTGGGCATGTTTTTGAAAGTCTTCGAACGAGCCCTCCCATAGAGGATAATAACTTCTATGACCTGATGCAGGCCTTATCGCTCCTTTTAGAACATCTTCATATTCGCAATATCCGTTTGGTCGGACGCGCTCCCAGTGTGTTTCAGGCTTAGCGACCCAATCTTTGGCTGATAATTTTATGCCTTGTTTTTTTAGATCACTGTCGCAAATATGATAGTAAATAAATAATTCATCACGTATGTCATTGGGTGATAAATGGCCATCTCCACTGAAGTCAAAAATGATATAAGAATAACGAGCCTCTGCAGAGGCGATTTCTTCTTCAGTCATTTCTCTATATTCATTATCGAGATCGTAATAGGTGAAATTGGAAACCTCTCTGGAGATCGCATAATATAAGCCACCTTCTGCCACATGAAAGATTTTGAACTCGTTATAATCCATAGTGTTATTACCAATAACATTGATTTGGTTGAAACGGTTTGGAGATGTGAAATGTAGCCCGAATACAGGCTGAAAATCATAATGCCAATACCCTGCCAGCTCTGGGGGTGGGGGTACATAACCTCTTTTCGTGTCGATGAGTTGTTTTTCCTCTGCTTTAGGAGGGAGGGCTGCGGCCTTTTGTTGGGCGGGCTGGCAAGATACGATCACCAAAGACAGGCTCAAAAGCACAAGGGGGGGCAGACGGGAGGATAGAATTTTTTTCATGATAATTTTTCTTTGTAAAATAAAATATCCGTCAGTTTTGTTTGGGAACATATCATGAACGATTTAGTTGGGCAATACTCATTACGGCATGCACCCATATGTACTTTTCCATCCATGATTGATTATTTACTTTTGTGTGGGAGGGCTCCTATAATTCGAACGGATGATTTTTACAGATAGCGTCAAATAAAGAGACAGGGAACATGCGGTTTTTAACCTTGGTTTTGGTGTGTGTCGTGCTGGTGTCTTGCACCCAGATTTGACCCGCCTAGCCGCAGACCATTGGGAGCGCGTGCGACCGGACGGCAAGTGTGAATATTATAATTGGTCAAGTCGCCTAGAAATCCAAAGCCCCACTCCGGCGGAGGCAACACTCCCTATGGCTATTGGGGAAGGTACGATTGAAGACCTTCAAAAAGCTTACGCGCACCTGTATAAGCGCTAATCCCTATGGCTGCCCTTGTTTTGCGTCCCACTCAAGCGCTTCATCGGCTTGTTTTAAACGCCAAGCATCCCGGCTTTCACCAATCTTGTACTTGTCTTGCGCCAGCACACCCTTAAGTGTCGTCCAATCTCTGGCGCGAATTGCATCAACAATACCTTTTCTGTGATCTGTATTCCCCAGCGCGCCATTATACTGAAGATCCAGCAAGAGCTTCTGCGCCGAAGGGGGTACCAGCACAAAATCCACCCCATCATTGTTCATTTTACGGGAAAGGATATTGGCATGTTCCCGCAATTTTTTGTCTAAAATATCGTTTATGGCATCTTTAGATAATTGGAGGTCGTCGAGGTTATGCTTTTTCGCAAACTCATCCACGCTAGGTTTAAATTTACCGGCCGTGAGGCCTCTACCTAAATCAGAGGGCTGCTTTATTGCATCAACCTTATGAAAAGCCTGCTCAATTTCCTCGTCTGTTGCAGGTCGTCGACCGCCCTGACCATCAGGAACGGTGAAGGGGTATTGTTTTGCCTCTTCCGCATTATTAATTTTAAAGCCAGCCCCCACGGTAACAAATCCTCCCTCTCTTAGAGTTGACGTGTCTTTATACATGTGTTGAACCGATCTTTCGTGCCCTTCCACTTCCTTACGGATTGTTTCATCTTCCACTTTATCCGACAGAATAGGTGGCTTTCTTTTTGGCACGGGGAGCGGCGTTTCGCGGGCTTGCCCATAAAGAATGTCTGCGGGTGTTCTTTGCTCAGGCTCAGCCGACGGCTTGCGCGCAGGAACGGGAGGATGTGACGACCCAAACAAGATATCCGCGATTGACTTGGTGCGGGGCGGAACCGGATCATTAGAAGAAGCAACAAAATTGTCAAGGCTATGCCGCGATTCTACGTGGTCGTAGAGCTTGTCAGCTAGCGATTTTTCTCCTCGTTCTTTTGTCTGCGGGGGTATTGGGAACGAAATCTGATTCTCATATTCTTCATCTGTGCCGTTGACGAAAATATCCCGCGTTTGGTGTATCGATTTTTTGCCGTCTTTACGCGTAGTACGCTTGTTGGGATTGGGGTTAAATATATCAAACATGTTTTTTGAAATCCTTTCTTGCTGGGGGGATGCAGGCTTGCTCAGCATCGCTCCCGACACGAGATAGCACCAAGCCCACACTTAGGATAGCAGTCCTAAGTGTGGGCTTGGTCAACAAGAAAAGAACAAATGATGAACGACGCGAGGACGATAAAGGCAAGGCGTGACGAAGGTCACAATCCCTCATTTTGATCCGGTTCGATGTCGGTGTCGGCGATTTTTTCGAAGATTATGATGCCGGCGTGGTCTTCTTTCAACAACTCGCCCGCTGCGGGGTATCCGGTTTTAAAGCCGGCGAGGTAAATGCGATCCATATGGTCAATGGCAATGCCGCGAAAACCCCATATATCCGGATGGGTCAAGGAGGCAACCACGAGGCCGGTTTCGGGGTTGACGATTTTGATGCTCTTGCTCTTTGTATCCATGACGTAAAGCCGCCCTTTGGAGTCAAAATCAATATGTTGCGGGTGGTTGAAATAAAAATCCCCTTGATCCGATTTTTCAATGGTGCTGAGGAGGTTTAATTGCTCATCCAGCACCAAAATACGGTGGCGCGTGCGGTCAACAAGATAGGCTTTCTTATCGTGTATGCGCACGTCATAGGGGGTTTTTAAGGCTTCGTCATTCAAGGAATCAACGGTTTTCAGCAAGGCGCCTTCGGGGCTGTAGAGGCGTAATTTGTCATTGCCGTAATCCACGACGAATACCCGCCCATCGTCAAACTGGTCAATGCCGATGGGGAGATTGAGGTCGCCCTCGCCCCATCGCGCGACTTCGTTGCCCTTTGCGTCCATAACAATCACGCGGTGGCCTTTGAAATCGGTATAGGCAAAGTTGCCATTATCGAGCCGCACAACATCCGCAAACAGCGTTTTGTTGCCGGCGGCATCGTTATAAGGCTTGGTGAATATCGGGGTGAAGGACAGATCGTAAAGATCAGAGCCGTTCAAATAGCCACTCGCCATGGCGAGAACGCCATTCGGGAATTGCTCAGACGGTTCATAAATGCGAATGCCCTGGGCGGCGCTCAAAACCTCTGGGTTATAAAATTCACTGATTTTTTGCAGTTCGATGACGGGGGCGGCGCTGTATAAAACGCGCTCTGGCGCTTGCTCCGAAGCTTGATCCTGCGGCTTTTTCTCCGCCCAGACAAACACTGCAATCACTCCCAAAAGCACCGCGACTAAAGCGCCGGCACCGATCTTTTTACATTTCATCTTTTCACATTTCATCATTCTTTATCCCATGTATCCGGTAACATAAATTTAATCGCCTCGAGAAGCTCCTCGTCGCTGCACTCCGCACAGCCTCCGCTCGGCATCATGGCGCCTTTGCCTTGGCGTGCCAAGGCCAAAAGTGCGTTCAAATTGCGCGGAAAGCGTTCCCAATCCTCTACATTTTTGGTTTTGGGGGCGTTGGCAGCACCAGTTTCATGACAGGATGCGCAGACCCGCTTATACACCGTGCCATCGAATGATTGGTCGATTTTGGCCTTTTTATATTTCAGGTCAACCGACTCCGGCGCGTTTTGCGCCAGCAAATATTCACGCAGCGCACTGCGCTCCTTGCCTGAAAGAGGGTCACGCCATACTGTCATGTAGGAATCCCACCCCACATGCCCCGCAATCACAAAGCCTTCATCCGAAACCGCCACCGTTTTCGGAAGGCCGTACGCAGTTCCGAAGACAATTTTATCGAGATATTGCCCGTTTTCGTCAAAAACCTGAATGCGGCGATTATTCGTGTCCGCCACAAATACGCGTCCATCAACGGCAACGTCAATTTCGTGCGGATAGTCAAGCTCTCCGTCCCCTGCGCCATGCGCGCCAAAGGCGAATAGAAACATGCCATTCAGGTCAAAAACCGTGATGCGGTCATTCTTGCGGTCGACAACATAGACGCGCTCTAAATCATGGTTAATGTCGATATAGTACGGGCCGTTAAACGGCTTGCCGTCGAATTTTTGCGATCCCCCGAAAACCTTGATGACTTTGCCGTCAGGCCCGATTTTGACAACGCGATAATTATCGTAATCAACCACGAAAATGTTTTCGTCTTTATCAACGGCGATGCCCAAGGGGTTGTTAAAGGCGGGGTCTTCGCCCGCTTCATAGTTCAGGTATTCACCTTTTTTAAGCTTTTTATGCGCGCCGACCATGCCGATGGCATCGCCCTCACGGCTGAACACTTGATAGCGGTGGTTGTTTTCTTCGACGACATAGATTTTTCCGTGGTCAATCTTGACGTCGGCGGGGCGGCTCATCTGCGCCGGCTTATCGCCATTGCCGCCGATAATCCGCACCAAATGCCCCGCAAAATCAAATTCCTGAATAAGGCCATTGGTACAATCGGAGATCATGACCGTATTGTTTGTTTGGTCAATATCCGTGCCGTACGGCAATGAAAAGCGCCCCCATTGCATTCCGATGCGCCCAAAAATCCGCATAGGAAGGCGCGCGGCATCCTCCGTTTTCTTTGCCGCATAAAGGCGCAGATTAACGCGGCATAACTTCCCTTTTTGCGTGGCAATCACGGCCATGTCGCTGGCCTTCACTTCTTCGCGCAAAAGGTCATAATCGAAGGTGATTTTAAGCTGGTCGCCCTCAACCCGCGACACCACCGGAAAACGGTCAATACCAATCAACGGAAACAGGAAGAGCGGCTTCACCGTTTTGCCCAAGACCATTTCATTGACGACAAAGCTGTTATCTTCGGCGGAGATGAAATAAGGGATGGCGGGCTCAAAGCTTTTATTATCAAAGAATGTCCGGTTGTCGTCGCAAAATGGCATGCTGTCGATCAAGCTGCGGACGGTTTTGATGTTCTGTGAAAACGCCTCGACGAACTCACCGGCGCGCGTAACGCTCAGCTCATACTCAGCATTGAGCTTACGATACTCATCTTTTTTCTTCATCAACGACAAGCCGGCATAAATCGCCAAACAAGCCGTCACCACCAAGCCCGCAACAACGAACCGTAAACCACGGTTTTTCCAATCCATCCCTAACCCAAACTTTTTGCATCGCCTTAAACTCACGGATGAGTAAAAAACGAAATCCGCCGTAATTGGCGGATTTATTGGCAGGGGCAGCAGGATTCGAACCCGCGACCTACGGTTTTGGAGACCGTCGCTCTACCAGCTGAGCTATACCCCTATTTGTGGCGCGGTGATGGAAACACAGATTGTTCACACCGCGCATATACAAGCGATCTATTCATAGCCGAGGCCGCCGCACCGCGCAAGAATTTTGTCAAAAATTTTTCCCCGCCCGTAATGCCGCAAATATGACGCACTAAGACAAAGGCACACCGCACAGCCTTATGAAATTGAGAATAAATCGACGCGTATCAGAATCGTGCAACGATCCGGAAAAAGCCACAGACCCCGTATTCAATATATGTGAACGACCTTTGCGGGCATAGACGAGATCCGCCCCGCCGCCATGTGCGTTCAGCCCCGCCGCAAGACGCTCAAACCCGCCTGAGCCGCCCAGCCATTTATCGGTTTCAAAGCCGCTCGCCCCTTCTTGTTCACCCCCGATATTCATGCGGTTCGCAGCCCCCAAAAGATTCGTATCAACGCCCTCGAATAAAGGATGTTGCGGCTGTATCACGCTGTAAGGCGCGCACGTCATGTAACCACGCTTGTCGTAATACGACCCGAAATTGTTTTCAATCAAGCCCCCGATTTCAGAATCGTTCAGCAAATAACCGTCCGCGTTGTTTTCATATACCAAGGTGTTATCCGCTCCCCTGTACACAAGGCGATAGCCGTTATTACCACCCATATACAGTACACAGCCGCCGGATTTAACAAATTGGTCAATTGCATGAAAGCTCTGCCTGTACCAGTATTCATTATGCGCACCGAATATCGCCAGCTTGTACCCTGTCAAGCTGGCCTCCCTCAGCAAACCGTCATCATCCATCACGTCATAGGCATAGCCTTCATCCTGCAAAAAACGCTTTAATTCGAAGTCCACGGCCGGCAAATGGTCGTGGTAGGCCTGCTTCGCAACCAAAGGATTGACGTTATAATTGATCGGATAACGAGCCGGACGCGTGAAACAACCAAGAAGATGATGCGGGTTTTCGTAGTTGCTGCGAATACCGCATCCCGTGTCGTAGGCCTTGAGGGTGTTCGTCGATTCAATCAGCACAATATCCGCCGAAGATTTCACCATACGGGCAAAAACCGGAACCCATCGCTCCGTTCCCTTTGCATCCGATACTTGCATATTATACCAGCCAGCCAGCCTGTCTTTCCTCGGGAAAGTCACTTTTTGAAATGAATCACGATTAAAGCCTGCCTGTGTTGAGAGAATCTGAGATTTGTAAGGCGTTGCAGGCACGCTCGATAGGTCGACAAGCGTGTTGCCGTGCTGCGCGTCCGCGTAAAAAAGTTTGACAGTCGCGCCGTGTCTGGACTTAACGTAAACGGAAATAGCCTCGGCAGACTCAATGAAAATATCTTCTGTGAAGGCGACCATATCGTCAAACACGGGAATGTGTTGTTCTATCGCCGCTTTCACCGTATTACGGCTTTCACTTTCGCGGATTTCCTTTCTTATTTTCTTCAGCATGTAGGATTTTCCGGACATTAAGATCACAGCTTGGATAGACACAAACGCTCCCACGCAAAGAAACGTCCGGCGTGACGCGCTGGCCGAAATGAATGGCACAGACACCCCTGTGAAGCGGAAACACAGCCTTTTCAAAAATTCTCTGATTACGTCAGGCATGAATAGACATCCTTCCACGAAGCCCGCATCATTTTGTTCACGATCGTGTACAGTATTTTTGTTCATTATCATGAACAATACTCTTATGGCAAGCTTAGAATCGATTGGCAGGACCATTGCAAAAATCAGGGCACAGCGCGGCCTGTCGCAGGAAGACCTCGCGGGAATCGCAGAGGTCAATCGCGGCTATATTTCACGCATAGAAAACGGGCATGTCGCCTTTTCGGTGACTGTCTTGCTCAAAATCGCGCAAGGACTTGGCATTGCTCCTGAGCATTTGTTGTGTGAGACAGACAACACAAAGCCGTCCTAACGCCGCCGCCCTACAGTTCGTACCCTCTGAACGATTCGAATAATTTGACATATTGTATGAAACGACCTAAACATATCGGGTTGAAAACGCCGAAAAAGAGGCTCGTTATGTCCGCTACCGCCGCCGCCCCGACCACGATTGCCCCCAATACGATTGACGTTGAACGCTTTGCGGATTTGAAGCCGTTTGTGCGGTTTTCGGCGCGGGGGGAGAGCGACCAAGACATTCAGTACAGCGATGACCCGCTCGCCGCGCATATCAAGGGATGGAACGCCGCCCTTAAGATTCAGCCGGATATTTTGTATGACCAGTTATCTTGGGGGATGCGCCATATTTCCGCCCGCAAGACGGAGGCGATGCTGGAATGGCGGTTGCGGTCGAAGGCTTCGCCGCTCCTGATCCTTGAACTGTGGGCGGAGGATACTGCGCTCGCCGATCGTAAAGACCGCAACACCAAAGACCGCCTGATGCGCCTGACCCTTGAGATTAAGGGCAAGAAATGCACTTGCCTGTGGCAATCCTTTGCCGACACATGGCCCGATGGCGCGGGCAACGCCCAGCCGGTGAATAAAGACCGCTTGATCCGCGATGTTGTCATCCATGCCCTGCCCGCCCTGCGCGCCATGGGCGTGACGGAGTTTGTGCCATTCCGCGACAAAGAAGACGGGCGCGACGCCATCAGCGTTCCAAACCGCATCACATGGAACAAAGCCCGCGCCAGCCTGAAAGAAAAATTCGACGCCGTTGCGGCGCTTCAGCAAGAGCGCGGCTATCCGCTCTCTCCCGCGCTGAAGGGCCGCGTATCGCGGGCGCTTGGGGCGAACCCGATGAATATTTTTGACCTCGCCGCCACCGGATACAGCATTGCAAAACCCGATACCGACGCCAAAGACCGCAACGCGCCGCGCATCGGCCTTGGTGATTATTTGATGGATGGCGTGGATTTGAGCGGGGTCTACCCCCTCAACAACCCGCAATGGCTGGCTAAACTCGGCAGTCCCATCATCATGCGCGCCGCGCAAAACCGCTTTCAAGAGCGGATGCGGATCGGCAAGGTTCCAAGCGGCAAAGCCATGGAAAAAGCCATGCGCGATATTGCCGATCTTTTCGGTGAGGACATCGTGCCGATGCAGGAATTTTTGACGCCGCTATGCCGCAGTGTTGAGATGCTCCTCGGTCAATGGCAACGCCACCAACCGCCGGTGAGCGAGTTGAAGGCACAATTGATTGAAGGGCGGGTGATCTATCGCACGGCGCAGCGCCTGTTGGACGACACTGATCCTGACCGCCTCGGACGGCGCATTGCCTTGGAGGGCGTGGTCGGAAGCCTGAAGCGCGTTTATACACGGCTGGAGCAACGCTTTGGCACGAATTTGTTGTTTGTGAATGAGGCGGAGGTTGCGAAGACCGCGGGCTTGCTCGCCGACGCTATGACGGCGCATTATGACCCCGTGCATAAAGCCAGAATCGATGCGTTCAAGGAAGCGCCGAAACCAAAACGGTAACAGAAAATCGCCTTCCCTCGCCTAGGCTTTTTTCTACCTCGCCTAAGGCTTGGGAATCCACCAGAATTTATCTGATTTAAGGTCTTTGAGGCGTTTGCGGACATCCGCGGATTGTTCCATTTCCTTTTGGATATGCAACAAGCCCGGAGTCGGGTTGGAGTGATAGACCGGCGTGAGCGGGAACAACGCCAAAAGGCGCGCTTCCTCGCGGTCAAGAATGGTTTTTGCCTCGGTATCGTTCTTTGCGCCTTTGACCAGCTCGATCTCAATTTTCGGTTCGTTCCATTCAAACCCCGTGAAGGTCTGCCCCCACAGCAACGTATCAAACGCCATCTCGATTTCTATATCTGGGTCGCCCTCGGGGCAATAGACAATCCGCGTACGCTGGGACACCATACGAATAGCGGGCTTGAGCGGTTCATCGTTAAAAATGGTCTTGAGGCGTTTACGGAACTTCTCATCCCCCACCGCCCACAGATTAGGGCCAAAACCGTTGAGTTTGGCGGGGTATTCAATCCTGTCCAATGTGTGGTCGGACGCAGACCCGCCATGCCCCGTCTTGATGTTTTGCTTCACGGGGTATTTGATTTTGGCTTCTTGGCGGATTTCAATATCGTGCTTGAGTATCTCCAGACCCGCATCCACAAAATATATGCGTTCCCGAAGGTCGGTGACTTCGCGCGGCACTTCAACACTCGCCGTTAAATGGGCGGGGAGTTTATGCGGCAAAAATGTGGGGTGGTCAAAGGTGACGAACACGTCGGGACAGAGTAAAACATGGCGCAGAATATCACGGAGGTTCCCGCCTTCCTTGAGAACATATTTACGTTCCCGCTCGCGGTAGGGCTCTTCCACTTTGATAATCTGAGGGTCTTTGTTGCGGCCCATGCGATCTTTCTTGGTGATCTTGCTTACTTCATACTTATGGCTGTCTTTTTACATAAGTTTGATTGCGGATGCAAGAAAAAACGCCCTGCCATAAGCATGCGTTTTTACAAATATCCCTCGTCATGAACTAAGGTATAGCGAACAAATCGAGGGAGGGCTTGCGATTAGCGGGTTGCCACCAGCATCGTGCTGTTCATGGCTGTATTCACGGTGGAGCTTGCAACGCTTATATTCACGGATTCTCCCGTAAAGGACATGAAAATCATCGCCTGTAAGATCAGTCCGCCGAGGATGATACACGTCCATTGCGCAATGTTCTTTTGTTTCATGGTCTACTTAAACTTTCTGCATGGGTATCTGAATACTATATCCGCTAAAGTTTTAACAAATGATAAATAACAGGCATATATCCCTATTTTTTACGAGATTTCATGTCATTTGCACCTAAAATGGACGGCACGAGGTTATTTAAACTCGATAATAGTCTGTAATGCCTTGCCGAGGTCTTGGGGTTGTTCTTGCTGGTCGCTCGGTGCAGTCGCCGGTAAGGACGCCGCGAGCGCCGCGCATTCCTTCTCGCCTTTTACAATGCGGATTTGATCCATCCCCAGCCATTTGCGCCCTTCAATCTCGCAAAAGACATAGCCCTTGTCCTTCATCGTTTGGCGGACATGGTTTTCACCAAAGAACAGAGCGGTAAAAAACAGGCCGATAAACGAGGCCAGCCCGATCAAAAACACAAACTGCATCACGCGCAGCAAAACAGAACGGCGGTTCTTAGAAAGCTTATGCACCAACACAGCCGACAACCAAAACAGTGTGAAGGCCACCACCAGCCCCGCCACCGCGCCCACCGGCATCGGGATGACGGGAATACCGACAAGCGGGCCTTGCGCCACAAATAATGTCGGCACAAGGAATTGAGCCCCCGCCATCGCCACAATTGCAGCGCAGGCCAGAACAAAGCCCGACACGGCCAAAATACCAAGAATGCGAATAAGCTGTTTCATAACGACAATTCCGGCGGGAAGACCCCCGCAAAAAAGATATGTTCTATGGTCAAAAGGAGAAGAACAAAAAGGAAGGAGCGCGCCAAAACGACGCGTTCAGATATGGTAACAAAAAAACCACGTTAGGAAAGAGGTTTTTGTTAAAATGCTTGATATGACCCTGCATAGCCGTAAAAATCACGCCAGAACAGGAAAAAAACAAAACAGATAGACAAAAAAAAGGCCGGAAACAATATGTCCGGCCTTTTGTATTGGAATGACTGTGTTTGCCTATGCGGCGCGCCTTGTGGGGCGCAAAAGCCAATTACTTAATGATGGCG
>DIUX01000004.1 GCA_002423185.1 Micavibrio sp. UBA6147
ATAAAGCGAAATCAGTTATCAGTCCTTATCAGTCTATTTAGAAAATTATAAAAAACAGTTAAGTTTACATATTCGTCATTTGAAAAGTTTATTGAGGCTGGGGAAAGTGCTCGGGAAAAGTTCTCTGAGGCCACTGCACTCTATATTAAGGCGCGATCTTATTGGGGGAGGGGTTTGCGCAGCTTGGCCGCTCACGCGTATATAGGCACATATATTGTATATATGTTGTATACCCCGCAGCGCCCGCTTAACGCGTTTTTCCCTGCGTCTTCACTGGAATGGTTGTTTGCGGCTGTGCGGCTTTGTCGGCGGCCTTGCCGGCGGTTTTGACGGGGGATCGGGGCTGGCCGCTGTGCAGGCTGGGTAGGCGCAGGCCGAGATTCTCGGCGATGTCATGTGTCTTCATGACCTCAATGCCGTAATCGCGCATTTCATCAAACTTCCATGCGCGGGCATCCGGCGCAAAGTCAAAAATATCGGGAAAGGCCATATCCTCGGCGACAATGGTTCTGTATCCCGCATGGATGGCGCTCTGGGCTGTTTCAAAAATGCAATACCCTAGGATCCCGCCTGTAATAATGACGGTTTCGATCCCCAAATCTTTCAATGTTTTGTCCAAGGATGCCGAGGCACCGAAGAACGCGTCAAAGCCTGATTTCACAATAAATTTTTCTTGTTCACCCTTTTGAACAAGATACAGGGAATCTTCATCATCCGCGTTTTTGGGGGCGCTGCGATGCATGACATATATATTGGTGATGTCCTGTGCGCGGCATTCGGCGGCAAAGGCGTTGATGCGTTCGGCAATTTGATGGCCGTAAAGGCTGTGCTGGCGGTGTTTGTCGAGTGTGTCCGGCGCACCATGGGCGAGATCATCGAAGGTTTTGCTCAAATCCCCCGGATGAAAATAGCGATTTTGAACATCGATAATAAGGTGGGCGATTTTCCCCATGGTGCGTCCGTGGTGCGTCCGTGTTTGGTTTTGTGAATTATGGCATATAAATCTAAACAAACGTTGAATATTCGTGCTAGGCAGGCAAAGGGTTGACGGGGATTTTATAATAGGTGACGAGCGCCCGAAGCCCTGTTTTAAGGGCGAGAACTCGCCTGTCGCCGGAGGCGCGTTCATCCATGCCGGCGACACTGCGAATGACGTCCCGCTCCAGCGGATCCAAAATCTCGTAGATACGGGCAATTTTTCGGCGGGCGTCTTCCGGTCCCGCCATTGTCCAGTCCGATGCGGTGCGCGATGTATCAATGCGGATAGGGTTGGCGAGGCAGCTTCTCGGCCCCGAATGAATTCCGGCCTTGTTGAACCACAGCGCAAATATCAAGCCGGCATCCAGCATAGGCTGCGTGATCGTTCCTTTGTTCAAATACCAATGAAGGCTGGACGTATACGCCGCGCGGGCGCGTGTTGACAGGGTTCGCCCGCTGGCGGATCGCTCTGCGGGCTCAATCACCAAGCCACCGTCATGCTGGTTGCGCTGCGCTGTGCCATAGTCACTGGATTGTGCATAGGCGGGCGCATTCTTTTTATCGCCTTTCTTGGTTGGTTTCGCGGCGGTTTGCTTTGTGTGAGGGGAGGCGCTGTTGTCGGGCTGTGGGGCTTTCATTGCTTGGCTTTCCTTGTTCTTTACCTAATGGTCAACAATTGTTTGTTCGTCTTTTGTTCTTTTTATAACGTTTCTTTGCGCTTGACGTCAAGGTATAAATGTTCATACTGGACAAAATTAGTCTGGTGCATGGATTTCAGGAGCCGATCAATGAGCATGGATAATACGATTAAGTCCTTTCGGGTTGCCAAGGGCATGACAATGCAAAATCTGGCGGAAAAGACCGGAACAACGGCCTCACAGATTAACAAGCTGGAAAAAGGCGAGCGGCGCTTGACGGCGGATTGGATGCGGCGTCTGGCTGTGGCGCTTGAATGTTCGCCTTTGGATTTGTTGAAGATTGATGACGAAGACAAAGCGCGCCACCACGCCAAGACACCTCAATCCGGCCCAAAACTTGGCCATTTACAGCCTGTCTTCCACATTCACCCCGCCAAGCCATCCGAAGTCGTCCGCGATGGTGCCAAAGAACAAGACCGCCTTGACGAGCACACATGGTTCATCCCGAAATCGGTGTTCAGCAACACAATCAGGCCGGATTCCAAGCCGGCGATTGTTGAGGTCACGCAAAGAGATCTTGAGCCTGATGTCCGTTTCGGGGATTACGTTTTGATTGACGAGCTTGACGTTATTCCAAGTCCGGCGGGGATTTTTGTGGTTCAGGAAGGGGAGCAACTCGTGCTGCGCCACTGTATCATGCAGAGCAAAATGCCGGGGCGCAGGGTCAAAGTCACGGCAATGCATCAAGGGGCGGGCGGCGGCGCCCCTGTCAAAACATCGACTATTGTGATGTTGAAGGATTTAAACGTCAAAGGCCGCGTTTTGGGGCATTGGCACTGGATTTAAGGCTGGCACGCAAGTTATTATCACATGATCAGCGCAAGCAGGGCGACTTGTGCGGGCTGGCTTGCTTCGGGCTGGTGCCAATTTTTTTGTTATAATCGGATGTTTTTTCCTATTTCCTTATAATAACCTTACAAAAACACGGATTTATCCACAAATCCCGTGAAATGCGGCGTTTGGCGTTTGCGTTCTGTGTGTGTTGCTGCTAAAGGACACACATGATTTTCTATATTCACGCCGAATCGGCGATGAATCAGAAACCGCAAATATAATCAAATATGATGACGTTAGGACATAGACCATGACAGTGAAGCCACAGCAAATAGTTGATCAGTTAATCGCCAGAGGAATTGAGGTTGATGTTGTTGAGCCGGACGTCGCGCCGAGCGCGGGTTTGGTGAGCCTTGTCGGCAATGTGTCGATGATGAACGGTGAACAAACAATTATTCGCCATCCGTTTGACCCGCCATTCGCCGCGATCATCAAGGGCGTGACGGATTTGGATGCCCAGCCGCTCTACGCAATGGGGTATAACGGGGCTTCGGCCATTTATGCGCTGGAAACCAAGTTGACGACCGCTATGCGGGATGGGCGCTGTATTCGCGTTGAGGGTTTGGGGTGGTTCACCTTGGACAAAAACGGTGCATTGTGCACGCCGCAAGATTATTGGCGCACTGAGATGGCCCGTTCATCCGCTCCACATCCATCATAATATTTCGATATTTTGCGGACGCCTTAATGACGCTCTCATCATAAGAATAAGAGCCTTAAGGCGTTTTCGGCTTGCGGGTTTTGTCCACAGGGGGCGCTATGGGCGCGCTCCGGATAGTCACGGCGGCCGTTTTTTCATCGAGTATGCATGGCACGTCCGGTGTTATGACGAGGGCAATATGCCTTGGGGAGGGCTGCATCAAAAATGGATCAACATTTGAATTTTTTGCAAAGGCCGTGCTCGCCCGAACAAGAATAGCGGCGACAACCCCCGTTTTCGTTGTTTTTTGCGGGGGCTTGTGCTGGGCATCGGCGGTGTTTCCGTTCGATCCTTTTGTGCTTTGCGCGCTTTTGTGCAACCGTGTCATGGCGATAGCCTCATATTGCTGAACTGATTGTTTTTTACATAATGATATGGCATTGTGCAAGAATTTCTTCGCATGATCGTAATTTGTGCTTCATTTATGCTGTTGTGCAAAAATCAAAAAGATTGCCAGCCCTCCCAGATATGGTAACAATGATGATAAGAGCCAAAGACCGCGATGCGGTTTTTGAAGCAAAAAAGCAAATATATCCCGTGATGTTACGGCATGGCAGGGACTTGAAATATTTGCAAAAACAGGGGAAGCCACATGTCATTTTTGAAAAAAAACAAGAAAAACGCAACATCTTCGGATGACCTTAAAAAGGCATTCAATCAAGCCATTGCCCATGCATGGACGCAAGACGAGGCAAAGGCCGCCTTGATGCACTGGGTGGATGCTGTCCAACGCGGCAATTCCATCGAGATCGGCAATCTCTATGCCCGCGGTGCCATGTTATGGGGCACAATGGCGGATCATGACGCGACCGGCGCGCTTGAAACCTATCGTTATTTCGATATGTTTCTGGCCGACAAAAAACGCCTTGAGATTGAGGTCAAGAGCAGCACAGTCGATATTTACGGCATCTGGGCGACAGTCTCCGGCGAATATACCTTCAAATACGCCGACAAAGCGGGCCAGCAGTATGTCGTGCCGGCGCGCTATTCCATGGCCATAGAGCGCTTAGCAAACGGTGATTTCGAGATCAGGCGGCACCATTCCTCCTTGCATCCCCATGAACCTGCGTACCAAGTAAAGCGTGCTCCATAGTTCTTGGCTATAGTTTTGGCTATAGTTTTGGCTTTAGTTTTTTGGCCGCAGGTTCCGGCAAGCGTTCACATGGCGCACCCAGCGAATTATATCTTGCGTTATTTTCCATAATGTGATATTGTCGCTTTGTGTTTCGATAAAAAGCTGAAAACAGCGCAAAATTACGGGTGTAGAAACACACAAAAACGGACAAAAGGCGGTTTCGATAGAGGTGTGTCCGTGACGAAAAAAGATAGAATTAAGAATAGATAAGGCACAAAGCCTTCATGCATATGCGGGTCTTTTTTGGAAACTTTGTTGCGGAGCAGCCGAGAGTTTTCGAAGAAGACCCGTTTTCTGTTTTTATGCTGTTGCCGCCTCTGTTGTGCGCGAAATCGGCATTATTCCTCGATAAATAAGATCGCCATCTTTTGACCCACACCGATAAGGCGTGGACAAATGCGCTTATGACGCGAGTAGGACTTGACATATGATGAGTTTTTCTTATGGTGTTTAACCATAATAATTAAAATTTATAATCAAGACTCGGCGGGTATATACATGTCGGCTTCAAAGCAGGACATATGGGACGCAAAGCCCCACAACAGGCGTCTATCGCAATTGATGGTCGATATCTTCGCCAAGGGCGATGTTGACCAATGGGTGCGCTTGCTTGACGGCATCCATCTCACCCGCTATCCCAAGGCTTCCCTCAAAGACCGCTTCACCGCCGATAGTGACCAAGACACGCGGGCAACCTTGATCGAGGAATGCTGGATGCTCAGTCACCGCGGCATATCGGATGAACGCAAGGCGATTTATATGGCTCATGCCATGCGCGTCCAGCTTGCGCGGCCTCAGTTTTTTGACGCGCAGTTCAAGCGCCAGCGTGACAAGCTCACGCCCCTTATCAAGTCTTATATTAATAAGAAAAAAGCGCGGTCTAATCCCGCGCTCATTCCCGCTAATTCCTGATACTTATTGCCTGAATTCTGAATAAGGCCGCTTGTTCGCGCGGCTTATTTTTTGAGCCCGCCGGTTAAGAAGGCGCGGCGGCTTGGCTTTGGTGTGTTTTCTGGCGCAGGCTTTGCGGCGGCTTGCGCCTCAATCTGTTGCTCAATCTTCGTGGCGGCAACGGATGCGCCGGTTTCAATGGTGTTGACGCCGGCTTTTATGGCATCTGCAATTTGAAAGCCTATGCTTGCGATGCCGCCCACAGTGTCTTTGCCGAGTGATCCGAAAAGCGCGCGTCTTGTGACTGGTTCTTTCATCGTCAAATTCTCCGAATATTTATGTGTGAACACATTAGCATTATTTTTCATAAGTAAAAAGTAAAAAATAAAGGCGCATCCGTACAAGGGCGGCGAAGCCGTGTGTTGACTCCGTGTGTTGACTCCTCGTGTTGACAGGGCGCGGCAAATGTCCGACACTTTTTTGAGCTATTTTTGAGTGACCGCACAGCATAATCAGAAAGCCCCGCATGGCACATCACCACCATCATCATCCTCAGGGGCAAAGCCAGCGGCATAACAACCACCATCACCACCAAGACCCCGACAACGAAAAACGGCTGTTTTGGGCGTCGTTGATAACGGGGGTGTTCATGATTGCCGAGGTTTTCGGCGGCGTGATCTCCGGTTCATTGGCCTTGATGGCGGATGCGGGGCATATGTTGACCGATTTCGCGGCGCTGTTTATGGCGTGGGTGGCGCTGCGTATGGCGCGGCGTCCGGCCGATATGACCCGCACATTCGGGTTTGAACGGGTTCAAATTCTGGTCGCTTTTGTCAATGGCTTGACGTTGTTTTTCATTGCCGGATTGATTGTGAAGGAGGCGATTGATCGCTTCCTTGAGCCGGTGACCATCATGGCACCGATGATGATGGCTGTGGCGGCGCTGGGATTGGCGGTGAATATTGGTGTGTTCTTTATTTTGCATGGCGCGGATCGCGACAATCTGAACATTCGCGGGGCTGTGTTGCATGTGGTTGGCGACATGCTGGGCTCCGTGGCGGCGCTGGGGGCGGGGATTGCGATTTACTGGACGGGTTATTCCGTCATTGACCCGATCTTGTCGGTTTTTGTTGCTTTGATCTTGCTGCGCAGCGGGTGGTTTGTGGTGCGCGAGGCAGGGAATATCTTGCTCGAAAACGTGCCGCTTAACCTCGACCTTGCTGCCATTCGGCTTGACCTGATGAAGACACTCGATCATATCGAGGATATTCACCACATGCATGCGTGGTCGATTACGCAAGGACGCCCGATTGTTACCATGCATGTAAAGGTGAGCCGCCGCATCACGCCGGAGGAAATAACCTGTCAGGTCAAGCAGCGCCTTTACGAAATATTCGGCATCGATCACGCGACCATCGAAGTTGAATACGAGCTATGCTCAGACGAAATCTTGCCGACCTTGTCGGATAAAACCAGCCAGATTGACCCGTGCTGCTGTGTCGAGGAAGAGAAGAAACGCCTTGCTGCTGCTCCATAAAATTCAAATTCATGAAGCATTCATAATGGTTTTTGCGGTATAATAGAACGATGATGGCCATAACAAAGGATCACACCATAATGCACAGCGCGAATAGGCACGGCGAGAGCGGCAATGCTTTGTTCTTTATCTTGATCTGTGTGGCGCTGTTCGCCGCCTTGTCTTTTGCGGTGACGCAGAGCAGCCGTTCAGGCAGCGACATCTCGCGCGAGCGTGCGGCGATTTTGGCCTCTGAATTCATCCAATACGGCACGGCGTTGGAGCAGGCGGCGAGCCGCATGATCATGATGAACGGCGTGGTGGATTACACGGTCGATATGGTCGACGCAACGACTAGAAATTCTGCCGCTAACGGAAGCTGTACAACTGATAAATGCAAGCTTTTTCACCCGAAAGGCGGCGCCATACAGGGGCGCATGATGCCGGATGACGCCTATGAGGAGTCGTTCCCGACTGGCTGGCACCCGAGTAATCGCGGCGCGGCATCTCCGCGCGTACACCGTGTTTTGGATGTGGGGTCGGAAGGCAATGAGCTTGGCATAGCTTGGTTCGGAATCAAGAAGGATGTCTGCCTCGAAATCAACCGCAAACTCGGCATAGCCGATTACGCAAACATTCCGACGGAGCCGATCAGTTCCGCCTATACCGGAACCTTGACGTCCTTTCCGACAGGCGGCGCGATTCTCGGGAGCGGCGCCCCGCAATTCGCCGGAAAACGCGCGTTTTGTGGCTATCATAACTCCAGTTGGGGCTATTATTACTACCATGTCTTGTGGGCGCGGTAAGGCTTTACTGCGCGCGTCAATAATCAATTCAATCTTTTATTAAGCGCGACCCTTTATACTGATTGCGGGTATTAAGGGGTTGTAAAAATGGTCGACAGTTTGTTCGGCTTTGCGTCGCCGTTCCAGATATTTGCGTATCAGGACACGGCACAGCAAATCAGCGCACTTCAAAGAAACATCACAACCGGTCGCAGGGTAAACAGCCCGCTGGACGGGGTGAACAGCTTTATGGCGTCAACATCCTTGAACCAGCGCGCGGCGGATTTAAGCAGCCGCCTTGACGAGATCGGCAAAGGCTTCACCATCCTCAACAAGACCAAAGAAACATTATCCTCCTTGTCGTCTTTGTTGTCTGGCTTGCAAAACACCGTAGAAAGCGGAAAAAACGGATTTTTGAATGATCGGGTCGATTTTGGCGCGATTGTGTTGGCCGATAATCCGGTCGCCTATTTCCGCCTCAATGATGTTGGTGGCGCGAGCGCCGAAAACCTCGGGAGCATCGGTGCCGCCGTCAACGGTACATATTTCGGCGGCTATACGCAGGGGCAGGGCGGGCTCTATATCGGCCTTGATAACGCCTCAACCTTGTTCAACGGTGTCGACAGCGGCGTATCCATCCCCAATGACGCCGGCATTAATTCCGACCCCGCCGGTTATACCCAGCGCAGTATTGAACTGGTGTTCTCCGCCAACAGTGTTTCAGGGCGGCAAGTTTTGTATGAGGAGGGCGGAAGCTCAAATGCCCTCAGCCTCTATGTCGATAAGGGGAGTTTGCATGTAGAGCTGTATAATCTTGGCGATGACGGGCCGTTTAATATCTCAACCCCCGTTGTGGCGGGGCGGAGCTATCATGTCGCTTTGACGTTTGACACAACGCAGGGCGAATTCACCGCCTATATGAATGGCAAGGAAATGGGGGCGGCGGCGCTCAGTGCAACATTCCCAACCCATTCCGGTGGCATCGGGATCGGCTATAAGGCCGGCGGCACTTATTACCATGACGGGGCATCCGGCGGAACCGGTGATTATTTCAACGGCCGTATTTCCGATGTTGCTATCTATAACACCGCCTTGAACGAAACAGAAATTCAAGGTCGCTATGACGCGACATTGCTCGGCGATGTTGCGGAGTTAGAGCGCGATGTCCGGTCAAAACTTAACGCCATCGACCCCATCGTTAATGCGGCCTATACGCTGGGGACGAATTTGTTGAAGGGCAATTCTTTGGCGCTTAATCTTCAAGATGGTGCGGAGTCGTCGCTTTTTGCGCAAGGAACGGATGTGCGGCGCGACAATCTTGGCTTTTCAGACCTTGATTTTCGCAGCACGGGCGGGATTGATCGCGCCATTCGCGAAATCTCATCGGCGCTGGAAACCATTGAAACGGTTCAAGGGCAAACATTGAACAGGTTGGATTTACTGGGTATTCGTTCAGAATCCATTCAAAGCGCCATCACCACGGCGCAGGAGGGGAGCGATGCCTTGGTCGCGGTAGATTTAGACGAAACCGAGGCACATCTCGCGGTGCTGGAGCTAAGACAGCTTTATCAAATCAGTACGCTTGGCTCGTCATCATCGTATAATTTGTTGCAATCGCTTCAGGCGCCATTGCTTTTCGGCTCTTCGGCGGAGTCTGTTCTCGATGTGCTGTCGAATTTGTCGTATCTATCGGGCGAAGAAAGCTGACGGACGAAGAAAGCTGGCCTTAAATACACAAAATGACCAGTCTTTGAAAAAAGACATGGTCATGATATGCGCATACCCAGCCAACCCCTTGATCCAATCTTGGATCAAATCATGGTCAACCCCCCGATATGCTTCCCCATGTTCATTTTACGGGATTGCCCTTAAGAATTCATTAATTATTATTGTGAACACAGCGGATATACACAGGAAACGGCAATTTATGGCGCTAAAAGATGCGTCTTGAGGTTCAGGGCTTGTCCTTAATGCTGACGTCAAAGCTGTCTTCGTCTTCAATGAAGTCCGCAACGATATCCGCGCTTGCGGCTCCGTCCGGATCTTCGCCGCTCAGGATGCGTTTGACATGTTCAACGGTAATCAGGGTTGCGTCGCCTTTCATCCCTTTGATGGTGTTGAGCATACTGCGTATCGTGGCTTGAATGGAGGGTGGGGTTTTTTCGTATTGTTTGATGAGTGTTTCGCTCTTGATATGGATGCATACAGACGGCTCCAGCGCGGTCGCGGTAAAAAGGCGGCGTGATTTATTCATCCAGTCGATCTCGCCAAGTAATTGACCGGCGCTGATGATCCGCACCGTGTGTTCGGCATTTTTGCTGGTGGTCAGGCGCACAAGGCCTTTGCTGAGCAAAAAGGCTGTTTCGCCTATGCTGTCCTCCTTGAAAATAACGTCGCCGGCTTTATAGCGGGTTTCGTTATTAATGTCTTTGTCTTCCAGCAACATGACGTTCTTGCGCTTTTTAAAGTAAAAAAATATCTCCTTCCAGTATACGCGAGGTGTAAACAGTGACAAAGATAAAAAAGGCTGCTAACGTGCCGCCGATATTACGAAAACAGGATGCACGATGTCTGATAAAGCCATCAAATATGCCGATATGTCGGGCGGTATCTTTGCCGATATTCCCGCCTTCGCCTCCGCAACCGTCAAGGATGCGCGGGATTTTCCGGCGCGCACCGAAGAACCGGTCGCCTTCATCATGTCCGGCATACCGGGGGCGGGGAAGAGCAGCTTTTTAAAAAGCGCCGCACAAAAAGGCCTCTTGCCGTTCGATGCCTATTGTCTTGATCCCGATGCCACAATGAAATCAATGCCGCAATACCGCGCCGATTATGCGGCGTTGGGCGCTGATAAGGCCTATGAGCTGTGGGAGCTTCCGGCGCGCAAGGCCGCCTATGACGGGTTTGAGGCGGCCATAGCATCCCGCCGCCATGTGGTGATTGACATGGCCTGTGCGCGGGCTGAGAACCTCGATATGGTCACGCGCTTGGCGCAGGCGGGCTATTACACGCGCATGGTTCGGATTGATTGCGATGTCGACACCGCCTATGCGCGTGCCGTAAAGCGCGACCGCCCGATGCCGAAGGCGCGGATTGTGGAGCGTGCCGCGGGCATTGCAGCGCTGGAGGCAGATTTTCGTGCCCTCGTTGATGAATATCATATTCTGGACAACGCCGATTCCGCCCGTCCATACCGCCTTGTTGCATCGCATATGCGCAAGGTTGATCCTTTGTCCGCCTAGCGCGGCAAAAATACTGTACATTATTTCCATATTGTGATAATCATCGCATGTATTTGGCTTTCTCAACAGGCTGGAGAGATAACAACCCATGGCGGATAAACATCAAGATCAGCAAAGCAGTAAAGGCCTGAAAGGCTTTTTTGCTCGTAATTTTGGTCCCGACGAAGAAGGGCACGGTTTTATTCCCCGCGCGGCGGGCGAGAGTTTTATCTCTGCTTTGACCTTCCGAACGAAGATCGGCAACCGTACGCCTTTGCCGCTTGTTTTGTTTTTGGTGCCTGCGGTGGGTGGGGCGGTGATGATGGCGCCGGATCAGGACGCGATCAAAGCGTCTATCCAGCAAGCCGTCCAAAATGACGCAGCCTTCGCCGAAGTCGCCCAGCAAGCCGGTGGAGTGCTTGCCGCGCGGGAAGGGACTAATCGGCATTTTTATGTCGCCGTCAAAATCGGCGATGAATACCGTGTCTACAGCGGCAGGCAAGACGACCCGAACGACGCGACGGATCACGGCACGATCTTGCGTTATGTTGATGATCCTATTCAAGCCTTGAGCCTTGCGGCGCATCTTTCTCAACAATTCACAGAGTTTGCAGAAGATATCACGCGTGATCCGCTCGCGGCTACGGTGTCGTCTGCCAATGCCCCGCGTGCGCTCACCCTTGACGGCGTTTCCATGCTTCACCGCGATCAAACCGGCGCTTTGGTGCGTCAGGCGGATAATGTTTCGGTGATGCGCTTAAGCGGTGATTTGTCGGCGGAGGCGTCCGCCATGGCTAATCAATGGGGCGCGGTTGCAACCGCCATTCAAGATGGCGGCTATCCCTACGTCACTGCTACGGGGCAACAAGTCGTGGCCTATCCGAATGCCACTGAATTGGACTCTATGGTGAAAGAGGGCTATATCGCCAATATCGGTGCTGTTTTCGGGATATGGCTCGGTTTGTCCGTTGTTGCGGGTGCAACGGTCGCCTCCCGCCAATCCAGACGCCGTTTCGATAGATCGAATAGGCCGCGCTAAGCTAATTTCTGCTTTTTGCTATCGATTTATCGCGTCATCACAACATGGAAAACCTGATAACCCGCACTGTTATGTTGGAAACATCCGGTGTTTCGTCCGATTAACGCCGCGTTTTGGTCGCCGATCAAACCGCCTCCGGATGGGAGGGACGTCATCGTGCCGGAATAATCATGAATCGTCCCGCCATATGTTTCGATTGTGTCGAGGTCAATCGTCACTTTGGCGAGCTTGTTTACCGCTTCGCACAGCGCCAAATTCACTCCGCTATACACAATCATGACGTCGTCGAGGGAGGATCCCACAGTATCCACGGGAACAATCCTGAACATGGCTGTGGTCGGATTACCGCTGTCGCGGTATTCGCCGGACACGACAAAGGGCGCGACGCTGCCGCCCTTGTCTGAAAATATACGGCAATGACTGCCTGTGCAGCTCGCATTGGCTGTCGCAGACGTGCCAGAAGAACTGAAATCAATCCCCCATTCCGGCACACGGTCAATGACTCGCATCCGCGTAATCGCTTGTTCAACGCTGGCGGCATGTTGAAGGATTTGCGAGGCATAGAGTTTCGCAGTGTCCTTGGACACGCCGTCACCGCTGGATCGTGATGATTGCGTCACGGCATAGGACAGCGCCGCAAACAACGCCACGGCAATTAAAATCAGGAATAAAACATTTCCGTTTTCGGTTTTGTTTTGTCTATCGTTTTGGGCGTTTTGTTCACTCATCGGGCAACCTATTGCCTTCACGCTCTTTTCTATTGTTTTTCAATATGTTTTGGGTGTACCAGTATTAATAATAGGGATGTTTACTTGTGAAAAGGTTAATCGGTGCCGATCGTTGCGAAGATCGGCGGGGCTAAGGCCATTGACGCGCCTTAAGATTATGGTATTCTGCATCGCAATATATTTGTTCGTACTTAACTCACAGAAGGGGATTGTTCATTATGCCGCTCAGCCAGATCGGATCGGGCCCAAATTTGCCTCATGAAGTCTACGCCATCATTGAAAACCCGATGGGCGGCGACCCTGTAAAATACGAACTGGACAAAGAAACAGGCGTCATTTTCGTGGACCGCTTTTTGCACACTGCGATGCAATACCCGGGCAATTACGGCTTTATTCCCAAGACCTTGTCCGGAGATGGCGACCCGGTGGACGTTCTTGTCATCGGTCAAACTCCCGTCATGCCGGGGTGTGTGATGGCGGTGCGTCCGATTGGTGTGTTGATGATGGAGGACGAGGCCGGCATGGACGAAAAAATCATCGCCGTTCCGGCGGATAAACTCCACCCCTATCATGCGGATGTGCGCTCTATTCATGATTTGCGCCCGATTTTGAGAGAGAAAATCGAGCATTTCTTTTCCCATTACAAAGACCTTGAAAAAGGCAAATGGTCAAAAGTTGCCCGTTGGGGCGATGTTGAGGAAGCCAAGCGCATGATTATGGACGGCAAGGCGCGCGCCGACAAAGCCGACAAAGCCAACAAAAAATCCCAACCCGCCGCGCCGACAGGCAAAACCAAAAAATCCACCCCCCGCAAGCCAAAATAAACAGGAGCGAGGGCAGGGGTACGCACTGACGACAGCCCAATGGATGGCTGGCGTATATTAGCTGCAGTTTCATAACTAATGGTTTCTTTGCGATTTCTATTTGTCGCTTGCTTGCCGTTTAACTTCGTTTTCATGGCTGTTTAGCTTCAGCTTCATTGCTACATCTCTTGTGTTTCAATGCGACATAAACGCCCCATAAACGCCTTTGAAAAAAAAGAAAAATAGACTTGCTTTTTAAGGATGTATTGTATAGTTATACATCTCACAATCGATTTATCTTTTCCATATCTTCGATAAGAAAAGACCCAATAAATCGCCATATCGCGGGGTGGAGCAGCCCGGTAGCTCGTCAGGCTCATAACCTGAAGGCCGCAGGTTCAAATCCTGCCCCCGCAACCAATTTTCCTGATAAAATCAATGGCTTGCAAGGGGGCCTCTCATGAGGTCTTTCTGGTTTTCGCCCCATGGGACACTGGCGGGACACTTGTGAAAAAGAAATGACAGCAAGCTGCCGCACATCACGACAATTTTTCATGGTGGTACTTTGAGGCTTGGTTTTATTGGGTGAGATGAGTCTTGATCCATTTTTTGCGCTTAAAAATCGTGCAAATTTTTACGCATGAATCGGCTAAAATCAGAAAAAAGTGTCCCAAAACCTGAAGGGTTCTGTCGAGCGCTTTATTAGGGCTTTTTCTTGCTGGACGTGCATGGGGGCTTAAATTCGATCCACTGCAATCTGGGCTTTATTCTGGTCGGCGCCCTAGACCATCCGTCAAACTGATAGTCGTGCTTTAGTCTTTGCTGCAAGGCATTCAAGCCAAGCAGAACCCTATCTGTTTGCTCTCGGCACTCTTTCAAAGGATACACTCTCTCGCCATGCGCCATTTTATTTCTCATAGTTACTGCTTTATCAATGTGCTGCCAGTGTGTTCCGATGATCTCAGGTAATGTACGGTGTTCTCTATCGAAGCAAGGCCATACATCCTTTATATCTTTAAAGCCTTTTTTATGAAACAATAAATCCGAATGTTTAGATGTAAATCCGCGAGATACAGCCATAAAACGAAGAGTTCTTCTTATAGTTTTCTCTGTAGTAAATACTGCTGTTATCAGCGCCTCTGCATGGTGCCCATTAGAGGATAGCTTTTTAATTCGACGTACGGCCTCATCATAACCTAATGTAACGGGATACATAAATTTATTACCTCAATTTTTAATCTCAGATTGAAAGATGTAGCGGGACAGGGCTCTTCTTCTAATTCGCCCTTTTCTTTTTAGGTTTAGCCTGACTTAAATGGTTTTCTATTATGGGCTCTATATAAATGGTGTGTAGTAGTTTTTCTATGACATCCAATACATACCTAACGGCCTCTTTGCTGGGGTTATAACTGCGGTGCATAGCGGCACTTCCTGCGTCATAGATAGCCTGATTAATAAAAATAATTTGTTTGCCGCTTATAAATTCTTTGTTTTTCAACTCTGTTAGTTTTTCTTCAAAGCTGCGCTTGTCTCCCGATCCATTTTCAATGGCAACGGTTTCCAGTAATGCCCGCGCAGTTAATAATGCTGCTAAATGATGTTCAGCTTGAATGAGTTCATATATCTGTGCATAAGAGGTCAAGATAAAATGCCCTTGCAAGTCTTCTAGACTTGCAAACATTTCAAACCACTCTGGCTTCGGACGAGAGCCTATAGTTCGAGGCGGGAAAAACTCTTTTTTGTAAGGATCGCTATCCCACGGGTCGCACCATTCAGAGAAATACTCCCTTGATCGCAGACACACAGTTTTGCATCCTTGGCATTCAAGTAGTTGCCAATCATGGAAGCCGTCTATTGTGGTAAATGTTCTGCCATAATCATCTTTGACTTCTTCGACAAATTCTTGATTTCTGTGGCCGTGAACAAGCAAATGCTCTGTGCTGCGTCCACAAGAGTTGCAATGAATCCATTCATTTTTATTTTCAGCGCTCATGGTGCAATACAATCATTTCAAAGCCTCGCGTACGCTGGACAAAGGTAAGCATAGCGTCATGGCTTGAATTGGCGATTCTAAGAAGCCGCGTGATAAATAAAATCTTTTTGCTTCGTCGGAAAGCGCGTGCACAAGTAAAGCCGCTACGCCAGCAATTTCACCGGCCTTTAGGCTACGAAAAACAGCATCTTGCAAAAGCGCTTTGCCTAATCCTTGATTTTGATATGCCTTATCAATCGCCAATCGTCCCATAATCATAACAGGGATCGGATTGGGCATATTGCGACCGAGCTTCTTGGGAGCTTCTTGTATTGCCACTGCGCCTGTCGATAGGCAATAGTAGCCAACCACGCGCTTGCCTTCGCATACTACATATGTTCTGGAAGCCGATGCTTTCTCATTTTTGAGCGCACGCTTTTGCAGCCACTCATCCAGTGAGGTGACACCAGAATTGAAAGATGCAAGATCATGGTCAGCCTCAATCGGAGCTGGAGCGGTTAGAGATTGAAGGCTCATTATTTATCCCAGGGCGATTTCTCATTTAAAAGGCGACGCAGCCGATCATTCGGTTCTGACGGTGCATCCAGCATAGCCTGAAATTTAGCAAAAGCATCTGCTTTAAGCGCAAAGAAAGTTTGATCAAGCAATACGTCTTCTGCCTTATTGCACGCAGCTTCCAACATAAAGTCAGAGCGGCTACGACCCTGGCTCTCTGCTGCCTGATCTATTAAATCTCGCTGCTTAGCTTTGGCTCTAATGTTAATAGAAACCGCTTCGGTTGTTTGTGCGTGTGACATGATGAAATCTCCTTCTACATACCCAGTATACATTATTGTATAGAAAAACTCCATACAATTAAATTAGTTTGTTATGGCCTGCCCAAGCACATCTAATTAGGAGTTTACGACAATTTGTAGGTCAATGTTTGAGGTCGGAATTCTTCTGACTGGGCAGTAGATACAGAAAAATTGCTGGGGGCGGTACCGCCCCCAGGGAGTGATTTGATTCCATATCACATGGCCGGAGGGTGGTTTGTTTTTATTGATCACATTCACGGAGCGGAGGTGGAATGAGCTCAAAATTTTGAGCAATTGCCCCGTGAGTGTCCCATTGCAAAGCGTGAAAAATTTATCATGTTGTTATATATAATAAAAAATAATACATACATCAGTATTGTAATCTGTTGTAATCTGTTGTATCGTGTTGCGATCAATCAAAATGGTAGAGGGATAGAGCTATGGCATCCATCGAAAAACGTACCGCCGATGATGGCAGCATCGCATACCGCGTTAAAATAAGACTGCGTGGTCACCCGACAGAGACCGGTACATTTGCACGTCTCACAGACGCGAAGATATGGGCGCAGCAGACAGAGGCTGCAATTCGGGAGGGGCGGCACTTCAAAACTTCAGAGGCCAAAAAACATACTCTGGCCGATGCGATTGATCGCTATCACAAAGAAGTCTTGGTTCATAAGAAGAGCAATACATTCAACCAAGTGCATTACCTCAAATACTGGCGTCAGGAGCTGGGTGCTTATCGCATGTTCGATGTAACCTCTGCCCTGATCGTTGAGAAGCGCAACGCCCTTGTAGGGCAGAAAAACAGCTATGGGCGCGAAATCGGCGCAACAACGGCTAACCGCTACACTCAGGCGCTGGGGCACGTTTTCACGATAGCTATGAATGAATGGGAATGGGTGGAAACAAATCCTGTTCGCAAAGTCTCTAAATACAAGGAATCCAGAGGGCGCGTGCGGTTTCTGGATGATGAGGAGCGCCAGCGTCTGCTGCAAGCCTGCCGCGAGAGCGATAACCCCCACCTGTATAAAATTGTTGTACTAGCGCTTAGTACCGGAGCAAGGAAGATGGAAGTTATTGGTCTGAAGTGGCAGGACATTGACTTTGAACGCAAGTTGATCGTATTGCATGAAACTAAGAATGGCGAGCGCCGCGTCCTGCCGCTGCAAGGTTACGCGCTTTCGCTTATGCAGGAGCACGCAAAGGTCAAAACGCTAGGCTGTGAATACGTTTTCCCTAGTAGCAAAGTGACCCGCGATAAAGCCACTGGAAAGATACTTTGCCAACCCATCGATATTCGCACCGCTTGGGAAAATGCCCTGACCAAAGCGAAGATTGAGGATTTCAGATTCCATGACCTACGCCATTCGGCTGCATCATATCTGGCCATGAACGGTGCAAGCCTTGCTGAGATTGCCGAAGTCCTAGGGCATAAAACGCTTCAGATGGTCAAACGTTACGCACATCTGTCAGAAGCACATACCTCTACCGTCGTGGCCAGTATGAACCAGAAGATCTTTGGCAATGTCTAAGAAGCAAAAAATAGAAGATCATATTCCTGATGAGCAAATGGAGATATGCCATGAAGAGTTCATTGGGCAATACAGACGTAAATACGAATATTGGGTGCAAAAAAGGCGCAAAGATACTCCGCCTGAGCTCTTTCATTTATACGCTTTAAAACATTTATGCGAGTATGCAGGAATGAAGGGGCTTGATGCCGAGTGGATTCATCGTGCTTTTGCCAATGAAACGGCACCCAAGAGAAAAACAGTCCTGAAAAACTATTATTTGGGCGGATTTGTTGCTGCACTAGTAGAATGTGAATGCAATATAAATCAGGCTTGTGCGGAAACGGCGCATTGGCTTAAATGCTCTCCCACTACTGTCGAGAACGCACATAATAATCACATGAAACTTCAGAGTGGGTATTCACCGCTGGAATTTTCTATTTTGCTAACCCGTGAGAAATTCAAGATCGCGAGCGCCTTTATTAATAGTGTTCCCTACCCCTTTCCTGAAGGCAAGCAAGGCAATAAAATTGCAGAAGATGCGTATAAAAGGCTGGCAGAGAAGATCCAGCAATATGGTTATAGCGAAGAGCCGGCCCTTGAATTCCTTACCCAAAAATTTTCCGGGTAGCTATTTTTCTCGAAATCAAACTCATTAGTCCGCACTATTGCTCCGTAACGTTCGGTGATAACCAACAGGAGACAATAGATGAGCACCCAAAACGATAATCGCCTGATCCCTTTGACAGAGTGGAATAAGCACCATTCTTGGCCACCTCAAGGAGGACTGCGCCACCTCGTCTTCCATGAGAGCACTAATGGCTTCAAGGATGCGTTCGTGCGCGTAGGTCGGCGTGTTCTGATTGATGAAAAAAAGTTCTTCGACTGCGTTATGAAGCAGAACCGGCAACAATAGCCATAATTATTCATTTTAGTATTGTGGAGCTTCATATTAAATGTCGAACATAGTCAACAACCAAGATAACCTCCGTCATATCCAGCCAGAACAGGCGCGGTATTACATTCAGCAACTCTTTTCCAATGTCATAGATTACGATCTGTCATGGATGGCGGAGGTGCGTAAGGTCGGCAAATACAAAATGCTTAACGGCACCACGGAGCCATGCGAACAGGTCAGCACCGCGCAGCTTCTGATGTTCGATCATAATGATCCCATCCCTGGGCTGGCAGACTGGGTTGCTCAGCGCGTTATAGATGCCGCCCCCATCGGTGTTGGTGCATTCATGGCACCGGCATTGTTGAATGACCGTCGTGCCACAGAGCAAAGCGTCAGGCGCTTGGTCAGCGTGTGTGCTGACTTCGACACCGGCAATCCTGAAGCCAAGCTGGAAGAGCTGATAAAGCGCCTGGGCGGTGTCCGCCCCACCATTATCGCCAGATCGGGCGGTATTACGGAAGAGGGATATTATAAGCTGCACGCGCATTATCGGCTGGATGAGCCGTGTGATGAGCCGTGGAAGGTGGCATATGTCCGTGAGCAAATAGCCAAGATGTTCGGCGCGGACACTTCGTTCAAGCGCATTCCGCAGATTATACGCCTTCCTGGGTCGCTGTATGATAAAGATTTAGAGCGCGGGCGCATTACGATGGTCGATATTATCGAGGCCAACGAGCGCAGCGAGTTGAGCTTGGGTAGCTATGAAGAGAATCTGCAGCTCGATTATAAAAACATTTCTGAGGATTCGCTATTCAACCGCACGTCCACAAAGAGCAAAGAGGAGCGGCAAGAGCGCAAGCACAATCTGCAAACGCAAGAGATTCATTCAGGCGGCACGGAAGAGACGCGCTTCGGCCGGTTTAGCGAATATGCAGGGCACCAGATCAGGCAGGCACGCTTTGGCCATCAGACTGAGGATGAAGCGCAACAGTCGGTTCATCTTTGGGTGCAGGACAAAATGGTGCCGGCATGGGATCAGGGGCGCGTAGATGCAGAGTTTCGCGCCTTATTGCAGCGAGACAAAGTTAATCATGCCGATGCTTGGGCGGAGCTGACGAAGCCCCCGATCACGCTTACATCGCCCACGCCTTTTAATGCAAGCGCAATGCCGGCTGCTGATCCGGCGCAGTATGGCATAGGGTCGCCATTCGTGCAGCCGGATGTGGTGCAATCAACACCGATGAGTGTATACCGCGCACGCGTGCTATATTCCGGCGAGGCGCCAAAGGAGCGCCACCTTGTTGAGAATTTTATTGTGCATGGCGGCGTTTCCGCGCTGGTTGCGGCTGGCGGGGTGGGTAAGACGTTCTTGACGCTCGACCTTGCTATGAGGTGCGCAGCTGGGCCTTGTATGCTTAATGGACGGAGTAACTCTTTTCTTGGTTTCCCCATATTGGAGCGTATGAATGTTGTTGTCCTGACGGTCGAGGACGGGCAGCACGACATCCACAGGCGCTTACAGGCCATTGATTCGGATGGATCGCTACGCGAGGCTACAGGGGATCGGTGCGCCATTATCCCTGTTCGCGAGGCGCTCATGGATGGTCTGACGCTTGTGGGCAAGGACACGCAGGGCAATTACACGGCATCAGCTGCATGGCGCAGCGTTATCGACATGATTCAGGAGTACATAACAGATCCGACTATCAGCATAGATCCAGAGGATCCACTACTGGTCGTGATCGACACCTATTCAGCAACGCACCACGGCGATGAAAACAATGCCGTTGCGGTCAACGAGTGGTTCCGCGCAGCTGGCTTGCTGAAGAAGCTCGATGCCAGCCTTTTAATGACGCACCATACGCGAAAGAGCGATCCCAAGGCGGAGATAAAGACGGTCGAGGATATGCTGGCAGCGGTGCGCGGCAGCACGGCCTACATCAACAGCTGCAGGTTTGTGGTGGGCGTCTGGCGGATGCCTAACGGCGATGCGATCCTGAAAGAAATGCCAGGGCGAGAGCCAGGGCAGATTTTGTTTAATATGGGAATACTGAAAAACAACACCGGTATTAGTTGGGCGGAGCGCAGCAATCCGAAATTCCAGGATCCATTGTTGACGCTGAAGCGCCTTGGCGATGGCAGGCTGGTCTATGATGATATTATCCATAGTAAGCGTCTGGAGCTGGGTGAAGGCAAGAAGGAGCGCATAGCGGCGGCTGAGGCGCAGATGCGTGCCGCGATCAAGCATGTCGTCCGTATCAGCTCGGAAGAAGGATATCCCCTCTCAGCGAAGCAGCTGGAGCGAGAAAAGGGCATTCTGCCTGACATTGGCGGTGCAACCTTCAGTCAAAAAAGAATTAAGGAAATGATTGAAGAGATGGTCAATGTCGAGGGTTCACTGGTTAGTGTCGCTGGCGTGGTTCCCCGTGGTGAGGTTCTGGATGTTCCAGAAGGCGCGTTTGCATCTGGCGTGCAAAATGGGCGCGTGCCAGTGCGTAAAAAGTTCACTTGGGCGCATTGGAAATACGACGATGAAAACGAATGCTACAATCTGATACCAAATTCGCAAGGCGCAATGGACTTCTAAAATATATCACCAAATCGTTTCACACTCGTGTTTCATTTTCGCAGCGATGTTTTTAGTGGCATCCATTCACTTTTTCGTGACGATGAATGCCCCTAAATATGGGGTTTTGCGATTCGTTTTTGTAAAAACGGTCGCGCCATTAAATTATTAAATCAGTTCAATGGTTTATTGGTTCAATGGCGCAAAGGCGCAAAGGCGCTATACGAAGTATATATATAATTGCGTCACTAACCGTCCTTGTGGTGGTGCTGGTGCCTCCTTGGGGGTGGGCTGCGCCCCCCCGCCCCCTAAGGGGGGCTTCCCAAGTCACCACCGCCCACACAGGACATTGCGGAAATCATGAATTACAACCGCCTGAATTTAAGCCCCTCTGTTGGGAAATTAACGCATAGGTATGATGCCAGTCCCACGCCAACCGCGTATGCCCTGTATGTACTTACAAGCCCGCCTGACCTCAACCCAGTAGGCTTGATCAATCGCATCCTGAAAGTCGTCAAACTGCCGCAGGGCAACGAAGATAAGGGCATCCTTACCCCGCATATCAATAATCTTCAATGCTACCTAGCATGCATCATCGGCAAATGAGCATGGTATTATGCCTGATGATGATAAGGGAAGCTCTAGCTGATCCATTGTCAGCCCATCAGCTTACGATTACGGCCAGAAGGCACGAAATAAACCCGACACTTGTGCCCATGTATGTAACTTTTTCAATGAGATTTTGCTCTATAATTTTGGAAGAAAAGAATCCTGGCAGAATCGCTGAAATAATCAATGCAGGTAAAGCCAAGTACCAACTTGTCCAGAATGCAGCAGAAAAACCGAAGCCGAGCCATGAGAGAAGCGCTAGATTAGAAACTGACCGCAATAAAACCTCATTTTGAGTGGGCCTGATCTCATCGTTGCTTCTTGTCTTATATTCAATATGGCCAGCTGTCATAAGCATGAGCAGACCCAGTGCAAGAAAAATGAAGACAATCACATCAGATCTCCAATACGTCCGTACATGACGAGCTTGCCAGACATGAAGCAGGCATAATAACGGTCGGAATAGTCGCCTGGACGCCGATTCCAAAAGTCGCGCCACATTGAGTAATAGTAGCAGTCACCCTGGTCCTTGATGGCAGCTGAGCTGTCAGGCTCTCCCATTAATGTGCGCACCTGATCTTTGGTCATGCCCAGCTCAAGCTGGTTTGTCGTTGATCGTGGATTCGCGCAAGCTGAAAGCGCCAAAGCGGTAATCAAAATACAAGCATATGTTTTCATGTCACTTCCTTTCGTGTACGGAAAACCACCAGAGCTGTCCTGCCCTGGTGGCTGGGTGTTTTCATCCGTATCAAGTGAAACGGCGCGATGCTTTTGGGCCTGCGCCTTGGACATGACATCGCCACCCAGCCCTGAGCTGAGTAGCGACACATTTCCGGCAGTGTCTTTTGCCGCACTTGATGGGGATGAAAGCCCCATGAAACAGGACTTACTGCTTCACACTGAGAACATTAAACAAATGATTTAAAATTCACAATGCAAATAAGCCAACCTTGTGCGCAACAAGATCATTTGTGAGTCCTATCAAGGGTTTGCATACCTTCTCAGAAGAGCGATTTTTTCGCATGCAAGGTTAAATCCTTTGGAAGTCAGGAGTACGCTTCAAAAAAGTGAATCTTTACAAGGCGAACGAAAAATTTTGCGGTATGTAAGACACTCTAGGAGTCAGTTACGGGCCTACTTGAATCCGAGGCTTACAGACATTGCTGAATCCGAGCTTTTGCACCTTGTTAGATCCTTCAAATTCCTGTAATTTCCCTAGAATTCCAAAAGACGAATCAAAGGCTTGCGAATGACCGATGATATTATGACCATCCGTGAGGTGGCGCTATTTCTGCGTATGGCCGAAAAGAGCCTCTACCGGTATGCGCTGGAGGGCAAAATCCCTGCGTTTAAGGTGGGGGGTGCTTGGCGCTTCAGGAAGTCGCAAATCGACAGCTGGATTTTAACCCAGGAGCGACGTGCCAGCCAAGAGCGGGGCGCGGCCTAGTGAAAATCATCGATAACATAAACACGCTGCTTGGCGACGACCTGAAGGCTTCAATCAAATCGAGGGCTAAGGTTAAAATCGCCGCATCGTGCTTTTCGATATATGCCTATGAAGCGCTAAAGAACGAGCTGTCAAAAATTGAATCCCTAGAGTTTATCTTCACGGCCCCCACATTCGTCGCCAACGAAGTCACAGATAAAATCCGTAAAGAACGTCGTGAGTTTTTCATTCCCAAGGCGCACCGCGAACACAGCCTATACGGTTCAGAATTTGAAATTCAGCTTCGCAATAAACTGACCCAACGTGCTATTGCCAGGGAATGCGCCAAATGGATGAGGGAAAAAGCCAAGTTTCGATCAAACAGAACAAAAGCCCCGATGCAGCAGTTTGTATGCGTTCAGGATGCCGAGCAGCCCCTGGCTTATGCGCCCCTGCATGGATTTACGGCGGTGGATTTAGGCTATCAACCTGGTGATGCTGTATCCAATTTGGTCAATCGCTTCGATGAAAGCGGACACACTGAAACTTATTTGAAACTCTTCGATCAAATCTGGAACGACCCGTCCAAGCTCCAGGACGTCACGGATGCAATTTGCGACCATATTGAATCTGTTTACCAAGAGAGTTCGCCGGAGCGCATTTACTTCCTAATGCTCTACAACATTTTTAAAGAATTTCTCGAAGATATTAACGAAGACGTCCTGCCGAACGACCGTACCGGCTACCAAGATAGCCTGGTCTGGAAGAAGCTGTTTAATTACCAGCGTGATGCCGCCGTGGGGATTATCAACAAGCTCGAAACCTATAACGGCTGTATCCTGGCCGATAGTGTGGGCCTAGGTAAAACCTTCACCGCCCTTGCTGTCGTGAAATACTACGAGCTTCGTAACAAATCGGTGCTGGTGCTGTGCCCCAAGAAGCTCGCCGACAACTGGCTGAACTACAATAAGAACCTAAAAACCAATATCTTCGCCCAGGATCGCTTCGGCTATGACGTTCTTTGCCATACCGACCTATCCCGCAACTCCGGTGAATCCTATGGGATTCCGCTTAACCGAGTGAACTGGGGTAACTATGACCTGGTTGTGATTGATGAATCGCATAACTTCCGCAACAACGATGCCTTTAAAGATCGTGAGACGCGCTATCAGAAACTGATGAACAAAGTCATTCGTCAGGGCGTAAAAACCAAGGTGTTGATGCTTTCCGCGACGCCTGTGAACAATCACTTTAGCGACCTGAAAAACCAGCTGGCGCTGGCTTATGAAGGCGAATCGGAAAATCTCAATGAGAAGCTAAAAACCAAGCGCAGTATTGAAGAAGTTTTTAGACGCGCTCAGTCCGCCTTTAACCAGTGGTCAAAATTACCGCCTGAAGAGCGTACAGCCCGCAACATTCTAAATGCCCTAGATTTCGACTTCTTTGAATTGCTGGATAGCGTAACGATTGCCCGCTCACGCAAACATATCGAGACGTTTTACGATACAAAAGAAATCGGCAAGTTCCCTGAACGCCGCAAGCCATTATCCTTCCGCTGCCCACTGACCACACGCAGCGACGTGATGAGCCTGAATGGGATATTCGGCCAACTATCGCTATTGAAACTCGCTGTATATGCGCCTATTAGCTATATCCTGCCCAGCCGTTTGCGGAAATATGAAGAGATATATGATACCGAAGTATCAGGCGGTGGCGGCAAGCTAAAACAGATTGACCGTGAACGCAACCTTCAGGCACTGATGACCACAAACTTGTTAAAGCGCCTGGAAAGCTCTGTTGAATCCTTCCGCCTGACGCTGGGATCACTTGAAGCCAAGCTAAACAACACGCTTGGGACAATCTCAAAGTTTGAATCGGGCCAGAGCGTAAAAGTCTCAGACTTAACGGATGCTTTGGAAGGCCTGGAGGCTGAAGAGGACGATCTGTCCGTACTGGATAATTTCACCGTCGGCGGCAAGGTTCAGATTGATCTGGCGGATATGGACGTTGAACGATGGAAAAGTGACCTGAATAGCGACCTTCATCTGATCCAAGCGCTTCTCGCGTCCATGCGTAAAATCACGCCTGAAGACGATGCCAAGCTCCAACATTTGAAGGCGCATATCGCTGAAAAAATTAAAAACCCGATCAACACGGGCAATACGAAGGTTTTAATTTTCACAGCCTTCGCGGATACCGCCAATTATCTCTACAAAAACCTCGCCATAGGGCCGCTAGAGAGTGGCGGCATTCACTTTGGCATGGTGACGGGACAAGACACGCCGAAGTCCAGCCTCGGCATTGGGTATGACTTTCAATCATTGCTAACCATGTTCTCGCCGCGCTCGAAGGAAAAGGCTCTGGTCATGCCGGATGAGCCAGGAGAGATTGATATTCTTATTGGCACCGACTGTATTTCCGAAGGTCAAAACCTTCAGGATTGCGACTATTTGATCAACTATGACATTCACTGGAACCCCGTGCGGATCATTCAGCGTTTTGGCCGGATCGACCGTATCGGCTCTCAAAATGAAAGCATTCAGCTGGTCAACTACTGGCCTGACATTACCCTGGATGAATATATCAACCTGAAAGAGCGCGTCGAAAACCGTATGGTGATTGCCGACGTGACAGCAACCGGCGATGACAACGTACTGACCGCCAAGAGCAGCGATATTGCCTATCGCAAGGAACAGCTTCGCCGCCTTCAGGAAGAAGTGATCGAGCTGGAAGAGCTGAAAACCGGCGTGTCCATTACTGACCTCGGCCTGAACGACTTCCGTATGGATCTTCTGAACTACGTCAAAGAACACGGCGATTTAGAAGACGCGCCCAAGGGAATGCACGCGGTTGTTCCCGCCCAACCTGACCTAGGACTAAAACCTGGCGTGATCTTCGCCTTGCGTAACCGCAATGATGGCGTGAACATCAACCAGCAAAACCGCCTGCATCCCTATTATCTGGTCTATATTGCCAAGGATGGGGAGATTATCGCCAACCATACTGAAGCAAAGAAACTCCTCGACCTGGTGCGTTCCAGCAGCAAGGGACACGCCGAACCGGTTACGGCTGTATGCCGCCTGTTCAACGAAGAAACCGATGATGGGCGCAACATGGGGCCGTATTCCGACCTTCTGAGCAGCGCCATTCGCTCGATGATCGACGTAAAGGAAGAAAAAGACCTCGATAGCCTCTTCAGCGGCGGCAAGACCACAGCCCTGCTGAACACCATCTCCGGCCTCGATGACTTCGAGCTTATTGCCTTCCTAGTGGTACAGGAGGCCAAAGCATGAGTGTCCTGTTCGATTACCCCAAGAAGGCAGCCTTTGGCCGCATACTGCCGAAGAACAAGATATACGAGCACGCAGGCCCAAGCACAGCCATGAAGGAACTCTTTGTGCGCCAGGTGGATCAAATCACTTGGAAATACAAGCTCGCACCAGAGACGATCAACATTCCCGCGACAAAAGCCGCGCCGGAAATCCAGATTTTCATGATCACCCTCAAGACAGGCGAATTAAAAGAAGACGTCCTGCGCTGTATCGACAAAGCCATTCCATTCCCCATCATCTACGAAGTCAGCCATGCCGGTAAATACCGCGCCATAGCCGCCTATAAACGCCCCAGCGAAGCCGATAGCGCAAAATGGGTTGTCAGTAGTTATTTTCAAACCGGCTGGTTGCCTGAAGACACGGCCCGCAAAGCCCTGCCCATCACCCTTGACCTGGGGGCGCTGTACGAAGAATTGCTTGCCCCGCTTATCCCATACCCGCCCAAGGCCGGAGAGAGCCTCCAGCAACGAGTTGAACGGGCAGAAACCATCCTCAGCCAGCAGCAGGAGCTGGCCAAAACCGAGGCCCGCCTAGAAAAAGAGAAACAATTTAACCGCAAGGTTGAAATCAACGCAAAAATCCGTGCTATTAAGCAAAAAATTGAAGAGATGATCACGACGAAAGAAAATAATGTCACATTATAACATCATAATTGGTTTCTTTGACGGCAGCGGAACTTCGATTGTATCGGGAAGCCGTTTCTATCTGCCACAAGATGCTTTTCCGGAATATCAGGGTCAGACTCCAACCAGAGGTGCGCTGAAATCCTTTTGTACGAGCATACCAACGTTGTTTACGGATGAAATCAGTCGCGACAATGTTCCGATGGCTCGTATTGGTTGGATAACGAATATTGCCCAGCACGGTCGAGATTACCAACTGACCTATCGGCTGCCATCTGGGATCGTAGGTTTGCCAGCCGACCAAATGGCCATGGCCCTAGGATTGACTAGCTTATCCTCAAGAGGCATTGGAGATATGCAGCATAGTCATTGGACAATTAAGGAAGGAGATATTCTTCAGACTTTGTGTCAGGCCGGATTGCTTGAGAATACCCAGCCATCCGTTTTTACCACACCAAGAGAGCCTATCCAGAGCAATCTTGTATCCGTGATGATGCCATTTAACGGTGCGTTTACGCCAGTCTATGGAGCTATAAGTGCGGCTTGTGCAAACTTGAATTTGGAATGTCGTAGAGCCGATAATATCTGGGAGCACAGCACCGTCATCCAAGACATATACTCGCTGATATATCGCTCAAAGATTGTGGTCTGTGATTTCAGTGGCAAGAACCCCAATGTTTTTTACGAGGCTGGAATTGCACATTCGCTGGGACGCGAAGTGATTCCAATTGTTCAACATCCCGACGATATACCATTCGACCTACAGCCTCATCGCTACATTAGATACTTGAATAATGCAGAAGGCCTTCAAAGTCTTGTCACAGAAGTTACACCGAGGCTCCAAACACTTATGAGCAGGAGAGCATAATGGAAAAACTGAAAATGCACACGCCGGATATGACGCAGGATAATATCGCCCGTATCCGCGACTTGTTCCCCTCATGCGTGATGGAAACCAAAGACGCGCAAGGTAATATCAAGCTGGCCGTGGACTTCGACCAGCTCCGCCAGGAACTCAGCAACCAAATCATTGATGGCCCGCAAGAACGCTATCACCTGAATTGGCCGGGCAAACGTGAAGCCTTGCTGACCGCCAACGCGCCAATTGCAAAAACGCTTCGTCCAGCCCGTGATGAAAGCGTGGATTTTGATACGACCAAAAACCTGTTTATCGAAGGTGACAACCTAGAGGCATTAAAACTGCTACAGGAAACGTATCTTGGTAAAATCAAAATGATTTATATCGATCCCCCCTACAACACTGGGAATGACTTTATTTATGAAGATGATTTTGCCGAGGATACGACAGAGTTTTTACGTCGCTCCAATCAAAAAGATGAAGCTGGAAATAGACTGATTACCAATACTGATGCGAATGGTCGTTTTCATTCGGATTGGCTTAGCATGTTCTATACTAGAGTTAAACTGGCAAGATCGTTCTTAAAAGATGATGGGTTTCTTTTTGTTTCTGTCGACGATGTTGAAGTTGCAAATGCTCGAAAAGTTTGTGATGAGATTTTTGGGGAAGGCAACTTTCTGGAGTGTCTGATTTGGAAAAAGAAATATGGCGGCGGGGCAAAAACAAAATATTACGTAGGGCTACATGAATATATATTGTGCTACTGCAAGGAAAAATCCTGTATTGAAAACATTGAAATTCCTTACGGAGAAGAGAATAGAAAATATTATAAATATACTGATGAAAAAGTTAATGTTAGGGGGCCATATAGATTGCAGCCCCTCAACACCAACAGTAACGATTTAAGGGAAAATCTTATTTTTGCTATTGAGATTGATGGCGAGGAAATATGGCCGGAAAGTCAATGGCAGTGGTCTAGAGAGAGAGTAAAAAAAGCTCTAGACGATAAAGAGATTGTGGTCAGTGCAACGAATGAAAAAAAGTCAGTAAACTTTAAGCAGTATTTGCGTGATGAGGATGGGGAAGAGAGAAAAGCAAAGCCTTTTTCTATAATAGAAGATATTTATACGCAGCATGGAACTAAGGAGATTAAAGATCTTTTTGGGAATGGAAAAACATTTAGTTTTCCTAAGCCATCGTCTTTGTTGCTGGAGATTCAAAAAATCTTCGTAGAAAATGACTACATTGTAATGGATTTTTTTGCTGGATCTTCATCTACGGCAGATGCGGTTATGCAGTTAAACGCAAAAGACGCGGGTAATCGTAAATTCATCATGGTTCAAATTCCCGAGGCTTGCGATCAAAAATCTGAGGCATATAAGACAGGCTTTAAGAATATTTCTGATTTAAGCAAAGAGCGCATTCGTCGTGCTGGAAAGAAAATTCTCGAGGGCGTGTGTCATGAGGGGTGGAGTAAAGACATTGGCTTTCGTGTTCTAAAAATTGACACCTCTAATATGGCCGATATTTATTATGTGCCAGATGCAGTAAAGCAAAGCGATCTACTTAAATCTGTAGAAAATATCAAACAAGGCCGTAACGATCCTGAGGATCTTTTATTCCAAGTTCTGCTCGACTGGGGCGTTGACCTGGCGCTTCCAATCCGTAAGGAGAAAATTCAAGGCAAGAATGTCTTCTTCGTTGATGAAAACGCACTTGTTGCTTGCTTTGACACTGGCGTGAATGAGGATCTTGTAAAAGAGCTGGCAGGTCGTAAGCCCTTGCGCGTTGTTTTCCGTGATAATGGCTTTGAATCCGATGCTGTTAAAATCAATGTCGATCAAATCTTTAAGCAGCTGTCTCCGGGCACCGAAGTGAAATCCATTTAAGGAGCTAAGGGGAATATCGGTATGAAGTTAAAATTTAAAGTCCAGCCCTATCAAACCAACGCCGTTGAATCGGTGGTGGATTGCTTTGCGGGTCAGCCGCTGATTACCGGGGCGAGCTATCGCATTGATCCTGGGGTACAGCAGCAGGTATCGGCCTTTGAAACGGGCTTTAGAAACGCTGATCTTCAGCTTACCGATACGATGCTGATCCAGAATATCCATGACGTGCAGAAGCGCCAGAATTTGCCGCTCTCTGAGCGTTTGGTTGCCAGCGCCGGATGCAAGGTCAATCTGGACGTGGAGATGGAGACCGGCACGGGCAAGACCTATTGCTATATCAAGACCATTTTTGAGATGAACAAGCGTTATGGCTGGAACAAATTCATCATCATGGTGCCCAGCATTGCGATCCGTGAAGGAATTCATAAATCGCTTGAGATAACCGCCGATCACTTCACCGAAAGCTACGGCAAGAAAGTCCGTTTCTTTATTTATAATTCCAAGCAGCTTCACCACCTGGAGAGCTTTTCTTCGGATGCGGGCATAAACGTCATGATCATTAACATTCAGGCCTTTAATGCCTCCGGTAAAGACAACCGCCGCATTTATGAAGAGCTGGATGACTTCCAATCGCGCAAGCCCATCGACGTTATTAGTAGCAACCGGCCTATCCTGATCCTGGACGAACCTCAGAAGATGGAAGGTAAGGCCACGATGGAAGCCTTGCCGAAATTCAAGCCGCTGATGATCCTGCGTTACTCAGCCACGCATAGAACAACCCACAACAAGATACACCGCCTAGATGCTCTGGATGCTTATAACCAAAAATTGGTGAAGAAAATTGCCGTGCGCGGCATTACTGTGAAGGGATTATCGGGCAGCAAAGCCTTTTTGTATCTGGAATCCATTCAAATATCGAAGAACGCGCCACCGACAGCCAAGGTGGAGATGGAAATTAAGCAGGCTAATGGTATTAAACGTATATCCAAGCGCCTGAATAAGGGCGACAACCTGTATGATCTTTCCAATGGCTTGGATCAATACAAAGGCTTTGTCGTCTCCCAGATCGACTATAACCAGGACACAGTTGAATTTACGAATGGCGTGACGCTGGCGGCTGGCGAAGCTAGTGAAGATGTGACCGAGGATGCCATTCGCCGCATTCAAATCCGTGAAACGATTAAAGCGCATCTGGAGAAAGAAGCGCAGCTCTTCGCCCAGGGCATTAAAGTGCTATCGCTTTTCTTCATCGATGAAGTCGTGAAATACCGCGATTACAGCCAAGAAGATGAGATGGGCGAATATGCCCGTATTTTTGAAGAAGAATACGAACAGATGAAGGCTGAATATCTGGGCACGCTAAATCTCGATAACAGCGATGCATATCGAAAGCATTTGGAAGCCATCGAAACCAGCAGAACGCACGAAGGCTATTTCTCGATTGATAAGAAGAGCAAGCGCCTTACTGACCCAGACGTAGCAGCACGGGGCGAGAATGCGGGGCTGTCCGACGATGTGGATGCTTACGACCTGATCCTGAAAAACAAGGAACGCCTGCTGTCATTCCAGGAACCGGTGCGCTTTATCTTCTCACACTCTGCCCTGCGTGAAGGCTGGGATAACCCGAACGTCTTTGTCATGTGTATGCTGAAGCACAGCGATAATACCATCTCTCGCCGCCAGGAGGTTGGCCGTGGCCTGCGCCTCTGCGTCAACCAGAACGGCGACCGCATGGATAATCCGATTATCGTGCACGACATTAACATTCTGACTGTTGTGGCCAGCGAGAGCTATAAGGACTTTGTGGGTAATCTACAGAAGGAAATCAGTGATTCCTTGTCCGCCCGCCCCCGTAAAGCCGATGAAGCCTATTTCACCGGCAAAGTGATTCAGACCGAGGCCGGCACGCTGGAAATCACAGCTTCTATGGCCAAGCAGATTTACAAATACCTGCTTAAAAACGATTATACAGACGATTCGGATCAAGTTTCCGAGGCGTACCACCAAGCGAAGGCCGAGGACACGCTGGAGCCTCTCCCAGACGATTTAGCGCCCCATGCCGAGCAGATATACCGGCTGATCGATAGCGTGTTCAGCGAGGCTCAGCTGCCCCAACCAGGCGATGACCGTAAGCCAAAGCCAAACCCGCTCAATGACAATTTCGATAAGAAGGAATTCCAGGAGCTATGGAAGCGCATTAACCGCCGTGCTGTGTACCGTGTGGAGTTTGATTCCACCGAGCTGGTCGGCAAGTGCATCAAGACCCTGAATAAGGAGCTTCGGGTTACGCCGCTTCAATACACGATCCAGGCGGGCATCCAGGGCGACCAGATCACCGACACGCAGCTTGAGCAAGGCGAAGGCTTCCGCCTTCAGGCAACGACCATAGAGGCCCATAACGCCTCGATCCACTCGGCAGTCAAATATGACCTGCTGGGCAAGATTGCGGAGAATGTTCACCTGACCCGTAAGACGCTGGCCGAGATACTCACCGGCCTGGAAAAGGCCATTTTCGATCAATTCAAGCAGAACCCAGAGCATTTCATTGCCGAAGCTTCCCGCCTGATTAACGAGCAGAAGGCGACGGTTATCATCGAGCGCCTGACCTATGACCAGGTGGCGGGCGAATATGATGCCAGCATCTTCACCGCAGGCCAGAATCGGCAGGACTTTACCAAGGCCAGTGAAAAACTCAAAAAGCACATTTACGATTACGTCATCACCGATTCCAAGGTGGAGCGTCAATTCGTACAAGAGCTAGACACGAGCACCGAAGTCGTCGTTTACGCAAAACTCCCTCGCGGCTTCCTGATTCCCACGCCCGTCGGCGATTATAACCCTGACTGGGCCATATCGTTCACCGAAGGCGCTGTGAAGCACATTTACTTTGTCGCTGAGACCAAGGGCAGCATGTCCTCGATGGAATTACGCGAGATTGAGAAAACCAAGATCGAGTGCGCCCGGAAGTTTTTTGAGAAGATCAACTTGAAGATTGAAAAAGATAAGGTTAAATACGATGTGGTCGACAGCTTCAGCCGTTTGATGGATGTGGTTGGATTTAAGGCGGCGGCGTAGAGGAATGAATATGAGCACAACAACGGCAAAAATTACTCTACAAGGACTTATGGACGACTTAATTCCTAAGTCAAAATATCCGCTTGCGCACATTTATGAAGCAATAACAAACTCTCTAGAATCAATATCTCAAAGGGCAATGAATGAGACTGATTTTAGTGCTGGCGTTATCGAAGTGAAACTATATTTCACTGGCCTTATAAAAGAGATCAATGAACTTGATAAGATAGAGATTTTTGATAATGGCGCTGGTTTCAATGATGAAAATTATGGTCGATTTGAAACGCTGTTAGATAAAAGCAAGGGTTATAACAACAGGGGATCTGGCCGAATCCAGTATCTGCATCGTGCAGACAAGGTGGAAGTTAACAGCTTCTATCGTAAAGATAACGATATTTATCATCGGCACTTTATTTGTGACGGAATAAATTTTATAAGCAACCATACAAATGAAAGAGTCACTGAGCGTGCGGATGTCAGCACAATAATTACTATTACGGGTTTTTCTCATACTGGAGAGGAAAAAGATTTTTTTGATCATCTAGAAATTGGTAAACTTAAGAATGAGATTAAGAATAAGTTTTTATTGAGATTGTATCTCGACAAAAAGAAAAAGGCTGCTGTTCCGAAAATTATCATAACCTTTCTTAAGCAAGATAAGGTTGTATTTAAGGAATCCATCGCGCCTGAAGACATTCCAGATCCTCTTCAGTCTGGGACTTTTACGGTTCCCTACGTTAAAGTTTTAGATCCAAAATCAGATGAAATTGAATGGAGTACGGTTTCTAATAAATCTGAAGAATTCCAGTGGGCACACTTCAAACTTCCCCGAAGTGAGCTTGAGCAAAACGGTGTTTTTCTATGCAGTAAGAATGTCCCTGTTGAGGGCATTCCACTCAAACAAATTAAGAAAAATGAAAGCTTAGAGGGGTTTCGCTTTTTAACAGCTGTTTATGGTGATGTGCTCGACAAAGAGGCATACGTCAGTCATTCGGTTGATAGCTTCAAATTTCCTCATCAAAAAGAGACAGAAATAGAAGCCAAAGGAAATTTATTCTTTGATGCTGGTGAGGAATTTCTGTTTTTTGAAAACATAGAAAAGAAAATTGATTCTGTTATAGGTCAGGTTTATGGCGAAGTTTTTGATTTAAAAAAACGTCAAGAGCAGAATGTCGTGGCGATTGCAAAGGCTCATGGCATACCGTCTGAGATAGCTTTATCTGCCAACTTCAATCTTACTGACAGCGAACAACAGATAACAGACAAGATATATGCGAAGCATGCTCAAGTCCTATCAAAGGAAAACCAGAAAATTAAGAAGTTATATGAGAGCTTAAATAACTTGAATCCTACCGATGATAACTATCAGGATGATCTTGAAAAGCGAAGTAGCGAGCTTCTTGGTCTCATTCCGCAGCAGAATAAAGAGGAGCTTGGGAGATATGTAATTCGTCGTGAAATGGTCACCAGGGTACTAAAGCTGATACTTGAAAATTCACTATCCGTTCAAGAGACACCTAAAAAAGGTAAGGCAAAAGGCAAAAAAAGAAGAGATAAAGAAGGCTTAATTCATGACCTTATCTTTAAGAGGAAGAACCAGGATACAGCAACGCCTAATGATCTTTGGATTTTAAATGAAGAGTACGTCCATTTTGATGGGTGCTCGGAAATGGCAATAAACCAGATTGAAGTGCCTAATTTCGGGAAGCTATTAAAGGAAATTCCAAAGGAAACGATTCAAGAGATGAGCCTCAAGCCAGGGAGGAGGCCAGATATATTTTTATACCCTGATGAAGGCAAATGCATTCTCATTGAATTAAAAGAACCAGAGACAAACCTTGCGGATCACTTAGGTCAGCTAACTAAGTATGCAAATTTAATTGCAAACTTTTCAACGCTAAAATTTGAAAGATTTTATTGTTACCTGATTGGTGAAAATCTAAGCCGCATAGATGTGCCAGGTGACTACGAAAAGACGGTTAATGATGACTGGATTAGAAATATCCCACTTCCCATACGTTCAATTGAGAAGGGCAAGGAAGATCAACGTATCGCTGAGGCACACATAGAAATTATCAAATTATCATCTATTCATTCAAGGGCGCACCGACGCAATAAGAGCTTCGCTGACAAGTTAGGAATTAGAATTGAGGAGCTTGAATAGCTCTTTAGGTGTTTTTGGGCTGCTGGTTCAAATCCCGCTTCAGCAACCGAATTGCAGTCTGAAATTTTGGGGGTATAAAACGAGGTATAAAATCTCGAAAGGCTCTAACGACCTTCAGGTTATCATGTAAAAAGGGTGGTTTTTGAGGAGTGAGTTGACGGTTTTCAAGGGGTTCCAGGGCTCAGAATCGGTAACTCCCAAAATCACTGTCCCATAGAAATTTTGGGCCGTTTTCTAGTGATTTTGATCAGGTTTTATAAGGTGTTTTTGATCATTTCTATGGGACACTGGCGGGACACTTCGCTACAAAAAATAGCAAAAAATGACAGTATATGGCAACACGTCGTTTTGATTAAGTTGCTGTTTATATTGTTTTAATTGATCGTGGCTTGTTGTGGCTTTTTGCTTGAGTGAGACTCATAACCTGAAGGCCGCAGGTTCAAATCCTGCCCCCGCAACCAATCTTTTCAATAAGTTAGCCGCCTCACAAGGCGGCTTTATTTTTGATGGTGCTACTTTGGTGCTACCTTGCATAAATTGTATGCTCTATTGCCTGATTAAACTTTTCCTCATAGCATCTTTGAAAAGGAGATTCTTATGAAACTGGAAAAGCTTATCTTGGAAAATTTTCGTTCTTATAGGGATAGGACGGAGATTACGTTTTCTGATCTTACTGCCCTAATTGGAAAAAATGAGCATGGAAAGAGCAGTGTTTTGGAGGCGCTGGAGATATTCTTTAACAACAAAACGGTAAAAATTGATAGAAATGATGCCTGTAAGACAAATGCCGAGAATAGTATCGTAAAGATAACATGTGAGTTTTCTGACTTTCCTTCCTCCTTGACCCTAGACACTACTTCTGAAACCTCTCTAGAAAGAGAGTGCTTGCTGACAGCCGATGGGAAACTAAAAATACTGAAAGAGTATGATTGCTCTAAATCAACGATTTCACCAAAAATTTACGCTGTCGCCAATCATCCAATTGCTCCGGAAGTTAGCGACCTTCTCGCCCTAAAAATTAGCGACTTGAAGAAAAGAGCTAGTGATAACCAAATAGAGGTTGCTGATAATAGAAGCAATGCTGAGCTTCGTCAGGCGATACGGGAGCATTTTTCGCCTATGGAGAGGCAGGAAGGGCTGATTCTTCTCAATAACAAAGAAGACACGAAGGCTATTTGGGAGCAAATAGCTAGCTGGATGCCCGTTTATGCTTTGTTTCAATCGGATCGTATGAGCAGTGAGGATGACAATGAAGTAACTGATCCAATGAAAATAGCTGTCGAGGCGGCTGTCCGTCAAGCGAGTCAATTGCTAGAAGATTTTAAGCAAGAGGTTAGAAGGCATGCTATAGACGTTGCAAACAGAACCATACAACACTTGAGGGAGTTTGATCCTTTAATTGCGGCTGAATTGAATCCAGATTTTAAATCTGAGCCTAAATGGGAAAGTTTTAAGCTAACAATCACTGATGATAACGGAGTTCCTATAAATAAAAGAGGCAGTGGTACAAGAAGGCTTTTGCTTTTAAGCTTTTTTAAGGCTGAGGCTGCAAAAAGACGAGAGGAGGGGACCCGCAAGCATATAATTTTTGCCGTTGAGGAACCTGAGAATTCTCAGCACCCCAATTATCAGAAGGCTCTAATAAACACGCTGATGTCTATCAGTGAGGAAGAAAATTCTCAAGTTATCCTTACTACACACGTGCCAGGATTGTCACATTCTATCCCCGTGAGGTCTATTCGGTACGTAGTAAAAGAGGATAATCTCTATCCGTCTGTTTACAGTTGTGAAAACGAAGAAGAGGCTACTGCCAATCTAGAAAGAGTAATTGAAACTCTTGGCGTTATTCCAGACAGCAGAGTTAAGATATTGCTTTTTGTCGAGGGAACAAACGATGTCGCATTTTTTGAAAATCTCTCAGAGAAGATACACGAGGAAGACCCCAATATCCTTTCGCTTAAAAATAATCCTGCTGTTGCGATAATTCCAGTTGGTGGAAGTACTTTAAAACAGTGGGCGGAGCAGCGCTATTTAAGGGGGATTAATAAAACAGAGTTTCATATTTACGATAGGGACGGCCAGAACAATCCTCCATACTTAGCAACCGTCGAAGGAATAAATGCACGAAATAATGGAGACAAAGCGTATCTCACCAATAAAAGAGAGCTTGAAAACTACGTGCATATAAATGCTATTTGCGCAACATTTGGAATTGCGCGTACACAGCCTATAGAGAATATGGAGAACGTTCCAGAATATGTCGCGCGAACTTTGCATGAAGCTTCGCTAAGCCCGCATACATGGGATCAACTGGAACAGGATAAGCTCGGAAAGAAAATCAGCCAAGCAAAGAAGAGAATAAATAAAGAAGCTATACAGCGAATGAATTTGGCTCTTTTGAGAGAATCAGATCCAGATGACGAAATTTTGGGTTGGTTGGAACAAATCTCTGGAATTTTGCGGCAATAGCTTAGCTAACCTATGTCTGATTATTTTGAAAGATGTTTATTATGATTGAAATGATTATAAGTCGAACGGCTCAATTAGTGGTGGGGAGCGCTTACAAAGCTTGGAAAGGAAAGCAAGTTAGAGAGCTTCAAAAAATCTTACTTGAAGAAATTTCCGAGAAAAACACTCTGATACATGTTGAAGATGTAGATGATCAGATAACATTAATGGAAATGTTTTATGAGGCAAAAAGAACTGGAGCTGCAAACGAAAATTTAAGGCTCATGGCTCGCGCTCTTCGTGGGATGGCTGCTAAAGGACAGCCAGTTTATCCAAATAAATTCAGAAAATACGCTCGTATATTGGCTGAATTGAGATTTGAGGAAATTCTGGTGCTTGCCGCTTTTTACAAAATGAATAAACAGATGCTTGCTGAAGTTGAAGGGACTGTTAGCGCAGGCAAAGTTACCGTTCATTCTCTTTGGATGAGAGTTGAAGGCGAAGTTGTTCCAGGCTTTCTTAGCGCGGCAGATATGGCTTCTGCGGCGTATTCTTGTCAAAGACATGGTCTTTTGATTCCAGATATTACGATTGATAATATAGGCTTTCTAAAACCGACTCCTTTACTGGATGAACTTGTTGAGATAGCAGACATGCAAGATTTCCCTATTGATCCCGAATCGTTGTAGTGTGGATGTAAGTTTTTCTTTGCAGTGGAGGTTATACCGCTAATATCCTTATAAGCTTAAAAAAAACAATAGAAACAAAAATTTAAATGCTCGTACTCATAGACGAAAGCGGCGATACAGGATTTAAAGACAGTTCATCACGCTATTTTGTGATGACTTTGGTTGTTTTCAAAGAATGTGACGCGCATGGGCGCTATCCTATGGCTGAGCATACCTCAAACGCTATTAAGCTTGCAAAAGAGGCGGTTACTCACCCTGCCTTCCTCCCGTTCAGTTCCATGTTCTTGCGGGATATGATATCCGCTTGCCCCCATGGCTCATCGATAACAAGCTCGCCTTTCGTGTGGAAGGCGATGCCGGCGGCGTTGGCTTCGTCGGTATCGATATGCATTTCTGTGACGTAACTGTCTTTGACGCGGATGAGTGTATTGGCAAAGGAAATACCACGCTCGCCGTCCAGCTTAACGTCAACATAATCACCGTTTTTCAGGTTCATTTTTTCGGCATCATCGGGGCTCATATGAATATGCCTTGCGGCGATGATCAGGCCGTTTGTTTCGATCTGTCCCGCAGGGCCCGCGCAGCTTGATAAATGGTGTATGATCCAGCTTGCCCGACGGGCGGACAGGGGCTTCCACGCCAAGCGTGAATGTATCGGTCTTTGACACTTCAATCTGCGTGGCGTTGCGGGTTGGGCCCAGAATACGCACTGTTTCAAACGATTCTTTTGGCCCAATGACCGCGACGGTTTCCTCCGCTGCCCAGCCTTCGGGCTGGCTTAGATCGCGCATTTTCTTCAATTTATAGCCTTTGCCGAACAGTGCTTCGACATGATCCTGAGATAGATGGATATGCCGGGCCGAGACGGCAACCGGGATACGCCATGTTTGTTTTGGCGTATGTGCTTTTTGCGCCAAAAGATAGTTCACTTCCTGAGCGATCATCAGTTGTTCGCAGGTTTGCGTGACGATGACTTTAATGCGGGATTCAAGCGCTTGTATTTGCGGCGCTTCAAAGCCTTTCAGTTTTACAGCCATATTTTTATCGTCATCCATGAACAACCCGAGAAACTCAAACTTGTCGCAGATCCGGCGGCGCATAGAGGCCGAATTTTCGCCGATACCGCCGGTAAAGATAATCGCATCCAGCCCGCCCATGGCGGCGGCATACGCGCCGACATATTTGCGCGCGCGATATGCATAAACATTGATGGCGAGCTGGGCATTCTCATGTCCAGCAGCGGCCATCGCTTCAACCTCGCGCATATCTTGCGTATCGCTAAAAGCTTTGAGGCCGCTGTTATTATATAGTTCGCGCTCTACGTCTTCCGCGCTCAAGCCAAGCTCGCGGGATAGATAGGTAAACATACCGGGATCGACATCGCCGGAACGCGTGCCCATCACAAGCCCTTCAAGCGGAGTCATGCCCATGGATGTATCAATCGAGAACCCGCGATTGATGGCGCAGACACTGGCGCCATTCCCGAGATGGCAGCTGATAATCTGTAAGTCCGTGACAGGCTTTCCCAGTTCCCGTGCAGCGCGTAACCCGACATATTTATGCGATGTGCCGTGGAACCCGTAACGCCGCAGGCCTTTATCTCGCCATGTTTTGGGAACCGCATAGGTATAGGCGCGCTCCGGAATTGTATGGTGAAAGGCTGTATCAAAAACGGCGATTTGCGGCAGCTCCGGCCAGAGCTTTTGGGCGATGGTCACGGCCTTGAGATTGGCCGGATTATGCAACGGAGCCAACGGCGTGCAGCCTTCAATATGGTTTAATACTTCGTCATTTATAAGTGTTGCCTCATGGAACCGCTCGCCGCCATGGGCGATGCGGTGGCCGATCGCATCGAAATGGGTAAAGCCGAATTCTGTGAGAATATCCGGCACGCGGGCGATGGCGTCCGCAACCGTAGCGATGTTTTCAGGGCGGTTTTCTTCTTTGCCTTGCTCGCCGCCTACGCGATAATGAAACTGGCATTGGCCGTTTTTAAAGCCTTCGAATTCACCTTTGAAGACGCGGCTGTCTTCAACGCTCATATAAAAGACGCCGAATTTCAGGCTGGAGCTTCCCGCGTTAAAAACAAGTATTTTCATGCTGTGATCTCTTTCCCTCGCCGAAAGGCCAGACGAATTTGTTTTTCAGTTTCAATGACGGCGAATAGCACCGCGCCAATACCAACGATAATAACGCCGTCCCAAAAAGGAATGGAGGCCGTGGCAAAGACAGACTGCAACGGCGGCAGGTAGGTAATGGCAAACTGGGCAATCGTGATGGCTATAACGGTCATCCAGACTACTTTCGTGCCGCGCACCGCCTTCCATGTCAGGGATGTGCCGTAAATATTGCGTATAAAGAATAAATGGAAAATCTCCATCACCACCAATGTATTCAGTGCCATAGTTCTGGCAAGCTCTACTGAATAACCAGCATCAATGGCGTAGTTGTAAATTCCGAAGACGCCGCAAAGGAACAGTACGGAGACCAGAACAATATGCCAGATCAACTCGCCAGTCAGTATTGGCTCATTCCGCGGACGGGGCGGGCGGCGCATGGTGTTTTCTTCTGTTGGTTCGAAGGCCAGAGCAATGCCGAGCGTCACGGCAGTAATCAGATTAATCCAAAGAATCTGTATGGGGGTGACCGGGAGGGTCATACCGAGCAGCAGCGCAACAATAATACACATGGCCTCCCCCGCATTTGTTGGCAAAGTCCAGCTAATCACTTTCTTGATGTTATCGTAAACGGTTCGTCCCTCTCGCACTGCGGCGGCGATAGAGGCAAAATTATCATCGGCGAGAACAAGCTCCGCCGCTTCCTTGGCGGCTTCGCTGCCTTTCATTCCCATGGCAATTCCCGCATCGGCGCGTTTGAGGGCGGGGGCGTCATTCACACCATCGCCTGTCATGGCAACCGTCATGCCGTGGGATTGCAGCGCCATGACAAGGCGTAATTTGTGTTCAGGGCTGGTGCGGGCAAAGATATCGCAATTTAGGACAGCTTCACGCAACTCGGCGTCATCCATGCCGTCAAGATCCGCGCCCGCTAAAACTTTATCCGAATTTTGCAAACCGATCTGTTGACCGATGGCGCTAGCCGTTTTGGCATGATCGCCGGTGATCATTTTAACGCGAATGCCTGCTCCGTGACATTCAGCAACGGCTGCAATGGCCTCGGGGCGCGGTGGGTCGATCATTCCGACCATACCGAGCAAGGTCAGCGTGCCTTCCACATCTTTGTGTTCAAGGGCGGTATGATCTGGCTTGACGGCTCGTGAGGCAAAGGCCAGAACGCGCTGACCCTTTGCTGCAATGTCTTCTGCTTTGCTGTTCCAGTATGATGTATCAAGTGTCTGCACATCACCATTCAGACCGCGCTGGTTTTTGCACATGGACAAAATGCGCTCCGGCGCGCCTTTGATAAGGACGAGAGCATGGCCTTCATGATCGTGATTAAGCGTGGCCATAAAGCGGTGCCGCGCATCAAAAGGAATAGCATCTGTGCGCGTCCAATCGGCCTGCTCCTTGCGGATATCCAGACCCATTTTTCCTGCAAAAGCAAGAAGGGCGCCCTCCATCGGGTCGCCTTCCACCGCCCATATTCCGTCTTTTTCCTTCAACGCTGCGTCATTGCACAAAGACGCTGCGCGGGCTAGATCGGCGAAAATGTCATGCTCTGCCGCAGAAACAGTGGCGTCTTTTAGCTTCAGAGCCCCTTCAGGGGCGTAGCCATTTCCCTCCAATGAAAAAAGATCCTGAGGCGTGAGCACAGAGGCCACCATCATTTCATTGCGGGTTAGCGTGCCGGTTTTATCGGTGCAGATCACCGATACAGAGCCCAGCGTTTCGATAGCCGGCAGGCGGCGGACAATGGCATTGCGCCGCGCCATGGATTGCACGCCAATCGCCAGCGTGATGGTCAGAACCGCAGGCAAGCCTTCCGGAATAGCGGCGACGGACAGGCCCACCACGGCCATAAACATGTCTGTGAAATCGTAATGTTCGACGAAATAGCCAAAGACCAGCAGCAAAGCGGCAATGATCAGGATCAACACCGTCAGCCATCTGGCGAAGATGCCCATCTGCGTGACCAAAGGGGTGGTGAGCATCTCCACTTGGGATAGCAGGCCGCTGATCCGTCCGATCTCCGTGTTTCTACCCGTGGTGACGACAACGCCTTTGCCTTGCCCGCTTGTGACCAGCGTTCCTGAAAACGCCATACAGGTGCGATCACCGAGCGGGGCATCAGCATTCACAGGCTTGGTATGTTTTTCGACCGGGACTGATTCTCCGGTCAGTATGGCTTCTTGAATTTGCAGCCCATGCGCGCTGAAAAGCCTCAAGTCCGCGGGGACTTTATCGCCTGCCTCCAGCAAAACGATATCGCCGGTGACAAGCTCTTCACCATCGATGCTGACCCGTTCACTCCCTCGGATCACATTCGCGTGGGGCGCCAGCATATGGCGGATGGCGTCCATTGCTTTCTCCGCTTTACCTTCCTGAATAAAGCCGATAATCGCATTGGCAATCACGACCGCCAGAATAACGCCGGTATCAACCCAGTGATGAAGTAATGCCGTAATAACAGCGGAACCAATCAAAACATAAATCAGGATGTTGTGAAAATGCGACAGGAACCGCAAAAAAACACTGCGCTTTACGGCTGTGGGCAAACGGTTTGCCCCGTGAGTTTTAAGGCGAGCCTGCGCTTCGTCAGGGGCAAGACCATGATTGGATGTTTCCAAGCTTTCCAGTGCGGCTTCATAAGAAATATTATGCCACAGCGTATTTTTATCCGTGTCTTGCATTTCTTCTGCTCTTTCCGTTTATCATCGACATCATAGCATCCTTTGATTTTCAGTAAATCTAGAACAAAATAAAACCCAAAAAGGCTTAGATTTTTTACGTTTAGTGAATGAAACAAGGGGCTTAACATGACGATAGCCATTCATGAAAGTTCGGGTGCTTAAAAAAAACCGTCCGGTATAAAACCGGACGGCCAGAGCATCAGGGGAAATGCTAGAAACTAAGCGGCTTTGGTCGAGCTGGAACAGCCGCAATCTTTTTCTATTTGCTGCAATTTCTTTTGTGCGTCTTCTTTGGATACGCCGTGTTTTTCTTTCACTTTGGCAAAGAAATCTGCGCGCTTGGTGTCATACAGTTTGATGTCTGTGTCGCTCAGGCCGCTCCATGTTTCTTTGATTTTGGTGCGCATTTTATCTGAGTTTTCTTTTGTGTTCACTCTTGGGGTTTCTTTTGTATTTTGGTTTGTATTTTGGTTTTTATTGTCCATAGTGATCTCCTTGATCTCTTGTGGTTTTAGCCCAAACAACAGGCCTCCACCGTTGTCGCAGATGAGGCATAACAATTCGATATTGAAGAAGTGGGAGAGTATAAGGAAGTTATAAGGGTGTTTTCCTGTCCCATTTTACGTATAAAAAACGCAACAAAAAAACCGCCCATAGGGCGGCTTTTTCGAGGAAAATATAGGCGAGCTTATCTGAGAACGCTCTTCCATTCTTCGAGGCTCAACATGCCATCACTATTGTCGTCATAGGCATTAAACGTTCCGATTTCAAATTCGGCGGTGCTGACTTTGCCATCGGTGTTTGTGTCCCATTTTGAATACAGACCTGTCTTTTCAACCAGAGTTTTGACTTCGTTGCTGTCAAGGCGGCCGTTTTTGTCTTGGTCCCAATAGGTGTAGTTATTGTAATTCACGTCCTTGTAGGGGCGGTAGAACTGGGACGTGGTGAGTGTCCATTCTTCATCCCCCATATATCCGTCGCCATCAAGGTCGGATCTCGTATAAAAATAGGTTGTGAATTCCTCCGGCTGGATATAGCCGTCGTTATTGCTGTCATATGAATATGAGCGGGTTTGTGTCTGGGTTTTGACGTCTTGAGCACTGACCTGCGCTATCGGAAGCGCGAGAAGGCCGAGAATAAGAGCAGTCATCGTTATCGTTTTGCGGGGCATGGTATATGATCCTTTTGTGTGTTTAAGTGCAGAATGCAGAATATGGGGCTATTTCGAGCCATTACGGGAAATTTTCGGTGGTGTGTTGTCGCGAATTTTTTCCCAGTCCGTGACTTGGTTTTCGGCCTCTTCACGGGCAATCCCGTAATTTTCTTGAATGACGCCTACCAGTTTTTCACGGTTGCCTTCAACCTGTGTCAGGGTGTCGTCGGTCAATTTTCCCCATTGCTTGCGGATGTCGCCCATGAGCTGTTTCCAATTGCCTTGAATGATGTCGTTGTTCATGATCTTTGCCTTTTCATGTGAATGTTATGGATTAGAGTGAGTGCTATGTGTCTAGTGCTACGTGTCTAATGCTATTCTGCGGCCTCTTCAACGGATTGACCGGCGCTTTGAATGTCACGTCCCGCGCCTTCCATGGTCTCACAAGCAGAGAGGCTGAGGCCGATGACGGTCAGGGTTATAAGTGTTAGGAATCGGATATTGGTAAGCATTGCTAAATCCTCCTTATGCCTTTTGTGTGAATGAAAAAATGCCTTTTAGATGGGCGGAGCCCGGCCTTTTAAGGCATGTATGGTACCGGCAATAAGGAACAGCGCGATAAACACGATAAACAATATGCGTGCAATATCGACCGCACCGGCGGCAATCCCGCTAAAGCCCAATACGCCGGCGACCAGTGCAATAACCAAGAATGTAACAGCCCATCTAAGCATGACGCGCCTCGCGGTTTTGCGGTTTTACCGGCTTGGTCGTCGCCGTGCAAATATCGCCTAAGGCCTTGCCGCAAACGCGGTGATGTTCGTCTGTGGAATGCATCGCGAGGTCGCCCAAAGATACAATCCCGACAAGTCTTTTGTCCTGATCCAAAACGGGCAGGCGGCGGACTTTGTTTTTGGTCATATCCAGTGCGACGTCTTCGATCGTATCCGTGTCGCGGCAATACAGAATTTGTTTTGTCATGACGTTGGCGGCGGTTGTTTCGTCCGGACGGTGGGATTCCGCCACGCAGCGCAAGGCCAGATCGCGGTCGGTAATCATCCCGACCAATCGGTCATCCTTGCCGACCAGAACGCTCCCGCAATCACTGGCCTGCATTTTCTTTGCGACGTCATGCAAAAGTGTGTCCGGAGAAACAATCTCGACATGCTTGCTCATAATATCTTTGATATTCATGATAAAAATACCTTTCGGGTTTTATGTTCAGCGACGAAAATCAATAACAACGCGGCGGTTGTCTTGGTTTCTTACGCCGTCTTGGGTTTGGACGGCTTGGTCGAATTCCCCGCGGGCTTCACGGTCGAGCGTGTAGTTTGAAATACCGCGCGCCAGTAAGGCCTTGGAAACGGCTTGTTCGCGTTGTCTGGAGAGTGTTTGGTTATAAGCGGCGTCGCCGGAGCTGTCGGTATACCCTGTGACGGTCACTTGTGACGGGTTGTATTTGGCAATGTCACGAAGGGCGCGGTCAAGCGTGGCGTGCTCGTTGTTGCGGACGTACGATTCATCATGATCGAACAGAATGGTATAAGAGCTCACAATCGGCAATGTTCTCGTTTGTGTGGCGATTTGTGTGTTGGCAAGCTCCAAATCTTTTTCGGTTTTGTCACAACGATCAATCATGTTGCGCGGCAACTTGCGGTAATTCTGGCAAGGCTCTCTTTCTTCGTATTCTTTGTAGGCTATTTCATCTCTATGGTCTTGGGCGTGGTGGACGCTGGTATAATTTCTTTGCGCGACATCCGGTCTTGGGGTATAGCGCGGGCCAGAGTTTTCATACAGTGAGCTGCCGGAGCTACAAGCGCTCATGGTAAGGGCAACGGTGCAAGCCAAGATTGTTTTCGTTTTCATGATAAAATCCTTTTTATTTCAAGAAGCAGACGATGCGCCTTCCCTTATCAGGAAGCGATGCCGAAGGTCATGAAATGTATAAGGATTGTATAAGGATCGTATAAAAAGGGAGGCAGGATAAAGAAAAATTGGCTTATGACAAGAAGATGGGCAAGGGGGGAGGGAGCAACCTCACAGCTTTTTCTAAAAATCTACAAATACTGTTTTATAAAAGCGGAGAAGCTCAACCTTAGGGTTGATTATGATTGGCCGGCACTTTTAAGACGCCTTGCTCATGCAACGAGGAAATTTCGGCAATCTCCATGCGGTATCCGATACTCGGTTCTGTAATGATGATGGTGGGTGCGGAGGGGTCTTTTTCAATCTTTTCACGGATTTGTCCGACAAAAACCCGCAAATACTGGGTGTCTTCAGCATGGGCATCGCCCCAGACTTCTTTCAGGATCTCACGGTGAGGGAGCATTTTCCCGCGGTGAATGATAAAATAGCGCAGTAAATTATATTCCTTGGGCGTGAAGGACAGAAGGTCGTCGTTCAAAAACACCTCATGACGCACCAGATCCATCCGCAAGGGGCCATTGACCAATTCCGGCTCTCCCGTTTCCTGCACCGCCGCGGATCTCAGCGCGGCATTAATGCGTGCCTTTAAAACATCGGCATGAAAAGGTTTGAAAACATAATCGCTTGCGCCTTCATTCAGGCATGAAATGACGGATGCATTATCCGTATCGGCGGAGATGATGATAATCGGCACTTCCGTCCATTCGCGCAGTGTCCTGATAAGTTCGGCGCCGGTCATGTCGGGAAGGTCGGGGTCAAGAAGCACTAAATCGGGGCGTATAGATACGCAAAGCTGTACGGCCTGTTTGCCGGTTGTACAATCGACAAGCTTAAATTCCGCTTCATCCAGAAAAAGAGACAGCATCTTATGGCTTGTCTTTTCGCTATCTGCAATGAGCAGTACATTTTTCTTTTTGTTCATCTAAATCCTAAATAGCACATGCCTTTGGTGCCGCGCAGGCAGAAAGTTTTATCGTGCAAGAGCCCACTGCATACCACACCCACGAAAGATAAGCCAGTTCCTAATTAAGGGTTTTTAAGGGCTTTAGGCCGCAAGCCAAGAAAAAAGCCGCCCCTATTTACAAGGGCGGCCTTGATAATGAACGAAAATTAGCCGGAGCAAAAATAAGGATTAAGCCCTATGGATTAAAGCCCCAAAGTCAGTTTCTTTTTGATTTCGGCGAATGTGGCGCCGTTGGCGCGGCCGGAGAAGCTGAGCGCCATGCGGTGTTCCAAGATCGGGTCGACAAGCGCCAGAACGTCTTCAACATTCGGTGCCAAGCGGCCATCCATCAAGGCGCGGGACTTGGCGGCCAGTGCGAAGGCCTGAACCGCACGCGGGCCGGGGCCCCAAGACACGTTTTCACGAATGTCTTTATGGGCTTTTTCATTGCTGGGGCGGGCGTTGCGGACAATCTGCATTGTCGCGTTCACCACGTCTTCGCTGAGCGGCATACGCTTGGCCAGTTTTTGCATCAGGATCAAATCGTTGAGCTTCAAGACCGCCTGAACTTTGGTCACATCGTCTTTGTCGACAGAGATGGTCAAATCTTCGCCTTGGGCAACGCGGTTGTAAAGGGCGCGGATGTCTTCGGTCGTGCCGGTTGTTTCCATCATGACGCGCTTTTCGGCCGCTTCATCGGGGTAATCAACATCAAGGCGCATCAAGAAACGGTCAAGCTGAGCTTCGGGGAGCGGGTAAGTGCCTTCCTGTTCCAGCGGGTTTTGCGTTGCCATAACGTGGAATGGGCGCTGGAGGGTATAGGTTTGACCGGCGACGGTGACTTTCTTTTCCTGCATCGCCTCAAGCAACGCCGATTGTGTCCGTGGGCCGGCACGGTTGATTTCATCCGCCATCAAGAACTGGGTAAAGATCGGGCCTTTGTTGAAGTGAAAGCTGCGCTTGCCATCGGCGTCTTCTTGCAGAACTTCAGAGCCGAGAATATCGGACGGCATCAAGTCGGGGGTGAACTGAACACGTTTGTAATCAAGTCCCATCACGGTTGCAACGCGCGACACAAGGCGCGTTTTCGCAAGGCCGGGCGCGCCGACCGAGAGCAAGTGACCACCGGCGACCATGCAGATCAATGTATTTTCGATGACTTTGTCTTGTCCCCAGACCTCGGAGGCAATCTCGCTTTGCGCGCGGCGCAATAAAGAGGATGATTCCTCAACTTTTTCTGCGAAGAAGCGGGCTTCTTCTGCGTTCAGGGGCTGGCCCATCAATGTATCTTTGGAAGGATCTTTTGCCACGGTAAACTCCTTGTTCATAGGTTCGTTTTGTTATGTCTTATGCTTTGGTTTGCACATTAGTCAGGTTTTTTCCTTATGTCAAAATCTATTTCACAGAATAATATTGTGGCATCTGAACCCGTTCAAAATCACGGGTCTACATCGGTGTTGGCAGGAAGAGAATGGAGAGGGAGGGCAGGGGCTAGGGCAAAGATTCACGGTTCCCCCATGAGTCCCATGATGAGTCCCATGACAAGAAAAACGAAAAAAAAATTGCATGTTTTCTTCTTTTATGTAAACAATTCACATCACTTGGATAAAAATAAACAAAATCAGGGTTACAGATCATGTCTGGAATGAACGGGAGCAACATCATCACAACGACTTTCGGGAGGCTTTTAGGCCGTCCCAGAGCCGATGAAACGCCGCTTGATGCCACCCCCCATACTGCAAATACTCCCCGTAATACCGCCTCAAAAGGGCTCAGCCGCCGCAACTTTTTGAAGGTTGCCGTGGGCGGAGTGGTTGCCGCGAAGTTCGGCGTTTTGGGGGTTGAAGAGGCGATGGCGCAAATGGGCGGCGGCCAGCATTATGAGCCTCCTTTCGTGCCGGCCGCGACGACGGCGGCGGATTTTATTCACCCGACCATGGCGTCTGCGAATACCAGCCCTGTCGGCCTGCGCCTTGTGTGCATGTTTGATATCAGTGGTTCCATCGACAATACGGAATACGAAGTTCAACGCGCCGCTATGCGCGATGCGATTGCGTCGGAAGATTTCCGCAACGCCATATTCTATCGCGGCGGCCCGCAATCCATCGCGATTTGCGTGTCTGATTTTGGCTCGAATGCCGATCTGCGCATTCCTTGGCTGGATATTCGCCAAGGTGAGGGGAATAAACTTTTGCTCCTAGCGAACGAGATTAACGCTCTGAACCGCCGCGAAACCGGTATGACGCACCAAGTCCGCGCCATGAATTTTGCCGGAACGTGCCTGAATTTCTGCCCGTGGCAGGGAAGACGCAGTGTCGTGGACATCATCACCGATGGTAAAGAGAACGAGTTTAGCGGAACGACAGGCGAGAACATGCTCCATGCCGCGCGTGAGCGTCTTGCGCTGGATCAAGGGGCAACTGTTAACGCCCTTATTACGGTTGATCCGTCCTCTTCTGACCGCGATCTAGAGGAATGGGCATGGCAACATCTGGCGACGCCGGCGACTTATGTGCGCCCCGATGGCGGTTTGTTGGAGCCGGGCTTTGTGAAGGTCGTGGCTTTCGAGCGTTTTGAGCAAGCCCAAAGATCGCTGGTTGAGTATCACAGAGCCATGGAACTCGCCTTCCGCCGCAAGTTGATTTTGGAAGTTGCAGGGGTTGAGCTGGAGGAATTGCAAGGCATCTTGCGTGCGCAGGAACCAAATCCCGCCCTCAACGGCATATTCCGTGCCACACCGCCGGTTCCTAACCTATAGCATTATGATGAAAAACCGGTGGTGAAAATCGCCGGTTTTGCTATGCGCGAAACGCCGCCAGTGGCGCTGTTTCCGCTGTGTGCACAGATTTTTACAGAGCTTTTGTTGCTTTGATTGACAGAGTTATGAAATAGCTTTATGTCTATTGAAACAGGGATAAAAAAGGACATAAAAATGACAACGGTTCCAACACCGGCTGATGCTAATTCTCCTTTAGGGATACAAGCCACCGCAACGGCTGCAACGGTCACAGCGCCGCAAACCGACCACAGCCCCAAAACTATTTCCGCGAAATTTAACCGCTTGATCCGTAAGGCACAGGGCTCGCTTTTGGTTGAACGTTTTATGCCGAAGGCTTTGCCGCCGCTCTTGATCGGCGGGGCGTTTTTAACCGCGTCTTGGCTTGGCCTGTGGCATGTTTTGCCGTTGGAGGCAAAGATCATCGGCGTTGTTGCATTTGCGGCGGCGGCGGCGATTTCTCCGTTGATCGTGAAGTCGGGGAGTTTGCTGGTGAGCCGTAAGGACGCCGCGAAGCGTATTGATGAATTATCGGGCGACCATACCCGTCCGGCGCGGACATTGAATGACAAGCTTGGTTCGGCGGGGCCAAAAGACCCGCAGGCCGAGGCCATCTGGACGTTACACCTGTCCCGCATTTGGGATAAATGGGCGGGGCGTCTTCAGGCGGGCAGTCCGAAGCCTGATCTGAACAAGCGTGACCGCTATAAATTGCGCTATATCGTTCCTGTGTGCGTGGCGCTCAGTGCCGTTGTCGCGGGTGAGCAACGCAATGACCGTTTGGCGGAGGCTTTTGACTGGACGGCTCCGGTCGTGCCGGTTGCGCCGCTGGAGGTTCGCGCATGGGTCACGCCGCCGACCAATATTCAAACCGCGCCGATTTACTTACGCACGAATGCGTCTGCTCCTGCGCCCGCAACGGACGGTACAGACAATCCCGCAAATGCTGGCTTGGCTGTGCATAAACAGAGTGTTTTGACCGTTGTGGTCAATGGTGGCACGACCCGCGTTTTGGTGAATGGCGAGGAAGTCCCCGTCCACAGAATCATCCGCACACGCGGCCAGACGGAGGCCGAAGCCTCCATTCAATACGAGGCTGTACTGCGTGAGGGCGATGTGACCGTCGTGGTTGAAAACGGCCCGACGTGGAGTTTCACCGTCGCGCCGGATAACAGCCCCGCCGTGGCTATTCAGTCGATTGAGCCCGTTTCGCCCGAAAACGGCAACACCCAGCCCGTCTTGACCCTGTCTTGCACGGCGCAGGATGATTACGGCGTCCGTGAAGGCGAAGTCGCCATTCGTTTGCCGGCAACGGCGGTCAGTCCGGATGCCGTGCCATTACCGTCCGCTGCCTTGCCGACAACCCGTTTGCCGCGCCACAGGCTCTGCGCTCAATAACTCTGCGCGCAATCATATAATATGTCGCTGCCTTGGTTGTATGCGGCTGTGTCATACAAAAAAGCCTCACGGTGATGTGAGGCTTTTTGCTTATGATGGTGTGGGGATCTCGCCTCCGTGAGTTTACGGCGAAGGCGGCGTCGGAGCCGTCACCACGCCGCCGCTTCGCAGCAAGCGTTCAAGATATTGGCGCTCTGCGGCCGACAAATCGGGGCTTTCAAGGCGGCTGCGGATTTCGTCTTGGATGACGCGTGTGCGGTTTTCTTCCTGTGACGGGTCAACGCCGAGGTTTTCATTCGGGTTGTTGCCGAACGGGTCGGGGCGGTCTTGTTCTTCTTGTCCGCGCTGGCCTTGCTGGGGCGATCCATTGCCTTGTTGCATTTGCTGTTGCATGTCTTCCGCGCCTTCGCGCAGTCTTTGCAAGGCTTGGCCTTGGTTCGGAACGGCTTGACCGGGCTGGCCTTGGCCGAGCTGACCGGACGCATTGCCCATTGGCTGCGACGCTTCGCCGAGCTTGCTGGGGTCCATGCCCATTTGTTGCATTTGTTGCATCATTTGCTCGAGCTGCTGCTGCATCTGTTGCTGCTGTTGTTGCAGGTCTTGAGATTGCGAGCGCTGCTGCTGAAGCTGCTGCTGCATCTGCTGGAGCATTTGTTGCAACTGTTCTTGCAGGCTTTGTTGCTGCTGCTGTTGTTGTTGTTGTTGCTGTTGCTGCTGCTGGCCATCTTGTTGTTGGCCGTCTTGCTGCTCTTGCTCTTGCTCTTGTTGCTGCTGTTGTTGCTGTTCGGTCATCAATTCTTGCGCAATGATGGTGAGGCGGCGCACATAGCGTTCCCCTTCCGCTTGTGTCGGGGCTTCATCGTTATTGCGCAATGTTTGCATACGGCTAATCATGTTGTTTAATTCGTCGGTGAGAACCTCCATCCGGCGGATTTTGTTGCGGTGGGGCAATTCTTCGCCGACCATTTCGCGCCCGTCAAAGCGGCTTTGATAGCCGATCATCGCTTGTTTTTCTTCGTCGGTGAGGTCGTCCCGTTGCATAACCTCTTGCTCGCGCTGGCGGATGCGCTCGGCGCGTTCTCCGGCGAGTTCGACCAAGCGTTCTTCCTGTGCGGTGCGAATGGTGGCGGCTTGTCCGATCAATTGCTGGGCGGCCTGCTCGATCTGGTCGCGCAGGGCTTTCATGTCTTCTTCTTGTTGTTGTTGTTGCTCCGATGTTTGATCCATAAGGCGCTGTTGCTCCTCGATCATTTGCTGAAGCTCGTTCATCATTTCTTGCATTTGCTGCATCTGTTGCATCTGCTGTTGCATCTGTTGCATCATTTGCCGCATGTCTTGGCGGGATTGCTGTTGCTGCTGGCTGTTTTGGCTGCGCGATTGTTGTTGCATCTGTTGCATTTCCTGCATCATCTGCTGCATCATTTCCTGTGCTTGTTGCGGGTCTTGCTGGGCGAGCTCCTCCAGCATTTGGCGCATTTCTTCGGCAAGGCGTTGCATTTCTTCGAAATCGCGCTGGGCGTCGGCGTCTTGGTTTTGCTCGGCTTTTTCGGCTTGCTCTCTGAGGAATTCTTCCATCGCTTCTTGCGCGTCGCGCATAAGCTGATCCAGCTCCTCTTGGCTCGCATCGCGTTGGAGTGCTTCCCGCAAGGCACGCTCGGCGTCGCGCAGGGCGCGTTCCGCGTCGCTCAATGTGTCTTCCTCGATCTGGAGCATAATGCGCCACAGCGAGCTGCTGACTCGCTCAAAAGCATCGACTCCGGTGGCGGTGGCGAGCATTTCCTGAGCATTGCGCAGGGCTTGCAACGTGACGGGATTGTGGAAATCACCTTGTTTTTCTTCAATCAATGTGGCGAGGCGCAGGGCGATGGCGCCGGCATTGCGGGTGTCGAGGGCAAGGTCGCGGCGCATTTCGCCGATGCTGACGGTGATCGGGTTGTTAAATTGGCGTTGCGGCAGGCGGACAAGAACAACTTCGCTGCGGCCTTCTTGGTTCAGGGCGTCCCTGACAATCACTTCCATCTCGACTTCCATCCCCGCCAGCGGGTGAGAGCTGAGATCTGGCAAGGCATGTCCATTCGGTGCAGCGGGGTCGACAACGGTGGAATCCGTTTGCGCGCCGAGCGGGGGCTGTCCTTGTGCAAGGCTTTGTGCCGCCGGCATGAAGGCGGTGGTGAGCATGGCTGCGCCTGCGACCATGGATCTTAATGCTCTGTGTGATTTACTCATCGTTTTGTCCGTTCTGTCTGTCTTGTCTGTCTGTCGTGTTGTTCATAGGCGCAAGGATTAAGGGGCGCAAGGATTAAGGCGTCAACACAGGGCGGCGCGCCATGCTGCTCGCGGGATCATTCGGCGCAAGGCCGTAAATCGACATTAATCCGTCATGCAATGGTTTGTCGGTGCGTTGTAAAATCAAGGTAAAGCCTTTGGCTTTGCAAACGCTTTCAAGCCAATCAATATGCGTGCCCATTTTTTCGAGATAGGCGTCTTTCATGGCTTCGGCTTTTTCGAATTTTTCTTTGCCTTCGCCTTCCATGCCTTCAAATTCGATATGGCCTTTGAAGGTGAAGTCGAGTTCCTGCGGGTCGAGAACCATCACCAAAAACCCGCGTAAGGCAAGGCCGGTCATTTGCGACAAGCCTTTGATAATATCGTCGCGATCCATCAAAAAGTCACTGAACATGACGGCGGTGCTGTTTTGCGGCAATTTGCGGCCGATTTGCGGCATGTTGCCGGTGACGATGGTGACATCGATCATTTGTTCGGCGAGCGATTCAGACGCTTTGCCGCCGCGATATGTGCCTTTGCCGTCAAGAATACCGATGAGTTCCTCGTTTTTCGATAAATGCTTGGCGAAGGCGAGGAGCATGATTTCCGCCGCTTGTTTTTTGGTATAGCGGCCTTTATCGGCGCTCCAATTCATCGAAGCGGTCGCATCGCGCCACAGGTAGAAATGCTGGCGGATTTCGGCTTCTTTTTCAACGACGATGGAGCGGCCTGCGCGGGCGCTGAGCCGTGCGTTAATCTTGCGCGGTTCGTCCGTGTCGGGGCGGAAATCGCGGGATTCGAAAAATTCCGTGCCAACACCGCGGCGGCGCAATTTGCGCGGGCCGAATTCGGCGAGTCCTTGGCTGATTTTTTCAATCTCCAACCGCAAATTCATCGGCAATTTGCTGTATGTCTGGTCAACGCCGGCAAGCAAATTATACAAAGTATCGAGCTTGGTTGCGCCTTTTGGGGTTTTGGCCACTGTATTTATCCCTGTGTGTTCGTTTGGTCGTTTTTTATGGTCGTTTTTTGTTTTTGGGTCGTCTTATGTTTTATATCCGCATCCATAGCATGGCTTTGGCTCTTTTCGCAAGTGTGCCGCGCTTTGTGCCGCCCTTTATGCGGGGGTGGGGCTGCGGCGTCTGCGAACCGAGGGCAAGGCGCCGCGCTGGCCGAGCAAGACAATAAGGTCAAGCAAGGCCAAGGACATTGCCGCGCCGAGGAACGGGCCGCGCAAATCGGTTTCTTTTTGTGCCTCAATATAGGATTGGCGCAATGTGCCTTCACCGATGGTGGACAGGCGCGTCAGTTCCGGCACACCGCTTGCGAGGTTATGGGCGTGGCGGGCGCTTTCGTTGCCATAGAATCCGGGCGGGTTTTGCGGGCCGAACAGGCTGCCGTCAATGGCTTCCCTTGTGAGCGGGCGCACCGCGCCGGACGGCTCAATAAGGCGGCCTTGACCGTCAAGAGTCTGAATGGCTGGTAACGAAACACTGGGGCCGCTCAGGCCGGTTTTCACCCCTTGTGAATGGCCGACAACGGCGCGCAGCATATCAACAAACAAGCCGGAAATTGCAAGGTTCGACCAATCCGTGTTGGCGGTGGTGTGGAACAGGACAATCCAGCCTTGCTCATTTTGATTGGCGGTGACAATCGGTGTGCCGTCTTGCAAACGCGCCCATGTGCGGTCGTCAATATTGGCGCTGGGTTGCGGCATGACTTCACGTCGAATGGTGACATCCGTGGGCAGGCGAATGCCGTAAAACGGCGATCCTTGCTCGAACGGGGCAAACCGTCCGACCTCTTCGCCGGACATTTGACCGCCGAGAATACGTTCGCCAGGGCGCAATTCAACCGGCAATAATGTCGATGTTCCATTGCCTTCGGAGGCGAGTCTCGGACCCGCGAAACGCAGCAAAGTGCCGCCATTCGCCACCCATTGCGCGATGCGCTGTTGTTCCGTTTCGGTCAAGGCCGCAGAATCCGGCAACACCAAAACGGCTATGTCTGGGGAAAGGATCTGGTCAACCGTGCCGCTGCTCAAATCCACATAGGGGTCAAGGGCGCGTTCAATATAGTTGAATTCGTTGAGCAAGGGCTGCGCCGACTCGGTCGTTGTCGGCATGACAACGCCAACAGGGCGGCGGCGCCAGCGTTCATCCAGCAACACCGTTGCGCCGGCGCTGTTTTCGCCTTCGATGGATACGCGGGTCAGTTGGTTGCGAACCTCAAGCGGCAAGTTGAACACGGCGGTTGTTTCGGTTTGGCCTTCGGCGAAGGTCGCGTCCGCTTGTGCCACGGCACGTCCGGCTTCGTCGCTGGCGGTCAAGGTGAGCGTGCGTTCACCGACGCTATCGGGGCGGCGGATAGTGATGGTCAAGGCGTCACTGCCATCGGCGGCAGGGGGGCTGAGCAATTGTGCTGCGTTTTGCGGTGCGTCTTCCAGCACGCGCAACGTGCCCAATTGTTGCAAGCGTTCGGTCAAGGCCGCTGCGCCGGAATCGTTGAGGCCGTTGCTGAGCCACACAACAGTGGTCGGGTCGGTTAATTCCAGAGTCGCCAAAGATTCTGCCGCGGCTTGGCGGTCAACCGGCCAAGGTTGCGGTTTCAGTGTCGCCACGAAACGGCGGGCGTCATCGGCGCTGATCGGGCCGGTTTGGTTCACGGGGCCGCCATCTTCGGGGCGGGCGGTGGGGAGCAAGACAATCGGGCGGCCTTGGCCTTCGGCGCGGTCGATCATGGCGTTTAATTCGCGCACCCGCGCATCCCAATTCGGGGCGGACGCCCATCCGTTATCCACAACCAACACCACAGGGCCGGTGCCGGACAAGGGTTGTTCGGGGTTCAATGTCGGTTGCGACAGGCCAAGCACGACCAAGGCAACGGCAGTGAGGCGCATCAAGCGTTGCCACAAAGGCATCTTGGCGGGTTCTTGATCCTGTGATTTCAGGTTGAACAGCATCCGTATCGCGGGGAAATTCATCTGGAGCGGCTTCGGCGGCACGGTCTTCATCAACCACCACAGAGCGGGGAGGGTGAGCAGGCCGAGCAACATCCACGGCGCGGCAAACACCACGGGGCCGAGGGCGAGAACGGGGCTTCCCGCCATTTTCAGCGCGGCTTCGTCTTGCTTTGCCTTGATGAAGCGGGCAACCGGATAGAGCGGCGAATGCACGGGAAGGGCGTCCGCCCCCAGCCCTTCTTTCGCGGCGGGTGACAAGGCATTGCCGGTCGAGGCTGCGGTATGGGAGAGCAAAGCGTCTTTGCCCATACGGCGTTTGATCCAATCGCTCGCGCCGGTGACCACGCTGGTGCGCGTGGCGGCGAAGATCTGGCTGAGCCGTTGTGTCATCATCTTATCCTGTTCTGTCGTTCGTCTTTATTATTCTTATTACTTCTTATCGTTTGACTCTTTGGCCGTCATGCCAACCCCCATCAATCCCTATGAAGGGGCGGGGGCGGTCGGTTTTTTGCGTCCGCGTCCCAATAATGGGTTGCGGCTCAATAATTTGCCGTCGCCTTCTTTGTACCAAGCGCCGGCCAACAGCCCGACACTCGCCAAAAACCCAAGCCAAGCCGGAATCATCGGTGTTTGTTCAATGCCTTTCAGGATGGTGACATCGGTCATACGCACGCCGATCCAGCCTTCACCGCTCATCTCGCTTGCGGCGGCGGATGCGGCGCGAGCCTCAACGTTCGGTGTAACCAATGTTTCATCGGCGGCGGCCATGCGGGTAATCGCGCCGCCCGTTGCGGTCGTCATCGGGGATAACAAATCCAGCGTCGAGAGCGTGCTCACAAATTCACGCGGATTGGCGGGGCCGATGTTGATATAGGTTGTTTGTTGCGGTGTTTCGAGCGCGTCCGATGCCGGAAGTTCGGCGCTGTACAGCCCAATTTCACTGGTTTCTATGACAGCGCGGAACAAGCCAGGGGCGGCGGGAGTCAAGGTGACTTCCTGCGTTTGACCGGACGGGCTGCGCAAGGTGACAGTGCGGCCTTCCGTTCCGAGTGTTTGTTGTTCGATGACCAGTCGGCCTTCTTCGTCACGGCGCATGGTCAGGGCTTCTTCCTCAAGCTGAGGATTTTTCATCAACCAATGGGCGGTTTGGCGCAGCATCTCGGCATACGGGCCGCCGCCTTCGTAACCGCGCGACCACAGCCACGCGTTATCAGACATCAACATCGCAACACGGCCTTCGCCTTGGCGGTCAAGCACGAGCAACGGCTTGCCATCCGGCCCCGTCATCACGGTCTGGCCTGATTGCACGGTTGAGTCCACAATATTGTACCACCGTCCCCAGCTCGGCAATGTCGCTTCGCCGCCATCGGTGGGAAGGGGGGCGAGGTTGCGGGTAACGGGGTGGCGCTGGCCAACGTCACTGACTTGCGGCAAATACGCTCCTTCTGAAACCGGCCCGTTCGGTTGGGCGGGCAATACGGATGACAGCAACGTGCCGGCGAGGCTGCGCCGCCCCGCATATTCCGGCCCCGACACGACCATCAACGCCCCGCCATTCCTTACATAATCCGCAATATTGTTCATGTAAAAAGCGGGCAACAAACCTTGTGTTTCATAGTGGTCGAAAATAATCAGGTCAAAATCATTGATCTTCTCAACGAATAATTCGTTAACGGGGAAGGGGATCAACGCCAATTCGTCCAGCGGCGTGAAGTCCTGCTTCACCGGTGGGCGCAAAATCGTGAAATGCACCAAATCCGTCCCAGGGTCGGATTTAAGCAATGTCCGCCACATCCGTGCGCCGGCGTTCGGTTCGCCGGAAACAAGCAAGACATTCAAATTCTCGCGAATACCTTCAATCGGCACGACAATACGGTTGTTAACATCGGTCAATTCCCCGTCCAGCGTCGCGGCGCGCAGTTCAATCAAATTCGCGCCGGTATGGGGGATGGTGACGGTCATGGTTGTGGGGACGCCGACAACGGCGTTTTGGGTGGCAATGACTTGGCCGTCGGCGCTTAACGTCACGCTTACGGGGGTTCCGCTTGGGGCGCTCACGCCGTCATCAACGATGCGGAAGGTGATGGTTTGTTCTTCGTTGACGAGGCTGAACCGCGGTGCTTGGTCGATGACGATGCGGCGATCCGTTTCGCCTTCCTTGCCGGATACCAAAACATGCAGCGGCACGCCGCGCCCCAAGGCCGCCGTGTCGGCGGGAATGTCGTGAACTTGCCCGTCGGTGAGCATGATCACCGCGCCGAGCCGGTCGCGCGGAATGTCGCTCAGGCTTGTTTCAAGCAAAGTAAACAAATGTGTCCCGTCAAGGGCTTGCCCGTCGCGTTGTCCATCCACTTCGATGGTGCGGATATTGACGCCCTCAAGGCCGGACAGGCGGGTCATCAGGGCGTCATAGGTCGCCTGTGTCGTGGCGCCGCGATTATCGAGGCCTTGGCTGGCGCTTCTGTCCACCACAATGGCGACTTCGGTGGGCAGGATTTCGCGCTGTTCTTCGAGAATTTCGGGGTTCAATAAGGTAAGCACCATCGCACCACCGGCGGCGGCACGCAACCACGCGCCTTGCATACGGCGGCGGGCGGCGAACATGCAAAACCCGCCATAGGCGAGCCCAAGCCCCGCAATCAATGCGATGGGAAGGAGCGGGTCAAACTGGATGCTGCGGCTGGATATGGACTGCACTTGCGCTTGTCTTTGAGCCTGTGCCTGTTCTTGTGCGGCGGTTTCGACGGTTTGGGCGATGGCGTCAATTTGTTCGCCCGTTCCGGTGGCTTGCGCAACTTGGAAGGCTTCGAGCAAGCCTTGTGGGTCACGGTCAAAGGCGCTCCCCGTGGGGATTGGTGCGTATTCAATCGCTGCTGTGGTCGTGATTGTTGTGTCGGTGGGGACAATGTCGGGGGCGGTTTGTGCTGTCGCTGCGCCCGCCGCGCCTTGCGCTATCCCGAATGCCAAAGCGGCAGCCGCCATTTTTGAAACCAGCGCGTTTTTATGTCGCTTCACAGTCATCACGAAACCCCGAACCCTATTTATTATTCATTATCAATTTTTGTCTGATTGGAATTATGTCTAAATGCACACGAGGGCCGCTGTCAATATTTTTTCTGAAAAACACCGCCGCCGTCCAAGTCGCGCAAAGACTCGCGAAAGCCCGACAAAGCGCAAATAAAGCGCAAACAAAGCTAGCCAAGATTTTTGCCGAGATTTTTGTTTGCCAGCGTGAAACTCTTTGTGTTATGCAATATCTCGCGTGGTGTGTGTGCAATCTGTAAAACCGCCCGCAACAAAATATAATAAGATAAAAAACAGGGAATACCTCACCATGAAGGGCTTAAAAAAGAAATTAGCGCCATTATTGCTGGCCGCTTTTACGGCGGTCGCTGCGCCGTCTATGGTTGCCACGCCGGCCATAGCGCAGGAAACAACCATTCAATCGGTTGCTCCGGCGGATGATATTGTGCGCTATATTCGCGACCTTCACTTGGCCTATATCATAAGCCCGACCCCGCGCGTCAATGACGAATCCAGAGTCGGCCTAGAGCATTTATCCGCCGCCTTGATCCGTGGCACGGCGGTTGAGCCGCACGGTGTTGTCGGCCTCGACATTGAAACAGACGACATCAGCCTGTTCCCCTTTATATACTGGCCGGTCACCGCCGACGTCACCCGCCTGTCAGAGAGCGCCCAGCGCAAAGTACAGGACTATATTAATACAGGCGGCTTCATCGTGTTTGATATTCGCGACCTCAACGCAGGTCTGGGGCGAGAGAGCCCGCTGCGCCGGATGTTGAGTGACATCAGCCTGCGCCGCCTCGTGCCGATGGACGAGGAGCACACCTTGACGCGGTCTTTCTATCTTGTGTCCCGCCTGCGCGGCAGCTTCGATTTCGATGATGTCTGGGTTGAAGAACAAGGCGATATCGGCACCGAATCCGTATCGTCGGTTGTTATCGGCGAAAATAACTGGGCGGGCGCATGGGCGGGGATTACCCTTCCCGCGAACTCGCGAGAGCGCGAGATGTCGATTCGTGCAGGGGTGAACATGGTTTTATACGCCCTGACGGGGCAATATAAGGCGGATCAGGTTCACATTCCGTCCATTCTAGAAAAACTCGGACGCTAGGCCGCCGTAAAAAACACAAGGTTCCTTCTGTTTTTACCTGAATTTGTGCACGGTTTGTGCACAGGCGGCTTTGCGCGGTCGCTTGCTCTCTGGTCATCTTGAAAAAATCATGTTAGGACTCTGGCTCATAAGAATCTATAAGGGGTGCCTGAATGCGCCCGCATTTGTTGAGTAGGAGCAAAAATATGGCCAGAACACTGATTGTCTTTGCAATTGCAACTCTTTTGCTTGGCGGGGGGGCTTATTTCTTCTTCAATATGAAGGATGATAACGGCGCCAACGGGACTGCATCCGTTCCGTTTGCCGCGCCGCGCACGGCATCGGCGGCGAGTGTTGCTCCGGCTGAAAATCAAGCACAGGCGCAAGCCCCCGCCGAAATCGAAATGCGCGGCAATTACGGCGAATGGTCGGCACGCTGCATTAAAGGCAGCGAAGTCTGCGACGTGTTCCAACGCCTGAACATCAAAGAATCCGGCGCCCGAATCCTTGAATTTGTCGTCAGTAAAAAGGCCGATGACGCCGATCAAACCGTCGTGGCGCAGGCCGCCTTGATCCTGCCTTTGGGCATTTTGTTGACGGCGCCCGTCACGCTGGCGATTGACAAGACCGAGTCGGGGAATGTCCCTGTGCGCACATGTTCCCAGCAAGGATGCATCGCGACCTTCAACATCACCGCCGATGTGATGGACAAGATGAAAAAGAGCAAGGCGATTGACGTGACTTTTACCGCAGTGTCGGGTGAGAGAATGACAATCGGCGTGTCCTTGAACGGGTTTGCCGAGGCCGTTGCCACGTTGAAATAATTGATTGAAATAATGGGTGATACAGTTCATAGCAAAGCCGGATCGGGGCAACCTGATCCGGCTTTTTGTTTTCCAGAACAACACAGGCGCCAGCCCTGAAAAATCCTTATTTTCCAGAATGTTATATGTGTTGCTAAAATGCAACAGCCGAAAATAAAAATGCTCCAATTATCCCCATAACGGGATGAAAATGGGGGGTGGGGGCTTGATTAACATTACTAAATATGTGGATACTGTTGGCGCGTGATTCAGATGATGAGACACCGTAATTACTTACCTAATCCTTGGGAGTCGTTGTGATTTTTGAGGGATTCCCAAGACCTAACGTAATTTGATGAGGAGATACGTTTATGAAATCTATGAAGCTAAAAACAGCTTTGCTTGCCGGCTCCGCCCTCGTGGTGTTCGGCTTCGCTGGCGTCGCACATGCCGCCAACGAATTTTCCGTTAACGAAAACGACAGCGTCGACAGCGTATATGAAACAGACGTCAGCACGGCTCTCGATCTGTCCACATACACTGGTCACGACATCCGTTTCAACGGTACCGTTAACAGTGTGATCAACATTGCCAACGGCGAAGTCATTGGCGATGCCGATTCGACTGCTGCTGGTATCGTCGGTACCGCTGGCGCAGACGGCGTTGGTATCACCATCACGTCACAAGCTGAAACCGGCGCGTCACAAACCGTGACCATCACAAACGGTATCGCCCTCGGCGCTTCCACAGGGTTCAACCTGACAATCACCCCAATCACCGACACAGGCGCTGATGCGTCTGAGAACTTGATTGTTGACGTCAACGGCGCGATCAACCTCGGTACAGGCACATTGACTATCCTGTCGAGCGATGGCGATGCCGAAGATACCAACACGGCTGACTTGCTCGTTTCTGGCAACATCACCGCTGCAACCATCGTTCTCGATGTTGACGACAGCGTTGACGGTGCCGTTGCAACCGACGCAACCTTGACCCTCGATGGCACGGCTGCTGGCCAAACCATTGCTGCGGCCATTAACGGCGGCGCTGCTACCGAAGGCGATATCGTTGTTTCGAACACCCACGCAGACGGCGTAACCTTCACAGGTATCATTGGTGCGACAACCATTAACGGTATTGTTGTGTCCAATAACGGAAGCAACGTCAACGCAACCTTCACCGCAAACGTAGCGACAAACGGTACGGGTATCGTGCTCGGTAACGGCGCTGGCGCAGACACCAACACCGTGACCTTTAACGCAGCGGGCGGCAACTTGACCGTTGGCGGCATTGTCAACGGTACAGCTAACGACACGGACAACGTTGTCATCGCTGGTGGTGCGAACAAAGTCATCAACTCCGGTATCTGGGGTGGCAACAGCCGCATCGATAACTTGACCATTAACGCAACCAGCGAACTCGAAACAGGCGCAGCGGTTAACGTTGTGAATGCCACGATCGCTGCTGGCGGTGTTCTTGACCTTGGCGCACATTTTGACGTCACCAACAACATCTCCTTCACAGGCGCTGGTACAATCGAAGTCGGTGCGGGCTTCAACATCGTAACGGGTAACGTTGCCAACACCTCCGGTACTGCCGGCGTTGGTACGGTCACGTTCGAAGGCGCATCCGTTGTTCAAAACTTGGGTGTCACAAACTCCCTCGCCACGATCAACCTGACGGGCGCTGGAACCAAAGTTGAAACCGGCACTGTTGCTGCAACAACTGTTAACTTCGGCGCGAACGCGACATTGGAAGTTTCCGGTGCAACATACACCGCCGCAACAACCACAGGCACAAACAACACCGGTACGTTGGAATTTGATGCTGGTGGTGCTGTAACGGCGACTGGTCAAATCGGTGTGGCGACAAGCGGTCTTTTGAACAATGTTCTGATCTCCGGCGCTAACACGGTTGTTTCACAAACAGGCCACATCTTCGCGACCAACATCACGTTTGACAATGCGAGTGCCGGCTTGACTATGGCTGACAACTCCAACATTACGGCGGCTGTTGTTGCGGCTGTTGCCGGCGATGGTGACTTGAACTTTACCGGTTCATCCACTGTTACAGGCAGCCTCGGTGTCGTTGGTGCCAACGAACTTGATTTGATCAACTTCAATGGTGATAACACTGAAACCGTTGCCATCACTGGTGACGTTGCCGCGACGGACATCAAATGGGTTGGCGCAACCACTGTGACCGTTGACGGTGACATTGAGGGTGCGTTGGACTTTGATGCAAACGGTTCCTTGACGTTGGCCGCTGGCCACGCCATCACGGGCTCCGTTGTCAACAGCACAGACAGCTTCGGTACATTGGCTTTTGCCGGTGCCGGTACTGTTACGGGTAACATCGGTGCTGACGGCAATGAACTTGCTGCTTTGACCTTGTCTGGTTCGGCAACGACTGTGACTGTTAACGGCAACGTACAAGCCGCTAACAACACCACAATCGGAACCAACACCTTGGCAATCGGTGCAGGCGGTACGTTCGATACGGACGCTGCTCAAACCCTGCGTTTCAGCATCACTGACGCCACAACATACGGTCGCATTACATCGGCTGGCGCTGCCACCGTTGATGCCGGTACGCTTGTTGTGTTGTCGGTTGCTTCCGATGCCTACATCCCCACCGCAACTGACTTTACCTTCATTGATGGTACGGGCGGTGTTGGTGTTCTTGCTCTGACTGACGGCAACATTACCGATGACTCGGTTGTCTTGACCTTCGCTCAGCAAAACCCAGCTGGTGCCGACCTCGTGATCCGCGCTACCCGCGTGGCCATGAACACCCTGACATCCGGTAACAACGGAAACACGGGTACGGTCGCTGCTATTCTTGATGCAATCGGAGCAGACGGCGATAACGATCTCGACTCTGTTCAGGTCGTCTTGCAAAACTCGGCTACTAACGCTGAATTGAACACCAGACTCGAAGCCTTGTTGCCGACAGTCGACAGCGGTGCTCAAATGGGTGCATCCATGAGCGTTACCAACACCACACTCGGTCTGATTGACGCCCGTACAGGCGGCAGCGGTTCGGCTGGTGTAGCTTCCGGTAACTTCGGAAGTGGTGCTGGCATGTGGTTCAAAGGTTTCGGCACAATGGTTGACCAAGGTCGCCGTGACGGAATCGCAGGCTACGAAGCCGATACATACGGTGGAGCAGTCGGCATTGACACGGACGGCATTTTGGACAACGCCATTGTCGGTCTTGCGTTCACATACGCAAACACCGAAGTTGACTCCGATAACGCCAACAGCACGAACTCCGACATCGATACCTACCAGATCGCCTTGTACGGTCAAACAGGCATCGTTGACGACAGATCATACCTCGCTGGTACGATCGGCTACGGCTGGAACGACATCGAACAAGTCCGCTACAATGTTGCTGGCGTAGCCGGTAACAATGCAAGAGCAGATTTCGACAGCGATACGTTCTTTGCTCGCGCCGAAATCGGTCGTGACTACCAAATGGACCGTACGATGACCCTGACCCCGTCTCTCTTGGCAAACTATGCCTACTTGGACGCGGACAGCTACTCTGAAACCGGTTCAACGGCTAACCTTGCTGTTCAAAGCTCCGACATGTCGATCTTTGAATTGGGCGTTGGTCTTGATGCGAAATGGGACATCGCCAACAGAGATGGTTCCGTATTCAGACCTGAAATCAGCGTAGGCTACCGTTACGATTTCGTCGGCGACGAAGTTGAAACAACAGCGGCCTTCACTGGCGGCGGCGCGGCCTTTAATACTCAAGGTGCTGATGCTGCTCAAGGTACATACAACGCCGGTCTTGGCTTCACGTTGCAAACAACGTCTGGCTGGGATTTGTCTGCTGCGTACATGTACGAAGGCAAAGACGAATTTGACGCGCACAACGCTCATCTTCAAGCACGCTTTAACTTCTAATTCCTGAGAACATCTCACGAATTAGCCAAAATAGAAAAACCCCGACTTCGGTCGGGGTTTTTTATGGCCTGAATCCATCACTAGACAGGACGGCAGGCGGGGGCAAAGGGATGGGGCTAAAAAGAACGGCGCTTCTATCCCTCTATCCTGTTGCTATTCACAAGGCTTTTGAACGAGAGAAGGCCATGACTGCAACCAGCCATCCTCATGTGTTGCCCCTTGAATGACGGTGATTGAAAACGGCCCTGTGGGCGCAATTTTTCTCTTATACGATTGCGCCACAATCTCCGGCACAATTTTATCATCCGCCCCAACATAGTGATGTTGGGGGAGGGTGCGTAGCCGCGCGGGCTGTACGGCGGGATTGAGCGATTCGGTCATGGGCGGAACGGTATGAAACTCGGTGAAGGCGCGGTGGTCAAGATTGCCGGCAACACTGCGCAGGCACGTCACATCCGCGCGCTCCGCCGCAATCAGTGCCGCCACCGCACCGCCGCCGGAAAAGCCAATTAATTCAAATTCGGGAATGTTGTATTGCTGTTTCAGCGCGTCAAGCTGCGCGTTTACCGCGGCAACCGCCTTGGGGGCAAACCGTGCATAAGTCCAATATTGCGGGTGGCATTGTGTGGCTTCACGGTTTGTCACATATTGGCATGCCCGCCCCAGCCATACAACGTTTTGTGATGAATCCGCGGCGGCAAGGCGAAGGGCAACGGGGTTTGTCGGCGTCGGATCGGGGGATTGCCGCGTGCGCGATAAAAAGGCGAGGCCGTCGCCCTCAATATAAACCCTTGTTCTGGCGCCGTGTTCGTTGATTCGCACAAGCGATTGCACCGGCAAGGCAAACGGGGCGTTGTCTGTGTTGGTTGAGAGCCGGCTCATCCCCCCTTGCGCCGCGATGGAGTTTGCGAGGGAAAACCTGTCCTGAACCGATGTTGTTTTGCACCCGCTCAATAAGCATAGGGCGAGGGCGGCGCAGGCCAAACTGGTTTTGTGACTGGTTTTCAAGGCTGGCATAGTGTGTCGCTCCTTCATTTTTATAGGGTTATTATCTGTAGCATCGCCCTAATATTTTTCCAATACGCCGCGCATATCATGCCCGTCTTATGTCCTGACTTATGCCCCGTCTTATGCTAAACGGCCAAAAGAAAAAGGCCGCATATGCGACCTTGTTATTGTTGTTTACGTTCTGCGAGGCCGCCTCTGTGACGATTGCGGCATGAAGCAACAGCGAGCGATCTAAGGGCGCGGCGGTGTGCCCCAATTGACGCTATTATGGCTGCGCGATGCGTCTTTGTCGCCTTGGGTGCGATTGCGTAGCCAAGCGGCAACCAAAAGGCGCTCATTATCCGTCAAGGCCGCGCGTTTGGTGAGGTAACTGCGGTGTGTTTCGTCATCGGCGTCATAGACGCTGGCGATCATGTTTGATTGTGGCACAACGCCGTCATCATCCTTGGTCGCCACGAAGACGGCATGACCGAATTGGTGGACGGGGCTCAGTTTATTGGACGCCATATAGCGCTGGCCGAGTTCGTTATTACTCGCAAAAATAATATATTCTTTTTGTGCTTTTTGCTCAGCCATGGGGGAGCCTCCTTCATTTCTCTCTTAACAATAGAGCAATGATCAAGGCTGTCAAGTGTGCCAAACCGATTCGCGGCGGGGGCGATTTATTTTGACACGGGCGTATGATTTGCCGTTTATTATGCGCATGAAAACCGTAAAAAACGCCATTGCAGGACTATGTTTTTACGAGGCCAACCGCGGCAAACCGGTTGGCCATGCCACGCTTATTTTGGCGCAGCCCAATCAAGCGGGCGGCTATGATGCGGTTTGCATTGATTATGATGGCTTTAAAAAGCCGTTGCTGGAGGACGGGGCGCAGAGCCTTCTGTCCGGTGATGTTGTGTTGTTCCCGATCACGCAAGATCAGGCGCAAAAAGCCCTGAATTATTACCGCGATATTGAGCAAAAGGGCGAGGGAGCGTTTTATTTCAGCCGCGACCTTTGCCATATTTTCCGTTTCGAGGCCGAGGGGCGGCGCGCCGTTAATTGCTATACATCCGTCCTGACGATTTTGGAGGAAAAAGCGCATGTCGATTTTGCGTTTTTAAGGGCGGCTACAAACCAAGCGAACAGGCCGGAAGCCGCGCGTTTGGCGCTCTTGGACAGTTTGAGAAAACATCAAACGCGGCCTGTGTATGACCGGTTCAGCCTTGACTGGTTCGGGCGGGATTTTGAACTGGCGGAGCTTGGAGAGCGCGGCCTGCATATTGGCCGTGTTGACGGGTCGATGACGGCGGCGGAACTCATCAATGCCGCGGTCAAACACGACATCAGCCAATATCACGATGGGTTGGTTTATGAGAAATTATCGCGGATGACGCCGTGGCTGTTGCCCGAGGGTCAAAGGCAAGCAGCGTTGGCCAAAGATGCTTTTTGGGCAAGCCGGTTCGAGGCCGCACAGCTTACAAAGCATTTTACCGCTCTGATGATGGCGTGCGTGATGGCTCCGGTAAAATTAGGTGCTGCTTTTCATCCGTCGCCGGTGCTTTTACCGCGGCATTCCGTGACTCACAGATAACCCGCTTTTCATCCGCTTCGTTAGAGTCTCCCCGTTAATTTTATATTTACATATTTCATTTATACATAACGTATGTTCAATGTATTGATGAATGATTCAAAGCTGGTTTATGTGTTGGTCGAGGCGATCCCGATCATCGCACTCGTCCTGTTCACCATGGCGTACCGCCTTGATTGCGGGCGCAAATGTGCGCTTGTTTGCGTGGCGGGCGAAATCGTTCTGTGTTTTTACAGTGCCTTTATCGGCGCGTGGATGGGGCTCATGATCGGGCCTTTGGCGGTTATTCGCTCTGCGGCCACGGCCTATGCGTCGGATCGGATGATGCATTGCATCGCGGGTGTTTATATTCTCGCCGCATGGGGCATGTTTTTTGCGCGCAGTGAGTTTTTGTACGACTTTTTGCCGATTATTGCGACCTCGCTTGGCACATATTCCTTGTTGTGCCGCGATAATCCCTTGCTGCGCAATATGACGGGCATAGTGGGGAGCATGGTCTGGATGTCCTATTACGCCTGTGTTGGCGGTGTTGGCGGGGCGTTGTTGCAAGTGATCTTTATCGCATCGACCGTGCAGGCGAGCTGGCCGTTATTGCGCCCTTACTTTGAACGCCGCGTCCTTACAGGCATGGGGTTCAGCCGCACTGGCTGAGCCTAGTCTTTTTCCCGAATAAAATTTGACTTTTCATAATCTTGACCTTAGGAATAAAGGTTGGGATATGACGATTTGTCGTATCTGTACTGTTCACTCATTGCGATACAGGGCGCAGGCTTATGGCAGATAAGGCGAATGATAATCCATTGAATAAGGGCTTTCTCTCCACGGGTGAGGCGAAGTCGCATGTGGGAATCTACAAAGACGAACTTTCCAAGAATTTTAGCGGGATGAGCGTGGGAAGCGTTATCGCCGCCGGCTTGGGGCTCAGTGTGGCCGGTGCGGCTGGCGGCATGATGTTGGGGATATTGCCGGCCTTCATGACCGAAAAATATACCGAAACCGCGCGTGTTCCCGATGCGTCAATTGTTTACGGCTTGCAACAAGATGGTGGGCATCGGTTGCTGGATTTTAATGACCGCGATGTCATGCTCATCCGCGCGGGGGCGGAGTATCAATTGTACACGGTTGAGGAACCGACAATGGATGAGGAAGACGCAGATGCCGCTCTGCGCCGCGTTCTTTACATTTCCAATGCTGCGGATGCGCTTGAATTCATCGACACGACTTTGGCAACGATTGATCGCGTTTTGGGTAAGCTTGCGAATGGGCAGAGTCTTGCCGATGAGGATTTGCCCAATCTTCAATCAGCCTCCGGCGTGTCTATACCGTATTCTGAGGGCAACACAAACATCACGCGATATTTTGATGCGGTCAGGAACGATCCCGCGGTGAATGGCGATTATGCCGCCGTGCTTACGAATTTGCGCGGGGAATTGGGCGATGTGCGTCGGTCTGTGCTTGATGGTGGTTATGGCATGAATGATGGTGCGAACCAGTCTTTGCCGGATTCTTATCGGGCGCGTATAACGGTTTTGCTCTCGGCGATGGCGGCGGGGAGTTTGTTTGCCTTAAGTTTGCCGGTGATGTTGGGGCCGATTGGTGCCACACGCCGCCGTGTTCGCAAGAATAAGGGCTTAATCAAGGAATAGAGTGAAATAATCATGGCCGACAAAGAACAAGACAGCCCCGACAAAAAAGGCCTTAAAGGTGTGAAGGCAAAGCTCTCTGATGCGTTTGGCACGGGCAAGGACAATCCATCTATTCCGGTCATTTTGGGGCAAGAATTGAAACGCCCGTTCAAGCGTTTGGAGGGTATGGATATCGGGATGCTCGGATTTGTGGGCGTCATGGGCAGCGTGTTACTCGCTCTTCCCGCCGGGGGCATAGGCAGCGGCGTATACTGGGGAACAGAACCGGCGCAGGATACGCAGATCAGTGCTGCGGCGGATGCGTCCTACGCTCATGCGGCGGTGACATTGCGCGGACAGTCCTATTTGCTGATAAGGGACGGCAGTGATTATCGTGTTTTCAAACAAGACCGCGATGATAATAGATTTGAATATGTTGGCCAGCCGGTCGAGGCCATCGCCGTTTTGGAGCACGTTAACCAACAATTCGCAGGTATCATCGATTATACGCGTCAGGGGCGAAGCCTAAGTGGTTACACAATCCCCGAAATGGTTGTTGTCAGCGGCCTGTCGATTGCGGTTGAAGAGGGCGGCAGCGATATTTATCGCTATTACGATGCCATCGCGGATAAGCCGCGTACACAGGGGCTGAGCTATCCTGATGATCTGGAGCAATTCTCACAGATATGGCGCCAAGCGCAAGAAGCCATCAACACCAACGGATACGGCTTCACCGCCGAAGGCCGCGCAGCGGTTGCCGATCGCGGTACGGAAGACGATTTTATTGCCAACGGGGCGATCATTGGCGGGCTTGTTCCGTTATTGGGTTTGCTCGGTGTTGTCGGGATTGGCGGGACGGCCAGAACGCGCCGCCGTGTCAAAAGCTTCCGTGAGCGCGGGCATGATGATTACTCTTTGCGGTAAGTTATGTCCGATGAACGCCTGATGAGAGGCTAAGGAAATCAATAAAAAGCGCCAAATTCGGCGCTTTTTTCTATTGTGGACGTGTCACCAGCAGGGGCGCTGTACGCGGTGTGTTATCGTTGCCGAGCTGCGTCCCGCCTGTGGCTGTGTTTGTTTGTTGCTGCGCATCTTGTGTGACGGCTGCTTCTGGTTGCTCAGGGGCAACGCTATCAAGGTAAATCGTGGTCAGGCCGCCGCCGGCAATCGCCCCTGCTATTGCTGTTCCGATAATGGTTTTACCGATTCCGCTGCGGGCGCTTTTATGCACGTTGCGGCGGAACGTCGCTTGGTCGCCCTGAATGGCCCTAAGCTGGGTGAGCAATTCGCTGCTCTTCACGGCATAATCCGCCATGACTTTCGTATTATTCTTTTCGTGGTCTTCCTTCAAGGCGGCTATGATCGCCTCATGCGAGGCCTTGAGTTCATCCATGGCTTGATGGTGAATTTTGTGCTGGTTTTCACGCATGATGCGCATGCGGTCTTCCCAATCCTTTGCGCCGCCCATGGTTTCGTCATATTTCAGGCGGAAGGCTTCCAGCGCGTCTTCAAGCTCTTTGTTTTTTTTCAGAATAAGTTTCCAGTGGTCGCGGGATACCAATTCAAAACGGTCGTTTTTCTTGTCGCCTTGCAAAACAGAAACCTGTTCGCGCAGGACTTTAATCTCGCGCAGGGCGTCTTCATGGCTTATACCGCCGCCGGCGCGGTCAAAGGCCGCACTGGCATAGACGGCGCAAGCCTTGCGAAGGTCTTCCAAGCTTTGCTGGCTCAGCGGTGCCTCTTGCTCAGGGGCGGCGGACGCTGTATAGGCCTGAAGCTCCCGCTCATGCAGGGGATCTTCAATTTGTTCGACTTTTCTGAGTTTGTTGACCAATTGTTCAAGAATGTGGATGGCCGCGTCTTTTTCGTCTGCTATGCGCCTTAATTCATCACATGTTTTTTGGGTGTCCTTAAGGCCTTTTTGGGCTTCTTCCAATTCGCGGGCGATGTGGTCTCTTTCCGATAACTCGACTTCCAATTGCTCAAGGTTGGACAGTGCCTCACGCGTTTTGTCGTCGGCGTAGTTTTGGTGCAAGACATAATTGATGGCTTTGTCGAAGGAACCAATGGTTTCCTCCAGCTCTTCAATCCGTTCGACCAAGGCGCGTTCCCGTTTGACCGCCTCTTGCTGGGCGCGGGTCATGCATTGAATTTCCAGCAAGTCTTCGAAATTGCCGGGCAGCCCTTGCTTTTTAATCAGCCAGCTTAAAAAATTGCGGCGAAACCCTCGGTACTGCGCGTCCGCAAGGTCGTAACGCTGTCTTTGCACTTCGTCATACATGCGGGTATAGGAGGATTCCCATTGTTCCTTCGGAACGTCGATAAAGCTCTTGAGGTCGGCGCAGAGCTGTTGCAACGCATCGCGGTTCTCAATCAATCCATTGACGATTTTTTCGGGGTCTTTGATGGTTTCTTCTTCGTATTGGCGGGTCTTGAGCAGGAAGCGAAGGCGTTTAACTTCGCGGGAGAGGAGGCCTTCGGCGGCCTTCAATGCCGTATTGGCTTGGTCATATTGCTCGACCATCAGGCGCAATTCCTGAACCTCTTGCGGGTCGGCGTCCGAGCCGCCGCTTTCGATTTTGTCAAGGAGTTCGGCAAAGCTTAATGTCCCCGGTTCGCCCGTCATTTGTTCGGTGATGCTGTTGATGTTTTTCATCATAATCAGCAAACGTCCCGCCGCGACGGCACGTTCGTTTTCGTTCGGGGAATCCATGAGCAGCCACAGCTTACGGAACTTGTCGATCTTTTTCTCAAGGTCGCGTTCCAGCGCTTCGGTATTAACGCCGTCATTATGCACGTCATCAGGCGCGCCTTGCGCGGCGGCGGTTTCATTCATGTCCGGTGCTGCTTGTGCTTCGCTATCGTCGCTCATGGTACGCGGTCACTTTTGTTGGGCTGTGGATGATTATCGCGGCTTTGGCAAGTTCGGGGTGGAGCCGTTCGCGCCTTTGGGGCCTTTTGGGCCTTCGATGGCGAGGATTTGGCGGCCAATCGCCTTTGCGGCATCGCTGCTCTTCATCATTTCTCTGAGGGCGTCTTCCTTGCCGACGGTATAGACGCCGACCGCGGTACACAAATCTTTCAGCGGCATACGGGGGCTGAATTTTTCAAAGGCGCCGCCGGTAATTTCGGCGAAGGCGCGGTAAATGCGTTCGCCAACCATGTCATTGCCTTCATGGAAGGCGAAAACCTGTATGCCCATCTCTTTGAGCTTTTTGGCGGCGGGGATGACGATGGACTCAACCTCTTCGCAGCAATCGCCGATCATGACGATATTGTTGGGAATAAAGTCTTGTTTGCCGCTGATGAGAGCCTCAACAGCGCCGCGAATATTGGTTTCGCCGGCGCGGCATGTCAAAGGCTCCATCTGGCTGACGATGTCTTGTGCCTTATTTTTCCAGCCAAGATCGACGATTTCACGGCTGTGGCCGTTCATGCCGCCGCGAAAGGCCGCGACCCGCGCCCAAAGATTTCCGACGCGGGCAATTTCCATGAACATGTCTTTTTGAATTTGTTGGGCGGTGTTCCATGTGCGTTCGCGGCTTGCGGTCGCATCGATGATATAGCCGAGATAGCCTTCATCGCTGCGTGTTTTGGATGTGTCGTTCAACATAGTGACGGTGTCGTCTGCGACCCCTGAAATACGCCATTGTCCGGAGAGGGGGCTCTTGGCCTTTGGTTTTCCTGCACCCAATGCGCCGGCGAGGCCGCCTGGTTTTTTCTCTGCTGGGGTGTTGCCGCCTGTGGCGAGGGCAATAAGGTTTTTCTTCAGGTCTGACATATGTATCCTCACAGTTTTTTGATCTGGGTTCGATCCTGATTATGTTATGTTCATTTGACATATCACTGCGTTAACGATCCTGTCAATTATTTTTCGTAATTAATGTGATGGGGGAGGGCTTGTTGCCTGAACGCAGCGATATGCCCAAAAGAATAAAGCCCCATTAAGGCTTGCCAGTAGGGCTTACCTAGGGGGCTTTATAAGTGAAAAATACCATTTTTGGAAAACCGCATGCAGGGCGGCGCGCAGGGCGGCGCGTTGTTCCTGTCGGTACGGGAATCTTAAGGCCTTGGCGGCTTTGGTGGTTTTTGACCGTTTGTTTCCTTACTGTCGTCCGGCTTTGCCGTTCGCGGAACGGACGGCACGGATGAACGCCTGTAACGGCCGCCTCCCCCATCAACGCCCAAAAGGCGTTTTTGTTCTTCGGTTAAGGGTGGTGTGTCCGGTGTGCCGAGTGTGTTTTTTGAGTCTGGCGATGGTGGCTGGTCGTCCCGCGGTGCAATTCTATGGTCTTGGTCGAGGGAGGCGGTCTGTCCGTTATTGTCGTTTGCCGTCGTTGTGTCTTGCTGTGGGGCTGGTGTGCGCAAGATGCGCGGCGGCAGGGTTTCGCCGTTTAAAACCATCTTGATATCCGCACCGTTCAGTGTTTCATGGGTCATCAAGGCTTGTGCGAGGCTGTGCAATTGATCGATATTCTCGGTCAGGATTTTTTTGCCGGTTTCATAGGCTTTGTCGACAATTTTGCGGACTTCTTCATCCACCATTTTGGCGGTGTCCTCCGAGATATCGCGCGGTTCGGGGAAGCCGCCAGCGTTTTGTTCCTTATAGCGCAACATGCCGGCCTTGTCCGACAATCCCCACTCCGTGACCATTTTCTTGGCGATCAGGGTCATCATGTGAATATCGCTGGAGGCGCCCGTGGTGACGTTGTCGTGACCGAAAATCAATTCTTCGGCAAGGCGGCCGCCTGCGGCAACGGCGAGGTCGGCCTCCAGCTTCGCCCGCGACATCGACACGCGGTCGCGTTCAGGCAGGCGCATCACCATGCCCAGTGCCTGTCCGCGCGGAATGATCGTGGCCTTGTGGATCGGGTCTGAGGCGGGCATATGGCTGGCGATCAGCGCGTGTCCGGCTTCGTGATAGGCGGTGAGTTTTTTCTCGTCTTCGCTCATCGCGAGGGTGCGGCGTTCACTGCCCAGCATGATCTTATCTTTGGCCGATTCAAAATCCGCCATCGTGACTTGCGTTCCGTTCATGCGGGCGGCGGTCAAAGCGGCTTCGTTGGCGAGGTTGGCGAGGTCAGCGCCGGAAAATCCGGGCGTTCCGCGCGCCACAACCGCAAGGTCAACATCATGGGCTAGGGGGATTTTGCGGGTATGAACCTTTAAAATCGCTTCGCGTCCCATCACATCGGGCAAGGGGACTGTGACCTGCCGGTCAAAACGGCCGGGGCGTTTCAGGGCGGAATCCAGCACATCGGGGCGGTTTGTGGCGGCAATAATCACAACATTTTGGTTGCCTTCGAACCCGTCCATTTCGACCAAGAGCTGGTTCAACGTTTGTTCGCGTTCGTCATTGCCGCCGCCGAATCCCGCGCCGCGGCTGCGTCCCACGGCGTCGATTTCGTCGATGAAGATAATGCACGGCGCGTTGGCCTTGGCTTCACGGAACATGTCGCGCACGCGGCTGGCGCCGACCCCGACAAACATTTCAACGAAGTCCGATCCGGAGATCGAGAAAAACGGCACGCCGGCTTCGCCCGCAACGGCCTTTGCGGTGAGTGTTTTTCCTGTACCGGGTGAGCCGATGAGCAGCACCCCGCGCGGCATTTTTCCGCCGAGTCTTTCGTATTTGGTCGGGTCTTTGAGGTAATCGACAATTTCCTGTAATTCGGCTTTGGCTTCGTCAATGCCTGCGACGTCGGCGAAGGTGACTTTGTCCTCATGTTCAGTCAGGAGTTTGGCCTTTGATCCGCCGATTTTGTTCAATAATCCACCGGCGGCTCCGGCTTGGCGGCGCATCATCCAAACATAAAACCCGATCAACAGCGCAATCGGGCCAAAGGTCCAGAGAACACTGCTCAGGGCGCTTGGCTGTGGCACAGGTTGTGCGGTGATATTGACGCCGTGGTCTTTGAGGCGGTTGACGGGGTTTTCGTAGTTCGGAACATAGGTCATGAAATATGTGCCGTCGGCGCGTTGGCCGCGCATCACTTGCCCTTGGATCAGAACATCGCGTATCTGGCCGCCTTCGGCGCGTTCGATGAAATCGGAATACGAGATTGTGCCACCGTTATGGGGGTCGTTTCGGGCGTCGTTCTGGCTTGAGATATTGAACAAAGAAAATCCAAGCGCGGCCGCAAGAAATGCGGGGAGCAAAAAATTACCCTTCGGTTTTTGCGGCGGTTTTCCGCCGTTTTGTCCTTTTTGGACATGCGGGTCATGGGGCGCGTTATTGGTGTTGTCGGTGTCGTCGGTGTTATGGCTTGGCTGTGTTTTGCCCGTCATAATAATCCCATCCCTTGTGTATTTTTGTTTTTTATATATTTTTATGATTGTTCATTCTTGTTTGCACCTTAATTTTTTTTTAGCTGCACCGTCAAGATAATCCCCAAATTCGGGGGCTAAAGCTGGTGATGATATGTCCTTACGCGTCCCGTTCACGTGCCATCGTGCCTTAACGCCGGTCTTTCTACCGATCTTTTTGCGGTGTATGAGCGTGGTATTTTTCTGCGGCTTTATGCTTGCGGGCTGTGTGAGTATTCCGGCGTGGACTTCGGATGATGGCGTTGAAACGCGCACGCCGCTGGAATTTACCCATGTTCACCATCATGCGGTGAGGGAGCGGGCGCACACGGATTCCTTCGACCCCGATTTGATCAAAAATGATGGCTATAGTTTCGCCATTGCGGCCTATGACCTCAATCTTGATGGGCTGGACGATTATTTTGTCTATACATCGTCGGTTTATGCGTGCGGCGGCGAGGGCTGTGCCCTGTCCATTTATCGCCAGCCACAGCGTGGCAAGCTTGAGCGTTTGCCGCAGGATCTGGTGGCGTTGCAAGACATCAAAGTGTCGTCGAACCGCACCGGTGGTATGTATGACATCATCTTGACCAAGCGCGACGGAAAGCCGGTTGTGTGGCAATGGAATGGGGACGTTTACGAAGCCGTTCCGGAGCCTGAGCCCGATGTTTCAAAGGACAGCGCCGCCGAAAAAGCCGCCAAGGCCGAGGCGTCTTATGAGGACTGGAAGGCCGGCGAAGGTGTCTGGCACGGCATCCACTATAATCCGCGCTAAGGGCTATTGTCCTTTCCCGCTCAGGCATCACCCGAGTCTGTATTCTTTTTTCATATGAATTTTGCGTTTGTTTCCCTCATATGTCTGCGGGATTTGCTTGTATGTGGCTGTGAGTTTAACTTTGCGGTTTTGCTGCGCTGTCGCAAACTTTGTATTTGACAAGACATAAAACCTACTCTATTGCACATAATCAATCGTTATTAAAAATAACTGTATCGCGCAAAGCAAATACAGAAAAATAAGAAAGAGTGGGAGTTCATGGACTATTTGTTTATCAAAGGGCTTGGGCGTGTTTTCAATACAGAGTCCAAGAAATACAATCCCAGAACAGGCCGTTTCGAAACGCGCGAAGAAATCGAGAAATCGATCAGCGACGGCATCGAAAAAACGGGTCGTGATCTTACACTCGACATCAAAGATGATTTGAAAAACGGCACGATGCTGAAGCCCGCTGCGGATCGCCCTGTGCGCACGGCGTTGCATCTGGCGTCGCCTTACTGGTTTGACAAAGGCAAATATAACGCCCTGAAAAAAGACGATAACAGCAACAAAGGCGGGCCTGTGAAATTTGCCCGTTCTTTGAACTGGCCAGCGCTCGGACTCCTCGGCACGGTTGTCGGCGGCACCGCCGCACAAATCACGATGGGGGTTCAGCTGAACTATTGGAGCCGTTCTTTCGGCGATGCGCTGCAAAATTTTGATGTTGGCGCGTTCTGGCCTTTGATGGGCGATTTCGGGATGATCGCAACGGCCTATATCGCGGTTGCCGTCTGGACGAATTATCTTTCCTCGCGCCTTGAGATGAACTGGCGTCAATGGATGACCGAAAATTTGACGGATAAATGGATCAACAAAGACAATAAATCCTATTTCCGCCTGCAAAACATTTATGGTCGTACGGAAAACCCCGACCAACGTATTGCCGATGACGCGGGCAAGTTTACAAGCAGCTTCCTCGGCCTCACGGTTGGTTTCGGCCGTAACCTTGCCAACCTCGTGACCTATGCGAGTATTCTTTGGGGGTTGTCCTCAACCATTCCGTTGGTTTTGCCGGCGGCGATTGGCGGCGCGACCTTGGCTATTCCGGGCTTTATGATGTGGGCTGTCATCGGGTATGCGGTTGTCGGCACGATGTTGACCCATAAAATCGGTAAGCCGCTCGTGCGGATTGATTACCAAAGAGAGCGCAAAGAAGCGGATTTCCGTGCGTCCTTGATCCGTGTGCGGGAAAATGCCGAGAGCATCGCCCTGTCTGACGGTGAAAAAGCCGAGAAAAAAGTCCTGTCGAAGAAGTTTAACGCGGTTGTTGAAAACTACCTGCAATTGCTGAAACGTCAAAAGAAGCTGTCTTGGCTCACCAATTACTACGAACAGGCTGCGGTCGTGTTTCCGTATATCGTGGTCGCCCCGAAATATTTCTCCGATGCGAATATCGAGGCTTCGCGCCAGTGTATGATTCAATTCGGTGGTCAGGGCGGCGCGGCGGTGAATCAGTGCTACCAAGCAACGGATGTGTTCTCCTTCGGCTATTTGAACCAGTTAGCGGGAGCCTTCGGACGGGTACAGGATTCGCTGAGTTGGTTCATCTCGGCCTATCCGGCTTTGGCCTCTATGAAGGCGACGGTTGACCGTCTTGGCGGGTTTGTCGAGGATATCGAAACATCGGAAGCGGAGCTTGAGCTGATCCGCGCGCGGCAGGGCAATACATTGTCGAATGACAATAACCCGCTCTTGCAAGAAGAAGAGCCGGTGAAAAAGCCGCAAATCGCCAATAAAGGGCCGAAACCAAAGCTTTAGTCGGGCACATAATAGGGCGTCTATAAGCCGGAATAAAAAATATAAGGGAAACAGTGATGGGATTGTTAAGTCGTATTTTCAAGCGCAGAATCAAAGACTACGATACGGACGCGTTGAAACCGCGCGGGAATTATATTGACCCGAGTGTGCCGCGCCAGATTGTGGTCGCGCAGGCGGAGGACGCCGAAAATGACACGCTCAGCCTTCGTATTGCCGAGCTTCGCACCCCCGATAACCGCTTGTTGGTGAAAGAGATTTCGATTGATCTCAAGCCGGGCGACAAGGTGATGGTCACGGGGCCTTCAGGCAGTGGTAAATCAACATTGTTTCGCGCCATTAGTGGCCTGTGGCCATATGGGATGGGGGACATCGTTGTGCCACAGCACCGTAACCTGATGATGTTGCCGCAAAAGCCACATTTGCCCCTGATGAATTTGGAGGGCGTGTTGTCATATCCGCTGGACAACGTTCCCTACTCACGCGAAGACATGGTCGAGGCCATGAAAACCGTCGGGCTGGAAAACTATATTCCCGCGTTTGATGATGAAAACGTGACGGGTGCGACCCTTGAAACCAGTATGTCGGGCGGTGAGAAACAACGTCTGGCCTTTGCCCGCGTGTTGCTGGCGAAGCCGAAAATGTTGTTCCTTGATGAATGTACTTCGGCGCTGGACGTCACATGGCAAGCCAAAATGTATGGAGCCGTGATGCAGGCTCTGCCGGACTCTGTGATTATCAGTATTTCTCACCGTGCGGAATTGGCGAAGTTCCACACAATCGGGATGATGATTACCGATGATAAGGACATGAAAATCTCGGATATCAGCGAGATGGATCAGCGTTATCTCGCCCCCGACCACGGCGGCACCGCGCCAACGCTGGACGACCCGCAACCAAAGCCAAAGCCTCACAAACCCGCATAATTCGGGCGTGATTTTTTGTGTCTTAAGGGCAATAAATAATCAAAATGATAAAAGGCGCATGGCTTGGCTGTGCGCTTTTTTGTTTTATTCGGCGCTCTCATGCGGGGGGCATGGGCTGTCTGTATTGATTTTTGCGCCCTCGATCCATCGCATGATGACGGTGTTGGTTGCAGTTTGTCCGCTCGGGCTGGTGGCGGCGGCGTCTTCGACGTCACGCACAACGATGTCAAGGTCGCGCATATAAAGGCGGCATGACCGATTGCCGGTCACCGGCCTGTCCCAATGGGAGGTCAAGGTGAATTGGCTTATAATGCGATAATACCCGACAGGCAAGGTGGGGTCTATAATCACCTCAATGTCGCCAATTGTCCGAATTTTTTGTGATAAATGGTCTTTTTTAACGTTTTCTGCGTCAAAAACATTCGAAAATGCACGCATATAGCTCTCATAGCCGCTTTTATTGTTATAATCTTCGTCTGTTTCGCCGAAAAGTGGCTTTATTTTCTGTGGATACTGGTTAAATTCATTAAAATTGACGGTTTTTATCGTTGTAATGGCTTGGCGCGTCCATTCTGCTATGGTTTGCTCTTTATGAGGGGCTGTTTGGTCGGCGGCAAGGCTGCGCCCGCTTATGGCAATAATGGGGAGTATGAATGCCAGTATAAAAATGTTTTTCATAGTATGACTCATGATGATTTTCATCCGGATTTCTTGTCTATATTACAGCGTATTGCCTAAGTATTAAAAAAATGATAAAAGTGAGGCCTGTATACTAATAAAATATACGCATAAAAACATAAACAGAAATGGGAGATTTCAATGTCTTGTTGTCACAAAAAAGAAGAAAAACCGGTTCAGCCTTCATGCGATTGTAAAAAGAGTTTCGAGAGTTGCTGTGGCCATCACCACGGGCATTCTCACGGGAATCATCACGGTCACCACCACGGGCACCACCATCACGGCCACCACCACGGCCATGGGCATCACCACCATCATGAGGCAAAACCGGCGCAAAAAGACCCCGCAAAATCGGGCGGTCATGATTGTTCAGGCGCAAAAAAAGCCGCCAAACCGCATTGCCCGACTTGCCATTGCTAGGGACTGAACTTTGGTTCTTACAGACGTTACAAAAAACCCGCCGGATGCGGGTTTTTTATTGGGGCGAACAGGGCGGCGGTTTAGTAAATCTTTAATCCTGCCGGATAGAATAGAGGTCGCTCTTTTAAGGCTGGTTTATACTGAGTGTGTAAGGAATATTTGATGAAGGCCGATATTATACCGATCATGGGTTGGATTTTATGCGTGGGCGTATTGGTCGGCGCGGTCTGGCTGTATAACCGCCTGATTGCGCGGCGTGCAATGATGCAGGAGGGCTGGAGCGGTATTGATGTGCAGCTTAAGAAAAGAGCCGATCTTTTGCCGAGTCTTGTGGATGTTGTGAAGGCGTATGCTGCGCATGAAAAGGCGCTGTTTGAAACGATCACAACATTGCGCAGCACGCTCAAAACGATGGAGGGCAAAACGCTGGATGGCACAGATGCCGTCGCTCCGGCCTTGATGACAGACCGAATGACGGCGCGAATGACAGAGCGGGCGGCGGTTGAAACGCGTCTTTCCGGCGCCGTGTCGGGGTTGTTTGCGGTGGCGGAGGCCTATCCGTCCCTCAAGGCCGATCAAAATTTTTTGGCGTTGCAAGAGGCGCTGGTGGCGGTTGAAGACGACATCCAGCACGCCCGCCGCTATTACAACGCAACGGTTCGTGACTTCAACATTGCGGTGTTGAGCGTTCCGTCCAACATCATTGCGCGGTTGTGCCGCATGACGGTTGCGCCCTATTTCGAATTGACGCGCAGCATAGAGCGCACCGCGCCCGATCTCGGCGCGCATCTCAATAACTAAACGGAGCTTTTCTATGACGATGGTTTGGGTGCGGTTTTTTGTTTTTGCATGGGCGATGCTTGTTTTGCCATATGCTTTCAAGCTCCCCACCGCGGCGGCGCAGGAAGTCATCCAATCCTTTGACGTTGTGGTGAATGTGCAAACGGATGGGGCGCTCATCGTGCATGAAACAATCACCGTTCATGCTGAAGGCCAAAAAATCAAACGCGGAATCTATCGCGACATTCCAACGGTCTACAGGCGTTCGGGGATGCCGGATAAATTTGTCACGCTCGATGTTCTGGACGTGTACAGAAACGGCGAGGCCGAGCCCTATCACACCGCCGACATCCGCAACGGGCGGCGTATTTATATGGGCAAAAAATCCGAGGACATCGCGCGCGGGCTGCATGAATATACGCTGCGCTATAAGACGGATCGCCAGCTCCGCTTTTTTGATGGGTATGACGAGCTCTATTGGAATGTCACGGGCAATGAATGGGACTTTCCCATTCGGGCGGCGCGGGTGCGGGTTGTTCTGCCCGATGGTGCCGCTATCTTGGCCTATGATGGCTATACGGGATATTTGGGGGGTAAAGGCAAGGATTTCAGGGTTCATGACCCGATAAAAACCGATTCCGTTATCGCGTTTGAAACCACGCGGCCAATGGCCAAGGGCGAGGGGTTCACCGTGGCGGTGTCGTTCCCGAAGGGTGTTGTGACGCCCCCATCCCACGCGCAAAGGCGCCAAGAGTTTCTGCGCGACAACATTGTCCTACAGGGGCTTTGGGGCGCGGTTGTTTTGTTGATGGCTTTTTATGTCATGATGTGGCGGAGTCATGGGCGCGACCCCGCTGCGCGGGCGATTGTTCCGTTGTTTTATCCGCCAAAGGGCTATTCGCCGGCGGCTTGCCGCTATATTGCGCGGATGGGTGAGTATGATAACCAGACCCTCTCGGCGGCGATGATCAGTCTGGCCGTCAAGGGCTATTGGCGAATCGAACAAGGCGGCAAAGGCAAATCCGGCGACTACACCGTCATCCGCGACCATAGCCAGTCGGATCATGCACCACTGTCAAAGGGTGAACAGGCTCTTGCCACCATGATGGATGCCACGAATGACCCCATGCTGGCGTTTTATGAGATGATGGAGGATAAACTCCCTTCCATTCCGTTTCTGGGCGGTCTTGCGCTCACCATGCAAAAGCAGATGAAATCCTATCGCGCCAGTAAGCAGCAAGAGCAAGAAAAGGGCGAAACACGCCTCAAGCTGGAGGCCAAGAATCAAACGCAAATCCGCGGCGCCATCTTGAAATTCACTCAAACCCTGACGAAGGAATATGACGACATTTATTTCAAGGCAAATGAGGGGAAGAGCTGGATCGGCGGGCTGGGGGCGCTTATCGTTGTGGCGCTTGGCATGGCGTGTTTTGCGTTGCGGCCTGATGTCACGCCGGCCTTTATGGCAACGGCGATGGTGTGCGCCTTTTTGGGCGGGTTTTGTGTCTTTGGCTTGACGCGCAGCGTGATCAAAGGGCTGGCGCAGCCTTTGAAAAGGAGCTTTGTTCCGCCGGCGCTACTTTCGGCGACGGTGCTGGGCATCATATTAACCGCGATCGTCACATCGATTGATATTCTTTCCTTCAACGCACATGACAGCCTCGGCGATCCGCTCTATACCAGCCTCGAATTCTGGGCTCCCGCAGGGGGCATCTATATCGTTGCCGTGATGCAAGGTATGTTCGGCTATCTCATCAAGGCTCCGACCCGTCGGGGGCGCAGGCTGGTGGATGCGATTTTGGGGTTTCGCATGTTTTTGGCGGCAACCGAAAAAGACCGGCTGAATGTCCTACATTCCCCCGAAAAAACACCGGAATTATTCGAAGAATATCTGCCCTATGCGATTGCCCTTGATGTCGAAAATGACTGGGCGGAGCAATTCACCGATGTTTTTGCGCGAATCGATCAAACCGCAACTGGCCAAGGCACAGGCCGGCGCGGCTATTCCCCGTCATGGTATTCCGGCGGCGCTATGGCCTCTGCGGGGGCGGTGGGGAGTTTTATCGGCAATTTATCTTCCGGTCTGTCCGATGCCGCAAATTCCGCCGCCTATCCAGGGGGCTCAGGCTCATCGGGGAGCGGTGGCGGCGGGTCTTCAGGCGGCGGTGGTGGTGGCGGCGGCGGCGGCGGATGGTAAGTCTTGCCTGTCCTTTGCGGCCTTTTTAAAATCCTCCACGGTGCCTTTTCGCCTTTATAATTGCTGGCTCTGTTATGGGCGCTCTCCAGCCATGTAAGGGCGCTCTGTTATGGCGGCATGGTCTTGCGCACCCGCAGAAAAAGCCCAGACCAAGATTGCAGCACGACCACTGCACAGCCTTCGGATCTTCCTAATCCATATCCCGCACGGCAAAGTTAAACTTTCCGTAATATTTGTCTTGTTTTTTCATAACATCCATATTATAACAGTTCAGGTCTTTATGAAAAAAGCGTTTGCAAAGCCTTACGGAATGTGATTATGTACGCGACCTGAGCCAAGCGACCCGAATCTTATCGAGTCGGACGAAGGGCAAAAGAATTTACGGAATTATCCTTGCCGGTGCGCCAAACCATAATAATCAAAGCGCACCCTATGCAAGGGAGGGTTTCCCACTCTGAAACTCGATTGGCCATTGCCATGTGCAATGGCCTTCTTTTTTTGTGGCTATAAATTTCTTGACATAATGTCTGATCGCTCCTTACAAATAAATCATAAGGTAAAGAACTCAGATAAGGGTAATCGCGCAAAGGGTCAACCTTTCGCAAAGTGCTGAAGACCTCTCGCAGCCGGGCCATTCCAGCCCGGCTCAGCTTTGTCAAAACCATCCGATATTTCCCCTAAGCATAATCCATTGAGGCCAAGTGCCTAAGACGCTCATAAAGCATGTCGAGGGGGCAATTGAGGAAGACAGCTTATCTAAAGCGTTGCAAACACGACTTTTATTTTTATGCGTTCCCGCCTCTTCAAACACATCACCCCGATCATCGCCACCGCGCGCTCCACAAAAAACCGCGTGCAGGGGCGTCCCCCTGCAAAACAAACCTTCCAAAAGATGTGAGTTTTGACCCTAAAGGCGCGGCGGCTTGGGGCGCGACCCGCTGCGGGCTGTGGAAAATGCACTGCGCGGCGATTGCGGCGCTTGGCCTTGAATATAATGCTGTTTCTCCACCATCTCGCGGGCGCGCTCGACGGTGGCTTTGGCGACAAATTCCGATACCATGCCGGTGTTGAATAATTCTTGCGCGCTGCACCCCGCGGCGGCGAGGCGTCTGACGGCGGTGGAGGACACATCGCGTTGCAAGAACGGGTCAACGCACGGGATATAGGCGATGTCCATGTCTTTTCCCGCCTTTTTGAATTCCTCGATCATTAACAGCAAATCGGGATATTCCGCCTCAATCCCGCTGTTTCGCAGGCCGCGAATGCAGAGCGATACATCGTTTTCCAGCATGAAATGCGGCGTAAAGCCTTCGGTCGTTGCGACAACGATGTTGCAGGTAATGCCCTGTGCCTTGAGGCGCGGTTGGATGATGGTGGCGATATCGTGCCGGAGCATCGCCTCACGCTCTTGGAGGGTGAACATATAGGTTGAGGCTTTTTCAGGGTTGACGGCGCACAGGACATACAACGTGTCACACAGGCGTGCCGCCCGCTCTACGACATGGGCATGCGCCAAAGTTGGCGGACAAAATGATCCCGGAAAAACTGCGCTTACCATTCCCTGTTGACCTTTACGATCTTATTAATGATATATCTACGGTTCGAATGGACAAAAATCAACGGATTCTTTTATCCGGCACAGAAAAGGGTTGAAAAGTGGCGCAGGAATTGCTCCTCAGTTTACGCGATGCGGCGGTTGTGTACGGCACGGTGCCGTTCTTCCAGAATATGGGCATGATCATCCACCAAGGCGCGAAAATCGCCCTTGTGGGGCGCAATGGCGCTGGCAAGACCACGTTGATGAACATGATCACGGGCGATAAGGAGCTGGATGCCGGCGAGCGTTGGCAAATGCCCGGCACGACCATTGGCTATTTGCGGCAATCCGTGAAGGCAAAAGCGGGGCAAATCGTCCTTGATTATATTTTCGAGGAATTGCCGGAGGATAAGCGCGGGCCGCACACGGCCTATCTGGTTGAAAAAGTCTGCGAACCTTTGGGCGTTGATCCGCAGGCGCAGATGGACACCTTGTCGGGGGGGCAGCTTCGCCGCGCCTCGCTTGCCCGCGCCTTGGTCGAAGACCCCGATATTTTGTTGCTGGACGAGCCCACCAACCATCTTGATCTTGAAACCATCGAGTTTTTGGAGGATTACCTCAAAAACTGGCGCGGAACGTTGCTGTGCATCAGTCACGATAAAATGTTTTTGGCCAACATTACCAATACGATTTTCTGGCTCGATCGCGGGCGGCTCAAGACCTGCCCCAAAGGGTTCGGCGCGTTTGAGGAGTGGTCAGAGAGCCTTTTAGAGCAAGAGGAACGCGAGCTTCACAACCGCCAAAAATTTGTCGATGAAGAAGTGCGCTGGGCGAGCCGCGGCGTCAAAGCGCGGCGCAAACGCAATCAAAGACGCCTCGAGATCATGAAGGAGGAGCGCGAAAAGCTCAAAGGTGACAAGAGCGCCTATCACAGGGCTATTTCCAAAGTCACTTTGCCGCCCGCCGATTCCGCTCATTCGTCACAAATTGTCGCCGAATTTTACGGGGTGCATAAATCCTTTGGCGCGCCGGACGACCCGAACCGCACGATCATTTTGGACGGGTTGAATTACCGGATCATGAAGGGCGACCGTGTCGGGATTTTGGGGCGCAACGGCACCGGAAAAACATCATTTCTGCGGTTGCTGGTGGGCGAGATCGAGCCCGACCAAGGCAAGGTCAAAGTGTCCAAAAGCGCGACCTTCTCGTATTTTGATCAAAAACGCAAAGACCTCGACCCGAAATCATCGCTGTGGAAAACCCTTTGTCCGACAGGCGGCGATTATGTCGAGGTTGCGGGCAAGCCGCGCCATGTCTGTGGCTATCTGGACGATTTTTTGTTCGACCCCAAAATTGCGCGTGACCCCGTGGGAACATTGTCGGGCGGCCAACAAAACCGCCTCATGCTGGCGAAAATCATGGCGAGCCCGGGGAGCTTCCTGATCCTCGACGAACCGACCAATGACCTCGATATGGACACTTTGGACATGCTGGAGGAGATGTTGTCTTCCTATGAAGGCACGCTCTTTGTTGTGAGCCATGATCGTGATTTTCTTGACCAAACGGTCACTAAAATTTTGGCCTTTGAGGGGGATGGCCAAGTTGACCTCCATATAGGCGGCTATAGCGACTATCTCGAAGCCGCCGGCAAAAAGAAATTTTCCGATACGGCTCGGTCGGCACAGGATGCAAAATCACCCGGTAAATCAATAGAGGCCGATGGCAAAGCCGCGCCGAAATCGGTGGTGAAGCTCACCTATAAACTGCAATACGAGCTTGATAACCTGCCCAAGCGCATCGCGGCTTTGGAAAAGGAGATTGTGAAGCTGGAGCAAGCCTTGAGCGACCCCGCGCTTTACACGAGTGATCCTGAGGCGTTCAACGCCTCTTCGGCACGTTTGGTGGAGGCGAAGGACGAGCTGGAGCAAAGCGAGCTGCGCTGGTTGGAACTTGAAGACATGCGCATGAGCGCATCGGGCGGTTAAGCGCAGGGCGGCTTGTTTTGAAACTTTGCGCCGGACATGGTAAAATGGACGAATAAGGCGCATAGTAAGAATGGCTGGGGATTGAAGGGCACAGAATATGGATAAAATCGTCTATAAAGTAACGGGTATGACCTGTGGGAAATGCTCCGCAAAGATCAAGGCGGCGTTGGAGCCGCATGTGGACTCGGTCGAGATCAGCCTTAAGTCAGGCCAAATCCGCCTTGGTGGGGGTGCTTTTGAAGACCTTGAACGCCTGAATGGCTTGCTTGTGGATGTTGGTGATTACCACCTCTACGCCATGAACGACCCCGCAATTCCCGCGCAGCCCGCCGGAAAATCCAAAAAAATCAGGTCGAGTGGCGCCGGCTTCTCGGCCAGCCTCAAGGCGCTCTTCGCCCATCCTATCGTCGAAAAAATACTGGTCTATAAACCGCTTATGCTAATTTTCGGCTTGGTCATCGGTTTGACGTGGTATCTCCATATTCGCCAGCCTTTCGGCGCGACATGGGAAACGGCGATGCTTGATTTCATGGGGCTGTTCTTTGTCGTGTTTTCGTTTTTCAAGCTGCTCAATCTTGGCGGGTTTGCGAAGGCGTATCAGGCCTATGACGTGATCGCCGCGAAATTCCCCGTCTGGGGATTTATCTATCCGTTTGTCGAGCTTGGCCTTGGTGTGTGCTATTTGATGAGCTTTATGCTCCTGCCCGCCAATATCGTGACGATTGTGTTGATGAGTGTCGGCACGGCGGGCGTTGTGCTGGCGCTGCGCAAGGGGCAAGTCATTCAATGTGCCTGTATCGGCTCGGTCTTTAACCTGCCGATGAGTGTCGTGACGGTGATCGAAAATGCCTTGATGGCGTTTATGGCGCTGGCGATGGTTCTGTCAGATTTTCTATAAAATCTGTTTGTGGATATTGACCGTATGGTCACTATTGGCTATTGTGGCGGGAACTGTCCAATACAAAGGGTTTTTCCATGGCAAGACCAAGACAATTTGATGAAGATACCGTCCTTGACGCCGCGATGGCTGTGTTCTGGGCGAAGGGCTACGAGGCCACCTCCATTGCCGATTTGATGGCGGTTATGAATCTCAAGAAGGGGAGTATTTACAAAGCCTTCACCGATAAACGAACCCTTTTCGTCATGGCGCTTGAACGCTATATGGAGCGCAACTTCACGGGCTTCAAGCAAATGCTGGAGGGGCATGAAAGCCCGCTCGCCGCCTTGGGGCATGTTTTGCACAATATTGTGTCGGAGGAGCATCTCTCAACCGCCGAGGCTGGCGGCGGTCAATGTGTCGTCAATGGCTGCTTCATGGTCAATGCGATTGTCGAGCTTGCCCCGCATGACGAGGAATTTAAGCATATATTGCAACGTCAGGTCGCCCGCATCGAACAATTGCTGGAAGACACGATTTTCCAAGGGCAGGGCTTTGGCGAAATCCGCACCGACCGCGATGCCGCCGACCTTGCGCAAGGTTTGATGGTGTTTATTCAAGGGCTGCAAACCGATGCGCGGTGCGGTTTCCCGAAGGATAAGACCGAGCGTCTTTGCCGGATGGTGATGGACGACATGCGCCAAAAACGCGCGGCGTAAGCTTCAAATCACTCCAATAATCGTCAAAATGTAATCGTCAAAATGACCCCAGAATGAACAAAGCCAAGCGAACTTGGCTTTGGAAAAATATCTGTAAAAATTGAAACCAACTCAAACGACAAGCCGGCTTTTCTTTGTTTCGCCTTCCGCCTAGTACCCGGATGCTAACCCTTAAATTGACCCTCTTATTAGGCTTGCTTCGGGTTTTGCGAGCCTGAGCGTTTAACGCGGCGTTGTGCTGCTGGTTTGGCGACTGGTTGTTGGTCGGCCTGCGCTGTTTGCAGTTTCGGCTCGGCTTTGTTGCCGGCTTTTTTGTCATCGCCAGCATTGTCCGGTTTTTTGTCGGTGTTGGCGGCTTCTTGTGTTTCGGGGGCTTCGTCGTCGCCGATGAAGATTTTGGCAATGTCGCCGACAACATCTTTGCCGGTGGCGAGGCCGACAAGGGCGCCGGCGGCACCGGCGATCAACATCCCTTTGGGGCTTGCGAAAACGGCGGCACTGCTTGCGGACAGGGCGCCTTTTTTGGCGGCGTCAAGGCGGTCTTTGCCAATGGTTTTTTCGACCGCGTTATGCGCATCTTCGCCGGCTTTGATGATTTTTCCGGTATTTTCCTTGCCGATTGTGGCTTCGGACAGTTTTTTCACTTTGTCTGGACTGACGGATTTCGCGGCGGTGACTGCGGCGCCCTTGGCGGCCGTTCCGGCGCTTTTAAGGCCTCTTGCTGCGGCCTCTTTGAATTTTTTTCCAAATCCCATAATATTCCTCGCCTTGTTTGATGACGTTACCCTAGCACGAGAGCCATGTTCAAACAATATTGAACCACGATAAACCAACACGCTTGCTGGTGCGTTTTCTGGTCGATGTGTTTGCCACAGTGCTAAAGGGGATTCGGCGCTGTGCCTTAGCCCTCACTGTCGATTAGCATGATATTATGGAATATGTCAATGAAAAATTCCCTATTCGGCGCGGGTTATTTTGTCATACGCCTTGAAGCGCAGGTTCGCCAAAAGGTTCGCCAAAAGACCCGCCACGCATGAATAATTCTCAAACGGAGAAGCCACGTTTGCCGGTGGCGGCAAAGCTCGCCTTTTGTTCGTCAATCAAGCGCACGATGCCCTCAATCGTGCCGCGGTCAATGAGTCGGCCTTCGCTTTTTAAGCGGTCAACGAGCGTGTAATTTTGTCCAAGCTCGCCGAGCCGTCCTTCGGCGCTGAGGCGGCTGAGCAATGTATAGGGCGCAGCGGGTTTCACGCTCAAGGTGGAACTGCGCGATGCCGTAAGGCTTGAAAAACTTGCGGATGTGGTGGTTTTGCTGAGGGCTATTTCAAGGCCGGATTGCGCGGTTTGGCGCAGGCTCACGGATGTAGCGCTTGTCGTCACGGTTGTTTTCGACAAAGCCAAAGAGGCAGAGGATGTGGTCTGAATTGCTCCTGCAATCATCAAAATGCTGTTCCTTAGCATGTGTTCAGACCCCATTATACCATAACGGCGGCGGGTAGGGGAATTTTTGTGCGCGTGAGGGGGCGGCGGCTAAAACAGGCCAAAATTGTGCGTTTGCAACATTTTTTGCCTATTCTGCAACGAAATTACTGGCATTGTGCCGTGCGCATATGTATATAAGGCGCACGTTAAACGTTTTGTTACAGGGCGTTGCCCTCGGAAAGCCATTAAAGTCATGACCCTGTCGCTCAGAAATATCGCCATTATCGCCCACGTTGACCACGGTAAAACCACCTTGATTGACTCCATCCTCCGCCAAAGCGGCACCTTCCGTGACAACCAAAAGGTTGAAGAACGGGTGATGGACAGCAACGATCTGGAAAAAGAGCGCGGTATCACGATTTTGGCAAAATGTACCTCCGTCATGTGGGGCGACACGAAGATCAACATCATCGACACCCCCGGCCACGCCGATTTCGGCGGCGAAGTTGAGCGCGTTTTGGGTATGGCGGATGGTGTGATTTTGCTCACCGATGCCGCGGAAGGGCCGATGCCACAGACCAAATTCGTGTTGGGCAAGGCGTTGGCGCTTGGCCTGCGCCCGATTGTTATTATCAATAAAATTGACCGTCCTGACGCCCGTGCGGACGAAGTTGTGAACGAAGTTTTTGACCTGTTCGTTGCTCTAGAGGCCAATGACGACCAGCTCGACTTCCCGATTATGTATGCCTCAGGCCGTGATGGATGGTGTGCGAAGGATTTGTCCGACCCGCGTGAAAACCTCCACCCGCTGCTTAACTTGATTGTCCAGCATGTGCCGGAACCGAATGTTGTGAAAGACGCACCGTTTGCGATGCTCGCGACGTTGCTCAGCTCCGACCCATTCTTGGGGCGTTGCCTGACGGGGCGTGTGATGGCGGGAACGGCCAAAGTCAACACGACGGTGAAGGCAATGTCGCTTGACGGCAAAACCATCGAAACCGGCCGCTTGTCAAAACTGATGACTTTCCGCGGCACAGAGCGTGTTCCGGCGGACGAAGTCTATGCTGGTGATATTATCTGCGTTGCCGGAATGGCGCAGGCCTCCGTTGCCGATACGATTTGCGCGACCAGCGTGACCATCGCCTTGCCGTCCACCCCGATTGATCCGCCGACCATGGCGGTGACCTTGTCGGTGAATGATTCCCCGCTGGCGGGACGTGAAGGCAAAAAAGTCACATCGACCCAAATCCGTGACCGTTTGTTGTCGGAAGACGAGGTTAACGTTGCCATCACCTTCAACGAAACCGAAAACAAGGATGCGTTCGAAATTGGTGGGCGCGGCGAATTGCAATTGGGCGTTTTGATCGAAACCATGCGCCGCGAGGGCTTTGAAATGTCCGTTTCCCGCCCGCGCGTGTTATTCCGCGAGGATGAGCAAGGCAACAAGCTAGAGCCGATTGAAGAAGTCATCATCGACGTTGATGATGAATATTCCGGCGCGGTTGTTGAAAAAATGAACCTGCGTAAGGCGGAAATGACCGATATGCGTCCTTCCGGCGCGGGCAAGACACGGATTGTGTTCTTGGCACCGTCCCGCGGTTTGATTGGTTATCAGAGCCAGTTCCTCACCGATACACGCGGTACGGGTGTTATCAACCGCCTGTTCCACAGCTACGCCCCATATAAAGGCCCGATTCCGCAACGCCGCAACGGTGCCTTGATCTCGACCGAAAACGGGCAGGCCGTGGCCTATGCGATTTTCAACCTGCAAGACCGTGGCGTGATGTTCATCAACCCGCAACAGGAAGTCTATATCGGCATGATCGTGGGCGAGCATAACCGCGAAAACGATCTTGAGATCAACGTCCTGAAAGGCAAGAAACTCACCAACATGCGCGCTTCGGGAAGTGACGAGGCCGTCATCCTTGTGCCGCCGCGCCGTTTGACGCTTGAGGATATGATGTCCTATATCAATGATGACGAGTTGGTGGAGGTCACGCCGCAATCGCTGCGCCTTCGCAAGCTCTATCTTTGCCCGCATGAGCGTAAGCGCAACAGCCGCCAAAAAGAGGCCGGATAGCAGCGCCGCTTCTGCTCTTTATGGCTGCGAAACCCTTTATTGTCATAAATTGTTTTCATTTATGATTCTTTGCGGTATATTCGGGGGGATATAGAACAGAATATGGGGTTTTGACATGCTGTATATTGCGTTTACCGCTGCCGCTATTGGTGGCTTGGCTCTTGCCTATCATCTGGGGCAATCAAACCGTCCTGCGGATGATGCTCAATCAAAGGAGCAAGATCAAAAGAAAGAGGGCTTGCGCCACATGCTGCGCCTGAAAAAACCGCGCGATCCGAAGCGTTGACGCTCTGCGCCACTTGCCAAACTCATGATTATTCCACGCGAACGGCTCAGTGACAGAGCCGTTTTGTGTTTGTGCGCTTATGACGGTTTCTTCATTTGAAGCGCCGCGCCTGATGGGGTAGGGTGACGGCATTGAACAAATGACCTCCCCCAAAAAAAAGCGAAAGGCCTTCCTATGCAATATCTTCACACAATGGTGCGCGTATCGAATATTGACGAATCGTTGGATTTTTACTGTGGCAAGCTGGGCATGGTTGAAATTCGCCGTCACGAGCATGAAAAAGGCCGGTTTACCTTGATCTTTCTGGCAGCGCGGGATGATGTCGAGCGCGGAAAATCCGACAAAGCCCCGTTATTGGAGCTAACCTATAATTGGGATGCGGAGGTCTATACAGGCGGGCGGAATTTCGGTCATTTGGCGTTTCGCGTCGATGACATCTATGCAACCTGTCAAAGCCTTATGGATGCGGGTGTGGTGATTAACCGCCCGCCGCGTGATGGAAACATGGCATTCATCAAGTCGCCGGACGGCATTTCTATCGAGCTTTTGCAAAAAGGCGATGCCTTGGCTGTGGCCGAGCCATGGGCGTCGATGCCGAATACCGGAAGCTGGTAAGATCCGCAAGACCGCAATGGCTGCTTAACTTCTTAGTCTTGCCGCTTACGCGGTGGACTCTTGATCTTGCTGCTTACGCAGTAGACTCTTGATCTCGCTGCTTACGCAGCGGGGCTTTCCTTGATTAAATTTGCAAAAATGGTGGGGTGCGTACTACAATAGGGCTCATGTTTTTGGCGGCGATAGCAAAGCCTGAAAGGCGTATCATGGAAGAAAGCTATAAAGACTACCTTGCGCATCTGAATAATAACACGCCGAACTGGCATTGTTCGGGGAGTGATCTGCACGCGCCGCATATCGCGGTGATTGATGGCAACAGGCTGGAACGTGCCTTTTTACGCAATTTTATTCGGGCGTATTTTAATGAAATTCCCGTGCGCACCTACAAAGACGGCTATCATTTTTCCGCTGTTTTGGCGGCGGCTTCTCGTTCTTCCGATTTTGACGGCGAATGTATTCGTGCTGTGTTCGTTGATCCGGGCGAGGACGAAGCCCGCATGATCCAAACATTTTCGGCCATCAAGCCGATCAAGGCGCTAGAGCCTATTCCGGTTTTTATCATGGCGCGTAAGCCGTTGCAGGATATGGCGCGCAGTCTTTTTGACCGTATTATCGGGGTGGAGTTCCGCCATGAAGACCGTTTCATCACAAAACCATTCGATAAAATGCAGCTCAGCATGGCCATCCAAAAGGGCAGTATCACACCAATTCCTCAAGGGGATGACGCCGTTGCGGCATAGATAACGCCGCCTTTTCCAAGCGGGAAACGGGCGGCTTTGTTGTTTTTATGGTTTGCATCGCCTTGTATTGTATTGTCTTGTCTTGCTCCGTCTTGTCCCGCTCAGTCCTCTCACGTCCCGCCCCGCCGCGCGCCATTTTGAAAAGAATATGATCCGCCATGTCGTTTGATAAAATCCGTGTTTGCCTGATTGAGGATAACGAGGTTGACGCGCTGGTGTTTCGTCGGCTTGTGCGCGATGTTGCGTGGCGGGAATATGTCGTGGATTGGTTCGAAAATCCCGAAGACGCGTTGGGGCGCTCTGACGCGTCCTATGACATCTATGTTATTGATTTTACGTTGCATGGTACCATGAGCGGGCTTGACGTTATCGCGGCCTATAAGGACAAGGGTGTTTCCGGTCCGTTTATCTTGCTCACAGGCAAGGATGATACCCGCATTGCCGAGCAAACGCGCAAGCTTGGCGTGACCTATTATCTGTTGAAGGAGGAAATCACGCCGTCTTTGCTGGATCGTGTGATTATGCACAGTCTTTCCGCGCATGAAGACCGCGTGAATCTAGAGGCCGAGCGTGCCTATTCTGACTCCATCATTCAAACCATTCCCTATGCGATTATCTGCGTGGATGCGCAGGGGCATATTCTGCGCGCCAATTCGTTTTATGAGAAAACCTTAGCGTTTGCCGCGCCGCTCAATAAGGCGGACGACCAAATCATGCCGAATTTTAAGGGCTGGGGGCATTATTTCCTTGAACTGATGGCGCAAGACGGTGCGCCGGATATTATCAAAGTCACATGTCCCAAGCACGCCGCGCGCTATTGGGAATGGCAAATGGTCGCGAATATCTATCAACAAGGGGCCTTGTTCGTGATCGAGGACATCACCGCCCGTTTGGAAAAAGACAAAAAGAAGCGCCAAAAAGATAAAATGGAGGCGCTGGGCTATTTGGCGGGGGGCGTCGCGCATGAGCTCAACAACTGTCTTCAGCCGATTATGTTGATCCATGAAATGATCGAGGATAAAGCCCGCGATATCGGGGACGACAAACTATTGTCACAGGCGCGTATAATCGGGCGCCACACCGAGCACGGCGCCGAAATTGTGCGCGATATTCTTGACTTTGCGCGGGTGGATAAAGAGGCCTTGTCGCGCATTGCCTTCCCCGAAGCCCTACATGATGCTGTTGGGTTTTTGCGCTCTTCCTTGCCATCGGGGGTGCAGGTGAGCATAACCGCGCCCTCAAACGCAAACGGCGGTTCGGCGCATGCGGTGAATAGCGGTAAGGGGAGTCATGACATAAAAACGGGCATTGGGATGAAGGGGAGCAAGGCGATCGAGATCGACCTCACCGCCTCAGACATGATTAAAATTGTCCGCAACATCGTGATGAATGCGTCCGATGCCATGGCGCGTCAGGGCGAGATCGAGATTGCATGGCAAGTACTCGTGGCGCCGAGCCCCTCCCCAAACATTTCTACATCCTCCACGGATTCAGGGGGGGCAGGGGATTCAGTGCTCTCCACGCCTTCCGCACCCTCTATACCTTCCGCGCCTGCCGAAGTGGCAGTGGCGCAGGAAACATCGGCGCGGCTGCTGGAGATTCGCTTTACAGACAGCGGCCAAGGCATAGACGACAAAATTGCCGACCGCATTTTCGACTCGTTCTTTTCAACAAAGGGGGCGGGCATGGGGTCGGGGCTTGGCTTATCGATTGTGTATAATATTATCAAAACCGCCGGCGGTTCGATCTATGTCGAGAACATGCCGGGGCGGGGCGCGAGTTTTTGCGTCCGGCTTCCTATTCGCCCAGCAAAGACTGAATAGTATCCATCAGCGCTTGGCGTTTAATGGGTTTGTGCAGGACGGCGGTGGTGTCTTTTTTGATCGCATCAAGCGCAACGGTTGAGGACAGGGCAATCCCGCCGCCCGAAATAACCAAGGTCGGAATCGTGAGTTTTTGCGCCTTCAAAAAGGTAATAAGGTCAAACCCATCACCCTCCGGCATAATCACATCACTGATGATAAGGTCAAAGGCAGTGTCCGACCGCAATAATTCGATGGCATTGCTGGCGTTATAGCATTGCCGCACTTCATAGCCTTCGAGTTCCAATATGTCGGATATTAACTGGTTAATATCTTTAACGTCTTCGACAACCAGTATTCTTTTCATTCGTCATGCTCCGCTTCTCGCCGCGCAGGGATGGAATCACCTGCTTATGATTTTTTATCGGGTTTTCAGCCGTTTATTCACAACATACAGATACGAGATCAAAAACACACGAATAGCGGATGACAAAGACGAGTCTTCGCTCTTGCGGTCGAAAATGAAACTGCACAGCTCATGAATAGTGTTGTTTTGTTCTTCGGCGATTTCTTTCAAAATATCCCATATCTGCGGCTCAAGCGTCACGCTGGTGCGTTTGCCGTTGATCGTGATGTTTTGCTTTTTGAGCTCATTAACGCGGACATAGATGGATGCCTCCACCGTTTCCAGCAATTTTGTGAAATCTTGCATAGCCCGCCAACCCGTTATTATCGCTTCTCAGTATCTATGAGTATAATATGACGCATTTTTAATGAATAATCCAGACGGTTCACCATAATTTCTTGCAAACGCCCCCCAAAAACTGCGGGCAGGGCGGTTTTACTGTGTACGGAGCGCAGGAGCCGCAGTCTGGCGGCGGGTTAAGCCGCCCCAATGTTACGCGGCGTTTTGGTTGTAGGGGCGCGGCGTTGTATAGGCGCGGAGCAACATATATCCAAGCACACCGGACAGCGCAGAGCCGCATAAAACGCCGAGTCTGACGGATGTCAGCGCGTCTTGCGTTTCAAAAGCCAGCGTTCCGATGAAAAAGCTCATCGTGAACCCGATGCCGGTCAAGAGTGCCATACCATAGTACTGTTTCCAGTTGGTCTGATCCGGCAATTTGCAAATGCCAAGCGCAACCGACACCGCGGTAAAGAGCATGACCCCCAATTGCTTGCCAAGGAAAAGGCCGAGCAATACGCCGAGCGTGATCGGGTTTGAAAAGGAGTCCATAGACATGCCGGAAAACGAAATCCCCGCATTGGCAAAGGCAAAAATCGGCAACACTCCGAAATTCACCCAAGGGTGCAGCGAGTGTTCAAGGTGTTTGGCGGGCGATTTTCCGTCTTTGTTTTGCACTTTATACGGGATGCACAGCCCCAAAACCACGCCGGCCAATGTGGCATGCACGCCTGACTTCAAAACACTCGCCCATAAAATAAGGCCGACCAGAATATAGGGAACGAGGGATGCCACCTTGAACCGGTTCAAAGTCACCAAAATAATGATGCAGACCGAGGCCACGGCAAGCGACACATACGACAAATCCGCCGTATAGAAAATGGCGATAATGATAACGGCGGCAAGGTCGTCAATGACGGCGATCGTCACCAAGGTGACTTTGAGCGCCGTGGGAATACGGTTGCCGAGCAACATAATAACGCCGAGCGCAAAGGCAATATCGGTCGCGGCGGGAATTGCCCAGCCGCCGATTGTTTCGGGGTTGCCGTGGTTAAAGGCATAATAAATAAGCGCCGGAAAAACAATGCCGCCCAAGGCCGCAATGGCGGGGAGTATGCATTGCTGGGGCGTCGAAAGATGCCCACTGATCGTTTCACGCTTGATCTCAAGCCCGACCAGCAAAAAGAACACCGCCATCAAGCCATCGTTAATCCACAACAGCAAGGGCTTATAGATTTCAAAGCTTCCGGCCTTGATCGCAACGGGTGTGTGGAGCAAGCTGTCATACAGCCCGAACAGGGGGGAATTCACCATCACAAGGGAAATAACGGCGGCAAGGCCGAGCAAAATCCCCGGGGCGGGCCCGTAATCTTTGAAGGCTATAAGGCGCTGAAGCAATGCGTTCATGAAGATTCTTTCCGGTTGTATTCAGCCAGTCTTATCAGACTGATAAAATGCCAAAAAAAAGCGTCATCGTCCAACGAAAAGCGGCATGGCGCCGTGGGGTGTGGACAGTTCTGTCACGCGGGTGGATCTTCAGGCCGTTTTGAGCCCAGAATAGCCCGTTTTTATTTTCCGTAAAAGTTTGCATTCGTGTTTTTGTTATGGTAATAAGGGCTAGACTTTACGCATTATCCGCTTATCCGCAAATTAAGCGGCTTTATAAAGGCCACATGCTGCGGATGTTAAACGATAAGAATAGACAACAAACACACATAATAAGGCTGAGGTTCCAATGTCATCTGAAAATAATCCTGACGTCACCCCCCTTGACGCAACTCCAGACGCAACCCCCCCAGAATCCTCCCAAGAAACCGAAGCGCCAGCCGCAGGTGTTCCAGCGGTTGATTTCGAGATCATCTCACGGGACGCGATCGAGCTTTTGGGCTTGTCCGACAGCCGTTTGGAACAACTCAAATCCGCCATGGTGAATGCGCGTCAGGAAACCAAAACAAAGATTGATGCGGAAAAAGAAGCCGTCTCGAAAAAACTGGCGCGTGACTTTATGAAAGCCATCCGTTCCTTGGACGATGAAATCGCGGCGCTTGATACTGCGGATGTGAGCGGCAACGAAGCCTTGGTTGCCATGGCAACAGGCGTGCGGATGATTAATGACGGCCTCAAGAAAACGGTCGAAAAACACAAATTGTCCGATATAAAGGACGAAGAGCCTTCTGCCGCCCCTGCCGCAACATCCGGCGAGGTCGCGCCAGCCGGTGAAACACAGCCCGCTGCCGAAGCCGGCAAAGTCGATTTCTTGGCGGCCGCAACGCAGAGCTTTAAAAAAGGCCGTCTTGGCGGTTTTGCAGGGCTCAAACGCCCCGATCCGTTCAGTGGTCTGGATGTTTTGACGGAACGTATGGCGGCGGTGATCGAACAAATCCCCGCGCCGTCAACCGAGGAAGCCCCCAATGAAGGCGGGCTGGATGCGTCTAACCCGCTGGTCGCCATTCGGGCGAAGCTGGTTGAAAACCTGTCCTCCATCACATCATTGGCAACTGAAAAACAACAAATCAGTGGCCGTGTTGAGCGCGACGTTGCCGACGCCAAAAAATTCGGTGCCAAAAAATTGGCGGAGGATTTCATTGTGGTGGTCGATAATATGGATCGTGCCATCAAGGCTGCGCCACAGGCACAAGTCGAAAACGAGGCTTTCAGCAAGATGTTCGAAGGCGTTAAGGAGGCTCGCGGCGTTTTACTCGCGGCTTTCGAGGCAAACGGCATTGTCCGTGACGAACCGCAAGGCGAAAAATTCGATCCGAACAAACACGAATCCATGTATATGGCGCCTGTGCCGGGTGTGAAAACTAGCACGGTCATCAGTGTCGAAGAGCCCGGCTACACCCTCAACGGTCGCGTCCTGCGCGCCGCAAAGGTCGGCATCGCGCTGTAAAACGCGCTGTAAAAAAGGCCTTCTAATACGACGAATATTCTCGTCGTCCAATCATTCTTCAAAAACTCCGCTCAAAAGGCGGGGTTTTTTGTGCTTATGACGGGCGTTTAAAGGGCGACATCAACAGGGCGATCAAGCCGTAACGCGCAGCGCCTTGTCTGTTTTTCAGGCCAATCTCCATGGCGTCATGGCCGTCTTTGGGCTGGGGGGTGTAGGTTTTGAAAGCGCGGTCCCAAAACGCGATGAAAAACCCGAAATTGGAATTATGTTCGCGTTGGTGGACGGAATGATGGACGCGGTGCATGTCGGGGGTGACGATGACAAGGCGCAAAACGCGGTCAAGTGCGGCTGGCAATCGTAAGTTGGAATGGGAAAACAACGCCCCGCCATTCAACAAAATCTCGAATATAACCACGGCGGCAACGGGGGCGCCGATCAAAAGAATGACCCCCATTTTAAACCCCATAGAGATCAAAGCCTCAAGCGGATGAAACCGCAATCCGGTGGTGACATCCATGTCGCCATCCGCGTGATGGGCGGCGTGGAGCCTCCACAGAATGTCAAACTTATGAAAAATAACATGTTGCGCATAAATGCTAAGGTCGAGGATGAGGATGCAAAGAATGCCGCCGACCCACAGAGCAATGCCCCCCAATTCGCTTTGCCCATCCATCATCATCATAGGCCAAAGCCCGATGCCGCGGGATTGGGCAAACATGGCGGCGCCAATCGCGGCGGCTGGGAACACAAGGTAAATACAGCCGATATTCAGCGCCGCCAGCCCCAAATTCGCGGGCCATCGCCGCGATCGTGGCGTCGCATAGGGGCGGCGCGGCTGTCTATATTCAAGAAAGGCGAAGCCGCCGAGCAATATAACAAAGAAAAACAATCGGATGAGGGATTCTGTTTGCATAATACTTGATATATTTTTCGTAATTCTTTGTTGTGGCGCGTCATTGTGGGCTAGGTTCGGCGGCACTGGTGGGGCGTGTTTTACGCCCGCGTCTTGTGCCTTTCAGGCGCTTTTTCTTTTGGTTTAAAGAGATTGCATAAAAACTTGCCCGCGCCGAATAATCGCGATATAGCTGGAATTATACAAAATAAAAACATGTTTGCATAGCGTGCCGCCCTCTTTGATCGTGGCTATCTAAAGCAAGCATATCGATCAAACAGGAACAGGGCAGGAGCCGGCAATGTCAGACCTCAAAGTCGCTATGAATCTGGTGCGCAGCATCATGGATGATTGCGACACGATTTCCCGCAATCGCAAGACCACCACCGTGCTGGGCTCAATGGGGCTGCGCGAGTATAAAGCATCTGATTTCAAGATGTTGGCGCTGGATAATATCATCTCCACCTTTGAAAAAATGATGCTTCAGGATCGCTCACCGGCGATGGAGGCGGTGGAAACCTATAACCGTCTGATGTTCCTTAAGGACGGCGTCATTTTGAACGATCAAAAGGCCGAGCGCCGCTTCCGCGACACGGTGCGCCGTGTTGAGAACGAAAAACTCGGGCCTGATCATAAGGTTCCGCCGTTTATCAAGGCCGCCGTGGCGGTGTTGGGGCCTGATCACCGCATGGTCGGGCAATTGGTGGATAAATGGATGGGGCTGGCCTTTATGTTGGCGCAGCCTCAGGTCGTGGGGCCAACTTCTGGCCGAGCCTATAAACGCGCGTGGTTCGAGATTGCGGGCGGGTTTTTCGACTATGTGAAAGACCTGAATAACCAAATCGTGACCCATCATGTCACGGCGTTCCGCGAGGCTGAAAAGCTCAAGCGCAAACAACGCGAGGCGCAGGCGAACAACAATCCGCCGCCAAAGGGAACGCTGTCCCGCCGTTTCGGTGCGGCGCATGACGCCTCACGCCGCCCGCTTCAAACCTCCCCGCGCAGTGCGCCTCAAAACCCACAACGCAGTGCGCCGGTCGCCAAAGACCATTATTCAAAACGCATACGGGACAGGGCGCGAACCAATCGACCGTTGCCGCAGCCGGACTATTTTGAACTGCGCAAAAAAATGATCAAACCGAAACTCTATGGACTTTTAAGGGCGAAATACAGAATGCAAAACGGAAATGGCGTCGACATCTATGAAAAGGCGCTGGCGCATTTCGAGGCCAGCGTCAACGGCACGGTGAATGATAACAACAACAAAGACGGCACGCCGGAGGCACGCAGCGGCCTTGACCGCCTTGTCGGGCTCTCTAGTGTCAAGACCGACATCAAACGGCTTGAGGCGCTCATCCTGATGCAAAAAATCAAGGAAAAAGCGGGGCGTGACAATGCGGAGGAACGCTCGCTCCACCTCGTCTTTACCGGCAATCCGGGCACCGGAAAAACCACGGTTGCCCGCTATATCGGCAAATTATACAAGCGCCTTGGTGTGCTGAAAAAAGGCCATATGGTGGAGGTTGAACGCAACGACCTTGTCGGGGAATATATCGGTCAAACCGCCCCCAAAACGCGCAAGCACATCGAACGCGCCCTTGACGGGGTGTTGTTCATTGATGAGGCCTATACCCTCACCAGCGAGAGCAAGAACGATTACGGTGCCGAGGCCATCGCCACGATTTTAAAGGCGATGGAGGATGAGCGCGACCGCCTTGTGGTCATCGTTGCGGGCTATCCCGATGAAATGAAGCGCTTCATTAACGCCAATCCGGGCTTGCAATCGCGGTTCAATAAATACATCCAGTTTGATGATTATAACGGTCAGGAACTCGGCCAAATTTTTGATCAAATGCTGGGTGAGCGCGGCATTGATATTGCCACCGATGCGCGTGATCAAGTCGTTGTGGCGCTGGAGGATGCCAAATCCGTCTTGGGGCGCAATTTCGGCAATGGTCGTTTTGTCCGTAATCTGGTGGAAAAAATCGAGGAATACCAAGCCATGCGACTTTTGATGTCCGGCGTATTGTCGGATGATCTCTTGGCGCAGGAAAGCGCAGACCTCAACGCCATGGCGGCAACCTTGTTCCGCGTGGAAAAGGCCGATGTTGACCATGCGGTGACGGATATGAAGGCGAGCATGACCCCGCCGCAAAACACCCAAGGCCAAATCCGCGTCGTTAATAAACGCCCCAAAACTCCGGCGCCTTAAATCCTGTGCCATAGCGCCCTATGCCGTGAATAGCGGCCTAGGATGGCGCTGATTTAAATTGCGTCCGCCGACTTGACATATTGTCTGTCGGCTGTATGGTGGGCGGGCGTATTTCTTGACATATAATCGGCTCGGATCCCTCCGGCCCAGACAATGAAACAATGAAAAGGTAAAAACAATGCCCCTTACCATGGATGATTTTTTGAATGATTTGAACCGTGACCCGCAATTGCGCCGCGCTTTTGAAGACGCCATTGCCGCCTTTGCTCGCCAGCGAGGCTATGCCGTTGACGCAAAAGACGTTGAGGTCGCAGGCCTGACCAAAAAAGACAAAACCGACCAACCACAACCCCGCGATCTTGACGGCCCAGTCGCCACCACCCTCGCCATGGGCGAAGAAGACAAAAAACCGACCCCGCCGCGCATTGACGCAACATCATTCGCGCTGGGTGAAGAAGACGACGCCCCGCGCGCCAGCGTCACCTTGGCTATTGGCGAAGAAGACAAACGCAATGACGGCCCAGTCGCCACCACTCTCGCTATGGGCGAAGAGGAGAAGATCCCCACATCGCGCTTTACGTCGGCTGCACTGGGCGAAGAAGACAAAAAGCCAACGCCGCCGCGCATTGATGCAACATCACTCGCGCTCGGCGAAGAAGAGCCACGTCGCGGCAAGCCTAAAAAAGGCGCTCCGAAGCCGAAATAATACACTGAATCTCCCCATGGCGGGCTTAGCGCTCTCCATGGGGATTTTTTATGCCGAAAGAGATTTGCATGATTATCATCGCCGGTGGATCATCAGACCATAATATAGGGCGCGTGGCCGATGCGGTTGCGGCGCGAGGCTATGACCACGCGGTGATCCATACGGATGCGGCGGTGCCGCTGCGCTGGCGGTTTAATGCGGAGGCCGGATTATGGCTCGATGATGCCGATTTGTCCAAAGGGGCGCATAGTCTGTTCATCCGTTATGACGTTTTTCAAAAAGCGGACAGCCCCTTCAGTGCGCAGGTGCCGTCCGCTATGCGCTCTGTCATCGCCTCAAACTGGCATGATGCGATCAAGGGATGGGCGCTCGCCAGCCCCAATGTCCGTGTTTTGAACCACGAGAGCGCCGATAGTGACGTGAATAAAATCCGTAATATGGTCTATGCGCGCGAGCTTGGTTTTGACCTGCCGCGCACATGGGTGAGCAACGATCTGAAGGCCATTCCCGACCCCGAAAACTGGATTGTCAAACCCGCCAGCGGCGGCGAACATACGCGCTTGTTGCGGGATGTGTTGAACGCATCGGCGCGCAAGGTGTGGGAGGCCGAACTCCGCCCATGGATCGTGCAAGAAAAACTCGCCTATCCCGAGCTGCGTATTTTCAAAGTCGGGGCGTGGTTTTTTTCGTTCCGCATCATGAATAACAGTCTGGATTCACGGGCGAATCTTGAGGGCATGGCGATGGAGGCCGTTCCGACTCCATCCGACCTCATGGATAAAATGACGGCATTGACGCGCCGTTTGGGGCTTGATTATGCGGCGGCGGATTTTAAAACATGTCCCAAGACCGGCATTTTGAAGTTTCTTGAAATCAACACCATGCCGATGCTCACCGGTTATGATAATGTTTGCGGCGGTCAATTATCAGATGCGCTGGCTATCCATTTGAAAAAATTACAACCTTCGAAGCCGTAAGGGGAAGGGGAGCGCCCCACCCAAAAAAATGACTCGTTTTCGCGCGCCTTTTTCTATCCATGGGGCTCGGTTTATGCTATTCTCTGTGTATGGATTTATCTCAAGTAGTACTCATTAATTATGTCGATAAGACCCGCCTTACTGCGGAAAGCCCCCTCTTGACCGTTCAAAAGCTTGTGCGCCTTTATGCCGATAACGGCACAGAGAGCAACGCAACGCGCGTCCTGAGCCTCAGCGTCCGGCATTGGAAACTCTATGACCTTTTGACGGGGCATTATGCCGTTGAACCGCATGTTTTGTTCGAAACGGCGGTGAAATATATCCAGACCAAGAAAAGCCATTTTGACGAAGCGATGGAAATTTGCCTCGACCTTATTTGTGATACGCTCGACATCAACACGGAAGAGTCCAAAAAACACGCCCGCGAAGATGTGTCGGAGGCGGTCAAAGCCATGGCGGGGGCGGAACAAAAGGCGCCATCAAAAACACTGCATTAACTTGCTTTTCCAGTGTTTTTTACATGATTTTGCGAATAAAAAAGGGCGTTTGATACGCCCTTTTGCGTTGAAGGGGTGCGTTGAAGGGGTGCGTTGAGGGTTTGCATTGATAGGGCGGCGCATCTTCCCTTAAAAAATATCAAACCACACATGCGCAATCGTATAACCGATCGCCAACAAATTGCCGTAGAAAAACACGAGGTAAGACAGCTTCAGCGCCCTGAATTTGGGGCGCAGGATGCGGCGGCTGATGTCGTGAATGTCTTTGACTACTTCTTCGGTCAGGCGGGCTTTGTCGTTGTAAATGGGTTTAAAGCTGGTCAAATATTCTTGTTCCGTCATGCCGCCAATATCGCCGAAATGCAGGTGGTTGATCGTGCCGTCCGGTTTGCGGCCAGAGCGGCGCTTGGGATAGATACAGATCGTCGCCCACATGATGCTGAAAATCCCCGTGATGACGGCGATGGTGACGCCGACCCTGTATTCCGGCGTGTTGATGGATGTCATCAGCACCGGAATGATAAAGGAATTCAGGATAATGACCATCTGCGCCTTTTGGTCAACGACATTGATATAGTTGAATAATTTCTGTGTCGTGACCGACAGGATTTGGCCGCGCAGCAAGCCTTCCCACTGTGCGACATGGTCAAAATTATCTTTGGTCGGTTCGACGATATCGCCATAGGATACGTTTGAACTGTTGAACCAGTCTTGTCTGCTTTGAAGATAGGTTTTGATGAGGCCGATCACGCTGTTATCCTGCTGCTGTCCTATGGTGGATTATGGATGATTATTGCTGTGGCGGGTTGTGTGTGTCAAATAAAAATATTGCGGCGCACCAAAATAGCGGGGGCGGAATCGTCCCTTAAAACGCCGACGAGCCGCACAATATGGCGGCTCGTGGAATGTTCAATCGGATAATCGTTGTGGCACCATCTAGGCCGGTGTTGGTTTTGGCGCGGCTTGCATGGCGCTGGCCTGTACGGCGCTCTTTTTACGGGCGGCTCTTTGCGTTGCGAATTTCTGGTCGTAACGATCAGTTCTGTCCGCAAGGTTTTCGCGGCCAAAGTTACGCAGGCTTGTGATCGCTTCTTGTACGTCTTTGGGGCTAAGATTGGTAATATCTTTGCGGTATGTGCCTCTGCTGCCGCCGGTGAATGTCCATACAAGGCCTGTGCTGTCCGCGGTCACGTCAACCTTCAATGTGTGGGTGCGCGACACCAGTATTCCGTTCGCCAAGGTTTGCATATGCGGTATGGCACCGAGTGTTTCGAAAAGCCGTTTGTAATCCTTGTCTTCAAAGGGCAATGTCCATGACGATGTGCCGTGGCTGACGCCGGCGAATTCAATATCGACATTGCCGTCTTTGGTTTTGCCTGAGTCTAAGGTGGTCACTTTGACAATATGTTCGGGCATCAACACATAAGCGGGGTATTTTTCCGCAGAGTTGACGACAAAGCTGTCTTTACCCGCCTTGGCAATGTCACCGATGACGGTTGTGAGGCGCGGTTCGGTAAGCTCGTATTGCATCTGGGCGAAGTCGTTTTCGCGTCCGTACAGGCCGAAAACAAGATGTGGCTTGATTTCGGTGTTGGTGACGTTGCCTTCATCGTCATAATCTTCGATTTCGAGATGGGTGACATAGGCGTGGTATAGCTGGCCTGTGTTCAGGGCGAAGCGCTCGTCAATTTTGGCGAAGCTCTTATACGCCGCGCATTGCTTGATGAAGGACAGCGCGTCTTTTTCGCTGACATTCAGGTCAAACCATTCGCCGAAGCCGTTTTCGCCGGTGGCTGTGTTGATGCACAGGCCTTTGCGGGGTGTGATTTCAACCTCTTCGTCGTTTTCTGCTTCCGTTTCCGCTTCATTGTCCGCTTCAATCTCCGCGAGTGCCTCAAGTGTTTCGAGCGGGATGTCGCCATATTCAATGGTTTGGACTTGGTCAAGATTGACGGTCCAGCCATCGGGGCAGGTAACGAATTGGGCGCGTTTTGTCAAATTGGCCAAAAACGCTTTGGCGTCATCGGCATTGACTTCATAGCGGTGCCATTCATGGCCTTGTTGCGTGCCGGACACGCTCCAGCATAATGCGCCATGGGCGTAATCATAGCGAATGAACTGAATGTCTTGCGTCCGCAGAAGCGGAAGCCCCTTATGCTTTTCAAGGAATCCGAGTGCTTCGACCTCGGCGACAAAATTTTCAAAATCCGTGTCGGCGCTGGCTTCGAATTCGGTGATGCCGTTTTGGTCGACGACGGCGCGCAGGACTTTGCCTTGCTCGACTGTTTGGGCGAAGACAAGCTCGGCATAGTCTTCACGCGCTAATAAGTCTTCCTTCGTACGCCCGGGGCCGCTATGTGAGTGCGGGTTGTAATATCCGTGTTCGACTTCGTTCAGGAAGCTGGCGTTAAATCCGCTTCCGTCATTGCCGGACTCAACAAATTCCGGTCGCGCCGACAAAATGCGGATCAAGGCGTCGGCTTTGCCTTTGCCCTTGATGGGCTGGGCGTGGTTTGCAAGGCCGTATTGTCCGCCCATGCTGCGCCAATTGATGGTTTTTTGCGCATCGTCATAATGGGCGTCGATGATATGGCGGGCGTTGACGAAGCTTTGCTCGCCCATCGGGATGAAATCACCGGAATAGGATTGCATGAAATCGGTATAGGCCAAGGCGATGTCGCCTGATTTGGTGGCTTTGACCGCGTCTTCGACAAAGGCGAGCACGTCAAGTTCGCTCTTTGCTTTGCCGGTGACCTTGGTGATGATCTCCAGCCCGTCTTGCGCGGTCGGGGCATTGGCGGCGGCGGCGACCAGCTTGTCATACACGCCGATCTGGCGGATCAAGATACGCGCTTCTTTAAAGTCATGCATTTGTGACAAATTCACATCCAAAATGCGCGTTACGGCGTCATCAATATGGCCGTTGGAAATGTCGAGCATCGAGTCAATATCGCCTTTGTTCAGGGCGTCTTCGATCTGCATATAAAAATCATACAGGCGGTGAATTTTGTCGAGGCCGTTTTGTTTTTCTTTCAACAATTCGTCCAAAACGGTTTCGCGGCGTTGTTCCGCATCCATGATGGTGGATTCGGCGATTGCCGCTAATTTGGTTTTGAATGCGACCTTCGCATCGAGCGAGCTTTTCTTCATGCGGGTGAGGAAGCCGGCCTCGGGTCTGTTTTCCGTGACAAACTCATCCAAATGGCGGTTGTAATTCAGGCCTTCCGTCATGTCGGGCGATGACCCTTCGGTCAAAATATCACTGAACAACACCTCTTTCCGCGTTGGGCGGCTGTGCATTTTTGCGTATTTTAAAACGAGGTCGGTGAGGTTTTTCGGGTTGCTGTACCATTCTTGAACGGCTGCAATCTCGCCACAAACGCGCTGAATTTCCGCGATGGCGGGCGCCATTTTTTGTTTGGTGCCGGCGACGATTTGTTCGATTTCATTATCGATAAAGGCGTGGGTGAGTTTGCCCTTGCCCTCATTCTGGCCCCCATTTTTCCCGTCTTGCGGATTATTCTGATCGGGGGAGTCGCCCTCAGGCTGCTGCGCCTCTTGCTGGTCTTGCTCGGGAGCATGATTGTCCGGAGATTTCTTTTCACCCTGAGATTTTTCCCAGAATTTCCATTTGAGAGCCATGTAAGCCTGCCTGATTTTTCATTCTTATATTATGGAATAAATACTTGCCATAATCTGTACGACATTGTCAAAAAAAAAGTCAAGGTATATATGCGCGGATTGAGAAAATGGCGGGATGCGCGGCGGGCACATGGCTGGCAAAAGGCAAAAAAAAATGAGGCGGTTTTGAGGCCGCCCCATGTATTGAGGTAGGAAGTCGCGGATAAAACCGTGTCAAAATGCTCTTTTCGTCTTTTTGGAACGCCTTCGTAAAAGGCGGAGCATTTCAAAATTCTTGCTCGTTATCTGGGCTAAGGGTTATCTGGCCTCAAAGCCTTGTCTGGCCTAAAGTCTTATCGGGGCAGGGAGCTTTCCAGCATCCATTTATTCTTTCTGTGAACCGCCATGCGCTGAATCATGAAGTCCATCACGACCTGATCTTTGCTTTTTTCGGCGATGTCAAAGGTGGCTTGCAATGTTTCGGTAATTTTTTCTTGGTCGCTTGCAAGGTCTTCGACCATGGCGGCGGAGCATAATGTTTCATCGCCGTCTTTGATGATGGTGATTTTCTTGAAGCGTTCGAACCCTGCGGAAACTTTTTCGCCCAATGCGCGAATATGTTCGGCGGTGTCGTCAATCGCGGTGGCAAGGTCGGTATATTGGTCTTGGAACATTGCATGAAGCTGGCTGAAATTGCCGCCTTCGACATTCCAGTGATAGGATTGCGTCTTGAGGTAAAGGCTGTATGTGTCCGCCAATACGTATCTGAGTTTTTCTGCGACCGGTTTGTTGCTCATGCTGGTATGTCCTCTTTTGTGGTGTTTTTAATGGGATGCTCGTTCATCGTCATCGCTTGTGAGGCTATTATGGCGATAAACGGCGGGGGTCATAGTTAAAAATAGTTAATTCGTGCCTCACCGCATCATCCGTCTTTCCAACGCGCAAGGCAATGATGATGATCCACCGACTCATCGATTTTTCACGATTTTTTTTGAAATAGGCTTTGACCTTGAACGTCATGCTGTGCTTTAACATCCTTATTCAAAACAGGGTAATGATGAAGACGCTTCTTGCCGTAACATTTATGGTGGCGCCGATGGTGGCCTTGACCGTGATGGGTCAAGGGCAAGGCGATGCGCCGTCTTGCGCGGAGCGTTCGGCGGCGGTTTCGTCGGCCTATGCGGCGATGGTCGAGGATGTAGACGCCATCCGCCCCGCGATTATGCGGGCGAGGGAGCAGCGCCTTGTCGGCCTCACACAGGCGCGCCGTTATGACGACCATGCCATTCCCGTTGCTTTGGAGCGCCGCTTGATTGCCATGACACAGGTGTATAACAGCCAAAAAGACCATGCCTTTTCAGGGGCTCTTGCGCCTGCCTTGCGTATAGCGACATTATGCGATGGCAGTGGTGCTAGTGGCGGTGGTGCTCGTGACGGGGGCAGCGCGGCCTTGTCATGCCGTGACAGTGCCGCTTTCACAGAGGACACCCAGCAAGCCTGCAACCATGCGCAGGGCATTGTGGATGCGCTTCAGGCGCGCCGCGCCGAGTTATTGGCATGGCCAGCCGCGTTTCAGGCCGCCATGCCCCGTCATGCCCCGCAAACGCCGATAGATAATCCGGTTTCCGTTGTCTTCCAAGGCGACCATAGGGGGCCATCCACAGGCGCCGCCCATGTCAGTGCCGCGCATCTTGACGCCGATCAAGACAGCTAAACTCCCCTAAATCCCTCGTTTGTTGCAGCCTTTCTTTGCTTGAGCGTGAGGCGCGACAATTCGCGTTGTTCATCCGGTCTTGGAAAAATCTGTAATCCTTGTATAACTGCATCGTGTTATGCCATTGGCAAAGCGTATAGGCCAGTGTATGACGCGTGTATGACAGGTAAAATGAAGTGTGTACTATGACCGCAGGGGCGCAAAACCCTCAAAAAACATCGCATTGCGCGTTGCTTTGCGCGCGCATGAAGACCGCGAGCCGGTTTATGGCGCGGGCGGATGTTTTTTCATGGGCATTGCTGTGGTTGATGCTGTTGTTGGTTGTCGGCACCTTGGCGCAAAAATATATCGGCCTGTATCAGGCGCACAGGCTCTATTTCGATGCATGGTTCATCTGGCTTGGCGGGTTTATTCCCTTGCCGGGGACGCGTTTTGTGTTGCTGTACATGTTTCTTGCCTTGCTGGCGAAGCTGGGGCTTCAGGCATGGACGCGCCATAATGCCGGTTCGCTGGTCGTGCATATCGGGGCGATGCTTTTGTTGCTTGGCGGGTTTATTACGGGTGTGTCCTCAACCGAGGGGAGCATGTTGCTGGACGAGGGCGGGCGTTCCGCCGCGATGGCCGATTATTACAAGGTCGAACTGGCTATTCTCGACGAAACCACGGCGGATGCGCCGTTAACCGTGGCGGTTTTCAATGAAGATATGCTCACCGAAAACGCTGTTCTGCGCCATGATGCCATGCCCTTTGACGTGACGATCGAGGGGTTTTACCGCCATGTTGCGCCAACCCGCCGCGCCGCCATCATAGATGATGCGAATGGTGTTGCCGTTCACGGTATGCGCAAGGCCATCCAGCTAAAATCCATGCCCCGCATGGTCGAAGAAGAGGCGAATCTTTCGGGGCTGGATTTTACCCTCATGGCGCATAAATCTGCGGATACAGACAACAGCCCCGCTCCTATTGATGGCGCTTACAGCCTCATCGAATCCGCCCCCGTCATTCAATCAATCGAGCAAAACGGGCGGGTCTATCGCCTCTATCTGCGCCATGCCCAATCTGTCTTGCCGTTTTCGGTGACGTTGAAAGACTTCCGCAAGCAAAGCCATCCAGGGACAATGCAGGCGCGCAGCTATGAATCCGATGTGATGGTGCAAGACGGCGATTTAACGTGGGACAGCACCATCAGTATGAACAGCCCTTTGCGCTATAAAGGCTACACATTATACCAAGCCTCCTTCTTGCAACGGCAGGACGGGAACGAGGCGAGCGTGTTTGCCGTGGTGCGTAATCACGGGCGTTTATTTCCCTATATTTCGACCATCATCATGTGTGCTGGGTTGCTGCTTCACTTAATACTGCGTTTACCGCGCCTCACCGCGCCGCATTCGGGGCGTAAAGAGGCCGCTGCCGCAACGAAGGAGGAGGACGCTTGATGAAAAAATCCCGTCATCCGCTTGCTCTGTGGCTTTTTGCGCTGTGTTTTGCCATACCATTTCTATGGCTTGTCACGGCGCCTTCTGCGTTTGCCATTGGCTTGAAGCAGCCTTCGCAGTGGTCATTTTCATTGCTGGATAAAGGCATTTTTGCCCCCGATACAAAGTGGTTTGCGCAATGGCCGATCTTGCATGAGGGACGGGTCAAACCGATGGACAGTTTCGCCCGCGCCATGCTCCTGAGCTTTTCAGGGCGTGAGCGTTTTGCCGTTGATACGGAGACTTCCATCACGGCGACCGAGTGGATGGCGAACATGTCGTTCCGGCCTTGGGTGGCGGATCGTTTCGAGGTTTTTTACATTCCCAATCCCGAGGTCGTCACTGCCTTGGGCATCTCCGCCGCGTATAAAAAGCGATGGGCGTTTCATGAATTGATCGACCCGATTCAACGCTCAATGCCCATGATTTTGACTTTGGTTGATCGTGACCAAAATGGACAAAATTTGTCGGCGGCTCAAAAGGGCATTTTGGATTTATACTATAAAACCCTGATATATCTTGAAATTACGCATTCCCTTTCACTCTTCACGCCTGATTTTGTTGTGTCCAATCCGGACAATGCGGCGGCAATCGGGGTAAAGGCGGGCAAGGCTTTTTCCTATCGCACCATGCTGGCGCATCGGCAGGCCTATCTTGATAAAGTTCGCCCTGTCATAGAGCGCGGCGACATCACGCTTGCCGATTTACCGGAGGCCGAGATCGAATTGCTCATGCTGGGCGATTTGCTCCGGCGCAAGGATAAGGAAAAAGAAACCGCTCTTTTGCGGATCATCCCCCTGCAATCCTCTGCGCCGGAGGATAAAGGCGCATGGATTGCTCCGTGGCGGGTACAGGAAGAAGGTGCGGGAACGCCTGAAAACGTGACGTTGTTTGATGAACTCGAGAAAATGGTTCTGTGGGCGCAGCGCGGCAACGAAGGTCAACTAGGGAATTGGGTAAACGATAGTGAAGACTATCTTTTCTCTGTTTATCTATTGCAGAATAATATGGTCACATCTGAAGCGGCGCGGTATCGCGATGACACGGCCTTATCAAGGCTGATAAAGCTCGAGATTTTCTACAATAAGGCGGATTTATATCATTGGTCGCTGGCGGGCTATCTCTTGGCGTTTTTATTGGGGCTTTGGGGTTTGGTGGGGCGTTTTGCCTCGATGCGGCGTCACGCCTATGCGTTTTTGTTTGCGGGGGCTGCGCTTCACATATGCGGGATTGTTTTGCGGATGGTGATTATGGGGCGGCCGCCCGTGGCGACATTGTATGAGTCCATCTTGTTTGTCGGTTTGGTCAGTGTCCTGTTCGCCTTGTGTCTGGAAGCGCGGCTCAAAAATGGGCACAGCCTTGTGCTGGGCGCTTTTCTTGGGTCGGCGTTACATTTTCTCGGGTTTAAATTTGCCATGGATGGTGACACGATGGGGATGCTTGTCGCCGTTCTCAACAGTAATTTTTGGCTGTCCACCCATGTTGTGACCATCACCATCGGCTATGGCACCAGTCTTGTGTGCGGGGCGGTGGCGCATCTGGCGGGGTTTACGATGGCGTTTGGCAGGGCGTTTGGCGGGGCGCGTGACGGCATGGAGGGGGCGGCGCGTGATGATGACCGTCTGGAGAATCTTCAGCGTGTTTTGACCGCTTCAGTCTTGATTGCGCTGTTTTTTACGATGTTCGGCACGATTTTGGGCGGCATTTGGGCGGATCAATCATGGGGGCGTTTTTGGGGCTGGGATCCAAAGGAAAACGGCGCCTTGCTCATTGTCTTGTGGCTTGTGTTTCTAATTCATGGGCGTTTGAGCGGCTTTCTGGATCGGCGCGCCTATATTTTATGCGGCATGGTGACGTGTCCGATTGTGATTGTGGCGTGGTTCGGTGTGAATTTGCTCAGTGTCGGTCTGCACACCTATGGGTTTAACAACAGTCTTGCTGGCCTTTTGGGCGGGTATATGGCGTTGCAGGCTCTTGTGATGGCTGTTTTGGCGGCGCTCATATATGGGCGTAAGGGGCGGCTGTCATGATGGCGCTTGTTATGATGCTGGGCGGATGGGTGCGCCTATGAAGATAAAAATCATCGCTATTTTTTGTGCTGTTTTGCTCGGTTTGGGGGCTGTGGCGTGGGATATGCTCATGGTGCCACCGACCATGCAGCCATCCTCGCGCCCAAAGGGCGATGGCGTTATTGCGGCTCCTAGCGCCTCCGACACCTTCGCCACCTCTTCTACCTCTGCCGCCGCCGCCTCTGAACACGATGCTACCCAAGCTGTCACCCAAGTTGCGCCATCCTCCCTTGCTGTGCCGGATTTCCAAATGGCGGGGCTTGATGGAGCGGTTTCTTCCTTTAAGGATTTGGATCGTCCGGTGGTTCTTTTGCATTTTTGGGCGTCATGGTGTGCGCCGTGTGTGGTGGAGTTTCCCGATTTATTGGCGCTTGCCGCCGCGCATGAAGGGGCGGTTGATCTTGTTTTGGTGTCGCTCGATCGTGACGTTGCCGCCATTGAGGCTTTCCGCCAAAAATTGAGAGCAAAAACCCCCGCGCTACCCCTTGATGGCGCGAATATTCATTGGGTGTGGGATGAGGGCAAGGCGATCTCTCTCGGTGTTTTTAACACGGTGAAAGTGCCGGAAACCCTGTTTCTTGACCGCGACCGCGCCGTCCGTCACAAGGCCGTTGGTGAAACGAATTGGCGCTCAGAGGGCATCGCTGCGCTGCTTCAATCCATTCAATGATTCCCATTCGATGACGGTGCGAGGCATGTTTGAATTGGCCTTCCCTTTTTAAAACTGTATCATAGTGTCTATGATTCTGAACGGAAGGAATATTGGCATGAGTGTACGGTTTATGTGCGGTGTAGGCGGCGTTTTCATGATGCTCGCGTTGGTGGTTGGCGGCGGCGGGGCGCGTCAAAGTTTGGCGCAAACGCCCATTCAGGTGCCCGATCAAACAACTGCCCAATCATCGACTCAAACCCCGATGGAGGCAGGAACCCCCTTGACCATCACGGCGGACGGGCCCGCCCTTATCCGTCTTGACCGCGACGCCTCCAGCGTCATTGTCGGCAACCCCGCCCACGCGACCGCGATGATGGATAACCCGCGCCTCATCATTTTAAGCCCCGTGGCTCCAGGGATGACATCGCTCGTGGTGTTGGATGAGAGCGGCGATCCGATTATCGAACGAAAAATTCTCGTGAATCCGCCGCGTGCCGGCTATGTTCGCATCAATCGCGTTTGCGAAGCATCGCAAGCCGAAGGCTGTGTGCCGGCATCGGTCTATTATTGTCCGGATGGGTGCTATTCGGTGTCCATTGCGGGTTCCGAGCCCGTTACAGGCGGTCAATTCTCCGACGATCAAGGGGCAGGAGAAGCCGTGATGGGCGGGGCGGATGATGAAGCGGAATTTACGCCGCCCGCCGCCAATGAATTTGCCGAATAGAATAGCGGAATAAAAGGGGGAATGATTTTGAAAAATTTCTTGAAAAAAATCTCGGCTGGGTTTGTTGTTGTTTGCGTTTTGTCCGCGTGCCAGACAACGCAAACATCGGACAGCATGAATGCTGAATATTCAACGGCGTATCGGAACAGCGAACACATGCGGACAAACCCGCATCCGGACGAATTTGTCCAGTCGATGATTGCGGCGGCGCATGAGGCCGAGACCCAAGGACGGTTTCAAGAAATGGAAGTTTTCGCCCGCAAAGCCTACGAAAAATATCCGGATGACCAAAATTTAGCATGGCCTTATGCACGCGCCCTGCGCCTTAACGGGCATGTCGAGCAAGCGATGGATGTCTTGACGCCCTACACGGTGCGCGAAGGAGTGACAGCTTCAATTTATATAGAATATGCCTCGGTTTTGCTGGCGAAGGGGCAGGTCGCGCAAGCGCGTGACTATGCCGCCAAAGCCGTCAAAACCGCGCCCCAATTGGCGCGATCATGGAATGTTGCAGGGGTAAGTGCCGATGCGTCCGGCGACCATGAAACGGCGCAGAGCGACTTCAAAAAGGCGCTGAGCCTCATTGCCAAAGGCGATGAGCGTATGCGGTCGGTTGTTTTGAATAATCTGGCGCTATCCTTGGCGGCGCAAGGCAAAACGGCAGAGGCCGAAGGCGTGATTGCCCAAGCCATGACCGGCGCGCAATATTACCCGCAAATCCGCGTGAATCATGATGCACTGAGCGGTTGGGCGGAGATTGCCCGCAGCCACGACGTGCCGGAAGTAACGATTGAACCGGCAGCGGGCGATGCTGTAAAAGCGAAGAAATCCGTGAAGTCTGTGCCATCTCGCGCTCCTGCAAAAAAGGATAATGTGATACCTTCCTCTGTGATCTCGGATGCCGATGCGTTTGACGATCAAAATGGCGTGCAAGCCAAGCCAGAGGCCGTTCTTGGAGGAACACAGCAGCGTTCTTATCCGGCGGCTCAACGCCCGCAACCGATCATCGAATAATCGCCGCTATCTTTTTGTCCATCAAAACACGCTTGCTGTGGCAGGCGTGTTTTTTTATATGCTTTGATTGGGGTGCGTTGGGATTGGTGGGTGTACGCGTGCTGGTGGTGGTTTCACATGGTGGAGCGTACGGATTCTGTTAATTATGGTGATGGTACTTAAATGGTTGGTTTTGTTTTGTTTCTTGGTTGTTGACCGATCGGTTTATTTTCCGATCATTGAGGCTTGGATGAAGGCGGGGCCCAAAATGACAATGAAGAGGGAGGGGAGGAAAAACAGGATCATCGGGACGGTGAGTTTGGGGGGGAGAGAGGCGGCTTTGCGCTCGGCCTCCGACATGCGAATGGCGCGCAGGTCGTCCGCCATGACGCGCAGGGCGGTAGAAATATGCGTGCCGTATTTTTCGGCCTGAATCATTGACGTTGCGAAGGATTTTGCCGCGCCGCTCCCCACCCGCGCGGCAAAGGCGGTGAAGGCCTCGCGGCGGTCGCTCAGGAGGCCAAGTTCGGCGCCGAGAAGGCCGATTTCCTCCGCCAAAATCGGGGCGTGGTCGGCCATTTCATCGGCGATGCGGTTGATGGCTTGCTCGATGCTGATACCGCCTTGAACGCAGACGAGCATCATGTCGAGGGCGTCGGGAAAGCCGATATTAATGTCAATCTGGCGTTTTTGGATGCTGTTCTTCAGCAAAATTCCCGGCAAGGCGTAGCCAAAAAACGCCAATGAAAACAGGATGATCATTTGCATGGCGTTCGAGATGTCTTTTCCCGACTTGCTCAACACCATCATCGCCAGCCCGACGAAAACAAGCGGCAAGGCAATCCGCGCCAAAATGAATTTGAGCGGGGCAAGGGGCCCGCGATAGCCGGCTTGTGCCAGCTTGTTGCGCAAATCACGCGCCATTTTTCCGATGATTTGTTCCATGCGGAAAAGGCTGGCGAGGGATTGACTGGCGGTTTGTTCGGCGCTGTTCTTGGCCTTGTTTTTGTCTTTGTCCGAGGATTGAGCGGCGTCGTAGAGGTCGCGGCGGCGTTGACTGATGATGTCTTTGTAATGGCTTTTGCGGTCGCTGCGCTGGAGTAGCGGCAAGGCGATGATGATAAAGCTGAGCCCCGCCAAAAGGGCGCTGAGAACCGTGATGATGAGTGTCCAGTTCATTTGCTCGCCCTCCTATACCTTGAAATTAATCATTTGGCGCATCACCAAAATGCCGAGCAGCATCCAAAAAATCGCGCCGCCGAGGAGCATTTGTCCGCGTTGTTCGGTGAACAGGAGCATGATGTAGTCACGGTTGACCAAGTAGAGAACGCCCGTCAACACGAACGGGATCGAACCGATGATCATGGCGGAGATTTTGGCTTCTGAAGACAGGGCTTGAATCTTGCGTTTAAGGCTGTAGCGGCCACGAATAACGCCCGATAAATTGCCGAGAACTTCGGACAGGCTGGAGCCTGTTTGCACCTGAATCGCGATGGCGGTGGCGAACATCTGTACCTCCGGCAACGGCACGCGAATGGTCATTTTCAAAACGGCCTCCGGCAGCGGTACGCCAAGGCGCTGCGCCTCATACACACGTTGCATTTCGGTGCCGACAGGGCCGCTGTATTCACGGGCGACCATGGCGATGGCCTCACTGATCGGCATACCGGCCTTGAGCAGGCGGATCATGTCCTCCAACGCATTCGCAAAGTCGTGCAGGAAAGTGTTCTGGCGGCGATTGGCGCGCCAGCGGAGGTAAAAACGTGGCAAACCCAGATACACGGTGAAAATCAGCAGGCCTTTGACAAGCGGGCTTAGCCCCGCCATGAGGATCATGCTTGTACAGATACTCCCGAACAGCAGCGAATATACCCAGAATTTTAGCAAAGACGTTTCGTAACCTGCCTGCGCAATGAGGGAGGTCAGGGATTTGCGGTTTTTGTGGGCTTCGGCGCGGCCTTCGGCGGCTTTGAGCTTTTTGGCAATGCTGCGCGGGTCTGATTTGGCGGGTGTTTTGCCGTTTTTATCTTGCTTGTCTGTGGCCTCGGCGCTGCGATTGGCGATGAGATTGAGGACACGTTCCTTCTTGCGGCTTTTTTGCCCCGTAAAAACAAGCACGCCGATAAACGCCAAAAAGGCGACGACCAACACGGCAAATAAGACGGGGAGGGGGATTGCCGTCATTATACAAAGGCCTCTTCCATGGCCTCAAGCACCAGATGATCGACATTATATTGACGCGTACGGTCAAAGAATTTGGGGCGCAGGCCGGATGGTTTTTGGGTGCAGATGAGCTTGCCTTGATCGTCTTCGCCTTGATAATCAAGAACGAACAAGTCTTGCATCGTGACGACTTCGCCTTCCATGCCGGTGATTTCGGATATGTGCGTGACTTTGCGGGAGCCGTCGCGCAGGCGTTGAACCTGAATCACCACATTGACGGCGGAGGCGATTTGTTCGCGCACCGCGCGGGGCGAGAGGTTCAGTCCCGCCATCGCAATCATGTTTTCCATGCGGGAGATGGCCTCACGCGGGTTGTTGGCGTGAACCGTTCCCATTGACCCGTCATGGCCGGTATTCATGGCTTGGAGGAGGTCAAAGGCCTCGGGCCCGCGCACCTCACCGACGATGATCCGCTCAGGGCGCATCCGAAGACAGTTGCGGACAAGGTCGCGCATCGTGACTTCACCAACGCCTTCAAGATTGGGCGGGCGGGTTTCAAGGCGCACGACGTGGGGTTGCTGGAGCTGAAGCTCGCACGCGTCTTCGCAGGTGATGATGCGTTCTGTTGTGTCGATATAGCGGGTGAGGCAGTTGAGCATGGTTGTCTTGCCCGACCCCGTGCCACCCGACACCAATACGTTGAGGCGTGCGCGGCCTATCGCCATGATCATCTTGGCGCATTCGGGGGTGAGGGAGCCGAACTCGACGAGTTTTTCCAGCGTGAGCTTTTCTTTCTTGAATTTACGGATGGTCAGGGTTGCCCCGTCAACGGCAAGGGGCTGGATGATGACGTTGACGCGCGAACCATCATGCAAACGGGCGTCGCAAATGGGGGAGGATTCATCGACGCGGCGACCGATGGCGCCGACAATGCGCTGGCAAATCGTGGTGAGGTGCTGGTTGTCGCGGAATTTGATGTCGGCGCGTTCGATGCGCCCGTCAACCTCGATATAGGTGAGGTCGGGGCCGTTAATCATGATGTCGGCGATGTCGTCGCGCTCCAAAAGCGGTTCAAGAGGGCCGAAGCCGAGCATGTCGTCGGCACACTCCTTCGCGACGATGGCGAGTTCGGAGCGGGTGAGTTCAAGGGCTCGGAAACGGGCAATTTCTTCGACCGCGCTTTTGATTTCTTCTTTGGCTTTTTCGACCTCCATCGAGGCGAGGCCTTTGAGGTCTATGCCGTCGCGCAGGTCTTTCCAGATTTGTTCCTGTGCCTTTTGAATGCGCAGGAGTTGGCGGTCGGAGGCGGCGGATTTTTCGGCGACGGGCGGTTTTGCGGATGGGGCGGACATGCCGAGGTCGGTTTCGGCGTCTTTGAACCTGCTGGAGGAGGTTCGCTTGGCTGGTGTGGGAGCGGCAGGCGCTGCCATTGTTTCTGGCGCGACTTGGGGAGCTTCAACGCTCGGTGCGGCGACGCTTGCTTTGGTTTTCGGCGCGGATTCATCTGTTGCAGGGGGTGTGGCGGCTGGGATGGTGATATCCGGCGCGTCCTGCGCTTCTTGGCGCGGGGCGGATTTTTTTTGTGTGGGGGCGGTGTCTTTTTTCTTTCCAAACATCGGATATTCCTTGTTGTTCGGCCTTAATTGATCAGGATTTGAACAGGCCGATCAGAGCCGACATCTTGCCTGACTTTTGCGTGTCTGTGTCTGTCGGGACGCGCAAATTGATGGTGCGGGCAAGGATGGCGGCCATTTTTTCAATGAGGGCAATGCCGTCTTTGTGTTTATCGATGCGTTTGCCCTCGCTCTCCAGACCGATAAATAGTTTTGGATCGAAGGCAATGCCGGTGATGTCGGCGGCGGTGAGGTCTATGGCCTCGGGAAGGTCTTTTTCAGGGACTTCGGCGGTCGGGGCTTGCCCTTTTTTATTGTTGATGAGGGTGATCGGGGCTTTGTTACCGCCGCGTATGCCTTGGATTTCCTTAATCAGGCCGCGACTCATCGATAGGGCGGTGAGGGTCGGGGTTGTCACCACGAAAATACTGTTGGCGCGGGACAGGATGTTGCGCTGGATAAGCTCCGGCGCGCCCGACATGTCGACAATGACGTATGGATAGAGGCGCAGCATACGATCGAGCAGCATTTCATAGGCTTGGGGCGCGGCGGGGTTGTCGAGGAGGCGCTCGGCGCCGCTATTCATTACGGAGAGGCGGTCATTCGGCGTGACCATGATTTGGTTGAGTTCTTCAATATCGCGGTCAACGGCGGCTTTGGCGGCTTCGATGATGGTGCGGGTGGGTTTGAAACCAAACAATGACCACAACGAAGAATGACCAGCGGCGGCATCGAGAAGGAGGGTTTTCTGCCCCAGCGTGTCGGACAGGGCATAGGAAAGGATTTGCGCCATTGTGGAGGTGCCGACGCCGCCCTTGGCACCAGTGACGGCGATAAGCTGGCTCCCCAATGTTCCCATCATATCGAGCAAGACATTGCCGATGGCACTGACCAGATCATCGGCGGGGACGGGGGCGACGAGGTAGTCACTGATGCCCATCGCCATTAAATTGCGGTACAGGCGCACATCGTTGACGGGGCCGATGATGATGGCGGCGGTGCCTTCGTTGCAATATTCGGACAGACCGCCAAGAGCTTTTTCGAGGCTCTCATCGGTGGTGTCGACTTGCAGGATGATGAGGTGCGGGGAGTCGTTTTCGGCGTAGTAGGCGAGCGCGTCTTGTAGGGTTTCGCCGTGAATCTTGAGCGACAAACGGGCGAAGCGCCAGTCATTACGGATGGTTTCAACCGTTTCCAGCGTATGCGAAGAGGCGGAGAATATGTGAATATCTCCGGGGGGTAAAAGCGTGTTGATCGTGCTCTTCGATACGTCTTTTGTCATTATGGTTTACTGTGTTCCAATCTTTAGCGCCGATCTTTACTGTAGGCGTAAACATTGACCAAATCCTTAACGGGACGGCGATATATTATTCGCCGCTTCCACCCAGTTCACTGATGATGAAGCCGGGGAGGTAGTCGCGGGTTTCGCCGGTGCGGTACATGGCGTCAATGGCGTTGGTCGCGCGGCGGGCATCATTGACGCCGCCGAGGCCGGCGCGGCCTTCGAGGTCTTGCTGGTTGGCGACTTGCATGGCGGTGAGGGACTCAACCGTGCAGCCAAGGCGATAGCCATCCATGGTGATGCGGGTGTCGGAATCATAGCCGGGCATGGTCTTGCCTGCACATTCGGCGGAAGACACGACAATGGCGGTTTCATAGCCGATGACGGCATTATGCCCCGCATTCACGGCGGGGTGGATGGAAATGCGGGTGTCGGAAATTCCGGCGTCATTCAGGCGCTTGGCCAATGAATGGGCGTGGTCGGAGATATGTTTTCTTTCGGTTGCCTCTTGGAGCGGGTCGTAGGTCATGGCGATGTAGAGCGGGCCTTTAGCATTGGTTTTGTAGTGCGTGGCAATCGTGTTGATGAGCGCTTGATCCGTTTGACGCGCGGTGATGTGGGCGACGGCGTAGCTGTCTTTCTTCACCAATCGATTTTGTGCGACTTCGGTGTCTTCTTGAAGTCTTGGCATGGATTCGCAGGCCGTGAGGGCGCCGCCAAGAGTCAGACAGAGCGCGGCGGTCATAGCAAGGCGTGATAGATCAGATAAATACGAAGGCATCTTTATGTCCTTAGTCAAGAATGTAGCGTACGTTGCGGATATTCGCGGGACTTTCGCCGGAGGCATAGCCTGCATTCGCGATCAGGCGTTCATGCAGGATGGTTGTGAGCGTGGATTCGTTCACTGCGTGGCCATTCACGGCTCGGCCATCATCGGATGGTATGGCGGAAGCGGCGGTTGTCATGTCCGCCGTGACGGCAGATTTGGCGAAGGGCTTGACGGTATAGGCCGTCATCATCACCAGTAATTCGGATTCATTGCGTTGAAAACTCTCGGACGCGATGAGGTCGCCGATGATCGGAATGTTTTTAAGGCCGGGGACTTGGTTCATGGTGCGCAGAGCTTGGGATTCAATCAAGCCCGCCAAGACGAGGCTGCCGCCGCTCGCCAGTTCCACGGTCGTTTCAGCGCGACGCACGGTGAAAGGCGGAACGGTGATTCCAGGGAGCTGCAAGAGTTGTTCGGTCGAAATTTCGGACACTTCGGTCAGGATTTGCAAATTGATGCGGTCATTGGCAAGGACAATCGGCTTGAACGACAACGACACGCCGAAGGGCTTGTATTCATAGACAATATTGCCGTCACGGTCGCGCGATGTCGGAATCGGGTATTCGCCGCCGGCAAGAAAGCGGGCATTTTCGCCCGATACGGCGGTGAGGTTGGGCTCCGCCAACGTATTGACCATGCCGTCCCGCTCCAAAGCGCGAATAAGGACGTTCAAAGGGCCAACGCCGCCATTGGCATAGGTGAACGAGCCGATGGCGTAGCTGGGGTCAATTGTCAGGCCAAGCCCATCGGTTATGCCGAGAGCGGTTGAACCTTCACCATTGAAAAGGCCGCCCGTATATTCCGTTTCAACGCCAAGTTCGTTGAGGATGGAGCGGGAAACCTCCAAAACGCGGACTTTGATCATGACTTGTTGTTCGCCCGCGACATCCATCATGTTCACAATGTCGTCTTCGCCCGCAGCAAAACGCAGGGCAAGGTCACGGATGGCGGCGGCGTTGGCGGCGCTGGACACGCTTCCGCCTAAAATCACATTGTCATTGAGCGTTTCAACCGTAATTTTTTCATTGGGGTACAGGCTTTTGATGGCTGATCTTAAACCAGTTTCATCAATGCTGACTTGAACATTCAGAGATTGAACGAGATTTCCATTTTCATCGAGCAACAAGACATTGGTTGACCCCAAAGCAAGGCCGATGAGGGAGAGGTGGTTGGATTTGAGCGCACGCGCATCAACAATATCGGGATTGGCGATGATGACATCGGCAATTTGGTGATTGGCCTTGATGATTTCGGCTTTGCCGCGGGTGATTTGCAGGATGCGGCCTTTTTCCGTGCGGGATTGTTCATAGGACGGTTTCGGGCTTGTCTTTGGAGCCGCATCGTCAGTCGCCGCAAAGGCGATGGCGAAGCTTCCGCACAGTATGGCGGCAATCAAGGACAATCCGCACAGCGTCGGAACGAGCGTGCCGCGGCGTCGAAACAGCGCCGCATGACTCCGAAACGGTTCGGTATTGGCGCGATGAGGAAAAAGAGCATTTAAAATCATAATGGGCAGCCTGAGCAATGGTTGGAACACCATCTGGTGCAAGGGAACATCAAAGAGTGCGGGGCGAATACCGCCGCGGGGAGTGCAGGGAAGATGGCGGCGTTTGGATGTTGCGGTGTTGCCACCGTTATTGCATCTGTGTCGCCATCGTTTCTGCGTTTGTTTCTGCGGTTTTTTCTGTGGTCGTGCGCGAGCCTGTTGACCATGGACGGTGAGTAAACGTTTGGTGGTTGGGCAGGCGCAGTGGAGCCTCAGAGTGGAACCTTAGTAGGACGCCGTCTGCTTAACGCGAATTTCGGATGCAGACGAACCGTTATAGATTCGCACAAATCTGCGGGCTGTTCCAGCACTATTTTGCGGATGTTTGCCGCCGATCATTTCCTGCATGACGTGACTGAGGCGCAGATCGGTCACGGCGGGGGCGGTGTGTGGCCCCATGCTGACCAAGGTTTCATCGCCCAATTTGCGCAAGGAGAGCGAAAGTTTGCCCATCGTCGCGGCAAGGGCTAGGACTTCCACAGAGTTCGTGTCGACCTCCAATGTCACGGTACGGGCGACTTTGGGGTCGCCTTGCCCAGCGGTGCTTTGGTCGGTGGCAAGGACGCGGACATTTTGTAAGACCGTTTGGGCGGCGTTCTTGCTGATGACTTGCGCGGCGGTGTCGCGGATGGCTTCGTCACGCGGCAAGCGAATATCATAGGTCATGATGACGTCCACATAATCGCCCGCACTGATGAATCCGCCGGCGGAGGACGCCGCAGTGACGGGGATGGCCACGGCGCGCATCCCATCACTGAGGGAGGCCGCCAGAAAATTCGCGGCGTTTTCGGGGACGAGCGCGGTTTTCATAAGGGGTTCGCCTTTGGCTACATCACGGCGGAGCATGCCGGACAGCGCCTCGGCGGCGGATTGATTGGCCTCACGCACGATGGCGCCCGCAAAGACGGCGTTTTTTGGCCATTCTTGCCATGTCATACCGTTTTCCTTGAGGTCTTCGCCTTTTTTAAGCGCGGTCGCGGCGAGCAGGATTTGAACCGTTTCAGTGGCTTGCTTTTGGACGGTGACGGCCTCTTTTTGCTTTGATCCGATGGTGATCTGAATGAAAATAGCCACCAAGACCGCCATAAAAAATCCGCCGGTGATGATGAGAAGTGTTTGTCTTTTCATGGTTTTGGTTCCTGTATCGTTTGGTTTCTATCGGTTTTTATAGAAACGGTGTGTATCCAAGGGCGACAAAGGCGGCGGCGGCACCCGCCGCAATGGCGATGCCATAGGGCAAAGCGTTTTCACCGCGGTGCAGACGTTCCAGCCATCCGTTCTCAGGGCGCAGCCCCGCCGGAATTGCCGGATAAAAGCCAGTCGTTTTGTTCGCCTTACGAAAGGCCAGCGCAGCCAGAGCCAGAAAAAATCCTGTGACGCTCATGACCAGCATAAAAATAGGCAGACCCTCAAGCCCGACCCATAAGGCCAAGGCCGAGGCCATTTTTGCATCGCCCGCGCCAAGGGTGCGCGTGGCAAACATGATGGCGGTCAGGACAAATATAATACCGCCCGCAATGATGTGCGGAGCAAGGCTTGTGATCAATGTGTCCGGCGCAAGGCTTGCCAAGGCAAAACCGCCCAGCATCACGAGAATAAACGGATTGGGCAGGCGCATTTGCCGAAAATCATACACGGCCGCAAGGACGGCGGTGATGAGGGTGAGGCTGGCGAGTGCCGTAAAAATCATGGGTTTATCTGCCTTGTATTTTTGGTGTCTGGTGCCGGTTTCGTCACTATTTGATGTTGGTGTTTTTTAAGCAGAACGGCTCGGGGAAGGGGGTTCCCCGAGCCGTGTCTTGCGTCGTGCGACGAAACTTTATTCTGGGCGCTCGCCGAGTTTTGTGGACATGTCGGAGAACAGGGTTGTGAGATCTTCACCAAAGGTGAACACGACGACGGAAATCGCCACTGCAATCCCTGCTGCGATCAAACCGTACTCGATGGCTGTCGCGCCTTTTTCCTGTGAAAAATATGCTTGTGTTTGAGAGATAAATTTTAACATTGCCGCACTCCATTTGTTTTTTGGTTACTGTTTGTTTCGGTGTTCAGTTTTTTGGAATTTTGAAACCGTCTGCCGATACCTTCAGAATATCGAATGTTTATTAACGATGTCTTAAAATTGACATCTTTTACTTTAATTATCGTTTATATTTAAAGTAAAAATAGGCATTAATTGTATTAGTATTTATCTTTACTTCATTTAAATTTTACATAAAATTTTAATGACTTTGGGTTAAAAATAAAGATAATTTGTGTTTTTTATTAACTAATTGAAAAATATATGAAATTAGTTCCGCGAAAGATTTTAAAATTTTACATAATATTTTTATTTATTTGATGTTTATTTGTGATAATTATGGGCTAATTTTGCGCTAAATGCTTTTTCGCTCTTATGAGGCCATGAAAAAATAATGATATGTGCTGTTATTTTTATAAAACTGGGGCTTTGGGGCAGGGCGGCGGGGCGGTTATTGCAAAGATTTTTGCATTAAGCGCGAAAATATTTTGTGATTTTAAGGAGAGATTTTCATTTAAAGCGGGTTTTTAAAGCGGGTTTTGGGGAGGGGCGCGAATGAGGCGCTGGAATAATGATTGGGAATGAGGGGACGAAGAGTGGTGGCGCGGAATGGTAGCTGGGAATGGTGGCTGGAAGAGATGGTTGGGAATGAGGACTGGAATTGGGGCGGATATGGAAACATATCGCTTGCCTTGGGGGCGGGAATTGGCTAAAAGTCCGGCAGAGTATAATAAATTTTCATATAAATAATTAGGGAGAACAAGATCATGAAAAAAACTATGCGTAATTTGGCTGTGCCTTTTGCTCTTATGGCGTCTATGCCGGTGGCTTTGGCGGCGGCGGTTCCTGTGCCTGAGGCTGATTGCTCGGTGACGGTACGGGTTTTTGAAGAAAGAACCCTGTGCTCATATCAGTATAATCTGGACGGAATGCCCGGGGTTACGTTGACAATGAAAGCCCAATTTGATGGCGCTGATGTCAATTTGTGCGGCGAATTCTTCGGTGCGATGGAGTCTCAAGGCGGTGTTTGCAAGGGGTCGAGCCCATCCAGCCCGTTTGGCGGCGATATTCGGTTTCGCCCGTAAGGCGGCAAGCCTGCCGGTCTGTCTGCTCTGTCGGCTGGCGCCTTAGCGGGATATGTGAAGGTTGCTCAGTTCGCGGCTGATTTGCTCGAACGTGCTGATGAGCTGTTGCTGGGTCGGGGCGTCGTAATATTGGTCGGGCGTGGTGGCGCAGCGCCGGAAAAAATCCTTCGTATTCGCGTCCACACCTGAATCAAAGGTGATGGTATAGACCGAGATGTCCATGTCTTTCATCGCTTCGCAGGTTTCCTCCATCCGTTCATTGAGGTCGGAGGCGCGGATATTGTGGTCGGCGGTGGGGCCATAAGCCGTGTAATATTGGTGCATGGTATTGACGCCATCGGTCATCATGATGACGACTTTTTTCCATTCACGGTCGTCCCATGCGGCGGCTTCCTGGAACGGATATTCCGGTGAAATCACCCGCCAACCCCAGCTCAGCCCGTAATTCCCCAGCGTCCAGCCGTCGGCGGTCATTGAGGAGATGGTGTTCGTGAGATAGGCGCGGTTGCTGGTGAGCGGCACAACGGCAGCGTTCGGGCAGATATAGTTGGGGGCGTTATTGGCGGTGATGACGCCGCGTCTGGTGCGGTAATCGCAAACGGGGCTGTCGTTATCTGCATCGCGGCAATAACGGTACATATCCCACGGGCCTTCATGGTCTTCGGTGTCGAGCGGGTAGGAATGGGCGAGAACGCAGCCATGCCATTGGCTGCTGTTGGATGGATTATAGCTGCGGTTATGGGGGTTATTGACGAAGGGTTCGTCATAATAACTGTTGTCCGGATTGCGACCAAGGCCGTAGGAGCCGACATTGACGGATGTGGAGTATGGCACAAGGCCGATTTTGACGGCTTCGTCGGTGGAGGCAGCATCAAACAAGATGGTGACGAAGTTTTGCGCGGCGGTGCGGAGGGTGCCGATATTGTTATTGGTGGACATGGAGCTGGTGTTATCCAGCACCAGCACGACTTCGACGCCGCGAACCTCGCGCTTGACTTCGGTTTCGACATAGACGGGAATGGAGTCTTTGCCGAATATGCGCATGAAACCTGTTTTGGCGGTTGTTTCGGCGCTGGCGAACAAAACATCGTTGCTCAGGGTCATGGTGACGGTGTCGGGCCGTTCATAGGAGCCGTTTTCGTAGTTTTTCTCAATATAGCGGGTCAGGCGGTCATAGAGGGCGTCTTCATTGCCCGATGAGCCGGCAGTGGCAAGGGCGGCGGCGTCGAGCGCCTGCGCCAGACGTTTTTTGACAAGATAAGCATTGGATAAATCCACCGCCATACCCGCCGCCGCGATGATGAGGGGCAAGGTGACGGCAAAGGACACGGCGGTGACGCCGCGCTGGTCAAAGCGGTAGCAAGCACAGAGGGCGCGCAAGGCGTGAAACTGGCGCTGAGCGAATGCGGTGAATGCGGAGCCAAGAAGGCGTAGGCCGTTGATTGAGCCGTGCAATGCGGCGGATGCGCGGTTCGATGCACGGTTCAGTGCGTGCTTCAGTGCGGTGCTTATCGCAGCACTAACGGTGGCGCTGGCGGTGGAGCTGGCAGCGCGGGCAGGTTTTGAGCCTGATTTGGGAGCGGAGTGGGTCATTATATCATGTCCTCGTGACGGATGACGGAGGTTTTGCGGCCACGCAGGAAGGAGACTTCCTGCATTTTAATATCATTGAAAAGCATTTTGTAAAAAAACGGGGTGTAGGCATAGGTCGCCGTGACGGCGAGAACGCCCTCACCCTCCAGCCCTAGGCCAGTGGCTTGGCTCGGGATGTTGGCATTGGCGTTCATGCCTTCCGTTTCGCGCCATAAGACTGTCGGATCGTCGTCTTCATTGAACAGGATGCTGGCGATGTCGATGCCGAATTCGGCGCGGTCGTAGGGATCAACGGCGAGCTTGGCGGCCTCGATGGCGTCTTGGATGTCGGCGTCACTCACCGCCGGCTTGCGGGCGAGAAGGTCGGCGGCGATGTGACAAGCAGACACGACTTTTTGATTGAGAATAATGGCGTGCCCAAGGTCATACAGGCCGAACACCATCGATACCATGATGGGGAACAGCATCACGGCCTCAAGCGCCGCCAACCCTTCATCATCGCGGCGATAGCGGGTGAGGGCGCGGCGGATGCTGGTTGTGAGTTTGGCGTGTGCTGCGCCTTTATTTATGTCGTTGTTTATGGTGTGTGTCATGGTTTTATAGCCCTTCATCGAAGGCATAGGGTTCGTTGCGGATGACAATGGTGGACATGAATAATTTCTTGTTGTCCGGTGTGTCGGAGAGCAAGGGCGCGAAGATCGGCGTTTTGATCGGGTAGCGATAGGAGGCGCGGATCAAGGTGACGGTGTTTTGTTCGCCCGCATCAAAGGGGCGGGGCTGCATATCGCCATCATCGTTAATGACGGGGGCGACGGCGGAGGCGCCTTGGAAACCTTCTTCACCCAAATTGACAACTTCGTACGTGATGTCGGCGCAGGCCATGAGGGCGGATACGTGGTCGCATAGGGCTTGTTCAAAGGCGGCCTCGGGGTCGGCGGCGGCCTGAATTTGACCGGTGCGCACCAAACGTCCCGCATCCGCCGTGCCGCCATGCAACACCGCGCCCGCCGCAAACATCAATCCCATCTCAATCAAGCCGATCAACATAAACATAAACGGGATGGCAACGAGCGAAAACTCAACCGCTGTCGCACCCGTTTCATCATGGGCGAAGTGGTTTATTGCGCGGCGATTGCGCGGGTTTTTGTGTGGTTTTGCGACTATATGGTTCACGTATGACTCTCTGTTGACTCTTTAGTCTGTGCAAAATAAAGCCTAAAAAACAAAAAACGTATGACCGCGCACGAGGCCTTCGGTTGGGCTGTTATCCCGTGTAATACAGGAAAGGAGCCGTTCCGGCGGCGCGTGCATGGAGCATACGTTTCAAAATTCCATCTTCATTATGACAAAAGATGAATAATAAGTCTTTAAAAATGCCTAAAATCAATCCAATATTTGATGCAAATGCGGGGTATTGCTTGGTTTTCGGCGGAATGATCCGTGAAGCATATGCGCATAAAGTAACCATATGAGGCGAAAGAAGATGACGGATATTGATGCGGTGACATTGCGGTCGTGGATGGAGCAAGGGGATGTCTTGGTCGTGGATGTGCGCGAACGGGCGGAATATGATGAGGCGCATATAGAAGGCGTGCATTTTATGCCCCTTTCGGCGTTTAATCCCCATCACTTGCCGGATGCGCAGGGGCGCAAGGTGATCTTTCAATGCCGATCCGGCGGGCGCAGCGAGCAAGCGCGGCAAGTCTATGATGCGTTTTACCCCGATGTCGAAAATTATAATTTCCAAGGCGGGATTTTGGCGTGGATGGAGCATGGTTTTCCCGTTATTGCCTAAGGCGTGACTTGTTGCGCGTTGCGGGGCACTGCGGGATTGCCCCTTAAGGTGCGGATTTATAAGGCCTCTGTCTTGTGATTAGGGGCAAATCGGATTATATTAGCCATGTTTTTTATGCGTGAGTCGCAAGCGCAGGTCGTTGCGTTGTCTTTGGCGGCGAGGGGTCTTCTCATGGGTCTTCACTAGGATGCAGGGTTTCAATGTCTGAAAAAATTGCCGTGATCGGCCTTGGTTATGTCGGGTTGCCTTTGGCTGTGGCCTTGGCGCGCGTCTATGACAATGTGGTCGGATTCGATATTTCATCAAGCCGCGTGGCACAGCTTAATCGCAACGAAGATGTAACGCTGGAAGTGTCTGAAAAAGAGCTGGCGGAGTCCAAGCTCACCATCAGCGGCGATAAAAAAGACCTGCACGGTACAACGATGTTTATCGTGACGGTGCCGACCCCGATTGATGAAAACCGTCAGCCCGATTTAAGCCCGATCCGCAGCGCCTGTAAAATGATGGCGCCGTATTTGGGGCAGGGAACGATTGTTGTTTTTGAATCCACCGTGTACCCCGGCGTGACCGAGGAAATATGCGGGCCGCTCTTGGAATGGGAATCCGGCCTTTCATGCGGGCGGGATTTCTTTTTGGGCTATTCGCCGGAACGCATTAACCCCGGGGACAAGGTCAACCGCCTTGAAACCATCACAAAAGTCGTGGCGGGGCAAGACGAACCGACCTTGAAACGCATCATTGCCGTGTACGGGGCGATCATTCAGGCGGGGCTTCATGTGGCCTCCAGCATCCGCGTCGCCGAAGCCGCCAAGGTGATTGAAAATACCCAGCGTGATGTGAATATCGCCTTGGTCAATGAATTGGCGATTATTTTTGAACGGATGGGAATCCGTACGCTTGACGTGCTGGAGGCGGCGGGAACGAAGTGGAATTTCCTCCCCTTCCGCCCCGGCCTTGTGGGCGGGCATTGCATCAGTGTTGATCCGTATTACCTGTCGTCTAAGGCTGAGATGATGGGGTATCACCCGCAATTGATTTTAGCGAGCCGCCGCGTCAATGACTCGATGGGCCCGCGCGTGGCGGAAAAACTGATTAAAATGCTTGTACAGGCGGGCAAGGCGCCGAAGGCGGCGCGGGTGGCGATTTTGGGCGTGACGTTTAAGGAAGACGTGCCGGATTTGCGCAACAGCCGCGTGCCGGACATCGTTGAAACCCTTCGTGAATATGGGGTTGAAGTGATGATTTTTGACCCGCTGGCGAACCCTGCGGACGTGAAGCACGAATATAACCTCGCCCTCGCGCATCCCAAGGATATGAAGGATCTGGACGCCGTGATCTATGCCGTCCAGCATGAGGCGTTTCGCAAGAACTTTGATCAAGACATCATCCAAAACATGAAAAAAGGCGCGGTTCTTATTGATATTAAGTCCGTTTTGACGCCGGAAGATGTGCGCGAAGACATCGTGTATTGGAGTTTGTAAGGCGGGGCTGTGCCTGAAGACAGGCATGGGCGCGGGGTTCGATTGAAAGAAAGATAGGATTTATCATGACGCAAGACCATCCGAAAATTGCCGTGATCGGCTGTGGCTACTGGGGACAGAATCTTGTGCGGAATTTCGCACAGATCGGGCATTTGGCGGCGGTCAGTGATTACAGCCCCGAAACAGCGGCTAAATTCGGCGCGGAATACAAGGTTCCGGCGCTCGGCTATGACGCGGTTTTGGCGGATAAAACGATTGATGGGGTGGTGCTTGCGACTCCGGCGGAATTACACGCGCAGATGGGGCTGGCGGCGCTTCATGCGGGCAAACATGTCTATGTTGAAAAGCCGCTGGCGCTTAACCTCGATGACGCACGGCAGATGGTGGAGTTGGCGGCGAGCAAGGGATCGACCTTGATGGTCGGGCATTTGCTCCAATACCATCCGGCGTTTTTGAAGGTGAAGAGCTTGCTCAAAGAAGGCGAGCTCGGGCGGCTTGAATATGTGTATTCGAACCGCTTGAATTTCGGCAAAATCCGCCAAGAAGAAAATGTGTTTTGGAGCTTCGCGCCGCATGATATTTCGATGATTTTGGCGTTGACCGGAGAATTGCCGGAAACGGTGCGGACGGAGGCGTCGCATTACCTCAGCAAACATGTCGCCGACACGACTTTGACGCATATGCATTTCCCGAGCGGCGTGAACGCGCATATTTTTGTGTCGTGGCTGCATCCGTTCAAGGAACAAAAACTGGTGGTGATCGGCACGGAAGGGATGCTCACCTTTACGGATAATGAACCGTGGGACAAGAAATTGGCACTGTATAAACACAAAGTCGTGTGGAAAAACGGTGTGCCGGAACCGGAAAAGGCCGACCCGATCCATATTCCTTTGGAGCAGAGCGAGCCGCTCAAGATCGAGTGCCAGCATTTTGTCGATTGTATTAAGACTGGCCAGCGCCCGAACACGGACGGCGCCGAAGGGATGCGCGTGTTGCGCGTTTTGAATGCGGCGGAAGACTCCGCGCAGGCTAAGGGGAATGCGGTGTCGCTCAGCGGGCGGGCGGTTAATAATGCGGATAATAAATCCGGCGGTTCGTCTGGGGTGGCATCGGGTGTTTCTGGCGCCGCGGCGCAGGTTGCGGCCGGCGAGCATGAGGGTGTGACGGTGCATGAATCGGCCTATGTGGACGATGGGTGCGTGATCGGCGAAGGCACGAAAATCTGGCATTTCGCGCATGTTTTGAAAGGCACGACCATCGGCAAAGGGTGCAGCATCGGGCAAAATGTGATGGTCGGGCCGGATGTGAGCGTCGGCGACCAATGCAAAATTCAAAATAATGTCAGTTTATATAAAGGCGTGCGCCTTGCAAACGGCGTGTTCTGTGGCCCGTCTTGCGTGTTTACCAATGTTTTAAACCCACGGGCTACGGTTGAACGCAAGGACGAGTTCCGCGAAACACCAGTGGGCGAAGGGGCGACAATCGGCGCCAATGCGACCATAGTGTGCGGACACAGCCTTGGTGCGTATTGCATGATCGGTGCGGGCGCGGTGGTGACTAAAGATGTTTCCGCTCATGCCTTGATGGTCGGCGTGCCAGCGCGGCAAAAGGGATGGGTGAGCCATGACGGCGAAATCCTCGGCGATGATCTGGTGTGCCCGCGCAGCGGCCGTGCCTATGAATTGACGAAAGACGGTCGCTTGACCGAAAAGAAAAACAGCAAAGGAAAGGTCGCATAACATGCCGACAGCAGCCGAACAAAAAACACAGCATGATTTTCACTTGCCGATGGCGTTTATTGATTTGCAGGCGCAGCGCCTGAGGATCGCCGATAAGCTGGAGGCCGCGACAAAACGCGTGATGGAGGGCGGGGCGTATATTTTGGGCCCTGAGGTGAAGGAGCTGGAGGCGAAACTGGCGGCATTTTCGGGGGCGAAGCATTGCCTTGCCGTGTCGGACGGGACGGATGCGCTGGCGCTGGGGTTGATGGCGAAAAAGGTCGGCGTCGGCGATGCGGTGATTGTGCCGAGCTTTACCTTCGCGGCAACGGCCGAAGTTGTGGCATGGGCGGGGGCAACGGCGGTGTTTGCCGATTCCGATGCCGACACGTTCAACATTGCGCCGGACAGCATTGAAAAAGCGATTGCGGTGGCGAAGGCCAAAGGCTTGCGCCCCGTCGGTATTATTCCCGTTGATTTGTTTGGCTTGCCCGCCGATTACGACCTGATTCAGGCGATTGCCGATGCGCATGGGTTGTGGATTATGGCGGATTCGGCGCAAGGCTATGCCTGTACCTATAAAGGGCGGGTGTCGGGGTCAATCGGTGATATTGCTACGACCAGCTTTTTCCCCGCTAAACCGCTCGGATGCTACGGTGATGGCGGCGCGGTGTTTACCAATGATGATGAAACATATGATGTTCTTCAATCGCTGCGGATGCATGGCAAGGGAACGGATAAATACGACAATGTGCGGATTGGGTTGAATTCACGTCTTGATACGATGCAGGCGGCGATTTTGCTCGAAAAGCTCGCGATTTATCCGGATGAGATTGTGGCGCGCAACCGCGTTGCGGATCAATACAAGGCGCGGCTTTCGAATGTGGTGAAAACGCCGTTTGTGCCGGATTATGCGCGCAGCGTTTGGGCGCAATATACGTTGACCCTTGCCGAAGGCACAAACCGCGATGCATTTGCGGCGTTCATGAAAGAACGCGGCGTGCCAACGATGGTGTATTACCCAAAACCGTTGCACCAGCAAACGGCGTATAAGCATTATCCATCCGCAACGGCAACGTTGCCGGTGTGTGAAAGCCTGTCGCAGCGCGTTGTGAGCCTTCCGATGCATCCGTATATGACGCCCGCTATGGTCGATTATGTGTGTGACCAAGTGAGCGAATTTTTGACGGCTTAGGCGCAGGGCTGTCATGACTTTAGAGGCAATAGGGAACAATATATGTGTGGCATTGCCGGTTTAATTTTTTGCGAACCTCGCGCCGTTAAGGCGGCGCAGGTTAAGGCGCTTCATACCGCCATCGCCCATCGCGGCCCCGATGATTACGGGTGGATGGCGATTGATGGCGACGGGCATGTCAGCCTCGAAAAAAAGGAAAAAGACGTCAAAAATGCGCGGGCCGTGTTTGTGCAGCGGCGCTTGTCCATCCTCGACCTCAGCCCCGCCGGATGGCAACCGATGCAGGATTCCAGCGGGTCTTTGACCGTTGTGTATAACGGGGAAATCTTTAATTACGTTGAGCTGCGGCAAGAGCTGGAGGCCATGGGGCATAGCTTTCGCAGCGATACGGACACGGAGGTTTTGCTCGCGGCTTGGATGCGCTGGGGCAGCGGATGTTTAAAGCGGTTTCAGGGAATGTTCGCCTTCGCCCTTTATGACGGGGCGAAGCGCAAGGTGTTTTTGGCGCGGGATGCGTTCGGGATTAAGCCGCTCTTTGTCACGCGGTTTGAGGGCGGGTTCGGGTTTGCGTCCGAACAAAGAGCGATTTTGGGGCTGGACGGCGTTGACCGCAGCGTCAACCCGCAATCCTTGTTCGATTTTTTGCGCTTTGATGTGACTGGTCACGGGTCGCAGACCATGATCCGCGGAATTGAACAGGTCGAAGCCGCGCATTATATGGTGATCGACCTTGATGCGCCGCTGGCGAAGCCTTTGGTTCAGCGGTATTGGGAGATTGAGATCCCCGATCATATTGACCGCGCCGCGATGTCATTTGACGAGACGAAGGAAGAGCTCCGTGAAAAATTCTTGCACTCGGTGCGCCTACATATGCGCAGCGACGTGCCGGTTGGGTGCGCGCTCTCCGGCGGGCTGGATTCATCGTCGATTTTATGCGCGATGCGGTATTTGGAGCCGGATGCGGAGCTGCATGCCATTAGTTATATCCCGCATGATCCGTCTATCAGCGAAGAAAAATGGATTGATATTGCCGCCAAGCATGCGGGGGCGAAGGTTCATAAGGTGCGGCTTGAGGATGTGAGCATCCAAGGCAGCATTGAAACCCTTGTCGCCGCACAAGGCGAGCCCTTCGGCAATGCCGCGATGTATGCACAGTACGGCGTGTTTGCGAAGGCGAAGGAGCTCGGCCTGACGGTGATGATGGAGGGGCAAGGCGGCGATGAGATGCTGAGTGGGTATAACCCCTATTACGGCGGCTATCTCGCGGGACTAATCCGGCGCGGTGATTGGGGCAGGGCGCTCCGCCTTATTCCGGCGGCGCAGAGCCTTCCCGGATTTTCGGCGCTTGGGTTGCTGGCCTATGGCGGCGAACATTTATTGCCGGAATCCCTGCGCCGCTTGATGCGCCGCGCGGCGGGGCGGGATATCTGGCCTTCATGGCTCAACCGCGCATGGTTTGACGCGCGGGGTGTTTCGGACAAGGTGAATAGTGTGCCGGTGCATGATGAGGGGCTGAAGGCCTATATGAAGCAAACGGCAGAGCGCCTGACCTTGCCGCATTTATTGCGCTATGGCGACCGCAATGCGATGGCGTCATCCATTGAAAACCGCGTGCCGTTCCTCACCATGGATTTTGCGAATTTTATGTATGGGTTGCCGGACGAGTATTTCATCGGGCCGGACGGGGTGTCGAAATATATTTTCCGCGAGGCGATGCGCGGGATTTTACCGGACGAAATTGTCAACCGCCGTGATAAAAAGGGCTTCAAAGCCCCGCAAGCCGGATGGGATGCACAAACGGTTGCGTGGGTTGATTCGATTTTCAATGACCCTGTGTTGCAAACGGCGCAGGCGCTCAATGGACGCGAATTGGCGGCGGAATGGGCGCGGTGCAAGGCGCAAAACGCCAAAATACCCGATCATTTGTGGCGGATTATTGCCCTTTTTGTCTGGATCAATCATTATGATCTGAAGCTTTCTTAACCCCGCAATTTCGATGGGATTCATCATGGACGATAAAAACCTGTATGGCGGCGATGACGATGAGTATGGCGACCAATATGGGGGCGTTGAAGATCGGTACGGCAACCCGTATAACGAAGCCGACGAAGATAAAACGCAGGAACCAGCCAAAAAATTGAAAGTCATGGTCGTGACACAGCGCGTCAATCCGGTGGTGCAGGCGATTGCCAAACAGTCGGTTGAGTTGGTCGGAATTGTTGAATCGGCACCGCGATTTTATGATGTGGAGCGGTTTTTGTCGCGCGCGCATTTCCGGTTTTGGTTGATGTCGATTTTGCGGCCTGAGAAGAATTTGTCGCTGTTTGCGCGAATCAAGAAAATTCCTTATTTACTTCTGCATGACGGGTCGCAAGACTTGCTCGATGTGTTTGTGCGGGATTTGGAACCCGACCTGATTATCGTGTATTCGATGTCGCAATTATTGCCTGAATCTGTGTTTAAAATGCCGCGTCTTGGGACGGTGAATTTGCATCCGTCACTCTTGCCGTCTTATCGCGGCGCAGACCCTTGGTTTTGGGTGTATCACGGGATGGAGCCGGAAAACGGTGTGACGCTGCATTTCGTCGATAAAAACGAGGACACAGGGGATATAATCTATCAATCCAAATTCACCATGCCGCTCGGCATCCCGCTCAACGAAGCGCGCGAGGCATCGGCCAAAGCGGCGGCGGGGCTGGCGTTGCGGTTGATTAAGGATTTGAACAAGGGCTATGCTATTGATTCATACCCGCAATCGGAAAAGTCACCGACTCCGCGGGCGCGGCGGGTGAAGGTTTCGGAATATCCCGACCTCATCAATATCAAGGAATGGCCGGTTGAGCGGGTGTGGCATATGTTAAACGGGATGCCGGATTGGATACGCGTTGTGCGCCCCAAGGGTGGATTTTTGGCGCGGATGATGCGGTGGCATTTGACGGATTACAGCACCGCCCGTTTGCCGGCGGATCGTGACGTGCTGGCCGGAACGGTGAAACGTGTCGGGGCGCGCGAATATGTCTTGTATTGCCGCGATGGGCGGATCGGGTTTTTCTGTAGTGTTCACCCTGTGAACATGCTGAAGGGGCTTTTGGGCTTGTCTTAAGATAATGGCCGGAAGGGGCTCTTTATGAACATGAAGACGATGCAGGGTCAATACAGAGCGTTTTGCGCCAGCCGTGAAGATCTGCCTGTGTTTCATCAGGATTGGTGGCTGGACACGGTGTGCGGCGCCGAAGGATGGGGGGCGTCGGTCTATGAGGAAAAAGGCCAAATTCGCGCTGTGATGCCATATCGCATCAGCCAAAAATTCGGGCTGCGTTTTTTACATATGCCGCGCTTGACGCCGTTTTTGGGGCCTTGGATTGACCCTGTGTGGCTCGATGTGAAATACCCCATTCGTCTTGGCCGCGAAAAAGATGCGATGCAGGCGATGATTGACGCTATGCCGAAGGCCGCCTATGTGAACCAACGCTGGAAACATGATTTGCCGAATTGGTTGCCGTTTTTTTGGCGCGGGTTTGAACAAAGCTCGACCTGTACGTATCGGATCAATAATGTGGGCGATATTGCGGCGGTTTGGGATGGCTTGCAATCCAATATCCGGCGTGAAATTCGTAAGGCCGAAGGGCGGTTTCAGATCAAGCTCCGTGAGGGGAATGACATGGCGGGGTTTATTGACCTGCACGAAAAAACATTCCTGCGGCAAGGCATTTCGATGCCCTATTCACGGGCGTTTATGGAGAAGCTGGACAAGGCGTTGGCACAGCGTAATGCGCGCAGAATTTTCATCGCCGAAGACGACCAAGGCCGTGCCCACGCGGCGGTTTATTTGATGTGGGACAGCAATTGCGCCTATTACCTTATGGGCGGGGGCGACCCCGATTTGCGCACTAGCGGGGCGACAAGCTGGGTGATGTGGGAGGCGATTCAATGCGCGGCGACCATCGTGCCGAATTTTGACTTTGAAGGCTCGATGATGGAGCATGTCGAACGATTTTTCCGCGGCTTCGGGGCGGTGCAAACGCCGTGTAACCTCGTGACCCGGGCGCATCCGGCTGTTTCAACAGTGATGCATGTGCGTAAGGTCGTGAAGATGTCTTTGCGCTCTTTGAAGGGGGCGCTGAAAGCACGCGCAGGCCGTCAATCCGATACAGCCTCAGATGGGCATGGCGATGCAGACGGGGATTGACGCGCAATATTCTCCAAAAGGCGACGCGGATAACGTGCAAGGCGGAGCGATGCTGGTGCCATGCGACTCTGTTTGTGTTGATATTACGCCATCGCATGCAGTGCCTTTGGCGGGGTATGCGCATCGCTTGAGCGCGTTTGAGCGGGTTGCCGATTCCTTGGAGGCCAATATTTTGCGCCTTGGCAGAGGTTCTGAAGGTGGTTCTGAAGGTGGTTCTGGGAGCGTTTTTATCATTCAAATTGATACATTGTTTTGCAGTGCGGCTTTGACGGCGGCGGTGTATGAGGCGATCGGGGCGCGTGTTGCCGCGGGTTCTTTACCGCCGCGGGAACATTTGGTGTTTGTGGCGAGCCATACGCATGGCGCGCCTTCTCTTGACCCGACCAAGCCTTTGCTTGGTGCTGTTAACAAAGAGTATTTTGACGCGGTGGTTGAAAAATTGGCGGTGGCTTTGGTGTCGCTGTTGCAGGGGGCGGCAAGGCCGTGTTCTTTGGCGTATGGGGCGGCGCAGGAACATAAAAACCTTGCGGTTGCGCGGCGCAGGCGATCTGTGTTTATCAATCGGGCTTGGCCATATGTTCATTTTGGAACGGTGATGCAGCCGAACCCGAAAACACCGTTTGACCGGACAATACGCCTTGCCGTTTTGCGGCGGGCGGATGATGCGCAAGAAAGCACGACAAAAGGCGGGACAGAACGCGCCGTGGAATGTGTGGTCTGGGGATGGGCTTGCCATCCGGTGCTGTATCCCGACACGGCGGCGGTGTCGGCGGATTATGTCGGGCATGTGCGGCGGGCTGTACGCCGCCATGTCGGGGCGGATGTGCCCGTGGTTTTCTTGCCAGGGTTTGCGGGGGATCTTCGCCCGCGTATCGTGACGCGCCGCCCATCGCTGCGGGCACGGCTCGCCTTGCCGTTCGGGGCGGTGTTCAGACCCGCCGAGACGGCGGAATATGAGCAATGGTGCGGTGATTTGGGCGCACAGATTTGCAATCTTTATGAGGCGGTTGCTGGGCGAATGGCGGGCGAAGCAGGGGCACAGGATGAGGCTTGCGCCGTGCCGAGTGTTCGGTGCGCTGAGGTCGATTTGTCGGAGATTATTGACGGGGATAATGGCGGGAAGAGCTGTCCTTTGGCTGTTTTGAGCTTGAAAATGCCTGATGGGCGGGGGATTTGCTGGCCGCTTGTCGGGGCGGAGGCTTTGGCGAGTTATGATGCGCCGATACGCGCGGCGATGGATGCTGGCTGCGAAGGAAAGAGCGTGTGGCCTGTGGCGTATTACGATGCTGTATTTGGCTATTTGCCGGATGATTCACACATCGCGCAGGGCGGGTATGAGGCACAGCGGTTTTTCGGCAGTTTCGGCCTGAACGGCAGGTTTAAACCCAATGTGCAGGGGCGAATTGTTGCGGCGTTTCAGCGTCTTTTTGAGGGCGGTGGCGGCGCGGTTTGAGGAATCGGTGCGGCGGGGTCTTTGCGTTCCGGATAGAGATAAAGCATCACCAAAAAGGCTAGCAACCCGTGGGATAGGAGCGAGGTCGTCAAGGCGGTCGAACTGAGCAACATGCCGCATAAGAATCCGGCCATGAGCAACACGGGCGCGGGTTTGCGGAAACGGAACGAGTCGATATATTTCAAGATGAGCCCTGTGATCACCGCATAGACAAACACCCCGATCACCCCGAATTGCGCGAAGCTGTCCATAATCAGGTTGACGTTGGCGGCGGTTGTTTCGGAATCGAAATAATATCGCCCGATCAGGTGCGGCAAACTTGTGTCGTATTCATAGGGTTTGAGAAGGCCGGGGAAAGAGTTGGACAGCATGATGAAGTCGCGGTCGTTAAAAAAGTCATAGTAATAGACCGCGAGTTGTGACGGTACGACAAGCAAACGCCGGAAAAACAGCGACAGCAATAGGATAGAATCCATTTTTGCGAGTAACGCCCCCGCCACGGACAGCAGGGCGAAAATGCCGAATGTCATGGTGATGAAGCGGTCTTTGTAACGCCCATAGAGCCAGATGATCGACACCGCAGCAAAGAATAAAAAGAAGAAAAACTTCGATGCGGTGATCAGATACAGATAAGTCTGGAGCGCAAAAATAAACATAATCCCAATGGGTTGCTTGCGTTCAATGAAGTAGCACAACAACATCAAATTGACGACGTTGTTTTGAATGGAAAACAGGTAGTAGACAAGAGCGGAGCGGGAACTTGTGATTTCCTGAAAATTCGCGCGGGCGCCGTAGACGTCCTCTAGGGTCAGGAAATCGGTCGGGACGGGATAGGTCGTCAACGCCAAAAACGTCATGAGGGTCATGATGCCGCACGCCCCGAGGAACAGCGTATTGCCGTTGCGCAAGGGGCGCAGGTAAAAATCGGGCAAAATCCGAAACGCATTGAGGATGATGAAGAACATCAAGATGATGGATTGAAAGATGAAAATATCGTCATTGCGGAGCTGGCCGAGATAACTCGCCAAAAGCATGGCGGGAGCGCCGATTATGAAGACGAATAAAAAATGGATGATGTCCGAGGGCTTCTTGAGCGTTGTCGGCGCCGTCATAATGACGATGAGCGCCAAAATCTGGGACATGATGAGGTTGAACGTGTTGGCGGGTTGGAACACGATGCCGTCATAGGCGTAGTGTTCGGTTGTAATGCTGAAACAAAAATTAAAATAGGCGAGAAAAATCAAACCGAAGGCAAGCTTGATGAACAAAGGCTTATAAAAACGACCAACCATGTTTTCGCTCACTTGCCATCCTTGTGCTGTGGCCGATGGGCGGGCGGGCGGCTGGGGGTGGTTTTGAGGGCGTTTATGCATGGGGCGGCGGGTGTTTAACCTTTGTGCGGTTGGGGAGGCGGTTGCGGCTGAGATCGCGAGAGGGACGAATCTTTCATGCGCGTGTTTTATTGCCTTTTATAGTGGCCTTTTTCGCGCTGTGAATAAAGCATAAACCTGTAGGGCAAGGTAGAAAAGATAGACAAACAGGTTTTGCCAGACATAGACGGCCATGGTTTGCATGAAGTCGTATCCTTCGGACACGCTGTATGAAAACACGGCGATAGAGGTCGTCAGATAGACAATCCCGAACACCAGATGGATGTCGAGGCGCTTGACGGCGTTTTGCACGCCGGAAAGGCTCCGTGTCACCAGCCACACGACATAGAGCGGTGCAAACATTTCAACCAATTGCCCCGCCCCGCGCCATTCTTCACCAAAGGCGAAGGCGAAAAACGGCTCGCCGTAAAGCCATATGAGAAGGGCTGCGGGGGCGCTGAGCACTGTCAAAATTGCGGCGGCTTTGGCGAAATAGCGCAGGGCGCGGCTGAAATCGCCGTCTTCCAAGATGCTGCGCATATTGCCTTGCATCACATCGCCGAAGGCTTTGCTGACGACATTGAGGGGGCCGACGGTCAAGCGCTCGGCAAACATGAACAGCCCCGCCATGCCGAGGCCGAAATGAAGGGCGATGAGCGGCACGATAATCATCGATGCGGCGGAGTCAATCAAGGTTGCGGGGGTCGCAAAGGCGCAGTGCTTGAAATTGACGCGAAAATGATGGGCGAGGCTGGCACGCTTGATATTGCGTAATTCGTCAAGGAGCGGGACGGCGGAGCTGCGCATCGTTGCCAGAATATAGGCCATACGCGCCGCCAATTCACCGGTGATGAGGCCGAATTGCGTCACGCCGATCAGGCCGAAGGTGAGGGCGCTGGCCGGCCTGCTGGTGGCTTGTGAAAACTGGGCGGCGGCGATGCCGTCGTAATCTTGCCGCCGGATGAGCCAGTAATGCAGCCCCATCGAAAACGGCGTCAGGAATAATTGCACAAAAACAAGAATAAGCACGCTGTAGGGGAGCGCCCCCATGCCAAGAATGTCATTTTGAATCATATAGATACATCCCGCCATGACAAGCGGCACCATGAACAAGGTGCAAAGCATTGTAATGACGAGAAGATGGGCGGCCTCCGCCGCATTTTGCGCCGTGGCGATGCGCTGGTCATAGCGCAAGCAGACCGCCAGTCCGAATGTGCCTGTAATCGCCATAAACAGACCAAAAACGGCGTAGTCTTGCGGCGAATAAATGCGTGCCAGCAAAGGCGCAGCGAGCAACATGAACAGATGCCCCGCCGCCGATGCCATGGCGATTTTGTTGGCGCTGAGGAAATGGTGGTTGTTGAACAGCCGATTAACGGCGGCGCTGCGTCCAAGGCGAGAGGATTTAAACGCCCTCCAAAGGGCGCATAAACCAGTAATTTTACCAAGGTGACAGAGCAGGGGTTTCATGCATATAGGGCTTTATGGCAAGGCTTTATGGCTGTGTTAATGTTTTGTTAGAGCTTGAGGCTTAGTGTTTACAAAGGCTACGCTTTACAATGGCTGAGCCTCACATGGTTGAGGCCATTTTACAGTGTCCTGCGGCGTTCGAACAAGGGTTATTCGGTTTTTGTCGGCAGAAAACTCGCTATGATACGGATTCTCAAGGTTTTTTCGCGCTTGCGCGTTGACAGAGTATAGACTTAGTTTTATCCTTTAATGCATTGAATCTAAAATAAAAGGTTGGGTTATGACAGAGCAAGCAACACAAAAACACAGCGCCGCAGACGCGCCGGATTATTTCGACAGTCTTGAAGACCGCAAGAAAAAAGAGATTGAGTGGGCGGATTTCCGCCGCAGCATCGACGCGGACAACAAAGAAGAATTCAATAAATATTATGCGAACAGCAAGTTTTACTCGGTCAACCGCGTTGTCTATGACTTTATGGTCAATTGGCTTCGGTCCAACACCAAAGACAAGGACGTATTTGAGGTTGCCTGCGGCAATAACGGCACGATCCGCCATTGCGTTGATTTGATCCGCTCCGGCGTGGCGGGCGATATTTCGCCGGTATCGGTGGAACAAGCGATTGAAATGGCCAAAACCAGACCGCCGATGGACACGAAGGTTGAGTTTAAGGTTTTGGACTGTGAACACACCGGATTGCCGGATAACAGCTTTGACGTGATGATCGAAAGCGGCGCCTTGCACCATATGGATCTGGACGCGGCATACAGCGAGGCGGCGCGGTTATTGCGCCCCGACGGGCAATATTTCTGTCTTGAGGCAATCCGCCATAACCCGTTTATCCACCTGTATCGCAAAATGACGCCGCATATGCGCACCGCATGGGAAGTGGAACATATCTTGGGACGGTCACAGGTTTTGAAAGGCTTGAAATATTTCCATGATATTGAGGTTCACAACCATATTCTTGTGTCCTTGCTCGCCGTTCCATTCAGAAATACACGCATTTTCAAGCCGTTATTGAGCGCTCTTGAAGCGGTTGACCGCGTGGTCACGAAAATTCCAGGGGTGAAGTGGTTGAGCTGGCAATGCACATTCATTTTGAAAAACCCGCGCAAGGATGTTTTGCCGTCGAAAAAAGAGGCGGCCTAAGCGTTCAGGCTGTGCCGCGCTTTAGCCGTTTGCGCTTGATTTCATGAGCTATTTAAAACCCGCTGAATGAGCATGTTCGGCGGGTTTTTTTATATGGTGGCTCAGGATTTCTTGGCAATGGTTTCAATGTAGTTGCAAAAATCGGGATAGATCGTTTCACCGTTGAACATTTCGGCAAAGGTGGCGCGAATGACGGGGCGGCGTTGCTGCATCGGGGCTTTTTGCGTGATGAGCTGGCGCAGGGCGGCGGTTACGGAGGCGGCGTCGCCCTCGTCATAGACGGTACCGATCATGCGGGTTTCGATGAGGGCTCCGGTGATTCCCTTCAGGCATGTCATGACCGGCAATCCGGCGGAAAAATATTCGCCGAGCTTGTTGGGGTAGGACATCATGAAATCGCTGAGCGAAAAATAGGGCAGTATTCCGAAGTCGGAGCGGTGCAGGAGGCTGTGTAACTCCGCCGCGCCGCGCCATCCGGCAAGAATGATGTGGGGCTGGTCATGCGCGAGGGCGGCAAGCTCTGATTCAAGGTCGCCCGTGCCGCACAGGACGAGCCGGATTTTCTTTTTCTCGTCATCGGTTAAGGCGAGCGCACCATTGATGAGGGCGAGAAGGTCGTAGCGGGAACTGAGCATCCCTGCATAGCAACCGATCACGACATCATCGGACGGCGTGATGCCGATGGAGTCCCAATAGGCGTCGGCCTGCTCTATGTCGTGTTCTTCGGGCTTGACGGGATTGACGGCGAGGTGGAATGGCTTGTCTTGCGGGGTGCGGGGGCGGCGTCCGGCCTTGAGCGCCCAATCAACAAAGGCATCCGAAATGCCGGTGATGGCCTGTGCCTTGGTCACGCAATAACGCTGGGCGTGTCGCCAAAACCACAGCAGCGGAAAACCAAGGATTTTGAGCTTGGGGCTGAGGGCTTGTTCGATAATGTCCGGCCATTGGTCGCGGAAATCCATGATGAGCGGGATTTTATGATGCGCGGCATAGCGAGCCACGCAATAGGCTAGTTCGATGGGTGGATAGCAACAAACAATCACATCGGGTTGGTGCGGTTGTTTCTTGGCGTGTTTTAAAAATTCAAAGCCAGTTTGGGCGTGGTTAATGACGCGCTTGATCGAGAATTTCTTGGGATAGGGGATGCCGTTGAGCAAAATCAGGCGATAGCCTTCTTTGGCGAGGTCAATGGTTTCGGTTTTGTCGGATCGCTGGATCGATTTTTGGTGGTATGTATTGGCCGTCCACCACACGACGTTATGGCCGCGCTGTGCCAGCATTTGCGACAGGATGCCGGTGCGCATCAGGCGCGGATTGCCGTCATCCGTGGGGACGGGTTCGCCGTTTTTGACCAGCCATATATTCATGATGTCTTTCCAACATAACGCGGATTACAGGGGAACATTATCCCAAATCTTTCTGGGGTGTGCGGCGGTGGTGAGGTGGTGTCCGATATGGGTTTCGTTGAGAGCAATGCCGTCATAGTCTTGGACAAGCATGGTGGAATCCCCCGTTTTCACCACGAAACTTCCATCATAAAACACGTCCAGAATTTGTCCGGCGGTGGCGTCAGGCCAGCTTAAGTAACGGTCGAACGGAATGGCACGCCAGATGGTGATTTTTTGCGCCGGATCATCGTTTAAAAAAGTGAACGCCCCCGGAAAAGGCCGCGCAACGGCGCGGATCAGGCGGAAAATATCCGATGTGGAGTCGATCCAGTGTAGCAATCCGTCTTCGGCGCTGCGCTTGGGGTAGAATGTTTCGCCCTCCTTGGGTTGGGGCGTGAAAACGGCACTGCCGTCGAGCAAGGCGGGAAGGGTGTTGCGGCAAAGCTGGATCATCGCCACAAGGTTTTTAAGGTGCAAGGTGTGGGCATCGTCATAATCGGTGATTTCAAAGGTCTGCATCCCCGCAATCGGCCCGTCATCAACCCCCGGCATGTATTTGAATAAATGGGTGAAAAATGTCTGCTTGCCTTGGATGAGCGACCAGTTCATCGGGCTGCGCCCGCGCCCATAGGGCAGTGGTTTGCTCGATCCGTGCATCCCGAACGCGCCGATAGACAAAGATTCCAAGAAATATTCAGGAATCAACCGTTGCCATCCGGCAACCAGAAGTCCATCAAGGCCAAGCGCCAAAAGGGTTGCGCGGTCGTCGTCGTCCTTCAAATGATAGGTGTTGGTGACGGTGAAAGGGATGCCGCGTTCGTTGAGGAAACCGGACAAATCCATATAGCCCGCAACTTCGGCTTTTTCGGCTTTTTCGGGCGAAATGGTGATGCAATGATCAACGCGGAAGCCATAGCGCATTAACCCCGCGATCAAGTCGCGCGTGGTGTGTTTGCACCCGACAACGCCGATTTTTTTGCCGTTATTGGTGGGGCGTGAGTCAGTCATGGGCGGGTGTCCTGTTTATTCGTTGACGCCTTTATAGGGGAAGACGATGCAATTGGCCGCCATGCTGGCGCGGAGTTCATCGTCTTTTCTGTCGGCATAGGCCTTGAGCGCATCAAGCGGCATTTGCGGATTCTTCGTCCACCATACAGGGTGGATGAGCAGGTGAAGCGGCTTTCCGGCCTTGAAATCGGGCGTGTCGAGAGGGTGGCCATAGCGCCACACACCGCGGGAATCCGAGCAATATTTAATGTCCTTGTAGAAGAAGGACGCGTAGCTGTGGAGCAGCGGATGGGTGAGGTCGGCATCGCTGGACAACACCAATTCATTGGGGCGGTGAAAACTCACGACCTCTATTTTGCGGTCGGTGTAGCTGGATAGGAGCTGAGCCTCCCTATTGCAATAATATTGGATTTTGCCCTTGGTATTGAGGTTTTCATAGGCGGCGCAGTCAAAATGCAGGCCGACAGCATGGCCAAGGGATTGGATGATTTCGAGGCTGCGCATATTTTCGGGGGTGAAGATGTTGTAATGCGCGGTGCGCAGCATGAAAAAATAACTCGCCATTGCGCCTTCTTCGTGTTCGATGCGCGCCATGTCGGCGGCGGCTTGCATGTCAAAATCAATGTCGTGACGCAGGAAGATGATCCGTTCGGATGGGTCGGCGCGCAGACGTTCATGTCCGGCGCGAAAATCGCAAAAATCATAGCCTGCGGCCTTGATATTCCGCAAAAATTGGCGGTACCCGTCATGGGTAAATTCCTCCCGCGTGTGCAGATCGGCAACGGGAATGTCTTGGTTGAGCGATTTCTTGTTGTCGTGACTGACGTGGATGGTGGTCATGGGCGGCGTTTCCGTTGTTTTTGTTATCAGGCCAGTTTAGGCCGAGGCGGTAAGCAGAAGGTTAATGAAGATCCGCCGGAGCGCGGCTTTGGACGATTTGGTCGGAGCCGGGGGGAGGGGTTGGCACAAGCGGCGCATCACGGCGGCACAGGGCAACGAGGTCGGCGGGCGCATCAAGGCGGGTTAACGCCCAGACAATGCCGCGTCTTGCGCGGGTTTTTGAAACAACGCACAGTACCGTCATAAGGATGAGCCAAATATCGAGCCAGAACGAGGAGTGATCGATATAAAACAAACCGAGGCGGCTCTTCCACGGGCGGACAAGCTGGTTATACGCGATGTTGGGGTCGTCATGCGCCGCCATGATGTCGCCAAGGTCGGCAAAGATGATGGAGGATATGTCTGTTACCCCAGGGCGGGCGGTGAGGAGTTTTTTCTCGGCCTCCGTATAGAGCGCGACTTCGCGGTCGATTTGCGGGCGCGGGCCGACAAAACTCATCTCGCCTTTGATAATGTTGATGAATTGCGGAAATTCATCAATTTTGAAACGGCGGATAAAGGCCCCTACGGGGGTGATGCGGGAATCTGTGGCGGATGTCGTGTCCATCTTTGTTTTGTCGGCGCCGATGACCATGCTGCGCATTTTATGCATACGAAAGGGGGCGTTGTTTTTGCCGCGCCGTTCGGGGCTGTAGAGCGGCCAGTGACGGTCGCCAAGATAAATCAAGAAAAGGAAAGCGGCGATGACGGGCAATAAGAGGACAAAGCCCACAATGCCGGCCATCAGGTCAAAAGCCCTTTTTAATCCTTTGTTCCACATAGCGCATATCCTGTGTCTGAGTGTCCAGTTTTTGCAAGTCTTCGGGGGCAAGGCTCCAGCCGATTGACCCCATATTATCCGATAAATTATCCAATGTTTTAATGCCGATCAACGCCACCGCATCGGGGTGTGAGTCCAAAATCCAGCGTATGGCGATTTGCGGGAGGCTGCGGTCATATTTGACGGAGAGGTCTTGCATCAATTCGAGCAAAGACTCATTGAATTCCCAACGACCGGCGCGGAAATAATAGCCTTTTGAACTGCGGTGGTCTTTTTTGTCGAAGCGGTGGCCTTTTCTGTATTTGCCGCTCAATAACCCTTGCGCAAGGCTCCCCCATGACAGAAAGGATAATTTGTGGTCGCGCTCCAATGTGTTGACCTGATCCTCCCATTTGCGTTCGCATAAATTATATTCGAAGGAAAAGGAGGCCAGAGCCTTGGGGTAGGGCTTGCCGCCCCAATCATGCACAAGGTCTACATTCGATACGCCGTAATATTTGATCTTGCCTTGGGTTCGGAGTGTTTCAAGGTCTTCAAAAATTTCATCCAGCGGGCGTTCGGGGGTGTGCCAGTGCAATTGGTACAGGTCAATGCAGTCACGATGAAGGCGTTTTAAGCTCCCCTCCACCGCCTTGAAAATCCAGTCACGGGAATTGTCGTAGTAGGAGCGCCCGTTATCGTCAATGCGAACGCCGAATTTGCTGGCGATCACAATGTCGTCGCGGCTCTTTGGGATGAGGCGCCCGAGTCGCTCTTCGGAGGAGCCGAGCCCGTAAACATCGGCGGTATCAAACAAGGTGACGCCTTGATCGATGGCCTTGAGGACGGCGGTTTCGATTTCTGTATGGTCCAGCCCTTGCCAGCCATAGCCCCCGAGTTGCCAGCAGCCAAAACCAAGGCGCGAGATATTAAGGTCACTTGTCCCGAGTCGGGTGGTTTCCACTGTATGCCTTTGTGGTTCAGAAAAATTGTGCCAGAATGGGCGGGACTGTCGCAGCGGTCAAACACAACCGAAGTATCGAATACACGCCATAGTGTGCGGTAAAATCACATAAAAAACAATGGGGGAAGGGCTTTATCTCTATGAAAATTATCCATGCGACCTCGGCGCATAACCCCTATGACCCGCGTATATTGTGGAAGCAATGCGCATCGCTTGCGGCGCGCGGGTTTGACGTGACGCTTTTGGCACCGTTTGACCAGCCTTTGCCGGATGAAGCGGGCGTGAAATTCCAGATTATGCCGATGCCCAAAGGGCGGTTTATGCGCTTTGTGAAAATGCCGTGGCATATTTTCAAAGTGTTGTGGCGCAACAAGGACGGCTTGTCACACGTTCATGACCCCGATTTATTGCCGGTTGTTTTGTTGCTCCGGTTGTTTGGGCGGCGCGTGGTTTTTGACATGCACGAAAACGTGCCGAAGCAGATTTTGCAAAAAGTGTGGATTCCCATTCCGGTGCGCAAGACGGTGTCGTGGTTGTGGCGCGGGTTTGAACGCGTGGCGTTTCGGTTCGTGCCCGTTGTCTTGGCGGCCAAGAGTTGCAGCGATGATTATCAATGGGTGCGCACCGACCGCAAGGCGGATGTGTATAATTATCCGATGGCACAGGCCGTGCTTGCGATTGAACGAAAACTCAAAGACCGCCCGACCGTCACTTATGTCGGCGGCATTATGGAAGAACGCGCCAGCGATGTGCTGATGGACGCGATTGATATTTTACATGCGCGCGGGCAATGCCCGTATTTCGACATGATCGGCCCCACAACGCCGCCGAATTTGATTGATATTTACCGTGAGCGGATCAACAAAGCGGGGCTGGATGATCGCGTCCGTTTTTACGGATATGTGCGCAATGATGAGGCGCTGAAAATCGTTCAAGGGGCGCATATCGGGCTGTCTTTTTTGCGGGCGAAGCCGAATTATATCAATACCTTCGCAACAAAAATGCTGGAATATATGGCATTGTCGATGCCGATTATCACGAGTAATTTTCCGCTCTATTCCACCATCACGCAAGAGCATGATTGCGGCCTTATCGTTGACCCTGAAAAGGCGGAGGAGCTTGCGGATGCTATTGTCTATCTTTTGGACAACCGCGATGAGGCCGAAAGAATGGGCGCGAACGGGCGCAAGGCGGTAGCGGAGCATTATGAGTGGGAGAGCCAGTTTGCAAATTTGCTTGAGTTATATGCGCGGCTTGGGGTTACGCCACTTCGCTAGGGGCTGACCATTTTAGGTGTGAAAGTCATGCACCGCGTATGTTGGGCGCATGTTGGGCGTAAGAAAAAAGCGGGGTGTATGCCCCGCTTTTGTATTCTTTGTGTCTGGCGGCGGCGATTGTTTCGCCTATTTCGCCATGTCGAACACGATGCGGTGGGCGGCTTTGCCGGCGCCTTTGAGTTGCATGGTCTCGATAATCTTGGTTGGTTTTTTGAACATGAAGATCACCAAGGTTGTGTCGCCACTCTTTTGGATGTCGTATCCCTTGACCAAGGATGAATTCGCGATGGTCTTGGCGGTGAGGCCGTTTGCGGATTGCCCCGGAAGCTCAACAATCAAAAGATTTTCGGCGGCGTCGAGGTCGTAACGAATATCGACAGGGGCGCTGACGTCCAGCACGAGGCGGGATTTGCCATTGTGGTCGGCGATGCGGATGTCAATCAACCCGTCCTTGCCCGCCGGAATTTGCGATACGAATTGTTTGCGCTCTTCACTCATGCTCGCGGTCGGGGCGACGTATGGGGCAACGGAAGGGGCGGGTTGACGCACGATCGGTTGCGCGGCGACGGCGTCACCGGCGCGCAAAATCTGCATCGGGCGTTGTTGCGCTGTATTGTTTTGTTGCGGGGCGGGGTTAAAACTGTCGGCCATCGCCGTGGGCTGGCCCGTGCCGAAAGAGGGCGGCGGGACATCGGTGCTGATGGCGGTGAGCATGTTTTCAAATTTTTGGCCGAGCTCTTGAATCTCCAGCTTCATCGCATCGATGCGATCAACGGATGGCGTGACCATACGGATGTCGTTTTGCATAGTGTTCAAGGCTTGATGCAATTCACCAAGGCGGGCAAGGGAGGTGCGGACTTCCTCCGTTAAATAGGCTTTGCTGTTGATGCCCAAGGGGCCGTTCATGCCGAACATCAAGGGAGCGGCTTCGACCGGCTTGGTTTTCGCGGAGGCCGAAGACGGCAGGAAATCGGTTTCTTCCTTCGGCGTTAAGGTGCCGAGATAGCCACAACCGCCAAGAGTGACGGTGAGCGCCGCGCCCATCAACAAGGTGCGGATGCCCTGAACGCCTTGATGTGCGCCGCGTTTATGCTCTGCCTGAGCGGAAGAGGGTGATTTGAGAATTCTTACGAATACGGGCGATAGGACGGTGGTTTTCACGCGGGTACCTCATGTCGTTCAATGTGCGATGCCCGTTGTGTGGCTGAATGCCCTCACGGCGCGGGAATCGCATTTGTTCTTTGAGGAAAGTCTGTGGGGTTTCGCAAGACCCGTCAAGCGGCGGGGGAATTTGCTATGCACATCCTGTGCAGAACAATAAAAGACCCTTTTTATTCAATATACTATTTTTCTTTGATGAATCTGTTTATAAGGCAAGCCTTGCTAATGGATTGATATGTCGGAATGTATCGCCCCTCAATATCGGCGCAGATGAGCATCGATGCATAGGCGGAGGAGATGAGCCCGTGTGAGCCGTGGGCGAGAGAATAATACAGGCCATCATGCCGCGAGTCTGCGCCGATGATCGGGAAACGGTCTTTGCTGCTCAGGCGCATCGCGGCGCGCAGGGGGGTGACGCCCTCGGCGGCCAGAATATTCGGGATAGCTTGATCGAAGCGGTCGATGTTCATGCGGTCGTCTTCGGCTTTCAGGTCAATCGAATCGTCCCATTGTTTGAAGCTCGCCCCCAAGATATGCCCCCCAAGGGATTGATTATAGGCCGATAAATAGCCGCCAAAACACAAGGATGTTTTGAGCGGCGCAAGGCGTTCCTGACGTGCGGCGAGGCTTATTTGTCCGCGGACGGTGTGGATGATTCCGTCAGGGATTAAGGGGGCTGGGATTAAGGGCGCGGCAAGGTTTTTGATGCCGTCTGCGTTGGCTAGTATGACGCGGGCGGCTTCGTCAATGACCTGTCCGCTTTCATCCGTGATTGCCCAGCCATTTGCGGTGCGCTCAAGGCCGCCTATGGCGGTGTTCAGGCGGATATGCTCGGCGTGGCCTTGGGCGTAGGCGTGGCACAGCGCGGCGGGGGAAATCGTGATGGAATCGGGAAAATACAGCGCTGCATAGGGGAGCGGGATGCCAGCGATTCCTTCGGCCTCGGCGCTGGTGAGCCGGCGCATATGATCGGAATGCCAGCCGAGATTGGCGCAATAGCCTTCAAAACGGCGGGCTTTGTCGTCGTCGAGTTCGAGATGGAGGCTGCCGCAGCGCCGGATGTTCAATGCGCCATCGCCGCCCTTTTGTTGCGGCAACGCGATGTCGCGCAGGAAAAGGGCGTAGGCACTGGTGTAATACAGGCTGTGCGGGTGTTGTTTGGCGGTGAGCTTGGGGTTGACGAGGCCGAGCGGGTTGCCCGATGCGCCGTCAGCGAGGCTTGGGGCGCGTTCGTATAATGTCGCGTCCAATCCGGCGCGGCGCAAGCGCCACAGCGCCGATGTTCCCGCCAGCCCGCCGCCAATGATGAGGGTGCGGTTTGCGTTTGTATTTGCGCTTATGCTTGTGCTGGTTGCGGGGCGGGGGCGGGCATGGGCGCCCATATGCCCCGTGAGCATGTCGCGCTTGCGCCCGTATCCGGCGGATTTTTCAACGGTGAAACCATGGGCGGCGAGGCCGCGCTTGACGATTCCGGCTGCGGTGAAGGTGGCAAAACGCGTGTCGCGGTGGCTGAGCCGCGCCATATTCGAAAACAAGGTATCCGTCCACATTTGCGGGTTTTTGGCGGGGGCGAAGCCGTCCAAAAACCATGCGTCAATGGGGCGGTCATCGGGGCAATCCGGTAAAATATCGTTGATGTCACCAAAACACAGGGTGAGGCGGATGCGCGGGGTGATGTCGATGGGGTGAATGCCGACAACGCGCAGCGGATATTGATGCAAAAGCGTTGTTAAATAAGGGTCGAGAACGGGACGCCATTGGCGCAAAGCCTCGGCAATTTCGGCGCGGTCGAGCGGGAATTTTTCAACGGAGATCAGGTCTAGGCGTTGATCGGGCGTCGATGTTTCATCGAATAAACGCGCTGCACGCATAATGTTAAGGCCGGTGCCGAAACCTGTTTCAAAGATGCGATAGACTGGCTTTCCCGCCCAATGATCGGGCAAGCCATTGCCGCGCAGGAAAACATAATCTGTTTCCTCCAACCCGTTATCCTTGGAAAAATAAACGTCGTCGAATTCTTTGCTGATGAGTGTCATGGCGCTTTTTATAGGATATTTGGGTGAGGAAACAATGAAAAAATCGGGGGAGGGTGTTCAGGCAGGGGGTGTTGTAGAAAATAAAAACCCCTGAATGTATTGCTACACTCAGGGGCATCAGTGGGGAAGGAGAAATAAAGCAATCAAAACATGCTCTAAACGTTTGTCCACTCGGCTTTTTGCTTCTTGTTTTTATACCGTCTTTGACGGGCCGCTTTTTGCGTTTTTTGTTACGGTATTCCTACCGAAAATCACACCCTCTATTGACCGTTTGTCCAGTGATCTCGGTGCATTTTCGCGTCTTTTATGGCCGTGTTGGCGCTGTAAAATGACGCTTTGTATTAATGTAACTTTAAGTTGGTTTTTCCATATATTGAAAACATTGTCAAGAAAAAAAAGAAAATTTTTTCAAATTATGTGTGTATTTTTTCTTTCGCTTTCAAATAGATGCGCGTTTTTTATGCGACGAAAGGGAAAAATGCAAACTTAGCGCTGTGATGGCTTTTGTAAATGGCAAGTATTCGTTTTTTACAAAAATGCGGAAATTTTACGCATTTTATTCTTATGTAAAATTTACTTGATTTTGAGAATTGTTTGGCTTATGTAAAAACATGGGCGGAGCTATATCCATCGCGATGTCCGATACATCAGTCATGCAGTCAGGGAAAAATTAAGGGAACACCGATGTCAAAAGATAGCAAGTCATTCGCAGAAAAGCTCGGGGGGATCTTCCTCGAAAAAAGTGGAATCAAGAACAGCTTTGATAAAGCCTATGAAACATTTATGGATCTGTCCGATAAAGGGGTTCCGCTTCCGGCCATTGCCAAGGACGTTGCCCCGCATTTGCGTCCGGTTGTGAAGCAATTCACGGGAATTTTGGGCAAGGGTAAATTGATGATTGCCGCAACGGCGGTGAATTGGAAATTGAACCATACCTCCGCCGAAGAAATCCAAGGATACCTCGACAAGGCCAAGAAACAGGCGGAAAAAGACGTTTCGGAACATTCCAAAGACGCGATGGATGTGGCGCAAAAATTCTTGAACGGCCTTAACCCCGAAGAAATCATCGCAGCCGTTGAAAACGGCAAAGGCGCGATTACACAGGATATGATCGAAGACGTGATTGCCATTGCAACGGTGGTGCGCGACACGTTGCCGCCGAAACTGGGGTCTTATTTGCATGATGTTTTGCCGGAGATTGACGACCTCGATAGTTTGATCCGCGCAGAAGCGGCAGCCTTGTTGAAGGAAGACACCGGCGCGAAAATCGACAAAGTGTTGAAAACAGCCAAGGAAAAAGCCAGCGAAGCCCCCGATGCGGCGCTTGGTGACGTGCAAAAAACATTGATCGAAAAAATGGAAGAAATCGACGCGCATTCGATCAAACGCATTGTCGACAGCATTGCAAGCGAGATGACGACCTCTAAACTCTACGCCCTTATGGATGCGTTCTTTAAGTTTGCGGATGAGGCGGTGGACGCGTTTGAACAAACCCAAAAACCCCTTCGCGAATGCACATTTAAATATGGCGCGGCGTATCAGGAAAAATTGCGCGACTTTTTGGAAATTGTTGAGCGTGCCTTGGATAAGGAAGGGTTGTTGCCCGACCATCTTGATGTTGAGGCGTTGAAATCATCATTCCAGACAAGCACCAAGCCGACAGGAACAGCAGGCACAAAGCCAGCGGCGATCCAAACGCCCAAGCGCGCGCCGAAACCCTAGAGCGGCGCTTAAGAGCCGACACCTTAAAAAAACAGCTTTGTTGTCTTTGACGGAAACCCCTGAAACATCAGGGGTTTTTTGTTTTTGTGGTGCTGGTGAGCTTTGAAATCGGGGCGTATTTTCCGAAAGGCGGTTGACTCGCAGCCTCGGCCTGTTTAGTGATTATGGCATGAGTATTTACCAGAATGAATTCGCAGCAATCTTAATAACATAAATGGAAAATGACAATGAGAGATAATTTTAATAAAGGCCTTGGTGGTCTTTTGAACAGCAACCCAATCGTTGCCGATGCCGAAAGACTGTTGAAAGACCCGAATGTTCCGGTGAAACAAAAAGTTCAGTTGATTGCAACGATGGCTCTTCCTGAAGTCAAACAATTCAAAAATTCCCAAGATTTTCAGGAATTGCCCCTCATCATCATGATGGCTGTCCAGCAAGTGCAGGCTCAATTCAACAGCCTTCCTGAAAACATGGCGAAAATGTTGCTGGCACAGCAATTGTCACGCGTTTCGTTGCAGGATCTTGAGCAAAAAGTTTTGACATCCGTTGAGACGGCACGTCAAATCGCCGAAGATAAAAAGCTAGGCTCAGGCAAATTAACGGTTAAAGAAGAGGCTGGTGACGGCCTTACCGACGAACAAATTGACGCTTACCTTGCTGAGTGCTTCAAAGAAGCCGGTGAAGAAGCTTTTGTTACGTTCGCCTTAGCCGGACGTAAAATTGTTCCGACCGCCACATTGGCCTTTTTTGATGCCTTGACGCCTGCGGGTGTGTCTGCTGACCCAGTTGAGCGTGCGCGTGAAATGTATGCCGGCATTCTGGAAACGGGATCGTTTCAAAAGGCGACAAGCAAATATAACAACGCTGGTTTTAACCTCCTTTCACCCGCCGTTATCGCCAAAGCCGTGTCGGAAGTTGCGGCAAAAGTGAACGAAGACAGTGTTTACACACTTGCGAAAAACATCGTGAACAAGATTGATGCTTCGGCCTTGATTGAATTGGCCGAGAGCGGTTTGGATTTTGTTGAAGATGTTTTGAAGGCTGCAAAAGGCGGAAACGTTGCCAATGTGCAAGGCTCAAACTCAGGCGATAAATTCCTCAAGGCTTTGGGCAAGCAAACGCAATTGATTGAAGATGCCGTGATTGCGGCGGGCTTGCTGCCCGACACGGATTTGGTTGCAGCGTTCAAAGACGCACAAGCCGCCAAAGCCGCCGAAGCAGCGCCGAAAGCTGTTGCGCCGAAGCCGAAGAAAACATCCGGCCCGAAGCCGAAGAAAAACTAATTGCGCGTTATGCGGGCTTGCTCAGGGGCGAATGCTGCCTGAGCGGTCAATACAGCTACGTTAAAGAAAAAAGCCGCCCTGAATGGGGCGGTTTTTGTTTGTGCGGTTTTTTGGGGGGCTTGTTGGGCTATGCAGCCCAGCAGGGGCGTAGGGCTTTTTCGTCAATCGTGACCCATATCGGGGTGTGGTCGGAGGCTTTTTCTTTGCTGCGCGGTTCTTTGTCGATGGCGCAGTCTTTCAAGACGTCCGCAAGGGCGGGGGAGAGCAGGAAATGATCTATGCGGATACCTTTGTCTTGCGGCCATGCGCCGGCTTGGTAGTCCCAAAAGGTGAAGGCTTGAACGGTGGGGTGAAGGCTTCTATACGCCTCACACAGGCCGAGGCCGAGAAGGCGGCGATAGGCCTTTCGCGTTTCCATGCGGAACAGCGCATCATTCGCCCATGCGGCGGGGTCGTGGCAATCAATATCGTCCGGAATGACGTTGAAATCGCCGCCGATGATAAAGGGGATGCGGCGGTCTGAATAATCCTTGAGATAGGCGTAAAGGCGATCCATCCAACGCAATTTATAGTCAAATTTTTCAGTGTCGACGGGGTTGCCGTTGGGCAAGTAAATGTCGATCATGTGAATATCGCCGATTTTGACATCAAGGAAACGGGCTTGCTCGTCCGTGTCTTCGTTGTCGGCCATGGCGGGGAGGCGGTCGGCGATCAATCGTGCGTTTAAGGTGTTTTTATATAAAATCGCAACGCCGTTATAGGTTTTTTGACCGTTGACGATGGCGTCATAGCCAAGGGCGGTGAAGTCGTCCTTCGGGAAGTTTTCGGTGACTGCCTTGAGTTCCTGAAGCATCAAAACATCCGGCGAATGGGCGGTGAGCCAGTCTTGGACATGGGGCGACCTGACCTTAATGGAGTTGACATTAAAGCTGGCTATTTTCATGGAAAAACCTTGGTAGGGATGTGTGTGAAGCGGCGCTTAGAGCGAGAAGGACGTGCCGCATCCGCATGACGATACGGCATTCGGGTTGCGGATTTTGAAGAAGGAGCCGCCGAAATCGCTCTGATACTGAAGCTCCGAGCCTTCCATCAATTCCATCGAGTCGACATCAATCACGACTTTGGCGCCGTTATGTTCGAATACGAGATCGTATTTCGGGTCGATTTTGGTGTCAAAATCAAACTCATATTGAAAGCCGGAGCAGCCGCCGCCGGAGATGCTGATACGGAAGAATACTTGCTCAGGGTTGCTGTGCGCTTTGAAGCGCTCAGTCAACGCGATGGCGGCTTTGTCGTCAATTTTGAAGGCATGTGTTTGGCTCATGGAACGATTATAATCGGGCTGAATTATTTTTGCAATGGTTTGTGGCGTGGTTTGTGATGGGGGGCTTCTTCTATGCTGGGCGGATCTTCTGTGTATGACCGTAATAAAGGCGGGGTTTGCGGTTGATTCAGGGCGCGGGGGCGGATAAAGTTGCAGATTAACGGAATGACTGGGAAGAAACGATGGGGAAAGACTTGGGGATGCAATCCGCAGAACAAAAAGCTGAGCAAAAAAGTCCTGATTATAATTACTGCGCCTTGCCATTGGCGTCTTATGCGTGCCGCCCCGATATGTCGAAAGGGCGCTTGTATGACGAACCGGAGAGCAAGACGCGCACCTGTTTCCAGCGCGACCGCGACCGGATTGTCCATTCTGCTGCGTTTCGGCGGTTGATCTATAAAACACAGGTTTTTATTACCGATGAGGGCGACAATTACCGCACCCGCCTGACCCATACGTTGGAGGTGGCGCAGATTGCCCGCTCGCTCGCCCGCGCCTTGATGGTGAATGAGGATTTGGCGGAGGTTGTGGCGCTCGCCCATGACCTTGGGCACCCGCCTTTCGCCCATATGGGCGAGGACGCCCTGATTAAGGCGATGACAAATTATGGCGGGTTTGAACATAACGATCAATCCTTGCGCATCGTGACGGTGCTGGAGGAAAAATATCCCGATTTTGATGGCTTGAATTTGAGCTGGGAAACGCTTGAAGGAATCGTCAAACATAACGGCCCGATTGAAAAACCGGTTGAAAGCTTGCCGTATACCTTGAAATGGTTTTTGGGGCAGATGGATTTGCGGATCGACAGTTACCCATCCATCGAGGCGCAGGTCGCGGCGTTGTCGGACGATATTGCCTATAACAACCATGATGTTGAAGACGGGCTGAATGCCGGTTTGTTTACGATTGACGACCTGCGCGAAGTCACCTTGATGAACGAGGTTATCACCGAAACACAGGCGAAATGGCCGACTCTGGAGCGTCACCGCTTTGTTCACCAAATCGTGCGCGAGATGATCGGGCGGATGGTGATTGACGTGTTTGATGAAAGCCGCCGCCGATTGAAAGAATTGGGCGCGAATTCGCCGGAGGATATCCGAACCGCAGGGCGGATGATGGTGGCGTTTTCGCAGCCAATGTATGAAAAGGTTCAGGAATTGCGCAAATTCCTTTATGCGCGGATGTACCATCATTACACGGTGCGGCGGATGCGGGCGCGGGCGATGCGGTTGATTGAGGATTTGTTTGATTTATTCTTGAACGATCCGCGCTGTATGCCGACCCTGTGGCAGCAACGATACCGCGATGCGCAGGACAAGAACGCACAGGCGCGAATTGTCGTTGACTATATCGCATCGATGACCGATCGTACCGCGCTGAGCGAGCATAAAGACATTTTCGATGTGTATTCGGCGCATAGCCGATAAGGCAAAAATACGGGTATTTGAGTTTAATTAGGGTTTTAAAATTATGAATATTTTCAATAGTGTACGGGATGATCTTTTGGCGGCTGTTGAGGCGCTTGCCACGGAGAAGGGCTGGGACATGGCGGCACTGAAAGATGCCGGTGTTGATTCGGGGCGTATGACGGTTGAAGCGCCGCGCGATGCCGGACTTGGGGATATGGCGACAAACGCGGCGATGATTTTGGCCAAACCGCTCGGCCTCAGCCCGCGTGAACTGGCGGATTTGATCGCACCGGCGTTGAAACGGCAATCGGATATGGTCGAAGACGTCACCGTCGCCGGCCCCGGATTTATGAATATCAGCCTCAAAACCGCGGCATGGCATGGTGAGCTTGCCGATATGTTGACCAGCGGCACGGCCTACGGGTCAAGCGATATGGGCAAAAAAGCCCGTGTGAACATTGAATATGTGTCGGCGAACCCAACGGGGCCTTTGACCGTTGGACACGCGCGCGGCGCGATTTTGGGTGATGCGCTGGCGAATTTGCTCGTTAAGGCGGGGTATGATGTCCAGCGCGAATATTACACCAATGATGCGGGGAATCAGGTGCGGATCCTCGGGGAATCGACCTATTTGCGCTATCGTGAGGCGCTGGGTGAGGATATTGGCGAGATTCCGGCGGGGCATTATCCTGGGGAATATCTCAAAGACGTGGCGCAGGCGATTGTCAAAAAAGACGGCGATAAATGGTTGTCCGAAAAGGATTATCAAACCTATTTCCGTGACTTTGCGATTGATTTTATGATGGCGGAGATTAAGCAGGATTTGCACGAACTCGGCATTCGTCATGATTTGTTTTATTCCGAGCGCGGCGCGGTGGAAAACGGGTCTGTGGACAAAGCGGTTGAAACGCTTGAAGGGCTCGGCCTTGTCTACACAGGCGTGTTGGAGGCTCCGAAGGGCAAAACGCCGGATGATTGGGAGGCCAAGCCGCAGACTTTGTTCCGTTCAACCCAATTCGGCGACGATGTTGACCGTCCGGTGCGAAAATCTGACGGCGTGAATACGTATTTCGCCAATGACATCGCGCATTATTTTGACATGTTCAATATGGGCTATCCGTCCTTGATTAACGTCGTCGGTGCCGACCATGGTGGTTATGTCAAGCGCGCGAAAGCGGCAGTGAGCGCGATTACCCAAGGCAAGGGGACGCTGGATTTCCAACTTTGTGCGATTGTACGGGTGCTGGATAACGGCGAACAAGTGCGGATGTCGAAACGGGCGGGAACATTTGTGACGCTGCGCGATATTATGGACCGCGTTGGGGCGGGAGTGATGCGGTTTATCATGTTGACCCGCAAGGCGCAGGAAACACTCGATTTTGACCTCACCAAAGCGGTAGAGCAATCCAAAGACAACCCGCTATTTTATGTGCAATACGCCCATGCGCGGTGTTGTTCGGTGCTGCGTCATGCAACGGAGATGTTCGGGGCGGAGGCGATTGCGCCGAAGACGCTCGCAAAAACGGCGGTGTCGCGGCTTGACCATGCGGATGAGCTGGCGCTGATCCGCTTGCTCGCCTCATGGCCGCGCTTGGTGGAGCAAGCGGCAACGGCGCAAGAACCGCACCGCGTGGCGTTTTTCTTGCAAGATGTTGCCGCGGCACTTCACGGTTGGTGGAATAAAGGCCGTGACGATGCGGCGATGCGGTTCTTGGTCGATGGCGACCGCGATGTGTCTTTGGCGCGGGTGGCGTTGGTGCAAGCGGTGGCGATTGTAATCGCCTCTGGCCTCGGCGTGATCGGCGTTGAAGCGCTGCGCGAGATGCGATCCGACCTTGAGATTGAGGCGGCGTAGCGATGGAAGCAAAACTTGGCGGATTTGTAAAAGCACGGGAGTTGGAAGAAAGACTCGAAGCGTTTGAAGAAAAAGAAGGAAAAAGGGGTATGCGTTTGCGTTATGTTTTTGCCGTTGTCAGTGCGGCTGTGTTTGTCGGATTGGTGGCTTGGGCGTATCAAGCCGTGGTGGTCAGTGGAAATAAGGACGGTCAGGTGCCGTTGGTGAAGGCGGAGGCCGGCCCGATTAAAATTAATCCCGAAGACCCCGGAGGCGTGCAGATTCCCCATCAAGACAGCCTGATTTACGACCTTGTCGACCAAGGCGCGGCGCGTGATGAGCAGCTTCGTTTCGAGGGGCAGGAAACGGCTTCCTCCATCGCCAGCGAGCCCGATGGCGCGAATTTCCAATCCATGCAAAAAGGCTTTGTCTTGGGGCAGGACGCCGATCAAGGCACAAAGGTTGAGAGCCTGTTCGCACCGCAAGATGACGGAGTGGAGGTTCCGGCACCGACCGCGCTGCAAAACCCGCCTAAAGACAGCGAAACGTCGGTTGAAAACCTGAAACAGGCGGAAACGCCATTGCTTGACAAGGCGGATATTGAAAGCGCCCGTAAGGCGATTGAGAGTGATCTTGAGAATGCCGGCCAAAACAGTGACGCGGTGGTTCCAGACGAAAAATCCGTTGTGCCGTCATCAAGCGTGACGGCGTCCGAAGGGGATGATGTTGCGGCTGTGATTGAGGCCACCGAGTCTGTTACTGAGCCTGTTACCGAGTCTGTGGCGGAGCTTGCTGCGGAACCTGTTGCCGCGCCTGTTACGGATTCGGGGATTATTATCCATGACGGGACGGAACAAGCCTCGGTGGACGTGTTGAAGGCGCCGGCGCCGATGGTGAAACCGTCTGTTCCTGCGGATTTCAAAGAAAAATTAGCGGCGCCTGCGCCGATTAAAACGCAGGATGATCCGTCCCTTTATGCGCCATACACGCCGAAGAAAGACCCGCTGGCGTCGGTACCGCAAATTGTGGCGGATACAGCGGCAGGGCGGATGGCGTCGGTGGTGGATGAGGGGGCGTATTCACCATCTGCATCTGCGCCAACGCCTCCTGCACCCGTTGCGGTGAACGACCCAGCCGCTTCGGCGCAGATTGCACCGGCGGCGGGCGGCGATACACATTATATCCAACTCGCCAGCCTTCCGAACGAAACAACGGCACATGGCGAATGGCAAAATCTGCTGCGCCGCTATCCTGATGTTTTGGGGCGTTCCGGCGTTCGTTTCCAATCAGCCGACCTTGGGGATCGCGGTATTTATACGCGCATTCAGGCAGGCCCGTTCAGTGAAACCGCTGCGCGGTCGGCGTGTGCTGATCTCGATGCGGCGGGCAAGCCCGGCGGATGTATTGTGGTTCGTAAATAGGGTTCATTTATCCTTGTAGTCTGTTGTTAAGTCATGGTTTTTGGAGGATTGATTGCCTGATTTGCCGCTGTCCGAATTGCCCGATTCATTCCCTGATTCATTCCCAAAGGCCGACGGGATTGCACCGCTGATTTTTGGCTGTGAAGGCGCGGTGTTGAGCGAGGAAGAGCGACAGTTTTTTAAGCGGTGCAAGCCTTTCGGGTTCATCCTGTTTCACCGTAATTGCGGCGACCGTGAGCAATTGCGCGCTCTTGTGCGGGATTTGCGGGATTGCGTCGGGTGGCGTTGCCCCGTTTTGATTGACCAAGAGGGCGGGCGCGTCGCACGGATGAAACCGCCTGTTTGGGCGGCGTTGCCACCCGCCCATTCATTTGGCGATTTAACGCGGCGGCATTTCACGCAAGGGCTGGAGGCGGTCGCGCTTCAGGCGCGGGCGCTGGCGTTCATGCTTGGCGAGGTCGGAATCGATGTGAATTGCGCGCCGGTCTGTGATGTTTTGCAAACCGGCCTGACCTCGGACGCGATTGGCGACAGAGCCTATTCCAATGAGCCTGAGATCGTGGCGTTGCTGGTCAAGGCGTTTATCAAGGAAAGCGCGGCGCTTGGGATGACGCCGGTACTGAAACACCTCCCCGGCCATGGGCGCGCCAGTGTTGATTCGCATTATGATTTGCCGGTGGTTGAGGACAGCCTCGCCACATTACAACGCCACGATTTTGTGCCGTTTGTGCAGGCAATGGCAACGGAAGAAGCCGCATCCGCATGGGGCATGGTGGCGCATATGATGTTTCCGGCGATTGACGCGGAGCGCCCCTCAAGCCTGTCACGGCCTGTGATTGAGGGCGTTATTCGGGCGCAGATGGGGTTTGCCGAGGCGGTTTTGGTGTCGGATGATTTGTCGATGGGGGCGTTGGGGCGCTATGGCGATGATGCGCAGCGCGCGAAAATGACGCTTGAGGCGGGCATGGATATTGCGCTTCATTGCAACGGTAAAATGGCCGATATGGTAAAGGTTGCACAGGCCGTGCCGCCAATGTCGCCGCAGGCCGCGACCCGTATCGAGCATTGGTTGAAGGCGCGAAAACGCCTTGCGCATCAACACCGCGAAAACCATGAAGATCTGTACGATATCGTGACCACGTTGAACGGGTTTTTGCCAAAGGCAACGCGCAAGGGCAGCTTTTGACTTTGGTGTTGGAGCCTCGTTTGCGGAGTTTTTCGGGGGATGCGTGGGTTATGAACGGGTTATAAACCGTTTTTTGGGGCGAAAACAGGCGCAAAGCTTGACCTTTGGCGGGTTTTTCCGTTAAGCATGATGGTGTAATCATGACAATAATATGAGCAATTTCGCGGGGTTCACACCGAATGAACGGGCATGACACAGATGTCGATGCACCCAAGGCACTGACCATCGTTTCGGGTGCTGTTTCCGGCATGGCTTCTGATAAAGCTTCCGGCGCGGGTTCTGATGGGGTGGCTGGCATGGTTTGTGATACGATTTCTGGCGGATTGGGGTTTGAGGAGGATGCTCCTGACGCCCATGGCGAAGGTCGTGTGTCGGGGGTGGATGATTTGTTGCTCGACCTTGACGGGTATGAAGGGCCGATTGATGTTTTGCTCGCCCTTGCCCGCGACCAAAAGGTTGATCTGGCGAAGATTTCTATTCTCGCGCTGGCGCGGCAATACCTTGATTTTATCGACCGCGCCCGCCATTTGAAAATCGAATTGGCGGCGGATTACCTCGTTATGGCGGCGTGGCTGGCGTATTTGAAGTCCCGCCTTTTGGTGCCGCAGGATAAGAGCGCCGAGGATGACGGTTTGTCCGGCCCCGCAATGGCGGAGGCGCTGGCGTTCCAGCTTCAACGCCTTGAGGCGGTGCAGGATTGCGCATCGCGCTTGTTTGACCGTCCGCTTTTGGGGCGCGATGTGTTTGCGCGCGGCGCGGGGCAAGCAAACGGCGGCGCAGGGCATGGCGGGGGGCGCCTGATCATCGAAACGACGGTGTCTTATGGTGTGGAGCTTTATGACCTGCTCAAGGCCTATGGGGCGATTGCGCGGCGTCATACCGAAAATGTGTATGAGATTAAATCCTATAATCTCGTGACCACGGATGAAGCCATGGCGCGCTTGGTGCGGATGCTCGGCAAAACCGGCATGACGTCAAAAGAGGGCTGGATGAACCTCAACCAGTTTTTGCCGGAGGATTTAAAAGACGCGCTGATGGCGCGTTCGGCGGTGGCGTCAACCTTTACCGCCGGATTGGAAATGGTCAAACAAGGTCAAGCGGAAATCCGCCAAGACGGATTATTCGGGCCGATTTATATTCGAGCGCTGGGCGATGCCGCGCAGGCTTCTCCAGCTTCACAAGGGCGTGAGGACACGCCGAAAGGACAGGAACGTCAATGAGTGAACCAACAATGAGTGACGAGCGTATTGTGAAATTTGGTCGCGCCGAAGAGGCGATGGCTGTCGAAGACGGCGATACGGAGAACATGGGTTCAGAGTCTGTGCCTTTGGATGCGTTTGAGGTTGAACGCGTTTTGGAGGCGATTTTATTCGCGGCGGATGAGCCGATGTCGGTGCAGCAATTGACCGAGCGTGTCGGCGGCTGGCCGGATAAAATCGTCGCGGACGGGGTTGCCCGCGTGGCGCAAAATTACAAGGGGCGGGGGATTGAGCTTGTGGCGCGTGACGGGGCGTGGGCGTTTCGCAGCGCTGCGGACGTTGCGCCGTATCTGACGTCATACCGCACGATGGAGAAAAAGCTCTCTCGCGCCGCGATGGAAACACTGGCAATTATCGCGTATCACCAACCTGTGACCCGCGCCGAAATTGAAAATATCCGTGGGGTTGCGGTCGGGCGCGGGACGCTGGATTTGCTGATCGAGGCGGGCTGGATTCAGCCAGGGCGGCGGCGCGAAGTTCCCGGGCGACCATTGACTTGGAAAACATCGCGGCGGTTTTTGGACTATTTTGGACTGGAGAGCCTTGTTGACCTTCCGGGGATTGAAGATTTGAAGGCAGCGGGGCTTTTGGATCGGCGTCCGGCGATTGAAACCGTCCCGATGACGGGCGAGATGTTTGACGATGATGACGATGCGGATGCCAAAGCCGGAGCGCGGGCGGCCAATGATGGGCAGATTTCGGCGGATGATGCGCGTGCCGATGAGGCCTATGAGGCGGCGTTTGGCGAGCCGGAGGATGATGATTCGGGGGATGACGGGCGTTCCATCGGCGTCAGCGGGTGATGCAGTTTTGCGGCCGTAAAATTGTCTATTTGCTTGAACAAAAACGGTTTTAGACTTACTAATCATGAATGTCGAGCGACGATAAAGAATAAGGAACCCCTTGATGACTCCCGGTATTTGGCAGATTTTGTTGATTGTTTTGATTGTCTTTTTGATTTTTGGGGCGGGTAAACTCCCCAATGTCATGGGCGACCTTGCGAAAGGTGTTCGCAACTTTAAAAAAGGCCTGCAAGACGAGGCGGATCAGCCGGAAAAAGGCGCGATCACGGATCAAAGCAAGGACAAGAACGCAGCGTCTTCACCCAGCAAAACAACGGCGAAAGACAATGCCGACGTGTGACGCGCTTGCGTCCTGCGTCCCTTGGTTTCGCGGCCTTGGGGCGTTTTTGAGCGGTTTTCAGGAAATGGACATAGATGTTTGATTTTGGCTGGGCAGAGCTTCTCGTCATTGCCTTTATCATTTTGTTGGCGGTTGGCCCGAATGATATTCCCAAGGCGATGTACCAAGCGGGGCGATTTTTTCGCCGCCTGCATTATTTGCGCTTTGCCTTGACCCAACAATTTGACGATTTCATGGAAAAGGCCGATGCCGAAAAATCGCGCCAATCTTCCGAAAATGCAGCACCGCAAGAGGATTTTTCCGCTGAAAATGCGCAAGAAGAGCCGGAATTTGCACCGTCTGACCCCGAAAACCCCCATTATGTTGAAAATGACGACGAAATTGAGGCGGATTCTGCGCTGGATGCGTCTTTCGGGCATGAATTTGATGATTTTGCGGATGATGAAGGGGTGAAGGACGTCGAAGGGGCGTCTTCGTCTTCGCGGCAAGCCGCATCTGTGCCTGAGGCAAAACCGACCGTGAAGAAGGGCGGCGCGTGATGATGGGGTCCGAGAAAACGCAGGGCGGAGAATTATTTTCGCATTTGGTGGAATTGCGCCGCCGCTTGATTATTTGCGTCCTGTGCGTTTTGGGCGGGATGGTGGCTTGTTACTTTGTGTCTGAGCCGATTTTTAAATTTTTGATCCGCCCTCTTGAAGAGGCGATGCAACAAGGCCAAGGCACGCAGCGCTTGATCTATACCACCATGACCGAGGCGTTTTTTACGACAGTGAAATTGTCGTTTTTTTCGTCGCTGTTTATCGCTATGCCGGTGATTTTGATCCAGATATGGCTGTTCGTTGCACCGGGGCTGTATGAAAAAGAAAAGAAAATCTTTTTGCCGTTTATGGCCTTGACGCCGGTGTTGTTTTTGGCGGGGGCTGCGGTTGTTTATTATGTTGTTATTCCAATGGCTTGGAAATTTTTCTTAGGGTTTCAGACCGACGCGGCGGAAACGGCTTTGCCGATCCAGCTTGAGGCGCGGATCGGGGATTACCTGACCTTGATTATCACATTGGTTTTTGCGTTTGGTTTGTGTTTCCAGCTTCCGGTTTTGTTGATGATTTTGGGACGGGTCGGGGTTGTGTCGGCACAGGCCTTGCGCCGCAAACGCAAATATGCGTTGGTGATTGCCTTTGTGATCGGGGCGTTTTTGACGCCGCCGGACGTGCTGAGTCAGGTGTTTTTGGCTTTGCCGCTTCTTGGGCTTTATGAAGTGTCGATCCTGCTTGTGGCGCGGTTGCAAAAAAACGCAGAAGAGGGTGCCGAAGCCTTTGCCGCCGATGAGGAGGCTCTGTGATGGCTGCGCCTGTATCCCATGATTCACGTCAAGAGTCCGGCCAAAATTTCGGTGCGTTGATGGCGTGGTATGATGATTTGGTCGCCGGCGGCATTTTGCGGCGCGACCCCCGTCAAGAGGTGATTGTTAAGAAACTTCAAGCGGTTATTGACCAAATTGATTCTGAAGCGCCGGAAAAGCCAGACGGGTTTTTTACGCGGGTTTTCTCGACACGCCGTGAAAAACGCTCGGATGTGCGCGGATTATATGTCTATGGCGGCGTTGGGCGCGGCAAAACGATGTTGATGGACAAGGCGTTTGAATTGTTCCGCGTTGAAAAGAAAAGACGCTGTCATTTCAATGATTTTATGCTCGATGTTCATCGGCGGTTGAGGGATGTACGGGCGCGCAGTGTGGCGTCTTCCGGCGCGTCTGTGGCGTTTTTGGACATGGTTGCGGATGATATTGCGAAGGAAACAAGGCTCTTGGCGTTTGATGAGTTTCAGGTGCGCGATATTGCCGATGCGATGATTTTGAGCGGCCTTTTTAAGGCGCTGTTCGTGCGCGGCGTGACGGTGCTGGCGACCAGCAATGTTGCGCCGGATGATTTGTACCGCGACGGCCTGCATCGCGATCGTTTCATGCCTTTTGTGGATGTGTTGAAGGCACATGTCGATGTTGAACCGCTTCAATCCGAAACAGATTATCGGTTGATCAGCCGTGAGGCGCGGGGAATTGGCGAAGAGCAGAGCGGGCTAACGAGCGGCGACACCATCTTTACCCCTGCCAATAGCGTTGCAAGCGCGCGGATGCGGGAAATGTTCGAGGCGATGATGCAGGGGCAGGGCGCCGAGTCCGAGATTTTGCACCCTGAAATTTTGCGCGTTGCAGGGCGGGAATGGACGATTGCACAAGCGGCGGGGAAAATCTGTTGGCTCAGCTTCGCCGAAGTGTGCGAACAACCACGTGCGGCGGAGGACTATATTACTCTGGCGAACCGTTTTGAATATGTGTTCCTTGAGGGCGTTCCCAAAATGGGATATGACCGCCGCAATGAGGCAAAGCGATTTATCCTGTTCATTGATGTGTTGTACGACAAGGGATGTCGGTTTGCGATGACGGCGGAGGCTGAACCGGAACGCCTGTATAGCGGGCACGACCACCAATTCGAGTTTCAGCGCACAATCAGCCGATTACAGGAAATGCGCCGCACGAGCCTTCCGCCTTTTTGAGCCGCAAGCAGACGGCGAGGAATGCGGTGCTTGTTGGCTCTGGTCAGGGGGAGCTGTTTGCTGTATAAAGTTGGAGAATAAAACGCCGTTTGAATACGAAAAGCCATGGTCGGAATTTTTAAAAAACTGTTCTCTAAAGACAAAACAGACAAGACGATTAAGCCTGTGACCAAGCTCACGCGCGACCCTGAGCGGTATCAGGATGAGCGCAGCCTCGCGAAATCGGAGAAGACCAAAGATCGCCTGATCCTCGCCAAAAACCCGAAAACCCATCTCGAGATTCTTTATTATCTCGCCGAGGATACGGATGTCACTGTTCGCCGCGCCGTGGCGGAAAACACGTCTACCCCGCTCCATGTCAGCCGTGTTTTGGCGGTGGATGAAGATCTTGATGTGCGGCTTTGCCTCGCCAAGCGTTTGATGGCGATGTTGCCGGAATTGACGGAGGAACAACACAGCCATCTTTACGCCTTTGCGGCGCAGGCTCTGGGCGTTTTGGCGCTGGACGAAGTGTTAAAAGTGCGCTTAGCGCTGTCGTCCGTTTTGAAAGACAAAATGTACGCACCACCAAAGGTTGCCGCCCAATTGGCGCGGGATATTGAGCGCCGTGTGTCGGAGCCCGTTTTGAAACTTTGCTCGGCGATCCCCGATGAAGATTTGATTGATATTTTGATGGAGCACCCCGAAAGCTGGGTCGTTCAGGCCATCGCGGGGCGTGAAGGCTTGAGCGAGCTTGTGTCCGATGCGGTGTTTGGCACGGGGGATATTCCGGGCGGCGCGGTTTTGATTTCTAATGATACGGCGTTGATTTCCGCCTCGACCTTGGAAAAAATCATTGATAAAGCACGCGGAACAACAGAATGGCAAAAGCCACTGGCGCTGCGCAAACATTTGCCGGGCGATGTTGTGATGGACATTGTTCAATTCGTCGATCAATCGGTGCAAAAATTGATGATGGAGCGCACCGATTTTGACAAGCATACGCAAGAATCAATTCGTAAAACCGTCAAGCGCCGGATCAGTTTTTTGGTCGATGATAAAGGCCAGCGCATCGACCCGAAAAAGAAGGTTCAGATGTTGTTCGCCAAAGACAAACTGGACGAAGACGCTATTAGCGACGCGCTCGCGCTGCGAGAAAATGATTTTGTGATTGATGCGATGTCGTTAAAAACAGGGCTTGATCAAACGATTATCAAGCGTATGATTGGCACACATTCGGCAAAGGCCGTGACCGCCCTGTCGTGGCGGGCGGGGTTGTCGATGCGGTTTGCCTTGCAATTGCAAAAAGACTTGGCGCAGGTCACTCCGCGTGAGCTTTTATACCCCCGCAATGGCAAGGATTATCCCATGAGCGAGGATGATATGCGGTGGCAGATTGAATTTTTTACCGAAGAGGGGCGTTGAGCGCTCTCGGTGTTAAGCGCTTTACGGCGCCTATACATGATTTTTACTGACGACAGAGACTGATAAGATTTTAATATATAAGGAGAATACCATGGCACGTCAAAAAATTGGATTGGTGGGCGCGGGACAAATCGGCGGAACGCTGGCTTTGCTCGCCGGATTGAAAAACCTCGGTGATGTGGCGTTGGTCGACATTGCGGAAGGCGTGCCGCAAGGCAAAGGTCTTGACCTTGCCCAACTCGCCCCCGTTGCAGGGTTTGATTGCGATTTCCAAGGCAGTAATGATTACGCCGCCCTGAAAGGCTCGGATGTTGTGATCGTGACCGCCGGTATCCCGCGCAAGCCGGGGATGAGCCGTGACGATTTGATCGGCATCAACACCGGCATTATCAAAAGCGTCGGCGAAAACATTAAAAAACACGCCCCTGATGCGTTTGTGATTGTCATCACCAACCCGCTCGATGCGATGGTTGAGGTTATGCAGCGTGTGACAGGCTTTGATTCCAAGCGCGTTGTCGGTATGGCCGGCGTGCTGGACAGCGCCCGTTTCCGTTTCTTCCTTGCCGAAGAATTCGGCGTGTCGGTTGAGGACGTGAACGCCTTTGTTTTGGGCGGCCATGGCGACACGATGGTGCCGCTTGTGCGTTATTCGGCGGTGGCCGGTATTCCTTTGCCCGACCTTATTAAAATGGGCTGGACGACACAGGAAAAAATCGATGCGATTGTTGACCGCACCCGTAATGGTGGCGCCGAAATCGTGAGCTTGCTCAAAACCGGATCAGCGTTTTATGCACCGGCAGCCAGCGCGATTGCAATGGCGGAGAGCTTCCTCCTCGACAAAAAACGCGTCTTGCCTTGCGCGGCGAAACTGAATGGCGAATACGGCGTGAAAGGCCTGTATATCGGCGTTCCGGTTGTGATCGGCGCCAAAGGCGTTGAGCGTATTGTTGAGATTGAGCTGAATGCCGAAGAACAAAAAATGTTCGACCATTCCGTCAATGCCGTTAAAGGCCTCGTCGAAGTGATCGACAAGCAAGAGCAAGCCGCTTAATTCGGCTTCAAAGCGCGACATGAGTCTAGCAAGTGTCTAAGACGATAGTCGGATGCGAGAATCAAAAGGGCGGATTTTTCCGCCCTTTTTTGTTGGTCGTTTTTTGAGGCAAGAGGTGGGAGGGCTACATCCCAAAGCGGGTGTCGCAAACGCGGGTGACGCCGCCTTGGACGATGCCCCTGATTTCTGCGTCTTGGATGGCGTTTTGCGCTTCGGTGATTTTGTCGCCGATGCGGGCATCAACCTCAACAAATGAGAATTGACCGGTGCGCCCGAACAGGCCGGGGTTAGCGCGGGCTTGGAGCGCGAAAACACTGCTTGCCGTTTGATAGCGTTCGCCGCCGTTTAAACGGGCGTTGAACGATGCGCCGCCCGTGGGGCCGAGGAGTTGGGTTCGGTAGGCTTCGGCGAATTGCTGATGGGTCAGGATGGTTTCGACTCTTTGCAATTCGGATTCCGTGATCGGGGGCTCGGCGCGGTGGATGAACGCGGCAAGAGCCGGCGGAATGGTGCTGAGGAAGTTTGCGACAACGTCGAAATTGGTTTCTTCCAGCAAGGCTTGGATCGGGGTGCGGTCGACATCGCCAAGGGTGGTGACGAGGTCGGGGTGCAATTCTTTGCGCCAGTTCAAGGACAAAAATGCCTCAAGGTCAGGGTCTGTCATGCGCAGGTTGAGGATTTCGTCTTCCTGTCCATCGCGCACGCGCCAGCCATTGCTGGGGAGCGGGTCGCCATTGGCATCGTTTGCCCAGTAAATCTGAGCGGCGAGGGGGGCGTATTCGGGGCTGAAGGCGGCGGCGTCCTTGCGGAAGCGCTCCAGCCAGCTTTGTTCAAGGAATTGGTGGTTGCCGCGCGCGGTGCTGGTGGTGGCGGTGGTGTTTTCGCCCCATGAACTCTCGATATAGGCCTGAACCAAGGCGTATTCGAGGTTAAATCCGGTGGCGATGTGGGCGCGTGTGTTGCTCAGGAGCATTTGACGGAAGCGCGGGTTTTCGGTCGAGGCATAAAGCCATGCTACGGTGTTGAAGTCATCCGCCGACAAATTGCGCGCGAAATCGGTGCTGCAGATCGGGTTGTTTTGATCGCGGAATTCTTCGGGGATGCTGCCCAGCGGGGTTGACGCGGTTTTGACGGCGCCGAGCAAAAGACTGGCGGCGAGGACGGCGGGAACACCATTGGTCAAAATCATTTTGGGAATACCAAGGGCGATGCGCAGCGCCATCGCATCGGCGCGTTTCCAACTCGCCTTACGCAATTGGTCTTCTTTGTTTTCAATAAAGCTTGCGACGCTGTCGATGCCTTTGGCGGCGGTCTTAAAGGCGGTGGTGATGAGGAAGCCGGCAATTGTTTTGTTCCAAGCGCGGCGGGCGGATTTGGGGCGCGGTCTGGCCTTTGTTTGAGTCTTGGTTTGGTGGTGGCTCTGCGCTTGCGCCTTGGCGTTGTGCGCGGCATCGGCGGGTTTTGCTTTTGCTTGCGGCTTAGGCTGTGCCTTCGGGTTTGTCTTTGGTTGCGCGGCTTTGGGCTTGGGGGCGCTTGTGGGGCGGCTGAGCGCTTCAATCTCGGCGATATGGGCGGCGCGTTGGCTTGGGTCGATGAGGACAGAATAGGCTTCGTTGACCGATTTCATATGGGTTTCGCCGGCGGCGATGTCGGCTTCGCTGGCACCGTTTGCGCGCATGATGTCGGGCTGGTCAAGTTTGGCGAGCTCGTTGCGCGCTTTTTTGATTTCTTGCTTGATTTGGGACTCGTTTAGCCCCTTCAGATCGTCCGGATCCATGCCCAGAACATCGAAATAATTCGTAAAACTCATCGATATGCCACTCTGTGTTTTGTTTTATAAAACTTTATAATTTTACATAATGTATCTTGTGGGGGCGAAAAAGTCAAGAGTTTTTGTTCAGAAAAAGGGTGTAACGCTATGATTCCTCTCTTAATTTAGGGTGGGTTGTGACGGGCTCCTGCGGGGGCTTGTGTTGAGGGGCTGTGCGGCAATGCAAAAAAATACAAGAAAACGGCTTTTCAAATGCCCTTTGTGGTGAAATAATCAGCCTGACATTCAAACCAGCGCAAAAGCCCAGCGCAAAAGTAAAGAGGCGTCTACACGATGAATATCCACGAGTATCAAGCAAAAGAATTGTTGAAAAAATATGGCGTCGCCGTTTTGAAGGGGCATGTTGCCTTTACGGTTGATGAGGCGGTCAAGGCGGCTGAAACGCTCGGCGGGCCTGTGTGGGTTGTGAAGTCGCAAATCCATGCGGGTGGTCGCGGCCTTGGCGGCGGCGTGAAAGTGGTGAAGTCGATTGACGATGTTCGCAGCGAAGCTAAGCGGATGCTGGGGATGCAGCTCGTGACCCACCAAACCGGCCCTGAAGGGCAATTGGTCAAGCGCATCTATATCGAAGACGGATGCCTGATTGAAAAAGAATATTATTTGAGCTTCCTGATCGACCGCGCCACAAGCCGCGTTGTGATTATGGCGTCGACCGAAGGCGGCATGGATATCGAGGAAGTGGCCGAAAAACACCCTGAGAAAATCTTCAAGGTTGTAATTGACCCTGTGGCCGGCATTCAGGCCTTCCACGCCCGCAAAGTTGCGTTCGGCCTTGGCCTCACCGGCGATGCTCAGAAAAAATGCATTAAGTTCGTGATGGCGATGTATGCCGCGTTTGTTGATTTGGACGCCTCTATTGTCGAGATTAACCCGCTCGTTGTCACCAAAGGCGGCGATGTGATGGCGCTTGATGCCAAAATGAACTTTGACGACAACGCCCTGTTCCGCCATCCGGATGTTCAGGCGCTGCGCGACCAAGACGAAGAAGACCCGCAAGAGCGCGAAGCCGCAAACTGGGAATTGAACTATGTCCGTCTGGACGGCGATATTGGCTGTATGGTCAATGGTGCCGGCCTTGCGATGGCGACAATGGATATTATCAAACTCTATGGCGGCGCCCCTGCGAACTTCCTTGACGTTGGCGGCGGTGCGACGACTGAGCGCGTGACGGCAGCGTTCAAAATCATCTTGTCCGACAAAAAGGTCAAAGGCATTTTGGTCAATATTTTCGGCGGCATTATGCGCTGTAACGTGATTGCCGATGGTATTATCGCCGCGGCGAAGGAAGTATCGCTCAGCGTGCCTTTGGTGGTGCGCCTTGAAGGCACGAATGTTGAGCTTGGCAAGGAAATCCTTGCGAAGTCCGGCTTGCCGATCATTACGGCGGATAACCTTGCCGACGCCGCGCAAAAAGTGGTGGACGCCACGAGAAAAGCGAAGGCTGCTTAATAATATAAGTCCACGGATTGCGGGGGCGCTTTTTTGCGGCTCCGCTCCTTGGTTTCACGCCGTTTTGGAAGGCTTTGTGTTTCATGATTATCGACCACCGCACCTATACCATCACGCCGCGCCGCATGAAGGAGTATATGGATGTGTATATGCGCCTTGCCATGCCGGTTCAGCGCCGCCATATCGGCGAGCCTGTGGGGCTTTACCTCACGGAAGTCGGAACACAGGGCGAGTTTGTGAATTTGTGGGCGTATGATGATTACGGCGATATGGAGCGTAAAAGAAACGCCCGTGACGCCGACCCTGAATGGGCGCTGTACCTGAAGGAAAGCACCGGTTTGATTGTTGCGCAGGTGACGAAGATTATTTGCCCTGTTTCGTTGAAAAGCTAATCCGTGAAGGGATTGATGAAAATGCGTTTATTGTCTTGTCGTGCCGTGTGTTTTTTGGCCTTGAGCCTGTTATGCGTTGCGGTGCTGTCGGGCGGTTCCGCATCGGTTGATGCGCGAATGATGGCGGTTCCCGCCGAACCTGCGGTGGAGCAGCCAGTTGAGGCTGTTGTCGCTGAAGGTGAAGGCGAAGCTGATGCCGAGGTAGCGCCTGAGGCCGTAACGGAAACCGCGCCAGATTCGGGTGTGGAGACCGAGCCGAAAGAGGCTGAAGATGCTGCGGATTCTGCTCCGCGCTCGGGTGATCAAGCGCTTAAGAATTTTGCGGAAAAAACCAAGCAAGACGCGGCGAAATTATACGATGCGATGGATGTTTTGGGATACATGGAATTCGACCAAAAAGGGCGCGCTTGCACGGATGAAGCGCAAGAGGTTTTGTGCCTGAAAATTCAAAGCCATTTCCTTGAGATTCTGGCGAATGAAGATTTCAAAAAAGATTGCCGCGCCCGTGCAGAAGACATGTTGATCAACCGTTTGGATGCCCATACCATGGCCTATGGCGTGGCGTATCATGAGGCGGTCGACCACAAGCGCGTCAAGGCGATTGTCGAAGCCCCCGATTATAAGCGTGAAGATTTGAAGGCCTATATGGACGGCGCGTTTCAAGAGGTTTACCAAAAAGGCTTTGACCCCGCCGAAACGGAAACCCGCCAAAAGGTTCAAACGATCCGTAAAGACGTGATGGCTCTGTGCGCCCAGATTATCGGGCAATATGTGGGCATGTCCTCGGATAACAACGATGAATCGAAGGAGCAGGCCGAACAGCCGGTGGATGCCCCTGAGGCACCCCCAGCGACAGAAGAATCAGGCGAATAAATAACTTATGGCGGGCATTTGTGATGAATGACTGCAATGAACAAGACGACAACCAACATAATAACGATCGAAATGGAGTAAACAGACAATGGCAGTTCTCGTAGGAAAAGAGACAAAAGTGATTTGTCAGGGCTTTACAGGCTCGCAAGGCACTTTCCACAGTGAGCAGGCCGTGGCCTATGGCACGAAAATGGTCGGCGGCGTGACCCCCGGCAAGGGCGGTACGCAGCATTTGAACCTTCCCGTGTTTGACACGGTGGAGCAAGCGCGCGCCGTGACCGGTTGTAATGCCTCGGTTATTTATGTTCCGCCGCCGTTCGCGGCCGATGCGATTTTGGAAGCCGTTGACTCTAAGATCGAGTTGATTGTGTGCATTACCGAAGGAATCCCCGTGCTCGACATGGTGCGTGTGAAACGCGCTCTGAGTGGCTCAAACTCACGTTTGATCGGTCCGAACTGCCCCGGCGTTATTACACCGGGTGAGTGCAAAATCGGCATTATGCCGGGGCATATCCACAAGCGCGGCAAGGTCGGCATTGTGTCGCGTTCCGGCACGTTGACATATGAAGCCGTGGCGCAAACAACGGCGGCCGGCCTTGGTCAATCAACCTGTATCGGGATTGGCGGCGACCCCGTCAACGGCACGAACTTTATTGATTGCCTTGAGATGTTCCTTGCCGACGACGAAACGCAAGCCATTATCATGATTGGTGAAATCGGCGGAACGGCCGAGGAAGAAGCGGCCGAATTCTTCAAATCATCCAAAATCAAAAAACCGATTGCGGGCTTTATTGCCGGTGTTACGGCGCCTCCGGGTAAACGTATGGGGCATGCCGGCGCGATTATCTCCGGCGGTCAAGGCACATCGGAGTCCAAGCTCGAAGCGATGAAATCGGCCGGTTTTGTTGTGGCTGCTTCGCCTGCCGGTTTGGGTGAGGCTGTTTTGAAGGCGATTGCCGCTTAAGGAGCCGATTTTGGCTGTTTCCTTAAGGACTTTAAAGTAATAGGCGATGCGGGCGCAGAAATGTGCCTGTTTCGATTCTGGGATAACGAAGGGGAGCCGTTCACGATATTGTGGCGGCTTGTTCCTTAATAGGGATGATGAAATATGCGCTGTATACGGTTGTTTTTATTTTTATTAATGGCAGTTATCGCCGCGGTTTCCGCGCCGATGTCTTATGCGCAGGACACGATCACGAGCCGGCTTGAGGCTTTTGAAAAGGCGGGTGATAGACTCGCTGTTTTTGACACGGCTTTGAACCCCGCCAATCAGGATGAATTTATGGCAGCGCTTGATTTCATGAAGGCGCGGGTGATGGGCGGGGCGTATGATGCGGGGTATTTCACAACCTATGCCCAGCTTTTGTGGCATGCGGAGATGAAGGATACAGCGGCGGCGATGGCAACGGCGTCTTTGCTGCTGCTCTATACCGACCGCGCTCGATGCGCGGATAAAACGGCGGGGCAAACGCGAATCCAGAATACGTTTGATGCTTTGAAGCCGATGCTGGAGTATTTGCGCGGGCTGGAAAAAAGGGAAAAGGGCAAGGTTTTGGATATCGCTTCATCGCTTGAAAACCGCCTTGACCGCCGCCCGCCGAACCGCTCTTTGTGCTATTCAGGGATGGAGGCCACGGGCAAGGTCGTTGCGATGATCGAAAGTGGTGAAGTGATCGCCCAAAAAGACGGTCAAGGGAATATCCTGATCCCAGATATTGACTCGATTGAGGTTGCCTATATTCCCGAGCGGGAATGGCATAATAAACGGCTTGAGATTCGATCCGGTTTTCCGGCCTATTTTGAATAGAAACACAGCGGGTTCCGCGCGGCATTTCGTATGATGCGCGTTGATTTTTACCGAGGGCGCGGTGCGGCGAAAAGGCGTGTAAAAAGGCGGGGAATAGAGGCTGTTTCATGCGCTTCCCCCATTGATTTGCGGTGCGTTGGCGGCTATAGTCTAGTGGCTAAATTAATCCTGAAAAGTACCTAAGGACCCGAGCATGTCGCAATCATCGTCTTCGAAACCGTCTAATCTGTCATTTCTGTCCGGCGTGAATGCCGAATACATCGCGCATTTATATGTTGAATATAAGCGTGACCCGATTTCTGTGTCGCAAAGCTGGCGCGAATTTTTCCAAGGTTTGAACGATGAGGAGCTGGACGTCCTGCGCGAAGTGCATGGCGCGAGCTGGACACCCGCAGACAGCCGCGTTGAAGGCCGTGGCTTTGCCGCAGGCCGCGCGCAAGTTCAAACCCCTGCTGCCTATGGTATGCCGAATGTCGCGATGATGCCGCAAGGCGCCTATCCCGTTGCCATGACCATGCCCGCCAATATGGCCGCACAGCCACAAAGCGCCGTTGACCGCGCGACGCAGGATTCCATTCGTGCGATTCAATTGATCCGTGCGTACCGGATGCGCGGACATTTGGCGACAAACCAAGACCCGCTGGGCATGCGTCCGGTGGAGTATTTGCCCGAGCTTGACCCCCTTCACCATGGCTTTAAGCCCGAGGATTATGACCGCCAGATCCGCTTGGACGGGGTTTTGGGGTTTGAGTCTGCGACGCTTAATCAAATTCTTGCGGCCGCGAAGAAAATTTATTGCGGCACAATCGGCGTCGAATTTATGCATGTGAGCGACCCTGAAGAAAAAGCATGGCTGCAAGAACGAATTGAAGAGCCGCGCAACCACACGGATTTCACCGCCAACGGCAAACGCGCGATTTTGGCACGCTTAATCGCGGCAGAAAATTTTGAGAGCTTCCTGCACAAAAAATTCCCCGGCACCAAGCGTTTCGGGATTGATGGCGGCGAAGCCATGATCCCCGCGATTGAGCAAATCATGAAGCGCGGCGGTCAGATGGGCCTCAAAGAAATCGTTCTGGGCATGGCGCATCGCGGGCGTTTGAACGTCCTAGCCAACGTGATGGGCAAACCGTTTAAGGCGATTTTTGCCGAATTCCAAGGCGCAGACAGCCACCCGCAAGATGTTCAAGGGTCGGGCGATGTGAAATATCACCTCGGCACGTCCAGCGACCGCGACTTTGACGGCAATACGATTCACTTGTCCTTGACGCCGAACCCATCGCATCTTGAGGCCGTGAACCCCGTCGTGATCGGCAAGGTTCGCGCCAAACAGGTTCAAAAGAAAGACATTAACGGCACCACGGTTATGCCGCTGTTGATTCACGGTGACGCGGCGTTTGCGGGGCAAGGATTGGTCGCGGAAACCTTTATGATTGCCGAGCTTCCCGGCTACCGCGTCGGTGGCACGATGCATTTCGTGATTAACAACCAGATCGGCTTTACCACCATGCCGCAATATAGCCGCTCCGGCCCGTATTGCACGGAGGTTGCCAAAATTCTCGCCGCCCCGATTTTCCATGTGAATGGCGATGATCCGGAAGCCGTTGTGCATGTTGCGCGCATCGCGGCGGAATTCCGCCAGACTTTCAAAAAAGACATTGTCATCGACATGGTGTGTTACCGCCGTTACGGCCATAACGAAGGCGATGAGCCGGCGTTCACACAGCCTTTGATGTACAAAAAAATCGGCGAACACCCGACCACGGCGACAATCTACAGCAAACAGCTTGAGAATGAAGGCGTGATCAAAGACGGCGAGTTCGACCAGATGAAGGCCGAATTTGACGCTGAGCTTGAGCAATATTTCAAGGCATCGGTGGAATACCAAGCCAAGGCTGATTTCTTCGCTGGTGAGTGGAGCGGTATTGGCTTGCCTGACCAAAAAGACAACGCCAGACGCGGCAAAACAGCCATTTCCAAAGAATTGCTGCAAAGCCTTGGCAAAACCCTGACGACTGTGCCACAAGGATTCAACCTTAATTCCAAGCTTGAGCGCCTGTTCAAAGCCAAGGAACAGATGTTTGAAACCGGCGAGGGGTTTGACTGGGCAACGGCGGAGTCCTTGGCCTATGGGTCCTTGGTGCATGAGGGATACGGCGTGCGGTTGTCGGGGCAGGATTGCGGCCGCGGGACGTTCTCGCACCGCCATGCGATTGTGTATGATCAGACCAATGAAGAAAAATATATTGCTCTTCAACATGTGTCCGGCTCGCAAGGCCGTTTCGAAGTGCATGACAGCCCGCTTTCCGAGGCTGCGGTGCTTGGATTCGAGTATGGCTATTCGATGACCGAGCCGAAATCGCTCGTGATCTGGGAAGCGCAATTCGGCGACTTTGCCAATGGAGCGCAGGTTCTGATCGACCAGTTTATTTGCTCTGCGGAGGCGAAATGGCTGCGGATGTCCGGCTTGACCTTGTTGTTGCCGCATGGCTATGAGGGGCAAGGGCCGGAGCATTCCTCGGCACGCTGGGAGCGTTTCTTGCAGCTCAGTGGCGAGGATAACTGGCAGATCGTGAACTGTACGACTCCGGCTAACTTCTTCCACGTTTTGCGCCGCCAGTTGCACCGCGACTTCCGCAAGCCTTTGGTTGTGATGACGCCGAAATCGTTGTTGCGGCACAAGCTCTGCGTTTCCAAGGCCGCCGATATGACGGGCGAGAGCACCTTCCACCGTGTGCTGTGGGATGATGCGGAGATCGCCGGTCAATTGGTGAAGCCAAAAGACATGAAGCGTGTGGTTTTGTGTTCGGGCAAAGTGTATTACGATTTGTTCCAAGCCCGTGAGGAGAAGAAGATCAAGGATGTTCTGATCCTGCGTCTTGAGCAAGTCTATCCTTTCCCGCATGAAGCCTTGGTTTCGGAACTCACAAAATACCCGAATGCCGATATTGTCTGGTGTCAGGAAGAGCCGTCAAACATGGGATGCTGGCATTTTGTTGACCGCTTGATTGAAGGCGTGTTGACCGATGCGAAGCATAAGGCCGGTCGTCCGGTTTATGCCGGTCGTGCGGCCGCGGCTTCGCCCGCAACAGGCAATATGAAGCGCCATCAGGCACAGCAGCAACAGCTCGTCGATGAAGCGTTGACGGTGTCGAAAAAGAAAAAATAGGTCTTTTGTACGTGTGGCGCGAGGCCTTTGGGTCGCGGTCACTAGTGAAGAGAACGCTTAATAAAAAACCGCCGTCCGGCTTTGTTCGGGCGGCGGTTTTGTTTGTGGGGGAGGCGGGAGAGCTGGAGGCGGCAAGGGTGTTGAAAATCGGGTGATAATTGGGGGCGGTGGCTTGACGCTGCGCGGGGTGGTTGTTAGGGTTATGACGAATAAAACGATAATCATAAATATTAACATTCAGAGTCAGGGATATAAAAATGACCACACAACCCCCTAAAAAATTGGGCGATCTTTTTCGCGCCACATCGGGACAAGTCCGCAAAGACCGTATTGACGCCCGCGACGATATCAGCGCCTTTTTAAAAGCATTTTCGTTGACGGCAAAAGACCGCGTGATGGCGTGTTTGGCCGATATCGAGGCGACAGGCCGCACCGGATTGCAATCACAAAGCGCGATTTTGAGCGACACGCTGGCGATTCCATATTCCAAGGAAGTTGACCGTTTGCACGATATCGCGATGACCAAGGGCTATGAAGCCCTGTGCGCGAAATGTGAAGATTTGGGCATTTCATTCCGCATCATCATTGCCGAAGGTGCCAAAGAAGGCGAAACCCAACGCCTCGGCATTCGCCTGTGCCCCGAAATGACGATGGCGCAAGCGAAGAAATACTTTAACAACGAATTGGTTGTGGAAGGCAAATTGCCGACAACCAAGCCATGGGAAAGACATCCGCGCGTATTTTGATCTGAAGGCGCTGCTGAAGCGGATAGTGGCCATTATCGTTCAATTAGCCAGAACGTTTTGGCTAACTGAGCCACTCGTGTATATAAAATATTGAATTATGCCCATAAGATACCATCCGAATCGCGGCTCTATTTTAATGTGTGACTTTACGCATGGTTTTGTTAATCCTGAAATGGATAAAAAAAGGCCTGTAGTTGTGTTGTCGCCAAATATAAGATCAAGACACAATCTTTGTACGATTGTGGCTTTGAGCACTACCGAACCGACAAAGCTTATGCCGTATCATTGCCAGATCAATGTTACCCCCGCTCTTCCTATGCCATATCAAAGCCAAGGGTTATGGGTGAAAGGCGACATGGTGAATGCTGTTGGTTTTCACCGACTGGATTTGATAAGATGTGGCAAGGATACTCAAGGAAATCGAGTCTATTACACAGATTATTTGGATGACGAAACGATGGCGATGGTATCTAAATGTGTTTTACACGGCATGGGATTATCAAATTTGACAAAGTATTTGTAATTTAGGGACTCGTAGAATATAATGTAATTGTTAGTGGCTCTGCTTGCATCCACATTAAGACCTGACAACAGGCCACCGCACCGTAAGGATGGTATCAAATTCGAGGTGTGGTGCAGTCAAGGATTTCAATCCAAGAATTTAGTTGCAGATTTTATTTAAGCCTCCCGTTTGTGGAGGCTTTTTTGTTTTGCGCCTTTTGGTTTTGCGTGGGAGTGGGGGCGGCTTAATCAGCGCGGCCTCTGGGGTGGGCTTTTTTGTGGATGGCGATGAGGGTTTTGTAGTCGACATCGGTGTAACGCTGGGTCGTGCTGAGGGAGGCGTGACCGAGGAGTTCTTGAATCTCGCGCAAATTCATGCCTTCGCCGAGAAGGTGGGTGGCGAAGCTGTGGCGCAGGGCGTGGGGCGTGACGGTGGCGGGAAGGCCAAGCAAGGCGCGCACATTGCGGAGCGATTTTTGCGCCATGCCTTGATTGAGGCGTTGGCCTTTGACGCCGATGAACAGCGGCCTGTCCGGCGTTTCGGGGGCGGGGCAATGGGCGCGGTATCGGGCGATGCGCGTCGCCACTGTGTCCAGATAGGGCACCATGCGTTGCTTGTTGCCTTTGCCCATGACGCGGAGCATGCCGTCTTCGATGTGTAAATCGCGTATGTCGAGATTGAGCGCCTCGCTGACCCGCAGGCCGCAGCCATAAAGCAAGGAAAACAAGGCGTAGTCACGATGCGCCGTCCAATCATCCTTGGCGGTGAGCGCCGTTTCAAGGAGGGTGAAGGCTTGCGTGACTTCGAGCGGACGCGGAACTTTGGCGGGGATTTTTGGGGTGGCGAGAAGGTTCAAAACGGGGTTATGCAGGATTCCGCCCTCGTCCAAAAAGGCGAAGAAATTGCGCAGGCTGGACAGGCTGCGGGCGCGGGAGGCGGAGATAGCATTTTCGGCGGCTTTTTGCGCCAGCCATGCGCGGGCTTGGCGCAAGGTGAGCGCGGCCAGCGTGGACAAGGATATTTCTTGCCCTTCATAGAGGCTGAGGAAGTTCAGGAAATGCTCAAGATCGGTTTGATAGGCGCGCACCGTGTGGGGCGAGAGGCGGCGCTCGGTCTTGAGATAGCGAATCCATTGGTCGCGGGCGTTTAAAAGGTCGGCGGCGCATCGGAATTGTGATGACATATCAATCGGCAAAAAGAAGGCGTTCAAGTGATTTTTCAATCACACGGGTCAAGAATCCGACCATTTCGACACCTTGGCTTTCGTTGAACATGTCGGGGTCGCGGCTCCCGAAGGCGATGACGGACGGCGGCAAGTCTGTGGACATGTTGAGCTTTATAACCGCTTGCGAGCGCACAAGGCGGGCACCGCCACCGTATATTTCCTCAACCCCGTAAATGTTGGATTGTAGCAAGGCGGGGCGGTTTCCGAGCCAGCTCTGTACCGTTCCCTCGGGGACGAGGCGGATGCCGGGGAGGTTGACATACGGATTGACGCGGCGCGATGTTTCAAACACAAAGGCGGCAAGGTCAATGTCCAAAAGGGCGCAAACGTCAACGGTGAGGATTTGCGCGAATTGTTCAATCGTGTGGCAATCAAGAACCTTTAACACTGCATCATGGATGCGGGACAGATTTTGCATGTTGGTGCGGCTGATTTCGACAATCTCACGCGTGGTGTCCATCACGGCTTCGCGGTCGGCGCGGAGTTTTTGCATCATGTAATGCTGAAAATCGGCAACGCCTTTGCCGGTTTGATTCTTTGGCGGAACCATGTATTCGCAGGCCTGCGGATATTTGACGAGGAAATCGTTGTTTTCCTTGAGCCAAAGAAGAACTTGTTCGGCGGTGAGGCTGCTGTCTTCGGACGGTTTTGTCATCATGTGAACTGCTGCGTTTATACTGTGTGATTGCAAGGATGGGCGGGGTGATCAAAGAGGATCGAATATCCAGTGTACAGGATTTGACGATAATCGTACAAGAGTCTGTTTGGCTATATGGATCATGTGCCGCAAAAAGGCAGCTCGTGGCTGCCTTTTTATGTGTTGCGCGAAAAAAACGTGCGTGGATTATATGTGAAGGGCGCGGCCTCCGGCGGCGAGGGCGGCTTCTTTGACCGCTTCCGACAGGGTCGGGTGAGCGTGGCAGATGCGGGCGATGTCCTCCGCCGAGCCGCCAAATTCCATCACTGTCACGCATTCGGAGATCAACACATCGGCATGGGGGCCGACAATGTGAACGCCGAGCAATTTGTCGGTTTTTTTGTCCGCCAAGACTTTGACGAAGCCTTCGGTCATGCCGATGGCGCGGGCTTTGCCGTTGGCGGTGAAGGGGAATTTACCCACGACATAGGCGGTGCCTTCGTCCTTGAGTTGTTCCTCGGTCTTGCCGACAGAGGCGATTTCCGGCCATGTGTAAATGACGTTGGGGATGCAGTTATAATCAATATGCCCCGTTTGTCCCGCCAATATTTCGGCAAGGACAACGCCTTCGTCTTCGGCTTTGTGCGCCAGCATCGGACCGGCGATGACGTCGCCAACGGCGTAGATGCCCTCAACCGAGCTTTGGAAATGGGCGTTTGTTTTGACGCGTCCACGTTCGTCCAAGTCCACCCCGACTTTGTCGAGGCCGAGGCCGTCCGTGTAGGGTTTGCGGCCAATGGCGACCAGAACAATCTCGGCCTTGACGGTTTCGGCCTTGCCGCCGGCGGCGGGCTCAACGGTCAAGGTGACGCCGCCTTTGTCGGTTTTGGCGCCTGTGACTTTGCTCCCCAATTTAAAGGCGAGGCCTTGTTTTTCAAGGATGCGCTTGGCTTGCTTGGACACTTCGCCGTCCATGCCAGGGAGGATGCGGTCAAGATATTCAATGACGGTGACTTTGCTGCCGAGGCGGCGCCAGACGGTTCCCATTTCAAGGCCGATCACGCCGCCACCAATGACAACCATGGTCTTGGGAACGGAGGGCAGGTCAATCGCGCCGGTGGAGGACACGATCTGTTTTTCATCAATTTTCAAAGTCGGGATGGCGGCAACGTCCGATCCGGTGGCAATGACGATGTGTTTGGCGTTATAGGTTTGCGCCGCGCCTTTGGCGGGGGTGAGCGTGACTTTGCCTTTGGCGGCAATGCTGCCCGTGCCTTGGAGCCAGTCGATCTTGTTTTTCTTGAACAGGAATTCAACGCCCTTGGTGTTGGCGTCCACAACGTCTGTTTTGTGCTTCATCATGGTTTTGAGGTCAAGTTTGACACCCGATGTTTTGATGCCCATCGCGCCCATGTGGTCGCGCGCGTCTTCGTATTTTTCAGAGGCGCTGAGCAAGGCCTTGGACGGAATGCACCCGACATTGAGGCATGTGCCGCCAAGCACGGCGCGTTTTTCAATGCAGGCAACGCTCATGCCGAGCTGCGCGCAGCGAATCGCGCAGACATATCCGCCGGGGCCGCCGCCGATGATGATGACGTCATAGTCTTTTTTGGCTTCGTTTTTTGACGATGAGTCAGACATGGATGATTCTTTCTTTGCTTCGGGTTTGGTGCGGGCGTTTTGATACCCGCTCTATATAACCAAATTTTATGAAATGAATAAAGGCCTTACCGTCATTTCCTAAGAAAAAGCCTGATAGAATCCCGTAAGGCACCGCAAATTTGCTTAGCACTAATTTTTTATAAATAAAAGCTTGAAATTCTAAGACGTTCTGTTCTATTTGTATCAAGCTACAAAGAACACATAGAAACGGCCAGAACGTAGGGGCGTTGTACCCTTTCGCGCGTTGCCTCGGTGACTGTGTATGCTGCGTTTAACTGCAGGAGTGGCACAATGAGTGACAATACCAATCCGACTGTAAACAAACAGGCTTTGGACAGTGCCAAAAACGGCGCGCAACCAAGTGCCGGCAAGCCTTTCAGCAAGGCATCGAACAACGAAGTCCAAGAGATTCACGAGTTCGAGCATAAAATCGCCTTGTCTTTCCCCCAAGAACTTTCCCGCAAGCAATTCCAGCTTCAATTCGTTTTGGATCATTTTGAGGATCTCGGCGTGATCAAGGGAGAGGCAAGAACACGAAACCTCGTCAGCCATTATTTCGATACGGATGACGGCGCATTATACAAAAAAGGTTTCGCCCTTCGCGTCCGATATGAGGAAGACCCGAAAACAGGCGTGACGCTCAGCCGACCCGATGTGTCGATCAAGGACAAAGGGATTGACGTGAACGGCACAACCTTGCGGGAGGAATATGAGGCGAAGCTCGACATTCATACAAACGGCACGGCGAAGCCTATTCTGAGCCTCCAACCGATGGTCCGAAAATACGGCGATGATTGGAGAAAGAAGTTCAAGAAGCTCATGTCTTTGGACTTTCAAAATTACCGCGAAATTTTCTCCATTAATTGCCGCCGCACGACTTTCAAGGTCTGTCTTTATTCCATCACCGACCCCGCGACACAGACAACGACCATTAAGCCCCTCTCTGATTTGTCCGCTCAGGACTCCGCAATCGCCAAAAAACTCATCTTTGAATTTGCTCTCGACGCCAACCGCTTTTTTGTTCCGACATCGCCGGACAAAGTGCGCAAGGATTACGAGATTGAGTTTGAGCTTAAGACTCATGATTGCGAATATGACCCGAACCCTGATTCCTCCGACCACGGCGTGACGTTGCGCGAGGCAATGGCGGGGCGCGACTGGATTCGTGACCATGTTGAGGCGTTGCTTCAGGAGCGTGGCTTGACCCCGATTGCCCATACCGGCCTTGCCAAGAGTGAGCGCGGCGAGCTGTACCGCCGTAAGGCGGGGCATGACGCGCCGGCGTTTGGCTATTTGACGATGCGCGGGCGTACGGACACATTTTACTTGTCCAAAAAGACCGCCAATGACAACAGGCTGGATACCACCGGCGGGGATGCCACCCACGGTAAAAAGCGCAACGCGCCCAGCGGGCCGAATGGTTTGCAGCCCTGAATGTAAAAAAGACATGACAAAGGGGTTGATGATGGGCTAAGCCGTTATCAGCCCCTTTTTCGTATGGGGTGTATGGGCGCGGAACCCACATAAGCAACAGGACAGATAAGAGCAGCCGATGATGGCAACACAGCCTACACAATTGAAGCAAACCCACAATGCGCGGCTTATCGGTATTGGCAACGCGGCGATGGATCTTGTCAGCGTCGTGCCCTCCGACGCCGACATTGCGCGGCTCGGCCTCAAGAAAGGCCATTGTGTGTTCTTGAGCGATGCGGAGGCGGAGGCCTTGACGGCGGCGATTGAGGCGTGGGGCATTGATTATGTGCCGGGGGGAAGTGCGGCGAATGTGCTGTCTTGTTTTGCGGCACTGGGCGGCGGCGGGCGGTTTGTCGGCAAGACCGCGCCGGATGAATCTGGGCGGCGGTTCAGTGAGTCCATGACCCAATGGGGTATTGCGTATGATACCGTGCCGACCGATAATCAATGCGGATCGACCCGTATTTTCACCATCGTCACACCGGATGGCGAGCGCAGCTTTGCCGCCAGTTACGGTGCCAGCCACGCCATCGCGGAATCAGACCTGCGTGCGGATGACATGCGCGACAGCGCGATGTTGTTGATTGACGGGTATATGTTGATGTCGGATAACGGGCCGAACGTGCTGCGGCATGCGATTGCGATGGCGCAGGATATGGCGCGGCCGGTGGTGTTTTTGCCGGCGGATTTGTCGGTCATTGAGGCCAAACCGGACGATACGGAATTTTTGATGCAGGCCGCGAACGCGGTGATTTGCAATGCGGAACAGGCCATCGCCCTGACCGGCGCTGGCGGCGTGGATGAGGCCGTTGATATGTTCAGGCAGCGCAATTTATTCGGGTGCGTGACATTGGGTGCCGAAGGGGTTTTGGCCTTTGAAGCGGCGGCCATTCACAGAGTTGAAAACCCGTATCAACCGGACATGATCGTTAGCACAAATGGTGCCGGCGATAATTTTTCCGGCGGTTTTTTGTATGGATTATTGCATGGTATGGGTATGGTACAGGCGTGCCGCCTTGGCATGTATTGCGCGCTTGAAATCCTGAAACATCAAAGCCCGCGCCCGCAAACATCCTTGGCGCATTTGATTGAGTCTGTATAGAGCGCCTTTTGTTTCTTCTGGCTTCTCGCTTCTCGCTTTTTCCTTTGGTTTGTTTTTGTTGAAATAGGGCTTGCGTTCCGGCTTTGGCTGGGGCAATGTCCGTGTCCCTTTGCCGTCCTTTTGACTTGGTGGCGTTCGTTTATAAGGCGTTTTGGTCTTGTTAACCCCTGCCTGATACACTGGGGATATGGTCATTAAACCGGCGGTCTGGCTCGGTTTAAGAAGGCGAGTATGGAGCCGATGCAGTACGAAGAATTCGACCTTGATATGGTGATCCGGCGCATGCAAGACGCCGTTGATGTGGTGTTGTCGAGTGAACACGACACCAGCAAGGTCGCGGCGTGCTTGTTTGACCCTGACGGCAATCCCGCGAGTATTATCAGCCGCACCAACCACCGCCCCTATGCCTTGAAACAACGATTTGACTGGACTGACCGTATCGGAAAAAGCAGCCAGTTTATCCATGCCGAAACCGCGTGTTTGCTCGAATACGGGCGCAGCGCCGAAGGCCACAGCATTTGCGTGACCGACCCGTTTTGCCCGAATTGCGCTAAAACACTCGCCGAAAGCGGCGTTAAACGCATTTTCATTGACCATAAAGGGATGGACAAGGATTTTGTCCAGCGCCGCGCGGGGGCGTTTAACGTGATCTCGCTTGAGATTGCGCAAAAAGCGGGGATCGATGTTTACATCCTGTACCGCAAAGACAGGCGGTTTGAACCGCTGCGTTTGCCGACATCGCATATTGTGCCTGCGCCTGCTGGGGTTGTGATTGATGCGGCCTTGGACATGGAGGCGGCGGCGAGGGTAAAGGGCGATGTTGCCACCGCCTTGACGGAGTTTGCGGCAGAGTCCGGAATAAACGCCCTGCCTCATTCCGCTGTGTGTTGTTTCGCGGCCTCGAAGGATGGGCGCGTCCATCGGGTGATGGTGCATGAAAGCCTGCCGCCCGGACTGAGCCCGCAAGATGTTGCGTCCTTGAAGCCGGACGACACGGATAAATACCGGTTCACGGTTGATGCGCTCAACAAGCTGTATTTCGTGGTGCGGCGGCATGAATTAAAAATTATTGGCGGGGCGGTGTATTGCAACCGTGTGCCGTCATCGCGCGCGTTTGTGAATATGTTGCTCACCGATATTCGCAAGGTGATGATCGCGGGGCGCGTCCCCGACCACGACCCGACGGGCGGCGATGCGGCGCGTTTATACGCGGAGATGGGGTTGATTGAGGTTGATTGGGTTTAGCGCGTAGATTCGTCCGCAAGCCTATCTATAGGCGGCGGCGTCTTGCGTCTTCCGCGCCTTTGAGGTAGCCGTCATTGTCGAGGCGGATTATTTTGGCTTTGCCTGCTTCGTCCATGATGCGTTTGATTTTTGTAATAAAATCTTCGTCTTCCCTTAAAACACCGAATTGAGCGTCGTCGCCGCCGATGAGGGGGAGGCTGAGCTGGGTGTTTTTGCCTGCATCAGGGGTGAGGACGAGGCCGCCGATATTGGTCTTCATGTCGTCAAATTGTTCCAAGAACATGCGGAAAAAAACTGGAATTGACGGTTTTTCGGGTGACAGGATCATGCTCTCCAAAATATCCAAGCGGTTTGTCGGCTCGGGCGAGAGAGCTTTCATGCTTTCCTTGGCGTCGTAGACGCAGGTGGCAAGGGCAGGAAGCCCCACGAGCCTTTGCTGTCCGGTGCGGGAGCGGATGAAATTGGCGGCGGCCTTAGCCTTGAAAAATTTGAAAGTAAAATCGGCCAGTTTTTTGAAGCGGTCGAATTCTTCGACTTGTACCTCGTGTGATCTCAGAGCCGTTATGCCCGTATCCATGGTTTTCAGTTCTTCTTCCACACTGGTTTTGATACTGCGCGTATCGCTCTCGAACATACGGATCAGGCGGTCAAGCGCGTGGTTGTCGGCAAGGCCGTATTGCCCAGATTTACGGGCGTCGCGCAGCAGTGATTTGAGGTCGTCTTCGTCGAGATAATCATAGGCGGAATATTTTGGGTTATGTTTGCGGTCATAATCATCGTCGTAACGGTCATAGTAGCGGTCATGATGTGCTTTCAGGCGTGCTTTTTCATAGCGTTGCAAAGACAAAGACGGGGCATTTTTCGCGGCTTTGGTAAAGGCGCTTGATATACCGGCTTTGACGGGTGTTGTAGCGATGAAATCATCGGCGCTTTGTTGCGGTACGTCTTGTTCGAAATAATGGCTGAAACTGAGCAAGGCGCCTTCGAGTTTTTGCGCGGATTCGAGAATCTTTTCGACCAAGGCGAGTTTTTGCGCGTTGCCGATAAAGGCATGTAACGAGGCGGGGGACGCGACATTCGGAAGAATCTCCTCCAATGTGGATTGCATCCAGCTCTTTTGCATGGATCGCGCGGGGCGGGCGGCGGTGGCGGCGGCTTTTTCCAAGGCTGATTCGCTGTAGCGTGCGTTTTCAATCGGGCGGCCTTGGGACGCCGCGCGGGGGATGCCGTCCGCATCAAAAATCACGCCGTTCTTTTTGCCTTCATTTTGGGCGGTTGCAAAGGCGATGTAATGATCCAGCCCCATATCAATCGCGGCTTTGCCGGTTTTGTACCAGCCTTCGGATTCTTTGGCGGCCTCGGTGCTGGCGCAATAATAGAGAGCTTGGTAGTAGCTCAGCCCCGTCTTCGCAACGGTTGTGGTGTGGATTTGTTCATTACTGGCGGGGTCGTATTCAACCAATACGTGATTGAGTGTCCATTGGGCGCTGAGTTCCGGCGCGGCGGCGGCATCGGTGTCGAACACGTCTTGCCGTGTGGCGGTCACATAATGCGCGGTGTCGGGGGTGGCGGATGGGTCTGTGGTGTAGGCAACAGTGCGAAAGAACATTCCGTCGGCCTTGATGGATTCTCTGGCCGGAATTTCTTGTCCGTTGATGATGAGGCCTTTTTTATTAACAGGTGCCATCGCGTTTTCCATTCCTTTATACTGGCTTTATTTACCATAATAACTATCGCGGGTCAATATTTTATTATGGGATGCGGTGGATTTAGGGCTGCGGCGGCGGGGCAAAGGGTGTCCTTTGGCACTGTCTAAACTTGTCCTCCTGCCCCTTAAGCCGTTCGCCCCCGCGATGCTGTGGGCATGGCGGGGGCGAAGGAATGAAAACGGTGGAGCGCAGCGCGCGCCGGCGTGTCAGCGCATGACAGGCTTAGCGCGGCTTTGGTGCCGACACGTTGCGGGCGGCGGACAGGCCTGTGCTTTGGAATTCCTCTACGAAGGCCATCATTTTATCGCGTTCTTCGGTGAGTTCACGCTCGATCACTGCGGGAACCTTGGTGCCGACATCGGCGATATAGGCCTCGGATTGCGCAATGAATTTTTTGCGGAAATCGCGGCTCTTGGTATAGCTCGGCACGTTTTCGGTCATGATGCGTTCATAGTAATTGCCGAGAGTTTCAATCCGTTGTTTGACCGTCGGGGTGACTTCGCCTTCTTGTGCCTTGAGGCGTTTGAGTTCCGCCGACACCCATGTGGTGACGGTGAGCTTGATCAAGTGACTACGGTCGATGATGTTGTTTTCCGGACAGGCAATGGCGAGTTTTTCGGCCTCGTCTTGCGCCTCGGTGAGTTCCTTATGGACATATTTATCCTTCAGGCCGCCCGAAAGGTAGTCTTGGTATTTGATCAACATACGATCAAACGCACGCGCAAATTGGGCAATTTTTTCGGCCTGTTTGATTTTTTCGATGTTGCCGCGAATATCCTTCATTTGTGCCGTTTCGGGCACATAATGGTCGATATCGAGGATCGGCGGCAATTCGGCTTCTTTGATAATGATGCCGGCTTTGAGGTCTTCGGCGCGAGCCTTCATGACGGTGAAGTGTTCCATGATCTCTTGCGGCGGGTGGCCTTGGATCATGCAATCCTTGCTCATGATAACCTCCAGCATCCGTCCGATGCTCGGGATGTTTTTCTTCGCAACGCGGGTGTAGTAATTGGTGAGCGTTTCGAGTTGCGGTGAAACTTCGTCCTCAATGAATTGTGAAGAACGGTCTTGCTTCAAGGCCGTTTGGAAACGTCCATGCAATTGTTGCAAGGTGAAGTACACATGGGTGTTGGCGAGCAGTAATTGCAGGCTTTGCTTATCCGGCCATTTTCCGGCGGGGAAGAGCTCGATGCGCTCTTCAAGAGCGTCGTGGGCTTGTTTGACTGCTTGAATGACATGGTTGTCGTCAAAGCCGCCTTTGGCCGCTTTTTTGTACAGTTTGATGTATTCCTCAAACTGGTTCACGAAGGCGGGGTAGCTCTCGCGGTTTTTGAGGATGTCTTTGACTTCTTGCAGGCTGAAATCATGTTTCGGCTTGCCGAGTTTTTTGGCGAGATCAATGCCGGGCAAGATAAACAGGCGGCTTTTTTCCTCGAAGGCGTGTTTAACGGCACGGAGCATGGTGCCGGTAAAGGTGCCGGTGACAAGGGGCTTGCCTTGTTGGGTTTGGAAGGCCTGACCTGTGATGTCGTCAAAGGCGATGGCTTCGCGCATACCGAAGGCTTTGTAGTGCAAGTTGCCAAGGCTTTCGGCATCGTCCTCACCCGATGGCGCGTGACCGAGCAAAAGCGAGGTGCGCTCGAATTCGGACAAGGCCTCAATCGCGTTGAAAAAGCTTACGCCTGAATCGGCGACGATCACCTCAATGGCGTCATCCGGTGCGGCACCGACTTTTGTACGATGGCTTGTGACCGCCCATGTGCCGCCGACTTCTTGCGAGGCCTCCATCCACAATTTTTCGTGCCATGAGGGGGTTTCCGCCCGCAAGAACGATATTGTCCGGCACTCAGACCCGAATGCGGCGGTTCTGAATTCATCGAGGAGTTTTTGCTCGTGTCTGGGGTTCGTGGACGCCAGATCGATCAGTCTTTTGTTCGTCATAATAGTATGCTCCCTTTTAACGACTTAAAGCTTTCGGTTCCGTTTATTCATAGTGCTCAATACTCAAAGTTTACGCGTCATATACAAATCGGCGAGGCTGGTGCCTACGGCTGTGCCATTGATGCGGCCGGCCGTGAGGTTTTCCATGTCCTTTTTGCCGAGGGCAATGACGCGGTAATTGGTTTTAATTTCATCCGTGCGGGCTTGCATTTCCTGCAAAGTGCCGGCGATTTTTTCGATCGCTGGGGGAATATCGGCGCGCATGTTCAAAACAGACCGGTTATTCATGCGAATAATATCGGCGGCGATTTGTTCGACGCTGACCGGCTCGCCGCCAAGGGCGTTATAGTAATCCTTGATTTTGCGGGCATTGCTCAACACGTCGGTCTTGACGGTTTCGGCGGCGGCGCCTTCCTTATAAAATTTGGCGAAGGATTCTTTGGCGATATACAGCGCGGCGTAAAGCTCGATCAACGTGGCGTATTGCTGGAGCCGCAGGGCGATCTGCGGCGTTTCTTCTTCGAATGTGCCGGCAATGTCGGCGCGCAGGGTGTCAAACTGGAAATGCGCGATGGTGACGTTTCCGCCTTGCTTTTTTTCGGCCATATCTTTGAAAGATTGAATTCGTTTGTTGAAGCCTTCGACGATTTTTTTGACTTTTTCGCAATCTTCGATGGCAAGGCACACGGCGTCCAAGGATTTCAGGTCAATCGGAAGGCCAAGGTCGGGGTTCAAGCCGCCGACGGGGGTGAGGAACAGCATTTGCTTGGCTTCCCATGCTTCGCGCACGGCTTTCATCGTGTCATAGTCGATTTGGGCGGTCTCGATAATCAGGCCGTTAAAGGTTTGGAGCGGCTTGCCGGTTTGCGCGTCAAAGGGGATGCCTTCACGCGTGGCGAAGGCGATGTAATGGTCGTATCCGAGTTCCTTTGGCCCTTGCAGGCGCAGATATTCAACCGCTTGGTCGCTGTGGAGGTTTTCGTATTCCGCGATGCGGCTGACGACATCATAGAAGTTTTGTGAACCGCCGAGTTTGATCCGTGTGGCAAGGCCGCGTTTTGTGTCTTGTGTTTGTGTGTCCAATTCAACGGACACTTGAAACATCGTCCATTGTGCGGGGGCGGTTTGGATGGCTTCGATCCATCGTTCCTGACCATCGCGGGCGAAGCTGCTGCTGCGGCAATAATGGCCGAAGGTGGCGGCGTTGAAATGGTCACGCGGGGTTTCGGCCTCGCCTTTTTTGCGCGGTGTGGTGTGGTTTGGCGGGAAGGGGAGGCTGTGAGGCATCATGCTGCTCCCCCTTTGCTGTGGCCGTTATTCATACCAAGGCCGCGCGGTTTGGCTTTTTGGTATGATTTGGCGGTTTGGGCGGCGTTGTCGCGCAGGTCGGTTAAATCGGCGCGGATGCGGGCAATGGATTTGTTGATATCAATGGCTTGCTCGGAATCTTTGTCCATGATGGCGGCGCTGATTAATTCGCGGTCGGGGGATTCCAGACCGAAATCGGCGTATTTGCCTTGGATGACGACAATTTGTTCGCGGACGAAGGCGTCGCTTTCTTCCACAAGGTCGAGATGGTCATGGGCAATCTCCATCGCCCAGCGCGCATGCAGGACGCAGCGGAAAATATCGAGCGAGATCAAAGCATTGCGGATGTTTTGGAAGTCTTCATCGCTGAGGCTCTGTTTATAGCTTTCCTGAATGTCGTTGTTGTTCAGGGTTTGCTGGATGATTTGTTCCAAGGCGTCGCCGGCGGGGATGGAGGCCGACACGCCGCCGCCTTCAACCATGACATGATGGTCGAAGCCTTTTTCTTGGCAGATTTTGAACGCTTCGAAGATGTTCTCTTCGAAATAGGCCAACAGTTCGGTGTAGGCCTTGGCGCGGTTCAGGTGTTCATAGATATGCTGAATCATCGCCGATGGCTTGGCGTTGAGGATGAGGGCGTCGAGATAGCTCCCCTCGGTTGCGAAGGTGTTTACCTTGGCGTTCCATGCACCGGCGATGGATTGTTCCATGTCCTCTGTGAAGCTTCCTTGCCCGCTGATACGGCCTTCGAAGCTCGGCGCGGGAGCACCGGTGACGGCGTCAAAGGCCACGCATTCGCGGATGCCAAAGGATTTGTAATGCAATGCGCCAAGGGCGGCGGCGTCATGGCCTTGTAAAATGCCCGTTGTATCGATGCCGGCGGGGGTGTCGGTGATGTTGTATTCAAACGACGCCATGCGCCCCAAAACTTCCATCAGGCCGAGGTCTTTTTCAAGAACGATCTGTTCAAACGCCGTGGTGGTTTTGAGCAGCGGATTGCCGGTTGCGGCGGCGTCAACCGGTGTGGTGTCGGCGTCAATGTCTTTGTATCGTTTGTATAATGTCCATGACCCTTGGCGGTCTTGGTGTGCTTCGAGCCAGCTCAGGCTTCCGCTCACACCATTGAACAAAATCATACAAGATGTGCGGCAATAATTCCCGTAAACAGCGCGCGAAAAGTCGTACAGCACGTCAGGGATGACGCGCGGTCCGTGTGTTTGCTTTTGCAGCGTTTGTTGTTCGGTCTTGTTTGCCATATTTTTTGTTTTGCTTGCTTTTTGTTTTGCCTGTTTATTTTTTGCTGAAAATATTCCAGCGGCTTTTGGGTTTTTCCGGTTGCGTGATGGCATCGGGAAGGGCAGCGGGAGCCTGACGCTCAATCGGCCGTTCGCCGAGCTGGACACGCAGGGCGTTACGAACCTCGCTCAGAGCCTGAAGCTTTTCCGACAGCTTCGTGGCGCGTTCGCTTTGTTCTTCGAGGAAGACAACGCTGGCGTCACGGATGCGCGTGGCGGTTTCGCTGAATTTGTCTTCCGTGGCGATGGTTGATTTTTCGAAATCTGCCATATATTTATCATGGCCTTTGAGGCGTTTTTGCGCGTCTTGGGCTTGGTCTTTCAATCGTTCGATGCGTTGTTCTGTACGGATTAATTCAAGGGCGGTGCGGATTTTTCCGACGCTCTTATCCCATCCGGCTTGTGAGCCTTCGACTGTTTTTTCGAAATTTTCGATCCGCATATCAACGGCGGCCATAAATTTCGGAATGTCTGTTTGCATCTTTTGGAATTTACGATAGACGTTGCGGAAATGTTCCAGCCGTTGGTTCATGTTGAACGTGAAATCGTGCCAATCCGCCGGTGTGCTGGGGATGAAAAATTCCGTTTCCGGTTTTTTGGCTTCGGGAACAAGGCTGAATTCCGACACGTTGATATAGGCGTTTTTCACCGGATCGCTGTGCCATTCCTTGAACACTTCCATGCCGGCGTAATAGGCGATGAACAGCCGGATTTCGGCTTTTTTCGCGTCGGCCAATGTGTTTTCAAGCGCGGCTTTTTGGGCGCGGATGCTGCGGATTGTGCGGGTCGCGTTTTGCCGTGTGCGGGCAACTTCGGCTTGGTGTGCATTGAGATCGAGGCCGAAAATCTCAATGGAGGTCAAAATCTGTTCCGGCGTTGGTTTGGCCTCGGCCTTGGCGCCGAACATACGGCTAAAGAAACCGGGTTTGAGCTCTTCTTCCGTCACGAAGAACGGGCGGAGTTGTTCCAGCATTTCGGTGAGGTTCATGCTCAGTTTCGCAACGCTGGAGCGGCTTTTTTCTTCCTCCATCTGCCCCATGGACAGGATGGAGTTTTGGTTAAAGCGGCTGTAGACGCCTTCAATATCGCGCAGGGCGCGGTCGCCGAAACTGACCACCGACCGCACATCGTAAACGTCGATTTCATCTTGGAATGTGTCTATGGCTTCTGTAATCAGCGGGTCGTTCATGTCGCCGATATCGGGCCAGCCATCGGCATTGATGTCATGTTTCAGGGCCGATGTGTTGTCGCCGACTGAAATAGAGAACAAGTCGGCAATGCTGCGGATTTGCTTGATTTCCGTGAGGGCGGAGGACGTCGCACCCTCCGTTTTGCGTTCAGCGGGAACAAGACTACCTTTTTCCGATGCCATGGGTGAACCTCTGTCTGGATGATTTTTGTTTTTTCATAATCAAGTTTAATTAGCACCTCTCTTTGGAAAAAGCAATATTTTTCATAAATAAAATGCAAGGCGATGTGTGCGGCGCCTTCTGTTGCTTAATAATAAAGAAACAGCCCTCCGCGGGGAGGGCTGTTTGTATAATTTCTTGATATAACGACGAGCTGCGGCGTGTTTAGATGTCCAGCAATAATCTTTGTGGATCCTCAATCGCGTCTTTGAGGCGGACAAGGAAGGACACAGCCTCACGTCCGTCAATGATGCGGTGGTCATAAGACAAGGCAACATACATCATCGGGCGTGCTTGGATGCTTCCGTCCGGCATAACGACGGGGCGTTGCTGGGTTTTGTGCATACCGAGAATGCCGACTTGGGGAGGGTTCAAAATCGGGGTGGACATGAGCGAACCGAACACGCCGCCATTGGTGATGGTGAAGGTGCCGCCGGTCATGTCTTCGATTCCGATCTTGCCGTCGCGGGCCTTCACGGCGTAGTCCATGATCTTGCTCTCGATACCGGCGAAGCTCAGTGTGTCTGCATCGCGCACAACGGGCACAACGAGGCCTTGTTGCGTGCTGACGGCGACGCCGATGTCGTAGTAGTTTTTGTAGATAACGTCTTCGCCATCAATTTCGGAATTCACGGCGGGGAATTCCTTCAAGGCCTGAACGGCGGCCTTGACGAAGAAGGACATGAAGCCGAGCTTCACGCCGTGTTTTTTCTCGAACTGGTCTTTATAGGCGTTGCGAAGGTCAATCGCGGCGCCCATGTCGATTTCGTTAAAGGTGGTGAGCATCGCGGCGGTGTTTTGCGCTTCTTTGAGGCGGCGGGCGATGCTTTGGCGCAGGCGGGTCATTTTGACGCGCTCTTCACGGTCTTTCAATACGCGCGGTGCGGCAGGGGCGGGTGGCGTGGCTGAAGGCGCGGCTGGCTTCGCCGCCGGTGCGGCTTTGGCGGAGCCGCCTTCGAGGTGTTCGATTACATCGCCCTTGGTGATGCGCCCGTCTTTGCCGGAGCCGGAAACGGCGCTGGTGTCGACCTTGTTGTCGTCAACCATTTTGCGTACGGCGGGCGACAAAGGCTTGTCGGATGTGGAGGCTGCGGACGCCGATGCAGGAGCGGATTTCGTTTCGGCCTTTGGGGCGTCTTCCTTGGCGGCAGATTTGCTGTTTTGGTTGGCGGTGCCTGAGTCGCCGATCTCGCCGAGCAAAGCGCCGACTTCGACCGTGTCGCCGGCCTTGACGATGATTTTGGACAAGACGCCGCCTTTGGGGGCGTTGACTTCGAGCGTGACTTTGTCTGTCTCAAGCTCAACCAACGGCTCATCCGCGTTGATGGTGTCGCCCTCTTTTTTAAGCCATTGGGATACTGTGGCTTCGCTCACTGATTCTCCGAGTGTGGGAACAACGATTTTGGTCATGGCGGTGTTTTCATCCTTGGGCAATGGAAGGTTTGATATAGCCCTGAGAATGTCGCACGCTATGCCACTTTGGTCAAGATATACAAGCCACAAAACATGACGCAGCACAGGATAAGTTTCACCGCAAAAATACGGTTCGCACGCAAGGGGGTGAAATAATGCGGCACGAATAATCCGACAAGGCCGGAGAGCAAGATGGCAATAAACGGCTGCAACCCGTTGACCAAGGTGACATGCACCGCAGTCGGGGCGAGGGCGAGCGCCATGATAAGGGCGCAGGTCGCGATGTTGTCGAAGCCTTCTTGCAAAACGCCCCACACCCACATAACGCCGCGCGTATCGCGCGTCATGCGGGCGATGTATTGACGGGTCGGGCGATGCACCACAAGGCCGGCAAGGCCAACCACCGTCCACCCCGCAAACGCCCAATAAGAAATGACAAGCCAGTGAAGGTCGGGGGCATGAACGCGTAAAAACACCGTATAAGCCGAAAACCCGAGCGAGGTGATGAGCATGAGCAAAAGGGTTTTGATCTTGAGCGATTTTTTCTCTAAATCCCATGCGATTCCAATGGCGGCGAGCATGATGATGAGGCCGGCGATCATCTGGTTCGTGTTGAGGGTTTCGCCCAAAACGACATAGCCGATCAAGAAGGTGAAAACGGGGATGGTCTGAAAAATCGGGACGGCGACACTGGCGTCATCGGATTGCAGCGCCCTGAAATACGGGTATAAGCACGCCATATAAAATTGCCCGCCGAGCATGAGGGTGAGGATTTTGGACAGCGGAATATCAAACACAAACGGCGCAAAAACAGGGATGCCGAGCGCGAAGGGTAAATTGGTACAGCCAATGAAAAAGAAGACGAACAGCAAATTCGACCCGTCGAAATAGCGGCGGCAAATATATTGGTCGATGATATTGCTGCATGACCAGACAAAAGGCGGGATCAGGGCGATGAGAATCCAGTGCATGATGTCGGGTTCGCTTCTGTTGTCCAGCGTTTGTTGTCAAGTTTATGCGGGGCGGCGGGCGTTTTGTCTATACCGATTTGCGCCCGATGCTGTAATACGGAATGCCAAGAGCCTGCATCCGCGCGGGGTCATAGACGTTGCGCCCGTCGAAAATGACCGGCTTTGCCATGCGCTCGGACAAATCTTCGACATCAATCGAGCGGAATTCTTTCCATTCCGTGACGATGACAAGGGCATCGGCGTCGATGAGCGTATCAAGCGCCCGCTTGGTGTAGACAAGGTCGGGGCGGTCGCCGTAGATGCGGGCGCATTCCTCCATCGCTTGCGGGTCATAGGCCTTGACCTTGGCGCCGGCTTGCCAAAGGGCTTCCATGATGATACGGCTCGGCGCTTCGCGCATGTCGTCGGTATTGGGTTTGAAGGCGAGTCCCCAGATGGCAAATGTTTTACCCTTTAAATCGCCCTTGAAATGGTCGTGAATTTTACGCACCAGAACGGATTTTTGGTTGGCGTTGACGGCCTCAACCGAGGCGATGATCCGTGGTTCGATCCCCGATTTGACCGCAATGCGGTTCAAGGCCTGAACATCCTTCGGAAAACATGACCCGCCATAGCCGACGCCGGCATAGATGAAGTCATAGCCGATGCGCTTGTCCGAGCCGATTCCAATGCGGATTTTTTCGATGTCGGCACCGAGGTTTTCGGCGATATTCGCCATTTCGTTCATGAAGCTGATTTTCGTGGCCAGCATGGCGTTGGCAGCGTATTTGGTGAGCTCGGCGGAGCGCACATCCATCTCGATGATGCGGTCGTTTTTGCGCGTAAACGGCATGTAGATATCGCGGATGACGGCGGCGGTTGAGCGGTTGGAGGCTCCGATCACGATGCGGTCGGGGGTTTCGAAATCCTTGATCGCGTTGCCTTCCTTCAAAAATTCGGGGTTGGAGGCAACGTCAAAGGAAATGGTCACGCCGCGTTCCTTCAAGGCTTTGGCGATGCGTTCCTTGACCAGATCGGCGCTGCCGACCGGAACGGTGGATTTGTTGACAACGATGGTCGGGCGGCTCATGTGGCGGCCGATGGTTTCGGCAACCGCCAAAACGGCGCTTAAATCCGCCGATCCGTCTTCATCCGGCGGCGTGCCGACGGCGATGAAAATCACCGCCGCATGGTTGATGCCTTCCACCGGATCCGTGGTGAAGTGCAGGCGGCCGCCTTCAAGATTATAGGATATTTTGCGCGACAAGCCGGGTTCGAAAATCGGGGTTTCACCCTTTTTCAGCATCGCGGTTTTTTGTTCGTCCTTGTCCACGCACATGACGTTGTGACCCATATCGGCAAGGCAAGCGCCGGTGACAAGGCCAACATAGCCGGATCCGAATATCGTAATTTTCATGGGTGTTTATCCTTTTAGCAGCCTTCGCGGCACGCTTTTGTCGGGCGTGCGGATTATGTGTTGATGCGGCATCGCCACACTACACACTCGGCATAATTATGCAAGATTTAGGGCAGGATCAAGGCAAAGAAAAACGGGCATAACTGCCCGTTCTTGGTGTGATTGCCCTGCCGAAAAAAAGAAGGCGGTGAGGCGCGGTTTTAGCTTGTTCGTCCTAACTGTACCGTAAAGCCCGCGGACGGGGTTTTGGGTTTTGCTTTTTGTTGGCTGTCGAGCTGTTTTTGCCAGACCGTAGACATAAGGGATTGTCCGGTAGCAGACAATCCTTTTTGCGCGTTGATGAGTTTGGCTCTGGCGGTGGAATTTGAAATATCGCCTGTGCTGACGTAAGTTTGCGCGACTTCGAGGGTTTTCAAGCGGTCGATATGAGATTGTTCGAGTTTGACACTGCCGCTGTTGACTTTTACTTGAATAGCCATGGCTTCAGACGAAAGGCGCGTTTTGATCGCTTCATCCGACATGTGTTTACGAAGATTTTCGACCTCTTGGATGCCAACGTGGTTGTTGTCGTATTGGGAACTCATACTCATCTCCTGCGCTATTCATGCGGGGTAAAACTGAGATCATCTTAGCGAAATCAGGTTAAAAATTCTCTAATATGAAAATTAATTATCTGCGTCAGGCGCTCTTGCGGTTTTGCGAGGCGGCCAAAACGTCTTTGAGGTAGTGTCCGGTGTGGCTGCGCGGGGATTTGCAGATGTCCTCCGGCGTGCCGCTGGCGATGATTTCGCCGCCGCCATCGCCGCCCTCGGGGCCGATATCGACAACCCAATCGGCGGTTTTGATGACCTCCAGATTATGTTCGATGACGACAACCGTGTTGCCTTGGTCAACAAGCGTGTGCAGGACTTCGAGCAATTTGCGGACATCCTCGAAATGCAGCCCCGTAGTCGGCTCGTCAAGGATATAGAGGGTTTGCCCCGTTGAGCGTTTGGCGAGTTCTTTGGACAGTTTTACGCGCTGCGCTTCGCCGCCGGACAAGGTGGTGGCTTGTTGCCCGACTTTGATATAGGTCAGGCCGACACTTTTGAGGGTTTCCATCTTGTCACGGATGGACGGGACGGCCTTGAAAAATTCGGCGGCGTCTTCAATCGTCATGTCAAGAACATCGGCGATGGATTTGTCTTTAAAGCGAACTTCGAGTGTTTCGCGGTTATAGCGCTTGCCCTTGCAGGAATCGCACGTGACATAAACATCGGGGAGGAAATGCATCTCGATCTTGAGCAATCCATCGCCCTTACACGACTCGCATCGCCCGCCCTTGACGTTAAAGGAAAACCGTCCGGCGTTATAGCCGCGCGCCTTGGACTCCGGCAATCCGGCGTACCAGTCACGGATCGGCGTAAAAGCGCCGGTATAGGTGGCGGGGTTGGAGCGCGGCGTGCGCCCGATGGGGGATTGGTCAATGTCGATGATTTTGTCGATGGCGTGGAGGCCTTTGAGCCCGACATAAGGCATGGGCAAATCGCGGCTGTTGTTCAGGGCGCGGGCAACGGCCTTGTACAGCGTGTCCAGAACAAGGGTGGACTTGCCGCCGCCGGACACGCCGGTGATGCAGGTAAACGTGCCGAGCGGGATGGTGAGGTCAACATTTTTCAGGTTGTTGCCGGTGGCGCCGGTGAGTTCGATGACCTCCTTGCTCTTGCCTTTGCCTTTTCCCTCGCGCCGCTTGTCGGGCAGGGGGATGAAGCGGCGACCGGTGAGATAGTCTGCGGTGAGGCTGGCGGGATTGTTCATCACCTCTTGCGGAGTGCCGCACGCAACGACTTCGCCGCCGTGAACCCCTGCGCCCGGGCCCATGTCGATGAGGTAGTCGGCAAGGCGGATCGCGTCTTCGTCATGTTCGACCACCAAAACCGTGTTGCCGATGTCGCGCAGGCGTTTGAGGGTTTCCAGCAAGCGGTTATTGTCGCGTTGGTGCAGGCCGATGGATGGTTCATCCAGCACATATAAAACCCCCGTCAAGCCCGACCCGATTTGCGAAGCAAGGCGGATGCGTTGACTCTCGCCCCCCGACAACGTGCCGGAAGCGCGGCTGAGGTTGAGGTAGTCCAGCCCGACATTGCTGAGGAAATTCAAGCGTTCGGTGATTTCCTTGAGGATGCGGACGGCGATTTCATTGTGTTGTGCGCTGAGATGCTCCGGCAGGTCTATAAACCATTGTCTGGCTTGTCCGATGGACATCTCGGTGATCAGGCTGATGTGCTGGCCGCGGATTTTAACAGCGCGAGCCTCGGGGCGCAGGCGGTGGCCTTCACAGGCGGCGCAAGGCGTGCTGGATTGAAATTGCGATAGTTCTTCGCGCACCTGCGGGCTGTCTGTTTCTATCAAGCGGCGTTGCAGGTTCGGGATGACGCCTTCGAAGGGTTTTTCGGTTTTATAGCTGCGCACCCCGTCTTCGTAGAGGAACGATATTTTTTCTTTGCCTGAGCCGTATAACACGGCATCGCGCACGGATTCGGGGAGTTTGCTCCACGGCGTGCGGATGGAGGCGCCGTAATGTTTGAGGACGGCTTCGAGGGTTTGCAGGTAATAACGGCTCATGGATTTTGACCATGGGGCAATGGCGCCGTCGGCGATTGGGGCGTCAAGCTTCGGGACAACGAGGTCGATGCTGAACACCATATTGACGCCAAGGCCGTCACAAGAGGGGCAAGCGCCGTGCGGGCTGTTGAACGAAAACAGGCGCGGTTCAATCTCGGCAATCGTAAAGCCCGAAACGGGGCAGGCAAATTTTTCGGAGAAAACATGTTCTTCGCCCGTATCGGCGTTTTCGGCAATGGCAAGGCCATCGGCAAGGCGCAGGGCGGTTTCCACGGAATCGGCAAGGCGGTTGCCGAGGTCGTCGCGAATGACAAGGCGGTCGACAACCACACTGATGTCATGTTTGAGCTTTTTGTCGAGTTCGGGCGCGTCTTCGATGTCATAGACCGTGCCGTCAATCTTGATGCGCTGGAAGCCTTTTTTGCGCAGTTCGATCATCTCTTTCTTATATTCCCCTTTGCGCCCGCGCACGATGGGGGCGAGGAGGTAAAGCCGCGTGCCATCGCCCATCGCCATGATGGTGTCGACAATCTGGCTGGCGTTTTGGCTCTCAATCGGCTTGCCGGTGGCGGGGGAATAGGGGATCCCGATCCGCGCCCACAGCAACCGCATATAATCGTATATCTCGGTCACTGTGCCGACGGTAGAGCGCGGGTTCTTGCTGGTTGTTTTTTGCTCAATGGAAATGGCGGGGGACAGGCCTTCGATGGAGTCCATGTCCGGCTTTTGCATTAATTCCAGAAATTGGCGGGCATAGGCGGACAGGCTCTCAACATAGCGTCTTTGCCCTTCGGCATAAATCGTGTCAAAGGCGAGGGATGACTTGCCAGACCCAGACAGGCCGGTAATGACCACGAGCTTGTCGCGCGGAATGTCGATATTGACATTCTTGAGGTTATGTTCGCGCGCGCCGCGTACCGAGATCGTTGTCAGTGCCATAATACTATGTGCCGTTCTTATGTCGGATTGGTATCAGATTGAGCGCAGGGAATCACGCCGTTATGGCCTGATTGTTCCTGTTTTGTTCCTTGTTGTCAATCCTGATTTTCCTATAGGCGCATTCATCGCATATTTCGGGCGGCGAGAGCAAGTTACTTTAGGGTAATCCTTGCTTTCGGTCGCCCCTTCTTTGTCTGGCTTAATATGGTTTCGGGCGGGGAAGGCCGCTTTTCGATTTAGGGGCGTTGTTGGACGGAAGGGGAGAAAAGGCGCGTTTGCGGTCGGCGGCCAGTTTTTCGGTGGTCGGTGTGATTTCCATGTGGTCGAGGAAATATAACCCCGCGTGGTCGGGGCAAGACAGGGCGACCCAGCTCGCGAACTCGGCGCGAATGGTGCGGATGGCGGTGTCGCGCTCGTCGTTCGAGATGGCGGTGTTGCCGTCAGGCATTTGGTGGCCAATGCGATAGAAGCATCGCTCGCCGGTATCGCTGCGGTCAAAGCCGATGTGGCGTCCGGTGATGACGATGCGGAAACAGGCGCTGTGTACAATGTCGGATTCGGGCGGGTTTGCGGGCAGATTTATGGGCGCGGGGCTGCGCGGGGGCGTGTGCGCGGCGTTGGCTGAGCCAAACGGGTTGTCGTCAAAGGCGCGGTGGTGTGAAGCCGGTGGATTATGTTTGTCCGGCGCGGGTGCGGGTGAGCGGGGGCTGGATACGACACAGTCAATAATCCAGCGATATTTGAACGATGTCGGGTCGCGATAGGCGTGGAGGCGAATGTCGTAGCGCGGAGACTCCGGCATCGCGGTTAAATGCTCGGCATATTTCAAGAGCCGCAGCTCCATGTACGACACATGGTCTTTGACCAAGGCGAAGGAGTCTTGCAAAACCCTAGAAAGGCGCAATTGTTGTTGATTCAATCGATATAGATCGAGTGGGGAAAGCGAGTCGGTCATGTGTTTTATTATTTGATCCCTGTTTGCCTTTGTTTAGCAAAACAAAGGGAGCGGCGCTACAAAAGATTGCGGGTTGGAGTGCGGAGGGGGCGTTAATAAAAAAAGCGGCGTGGTCTTGCTGCGGCGGCCTGTAATTCCTTGAAGCGGTCATGTGGGGACTGCCTTTTCATGGTCGCGGCCAAGTCAACAAGCGCGTTTGATTCTTGTGCGAGTGTTTGTTCGCTTGGGGTATAGGCGGGGTTCAGGATGAAAATGATCGCGGCGAGTTCGGGCGCGCAATGGGCAATGAAGGCGCCGATACGTTTGCGCGTCTCTTTGAGAATATTGTGCGGGATATCTTGATTTTGATAAGGGGGTGTCAGATTGCTCCATAGAACATTGCCTTGCCCTGAGGGCAAATCGTGCCGTGTGATTCCGAAGCTGTTGCGTTCGATGTTGATGTCAAGGCTTGGCTTGAGCGCGTGTCCGCGGGCGCTGGCGATGGCGAAAATGGCCGGGAGTTCAGAATAGGGAAAGGTCAGGGTGAGTTTATGGCTGTGGTTTTTTTGTTGTTGATACATAAAGTGCCGCACCGCCGATCCTGTCACATAAAAATCGTCAAGGCAGGTGCGCTGGACGGCGCATTCATGGCTGCTGCCTTTGGTTAAGGCGGCGATGGCTTGAATTTCCGTGGCGATTTGTTCGAACACGGCAAGCGTCGTGGTAAGGCTCGGCGCCGCATCGGGGGTGGGCTCGGTGCTGGAAATGCTCATGGTGACAGCCTCCTAGCGTTTAAAGATGCCTTTGGGTTTCTTGACCGGTTCGAGAAAGTTCAAGGCGTCATGGCGCGGTTTCAAGGGGGCTTGCAGCGCGGCAATTTGTTGCCAAAGCTCGGCGCGTTGTGGGTTTTGCTCTTGTACTTGTGCCTGTATTGGGGCGGGGGGAACAAGGCTGGCCTTGGGGAAGGTTGCGGTTGCCTCGACCGAAGGCGTGGTCGCGGGCGTGCTCGGCGCTGGCACAGCGTTTTGAGGCGATTGCGGGGCTTGGGATTGTGGCTCGTTTTGTGGTTCTTTCAGCCATCCATAGCGTTTTTCGGTTTGGGCTTGCAAAACGGCAATGCGTTCATCCAGATCATCGCGGCGGCCTTGCAGGTCGTCTTGCGCGCGCTCCAAATAGCGTGTGTGTCCGTAGATCGTCAAGTGTTGTAGGCGCGTTTTTTCTTGTTCTTTCAGGGCGTTACAGGCCTCAATGAAGGGCGCGGCATGGGTGGGGCATTCGGCGGCAACCCATTGTCCCAAATCGGCCAAAGCCGCGGCAAAGCTCTTGTCCGTGAGCTTGGATCCATAGCGCGGGACTTGCCACTCTTTGTCTGTGGTCGAGATTGCGGCTTGAGTGGGGAACTCCTTGGTCGCGCCGATAAAGGCGATGCGCAGTAAACTCACATCCCCGTCAAAGCTTGATCTTTTGTTTTTTGGGGCTTTTTTGCATGTGAAATCAATGACTATCGTGTGCTCTTTAAAAATTTGAGAGAGCTTTTTATCAATGTCGTCACGGTCGAATGAACGGATGAAGTGAGGCAGGGATGTCCCTGTTTTTGCATGAAAATCTTCACGCGCGGCATGAAAATCGGCTTGATCCATGCTTGATGTGCCGCGCACAAGGTATTGCGGGTTTTCTTTGAGCGCGGCAATGATGGGCTGGTAACTGCCGCTATCTTTGCGGGTGACGGTGATGGGGGCGTTGGGCAGAGCCTCGATGATCGCGATGATTTTGCCAAGCTGAGCCTGATATTTATCGGTGAGGTCTTCGGATTCTTTGAATTTTTGGCCGAGTGTGTCCAGCAAGCGCATCGCATGGGGCGTGATGCGGGCATCGCGTCTGGCCTCGTAGGCATCATCGGCCTCTTGCTTGCGGCGTGCTTTGTCGGCTTTGCGGTCGTTTTCGATTTGTTGGGTGGCGGCGTTACTCGCTGCCTTTTCCAATCCGCTGATTAATCCGTTCATGGTTTGTCATCCATTGCGCTAATTTTATTTTTATGTAAATAAACAGATGCGTGCGCAAAGTCAAGAAATATGACAACTGCCTGCGTATGAAAATTTTGACAAAAGCGTGTGATTGTCATAGATATGGAAAAAATATGCATCGGTGGCGGGAGGTCACAATTTGGACGGGGTAACAGCACACAGTCTGACACAGCTTTTCAGAGGTTATGCGAGTTTGCGAACGCTGGATTTCCGCACGGCACGCCTGACATTTGAGGCGCAGAACGGCTCAACCGTGACGGTGCATCCGCGCAGCCCGTCCGACGCCGCGGATTATCTTGTTTTCTTGCGGGCGCAGATGCAATCAAGGGGGCTGTTTTCGCCTGCCTATATTACCGAAACGCTGCAAGAGCCGATTGTTTTTACCGTGGAGGGAAACTTGACCCGCGTGATTGCGGGGCATATTCGTAAGGAATATCGCATGTTGCACGCAATGAACTTGCGGTTTTTTACGGCAGAAAACGGTGGCGAACGCGGCGCTCAGCTTTTGTTTCAAGAGGAGTTCGGAGCCTTTGGCGCGGCGGAACATGCCCCTCATTCTGCTGGCCCGACTATGCCGGAATTTATTGATGTTCTAAGGCCCGCGGGGGAGGATTGGCGCAAAGTTAATTTCATTGCGCATAACCCGCGCCGCCATATGCGGTTGGTGAAGAGATAATCGCCCTGCAAAAATCGAAAAGTAAAAACGCCCTTCTGGAAAGGGCGTTTTTTTCGTGTGAGGCGTGCTGTGCGTTGTTTGCCTTACAAAATCGATTGGCCTGTCTTTGCCCAATCCGCAACGAAAGCCTTGAGGCCGCTCTCGGTCAAGGGGTGGGAGTAGAGCTTGTGAATGACTTCCGGCGGGATGGTCGCAACGTCGGCACCAAGGCGGGCGGCGGCGAGCAAATGTTGCGGATGGCGAATCGAGGCCACCAGAATCTCGGTGTTGAAATCGGGGTAGTTATCATAGATTTGTGCGATGTCGGCGATGAGCTCCATCCCGTCAAAGCCGATATCATCCAAACGACCAACGAAGGGCGAAATGAAGGTCGCGCCGGCCTTGGCCGCCAGCAAGGCTTGGTTGGCGGAAAAACACAGGGTGACATTGACCATGGTGCCTTCGTCAGTGAGGATTTTACAGGTCTTCAAACCGGCGGGGGTGAGGGGAACTTTTACCGCGATGTTATCGGCGATTTTGGCGAGTTTTTTGCCTTCGGCGAGCATGGTGTCAAAATCGGTGGCGGCGACTTCGGCGCTCACCGGCCCATCGACGATTTCGCAGATTTCCTTGATCAACGGGATAAATTCTTTGCCCGATTTCATGATGAGGGAAGGGTTGGTGGTCACGCCATCCAACAGGCCGGTTTCGGCGAGATTGCGGATGTCATCGATGTTGGCGGTGTCGACAAAAAATTTCATGGGTCTGTCCCTTATGCTGCTTGACGTTTCGGGTTTATGGCGGCGGTTATGGCTGCGTGTTCTATCGGCCTCTTGCCGATGATGCTGTGTATCCTACCCTCTCTGTCCTTGAAAGAAAAGGCCTGAGGCACTAGTGTTTGTCTATGCAGGATGATTTTTTCTCTCAGGATGAAAGCAACGCCGAAAAACCCAAGCAAGACAAGGGCGGGCGGCGCTATGGCGGGCGCGTGTCGGTGCTCGTGCCGCTTCCCGTTGACACGGCGTATACATACGGATTGCAAGAGGGGGAGAGCGTTGCGCCCGGCATGTTTGTGCGGGTCAGTGTTGGCCCGCGCCTGATGGTCGGGGTTGTGTGGGACGATGCGCCGGACATGGCGGTCGCGGAAAAAAGACTGAAGCCGGTGGAAGAGGTGATTGACCTGCCGCCGATGGAGGCCGGACATCGCGCCTTTATTGACCGTGTCGCCCGCTATACGGTGAGCGCGCGGGGCAGTGTTTTGAAAATGTCGCTCAGCGCGCCGGCGGCGCTGGCCGCTCCGAAGACGGTGACTGTCTATGCGTTGCCGGCGCATTTGGCGGGCGGGGCAGGGGGCGGGCTGTTACGCGCTTCGACACCAAAACGGCAAAAGGCGCTGGATATTCTGGCACAGGCGAAAGCGCCGATGCCGCCGTCTGTGCTGTCGAAAAAATCGGGTGTGTCGACAGCGGTGTTGAAGGCAATGGCGCAGGCGGGGGAATTGAGCCTTCAAACACGCCCCGAGACGCCGCCTTGCGTGCATCCACTTGTTAACCCAAGGGCGCAAGGGGCGGCAGGGCGCGTGGATTTATCGCCCGATCAAGCCTTGGCGGCGCAGGAAATGGTGCAAGCCGTGCGTGACGCGGCGCGGGCGCAGGACGGGGGGGGCGGGACTTGCGAAGACGGTGATTCTGAGCGCGGGAATGATTGCCTTGATGGAGGAGCCGCAGCGGCGGCAGAGAAACAACCTGCTCCGCTGTCTTACGGGGGCGGGCAGATGAAAGGGTCGGCAAGCGGGACATTTCGTCCGATCTTGCTTGACGGGGTGACGGGGAGCGGCAAGACAGAGGTGTATTTTGAGGCCGTTGCGGCGGCGTTGGCGCAGGGGCGGCAAGCCCTCGTGATGTTACCGGAGATTGCGTTGTCCAACGCGTTTTTGGATCGGTTTGAAAAGCGATTTGGCTGTGCGCCCGCCTTGTGGCATTCGGCGCTTAGCCCCGCACAGCGGCGCAAAACATGGCGTGGTGTGGCCGAAGGGCGGACAAAGGTTGTGATCGGGGCGCGGTCGGCGCTGTTTTTGCCTTATGCGCGGCTCGGTGTGATTGTGGTGGATGAGGAGCATGACGCGGCCTTCAAACAAGAAGACGGCGTTTTGTACCATGCTCGCGACATGGCGGTGCTGCGGGCGCATATCCACCGCATCCCTGTGATTTTGGTGTCGGCAACGCCGTCACTGGAAACGATTCATAATGTGCTGGATCGGCGTTATGGGCATTTGGTGCTCGATTCGCGTTATGGCGATGCAGCGATGCCGGATATTACGCTGATTAACATGCGGCAAGAGCGCTTGCCGCGCAGCGAGTTTATTTCTGTGCCGCTTCGCAATGCTTTGGCGCGTAATTTTGCCGATGGGCGGCAAAGCCTGTTGTTTTTGAACCGGCGCGGTTATGCGCCGCTGACGATTTGTCGGTCGTGCGGGCATCGTTATGAATGTCCGCAATGTACGGCGTGGCTGGTGGAACACCGCGCGTTCAAGGGGCGGGGCGGGGTATCGTCCACTCTGCCCGCTATGTTGCAATGCCATCATTGCGGATATTCGGGGCGGATGCCACGTGTGTGCACCGAATGCGCGGCGGAGGATTCGCTTGTGCCATGCGGGCCAGGGGTGGAACGCATCGAAGAAGAAGTCAAAGCCTTGTTTCCGCAGATGCGCAGCATTGTGCTGGCGAGTGATACGGCAGAGGGCGGCGATGATTTTTTTACCTCGCTTGAGAAAATCAGGGCAGGCGCGGTTGATATTATTATCGGCACGCAAATCATCGCCAAGGGGCATCATTTCCCCAATTTGACCTGTGTGGGGGTGATTGATGCGGATATTGGCCTCAAGGGCGGTGATTTACGCGCCAGTGAGCGCACATGGCAATTATTGCACCAAGTCGCAGGGCGCGCAGGGCGCGGCGAGCATGAAGGACGAGTCTATGTTCAGACCTATATGCCGGATAACCGGTTGATGGTGGCGCTCGCCGCCGATGACCGTGAGGCATTTTTGGGAATCGAACTGAACGAACGTAAAATGGCACATATGCCGCCATATTCAAGGCTTGCGGCGTTGATCGTGTCGGGAACGGATGAGGAAAAAACGGCGGAGCTGGCGCGCGCTTTGGGGATTCTCGCACCGCACGGGGCGCAAGGCTTGCGCGTGTTGGGGCCTGCTCCGGCGCCGATGTTTATGCTCAGGGGGCGGTATCGCTTCCGGTTTTTGGTGCAATCCGACAAGCGGCTTGATTTGCAAAAGGCTCTGAAAGACTGGGTTGCCAGTGTGACGATCGGCGGTGATCTGCGCGTTCAGATTGACATAGACCCCCAGAGTTTTTTCTAAATATTTGAGGGCGTTCTCAGGTATGCTTGTTATTCTGCATCGGAGTATTTTTACAACAGATTGCTTTTCAATAAAAAAACGGCGCTCAGGGCGCCGCTTTTTCGTTGTGTTCATGAACCGTGCTTATTGCTCGGGGGCAACCTCATTGGCATCAGGTTCAGGAGCCTCAGGCTCCGTTGGTGTCTCTGTCGGCACGGCGGAGCGCTTGACCGGCTTGTCTTTTTTAAACCGAGCGCGGGCGGGGGCGTCCAAAAACGTCGTGTTGCGCAGATCGGTATAAAGGGTTGGGCGCTCCATATCTGTTTGATAATTGTGGAAGATATACAAGATGTTGGCAATATCGTTCGTAAAGTCGATATGGTCGAAATCTGTCACGATTTGACGGCTTAGATACGGGAACACCGACCGCAATGTTTGATCCAGATTGCGCGAGAAAGAGTCGGAGAAATTGGCCGATATAATGAAATTCATAACAATCGCCCCGCCTGAATTCAGGAGCGTCAAATTCTTCGCGAAAAAGTCACGGGTGACAAGATGCTCGGGCAAGGTCGAATGGCCAAGATAGGCGTCAAGGATGATCAGGTCATATTTTTTGTCGGTTTTGGCCATGAAGGCGCGGGCTTCCATCGGGATAAATTCGCGATTGGGCGTGAGTTTTTCCGGAAGGAAAAATTTCTCAGAAACGTCTTTAAGAGAGCCGTCTATGTCGAGGAAATCATAATGATTTTTTGTGTCGTGCATACCCAAGGTAAAGCCGCCGGCACCAATCACCAGAATATTGATCGGCTTTATCGCATCGTCGTCCAGTGTGGGGTCGATGAAATGTTTTTCAATGAATACGAGGTATTCATGCGGTTTGCCGTCTTTGGTGATTTTGGAGGATGAATTCCCGTTCAGGGTGATGTGTTTGCTGCCTTCCTTGTCTTCGTAGACGCGGATAATATTATATTGATTATAGGCAACGACATTCATGGATTGGAGCATCGGGGTGTTGTTCATCATATAGCCGCCGACGACAAGAATGATGGCGACGGTGATGTTTTTCTGTTTTTCCTTGCCGCCGATCATGATCAGTATCAACGCCAGAATAATTAGGCAAAACAAGGCGGTATAGTTAACGCCGATCATGCTCATCAACACCAAGGTGCTGAACACCGCGCCGAGGAATGAGCCGATGGTGGAGACGAACAGGATTGTTCCCGTTACTTTCGGTAATTTCTGGTGCGAGAAAAAATTGCTGACGAGGGGGATGGTTTGCCCGAGCAAATAAACCGGCACGACCAAGAAAAGACCCGCATAAATCATGGTCATGACAAGGCGGTTGTCGAGGCCTGAGGTGTACATGGAGATAAAGAACATCGACATCGGCATATAGGATATGCCGAACAAGGTGATGATGGAGGCGATTCGCACGTTGCGGGCGAGTTTTTCGCGAACCCGACTAACGGGGATGGCGGCATGGCGGGGTTTGAATCCGCCGCCGGCTTGGTATCCGAAGGCAAGGGGCATCAGGACGCTGGCGATGATGATGGATACGGTGTCCGTACCACTCCCGACATAGGGAACAATCTGGCGGATAGCCAAGAGTTCATAGGCTAAGACAACATAGCCTTCCATAAGAATGATAGCGAGGAGCCAAAAGAAAAGACGTGGAGTAATCATGATCGCCTCTTGAAAATTGCGGGGCATTGAGCGAATCTTAGAGGACGAACGCCTAAAACACAAGACGCTTTGTTGATCAAGACGGCAACAGGCCGCCCGCAGCAACCCCACCGCAGCAAAGACGAGTAACAGGATATATCATGACGAATAGTGACGCGCAGCCGCAAGATGCCGAACAAGATGGTGAAAAGCCAAAAGCACAAGAGGCGGAGCCGCATATCAACCTTTTGAGCCAGCAAAAAAATGCCGCTGGCTTAAGGTTGAGCAGTTATGACCTTGCAAAATTCATCGCGTTTGCTTTGATTTTATTGAATACGATCGGTGAATTTGTTCTCGGTGGCGGCAGTGGTGATGGTGGCGTGTGGCTGCGAACTGTCGGGGTTATGGGTGTGCCGATTTTGTGCTTTTTGATCGGGTATTCCGGTTCACGGGATATGTCGCTTGGGTGGGTTTTAGCCGGCATTGTCGTGTCGGCCTTGAATGTTATTTTTCATTTGCCGGTGTTTCCAGCGGATATGATTATGACACTGGTGTTATGCAGTGTGTTGGTTTTGCCGTTTGCTTTGCTGCTTGAGCGCTATGTCTTTTATTTTTGGTATATCATGTTGCTGGTGTTGTTTATGGCGCCTGTATCGTCGCTTTTGTTTGCCTATGGAACCAGTGGTTTGCTGTTCGCCTTTGTCGGATTTGCCATTCGCAACCGAACGGCGATGGACGAAACCTTTCGATACGGCATTTCGGACGTGCTGTTGGTCGTGACGTATTTATGCTTTGTGGTTGTTCATATTTGGCAATTCGGGTTTTCCGTTTTGCAAATTACGGTGTTTGCCGTGTTTTCGGCGCTGGTGATGCTGGGGCTGCGCCAATTCAAAGCGGAGTATAGCGATTCTTTGACCATGAGCCCGTTTGCCGGATTGATCCAGTTCGTCAGCTTGAATTTGCTTTACTTATATATTCTCCAGCTTCTGGTCTTTAAAACATTAAATGCCGGATTCTCGGCTATCGGGGCGCTGTTTAAAGAATTTTAACGGATAAGGTATTGTTTCTTATAGACTCTGTTTTGCGTCGCCTGAGAAGGGATGCATCAGGGGCATGGGGGCTATGCGCCGCGCGGCATTTAAATGATGAAAAAAAGCAAAAAAAAGCCAGTCAGATCTTGCTATTACGGAATCTGTATGCTAAATCCACGCACACAGTATTTCAGTGATAAAAGGTGCCAAAAGTGACTCACTCTTCCACCGCTCAAATGCAGGTTTCAAGACGATACGCAAAGGCGCTTATGGCGTTGGCGCAAGAGTCCGGATCCGTGGACGAGCTTCAGTCCAATGTCAAATCGCTCGGCGCGATGTTGACATCGTCCGGCGATTTACGGTCGATGATCGCCTCGCCGATTTTTACGCGTTCCCAGCAAGAAAAGGCCGTTGTGGCCTTGGCAAAGAAGGCTAAATTCAGCAAATTATTCACCGATTTCCTCGCCGTATTGGCGCAAAACCGCCGTTTACCGGCTTTGCCGACCATTCTTGAGGCGCTCGATCAAGCCTATAACGCCCTTAAAGGGATGGAACATGCGGAGGTTATCAGCGCCTCCGTGCTGTCAGCCAAGGACACAGAAATCCTCAAATCCGCGCTGCAAAAACAGCTCGGCAAAGATGTTGCCGTCAATGTGAAGGTTGATGAAGACCTTTTGGGCGGCATGATTATCAAAATCGGTTCACGCATGATCGACGACAGCGTGCGTACGAAACTCGACCGTCTGGAGCGCTCCTTGCGCAGCGGACAACAAAGCAATGTGCATTCTTTAACTAAAAACCTGAAAGAAGTTGGATAATATGGACATCAAAGCATCCGAAATTTCATCCATTTTGAAAGAACAAATCGCGAATTTCAGCGCGCAAGCCGATGTTGCCGAAATTGGTCAGGTTCTGTCCGTCGGTGACGGGGTTGCCCGCGTTTACGGCCTTGATAATATTCAAGCGGGTGAAATGGTTGAATTCCCCGGCGGTATGCGCGGCATGGCGTTGAACCTTGAGGCCGATAATGTTGGTGTGGTTATCTTCGGTGACGACCGCGGCATCAAAGAGGGCGACATTGTGCGCCGTACGGGCGAGATTGTGTCCGTTCCGGTCGGTCGTGAATTGCTCGGCCGCGTTGTTGACGCCCTCGGCAACCCGATTGACGGCAAAGGCCCGCTCAAAACCAAAGAAAGACAAAAAGTCGAAGTCAAAGCCCCCGGCATCATCCCGCGCCAATCGGTACATGAGCCGATGCAAACCGGCATCAAGGCGATTGACTCGTTGGTTCCCGTCGGCCGTGGCCAGCGTGAATTGATCATCGGTGACCGTCAAACCGGCAAAACCGCCGTGGCTTTGGATGCGATCCTGAACCAAAAAACGGTCAACCAAGACAAAGACCCTGCCAAGCATTTGTACTGCATTTATGTCGCGATCGGTCAAAAACGCTCGACAGTGGCACAACTTGTGAAGCGCTTGGAAGAAGAAGGCGCGATGGAATATTCCATCGTTGTTGCCGCCACTGCGTCTGACCCTGCACCGATGCAATTCCTTGCCGCCTATACGGGGTGCAGCATGGGTGAATGGTTCCGCGATAACGGCCTGCACGGCTTGATTATTTATGACGATTTGTCCAAACAAGCCGTGGCGTACCGCCAGATGTCCTTGTTGCTGCGCCGTCCTCCAGGGCGTGAGGCGTATCCTGGGGACGTGTTCTATATTCACTCACGCCTGCTTGAGCGCGCTGCGAAAATGTCTGCGGCGAAAGGCTCCGGCTCTTTGACGGCTTTGCCGGTCATTGAAACACAGGCCGGTGACGTGTCCGCCTACATCCCGACCAACGTGATTTCTATTACGGACGGTCAGATTTTCTTGGAAACCGGCTTGTTCTATAAGGGCATTCGTCCGGCGATTAACGTCGGTTTGTCGGTGTCGCGTGTGGGTTCCGCCGCGCAAATCAAGGCGATGAAACAAGTCGCCGGTACGATTAAACTTGAGCTTGCTCAGTACCGTGAGATGGAGGCGTTTGCTCAGTTCTCCTCCGACCTTGATGCCTCGACCCAGAAACTTCTGGCGCGTGGTGCGCGGTTGACGGAATTGTTGAAACAGCCGCAATACTCGCCGCAAACGGTGGAAGAGCAAGTCTTTGTGATCTTCTCCGGTGTGAAGGGCTATCTCGATAAAATCGACGTGAAGAAAATCACCGATTTCGAAGAGAAATTCCTTGAAGATATCCGCGCCAATGCGAAGGATATCTTGGGCGAGATCAAGACAGAGAAGAAAATCTCCGATGTTCTTGAGGTTAAAATGCATGACTATCTGAAGGCTTTCCTTGCCCGCTACAGCGGCGAAAAGAAAGCGGCGTAACGCCAAGGCGTGCGCGAAAGATAGAAAACGCAAAGGTTAAGGTTAAAGAAGGGTCGCTATGCCGAGCTTGAAGGAATATAGAAACCGGATCGCCTCCGTTAAATCAACGCGGAAGATTACCTCCGCGATGAAAATGGTGGCGGCATCCAAGCTCAAAAAAGCACAGGACGCCGCGCAGGCGAGCCAGCCTTACGCCAGCGCTATGGCGGCGATGCTGGCACGCGTGGCGGAAGGTCTGACGTCAACCGCAGGTGGGCCGAAGCTCCTCGTCGGTACGGGGAGTGACAAGATTCATTTATTGGTCGTTGTGTCGTCCGACCGCGGTTTGTGCGGTGGTTTCAACGGCAACCTTGTGCGTTTTGCGCGTCTGCGTATCGAAAAACTGGTGGCTCAAGGCCATGAGGTGAAACTTGTGACCGTCGGGCGGAAGGCTTTTGACCTTTTGCGCCGTGACCACAAAGAAAAAATCGTCGCGTCGTTCAAGGATATCGGCAAGGTCGGTTTTGCAAATGCCGCTGAGGTTTCCGACCTTGTTTTCAGCAAATTTGACGAAAATGACTTTGATGTATGCAGCTTGATATACAACGATTTCCGTTCGGTCTTGGCGCAGGTTCCGACCAGCCAGCAATTGATTCCGTTTAGCCTGCCTGAAAAACAGATCGCCGCGAATCAAAATAATGCGCAGGAAAACGCCGCGCCGAAAATTCCGTATGAATTTGAACCCGATGAGGAAAAAATTCTTGAGGACATCTTGCCGCGTAATATCTCGGTACAGATTTTCCGCGCCATGCTCGACAGCGCGGCGGGTGAACAAGCCGCACGGATGACCGCGATGGAAAACGCAACGCGCAATGCCGGCGACATGATTAAACGCCTGACACTGCAATATAACCGCGCCCGTCAGGCCTATATCACCAAGGAATTGATCGAGATTATCTCGGGAGCCGAAGCGGTCTAAGGATTTTAAAAGACGAACTGACCATAAAAAATATCAGCACCAAGTCTGTAAAAGATAAAAAATGACAGGGGGACAAAAATGCTGGGAAAGAATGAAGGCGATACGCCGCGTGCATCGTTTAGCGATTGCGCCGGTGGAGCGCAGGATCCGCAAAGTGATACGAAACGCGATGCGGGGCGACCAACAGCTTTTGATCGCTATGCCGAAACGGCACGGCTTTATATAAAGGATTTGCGGAGCGCCGATGAAGCGCCACCGAGGTTGGCGATGAAGATTAAGGAGCTTGGCTTGCTCTGGGACGAGGTTGAGCGCACAGGATGCGCGATTAACGCGAACCAAAAAGAGTGGAAGGCGCTGGTCGACCAAGAAATTGCCTTAACGATGCGGCAATATGGGTTGAAGGCAAAAGATGTTGAGAATGCTCGGCTGTTTGTGACGAGTACGGGGCGTGAAACGGCAAAGCCGGTGTTTAAGCGCCGGATGGACTAGGACTAAGGGCTAGGCTTGGTGGTGTAACACCGCAGGACGTGGCGCGAGAATAAAGACGAAATTTGAAGACGACGCGGGTATATATCCCCTGACATTCAGGACAGCCCGCAAAGACAAGTTTGTAACGTAGAAAGGAAAAGGCACTAATCATGGCTAAGGCACAAGGGAAAGTTCTGCAGATTTTGGGCGCGGTTGTTGACGTCCAATTCGAAGACGGCAATATTCCGGCCATTTTGAATGCTCTGGAAGCAACCAACACCGGTAACGACAATGCGCGTCTGGTTTTGGAGGTTGCACAGCATCTTGGTGAAAACACGGTTCGCTGCATCGCGATGGACACGACGGACGGTTTGGTGCGCGGCGCGCCCGTGACCGACCTCGGCGAGGCGATTTCGGTGCCGGTTGGCCCTGAAACACTCGGTCGTATTTTCGACGTGATCGGCAACCCGATTGACGAAATGCCCGCTCCGAAAACCAAGAAAAGATATGGTATTCACCGTCCGGCGCCGTCCTTCGTTGACCAAGCCACGGAAACCGAGCAATTGGTAACGGGGATCAAGGTTGTTGACCTTCTTTGCCCCTACGCCAAAGGCGGTAAAATCGGTCTGTTCGGTGGTGCCGGTGTCGGCAAGACCGTGACAATCATGGAATTGATCAACAACATCGCGAAAGAACACGGCGGCGTGTCTGTGTTCGCCGGTGTGGGCGAACGTACTCGTGAAGGCAACGACCTTTACCACGAAATGATGGAATCTGGCGTTATCAAAAAAGGTGGCGCTGAAGGATCCAAAGCCGCACTGGTTTACGGCCAGATGAACGAGCCTCCGGGAGCACGTGCCCGCGTTGCTTTGTCCGGCTTGTCGATGGCGGAATATTTCCGTGACGAAGAAGGCCAAGACGTTTTGTTCTTTATGGATAACGTGTTCCGCTTTACCCAAGCGGGCGCCGAGGTTTCGGCGTTGCTTGGTCGTATCCCGTCTGCGGTGGGCTATCAGCCGACACTGGGAACCGACATGGGCGCGTTGCAAGAGCGTATTACATCCACCAATAAAGGCTCGATTACATCGGTTCAGGCCGTTTACGTTCCTGCGGACGACTTGACCGACCCTGCGCCGGCGACGACCTTCTCTCACCTTGACGCCACGACCGTTTTGTCGCGCCAGATTGCGGAACTTGGTATTTATCCTGCGGTTGACCCGCTCGATTCGACCAGCCGTATTCTCGACCGTCAAATTGTCGGCGATGAGCATTACGAAACCGCCGCAGCCGTTCAAAAAACGCTGCAAACCTATAAATCGCTGCAAGATATTATCGCGATTTTGGGGATGGATGAATTGTCCGAAGACGACAAACTGGTCGTTGCGCGTGCGCGTAAAATCCAGCGCTTCTTGTCACAACCCTTCCACGTGGCCGAAGTGTTCACCGGTTCCCCCGGCGTGTTTGTTCAGCTCGAGGACACCATCAAGGCGTTTAAGGCGATTGTTGCCGGTGACTATGACCACTTGCCGGAAAACGCTTTCTATATGGTTGGCACAATCGAAGAAGCCATCGCCAAAGCAGAAAAAATGGCAAAGGAAGCCGCATAAGTCTATAGTTACGACTTATAACGTTTTTAATGCCGGAGCATGAAATGGTAACCGAAGACAACACAACACCCCCGTCCTTGACGATAGAGTGGCGCCGCACCAAGGGGCCTCTCTATTCCAAGCGTGAATTAAAGGCTTTTGAAAACTATGTTCAAAAGCTCGGCTTCACGCATGAGGCGGATGACGATGTTCTTGGCTTCCGTTCTTACATGCGGGCGAAGGATGGGGCGTCTGTGCTTGTTTATCTCGATGAAATCGGCGATGAAGGCAAGAAAAACAGCGGTACCGTCCTGATTTCGATGAATGGCGAGAGCCGTTTGACGTCCGTTTGGGATTTTCTCAAAGAAACCCGCTGGAAGCGTATGGGACTTGCCGTTCAATCGGCTGGTGACGCTATTTCTGGCGGCTTTACGCAGGCCGCGAGTGGTGTGACCCATGCCGCAAAATCAATTTTCAGTTTCAAGAAAGGGCCTAAGCTGCCATGACCAGTGAAACGAACCTGATCCAATTTGACCTTGTGTCGCCTGAGAAAAAATTGATTTCCGAGGCTGTGACCATGGTTGTCATTCCGGGGGAAGAAGGCGATTTCGGCGTTTTGTCGGGACATGCGCCTGTTGTATCGACGGTGCGTACGGGGGTTGTGAAGGTTTACCCGATGTCCCTCAAAGACACGCCGATCAAGATTTTCATTGCCGGTGGTTTTGCCGATGTGACGGCGCATCAATGCACGATTTTGGCGGAGCAAGCGATGGTCGTGTCGGAGATGAACGAAGCGGCGCTGGATCAAGATATTCAAAGCTTGAAAGACGATCTTAGCGCGGCGGAGTCTGCGGATGACAAGCGTAAATTGCAAAAACGCCTTGATCTTGCCTTGGCACAAAAAGCCGCGATTGCGGCTTAGGTTTTTGAAAGGCTTATGAGCGCGGTTTGGTGCCGTTGTTTATAAGCCCGCCGAATATTTCAGTATTGAAGCGCCCCATTGTCGGGCGCTTTTTTATTTTCGCTGTGTTTCATTGCCGTTTATTGCCATTTTGCCGCTTGTCTTGGTTGATTGCCGCAGTGCAGCTTGACATAATCCTGATTTTTATGCTTATGTTTCGTCTCAAACAATCCGAATGGACACCATGCGCGACTTCAAAAAAGTACGATTTATTATCTGGGATATGGATCAAACGCTCTATCCTTATTGGGAGGATTTGGGCAACCATTGCTATGAAGCCACCGCCCATTGCGCGTTGGAGGCCGGCGTTCCCCTGACCAAGGCAGAGGCGGACGAGCTTGCGCGCTTGTCGTACCGCGAGCGGGGCGTGACGACGCGGCTGTTCCAAGAACAATTCGGGGTGGATGAGGCGGCGTTGTTTCGCGCCCATCACCGGCGAATGCTCGATAATTTTATGGATCCGAACTGGGCAGCCAAAGTGCCGGAGAATCCAGAGCTTGCGCATCTCATGATGCAGGCCAGAACCGAAGGCGCAATTCATTTGCTCCTCACCAACGGAAGCCGTGAATGGGCGGAGGAATTGGCCAAAAAAATCGGCATTCACCAGTATTTTCAGATCATTATGGGCGCGGATGACGTCGGCTTGCGGCAAAAGGGGCAAAACCTTGTGCCGTATCTGGCGGTTTTAGGGCGAGCGCATTATTTTGGCGATTATAAAGATGTTATGGTCGTTGAGGATTCCTTGAAAAACCTTGTTCAGCCCAAGGAAATCAACATGCATACGGCATGGGTGCAATGGAACAATCCGAAAGCGGAAAAACAAGCGCCAGCCTATATTGATGACGTGTTCCACACACCGAATGATGTTTTGAAGGCGTGGTTTGCGGATCGGAACGTAAAGATATGGCCGATGCCTGAGGCAAAATCAGGATTATCGGCATCGTTCGCAGGGCAAAATTCGGTACCGATACAGGCCATCAATGCGCAAAGCGGTGGATCCATACCATCAAACGCTATGCCGCGCGTTTCAGCCTCTAAGCCACCAAAGCCCTAAGCGTCACGCGTATCACCCTGTGATTTGACTTTTGCCTTTGCGGCGCGTAAGAAGAAATAACCACGCTGCAAAGGGGAACGTCAAATGGCTCACAATAACGCATTGGAATACACACCCGAGGTAGAGGCCGCCACCGCGCCGCTTTATCCGCGCGTGTCAAAATTTTATGGTGAGGCGCAGTGGCGGGCGCTGGCACCGTATATTCATGCGGTGAACACCCTCAAAAAAGAAAAAAACGCCGTGATCTTGGCGCATAATTACATGACGCCGGATATTTATCATTGTGTGGGCGATATTGTCGGGGATTCCTTGAAGTTGGCGCAGGTCGCCGCCGAAACCAAGGCGCAGGTCATTATTCAGGCCGGCGTGCATTTCATGGCCGAAACATCCAAAATTCTCTGCCCTGAAAAACGGGTGTTCATCCCGGATATGAAGGCGGGATGTTCGCTGTCGGAGGGCATCACAGGGGCGGATGTGCGGGCGTTAAAGGCCAAGAACCCGAATGTTCCGGTCGTTACCTATGTGAACACCAGTGCGGATGTGAAGGCGGAGTCGGATGTGTGCTGCACCTCGTCCAACGCAGTCAAAATCGTGCGGGCGCTGCGCAATCAAGGGCATAAGCAGGTTTATTGCATCCCCGATCAATATCTGGCACAAAACGTGGCGGCGCAGGTTGAGGGCGTTGAGGTTCTCACCTATGACGGGAGTTGTATGGTGCATGAGCAATTCAGCGCAGCGGATGTCGCGCGGATGCGTCAACAAAGCCCGAATGCGGTGATTTTGGCGCATCCTGAATGTCCGCCGGATGTTGTGGAGGCCTCGGATTTTGCCGGATCAACGGCGCAATTGAATGATTATATCGTCGAAAAACAACCGAAGCAGGCGATTTTGATTACTGAATGTTCGATGAGTGACAACATCGCGGCGATGAACCCGAACGTGGAGCTTATCAAAGGGTGCCAGCTTTGCCCCCATATGAAACGTATTACTTTGCCGAAAATTTATCATACGCTTTTGGCGCTTGATGGGAATGGGGCGTTGGAGAATGAGATTTTTGTCGATGAGGCCGTGGCGGCGCTGGCGCGGGTGGCCATTCAACGTATGTTGGAGTTGAGCTGAGAATTGAGTGAAATGGCGTCTCTTTACGCGGCTTTTGCGAGGATGAGCGGGCGCATTCCCATGAGTGAATTGGCGATATAAAGGGCTTTGGCGCGGTGTAAATCTTCTTCCGTGAGGCTGGCTTCGATTAATGTGCCGTTCGCGATCAATTCGCCGCGCGTAATTCCGTCCATTACGCCATCATGCAAGGGCGGCGTGACAAGCCGCCCGTCTTGCGTACGCATGATGAGCGTGCCAATGGTTGCGCAGGTTACGGCGCCTTTGTTGTTCAACATGATAGCCTCGTCACAGTCTTGCTCGGCGGCCTCCATGCGCGCCAAAATAGCATCACCATAATTCAGCGATTTGATGAGGGAGAGCGCAGACCCTTCATTGCGCCGGATTGTGCGCGAAATAATGGTTTTTAGGGGGCTTTCAAAGGCGGATGTGTCGAGGGCGGAGGCCTGTATCACCATTATCGGGTTTTGGTCTTTTTCGGCGGGGGGGAGTAAGCCGCGCTTGGCTACACCGCGGCTGAGGGTGATGCGGATGACGGCTGAAGGCGCTAAGAAACCGTCATGGGTGAGGCATTGTTCAACGGCCTTGGTGATGTCTGTATCGGAATAGGGGACACGTACACCCAAAACGGCGGCGTGGCGGCGGAGGCGCATGAGGTGCTTATCGAGATTTTGAGGCGTGCCGCTATCGGAGCGCAGGGTTGTAAACACGCCATCACCAAGTGTGAATCCGCGGTCGCTTGGGGATATAAACGGGGGGGCTTGTGGGGTGTCAGGCTGGATTATGCCGTTGATCCAAAAGGACATTATGATCTCTGTCTGTTTCTATGCCATGAGTGTCGAAGAAATTTGCAAGCATCGTTAATCCATGTTCGGTGAGGCAAGATTCCGGATGGAATTGCAAGCCTATAACGGGGTGTGTTTTATGGGCGATGCCCATGATGATGTCGTCATCGGTGCGGGCTATGACCTCTAATTCGTTATTATTCGAGGGGATGGAGGCAACCAAGGAATGATAGCGTGTCGCCATAAACTGTGTCGGCACGTCCCTGAACACGGCATGGCCATTATGCGTTATGGGGGATGTTTTGCCATGCATCGGGGGGGTCGCGCGAATGGTTATGCCGCCATAGGCTTCGCTAATGGCTTGATGTCCAAGGCAAATGCCCAAAATGGGTATTTTATGTCCAAATTGTTGAATGCAGGCAGGCATGATTCCGGCGTTCTTAGGCTCACCCGGCCCGGGGGATAAAATGATGGCGCGGGGCGAGAGCATGTCAATCTCGTCGAGCGTTAAATCGTCATTACGCACAACATGGCGTTCAAGGCCGAGTAAACCGACATAGCGCGCCAGTGTGTAGACAAAAGAGTCATAATTATCAATGAGCAAGATCATGGCTTTTCGCCGCCTCTTCTTTGGCGCTTGGCAGGGGGCTGCGCTGCGCTATAGGCTTCGAAGCTGGCCAATATGCCGGAGGCTTTGTCGAGCGTTTCTTGAAGCTCCGCCGCGGGGACGGAGTCTGCGACAATGCCGCCGCCAACATTGAAAACAATCTTGTCCATGTCATACAGAACGGTGCGGATGAGGATGTTGCTGTCCATCGCACCGTCAAACCCGATATACCCGATTGACCCGCAATACGGGCCGCGGCGGAAGGGTTCCAATGTTTCGATGATGTGCATGGCGCGGGGTTTCGGGGCGCCGGTGATTGAGCCGCCGGGGAAGCAATCGCGGAGCAAGTCGGTGGCGCAGCGGTCGCCGCGCAATGTGCCGGATACAACCGACACAAGGTGGTGTACGTTTGAATAGCTTTCCAGCCTGTTCAGGGCGTCAACACGGACGCTCGGGTCTGTACAGTTTTTGGCGAGGTCATTGCGGAGCAAGTCAACAATCATGATGTTTTCCGCGCGGTCTTTTTCACTGTTCAATAAATCTTGTGCCGCTTTTTTGTCTTTGTCCGGCTGTACGTGCCTTGGGGCGGTGCCCTTGATCGGTCTTGTCTCGACGAGGCCGTCCCGCAGCGATAAAAATCGTTCCGGTGAGGCTGATCCGATCTGAATATTGCCGAGCTGCATAAAGGCGGCAAAGGGGGCGGGGCTCGTGAGCCTTAATGTTTGATAGTGATGAAAGGCGTTGAAATTGCTTGGTCTTTTTGTTTGGAACCGTCTGGTCAAATTTGTTTGGAAGATGTCGCCGGCATAGATATGGTCGATCACTTTTTTGAGGTCAGCCAAATATTTTTGACGCGTACGGTCTTGCTTCCATTTGACTGTTTGGGGACGTACGGTCGGGGGCGTGTTTTCGGTGCGCGGGCGTTTGGTCATCGCCGTGAAGCGGGCTTTGGCCTCGGCGGCGGTTGTGGCAAAAATGACGGCTTGCGCTTTTTGTTCTTGGTGGTCAAAGCCGATAACATTGGTGTACAGGCCGATGGCCATGTCGGGAAAAGACAAATCATGACGGGAGCGGACGGGAATTTTTTCCAGCCGCCGACCAAGATCATAGCCAAAAAGGCCAGCCATTCCGCCGTAAAACGGCATGTCATATCCTTGCGGCCTCTGGAAATGTTCTTTGTGGTGGCGCAGGCGTTCTTTGGCGATGTCAAAGGGGTTGGCGGCGCTGGCACGTCTTTCGCCTACGGCTGTGATGGTAAAGCTGTTGCCTTCATAGGTTTCGATTGTTTCGATGGGGAAGGCTGCGATAAAGCTGTAACGCCCCAAGGGGACTCGGTTTGCTGGATGTGTTGATGCGGGATTATCGGTTGTGCTGTGCGCTGTGTCAGGGCGGGCGCTGTCGAAAAAAACTGCATAGGGGTCATGCGCAACGCAAGAAAACAAGTCTTGCGGCGCTTGCGGTGTGTATTTAATCGTAAAAACAAAGGCCTGCATTGGTGTTTGCGGCTTTCCCCGTATTTTTTACCTGTCCCTTTGGATAGTCTAGGTTAGTTTGAAGCGCCAAGCAAGCGCCTCGCCGCCGCACAGATGAAGGCGGGCTTACAGGAAAGTGTTGATGGTCTTGATGGCATCGTGGAGCGAGCATTTGACGATCTCTGCGCCCTCTGGGAAGGCGTCGTAGAGGCGGCTGGGCAAGGCGTTGTCCAGCATGACAAAAACGCCTTTGTCGGTTTCGGAGCGGATAAGCCTGCCATAGGCTTGCTTGAGCTTCAGGCGGGTGAGGGCTTCGTCATAGCTTCGCCCGCCGAAATGGTCGCGGCGTTGGCGGTGAAGAATGGTCGGGCGCGGCCATGGCACGCGGTCAAACACCAACAAACGCAAGGAATGTCCCGGCACATCAACCCCGTCGCGCACGGCGTCCGTCCCGAGCAGGCAGCTATGCTCATCCTCACGGAAAATATCAACCAATGTGCCGATATCAATGTCGTCAACATGCTGGGCGTAAAGGGGAATGTCGTTCTCGCCCAGCGCGGCGTGAATGTGGTCATACACGAATTTCATGCGTTGAACGGCTGTGAAAATGCCCAATCCGCCGCCGCCAGAGGCCTTGAATAACTCGCGAAACGCGGTTGCGACTTGCGGCCCGTTATTCTTGGGAATGTCGTTGATGACAAGGATGCGTGTTTGGGCGGCATAGTCATAGGGGGATGGAATGCTCAGGCGCATAGGCTGTGCTTCCCCCGCGAAATAGGCGGCGCCGGTGCGTTTGTCGGCATAGCTCCAGTCTTTGCTGTTGGCGTCGTTTGCGCCTGATGTGTTCGCAGATTGCGCGCCCTTGCTCACGTCGCGTAAGGTTGCGGAGGTGATGGCAATGCCATGGGCGTGGGGTTTCATGCTCTCGGCAAAGGGGCGCATCGGGTCGATATAGTGGCGGAACATGCCGACATCATGGTCGCGCCCGTCCATACGGCTCAATTCAAACCAATCGGCAAAGGCGGAGGGGGCGGCTTCTGTGCCGCCATAAAGTGTTGGCTGTGCTTGAGCTTGAGCGGGAGAGATGAGCAAGTCCAGCATCCCGATCCATGCACCGATATGCAGGTCACTCTTGCGGACAAGGCTGCGGATGGCGGCGTCAATGCGTTTGCGGGTTTCTTTTTCGAGATAGGCGGCGTTTTCGTCAATAATTTTGATGAAGGATTTGGCGAGCAGCTTCATAGGCTTTTGAAGCTGGAGCATTGTTTTTTTAAGGTCTACGGCGGCCTGCGTGATGTCGGGCGAGAGTGGGAAAATATCGGTTTCCAAGGAATAAAATCCGTGTGAAGCGCCGCTGCGTGCCAGTATCTGTTGTCTGATCTTGGACAAGAAGACTTCCGTAGGGCCGGAGGGAAGGCCGTCAATCAGGCGTTTTTGCCATGAAGGGGCGGGGAGTTGTCTGGCGGCGGACAAAATATCGTGCATATAGCCTTCGGCGTCTTCTTGGCCGGATATGAGGTCTTCAAGGCGTTTTTGCAGGCCTTTGGCGCGGCCTGTGCGCTTGCCGGACGTTTCGGGGCCGAGAATCCAGCGGCGCAGTTCGGCGGCCTCAAACCCCGTCAGATGGGCGCCATAGGCGCTGTCTGCCGCATCAAAAAGATGGTGGCCTTCATCAAAGACATAGCGTAGCGGGAGGTCTTCCTCCGCCCCCGCAATGGCGGTTTGAATCATCACAAGCGCATGGTTGGCGACAACGATTTTGGCGCGTTTGGAACGCCGAACGGTGCGCTCGACAAAGCATTTGTGATAGTGGTCGCAGGCCGAGTAAATACACTCACCGCGCTGGTCATTCAGGCCATAGGTGTTTTGATAGCCCAGAATAAGCCCTAACCAGCCGGGGAAATCATTGCCCGTCATGTCGCCATCGCGGGTTGCCGCCGCCCATCGCGCCATAAGCCCCGCCGCCACAACAACGCGGTCGGAGCGGGCAAGGGCGGAGGCCGCGACCATTTCCTCGAGATTCAGGAGGCATAGGTAATTCTCGCGGCCTTTGCGGATGACGGCTTTGCGGCTGCGTTCCTCATCATCGGGATAGAGGATGCGCATTTCCTGATCCATCTGGCGTTGCAGATTGCGGGTATAGGTTGAAATCCAGATGGATTGGTCGTTGCGTTCCGCCCATAATTTTGCGGGGGCGAGATAGCCGAGTGTTTTGCCGACCCCCGTTCCCGCCTCGGCGGTCAGGACATTGCAATCATCCATATCAAGCCGCGGGGCAAAGATTCCGGACAGTGCGCGGCTGTACGTTTCTTGCGCTGGTCGTTGTGTCGCGGTTTGTCCGTTCTGGACTTTTCCTTGGACAAGATCTTTGAGCGCCGATGCGGCCTCGTCGGCGCTGATCGAATGGTGCTGGGATGGCGGTTTTGGCGCTTCTTCCGACCATTCCGGTAAATCTTTCCAGATGTTCATATCTTGTTTGTTGATGGTCGGAATGTCCGGATTGTACTTTTCCCCGAGGGCGGAGAATACGAACGGAGTCCACGGCCATCCTTGCCCTTGGCGCCCCATCGCGCCGGCAATGGCGAGGCAGGTTTTACGGTCGCGTTCCGGCAGGGTGGACAAAGCGTGGAGGAGTTCGCGGGTGATGGCGGCAAGACTGATGGCTTCGTCTTCCAAATCGGCGGGAACGGGGAGGCGTAGGGCGCGGCACAGGCCGGACACGGTGGGGGCGCAAAACTGCGCCGGAAAAACAAAGGCGTATAATTCGAGAACGTCAAAGGCCGGATAGGTTTTAAGGCCGAGGAGTTTGGCGGTTCTTGGCGCTAAGACCGTCATGATGGGGATTTTATCATTCAAAACGAGAGGGGCTGTCCGATTAATCGGCCAATCGAGAATCTCGCCCTCCGGCGTCATGGCGCAGGCGGTTGCTCCGCGAATGGCGACAAGGACGGCCTCCGGAATCGCGAGCATCGGCGGCACAGCGGGCGGCGCGCTGTCTGTGGCCTTTGGCAGGGGCGGTTTCGGGGCATTATTATTTGCAGTCATCGGCGTACTATGCCACAGCTTATGATACGGAGAATAAAAAACTTCGCCTAAGGGCAAAGTTATGCCCGAAAAACCTTCATTGCGTGTTGTTCGAGGGCGCAAGGAAGGGGCGGACATAAAATAAATTGACTTGTAGCATGATTTTATTTTATGCCTGTGGGGCAGAGCCAATGATGGCGTCATTATAAGGATATTCAAATGAAACTGACTGTGCCTTTGACTTTGAAGCGTATGTTTAATGGATTATCACTCGCGACCGAAGGAAGCTGGAGCCTTGATGCCAAAACCGAAAAAGGGATGAAAGAGCGCGGCTGGACGTTTACTTATTTGGGACAGACGGATGAGAATGGCAAAACATATTACCCGTTGAGCTTTGCAACCATGTATTCGCCCGTACCTTACCACGCCGCAATGACTGCCAAAAAAGGCGAGCGTGGCGAGCACGGAGTTGGCAGTGATGAATGGTACCGCGACCTTGTCGCCGTCAAACAAATCAAGGCAGAAGAATTACCGCGCTGGATTCGCCGCAAATTGGGATAGTGGCGCACTGAATGCGATGCGATGTAAGAGCCAGCCTGTATTGTCGGGCTGGCTTTTTTATTGCTGTGGGGCGGGTTTCATGCTTTGCTTGGGGCTGATTTCAATCAAATATTCAACCAAGCATAAGGCCGCAAAACGGTGACAAAAAACCCCGATATTCATGTCATAAAAACTGAGAGCCTCTATCACTACGCTCTGTGCGTGGCGATCCGGCACAGCGTGTTTGTCGGGGAGCAGCAATGCCCCGTGGCGGAGGAATATGACGCGCTGGAGGATTCATGCCGCCATTATGTGGCGTTTATTGGGGGCGAGGCGGTTGGAACGGCGCGGTGGCGGCCGTATCATGGCAATGCCAAAATCGAACGCGTCGCGGTTTTAAAACAAGCGCGCGGTAGCGGGGTTGCGCGGGCGTTGATGGAAAAGCTTATGCGCGATATTGAGGGCGATTCCGGCGAGGATTCTGGCAACAATTTTGACGACGATTCTGGCGTATTTGCCGCGATGGTTTTGAGTGCGCAGGATCACGCCATTCCGTTTTACGGCCGGCTTGGTTTTGTCGCCGAGAGGGACGGATATCTTGAGGCAGGGATTCCGCACCACATGATGCGAAAAATTATAGAAAATTGAAGGCTGTATTATGGATTATTTATTTTCCGGATTAACTGTCGCGGCGCTGGTTTTGGTGGCGGCAATGTCGCCGGGGCCGGATTTTTTGATCGTGATTCGCCATGCGCTCGCCAAAGGAAGACGCGCCGGAATTTATACGGCATGGGGAATTGCGGCCGGAATCTTCGTGCATGTGGGATATGCGATGGTCGGATTAAGTGTTTTGATTGCGCAATCCGAGTTTGCCTTTAATGCCGTGAAATGGCTCGGTGCGGCATACCTGCTTTATATGGGCGTGATGGCGCTGCGTTCCAAGGGCTGGTCGATTGATGATGTGGGCGCAGAGGCGGAAAACAGCCATTTGAGCCGCGCTAAAAGCGGGCGCACGATGTTTTTGCGCGGGTTTATCACCAATGTTTTGAACCCTAAGGCAACGCTGTTTTTTCTGGCGCTGTTTACACAGGTGATTGACCCCGCAACGCCGCGATTGGTGCAGTTCGGCTATGGCGTGATTTGCGTGTCAACGGCGGGGCTGTGGTTTACGTTTGTGTCTTACGCCCTGACCCAGCGGCGGGTGCGTGGGTATTTTACGCGGGCATCGGTGTGGATTGACCGCATCACGGGAGTCGGGTTTATCGCGCTGGCGGTGAAATTGGCGCTGAGCAAGGCTGTGGAACGGATTCCGGCGTGACGCTAGCGTGTCGCTTTAGCGCTTAGCGGGCGATCAGGACTTGGTAGAAATGATAGGTTCCCGTAGCGGGGGAGCTGTCGCCCTGAATGCAATAGGCCTCTTGCCCGCGGTAAGCGACTTCCGTGGGTCTTATTTGGGTGGCATAGGTGAATGTGCCGGCAAATTTCGTGAAGCTCATGGATGTGTTGTCTTTTGACGGTGTCGTTGTGGCATCGCCGAGATTAAGCGCTTGGTTAATGGCAATGCAGAGTTCCCTTGTAATATACGGCAAAAACATGACCAGTTCCGAGCATTTGGGGCGATCGGCCACCGGCCAAGCGCTGCAATTATCGTCTGTCGGTGTGCCGATGTTAAAGACCTCGCTTGCGCCGGTAAACAGCCACGCACCGGAATCTGCAGTCGTTATGTTGGCGGGATCCAGCCATTCTTTTTTGGGTTTTTTGTAATAGGCGCCGCCGCCGGCGGGGTTGAATACCTCGGCGGTCGGATTGGTGCCGTATGTGCCATAGGCCACGTCAAGGTCGGCATGGGCGAAACGGATGTCGGACTCGCTGAGGCCGTTGGCGCGCATCATGTCGACGGCGCGGCGAACGTCTTGTGCATAGCGGATGATTTCGGTGGCCTGCATCTTCAGGCGCTCTGGCTCTGCCGTTTCCGACACCGTGCCTTGTGTGCGCATGACGGAAAAACTCAGCGCCCCGAACAGCACAACGCCGAGCAAGATGATGAACAGCACATTACCGGATTGGCGCGCGTCTTGATCCAAGGATGCATGTAGGGGCAAAGATTTTAAATATTTCATGGTATTATGGTTAATTCTTGATTGCTCTGAGCCTGAAATTTCATTATACATCTATTTTGATTAAAAAATACCTTAGAAATGGATGGCATAAAAATGGTGCAGACGAACGCAGCCGGCAACGCAAAAGACAAACAAAATGACGAAGTGCGGGATTTAACCGATCCCAAGGTTGCGCGTCAGGCGAAGCTGGAGGCTATCAAAGAGTCCGGTGAAAACCCCTATGCCTATGCTTATGGCCGCACGCACAAGGCGGGGGCGTTGCAAGAGCGCTATGCAGACCTCGTAGACGGTACGGAAACCGAGGATTATGTCAGCGTTGCAGGGCGTATCATGGCGATGCGTAATAACGGTATGTTCATCGACCTTATGGACACAACGGGGCGGATTCAGATTTTCTGTCACAAAGACAGCATGGATGAAGCGCAGATGAACCGCCTTAAATCCTATGACATTGGCGATGTGATCGGCGCGCAGGGGACAATCCGCCGGACTCCGCGAGGGGAATTGTCGGTGCGGGCGCAAGAAACGGTTATCCTTACCAAGTCATTACAGCCTTTGCCGGAGAAATATCACGGCTTGAGCGACATTGAAACGCGCTATCGCCAGCGTTATGTGGATTTGATCGTCAATGATGAAAGCCGTGAAACCTTGCGCAAGCGCTCGCAGATCGTGCGTGAAATCCGCAATTATTTGAGCAATGAATGGGAAGGGATCGAGGTTGAAACCCCGATGCTGCACGCCATTATGGGCGGCGCGTCGGCTAAGCCGTTTACGACCCATCATAACGCGCTGGACAGCGATTTTTACCTGCGCGTTGCGCCGGAATTGTTCCTGAAACGCTTGATTATCGGCGGCTTGGCGGATTGCGTGTTTGAAATCGGGCGGTGTTTCCGCAACGAAGGCATTTCGCCGAAACATAACCCCGAATTCACCAGTGTTGAATTGTATAAAGCCTATGCCGATTACAACGACATGATGGATATGACGGAAGGCTTGATCCAGTATATTTCTATGAAAGTCAACGGATCAACCAAGATCGAATATCAAGGCAAAGAGATTGATTTTGCAGGCCCATGGCCGCGCAAGTCGATGTTGCAATTGGTGGAGGAAGGCACGGGCGTTGATTTCCTGACCATCACCGACCCCGCCGCCGCGCGGGCGAAGGCGAAGCAATTGGGCGTTCATGTTGAGGAATACGCAAATTGGGGACAGGTTGTTGAGGCGATCTTTAGCGAACGTGTCGAGGCCTCCCTTGTGCAGCCAACCCATGTAACGGAATTCCCGCTGGATATCTCGCCCTTGGCGAAGACGCATCGTGATAATCCGCTCCTGACCGAGCGGTTCGAAACCTATATGAATGGCTGGGAAATCGCCAATGCGTTCACGGAATTGAACGACCCTGCCGAACAACGCATCCGGTTCGAAGCCCAAGTCGCGGCCAAAGAGGCGGGCGATGAAGAGGCGCAAATGCTGGATGAAGATTTCATCACGGCGCTGGAGATTGGCTTGCCGCCGACCGGTGGCTGGGGGCTCGGCGTTGACCGTTTGACAATGATCATGACGAACAGCCCGAATATCCGCGATGTGATTTGTTTCCCGACTTTGAAACCCGCGAAACAATAGTTATTCGCTCTTTTGTTGCTTTTAAAAGCCCTTCCCGTTCGCGGGAGGGGCTTTTGTTTTAGGGTGCGGGGGTGAGAGTTGTCGGGGGAGCGCGGCGCGGGGCGGTGGCGTAGTCGTGGGCTTTGGACAGGGCGCGATCAAACTCTGTTTTATCGGCGTCAATCGCGGCATTATGCGCGGGGGTGAGGCGCATGGATTGATTCATCGTGTCGTTGGTATAGGTGCCGAGATATTGGCGGGCGGCGTCCCATGCGGTGTAATTGAGGTGGCGGAAGCTCTGGCGCGGTATGGCGTATTGCTCTGTGAGGCTGTGCGCCATGGCGGCGAGTTCGGGAATGGATTTTCCTTTGGGGTCGATGCGCCCCGCGTCAATATCGTCTTGAACGGCGAGGAGCGCCGATGTCGTGTTGTGGATGAAGGCGTCTGCGCCGACATAGGCCATGGTGTCCGGCCAGCCATCCTTTGGAAATTGGCCGTTGCTGAGCTGGGCATAGGTGTTCAGGGCGTAATCGGGGCGAGCATTGGCGTTCAAAACGATGATTGTCGTGATGGCACGCATGGACGCAAGGGTGGCGGCGGCATCTGGGCGGCCTTCGGCGGTGGCTTTGAGCGCCGCGCCGATATCGGCGAAAACTTCGGATTGATAGGTGATGTAATCCGTGTTCAGGAACTCTTCCGAACGGTTGAGATAGTCTTGGATGGATCGCGGTGGCGCGGGGCGGATGCTGTGCTGGTGCGGAATGTACCATGTGTCAATGCAGTGAAAGGCTTCATGCGTGCGGAAGATGCTCAGATAATCTTCGCGCACCATGGTGAAGGACAGGTCTTGAACCTTGGTTTTTGCGCCTCGCCATTCGACAATATGGTGGTCGAGGTCGGTGGCGGCGATGACGGATATGGGCGAAGCGTCGGCGCGGATTCGGGTGTCACCGGAAATCGTGCAAACACCGTGTTGGGCGCGAAAGGATGGCGCGTCATAGGGCGGTTTTTGGGGAATGCGAAATGCTATGAAATGGCTGTAATCCAGTTGTTGCAACACAAGCGACAGCAATTCATCGGGCAAGGTCTTGCCGGCGGTGCGGCGGGTGACGATGTCTTGCAAGGCTTGGTCGCGCGTGACGGTGTTTTGGGTGTGCTGGCGCAAGTAATCGGTGGCGGCCTTTATATCCGCATGGGTGATAATCAAGACAGGCTCGCCATAGGGGTTGGCGGCGGTGAAATCATGCGACAAATTATCCTCAAGCAGTGGCGGCGCGGACAGAGGCTGCGAGGATGATTGCGCCAAGCCGGATGCCGGAAGCAAAGATAAGGCCGCCGCGAGAAAAACGGCGGCGAGGGGCTGGTGCTTAGTGCGGTGCGCAGCGCGGGGCGCGCCGTTTTCAGGAATACGGCAGCGGTGCGAGTGCTGGGTGCGTGTGTTTGTGGATACGGGTTGCCCGTTGTCCATTGCCGTTTCTCCCTGATTTTCTTGTTATGGCAATTCAGGAGAACGCTAAACAGGTTTTTTGGCAACGTCTAGTTTTTTTTATGGTTATGGGGGAGGGCGGGGTCAGACCACGCCATGAACAGCGCCGCCAAAATCCACATACATGCCGAAAAGGCGAGCGTCCAGTCGCCGCTCAAGACGGCTCCGGCACAGATTAAACCCGTGCCGGGGATTTGAATAAGGCCGGCACCGGCGACGGGATAGGCGTCGATTAAGGCCAGTGGCTTAGTCCAGAGGGAGTGGCTGGTGAAGCGGGTTTTGAAATCGGCTTGCCATGCGCTGCGGATCAGGAGGAGGCCATTTGCCATCGGCAAAATCACGCCGATGATTTGCATGATACGCCCATCCCCGTCCGCTGCATGGGCGATGAGGGCATAGGCCGTGACGATGAGCGCCCCGCAGGCATAGAGCCAACGAATATTGCGGTTTGAAAAAATCAGCAAAACCGAACACAGCATGAGCATGAGGGAGGCCGCCATTTGTGACAGGTTCAGCGACTCATAGTTAAACACCAGCAATGCGGCGTTGCCGGTGAAAAAGAGATAGCCCGAAATTTGCCGCGCATAGCGTGTCACGTCGTTTTACTCACCTTATTAATATTGCTTCATCAGGGCGCATCGTTGTCACGCCGGATGAGGGCAAGAGTAGCGCGGATCAGGCGTCGTCCGCAAGCCCATCCGGCAAAACCATGCCCAAGGATGGGAGGCCTTTGCCCGCCATGCCGTAATGGGCGTCGCCTTTGCTCGGGCGTGTGCCTGTACCTGTCCAGTCAGTCGTGAGGTGGGACAGGGTGGGGCGCTCGCGTTCCTCCGGCATTTCAACGACATTACCGATATACAGGACGCCAGCGATATTGTCGCGTGCATCAAGGCCGAGGGCGGCGCGAAAGGTTGGGCTGTAGCTGTACCATTCCGTCAGCCAATTGACTCCGAAGCCGAGCGCATGTGCCGCCAAGGACAGATGCGTACAAACCGCGCCGGCAGACAAAATTTGTTCCCATACCGGATTTTTGCCTTCGCGGATGCGCGACACAACGATAATCGCCATCGGAGCGCGTAAGAAACGCTCGGATTCCAGCTCCAGCTTCGCCGGTTCGGCGTGCGGGTCTTGATCGGCGGTATAGGCGCGTTTCAACACGTCGCCGATGGTTTTGCGGGCGTCATCCTTGATGGTGATGAAATACCATGGTGCCATTTTGCCGTGATCGGGGCTTCGGATCGCGGCACTGAGGATGGTGTTAATTTGGTCATCCGTCGGGCGTTGATCGCCCATGAGTTTGAGCGATACAGACCGCCGCGCCAGTAAAAAATCAATCAACTCGGGGGATTTTTGGGCGGCTTTGACGGTCATGGATCTGTCCTGCGTTGCGTTTGATTTATTAATCGTCAGCCAGTTTATCCTGATTCTTTGCAACGCCACAAAGTTAATTGAGAATCGTTCTCACGTCCCTTCCACACGGTTTGCGGGCGCTTAAACCTAAGCTTTAAAAATATTCCATAATATGTTGTTCTTATGGAAGTTTAGGGCCTTTGTAATTTTTCCAATAGGCAGGGCGTTGGTTAACCGGTAGAGCCGCCCATCCTTCGTTCAGTACCGCCAGTTCAGGGGCAAGGAATTTGCCGTCCTTCATGATCGGCGTACCATCGAGGATGATCTGGCCTTGCTTGCCGATGAGCATGGTGGTGATGTCCCAATGGTCTTGGCTGCGATTGCCGTTATCGACCTTCACCGGCGTGCCGACATAGTCTTTGAAACTGTAGGCATTGCCGAGGGCGAGGTGGAAGCTCCCGCCGATTTTTTCGACCAGCAAGATGTTCATCACATGGCGCTTTAAATGCGGGTTCGTGCCGATTCCGAGTTCGCCGACATAGCGGTTTCCGGCGTCTTGGTCGAGGAATTCCTGAAAATGTTCGGCGCCTTTATCGGCGGAAAAGCGGGTGAGCTTGCCGTTTTCAAAATGCATGGTCAGGTTTTCAATGATTTTATTGCCGGTATCGCGTGGCGAGAAACGGCCTTTGGCAACGATGGTTCCGTTAATGCTGTCGCGGCGCGGGGCGCTGAATATCTCCGACCCCGGAACATTTTTGGCGATGACACTGTTACAAAACGTAAAATGCTTGCCGTCCTTATCGACCAAGGACATTGAAATATCGGTGCCGTCACTGTTGGTAAAGCGCACCTTGCTTGCCTTGTTGAACAGGGTGATGAGGTGGTCTTGCGCCTTGGTGATCTCTGTCCATGGCTGGTCGCACATTTCGAAATAGAGCTTGAGGTATTCTTCGTAGTCAATGCCGTCGCGGGCGGCATCGTTTTCGGTCGGGAAGGAGGTCAAGGTGAAGAATAAATCGCCGTTGCCGGAGCGGTCGCGCATCGGGCGGCAGGCATCGTTATAGATTTTGCGCTTGTCTTTCGGGGCTTCGACGAGCGGGTCTGGCCCGCCATTGGGGATGGCGATGATTTTTTTATTGGCTTTGGCATTGAGCGCAATTTCGTGGCGGGCGAGCTTTTCAATGCCATCGCGGCGGGCATGTGACAAAACCAGATTTTTGAAATCGGCGTCTAAAAATTCCGGATAAAACGGAATATTGTCGGCACGCAGGCGGTTGACAAGCGCATGGGCTATTCCGCGACTTTTGTTGCCGAACAATAGGATAGCCGCGTCTTTTGAGTTTGGTTTCACGTTATAAAGCGTGTCGGCGAGTTTTTCCTGAAGCGCCAGATCAACCGGCAAATCGGCGGTCTTGCGCCAGCTTGTGAGCTTGAGGGCGTGGTAATCCTTCAAGAAGGCGGGGTTGTTGCCAAGGCCGGCTCTGTGGATCGTCATGATGCGGTTGATACGATGGCATGTGTCGAGCAAATCCTCCGCCGAAGTGAAGGGATGGTCAAGCACAGAGCGCAAATCCTTTACATCGTCGCGGTACAAGGTTTGTCCGCGCAAAAGTCCGGTCAGGTTCTCGCGATATGTATTGAAAAACGGATTGGTTTCGGCCAGTGTGCGGCTCATGATAATGTCCTTCCCCAAGGTTGTTTCGACCATGGTAAACCATGATTTTTCAAAAGTGTAGTGGGTGTGTGAATGCGGCGCATTAAAAAACAGGTTGAGGCCTGTATTTTTGTTTTGCTGCGCTGCAAGATATATGTTCATATGCGCTATGGGATATCATGAAATATGATGCGTAATACTTGACTTTGAAAGGGACTAAAAATGGCGGCGGATGATGCGGGTCAAAACTTGCTGAAGGGCATGATGCTGGGGCTTGGCGGGTTTACTTTGTTTACCTGCGGCGATGCCTTGGTTAAATATTCGACCCACCATTATGCGATTTATCAGGTCGCGTTGATGTCGTCTTTGACGGCCTTAGTCATTTTGTTTTCTTTTTCGAAGAAACTCGGCGGCGTCAAGGCCACATTCATCACTCCGAAATGGAAATTGCAATGGTTACGCGGCATTCTTTTGGGAGTGCAGGGGTTTTGCGGGGTGTATGCATTTTCCACTTTGCCGATGACGAAGGCTTATACGCTTATTTTCGTGGCGCCGTTCATTACGGCTTTGCTCGGGATTTTTGTGTTGGGGGACAAGGTCGGGTGGCGGCGCTGGGCGACCATCGGCACCGGCTTTGTCGGAGTTTTGATCGCGCTGCGCCCTGGCGTTATTCCGCTTGAGATGGGGGCGCTTGCGGCACTTGCGACCGGAACGCTTGCCGCGGTTTCTTGGGTTCTCGTACGGTTTATTGGAACACAGCAAACCGCCATGTCGTTTTCGGTATATCCGTCGATTGTGACGTGTTGCCTTATGATTATTCCCGCAATCCTTCATTTTCAAATGCCAACATTGGTGGATGGGTTGATGATGTGTTCGATTGCCTTGTTCGGGGTGAGCGGCATGATTATGGTGTCGACCGCGTTCCAAAATGCGCCGCCGGCGGCGGTGTCGCCGTTCCATTATTCGCAGATTATCTTCGGCGTTATTTGGGGCTATTTGTTCTTTAACGAAGTGCCGGATCTCTGGACTTTTGTCGGAAGTGCGGTCATTATCTCCAGCGGCCTTTATATTGTCTTCCGCGAACATGTGAACAAGAAAAAGGTCGTGAGCGATTTTGATTTTGACCCGATATAACCCGCGCATTGAGTGCTTGAAGGGCGATGAAAACCGAACCAACCATCAAAAACGGCAAAAAAGATAAGAGCGGCGTGGACCAAACGGTGAGCGCCGTTGCGAACCCATCGCGGCCGTTTAAGATTCATTCCGATTTTAAACCGGCGGGCGATCAGCCGAAGGCGATTGCAAAGCTGGTTGAGGGGCTGAATGCGGGGCTGTCGGATCAGGTGCTGCTCGGCGTGACGGGGTCGGGCAAGACGTTTACGATGGCGCATGTCATCGAAGCGGTGCAAAGGCCGGCGATTATCATGGCGCATAACAAGACCTTGGCGGCGCAGCTTTACAGTGAAATGAAAGAGTTCTTTCCCGATAATGCGGTGGAATATTTCGTGTCATATTACGATTATTTCCAGCCCGAGGCCTATGTGCCGCGCACCGACACATTCATCGAAAAAGACTCCAGCATTAACGAACAAATCGACCGGATGCGCCACAGCGCGACCCGCGCGTTGTTTGAACGCCGCGATGTGATTATCGTGGCGTCAGTATCGTCGATTTACGGGATTGGCTCGAAAGAAGATTATATGGCGATGACCGTCGATATCGAGGCGGGACAGATGATGAACCGCCAAGATATGATCCAGCTTATGGTCGCGCTGCACTACAAGCGCAATGATATTGCCTTTGAGCGCGGCACGTTTCGGGTGCGCGGGGATACGGTCGAATTATTTCCGGCGCACTTTGAAGATCGCGCATGGCGGTTTAGTCTTTTTGGTGAAGAAATTGAAAAGATTACAGAATTTGATCCTTTGACAGGCCAGAAACTGGGTGAGCTTAAGGGCGTAAGAGTCTTTGCGAATTCGCATTATGTGACACCGGGGCCGACCATCCAGCAAGCCATTCAGGGGATTAAAGTCGAGTTGAAAGACCGGCTCGAATGGTATCGCGCCAACGGCAAATTGCTGGAGGCACAGCGCATTGAACAACGCACGACCTATGACCTTGAGATGCTCGCCGCCACCGGCATGTGTCAAGGGATCGAGAATTACTCGCGGTATTTGACGGGGCGGGCATCGGGCGAGCCGCCGCCGACCTTGATCGAATACATGCCGGATGACGCGATTATGATTCTGGACGAGAGCCATGTCATGGTGCCGCAGCTCCGCGCCATGTATAACGGCGACCGCGCCCGTAAATCGGTGCTGGCGGAATATGGGTTTCGATTGCCGAGCTGTATGGATAACCGCCCGCTGAAATTTGAGGAATGGGACAAGTTCAGGCCGCAAACCGTGTTTGTGTCGGCGACACCGGCGGATTGGGAATTGTCGCTCACCAATGGCGATTATGCCGAACAGGTGGTGCGCCCGACCGGCCTTATCGATCCGCCTGTTTTTGTGCGCCCGACGGCCAATCAAGTCGATGATTTGATGGAGGAATGCCGTAAAACAGTGGTGGAGGGATACCGCGTTTTGGTCACGACTTTGACCAAGAAAATGGCCGAGAGCCTGACGGAATATTTCGTCGAGTCGGGGCTGAAGACATGTTATGTGCATTCGGATGTCGATACGTTGGAGCGGATCGAGATTATCCGCGACTTGCGCCTTGGTGTTTATGATATTTTGGTCGGGATTAACTTGCTGCGAGAGGGGCTTGATATTCCTGAATGTGGGCTGGTGGCGATTTTGGATGCGGATAAGGAAGGGTTCTTGCGCTCGCGTACGTCATTGATCCAGACCATCGGCCGCGCGGCACGAAACATTGACGGCAAGGCGATTTTATACGCCGACCGCATTACCGGCAGCATGGAGGCCGCGATGGGCGAAACCTCGCGCCGCCGTGAAAAGCAGATGCTCTATAACGCCGAAAACGGCATCACGCCGGAAAGCGTGAAAAAGAATATCGGCAACGTGATGAGCAGTGTGTATGAACGCGCCGACCACGTTGACCTTGCCGCAAAGGCGGCTGGGTTTTCAGAAGCGGATCAGGCGTTACTACATTCGCCCGATGCGATGCGCAAACATCTTGCGGGGCTTGAAAAGAAAATGCGTGAGGCCGCGGCGAATCTTGAATTTGAGGAGGCAGCCCGCTTGCGGGACGAGATCAAACGTCTTGAAGACCGACAAATCGGGCTTTAAGTTTAAGCCGTTTGGGTTTTGATCTGTGAGGCGTGTTTTGTGGCTGGCTTTTGAGGTCTGGTTAGGGCTTGGGCGTTTCGCTCAGCGGCGGAACAACGAATTCGACTCTGCCTCTGCCGTTACTGGCACCATTATTTCCGTCCGGTTCAACCCATGGAAAGGGCGGCCTAGGGAACATGACACCCGCATGGGGGTGTTCGCCGTTGGGATCCGTGACCCATATCTGGGTATTGCCGTTCGGCATCATGTGAAAGCGCGTATCTTGCGGCAATGTGTAGGGATGGGTCGTGACCGTATTGTTCGGGTCGGGATGGAAATTATAGCTCCCGTCCGTGTTGGCCGTGATTCTTTGGCCTTCAATGGCCTCATCAAAAAAATAGTAAGATTTTTGCGTTTGAGCCATGGAGGGAAATCCTATAAAGGCGGCGGCCAAAAAACTGGTAACGGCAAAGTGCAGCTTAATTCTGGTCATTGGGGGAAATAGTCCTTCACTTTTCTTTCACGGATGCTGTGTACCATGCTAGGATAGGAAACGCAATATATTTGCATAATGTATACACAGATTGATGCAATGAAAATAGATGACAAAACACTGATTATGCCGATCGGGCTTCCTGCCAGCGGTAAGTCGAGCTTTCTTAAGGAATTGCAGGGGCAGCACGGCGACCGGATTGTGGTGGTGAGCTTTGATGCCGTGGTTGAAGCCATGGGCGCTGAGCGCCAGATGAGCTATGGCGACATAATGGCCTTGCTGGAGGTTGATGCCGAGGCAAAGGCGGAATCCGGCGTTTTGTATACGGCGCTTGTCGAACGGGCCAAGGCGCATACGGGGATTGTGTTTTGGGATCAAACCAATCTGACAGAAAGAGAACGTAAGAAAAAGCAAGAATTATTCCCTGATTTCAAGAAGATCGGAGTTTTCTTTGATATTACAGTTGAGGAATCAAAGCGGCGCTGTGAAGAACGGTTCGAGCGCACCGGAAAATTTATTCCGCCGGACGTGATCGAAAAAATGGGCGAATGGCTCGCAAAGGGGTTTCCCCAACAAGACGAGTTTGACGTTCTGTATCACAGGGACAGCAAGGGCGTTATGACGCCTTATGTCTTTCCGCCCGAAAACCCGCAGAATGACGGGGCAGATAAAAAAGTAGGAAATGAAGCGGGCGCTAAAGCAAAAACGGTCGTTCTTCGCCCTAAATAACAGAACAGACCAAATGACAGATGTTGGACGGGACGCGATAACGCGGGTTCAATTAAGACAAAAACGCGCTGATTGGCGCGTTTTTTGCTGTTTGGGCTGTTATGGCTCAGGGCTTTATGGTTATGGCTTCCGAGGCTTTGGCGCGTAAACCCGCGCTAGGTTCGGGGCGCCTTCGGCGAGGAATCCTTGGCTGTTTTCTTCGCTCTTGTCCTCGGGGTTGACGAGATCGGCGATGGTGTCATCGCCCAAAACCCGCAAAGGAACGGTGAGCGCCTTATCAATCAGTAAAATCATCATGGGAGCAAGGCGTTGGTTCATGATTTCCGGCCGAACTTCTAGAGCCTCCATCAGGCCGATTGTGTCGGTGATGGTGGTGGTCAACATGTCGATTTCGCGCGCTTCTTCCGGCGTGAAGGATTCACGCAGCTTGAGGGCGATGGTGGGGTCTTGGCGGACATGCCGCGCGAGCGCAAATTCAAATGATTCCGCGAGTTTGGACAATTCGGTTGTTTTGACCTTGTTTGGGTTTTGCATGATGCACCGTTCTCTTTCGTTTTTATGGAAGGCTTACCCTTGATATAGAACGGTGCGATGTTTATGTCAATAATGCAAGGCTAGGGGGCGTTATGGCCGCGGGGCTTTGTGCGCGTGTTTAGTCTTATCAGGCGCGATGAAGCGGGCGGTTACGGCTCCACGCGGAAGGCGGATATCCAATGCCTTGATGATAAATTGCTCTGGGGCTTTGCCGGACAGCGCAAGGGTGACAAGGTCGTTGGAGTCTTTGGCTTGATAGGGGCGCGGCGTAGGCAAACCGATATGGGCGCACAGCGCGTCCGACATCGGCACCGTTTCGTTGATCGACCATGTGATGTGATAGGGCTGCCCATCGGGTTTGGTTTCTTGCCCGTTGACGGTGACTTTGAGAACGTCAAGGCCTTGTGGGTCGCGGATATAATGGGTGATGTGAATATCGGCGCTCGGGGCAATATCGCCGAAATCGGTCACACCATAGCGATGAGTGACGTGGTCGGCCTTGATGGTCGCAAAGGCGGGGGGCAGAGCCTTTAGCAAGGCCTGTGTGGTGTCGGGCGTGAGGAAATAGGCAGTGTATCCATTCATGCGCCGAGCGTACCGCACAGTGCGGGCAATGCGCAAATAAAAAGGCCGCATGGAGCGGCCTTTTGTATGAAAATTGGGGGCGAAAATTATTCCGCAGCGGCGCCTGAGTCGGCGTCTTTTTCGGAGCTTGCTTCGGAACCCGCAGCCATGGCGACATCGGCGGCCAAAACCATGCGGACGATTTTGTCCGGATTGGCCGGCGGTTCACCGCGTTTGATTTGGTCAACAAAGTTCATGCCGTCAATGACTTGACCCCAAACGGTGTATTGACCGTTTAAGAAGCCGCAATCATCAAAGCAAATGAAGAATTGTGAGTTACCGCTGTTCGGGTTGCCTGAGCGTGCCATGCCGACAACGCCGCGACCGAAATTATAGCTGTTGAACTCGGCCTTGAGGTCAGGAAGGTCGGAACCGCCCATGCCTGTGCCGGTCGGGTCGCCGGTTTGTGCCATGAACCCTTCAATCACGCGGTGGAAAACGATACCGTCATAAAAGCCCTGTTTGGTCAGGGTTTTGATGCGCTCAACATGGCCGGGGGCCAAATCGGGTTTTAATTCAATAACAACCCGTCCGTAGTCCAGATCGAGATATAACAAATTATTCAAATCTTGTGCTTTCGCGGTCATAGAACCTCCAACCATTGTGCCAACCATTGTGGCCATTGCGATCACTGTAAGGATCGTGCGTTTTAATATGTTCATAGAATACTCCATTCCCTATGTGCTTATGTGCGTGTGCTTTATGTGCAGATCGGGACGCCCCGATCATCATGCGCACGCCACACGAACAGCCCCTAAAATTGAGCATTGCCAAGATAGGGGGAGTTGCGAAAAAAGGAAAGCCTTAAAAATTCATTAATTTAATATTGCATTTTTATGTAAACATCTATATATCTATTAAAGTTTAAACAGTTTACATAATCTTTGAGCGGCATGAAGGCGACATTTTGATAACGCCGAAACAATGACCAAGCCGCCGAGATGTAAAGCTTTCAAATTAAGGGTGTGCATATGACGATCAAACCATTGACAACAAAAGCGCGTTTCCAGTCCCTTCGCAATTCTGCGTGTGGTGCGGTGATGATGCTGGCACTGAGCGCGTGTATCCCGACCGATAACGCGTCCAACGAAACAAACCGCAGCGAAGATTTCGCGCAATCTCAATCTCAATATTACGCCAACGCGATCCAGCAATATTCGATGCGGTCACAGCACGCCATGACCAACACCGCTTCATGGCTGGCGGGTACAGTGGCGGAAGGTACTTTGAACTTGGCATCGGCCGATTTCGGAAGCATTGACATGGGCGATGCTGAATTATTTGTTGAGAGCGGCTACTGTAAAACATCCGCAACCGATGCGCTGCACCTGACATGGTATGACAGCGCCGATGAAGATGGCAATTTCGCGCTGAAGGGGATTGGCGCAGGCAAGTCCGGCTATATCATCCGCGCGATCAAAGAACATGTTGCCAACGAAAATTTCGGAATCTTTAACGGCACCAACGTGACAATGTCCGATGGGTCTGTACAGGTTCTTCCCGCCGGATGTGTCGGTCTTGGCATTCCGAATGGTTCACCTGTATTACTGGTCGATGTGTCCTTGCCGAGCGGCTCGGAGAACGACATGGTTCGTTTTGAATACCGCACCGTGTCTTGCCCAAGCGGCGAAACCGGCGCAATCCAACAGCAAGTCCAAGTGACCTATCACGCAGATGGAAGCCGTTCACCGCAAGGCGGATCAACCATTCCGGCCTCCGATACACGCAGTGTTGCGAGCGATGACGGTCTTGCATGGATTACCACCGCAACGAATTGTGCGGCGGAGATCACCTTGGCGTCTTATGATGTTTCGGTTGATGTGTCCGCGGGCATTGATTTTAACGCTTTGATTACGTCTTCCGGCGTGAACACGGATAATCAAGTCGCGCAAATTCTTGACCAGAGCCTGTCGAATATGGAATGCCGCCGCGTTGTCGAAGCCATCCAAAATGGCGAAGATATTGACGATGCCGAGCAAGAATTGTTCCAAACATGCGGCGTGTCGATTGAATTGGCGGCTTTGCAAAGCATCGGCTCAACCACCATGGAATTGTCCGAAGAAGAAATCGTGACCCGTCCTTGCGGCGGAACTCCCGGTAGTTTTGAAGACAGCGTAGACGGTGATGTTGGGATTGCAACCCATCCGGCATGGACGGGGGAGGCCGTATACAGACGCGAAACATGGACGTATTCGGTGAATATGGACATGGACGGCGACACAGCCGGCGCAACGTGCGGGTCATGCCAAAACACGGAATCCAGAGAAAGATGGACTGGTTTGTCACTGGAATGCAGCCGTGAAGAAGTCTTGAAAATTGAGTGCGAAACACGCCTTGACCAGTATTCAGACCGCGAGATCTATACCCCGCTTACAGCCGGTGGCTTTATTTATAACCGCGTGAATAACATCAGCGGTTGGGCCGATCCTGAAGAATTGATCCCGAACGAGCCTGATAATCCGGCATGGACGGGGAGCAGCTTTGATTGCTCATGGCGCAAAGATGCCGAATGGGATTGCTCGCAATTCCCCGAGATGACACAGGTCAGAGCCGGCGCCGCATGGCGCAAGATCGAAGCGAAAAATATTCGCGGCGATGTTGAGGTGAGCGATTGGACAATCACCAGCACCGCACGATGCGAAAAAGAGCGCGGCTTCACTTGCCCCGGCTGGTTGATGGAAGAAGGTCGCCAGATTAAGGTTGCCGAAATTCTCGATCCTGAAGGGACATTGAATATCATCGATTGGTCGACAACAAAAAATTCACAGTGCTGTGAAAGCCGCCGTGTCGGCAGCGGTTGCCGCACCGAGATTGAAACACGTTACTATATTGGCACTGCCCCCGGCGTTGGGAGCTGGGGTCCGTGGGAAGTTGTCGCGGTTGAAGATAATTGCACCAGCGGCGGCGGATCAGGCGGCGGTGGCGGCGGTGATGGCGGGGGCGGTGACGTCTGCATCATGGCCGGCGCGCAGGTCGCCATGGCCGATGGCAGCGTCAAAGCGATTGAATTGCTCGAAGTTGGCGATTTGACCATTGCCGGTCGCGTCTTGCAAAAATATGCCCGTCCTTATGATGCCACACGCCACATGACGGCGGAAGGCCGCTTGAGAATTGGCGACAGCTTGTACGAAGTTGACGGGATTGTTGCCACAGGTCGTCACGCCTATTTAAGCCGCGAAGGTTGGATTGAATTGTCCGACTCCATTTATGCGAACTCGGTCGCTCAAGATGTCAGCATGTTGTACAACGTCTTGATGGAAAACCACGTTATTCCGATGGTTGGAGCCAGCGACACCGTTCACTATTATGCGGACGAACTGAACAACCTCGGCGGCGTTGCTGAAAAAGCAATGATCATGATCGATGGCGGTTTGCGCATCGCGGCGTAATCAATAAACGCGGTGCAGTGAGGGGAGTAGTCCTCACTCTATATACTATATAGATGGAGTATTTATGTATATATAGAAGAGTAATAGTATCGAAATACAGTATCGAATCGAGCGGGCGCATAGCGGTGGTTAGGCGCTCGCTTTTTTATTTTCAGAGTGTCCAGAATAGGGGCTTGGTTGCTATTTTAATAACTATGGCGGCTTGCAGATTTTGTCTGGTTTGTTTTTTCATAAGCGGACAGAAGTTTTTTGCGAAAAGAATTGATTTCCTGAAAATGTTCAGGGTATAACCAGCTTGAAACCTTAAAATTTTGTTAATTTTACTTGCAATCTTATGCAAAATAATATATTTAACATATACAGGTTTACAATTACTTAACGACTAGGCAATTTTTTGCCAATGATGAGGGTGTTATAATGAGCAATAGAGACTATACCAAAGCCTCGCGTTTCCTCGGTTTCCGTAACTCGGCATGTGCGGCAGCGATGATGCTGGCGCTCACTGCGTGTGTTCCGACCGACAACGCGTCGAATGAACAGGACAACAGTAAAGAGTTTGTCCAAGCGCAATCGCAATTCTACGCGAATGCAATCCAGCAATATTCCTTGCAGTCCCAGCACGCGCTGACGAATGCAGCAACATGGGCGGCCGGCGCCGTTTCGGAAGGGTCACTTGATTTGACCTCTGCCGAATTCAACGCCATCGACCTTGGCGGCGCAGAAGTATATATTGAGAGCGCCTATTGTAAAACATCCGGCGATGACGCGTTGCACCTGACATGGTTCGACAGCGCCGATGCAGACGGCCAGTTCGTTATGAAAGGTGTTGGCCCAGGCAACTCAGGCTTTATCATCAGCGCCCTGCGCGAAGATGTGTCGATTGACAACCTCGGTATCTTTGACGGCACCGGCATTAAAATGTCAGATGGTTCCGTTCAAACAATTCCGGCCACATGTGGAAGCCTTAGCATCCCCAACGGTTCGCCTGTTTTGTTGACAAGCCTGTCCTTGCCGACCGGCTTTGAAAACGACATGGTTCGCTATGAATACCGCACTGTTTCTTGTGCTTCTGGCGAATCCGGTGCCGTTCAACAGCAAATCCAAGTGACGTACCACGCAGATGGCAGCCGCACCCCACAAGGCGGAGCTGTTATTCCAGCGGGCGATACACAAAACATCACCAATAACGACAGCTTGTCTTGGATCACGACATCCAATACATGTGCGGCCGATGTGACATTGGCGTCTTATGACGTGACTGTTGGCACATCTGCTGGCATTGACTTCAATGCCTTGATGACAAGCTCCGGCGTAGACGGCAGCAACCAAGTCGCTCAGGTGTTGAATGCTTCGTTGTCCAACATGGAATGTCGCCGCGTTTTGGAAACCATCCAAGACGGTGAAGAGATTGACGATGCAGACCGTCAATTGTTTGAAACTTGCGGTGTGTCCGTTGAATTGGCTGCTTTGCAGAGCCTTTCTGCGACAGCTCTTGAGTTGATCGAAGAAGAAATCGTGACCAAGCCTTGCGGCGGAACTCCCGGTACTTTTGAAGACAGCGTTGACGGCGATATGGGCATTGCAACATACCCCGCATGGAGCGGCGAAGCCGTTTACAAGCGTGAAGTGTGGTCTTACTCGGTCGCGACAACAACCTCAGCCGGAGGCCCTGGCCCAGGTTGTGGTGATTGTGAAGAAATCGAAACCGTTGAAAAATGGACCGGTTTGTCTTTGGAATGTAGCCGTGAAGAAGTTCTCAAAATCGAGTGCGAAACACGCTTGCCTGTTTACTCAGACCGCGAACTTTACACCCCAGTTACAGCCGGCGGCTTTATCTATAACCGTATCAACAGCGTCAGCGGTTGGGCGGATGCCGAAAACCTCGTCCCGAACGAGCCGGACAATCCGGATTGGACAGGCGACAGCTATGACTGTTCATGGCGTAAAGACCTGAACTGGGATTGCTCGGCATTCCCAGAACTCAGAGAAGTTTCGACAGGTTCCGCATGGCGCTTGGTTGAAGTTGTGAACATTATCGGTGAAATCGAAGCCGGTCCTTGGACAATCGAAGGCACAGCACAATGCGCCGAAGATACAACATGGGATTGCTCGGCCTACCCGACAATGACAGAACTTCGTGAAGGCCGCGCAACCAAGATCACTGAAATCCTGAACCCCGAAGGGGAAACGGAAGTTGGCGATTGGGTTATTGAGCAAACTGCACAATGTTCGGAAACCAGAGAATTTACCTGCCCTGCCGGTACCGTTGTTCAAACCGGTATTCAGGACAAAATTCTTGAGATCTTGAACCCAGCCGGTGACACATCGGGTGGCACATGGACCACAACCCGTAACTCTAGCTGTAAAGACACACGCACCACTGGTGGCTGTGAAGTCCGCACGGAAGAGCGTAACTACACGGGAACGGCTCCTTATGTCGGCTCTTGGACACCATGGACTGTTATCTCCATCGTGGATGATTGCGGTTCGTCAGGTGAAACAGGTGGTACAGACGTTTGTATCATGGCCGGTGCCAAAGTTGTGATGGCCGATGGCAGTGTTAAAGCCATCGAGAAACTCGAAGTTGGTGACGTAACAGTCACAGGCCGCGTCTTGCAAAAGTTCGCCCGTCACTATGACGAAAGCCGCCACGCAACGGTCAATGGTCGTTGGATGGTTGGTGAGAGCCTGTTCGAAGTTGACGGTATTGTGGCCACAGGTCGTCACGCATATCTCAGCAAAGACGGCTGGACTGAATTGTCCGACTCACAATATGCCGATGTCGTGTCACAAGATGTTGCGATGCTGTACAACATGGTCATGGAAAACCACGTCATCCCAGTTATGGGTGACAGCGGCGAAATCCACTACTACGCAGACGAGCTGAACAACCTCGGCGGCGTATCGGAAAAAGCCATGGCGAAGCTCACAAGCAAGCAACTCATCGCCGCCTAATAATTGCCACAATAGGCATATAGGATAAGAATAGAAAAAGCCCCGCCCATAAGGATACGGGGCTTTTTTATAAAGAGGTGTTAATAAAAAATTACAATTTTTCCCCTACAAAGGGGTTCACTTGCGGTAAAAAAGGAATAGATATTATGCGTAATCTCACTTTGTTTTCGATGGTTTTTGCGGTGTCTTTCGTGGTCGCGGGCTTGATGTCCGTTGGCGCGGCAAAGGCACAAAAGCCAGACTCCTATGATTTCACAGGCTATGAAAAAATGACGGGCGCGAAGGTTAAAGAACTTTTCGCGGGTCGTACATTTTGGGGACGTAGCCAGTATGACCGTTATTATTTCGGCGCGGATGGCAGCTTTGCCGAACAATATGTTAAGGCAGACTCACCCGTGACCCCTGGCACGACCTATACCGGTAAATGGAATGTAGACGGCGATGGCGCTGTGTGCTGGACATATGAGGGCGTGAACACGACGGGGACAATCGCCCTGCCGCAAGGCGCGTGCTATGACGTTTACATGGGCCCTGATAAATTCAAGCCTTTGCCGAAATACACCGACCCTTTATACATCGTGAAAAAGGGTGATACGTCCAAAACAACGGCGGAGTTCTTCTGGAACCGCTATATTGATGGACGCGTTATTTTGGAAACATCGTTTGCTCAGAATTTTGAACAAACCCTCGCATCCCTTGCATCGATTGAACAAAAATTCGCAGAATCCGTCGCCGCTGGTCAAACGACTCCTGCGGTCGACCCGTCCAAGCCTTTGACGGCTGATATGCAAGAATACTACAACATGGTTGCTGGGAATGTTTTTTACACCCCTTACCATTTCTTGTATTTCGCGAAAAACGGCGACTATATATTCTATAATCGCGGTGACTTTGACATGAACCGTGGCGACCTCGCCGCGTTGACAGCCAAGGCGAAAAAAGGCCGCTGGATTATCCATGAAAATGCGCATTGCTGGGCATTCAATAAAAAAGAGTCGGCCTGCCAATATGTGGCGAAGGGCGCGACACTGGATTATGCGTTCGAAGGCTTTGTCACCCATGTGGATGACGGTTTCACCCGCTTGATCAACGGCAAACCGGTGGGCGTTATGAGCCTTGAGCAAACAGGATTGCCGGCTGCATTCACGTCTGTTTCGGCGCAGTAATCCCGCGCGGACTCGGCGCGATTATAGCACCGCACGGCGCTGGATGAACGAATAGGCATCCTTTCGTAACGAAATTTTAAAAGCCCCTTGGCATAGTGTTCAGGGGGCTTTTTCTTTTGCAAAAAGCCTTTGTCCACTTTATCGGCTTTATCTGAGGGCGGTTTTCCGTCAGAATCAAACTATTCGGCGTCAATATAAGGAAAAGCAATGCTGTATAATGACTTGGTGGAACAGCAAATGGTCGCCCAGATTACGGCGGCGATTGGCGCACGCCAGTATAAACAGGCGCTCGACCTCATGATTCACCGCAATGACCTTATCTGGCAAGACCGCCGATATAGCCATGATGACAGGGTCGATTTTGCAAAATGGCAACGCATTGAACAGATCGTCACCAAGGATTATATCGATCAAAAAGACGGGCTGAGTGACGAGGGCGAAGGGCTCATCTTCATTGTCGGGATGCCCCGATGCGGAAAAACAACCCTCGAGCGCGTTCTCGGCGGGATTGACGGCGTCACGGCGGCGGGTGAGTTGAATTACCTCAGTTCCCAATACGGCAAAGTTCACGATCCGGCGGGAAATCCATGGACGTATCCCGATTATCTCACCGTATTACCAGACGAGGTTTTCCCGCAATTCGGTAAAAATTACAGCGATGCGGTGAAGGGGCTGTATAAAGACAGCCGCTATATCATCGACACGATGCCGCCGACCTTCCGCTATCTCGGGCTGATCCGCTTGATCCTGCCAAAAGCAAAGGTCATCCACATGGTGCGCAGCCCGATGGATCATTGCATCGATATTTTTTCCAAAAAGTTCGACAATAACTTTTACAATTATACTTATCATCTTGAAACTCTTTCGGAAATGTATGTCGCCTATCGCCGCCTTATGGCGCATTGGGATGATGCGCTGGGGGATTGGATGATGACTTTGCGGTTTGAAGATTTAATCGCTCAACCCAAAAAAGAGATCAAGCGCGTCATGGGGTTTTGCGAGATAGAGAGCGACATAACCGCCCAAAACCTCATCCTCCCCCATCAAACCACGTTCTCAGAAATCAACCGCACCTTCGGCGTTCTGAAAAATTACCGCCCCTATCTCCAAGATTTCGAAAAATCATTGGGGCGGTATAAGATTCTTTAGAAGAAGGTTTTTATGGGGGGAAACGTCCCCCCATACCCCGCGGTGGTTTTGGGGGCGGCGCTTTAAAAAGATCGCGGGTGCGGGGGGCGTTCCCCCCGCGTATAAAAACTTTGCTGAATTTATTTGAATAGGCGTGTGAAGCGGCAATCAGGGTTTTTTGGTTTGTTTTTTATGGGGGGAAACGTCCCCCCATGCCCCGCGGTGGTATTGGGGGCGGTGCTTTAAAAGATCGCGGGTGCGGGGGGCGTTCCCCCCACGTAAAAACTACCCGAACACACGGTCGAAGACGTAATCGACGTTTTTGGTGTAATAGGCGTAGTTGAAGATAGCGTCGAGTTCGCTGGCGGGGATTTTTTCGGCGACTTCGCTGTCGGCTTTGAGGAGGTCGAGGAATTTGGTTTTGCCTTCGCTTTCCCAGACTTTCATGGCGTTGCGCTGGACGATGCGATAGGCGGCTTCGCGGGCGATTCCGGCTTGGGTGAGGGTGAGCATGACGCGTTGTGAGAAGACCAGCCCGCCCATTTGTTCGAGGTTTTTCATCATGTTATCGGGCATGATGGTGAGTTTTTCGACCACCATGGCCATGCGTTGCAGGGCGAAGTCGAGGGTGACGCAGGCATCGGGGGCGATTCCGCGTTCAACAGAGGAATGCGAGATGTCGCGTTCATGCCACAGGGCGACGTTTTCAAGGGCGGGGATGACGGCGCTGCGTACCAGTCGCGCTAGGCCGGTGAGGTTTTCTGTGAGAATCGGGTTACGTTTATGCGGCATGGCGGAGGAGCCTTTTTGCCCGCTGGCGAAAAATTCTTCGGCTTCGCGGACTTCGGTGCGCTGGAGGTGGCGGATTTCGACCGAGAGATTTTCGATCACCGAGGCCGTGACGGCAAGGGCGGAAAAGAACATGGCGTGGCGGTCACGCGGGATGACTTGCGTGGACACGTCCTCCGGCTTCAACCCCATTTTGTCGGCGACATAGGTTTCGACCGACGGGTCAACCGTGGCATAGGTGCCGACGGCGCCCGAGATGGCGCAGATGGAGATTTCCTCACGCGCGGCTTGAACGCGGGCGAGGCAGCGTTTGAACGCCGCATAATGCCCCGCGAGCTTAAGGCCGAATGTTGTGGGTTCGCCGTGGATTCCGTGGCTGCGCCCTATGCACAGGGTCATCATGTGTTCTTTGGCGCGTTTTTCGAGGGCAGCCATGACGCGTTCAATGCCTTGTTCAAGCAATTCGGCGCTTTGTTTGAGCTGTACGGAAAAGGCGGTGTCGAGAACATCGGATGACGTCATGCCTTGATGGACGAAGCGGGCTTCTTCACCGACATATTCGGCAAGGTTGGTGAGGAAGGCTATGACGTCGTGTTTGACTTCGGCTTCGATCTCGTCAATGCGGGCAACATCAAAATTGCCGCGTTCCCACACGGCCTTGGCGACGCCTTTTGGGATGACGTCGATGATTTCCTGCGCCTCGCAGGCATAGGCCTCGATCTCCATCCAGATGCGGTATTTATTCTCCGGTTCCCAGATTTTCGCCATTTCCTGTCTGGTGTAACGAGGGATCATTCTGACTATGCCTTATGCTTGTGGTCGGGGAGGGATTGAGAAGAAGGAGGGGAGCGGTTTCGGCGGCTTTGTTATTCAAACCGCCGAAAACCGCACTGAACCCTTTATTTCTTGCTCAGGTTTTTCTGAAGATACGGCAAGACGTTGTCGAGCGATACGCGCTCTTGCGCCATGGTGTTGCGTTCGCGCACCGTGACGGTTTGGTCGGTCATGGTGTCGTTGTCGATGGTGAAGCAATAGGGCGTGCCGATTTCATCCTGACGGGCGTAACGCTTGCCGATATTTTGCTTGATGTCGAGGTCGATGGCGTAATGCTCGCGCAGCTCCATATACAGTTTTTGCGCCACTTCCGGCATGCCGTCCTTGGCAATGAGCGGCAGGATCGCGGCCTTTTTCGGGGCGATATGCGGGGCGAAATTCATGTACAGGCCGCTGGGGCGTGACGGGTCGATGGTGTAGGCCTCCGCCAATACGGCGAGAACACCACGGGTCAAGCCAGCCGCCGGTTCGATGACATGGGGCATATAGCGTTCATTGTCGCGGGCTTGGTCGAGATATTCGAGCTTTTGACCGGAATGTTCTTGGTGCTGGGTGAGGTCAAAATTCGAGCGGTGGGCGATGCCTTCAAGTTCGCCAAAGCCGGGGGCGGTGAAGGGGAATTTGAATTCAATATCAACGGTTCCTTCGCCGGTTTTGGCGTAGTGCGAGAGTTCATCTTGGTCGTGCTTGCGGATTTGCAGGCTGGAATCCGACACGCCGACCGATTTCCACCACGCGCGGCGGGCTTCGATCCAGAATTCGAACCACATTTTGGCTTCGGACGGGTGGCAGAACCACTCCATCTCCATTTGTTCAAATTCGCGGGAACGGTAAATAAAGTTACGCGGCGTGACTTCGTTGCGGAAGGCCTTGCCGATCTGGGCAATGCCGAACGGCATTTTCACGCGGCTGGAATCCAGCACGTTTTTATAGTTGAGGAAAATGCCTTGCGCCGTTTCGGGGCGCAGATAGGCAAGGGAATCACTGGTCGCCAGCGCGCCAACGCGGGTTTCGAACATCAGGTTAAAATCGCGCGGCGGGGTTAATGTGCCGGTTTCTTTGGCGTCGGGGCCAATAATTTTGCCGTATTCGGCAACGTCCACATCGGGCAGCGCAACGATTTTATAAGCCGAGATATCCTGCGGCAGGCCGAGTTTTTTGAGGCGTTTTTGAACGTCGTCGGTTTCTTCGCCTTCCATCATCGCAACCCATGCTTTGTCGCCTTGATAGACAACAACGTGGTCGGCGCGGTAGCGCAGCTTGGTTTCGCGGCAATCAACCATCGGGTCGGAGAACCCGCCAACGTGACCGGAGGCCACCCAAGCCTTGGGGTTTTGGATGATCGCGCTGTCGATTCCGACAATGGATAAAGGCTCACCGTCCGGCCCGATTGGCGGGGTGATGACCATGGATTTCCACCACAAATCGCGCAAATTGTTCTTTAGTTCAACGCCGAGAGGGCCGAAATCCCAAAAACCGTTCAGGCCGCCATAAATGTCAGACGCAGGAAACACGAACCCGCGACGTTTGCACAGGGCGACAAGGTCTTTCATCGGGACGGCTTCGGAATTTGTTTCAGGTGTTTGCTTGGGGGCGGCGCTGGATGACATGGCGGAAAACTCTTTTTCTTTCGGGTGATTTATGCTTTTGTTGCTGTGGTCGCGTTGCGTATGCGGCCATGTTATAAAAAGCAGGATTCACAACGCTTGTAAAGCCGTAAACTGTGTTTGCGCCAAGGATTTCGCCCGATGATGAGCATTGTTAAAGCCACCGATGTTGCCCGCCTTCACGCTCTGAACACTGCGCTTGGATATACGAAGGATGAGGGATATTTCGAACAATGCCTCGCCGACCAAAAGGCCGGAACGCGCGATGTATTGATTGTGGTGTCGCAAGACGGGGCGGATATGGGGTATGGCATGTTGAATTATACGCCGCGCTATTCCCTCTATGCACGGCTTGGAATCCCTGAGATTCAGGATGTGAATGTCCTGCGCTCCATGCGCCGCTTGGGGGCGGCGAGTGCGCTTATCAATCATTGCGAGGAGCTTGCGCGGGCGCGGGGATGCACAGATATCGGCATTTCGGTTGGATTAAGCCGTGAATACGGCGCGGCGCAAAGGTTATACGCCCTGCGCGGCTATGTGCCGGACGGGAATGGCGTGACGTATGATCGCCGCCCGATAGACCACGGCGTACCGGTGTTGCTCGATGATGATTTATGTTTGATGTTGGTGAAGACACTGTAAAGGGCGTTTAATCAGCGTGACCGGAATTATACAATGGCGCGTTCACCCACAGGAAATGGCCTGTTGCGGTGCATTCAGGGCTTTCCATCGCGGCGGAATTTTGCTAGGTAAGCAAGGTGGATTTGACGGCTCGGGGTCGGGCATGATCGGCACAACGTATTGGCAGAGCGTTTCAGTATCGCATTTAAACACATCTGATGAGGATAAAATGACGGATAAACAATGGGTCTACACCTTTGGAGACGGACAGGCCGAAGGCCGTGCCGATATGCGCAACTTGCTGGGCGGCAAGGGCGCTAATCTGGCTGAAATGTCGGCGCTCGGGCTTCCCGTTCCCCCCGGATTTACCGTGACGACCGAAGTTTGCACGCATTTTTATGGGCATGGTCAGGCTTATCCTTCGGCGCTGAAATTTCAGGTTCAAAAAGCGCTCGAACATATTGAATCCGTGATGAATATGGGGTTCGGGTCAAAGGACGCGCCGTTATTGGTTTCGGTGCGGTCTGGTGCGCGGGCATCGATGCCGGGGATGATGGACACGGTTTTGAACCTCGGTTTGACCGATGAAACGGTTGAAGGCCTCGCCAAGGCGAGCGGCGATGCGCGCTTTGCGTGGGACAGTTACCGCCGCTTTGTCCAGATGTACAGCGATGTTGTTCTGGGCGTTGACCATTATGAATTCGAAGACATTATCGACACCTATAAGCGCGGTCAGATGGTGACACAGGACACCGACATCACCGCCGAAGGGTGGCAAGAGATTGTCGGCAAATTCAAAGAGATCGTCGCCAAAGAAACCGGCAAACCATTCCCGCAAGACCAGCAGGAACAGCTCTGGGGGGCGATTGGCGCGGTGTTTCAATCATGGATGACGGCGCGCGCCGTGACGTATCGCCAGATTCACAATATTCCCGCCGAATGGGGAACCGCGGTGAATGTTCAGGCGATGGTGTTCGGCAATATGGGACAGGATTGCGCCACCGGCGTCGCCTTTACCCGTGACCCAAGCACGGGCGAGAATTACTTTTACGGCGAATATCTCGTCAACGCGCAAGGCGAGGACGTGGTGGCGGGAATCCGCACGCCACAATCCCTGACTATTAAAGGCCGTGAGAAGGAGGGAAGTTCCCTGCCGTCCATGGAAGAAGTCATGCCGGAGGTGTTCAAACAGCTTTGCGATGTGCGCACACGCCTTGAAACCCATTACCGCGACATGCAGGACATTGAGTTCACGGTTCAGCAAAACAAGCTGTTTATGCTCCAGACCCGCAACGGCAAGCGCACGGCGGCGGCGGCGCTTAAAATCGCCGTTGATATGGTGGAAGAAGGCCTGATTACCAAGGATGAGGCGGTGCTGCGGATTGACCCGATGGCGCTGGATCAACTCCTGCACCCCACGCTTGACCCGAAAGCCGTTAAAACCGTGATGGCGAAGGGGTTGCCGGCGTCCCCTGGGGCGGCGATGGGGCGGATTTATTTTTCGGCGGATGTGGCGGAGGAAAAGGCGCAGGGCGGCGAGAAAGTCTTGCTGTGCCGCATTGAAACCAGCCCCGAAGATATTCACGGCATGTATGCCGCCAACGGGATTTTGACCACGCGCGGCGGCATGACGAGCCACGCGGCGGTTGTTGCCCGCGGCATGGGGCGGCCTTGTGTTGCTGGCGCGGGGGATATCATGATTGACTACAAAGCCAAAACCCTCAGCGTCGGGAAATACAGCTTTAAAGAAGGCGATGTTTTGACGATTGACGGGAGCAGCGGCGAAGTGATGGCGGGCGAGGTTGCGACGATCCAGCCGCAACTCTCCGCCGATTTTGAAACCGTAATGGCGTGGGCGGATGAATCGCGCCGGATGAAAGTCCGTGCCAATGCCGAAACACCCGAGGACGCGCTGGTCGCTCGCAATTTCGGGGCGGAGGGGATCGGCCTGTGCCGGACGGAGCACATGTTCTTTGACGCCGACCGCATCCAGCGTGTGCGTGAGATGATCTTTGCCGATAACAGCGAAGGCCGCCGTCAGGCCTTGAGCTATATCGCGCCGATGCAAAAGGCGGATTTCAAGGATATTTTCCGCATTATGCTGGGCTTGCCTGTGACCATCCGTTTGCTCGATCCGCCTTTGCATGAATTCTTGCCGCATACGGATGCGGATATTGCGGAATTCGCAAAACAGGCGGGGCTGGAGGATAAGCGCGTTCACCAAAGATTAGCGCAGCTTAAGGAATCCAACCCGATGCTGGGGCATCGCGGGTGCCGCCTTGGGGTGACTTATCCTGAAATCTATGAAATGCAGGCGCGGGCGCTGTTTGAGGCGGCCTGTGACATTATGGCGGAAACGGGCGAGAGCGTGATTCCGGAGGTTATGGTGCCGCTGGTCGCTACGCGTAAGGAATTGACCTTGATGAAAGCGGTGATTGACCGTGTCGCCATCGAGGTTATGCAAGAAACCGGTAAGGTTGTGACGTATTCCGTCGGCACGATGATCGAACTTCCCCGCGCGGCACTTCAGGCGCATGAAATCGCCAAGGATGCGGCGTTTTTCAGTTTCGGCACCAATGATTTGACGCAAACAACGTTGGGGCTCAGCCGTGATGATGCGGGCATGTTTATGCCGGCCTATCAAGACAAAGGCATTTATGCGCGTGACCCGTTTACATCAATTGATGTTGAGGGGGTTGGTGAGCTCGTGAAAATCGCGGCGCAACGCGGGCGCGAAACATTGCCGGATATCAAGCTCGGCATTTGCGGCGAGCATGGCGGCGACCCTGACTCCATTCACTTCTGTGAAACGGTCGGGCTTGATTATGTGTCGTGTTCGCCGTATCGCGTGCCGATTGCCCGTTTGGCGGCGGCACAATCCGCGATTAAGGAGGGGCGGGCGAAGACCATCCCTTTTAAGGATGTTAAGAAGGCTGCGCTGTAAGCTGTTTTTAAGGGGGCGTGAGCCTCACGGCACACGGCAAAATAAAAACGCGCTCGATTTCAGGGCGCGTTTTTTATGTGGCTATGTTTTGCTGTGGCGATGATTATCGCGACAGCAAAACGTGATAGAAGGTGTAGCTGTTGCTCAGAGTCGGATCGAACGCACAGAACGATCTTTTGCCCTTAAGCTGGGCTGCCTCGTTACCAATCGAAATGCCGGTTGTCGTGGGGAAGGCCGTGAGGTTGCCGGAATAAAGCACATAATTCGTGTTGAATGTTCCTGCGCTGTCTGTCGGCGGTGTGCCGTCGGCGTTGTTGGCAATGTCGAGCTTGGTGTTGATCTCCGCACAGACTTCTTTGTTCAGGCCAATATAGGCGAATACCAGCTCCGGCAAGGGGGAGCCAACCTCGTCAACCGCCAAGACGGCAAACGTAATTCGCCCTTCGATTGTTGACATCATGAAGGCATTGTCTTTATCCCATGCGCGATCGGGAAGGTATTCCGCCGGAATAACGCCGCCGGTTGTGTGGAATAATTTGCAGTTATCGACGGCGCAGGCGGAGTTTGCAGTGCTGCGCGAAATTCCCCCTGAGTCCGACATATCCATGGCGTAGTCCTGTGCTTTGTTGATGAGCAGGATTCGCAAAACGGATTGTTCGATGGTTGTGGCGTATTGAATGACTTGCGCGGCGACCAATTTGTCTTTGTCTTTGCCGACTCCTTCACCGCTGCTGCGGCTGCTTTGCGTGACGGCATAAGCCAAAGCGCCAAACAGGGCAACGGCAATCAAAATCAAGAACAGGACGTTTCCTTGCGCGTGATGCTTGGGCTGTATGGTCAGAGGATGTGCGGGCATAAAATGATCCTTTGTGTCAAACTCGCATGGAACGCGAAGGGAAAGAAAGACTATGTTCCATTATACGCCCTTAGCGGCGGCTTGTGAACACTCAAACGCGTTTCTTGTCTTTTTCATTATAGCGGACGGGCGTTGTAAAAAAGGTTAATGGCCGGCCTTTATACTGTCTATCGCGGTGTGGGCGTTATAAAGGCGAAGCGCCCCGATTTTTCGATCTGCGGTTTATGCTCGTCACGGATAACCGCCAAGCCGATGTCGCGGGCGGAGGAGCATGTTTTCCCAGCGTTTTTGCCGTCAACGTCAATGTCTGAGCCCCTAGCGGGGAAAATGCCGGACAGGGAGCGCAGCGGGTAAATATGCTTTTTCGAAAGGCCGCGATGGTGCATGCGGGCGGTGAGTTCTTGCCCGACATAGCATCCTTTGGTGAACGACACGCCGCCCATGGCGTCTATTCTGGCCTCCGACATGGTGGTGGATTCGGGGGTCATGTCCCGCGCACCGTCAGGCAGGCCAAGGGAAATACGGTGGTAATCATAATCCTCAAGCGTGGTGATCGCCCCATCAAGCGTGGTGAGGGGGATGGCGGAGTCCTTGACGATGATCCGTTCGCCGGCGTTTTGGTGGCGCGGGTCGATGGCAACGGTGATTTGCGGAGAGTCTGGTGTTTGGTTGGGCGCGTTATAGCGGGCGATGATGCGGTAATCCTCCATCATCTCAAGTTCGACTTTGGTACGGATTTTATAGAGTTTGAGCTTTTTCATCAGTTCATCGGAACGGTCTTTTTCTGTGTCGATCAGATAGTTATCGCCGTCTTTTGTGATAAAGAATTCAAATAGAAACTTGCCTTGCGGGGTGAGCATACAGGCATAGAGCGTTCGCAAAGGCGCGGTGCCGCCTTCGGGGGCGTTTAAAAGATCAATGTCATTGGTGATCAGGCCTTGCAGGTATTTGGCGCGGTCTTCGCCGCCCACCCGTATGATACAGCGGTGATCGAGTGCGTATAACTGTGCATTTGTCATTGTCCAAGCCCTTTATTCTGTGCCATAAATCATGGATCATGACTCAAAAAATATTGTTCATCACATCCAGCCGTATCGGCGATGCTATCCTTTCGACAGGATTGCTCGATTATATGGTCAGGACATATCCCGATGCAAGGATAACGGTTGCCTGCGGCCCGTTGGTGGAAGGATTTTTTAAGGCTGTGCCGCAGGTTGAGTGCGTGATTCCCTTGAAAAAAGAGAAATACGCGCGGCATTGGATGATGCTGTGGCGGCAGGTTTATAAAACCCGCTGGGATATGGTTGTTGATTTGCGCAATAGTGCGGTGTCGCGGCTTATCCGTGCTTCAACACGGCATATTTTTGGTGGGCATATTGATGCGAGTCTGCATAAGGCGGCGCAAAATGCTGCGGTTATGAGGCTATCTGAGATTCCGGCGTTGAAGCTGTGGTTCGATGAACAAACGCTTGGCGCTGCGGCGCTGGCGGTGCCGGAGGGGACGCCTGTTCTTGCGGTTGGTCCCGCCGCAAACTGGCAGGCAAAGACATGGCCGGCGGAACGGTTTATTGAGCTTATCCGCCGCCTCACCGACCCGCGCGAATTGGACGCGATTTTGCCTAACGCCCGCGTTGCGGTGATCGCCGCGCCAGGGGAAGAGGCGCAGAGCAAGCCGGTGCTGGAGAGCATCCCTGAACATCGCCGCATTGACTTGATTGCCAAAGGATCGCCGTTATTTGCGGCGGCGTGTCTTGCGCGGTGTGATTTATATGTGGGGAATGATTCGGGGTTGATGCACAGTGCGGCGGCGGCGGGAATTCCGACCTTCGGCTTGTTCGGGCCGAGCTGGCCGCATCTGTATCGCCCATGGGGGCCGCATACGGCGTATATTTCGACGCCTCAGGATTTTGCTCAGCTTACATCCTATGAAGGCTATGACCCGAAAACCGCGCCATGCTTGATGACGTCCTTAAGCGTCGGCGACGTGACGGATCGTTTGATTGACTTTTGGCAAGCCGTCCAAAGCCAAAAAGCTGCTTGATGCCGAAACAAAACCAAGTCCCCCAAGCGCAAAACCCCACTTAACGCCGCACTCTCTCCCCCCAAAAAAACGCGTGCAGGGGCGTCCCCTTGCAAAAGAAAAACCGCCCCATGAAAAAACAGAGGGCGGCTTATGCGTATGTGGCTGCACATCATGCGCAGGGGCGCTGTGGCATCAAGACTTAGTTATTAAAGTCGTTTGCGCCACGCGGTTGGGCGTGCTTGGGTTCCCACAAATTCGGGAATTCGATGCCGAGGACTGTTTCGCTGTAATTATTCGCGGCGCGCTGGGCGATGACGGGGGCGACATAGTCGACACGTTCCCAGCCGTTATAAACCATGCAGGTTTCGAAATCGTGATATTCCATGTATTCGCTGTGCATCGGGCCGTCACCGGGGGGGGAGTCCCAGTTTGATTTCATGCTGCCGGTCATGGCGAGGGAGTCGGGCGGGCTGGCTTCACGAATAGAGCCGAGGCGCTGTAACTCCTTGGTGGAGGACACGCAATGGGCGATGTCGCTGTTGAGCTGATGCTGCGCCTTTGGGCCGCGCATATACAGGGATGAGGTGCTGTCGCTGCGTTGCCAGTATTCGCCTTGTCTGCGGACTTCTTCGGGGCTGATTTCCCCCGCGCAAGCGCCGAGCAAAAGCGTGGATATTAAAGTCGCAGGAAGAAAAACTGATTTGTACATTGACCGCGCCATCACAGGATACACCCTATTATATTTTAAAAAATTCAGGCTAGAGCATAACAAGCTGTTTTCCTTAAGACAATGCTGTTTTTGGAGTCGGTGGCTTTTTTCGCTTTTAGGGTGTTGCGCCTTGCGCGTCTTGCCACCATGTTTCCACGACCATGCCATAAAGCGGTACATTGGATGGCCGCGCCAGTTTCGGCCAATAGGCAACGTAATCCATGCCGATGTAATAGAGCGGGATCATCACATGTTCCGCCATAATCGCGCGGTCAAGGGCATGGACATGCTCGACCAATTCTTCGCGGGTTTTGGCGGTGGCGATGGCGGTGGACAGGGCGTCAATCGCGGGGGTGCAGATGCGGGCGTAATTGCGGCTGCCTTCGGTTTTGGCGGCGTCGCATCCCCAGTAAATTTGTTGTTCCGTGCCAGGGGAGAGCGAGTTCACCCAGCGATACATGATCATGTCATAGTCATACATGCCGAGCAGCCCGACAAATTGCGCCGAATCCACGGTGCGGATTGTGATGTCGATGCCGAGTTTTTTGAGGATTTCGGCATAGTTCAACACGATTTTTTCGTATTCGGCATCGTTGAGCGTCACGGTAAAGCGCAGGGCTTCACCCGTCGCCTCACGCACACGCTTATTCTCTTTGACAATCCATCCGGCCTCACGCAGTAAGGAATCGGACTGTTTTAAACGTTCGCGCAGGGGCAACGAGTCGTTAACCTGTGACTCGTCGGTTGTGAGCAGGGGGGCGGCAAGTTCGGTGTTGGGGAAGGTGCTGGTGATGCGCTTGGCCTTGCCGTGCAGCAGGGTTTTGTTCATCCAGTCAAAATCAAAGGCGAGGGAGAGCGCCTTTCGCACCTTGATGTCGTCAAACGGCGGGCGCTGTGTGTTAAAGATCATGGCGCGCACGGATTCTGGGCGGGAATGCGGGATTTCGGCGGCGATATAAGGCTTTGCACTGTTTTTACCGAAATTATTGATCCAGCTTGATGGGGCAAATTCGCGGTACAGGTCGAAGGCGCCGGATTGAAAGGCTTGAATCATCACGGTTTTGTCGCGGTAATAATCGTATACGAGGCGGTCAAAATTATACTGACCCTTATTCACGAAATGGTCTTTTGCCCAGTAATCGGTGACGCGCTCATAGGTGATTTGGCGGCCTTGTTCGAGGGAGGCGATTTTGTATGGCCCGCTCCCGATCGGCGGGGCGAGGGTGGTAGCGTCAAAATCCTTGCCCGCCCAATCGCGTTCGGACAGGACAGGCATCATCGCCAAAATCATCACGGTTTCTTGGTCATAGCCTTCGCCAAGAGTGAAGGCGATTTGACGCTCGCCTTGAATCTCGACCCTGCTAACGAGGCCATAGACGCGCCGCATATTCGGGCGGCCATAGGATTTGAGCGTTTCAAAGCTGAAGGCGACATCGCTGGCTAAAATCGGCGTGCCGTCATGGAACCGCGCGGCGGGGTTTAAGATAAAGGTAATGGCGGAGCGGTCTTCGGGGATGATGATTTGCTCCGCAATCAAGCCATACAGGGTGAAGGGTTCGTCCCATACTCGCGCCGCAAGGCGGTCATAGAGATATTCAAGGCCAGCGGCGGGTTTACCTTTGATGTTATGCGGGTTGAGGGTGTCGAAACTCCCGATCACCGCTTGCTTTAGCGTGCCGCCCTTCGGGGCTTCGGGGTTGACGTAGTCAAGATGGGTGGCCTGTGCGTCATATTTCGGCGCACCGTGCATGGCGATGCCGTGACGGATGGAATCGGGGTGCGGAACGATTGTTGCCATCGTGGTGTTGGGGAGAGAGGCGGGTGCGGATAATGCTTGAGTTGGATCGCTCGGGGCGATACGATCAGCATAAGCGCGCTTGACGGCGGCACTGTCCAAGCCTATTGCGCAAAAAACGATCAACAGTAAAAGTACATATTGTTTCATGGATATTGTCATAGCAAATCAAGAGCTCGAAGCCAATCAGGAAATCCTTGAAAAGATAACCCTTGTTCGTGGCGACATTACGGCACAGGCCGTGGATGCGATTTTGGCACCGGTGCCGCATAAGCAAAAATTGCGAAGCCTTCTCGACATTGCGGTGCGCGAGGTTGCGGGCGCGGTGTATGCAGAGGCCGTGGACGCGGCAACCAATGACGAAAAGCCCGGATTTTGCACGATGGTAGCGGGGGGCGGCCTTCCCGCGCCGCATGTTCTGGCGTGTGTGACCCCCAAATGGGGCGGCGGGTTTATGGGCGAGGATCGTGTCCTGAGTAATTGTTATGAAAGCGCCATCCTTATGGCGGCGGAACACGGGCTGCGCCGCGTTGCGGTGCCGATCTTCCTCACTGGTAACCACGGCTATCCCAAGCCCCGCGCCGTCCGAATCGCGGTTAAAGCAGTTTTGGACAGCGCCGTTGCCGAAGCGTTTGACGAGCTGCGCTTCGTGGCGTTTAAAGATGATATCTATGATTTATTTGAAGACCGCCTGCAACGCTATGGCTGGGGCGCGGAACCGCAAGCCTAGCCAAGGCCAACGTCCGCTATCAAATCAAGAGCCGCGCCGATTGTCAGGGCGCGGCTTTGTTTTTAGGCGGCAATCGCGAGTTTTGCGAGGTCGCTGAGGTTCGCTTCGGGGCGCGGGCCGATATGACCGATGACTTCGGATGCGGCGAGCGAGCCGAGCGCGCCGCATTTTTCCAGCGTCATGGATTGGCTGAGGCCGTATAAGAATCCGGCGGCGTATTGGTCGCCCGCGCCGGTCGTGTCGACGACTTTGTCAACGGGGGCGGGGGCGATCTGGATGGTTTTGTCGGCGGTGACGATGATGGAACCCTTATGACCGCAGGTTACGGCGACAATCTCGCATTGCCCGCGTACGGCGGCGATGGCGGCGTCAAGGTCGGTGGTGTTGAAGAGTTCTTTGATCTCGTCATCATTGGCGAATAAAATATCGGTGTCGTTTTTCACCAGTTCAAGAAACTCCGCATGGTGGCGCTTCACGCAGAACACGTCGGACAAGGTGAGCGACACTTTGCGGCCTGCGGCGTGGGCGACTTTGGAGGCTTTGCGATAGGCGGCCTTGGCTTGGGGTTTGTCGAATAAATAGCCCTCAAGATAGACCATCGCGGAAGCGGCAATGATAGAATCCTTAATGTCGTCTTCGCTGAATTCCACTGAGGCACCAAGGAAAGTGTTCATCGAACGCTGGGCGTCCGGTGTGACGAAGATAAAGCTGCGCGCTGTTTCGGGGCCGTTTTCAAGCGGGTTGCATTCAAGGTGAAGGCCGAGCGCCGTCATGTCATGAATGAAAATCTCGCCGAGCTGATCCTTCGCAACCTTGCCGAAAAACGCGCCATTGCCGCCAAAGGACGTAAACCCCGCCATGGTGTTGGCCGCCGACCCGCCTGACACTTCGCGCGCGGGACCCATCTTGCTGTAGAGGTGTTTGGCACGGGGCTGGTCAATCAAGTTCATCGCGCCTTTGATGATGTTTTCCGAGGCCAGAAACTCGTCCGTTGCATGGGCAATAACATCGACAATCGCGTTGCCGACGGCGGTGAGTTGAAAGCGGGGGTGTGTCATGGTCTTATCCTGTTGTTGCCCTTTGAATTTCGTAGAGGGCATGTTATAGAACAGTTCAACACAGGACACAAAGAATAAAAACATGCAAGATGTGAAAAAAAAGGCCGTAGAGGCCGCGCTGAATCTCGCTGTTGAGCAAGGCTGGAGAGATGTTTCCATGTCCGCCATTGCGGTGCGGGCGGGGGTTGACCTTGATGTGTTGTATGATTATTTCGACGACCGCGACGATGTGCTGCGCCAATATGGGCGGATGATTGATTCCGCCGTGATCGGCGCGTTTCAAGGGCAGGAAGTTGAGGGCGAGAGCCCGCGTGAACGGTTGTTTGATATTTTGATGGAACGGTTCGACGTGTTGAACGACCACCGCGACGCGGTGCTGGAAATCATGTATTTTTACCGATTTGATCCGAAAAAAGGGGCGCTGGCCTTGCCGCATCTGGCGCGGTCGATGGCGTGGATGATGGATCTTGCGGGATTGCAAGACAACGGCTGGCGTGGCGGGGTGAAGGTTTTGGGCCTAACCGCCCTGTATCTCGACACCGCGTTTCGGGTGTGGAGCAAGGATGACAGCCCCGACCTCACCAAAACTATGGCCGCCCTTGACCGCGCCTTGAACCGCGCCGAACAAATCGTCGGGACTATGGGGCTTTAGGCACGGTTTATATTCGCGTGTGAAGCGCATATGTTTTGTTCATTTTTTTTGTGATATAATAAGCGTTGATAGAGCAATCAACGCGGACTCTCCTCATGTCTATACATTCTAAAACCAAGAATTACAGTGAGAGCGGAAGTGTTTTTTACATCATCATGCTGGGCATCGTCCTGTTCGCGGCGATATCCACCGTCGTTGTCCAAAGCGGCAAAGGCGGCACGAGCGCGATCAGCGACGAAAAAGCCGAAATTTATGCAGCGGAGATTATTCAGTATGCGGTATCCATGTCGGGCGCCGTGCGCCGGATGCAAATGGTGAATGAATGCGCGGATGAGGATATCAGTTTTTATAAAGCGAACGTGACGAGCGCAGTCTATCTTCATGTTCCTGACGTGGCAACGAAATGCCAAGTTTATCATCCGGATGGGGGCGGCATGTCATACCAAGAGCCGCGTTTGGAATGGTTGCAATACACGACATTTCAAGAATGGCTGATGACCGGTAATAATTGTATGAAAAACATTGGGACGTTCTCACCCTCCTCTTGTTCCGCGTCAGAGGCAGAATTGACGATGACGCTCTATGGCTTGAAAAAAGAGGTATGCGACAGGATTAATAAAAAACTCGGTGTTGTTGTTTCAGCGCCGCCATCAGAAAGTATCAATTCCGGCCGTTTTAACGGATCTTACCCTGCGTCAAACTTCGTTGGAGGAGTGCACGCTGCAACAGCTGGCAAAAAAGGGTATTGTATTTTGGATACGGATGGTAGTACGGCCAATCATTATACGTTTATCTACGCTATAATTCCGCGTTAGTCCTTACCGGATATCATCGCGGATGTTTCGATTTTTTTTGTGGTATAATGATCATAGTATGGGCAAGTAATGTAGGAACTTATATGAGGGTTCATTCTCAAACTCAGAGCAGCAGCCGATGCGTGAATGAACGCATCAATGAACATGGCAGTGTTTTTTACATCATCATGCTCGGTATCGTGTTATTTGCCGCGATATCCACCGTCGTCGTCCAAAGCGGCAAAGGCGGCACGAGCGCGATCAGTGACGAAAAAGCGGAGATTTATGCAGCGGAGCTTATTCAGTACGGCGCTTCGGTCGCGGCGGCTGCGAAGCGTATACAAATGGTCAATGAATGTACCGATGAACAAATCAGTTTTGAAACGCCGGATTCCGTGACGTATGATAATCCAAATGCGCCTGATGATGAGAGATGTCATGTATTTGATGTGAATGGTGGGCGCATATCCTATACCCGCCAGTTTGAGAATAAGACGCTCGCCCTCGAGTTTTCGGGAACAACGGAGGTTAAAGACATAGGGTCGACCTGCGCTCAGGCATCATGTAGCGACTTGATCATGACGGTTATGAACCTGACGAGCAAAGCTGTGTGCGAGAAAATCAATAAAAAGCTCGGCGTTGCTATGGTGAATGGAGATATTCCGAAATACCCCGGCGTATCCAGCCCTGTCTTCACGGGGGCATACAGCTATGGCAGCCGTACCTTTGGCGGCGACGCGCCGTCCATCACATTGGCGGGGAAAAAGGCAGCCTGTTATTTTGATACGAACAGCGCAGCAACATCGCCCTATGGTTTTTATACTGTGCTTTTGGCGCGATAAACGCTTAAACAACCGACAAAATTTTTGTGACGATTTGGGCGGCGTTGAGGCCGGCTTCGTCGTATTGTTTTTCGGGTTTGTCTTGGTCTTGGAAGATGTCGGGTAAATGCATGGTGCGCACCGCAAGCCCCTTGTCGAGCAAACCGTGATCGGCGAGGTGGTGCAGGACAAACGCGCCGAAGCCGCCGATAGAGCCTTCCTCAATCGTGATGAGGGCGCGGTGGTTGCCCGCAAGCTCGGCGATTAATGCGCCGTCCAACGGCTTCGCAAAGCGGGCATCGGCGACAGTGATGCGGATATTATGGTCGCGTTCCAATAGGTCGGCAGCGGCAAGGACTTCTTGCAAGCGCCCGCCATAGCTTAGCACAGCAACGCTGTTATCGCCGCTGCGGATGATGCGGCCTTTGCCGATCTCGATCGGGGCGATGATGTCCGGCCATGCGACGCCGTATCCGTTGCCGCGCGGGTATCGAAAGGCGCAAGGCCCGTCATCATAGAGCGCGGCGGTGCGGATCATCCGTGCCAATTCAACCTCGTCCGCCGCCGCCATCAACATCATATTGGGCAGGCAGCCAAGATAGGCGATGTCAAAGCTCCCCGCATGGGTTTGCCCGTCGGCGCCGACCAATCCGGCGCGGTCAATGGCGAAGCGGACAGGCAGGTTTTGTAACGCGACATCATGGACGACTTGGTCATATCCGCGTTGAAGGAAGGTCGAATAAATCGCCGCGAATGGCTTTAGCCCTTCGGTTGCAAGGCCGGCGGCAAAGGTCACAGCGTGTTGTTCGGCGATGCCGACATCGAACATGCGTTCGGGGAAGGCTTGCCCGAACAAATCCATCCCCGTGCCGGAGGGCATGGCGGCGGTGATGCCGACAATACGGTCGTCATTGCGGGCTTCGTCGATCAATTGATCCGCGAAGATGCGGGTGAAGCTCAGCGTGTTTGACTGTGTCTTTTGTTGTTGTCCGGACAACACATCAAACGATGCCACACCGTGCATTTTGTCGGCGGCGTTTTCAGCCGGTGCGTAGCCCTTGCCCTTTTTCGTCAGGACGTGAATAAGGATTGGGCTGTCACGCTCCGCATCCTTGACGTTGCGCAGGACGGAGAGGAGTTGATCCATATTATGCCCGTCCACGGGGCCGATATAATAAAACCCCATTTCCTCAAACAACGTGCCTTGACCGAAGGCGGCGCGGGCGGTTTCTTCGGCGCGTTTGGCGGCTTTTTGCAACGGCGGCGGCAAAATGCGCGATACGGATTTTGCCACATCGCGGGCATGAATATAGCGGCGTGACGACACAAGGCGGGTGAGGTAACGGCTCATCGCACCCACGGGCGGGGCGATGGACATGTCGTTGTCGTTGAGGATGACGATCAGGCGGCTCTTGAGGTCGCCGGCATTGTTCATCGCTTCATACGCCATGCCAGCGGAGATCGATCCATCGCCGATCACGGTAACCACGTTGCGGTCGTTTTCGTCTTTTAATTCCGCCGCCATCGCCATGCCGAGTCCGGCGGAAATGGAGGTGGAGCTGTGCGCCGCGCCGAACGGGTCATACACGCTCTCGGATCGCTTGGTAAAACCGCTCAAACCGCCGCCTTGGCGCAGGGTTTTGATGCGGTCTTTGCGTCCAGTGAGAATTTTATGCGGATAGCATTGATGCCCGACATCCCAAATCACGCGGTCATACGGCGTGTCGAACACGGCGTGAAGGGCAACGGTGAGCTCAACAACACCCAATCCCGCGCCCAAATGCCCGCCCGTGACGGACACGGCCTCAATCGTCGCGGCGCGCAGATCATCGGCGAGGCGGCGCAATTCGGAATCGCTGAAGTCGCGCATATCATCCGGCGTGGTGACGCGGTCAAGCCATTCATAGCCGTACACGCCGCTTGCCGCCTTGGCGGTATCGCGGTCTTTATCGGGGGCTTGCTGCGTTTTATGCGGCTGGAGCTTGGGTTTTTTATTCACTGTCATGGGGGTGAACCTTAGACCATAGAGAAGGGGTTTGACAAGAAAAAGCACAGGGCGCTGAAAACAAAAGAAGACGGCCTTTTCAAGGCTATAGAATGTTCTAAAGAATGTCTGCGGAATATGGCGCGATGATTGCGACAATAAGGCAGTTTGCCGCGATAGACTTAAAAATTTACTTTTCATAATTAATATTGATAGGGTTCGCTTGATAACAAGTGGAAACAGAGCATGGCGGATCGCGACACAGATAAACCGGAAAACAAAGGCCTTCGCGGCTTTTTCAATAAACGCCGTAAAATGGATGGTGCCGGCCATGTCTTTGGTCAGGAATTTAAGTCTATTTTAATGTCGGATCGTTTGGATTCTGCGGCTTTTGGTGTGCCAATATTATTTGGGGTCATATTTGCTGGGCCAGTGCTTTTGATGCATGACACGACCGTGATGCGCGACTATACGCCGGATTTGTCTTTGAGCCATGGTATTGCGGCAGAGCCATCCACAGAAGCGGGGGCGAGCAGCTATACTGCGATTACGGCGGATGACGGAAAAACCGGCTATATGCTGGTGTCCGACCAAGGGCGCTATCGGCTCTATAGCTTTGATATAAGCCAAAATCAAGCCAATGAGCGCGTCATGACCTATGTTGCAGACCAAGACGATGCATGGCACATCATCCGCAATACCGCCGACCAGATGGTGCAGGGATTGCGCGCGGCGAGCGACCCGCAGGCGTCGCCGCCATCCCAAAATATTGAAACCGTTCGTTTTTCAGAGATTTCGGGAGTGCTGAGTGAAGGCGATCATATTCGCCGCTATGGTGAAGGGATTGCCGATGCGGATGCGGATTACAGCAGTATGCGCGAACGGTTTGAAGCACAATCCACCCTGTGGTTAAATGCGTCACAGGCTGTTTTCAACGGTCAATATGGTTTCGCAGCGGGCGAGCAAGAAGAAAAAGCCGGAGAGTATACCGAAACAGTGGAGCGTGATTTTGGCTTGGCGAAAGCCGTGTTGGGGTTAATGGGCAGTATATCGGGGTTTGGTTTAACGCTCATGACGGTGAACGCCGCCAACCGCACACGGCGCAGGTTGAAAAATTCACGCTAGATTTTTTTTAGATTATTCGCTGAAAGAAAAAGCCGGATACGCAGATGTGTCCGGCTTTATGTCATTTTGATGCGTGTGTTTAGGTATTGGGGCGGGTGGACTAAATTAAATCCGGCGCTCCAGCACATAATCGGCGAGTTGGCACAGCAAATCGGCGCGGGCGCCGAAAAGATGCAAATGGCGCTTAGCCTGTGCAATCAACATCTCGGCGCGGGATTTGGCGCCGTCTTTGCCCATTGTGGACACGAAGGTTGACTTGCCCGCATCGGCGTCTTTGCCAGTGTCTTTGCCGAGGGCTTCGGGCGTTGATTCAACGTCCAAAATATCGTCTGTCACTTGGAAAGCGAGGCCGAGGTCATGGGCGTAGTTGCGCAGGGCTCTGCGGTGTGGTTCGTCGGTTTTGCCAAGAATGGCGCCAGCCTCACATGCGAAGGCCATCAGAGCGCCGGTTTTCATGCGTTGCAGGCGGCTGATCGTGCCGACGTCAAAGGTTTCGGTTTCGCCGATCAAATCGAGCATTTGCCCGCCGACCATACCATGCGGGCCGGAGGCCTTGGCGAGGGTTGCGATTAATTCAATGCGCACGCGTGGGTCGGGGTGGGTTTCATCGCTCGATAATGTTTCAAAGGCGAGGGTGAGGAGCGCATCACCGGCCAAAATGGCGGTGGCTTCGTCATATTGACGGTGCAAGGATGGCTTGCCGCGCCGTTTGTCGGCGTCGTCCATGGCGGGAAGGTCATCATGGATCAAGGAATAACAATGCACGAATTCAAGTGCCGCGCCGACACGTTTGGCACAGATTGGGTCAACATTGAATAATTTGGCGGCCTGTGTCACCAAAAACGGGCGCAATCTTTTGCCGCCATTCAACACACCATAACGCATGGCATCAAACAATGGTGCCTCCGGCAAATCCGTTTCGGGCAATAAATGTTCGATGGTTTTATTAACGCTGTTTGCGGATTCTTTCAGAGCTTTTTGTAGCTCCGGACTGGCTTCGCGTGGTGATGGCATGGTCTTGGGCGCCTTTTTGGGGTTAAATGGTTGAGGTTAGCAGATGGGATTAATCCAGCGTGGCGAGTTCGGCCTGTATCTCCGTTGTGCTGACGGGGCGGCCGTTTTCGTCCGTGGTGATTTTTTCGATTTTGAGCTGGGCTTCCTTGAGCTTGGCTTCGCAATGTTTTTTGAGGGCAACGCCGCGCTCATAGGCCGAGATGGAGTCTTCGAGCGGGATATCGCCGCTCTCCAGATGTTTGACGATTTTTTCAAGCTCTTGCAGGGCTTGTTCGAAATTAAGGTCTTGAACTGGAACTAGGGTACTCATGTTTTGCTCTTGTCGTATTTGTCTGTCCGGCGCAAAGAATCAAGGAATTCTCGCATAATCAGATTGCTTATAACACAGAAATATCATTGCGTCTAACCCTCACCGAGCAAGGCTTCGATATGGGCTTGGACGCTGTTTTCAAGGGCTTCGAGGTTATAGCCGCCTTCAAGGATTGAAAGGATGGGTTTCCTTAGGTTTTTGAGCATGGTGGTGATGGCGGCGAAGGTGTCTTCGTTGAGGCGGGCTGTGGATAACGGGTCGTCACGATGGGCGTCAAACCCCGCCGATACGACAAGGTAATCGGGAGCGAACCGCAGGAGGGCGGGGAGGACGGAGCGTTCATACAGCGCGATAAAATCGCTCGATTCCATGGCGGCGGGATAGGGGAGATCAAGAACACAGCCATGCGCGTCACCGTCAATCGCGGGGATTCCTGTGCCGGGGTAGAGCGGGTGTTCGTGGCTGGAGATATATAAAACATCGCGCAATCCGCTCTCGGCGCGGCGGCGGGTTAAATCGGCGGTGCCGTTGCCGTGGTGAACGTCAAAATCAATGATGGCGACTTTTGGGGCGGGGTGCTGTTGCTCGTCGTGTTGTGTATCGTGTGCGCCGTCAATCAACGTGACCGCCGCCAAAAAGGCATGGTTCACAAAACAAAACCCCATGGCGCGGTCGTATTCGGCGTGATGCCCCGGCGGGCGGGTGGCACAAAATGCGTGGCGGGTTTGTCCCGTCATTATATTGGCGCAGGCCTTCATCACTGCCCCCGCCGCCATGCGGGTGGCGCGCAGGGTTCCAGCCTCCATGATCGTGTCGGAATCAATGCGGTGTCTGTCCTTCGTGCCGTCCAATTGGTGGTCAATCGCGATGAGGCGGTCGATATAAGCGGGATCGTGGATGGTTTTGAATAGATCCGTGTCCGCTGGGGATAGGGTGCAGTCCAATATGGCGGGGTATTCGGCCTCAATCATCGCAAGGATGGTTTCAAGGCGGCGCGGGGATTCGGGATGGTATTCGCCCATATCATGGTCGATGCAGGCTCTGTGGCTGTAGATCGTTAACAGGCGTGGCGCGTTCATATGGTTTCACGGGGGCGAGGGTGGAGCGATTTTGGATCGCAAGGCATTTTGTCGGTTCATCTTATACAATTATTGCGTATTGGCATAGGGATACGGAAATTAATTGACATATTATTTTTATTGCCATAAGACGGAGGTTGGATAGTGATTATAAAAAATAAAACGACCGTCATCAAAGGAGACTCCACCATGGCATTGAAAGACATTCTCGAAAAACTGACTCCGGTTCTGATTGAACAGGTCATGAAACAACAAGGCGCCGGCAAAGACACCAACAAAGAAGGCGCGAAAGTGGCTGTGTTAAAACTTCACGGCGTTATCGCGACTGGCGGCCGTGGTCAAAACCTTAATATCGACAGCGTGAAACCGAAAATTGATGCGATTGCAAAAATGTCTGACCTCAAGGCGATTGCCCTCGACATTAATTCCCCCGGCGGTTCACCGGTTCAATCGCGTTTGATCGCAAGTGCGATTCAAAAATTGGCGACGGAGAAAAAAGTGCCGGTTTATGCGTTTGTTCAGGATGTCGCCGCATCGGGCGGATACTGGCTCGCTTGCGCCGCCAAGGAAATCTATGTCCAGCCTGAATCGATTGTTGGGTCAATCGGCGTTGTGTCGGCCGGTTTCGGCTTCCCGAAATTGATTGAAAAACTCGGTGTTGAGCGCCGCGTTCACACGGCCGGTAAATCCAAAGTTACGATGGATCCATTCCAAGAAGAAAACCCGATCGGGGTTGAGCAAGGCAATAAATTGCGTGCGGCCATCCATGATAACTTCATCGCTTGGGTACAATCCAGCCGTCCGAATTTGTCGACAACAGAAGAATTGTTTGATGGGTCGATCTGGACGGGGTCGGACGCGCTTAAAAACGGTATTGCGGATGCGATTGGCGACATTGACACGACCATGAAAGCCAAATTTGGCAATGGCATTATTTTTGCCAAACCCGTTACCGCCCCAGCAGGCTTGCAAGATTTGTTCGGCATGATGGCTGAAGGCGTCACAACATTTGGTAACGCGATTGGTGAGGGCGCCGTGAACGCCGCCGCTAACCGCGCCGAAAACGAAGTTACGACCCAGCAATACCGCTTTAAATAAGCTGGTATTCGCCACTGCGTTGTCTTGAGCACTTTTGGCTTTATCCTAGATACAGAAAAACCGGCTGAATAAGCCGGTTTTTCGTATTTTCTATCCTGTGTCGCGTTAAGCGTATTTAGAGCGGGTTTTCCGATAGGCGCGGTCTGTCGCCAAGGAAGCGGCTTTTGCGTGTCGGGGCTTCGCTTACGTCCTGCTGCGGCTGCGCCAATGCTCTTGGGGTGCTGTCAGTAGGGGCTGAGGCCGCGTAGGACGGTTCGGGGGCGGTGGCCAGTGGAATATCAACCATTTCCGGAATGGCGCCGCGCTCAGAATCCGCAACATACACACCTTGCGGAGCTTGTGCGGGGGCGGGAGCCACAGGAGCCGTTGTTGCCACAGGTGTCGTTGTCGCGGGCTCAACAATAGGTGTTGCTTGCGGGCGCATGTATCGTGGCGTGTCTTGGTTTTGCGCACGGCTTTGTTGGTCTTGGCGAATAGCGCGTGTGTCAATCACTTGACCGCGGTTATAGGATAATTGGTCGGGATTGAGTTGGTAGCCGAGCGAAATGGTAAAGTCGCGGGCGGTTGTTCCTTGTGGCATCGGAATGAATTGGCGGACTTTTTCGACTTGCGTTGTCGCGTTGGCGCGAACGGGGAAACGGACAATCGCGGCATAGATTTTTTTGAACTGGACGTTGCCGCTCGTGTCGATCAAGGCGATGAAATAGGGATAGCTTTGCAATTCTTCGGCATTCGGGTCGGATTGGTAATGACCGGCATTGCCGATGGTGGCGCTCATGACCAGATCGAGGTCAAGCTCGATGCCGTCCGCTCCGATTTTACAGCTTCCGCGCACGTCTTTCAGGCTGGAATTGGCGATGAGTTGAGTTGTGTCGCCGCCCTTGAAAAAGGTGATGGAGCGCATCTCAGGATGGATGTCGAATGTCGGGCAACCGAAGGTCACGAGGTCGGGATAGGTTTCGTGGATGTTGGTTCTTTCCGGCGCGGCTTGAGGCGCAGCGGGAGTCGCGGCGGCAGGGGCGTCGGAGGGGACAAACTGAATATCGCTTGTGCTGATCGATTCATCGGTCGTTTGTTCGCTCATCCCTTGCGGAGCGTTACTGACCGTTGGTTCGGGTCTGTATGCGGCCTGTGAGTCAGCATAAGATGGCGCAGATTTCGGGGCATCATGGCGAACTTCAATGTTATACCCTCTGCCACTTGATGATGTGGTGGGTTTGGAGTCGGGTCTGTATTCCATTTTGGGCTGGTCTGCCGGTGCACCCGGTTGGTATTGGTTCGCGGCGGCGCGGTAGCTGTGGAGCGGTTTTTGGTATGGAATTGTTTCGAGCGGATATTCAGGAGCGGTTGGTTCGCGTCCGGCATAGGTGTCCGAGGGCTTTTTATAGGCCGGAACGGCTGGCGCAGCGGCGTCATATGTGTCGGTTCCCGTGTATGTATCTGCCGGTTTTTTATAGGGGATGGTTTCAAGCGGGTATTCGGGGGCTGTGGCCTCACGTCCTGCGTATCTGTCGGACGGTTTTTTGTAGGATTCGGTGAAGTCAACCGACAAAGAATCGGGGTCTGCGTATGCGTCCGCCGCGTGGGCGCGTGTGGTTACAGATAAGCTCAAGCCACATGTCAGCGCCGCAATGGCAACAGCAGACAATAAAATTTTTCTGGACGGGGTGATTCTGGACGGGGTGATCGACATCGCTGTTATCCTTGATTTATCATGCTGCGCATAAAGATTGACTGTAAAGGGTACAGAATCTCAGGCTAGATTTTACTCTTATTATTGCGTATGTAAATAAGCTATGCTTAAAAAATCGTATGATAATCGTATGATAATCGTATGATAATCGTATGATAATCGTATGATAATCGTATGATTTCGCGGCTTAGAGCGGGAATATGCAACGCATGGGCGTGTGGCAAAGTCCGCGAACAAGAATAGATTTTCAAATACGGCTCTAGAACGGCTCTTAAATTTTTGTGAAAGTGACGATACGATCATGGCAATTGTGCCTTTGACCAAGCCTGAATTGACGGTTTTGCTCGCGGCGCCGCGCGGTTTCTGCGCCGGTGTTGACCGTGCGATCCAAATCGTTGAACAAGCCTTGGAAAAATATGGTGCGCCGGTCTATGTTCGCCACGAAATCGTGCATAACCGCTTTGTCGTCGATGATCTGCGGAGCAAGGGCGCGATTTTTATCGAAGAATTAAACGAAATTCCGGCGGAGCATAAGGATTGTCCCGTGGTGTTTTCGGCGCATGGCGTTCCCAAGAAAGTGCCGGAAGAGGCGCGCCGCCTGAACATGTTTTATATTGACGCGACATGCCCGCTGGTGAGCAAGGTTCACATGGAGGCCGCCCGCCACCACGCCCAAGGCCTGCATATCATCTTGATCGGGCATGAAGGGCACCCTGAAGTTTTCGGCACGATGGGGCAATTGCCCGAAGGGGCGGTGAGTTTGATTGAAACGATTGCGGATGTCGCAACGCTCGCCCCCGCCGACCCGCACCGCCTTGCCTATGTGACGCAAACGACATTGTCGGTGGACGACACGGCGGATATTGTGGCGGCGCTCAAGGCGCGTTTTCCGGATATTGTCGGACCAGGGCGTGAGGATATATGCTATGCCACCACCAACCGTCAAGACGCGGTGAAGGCGATTGCACCAAAGGCGGATGTGATGCTGGTGATCGGGGCGCCGAATTCGTCAAATTCTAACCGCCTTGTCGAGGTTGCGAAGAATTATGGCTGTCCAAAAGCATGGTTGGTACAGCGTGCCTCAGACATTGATTGGGGCTGGTTTGACGGCGCTGCGGTTTTGGGCTTGACGGCGGGGGCATCGGCACCCGAAATTTTGGTCGAAGAAGTCATTCGGGCGTGCGGCGAGTATTTCACCGTCGCGGTGCAAGAAGTACACATCCGCCAAGAAGACGTGATTTTCAAATTACCCCGTGTTTTGACGGGCTAGTAGCGCAGGAAAGGTGCATTAGGCAAAGGTCATTTATGGCAGTTTTCACCCATGTGCCGGAGGCTAAGCTCCGGAATTTCCTGTTTGGCTATGATGTCGGCGACTTTGTGTCCTATGAAGGGATTCAAGCGGGGGTGGAGAACACCAATTATTTGCTGGAAACCACAAAGGGGCGGTTTATCCTGACCCTGTTTGAGGCGCGGATCAGGGAAGACAGCCTGCCATTTTGTTTTCGCTATATGGAACATCTGCGCAAAAACGGCATTTCATGCCCGACTGTTGTGCCGGACGCGCAAGGCTATGAAACCCAAATATTTTGCAGCCGCCCGACCTCGATCCTGACATTCTTGCAAGGGGCATCTTTGCAAGAATCCGCCATCACGCCCGCCCATTGTGAAAAAATCGGTGCTTATCTTGCCCATATGCATAAGGCGGGTGAGGGGTTCGAGGCGTATCGTCCCAATCCGGTCGGGCAAGATGAATGGAATGCCCTGTATTGCAAAATCGCCGCCGCTGCCGATACGGTGGAGGAGGGCTTGGCGGAACGTGTCGTGGATGTGTTGATTGATGTACGCGAAAACCAGCCGGGCAAATTACCCTTCGGGCCGGTTCATGCGGATTTATTCCCCGATAATGTGTTTTTCACCGGCGATGACGTGTCGGGGGTGATTGATTTTTACTTTTCCTGTACCGATACGTTTATCTATGACGCCGCGATGACCTTTAACGCGTGGTGCGGGGCGCCTGATTTTTCCTTGGATACGGCGAAGGCCACAGCGTTTTGGAGGGGGTATCAATCGGTGCGGCCGCTTTCGTCGCTAGAGAAAAAATATTTTCCGATTTTGCGCCAAGCCGCCGCGATGCGAATTTTACTGACCCGCCTTCATGATTGGTTGTTCCAACCCGATGAGGACGTGTTGATTAAAGCCAAGAATCCCAAGGAATACATTGCCAAAATGGAATGGAAAGACGGGGTTGACGCGTTTTGATTTTTTTCGAAACCGTGGTTATAGTTTGTTCGGTTTTTTATTTCTTTCCACCTCCCCCCACCACATAAGGTACGACACTATATGAGCGGCACCCCCGACACAGTCGAAATCTATACTGATGGCGCATGCAGCGGGAATCCCGGCCCCGGAGGCTGGGGCGCTTTGCTGCGTTATAAGGGCAATGAAAAGGAACTGAGCGGCGGCGAAATCGACACAACGAATAACCGGATGGAGCTTATGGGCGCGATTATGGCGCTGGAAAGCCTTAAACGCGCCTGCCGAATCGATTTTTACACCGACAGCCAATACGTCAAAAACGGAATCACGCAATGGATTAAGGGGTGGAAAGCCTCCGGATGGCGTACTTCCGCCAAAAAGGACGTTAAGAATCGCGACCTTTGGGAACGACTCGATTCGGCGATTGCAGGGCATACCATCGAGTGGCACTGGGTGAAAGGCCATGCCGGTCACATAGAAAATGAAATTGTGGATAAGCTGGCAAGGGATGCGATTCCAAAGCCTTAGGCGAATTTGTTAAGGCATTTGGCGGGGTGCAGCCATGGAACGTTTAGGTTTCGTTAACTCTTTGCTGTGAATGATGGTCGTAACAACAAAGAGGACACCGCCATGAACAGCTATAACGCACATACTTCATCACAGATTGTTTTGCCCCTTGCTCCGATTCAGGCCGCTTCCCTTGAAGCGCAAATCTGCCAAAAATTTGTTAAGCATCTTCGCCATGTACCGAGCAGCCGTACAAGCGTTAAAATTCTTTCCTCCATTCAATATGCCGCCGATATTTTGGGGTGCAGTGATGCGCATGTGTCGAAGGTTTTGGTTGATTACGGATTGCGTGCGCCGCGCGATTGTTTCCCTGAAACATTTCTTGACCATGTGGATGCGAGCTTTATGCGCGCCCCGCACGAGGTTGGCGCCGCGAGCTGGAGTTACCGCCAACTTCACGACCACTGGACACAGATTGGCGAAGATATTTTCGCCGGCGTGCGTAAGAATTACCCGCTCTATGAACACAGCTTTGTCGCGGGATAAACGGTTTTCTTAACGGTTTTCTTAATGGTTTCCTGCCAAGCAGGGTTTCATAAGCAATAAAAAACAGTAAGGGTTTTTGTTTCATTTCCTCCATGACCTTCAAACCTTGTGACCCTTTGATGCGCTTCTATCCTCCGGAAGCGCATTTTTTTTGTCCGTTTTGCGCATAACGCCAGTGAATAAAAATGCTTATTAATAAATACTTTAATCTCTTGTATTATAGTAAGGGTGTAATAAACCACTTCAGAGTGTCCGCATGGCGTATGACTTTTCCAAATTATCGGTCTTGGTTGTCGAGGATCTTCAGCCGATGATGGATGTCGTCACCACGGCTCTTGATTACCTTGGTGTCAAAAAAATCTACACTGCGCGTGACGGTGAAGAAGGCTACGCCGCTTTTAACAAATATAAGCCTGACCTTATTATTACCGATTGGTTGATGGAGCCCGTTGACGGGCTTGAGATGGTGCGCTGGATTCGCCAAAACAAACTCTCACATAACCGCATGGTGCCGATTGTCGTGATGACCGGATATTCCGCCAGCCGCCGTGTCGCCGATGCGCGTGATACGGGGGTGACGGAGTTTTTGGCGAAGCCCTTTACCGCGGCACAATTATGCAGCCGCATCACCCATATTGTGGACAAGCCGCGCGACTTTATCGAGGCGGAAGAATTTATCGGTCCGGATCGCCGTCGCCGTAAGGAAGACGACCGTAACGGGCCGGAAAGACGCCATCGTATGCCGCACGAAACATGGCATTCATCGTCATAGATACAAAGAAGCAGTGAAGCACAGTGTGTGAGGCGCGCGTGCTGAAAGGGTTTGTGAAGACATGACAAAGCTGGGCTCCGGTTTGGAAGAAAAATTTCCGAGGGTCATCAAAGCCAATAATCTGCTCCAACAGAAAATCGGCACGGGCAAACTCGACCCGTTTATCCTTGATCGTATTCAGGCCTATCTTGATTCCGTTTCGGTCGATTTTGAAAAAATTGCCGAACCTCACATGAAAAAAATCATGATGTTGATGGAGGAAATCCCGCGCAATGATTATGGGCGCGAGGAATTTATCGAAGAGTTGGTCAAACCGATTATGGAGCTTAAGGCCACGGGCGGTGTGTTCAATGAACCCGTCATCGCGAATGTCAGTGGCATGGTGCTCGGGATTCTCGAAAACGTCCGCAAATTGGATGATGATATGCTGGATATTATTAAGGTGCATAACCGCGCCATCAACACGATCATCAAAACCAGCATTAAAACCGTTGATGACCGTCGCGCCATTGAAATTCTGGCGGAAATCAAACATGCCTGTATGCGGTATTACAACCGTAACCGCACCGCAATGGGGCTGTAAGCCATTTTATCGTCAGATCATCGAACCCGCGCCGAAGGGATTGTGCGTGGGTTTTTCGTTTTTATGCGGAAGGCTCAGAAACTCAAAAACGGTTCGGGTTATTGCCGATTGGACGGCGGGCGTCATGGCCTTCGCTTACGCTGGCGGGGCGTTTAAGACTGTTCAGTCTTTGGGCGTTTGCCCCTTGTGGGGAGTAAGCATCGCCGTCATCGCTGCCGATTAGCCGCCCTAGCAAACGGCTGAACGCACTTCCGTCACGGTCTTCGGATCGGGTGAGGGGCGCGCCGCCGCGCTGGCGGTGGGCGTAACGCATCGTGTCCGCCCAGATCGAGGCGGGAAGTGTGCCGCCATAAACATCCTTCATCGGTTGATTGTCGTCATACCCGACCCACACGCCGGCGGTGTAATCGCTGCTGTATCCCAAAAACCACGCGTCGCGGTTTTCTTGCGATGTGCCGGTTTTTCCGGCAACGGGAAAGCCCAAAATCGCGCGGCGGCCTGTGCCTTGGCTCACGACATCTTCGAGCATGAGGGTGAGTTGACCGATTGTAGCGGGGTCGATGACGGGTTCGGTGGCCTTGGCGCGCGCTTCGCGCTGAGCCGCAATGTCAAATAATGTTTTGTTATCGGCGGTGATGATGCGGTTAATGCCAAAGGGTGGAGTCGGGCGGCCTTGACGCGCAAGGGTTTGGTACGCGCCGACCATCTCCAGCAAGGTTGTTTCAGAGGTGCCGAGCGCGATGCTCAAATCCGGTTGAATGGATGTGGAGATCCCAAGTTTGTGCGCCGTGCGGATTGTGCCGTCAACGCCGGTCAGGTCAAGCAAGCGGACGGTCGCGACGTTATAGGATTGCGACAAAGCAACCCAAAGCGGGACTTCGCCATGAAAATCGCCGGTATAATTTGTTGGCCTGTAGCCGTTTTTGGAAAAGGGTTCGTCACTGATGAGGGAGTGAATGCCCCAGCCTTGCTGTAATGCCGATAGATAGACAAAGGGTTTGAAGGATGAGCCCGGTTGCCGCATGGCTTGAGTGGCGCGGTTGAATTGGCTTTTGTTATAATCGGCACCGCCGAGCATGGCGCGCACCGCACCGCTTTTGTCGACCAAGATCAACGAAAATTCGGGCGCATCGCGTTTTTTCCATGTTGCGTATTCTTCGGTATAGCGTTTGGCGGCTTCGGCGGCTTTTTCCTGAAGGCTTGGGTCAAGTGTTGTGTAGATCACCAAATCGCCCTGTGTGTCGCCAATGTAATCGGGCAATAAATCCATGATCCAGTCGGTGAAATACCGGTCGTTTTCGTCTGAATCGATGACGTTATATGGCTTGACTGATGGTTTGACCATCACGCCTTTGTTTTTGCGGTCCTTGTTTGAGGCGGCGGTGTCGCTGTCTTCTTCCAGCATCCCGTTTTCATCCATCAGGCGGATGACGACATTCATGCGGTCGCGCGCGCTCTTGGGGTTGGCCATGGGGTTGTAGCGCGAGGGCGCCTTTAAAAGCCCCGCCAGCGTGGCGGCTTCATGAAGCGTGAGGTTCTTCGCCGTTTTGTTGAAATAGATTTTGGCGGCGGCATCGGCACCATAAGCGCCCGCCCCCATATAGACTCGGTTCAGATACGCAGCGATGATTTCTTCTTTGGTATAGCGGCTTTCGAGCCAGACGGCGAGCATGGCTTCTTGGATCTTGCGGCGCAAGGTGCGCTCAGGCGAGAGAAACAGGTTTTTGGCCAGTTGCTGGGTAATGGTTGAGCCGCCTTGTGCAATTTTCTTTTCCTGAACATTGGTCATGAAGGCGCGTAAAATGCCGATCGGGTCAATCCCGAAATGATAGAAAAACCGGCGGTCTTCGGTGGCGATGACGGCGTTGATGAGGTCTTTGGGGAGGTCTTCATAGGTGAGGTTTTTGCCGAGCAATTCACCATATCGCGCCAGCACGGTTTCATTGTCCGATGCGATGACAGTGACGGATCGCTTGCGTTCAAAAGTCGACGCCTTGGCAATGTCGGGCAAGTCATGCCCGTAATAGGCAATCACGCCGAGCATCCCGATAAACAGCCAGATGCCGAAAATCATACACCATTTGAACAGGGTCAAAACGGGTCTTTTGCGAGATTTCGCTGGTTGTTTTTTGCTGCGTGTGGATGGTTTTCGGCCGCCCATGTTGATTTTAGCCCTAAACAGAAATATTGAAACAGTGGCGCATATTTAGCAGACAAATCAGGCAAAAAAAAGACCTGTCGCGATGCGGCAGGTTTTTATGTCATTGCGCCTGTCCGTGCTTTGGGGCTAACCCTAGTCATAGACAATCCAAAACCGCATTTGCGCCGGAAAACGGTCGGTTGCGGAGGTTTGATCCTGAAGCGTTCCGCCGCAAAATTCGATGATGCGCCGTGCGGCGTGGTTGTCGGGCGCGATGGTGATGAGGGCGCGTTCAATGCCAAGGGCATGAATACTCGGCAAGGCGCGTTGCAGGAGTTTCTTGCCAAAGCCGCGTCCGCGCATGGATGGACGGATTGAAAAGCTCACATGACCGCCGAATCGTTCAAGGTGCCAATTCACACGATGACGGATTTTGACGAAGCCGATATAGTCCGTGTCTTTCACCAGCCACAACACGGTTTCTCTGACTTTTTCGGCCCAAGGCTCAAGGTTTTGATGGTGTTGTCCCATTTCGTCGCATAAATCCTCAACAAACCCTTCATAGTCTTTGGAGATCCGTTCGAGGTCGAGCTGGTTGAGCAAACCAGCCTCGTGATATTCCGCCAAGGCTTCGATAAAGCTCTCGCGGTATTCAAGGGATGGTTTTACGAGTTTAGAGGCGGACATGGAGTATACTCACGAAGTTTCGTCAATTCAGGCCTTCAGGCCGGTTATTTTATACCAACGCATATTATCCGCGATAATCCCGCTTCGGTCATGCTTTTTTTGCACTTATACCATGAACAGAGCGGCGAGCCCCAAAAAGGCAAGAAAACCAATGACATCGGTGACGGTTGTTAAGAAAACAGATGAGGCGAGTGCGGGGTCGATATTCACTTTTTCCAGAAAAATCGGGATACAAATGCCGAATAATCCGGCAACCACCATGTTCACCACCATCGCCATGGCGATGACGCCGCCCAAAATGGGGCTTTGGAACCACAGCCACGCCATTACACCGGCAATAATGGCGAAGGCGATTCCGTTTAACAACCCAACGATGGTTTCTTTCCAGATCATCCGCCACATGTTGGTGCGTGAGAGTTCCTTGGTCGCAAGGGCGCGCACAGCCACGGTGAGGGTTTGCGTGCCGGCATTGCCGCCCATCGAGGCGACAATCGGCATGAGAATGGCGAGCGCGACCAGTTTTTCAATTGTGGCGTCAAACAGCCCGATGACGACCGAGGCGATAATGGCGGTCAATAAATTGACGGCGAGCCAAGAAAACCGTGATCGTGTTGTCGCCATAATGTCGCGATACATGTCGGTGCTGTCGACCCCGCCGAGGCGGAGTAAGTCTTCTTGCGCTTCTTCATCGATAACGGCCACAACGTCGTCAACGGTAATCACCCCGATGAGGCGCTGGTTCGAATCCACAACGGGGGCGGAGGTCAGGCCTTCGCGGCGGAAGATCATCGCCACGTCTTCTTGGTCCATATCGGCGGGAATGGGGTGGGTGCCGCCTTCGAGCATGAGCGATGCGATACTTTCCGAGCGTTTGCTGCGGACAATGCGGTTGAGGGGGATTTCCCCGATCACGCGGTACATGGGGTCAATGACGAAAATATCGAAAAATTCTTCGGGTAATTCGTCATCCGCCATACGCAGGTAATCAATGGTCTTCCCGATTGTCCAGAATTGCGGAATGGCAACGAAGTTGCGCTCCATAATTCGTCCGGCGCTGTCTTCGGGGTAATTCAGGCCTTCCTCCACCGCGATACGGTCTTTGGACGACATGAGGCGCAGGATTTGTTTTTGAAACAGCGGGTCAAGATTGTAAATCAAATCAACCGCGTCGTCGGTTTCCAGCTCAGACGCAATGGCGGATACTTTGGCGGGGGCGAGGAGCTCCATCGTCACGGTGCGCAGGTCGCCGTCCATTTCGATGAACGTATAGGCATCGAATTCGTCAATATGTTTGTCGATGAGTTCGAGGCGGTCGCTGAGTGTGACTTTGGACAATAATTCGGCGGTGTCCTTGGGGCCGAGGATTTTGAGGTAATCCGACACGGTTGCGCTGTCTTCCTCACGCAGGGCAGAGATAATCTTGCGGATTAAATCATCGCTGAGGGAGATAAACGTCGCGCGGTCTTTGAGGTCAAGGTCGATGTCGATGCGGTCGACCGCGTCGTCGGGCATGGCGTCAATCAGGGCGGATTGTTCTGCGCCCGATGCTTCGCCTTGTGCTTGCATGGTTCCGTCTTGTTTGGGCACGCCGGCGTTGCCAGTGAACTGGTCTTGGATCTGTTCTGTGTCTGGCTGTTGTGCGTTCATCAGAGCCGGCCCGCTGTTGAAGTGTTACGAAACGAAAACCGTTTGCTTGCCTCAAGCACCTTGCGCGGCGAAAAACAACGCAGCGAAAAAGGAAAAACATACTGGACAATGCAAGCGCCTATCCTATTGATTTTTAAACGCGCGTCCAGTCACAAAATTATGTTCATAGGATATTCAGCGGATATTCAGCATGAAAAACGGCTCATGACGAGCCGTTTTTTATTCTTTTGTACCGTGGCCGTATCGCGTTATGCGGCGGCGGTTTGGTCAACCGTTTCGAGCAATTGAGCGCCGACAACCGCCAAGGCGGTAATATTGACAAGGCCGCGCGGCGTGACGGCGGTGGTCACGATATTGGCGGGTTTGGCAACGCCGAGCAAGATCGGTCCGATCACGGTTGAATCCGTCAACATTTTCACCATGTTATAGGTGATGTTGGCGGCATCGACATTCGGCATCACCAACAAATTCGCGGCGCCTTTCAGGCTCGATCCGGGCATGATGTTGTCGCGGATTTCCTGTGACAGGGCGCTGTCGGCGTGCATCTCGCCGTCGACTTCGAGGTCGGGGGCGCGTTGACGCAGATCGGCACGGACATTGCGCATTTTGACGGCGCTTGGTTCGTTGCTTGAGCCAAAGTTCGAATGGGACAAGAGTGCCACTTTGGGTTCAATGCCGAAGCGTTTGATTTCTTCCACAGCGCTTAGGGTCATTTCCGAAATCTGAGCCACAGACGGGTCGGGATTGACATGTGTGTCGCACAGGAAGTAATTGCCCCGCGCGTTGATCAAAATCGCCATCGCTGCCGCAACTTCAACGCCCGGTTTCAGGCCGATGATGTTTTGGATGTGCGTCAGGTGGTCTTTATACTTGTTGACCGTGCCGCAAATCATGGCATCGGCTTCGCCCTTTTGCACCATCAGTGATGCAATCACCGTGTTGTTGGTGCGGACAATGGCTTTTGCCATGGCGGGGGTTACGCCGCATCGCTTCATGAGGTCGAGGTAATGCGTCCAGTATGATTTATAACGCGGGTCATCGTCCGGATCGCAAATCTCGTAGTCTTTGCCGGCGACAAGGCGTAGGTTGAGCTGCTTAATCCGGCTTTCGACCACTTTGGTACGACCGACCAAAACCGGAATCGCAAGGCCTTCATCCACAACGGTTTGAACGGCGCGCAAGACGCGCTCTTCTTCACCTTCGGCATAAACAACGCGTTTGGGGGTGAGGCGGGCTTTGTTGAAAATCGGGCGCATCAATAAATTGCTGCGATAGAAGAATTGCTGGAGTTTTTCGCGATAGGCGACAAAATCCTCAATCGGGCGCGTGGCGACTCCGCTCGCCATGGCGGCCTTTGCCACCGCAATCGGAACATTCACGATCAAACGCGGGTCAAACGGTTTGGGGATGAGGTAAGACGGGCCGAATTCCAGTTTTTCATCGCTGTAGACGGCGGCGACTTCGTGTGAGGCTTCTTGGGTTGCTAATTCCGCAATTGCCTTGACGCAGGCGATTTTCATTTCTTCGTTAATCGTGGTCGCGCCAACGTCAAGCGCCCCGCGGAAAATGAACGGGAAGCACAACACGTTGTTGACCTGATTGGTGTAGTCGGAACGACCGGTGCAAATAATCGCGTTCGGTTTCGCCGCTTTGGCTTCTTCGGGCATGATTTCGGGGGTCGGGTTGGCGAGCGCCAGAATCAACGGCGCATCGGCCATTTTGGACACGAGTGCGCCATTCAAAACCCCAGGGCCGGACAGGCCGAGAAACACATCGGCGCCTTCGATGACGTCTTCAAGCGTTCTGGCGTTTGTTTCGACGGCGAATTTTTCTTTGTACGGATCCATACTTTCTTCGCGGCCTTTATACACAACGCCGTTGCGATCCGTGACCGTGATGTTGCCGAGGGGGAGGCCGAGGCTGACCAAAATGTCCAAACACGCCAAAGCTGCCGCACCGGCACCGGAGGCCACGAGTTTGATATCCTCAATCTTGCGATTGGCGAGTTTGAGCCAGTTGGTTAAGGCGGCGCCGACAATAATGGCGGTGCCATGTTGGTCGTCATGGAATACGGGAATTTTCATCCGTTCGCGCAAGCGGCGTTCGATTTCGAAACATTCCGGTGCTTTGATGTCTTCAAGGTTGATGCCGCCGAATGTCGGTTCCAACATCGCAACCGCGTCGACGATTTTGTCGATGTCTGTTTCGTCGAGCTCAATATCAATCGAGTCGATATTGGCGAATTTTTTGAACAGGACGGCTTTGCCCTCCATCACAGGCTTGGCGGCCAATGCGCCAATTGCGCCGAGGCCGAGAACGGCGGTGCCGTTGGTGATGACGGCGACAAGGTTGCCGCGTGAGGTGTATTCAAAGGCCTTTGACGGGTCGGCGGCGATTTCCTCACACGCGGCGGCAACACCGGGGGAATAGGCGAGCGCGAGGTCGCGCTGGGTGTTCATGGGTTTGGTCGCTTTGATCGCGATTTTTCCGGGGGTCGGGCGGCGGTGATAGTCGAGGGCGCTCTCTCTAAAGGCATTATCCATGCTGAAAAACCTTAACTTGCTAAAACATGCTTACGGGACTTATTGGCAATAGGGAATGTCCGAAGGGCTCTCGCTGCTTCGGCGCTTGGCATATTCAATATTCGTATAAAAGGGAGGTCTGCATCACTGTCATCTTTTGGTAAGCGCACCGCGTGCGGTGCAACATCTTTTTCTTTACTGCGTATGCAACATTTCCGTTTATGAAATGGTGCGGCCAAGAAGACTCGAACTTCCACGGGCGCAATGCCCACAGCGACCTCAACGCTGCGCGTCTACCAATTCCGCCATGGCCGCAAAGAATTGAAAGTAGAAGCGTTATCTAGCAGATAAAATTTTCATACGCAACCCAAGAATATGCCGCAAAGCAAAAGATTTTTCGCAGCATGGGCATTTTTGGCTTGTCGTTAAGGAAATCTCAAATTTTTTGGTGTGGTATGGATATGAAGGCCATAGATATGATATGGTTTTATATGGAGTTTTCTCCATGACGTGCTTTTCATTCATTCGATCAAGGTGTGTGTCATTTCTCAGGAATTTTCAATGCTTGCACAAGCATATGACCTCGGCGGCGTTATCGCGGTGCTGAGCAAAAATGATTTTGGCCTTCTTCCGCCCGAACATCGTGCTGATGCCGCCGCCATTTGGGGCAAGCTGGCTGATTGTTTCGCCAAGGACATCGCCTGCGCCTATTCCGATGTAACCGGCCTTGCCGCGCCGCTTGAGCCGCAAGACAGCGCCCAAGCCACCCGTAATATGGGCGAATTATACCTTAAATGGCGTGACGAAGGCGCGGAGGCTCCGAGCATGGCGGCGTTGGTTGCCATTATGATGCATGGTTTGGGGATTCAGGGTGATTCGGCTCTTGCCCATACAGTGTTGGCGGCGGCGTTGCTCGCCGAAATTCCGAACGATAAACCGTTTCACGGAAACGCTCATTACCGCGATATTTTGTGTTCGACATTCCGGCTTTTGACGTTGCATCGTCATCGCGCGTCCATCGACAAGGATTTATATGATTTACCGCCCGAAACGGCGGCGCTTATGCTGGTTGCCGCTTGCGTGCATGATTATTGCCATGACGGGCGGGGGAATAATATTGACGGTGTCCATACCCCGATGCGGCTGGAGAAAAACGCTTTTGACAAAGCAGAGCCCTCTTTGCGCCAATTTGGCTTGCCGCAGAGCGAGCTTGAGCGTGTGCGCGTGATGATTTTAACAACGGATGTGAGCTTCGACGATATGGGGAGTAGCCCATCACGCCGCCTGCGCGCCGCCTACGCCCACCACTTCGAAGGCAAACACGCGCCGAAACTTTGCCCTGTTTTGGTGCCGTTGGCGGAGGATAAAACCCTCAGCCTGATGGCGATGATGCTGGAAGAAGCCGATATTTATACATCGGTCGGCCTGAATTACGATTATGCGCGGTTGACGACGGTGCTGGTGGCGCAGGAAACCAAGATTTTGACCACCAAGGCTTCTACTCTTCACGGGTTTATCGAGATGATCTGCGGTGGGCTTATGGCGAGTCCCGCGTCACGCTTGTTGTTCAATGAAACGTTTCAGGCCATCTCGCGCCAAGCCGCCGAAGATGTGCGCGCCAATATCGATTACGCCAGAGCGACTCCGGCGTAATTTTTTCATTACACCAACCACCAAAATCGTAAGACATCCACTCCGCCAAAATTTTGGAATCGGGGGCTGAAGATCATTGTTTTTTCAGTGTTTAACCGTTGAAGGCCGATTGTTGCGCTCGCGGCGATGGCGGCGACGAAGCGGGACGCGTTATCTTTTGTTGTGGCTTTGCCCTCTTTCGGTATTGGGGGCAGGGCGGCGACCATATCTTTCAATACCTTGATAAAGGCGGGGTTCACGGCACCGTTTTCGAGGGCTGCGCCATCGAATTGATGGAGGCGGGCGAGGGATGTGCAGGTGTTTTTTTGTAAAACAGCGGTGCTTCGCGCCATGTGTTTGAACACGCGCAGGCAGAGCAAAGATAAGAGCGCATTATGGTCTGATCCCTCAGGATTCTCGCCCCATAAACACGGTGCACAGGCTGCGATGGCACTGGCCTTGCGGGTTTGATAGGCGATGAAGTCTTGCGCTGTGTTGAACGGTGTTGGGGAGAGGTCTTCTTGCATCACCTCGATGAGGGCGAGCAAGGCATCGGGCTTTAAAACGCCGTCTGCGATTCCGGTTTTGAGGGCGGCGAGCAAGAGTGTTTGTTCATTTTGCGGGGCGGTTTTATTGTGACTGAGGCTGTCATACCACCATTTCAGGCGCAAATGCCCCATAGTTTGTTCGCTTACCAAGCTCGGGATTTTCTCGATTTCGGTGAGGAGCAAAAACAAAGCCGTTATCGCGCCGCGCTTTGACGGCGGCGCATAAGATGGTGCATACAGGGCGATGCGATATAAATCGCGGTCACTTGAAAACAAGTGCCGCGCACAGAAAAGTTCCGCGTCGCGTGAAAATTTTTTATGTTTTGAAACGGGGGTATCCATGGTTAATATGGTGGCCGATGTTACGGGTGGGTGTTGCGGTCGTATCGTGATACTGTAATCCCCGATGTTCACGCTGAAAAGGAGAATTATAGCCATGACATTCACGCTTCCCGACCTTCCCTATGCCTATGACGCGCTGGCGCCTTATATGTCCGCCGAAACGCTTGAATTTCACCACGACAAGCACCACCTTGCCTATGTGGACAAGGGCAATGAATTGCTCAGAGGGACTGGGCTTGAGGGCAAGAGCCTCGAAGAGATTGTGGTCGCGAGCTTTAAAGACCCCAAGCAAGCCGGTTTGTTTAACCAAGCGGGGCAACATTGGAATCATATTCATTTTTGGAACTGGATGAAGCCCAAGGGCGGTGGCACAAAATTGCCGTCCGGCCTTGAAAAAGCCATTACGGAGAGCTTTGGCTCCTTCGCCGATTTCAAAGGTCAATTCAGCCAAGCCGGCATGACGCAGTTTGGTTCCGGCTGGTGCTGGCTCGTGATGGATGCGCAGGGCAAATTATCCGTGATGAAAACCCCGAACGGCGAAAACCCGTTGGCGCATGGCAAAACGGCTTTGCTGGGCTGTGATGTATGGGAACATTCCTACTACATTGATTACCGCAACGCCCGCGCCAAATATCTTGACGCCTTTGTTGACAGCCTCGTGAACTGGGACTATGTCGCGCAGTTGTTTGAAAAAGGCCCATTGTCGATCGCGGCTTAGGGCCGTATGGCTTTATGAGCATAGAATACAGAGCGCCCCAAAATGGGGCGCTTTTTCTTTGCTTGGTTTATATGTTGACGCAGCCGGAAACGCGTGTTTAAACTTTTAAAAATAAATATAAAAAACGCAGTAAAACGACAGACGAACAGGGAAAACGCTCTATGCAGGATCATCCGCTTTTCTTGCGCCTCATCACCGACATTCATGTGGGGGAGGATCGCAACGACCGTATCGGCACACAAGCCATTCAATTAATGCGCGAATTTGTTGCCAAAGCCAACGAAGACCGCCCGCAGGCCGTGATCGACATGGGCGACCGCGTGATGCAGACAAGCCCGTCCGAGGACGCCAAAAACCTCAAAAAGCTGAGTGACGAATTCAACAAATTGGCGGTGCCGCATTACCATGTTCACGGCAATCACGACGTGCTGCATTTGACCCGTTCGGTGAATCAGGAATTGCTCGATATGGGGGCGGATCGTTCGACCAGCAAAGATGTGGGGAGTTATCATCTCGTTTTTTGGAATCCGGGGCTTGAAATTACGCAAGACGGGCTGACCGCCAATCGTGACGATATTGCGTGGCTGGAGAATACATTGCTCACCACCGACCGCCCGTGTTTGGTGTTCACCCATGTGCCGCTTGATAATGAGGCGATTGAAAACCCGAAAAACCGCCATGAGCGCCGCTTGCCCTATTTCGCGAATTATCCGCAAAATCCGTTCATTCGCAAAATCATGGAACAAAGCGGCAAGGTTGTGGCGTGTTTTTCAGGGCATCGTCACCTGAACACGCATGCGCAAATCAATGGCATTCATTACATTACGCTGGATTCTTTTGTAAAACGCACCAAGGACAACCCGAATGTGCCGAGCGGCGCCTATGCCGACCTCACCATCGACCGCGAGGGGAACATCACCTTCCAAGTGCAAGGGCTTGAGCCTGTTACCCGCAAGTTTACGAAGAATCCTTATATCTAGGGTCGTTTCGTTTTCGGTTTAGCTAGCAGTATTTCCACATGTCTTTGCGGATTTGTTCGCTGATGGAATCGTCTTGGAGCTTTTTCGTGTCGTCGGAATAGACGGGGCCGAAGACCAGTTCCTTGCTATGGGATTTATTCAAAGTGATGGCGGCTTCGTTGGTGCCTTTCGGGCTGACGACATAGACATAGTTCCCGTCACGGGTTTGCAAGAACATGGCAAAGCCAACGGGTTTTTTGTTTTGTCCCGCCATGGCGATTTTATAGAGCATGTCATAGCTCGCGCCGCGCGGGATGGTTTTGAACTGGATGCCTTGGTCGACATTGCCATCGTTCACGGTTTTGCAATCGACAATCAGCATGTTGACGGGCAATTCATGTTTATTGATCTTTTGCGCATAACCCGTTTGCGGCAAGATACATAAAACGGCCAAGAACAAGCACAGAATAAGGAGTCTGAGCGATGCTTTGGGCGCGGATTCTGTGTAAATCTTCATGGGATTTCGGGCTATGTTGGCTGTGAAATATATCGACACCCATTATAGACGGAAAAGATTTAAGGAAAAGCTAAGTCTTTTATCGCCGTTTTGGCTCGTCCGGTGCGGGGCGTTTAAGGCGAATGGAAGGGGAGGACTTGACGATCTGTTGGGGCAGGCTGTCCACCCATTTGCTCCAATGAATTTTGGCCAGAGGCTGTTTTGCATCAATCGACGCAAATTCATTCGTTGTCATGGCGCGGCTTTCAAGCTCTTTCAAGGCTTCAATCGCTTCGGGCAAGGACACAGCCTTTTTGCCGTTCCAGCCAATATCTTGTGCTGTTGAGTGAACATCTTGCGGGCGGACGGTGCGGTAAGAGGCGAGCTTTTCAAGCAAGGTTATGTCATGCTCACGGCGAATTTTATATAAATCCGATCCTTGGATTTTTTGGGCTTCCCACCATGTTCTGACCAGAACTCGACATGAATCCATTTTTGAATGGATCAAGGTGCTGTATTGCGGGATGCTTTTTTCCTGACAAAAGCGATGGGTCGCGATGCGTTTGTCGGAAGGCTTGAACGGACTCGCGCACAGACTCGCCATTCGACTGAATATCGATGATGTCGTCGGGCTTTTTGGCGGGGTGTCCTTGCTCATGCTTCTTCCATAGCGGTTCTTTTTTGCAATGTAGCGGCAGACCACGCTTTACGCAATAAAAAACATTATGAAAACAGGGGTTCGATGGTAATCAAGCGGCGAGGGGCGGGTATAAAAGGGCGCAAACGCGGCGGCCGTCGCTCATCAAGATGTTATAGCTGCGACACGCCGCGCCGGTATCCATGGTTTCGACGCCGATTCCCTTGGTTTTTAAATGGGCGCGTATGGCGGGGGGGAGCATCTTCATCGCCGCGCCAGTGCCGATGAGCAACACGTCAACGGCGCCCTTATACGCGTCAAAAACATCGAGGTCTTCGGCGCTCAGGGCGTCAAAACTGTCTTGGGCAAAATCGGCGGTTTCCAATGGGAAAACAAGGACGGGCTTGTCATGCAAAACACCGCTGATCTTGATTCCAGCGGCGCCATAGCTTTGTATGACTTTGCTGCGGGTGGAGATGAGCGGGGTAATGTCCATGAATGGGTTTGTCCTGTGTGGGGCGTGTGTGTCTTAGGGCGCGCTTTGGCTTTAGCTATCTATAGTTTTAGGCAGCTTTTTTCGCTTTGTTGAATTGGCTGGAGGCCAGCCATTCATTGAGATCTTCAATCGCTCGGGCGGACATGGCCTGTTTGCGGTCTTTGCCCTTGGCGCGGCGGCCTTTGGCGTTTGTTGCGTCAATATCGGGGAACAGGCCGAAATTAATGTTCATCGGTTGGAATGTTTCGGCATTGGCGCCGCCGGTGATGTGGTTGAGCAGCGCCCCATGCGCCGTTGTGACGGGCGGAATTTCAACACTAAGGCCAAGGCGCTCGGCGGCGGCGAAGCGTCCGGCCATAAGGCCAACGGCGGCGCTCTCGACATAGCCTTCACAGCCTGAGATTTGTCCGGCAAAGCGAATGCGGGGCAGGGCTTTCATCTGTAACGACGCGCCGAGCAATTTCGGGGCGTTGATAAAGGTGTTGCGGTGAAGCCCGCCAAGTCGCGCAAAGGTCGCGTCCTCAAGCCCCGGTATCATGCGGAATAATTCGGTCTGCGCGCCGTATTTTGTTTTGGTCTGGAATCCGACCATGTTGTACAGCGTGCCAAGGGCGTTGTCTTGGCGCAATTGCACAACGGCGTAGGGGCGCTCGTCCTTATGCGGGTTGGTCAGGCCGACCGGCTTCATCGGGCCAAAGCGCAATGTTTCGGGGCCGCGCTCCGCCATGACCTCAACCGGCATACAGCCTTCGAAATACGGTGTGTCTTTTTCCCATTCCTTGAATTCGGTTTTTTCGGAGGCGATCAAGGCCTCGACAAAGGCGTAATATTGGTCGCGGTTCATCGGGCAATTAATGTAATCCTTGCCCGTTCCGGCGGGGCCGGCCTTGTCATAGCGGGATTGAAACCACGCTACGTCCATATTGATGCTCTCTTTGTAAATGATCGGGGCAATGGCATCGAAAAACGCCAATTCGCGTTCGCCGCCCAGTTTCGCAATCGCCTCGGCAAGGGCGGGGGAGGTCAAAGGGCCGGTCGCGATGATGACGCTGTCCCATTCTTCGGGCGGCAAGCCTTGGATTTCTTCACGCTGGATGGTGACAAGGGGGTGCGATTCCAGTGCCGCTGTGACATTGGCGGAAAATACATCTCGGTCAACGGCAAGCGCCCCGCCGGCAGGAACGGCGGCTTTGTCGCCCTCACGCAGTATCAACGACCCGCACAAGCGCATTTCAGCGTGCAGCAAGCCAACCGCGTTGTTTTCGGCATCGTCCGAGCGGAAGGAGTTTGAGCAAACAAGCTCCGCCAGCCCTTCGGTTTTATGGGCGTCGGTTTTGCGGTGCGGGCGCATTTCATGGATCACCACCGGCACGCCAGCCTGTGCGATTTGCCATGCGGCTTCTGATCCGGCGAGTCCGCCGCCGATAATATGGATGGGTGCGATGTCTGTCATAGCCGCGATTTTTAGCCAATAAGTATGAGGAATGCAAGGGTTATCTTGCTTTTGGCGGCAGAGTTGATGGCAGAGTTGATGACAGGATTGATGGCATAACTGCCGGCAGAATTGCTAGTGAGATTGACGGCTGGGTTGATGGAGCGGGCTTATTATTTTTGGTCTGTTTTGTCGCAGTTGCCCCCCTTGTCATCCGTGTAAACTTCGCGTATCGTTTTTGATAATGAGAATTATTCTCATTTGTGGTGTGTCTGGTACATGCCGCGATTTGTATAATAAAAGGGGGATAATGATGCTTGAATCTATGATGATTACCTTCCGCGAGGGGATGGAGGCTTTCCTCATTGTGGCGGTTTGTATGGCTTATTTAAAGCGGACGGGGCGTGCGCATTTGCTCGGTTCCGTCTATGCCGGTATTGCTGTTGCGGTTGTGGCAAGTGGGGTTTTGGGTGTCTGGCTCGAATCGGTTGCGGATAATCCGGTGACGGAGGGCGGTCTGGCGATGGTTGCAGCGGTTTTGGTCGCCAGTTTGACGGTGCATATGATGAAGGCCGCAAAAACAATCAGCCGCACAATCACTGACCGGTTGGAGCGTAACGCTCAAAAGACAGGGTTTTGGGCCGCTTTCGGTGTTTTTGCGTTTGTGGCTTTGATGATTACGCGCGAAGGCATGGAAATGGCCTTGATGATGAACGCAATCCTGAGCGACGAGCATATCGGCATGGTTTTGGCCGGTGCTGTGGGCGGGGTGTTGCTGGCTGTGGGCGCCGCATTTTTATGGGTGCGTAAAAGCCACCTTATTAACCTTGGACGCTTTTTGAATGTGACGGCGATTTTCCTGCTGTTATTCGCGGTGCATTTGTTCATGTATGGTTTCCACGAATTGACGGAGGCTCAGGTCTTGCCGTTTATTGATAATCTGTACTGGCATGACCGCACAGAAATTTTTGAAGGCAATGAAATTGGCGGGCAAGTCATCGGTGTTGCGATGATTGCGGTTCCCTTGCTGTGGCTGGGGTTTGCCGTGTGGAAGGCGCGCACCGTGCCCAATAAGGTGGCTGCTTCGGCTTAGATCATTAAAGGCCGAAAAGCAAAATGGCGACCTTTGGTGAGGCCGCCATTTTTTATGCGGGGCAATCCAGATTAACTCAACACATAGTGAATGAGAAGAACGATCGCGACGGATATCGCAAGGCCAAACATCATCTTTAAAAAGTCTTTGCCGACAATCGGGAATACATATTTGAATTTATAGCTTTGCCGATGGACGGTGCAAATCGCCAATTCGCGCCCGCACAAAACCCCTACAAACACCCATGTCGTGGACATTGGCACATTGTTATATTCCTTGAAAAACAACAAGATAAACGCATAAACAAAATCAATGATGGTGGCGGAGCGCATAAACCGCGTGCCGGTTTTGTCGAGAACGATTTTTTGAATCTCGCCGCCTTTGCTTTTGAAAATATAGGCAAGCCAAGCGCACGGCACGATAATGGCTAGCGCAAGGTGTGGAAGGTCAAGGCTGCGCGGTAAAAACACGGCGATGTTCGCCATGTCGTGCGACAACCATGTGTACCAAAGGAATCCGGTTGAAATCCATTGTAAGGTTCGCCAGATGGCGCGGTGTTCTTGCTTGACCTTGGTTTTCTTTTCGTTCAGAACGCGGCTCAGCACAATCCATAAAACATAGGAAAAAATGGCGGCAACGATATAGCCGATAATGCTTTTGACCAGCATGGATTCGAGGACAACCGTGCTGGCAAAGGTGGACAGCACAAGAAATGTCGTGGAGACGGGAAGGCCGTATCGGGTCAGTACAACAAGCACGAGCGGCGCTGCGGCGTGATACCATTGCACCGGTACATAAGGGATTTTGTCGAGGCGTCCGTGGGATATGTCGCCGGTGCCGGAGCTGTACCACCCCCAAAGGATGGTCACGATCAAAACCGAGCAAGCCGCCGCCCATAAAACATACCATTTAAAGACTCGATTATTCGAGGCCATAAACGTGCCAAGGGTTTGAACCGAGTCATTGCCGATGACGGCATAGGAGGCGAGTAAAAATCCAACCAGTGCGTATATCGTATGAATATCCATCGTGTGTGCTTCCCCTTGATATTATTCATAAAAACGCAATATTGCTGCGTTGCATATGAAACGCACTTGACCAGACAAAGCCGCAAAACAAAACCCACTATTTTGGGTTATGCACAGGATATGTCGGCGCGGTCTTAGGGTTTTTTCGGGGTATAGGGTTTATAGTCGCGGCCTGCGGGGGATTTTTTTGTGAGGTTGGCGAGGCCTATTTTCACATAGGCACGGGCATATCCGGCCACGCCATTGGCGCCGAATACGTCCATAATCATACGTTTTTCGGCCTTGAGGTTTTTGATCGTTGATTTGAGATAGGCTTTTTCATCGCCTTCAAAATCCGTCAGGGCGTGACGGGCGATTTTGACGATCGGAAGGGTTTTAAAATCATCCGATGGCGCATGGTCGGGGAAGGCGACAATGTCGAATGATTTCAGCGTGTTGGTTGCTTGGCGAATTTTGATCATCTGCGTTGCACCGCTGGCGGCGTTGAACACTTTGACAAGCCAGATATCCGACGACGTCACCGCGTTGTTCCCCAAGGCCATACGGGGGCTTTCGCGGTGTCCGTCAAGGATGATGGCAACTGTTTTATCGTTCTTTTTCATAGCTCTCTGCCTTAAAGGCGATTCTTTCTCTTAAGAAATCAGGCCAATGCGGGTGATGCCGGCTTGATGCCCAATTTGTCGATGATCCGTTCGCGCGCCGTGTTGGTCAAGGCCACATGGTCGGTAAAATCTTTGGCATTGAGCGGCTCAAGGAAATGAACATTCAAAACAATGGATTTGGTTTTCGCAACGTCCCAGATATGGCGCAGCAATCCTTTGTTCATCGTGCCTTTTTCGCGGTCGGTCGCATACCATGCGAAATTGTCGCGCAGGGGGCTTTTCTCGCCTTTTGGAATGCTCTGTCCGTTGACGCTCTCCAACTCAATCGCGAGAGGCTGCGCCAAAATCGGCGTGTCGCCGTCATTGTTTTTGAACAGCAACGACATAACGGAGGGGCGGAATTTCAAGACTTCCGAACCGTCGCTCATTGTGCCTTCGGGGAAGATCACGACATTGTGTTTGTTGTCGAGTGTGTCTTTGACTTGGCCGCATACGCGGTCGATGACGGCTTGTTTTTCTTCGTCGGTGAGGCGGGATTTAACTTGCTCGATGAACACGGTGTTGCGCAGCTGTGCAATCTTGCCGATGACCGGCCATTTGGCAACGTCCTTGGCGGCGACAAAGCTCGCCTTGATGCTGTTGCCCAGAACGATGCTGTCGGCATAGGATGTGTGATTGGGAAGGTACAGGATTTGTGACCCGGTTTGTGCGGCGTTTTCGCCGTGTGTCTTGACGGTCACGTTCAATGTACGGGCGACAAAGCGCATCCAGTTATTGAAGACTTGATCCGATTTTTCCTGATTGGATGTGAATCGCAGGCGGGTCATATAGCCGACCGAACCAAAGCCGAGAACAGCCAGTTTAAACGCAGCACGCAATGAGGACATTTGTTTTTCCTTCCCTATAAGGTTCCCCGTATGCGGACAAAAGCCAAACGCCATGAGGCGGCCTTGCCATTACAGGGGCAATTTTATGGATATTGCTTTTTTGTTTAAGGGGCGGGGCGGAGCCTGTCAAGATTTATGTTAATGCTTGACGGGGTTGCATACGCTTTCAGGCGCCTTTAAGCGCCGGTGCAAAACGACAAGAGCCGCAAAATCTATGCAAATAATTCGGGAATGGCGCGTTTGATGAAAATATCCGACAACACGCGATAAAAATTGCGGATGGCCTTGTGCGTCGTGGTTTCGTAGCTGGTGTGGTATTCCAGTGTCGGAATCTGGATTGATGCGCCCGTCCATTGCCGCGCCGTTCCCATGATCAGGCGGCCTAGCTCGGTCGAGCCGAGATCTTCAATCTCCTTGCCTTGCGACAGGAAATATTGGTCTTTGAAGTGGAACGGAATATTGTTGATGGAACAATAGTCTGCGATATTTTCCGTAAGTTCCATGTTAAAAATCGCGCTCTTGTCACGATTGCGCAAAACGATATAGCCGTCATTGACGAAGCGGTGTTCTTTGTAGGGGCTGGTGTCAAGGATGACGAGCTTATCGGACTCGATTTTTTGTTCGGTCAGGAAGTCCTGCATATGCGACCAGCTTTTGCCGATTTCTTCCTCGGTTGTTAAAATCGCAGTGCCTTGATAGCCGTTTTTGAACAAGGCATGGATGGCGGCAACGCACAGGGCGTTGTCAATCTGGCCCTTTAAAAACCCGCCATGGCTGCGCCCTTTGCGGGCATAGGCAACGGGGGTGTTGAGGGGGAGGTATTCCATGCCTTCAACATGGAACAACGCATCGCCGCCGCGCTGTAAACTGGGGTCGCAGGCAACGATTGTGCCGCTGCCCAAGGTGCGGGCGGTTGCGGAGTCATAGGCATAGACTTTTTCGCCGACAAAACGTTCGTGAATCGAGGCGAGCATTTTTTGCGAGGAGCGGTCGTTTTGGCCGTATTTGATTTCACGCACATATTGCCCCGCATAGGCGTATTCGCCATTGCCGATGCTGATCAATCCGTGGCGGTCAATATGGGCGGATACGATGGTTTCATAGCCCTTGTCGCCGGAGATGGCCATGATGTTCGGCCATTGCGTGACGGTAAGCCCCATCGATTCGTATTCACGCACCAGATGGTTCATAAAATAACCTTCATGCCCCACAACCGCAGGAATATCGAGATATTCGAGGGTTTTGTCGATGATTAATCTGGTGGGGTCGATGGTCATACCTTTTACGTTTCGATAGTTCAGCGGTCGCATGGTGTGGTTTGCTCGAGTTGAAAATTTGAACAAGCGTGTTCAAGGAGGGATTATCTATGAAAATACGGCGGAATTATGTGCGAAAACACATCTGATTCGTTTATTCTAGCAAGTCGCGGGGCATAAGAAAAGCAAGGCTTTGGGGTTTTTTTGAATTATTTTCAAAGTTTTTTTGCGTGCCCAGATTTTGCCACATATCGGGGACATTGCCGCCTCATTTCCCTGTCATTATTCCTATACTGAAGCAGTAAAGGAGGCACTCATGGCGATTGCACATACTCTGAACACGGCGACCACCCATACTCCCCGTCATACCGGCACAGGCCGTGTTTATAAGGCGCGTGTTGTTGACGGGTACGAGGCTACGGACGATACGCGCGGCGATATGCTGAGCAAACTTGTCGGGCACAGCTACGCCGAATATTGCCAGCTTATGAATGTTGAACGTCACTATAACCTTGATTACGCGCAATATGCGGTGGTGACGCGCTATAACGAATTTGTGAATATCCTTGACGATAAGTCTTTCACGCCGCGCCAGCTTATTGCCGCTTTGCGCCGTGCGCAGGACAGCGCCGCACACCGCGACAATCATATTCCGTTTGTGACGTTTATTGTTGATGCGTTGGAAAAGGGCGATGTTTTTAACGGAGCCTATCCGGCCTTTGATATGACGCAATAAAGAAGCGTGTTATTGCTCTGAAAGAATTAAGTTTTTACGTTCCCTCATTATCATCATCACGATCCATTTTTCCCCTTGTCACTCCTGACGGCCATGCTTGTAATGAGCATGGCCATTTTTTTAGGGGCGGGGAGGCTTGTTTGCGGGGGATCGTGTCGGCTTTACAGCGATTTGATCGAGCGTATTGACGCGCAATGTCGTGCCGAAGACCGACCCGTTGAAAACGGCAATTTTTTTGTGATTCAGTTTTTGCAGTTCCGGCACAATCGAAAACGGGTTTTGCCCGCGCATTTTCAAGCTATAGACCTTGCCGGTTGCGGTGGTCAGGATCATGGTTTCGTGTTCGCTCTTTGATCCTTCGTTTACGACGGATTTGGTGACGGTTCCTTCAATTTTTTTGACGGTTTTCATGGCTATCAATCCTGATGTTACAGTTGGTTATTTCGGGGCGAGGCGTTGCAATTCCTTGCGCGTGGCGGCATAGATCATGTCGGCGGTGCTGAGGAGTTTGACGCGCTGGCCAAAATTCGGGTATTGCGCCGAAAGGCGGGCGATTTTGGCGCTCACGTCGGGATTGGTGTCGGTGATGACCAGCGCATCAATCGTGAAACTTCCGTCCAGACGTTTATGGGTGAGAATTTTTTCAAGGGCGTTACCGCTCAAAATCGCGTGGGTGATCATGCAATGCGATGATCTCGCGCCCTTGTCCTTGACCGCGTTGCTGGCGTTGATGAGGGTGCTCCCGCCATCTGCCATGTCGTCAACGATCAGGCAGTCCTTGCCTTTGACATCGCCTTCGAATTTCAAAATCTTGGTTTGGTGGATTCCGGTGTGTTCCTTCCAGATTTTAATCAAACGCTTGGCTTCGTCGCCGCCGAACAGGTTTTCGCGCACAAGGCGGGCGCGGCGTTGTCCGGCGTCATCGGGCTTGTCGGCGCCGTCGGGCGCACCGACCATGACGTTGGCAAGGTCAAAACGGGACTTGGCGTAATCGGCAAAGAGTGTGTCCATCGACAATAAGGTGACGTTTTCTGCTCCTAAGTGGTTGCTCAGGAAACTTTCTGAGGCGCGGGAGTGGACTTCGGCGGTGACGATGCTGTTGGCACCTGCGGCCTTGAGCAAGAAGGCGTAATCGTCGCCGCCAATCGATTCCATGCGTCCGTGATTGCGTTTATCTTGACGGGCAAAGGCCTGAAATGGGGCGATGAGCGCTACAGGCCCCGCGCCATAGCGCTTCAGGGTGCGCAGGGCGAGGAGGGTTTGCATCGCGTGGTCGGAGACGGGGGCGCTGGTGGATTGGATAAAGGCGACGGGCTGGCCTTTGATCGCGGCTTCCATTGTGGTGGTGGCTTCGGCGCTTTCGCCGAACATCAATTCACTGAACGGCTCAGTGCCGGGGAATGTCGCGATACTGGCGGACAGATTGACCAAGCCGTCTTTGGCGGCGCGGGTGTTAAAGGCGGCTTTGACTTCGTCTGAAACCGCTGGCCCGAAAACATAAAACATTCATTTACCCTTATTGTCAGCCTTTGATCGTTCTTTATTACTCTTATTATTGCCCCTCTATTCGGGGGCGGCGTGGTCTATACGCGTTATTTGTTTTATGAAAATATAGCGCGTATTTCAAGTTTAAAATGATGGTTCATCGCTTGAATAGCAAGGGGAAAGGGGAATTGTGTCGCGCCGTAAATTCGTTTACCCTTGCCACACATAATATTTAGGGAGGCCGAAAAATGGCTCAGCTCAAGACAACAGCGTCCCAAACGGGGCAAGCCGACACCGAGGCCAACAAGGCGCATATGCAGGTTTTGGTCGATGATTTAAAGGCCAAGCTGGCGCAAATTGACCTTGGCGGCGGCGATATATACCGCGCCCGTCATGTGGAGCGCGGTAAACTTTTGCCGCGCGACCGGATTAATGCGCTGCTGGATGCCGGATCGCCGTTTTTGGAATTATCGCCTCTTGCCGCGCATGAGGTCTATGACGACGTTGTTCCGGCGGCGGGGTTGATTACCGGAATCGGGCGTGTGGCGGGGCAAGAATGCATGATTGTGTGCAATGACGCGACGGTGAAGGGCGGCACATATTATCCCCTGACCGTTAAAAAACACCTGCGGGCGCAGGATGTGGCGCGGCAAAATAACCTGCCCTGCATTTACCTTGTCGATTCCGGCGGCGCGAATTTGCCCAATCAGGACGAGGTCTTTCCCGACAAAGACCATTTCGGGCGCATATTTTATAACCAAGCCACCATGTCGGCGGCGGGCATCCCGCAAATTGCGGTGGTGATGGGGTCTTGCACCGCCGGCGGTGCGTATGTTCCGGCGATGTCGGATGAGAGCATTATCGTCAAAGAACAAGGCACAATCTTTCTCGCCGGCCCGCCATTGGTGAAGGCCGCAACGGGCGAGGATGTGGACGCCGAAACCCTTGGCGGCGGCGATGTTCACACACGCGTTTCGGGCGTTGCCGACCATTTGGCAGAGAATGACGCTCATGCGCTCGAAATCGCGCGCTCTTGCGTGAGCAACCTGAACCGCCGCAAGGCGCACAGCCTTGACATCAAGCCGATTGTCGAACCGCTTTACGCGCCGAAGGATATTTACGGCGTGATTCCGAAAGACCTACGCACCCCCTATGATGTGCGCGACGTGATCGCCCATATCGTGGATGGCAGCCATTTTGACGAGTTCAAAAAACGCTATGGCGCGACGCTGGTGACGGGGTTTGCCCATATTTACGGCATGCCGGTCGGGATTGTCGCGAATAACGGCGTCTTGTTTTCTGAATCGGCTTTGAAAGGCACGCATTTCATTGAGCTTTGTAACCAACGGAAAATCCCGCTGGTGTTCTTGCAAAACATCACAGGTTTTATGGTCGGGCAAAAATATGAGAGCGGCGGAATCGCCAAGGACGGCGCCAAAATGGTGACGGCGGTGTCCTGCGCTTCCGTGCCGAAATTCACCGTCATCATCGGCGGGTCGTTCGGGGCGGGGAATTACGGCATGTGCGGGCGGGCGTTCAACCCGCGTTTCCTGTGGATGTGGCCGAATGCGCGGATTTCCGTGATGGGCGGCGAGCAAGCAGCGGGCGTTTTGGCGACGGTGCGCCGATCCGCTATGGAACGCAAAGGCGAAAAATGGAGCGCCGAAGACGAAGCCGCCTTCAAAAAACCGATTCAGGCACAATACGATCACCAAGGCCACCCGTATTACGCCTCGGCGCGGCTATGGGATGACGGCGTGATCGACCCCGCCGACACGCGCCGCGTTCTCGGCCTCGGCCTGTCCGCCTCCCTCAACGCCCCAATCGACGACACACGCTACGGCGTGTTTCGGATGTAGTGGGGAGCAAGGTGGAATCATGACAAACACAGTTTTTTTGGATGTATCGGCGGGTGGAGTGGCGACGATTACGTTGAATCGCTCTGACGTGCATAATGCGTTTGACGAGGGGGTGATTGCGGCGCTGACGGCGCGGGTGGCGGAGGCTTCCGCCCGTGACGATGTGGTCGCGATTGTTCTAAAAGGGGCGGGAAAGAGTTTTTCTGCCGGTGCTGATCTCAACTGGATGAAACGCGCGGCGGGGTATTCGATTGACCAGAACCGCGCCGATGCGCTCGCCTTGGCGCGGATGCTGAATACGCTGTATACCTGTCCCAAACTGACCATTGCCTGTGTACAAGGCGCAGCGATGGGCGGCGGGATGGGGCTTGTGTCCACATGCGATATCGTGTTGGCGACCATGGAGGCCAAATTCGCCTTGTCGGAGGTTAAAATTGGCCTGATTCCTGCGACAATCGCGCCTTATGTCCTGCGCGCCATCGGGGCGCGTGCGGCGCGGCGTTATGCGCAGACGGGTGAGCGGATCAGCGCACAAAAAGCCTATGAAATCGGCCTCGTGCATGAATTATGCGCCGATGAGGCGGAGATGGGCGTGCGGCTTGGGGCAGTGCTTCAAGGCATCGCCGCCAACGGGCCGAAGGCGATGGCGGCGTCAAAGGCTCTGTGCCTTGATCTGGACGGCGCGGTGATTGACGCGGCGGTCATGAACGATACCGCCGAGCGCATCGCCCAAACCCGCGCCGGCGATGAAGCCCGCGAAGGCCTCACCGCTTTCCTCGAAAAGCGCAAAGCCGCATGGGTGCGCGATTAATAACGCGATTCTTTAACGTGTTACCCGTCGTAAAATAAGTTGCGCCATTGCTTGCATTATGTTAAATGTCGCGTGTATCCTGACAACATTCGGCATAGCGAGTACAGTATGAGCAATGTTACGATCAAAGCCGCCGGCACCGAGTTTTCACTTCCTCCCGCAAAAGAGCTTGAAATAAGCCAAGGTAATCTCAAAATCGCGGTTAGCTTTAACGCGAATGGCAGTGTCACCTTAACGCATAATGTTACAGACCTGACCGTACAAGCCGAGGCACCGGCCGCCCCCGTAGTCCAGCGGGATCACTACGAAATATGGTTGGACGGTCCAGCTCGCTTCAGGTAAATGACGAGGCCGCCGGTGATGTTGCCCTTACTTTTGACGCAATTGCTCAAGACGTGATCGGCATCAATCAAGGCTCAAGTTTTTGGAGAATGGCTTTCTGTCACGGCTCCAATCACGCCAAAATTCTGTGAATATACAATAATCGACATTTTTTGAAGGCCTCGCTGCTGCGTCCATTTTTGCGGCAGAGCAATATTCTTTATGAGGTGACGGGGCAAGTCTTTGGCGCTATACTGCGCCGCAATTGTATGAAAACAAAGGCTTGCCGCACCAAAGCGGCGCGAAAAATGGGAATATCATGAAAACGCATATCGCCGGTCGGTTTTTCACGATTTTTTATGCCGTGATGGTGATGGCGTTGTTCGTTGGCGGTGCGTTTATGCCGGATGCTGCCGCCCAGCAAACAGGGAATCCCCAAGCGCCCTATACGCCGCCGCAAGCAATGCCGGATATTCATAAGAGCGTGAGTGAATTAAGCGATGCGTTGCTGAATGAACTTGGCGGCATACCTGCGGATCGTGGGCCGTTGCAAGCGCCGATGGCTCCCGCCCAGAACGAACAATCTGTGCCACAGCTATACAGCGCTTATGCAACCATTCGCGGATATTTAATGGCACCGAATGCTAAGGATTCGTTCGAGAGCTTTACAAAACTTTGCACCGATTTTCCGCGCCATTGCATGTTCATCAGTGAATTTTGGCGTGTGAGGGCATTGAAGGATTGCCTCGAGTTCAACAACTATGTTTTTGACGTTTTGATAACGGGAAGCAACCCCGAGCAACGCGGCTATTTCGAATCGATGATCGAGCAATGCAGCTATGGCTATTATTACGACCATTGGGATGAGATGAACGACAGTATTAAAAACGCCCTCGCCAAGGCCAAGGCCGAAAAAGAGGCGAAGGCGGCACCGCAAAAGAAATAGCCTTAAACGGGCAGCGTGAAGCGCCCAAAGGCAAAACGGAATGAGAGAAAACACATGACGATGTTCACCCGTATTTTGATTGCCAATCGCGGCGAAATTGCCGTTCGCGTTATCAAAACGGCGCGGCGTATGGGGATTGAAACCGTCGCGGTTTATTCCGCCGCCGATGCGGGGGCGATGCATGTGCGCATGGCGGATCAAGCCGTTTATATCGGCGAGGCCGCTGCGGCGAAAAGTTACCTCGTCATTGACGCCATCATCAAAGCCGCCAAGGATACGGGGGCGCAGGCGATTCACCCCGGATACGGGTTTTTGTCTGAGAATGCGGGCTTTGCGGAGCGCTGTGCGGCGGAGGGGATCGTCTTTATCGGCCCGTCTGCGGCGGCGATCAACGCGATGGGGCTCAAGGACCGCGCGAAGGAAATCATGGGCAAGGCGGGCGTGCCGATTGTTCCGGGCTATATGGGCGACAATCAAGACCCTGCCTTCCTACAAAAACAGGCCGATGAGATTGGCTATCCCGTTTTGATCAAGGCGGTGGCGGGTGGCGGCGGCAAGGGGATGCGCCTTGTCGAACGCAGCGAAGATTTCACCGAAAACCTCGCCTCGTGCCAGCGTGAGGCCGCGTCATCCTTCGGCAACGCCCATGTTTTGATCGAAAAATATATTTCCAAACCGCGCCATATCGAGGTTCAGGTGTTCGGCGATACGCATGGTCAGGCGGTGTATCTGTTTGAGCGTGATTGCTCGCTGCAACGCCGCCATCAAAAAGTGGTGGAGGAAGCCCCCGCCCCCGACATGCCAGATTCCATGCGCCGCAAGATGGGCGAAGCCGCCGTGAAGGCCGCCAAAGCCATTCACTATGCCGGCGCGGGAACGATTGAATTTATCGTTGATTCCTCGCAAGGCCTGCGCGATGACGGATTTTACTTTATGGAGATGAACACGCGGCTTCAGGTCGAACATCCGGTGACGGAGGCGATTACCGGCCAAGACCTTGTCGAATGGCAATTGCGCGTCGCGGCGGGCGAGGCCTTGCCAATCGCTCAGGATGATTTGTCGATCAATGGTCATGCTTTTGAAGTGCGGCTTTATGCCGAAGACCCCGCCCATAATTTCTTGCCGCAAATCGGCAGCTTGTCGGAATTTTTCTGTGATGACCCGTTCGTGCGGCTGGATACGGGGGTTGAGGCGGGGGATGCCATTTCCATCCATTACGACCCGATGATTGCGAAATTGATTGTCCACGGGCATGACAGGGCGGAAGCTATCGCTCGTATGCGCGCGGCGCTGAACCGCACGATGGTGGCGGGGCTGGTGACCAATCAGGAATTTTTGGCGCATATCTTCGCGCATCCCGATTTCATCGCGGGGGATGTTGATACGGGGTTTATTCCGCGCCATTTGGCGGCGCTGGTGCCGCATGATTATGCCTTGCCGCGTGCGGTGGATTGCGCCTTGGCGCTGGCGGTTTTGTTGATGCCGAAGCAAAGCAATGCTGCGGCATCCCCCCTTGCCCCTCAAGACCCTTGGTCGGGCGGCGATTATTGGCGGATGAGCGGCGCGGTCAACCGTTTTGTCACGCTCAAAGACCGCGATGGTGCAGCGGTTGAATTGGCTGTGACCCTGACGGGGCATGGTATGGCGTTTGACTATGACGGTGAGGGCGTCACCGCCGCGCTTGATGGCTCCCCTTGCCATGCGGCGCATGGCTCGCTGGTGCGGCTGCGTATGAATGGCGCGTTGGTTGAGGGGTTTGTTGCCTGTGAACAAGGCGGGCGGATTGTCGTCGTACATGGCGGGCGAGTTGTGCGCTTTGCCATGGTTGATTACGGATCGGCGGCGGATGACGGCGCGGGGGCGGGGCGGATTGTGTCGCCCATGCCGGGGCGGATTGTGTCGCTGCTCGTCAAACAACGCGAAAAAGTCGCCAAGGGGCAACCGCTCCTCGTGATGGAGGCAATGAAGATGGAAGTCACCATCCGCGCCGGATGTGACGGTATTATTGACAACCTCCCCGTTGCGGCGGGCGATCAAGTCGAGGACGGCGCGTTGCTCGTGTCCATTGAACAGGCCGAGGCATAAACTCTATGAACGCACCGCTCAATACTTCCCAAGCCAAGCCGCCTTTGCCTTCCCGCGTACGGATATACGAGGTCGGGCCAAGGGATGGCCTTCAAAATGAAAAGGGCGTCGTGTCCAGCGCGGTCAAGATCGGCTTGATCGGGTTATTGTCGCGCACGGGGCTGAAACATATTGAGGCGACTAGCTTCGTATCCCCCAAATGGGTGCCGCAAATGGCGGATCATGCCGAGATTATGGCGGCGCTGGACGGTCAACACGGGGTGCGCGGCGTGACATACCCCGTTCTTGTGCCGAATATGAAGGGGATGGAGGCCGCGATTGAGGCCGGCGCGCGCGAAGTTGCCGTATTTGCGGCGGCATCCGAGAGTTTCAGCCAGAAAAACATCAATACCAGTATTGCCGAGAGCCTTGAGCGCTTCGTTCCGGTGATGGAGGCCGCAAAGGCGCATGACATTAAGGTGCGCGGCTATGTGTCCTGCGTTGCGGGGTGCCCGTATGAGGGGCATATCGCGCCGTCTGCGGTTGCGGATGTGTCAAAATCCCTGTTCGATATGGGGGTGTATGAGGTGAGCCTTGGTGACACAATCGGCGTCGGCACGCCGCGTCAAATTCAAGGGATTATCGAGGCCGTCGCGCAATTCGTGCCGCTTTCCGCCATCGCTTTTCATGGGCATGATACCTATGGTCAGGCGCTCGCCAATATCTATGCCGCGATGGAAGTCGGGGTGAGTGTTTTTGATTCCAGTGTCGCGGGGCTTGGCGGTTGTCCGTATGCCAAGGGCGCAACGGGGAATGTCGCGACCGAGGATGTGGTTTATATGATGGACGGGCTGGGCATCGACACGGGAGTTGATTTGAACGGTGTGATGGAGGCCGCATGGTATATCGCCGCCCGCCTTGGTCGCAAACCGTCGGGGCATGTGTCGAATGCTTTGATGCCGGACGGGCCAGTCGCGGCGGCGGCGGCGGATGACGATGGCATGTCCTGTTGCGGCGGCGGCTGTGGCTGTGACTAAACTGAGAATAACCGAAGACAATAAACCAAGATAATAAACTAAGGGAAAGACACGATTATGATACCGTATCCGACATTGAATTTCGCCCATGATGACACAATCGACATGTTGCGCGAAACTGTCTATCAATTCGCGCAGGCCGAGCTCGCGCCCATCGCGGAACAAGTCGACCATGACAATGTCTTCCCCCATCACATGTGGAAAAAAATGGGTGATATCGGCCTTCATGGCCTCACCGTGTCGGAGGAATATGGCGGCGCCAATATGGGATATCTTGCCCATGTGATTGCGGTTGAGGAACTGTCCCGCGCGTCGGCGTCGGTGGCGCTGAGCTATGGCGCCCACTCGAATTTGTGTATCAACCAGATTCACCGCAACGGCACGAAGGAACAAAAAGACAAATACCTGCCCAAGCTGGTTGCGGGTGATTTTGTCGGGGCGCTGGCGATGAGCGAGCCAGGGGCAGGGTCGGATGTGGTGAGCATGAAGCTCCGCGCCGATAAAAAGGGCGATCATTACGTCCTGAATGGCAATAAAATGTGGATCACCAATGGCCCCGACGCCGATGTGTTGGTGGTCTATGCCAAAACCGATATGGCGGCTGGCGCGCGCGGCATTACGGCGTTTTTGATTGAAAAAGGCATGAAGGGTTTCACCACGGCGCAAAAACTCGACAAGCTCGGGATGCGCGGGTCGAATACGTGCGAACTCGTCTTCCAAGACTGCGAAGTGCCGGAAAGTCATATCCTTGGCGGCCTTGGTAAAGGCGTCAATGTGTTGATGAGCGGGCTTGATTATGAGCGCGTCGTGCTGGCGGGCGGGCCTTTGGGGATTATGCAGGCCTGTATGGATGTGGTTGTGCCGTATGTGCATGAACGCGAACAATTCGGCAAGCCCATCGGCACGTTTGAATTGATGCAGGGCAAATTGGCGGATATGTACACGACTTTGTCGGCGCAACGTGCCTATGTTTATGCGGTGGCGGCGGCGTGTGACCGCGGCGAAACCGCGCGTAAGGATGCGGCGGGCTGTATCCTCACCAGTGCCGAAGCCGCAACCCAAATGGCGCTTCAGGCCATTCAAACCCTCGGCGGCAACGGTTATATCAACGAATATCCGACGGGGCGTTTCTTGCGTGATGCGAAACTCTACGAGATCGGCGCGGGGACGAGTGAAATCCGCCGTATGCTGATCGGCCGTGAATTATTCGAAGAAACGAAATAGCGCTTAAGGGCAAGGCGTGACCTTGCGCCCTAAATCGTCATACATCGTAGCACAGAGTCTGTTTTCTTGACATAAAAACAAACTCTGTGCTACCGCTTTTCCGTAAATAATAAAAACGGGAGCGTTCGATCGTGTCATCATTCAAAACATCAGCTTTTTTGGCGTTTGCGCTGTCTGTCGCGCCAATTGGGGCTGCTTTGGCGCAAGATGAGGTTGATCGCGGCGCTCTTCCAGATGCAACAAATCAGGAAATGACGGTACGGGTGATCGTGCGCGGCACGAGCGATGCCGGATTTACAAATTATGAAGACCGTGTGAGCTCGGTTCGCAATTGCTTCGACCATGTGCGCGTGACGGTCGATGCGGCGCGTGCTCCTCGCACCAGCTATACCGTTGTGTCCGGTCTGTGTTTGTTGCCGGATGGCGAGGTTGCCGCCGCTTTTTCGTGCGATAACACGCATGAAAAAGGCACGCGATGCCGCCAGATCACTATGCCGTAATCGTTAGAGCTAAGCTGCTCTATTCAAAAAAGGATCAATTAATGCCCATGCACCCTTTCAAAGCCGCCCTTGCCGGTATATTCGCCCTCGCTTTGCTGCCGTCCCATGCCGCGGCAGAAGGCACAGAGGTTGATATTAACACTCTTGATGCCGGACAAAACCAGTCTATTTTGGCGCGGGTTGTGGTGAACAGCACTATGAGCGAATCCCCCGTGACCTATGAAACCACCGTATCCTCCATTCGCGGTTGTTTCGAACATGTCCAGTTGTCGGGTGAGATGCTCTATAACAGCAAGACCGTATCCGCGGTTCAGGCGTTATGCGTTGCCGGTAATAACGGTGAGATTCTGGCGGCGTTTCGTTGCCACGAGAAAAAATGCCGCCGCTTTAAATAATTGTTGAAAGGATGAATATAATGCTCCGTTTAAAACATGCAGCTTTCGGCGCTTTTGCTTTGGCCGTTCTCCCCCTGCCAGTACAGGCGCAGGATTTTGACCCGTCAACCTTGTCTGATGCTTCGAACATGGAGATGAGCGCGCGGGTTATTGTGCGTGGGCCGCAAACGAATAACGAAGTGACGTATACAACGCCGGTAAACTCGGTCTTTGGGTGTTATGAACACACTCGCGCAACAATTGAAAACATTGTCGAAGGCAGCAATCATTCGAATGTCAGTGCGCTGTGCCTTGCCGGCGATGGCCGCGTTATGGCGGCGTTTCGTTGCCGCAATTCAAACCGGATTACCTGCACCAAAACCCGCTAAGCTGCATATCCCGTTTCTGGCTTTGGGCTGTGATTAGCCCAAAAAGAATGTCTTGCTGATGAACCAGCGCCCGTCTTTTGTTTCTTCGACAAAGGCATTGACGCGTTTTTCGTCGTCGCCGATGGTGCCTCCCGTGCCTTGAAACCATACGCGTAATGACAGGCCATTGTCTTTGGCGGCTTTTTCCATTTCGGCAAGGACGGGGTGGTTTTCGTCTTTGAGGCGAGGGATGCGAAATGTTTTGCCCTTGATAACGACGTCTTTTTCCTGCGTAGCAAGTTCAATCCCCGCAAAGCGTCCGAAAATATGTGTTAAATCCATGATTTCTCCCTTTTTTTCTAAGCCTGCCATAAAGGTGGTAAGGGGCGCTATAAAAAAGCGCCCCGCATGTAGTGCAGGGCGCTTGTGAAAAACTGCGATTAAAAAGGCAGACTAACCGAGTCTAAAGCTCTTGCCGACGCGCCATGTGCCTTTTTCGTCTTTGTTGACGTCGACATTGACGCGATCCATACGGAAATCCGCCGTGCCGGCGGTTCCGGGGAGCCAAATGCGTAAGGAAAGGTTTTTGGCTTTGGCGACTTCTTGCATTTCTTTGAAGGTCGGCTCGTTTTCGGCAATTTCAACATGAGTATAGGGGATTTTACCGCTTCTTGGCGATTCGTATACGCGCTCTTCTTCAATAATTTGAACTTCTTTGTTCGCGAATTTGTTGAATAATGCGCTGACGTCGAGGTTAATGGATGTCATGTGTTTCCTCCGTTATGTAGGTGTTTATGGGACGTGATACACATTTTGCAATGATGGTCTTTCATGCCGCGCAACGGTACGCCTTTCATATATTCTGTCAATAGGGTGTTCCTGCTGCTGTGCAGTACAAATACAGGATGGAAATATGGGGCGAGATAGGCTAGATTACGCCATGCTGAAAAGCGCGGATTTTAAGGAAAATCAAAACAAACACAGCCCCCAAAAAAGCATTCATAAAACAGTGGGGCAATATCAAAGAGATGGGGTTTCAAACAATGGGACATTCTGTGGATAAACTGGATTCGGACAAGTTACGGACAGTGTCGCTCCGTGACCGCTATGAACTCGAAGATGGCGTTGCCTATATGTCTGGCATTCAGGCGCTTGTGCGCATCCCGATTGTCCAGCGCCGCCGCGATATTGCCGCAGGGTTAAACACGGCGGGGTTTGTGTCGGGCTATCGCGGTTCGCCGCTTGCCGGATACGACCGCGAGCTTATGAGCGCCCGCAAATACCTTGAGCCCCTCAATGTAAAATTCCATCCGGGGGTGAATGAAGATCTCGCGGCGACCAGCATCTGGGGAACGCAGCAAGTCAATCTCTATCCCAATGCCAAGGTCGATGGCGTGTTCGGAATCTGGTACGGCAAAGCCCCCGGTGTGGACAGAAGCGGCGACGTATTCCGCCATGCCAACGCCGCCGGCACATCGCCGCTCGGCGGCGTTTTGGCGATTGCGGGGGATGATCATGCTTGTAAATCCTCATCGCTTCCGGCACAGAGCGACCACAGTTTTTATGCCACGATGATTCCGATGCTCTATCCCGCCAGCTTTGACGAATTTGTCGAATATGGCTTGCTCGGCATTGCGATGTCGCGGTTTTCGGGGGCTTGGACGGCGTTCAAGGTTACGAGTGATACGGCGGAAACATCCGGCACGATTGATCTGTCGCGCGAGCGGCGCGAGATTATCCTCCCCGGCGATGATGAATTTGAAATGCCCCCTGGCGGCGTGCATATCCGCCTTGGCGACATACCGCGCGACATGGATTGGCGGCTTCAGAATTACAAGCTCTTTGCCTGTCACGCTTTTTGCCGCAAGAACAAGATTGACCGCGTGGTGATGGACAGTCCAAAGCCAAGAATCGGGATCATTACCTCCGGCAAGTCATACGGCGATGTGCGCCAAGCGCTTGTTGAGCTTGGGATTACAGAGGACGTTGCCAAGGAAATCGGATTGCGCGTGTACAAGGTCGGGATGCCTTGGCCGCTGGAGCCTCAGGGCGCCCAAGCCTTTTGTGAGGGGCTTGAGGAGATCCTTATCGTTGAGGAAAAACGCGAATTCATCGAAAACCAGCTCAAGCAACAAATCTTTAACTGGGATGCCAAGCGTCGCCCTGTTGTCGTGGGTAAATATGACGAAAACGGCAAACGCCTCTTGCCGCTTGAAAACGACCAGAGCGTCGGTCTTGTCTGCCGCGTGATCGCCAAGCGTTTGTCGAAATATTATAAGAGCGAAACGATCGATAACCGCCTTAAATTCTATGCTGAGCGTGACGCGCGTGACGCCGAGTACACCCCCGCCAATATCCGGTCGCCGTTTTATTGTTCGGGATGCCCGCATAATTTATCGACCAAGGTGATCAAGGGGAGTACTGCCCTCGCGGGGATCGGGTGTCACTATATGGCGCAATGGATGGATCGCGACACAAACCTGTATACCCATATGGGCGGCGAGGGCGTGACATGGGTGGGGCAGGCGCCATTCACCAATAACAAGCATATTTTCACCAATCTCGGCGATGGAACCTATTTCCACTCCGGCGTGCTGGCAATCCGCGCGGCGGTGGCGGCGAAGGTCAATATCACATACAAGATTTTGTACAATGATGCCGTTGCCATGACGGGCGGACAGCATGTCGATGGCGACCTTCCGGTGTCCGCCGTGGCGCAACAAGTTGTGGCGGAGGGCGTGGCAAAGGCATGGATCGTCACGGACGACCCCGCACGATACGAGCATATGGATGGCATTCCGCACGGGGTGAGCGTTCACCACCGCGACTATATGACGAAGATTCAGGAAGAGGCTCGCGATACGGCGGGATGCACGATCATTATCTATGACCAGACCTGCGCCGCCGAGAAGCGCCGCCGCCGCAAACGTGGCATGGTCGAAGACCCCGCCAAGCGCGCCTTTATTAACGAGGCAGTGTGCGAGGGCTGCGGCGATTGTTCCGTTCAGTCAAACTGCATCTCCATTCAACCGCAAGACACGGAATACGGCACCAAGCGGGTGATTAACCAATCCTCCTGTAACAAGGATTTTTCCTGTGTGAAGGGGTTCTGCCCGTCTTTCGTCACCATTCATGGCGGCGATGTCCGCAAGGAAAAGGCGAAGTCCAACGACCTCGACAGTTTGATTGCCGATTTACCGATGCCACAAATCGCCGAGATTAACCCGACCTATTCGGCCTATAATATTCTGGTTGCGGGGATCGGCGGCACGGGGGTTTTGACCGTTGGGGCGCTCATCGGCATGGCGGCGCATCTTGAGGGCAAGCATTGCGTCTTGCTCGACATGACCGGCCTTGCGCAAAAAGGCGGTTCGGTGCTGTCGCATGTGCGGATCAGTGAGTCCAAAAACATCCTGCGGACGGGGCATATCATTTCGGGCGGGGCGGATTTGTTGCTCGCCTATGATATTGTCGCGGCGGCGGGCAAAGACGGCTACGACACGCTCAATGCCAAGCGTACCGCTCTGGTCGTCAATGGCGACCACACGCCGGTGTCGGAATTTGTCATCAACAACGCGGTGGAGATGAAGGACAAAGACCTTATTGAGGCTCTGACCGCCAATACCCGCGATGAACGCCATTTCGTGAATGCATCGTCCATTACCTCGGCCTTGATGGGCGGGGATACGGCGATGAACATTATGATGCTTGGCTATGCATGGCAAAAAGGCCTCATTCCGCTCGGTTTCGCGGCGCTGGATAAGGTGATTGAGCTGAACGGTGTGGCGATTGAGGCGAATAAGCGTGCTTTTGCTTATGGCCGTCTTGCGGCACACGCGCCTGACGCGTTGGACGCCGTTATTCGCGCGTTGCCGAGCTATAATGCGCCAGAAAAAAAATCCGAAACGCTGGAGGAGCTCATCGAGCGCCGCCGTGCCTATCTCACATCCTACCAAGATGCGGCCTACGCGAAGCGTTATACGGATATGGTGGCGAAAATATCCGCAATCGACGAATGCCCTGATAAAACCCTGACATGGGCGGTCGCGCGTTTTTATCATAAGCTTCTGGCCTATAAAGACGAATACGAAGTTGCCCGCCTTTATACGGATGGCGAGTTCATGAAGAAAATCAAAGCGCAATTCGCGGGGGATTACAAAATTCGTTTCCATATGGCGCCGCCGATCATGGAAAAACCCGACCCCGCCACAGGCCGCCCGATGAAGCGGGAATTCGGGCCGTGGATGTTGTCTGCATTGTCTGTGTTGGCGAAGTTTAAAGGCCTGCGCGGTACGCGGTTTGATCCATTCGGCTACCACCATGACCGCAAGCAAGAACGTGCCTTGATCGCCGAATATGAAGGCTTTATGGATGTTGTTGCCGCCAATTTATCGGCGGATACTTATGCGCTCTGTGTTGATTTGCTCTCGACCCCTGATGACATTCGCGGCTTTGGGCCGGTGAAGGAGGGCAATATTAAGAAAACGCGCGCCAAGCAAGCCATTCTTATGCGCCGCATTACCCATACGCCGGCTCAGAAAAAAGCCGCCTAAAGCGGCTAGGGTCGAGTCTAGCTCTGACTCTGAACAGAAGACGGAAAAAGCCAGCCTTGATGGGGCTGGCTTTTTATTATATCGGCTTTTCCTCACGCAATGGCCGCGCAATGGCGGGAGGCTGATTATTTTACGCGGATGGTGAGTTGTCTGGTGTCCGCAGGGGTGTCTGACCGCTTCCACGCCGGAACAAGGGCGAATGTGATGGTGTATTCCCCGGGCTGTTCGGCGGACACGGCAAATTTTGTGGTGATTTCTTTGCCGCGCAATTGCGGGTGCGATGTTGTGGACACGGCTTTGACATCCAATTGGTCGTCCGCAGCGGTGACATGCCACAAATAGCCCTCTTGGCCGGCGGCCTTAAAGGTGAGGGTGAGCTTTTCAGCGGTTGTCAGTACAAAAAAATCTGTTTTTTCCATCATGATGATGAGTCCTTTTTGTTTTTAGGTATGCCGCACATAAACCCTTATTTCACGGTGATTTTGAAATGTTTGGTTTGTGCTGGCTCTGTGCCTTTTTCCCAAGGGCGGGTGAGGGCGAAACGCACGTCATACTCTCCGGCTTTGTCCGCCTTGACCGAAAATACGTCTTGGCCAAACGCGCCAATCGCATCGGTTTTGGGGGCAATTGTTCCGAGATGGTCGATGTGAAGCCCCTCATCCTTATGCGCCACAGACCACAAATAGCCGGCGCTGGCATAGCCTTGAAAGGTGAGAGTGAGAGATTCTCCGGTTTTGATGGTGTGTGATTCTGTGTTGCTCATGGTGGTGTCCCTGTTTTTATTGTTATGTTATTACCCTAACGATCCAAAATGGCACATGTCAATTCGCTTTTGGCGGCGAGTCTGCCGTTGCTGTCAAAAACCTGCATGTCCCAGACGTGTTTGGTACGCCCGATATGGACGGGGCGGCATACACATTCAACCAGCCCGTCTTTGACGGGGCGCAAATGATTGGCGGTGATGAATGATCCTACGGCCATTTTTGTGGCTTGGTCGATGCACAGGATGGACGCGATGCTCCCCACTGTTTCGGACAGAACGCATGTCGCGCCTCCGTGTAAAATTCCGTAAATCTGGTGCGTGCGTTCATCCACGGGCATGGTGGCTTTGAGGTAATCCTCCCCGATTTCGGTAAAACGGATGTCGAGCAGATTCAGGATGCTTTTTTTCGTGATGTGTTTGTTTACGTCATCGGGGGTATAATCGTCGCGTGTCCAGATGCTCATGGGCGTTCCTGTATTTTTACTGATTGGATCATAGACTATAGCTTACGGGCGATGATTTGCCAGACACCACAGCGTTTTTCTTCGATATTTTTCACAAAATTTTCTCGGCGGAGGCGGTAATCCTCGCCCATAATCAGGCGAGGACCTATGGCGGATTCCGGCACTTTGTCCATGTGAATAAGGCTGTGTTTGAGGGCGTCCAGACCCATCGCGGTTTTGTCGGTGATGCTCTCAATCACAAAACCTGATTCCTCAAGCCATGCACGGATTTGGGGGACGGGGGCGAGGTGGCTTATCCCGCTATGCGCCGCCCAAGGTACGGGGAAATGGAGCGGGGCGGGGGCGTCTTTGGCCGTGTCGCTCGGCGCCATCACATCAAAAATACCGAATAATGCGCCGCGTTTTAAGACACGGGCGGATTCTTTGTACAGGCGTTGTTTGTCGGCGATGTTCATGGCGGTATGGATCGTCATCGCCATGTCGAAGGAGGCATCCTCATAGGGCATTTCAAGCGCGTCGCCGCAGTCAAATTCGGTTAAATTGTCCATTTTGGTCATGTGGCTCAGCATCCGCGCCGCAAGGCAAAAGGAGGGAGTTAGGTCAAGGCCGCGCACTGTACAGCCATATTCCTGCGCCGCCAAGCGCGCAGGGCCGCCAAGACCTGAGCCTATGTCCAAAACGGACATCGCGGCATCAGGGGTGAGGGATTGCAGCAACGCCAAGGTAGATTTCGCCCCGCCTGTGTGAAGTTCGTCTAGCGAAGAAAGGGCAGTTGGCGGCAAGGCGTCCATATCAAGCTCTTTGCGCGAGCATAAGGCCTGAGCGGCGTCACGAAGGGCTGCGCAAAGAGGGTCATCCTCCCATGTTGCATTATTAGCGGCGCGGGCTGTGTTGCCTGTATGGGGTGCGTAATGCGCGATGACCGCGTGATCGGTTGTGGAATGATCGGTCATGATTAAGGCTCCTTGCCCATTTATCTATTGGTTATGTGACTATTTGCGCCAATATAGCGACGAAAACAACACCGCAACCGTCATGATCTCAAGCCGCCCGACCAACATCCCGATGCAGAGCAACCATTTGGCACTGTCGGGCAGGGGTTGGAAATTGCCTGCTGGCCCGATGATCGAGCCAATGCCGGGCCCGACATTGGCGAGCGCGGTTGCGGCGCCGCTGATCGCGGATTCAAAGTCCAACCCGACAAATAAGAGCGCAATGGTCAAAACCGCATTCGACACCACAAACAGGAACAAAAACCCAAGCACGGTGTTTACAACTTCGTCAGGAAGCCTCTTGTTCTCATAGGTCATGGTAAAAATGCCGTTGGGGACAATCAGGGACTTAATCAGGCGGCTCATGGCCTTTTGCAGGGTAATCAGGCGCATGATTTTTATCCCCCCCGATGTTGATCCTGTACAGCAGCCAAGATAGGTGATGAAAAACATAAACATGACGGCAAACCCGCCCCATTGCATGTAATCCGCCGTTGCGTATCCTGTGGTGGTGATGACCGATACGATGTTGAAGGCGGCATAGCGAAAGGAATCCGCAAAGGAATAAACATCATGCGTCCAAAGCCACATGGTCATAATGGCAATAAGAATAGCCAAAACAGCCAAAATCGTTTTGAATTGCGTGTCTTCGAAGAAGGCAAAACGCCCTTGGAATAAGAACCGCACATACAACACAAACGGCAAGCCACCGAGCAACATAAAAAATGAGGCGGCCATGTGCAGGGCGTAGCTGTCGTAATAGCCGAAGGAGGCATCATGCGTGGAATAGCCGCCCGTACAAATGGTGGTAAGGGCGTGATTGACAGCCTCGAACATCCCCATGCCGAGCTGGTGATATGTCACAAAACACGCCAAAGTCAGGAGGCAATAAACCTTGACCAGCGAGAAAATCATATCGCTGGCGCGGGGCATAATTTTATCGGAGCGGTCGGAGGATTCCGTGTGGAATAATTCCATCCCGCCAATGCGCAGAAACGGCAAAAACACGATGGCGAAGGCAATCAAACCCATCCCGCCGATCCATTGAATAATCGATCGCCAGAGCAAAATGCCGCGCGACATCCCATCAAGGCCACTTAGAATGGTCGATCCGGTGGTCGTGATGCCCGACACGGCCTCAAAAAACGCATCGGTGAAGGATATGTCCAAATTGGACGCGTATAGAGGGATGGCCGCAACGGCACTGACCGTCAACCAACTCATCGCGGTTAGGAGGAACATGCTCTTACGCGTGACTTTGATGGTTCTGTGTTTATTGGCGAGAATTAAGGACGTGCCTAAAAACACGCTGAAGGCCATGGCTTCGAAAAATACACCCACATTCGGGCCGTGGTCGACCAGCTCCACAATAAACGGCACAGCCATGGCAAGGCCGGTGAGGTTGATAAGGATTCCGAGCGTGAAGCCGACAATCGGCGCGTTCATGGTTTTGACTCGTTTACTGTCTGATTATTGTAAAACAGTCGTTACTATGCGCCTGTTTGAACGCTTTGAAAACGGTAAATTGTGGTTTTCTTTCAGGGGTGGGGATGGTTTTAGCGGTGCATCATCGTCAGGTATTTTTCGCCCTTGTCGCACAGCAAGGTCAAGACATTGCCAATGGATGGATAGCGGTGCTTGATTTCGAGCGCCGCAAGGTGGTTGGCGCCTGAACTCGGCCCGACAAATAAGCCGCGTGTGCGGGCGAGGATCTTGGCTTGTTCAATGGCGGTTTCGCTGTCGATACTGATGATTTCGTCAACAAGGTCGCGGTGGCGTTCGTAAATCGTTGGGACGAAACCGTCTGAAATTCCTTCAATCTTGTGGTCGGCCACGAGGCAGCAAGCAAGAGTTTGCGATTCCGAGGGTTCCATTGCGAAAATCTTGGCGTCCGGATTGTGCCATTTTTTGATGGCCTGAGCGAGGCCGATCAACGTGCCGCCAGTGCCGACGCCTTGGACTACCGCGTCAATTTTGATGCCTTGGGCGGTGAGTTGGTCAACCGCTTCGCGCCCCAGCCAGTCACGGTTTTCATCGACATTCCATTCATTGTCAAATTGCTGCGGGCAAAAATATCCGTCCTTGCGGCCAAGGCGGATGGCTTCGGCGCGGGCTTGGTTGACTTGGAAATGTCCGACAAAGCGGACTTCGGCACCAAAACCGCGCGAAATCTGAACCCGCTCGTTGGTGTAGCCATCGGGCATAAGGACGAGCATTTTATAGCCCTTGACCGCCGCGACCATACTGAAGGCATTGCCGGTATTGCCGCTGGTGGCTTCAACGATAATGTCGCCTTTTTTGAGTGTGCCGATGCGTTCGGCTTCCTCTACAATGAATTTGGCCATACGCGCCTTAATCGACCCCGAGGGGTTGAGGTATTCGGCCTTGGCAAACACGCCGTCCCCCAAATCAAGTAAGGGTGTGTTGCCAATAGAATCGAGTATGGTTTTATGCTGTGTTTCCATGTATGGTCTTGTACCAGAAAATGAACCGCTCGCCAAGCAGGATTTGACAGAATGGACAGCTATTTTTCCTATAAAAACAATATGTTGCACTGCGAAAATGTTTCGTTCGCGGATATTGCGGCGCGTCATGATACGCCGTGCTATGTGTATTCCGCCGCGGCCATTCGCGGGCAATTAGCCGCCTTGCAAGGGGCGTTTGCGCGGCATTTACCGCAAGAGCGCCAACCGAAATTCTGTTTCGCGTGCAAGGCCAACAGCAATATTCACATCTTGTCCCTCATCCGCGAGGCGGGCGGATGCCTTGAGATTGTGTCCGAAGGCGAATTGGTGCGCGGCTTGAAGGCTGGTTTCAAGGGCGAAGATATCGTGTCCACAGGCGTTGGCAAAACGCCGTCCGAAATAGCGGCGTGCTTGAAGGCCGGAATCCACCAATTTAATGTGGAGTCAGTTGAGGAGTTGACGGCCATTCAGGCTATCGCGGCGGATCATAATGTCATCGCAACCGTGGTGTTCCGGCTTAATCCGAACGTGGCGGCGGGCGGCGATGACAAAATCATGACCGGACGTACGCGGGATAAATTCGGTATCGGGCCGGATCGGATTATCGAGGCGTTTGAAAACGCGCAATCCATGCCGAATATTCGCGCTGTTGGGTTGTCGATGCATATCGGCTCACAAATTCATGAAATATGGCTGTTCCGTCAGGCTTATGGCAAGCTGGCGGAGATCGTGACCGACCTTCGTGGGCGCGGCTTTGCGATTGATCGTTTGGATATTGGCGGCGGTTTCGGCATTCGTTACCAAAATGAACAACCGCTTGACCCCGAGGATATTGCGAAGGCGGTGAAAGACCTTATCCTTCCGCTGAACACTGAAATCATCATGGAGCCGGGGCGGTTTATTGTCGGCAATAGCGGCGTGATTTTGTCCAAAATCCTGTACATCAAGAAAACGGCGGATAAGAGCTTTTTGATCCTCGACCAAGCCATGAATGACCTGATGCGTCCCAGCCTGTATAACGCATGGCACGGCATCAAACCGGTTGCCGAGCCTTTGACGGGGGAGGAGTCTGTGTCATACGACATTGTCGGGCCGATTTGCGAAACGGGGGATACGTTTGCGCGGGAACGGCTGTTGCCGCCGATGAAACCCCTAGACCTTGTGGTGATTGAAGGGGCGGGGGCGTATGGCGCATCAATGGCGTCGAATTATAATACGCGACCGCTCTTAGCGGAAATCCTTGTAGATGGGAATGACATGCGGGTGATCCGCCGCCGGCAAAGCTATGACGATATTTTGGCGCTTGAAGGCGCAACGCTTGATAAGATTGTACGGATATAAGGGGCGGTTTAGCGCGCTAAAAGCGTATTATAGAATGTATAGCGTCCGGGAGCCATCATATCTGCACCGCCGCCGCCATCGCCGGTGAAACATCCGGCTGTTGTTCCTTGATTCAGGTGTTCATGCGGGGCGTTAAAGTCAATATGGGCGGTCGCCGCGCCAAAATTACCGACAAATTTCACGTTATGAAAGCCGTTATAGGAATCAACAGGAATCGTTGACGACCCCATGATTTTCTCGGCAATAGCAAGGCATATTTCCTCCTTGATGAAGGGGACGATCACGATAAGATCGGCATATTGTTGGGAAACCGTGGGGGCGCCGGTGTTACAATTGCCGACATAGGGTGGGCCTGCGGCCTCTACACAGGTCGTCAGGAAATGAATATTGCCGTATAAAGTGTGGGTTGTTTTGCCGTCAAGCCATTCAGGGTTCATCGGTTTGTACGCGACGCCGCCCCCATTGACGTGGAAAACGTGGCAATGATAATCGCTGGGGGCGTTGGCGTTTTCGTATCCCGTTACGTTGGGGATGTCGTAATCAAAGCTGATCTGCGTTTCTTCGCATCCTTTGAGGGTGAGCAAGCGATTCACCGCTTGTTCAAGGTCAATGCCGTATTGGATGATTTCCGAGGCGTAAATCTGCGCTTGCCCTTGAGTCAATGTTTCGGGGCTGACAGTACCGGTAGAGCGTGTCACGGCGGCGGAGAGCGCCCCGAATAACGCCACCGCAATCAAAATGATGAACAACACGTTGCCGCCGCATCGTGCGGGTGATGGGGCGGCTTGATCTGTGGCTGTGGCGATGCGCGGTGAAATAATCATTCCTTAGTATATCATGCACAGATTGCGTTTTCTAATCTTAATTCTTGTCAAAGAACGGGTGGAAGCGCTTGTGTCTGGCTTGCGGCTGTTGTTGCGGTTGCACCTGAGTTTGTTCCTGTGTTTGTTCCTGTGTTTGTTGTGGGGACAGGGATGCCAAGATGCGCGATGCGACACGTTTGGCGCCCTGACCGTCGCAAATGCGGGCGGAGTTGGTTTGGCGGGATGATGTTAAGGATGGGTTGTCCAGAATTTGCCGCATCCGGTTGAGGAGTAGGCCTGGCCCGAAATGGCTGTGATGTCCCATGTAAAAACCGCCGCTTTTATCGACGACGAGGCGGCCGATTTTGTCCTGCATGTGCCCACAATCATAATAGATTCCCGCTACGCCGCCAATCGCGCCGGCTTCGAAGGCTGCGGCGCTGGCGGATCCGATATTGAGGTCGGCTTGTTTCATCAGGTCGCTCACTGTTGTGCAATTTTCATGCAGGTGGATGTTAAACCCTCTGGATTTCATCGTGGTGACAGCATGGCGTATGTCTTTGATATGGGGGGCGGAGCTGAATAGCGGAATGTCATAGCGCATGTTCTTTTTCAAGGTGACGTCCGACGCAATCGCCTTCAGCACCCGCCCGATGAGGTTGACCCCGTCTACCGCACCACTGGTGATGACCACGCGTTTTTCTTTGACGCGGGCGGTTTGGAATGTTGCCTTGATGCGCTTGCGCTCCTTGGCTTTTTCTTGGAACAAGGGCGAGAGCATTTTATAAGCGGGGCCGGACAATAAGGTTGTTTCTGGCTTGACGTGTCCGCTTTTGTGCCATTCATCGGGGGCGTGGGGGATGAAATCGACAATGATGTCGGCGCTGTGGCGTCTGTTGATTTTTTCGTCTATCGCGACAATCTTGCCCGCGAATCCTTTCAGTGCGTCTTGAAAAGGGGCGGACAGGAAATATTGGTCAACAATGACGGCGTCTATTGTCTTACCCGCGCTCTGGACGGCTTCTTTGATGCGATTGGCTTGGGCGGTTTGCTGGGCATCGTCAAAAAACGTGCCGTTTTGCATGTCGGTGTCACAAACCACAATCGGGTTGAAATTATTGACTGCCGGCATGATATCCAGTGTTTCGCGGCTGCATGCCCATCGCACCGCTGCGCCTTGCGCCTCAAGCTCACGCGCGAGGTTGAGGCAGCGCATGACATGCCCGCCGCCGTTTTTGGCCGAGGCATCGGCGCGAATAATAATGGATTGACCGCTCATTAATGGCATCTTCCGTATTGCTGATAGTGCTTGCATTATAGAAAATAATAATTAAGGCCGCGTAAACGGCCTTAAGAGAAGAACGGAGGGCGAAGATAACGCTTATGCTTATGCTTGGTCGGCGTATAAGTCATATTCACCGGAATCGGTGATGGTGACGCGGGCGAAGTCGCCGATTGTCAAAGGCTCGCGGAAATTCTCGATATAGACATTGCCGTCAATTTCGGGGGCGTCGCCCTTGGAGCGGGCAATATAGACTTCGTTGTCTTCGTCGTATTCGTCAATCAGCACATCCATGGTTTGGCCGATTTTGGTCTGCATCCGTGCGGCGCTCACTCTTTGTTGGACTTCCATAAAGCGGTGCCAGCGTTCTTCTTTGACTTCTTCGGGGACATGGTTGTCAAGCGCGGCGGAACGTGCTCCTTCAACATTTTCATATCGGAAGCATCCGGCGCGGTCGATTCCGGCTTCTTCGATCCAGTCGAGGAGCATTTGGAAGTCTTCCTCCGTTTCCCCCGGAAAACCGACAATAAAGGTCGAGCGTAAGGTGAGATCGGGGCATATCGCGCGCCATGATTTAACGCGTTCCAATGTTTTTTCGCCATGGGCGGGGCGGCGCATGTTTTTCAGGACATTCGGTGAGGCGTGTTGGAACGGAATATCAAGATAGGGGAGGATCTTGCCCTCCGCCATCATCGGGATAACCGCGTCAACATGCGGATAGGGGTAGACATAATGCATCCGCACCCAAACGCCGAGCTTGCCGAGTTCCTCACACAGATCGGCAAAACGGGCGGTGACGGCGCGGCCGTGGAAGGGGCTTTGCGCATATTTGATGTCAATGCCGTAGGCGCTGGTGTCTTGCGAAATGACGAGAATTTCTTTGACGCCTGACTTCACAAGGCTTTCGGCCTCATACAAGACGCTTGCCATCGGGCGGCTGACCAATTTTCCGCGCAAATCAGGGATGATGCAAAAGGAACAAGTATTGTTGCACCCTTCGGAAATCTTGAGATAGGCATAATGGCGGGGCGTGAGTTTCAGGCCGCTTTCGGGGATTAAGGCCGTGAACGGGTCATTGGTCGGGGGAACGGCGTCATGAATGGCTTTGACCACGGCCTCATATTGCTGGGGGCCGGTAATAGCGAGGACTTTGGGGTGGCGTTCGGTGATGCGCTCTGGCTCCGCGCCCATGCAACCTGTCACCACGACTTTGCCGTTGGCGTCGAGTGCTTCGCCAATGGCTTGCAAAGATTCTTCGCGGGCGCTGTCCAAAAATCCGCATGTGTTGACGATGACCGCATCGGCGTCTTCATAGGTGGCGGACAGGATATAGCCATCGGCGCGGAGCTTGGTAATAATCCGCTCTGAATCCACCAACGCCTTTGGACAGCCAAGCGACACGATCCCGATTTTCGGGGCTTTGCTTAATGTCTTGCTCGGCGTTTTGTCGGGTGCGCTGGCTTGTGTTTTCGGGCTCATCTGCAATCCATCTTAGGGGCGGTCATGTTCTGTTGAGATTACATAGCCGATTTTACCCGTGAATGGGAAGTTTTTTCGTAAGACGGTGTTTGAAAAATCCGTGCAAACGTACTGTTTTTTCAGGAAAGTTTTTCTTTGAGGGTGTAAAGCCATTCAAGCGCCTGTTTAGGCGACAGGTCATCGGGGCGCAAAGCCTCAATCAAGGCTGCGGCTTCGGGCGAGATAGTCGGTGCATCGGGCGCGTTGTTTTTGGCGTTTTGGCTTTGGGTGCGTTGGTCTTTTTCGGCTTGGTCAAAGACCGCTTGGAACAGGGGGAGGCTTTGCGCCAGCTTCGCCAATTGTCCCGATTGTTCGCTTTGTTGAAGTCGCGCCAGAATATCATCGGCGCGGTCGATGACGGCTTTCGGCAGACCCGCCAAGCGCGCCACATGAATCCCGTAGGATTGATCGGCTGTGCCTTTGACGACTTGGTGCATAAAGATAATGTCGCCCTTCCATTCCTTGACGTTCATGCGGTGGCAGGATAAGCGGGGGAGCTTGCCCTCCAATGTCGTCAATTCATGGTAATGGGTGGCGAACAGGCCGCGGCATTGGCACGCATCATGCAGGTATTCCAAAGTCCCCCACGCAATCGATAAGCCGTCAAACGTCGCCGTTCCGCGCCCGATTTCATCGAGGATGACGAGTGAGCGCGGCGTTGATTGGTTCAAAATCGCCGCGGTTTCGACCATTTCGACCATAAAGGTTGACCGCCCGCGCGCAAGGTCGTCCGATGCGCCGACACGGCTGAACACCTTGTCGATCAACCCGATCCGCGCGGCAGCGGCGGGAACGAAACTTCCGGCCTGTGCCATAATCGCGATCAACGCGTTTTGGCGCAGGAAGGTGGACTTCCCCGCCATGTTGGGGCCGGTGAGGAGCCATAAAGATTGCCGTGCCGATAAATCGCAATCATTGGCGATGAAGCCATGCGCGGCGGTGTCATGGGCAGCGGCATTTTTGCCACTATGATGGCTCAGGCTTTGTTCCACGACGGGGTGGCGGCCTTTTTCGATGATGAAATCGGTGCTGGTGTCGATGACGGGGCGGGTATAGCCCATATCAAGGGCAAGCTCGGCCAAAGCGCAGGCAACGTCAAGGGTGGCAAGGCTTTGTGCCTTTGCGGTGATCTGGGCGGCGAGGCGCACCGCGTCTTCGCGTAATTGTTCGAACAGGGCGAGTTCAATCGCGGTGGCCTTGTCGCCAGCTTGGAGGATTTTGGTTTCCAGCTCCGCCAATTCCGGCGTGGTGAAGCGGACGGCGCTGCCTAAGGTTTGGCGGTGGATGAATGGGTTATCGCTCGGTGTATCGCTTTTATCCCCGCGCCCGACCATCAAGGCATCGGCCTGTTTCGGCGCTACTTCGATGAAATAGCCCAACACATTGTTGAATTTGATCCGCAGGGTCTGAACGCCCGTTTTGTCTTTATAGGTGGCCTCAAGGCGGGCGATGGTTGTTTTGCTCTCGGTGCTGAGGCCGCGTAATTCGTCAAGCTGCGGCGAATATCCGCGCTTGATGAAGTGACCATCGCGGGCGTGGAAGGGGAGGTCGTCTTCGAGCGCTGCGTTGAGGCGGTCGATATAGGCGGCGGCCTCGCCGACACTGCGTAAGGAGGAGGTCTCCGCATCGACCATACGCAATAAATCGGGGGCGAGGTGGTCATTCAGGGTCTTGAGGATTTTTTCCGCCGCATTCAAGCCGCCGCGCATCGCCCCAAGATCGCGCGGGCCGCCGCGCCCGAGGCTTAGGCGTGACAAGGCGCGCTCCATATCCGGCAGACGGGATAAATGCTCACGGAGGCCACTTCGCAGAGCTTTTTCTTCGCGCATCAAGGCGACTTGGTCAAGGCGGCGGGCAATGGCGGCAACATCGCAAGACGGTGCAGACAGACGGTCTTGCAACAGACGCGCCCCCGCGCCGGTGCAGGTGCGGTCAATGACGGAGAGGAGCGAGCCTTTGCGCTCACCGTTCATGGTGCGGACAAGTTCGAGATTCCGGCGCGTCGCGGTGTCGATGTCCATAAAATCGGTCGGGTTGAAGCGGCGGATTGGTTCAATGTAGGGTAGCGCCCCTTTTTGCGTTTTTTCGGCATAATCAATCAAGGTGCCGGCGGCGGACATCTCCGCCCCGCCGAAGATGCCGAACGCATCGAGGGTTTTAACGCCGTACAGCGCCTCAAGCCGCGCTTTGGCGTTAATGCTGTCGAACACGCTGTCGGGCAGGATGGTGAGGCTGTCGTAGATATCCTCAAAAAATGGCGTGAAATCGGGGTTGGCATAGAGTTTTTCGGGGATGACCAATTCACTTGGCGCGATGCGCCCGATGGCGGAAAACAGCGCGGCGGCGGTTACGGGCTGAACCTCAAACCGTCCGGTGGAAATGTCGATCCAGCTCAAGGCATAATCATTGCGAAGCTGCGCCGCGCAGGCGAGGTAGTTGCTAGATCGCACGTCAAGCAACGTGTCTTCGACAATCGTGCCAGGGGTGACGATCCGCACCACGTCGCGGTTGACGAGGGCTTTATACCCGCCGCGTTTTTTTGCTTCTTCGGGGGTTTCCGTTTGTTCGCATATCGCGACTTTATATCCCGCCTTGATGAGGCGGGCGAGGTAGGATTCATGGCTGTGAACCGGCACGCCGCACATCGGGATGGCGTTGCCGCCCGTTTTGCCGCGCTTGGTCAGGGCGATGTCGAGCGCCTTGGCGCCTTTTTCGGCATCGTCAAAGAACATCTCGTAAAAATCGCCCATGCGGTAAAACAAGATGCAATCGGGGTGGCGGCTTTTGACCTCCGCATATTGCTGCATCATCGGGGTTTGCGGGGTGATGTCGCCGTCCGTGTCGGTATCAGTATTCGCTGGGGGGGAGGTGTTGGATGCAGGATCTGATTCAGAGTCGGGGGCGTCATAGCCCGCCTGATCGCCGCTGTCACGCAGGCGTTCATCATCGGCTTGGATGATTGTTTTATTGGCGGCTGTACCCATAATCCCTTTTACGACAAAAACACAGCGAAGGGAAGAAGCCACAAAAAATTATCCCCGCCTTGTCGTGCGGGGATGGGAGCGCGGGGAATTGGGGCGAAGAGGGGGGGGCGCACCTAGTAGCGCTTTTGGGCGCGGCGGAAACTATGACTGTTTCGGCGCGGCTAGCCCGTTCCGGTGGAGCCGAAGCCGCCGCTTCCGCGTTCGGTTTCGTCGAGGGTTTCACTGACCGACCATTTGACGTTGGCGTGGCGGGCGATGACCATCTGGGCGATGCGCATCCCGCGTTCGATGGTGAAAGCTTCTTTGCCGAGATTGGCGAGAATGACTTTGATTTCGCCGCGGTAATCCGCGTCTACCGTGCCGGGGGAGTTCAAAACCGTGACGCCGTGTTTCAAGGCGAGGCCGGATCGGGGGCGGATTTGTGCTTCGTATCCGGCGGGAAGGGCGATGCTCAAACCCGTCGGGATCAAGGCGCGGTCGCCCGCTTCCAAAACAAAGGCTTCATCGAGCGCGGCGGACAAATCCATGCCTGCGGACTGGTCGGTCGCATAGGTCGGCAAATTCAGGCCGACCGCGTGGTCGAGCGGGGTCAGGGATACGGTGATATGGTCTTGATGCACAGCGTTGTTCACGGGTGTTGTCATGGCTACCTAGTGTCCTTTGTTCGGTTGTCTGTCTTTGTTGTCCGGCGCGGCGGTGAACACCCTATCGGGGCTCGTGCGGCGCTTTTTCAAGACGGGCTATCATACACGCTACGATTTGTGCTGCAACTCTTTGTTTGCTGGCGGGCGGCCAGTTCTCAACCGAAATTTTTCCGTCGCTTGATTTTTCAAGGATTTGGACGGTGTTGTTATCCGCACCGAAAACGGGGGATTCTGCATCAATCTTGTTGGCAACGATGATATCGCATTGTTTTTTGTCCAGCTTCGCCGCCGCATTGTCGGCTACGGAGTCCGTTTCGGCGGCGAATCCCACGACGATGGTGGGGCGTTTGGCGGCGGGAAGGGTGCCGAGCATCCGCAAAATATCGGGGTTCGGGACAAGGGTAATGGTCGGCGGGGTCAGGTCGTCCGTTTTTTTGATTTTGACGGGGCTGGCCTTGGCAACGCCCCAATCGGCAACGGCGGCGGCACAAACGGCAAGATCGGCAGGCAGGGCGGCGGATACGGCCTCATGCATTTCGCGGGCGCTGGTGACGCGGATGACGGTGTTGACGCCATCAGGGTCGGGGATGGATACGGGGCCGGTGACGAGTGTGACTCTCGCCCCTGCGGCGGCGAGGGCGGCGGCGATGGCGTGGCCTTGCTTGCCGGAGGAATGATTGCCGATGAACCGGACAGGGTCGATGGCTTCATGCGTTGGGCCGCTGGTGACAATCGCATGCATGTCCGTAAGCGGTTTGCCTTCGAAAAGGGGCGCGGGCAAGGGATTTACGCTCTTTGTTTTGCTTGCGTTCGTGGTCGTGTTCGTGGTTGCGGCGGGCTGTGCGCGGAAAAATTCCGTGACGGCATCGAAAATTTCCGCCGGTTCCGCCATGCGGCCTTTGCCGGTTTCGCCGCAGGCCATGTCGCCGCTATTGGGGCCGCAAAACAGGATTCCACGGGCGGTGAGGGTTTCGACATTGGCTTGCGTGGCCTTGTTTTGCCACATCATCGGGTTCATGGCGGGGGCGATCATGACGGGTTTATCGGTGGCGAGCAAGGTGGTGGAGGCGAGATCATCGGCAAGCCCATGCGCCATTTTCGCCATGATGTCGGCGGTGGCGGGGGCGACAAGGACAAGATCGTTTTCGCGGCTGAGGCGGATATGCCCCATCTCGTTTTCATCGTTTAGATCCCACAAATCCATATAGGTTTTGGTGCCGGTGAGGCTGGAGATACTGAGCGGCGTGACAAACTGGCTCCCCCCCTTTGTCAGGACGGCTTGCACGTGGGCGCCGGACTTGCCGAGCAAGCGAATAAGTTCAAGGCTTTTATACGCCGCAATCCCGCCGGTGATGATGAGCAAGACATTCCGCCCGTATAAGGGCAGGGCGGCAGAAGGCGGGAGATTGTTGCTGTGCATGGCTATATCCGTTTATGGGGTTGATGCCCCTTTTAGCATAGTTGGTATTTTTAATATAATTCAAAGCCAAAATATAAACAAAAGCCCCGAAAGGATAAACCAACGGGGCTTTGTATTAAAGTCTTTATCAATCCGTGAAGAACGACCGATTACTCGGCTGTTTCTTGGATGACTTCTTCTTCGATCACTTCTTCAGTTTCAGGAGCCACGTCTTCGGCAGCTTCTGGATCGGTGATGGTTGTTTCGTCCACGGCGTCCTCTGCAGGAGCAACTTCCTCAGCAGGAGCGGCTTCCTCTGCAGGAGCTGCTTCTTCTTCGATGGCTTCAACCGGTGTTTCTTCGGCCGGTGCTTCTTCCGTTACGGCTTCAGCAGGGGCGGCTTCGGTGTTCAGCTCGTCTTCGAACGGAACGTCGTCTTGCATGTTAACGGCGGAACCTTCGGCGTCACCAGCTTCATCGCCGCCAGCTGCGGTCATGATCTCGTTGAGGTCGGAACCGTCCATGACAGGGTTTTCAAAACCTTGCGCGGAGTTGATCGCGTCGCTGCCTGAGGCTGTAACGATGTCGTTGAGGTCGGAACCGTCTTCAAAAGAAACAGGGTTTTCAAAGCCTGATCTTGGGATGAAGGAGTGTTCTTCAACGTCGGCCGTAGGGGTCGCGGAAGGAACATCAGCGCCAGGAACGCTTTCCCATGAATTTTCAATCGACGGTGTGACAGGGTCAACAGGGGCGACAGGCTCACCAGCGGAAGGCTCGATCAGCTCAGGGGTCATTTCTTGCAATTCGGTTTCGCCGGCAAGCTCGTCACCCAAAACAACATCGGAGGATGTGTCTTGTTGGACAGCAGCGTTGCTTGGCATAAAGAACCCGCGGACTTTGTCCATCAGGCTGGTTTCGGCTTGTGCCGGTGCGGCAATTGCCATCATGCAAACGATGGCGGCAGTGCCGGTCAACAACTTAATACGTGTGGTCATGAGTAACTCCTTCTCACCTAATACATATAATAAACATTCAGGTATCCGATTTTGGTTTTTATAATCAAACCATTCCCGCATGTTTTATAGTTTTTCATTGTCCTGTGCAAATATAAAACATAATCCAAGGAAAAAAAGCAAGGGAAATATTTTACATAATATTAACTTTTGTGTGGTGGCAGTGGCTTCGCCTTATTTTGAAATGAGGCATTTTGCGGCCTTCCTGTCGCACAACGCCGATGGAAGGCGGAAAATAAAATCTGATTTTTTGTGGATAGTTTGGGCTTTTGGTGATGTAAAAAAGACTTTTCGTCTAGAAATTGTCCTGAAATATGGTGCGAAACAGCATAAGCCGCACTCAACTTTTATAACAGGGTTATAACAGGCACTTTTTTCTTTGATCGCCGCGCCTGTTTACTTTATGGCGCAGTGAATACACACAACGCCGTGGGTGAGTGTGGTGTAGGAAGCGCGCGAGAATCCGGCCTCAATCAGCCTTGCCTTGAGGGCTTCACGGCGCGGAAATTGGCGGATGCTCTCGACAAGGTATTGATAGCTGTCGCTGTCATTTGTGATGGCTTGCCCCATGCGCGGAATGATGGCGTTTGAATAGGCATCATAGGCGCGGCGCAAGATCGGGTTGTCCACGTGCGAAAATTCAAGGCAATAAAACCGCCCGCCGGACTTTAAAACGCGTGCAGCATCGGTAAGGGCTTTGTCGATATGGGTGACGTTGCGAAGGCCGAAGGCAATGGTGTAAACGTCAAACCCGCCAAAGCCATCCGTTGTGGTCGTGGCGCTGGGGAAGGGTAGGGCTTCGGCATTGCCCGTGACCCATTCCAACGCGTTGCCATAGCCACGGTCAAGGGCGCGGTCGCGCCCGACTTCGAGCATATTGGCGTTGATGTCGCAAACGGTGATGGCGGCATTGCGGTTTGTGGCTTCGAACAACCGAAAGGCGATGTCACCCGTACCGCCAGCAACATCCAAGAACCGTTCATGCGGCTGTGGCCGAATATCGCGGATGAGGCGGTTTTTCCACAGGCGATGAATCCCCATCGACATGGCGTCATTCATAATGTCATAGCGCCCCGCCACATTGTCGAAAACGCCGAGAACGCGGGCGGTTTTTTCGCGCGGGTCAACGCGGGTATAGCCGAACCAGTTTCTTTCAGGGTTTGCGGCATCGTCTTGTTGCGTTTCATTTCCGTCAACACCCTGCAAGCCGGATTTTTTATTGTTTTTGCGCGCTGCGCCGGTGGTGTTTGTCATGGAATATGTCCGTTCATTGCTGCCGCCACTTGCGGCGCGGCGGATATTGCCTTTAGGGGCGGTCATGTCTAGTATCTTGATCCACAAGGATGAAGGGGTCGAGCGTAATTCGACCCGCAAGGAAAAGCAATATGAAACTCCTCAAAGCCATTGCCACTGTCGGCGGATTAACGATGCTCAGCCGCCTTGCGGGGTTTGTCCGCGACATTCTGACCGCCTCCATTCTTGGCGCGGGATTTATCGCGGATGCGTTTTTCGTTGCTTTGAAACTCCCTAATTTCTTTCGCCGCATCACGGCGGAAGGGGCGTTTAGTATTTCGTTTATTCCCGTGTTCTCGCAAACGCTTGAAAATGAGGGGCGGAAGGAGGCGCAGGAATTTGCACGCAATATGATGGGCTATATGGTGTTTATTTTGACGCCTGTGTGTTTGCTCGCCATGCTCGCGATGCCGTGGGTGATTTACGGGATTGCCCCGGGTTTTGCGAATGATCCGGTGCGCTATGACCTTGCGGTGGAATTGTCGCGCATTACCTTTCCTTATTTATTGTTTATTTCGATGACGGCGCTGGTGGGCGGGGTGCTCAATGCGGTGGATCGGTACGCTCCGTTTGCCGCTGCACCAGTATTTTTCAATCTGTGTTTGATTATCGCGCTTTTGACCCATCAACTTTCTGGAGGGACGCCGGCTCATGCCATGGCGTGGGCGGTGACGATTTCGGGCGTTGTGCAATTGGCGTGGGTGTATTTTTTCGCACGCAAAGAAGGATTTTCGCTCAGGGTTCAATGGCCGAAGGTGACGGAGCGGTCGCGGCGGATGCTGCGCCTTATGATTCCGGGGCTGGTTGGCGCTGGGGTGATGCATATCAATTTGTTTGTCGATGTGGTGCTGGCGTCTTTATTGCCTGCGGGCTCAGTGTCGTATCTGTATTATGCCGACCGTTTGACGCAATTGCCGCTGGGGGTGATCGGGATCGCCATCGGCACGGCGTTGTTGCCGATGTTGTCGCGCGCCATTGCAGGCGGGCGCACGAACGAAGCCCGCGACTTGTTCAATCGGTCATTTGAATTTGCGTTGTTATTGGTGCTGCCTGCGGGGCTTGCGTTGATGGTGATTGCCTATCCGATTGTTGCGGCGTTGTTCCAGCACGGCGCGTTTGAACGGTTTGACGCGGTGGTGACGGCCTATGTGTTGATGGCCTATGCGGCGGGGTTGCCGGCTTATGTGCTGTCCAAGGTGTTCTCGGCGGCTTTTTACGCCAATCAAGACACCAAAACGCCGGTGAAAATAGCTATTGTCGTGGCCTTGTTTAACCTTGGGATGAGTTTGTTTTTAATTCAATATTTCAAGGTGATGGGGATTGCGGCGGCAACCTCGATGGCGGGGTGGCTCCAGCTTGTGATGCTGTGGCTTGCGGCGCGGCGGTTTGATGGGTTGACGTTTGATGCGCGGCTGCGGCGGGCGATCCCGCGGGTGGTGTTGAGTGCCTCCGCGATGACCAGCACGTTGCTCACCCTCATGGTCGTGATGAAGGGGTGGATCAATGGCGATGATGTTTCGATGCGGGTTATGGCGCTGGCTCTCATTATCGGCGGGGGAGGGGTGGTCTATGGCGCGATGGTTTTCCTAACCCGCGCCATCAGCGTTCAAGACATTCGCAAAGCCGTAACAAAAACGGCATCGCCATCGGAAATGGCTTGATCTTATTGGTGGTTATTCGCTACACATCACCGACTGGTTTTCATGATTCATACCGTTTTATAGAGTGTTGAAACATGTTGTCCAAGTTAAGAGTTTAAACGCAAGACAGGTAAGAGGCTATTGTTTATGAAACGTATTTTGTCCGGTATGCAACCGACGAGCCAGCTCCACCTCGGGAATTATCTTGGGGCGCTGCGCAATTGGGTGACGTTACAGGATGACCGTTCTTATGAATGCCTGTATTGCGTGGTGGATTTGCACGCGATTACGGTGCCGTATGACCGTGACGCACTCGCCAAGGCAACGCGTGAGATTGCGGCGGCCTATATGGCGGCGGGGGTTGACCCGTCCGTGTCGGCAATTTTCCCGCAATCGGCGGTTCCGGAACATTCCCAGCTTATGTGGCTGCTCTCCACTATGACCCAGATGGGCAAGCTCAACCGCATGACGCAATTTAAGGATAAAGCCGGTAAAAACACTGAAAAAGCAGGGCTTGGCCTGTATGCCTATCCAGTGCTCATGGCGGCGGATATTTTGGTGTACAAGGCAACGCATGTGCCGGTCGGCGAGGATCAGAAGCAGCATCTTGAGCTGGCGCGCGAGGTCGCATCAACCTTTAATCATCGCTATAACGCCGAATTTTTCCCGCAGCCGGAGCCGATGATTATGGGCGCGGCAACGCGGGTGATGTCGTTGCGGGACGGCACACAAAAAATGAGCAAATCGGCGGAATCGGATATGAGCCGCATTAACCTTACCGATGATGCCGACACGATTGAAAAGAAAATCCGCAAGGCCAAAACGGATTCGGGCGCGATTCCGGCGACGGCGAAAGAATTTGAAAATCGCCCCGAGGCAATGAACCTCATGACCATATACGGTGCCTTGACCGATCAAGGGCTGGATAAGGTGATGACCGAGTTTGGTGGGCGCGAGTTTTCAGTGTTGAAACAAGCTTTGGTCGATGCTTCGATTGCGCATCTTGCCCCAATTACCAAACGCATGAACGGGTTTATGAAGGATCCGGCGGAGATTGACCGTCTCTTGCAAAAAGGAACGGACAAGGCGCGGTCTATTGCGACTCCGGTGCTTGAGGGCGCAATGGATATGATGGGTTTTTGGAAATAAGGGCTTCATTATGGTGACGGGACTTGTTGCAACGATTTTGAGTATCTTGCTGATGGCGATGGTCGGAACCGGCGGCCAGTAGCCATTTGCACGTCACCCGCTCGCCGTTCGCTTGGGTTGGTGGTATGCAAAACTGCTTGGCAAGACGGCGCGGATGATGATAAAACCGTTGGTAAGAGGGAAAAGCTGTCAAAAGCTATTATTAAGGGTGTTTCAAAAGGCTATTCATGCTCAAAAACCGCATTTTATCCGTATTAACGGCGTTTATTCTGTCCAGCTTTGCCGCCGAGTCGGCGCAGGCGGAGGTTTTTTACTGGAAAGACCCCGAATTCAAGATTGATTTCGTCTTCCCGCATGAGTGGCGCATCCAGCACGACAAAAACACCGATGTGCGCATCCGCGTTCTCGCCCCGCAAGGGCAGGATTATGCGTCATGCAAGATTTCCGCGAAGCGGGACGGGCGCTATGCCATGTATCCTGACCGTTATGTTCAACGTGTGAACAGCGTTGTTTTCGATGTGAAGGGCTTGATGCAGTATTGGATAGAGCATGACAATGTGCGGATGATTCATCGCTCCGACTATGCCTCCATCGGTAAATCCCACGCCGTGTATGCCGAAGCACGCTATACCCGTAATTTCGGCATCCGTAATTTGCCGATGCGTGGCATGGTGCTTGCGACTTTGTATGGCGACATGAATTTGGTGTTTGATTGTGAGGCGGCGGAGCGGAACTGGAATTACTGGGTGCCGGAATTTATGAGCATGGCGCGGACGGTGAATTTCCCGCTCAACCAGCGTTCAACCCCCAATGGTTGGTATCGCCGTTTCCAAGAGGATGGCGAGATATACATGTCCACCGACAACGCCAGAACCGGCACGATTACGTATTAATTTAAATCCGACTTTTATTGGATAAAATCAATGCGCGTAGGAAAACCTGACGCGCATTATTTTTTGCTGAACACTTTGTCCGGCTGGGGCTGGCTTGTTCCGCTTTGCAAAGCACCTGAGTGGAATGTCTTAGCGGAACAGTGCGGAGATCGAACGTTCCTCCGCAATCCGCAAAATCGCCTCGCCGATCAACTCATCCACCGATACTTGTTCGATGTTATGGGCGGCTTTGACGGCGTCGGTTGCGGGGATGCTGTCGGTAATGACCAATTTTTCGATGGGGGATTTCACGATGCGATCAACCGCTTGTCCCGACAAAACGCCATGCACGACATAGCCCAAAACCCGCTTTGCGCCGTTTTCTTTGAGGGCGACGGAGGCGTTGCATAATGTGCCGGCGGAATCGACAATGTCGTCAACGAGGATACAGGTTTTATTCTCGACATTTCCGATCACGTTCATGACTTCGGACACGCCGGCGGCCTCGCGGCGTTTGTCGATGATGGCAAGGTCAGCATCCATTTTCTTGGCAATCGCGCGGGCGCGGACAACGCCGCCGACATCGGGCGACACCAAGACAATATCGTCACCGGCGGTTAATTCCTGCATATGCGGCAAGAACACGGGCGATACGATGAGGTTATCCAGCGGAATGTCGAAAAAGCCTTGAATCTGGCCTGCGTGAAGTTCCATCGTCAAGACGCGGTCGGCACCGGCGGAGGTGATGATGTTGGCCACCAGTTTTGCCGATATGGGCGAGCGGGGGCTTGTTTTACGGTCTTGGCGGGCATAGCCGAAATAGGGGATGACGGCGGTCACGCGGCGCGCCGACCCACGGCGCAGGGCGTCCAGCGTGACGAGCAATTCCATCATATTGTCATTGGCGGGGTAACAGGTGGATTGAATGACGAAAACATCCTCACCGCGCACGTTTTCAAGGATTTCAACAAAGACTTCCATATCTGAAAATCGTTTGATCGTGGCTTTGGTCAAGGGGATGTCAAGGTATCGGGAGATAGCCTCCGCCAGAACGGGATTGGAATTGCAGGCAATCAGTTTCATGGTCTTTGGCCTTTCATCGATCTTGTCCACATCGTCCCTTTCGGGTCATTGATGGGGGCTGTTGCCCCAGTTCAGGCACTCATACGTGAACCCCAAGGAGAGCCCCATAGGTGAGCAATAGTGTTTTGTCACTTTTGCCTTTAAAAATCAATAGGAAACTGCCTTTTCTTCGGAGGCTATCTTATGGCAATGGCGGAGATTTGCCGCCCGTCATCTTTGCGTCCTTCAAGGGTGGCGCGGCGGTGGCTGAAATACCGGCTCGAAAGGGCGCATGTGTCGCGGTTCGATTTGAACACCCCGACCAATCCGCCATAGGCGCCGTGCCGTGTCAGGCGGTATGCGGCATAGCCGCCGATATCAAACAGCCACTTATCCTCAAGCGGTATTTGTTTGTCGTTGTTGGGGTCCATAGTGTCGCCATGTGTGCCTGTCGCAGGCGGCGGCGCAAAGGCAGGTTCGAAAAAATCAATCGCGGCGCGGTCTTCGGCAATAAAGGGAGCCTCGAAACCTTTGGACACTTGGTAAGAGGCTTGCCCGATGCACGGGCCGATACAGGCCTCAACAGAGTCTTTGGCGGCGCCAAGATCGACCATCGCCTTGACGGTGTTTTCAAGCACCCCGCCGAGCGCGCCTTTCCATCCCGCATGGGCGGCGCCAATGATGGGGGCGGCGGTTTTTTCGTGCTGAGCGTAAAACAGCACGGGAACGCAATCGGCGGTTTGTATGCCCAAAATCACGTCTTTTTGCATCGTCACCAGTGCATCGCCGCAAGAACCGACCGGAAGAAAAGGCGGCGCGGAGGCGCTCACGGTGAGGCAATCGGCACTGTGGGTTTGCTGGATCAAGACAAGATGGTCGAGCGGGAGGCCAAAACGCGCGGCAATGCGGCGGCGGTTTTCCATCACGTTTTCGCGGTTGTCGCCGGTGCTGAGGCCGCTGTTGAGGCTGCTGTAGCCTTGATCACTGACGCCGCCTTCACGCCCGAAAAATCCGTATTCCACTCGGTGTTCTGGGGGGGCGCCGACTGCCGATAAAGGCTGTGCGAATCCTTCAAGGGTAAGAAACGGTGGAATATTCGGCTGATTTTGCGCTGTGGACATGGTTTTAATCTTGATTTTTTGTGTGATATCTGTTTTTTATGCAATCGCGCTCAGCACCCCTGGAGGCTGAGGCATTATTTTATATATACATTTTTTTCTTATAAAGAAAGGATCAAACCTATGACAACCCGCACTGAAATAGCGGCTGAATTGCGCGAAAAGGCTGGAAAGGGGACCGCTCGTGCACTGCGTCGTGAGAGCAGAACACCTGCAGTCATTTACGGCGGCAACGAAGCCCCGATGACGATTACTCTCGATACGCACGGCCTCACCCTCGAATACATGAAGGGCAATATCTTCACCACTTTGTTTGATGTCGTCGTTGGCGGCAAAAAACACTTGGTGTTGCCTCGTGATGTTCAACTTCACCCTGTTGCCGACAATGTTATGCATGTCGACTTCTTGCGCGTGACGCCTAAAACAAGCCTGACTGTGTCTGTTCCTGTTCGTTTTGTGAACGAAGACAAATGCCCCGGTCTTGAAAGAAAAGGCATTTTGAACACTGTGCGTCATACGGTTGACCTCGTTTGCCAAGCGGTCAATATTCCGGAACATCTGGATGTTGATTTGGCCGGCAAGGACTACGGCGATTCTATTAAATTGAGCGATGCGTTGATGCCGGCGGGCTCTAAGCCTGCTGTCACTGACCGTGACTTGACCATCGGCGTTATTAACCCGCCGAAATCAGGTGCTGTTGTTGCTGCTGAAGAAGCCGCTGAAAACAACGCCGAAGAAGGCGCAGACGCCGAAGGCACCGCCGAATAACAAGGGGCAAACACGAAACGCGGCGCGGGGATGCTCGATGACCAAATCCTCATGACCATATAGGCCAAAGAGTGAGCATCATGAGCGGCGTTTCGATTGTTTTTATTGTTTTGGCATTAATCGGTATTGTGGCCGCCATGGGTTTTTATGCTCTTGGCGGCTTTTCACTTCGTGGCTTTTCATTGCGCGGCGATGGGCATAGAAACGGCGCACAGGGCGGCAGTCAAGGTAGCCGAGTAGAAAACGCTCCAAATTCAGCGCTTGATGCCAATTCCACCAATTTTATGGCACAGAAAGAGGACGTCATGTGGTTGTTTGTCGGGCTCGGTAATCCCGGAAAAACCTATGAAAGAAACCGTCATAATGTCGGATTTATGGTTGCGGATGCTCTTGCCGAGGCCTATGGCACGTCACCTTTTCGAAAAAAATTCAATGGGTTGCTCGCCGATGCGGTGATTAACGGTGAGAAAGTCGCGCTCTTGAAGCCTGATACCTTTATGAACCTGTCGGGGCAGAGTGTTCAGCCCGCCATGGCGTTTTTCAAAGTGACGCCGGATCGTGTGGTTGTGTTCTATGACGAGCTTGATTTGCTCCCTGGCAAAGTCCGCATTAAACAAGGCGGCGGAAGCGGCGGGCATAACGGCATAAAATCCATTGACCAGTCCTTGGGAAACAAGGATTATTGGCGCGTTCGCATCGGAATCGGCCATCCGGGCGACAAAAACCGCGTGTCCGGCTATGTCCTGAGCGATTTTGACAAGGCGGATCAAGCATGGCTTGCGGATTTATTACCGGCGATGACGCGCAATGCCGGCAAATTGCTGGCGCCTAAGGGAGCCGAAGATTTTATGAATGCCATCGCGCTGGCTACCAAAGATGTTACCGCGATGGATAAAAAATAGTTTTAAAACAGATTGTTGTTTGAAGGAGTTTATAATGGGGTTTAATTGTGGAATCGTTGGGTTGCCGAATGTTGGCAAATCGACCTTGTTTAATGCCTTGACCGCGACGGCGGCAGCACAGGCGGCGAATTTCCCGTTTTGCACGATTGAACCGAATATCGGGCGCGTTGCCGTTCCCGACACACGGCTTGACCAAATCGCGAGCATCGCGGGGTCAAAGGCGACTGTGCCGACTCAGTTAGAGTTCGTCGATATTGCGGGGCTCGTAAAGGGCGCGAGCAAGGGCGAAGGCCTCGGCAACCAGTTCCTCGCGAATATCCGCGAAACAGACGCCATTCTTTATGTTCTGCGCTGTTTCGAGGATGACGACATCACCCATGTTGAGGGCAGTGTTGACCCCATCCGCGATGCGGAGATCATCGAAACCGAGCTTATGCTGGCGGATATGGAGAGCATCGAAAAGCAATATAACAACGTGGAGCGCCGCGCTAAGGGGCAGGATAAAGATGCCAAAGCCTTGCTTGACCTCATGCAACGGGTGAAAACTTTGCTCGATGCGGGCAAGCCCGCGCGTTTGGTGGAATTGTCGGAAGACGATAAAAAGCCGTTCCGGATGCTCCAGCTCTTGACCTCCAAACCCGTGTTGTACGTGTGTAATGTGAGCGAAGCCGACGCCGCCACCGGCAATGAATACAGCCGCAAAGTCGATGCGATGGCGAAGGAAAAGGGCGCCCAGAGCGTTAATATCTGCGCCTCCATCGAATCCGAGATCGCCCAGCTTGAGAGCGAAGACGAGAAAAAAGAATTCCTCGAAACCCTCGGCCTCACAGAACCCGGCCTTAACCGTATCATCCGCGCCGGCTATGAGCTCCTTGGCCTCAAGACATTCTTCACCGCCGGCCCCAAAGAAGCCCGTGCATGGACAACCCGCAAACAAGCCAAAGCCCCCGAAGCCGCCGGCACCATCCACTCCGACTTCGAACGCGGCTTCATCAAAGCCGAAGTCATCGCCTTCAATGATTTCGTCACCTGCGGCGGCGAAACCAAAGCCAAAGAAACCGGAAAAATGCGCCAAGAAGGCAAAGAATACATGGTCAGCGACGGTGACGTTATTTTGTTCCGGTTTAACGTCTAACCCCCAACCACCCCACAATGCCGCAATGCGGTGTATAAAAATTTTGACATGGGGAGTGGCTCTGTTTATGAATGAGTAACCATAATAATTAATGCAGGATGGTTCCATCATGACCGCCGAGATTTCGGAAGGCCAGACGACACAGGCGAGCGGCGTTTTGAATGCTGCTGCGAGCAACTTGAACACCCCACAAACCCCCAGCCCATCACCACAGCACAATAAAAACGACGATCAATACAGCCCGCTTGCGCCGGTTGTGTCGAGCGTGTCGCATATTCCGAAGGCGGACATCCATGTGCATATCGAAGGCACGATCGCGCCGGAAATCGCCCGCATGATTGCCACGCGCAACGGGGTGACGTTGAGCGAAAATCTGTTCAAGGAGGACGGGAGCTATCAATGGAATGGCTTTGTCGAGTTTATCAAGGCGTATGACGAAGTGTCGATGGCGCTTAAGAACGAGCGGGATTACCTTGATATTACCTATCATTTCCTCAAAAAATGGGCATCGCAAGGGTGCATTTATGCTGAATTGATCGTGTCGCCCAACCATGCCGATTTGATCGGGCTTGACCGTGACGAGATGATGCGCGGGATTTACGCGGGGATTGATAAGGCCAAGAGCCGGTTTGACATTGACGCGCGGATCAACATCACCTGTTTGCGCCATGAAAGCCCCGAAAAGGCAGAGGAAGTCGCCGTTTACGCCGCCGGATTGAACCATCCCTATGTGACGGGGTTCAATATTGCGGGCGGTGAGAAAGAGGGCGATATCAAGGCCTATAAAAACGCCTTTGACATTGCCCATGCCGCCGGATTGTCCTGCACCGCGCATTTGGCCGAGGCCGCGAGCGCGGCGCAGGTGAAAGACGCGTTGGAGGCTATGCCATACATCAAACGCATCGGTCATGGCGTGAATTTGATTTTTGACCCGATTGTGATGAATGACGTGAAAAAACGCGGCATTTTGCTTGAAGTTTGCCCGTCCAGCAATGTCGAGATCGGGATTTTTCCGAAAATGGATGAGCACCCGTTTGGGCATTTATTCCGCCTCGGCCCCAAAATCTGTATCAACACCGATGATCCGCCGTTTTTCTTCACCGATATTGACCGCGAATACGGGATTGTGAAGGATGCGTTCGGCCTGAATGACCATGAATTGCTGGAAATGACCCGTAACGCCATCACCCACGCCTTTTGTGACCAAGCCACAAAAGACAACTTACTGGCGAAGGTCGTGTTGCCGCAAAAAAAAATGCCTGAGGCTGGAGTTGCAGGAGTAGAGGGCGAACAAGCCAAGCCCAAAAAGCGGGGCTGGCTGGCGTGCCTAAAGGGTTTCCGGCGCTGAGCTTCATTGGTTTTAGATATTAAAAAGGGCAGCGATCCGGTGGATGCTGCCCTTTTCTCATGAGAGAATGTCAAATGCCTGTTAGGCGCGAACAAAGTCGTGATAGGCGTCTTTGAGGGCGCGGGAAATCGGGCCGACATTGAATGTGGTGGTGTCGATTTTGCTGACCGCTGTGATCTCCGCTGCCGTGCCGGTGACGAAGATTTCATCGGCGGTGAGCAATTCATCCGGCATAATGACTTTTTCTTCGACCTTTATGCCCATGCCCTTCGCCATTTCAATGACGGTTTGGCGGGTGATGCCGTTCAAGAAGCAATCGGCGATCGGAGTATTCAAAACGCCGTTTTTGACCATAAACAAATTGGCGCCGCTGGATTCCGCGACATAGCCACGGTAATCAAGGACAAGCGCGTCATGGAATCCGGCGCGTTCGGCCTCATGCTTGGTGAGGGTGCCGAGCATGTAAAGGCCGGCGGCCTTGCTCGCCGTCGGGGCGGTGTTGGCGGCGGGTTTGCGCCATTTTGATGTTTTCAGTGAGATGCCTTTTTCCCATGCTTCACTGGTGAAATAGGTTGCCCATTCCCAACAAGCAATCGCAACGTGGGTTTTGGTGTGCAGGGCGGAAATGCCCATTTGTTCGGGGCCGCGCCACGCAAGGGGGCGGACATAGGCGTATTGAAAGCCGCTCTTTTCGAATGTTTCTTGCGTATATTGCATGATTTGTTCGGTGGTGTAGGGCATCTCCATATCAAGGATATGGGCGGAGTCGACAAGGCGCTGGGAATGTTCGCGCAGCTTGAAAATCTTGCCGTTATAGGCGCGCTCGCCCTCAAACACACAGCCGCCATAGTGAAGCCCGTGCGAAATAACGTGGAGTTTGGCATCTTTCCATGGCACGAATGCGCCATCATACCAGATAAATCCATCAAGCTGATCGAACGGAACAAGGGTCATGGCATTGCCTTCTTTGTCTATTATAAATCCAAGGGTGAAAACACTTATATTCTTTGCTATAAGGATTGAAACGGTAGCAGATAATAAAGACAGAATCATCTGGTTTTATAGTCGTTTTTAAAATATTTTAAGCATGATGAACTTACCGAACGGCGCGGCAAAAGCGCTTGAAACTCTAGGCCTTTAGGCCGCACAGAAAGAAACCATACGTGAAAGAAGACTGGCCGCATATTCTTGTCGTTGATGATGACGACCGTATCCGGCAATTGCTGATGCGGTTTTTGAGCGGGCATAACATGGTGGTGATGGCGGCGCAAGACGCGCTCGCGGCGCGGGGCTTGCTCAAGGATTTCGTGTTTGACCTGATCGTCCTCGACATCATGATGCCGGGGGAGAGCGGCCTGAACCTCACCCGATTTGTGAAAGACAGCTACGATACGCCGGTGTTGCTCCTGACCGCTCGCGGGGCGGTGGAGGAGCGGATCGAGGGGTTGGAGGCCGGCGCCGATGATTATTTGCCGAAACCATTTGAGCCGAAAGAGCTTTTGTTGCGCGTCGAAGCCATCATCCGGCGCGCCCGCAAGCTTGCCGCCGCGCCGAATACGGGACAATCCGTGCGGATCGGGCATTGGACATATGACGCGGCAAGCAAGACCTTGCAAGGGGTTGATGGCACACAGGGCGCGGGGCGGGTGATGAGCCTGACCGATTCTGAGGTTGCCTTGTTAAACGCGTTGTCGCGCCGCCCCGACACCCCCATTCGGCGCGATATTTTGGCACAGCAAGTCGGCATGGACGGGCAGGACAGGGCTGTGGACGTACAAGTGACGCGCCTTCGTAAAAAGATCGAGGATGATGCGAAATCGCCGCGATACCTCCAAACTGTGCGCGGGCAGGGCTATTTGCTGCGCCTTGGCGGCGGCGGGGCTTCGGAGTCGCAGCCAATCGCGGGGGATGTTTGATATGGGGGTGAGTATTAAGCGGTTCCTACCCTCCAGCCTATTCGGGCGGACTTTACTGATTCTGGTTGCGCCGATTATTTTGCTCCAGCTTGCGGCGGCTGTGGTGTTTTTTGACCGTCACTGGATCAAGATTACCGAGCGTTTGTCATACGCCGTTGCGGGCGAACTTGCCGCCATTTCCGAGCAAATCGAAACCCATCAAGGCGACAAAGAAATTGTCGATGTCATCAGCCAGATCATGGCCACCCATCTTGAAATCCTGATGTCTTATGTGCCGAATGAAACGCTTGATAATCCGATGACGGATTTATCGGGGCAAACCGTGTCGGCCTATCTCGCCCGCGCCTTGGACGACCAAGTGCGCCGCCCGTTTTCAATTGACGTGACGCACCAGAATAAGCGTGTGGATGTGTGGATAGAGCTTGAAGGCGGGGTGCTTCAGGTCACGATGCCGGAACGGCGGCTGTACAGCTCATCCGGCTATATCTTTATTTTATGGCTCATAGGGCTGTCGTTTTTCTTCTTTGCCATTTCGGTGATTTTGATGCGTAACCAGATCCGCCCGATTTTGCGCCTTGCGATTGCCGCGAACCGGCTTGGCAAAGGGCGTGATGTATCGTTCTTCAAACCCACCGGCGCGCGTGAGGTTCGCCAAGCCGCCGAGGCTTTTCTTAAGATGCGCGACCGCATCCGCCGCCAGATTGAACAGCGCACAGCGATGCTCGCCGGTGTGTCGCATGATTTACGCACGCCGATTACGCGGATGAAGCTCCAGCTCGAGATGATGGATGACGGCACTTGCCCCGATATTAAGGACATGAAGGCCGATTTGCATGAAATGGAAGTGATGGTCGATGCCTATCTCGCCTTCGCCAGAGGTGAGGATGATGAACAAACGCAAGCGGTTGACCTGAATGCGATGCTGCGCGATATCATCACCAAATTCACCCGTGATGGTCGTCAAATTACGGCCGATCTTGTCTTTAAGGGCGATGTCGGGCTACGCCGCAACCAAATGGAGCGCGCCATTGGCAACATCATCGGGAATGCCGTAAAGTTTGCCGACCATGTGACGGTGAAGGGGTGGTTGGACACGGAGAGCGAGGATGCCAGCGCCGAGGCCGTCATTGAAATCCGTGACGATGGGCCGGGAATTCCGGTCGATGAGATGGAGAATGTGTTTCGCCCCTTTTACAGGCTTGAGGGGTCGCGCAATAAAAAATCCGGCGGAGTCGGGCTGGGTCTGAGCATCGCGCAAGACATTATCAACGCGCATGGCGGATCGGTTGCATTGTCGGAAAATCTTGATGCGCCGCATGGGCTTCTTGTCACCATACGCTTGCCGCTCTAGCTCGCTATTGACGCGCTAGAATAGGCGTGCGCCATTGGCAACGGCGGCGTGGGAATCCGGCGCAAACAACACCACTTCGCCTTGCGCGTCAGGGAAGCCAAGGGTAAGAACCTCCGACATCAAGGGGCCGATCTGGCGCGGCGGGAAATTCACAACCGCCGCGACTTGCCGCCCGACAAGACTTTGCTGCGTGTAATGCGCGGTGATCTGCGCCGAGCTTTTCTTCATCCCGATATCCGCGCCGAAATCAATATGTAGGATAAAGGCCGGCTTGCGGGCTTGTTCGAATATTTCGGCACTTATAATTGTGCCGATACGAATGTCGACTTTCATAAAATCGTCAAAGCTAATTGGGGGGCAGGGGGCGTTTGATATGATATGCATGGCTATGCCTCGCTTGCTTAGAAAGTCATCAGGGTTTATCCGTCCTGTATAAAAAGAAAAAGCCGAATTGCGCAAGGGCAATACGGCTTTGATCTGTTTTTTAACGCGTCAAGCGAGAGTCAAACAAGGCTATGCCGATAGTGTGATCGGCATATATCCTTATTAAGCGGCTTTTTTGCCGGCTTCTTTGGTCGTTGTGGCAACAACGTCTTTCATCTCGTTCATCGAGGCGGTGACGCGCTTGCTGACGATTTCGGATACTTCGTCATTCACTTTCGACAAGAGTTCGCCCATTTCCTGAGCGTTCTTGACTGTGTTTTCGTATGATTTTTTGGCCAGTTCGGCTTGCTTTTGCATGCCTTGTTCTGGTGTGCCAGCGGTCATTGTTTCACGAGCGGCTTTGGATTGCTCGTTCAAAAGACGCATGAAGGTTTCGTTCTGGTGTTTCATGGCCAGTTGAATGCCTTCGAAGGCTTTTTGGTTGATCTGGGTCAACGCTTCAACGTTTTTGCGGTGAACGTCAAAAATGCTGTCGAAATCCATAACAGGTGTTTGGAAGTTTTTGAAGAAGTCGTTCATCTTCTCGGATGAAAAGAACACGTCAAAACCGTTTTTCTTGGAGGTTGTCATCAGTTTATCTCCCCTAATGAGTGGTTGAATGAGTAAATGCAAAGTAGTTGCACTGCACAAAACTAAACACACTTAAATAGCAAAAAGTTCCCCTTGTCAAGCGATTATTGCACTGCACAAATAATATTTTTGTTAGTAATTGTGCGGGATACAAGCGATAAAACCCATAACCCGTTCATTTTTATGGACTTATTGGCAAGGGGAGCACTGTTGCCGTCATAGTTAAGGAAAAACAAACTGCATAATTTTTTTGTTGAAAGGGCATAGTTTTAACAATTTTTAACCTTGCTCGGTCATGATAGATGGGAAAGGCGCATTAAGACGTAAAAACTTCGCATGTCCGAGCACAATAAAATCCCCACGAAGGAGAGCCGCAAGCAGACTCACCGCAATCGCGTGTCATCAGGCAAGATGACACAGCTTATGGTATTGCTGAACGGTATTATCCTGACGGCGACGGCGTTTTTGACGTTGAATGTCTTTATCGAGCAAATGCGCGAAGACGAATTCCAAAAATTAAACACGACATTTTCGCGGGCGATTTATGACGAACTGGTTCAAGTTGACCGTTCGATGCATTCGCTCTCGGCGTTTTTTGCGCTGGGGGATGAACGAATTGACGAGCAAGCCTTGCGCAGCGCGGTGAGCTTGCTCCCCGAGAAAAACTATTTCGACCGCTTGATGTGGTTTCGCAGTCAAGGCGAGCGGTCATGGCTCGCCTATAACCTTTATATGTCCGATTCCGTGCGGACGATGCCGGAATATTTCACCAAAAAACCATCCGAATATGTGCGCGATGTTTTGCCGTTTGTGCCGAGTGTGGATATTTTGATGATCCGCAGTGACCTGACGATCCCGATGGATCGCGCCGTGTCAAAGGATGACAGCTTTGTTTTGGAGAGTAAGCCGTTCATGGTCGTGAAATCCGTTATTGTGGATGGAAAGATCAGCCACGTTCTTGTCGGCCTTGTGCGCCTTGCCGACCGGTTTAACATGGATATTATCGAAGAAAATGACGCGATTGCTGGGTTTGAACTTCGTGACACGCGCAACGGGGCATCGTTGTTGCAAATGACCCGCCCGAGTCTTCAGGCCTCTCACGATACGCAAAATAAAATGCCGGTCAAGCTGGTGGAACGGTCACAGCAAATCTCGATCGGCAATACGGATATCATGGTCTATTTAAAGATCAAGGAAGATATCCGTATGGCGTTTATCTCCAAAATTCCTTATTTGCTCCTTATCTTCGGCTTGACCTTGACGTTGATCGGTACGCTCTATGTGCGGAACAACCAGCGGCAATCCCTGCGCCTTCGCGCGATGAACGAGGCTTTGGCGGGCAAGAACAAGGAATTGAGCGACCGCGTCGAAGAAACGGACTCGCTGTACAACGCTCTGCAAAAGAGCCAGCAAGAATACAAAGCCGTTATCAACGCGGTGTCGGACATTATCATCGAGCTGGACGAACAAGGGAATATCCTGTTCCTCAACGAAACATGGGAACGGATCATGCGGTTCGGCATTCCGCATTCTTTGGGGCGCGATTTCTTTGACTTGCTGGACAGTGAATCTCAAGAACGCAACCGCGATGATTTCTATTTGTTGTTGGCGGGGCATAAGGAAGAATATTCCTCCACATCGCGCATCCGCACGGCAGAGGGCAAATGGCGCTCGGTCGAGATTTCTATGTCGCTGGTGAACCGCAGCGAACACGGTGAAAAACGTATTGTCGGCACGATTACGGATATTGAGGCGCAAGAGCGCGCCGCCCGCGCCCTGAGCGAGGCCGAGAAGAAATACCAAACCATCGTGGACAACGCCGCCGGCGGTATTTACCAAGTCACGCCGGAAGGCCAGATCATGAGCGCCAACCCGTCTTTGGCGCGTATCCTCGGTTTTTCAAGCCCTGATGAGCTTAAATACAGCATCATCGATATTTCCGTCATCTATGTGAACAAAGAAGACCGCCGTAAATATATGGGCAATCTTGAGCAAGTCGGCTTTGTTCGCAACATGGAGGCTCAGATTCTCCGTAAAGACGGCAGCAAAATCTGGATCAACGAAAACGCCCGCGCGGTGCGCGATGAAGACGGACAAATCCGTTATTATGAAGGAAGCATCGAAGACATCACCCAGCGCCGTGAAGCCTTGATCGGCCTCAAGGAAGCCAAGATACAATCCGACCTTGCCAACCGCGCGAAGTCTGAATTTTTGGCGAATATGAGTCACGAGCTGCGCACGCCTTTGAACTCGATCATCGGGTTTTCGGAGATTATCAAGAGCGAAGCGCTCGGAAAGCTCGGCCAACCCGCCTACAAGGATTACTCAACCGAGATTTACGACAGCGGTAAAAAGCTTTTATCCATCATCAACGAAATTCTTGATATTTCACGGATTGATGCGGGCGAACGTCAATTGAACGAGAGTGTCGTGTCCTTGCAAAAAGTTGTTGAGGCCAGTGTCGGCCTCATGCGCGGCAAGGCGGATGACGCGAAAATCGAGATTCAATCGCGCATTGATGCGGCGATTCCAAAAATCATTGCCGAGGAATTGGCCTTTAAACAGATGATTATGAATTTGCTGTCCAACGCGATCAAGTTTACCTCTCCGGGCGGGCGAGTCACGATTGATGCGGAGCGTGATAACCGCAGCGGCGATATGCGTTTGTCGATCACCGATACAGGGATTGGCATTGACGAGTCCGATATCGGCAAGGCTTTGTCCGCCTTTGGCCAGCTTGACGGCGCTCTGAGCCGCAGCAATTCCGGCACCGGCCTTGGCCTGACCATCGTGAACTCGCTCATCAAGCTGCATGGCGGACGCCTTGAATTGGTGAGCCAAAAAGGCATCGGCACAACGGTCAGCCTCGTCATCCCCGTAAGCCGCATCGCCGCACCCGAAGAAAAAGCCGAAAAGAACGATGCCCAAGGCAACGTCACTGCCTTCAAACCCCGCGCTTAAACACCCTTTCCGCTATATACATCCCTTCACACACGCCGACCCCAGAGACACCAAAATATCCGTTGGCGACTTGCGGTGACTTGGCTATCATTACGCCCTTAACAGTACGGGATAATAAGCATGAAATGGTGGGAGCGCCTTCTCGGCGGCGACGAGCGGTTTTTTTGGGGAATGATCGGCTTGCTCATAGGGGCGTGTTTGTCGTTGATCTGGAAAGAAAGCGGATTGTTTCAGATCGGCGATGTGCTTTCTTTCCTCGGCGCTATACTGGGCGCAATCATTCTTGTTCTTTACGCGATGAAACCAATTAAAACCGATATTGAGGAGAGAAGGGCGCAACGAGAACAAGAGAGCATAAGCGCCCGTTATTTTCTTGAAGAGGCAGCCAGAAGAGACCTGTCCAAACTTCGCGATCTTGAAGAAATTTATTCTTCTAAAGTAGGAGAAAAAAGGGTTTGGTACTTTGCGGTCAACGGATACGAATATCCGCATAAATTCGGAAACGTCCATCCAGAGCATCTCGTTAAATTGACTCCCAAAATTGCGAAGATAGCTGCCAAATATCTCTCTGAAGCAAAAATATTCGAAGACAGATATATTTTTGTCTTTAAAGCCGTTGAGAAATGTCGAAAATTGAATCCAACACTGATCCAAACTCACTATGTAGACGAATTGGAACCAGTCTTAAAAACTACAATTTCCCTGATTGACGATTATTATCAAAATTGGTTTTCGCACTGAAGATTAAGGCGGCGCCCCAGAAATAGCTGCGTTAGATTGGCTATTCACGCCAGCGGAAGTGAACGCAAAATATTTCTCGCTTCCGCAGGCCTATAGTATCCTATTGCCACAGCTATAAAATAAGCTGTGCCAGCAGTGTTTCGGCGTCGTCTTGATTCATGGTGATGACGCGTTGGACAATGTCGTAGGAAAATCCTTGGCGGGCGAGCTTTGCCATTTGTTTGTCGCGGTGGTGGGCGGCTTCGGCTTGGTCGTCTGGCGGGGGTGTTTTTGAAAAAGGGCCGATGCGTTTTTTGCGCGCCAGCGTCAAAGCCGCGACAAAATTGGCGCCGCCGAGGCTGTCGAGGTCGATATCCGCGTGTTGTCCCGATTCTTCGATGCGTTCGTCAATATCGCTAAGGGCGATGTGGATGTCGTCAGGTTCTAGCCCCTTGTGACGGAGTTTTTGAACGATGCCGTTCGTCGATGCGCCGCGCCGCCGTAGGCTGGAGGCTAGGCCTTTGGAATAGAGCGCGTCGTTGATGAGGCCAAGGTCTATGAATTTCGGGATGACCTGTTCGTCCAAGAGTGGGATGAGGGTGTCTTTGTCTTGGTCGGGGTGGTCTTTGCAAGACCGGTCTATTTTACGCATCATCACCTTGCGGAACTGTGCCTTGCTGGCGGGAAAGCGTTGAAGGTAGTAAAGACCGGCATTGGTGAGGTAAGACAGTGTGATCTTTTTACGCTTTTTGAACGCCGTTTTGGCGGCGGGGGCGTTTTCGTTCTTGCTGTTTTGTCGGCCTTGGGTATGATCGTCCATAGGGTTTGCTTCAAACCAATCTGTTCATCTTTTGTATAACGATACCAGTATCCCATGACACAGCCGATCAATAAAGACCCCGCCGCCCAATCACTCACCGTTAAAAATATGGCCCAAAAAAACATGGACGGGTTTAACTGGATCGGGCTTCAGACCCTCGCGATGAAGGAAACCGCACGGTTTGTGAATGTGTATTCGCAAACGCTTGTGGCGCCGGTGATGACGACCTTGTTGTTTTTCGCGGTGTTTGCCCTTGCCTTCGGCGGCAGTGGGCGCAGCATGGGCGATATTCCGTATATGCAATTCCTCGCCCCGGGGCTGGTGATGATGACGATGGTGCAAAATGCATTTTCGAATACCTCGTCCTCTATCGTGATTTCAAAGGTTCAGCGTAATATTGTTGATGTGTTGATGCCGCCGCTTTCGCCGCTTGAACTTTTGCTCGGATACTGTGCCGGCGGAGTGGCGCGCGGGTTGGCCGTGGGGATTGTCACATCATGTGTGATGGCGTTCTTTACCGATATGTCGATTCACGCGATCTGGGCGGTTGCGGCGTTTGCGATATTGGGGACGTTGATGCTCTCTTTACTCGGGATTCTCGGCGGGCTGTGGTCGGAGAAATTTGACCATATCGCGGCGGTGACGAACTTCATCGTGACGCCGCTCGCCTTTTTGTCGGGGACGTTTTATTCCATCGAACGCTTGCCCCCGATGTGGCAGGCCGCCGCCCATGTTGACCCGTTTTTCTTTATGATTGATGGGTTCCGATATGGATTTTTGGGACAATCGGATTCGCACCCCTTATTGGGCTTAGCCGTTTTGGTCGGGGTGAATGCGGGGCTGTTTGCCGCCGCGCATTGGATGCTCCGCACCGGATATAAAATCAAGCAATAACGCGCCTTGCGCGGTGCTTTTCTCCGTCTTGAAAAAGGCGGTGAGGGAAAACACAGGCTAAGGATTGCATTGTGGAAAAAATTGGGGCATAAATCCGGACTTTGAACAAACAAAAGACCGTATAAACAACAGCAGACAACACGACATGGCGCGGATTGCGAATGATAACAGCGGAGAAGGCTTCGGCAAGGCGGATGATAATGTGATCCAGCCTTTCCAGCTTGAGGAATCCGGTTTGCGCGGGCGGTTGGTGCGGCTTGGTTCGGTGCTGGACGATGTTTTGAGCGCCCATAATTATCCTGATGCCGTGTCGCATTTATTGGCCGAGGCCTTGGGGCTGGGGATGGTGTTGTCGTCGATGTTGAAATATGAGGGGATTTTCACCCTGCAAACCAGCACGGACGGCCCCGTCAAAACCATTGTGGTCGATATCACCAGCGAGGGGCAGGTGCGCGGCTATGCCGGATATGACGCCGAGGCTATTGCCGCGCTGGAAGGCGAAGACGGCGACCGTTACGCGGGCATCGGCTATGGCGATCTGGTTGGCAAGGGGTATTTGGCCTTTACCGTCGACCAAGGCACGCATACCGAGCGTTACCAAGGCATTGTCGCGGTTGAGGGCGATGATCTATCGCATAGTGTACAGCATTATTTTGACCAATCGGAGCAAATCCTCACCAGCGTCCGCGTTGCGGCTGGGCGGGTTGACGGATATTGGCGCGCCGGTGCAATGATGCTGCAAAAAGTTCCGGATGAGGGCGGCGAAGAACCATCCGATCTCGGCGGAAAAGTCATCAGCCTCGCCGACAAGGTGCGCCGCGATGAAAAAACAGCGGCAGAAAAGCAAGAAGACTGGGATCGTTCTGTCATTTTGATGCAAACATGTACGGTGGACGAATTTATTGACCCCGCCCTTCATTCCAGCGAGCTTTTGCTGCGCCTGTTTCATGAGGAAGGCGTGTGGATTTTTGAACCCAAGGCGGTGTTCAAGGGGTGCCGCTGCTCCGAAGAAAAAGTGATCAACGTCCTGAAATCACTCAGCGATGAAGAAATCGACCATTGTATTGTCGATGGACAAGTCGAGATGATCTGTGAGTTTTGCTCACGCGCCTATGTCTTCAGCCGCGATGAGGTCGCAAGCGCGAAGGCTCGGAAAGACTAGGTTTTTTTCCGTTTCTTTCGCCGCCTTTTCCCACATCTTTTCATGGAATCTGCGCTGCTCATGCGAATCGGCTATGATAAGGGCTGGTTCAAAAACGAAAGGCGTATCCTATCATGGCGAATGTATGCATGTTTGGTCGGGTTTATGGACGTCGTTTGATGGGCATGGCGGTGGTTTTGCTGTTTGTTGCTGGCTGTGGGTTGCTTGCAGGATGTACGTCATCACCAAAGCCGCAGGGATTGCCACTGGCGGCGATGACTTTTGCCCATCTTGAGCCGATGCGCCTGTCGGCCTTTACGGTTCATAAATCGGTCGAGCCGGAACAAAATTCATCGTTATCTGGGTATTTTTCCGAGCGCCCATCGGTTTTGATTAAGCGCTATCTTGACCAGCGTTTTGTCGCGGCGGGCGGGGCACAAGACGGAACGGTGAGCCTTCGCGTTCCTCAGATCCGTTTGGAGCAAGAACAAATATCCACTTATAAACCCTCAATTTTTTGGGAACGAAAGACATATCGTTTTGATGTGTTTGTTGATGTGACTATGTCCTATCGTGACCAGTCCGGTAACAACAAGTCATTGGCGATGACGTTGCGCCGCTCCACCGTGCTTGATGATGGCATGACCGTTTCACGGCGCGAGGAGGAACTTCAGATTCTCATGGAGGAATTGTTTATTGATCTGGATAAGCAGATCAACGACCGTATCGGCCTTATTATGGCTTATTTGCCGTCGTTTGAGTGATTTTTGCGAGTGATTTTTGCGTGATGCCTCGCCTTGCCGCGCGTCTTGAGGCGCGCCACATGCTTGCTTCAGCTTGTTTTTCCTTTTGAAATGTTCGGGATGTATTCAGCCCCTGTCTGACCTTAATCTGATCAGGGGAAAATTTTATTTGACATATTGTTCTAAATTTCCTATGAAAGTACAGGTTATGAAAATACAGCCTGTTTAAAGTGAATTGAACGCTCAACGGCATTACACTAAAAGGGAGTTAAGGATGAGCAAGATTATCGGTATTGATTTGGGAACAACGAACTCAGTCGTCAGCATTATGGAAGGCGGCCAGTCAAAGGTTCTCGAAAACGCAGAAGGCAGCCGCACAACGGCATCCGTTATCGCCAAAACCGCAGACGGAGAAATCCTCGTCGGTATGCCCGCGAAACGCCAAGCCATCACAAACCCTGTTGACACGCTCTATGGTATCAAGCGTTTGATCGGTCGTCGTTTTGATGATCCGGCTGTAACGGAAATGAGAAAAAGCGCCGCTTATAACATTGTTAAAGGCCCGAATGGGGATGCATGGGTTGAATTTGGCGGTGAAGCCCATTCCCCGAGCCAGATCAGCGCGATGGTTTTGACGAAGCTCAAAGAAACCGCCGAAACATATCTCGGTGAAAAGGTAACCCGCGCGGTTATTACTGTTCCCGCCTATTTTAACGATGCCCAGCGTCAAGCCACCAAAGACGCAGGTGAGATTGCCGGCCTCAAGGTTGAACGGATCATCAACGAACCGACAGCCGCGGCCTTGGCATACGGCCTGAAAATGGAAGAGTCGAAAACGGTTATCGTTTATGACCTTGGCGGCGGTACATTTGACGTGTCCGTGCTTGAAATCGGCGACGGCGTGTTCGAAGTAAAATCCACCAACGGTGACACATTCCTTGGCGGCGAAAACTTTGACGAGCGGATCATTGACTTCTTGAACGATGAATTCAAGAAAACCAATAATCTTGACCTCAAGAGCGATAAAATGGCTCTGCAACGCCTGAAAGAAGCCGCAGAAAAAGCGAAAATCGAGCTGTCCAGCGCGACACAGACCGAAGTGAACCTGCCGTTCATTACGTCCGACGCGACCGGCCCGAAACACCTGCAAATCAAAATGACCCGCGCAAAGCTTGAAAGCCTAGTTGCCGACCTCGTGGAAAAAACCATCGAGCCTTGCAAAAAAGCCATGGCGGACGCAGGCATTAAAACGACGGATATCGAAGAAGTCATCTTGGTCGGCGGCATGACCCGTATGCCGAAAATCAAGGAAATCGTGAAAAACTTCTTTGGCAAAGAGCCGAACCAGAGCGTCAACCCTGATGAAGTTGTCGGTCAAGGCGCCGGCGTTCAAGGCGGTATCTTGAAAGGCGATGTGAAGGATGTTTTGCTCCTTGACGTGACGCCGCTGTCACTCGGTATTGAAACTTTGGGCGGCGTGTTCAGCCGTATCGTGGATCGTAACACCGCTATCCCGACCAAAAAGTCGAAAATCTTCTCAACCGCCGAAGACGGTCAACCCGACGTGACGATCAAAATCGCACAGGGCGAGGGAGACATGTTTGACCGTAACAAGAAACTTGGTGAAGTTGTGCTGGATGGTATTCCGCCTGCACCGCGCGGCGTGCCTGAAATCGAAGTCACATTCGACATTGATGCAAACGGCATCTTGAACGTGTCCGGCCTTGATAAAGGCACAGGCCGTAAGGTTGAAACCAAGATTGTCGCCTCCGGCGGCCTCAGCGACGAAGAAATCGAAGCGATGGTCAAAAATGCCGAAGCGTATAAAGAAGAAGACGCCAAGCGCCGTGAAGCCGTAGAAGCTCGCAACAACGCCGAAGGCATCATCAACAACACCGAAGACGCCCTCGACAAATATGGTGAAGACCTTCCGGAAGAAGTGAAGGAAACCATTACGACCGCTATCGAAGAATTGCGTGAAGCGCTGAACGGGAATGACCCTGAGGCTCTGACCACCAAATTCAACGCGGTCAGACAGGCTTCTTTGGAAATCGGCAAAGCGCTCAACGCGAAAAACAACGCTCCGGCGGACGACGCGCCAAGCGCAAGCGCGGATGAGCCGAGCGAAGATGCCGGAACGCAACAACCGCAAGGCAGCGCTCCAAAAGCGCCGCGCCCATAATAAGCGGGGATGAAGGCTGTTCCTTTGAACGGCGTCAATCTTAAGCAAATCTATTCAAACCGCCTTTTCCTTTATGGGGAGAGGCGGTTTTGTTATGAGCGCCAGAAATAGCGGGACAGCAAGACAATCACGGTGAACAGTTCAAGCCGTCCCATTAACATACCAAAGGATAATACCCATTTGGCACTGTCGGGCAGGGGTTTAAACGTGCCGGCGGGGCCGATGATATCGCCAAGACCGGGGCCGACATTTGAAATGGCGGTGATGGCGCCGGACACGGATGTAATGAAATCAAGCCCGATGAACGACAAGGCGAGCGACAGCAAGACAAAGGTCAAAGCGAAAATAAAGAAAAAGCTCATGACCGAGGTCGGAATATCTCCGGTCAGTAATTTGCCGTTATAGCGTGGAATGAACACCCCGTTCGGCGCGATTAATTGCCTGATTTGCGTCACGGCAACGGCGTAGAGAACCTGAAATCTGAAAATCTTGATCCCGCAAGTGGTGGAGCCAGCACAGCCCCCGATACAGCCAAGAAAAAAGAAAAACCCGACGGCAACCGGCCCCCATAACATATAGTCCGCATTGGCGTATCCGGTGCCGGACATGATGGATGTGACGTTGAACAAAGCGCGGCGTAAGGCTTCCTCGAAGGGCAGGATGCTGTGCATCGTAAGATAAAATGTGGCGAAAAAGGTGAAAATAGTGATTAACGACAGGAAACACCGCACTTGCGTGTCTTTGAACAAGGCGCGCCAGCTTCCGGTCAGGGCGCGAAGATAGAGCATAAACGGCAAGCAACCGCAGAGCATGAAAAACACGGCGGTATATTCCAGTTCCGGCGTATGGTAATGCCCGAAGGAGGTGTCATAGGTGGAAAAACCGCCGGTTGCGATTGTGGTCATGGCATGGGCGATGGCGTCGAATGTCGTCATGCCGAAAATCTTATACGTCACCATGCACGCGGCGGTGAAGAACAGATAGATAAACGCGATGCTGGTCGCCATTTGGGTGGCGCGGGGAAGGACTTTTTCCTTTTCAGAGGATTCAAGGCGGAAGAGCTGCATCCCCCCGACTTTGAGCATCGGCAAAACGGAAATTGCCATCACGATGATCCCGATCCCGCCGATCCATTGTAAAATGGCGCGCCAGATCAGGATTCCTTTGGGTGTTGCATAAAGGTTATCAATAACAGTTGAGCCCGTGGTGGTGATGCCCGACATTGATTCAAAAAAGGAGTCGGCGGCGCTCATCTCCATCGATGAAAAATAAAAGGGAAGGGCGGCAAAACCGGCGAGTGCGATCCAGCTAAAAGCCGTCAGGATAAAGGCTTGTTTTCTGTTGATCGTCGGGGTTTTGGTGTGGTTGCCCAAAATCATCGCGATGCCGAAAAAAGCCGTGCAAACGGCCGAAAACATAAACGCAATCCAGTCATCCGACCCGTAATATAGATCAACAAATGCAGGGATGGTCATGCTGATGGACAGCATGGTCAGGAAAATACCGATGATGAACAAAACTGGCGCTAATATCATGCGATCAGGATACGCTTTTTAGCGAAAAAGAAAACACCCACCGTGTATAAGCCGTGTATAAAATGGGCTTTTTGGGGGATGCGTATTGGAAGGTGGCTGTGACAGCAATGATGATCACTCAGCGGATATAAAAGAAAAACGCCGGACAAAAGTTAATGTGTCCGGCGTTTTGATTGTGTCTTCGCGGTGTCGCCTTTGTTGTCGCTCTCGTTGCCGTACTTGCGGCGCGATCAACCGTGCTGTTCGATTTATTCGAACGTGATCGTAGCGCGGCGGTTGGCGGGCTCTCTCGTGCCGTCCGGTGTGGGGACGAGGAGTTCACTCTCGCCTTTGGCTTGAACGGTTACCATGCTGGCGTCAATGCCGCGGGCAATCAGGGCCGCCTTGACGTTTTCGGCGCGTTTGCTGGCCAAGCGAGCGTTATAGCTGTTGCCGCCTGACGTATCGGTGTGGCCGGTCACGTTGATGCGGTTGATCTGGCGGCTCGATACTTCGTTGATAACGGCATCGAGAACGCTTTGGCCGCCTTCACCGACAACGGATTTGTCATGGTCGAAGAAGACCAAGTACATGGCTTCGCGGATGTCCATAACGGCCGGCGGGGTTGGTTCGGCAACCGGTACCGGTGTGTATTCAGGTTGCGGTGCGGGCAATTCGGCCTCGATCTCGGCGATCAAGCGCAAAAAGTCGCTCTTACAGGCGGAGATTTCGGCGTCTTGCCAGTTTTCTTCTTGTTGTTCGATCCAGCAATCAAAGCGGGCTTGCGCAATCGCCGATTTGCCGGGGATGATTTCGCGGGCGCCGCGGTCAAAGGCGGCGATCAAACGGGCGCGGGCTTCGCCAAGCTCAATCATGTGTTTTTGGCTGAGGTCCCAATCACTGATCGGCTCAGGCAGAACCTGAACGCCGTCTGCGGAGGCCAAGCCTTTGCGGGCGAAGTGAAGGGCGTCTGCGTAGTCGTACATTTGCTTCAGCTCGTAATTTGAATACGCTCTGTACTCGGCGGAGAGTTGTTGTGTGAAGGGGGAACCAACAGCCGTGACCTTGTTCAGCATCTCGACTTCGTTGTGTCCTTCGAATGCCGTGCAGGCGCTGGTTACCATGGCTGCGGCCGCTACCAGACCGATTATGCGCAGGCGTTTCATCAATATTCTCCTTACAATTCTTATAAAAATTTATGGCTTTTGAACTTCGTAGCCTTACGTAACGCTTGTATTCTCTTGCATTTAGCCATTATCAAACATGGGGGTGAAAAAGACCCTGAAAGCCTGAAAGGGCACTCTATGTGCAATGCAGGTGGATTTTTTTCATTTTTTCGAACATTTGTAAAGACTTCTTTTACCGCACGCACCATAGCACACAGATACGCCTTTGAGAACAGTAAATCTATGTATAACAAACAAAAGCGCTTGACATTGCACTGCAAAAAATTGTTTATAGGCCGCAACTTATATTTCATAAAAAACCTATCCAGTGAGACTCAGGAGGTCGATAATCATGACTTCGAAAGCCATTAAATGCGCCGTTTTGGCCGCAAACGGTGTTGACGAAAAACAAATGACGGCGGTGCAACGCCTGTTCGCGAAGGAACGGCTCAACCTGCGCGTCGTCAGTACGGAAAAAGCCCTTATCCAGACATGGAACGGCAAGGATTGGGGGCATTATTTCGCTGTTGACCAACGGGTTGACGAGGCTTTGTCCGCTGATTATGACGCATTGATCATTCCGGGCGCGAGTCGCTCTATCGAAAAATTACGGATGAACCCCCACACAAAACGCTTTATCGAAGGATTTAACGCCGCAACCAAGTCGATTGCCGCGTTTGATGAAGCCGTGTCTTTGCTGGTGATGGCCGAAATCGTTGCGGGGCGCGAGATTGCCGTGCGCGATGTGGATCTGGAGCAAGCCGTCAAGGTTGGCGCGACGCCTTCTGCCTCCGCGCTGCAAAAAAGCGGACATATCTTCACCGCTCAGATTGCGAGCGAAGCGCAGCTTGATGAAGCGGCACATAATGTGCTAAACCAGATTCTTGACAATTGGTCGCAAAAACAAGCTGCGTAAGGCCTTGGTTTGCGGCCTTATGTTGATGTTTTCAAACAAATTGACCACATCCAAGCGAAAGCCATATTGCGATGCGTGCAGAAATCGAAGCAGTTGTGAATGAGGCGAGAAAGTCTCTGTCCCTGCTGAGGAGGCATCTTTGACTGGGATCAAGCGATTGACCGTTTGAACGAGCTGAATGCCCTGTCCGAAGACCCTAATTTATGGAATAACACCGAAAAAGCGCAAGCCATCATGCGCGAGCGGACGATATTGGACGATAAAATATCCACCGTTCGCAAAATCGAAGCCAATTTGAATGATAATATCGAAATGATCGCCATGGCTGAGGCTGAGGGCGATGCCGGCCTTGTGAAAGAGGCCGAAGGCGCGCTTTTGGGCTTGCAAAAAGAAACCGCGAAAATGGAGCTTGAGAGCCTTCTGTCCGGTGAGGCGGATGGCAATGATGCGTTCTTGGAAGTCAATTCCGGCGCGGGCGGCACGGAGGCCGCGGATTGGGCGAATATGTTGCTGCGCATGTATGTGCGATGGGCCGAGCAGCATGACTATAAGGTGGAAACTCTGGAATTTAATGATGGCGAAGAAGCGGGGATTAAATCCGCCACAATCCGCATATCGGGGCAAAACGCCTATGGCTGGCTAAAGGCCGAGAGCGGGGTGCATCGTTTGGTGCGCATATCGCCGTATGATTCGAACGCGCGGCGGCATACGAGTTTTGCGTCGGTCGGCGTGTCGCCGGTGATTGACGACACGATTGATATTTTGATCGAGGATAAAGATTTACGGGTGGATACATACCGTGCCAGCGGCGCCGGCGGACAACACGTGAACAGAACAGACAGCGCCGTACGGATTACCCACGCCCCGAGCGGCGTGGTCGTGGCGTGTCAAAGCCAACGCTCACAACACCAAAACCGCGCTTCGGCGATGGATATGTTGCGGGCGCGGTTATACGAAATGGAATTGCAAAAGCGTGAAGAAGCCAAAATGGCGGCGCATGGCGAAAAAACCGATATTGGGTGGGGGCACCAAATTCGCTCTTATGTCCTGCACCCCTATCAAATGGTCAAGGATTTGCGCACCGGAGCGGAAACATCGCAGTCACAGGACGTTTTGAACGGCGATATTGACCTGTTCCTGTCGGCGTCTTTGGCGCATAAAGTGCAAAAAGCTGAGGATGGGGCTTAACTCCCCCCTTGCGGCGCGGTCAATTTCCCTTTAATTCTATGCTTGGAACTGTGTAGAAGTTCAATGGCGTTGTTTGTCGGGTTTGACCTTCATGAAACAATAAACAACGCGCCCACTTTGTTGCAGAAAAGAATATGACCGTCGATTCAGGCCGCTTACCATTCCGTATCCTTGTTGCCGCACTGGTTTGCGGGGTTTTTCTGTATTCTGCGACGGCTGTATTTGCCCAGCCTGACGCACAGCTTGACGCCCCGTCTGACATGGAGTCTGCTTCGAAGGCTGGCGGGGGTGGTAATTCGCGCACGGGCGCGGCCGCCACTTCGGTAACGCCGCTGGATTCTGCGGATGACATCTTGCCGGATTTGAGCGATGAATTACCGGAGATCAATATCAATCCCTTGATTGCGAAATCGCCCAAGCCCGTGTATTTCCCCGGTGAAGAAGAACAAATGCGCAAGGCCAAGGAAAGCGAAGCCAAGCGTCGCGCTGCGCCGAAAGACGGCGAAATGATCTTGCAAGCGCCGGAAGACATGGCGCCGGTTCGGTCAAAATCCAAAAACAGCGATGCGGCCAAAGAACTGGTTGAACATGTTGAAGGAACGCCGACTGAGTCGGCTATTCTTGAGCCACAGGCCGCATGGCTTGTCGGGGCATCGACTCCGAATAAACTGGCGGGTGGCGACCAAACGGGGTGCTTGGCGCTCAATCAATTTTCAAACGGATTTATCGTGGGTGTTCACGGCCGTGAGGGACAGATCGCCGGTTTGACGGTGGACACACGGCAATCGGCCTTTGAAGAAGGGCGCGTCTATCCGGTTGGACTGAGCCTTGCTAATGATTCCTATGCCGTGATGGGGCTGGCGAGTGACGCCGGAACGCTTGCGATTGACCTTGAAGATATTCCGGATTTCAGGACTCGTGTCGCGCGGGTTGGGGCTATGCGGATCATGATCGGCAAGACATCGGTGTTTTTCTCCACCGCCGGTTTGCCTGAGGGGCTGGAACGCCTCGGCAAATGTATGGAAGAACGCCGCACAAAAACCATGAAGGTTGAAAACAGTCCGTCTGGGCTGGACTCTTTGCCCGCATCAATCTCCGCGAATGCCGAAGGGGCGGGCGGGGAGCCTGCGGACATCAAGCCGATGGAAATTACGCGCAGTGGTAAACGTGTGCCGATTGCGCTGGCGGTGACGGAACTCATCCCCGGTGGATACCGCTTTGTTGTTGAGCGCGGCATTGACCCGATGTTGCGCATAAGCTGGGACAAGGGGCCTTTATGGGTTGATGTTCTGCAAACCGCGATGGCGGAGCATAACCTTTATGTCTATATCAACGGTCGCGTGGTAAGAATTTCCCGCGATGCGGAAAATCCGCATGTGCAAAACCAAGATACGATCAACACCTATTCCGCCTCGGCGCATGGTGAGGCCGCGGAATCAGACGACGGCAACGATAATAATGCAGCCGCCGGATACACAGCTACCCGCCTTTGGGAGGCCGGCAAGGATGAGAGCTTGCAAGACGTTCTGCACACATGGGCGGCGGATGCGGGTGTGAAACTTGTGTTGGAGCTAGACAGTGAATTTACTTTGACCGAGCATTTTTCCTATGACGGAACATTCCAAGAGGCCGTGAATGTGTTGATGTCGAGATTTTCGGACGAACCGAACCAGCCCATGACCCGTTTTTCGGGGGGCAGCGCGAACAGCGCAAGAGGAGCGGCCTCTGTGGTGCAAAATGATGACGGCGATGCGCCACGTATGGGGCTTGAGAGCCCAGACGGAGCAACGATAGGCGATAAGCGGTCGAAGATACAAAGCCTTGGCTATTTGCCATCCAAAAATTATGTCGCCAAGCCTGATGGGTTTGAACAAACATCGAAAGTCTGGATGGGGCTGGAGGGCGCGAGTCTGCGCGATATCCTTGAGAAATGGTGTATTGATGCTGGGGTTGAGCTGCTGTGGATGCCGGCACAGATGTTTGAACTGAAAGAATCAGTCAAGATGAGCGGCGGATTTACCGATGCGGTAGCGGGGGTTTTGTCACAATTCGCGGGTGACAGCCTTAAACCGACGGCGCAGCTCAATAACGACCCTGAAACAGGGCGCAGAGCCTTAATTGTGCGGGCTGCAGGGGCTGAAGGCGGGGATACAATCCCCGGACCGGCACCGGAAAAACCTAAAAAATAGCGCAAAACCCTCTGTAAAACGGGATAATTCTCACAAAAGGCTTTGATTCACTGTCAAAGCTCTTTATCCTTTGGACTACGTAGAAACGAAATGATTCTGACTCTATTGATGGCTTGTTCGCCTGATCGGCAAGCGGATGGAGGCAGGGGCATGATCGGGTCCGTTAATCGATGATTTATTCATGAGGCTGTTCATATGATTGCACGTCGTTATTTGTATTCTTGTGCTATCGGATTATGCATGGCGGCGGTTGTGCCGTCGGTGCTTACGGGTACGGTGCCAATGGCTCGCGCGGAGGCACCGTCTTCGGCAATGCTACAGCCCGTGACCGGATGGGCGGTTTCAAAGGTCGGTAACCCCGATACGCCGAGCGGGTATTGCGCGTTGGCGCGCCGTTTTTCGAACAACATCGTGGTCACGATTGCCCAAAACAAAAAGCAAGAGGCGTCTTTCGCGATTGATTTCCAAAAAGATACGATCCGTGTTGGACGGTCTTATGCCGTTCAAATTTCTACGGGGTCTTTGAAGCGCGATTTTGACATTCAATCCGTTTCGGCGTCCGCGCTTGTCATTAAGATCGGTGCGGATAACGCGTTTTTTGCGATGCTTGAAAAAGAGCAAATCCTGTCGGTGAGCATCAGCGGTCAACCGTATCAATTCTCGTTCAGTGATTTCGCATCAGGGCGGCAACAGCTCTCGGCTTGCCTCGGCAATAACGCAGCGCAAACAATGGTCAGCAAGGAAATGTCCGACCAGATGTCACGCATGAAGACGGAGCTTGTCCAGCTTCAGGACGAAAACCGCAGCTTGTTGAGCGATCTTGAAAAGGAACGCCAGAATTTCCGTCAGGAAATGTCCAGCAAAGGCGCGCAGAACAGCGATGTCCAAGAGCTTATGGACAAGATGGGCAATCTGGAACGCAGCAACACCGAATTGATGCAAAAGCTCCAGCAAGAGCAAACCGCAAATACAGGATTGAAAACCAATCTGGATCGTTTGACGTCAACGATCAAAAAAGATGATAACGCGGATATGGCGACCAAACTCGCCGTTGAGGCGGCTCAGCGTGAGCGCGATGAGCTTCGCGCTATGCTGGAAATGGAAAAAAGCCGCCGCTCCGAGATTGAAAAGCTGGCGGTACAAAAAGACGGCATTGAAAAACAACAATCCGAATTGATGAGCCGTATTGCCGAGCTTGAGCAGCAAAACGCATCGCTGGGCATGATGCTCGATGAAGAACAAAAAAGCCGTACGGATATTGAAGGCAAATTGAAAAATGCCGGCATATCCAAGGACGAGTATGACCGCCTGATGTCCGAAAATAAATCCCTACAGCAAACGGTCGACAGCATGAAAAATGCTGGCGTGTCGAATGCCGATGTCCGTAGCCGCGAGGCAGAGGCCGCCCGCATGGCGCTCAAGGAAACGCAAGACGAGATGGATCGTTTGCGGTCTGAACGCGACACGCTGGTTGAGATGATGGAAAAAGAGCGCAAGGATTTCAGCACTCATGTAAACCGTCAGGACACAGCCTCCGCCGAAGTCAAAGAAATGGCCGAAAAGCTGGCGAAGCTGGAGAGCCAAAACGCAGAATTGATGCGCAGCTTGCAAAACAGCAAAGACAACAAAGCCGCCAATGCGGCGCAGTCTGATGAAGCGGCAGAACAACTCGCCCTTCAAAGCCGCGCGGTTGACGCCTCAAAAGACGAGATTCAAGAACTCAAGGCTATGTTGGCGATGGAGCGAGACGAGCGTATGCGCCTTGCCCGCTTGATGATTGAGCAGGGCGAGAGCAAAGGCAACGCTCAGGGGGAGGGCAAAGCCGCGGTTGATGCCGGCGGCGAAGATTTCCGCAAGCGTATCGAACAAGTCGAAGCCGAAAATGAACGCCTTCGCATCGCTCTGAAAGTGGCGGCGACGGAATCCGCGCCGGTTGTCGATGGTCAGGCCATTCAAGAGGCCAGAGCCCGCATCGAAGAAAAAGCCCGCCAATTGGAACTCGTGTCCGCCGAGCGGGATGAATTGAAGGGATTGCTTGAGGCCGAGCGGACACGCCGCGAAAAAATCGCCGGCATGTTGGAGCAAAAAAAGGACGTCACGGAAGAAAAAACCGAATTGAACGGCAAGCTTCGCGCGCTTGAGGCGCGGAATATGGAGCTTGCACGGGCATTGGAAGAGGCTAAAAAACGCAAGCCGGAACCGGTTCAAATCGGCGAAGTTGTGGCGCGTCCGCCGATGATGGCGGATGGATCGCCAGTGTCGGGTTCGGTGTCAGGATTGGCGGCGGGTTCGGTGTCGGCACCGGTGGCACTGAGTGGTCGCGATAATGGCCGCACCAAGGACGGCATTCTGAACAGCCTTTCAGGCAGCAACACAGAAATTGCACAGGTTAAGGCGGAACTTGAAATTGCTCTCGCGGAACGTGATGAGTATCGCAGCTTGCTGGAGAGTGAGCGCCTTCGCCTTCGTGAGGTTCAATCTTTGCGCAACCGCATCGGCAATATCAGTGGTGATCAGGCGAGCCTCACCGACACGATTCAAAAACTACAAAACGAAAAAGTCGATCTGATTCGGTCTTTGGAATATGAACGCGCCCGTTTGGAAGAAATCGGCGGCAAGAAAGGCGGCGCATCCGTCACTGGCGAAACCGGTCATGCGGAGGTGAGCGCCTTGAAAGCCGAGCGTAACGAATTGCGCCGTTTGCTGGAGGAAGAACGCCACCGTAAGCAAGAAATCGCAAGTTTAGAAAAACGCGTATCTTCGGTAACGCAAGACGAAACGGATTTGTCCGGCAAGGTTGCAAAACTGGAAACGGAAAAAGAAGAGTTATCGAATCTTTTGAAGAATGCCCAGCGTGAGGCCGAGGCCGCGCGCGTGCAATCTACCCGTTTTGTGCAATCATCCAAGGATTTGTCACCCGCCGCGGCGGACGTCGTTGCCGGCAAGGGCGGCGCGGATAATGACCGTTTGCGGTTGCTGGAAAATGAAAACCGCCGCCTTTATTCCGAGATGAACGCCTTGCAGGCGAAAAAATCCGAAGTCGAAGCGATGGAAGCGGAGATCAGCTCCCTGAAAGCGCAAAACAACATCCTGCGCGGTGAAGTGAAGGCGCGGAAGGCTGATTTGAGCAACGGTATCGCCGATGACGACATGTTGGCGCATTTGCGTGAAACGATCAGCCGTTTGGACATGCAGAACAAGAACTTGAACGAAGCTCTTGAAATGGCACGTCAACGTGAAGAAAAAGCGTTGAAGAACAATCCATACCGCGAAAAACTGATTGAGGCGGAAACCCGCATTCAAGATGTTCTGGGCGAGAACGCAATTTTGTCGCGCGAATTGGAAGAGATTCGCACGGATGCCGAAAAACGTCTTTTGAAGGTTGCAGATGGCGATCATTGGGACGCTACAAAGGCGACCACTCGTTATCAAGAAGCCGAACGCGAAATTCAACGCCTTGGCGAGGTTTTGAACCGCGAGCGCGCAAAGCACCAAGACGAAGTGCGCGAGCTTGAGGGCAAATTATTCGACCCCGCGATTACCGAGGCGGAGCAATTAAAGCGCCTGCGCGACATGGAGGCTGAAATCGCCCGTTTGCAAGGGGGGCATAGCCTCAGCCGTGCTTCGGATGATACGCCCCGTATGCAGGCTATGCCGGTTGGCCGTGTGTCGTCCGCCGCAATTGACCCGCAAAGCTCGGCCGATGCCGACCGCGAGTTGCGCCGTTTGAATGAACTGTTGCAACGCGAGCGGGCTAGCCATCAAGCGGAAGTGCGTGACCTTGAAGGCAAATTATTCGACCCCGCGATTACCGAAGCGGAGCAATTAAGACGCCTGAACGAGATGGAAGCGGAGATCGCCCGTTTGCGCAGCGCCAAAGGCGAAGCCGGAACGGTTGTTGCCGCGCGACCGACAGCGAGCCGTCAACCGGACGTCGATTTTGGACCTTCCAATGACCCGATGCCCGAGGTTGCTCAGGCCAAAACGCGCGATACTACAAACGATGCTTCTGCAAATGATACTGCCAATAATACTGCGGGCATGTCGTCGATCCAAAAATTGCGCAACAGAATTGCGCGCGGACGCAGCCAAGAGTCTTTGAGTGAGAGAGAAGGGCGAGTCGTCAGCGACCCTGATTCGCGCTCTGTGGCTGTAGCCGCTGTTTCAAGCGATGTTGAGGCCGCGCCGGTTGAGCCTGTGATGGCGGAGGTTACAACGCCAACCTCTTCCTACGGCACACCACAGCCCGCGATGACTCCGATCATGGATGGGCCAGGTGAGCGTGAGCTCGCGATGGCGGTTCATCAAGGCGGCGCCGTTGTCTACAGCCCGTCAAGCGCGGTTCAGCAACCGACAAGCCAGACTGGCGTGCCGCTTGGTATGGCTCCGATGGCGATGGCGCCTGTGTCAGGACAGGTACAAAATTCGGTTCAGCCTCCGGTTGCTCAGCCTGCGCCCCAGCCTTATGCGCAGTATAACCAATACGCTCAGCCCGCCGCCGCGCAAGTGTCGTACCAACCACAACCGATGATGCCACCATCGTCACAGCCACCGCAAATTCAGTTCCCGCAACATGCTGCGCCTGTTTCTGCGCCTGCTGGGCCGGATGGTCAGGATATTGCGTCATTGCTGGTGAAGGCCGGTGTGCCATTGGTAAGCGGGTTCGAAAAAGTCGGCGCCGTGTCGAATAGCGGTTTTTCCGCCTTCCGATGGGATACGGGAACGGTTTATGGAAGCGCTGAAAAAACGCTGATGTCCGACCCGTCTATGTTCGAGGCGATGGTTGAGGGCTATTTGCGCAAGACCGAAGCGCGGTGCGGCGGGACATTTGATAAAACCTCGTCTGGCATGACCTATGCCGGAGCGCGCCCAGTGCTAGCTTATGATATTGCCTGTATCTCCGGCGACCAAGGGGCGGGGGCTGCGTTGTTGTTCTATGCCGATGGCGGAACATTTAATGTGATTGCCCATGAAGGCGGCATTGAAAGTTTTGACCAAGCCATGACAACGCGCGACCAATTGTCGAACTCCCTTATTCGGTAAGGTTAGCCCAAAGATTGTCTTTGCAGACTGAGATTAAAGGCGCGGCTGTGAGGCCGCGCTTTTTGTTGTGTTGTATTGCCCGCTCAAAATGCTCTGCTCAATATTGATTGCCCAACATTGATTGCCGGAATCTTGTGACGCGTTTTTCTTAAGGATGTTTTTTTGGCGCTTTGCTCTGTAGCCATCTCTTGGCGCGTTATGGTCGCTTGGCTTTTGTGGTTAACAAACGGTAAATAAATATTGACTTATGTAAAATATATGTGATAGAAAAGATCACGGTCAAAATAAGAGGTGTATGACAATGAATTTCAAAAAGACATTACGCGATATCGCGATTGCTGCTCAATTTACTCTTTTGTCTGCTGGGGCTGCCAGTGCCGCTGTCGGCCCGCATATTTGCGGATGTCTTGGCCCCGTGGATCCAGTGACCCCGATTATTGCCGAAAGCGCCGGTGTGCCGGCTTGGGCGGTTGGCCTTGGGATTGTGGCAACATATTGTGTGTTGGATAATACGCTCGGCCTTGGCGGTGCTTGCCGCGGCGACCATGGCGGACAGGCGCACTACACCATTACTTGCGATGGCAACGGAAAATACGATGTTGCCTTGACCGTTACGGATGAACGCGGAAATCGTGTTTTCGTCCCCGAAACACAAATTCTTGATGATTTGAACGCCAGACAAATGAATGACTTTATTAAGGTGATGTCAGCGTCTACGGGTGTTCATTTTGATAATTTTGAAGCACAGCCGGACGGCACGCGCATCGTCTACAGCGTCGGATTCTCCGGCAAGTGGGAGCCATTATTGACCGGACATGAAGATTCAAAGGCGGCCTATGCCTATGGCGCGACCATCAACATGATCCAAGACATTGTTGGCACGGCGCGTTTCATCGGTGCGAGTAACCGCATCGCGGTGCAAGGATATGACAACGCGGTTGTCGATGTGCGCACGGCGCAGGCCGGTGGGGTGCGTTTTTCTCGCCCTGATAATGCGGTGCGTTTACAGCCCCAAACCGAGACCCATTATGAGCAACGCGGACGCTCTCTGACCCGCTAAAATGCTCAATTGTCATATATGATGCGAAAGCCGGCCCTGAGTGGCCGGTTTTTTGTTATCTGTAAATGTTTTGCTAACCTTTTTCAGGCAAGATGAGAGGGTGTCGATCTATGAAAAGAAAACTATATAAAATTTTAGATTAATTTTAGCGACTTAGGGGAACGAGCTTGATAGATAGTAAGAGTAACACTTATAAAGCATTGCTAGGCAGCTTAAGAGCCTCCGACCAGATTGGCCTGAATATCTCTTTTGCCGATGGGCGCGTGGAGTGGATCGGCGAACGGCCGTCCTTTATGAGCGCGATTGACGCTTTGCCGGTGAGCTTTGAAGAATTTGTTCGTAACGTGAATCCCGCGGATTTGCCTCAGCTCCTGAGCGATATTAAACCCAGCAATATCGACGCTGTGATCGATTCTTACCGCATTATGTGTAATTTCCGCTATCGTTTTGACAATGGCGACCATGTTACTTTGTGCCTTAAAGGCGAGGTGCAGGCGAATGATAATGCCACGTTTTCGGGGTTGCTGTCGGCCTGTGATACGGGTGTGGTGGCGGTAGCCCCTGTTTCTCCTGCTGGCCTTGATGCGGTGCGCGTCTATCCTGAGGGCGGGCATGGGTATACCGAACGCACCCACACAACGCGCCGTAGTCTGGTTGAAATCATCGACCAAAATAATGTCAAGAATGCCAATTTGCCGGATGATAAACGGCTTGGGTTTTTGCTGTTGATCGGGCTTGATCGTTTGGCCATGTTTAATCAGGCCTATGGCGGGAATTTTGTGGATGCCTTGCTGGCGCAGGTTGAAGACCAACTGAAGGCCATTTTCGGTGGCGAAGAAACTGTGTTGATGCGGTTGTCGGGGGATCAATACGCGTGTTTCTTTCCGGATCAGCCAGCCTTAAGAATGGAAGAAGTGGCGCGCAGCTTGCTTGACCGCCTGAACCAATCGGCGTTTAAAACCCTTCATGGCGGGGTGCGTTTGAATGCCTCTGTCGGCGGCGTGTCTTTGCGTGAACGCGTTAAACACACGGGTGATTACATCGTGATGGCCGAGGCCGCCTTAGCGAATGCCAAGATGAATGGTCGCGGGCGTTTTGTGGCCTATGCACGGGATCGGATTCAATCGGCGCTGGATATTCGTAAGATTTTAAAAGGGGCGGATAACTTCCTGCGCAGTTTTGAGGAAGGGCGTTTGAAATTGGCGTTCCAGCCGGTCATTCGTTCCCGCACCAAAAACGATGATGTCAGTTTCTATGAATGTCTTTTGCGGATGGTGGACGACCAAGAACGCATCATCACCGCCGGACAGTTTATGCACCAGATCGAGGGGCTCGGCCTGTCGCATATCGCGGATCAATTCAGTTTGCATCAGGCGGTGACGGAGCTTAAGTCCTTTCCCGATCTGCAACTATCGGTGAATGTGTCGCCGGCGTCCTTGAATGACCCTGCGTGGCTGCGCAGTGCTATTTCATTGTTGAAAGACCATCCGTCTATCGCGCGGCGGATTGTGTTTGAAATTACCGAAACGGCGGCGATGCAAGACCTGAAACTCGCCAAACGTGTCACAAAAACTTTGCAAGACCTTGGTTGCCGCATTGCGCTTGACGATTTTGGGGCGGGGTATAGTTCGTTTATTCAAATGAAGGAGTTGTCCCCTGACATCGTAAAAATCGACAAACATTTCATCAGCGAGATCGAAGACCCGCAAAACCGTATTTTCATTGACGCGATTCAAATGCTCGCCGATGGGTTTGATCTCGAAACCGTGGGCGAAGGCGCGGAAACCAAACGCGAGGCCGCCATCTTGCAAGAACATGGCGTGAACAACATTCAAGGATATGCCTATGGATATCCGTCCATCAGTCGCCTTTGGTTGCCAAAGGGGCATGATTTGCGCGACGCCATGTTGAAGGATGAGGAAAATCTTGCGCAACAATTCCCGAGTTTGAAATAGGGGCAGTATTCGGGAAATTTATTCTGCGCTGCGGCGTGTGAGCATTTTGCGCTCATAAAAAAGGGGCTGTCATAGCCCCTTTATTGTGCCGATTATGCGGCGCTTTTTTATGTCGATTACTTAGGTCGATTACTAGGCCGATTTTTTCTCAATGTCCTTCAACTGGTTTTGAAGGTCATTGATTTTTTTACGCAAAAAAGCGGCTTGGTCTTCGGCGCTCATGGTGGCAGGGGCGGTTTCACCTTCACCTTCACCGGCATTGAACATCGAGAAGGGGCTGAGCGCCTTCATGGTGTGGTTCATGATCTCCATATTCTTGCGCGAGATTTCTTCCATCATGTTCAGTGGTGTGTTCAGAGGCTTAATGGTGTTTTCCAAAGATTGGTTGATGGTTTCGCGGATTTCTTCTTGATGCTTGACGAAGTTATGCATCGATTGCTCAAGATAGTTCGGAATATAGGATTGGACATTGTCGCCATAGAATTGGATCAATTGACGCAGGAAGGTCGGCGGCAACATTGTTTCGCCTTTGGCTTCTTGTTCGACAATGATCTGGGTCAGGACGTTTTGGGTGAGGTCTTCGCCGGATTTGGCGTCAACGACGACAAAGTCCTGTCCTTCGCGGATCATTTCGCATAAATCGTCGAGTGTTACATAGCTGCTGCGCCCCGTGTCGTATAAACGGCGGTTGGCGTATTTTTTAACGACAATGGTGTCGTCTTTTTTCTTTTTGGGTCTGCCCATTTTTCTCTCCTGCGGATGTTATTTTTGTTCACTATGCACAAAAAACAATGGAAATTTATTTGCTGTCCTGCAATATATAGGGCAATCACATAGAAATGAAAAGTTTTTTCTGAATATGCCTAAAAAAGCAACAAAAAAGGCCGATCGATCGCTCTGGCCACGGCCGCTATCAATGCACATGAACAATGCCGTTTGGGGTGTTGGGGCGGCGCTTTTTTCTGGGTTTACCCCTGAATTACCACAAAGTAATTATGCAAAAAAGAAGGGCGAGCGGGATGGTGCAAACCATACCACGGCAAACAAGCCTTCAAACACAACGCCAAAGGCCGAGCAATGGCAGGAGGCGATCCGCCAAGATCCGACATTGGCCGCGCGTTCGGCACAGGATATTATTCTGGAAATGCACAAGGGGATACGCGCCTATCAATCCTATGGCGCGGAGTCTTTGTATCCGGTGCGCGATGTCATTTGGCAAATGGGCGCGTGTTCGCTGAAGCAAGGCTTTGACGGGGCGCTTGTGCCGCAATCCGGCGCGGGTGTAAAGCCAAAGGGTAAACGCAGCACGCCAACAGATGCGCCGCATCAATCATTACATTATGTCGTGATTATTCCGTCCTTGGTGAACGGGCCACAAATTCTCGATATTCGCAAAGGAGAGTCCTTTACCGAATATTTGCATGAGCGCGGCTTACTGCCTTTATACCTCGATTGGGGTGCGCCGCAAGATGGCGATGGGGCGGAAGCGGGATTTAATATCGGTGATTATATCAAATGGCGGCTTGTTCCGTGTTTGGATGATTTATTGCGCCGCATACCCGCGCATGCGCAAATCAGTTTTGCCGGATATTGCATGGGCGGAACGATTCTTGCTGCGTATCTCGGGCTGATATTCGGGGCGGGTTTTCATCGGCCTGATATTGCGGCGCGGGTGAAGGGGGCGGTGTTTTTGGCGGCGCCGTGGGATTTTCATGCCGACCCCGCGCATCTTGCGATGATGCGGCTCTTCGCCCAACATGTTGACCCGATGATCGAACGCGAAGGCGTGTTGCAAGGGGATTGGATCCAATCCATTTTCGCATGCCTCGACCCGACCGCCATCATCCGTAAATTTCGCAGCTTTTACCGTATGGTGGAAGACGGCGCGGACGGTGCGGCGCATTTTGTTGCGGTAGAGGATTGGCTCAACAGTGGGCCTGACCTTGCGGGGCCGGCGGCGCGGACATGCCTTGTGGAATGGTATGACCGCAATGAACCATCGCGCGGAACGTGGCGTGTGTGTGATGCTGCGCTCGATGTTTCCAGTATTGCGGTGCCGTCATTGTGCGTTATTCCGCGCCGCGACCGCCTCGTGCCGCCCGCCTCGGCGCAGGCTATGGCGGGTTTGCTGCGCGATGTTACGGTGCAATCCCCCGATTGCGGGCATATTGGGTTGATGAGCGGCCAACACGCGAAAACCGATTTTTGGCCGGATATCGCGGATTGGTTGCTGCGTTAATAATCGGTATTTTGAATCAGGCTGGCCGTGATCTGATGGTGGTCTGGCGTTGGTCTGACGGTGGTTTTTGTTTTGCCGCTGGGGGCTTTCCCCCTTGCGTGAGTGGCTTTGTTTGTGTAGCTTTGCCCACAACGTCCGGTGGGGCGTTTCATAAATAAAGACAGAACGGAGTGGCCTATGTCCTATACGAATGATCCTGTTGTTATTGTCGCCGCAAAACGTACCCCGATTGGCAATTTTATGGGCGGGTTCGGAGCGCTGTCCGCACACAGCCTCGGCGCAACCGTCATCAAAACAGTGATTGCGGATGCAAAACTCAAGGCCGATGACGTGGACGAGGTTATTTTGGGGCAGGTCTTGACCGCCTTGCAAGGGCAAAACCCCGCGCGCCAAGCCGCGATGGAAGCCGGCGTACCGAAGGAGAAAACAGCCTTCACGATCAACCAAGTTTGCGGATCCGGCCTTCGTGCCGTGGCCTTGGCGGCTCAGAGCATTTTGCTCGGCGATGCCAACATCGTCGTGGCAGGCGGGCAAGAAAATATGAGCCTTTCCCCCCATGGCCTTATGATGCGCAACGGCACGAAATTCGGCGCTGTGGAGATGCAAGACACGATGATTAAAGACGGCCTGTGGGATGCGTTTAACGATTACCACATGGGCATCACGGCGGAAAATATCGCCGAGTCCTATACGATTGACCGCGCCGCGCAAGATGAGTTTTCGGCGAAATCCCAGCAAAAAACGCAAAAGGCGCGTGAAGCCGGCGCGTTTAAAGACGAGATTGTCCCGATCACTGTCAAAGGCCGCAAGGAAGACATCGTCATTGATAAGGATGAATTTCCGCGTGACAACGTGACGGCGGAGAGCCTCGCCGCCCTGCGCCCCGCTTTCAAAAAAGACGGCACGGTCACGGCGGCGAATGCCTCCGGCCTGAATGACGGCGCCGCCGCCCTTGTGTTGATGCGCAAGAGCGAAGCCGAAAAGCGCGGCCTCGAAATTTATGGCAAGATCGCATCATGGGCGAGTGTCGGGGTTGACCCCGCCGTGATGGGAACGGGGCCTGTACCCGCCGTCAAAAAAGCCCTGAGCAAAGCCGGATGGTCGGTGAGCGATGTGGATTTGGTCGAAGCGAACGAAGCCTTCGCTGCGCAAGCTTTGTGCGTTGTGAAGGAGCTGGGCTTCGACCCCGCCATCGTGAACGTCAATGGCGGCGCGATTGCCATTGGTCATCCTATCGGCGCGTCGGGGGCGCGTGTTCTCGTGACATTGCTGCACGAAATGAAGCGCCGGAAGGCCGGTAAAGGGGTTGCGACTTTGTGCATCGGTGGTGGCATGGGCATCGCAATGTGTATTGAGCGCGTCTAGCAAGTAGAACGGTGTGTGTTGCCTTGCCCTTGCGTAAGGGCGGGGCGATATTCGGATGATAATTTTATGAAAGCAGGATTTTGAATAATGAGCAAAATTGCCATCGTAACCGGAGGAACCCGCGGCATCGGGGCGGATATTGTGCGGGGCTTGATCGCCGAAGGACACACGGTGATTGCCACCTATCACGGCAATGATGAACGCGCAAAAGCGTTTCAGGCGGAAACAGGATGCGGGATCGAAAAATTCGATGTGTCGAATTATGAAGCCTGCGAAAAAGGTGTAAAGGCGATTGAAGACCGCTATGGCCGCGTGGATATTTTGGTCAATAATGCCGGCATTACGCAAGACGCCATGCTGCATAAAATGACCTTGGAGCAATGGACGAGCGTGATCGACACGAATTTGTCGTCTTGTTTCAATATGTGCCGTCATGTCCTGAATGGGATGCGCGAGCGCGGGTTCGGGCGGATTGTGAATATCAGTTCGATTAACGGACAAAAAGGACAATTGGGGCAGGCAAACTACGCCGCATCCAAGGCGGGCATGATCGGGTTCACAAAGTCGGTCGCGCTTGAAAATGCGCGCAAAGGGATTACCGCCAATGTCATTTGCCCGGGCTATATCGAAACCGAAATGACCGGCGCGATGAACCAGACGGTGCTGGACAGCATCATCAAAGAAATTCCCGCTTGCCGCATGGGCAAGACGCAGGAAATCGCCGATATGGTGGCTTTTGTTGCGTCCGACAAGGCGGGCTTTATGAACGGCGCGGTGTTATCCGTCAACGGTGGCCAGTTTATGGGCGGCTAAGCGGATTTTTCTGCGTTGAGGGTTCGGCGCGAAATTTTTGGCGCGAGGTTTGTTTCATTTTTTATTTGAACCGGCGCGGATCGTGTTATCATAATGACCTGATTAATCGGCTATAGGCCGCAAGGAGCCCTTGATTGAAGGGCGTAAACGGGGAAGGGATCTTTCATTTATGGCGCGCGACAAACCAATTCTCGAGCGGCGTTTTTTCCCAGAGGGGCATGTCATCATTAAAGACGGGGATGAGGGCGACTTTGCCTATCTCATCCAATCTGGCCGCGTGCGCATCTATAAAATGCAAGGCAAGCGTGAATTAACGTTGAGCGACCTTGAACCGGGCGAAATCTTCGGCGAAGCCTCCTTATTGTTCGGGCAAAAACGATCCGCGAATGCGCGGGCGTTAAAGGATTGCAACCTGATTCTCATCAACCGGCAAAAGCTGGAGGATAAGCTCAAGAGCAGCGATCCGACCATTCGCGCGATTGTGACGATCCTCATCAAGCGGGTGGAGCTGTCGAATAAGATGCTCGCCAACAAGGACAATCAAGTCGGTAATCTCGCCGAGGCAATGTACGAGATTTTCAATAAGGCGCTGAGTTCTATGCCGGCAGAGCAAAAGAAAGAGTTTCGCCGCGCGGCAACGCCTATTCTTGAGCAATTCATCCATATTATTGCCGAGTTCGGGGTCGAGGCGGACCGCGAGGAATTGGGGCTTGACCCTGAACCCGAGGATTCGGGCGATAATAACAGCGATGACAGCAATGCGAACACCCTGCCCGCATAGATTCCGACACATTGCGCGGCGATGAAAAAAACGCCATCTGCCTTATTCTTTCCTTAAATAAGGGCTAGCTTTGCCTTATAGTTTGGATGCGGTGATTCAAATGGTGATTCCGTTTGTCTTATTCCTTGCTTGTTTGCCGCATGTTTATGCCGCGTGTGATAGCCGCGCTTGATATTTGTATGGGTTCTACCGAGGGGATTGCCGTGAAAAAGACGACCATTATTATTGCTTCGACTGTCTTGGGGTTGCTGTTGCTGGCCTTGATTGTTCCGTCCTTTATTGATTGGAGCAAGTACCAAGCGCAAGCCCGCGAAATTCTGGTGAAAAAAACCGGCTTCGATGTGGAGATCAGCGGGTCGCTCAGCATGGCTATTCTTCCGACCCCGCGCCTGAAGGTGCAGGGGGTGAAATTATTTGAACCATCGTATAAGGATCAACCGCTTTTGACCCTTGAAAAGGCTCAGGTTCTGGTGAGTCCGTTTTCGTTGTTGTCCGGACAAGTGAAGGTGTCGTCCGTGGAGTTGGATGACGCGGTTTTGAATTTATATGTGTCGTCCGATGGGCGTAAGAATTGGGAGCCTCAGGCTCCGCTAGAGCAAGAAGCTGCGGCGTCAGAGCCAACAACGGATGCTTCAGCATCGGCGCAGGGCGGCAATTCCTTTGCCGACGGGTTTTCGCTGGATGAATTCTTAATCCGTAACGCGACCATCCGTTTTCAGGACATGGAATCGGGCGCAAAGCAAGAGGCCAATATCGACCGTTTGTTGATGAGCGCACAGAGCCTGAATGGCCCGTTCAATGCCGAGGGCAGCGCGAAATATATGGATGAAATTCTCTCCTTTACCGTAAAGTCTGGGCGTTTTGAACAAGGAAACAGCCTCCCCCTCAGTGTGACGCTCAAAAACAAGGGCGGCGATCTGGATATCAGTTATTCCGGTATTGTGGACACCAAGGACGCCGTTGAAATTCAGGGCGAAACCGCCATTACCGTTACCAAAATGTCGGCGTTGATTGAGCGCTTGACCGGACAACCTGAACCCGCCGGTTTGGGCGGTGTTGGCACGTTCCAGCTTAAGGGGTTGTTGACCGCGAGCGCCGATGGCGTGTGGTTGAACAACGCGTTTTTGAAGGTCAATGAGCGCAAAGCGGATGTGAAGCTGGAGCTGAGCGGCTTCAAGAACGATATTTTGACCGTTGCGACAACGGTGGAGTTTAAGGAGTTGTTTGACGTTGACGCCTTTATGGGGTTGTTGCGTGAGGCCGGCCTTGCGGCGCCGAAATCGGCTGCGGCGTCTTCGGGCAAGGCGGTCAACGACAAGGGCGATGTTGCGCCGTTTTTGCCGGCTCAGATTATTTTGCCGAAAAACGTCAATGCGAACATCCATTTGGCGGTGCCGGGGCTCACTTATCGCGGCAAGGAAACGGGACAAATTCGCATTGGGGCAGCCTATGCGAAAGGCGAATTAAAGGCCGATATTGACGCCTTGACCCTCCCCGGAACGACGACCTTCAAGGCGCAAACCCTTTTGAAATATCAAGACGTCACCCAAAACGGCCTTCAAGTGACGATGGAAAAGCCGGTGATGGACACAACCATTTCGTTGGATACGAAGAATATTCGCGATGTGCTTGTTGAATGGCTCGGCGTTGTTGATGCCGCGCAATTGCCGAAGGACATGCCGAATATCATCGTTATGAAGGCGGGTGTGAAGGTAAAGGACGCAACCGTGCGCGCGGATTTGCTCGATGTGAATATCGGCGAAACCAAGCTTGAAGGCTTTGCCGAGTGGACACAGCGTAAGAGCAAACCCTTGTTGGTGGCGAACCTTAAGGGCGGGCAATTAACGGTGCCGGATTTTGGCGCGGGTAAAACTGATGCTGCGGCGACACCGCAAAAACCGGCTGTTGACCTCGCAACGGGGGCGGCTCAGGCCGCCGTTATTCCGGTAATGCCGTTTGATGCGGATGTGGCGCTGGATATTCAACGTCTGCAATATGGCGATAAGGTTTTCCACAATTTGAAAACGGATTTCGACCTGACGGGGCCATTGCTTAAATTAAACAGCTTGTCGATTGGCGACCATATGGGGGCGGCGATGACGGTGTCCGGCTATGTCGGCAATCTTCAGGATTTGTCCGATATGTCGGTTAAGGCCTCGGTCAAGAGCCAAAATATTGATACGCTCTTGGCGGGATATAATGTGAAGATCCCTGAAAACCTGCCGAGCCCTATCGGGGCTTTGTCCGCCGAGGCACAGGCCAGCGGGTCGGCAAAAAAGGCGAATTTTAACCTCAGTGTGAATGCCTATGATTTTTCGGCGAAGGCGAGCGGTGTTGCGAATAACATCATGTCGCCATCGATTCCGAATCAATTAAGCGTGGCTTTGAGCCATCCGAATTCGGCGCGCGCCTTGCGGTTTTTCGATGCGGGGTACCGCGCGTCCAGCCCGCTCATGGACAAGCCGCTGGAACTATCCGCCGATCTTATTTCCTCAGGCAAGTCTTACACATTGAATAACGGGGTCTTCAAAATCGGTCCGTCCAGTATTAAAGGCAAGGCCGAAGTGTCAATGGCGGGAGCCGTGCCATACGTGAATGCCACGATTGCGGCGGATAATTTGCCGATTTCCGTGTTGATGGGCAAAACCGATGCCGCGACTGCAACATCCGGTGCGGCGACAACATCGACCCCACAAGCAGGAACAACTCCGTGGACGCGCGATGCGATTAATACAGATGCGCTGCGCGCCGTGAACGCCGATTTGAATGTGACGGCGGCACAGTTATCCTACGGCAATACCGTCCTTCAAAACGCCATTTTGGCGCTCAACCTGAAAGACGGTGTCATGACGATTTCGCAAGTGAAGGGCGGGCTCGATCAAGGCACGTTGGAGGGCAAAGCCGTTATTCGCGCCACCGAAGCGCGCAAGCCGGTTGAAATTACCGCCGATTTTGCGTTGAAGGATGCGAGTATGCAATCCGCAACCAAAGCAATGCTTGGCAAGGCGTCAAAAACTATGGCGGGCGATGTCGGGTTTGATGTGAGCGTTAATGCATCGGGGATCAGTTCCGCAGCGTTGATGAATGCCCTTAACGGTCAAGGCAATTTTGCCGTGACCGACCCTGTGTTGCGCGGTCTTGACGTGAAGGCATTGTATGAATCGTTGCGTTCGCTCGATAATTTTCGCGGCAGTGTCGCTGGGTTCTTGCAAGGCACAACATCAAGTGGCAGCACGGCGTTCAACAGTGTTCAAAAGGCATTCACCATAGCCAATGGCGCGATTAACGTTGAAAACTGGGCGCTCAAAACCGACCATGCGACGATGCTCAGCAACGGCAAAATCGACTTTGCGAATTGGAAGATCGACCTTGATAACCAAATCCAGATTGAGGATATCGCCAATGTGCCGAGTTTCGGTATGCGCGTTTACGGCCCGCTTGATAACCCGCAACAAGCCTTTGTACGCCAAGGACTCGAAGACTTCATGAGCAGCCGCCTCGGTGCGAAGGCGCAGGAATTTATCGGCGAAAAACTGGGCGACAAATTAGGCGGTGAGCTAGGCGGCCTCTTGCCGTTGCTTGGAGGCGGCAGGGCACAGCCCCAGCAAGCACCGGCACCGGCGCCGGCGAATGACAATGCCACAACAGGCACAACGACGGATCAGGTGCAGCCGCAGGCTCAACCTGAGCCCCAGCCGCAACCTCAGCCGCAGCAAGACCCCACGGAGCAAATGTTCCGCGGTTTGTTGAATGAGTTGACGCGATAGATAAAAATGGGTGGCGCTCAGGGCATTTTGCCTTTGATGAGCCACGGTTACAATAATGGTCACAATAAAATCCCCGCATCATGATGATTGCGGGGATTTTTTATTCTTTATCGTGCCGTTTGTTTCTTCGTTCGTGCGGTCGGTCTATCCAGCAGGATTTCGGCCACGCACTGTTTCCGCAATTGTTACGGGTTACGAATGGAACGCTTGGCGGGATATGTCACACCGCTCACGCGGCGACCGGACAGAGCCTCTTTCCACGGGTTCGGGGTGAAGGCTTCACGTAGGCTCAGGGCGATGTGGCGGGCGTCTTCGCGTTGTTCGGCGTTCATCTCCGCCATTGTTTTGACGATGGTGTGATAGGCAATGCCGCGGCCTGTGCCTTTTGTTGAGACGCGATCCCAAACCTCGCCGAGCGTTTGTTTGACGGCGAACGGGTCGTTCAATCCGCCATGTCTGTGCAAATTGTTGCAGGCCTCGTCAACGCGTTGTTTCAGCGTTACGATCAGTTCGGCATCGGTGAGTTTGGTAAGATCTGTCATGATGGTGTCACCCCTTGGCGGTGTTGATTGAAGATGACTATAGGTAGTTATAGAAAATAATACGTTCTGTCAAATTATTTATGATGCGGATTGGTTTTTAAGCTGCACCAAAATATAGACGCGCAGGGCGCTGGACAGGTTTTGCGCCGGCTTGCGCCCTGCATCGATGGCTTCGATCAAGCTGGCGAGGCTTTGCTTATTGTGTTTGGCGATGCGTTTGAGCTCTGTCCAGAACTCGGGCTCCAGCGTGATGCTGGTGGCGTGCCCCGAGATCGTGACAGAGTGTTTTTCCATGACGGTTGTTTCCGACAGCCCGATCAACGGCGCGATTAATCGCGCGGTTTAATCATGTCTTCGGGTTTGATCCATTCGTCGAATTGCGCATCGGTGAGCAAGCCAAGTGCTTTGCCCGCGTCACGCAGTGTGGTGCCGTCGGCATGAGCCTTTTTGGCGATTTTCGCGGCGTTGTCATAGCCGATATGTGGGTTCAAGGCGGTGACGAGCATCAGGCTCTCATGCAGGAGTTTGCTGATCCGTTTTTCATTGGCCTCAATCCCGACAACGCAATTATCGGTGAAGCTGCGCATCGCGTCGGACAGCAACCGAATGGATTGCAGCACGTTATAAATGATGACGGGTTTGAAGACGTTGAGCTCAAAATGGCCGTTGCTGCCGCCGATGGTGATGGCAACGTGGTTGCCCATGATTTGGGCGCAAACCATAGTGAGGGCTTCGCTCTGGGTCGGGTTGACCTTGCCGGGCATGATGGACGAGCCGGGCTCGTTCTCCGGCAAGTTTAATTCACCGATGCCGCAGCGCGGGCCGGAGCCGAGCAAACGCACATCATTGGCGATTTTCATGCACGATGTCGCCATGACGTTCAAAACGCCGGACAGCTCAACCAACGCGTCATGCGTGGCGAGGGCTTCGAATTTGTTCGGCGCAGTGACGAAGGGAAGGTCGGTGATATGCGCAACATGCGCCGCGAATTTTTCGGCAAAGCCTTTTTTGGTGTTGATGCCGGTGCCGACCGCCGTGCCGCCTTGGGCGAGTTCCATGATGCGGGGCATGGCGGCCTTGACGCGGGCGACATTGTTGCTTATCTGATGGGCATAGCCTGAAAACTCTTGCCCCAGCGTCATCGGCGTGGCGTCTTGCAAATGAGTCCGACCGATTTTGACGATGGATTTAAAATCTTCGGCCTTGGCCGCGAGGGCGGCGTGCAAATGTTGTAAGGCGGGGATGAGTTCGTGAAAGACTTGCTCGCCCGCCGCGATGTGCATAGCGGTGGGGAAGGTGTCGTTTGAGGATTGCCCCATATTGCAATGGTCGTTGGGGTGGACGGGCTTTTTGCTCCCCATCTCGCCGCCCAAAATTTCGATGGCGCGGTTGGACAGGACTTCATTGGCGTTCATGTTGGTTTGGGTGCCGGAACCGGTTTGCCAGACAACCAGCGGGAAATGGTCGACCAAGCTGCCTTCGATAACTTCTTCGGCGGCTTGGACTATGGCGTTGCCAATGGTGGGGTCAAGGGCGCCGAGTTCCATATTCGCCAAGGCGGCGGCTTTTTTCTGGATGCCGAGCGCGCGCACGAGCGGGGCTGGCATTTTCTCGGTGCCGATTTTGAAATTCTGCAAAGACCGCTGGGTTTGAGCGCCCCAATAAACCTGCGCCGCAACTTCGATTTCGCCAAAGCTGTCGGTTTCGATACGTTTGCTGCTGGGGGAGTCTGAAGTTTTGCGTGCCACGTCCATAATGAGTTAATCCATTCCGTGTTGTTGATCTTTGAATATGATGTGTATCGTAAATCACTTTGCGCACAGGTCAATGGGGTTTGACGGTTTTTCGGCGGTTATTCGCCTTATCAGGGCTTTATGCGGCCTTGTGCGCGGGTGTTCTTAGCGGGCGGCGGCGGATAGGGTGGTGTAATGCCCCATTTTGCGCCCTGCCTTGGCTTCGGCCTTGCCATAGAGGTGCACAACAACCGCAGGGTCGGTGAGGAGAGTGCCGACGTTCAAGGCTTCGTCACCGATCAAATTCGTCATCACGGCGTTGCAATGGGCGTCAAACGAGCCGAGCGGCAGGCCGCAAACGGCGCGGACATGTTGTTCGAACTGGCTGCAATGACAGGCATCGAGTGTCCAGTGGCCTGAATTATGAGGGCGCGGGGCGATTTCGTTGACCAAGAGTCGGTCATCCTTCGTCACAAAAAACTCAACGCCCATAACGCCAACGAGGCTCGATTTATCGGCGATGGTGCGGGCGATCTCTTGCGCTTGGCTGAGGATTTTAGCGGGCAAGGCGGCGGGGGCGGTGCTGGTGTGCAATATATGGTCGCGGTGGACATTCAATGACGGCGCATAGCAGCCGATTTTTTGTTTGCGGTCACGCGCCACAATGACGGAGATTTCGCAGGCAAAGTCGATTTTTTCTTCCAAAATGATGTTTTCGTTGGACAGGGCCGTCCACGCATCGTCGGCTTCTGCGGGGTTATTGACCGTTTTTTGGCCTTTGCCGTCATAGCCCATTTCGGTGGTTTTAAGGATGCAAGACGGCAACATCATGAATTTCATCGCTTGATGCACGTCAAACGGTGTCCAGACTTCTTTCCACCGTGCGGTTGGAACGCCGATTTCGTTGAGCCATGTTTTCTCGCGGATGCGGTTTTGGCTTATGCTTAATATTTGTTCGCCTGGCAAGACATCGCGTGTGCGGTGAATGATCCGCAAGGCGGATGACGGAATATTTTCAAATTCATAGGTGACGACGTCAACCTCATCACAAAAGGCCATCAAGGCGGATTCGTCTTCATAGGGGGCGCAGACTGTTTTGCTCGCGACATGGGAGGCGGGGGCACCGCGCTCGGGGCTGAAGATGACCGTTTTAATGCCGAGGCGGGCGGCGGCCATCGCGGACATGCGGCCAAGCTGGCCTCCGCCGAGGATTCCGAGTGTTTTGACCGGTAAAATGGTGCGGGTCATTATGTGGTGTCCTGCTTTTGGCGCTGTGCGCCACTGTCATAGCTGTCATAAAGGATATTCGGGGAGAGATACCGTGTCATAGGCTATCATATATTGTTGCATCTTCAATTCTTTTCTGGTATTTGACATAATCTTATTTCATCATAAGGAAAAATACGCTATGTCAGGTTCATCGGATTACACAAAAGCTTTACCGGAAGGCGTCGCCCGCAAACGGCAATTAAACCGCGTGTTTTTGCTCAGCGTTATGCCGATGCCGTTTCTTGCCGTTGCGGGGTTTAGCGGCTTTGCCTTGCAAAATGCCGCCGATCAAATCCGCGCGATGGATGAAACGCAGATCACAACGCTAATCCAAGACGGATGCAGTAAAGAATATCTGGATAATTACCGTCACATGGAGCGTGACACCTTTATGCCGCAATGCCTGAACACGGCACAGGAAGAAATCAAGAATATTGATGCCGTGGACGCGTTGGGCGGGCGGCTATTATTAATCGCCGGCATGTTCGGTGCGGTTGCCGGCTATGGCGCAATCGGCAGTGCACGGGCAATGGCGCGTGAATTTCCAAGGGCAAAGCGCGGCAATACGCCATCATAGGGCTTTTTGTTGTTTTGTCGGACGAATAGGCGGTGGCTTTGGACAAGCCGCCGTTTTTTGTTGTGCGGGGATAGGGGGCGACTTCGCGGATATTATTGCGGGCTGAGGCCAACGGCGTCGGATTGTTCGGTGCGCCAGTTTTCAACACGGGTTTGCAAGGCGGAATCGGACAAGCCCAAGATAGAGGCGGCGAGCAAGGCGGCGTTTTTGGCACCGCTGTCGCCGATGGCGAGGGTTCCGACCGGCACGCCGCCGGGCATTTGCACGATGGACAGAAGGCTGTCCATGCCCTTGAGGGCTTTGCTCTTGATAGGCACGCCAAGAACGGGCAGGACGGTCATCGCGGCGACCATGCCGGGCAGGTGAGCTGCGCCGCCCGCCCCCGCGATAATCACTTGAAGGCCGCGATCTTTGGCCGTTTTGGCGTAATCGTACAACCGATCCGGCGTGCGGTGCGCGGACACGATGCGGGTTTCATAGGACACGCCGAGAAGGTCAAGAATCTGCGCTGCATGTTCCATTGTTGGCCAATCGGACTGGCTCCCCATAATGATTCCGACGGATATGGGGGCGTGTGCGGGGGGTGATTCTTGCGGCATGGCTCTTTTGAAAAAAAGATGGTGGGTTACGCGATGATGTCGGGGAGGAGTTCACTCTCCGCCTTTTGGATCATGTCTTTGAGGATCAGTTTACGCTTTTTAAGGCGCTGTATCTGAACCAAATCAACGGGCTGAGCGCTTTGCAAACGGTCAATAATATCATCCAGATCGCGGTGTTCGACTCTGAGCTGCTCAAGCTTTTTATGAAGCTGTTCGTGAATTTCATCCATGGTGTACGAAAATTTACCTTTATTTGAAAAAGTATAACTTTAAGGAACATAGCAAATAACTTTGAAAAGATTAAGAAAAATTTTGCTTTCGATGCATTTCTTCTGTGGGCGCGAAATGGGGGGCACAGCGCATGAATTTATGCTGCGGGCTTGATCTTCGCGTAAAAACAGGACATTCTTCCGGAAAAACAAGGATCGGATGATTTTCCTATGACCAAAAAAATTGCAATTCTGACCAGCGGCGGCGATTGTGCCGGCCTGAATGCCGCCATTCGCGCGGCGGTGCATCGGGCGGAACTTCTGGGCTGGGAAATTTATGGCATTTTGAATGGAACGCACGGGCTGTTGTATGATCCGCCGCATGTGCGCCGTTTGCACTCGCGCGATTTCGACAGCAACGTGATGCGCCAAGGCGGAACCGTTCTCGGCACCACCAACAAAGGCAATCCTTTCGAATGGCCGATGCCCGACGGGTCAAAAATTGACCGCTCCGGCGATATCATTGACGGGTTTAAAAAGCTCGGCCTTGATGGCGTGATCGGTATTGGCGGGGATGGCAGCTTTGCCATCTTGCGTGAATTGGCCAATCGCGGCGGTATTAACATGGTCGGCATCCCGAAAACGATTGATAACGACCTTGGCAAGACCGAAGTGTCGGTCGGATTCGATACGGCGGTTGCCGTGGCGACCGAGGCGCTTGACCGCCTGCAACCAACGGCGGCGAGCCATGACCGTGTGATGGTGCTGGAGGTCATGGGGCGCGATGCGGGGCATATTGCCTTGAATGCCGGTATTGCGGGCGGAGCGGATGTGATTTTGATTCCTGAAATTCCGTACAGCCTTGAAAAAATCGCGGAAAAGATTCGTTCGATCAAGAAAAACGGCCGGAACTTCGCGCTTGTCGTGGTGTCGGAAGCGGTCGAAACAATCGACAGCGAGAAAATGATTCGTGAATTCCATGGCGGCGAAAAACGACTCGGCGGGATCGGTCATTATGTCGGCGAGAAAATTGCCGCGGCGACTGGCTCGGAAACGCGTGTCACCGTGCTCGGCCATGTCCAGCGCGGCAGTCAACCAACCCATATGGATCGTCTGATCGCCTCGGCCTTTGGCGTCTATGCGGTTGATCTGATCAATCAAGGCAAGTTTGACCGCATGGTGTCGTGGTCGAATCGTGGCGTCATTGACGTGCCGATTCAAGACGCGATTGCCGCCTATCAAGAAGTTGACCTGAGTAGCCCATTGGTGCATACCGCACGGGCTCTCGGAATTTGCCTCGGCGATTAATGAGCGATTAACGGCGATTAAAGCGCGTGATGAGGGGCAGGCAAGATAACGGCTTGCCCCATGACGTGTTCAGTGTGTAAAATTACAAAAAGATTTGCCGCTGTAACGTTGTAAGGCTGTTTCAGGGCGTTGTTTCAAGGGAAGATTTACCATGCTTTATGTACAGCAATCATTGGGGCCGGATGAGGAACTTGTCCATATCGGGCGTTTTCACTGGATGTATACCGTGTCGTCCACGGTGTGGATTGTTATCGGGCTGGTGGGGGCTATCGGTGTTTTGGCTGTGGCGACGTATCTTAAAGTTTTTTTGGCTGTTCACGACATGTACGACGTGGGAAAAATGCCAAGTGGTATATATGAACAAGCGTGGCAAAAAACGGTCGCGGCCAAAGGCGGGTATATTAAATTGGTGCAATCCTCGCACCCTGGGGTGCGGATTGGGTCATTTTTGTTCTTTATTGCCGGCCTCTATATGTTTGCGCAGATGATGGTGATTAAGGCGACGACCGAGATTGCCATCACCAATACGCGCTTGATTTACAAGCAAGGCCTTGTGGCGCGGCATGTGGGGGAGATCAGTATCGACAGGATCGAGGGCGTCAACGTCCTTCAAGGCATGTTGGGGCGGATTTTCGATTACGGCAATGTCGTTGTGCGCGGGATGGGCGTGGGCGAGGTTATGTTACCGCCGATTGCTCAGCCGATTGATTTCCGTAAGGCCATCGAAAAGGCACGTACGCTTTAAGACTTTTGCTTGGAGCGCTTTTTAGAGTAAGCGTTTTTATTATTATAAATCAGGCTGTTACAGCCTGATTTTTATTATCAATATAAAAAGAGGTGTATGAAATGTCGTCATCAAAATGGGATAAAACAAAACTCGTCAGCCGCTATGTGACCGAAGGGCCGAAGAGCGCCCCGCACCGCGCCTATTATTACGCGATGGGGATGACGGAGGAACAGATTCACCAGCCTTTGGTCGGGGTCGCGACATGCTGGAATGAGGCTGCACCCTGTAACATTGCCCTGTCGCGTCAGGCCAAAGCCGCCAAAATCGGTGTGTCCGAGGCGGGCGCAACGCCGCGCGAATTCACAACGATTACGGTGACGGACGGGATTGCGATGGGGCATGAGGGGATGCGCTCATCGCTGGTGTCGCGTGAAGTGATCGCCGATTCGGTGGAATTGACGATGCGCGGGCATTGCTATGACGCGCTGGTGGGGATTGCGGGGTGCGATAAGTCGCTCCCTGGGATGATGATGGTGATGGTGCGGCTTAATGTGCCGTCAGTGTTTATGTATGGCGGTTCGATTTTGCCGGGGCGTTTCAAAGACCGCGATGTGACGATTATTGACGTGTTCGAAGGGGTCGGTAAACACGCGACCGGTGAATACAGCGATGAAGAGCTGAAGGAATTGGAATGCGTGGCGTGTCCATCTGCGGGCGCGTGCGGCGGTCAATTCACTGCCAACACCATGGCGTGTGTGTCCGAGGCTATGGGGCTTGCCTTGCCGGGGTCGGCGGGGGCGCCGGCGCCGTATGAGAGCCGTGATGAATATGCGATAGCCTCAGGGCAGGCGGTTGTTGAATTGATCCGCAAAAACATTCGCCCGCGCGATATTGTGACGCGCAAATCACTTGAAAACGCGGCGGCGGTGGTTGCGGCTACGGGCGGGTCAACCAATGCGGCGCTGCATTTACCGGCTATCGCGCATGAAGCGGGGATTGATTTTGACCTTCATGACGTTGCGGAAATTTTCAAACGCACCCCGTATATTGCCGATTTGAAACCGGGCGGACGGTATGTTGCCAAGGATATGTTCGAAGTCGGCGGCGTGTCCGTGGTGTTGAAGGAATTGCTCAAGGGCGGATATTTGCACGGCGATTGTTTGACCGTGACCGGAAAAACCCTTGCGCAAAACCTTGAACATGTCGAGTTTCCGGCCGATCAGGATGTGATTCGCCCGATCACAAACCCGCTTTCGCCCACTGGCGGTGTGGTTGGTTTGACGGGGAATCTGGCACCCGAGGGGGCGATTGTGAAGGTTGCGGGCATGAAAAACCTTGTGTTCGAGGGAACCGCCCGCGTCTTTGATTGCGAGGAAGATTGCTTTAACGCCATTCAGGCCAAACAAATTGCTGAGGGCGATGTGTTGGTGATCCGCTATGAAGGCCCGAAGGGTGGCCCCGGAATGCGCGAGATGCTGTCGACCACTGCGGCGCTGTACGGGCAAGGCATGGGCGACAAAGTGGCGTTGATTACCGATGGGCGGTTTTCAGGCGGGACGCGCGGTTTTTGCATCGGGCATTTGAGTCCTGAGGCCGCCGTAGGCGGGCCTGTTGCCCTCATCAATAATGGCGATAGAATCCGCATTGATGCGGAAAAAGGAACGATTGATTTGTTGGTCGATGAGGGGGAATTATCCGCCCGCCGCGCAAAATGGCGCCCGAAACAGCATAATTATCAATCCGGCGCCCTGTGGAAATATGCCCAATTGGTCGGGTCGGCGCAAAAGGGTGCGGTGACCCATCCAGGGGCAAAATTCGAAACGCACACATTCGTTGATCTGTAATTATAACAGTGTTTTACGATGGTTTTCTTGAGTGGATTTTGAGGTTTGAAACTTCTGTGCTAGGATGCTGCGTGCCTGAGTCGGGGGTGGAGTTTTCCCCAATTCTGCACAGGCATTTGTGGAGTTATTCACAAAAAGCCTTTGAATTTCGATATGAGTCTGTTAAAAACTCCTTCGCCTCGTAAATAACAATGACGAAAAAATGACGTTGATAAGGCAAAAAAGAAGAGCGTTTCTCAAAGTGGTCGGTGCCGGTCTTGTCGGTTTGTCGGCTCTTATGGTTAAAGTGATGCCGGCTTCCGCCCGTGAAACAATCGGTCGGTCGGTTTCCATGAAAAACCTGCATACCGGAGAAATCTATAAAGGGATTTATCGGGTCGGTGGGTATTACATCCCTGAGGAATTTGAGAAGATCAACACGTTGATGCGTGACCATCGTTGTGGCAAAAAACGCGCGATGGATCCAAAATTGATTGATATCATCGCGGATATTCAAAAAAAATGCGGCTGTGTTGAGCCGGTGGGCATTTTGTCTGGCTATCGCTCGGCGGAAACCAATGCGATGCTGCGTAAGAATACATCCGGCGTGGCCAAAAATTCATTCCACATTAAGGGACAGGCCGCAGACATCCGTTTGAACGGTGTTCGCACCAAATATCTTTGCACACAGGCGATGAACCTTAAAGCCGGCGGTGTTGGCTATTACCCCAAGAGCAACTTTGTCCATGTGGACACTGGCAAGGTTCGGCACTGGTCGGCCTAGTCGTCTTTTGATCACGTGTTGCTTTTGGTTTATTTCAGCCATTCGATGAACAGCCCTGTGGGGCTGTTTTTATTTGTGGGAGAGGTTAGGACACGAACCTTGCTTGCGAGCCGTACGCGCGGCGGATAGGTTTGTTGGATGATGGTTGTGAATTTTTTGACCTGATTTTTCATCGTTTTTTGCCTTTTGACCGGTGGAAGGTATACGGAGGTTTGTAATCGGGTTTGTAATCGGCGGCGATGCCGATATGATGGGCTAACCAAATGAGTAAGAAAAGAGTTCCGATCTATGAAGTTTATTGCGCTGGGCGCAAATCTAGATAGTCGTTTTGGAACGCCGGTGGAAACGCTGGCCGCCGCGCGGGCGGCTGTGGCGCTTGCGGGGATGAGTGTGACGGGGGCTTCGCGCATATGGAAAACTGCACCGGTTCCGGCAGACCAGCCATGGTATTATAACCAGATCCTCTCCATCGATACTGATCTGTCGCCGCGCGATTTACTGGCGCAGCTTTTGGCGATTGAGGAGGATTTCGGGCGGGTGCGTACGCATAAAAACGCGCCGCGCGTGCTTGACCTTGATTTGCTCGCCTATGACGATGTGGTTTTGCGGGAGGATGATTATTGCATCGTGCCGCATCCGCGCATGCATGAGCGCAGCTTTGTCTTGCTCCCCTTGCGCGACATCGCGCCGCATTGGGTGCATCCCGTGGTCGGAAAAACGGTGGTTGAGCTGTTGTCCGGCATAGAATATAGCGGCGCGGATGCGCTGGCGTTGCCTTGTTCGCAGCATCGCTTTGCAACCCATGCTTCGTCCGATGATGGCGCAGCGTTTCACGTTATGGGGATTGTGAATGTCACGCCGGACAGTTTTTCAGACGGTGGGTTATGTTTTTCAACGGAAGATGCGGTCGGGCAGGCCTTGAGCATGGTGCAGGCCGGCGCAACAATTTTGGATATTGGCGGCGAGTCAACACGCCCCGATGCACAGCCCGTATCACCTGAGCAAGAGCAAGACCGAATTCTGCCGGTTATTGAGCGTTTGGTGCGGCTGGTGAAGGGGCGGGACGTGATGGTGTCGGTGGACACGCGCCATGCCGCAACGATGCGCGCCGCGATTGCGGCGGGGGCGGGGATGGTGAATGATGTGTCTGCCTTGTCCGACCCCGAGGCCATCGGCGTTTTAACGGCGCATCCCGAAGTCTTTGCCTGCGTGATGCATATGCAAGGCACGCCGCAAACGATGCAAAAAGAGCCGCATTATGACGATGTGGTGGAGGATGTGCTGGCGTTTTTATGGGGGCGGCTGGAGCAGGCGCAAAACGCCGGAATCGGGCATCATCGTTTGATTGCGGATGTCGGAATCGGGTTCGGCAAGACATTGGCGCATAATTTGACGTTATTGGCGCATATCGGGCGTTTTCATGATCTGGGCGTACCGCTCTTGCTCGGCACATCGCGCAAGCGGTTCATTGCGGGAGTCGATGAATCGGCGCAAAGCCCCTCAGACCGCCTTGGCGGGTCGCTGGCCTCCGTCCTTCACGGGGCGGAAAAGGGGGTGCAGATCATGCGTGTGCATGATGTGCCGCAAACGGTTCAGGCGCTCAAACTCCGGCAGGCTATTCAAGGCGCGGTGTAAGGCTTGTTCGTGTGAAGGCGCGTTTTGCTTACGGTTTCGATTGCGGGGGCTGGCTCTTTTTAGGTGTCCGTAGGGTGCCTGCCGTATTGGGGCAGATGCTGGCCGGTTTTTTGACCAAAACACCATTTTCAACGTCATAGGAACTGATGAACCAAGGCATCGGGGATGTTGCTTTGGCGGCGCTGTTGCCGTTGGCGGGCTCAAAGTGGTGGAGATGGCAATTCTGGATCCAATCATTTGCTTCCATGCCGTAAATCCGCATAATCGCGTGGAAGGTGCCGCCATGCGCGACAATCATCAATAAATCATCGGGGTGGTCGTTTAAAACGCGGGTCAAATTGGCCTGTACGCGGGCGGCAAATTCAACGCGGCATTCACCGCCATTGGGCTTGTCGCCCGCATCAACACGGGCGAGAACGGTTTGCCAGACTTCGCCTTCCCATTCGCCGAACATATGTTCGCGCAGGGCGTTGTCGCCATGCATAGGGAGGTTGAGCTTGGTGTTGATGATGGTGGCGGTTTCGCGGGAACGGCTCATGTCACTGTGGATGATGCGCGTTGGGCGGGGAGTGAGGCTGTGCACCGCTTCGGCGACGTGCTTGGCTTGGCTGCGCCCTAATTCGGTGAGCCGTGTATCGACGCCGCCGCCGCAAATACGCTGGGCGACATTGGCCTCGGTTTCGCCGTGACGGATGAGGAAAAACGGGCGGTCTGGAAGGATAAAGGACGACGTCATTTTGGCTCACTTTTTGCTTGTTTAACTTGTCTGTTTGTTCGGGTTTGTCCGGTTTTCGTACAAGTGTTTGTTCGTTTATTATCGGCTATTATTCCGCGCTGTTGTCCTTACGGATGCCGACCATGATTCTTGCGCGGGACATGAGCGGGTCGGCGATGTCCTTGCCGTCAAATTGTTCGTAATCGACGAGATAGGCACGTTCACCGTTTAGATCATCGGTCGAAGATTTCCATATCCGGCGCCATGTTTCAAGAAGAATATCTTCAACGCGGCCTGTGGCTGTGTCAAACACGGCGTAGGTTTGGGACGGGATGTGAATGCCGCTGAGGCCTTTGGGGATGGTGTCGAGGGTGCTTACCCGCACGGCGGCGGTGATGGTGTAATGGATGGTGTCGCCGGTGAAGCGGTAATCGGAATACACACCGTACAGGCGTTCCGTATCCAAAATATTGGGAATTTGCGCGATGATGGTGTCGCCGAAGAATTTGTCCCAGAGTTTTTCGATGCGGGCGGTCTTGGGCGACATTTCATCGTGGTTGGAGGTGCGCACCGACAGGCCGATCACGTCAAACCCTTGCTTTGTTTTATGTTTGATCATATAGGCAAAACTTTCTGGGAGACAAAACTTTCTGGACTTTGGGCCCGCATCGGTCACAATACCAACACGATGGAAAACTGGACCGATCAAGCTATTATACTCAATATTCGCCCGCATGGCGAGTCTGCGGCTGTTGTGCGGGTGCTCACACGCGCTCGGGGCAAGCATGCGGGCTATGTCCACCGCGCCCGCGCCAGCGGTGCTTTGCGGGGAAGTCTAGATATCGGCAATATGGTCACGCTTGGGTGGGCAAGCCGCGCCGAGGATCAGCTCGGAACCTATACGGTTGAACTCGATCAACCCGTTGGCCCGTATGTATTTGACGACCAGCGTAAATTGCTCTGTGTGCAATCGCTCTGTGCCTTGCTCGATGCGGTGTTGCCGGAGCGGGAAAAACATGCGGCGCTGTATGAAGGGTCGGCGGCTTTTCTTGCGGCGCTGGACAGCCCGCATTGGATGGCGATTTATGTGATGTGGGAGATGGCGTTGCTGGCGGAGCTTGGTTTCGGGCTGGATTTATCGTGCTGCGCCGTGTCGGGAACAACCGAAGACCTTGTTTACATCAGTCCGAAATCAGGGCGGGCGGTATCGCGGGCTGAAGGGGCGCTGTATAAGGACAAGTTGTTTCTTATTCCCGATTTTTTGAATGGCGGCGGCGATGACGGGGCGGAACAAATTGGGCTGGCACTGCGAATGACCGCTCATTTCTTGCGTAAGCGTGTGTTTGAGCCAATCAATCAGGATCTGCCCGAGGTGCGCCGGATGTTTGAGGAAAAACTGCTTGGTATGGCTCAGGCACTCTGAAAGAAAAAATCTTAAATCTGTGGATGAAACGGCGGGTTTGCGGCACAAACTCTTGCGCTGTGGCGTCTTAGACGTAATATGGACGGATGAGTAATAATGACCCGATCCTGAATATTATCGACCAGCCGTTGACGGAAATCCTGTCTGAACGGTATTTGTCGTATGCGCTCTCGACCATTATGAGCCGCTCGCTCCCCGATGTGCGGGACGGGATGAAGCCTGTGCATCGGCGGCTTTTATTCGCGATGCATGAATTGTCGCTCAGCCCCACAACCCCACCGAAAAAATGCGCCCGCGTGGTCGGTGACGTGATCGGTAAATTCCACCCGCATGGGGATCAATCGGTTTATGACGCGCTGGTGCGCCTTGCGCAGGATTTCGCGGTGCGTTACCCGCTGGTCGACGGTCAGGGGAATTTCGGCAATATTGACGGCGATAACGCGGCGGCGATGCGGTACACGGAGTCGCGATTGACGGCGGTTGCGGCGTTGCTGCTTGAAGGCATTGACGAAGACGCGGTTGATTTTCGTGATACCTATGACGGGTCGTTGCAAGAACCTGTGGTGCTTCCCGCCGGATTCCCGAATTTGCTCGCGAACGGGTCGACGGGGATTGCGGTCGGCATGGCAACCAGCATCCCGCCCCATAATGTCGATGAATTATGCCACGCCATGGAAAAAATGATCGAGGGCGACCTTGATGATGATGGCTTGGTCGACATTGTGAAAGGGCCTGACTTCCCGACCGGCGGGATTGTCGTTGAAACGCGCGAAAGCATTGTCGAGGCCTATAAAACGGGGCGCGGGTCGTTCCGTATGCGCGCGCGCTGGCACAAGGAAGAGTTAAAACAAGGCTTGTACCAGATTGTGGTGACGGAGATTCCGTACCATGTGCAAAAAAGCAAGCTGGTCGAAAAAATCGCCGACCTTATCAATGACCGCAAAATCCCGATGCTTGAGGATGTGCGGGATGAGAGCGCGGAGGATATCCGCCTGATCATCGTGCCGAAAAACCGCAATGTTGAGGCCGAAATTCTGATGGAGGCGCTGTACCGCGCCTGCGACCTTGAAACCCGTTTTTCGATGAATTTAAACGTGCTGGATGGCGGGCGCGTGCCAAAGGTTATGGGGCTGAAGCAAGCGTTGCAATGCTGGCTCGACCACCGCAAGGAAGTCTTGGTGCGGCGCTCTAACCACCGGCTTGCAAAGGTTTTGCACCGTCTAGAGGTGCTCAGCGGTTATTTGATCGCCTATTTGAACATTGACGAAGTCATCCGCATTATCCGTGAGGAAGACGAGCCCAAAGACGTGATGATGGCGCGGTTCGGCCTTACGGATGTGCAGGCCGAGGCCGTGTTGAACATGCGTTTGCGGGCGTTGCGGAAGCTGGAGGAATTTGAAATCCGCAGCGAACACGACAAATTGTCGAAAGAACGCGACGCGCTGGAAAAACTGATTGGCTCTGAAACCCTGCAATGGAAAACCATCAAGGGGCAGGTTGAGGCCTTGCGCAAAATGTTTGCGAAGGATACGCCGCTTGGTGCCCGCCGCACCGATATATCCGATGCGCCGCGCTTGATCGAGGTGCCGAACGAAGCGATGATCGAGAAAGAGCCGATCACGGTTATTTGTTCGAAAATGGGCTGGATCCGCGCGATGAAGGGGCATATCGCAAAGCCGGAGGATGTGCGCTATAAAGACGGGGACGAGCAATCCTTTGTCATTCCGGCACAGACAACCGACAAGATCATTATCTTCGCAACGAATGGGCGGTTTTATACGCTGGGCGGTGATAAATTGCCCGCCGGACGCGGGTTTGGTGAGCCTGTGCGACTTATGATCGACCTTCCCAATGATGCCGATATCGTGACGATTTTTGTGTGGAGCGAGGGGGCGCGTTATGTCGTGGCATCGCGCAGTGGTTATGGCTTTATTGTCGAGGCGGCGGACATGATCGCACAGACCAAAACCGGCAAGCAAATCCTGAATGTTGCGGGCGACACCAAGGCGTATATTTGTTACCAGCTTGATAAAGACCATGACCATATCGCCGTGATCGGGCAAAACCGCAAATTGCTGGCTTTCCCGATAGAGGAACTCCCGTCCATGGCGCGGGGCAAGGGTGTGATCTTGCAAAAATATAAGGATGGCGGCGTTGCCGACCTTAAATCCTTTAAATTTGCGGATGGATTGGGGTTCCGTTATGGTTCGGGGGAACGGCAAGAAGACATGACCGGATGGCTCGGCAAACGCGCCGGTGCGGGGCGGATGCCGCCGAACGGTTTTCCGCGTAATAACCGCTTTGACGGTTAGGGGTGAGACTCACGGCTTTTGGAAAAGGTTTGTTTGCAGGGGGACGCCCCTGCACGCGGTTTTTTGTGGGATGCGCTGCGGCGATTATTGGGGTGATGTGCTTGTGGGGCGGAAAGCCTGAAAAAACGTGATCACATAGACGACCATAAGGGGGCATTCAAGCCCCTTTTGCACGGGAACAGGGTGCAACCTACTATGACCGATTATACCGTGATGAGCGGGGAGCGCGACGCCGCCACCGAAACGCAGGCCTTTCACATCAGCCCGTCTTTGCCGAGCGAGCGGCGCAACGATGGTCGTGCTGCGGACAGGTCAAAATTATGGACATCGACTTTTACCTTTGACGGTGGGTTTACGGGCACGCCGAATTATGACGTTATGCCGCGCACCCTCGGAACGGTGTTCGAATTGGCGGTGAATGCGTTGGCGGTGAATTTCCGGCATGGCGATTTTGAGCGCGGGGATCGGTTTTATTTGCGCGTGGATGGCAAGATATTCATGATCGGTGATGTGGTGGATGAACACACGATCGAGCTGCGCAACGCCAGAAACGGTCAAACGGCGCGTTATTGCAGGCCGTGACGTTAAAACTTATGAGTCTTTAAAATTCATGAGCCTTTTCGCCCCTTTTATAAGTCTGCGTTCATAAGATTTTGAACCGAGCTGCTTTCAATCGCAGCGGGCTTTGTTTTTTCTTTTTATTCTCAATATTTTACGGTCTGTTTGGGGCGCATCCTGCGACGCCGGTGGCGTGGCGTTTGGGGGCATGAAGAAAACTGTTCAAGTTTTATGAAAAATATGCTATTCTCATCAAACAATAATCAAAAAAGACTAGGTGTATTGAGGGATTATGACCGCAGGTAAGAGCGATCAGGGATATTTATCCGGCAAGCCAGTTTTAGGCGGCTTGCAGCCTTCTGCCAATTTTCTGGATTTGGTTGGCGCATTCGAGGCCAAGCGCAGTGGTGGAGTTCCCAGTGGCGGAATCCCTCTTGCCGGTTCCAAAGCCTCACGGCCTGTTTCAAGTAAGCTGGATAAGAGCAGTATAGGAGCCGGCGCCCGCGTGTCGGTTTCGTTTTCGCCGGAGGAATCCTTTGCGACGCCTCAAACAGAGCCTTCTTCTGCGGCGCCGAGCGCTCCGCCTTCACAGAATTTGGAAGATGTAAGCCCGCCACAGCGTGAGGCGGTAATTGAGCCATTACTGAGCGAATCTTTGTTGATTCAGGCGTCTAAAGGAGATGCAGGGGGTGGGCGTTCGGGATGGCCTTATGCCGATGAGAACGCCGCCGCCAAAGCGGACGTGAAAGCCGATGACGGCAATGGCAGTGTTCCGTTCGCAAAGACAGCAATCGCCCAAGCGGTGCAGGAGATTATTCGGGAAAAATCCGCAGAGTCCGATGTATATTCCCCTTCGGTGAATGGGTTTTTCAAACGCCGGTTCTTGCTCGGCAGTATGGCGGTTGTTGCACCGCTTGTGTTGTTTGCGGCTTTTGGTGCGAACCGTACGGAAAATCCAACCTCTCCAGACCCTATTGAGGTCGTTACAAAGGGCGATGGGCGGTCGGCTGAACCGCCGGTGCAGGAATTGGTGACGATTGTTGATCGTGACACGGGGGCGGTTATTGCGGTTTTGGAGGAAGATAAAGTTCGTCCGTTTTTGGAAGAACGCGCCCGCGCCGCAGAAATCGAAGCGGCCAGACAGGCCGAAGCCGCAAGGCTCGCCGTGTATGCCCAGCCTGTTGTCGCGGCTTGCGCGGCGGTGGACGGGTTTGATGATTTATGGGTTGGTGGATTGGACAAAGGGGAGGCCTTTAAAGCATTCGCCGCCGATTATGCCGAACGAACCGGACTCGACAGCCCCGTAGGAACGCGCAGTGGTTATAACCGGATTGCCCAGATGCAGCGCGCCCTCGCGATTAATAATTGCTATGACGGAACACCGAGTGACAGCAGCAGCGGGCGCTTTGATGCCAGCACGATTGAGGCGATCAAACGGTTCCAAACGGCCAACGGATTGATCGATAGCGGCGAAGTTGATCAGCGCACTGTTGATTTGCTGGCGACAGCGGCGGCGAAGCGCGTGACGCTTGTGATGGTTAATCTGGACAAGGCCGCCAAGCATTTTGGTCTTGATACGCAGGACGTGTTCCAAGTGGCGTGGCATGAATCGTTTTATAACAACATGGTGGATTCCGGCACCGGCCCCGAAGGGGTCGGACAAATGACGGATGCGACTTTTTTGGGCGAAATGCGCCGCATGAACCACGCATTCTATGATGAATACCAAGCCGGGCACAGAAAAGGCGGTGATGAACGCCGTGCGGTGCGGGCGCAGTTGGAGGACTTAAAACACTCGCCGGATATTGGTGCCATAGCGATGGTGTCGCATTGCAAGGCTTTGGTTGAGGAATGGAATAAGGCGGGATGCGCTCAGGCCTATCCGATCTATCAATTGGGCGCGGGGGATTACATGGCCTTACGCCGCGCCGCGGCACGCAATCCCAAGGCTTTGGCGCGTAAGGTTGCTGGCGGAACGCGGTATAATAATTATGGCTCGATGACGGCGGCGAATGCCTTTGCCCATGTGTCGGGGATGGTGAATTCATCGTCTGATAAGGCCATCGCCGCCAAAGATGTTGCGTATTTGAGCGCGTTGATGGCGGAACGTCAGGTGATTATTGACACGATGCCTTATATCACCCCCGCCGCCAGAGGGTTTATGTATGGCTTGGCGCGGCGGTAGCTTGGCGGCGTCGTTTCCTTATCGATCCATATAATAACCATAAGCATAAAACCAGCCCGCAGAGATATGTGCGGGCTGTGGTTGTTTTTAAGGGGCAGGTTTAGGGGAAAACCAAAATGCGGCGGCGCTCTTCTTCGGGTTCGACCGGTTCTTGCTTAAGGTCGGTGGCCGGATTTTCGGGCTGTGGCTGCGGTGTTTGGATTTGTTCTTGCTCTGTGGTGTTTGGAACATCGGGCGAGAAGGACGGCGAGGGGGCCGGTTCTTGGCCTTGTTGCTGGAGTTTTTCTTGAAGGTCTTCGGTGCTCGCCGGTTCCTTGCGGGTGAGGCGGTCACGCAGCAAGACAATACTGATGCGGCGGTTTTGCGCGGACAGGGGCGCTTCGGGGATTAAATGGTCGCGGTCTGCGCGCCCGACAACGGTTTCGATCCTGGCTTCGGGGAATCCGGCATCGGTGAGGGCGCGGCGGCTTGATTGCGCACGGTCGGAGGACAAATCCCAGTTATTGTATTTTGCGCCTTGAGGGTAGGGTGCGCTGTCGGTATGGCCGCGCACGGAAATATGATTGGGCAGCGCCGTAATGATGGACGAAACCTTGCCTATTAATTGCGCCATAAAGGCGTACATATCGGTGCCGCCGATGGGGAACATGGAGCGGCCTTCCTTGTCGATGATCTGGATCCGCAGGCCTTCGGGGGTGATGTCCATCAATAAATGGTCGGATAATCCGGCAAGTTCAGGTGAGTTTTCCAGTGCCAGTTTTATTTGTTCTTGAGCGCCTTCAAAACGCTCATTCTCGATTTTTTCGAGTTGTTTTTCGAGTTGTTCTTTTTCTTCGGCGGAGAGATCGTCTTTGGTCAGGAGTTCTTTGATCTCGCTGTCTGATTTTTCTTCTTTTTTGTTGCCGATATCGCCTTTTTTCTCGCCACGGGTTGTGGTGTCTTTGACTTGCGGTTGGCTGATTGGCTGAACGGTTGTGACCATCGCGCCTTGGGGGCTCATGCTCAGCCCGCCCAAAACACCGCCGGCACCGCTCTGGGACGATGATATTTTGGGATGGGTCGGGTCAAAATAGTTGGAAATAGCGGTTTTTTCTTCGGATGTCGTGACGTTCAAAAGCCACAGCAACAAGAAAAACGCCATCATCGCCGTCACGAAGTCGGCATAGGCGACTTTCCAAGCGCCGCCATGGTGGCCGCCGCCGCCTTTTTTGATCTTCTTGATGATGATCGGTTGTACTTGTTCTTTTTCGTTGGCCAAGGATGTTGGTGTCCTGTGTTATGTGGCGCGATGATGGGAGCCTATGTCGAGATAGTCGGGACGTTGTTGGTGGCTTCCTCAACTTCCAAGAAGCTCGGTTGTGAGCCGTGGGAGAGGATTTTTCGCGCAAATTCAACCGCTACTTGCGGCGCGGCGCCTTGCAAGAAGGCCAGTAAGCTGACCTTAATGCAGCGGTAATATTGGACTTCGGATTCCGCGCGGGACGTCATGGCCGATGCCATGGGGGCAAAGAAACCGTATGACAGCCACACCCCAAGGAAGGTTCCCACAAGCGCCCCCCCGATCAATTTACCCAAAACTTCGGGTGGTTCAGAGATCGACGCCATGGTTTTGATAACCCCCAAAACCGCCGCCACGATCCCAAGCGCCGGAATACCGTCCGCCATGGTTTGAACGGCGTGACCGGGGTGGCTTTTTTCATGGCTGATGGTTTCAATTTCTTCGTCCATCAGGGCTTCAAGCTCATGCGGGTTTTCGTTGCCGAGGGAAATGATCCGCAAATAGTCGCACACAAAGGTAACGGCATGATGGTTGGATTGAAAGGACGGGAACGCGCCGAAAAGTTCGCTTTCCTCCGGTGCTTCGATATGTTGTTCAAGTGCCAGCCAGCCTTTTGTTCGGGCGGTCTTGAAGATGACGAACATCATGCCGAGCAATTCAAGATAGTCTTCCTTGCTGTGCGCCTCTGGCTTGGTCATCAGCTTCATGTATTTAAAGCTGTCTTTCACGACGTGGGATGAGTTGGCGATGATAAATGCACTGAGCGCACAGCCCATGATGATGATCATCTCGCCCGGCATAGAGGGGATGATAACCCCCGTGATGACTGCCATTTTCCCGCCGGCGACCATAAACCCGCCAAAGGTACAGACGACAATCAAAAGCATACCGACTATTTTCATCATGGGAGTAACTCTTCTTTGCTTGCGGCGGCTTGGCTGACGGCCAAGTCTTTGATGCCTGTGTCATTAGGTCATAGGGTTTGGGTCATAGGGTTGTCGATCCATGGGGCTTGGAGGCGTTTAAATGCGCGGTATACGCGGCATTCGCACAAAGTTCCGACCCACAGAAAAAATCCTGCTTACAGGATACTTTGATTTGAAGAATTTCACAAGTGGTGTGGGGAAAAGGGTTGCGCGTTGTGTAATGGGGATTATTTGCCAGCGCGATAGGTAAATTCCGGTTTGTCGCCGGGGCGGGCAAACAAATATCCTTGGCCGTAATCAACGTTGATTTCCTTCAGGAAACGCGCTTGTTGAACCGTTTCAACGCGTTCGGCAACGGTTTTCATGCCCATATCGCGGCACATATTGACGAGGTTTTTGACCATTTTCCCGTCACGGTCGGAGGATAGAACACTGTCGATATATTGCCCGTCAATTTTGACGCCATCAACGTGAAGTTTTTGCAAATATTGGAAGGAAGCGGAGCCGGCGCCAAAGTCATCCAGCCAGACTTCAAAACCGTCTTTTTGAAGTTCCTGAACAAAATGGTTCACTTTGTCGAGGTCTTTGATTTGGCTCGATTCCGTGATTTCGAACATCAGGCGCTTGGCGATGTCGCGGGATTTCAGGTGTGGCTCTAATTTGGATTTGAGCGCCTTGATAAACGGTTCGCTTTGAATCGACAGGCCGGAAATATTGATCGCCAGCGTCGATTTGTTGTGAGCCATGTTGTAAATGATGTAATTCAGAGCCTTGCTGCACACCATGATGTCGATTTCGGGCGCTAGGCCGACATCCTCGCCAAAGGTGATGAGTTCATAGGGGGATTTATTGCTCTCAAACCGAATGAGAGCCTCAAAATGGTGGGCTGTATTGGTCTTAAGGTCGACAATCGGTTGGAACGCGAAGTTGAAGCGTTGCTGGTTGATGACGGATTTAAGCTCGGTGATTTTTTCGGCGTTTTCCTTGAGGAAGTTCTCAAAGCCCTTGTTCAAGGATTGAATCGTGAGCTGGTTGCCTTGTTCCTCAAATTTATTGATGGTGTAGATGAGCGCCTTGGCGAATTCGCGCTCGGACAGGCCTTCGGTGTCGGCCTCGATTGTTTGCGTGGTGACCTCAATGCCTTTGCCTTCGGGGTCTTTTTCCTTCGACAGGGTCGAGATTTCTTTTTGAAGGTCGTCTATGCCGACACTTTTGTCGTGGAGCAAGCCATAGCGCCCGTCTTCAAACTCGGCGGCCATTTGCCCGTCAACGGATTTGCTCTTTAAAATACCCGAAAGCTGCATTTTAAAGTCTGACCAATCTTCGCTTCCCATCTTGCCTTTCAAGGCATCGGTGCCGGGGATGTCGAAGAAGGTCATGTCAAGGTCGCGCCCCATGAGCTTGGCGGTTGACAGGGCGTCAACCGCCGCCATGGCGAAACTTTCTTTGTCGAGCATTTTGCCTTGAGTGTCGGCGCGTGCTTGACCGCCCATTTTCCCCGTCAAAATAGACCCTTGGGAAATGGTGATGAAGAATAATTCGGGATAGTCGGGGAGCTTCATGCCCGTTAAAATCCCGACGGGGACGGAGCTGTACTCCTTGTTCATATTCACCAAAATAGGGCCGCATCGTTTGCCGATATTGGTCTGGTTACGCAGGCTGAGCGCCATAACGCGGTCTTCTTGGGTGAAGAGTTCAAGCCAGTTTGTGCCGATGAGGCTGGAGCTTATATCGCCGGTGAAGCCTTTGGCCGCGCCGGATGCGAATTGGACTTCGTTTTTGGTGTTGACCTCAAGCAAAAGATCAGCGGATGCAAACGCAAACGCCAAAAAGCGATCTCGCTGTTTTTTCATTTCTTTGAAGTCGTCGGACATGACTGAGGCCGTATTTGTAGAATCAAGATTAAAATTATTTCATACTTGATAATGCGCCGCAAAAGTTATTTTTTGATTAAACCGAGTATACGCTTTTCTCCGATACAGTGCGGATCGGAGAAAAGCGTAAAATGGAGGGGTTATGAGGGCTTTTTTTATTGATTTAATATTTAAAATTGTGGCGCTTGTGTTTGAGCCTTATCCATTGAGTTTCTTCGCGGCGTCAATGGCGGCATAGGTTAAAACCGCGTCCGCACCGGCGCGTTTGAAGGACAGCAACATCTCCATCATCGCTTTGTCATAGTCAAGGGCTCCGGCCTGTGCCGCGATTTTTATCATGGCGTATTCGCCGCTGACGTTATAGGCGAGGGTCGGGACGCCGAAACGGTCTTTGACGCGGCGGATAATGTCGAGATACGGCAAGCCCGGCTTAATCATCACCATATCGGCACCTTCGGCGAGGTCGAGCGCGACTTCGCGCAGGGCTTCATCGGAATTGGCGGGGTCCATTTGATAGGTTTTTTTGTCGCCCTTCAAAAATCCGCCCGATTGCACCGCGTCACGGAATGGCCCGTAGAAAGCGGAGGCATATTTAGCGGCATAGGACACGATTTGAACATGTTCATAGCCGTTTTCGTCCAGCGCATCACGAATGGCGGCGATGCGCCCGTCCATCATGTCGGAAGGGGAAATAACATCGACACCGGCCTGCGCCTGAACCAAGGCTTGCTTGCACAGGACGTCAATGCTGGCGTCGTTCAGGATGTGGTCGTCGCTGATGATGCCATCATGCCCGTGGCTGGTGTAGGGGTCGAGCGCGACATCGGCGAAAATACCGATCTCCGGAACGACGTCCTTGAGTTCCATGATGGTGCGGCAAATCAAATTATCGGGGTTGAAGGCCTCGGTGCCGCCGGCATCTTTTTTAGCCGCTTCTACGGCAGGAAACAGAGCGATGGCGGGAATGTGGAGCGAGGCAGCTTCCTTCACGCGTTTGACGAGCACGTCAATTGACCAGCGGCTCACCCCTGGCATGGTGGTGACGGGGATGTCCTGATTTTGACCTTCGACAACGAAAACAGGCCAGATCAGGTCATTGACGGTGAGTTCATTTTCACGCACCAGATTGCGCGACCACGGTGTTTGGCGGTTGCGGCGCATCCGCACGCGGGGGAAGGCGGAGGCAGCACGCGCCAGTGTATCGGCGCTGAAGGAGGTAGGCTCGGAGCCATCGGTCACGTCATCGCCGTCAAAAGAATGGGGCGTGCGTGAGAGGTTTTTGCGGTCTGTGTCTTGTAAATCGGTGATTTGTTTGAGATGATCTGCTTTCATGCTATACCTTCTATCCTTTGTGGTCCTATGGCAGTCCTTGCCTAAATCTTTAAAAGTGGTGATGCGTTTTTATGCTCTCGAACTATCAATTATCCGACCTTCTCTTAGACCAGTCACAGGCGTTTGTCCACCTTACACTGAACCGGCCTTCGGCGTTGAATGCCTTGACGTTGGAGATGACCCGCGTGTTGTCGATGATTATGACGCAGGCAAAGCGCGATGCGAATGTGAAGGGCGTGTTCATCAGCGGCGCGGGCAACCGTGCCTTTTGCGCCGGCGGGGATATTAAAAGCCTGTACCAACAAGGCATGGCGTATCGCCGTGGCGAGATCGCCGAAAATGTCGCGAGCGTCTTTTTTAACGAGGAATATCAACTGAACCGCCAGATCAAAACCCTCGGCAAGCCGTATGTAGCGTTTTTGAACGGGATTACGATGGGCGGCGGGTATGGTGTGTCGGGGCATGGAAGCCACATCATCGCAACGGAAAAAACCGTCTTTGCGATGCCGGAGGTGCGGATCGGGTTTTTTCCGGATATTGGGAGTACCTATAACTTCGCCGCCTGTGAGGGGGCGATCGGCCTATATCTGGCCTTGACCGGAACGTCGATTGATGCGGCGGATATGTATTATGCGGGGCTGTGCGGGTTCATTAGTCGGACGGATAAGAGCGAGCGGATACAGGCGTTGTTGACGGATGTTGTGAAAAAATCATCCCCTGAAAATATGATGGACAATGTCACAGACGCATTGTCGCATGTGCATGTGGCGCCGAAACAGGCGGGATGGATCGAACGCAATCGTGAGCGGATCGAGGCGTGTTTTTCGCGTTCCAGCGTGGGCGAGATCATCGAAGCGGTGCGCATGGACACGTCCGAATGGGGCAAACGAACGCTTGAGGAACTCACCTTCGCCAGCCCGACAAGTTTGGCCGTGACGTTTGAACAAATGAAGCACGTCAAGGCGGGCATGACGTTTGATGCGGTGATGGCACAGGACTTAATATTGGCGTGCCGCTTCATACAGGGGCATGATTTGTTTGAGGGGATCAAGGCCGCCGTGCTTGATAAAACCAAGTCGCCGCGCTGGAGCCCCGCCGCCAATGACGAGATCCGCGCCGTCGACATTGCACGCTATTTCGAGCCTTTATCCCAGAGCTATTAACAGAGCCATTAACAATCCATAAAACTTTGGGTTATACTATGGGATGAAGGTGATTCTTTTTTGCCTGCGTGCGCGTGTCTTTTTTCTGTGCCTTCCGTGTGTGCGGTTATCATCACAATAGATTTGTAAAGATTGTTAAGGAGCTTGAATGGTGTACAACTCGGTTTATTACGATGCCGTCCAGATGATCGAGCGTTTGCACCGCCGTTTTTTGGATGTGATGAAGGTCGAGCTTGAACGCCGCGGTATTCAGGACATCAACAACATTCAGGCCTTGATCTTGTATAACATCGGCGACGATGAATTGACGGTCGGGGAATTGACCTTGCGCGGGTATTACCTTGGGTCGAACGTGTCGTATAACGTCAAGAAAATGGTCGAGAACGACTATTTGATGCAGGCGCGGTCGGTTCATGACAAGCGGTCGATCCGCGTGCGCCTGTCGGAAAAGGGGTTGGAGCTTAAGGGCTTTATTACCGACCTTCTGGCGCGGCATGAGGAAATGCTCAAATCCACCGATTTGAGCGAGGCCAAGTTCAAGGAATTGTCGCAAATCCTTCGTATGCTCGAGCGTTTTTGGACGTCACAGACGAACTTCACGGGGCTTGATTCCCTTGACGGGTTTGATTGATGTTTTTTATGGAAATATAATCCAGTTTCGATTAAGCTCCCTTGATGATAAAGGGAGCTTTTTTCATTCATGGCACAGGATAAAACCGCGCAGGTTTTCTATCACTACAGCCCCGCCGAGAAATTGCGCTATATCGCGCAAGGCGGGTGTTACGGCGGCAACGCGGCGGAAGGCGCGGAGTCAGGAACCGGACTTTTGCCCCTGAAACGCTTTGTGGCGCTCGGCGTTGCGGGCGGCAGCGGCCTACCCGAAAAGGCCTATGAGGGCGCGGTGTTCGGGTTGCTTGATCCGCTGCATAAGGGCTGGGCGACGCATGAATGGGGCGAGAGCGGGCAACCGGTCTTCGAAACGGTGCTGCATGATATGCATGATGCGGAATTGGCGTTGCTTGAGGTACGCGTTGATCCGGCGGTGGATGATCTTTACGTCGCGGATTACGGCGTGCATCTTGATCCGTCTTATAAGGGGAGCAGCTTTGCCAAGGATGCAGGAACGATCAAGGCAAAGCACGCCTATTTTAACTCACTGGTGAAATGGGCGGATTATCATGCCGAAGGGGCGGCGGATCGTCTGGCGTATCAATTGCCGGAGGTGATTTGTTTCAGCCGTATTCCGAAAGAGCGCCTGCGCCTGATTGATAAGCGCCCGAAAGCCGACATTATCAATGATTTTCGTATCGCGGGCGGCTATGCGCCCTATCCGCCGAAGCCGGAGCGTAAAATTGATCCGAAGGCGCAGGAGCGGCTGCTTAAGGCTCTGTTTAAATTATAAGCCTTGCCCTTAGCTCGCTCGTACTAGCGCGCAATCAAAACATGATAAAAATGATATGTGCCGGAAGCGGGGATAGCGTCGCCCTCGAAACAACCGGTGGATACGCCGTAAAGAAGGGGCGTGGCAATGGCGAATGTTTCGGCATAAGTGCCGATGAATTTCGCGATGACCTCGGCATTAGTATTGTCTTTTGGCGGTTCACCCGCGCTGCGCTCGCCTACGCCGAGTTTTTTGTTGATCTCAAGGCACAGAGATTTATCCAGATTGCTCAAGATCATCACAAGCTCGGCGCAGCTTCCTGCCGGCCCGCCGGGGCATGTGGGGGATGTTGTATTTTGTCCGCCAGTGCCGATATTCGTGACCGTGTTGGAGCCGTTAAACACCCAGTCATTGTTATTGGTGGTGGCGTTTTTCGGAGCTTCTTGCCATTGAATGCCACCGCCATTGGGGTGAAAGACTTCGCATCGATTGGCGCTCTGGCTGGACGGGTTTTCATAGCCCGCGACAAAGTTATTTCTGAAATCAATTTGCGTGTCGGTGCATCGGTTGATGAGCTTCATGCGGCTGATCGCTTGTTCGACATGGGTGGCATATTGAATGATTTGCGAGGCCGTGAGCTTGGCCTTGTCTTTGGAAACACCGTCACCGCCGCTGCGGCTGCTTTGCGTCACAGCATAGGACAGCGCCGCGAACAGCGCCACCGCGATGAGGATGAGGAATAAGACGTTGCCATTTTGCTGTTTCATGGTTTGATTTTTACCTCTTATTTCTATTTTCTATCGCGCGATCAGGACGTGAAAGAAAATATTGGCGTTCGGGCTTTGGTCAAAAATACACCCTGTCGTTTGTGAACTCAGCTCATTGACATAGCCGCTTGCGATGTGGATGTGACTGCTGCCTGTCGGGCTGGTTCCGTATGAGCCTTTGAATTTTCCGTCTGTTTCGGGGTGGTCATAGGTGTTGCCATTACTTGAGGCTTGGGTGGCTTTGCGAAGGCCGAACTTTTTGTTGATCTCGTCACAGATTTCATCACTGATGTCGATGAGCAGGACGGCGAGTTCGGTGTCCTCGTTTGTGCCGTTGTTAAAGCAAGTACTCGTGTCGCCGCCGCTCCCGACATTTGAATAGCAATCGCGCCCTGTATAGATGAATTGTTTATTCCATCGCGGCAGGGTTTGCCCTTTGAACCAATTATCTTCCGGCGTTATAAAGGGTAATGCGCCGCCATTGCCTCCGAAAACATCACAACGTCCGTCGGAAGGTGCCAAGGTGTTGTCGTAATCGGCGATGATGTTGTTGTCAAAATTGATCTGGGTGTCGGTGCATCGGTTAATGACTTTCAGGCGGCTGATCGTTTGTTCGACCGATGTGGCATATTGAATGATTTGCGAGGCGGCGAGTTTGGCTTTGTCTTTGGAGACTCCATCGCCGCCGCTGCGGCTGCTCTGCGTCACGGCGTAGGACAGCGCCGCAAACAACGCCACCGCGATGAGAATCAAAAATAAGACATTGCCGGAACATGAACCCGTCTTTATTGAAAACGAGCCGTTTCGGTGTCGTTTTATGAGTGTCGGGGTATGTTTTCTCATTCTTCCAGTATAGTGGTTTAAATCATAAAATCAGGTTAACTGAAGGCTTGCAGGCCTGTTTGCGCGCGCCCCAAGATGAGTGCGTGAATATCATGCGTGCCTTCATATGTATTCACGGCCTCCAAATTCGTCATGTGGCGGATGATGTGGTATTCATCGGCGATGCCGTTGCCGCCATGCATGTCCCGCGCAACCCGCGCAATATCAAGGGCTTTACCACAGTTATTGCGCTTGAGGAGGGAGATAGCCTCCGGCGCGGCGCGACCTTCCTCCATTAACCGCCCAAGGCGCAGGGCGCCGTGGAGGCCGAGGGTGATCTCGGTTTGCATGTCGGCGAGTTTTTTCTGAACCAATTGTTGGGCGGCGAGGGGCTTGCCGAAGACGATCCGATCCATGGTATAGCTGCGCGCTTGGTGCCAGCAAAACTCCGCCGCCCCCATGACGCCCCAACAAATGCCATAGCGCGCCTTGTTCAAACACGAAAACGGCCCGCGCATTGAGCCGGCCTTGGGCAAGACATTGGCGTCCGGCACAAACACGTCATCCATCGCGATGCCGCCGGTGATGGAGGCGCGGAGCGAGAATTTCCCCTCGATCTTCGGGGCGGTCAGGCCTTTCATGCCTTTGTCGAGGATGAGGCCGATGATTTTGCCGTCGTCATCCTTTGCCCAGACAACGAAAACATCGGCGATAGGGGAATTGGTGATCCATTGCTTGGCGCCGGACAGGCGATATCCGCCGGCGGTTTTTTTGGCGCGTGTGGTCATGGAGGACGGGTCGGAACCGCCGTCTGGCTCCGTCAAGCCGAAGCATCCAACCCATTCGCCAGTGGCGAGTTTGGGCAGGTATTTATCCTTTTGCTCGTCAGACCCGAAGGCGTAAATCGGATACATGACCAGCGAGGATTGCACGGATAAGGCGGAGCGATAGCCAGAGTCCACACGCTCAACTTCCCGCGCGATGAGGCCGTAGGCAACTTCGGATACGCCGGAACAGCCGTAGCCGTGAATGGTGGAGCCGAGCAAACCAAGTTCGCCCATATCGGTCATGATGGTGCGGTCAAAATTTTCATGGCGGTTGGCCTCAACGATTCCCGGCATCAGGCGGTTTTGCGCAAAATCGCGCGCGGTGTCGCGGATCATCCGTTCCTCATCGCTCAATAAATCGTCGAGCAAGAGCGGGTCTTCCCACGAAAATGTGCCGAATTGTGCGGGGTCTTTAGCCATGATTGATCCTTTCGAAGAATTCTGTAGACTGTGATGCGAAAGTTTATCGTGTTTTGATGAACAGACCAAGAGGGTATGACGCAATAGAGCAATCAGGAGAGATGAGATGAGCGGCGATGCATTGGCGGGGCGTGAGGTTATTATCGAATTTTCGCCCGTGGGCAGTGTCATGAAGGTAACGGCCATGGATGTTTTGACGGTGACGGAGGTGTCGATTCAAGGCCCTGTGAACACGCCGCAGGAAATTTTGAAACGCAATGCGGTGAAGCGGCTTGAATATGTTTTGCGCAAAAACGGCATTATTGATTGAGATTATCGGTTGATGCGCATGCGCGTGATTGACGGCGCGGCAGTGAGCGGGTAAAACCTTGGTACACAGCATCCATAAGGGCACCGTCATAGCGGCGTGCATAAACGACGAAAACGGCGAAAATATATATAATGACAAGAAAACTCTTGATTGCGAGCGACCATGGCGGATACGCCCTTAAAGAAGCCTTGAAAAAGGCGTTTGAGGATGTGCGTGTTGGCGAATACGTGATCGAATGGCTTGATCTTGGGTGTCACAATCCGGATTCCGTGGATTATCCCGATTATGCCCATGCGCTGGCCGATGCCATCAAGGCGGGCAAGGCCGATACGGGCGTTTTGATTTGCGGGTCGGGCATCGGGATTTCGATTGCGGCGAACCGCCATGCGCATATTCGGGCGGCTTTATGCGGCGATGTGACATCGGCGCGGTTGTCACGGGCGCATAACAACGCGAACGTCATTGTTTTTGGCGGACGCGTGATCGGTGATCAAGTCGCGATTGATTGCCTCGATATATTTTTAAAAACCCCTTATGAGGGCGGGCGGCATGACCGCAGGATCGGCAAAATGTCCTGACAGACAGGCAGGCATGAAAAAATTACAGTGGTCGGCACAGATAAATGAAGGAGCGCAGCATGACAAACACCGCAATGAAGGATCTCAGCATGAACAAAGCAACAAAGGCCTATTTTAACGATGAATTGTCGGCTGTTGACCCCGAGCTGTACTCAGCCATGGTGGGCGAGCTTGAGCGCCAGCAAGACCAGATCGAATTGATCGCCTCTGAAAACATCGTGTCGCGTGCGGTGCTTCAGGCACAGGGGTCGGTGTTGACCAACAAATACGCCGAAGGATACCCGTCCAAGCGTTACTATCAAGGGTGCGAGTTTGTTGACGTGACTGAAACATTGGCGATTGAGCGGGCGAAAAAGCTGTTTGGTTGTGAATTCGTGAACGTACAACCGCATTCCGGCGCGCAAGCGAACCAAGGCGTGTTTTTGGCGTTGTTGCAACCAGGGGATACGATCCTCGGCATGTCTTTGGCCTGCGGCGGGCATTTGACCCATGGCGCAGCGCCGAACCAATCCGGCAAATGGTTTGATGCGGTTCAATATGGTGTGCGCAAAGATAACGGCTTGCTGGATTATGACGAAGTCGAAACTTTGGCGCGTCAGCACAAGCCGAAAATGATTATTGCAGGGGCGTCGGCCTATCCGCGCGTGATTGATTGGGCGCGTTTCCGCAAAATCGCGGATGAAGTCGGTGCTTATTTGATGGTCGATATGGCGCATTATGCCGGTTTGATTGCGGGCGGGTCATACCCCAGCCCGTTTGGTCATGCGCATATCGTGACGACCACAACACACAAAACCCTGCGCGGCCCGCGCGGCGGCATGATTATGACGAATGACGAGGAGATCGCGAAAAAGATTAATTCGGCGATTTTCCCGGGGCTTCAAGGCGGGCCGCTCGAGCATGTGATTGCGGCAAAGGCTGTGGCCTTTGGCGAGGCGTTGCGTCCAGACTTCAAAGACTATGCCAAGGCAATTGTTGATAATGCCCGTGTGTTGGCGCAAAAACTGGTCGATGGTGGGCTTGATATCGTGACCGGCGGAACGGACAGCCATATTGTTTTGGTCGATCTGCGCCCCAAAAAACTCACCGGTAAAATCGCCGATGAGGCGTTGGAGCGTGCGGGGATTACCTGCAACAAAAACGCCGTTCCGTTTGACCCTGAAAAACCGTTTGTGACATCGGGCATTCGTTTGGGAACGCCGGCGGGAACAACGCGCGGTTTTGGTGCAGCGGAATGGAGCCAGATCGGTGATTTGATTCTTGAGGTTTTGGACGGGGTTGTCGCCAACGGCCTTGACGGGAATGATGCGGTTGCAAAGTCAGTTCGCCAAAAGGTGAAAGCCCTGTGCGACCGTTTCCCGATCTATAGCGGGACTCATTTATAATCCCCCATTAAATAGGGGAAAACGCGCGCCGTTTGATGCGGCGCGCCGTACTTGAACGATAATCACAGATCAAGAAAGAGGCCGTCATGCGTTGCCCTTTTTGCAGTCACGAAGAAACACAGGTGAAAGATTCGCGCCCGTCGGAGGATAACGCCGTGATCCGCCGTCGGCGGCATTGTTCGTCTTGTGAAGGGCGCTTCACGACGTTTGAGCGGGTTCAGCTTCGCGAACTCACCGTCCTTAAAAATGACGGCAGCCGCGAACCCTTTGACCGCGATAAATTGACCCGTTCGATGATTATCCCGTTACGCAAACGCCCCGTCAACGAAGACAGGTTAGAGAAAATCATCAGCCGCATCGTGCGCGAACTCGAACAAAAGGGCGAGAGCGAAATCACCTCCATCGCCATTGGCCGCATGGTGATGGACACATTCGCGGAGATCGACCAAATCGCCTATGTCCGCTATGCCAGTGTTTATAAGGATTTCCGCGAAGTCTCCGACTTCCGTGACTTTCTCGGCGACTTGCCGGATGGGGATGTCGCCGCTAAAAAAACGGCGTAAAATTCGGCGTTTTCTACTTTAATTATTGGCGGGTTATCTATGCGTCCTGCGCTTGTTTTCAGTGATTTTGATGTGGCGATGATGCGCTCGGCTTTGATGCTGGCGGCGCAGGGGCTGGGGCGTGTCGCACCGAATCCGTCAGTCGGGTGCGTGATTGTTGATATTCAAGGGCGGGTGGTCGGCGCGGCACGTACCGCCGATGGCGGGCGGCCTCATGCGGAAACACAAGCGCTGGAGATGGCGGGAGAACGCGCCCGCGGGGGAACGTGCTATGTCACGCTCGAACCTTGCGCCCATCACGGAAAAACACCGCCTTGCGCGGAGGCTTTGCTTCATGCGGGGGTGTCGCGCGTTGTGATCGCCTGTCACGACCCCGATCCGCGCGTGGCGGGGCAGGGGGCGAATCTATTGCGCCTTGCCGGTGTTACGGTGAATGAGGGGCTTTTGGCGGAAGACGGCTTTGCGGTGAACAAGGGGTTCTTCCTTCGCTTCGCGCCGCAGCCAAGGCCGTTCGTGACGTTGAAGATTGCCTCGACACTAGACGGGAAAATCGCCACTCAATCGGGCGAGAGCCAATGGATTACGGGGGCGGAGGCGCGCGCCGCGGGGCATGGGCTGCGGCTTCGCCATGATGCGATCTTGATCGGAAAAAACACTTACCTTGCGGATAACCCGTCTTTGTCGTGCCGGCTCGGCGGTATTGCGGCGGATGATGCGGCGCTTCAACCCTTGCCGGTCATTTTGGATCGGGGCGGCGGGTGCGCGCAGGCCTTGGTGAACCACCAATTCGCACGGACGCCGCTCTTGGTCACAAACACGGACGCCGTGGTTGAGCGCCATGTTGCGTTTGATGTGTCGGCGACGGGAACGGATATTCCCGATGTGCTGGCTATGCTTGCCGCACGCGGCGTGACGCGTTTGCTGGTTGAGGGGGGCGCGGGGGTGATCGGGTCGTTTTTACGGGCGGGAATGGATGCGCCCCTGTGGGATGAGCTTTGGTGGTTTCAGGCGCCTTCTTTGATTGGTGGCGATGGGTTGCAAGCCGTTCATCCTTTAAATATCAATTCGATAAAAGATGTATTTAAAGTAAAACATCAATATGATCGGCCTGTTGGTGCTGATATGCTGCGCGTCTTTACGCATCCGCTGGCCTGATTGGAGAGGCGCTTCGTGCCTCATCACAAAAATTATCATAAAATTTTCTTGGGATTTTCGCCGAATGGCGTTAAGACTTATCGCCATGTTTACAGGCATTATCAAAGACATCGGAACTGTCCTGCGCATCGACCGCAATCGCGGGGATGCGCGGTATGTCATTCGCACGGGGCTTGATCTTTCGCGGGTGGAAATCGGCGCGTCGATTGCGTGCGGCGGGTGCTGTCTCACCGTTGTCGAAAAAGACGGCGATTGTTTTTTGGTTGATGTATCGGCGGAAACCTTGTCGAAAACCAAACTCGGAAGCTGGAACGAAGGGGCGCGCTTGAATATCGAGCCGTCCTTGCGCATTGGTGACGAGCTTGGCGGTCATATCGTGAGCGGGCATGTAGATGGATTAGCGCGGATTGTGGCTGTGCGAGCGGAAGGGGATTCTCACCGCCTGAGCATTGAAGTGCCGCAGGAATTCGCGCGGTTCATCGCGCCGAAGGGGTCTGTGGCGCTGGACGGTATTTCCCTGACGGTTAATGAGGTTGAGGGCTGTGTCTTCGGGGTGAATATCATCCCCCATACATGGCAGGTCACGACGCTGGGCGACGCCAAAATCGGGGATGTTTTGAATTTCGAGATTGACCTTATGGCGCGGTATGCGGCGCGGTTGATCGGGGCGGATATTGCCCAAAACACAGCACAGAAAAAGACAGGATAGACCATGAGCCCACTTCACGCCGTTTGTGACGATCATCCGGTTTGCGATGCGCGGCTTTCGCCGTCCGACCGCTTGGTGTTGTCCAGCCCTGAAGAATTGATCGAAGACGCCAGAAACGGGCGGATGTTCATCCTCGTTGACGATGAAGACCGCGAGAACGAAGGCGATTTAATCATTCCGGCTCAGATGGTTACACCGGATTCTATTAACTTCATGGCAACGCATGGGCGTGGGCTTATTTGCTTGGCAATGGATGAGGCGATGGTGGCGCGGCTTGGCTTGCCGATGATGGCGGCGCGCAATACATCGGGGCATGGCACGGCCTTTACCGTGTCGATTGAGGCAAAAGACGGGGTGAGCACGGGGATTTCCGCGCCTGACCGCGCCCGCACGATCCAAGTGGCGATTGACCCGACCAGCGGCCCGAATGATATTGCGATGCCGGGGCATGTGTTCCCCTTGCGGGCGCAAAAAGGCGGGGTTTTGGTGCGGGCGGGGCATACGGAGGCGGCGGTTGATATTGCGCGTCTTGCGGGGCTGCGTGGTGCCGGCGTGATTTGTGAAGTGATGAACGAAGACGGCACAATGTCACGCATGGACGATTTGATCGCTTTTTCTCAAAAACATAGTCTTAAGCTCGGCACGATTGCCGACTTGATCGCCTATCGTTTGCGGACAGAGCAATGCGTTGAACATTTGAAACAGGAACAGATCGAAAGCCGTTACGGCGGCGCGTTCACCTTGCATACTTACCGCAACTTGATGACCGGCGAAGAAAACATGGCGCTGGTCAAAGGAACGCCGGATTACACGAAGCCTGTATTGGTGCGGGTGCATGCGATGAACGTAAAGACCGACTTGCTCGGGATCGGGCAAGACACACTGCACTGTGCGATGGACGCGGTCGGCGCGGCGGGGGCGGGCGTGGTTTTGCTCCTGCAATCGACCCGCGCGATGGAAGAAGACAGCACCCAAGGCTTGGCGAACAGCGCCAACGACAAGGCCGCCAAAGCCGCCGTGAAGACCGAAAAAACACTGCGTTCCTATGGAATCGGGGCGCAAATCCTCATTCATCTTGGCGTGCGGGATATGGTTTTGCTGACATCCTCGCCCAAGCATGTGATCGGACTTCAGGGGTTTGGCCTGAATATAGTTGAACAGCGCGGCTTGTAATGATATGCATCGGCGCGTCCATGCCAAAAAAACGAAGCCGAATAATTCGATAGCCATTGAATAACAGAATAAGGATGAAGCTATGAGTGCCCCTGATGAGTCCCGCGCCGTTCCGCATTGCCTGATTATCGAGGCGCGTTTTTATACGCATATTGCCGATATGTTGGTGAGTGGCGCGATGAAGGCGCTGGATGAGGTCGGCGTGACCTATGACCGTGTTGAGGTTCCCGGAGCGCTTGAGATTCCTTCGGTTTTGTCGTTTGCGGGGCAATCGGGGCAATATGATGCGTTTATTGTTTTGGGGTGCGTTATTCGCGGCGAAACAGGACATTATGATATTGTGTGTAACGAGAGCGCACGCGGCGTTTACGAAGTGTCTTTGGCGCTCGACCTTGCGGTCGGCAACGGCATTTTGACGGTTGAGAACGAGGCGCAGGCGATTGTCCGCGCCGACCCCGCACAAAAGAACAAAGGCCGCGATGCCGCGGTTGCGGCGCTTGAGGTTCTTGCCCTCAAACACCATTTCTTTGACTTGGCGGACGCCGAGTAGACAATAAGCATATAAGTATAGACGAGCAGCACAGGAACGGATGATGAGCGAATTGCCACAACAACAGGCTAAAAAACCGGCAAAAAAAGGGTCGGCATCCGCGCGGAACCGTATGGCGCGGCTTTTGGCGGCGCAGGCTGTGTATCAATTGATGATGACCGACCTTGATGCCGATACGGTGATGCTCAATGTGCGTGGCCGATCGGGGTTTCGGGACGGGGATGTCGCGGATGAATTTGTCGACCATGATGATGCGCTGTTTTTGTCGATTGTGCGCAGCCAGCAAGCCAAAAAAACCGATATTGAGGTTTTTTTGAATGAAGCGATGGGGGCGAAATACAAGGATCTTGAGGTCTTGTTAAAGGCTATCTTGATGTGCGGCGCGGCGGAAATCCTGTGTCATCATGACGTGGATGCGCCGATTATCATCAACGATTATATGACCGTGACCGATAGTTTTTATGAGGGGACGGAGAAAAAAATCATTAATGCCGTTCTTGATAAGCTGTTTAAACAGGTGCGTTAAACAAGTTTGTTAAAGGCTTTCCGTATATCTATTTGTTTATAAACGATATTTATTTCTACCCTATCTGATAAACTTTTACATAACAATAACTCCTTCTTAAGATATTCCTGTCATAATAAACAGGATCGCATAATAAAGAGGGGGATCATAAAAGTTATGAAAGGTGTAATCATTGCCGTATTGGCTCTGTTGGTCATCGGCGGCGGCGGCGCGGGGGCGTATTTCTTTTTACAGCCCAAAGACGCGAACGCAGAAACAGTCGCAGAAGCAGAAAAGCCAAAGGATAAAAGCCAAGTCGCCTATGTCGAGATGGATCCGTTTATCTTGTCCGTTGTCGGCAAGTCACAAGCGCATCAGGTTATCAGCATCGCCGTGGCACTTGAGGTGTCCGACCCGTTGAACGTGCAAAAGGTTGAACAAAAGCGCCCGAAATTGACGGATGCGTTTTTGACCGAGATGTACGGCGCGTTCGGTAAAAAGGCGGCGGATCAGGGGGGACAAGTCGCCATTGATATGGTGCGTCAAAAACTCAAGCGAATCACCAATGATGTTATGGGTGAGGGCGTGGTCGATGATGTGTTGATGCAGATGTTGAATCAGCACCCAGTCTAAGACGATCCACATAGCCTTATTTCACGCATTAAAAGCCTCCATTTTGGAGGCTTTTCAATGTTTTAGACGTTGTTTTTCTGTGAAAGCATACACTGTATTGTTGCAATGCAATATCTTCGCCGCTTGCGCGGCTTTTTTGTTTGTGTTCTATAGTCCTGTTTTATTTGAATAAAAATAAGAACAAAATTCGAGTCATTCAACGATTCACTAAACGATAAGGGACTGTAACCATGTCATATGAACAGATGATTATCCTTGCGGCCGGCTTTGTGGCCTTGCTGTACGGATTTATCGCCTCGCGCAGTGTGTTTTCTGCCGATGCAGGCAATGCCCGCATGCAGGAAATTGCCGCCGCTATTCAAGAAGGGGCGAAAGCCTATCTCGACCGCCAATACCGTACCATCGGGATTGTCGGTGTTGTTGTTACCATCGCGCTTGGCCTGTTGCTTGGCTGGCATGTCGCGATCGGCTTTATTATCGGGGCTGTTTGCTCGGGTATTGCCGGTTATGTCGGCATGAACGTGTCCGTTAAGGGCAACGTGCGTACGGCGCAGGCCGCAACCAAAGGCCTTGGTGAGGCTCTCGCCATTGCCTTTAAATCCGGTGCGATTACCGGCATGTTGGTTGTTGGTCTTGGCTTGCTCGGCGTGGCTGTCTATTACTTTGTGCTGTTGCAACAAGGGCATGACGGTCGTTATGTGATTGAGGCCTTGGTTGGTTTGGGCTTTGGTGCTTCGCTGATCTCTATCTTCGCACGTTTGGGCGGCGGTATCTTCACCAAGGGTGCAGATGTCGGAGCCGACCTCGTGGGCAAGGTTGAGGCCGGTATCCCTGAGGATGATCCGCGCAACGCCGCCGTGATTGCCGACAACGTTGGTGACAACGTGGGCGATTGTGCCGGTATGGCCGCCGATTTGTTCGAAACATATGCCGTGACGGTTGTCGCCACCATGTTGATCGGGTACAGCGTTTTTGACGCCAGCGCCCGTGAGTTCGTGATGTTGTTGCCGTTGACGATTGGTGCGCTGTGTATCTTCGCATCGGTTCTGGGAACATTCTTTGTCCGTTTGGGCGCCAGCAAGTCCGTGATGGGTGCGCTGTATAAAGGGTTGATCGCCAGTGCGGTGTTCTCGTTCATCATGATTGCCGGTTTGCTGTCTTATTACGGTTTCGACCTTGAGCTTCAGCGCGTTACCGGTGAAATGGTCAATGGGTATGATTTGCTCGGCTGTGCCGCTGTTGGTCTGGGTGTGACCGGATTGATTGTCTGGATCACCGAGTATTACACATCGACATCGTTCCGTCCGGTGCGTTCGGTTGCGAAAGCCTCGGAAACAGGACACGGTACAAACGTTATTCAGGGGCTCGCCATTTCGATGGAATCGACCGCTCTGCCAACGCTTGTGATCTGTGCCGGTATTTTCCTGTCGTATTCTGCGGCTGGTTTGTACGGAATTGCGATGGCGGCGACGACGATGTTGTCCTTGGCGGGTATGGTTGTGGCGCTTGATGCGTTCGGCCCCGTGACGGACAATGCCGGCGGTATTGCCGAAATGGCGGATATGCCTGAGGAAGTCCGTGTGACGACCGATACGCTTGATGCGGTTGGTAACACCACAAAGGCTGTGACCAAGGGCTATGCTATTGGTTCGGCCGGTTTGGCGGCGCTCGTCTTGTTCGCGGCGTATACCGAGGAACTGACTCACTATCTGCCGAATCTTGATATTGTCTTTGAACTTCAAAACCCTTGGGTTGTGATAGGCTTGTTGATCGGTGGCTTGTTGCCATACCTGTTCAGCGCCTTGTCGATGACGGCTGTGGGGCGCGCTGCGTCCGCAGTGGTGGTCGAAGTTCGTCGCCAGTTCAAGGAAATCCCCGGCATCATGGAAGGCACAAGCAAGCCTGAATATGGCAAAGCCGTTGATATCCTGACCAAAGCCGCGATCAGCGAGATGATCATTCCGTCCTTGTTGCCAGTTGTGGCACCGATTATTTTGTTCGGTGTTGTATTCTGCATTACGGGCGATGTTGTTCCCGCATTCCAAGCCTTGGGCGCGATGTTGCTCGGTACGATTGTGACGGGTATTTTCGTGGCGATCTCCATGACCTCCGGTGGCGGTGCATGGGACAATGCGAAGAAATTCATCGAAGAAGGCAACCATGGCGGCAAGGGCTCTGAGGCTCATAAAGCCGCTGTCACCGGCGACACAGTCGGCGACCCGTATAAAGATACGGCTGGCCCTGCGGTGAACCCGTTGATCAAAATCACCAACATTGTTGCGATTTTGTTGGTCGCCGTTGTGGCAAAGATGATGGCATAAGCCAACCCGTCTTGATCAAGAATAAAAGGAAAGCCCCGTTTTGCGGGGCTTTTTTTGTGGTCTGAATGTCGCGATTTGGCTTGTTACGGCTGCCTTCGGGTCGTTGGATGCCTCGGCGGCTCGTATGGACTTATTGCGAGGATTGCGGGTTGAAGCGCCCGACATTGCCGAGCAATTGCTGGATGACCGTGAGGTCTTGGCCGGAGGTCGGGGTGATGCGCCCTGAAATCGGCACTTCATAGCCTTCGTGGTCAATCTCGCTGAGGCCGCTGACGAGGCCGCCTTCGTCAAAGGTGACGGACAGGATGCGCTTTTCCCGCACATCGGGGTCAAAAAACGCCGATTGCTCTGTTTTCAGGCCGACATAATACCAGACATTATCATCAAAAATGGATTTTGATGTCGGCGTACCAAGGATTCGCATGACATCGGCTTGGTGGTGGGTTCCGGGGATGACCTCTTTCACTTGCTCATCGGCGACGAGGTTGCCGCGTGTGGCCTTGATGGGCGCGCAGCTGGGCAATATCGTCAAAGCGCCGCACAGCACAACGGAACACAGCAGCGCAGCGGCGATGGTTTTGCGCAACGGGTGCGGCAGGCGCGGTTTTGCGCGCGCGGCAAGCGCATCTTCGGCTGGGTTGTTATATATGGTCGCATCAATGGGGTTTTTCATCGTATTCACTTTACAGTCTTGATCGAAAACTTTATCACTATACCTGTTTCTTATGCATAATCAAGCGTTCCGCAGGGGGCATTGACCATGACAAAGAAACAAGACGAATGTGAAACAGTCGGCAAAGAGGCAGGCTCCCCATGATCTTCGGATTTAAAAATAAAAAGCAGGATAAACAGGCATCGGCCATTGCGTATGCCATGTATTGCGGTGCCGTGAAACGCGCTCGCCAAGAGGCTTTGTACAAGGATTACGGCATTGCCGACACGATTGATGCGCGGTTTGACCTTTTGGTTCTTCATGTCGCCATGATTTTGCACCGTCTGGAGCGATGCGAGGATCATGTTTTAGCGGCACTGACGGGACAGAAATTATTCGATACTTTCTTTCAGGACATGGACCAATCCTTGCGCGAAAAGGGCGTCGGGGATATGGGCGTGCCAAAGCATATGAAGCGGATGCTGGAGGGGTTTAACGGGCGTCATACGTCTTACCGCCTTGCCTTTGACGCGCTTGAAAACGGCGAATCCGGTGCGAGTGAACGCCTCAACGATGTTTTGGGGCGGAATATTCATCGCGATGTTACGAGTGATGTGCAGGACGACCCGCGTCCTGATTCGGCGGCGGGCGCTTCGTTTGATGTGCGCAGTCTTTCCGGTTATGTGGTGTCGTGCTTGGCGTTGCTCGGCGCAATGGCGGATGATGTGTTGCTCAGCGATTCTTTTTCATACGGTACAGGCCGCACCGCAGACGCAGATAAAAATAAAGAAGAGATCGGCGGAAAGGCGGCCTGATATGGCAAAGATTAAACCGGAATATTCCTATGTCTTGGCGGCGGATGCCGTCACGGTGGCGCCAAAAAAAATATCACTGTCGATTGATGCGGCGGAGGTTACGGCGCTGTGCAAACGCCTAGGCATTACGGACATACGCGATTTTGAGGCGGTTATTCAGTCCAAGCGTATGGCGGATGGATGCACCATTCATATCAGCGGCGCGGTGAAAGCGATGATTGAGCAGCCCTGCGTTGTGACATTAGAGCCGGTCATTGAGCCATTGGACGAGATATTTGATGCTTATTTTCTGGACGAAGAACGCGTGTCGTCTTTTTTAAAGGCGCAGCGCCAGAAAAAAGAGATGGATGAGGATGCCTTGCAAGAGCGCGAACTTCCCGAAGACCATGAAGACCCCGAACCGATTATCGGCGGCAAGATTGATGTGGGCGAATTGGTGGCGCAGGCCTTGGCGGTCGGGATTAATCCTTATCCACGCTCGGACGAGGCAAAAAAACGTAATCCGGATGAACCGATTTATAAAGACCCCGATGTTAAGGTTTTTGCGGTTTTGAAAGACTATAAATTCCCTGAAGGTAAGGGGTAGGAGAAAGTGGCACAGATCCGGCTTTTTTGTGTTCGTGCAAGGCGGTAAAAATTATGCGGGTATTTTGTCGGTGTGAGGTTTCCTGAATTTAAGGAAAAAGCTTGCAAGGCGTTACAAAATCATTTAATAAACAGCGCTTGAGCCGTGATACATGTTTTTCATGTCATGCTCGGTGTCGGCCGAAACGGCCACAAAAACAGATTTTATTTTAACGGAAAACATAACGTAAGGATCGGGACAATGGCTGTTCCTAAGAGAAAAACGACCCCCTCAAAACGCAACATGCGTCGCTCTCACGATGCGCTGGAATCAACCAACTGGGTTGAAGACGCGCATTCCGGTGAAGCCAAAAGACGCCACCACATCGATTTGAAGACCGGCATGTATAAAGGTCGTCAAGTCCTTGACGTCAAAGAATAAGCCACTTATCGTAGCGATACTGTGAAAAAGTCCGCCGGACTGCGAAGTCCTCTTATAGACAGGCGGGCTTTTTGTTTTCAGTGCGGGCCGGCGCTTTCTCCGGTCTTGGTCTATATCGGATTGGAAAAATCGGGCTGCCATTGCCATGTCTGACAAGCACGCTACAAAAATAAGAATCGCTCTTGACGCTATGGGCGGCGATAACGGGCCGGATGCCGTGATTCCGGGCGCTGCTCTTGCGGCGAAGAAATACAAAAAGGCTGAGTTCCTTTTGTTCGGACGCTCCCATGTGATCGAACCTATCCTTGATAAATATCCTGATCTTAAAAAACGCAGTGTTGTTCACCACACCGATGATGTGGTCGCCAGCGATGAGCGCCCGTCGATTGCGCTGCGCACAGGGCGTAAGTCCAGTATGCGGATGGCGATTAATGCGGTGGCCGAAGGGCGCGCCGATTGTGTGGTGTCGTCCGGCAATACCGGCGCGTTGATGGCAACGGCGAAGCTGGTTTTGAAATGCCTCCCCGGTATTCATCGCCCTGCGATTGCGAGCCTTTTGCCGACGGTGAAGGGCAGCACGATGATGCTTGACCTTGGCGCGAATATTTCCTGTGACTCTGAAAACCTTGTGCAGTTCTCTATTTTGGGCGCGGTTTATGCCAAGGCTGTGTCCGGCATCACCCGTCCCACGGTCGGGCTGTTGAATGTCGGGTCGGAGGATATGAAGGGGCATGATACGCTGCGTGAGGCGCTGTCGATTTTGTCGGCCATCAAATTCCCCGGTGAGTTTAAAGGCTTTGTTGAGGGCGATGACATCGGCAAGGGAACGGTTGATGTTGTGGTGACGGACGGGTTTACCGGTAATGTCGCCTTGAAAACCGCCGAAGGGATCGCCACACTTTTTGTGAAGACGTTGAAGGCGGAGTTCAGCCGTTCATTGCTGTCTAAGCTGGCCTATTTGATCAGTCTTCGCCAATTCAACGCAGTGCGGAAACGGCTTGACCACCGCGTCTATAATGGCGGCCTGTTTTTGGGGCTGAACGGTGTGTGCATTAAGAGTCATGGCAGCGCCGATGCGTTTGCCTTCTCGCACGCGGTGATTGCCGGCATAAAAATGTCGGAAAACGGATTTAATGCGATCGTGGCCAAGGAAATTGAATACCTGACTGAACAGGAATCGTTCGTTTCCGTGGTGAACGAAAGGGTTAGTGTATGAGCCTTGCTGCCCCTGCCATACGGGCGGTGATTGACGGAGTCGGTCACTACCTTCCCGACCTTATTGTGACCAATAAGGACCTCGAACAAAAAATTGATACGACTGACGAATGGATTACCCAGCGCACGGGTATTCGCCAGCGCCATATCGCGGCGGATGGACAGGCAACGTCTGATCTGGCGGTGCGGGCGGCCTTGGATGCGCTGAGCTCATCATCGTTGAAGGCTGCGGATATTGATGCGGTGATTGTCGCGACAACCACGCCCGACCGGACGTTTCCAGCAACGGCGACAACGGTTCAGGCGCGCCTTGGCACGTCCAAGAACGGCTTTGCGTTTGATGTTCAGGCCGTTTGTTCGGGGTTTATTTATGCTTTGTCGGTTGCCAATGCGATGATCGTGACGGGGCAGGTGAAAAGCATTTTGGTGATCGGCGCGGAAAAAATGTCCGCGATTTTGGATTGGGACGACCGCGCAACATGCGTGTTGTTTGGCGATGGCGCTGGGGCTGTCGTGCTCAAGGCCGAAACCGCCGCAAAGGGTGATTTGAGCGATCGGGGTATTTTTTCGACCCATTTACACTCCGATGGCCACCATAACGACCTTCTTTATACCGATGGCGGGCCGTCCAGCACGCAAACGACCGGTTTTATTCGCATGGAGGGCAAAGAAGTCTTTCGCCATGCGGTGCAGTGCTTGAGTGATGTGGTTGAGGAAACCTTGGCTGCGCATCATATCAAGGCGGACGCGATTGACTTTTTAGTGCCGCATCAGGCAAATTTACGCATCATCGAAGGAACGGCCAAAAAACTCGCCATGAGCATCGATCGCGTTGTTGTGACGGTGGATCGCCATGGCAATACATCGGCGGCGTCCATTCCTTTGGCTCTGTCCACGGCTGTCAAAGACGGGCGCATCAAGAAGGGGCATTTACTCTTGCTTGAGGCTATGGGCGGCGGTTTTACGTGGGGCTCGGCGCTGGTTCGGTTCTAGGCGCGGCGCTTGGTTGGTCTTGTGCAGGACGCGCGGGCGGCTCTGAGATCGGGGCTTTCCCTACGTTACCGAAAAGATTCGCATTTTTATATTCACTGCCTTAAAAAAAGATCAAGGAATTTGTTGACCTTGGACTTGACCGTTGTTATGTTGATTTTATTCAACGAAAAGAGGCTGTTATGAGCAATAGTACAATCACTCGCGTAGATCTTGCTGAAGCCGTGTATCAAAGGGTGGGTTTGTCCCGCTCTGAATCCTCCGCTTTGGTCGAAAGCACCTTGCAGGAAATCTCCGATGCGCTGGTCGCGGGGGACAATGTCAAGATTTCTTCCTTCGGGAGTTTTAACATCCGCGAAAAATCCGAACGCATTGGCCGTAACCCGAAAACAGGCGTTGAGGCCACGATTACACCGCGTAAAGTTGTTGTCTTCAAGGCCAGCCAAGTCCTTAAAGGCAAAATTCACGATAGTGAAGAGGGCTAAGCCATGGAAGAAGGTTGGGGCGGCGGCGGAAGCCAGACATTCGGTGGTGATAGTCGGGATTCCGGCAGCAGAAGCGCTGAATTTAATGACGGACGTCGGGCATCCGGCGGCGGAAGCCAAACATTTGGTGGCGGCGACCATGATGAAGACGATGGTGGCATACAGCGCTATCGCCCATTGCAAGAGCGTATCGCGCCAAAGCCGGCGCAAGATGTGCGGCGCGAGGACTTGCTCAAGGAATTGGAGAATGTCCGCCGCGTAACCGCGAAATTGCTTGAGGATTTCAACGGGGCGTATTCGGATAAGAGAGCAGCATACGCCAATGCTTATTTCCGCGGCGTTCATATGGAGGCGATGTTGGTAGAACTTCTCGAAAGCCGCTCCGCACCCACAAAACGCCCGATCGCGGGAAGAAAACCGTTTTAGAATAAGATATTATTATCGCAAGATAAGAACAAAGTTTAAAAGGAAGGACACCACCATGACCCGTCAAAGCGCATCCGCAAAGAAAGCCCCATCGGCATTCAGAACCATCAGTGAAGTGGCAGACGAACTGGAAGTCCAGCAACACGTCCTGCGTTTTTGGGAAACCAAATTCACCCAGATCAAGCCATTGAAGCGCGGCGGCGGGCGTCGTTATTACCGTCCTGAGGATATTTCCTTGCTCAAACACATTCATGATTTGCTGTACAAGCAAGGCTATACGATTAAGGGCGTGCAAAAGCTCCTGAAAGGCCAAACGCGCAACCAGATTGCCGCCAACGTCAATGACGATGCCGACATGGTCGGTGTTGAGGCGGCGGCCGAGCAATCCCCTGTAAGCCTCAAAGTGTCGAACGTGACCGCGATGCCGGCACAGGCACAGCTTCAGGCGCAGGGCAAAGAAAAAGCAGCGCTCAAGGCTATGCTCGCCGACCTTAAGGAGCTTCGCTCTTTGATTGGTGACGTTGCACAAGCTGCGGGCTAGGCTCATCCGCCGTTTCTTTTTTGAATTTATCCGTTGAAAAACGAAAAGGAAGCCGTTAAAAGATTGTCTTGTTCGCGCATCGTGTAAGCGCATCGCGCGGGCAAGTGATTGTTAAAGACTGATCTTATACTCTCACCGGAACGTGGCGCAGCCTGGTAGCGCACTTGCATGGGGTGCAAGGGGTCGGAGGTTCGAATCCTCTCGTTCCGACCATTTTTCTGCCTTTATAATTTTCAACGCTTTAGATGTGGCAGGTGCATGGTGTAACCGAAAGGTGCAGCCTGCAATGTTAAATCCTAGCTATCTAATACGATCCAGACATGCGATCTATTCTTCAGTTATCTACTGACTTTACACGACAACAAACTTATCGGCATTGAACACCATGTTTAAAGTAAGTGTATTCAGGAGCTTCCCTACCAAGAACAACAAAGACACCTAGTTGGTAAGCGTAACCCCCATCGCGGTGTGTTAAGTTCTCTAGTTTAAACGTATCTCCAGTATTCTTGTTCCACCATTCTTTAAATTCAACAGCTAACTTGTTTGCGCTTTCGTGATTATCGCCTCTTTGGTGAACTATAAGATCGGGGCGAATAGCTGTGCCATTAATATCCCTCTTGGGGTCGTCTCCCTTTTTGTTATACTCGCAATCAAGTTGGTAGTGTTTTAGCTCTGTACTCTGTAGTAACTTGTGCAAGTGTATTCCAATACGAAATACCATAGCTTGCTCAATGCCCTTTTTATCGAATAGGGAGGGAGTTTCAGCATAAGCTGCACTGACCGCTTCGCTTAGTAATCTAGCCAAATCATTGTCCTTCATGCGCTCTACCCTTCCTTGGTTTCCATCTGTAAAAAAACTATAAGTCTATGAGCCACCAATTCACAATAGCTCAGTCCGTATTGCTCGGACAATCCTTCTAGTTCCGTCCATTTTCAAGGCTTTCAGGGTGTCTGAAATTTTTCCCTTATTAAAATAACTCTGAATTTTGTGCGGCATCGTTGCGTTTGCGGGATGGCGGGGGTCTGCTATGATTGTTTGCGGATATGATTCCGTGGCAAATGGGAGGAATACATGGCGGCTTTTGATTGTTTGGCGGTTTTGGGGGCTTTGCTTGGGGGGATGTATATTTGGTTGAGTGTGCTGGTGGTGCGGCAAAGGCGGCTGCAAAAAGTGGCGCTGGGGCTTGCGGAGCGGGGCGGGCTGGGGGTGCGGGCGGTGAATCCGCTCGATAAAGCCGTGCGGGCGCATGGGAATTTCATTGAATATGTGCCGCTGGCGCTCATCTTGCTTGGCTTTGCGGTGCAAAAGAGCGCGCCTTTATGGGTGATTGCGGGGTGCGGGGTGGCGCTCTTGCTCGGGCGCGTGTGTCATGCCTATAGCCTTTTGTGTCATGAGCAATATGACGGCAACGGCGTGTTGAAGAATAACCCTGTGTTTCGGATCGGCGGCATGGTTTTGACATTCGCGGCGATCGGGGGCGCGGCGGTTTGGATTTTATGGGCTGTGTTTTGTTCTGATCTAGGCATCGGGGGCTGAAATCGTGGGGTATATTGTTGTTTATATGACGGTGCCATCGCATGATGAGGCCGAAAAAATTGTGGAGGCGGTACTGAAAAAACGCTTTGCGGCCTGCGCCAATATTATGCCCGCCCACACGGCGATGTATTGGTGGGAAGGCGCGATCCAAAAGGCCGAGGAAGTCGCGGTGATTTTCAAAACGCGGGAGGATTTGTTCGAGGAGTTGCGGGCGGAGGCTGTGCGGCTTCATTCCTATGATTGCCCCGCGATTGTTGCGATGCCGATGACGCAGGCGCATAAGCCGTTTTTGAAGTTTATCGAGATTGAAACGGATGAATTATCGCGCGGCGGCGTGTGAGTGTAGCGGCGTAAGGCCGTGCGGTGAGGGGCTGATGTGAGGCGCTAATCGCGGCGAATTGAGCGGGCGCTTTATTTTACTGCCTAGCCACCGAATAGTGGGCGACGTGGGCCGAACAGGCTGAAACAGACCGTGGCGGTTTCGCGTTGATGGGTATTGGGGTTTGTCACGACATAGCGCCGACCCATGACGCCTTTGCCACAGCCGTTGAAAGCACTGCGTTCGCCGCCCTCAACCCGAGTGAAGCCTTGTTGTTGCAAATATTGGCTGCCTTCGGAAGACGGATGCGCGGATTCTTGGAGCGATGCAACGCCAACGGCAAGGGCGATGATGCCTGCGGCGGCGGCTCCGTATAGGGCGGTGAGTTTGAGTGTGCTTGATCTCATGGCTAGGATTGTGGCCGGTTCTATGTGTTATGTCAATGAAAAGCGCCTTCTTATGCATGATAGGAAGGCGCTTAATTGCTTTATTTAACCGCGTTAAAACGCGGCTTCGTTACAAGCTTAATTACAGCCGGGTCTTGGCATGAACGCGACGCCGGGTTGGCTGGCGACGATCGTGATGCCGCTTTGTTCCAATTGCTCAATGGTGTTTTGGGCGCTTTGGATGACGGCGGTATAGCCGGCTTGATCCATGAATTCGGCGGTGCTGAGCGTTGAGACTGCGGCGCTGAATTGTGACGCGAAGGTGGATTGGATCTGAGCTTGTACATCGGTGAGGCTTTGACCGGTTGTCTCAAGGTCGGTTTTGCTCGGGAAAAAGGCGATGTTGATGCCGACCGTTGCGGAATCTGCGGTGCAAGCGGATTGGTTTTCCAACACGGTGACGCTCGCGGTGTCGAATTGTTCGCCTTCAAAGTCAATGATCTCGGCGGATGCGGTGGTTGCGAAAGTGGCGGCGGCGAGGCCGGCGACAACGGCCAAAGCGGCCTTATGGTTTGTTTTCATTGTGATCTCCCAATCATTTTCATATGTTTATCTAAGCCTTTGCATAATCGCAAAAAACCTGAGGACGAAAAAACCATAAAAAAACTATGTGTGCAAGGGGCAAGGGCGCATATTTCCTAAGAATTTATGCCGCAGCGCCGCATGAAATCGCGCCTGTTTTCTGGTAAATATCTGATAATATATGGCAAATTGAAATGATAAAGGCCGGCTGTGAGGCCGGCCTTTTATATTTATCGTGTCGTTAGGTGGGCTGTATCAGGCCGCCATGGACAAAGTCTGTTTGAGGGCTTGGTCAATATCGGCGATGATGTCGTCGACATTTTCAAGGCCGACAGACAGGCGCACAACCTCTGGCCCGCATCCGGCTTTGACCTTTTGGTCTTCGTTGAGTTGCGAATGGGTGGTGGAGGCGGGGTGGATGATGAGGCTTCGCGTATCGCCGATATTGGCGAGGTGGCTGAACATCTTCACCGAGTCGACAATTTTGACGCCGGCGTCGAATCCGCCGCGCGCGCCGAAGGTGAAGACCGCACTGCCGCGCCCGTCAAAATATTTCTTCGACAGGTTATAATACGGGCTGGACGGCAAGCCGGGGTAATTCACCCATGACACAGCCGGATGTTTTTCAAGGAATTGCGCGACTTTCAATGCGCTGGCGCAGTGACGCTCCATCCGCAGTGACAATGTTTCCATCCCCATCAAGGTGATATAGGCGTTCATCGGTTGCTGGTTGAGGCCGAGGTCACGCAGGCCGACCGCGTGGTTATGAACGGATAATGCCTGATCCCCGAAGCTTTCGGCGAAATTGACGCCGTGATAGCACGGGTCTGGCTTTGCCATGTCGGGGAATTTGTCGGCATATTTCATCCAGTCAAAGGTGCCGCCGTCAATCACCGCGCCGCCCATGGCATTGCCGTGACCGCTGAGGAATTTGGTGGTGGAGTGGGTGACGATGGAGGCGCCGTATTCGAGCGGGCGGCACAGATAAGGGGTCGCGATGGTGTTGTCGACAATCAACGGAATGTGGTGTTTGTCGGCGATTTTGGCGAGGGCTTCGATGTCAACGACAACGCCTTCTGGGTTTGACAGGCTTTCGACAAAAATGGCTTTGGTTTTTTCATCAACGGCGCGGTCGAAATCATCCAGCGTGGTCGGATCGACAAATTTGCAATGCCAGCCAAAAGCACGTTTGAAGCTGTGCCCGAATTGGCCGATCGTGCCGCCATAGAGTTTTTGTGACGCGATGAAATTATCACCTGTGCGCATCAAGGAGAAAAACACCAATAAATGCGCGGCAAGGCCCGACGGGGTGCAGGTTGCGCCCGTGCCGCCCTCGATCATCGCAAGGCGGCCTTCGAGTGCCGATACGGTCGGGTTGGTGAGGCGGGAATAAATATAGCCCGGCTTGCGAAGGGCGAAAAAGTCGGCGGCTTGCTCGGCGTCTTGGAAGACGAAGGCCGAAGATTGATGAATGGCGGTGCTGCGGGCGCCGGTTGCGGCATCGGGCGGGGTGCCGCCATGAATGCATAATGTATCAAAGCCTTTATAGTATTTGGTCGCTTCGTAGGTCATTTTGGGCCCTTTCTCTGACTTTTTAGTGCGGTATTATAATACCTTATTTTTAGATCGTTGTTTTTAAACGGTTTTTGGCGGTGTTGCCAGTGTCTTTTCTGTTGACTTTGACGAGTCAACCATGCAATATCCGCACACCTTAATAGGAAACGCGCGAAAAGCCTAGACGGTTTTGTCAAGAATGCTTGCTGCGCTGCACCCTGCGGGTCGCTGATAGGCCGGACGGATGGTTCGGAATGCGCACCGACGGAGGCAGTTTCCGGACAGAAATGAATATTAAGACGATTAACTATAGTAAGAAAAGAAGGGTATCCCCGCTATGAAAACCTATTCTGCACGTCCTCAGGATGTAGAGAAAAAATGGGTTCTGATTGATGCTGAAGGCGTCGTTCTGGGCCGTCTTGCTTCGCTCGTTGCCATGCGTTTGCGCGGCAAGCACAAGCCAATGTTCACCCCCCACATTGATTGTGGTGACCATGTCATCATCATCAACGCGGAAAAAGTCCACCTGACCGGTAAAAAGCGCGAGAACGACATGTTCTACTGGCACACCGGCCACCCCGGCGGAATTAAAGGCCGCAGCAAAGCAGAAATGCTTGACGGCAAATACCCGAACCGCGTCATTGAAAAAGCGGTTGAGCGTATGCTTCCGAAAGGCCCGATGGGTCGTACGCAGTATGGCAACATGCGCGTTTATGCAGGGACGGAACACCCGCACGAGGCTCAGAAGCCTGAAGTGTTGGATGTTGCATCCATGAACCCGAAAAACAAGCGCGTTTAGGCCACGGCTGAACAGATAACCGAAGGAATATTCAAATGGCAGTAGAAAAGAAAATTGACGATTTGAAAGACCTCAAAAGCGTCACCAGTGGCGTTGCTGAAGCCGAAACCGTCAAAACCGAAGAACCGGCAAAGCCGAAACTTGATGCTCTGGGACGTGCCTATGGCACGGGTCGTCGTAAAGACGCCGTTGCCCGTGTGTGGCTCAAGCCCGGCAAAGGCCAGATCGTTGTAAACGGCCGTGTACAGGACGAATACTTCAAGCGTCAGACCCAGCGTCTGGTGTTGAACCAACCGTTCTTGGTCATTGGTCGTTTGAACGAATTTGATGTAATGTGCACCGTAACGGGTGGCGGTTTGTCCGGTCAGGCCGGCGCGGTTCGCCACGGCATTTCCCGCGCATTGCTCAACTTTGATCCATTGTTGCGTAAGGACCTGAAAAAGGCCGGTATGCTCACCCGTGACAGCCGTATTGTCGAACGTAAGAAAGTCGGCAAGCACAAGGCCCGTCGCTCCAAACAATGGGCGAAGCGTTAATCCATACGGATTACGGATATTATACAATCAAGGCGCTCCATCGGGCGCCTTTTTTGCTTTTGTTGCTTGGTGTTTCGATTTTTGAAAGGAATCGCTTGTGCACCCTGCGGGATGCTTGCACACTGATGCAGGTTCACTGGTGCAGGTGCAATGTTGTTTGCATGAACGGCACATGAAATGGCAAAGGAGTTTATGAATGCCCGCTGTTATCCTCCCCTTTGAAGGGAAATCGCCGATTATTCACCCGTCTTGTTTTATCGCGCCTTTGGCGGCGGTGTCGGGGGATGTGGTGATCGGTGAAAATTCCAATGTCTGGTTCAATTGTGTCGTGCGCGGCGATGTGAATGAAATCCGCATCGGGCGCGATACGAATATTCAGGACGGCACGGTGATACACGTTGCAACGCACGGGCAGGGGAGCTATATCGGCGACCGCGTGACGGTGGGGCATATGGCGCTTATTCATGCCTGTACGGTGGAGGATGATGCCTTTGTCGGGATGCAGGCCTGCGTCATGGATGGCGCAAAGATCGAGAGCTGGGCAATGGTGGCGGCGGGGAGCCTCGTGACGCCCGATAAAATCGTGCCGTCAGGCCAGCTCTGGGCAGGGCGTCCGGCGCGGTATGTGCGGGATTTGAACGATGAGGATCGCGCACGGATGAAATGGTCATGGGCGCATTATGTGACATTGGCGCAGCGCCATGTGCAGAGCATCGCCGGCGCTTGATACGGGTGTATGCATGGGCGTGTTGCGGTGCGTGCGCAGCGTGATCCGAAAACAAAAACGAGCCAGAAGAAGGCTCGTTTTTTTATATGGATGTTTCAGTGCAGGGCGCTTGGCCTAGCCACCAACGGCAACACTCGGGGTGCGAATGGCACGGCGGACGGTGACTTCTGGTTTTGGCTTTTTCATCGCATCGGACACATAATCAAAGGCGTTGATGTTGCCGTTGTTGAAGATTCCGGTGGCGCCTTTGGCAAGGTTTCCGGCGTTCATCGGCACGCCTTGTTGCAATTCGCCGTTTACGGTTGTGAAGATGGCGGGTTGAACCACGTTCACGACACGACCATCGGGGTAAATGTCAACAACACCGACGGCGAGGCGGACATAGTAATTGCCGTTTGCGTCGGGGTGGCTGAGGTTCTTGTTTTCATAGAAAATAACGTCGGCTTGGCCTTCATATTGATCAGCAAGGTTTGCGAGCAAGCGCTTGGCGGCGAGTTCACCATTCGTGCAATCGCAGGGCATACCGATCTGGATGACACGGCGGACGGATACCGTGACGTTTTCATATTGAACGGGCGGCAGGGGTGTGGCCTCAACATCCGGCTTGCGGATGATGATGCGGGTTGTTTGGCCAGCCGGAACTTCACAGCTATCGGCCTCGGCGCAGTTTTCTTGCAGCGTGGTCGCCGCGGCGGTGAGGATATTGGATGTGCGGGTGCGCTCGATAATCGCACGGGCTTGGGCGACTTGTTCGGCGGCGGCTTGGTTACACAGGATATCGCGGTCTTGAGGGCCATATTTCACGATATCAAGGCCGGCATCTTCCTTGAACAATGAGCCGATCAAAGGAATCCAGCCCAAGGCGCGGTCGAAGAAACGCTCGACGCCGTCAACATGGGTGGCGCGTTTGGAAAGCTCAACAAACCCATCGGCACTGACGTTCGGGAAGCGTTCGGTGGCGAGAACGGTGCGGCCGTTATTGCGGGTAATCACAATTTCTGCTTCGCCATTGGCGTGACCGATCAGGTTGTTAAAGGTCGCTGTGCAACGATTATCGCTGTTCATACGGTCATGCGGGGCGGCCTCGGCGGACGGTGCGGCGGCAAAGCTGAGCGCTGTTCCGACGGTCAGTACGGCGAGATAGGCGCTGAGTGATTTTTGTGCTTTCATTGTGATTGAACCCTCTGTTTATCTTTGAAAACTGATTTAACATAATGCAATTGCTTGCGGAAGTCAAGAATTATGTAAACAATTTATTAACAGTAAGAGAAAGCAGAGAATAAGCGAGAGAAAGTTGGGGGAAATAGCGAGAAAAATAGCTTGGTCGCGCCAAGACTGCGTTGATCAAAGTAGGGGCGAAGATGTGGTCGTGCCGTCACGCAGGGGCATCATAAGTGATGCTTAAAGGCAACCATCTGCAAGGGCGCGATGCTGTGAGCGCTTCTATAAGGATGCCCCGCGCCTATCTTGCGAAGATATAGGTGCCAGGGGCGGGGCATAGCGGCGGATAAGCCTTTGACCCCGTTGAGGCGGGGGCCGCAACTTTGTCCGACGCGTGTGCGCTTAGCCATTGATGCCAATGTGGCCACCAAGAGCCTTCATTATACTTGGCTTTGCCAAGCCATGCTTCGGATTGATCGGGCAGTGCGGACTCGTTCGTCCAATAGCCATATTTGTTTTTGGCGGGCGGGTTGACGACTCCGGCAATATGACCTGATCCGGCAAGTGTGAAGCGCGTATTTTTGCGGTCGCCGAATATTTTTGCACCGGCATAGGTCGCCGCCCAAGGGGCGATGTGGTCTTCGCGGGTGGACAGGAAATAAGACGCGGTTTGAATGGTGCGCAGGTCAATCGGCGTACCGTGGAGCGAGAGCTTATTGGGCTTGATGAGGTCGTTTTGCAAATACATGTGGCGCAGGTAATAGCTGTGCATTTTTGCGGGAAGATTGGTGGAATCGTTGTTCCAGAACAACAAATCAAACGCCAAGGGCTCCTTGCCCATCAGGTAATTATTCACCACGAACGACCAGATCAAGTCATTGGAGCGCAGCAACGAAAACGTGCTTTTGAGCGCTTCGGAGTCCAAATAGCCTTTGTCGCGCATGGTTTGTTCCATGACTTTGATTTGTTCTTCGTCGACAAATAAGCTGAGGTCGCCGGCATGTTCGAAATCAAGCAAGGTGGTGAGGAAGGTCGCGGTGGCGACTTTGTCCGCTTGTTTGTTCGCCTTCATCCATGCCAGAGTCATCGCGAGCAGCGTGCCGCCAATGCAATAGCCCGTGACATGCGCCTTGGGCGCACCGGTGATGGCGAGGGTGGCGTTGAGGGCGGCAAGGATGCCTTCGTCCATATAGTTTTCAAAGCCCTTATCCGCCAAGGATCGATCGGGGTTGACCCATGAAATGACAAAGACCTGATGGCCTTGGTCAACCGCCCATTTGATGAGTGAGTTTTCAGGCTTCAGGTCAAGAATGTAATATTTATTGATCCATGGCGGGGTGATGAGCAGCGGCGTTTTATACACATCGCGCGTTGCGGGGGCGTATTGGATGAGTTCGATCATGGCGTTGCGGTAGACGACATCGCCGCGCGTCACGGCAATATTGCCCCCTGGTTTGAACAGGCTTTCATCCGCTGTTTTGATTTGCGGCATGAGTTGTTTACTGCGCTTCATGTCATTGATCAGGTTTTGAAAGCCTTTGAGCAGGTTTTGACCGCCCGTTTTGACGGTTTCCTCCATCACTTCGGGATTGGTGAGGGCGAAGTTGCTGGGGCTGAGGGCATTCAGGGTTTGTTCGGTGAAGAAGGCAATTTTGCGGGCTTCTACCTCGTCCAATTCTTTGGAATGATCCTGTACCATGTCGCGAATCCAGCCCGCAGCAATCAAATAGGATTGGCGCATCACGTCAAAGGGGAGGAGTTCATGCCATTTTTCGCTCTTGAACCGTTTGTCGGACGGGTCATGCGGGATGAGGTCTTTATAGTCCTGCCCCTCCATGCGTTTCATGGTTTCCGTCCACAGGGCGGAGTATTGCTCCATCAGGCGGGTTTGGGCGTCTTGAAGTTTTTCAGGATTTTGGCTTAGACTCTCGATAAACTCGCTCCATGCGCCGCGCAAATTATAGGGGTCAAGCGGAACCCGCAGCCAATCGGTTTCGGTATATTTTTGAACGGCGGTTGTCCAAAAATCCTGACTGATTTTTGTCCAGTCAGACAAGAAATTCGCCCATGCCTGCGCGCCTTCTTGTGCGCTTTGGGTTGCGGAGTCAATTTTGGGCGCGGATCCGGGCGGCGGGCTTGAGGCGTTTTGTTTTTGTGGCTCGCTTGGCTTGTTTTGAGTCTTTTTTGCGGCGCTTTTTGGCGTTTTCTTTTTGGGGGAGGGCAAAACAGGTTTTTTGTCTTTGGGGGCGGAAGCCATAGCGCAAGCCTTGTTCGGGAGCGGGTTCAATCTGTCGGCGGGGCGGTTCGTCTTAACGTCGATTTTTTGGTCAATATTTTTTGGTCAATTTTGTGGCTAATATTAGGGGGGTGTTTTTGGTAAACCCCATAAATATCCACAGGCAGTACAGCGAAAAAACACCTTTGTTGCAATCCTTTTCTTGCAACGGCGGCCGTTTTTTTGCAAACTCCGCCTGCACTCTATAAAAAATTCAAAATAAAGTTGGTCGGCGGTGGCTTTGGAAAACGGTTTAACACATATGAACGGCGTCAATGAACGCTTTGGAGCGTGCTGTACGGCGCGGGATTTAGCGCTTCGCGCCTGTATGGCGGTGGTTTTTCTGTGCGCGGTCGGGCTCCTCAGCGCGTGCGAAACCAAAAAACTCGCCGTTGTCGAAATGCCGGTGGAGGGAACAAGGCAGAGGGTTGACCTGTCCGATCTTCCCATTCGTGACAGCTATGGCACGGGGGATCACATCCAAAAGACCGGCGGCCTGATCGACATGGCGCGGATTATATCGACCGAGGATGTGCAGGTCTTCCCATTGGACGGGGCTACGCCAGACCCGATGGCGGGCAATGAAAGACGCCGCACCGTGTTTGAAAATACGACCAGTGGCGGTTATACCGTTTTGAATCAGGATGTTTTGGTGTTCCCGTTGGAAGACGGCGAGCGGCCATCGTATTTGCCTGATTTCATCTGGCCAAAGCAGAATTTCTCCCAAAGAACGCCGTTTGAGGCAAATGATATGAGCCAGAGCGCAAACGGCGCGCCGCAAGCCATGAGTGGCTATCCCACCAATCCTATGACGGACGGCCCCTTGCCGGGCAAGAGCTTTGACCGTCCCGCGACGGGGCTTCCCCCGATTGCGGATCAGCCGCGTTTGAGCCTTCCTGCGCCAACCGCGTATAAAGACCAATCCCCCTCACCGTTTAACGATGCCGGAAACATCAAGGCGCATTTGACGCCGCCCGATTCCGGCCCTCATTTGACGGCACCGCAGGCACCTGTGGCCTATAGCGGTATGACCACGACCCCTGTGTTGGCGGGGCCTTCTTTGTCGGCTGTGGGAACGTCGGTTCCCGATTACGTGAATTTGTCGGATCGGGCGGGGGCGAAGTCTTCGGACATGCCGATGAAGCCGGCGGAGCCTGTGGCGCTGTATCGCCGTCAAGGCGCGTCCATCAGCGCACCACAACCGCAAACCCTTCACGCGCAACCTGTTGTGCCGCCGTATCCGACATCGCCGGCACCGGTTGCCGCGCCGATGACGCAGGGGGGGACGCAGGGTGAAACAACGTCCACCACATCGCCACGCAAGGGGATGTTGACGGGGTATTAATCGTCTAAAACACGGGGCGCATCGCCTTTGACGCGGTGCGTACGGGTTTTGTTCTTTCTTTTGATCCATTAATTTTCATCGCAAATTACATCACAAGGGCTGCTTTTCATGAGTGTGTATTCTTCTCCTTCTTCGAACGGGGCGCAGGCTCCTTACGTTATCGGGATTGCCGGATTGGGAACGGTCGGGTGCGGGGTGATTGCGATTTTGCAATCCATGGAACGCGAATTGGCGGATAAAATCGGCCGCACTATTTTGGTTAAGATGGTGAGCGCGCAAAACCGCGCCAAAGAACGCCCCGTGGATATCGGTCGATATCAATGGGTTGATGATGCGCTTGAAATGGCGGACGACCCAGAGATTGATTGCATTGTTGAGATGATCGGCGGTTCGGATGGGCCGGCGAAGGCATTGGTTGAAAAAGCCCTCGCAAACGGCAAGGCCGTGGTGACGGCGAATAAAGCCCTGATGGCGTTTCACGGTGCGGAATTGGCGAAAGCGGCGGAAGGACAATCGCTCTTTCTTGGGTTTGAAGCTGCGGTTGCGGGCGGTATTCCGGCGATTAAAATCCTGCGTGAGAGCCTTGGCGGTAATCGCGTGACGGGTATTTCAGGCATTTTGAACGGGACGTGTAATTATATCCTGACCACCATGCGTGAAAGCGGGCGGAGCTTTGACGACGTGCTGGCGGAGGCGCAGGCGCTCGGTTATGCCGAGGCCGACCCGAGTTTCGATATTGACGGCATTGACGCCGCCCATAAACTCGCAATTTTATGCGCCATTGCGTTTGGCGTGAAGATTGATTTTTCGACCCTTCCCGTGACCGGCATCCGGCATATTCAGGCGGGCGACATCGCCTATGCAACCCAGCTTGGCTATCGCATCAAATTGCTTGGTCTTGCGCGGTCGGATGCGCATGGCAAGGTGAGTATTCGTGTTGAGCCGTGCTTTGTGAAGGCAGACAGCCAGATTGGCGCGGTCGAGAGTGTCTTTAACGCCGTGATTTACGATGCCGAACCGGTCGACCGGATTATGGTGGTCGGGCGCGGTGCAGGGGCGGGGCCAACGGCCTCGGCGGTGCTGTCGGATATTTTGGATGCGGCGCAGGGGGCGGTACTCCCCGTTTATGCGCGTCCGTGCGACCAGCTTGTGACGCTGGACAAGGAATTTGCAACCCGCCAACAAGACGAAGAAAGCCGTTTTTACCTTCGCTTGCGCGTTCTTGACGTGCCAGGGGTTGTGGCAGATGTGGCGACTGTGCTTAAGAATTACCAGATTTCCATCAGTGTCGTGTCGCAAGAAGGCCGCGCCCCGAAACAACCGGTTGACGTTGTGTTTGTGTTGCATGAGGCCTCGGAAAAATCGGTTGCCGATGCGTGCCGCGATTTGTCGGAATTGCAATCGGTGCTCGAACGCCCGACCGTTTTGCGGATTGAGGATCTTTAGGTCGCTTTCTTGTCGTTTGTTTGTCTGTCCGTTTGTCTGCGTTGGGACATTATGAAAGGTCGCCGCCCTTATGCGTAATATCGCCGTATACCATGACCAAGGCGTGGCGGATTTTACGTTCCGTTCCTGTATGGTTATGCTCGATGATTACGCCCTCAGCGCCGAAACCGTGAGCGCCGAAGACATTTTAAACGGCGCACTGGATGGGTGTGACATGCTCGTTATCCCCGGCGGCGCGGATGAACCGTATATGGACAAGCTGGGTTTAGAGGGCTGTGCCTTGATCCGTGACTTTGTGGAGAAGGGCGGGGCTTATCTCGGCCTGTGCGCGGGGGCGTATTTCGCCTGTGACCGATTTGAGTTTAATAAGGGGCTGGCAGGGGGGCTGTGCCGATCGCGTCCGATGAAGCTGTTTAAAGGGCGCGCGGTTGGCAGTTTGACGGCCTTTGCGCCGCCCTATGACGAGAGTTTGGCAACCGCGGCGTTGGTGAAGCTGCGTATGACGCAGGCAGGGTTCCGCCCCCAACTACGCCTTGTCGGGGATGAGGGGGGCGAAGCACCGGTCGATGAACGCGCCGCCGTATATTACCATGGCGGCCCTGTGTTTGTGGATTTGGCGGATGATCCCGATGCGGTTGTCATGGCGATATATGAAGACCTTCCGGACGGTGAAAATGCCGCCGTCCTGTATAAAAAATTCGGTCAAGGGCGGGTCGTTTTATGCGGCGCGCATCCGGAAGTGAGCGCCGAAGGCTTTGCCGCACGCCTGCGCAGCGAAAATAATCCACAGGCCTTTTCCCATATTTTGAATGGGTTGGAAAACTTGACCACAGGGCGGGAAAACTTAATTCAGAATATGCTTGCGATGCTGCTCCCCGAGTTTCTAAACTAGGGGTGTGATTCCATATCTAAAATCCTGAAAGGATGAGTCGTGAGCTCCCCAATCCCTGCCGTTAATGCCGCGTCTGCCGCTGAGTCCAATGCCAAGCCCGCGTATGATGAGGCGTTTTCGATGGATCGTAACCTCGCGCTTGAGGTTGTGCGCGTGACAGAGGCGGCGGCGCTGGCGGCGTCCCTTCAACTTGGGCGCGGCGATGAAAAGGCCGCCGACCAAGCCGCCGTTGATGCGATGCGCAGCGCGCTGAACAGCCTTCATATCCAAGGCCGCGTTGTGATCGGTGAGGGCGAGCGCGATGAAGCGCCGATGCTGTATATCGGCGAGGAAGTCGGCAAAGGCAAAGGCCCCAAAATCGACATCGCCCTTGACCCGCTGGAGGGCACAACCATCACCGCCAAGGGCGGCCCCAACGCGTTGGCGGTTATTGCGATGTCGGAGGAAGGCGGGTTTTTGAACGCCCCCGATGTGTACATGCAAAAAATCGCGGTGGGCAATGGCTTGCCCGCGAATTTCCTTGATATTGACGAACCGATGAGCAGCTTCCTCCCCCGCCTTGCCAAGGCCAAGGGCGCGAATGTTGAGGAACTCTTGATCTGTATTCTTGACCGCCCGCGGCACGAGGATTTGATCCGCGATGTGCGCCTTGCCGGTGCGCGGATTATCTTGATCCCCGATGGCGATGTGTCGGGCGTGATTGCCACCACCAATCCCGAGAGCGGCGTTGACGCCTATATCGGCACCGGCGGCGCACCCGAAGGGGTTTTGGCGGCGGCGGCGTTGCAATGTGTCGGCGGGCAAATGAAGGGGCGCCTGTTGTTCCGCAATGACGATGAACGCGCCCGCGGCGAACGCTGGGGCATTTCCGATTTCGGCAAAGTCTATGATATGGACGACATGGCCTATGGCCCGAATGTGATGTTCGCCGCCACCGGCGTGACGGACGGGGCGATGCTGAAAGGTGTGCGCCGCTATCCAGGGGGGGCGGAAACGCATTCCGTGATTATGCGGTCAAAATCCGGCACGGTGCGGCATATTCGCGCCGAGCATAATTTCCGCCGTAAGACCGGCTTTATTCCGATGGATCAATAACGCTTTATGTCTGTTATCATACCTGCAAACAGCTCCGCGCCCTATTCAGGCGCATCCCATGCCGCAGCGGTCAAAAAACCGCTCCAGCTTGATACGCTGTTTTTGCGGACGCCGTCTTTGAAGGGGCGGTATTGGGCGCTTGCCCCGTTCGATCAGGCCGAGGCCGTGCGCATGTCACAGGCTTATAATCTGCCGGAAATGGTCGGGCGGCTTTTGTCGGCGCGGAATATCCCGTTTGGCGGGGTGGAGGATTTTCTCTATCCCAAGCTCGGCACGCATTTCCCCAATCCCTTCGCGTTGAAAAATATGGACGATGCCGCGCAATATTTGGCGCAGGCCGTAACGCAGGGGCGCAAAATCGGGGTTTTGGCGGATTTTGACGTGGATGGGGCGACGTCTTGCGGCGTTTTGCTGCGTTTTTTGCGTCATGTGACGGGCGCGGATGTGCCGTTTTTCATTCCCGATCGTTTGAATGACGGCTATGGCCCCGCGCCGCGCGGGTTTGACGCGCTGAAGGCTCAGGGCTGCGATATTGTTATCATCGCGGATTGCGGCATCACGGCGCATGACCCGATTGCCCATGCGGCGGCGATTGGCCTTGAGGTGATCGTTCTTGATCACCATGAACCTGAGGATACGCTCCCCGCTGCCCGTTTCATCATTAATCCAAAACTGCGCGATGATACCAGCGGCTATACATGGCTCGCGGCGGTCGGTGTGTCGTTCCTGACCATGGTGGCGCTCAATAACAAACTGCGAACAAGCGGGTTTTATGTGTCGCGGTCACTGGCTGAGCCGGATATGCGCGGATTTTTAGACCTTGTAGCGCTCGGCACAGTTTGCGACATGGTGCCGCTTGAGGGGGCGAACCGGCTGTTTGTACAAGCTGGTTTTTCTCAAATGGCGGCGCGCAGCAATGCGGGAATCCGCGCTTTGCTCGAAGTGTCGAAGATCGAGAGCCTGCCTGACCCATATCACGCCGGATTCAGCCTTGGCCCCCGCATTAACGCCGGATCACGCGTGCACCGCAGCGACCTTGGGGCGCGCTTGCTTTCCACCGATGATTATAACGAGGCCCTCACCATTGCCCATCAATTGGATGAGTGCAATGAGAGCCGCAAAGAAATGCAAAAAGACATGCTGCGCGAGGCCACCCAGATGGTCAAGGCCGAACATCAAGAAGACGATCCCGTTATCTGTGTCGGGCATGAAGATTTTCACCAAGGGATCAGTGGTTTGGTGGCGGGGGCGCTCAAGGAAAAATATAACCGCCCTGCTTGTGTCGCGGCATTTCTGACCAACCAAAACGGGGTGAGGGAAGGGCGCGGCTCCGGTCGCTCTGTCACCGGCGTGAACATCGCGCAGGCCTTTATCGAGGGGCGCAATCAAGGGCTGCTCATCAAAGGCGGCGGTCATGCCATGGCGGGCGGGTTCACGGTTGATCCGGCGCGTTTTCAGGACTTTCATCGCTATTTGAAAGCCCATATCGGGGCGCAATCTATTGATACGCCCGATCACCCTATCACCGAAATTGACGCGGCGATGTCGGTGCGGGCGGCGAGTGTCGAGTTTGTCCGCATCATCCAAAACCATATGGCGCCGTATGGCGTAGGCAACCCCGAGCCCGTTTTCATGTTGCGTAACGTGATGGTCGGTGCGCCCGACATTGTCGGGGCAAATCATGTGCGGTGCTATATTCGCGATGCCGAGGGCGGCGCCTCAATCAAGGGACTTTCATTCCGCAGCGCCAATTCAGAGCTCGGCGAAGCGCTCTTGAAACAACGCGCGGGGCAAGCGATTCCGATGCATCTGGTCGGCCATTTCCAAATCAACACATGGCAAGGCCGCGAAAGCGTCGATTTCAACATCCACGACGCCGCTTTCGCGATTTGATGTGCTCTCTTATTTGCAGTGAAATAGCCGCTGGAAAGGGCTGTTTTTCTGTGTTCTTTAGGCGTTTTCACAGCGATTGAAACGGAATTTTCATTTCCCGATAAAAATCGAAAACAAAACGCTTGATTTTTAAAATGCCAGACTATATTAAAGTGTTCTCTTTAGTGAGATCCCCAATGCAAACGTCCCGTTCGTCTAGGGGTCTAGGACACCGCCCTTTCACGGCGGTAACACGGGTTCAAATCCCGTACGGGACGCCAATTATTTCAATGACTTAGATGGTTTTTAAAGCCTTCGTACGTAACTTGTACGTAATATACGGGGGTGAATTTCAGTAAATTCCCATGAACTTTAGTGAACAATTCGTCTTTTTTGAGGCCCCACCCAGGGGCTTTTGTTTTTACCTGTATTTGGACCTGATTTTTCCTAGCAAAACCTTTTGGGGGCATAATTGGGGGTATCGAATTTTTTTTGAGCAACACGAGTTTGAATCCCGCTTTGCGGATACGAACCTGTGTTACATGCCTGGGTTTGGAGGCTTGGAATCCTGCCGGTGCTCCCAAGAATAGATCTTCCGCCCCCTGGTGGCGGCCCCGCCCATCCAGTTTTTTATATACCTGATGACCACTCAAAAAAATTCTAGTCACTGGCATTGACCTACATTTTGTCGGAATTCGCTAAGTCGAACTAAATATATGCTATTGCATATTTGATTTATTAATAAATATGTATTAGCATATAAACATGAGCGGCATCATAGAACAGCTAAAATCCGCCCGTCAGCAGAAGGGCATGAAGCAATCAGAGCTTGGAGAGAAGCTTGGCTTGCCCCAAAGCCATGTCTCAAAGATTGAGCAGGGCGCAAATGATCCACGCCTATCAACCGTCACAGACATGGCACGGGTATTGGATCAGGAATTGGTGCTGATCCCGCGCCAGATGGTATCCGCCGTCCGTTCATTGCTGAAAGGCCAAGGGGAAGATGAGCGGCGCTTCCAGATTGATGAAGGGGACGATTCATGACCAGCCTTTTGCGCGTCAGTCTCAATGACGACCCTATCGGAACCCTGACACTGCTTCCCAGTGGTGGCGTATTCTTTGCTTTTGACGAAGCCTATCTCAATGCGACCAGCCGCCCTGTTCTGAGCCAGTCGTTTTTCAGGCCATCGGGGGAGATCATCCCTGAAAGCAAATCCTCGGCTGGGAAGCTGCCCCCGTTCTTTTCTAACCTGCTGCCCGAAGGCCATATGCGGGAGTATCTGGCGCAGCGCGGCGGGATCAAGCCTTCGAATGAATTTAAGTTGATCGAACTTCTGGGGCAGGACTTGTCCGGCGCGGTCATCCTGACCCCGTTGGAAGGATTTCCTGTTGATGTGCCATCGTCAGAAGAAGCAGAGGCTACTAAAAACCTCCACCCCTTAAGGTTCTCTCTGGCAGGGGTTCAACTGAAATTTTCGGCGATAGCAGAGCGGCGCGGAGGCTTGACCATTCCCGCCAGCGGCATGGGTGGCGACTGGATTGTGAAACTCCCAGCCCAGAATTACGCCCATGTGCCTGAGAATGAATACGCCATCATAGACTTGGCATCGCGTATCGGTATCCCCGTGCCTGAAACAAAATTAGTGCCTTTGGCTGAGATTACCAATCTGCCAGAAATGGGTATTCTGGCAGGGAAACGGGCATTGGCCGTCAAACGCTTTGACCGTACTCCAAGCGGCAAACGCATCCATATAGAGGATTTTGCCCAAGTGTATAACATTGCCCCTGACAAGAAATACGAAGGGGTGAGTTACGGCAGCCTTGCGGGAATGGTTTGGACGCTTACGGGGGAAGCAGGTTTGAGGGATTTTATCCGCCGCCTGACATTCTGCATCGTCACGGGCAATGGCGATATGCACCTGAAAAACTGGTCATTCATTTATGAAGACGGAGGAACTCCGACATTGGCTCCTGCCTATGACCTGCTTTCGACCGTGCCTTATATCCCGCAAGACGGTCTGGCACTCAAATTGTCCGATACCAAGGATATGAAGGCGATTGGCATCGAGCATTTTAGAAAGCTGGTGAAGAAGGCCGGCGTTCCTGAACATATTGTACTACAGACCGTGCGTGACACCGTGGATGCAACCCACACGGCTTGGGCAGAGCATGGCAAGCAATACGATCTCCCAGCAGACATCTGGGACAGTATTCAGAAGCATATGGATGATGTGGAAATGTAAGCGCTTTTATGTGGCTTAATAAATTTGGAAGAAAATAAGTATTGGTGAAGTTCTGTATATTTTGTGGCGCAAAGCCCGCCGACAAGACTAAAGAGCATATTCTTCCGAAGTGGCTATTAGAAATGACGGGCGGACTAAGTCCGAGTTGCTAATTTTGGTTTAGACAAGACTTTTGACCCTAAAAGAAAAGATAGAGAATTTTCTTTCGGACGATTTACTTTTCCAGCATGTCGTCAGTGTAATAATAATTACTCAAAATTAGAAGGCGAGGTCAAAGAAATACTGACAAATATAATTCCCGAAATAAATCTATGCTGGCGCCATGATGGTGCGGTTTTTATTAAAGTTGCCGCTACGGCTTGGCGATTTTTCTTCTTTGCGGCGGCTTGTTGCGCGTATGCCGAATATGGCGGCTAGGCCCGTTAGTAAGCTAAGAGCCGCGGGAGTAGCCGAAACCTGTGACGGTGTTGTGGGTTTTATGGGATCAATCGGATTAAACGGATTAAACGGGTTTACTGGGTTCAAGGGATTTAGCGGATCAAACGGAAGAAGCGGCGTTGCCGGATCAGTGGGAATGGCCGTTGTTGTTGTGATGGTTGTCGATCCGGCGGTAATGTGGCTCGGTTCTATGGTGTGAATTTGTCCGTGGCCCCCATCGGCGCCGTAGCCTCCGAGGCCAGCGCCAGCGCCTGCTTCACAGAAACGGTATGTGACCGTGGTGTCGCCTGTATCGGGATTGATGTCTATTGTTTGCGTGCTGCAAACCGGCTTTACATTGCCTGTGCATCCGCTTGTTTCGGGGGAGGCTAGGGGATTATCCAGACTTGCCGAGCGTGTGAAGTTGCTTGCTGTTGCGCGGATAAGATCGCCTGACTGCATTTGACCGTTTGCGTCAAAGCCTACATAGGTGGCAGGTGTGTAGAAGCCCGCGCGTGTGATCCGGCCGAATATTTTTGGTTCAAACCCCTTATGGCACAGGCCACCTACTTTAAAACCGTTTTGTAAGTTTTGTTGCGCTGCTTGCGCCGCAGGAATATGTATTTCTGCGATAAGGGTGGGGTCGATTGAGGCGAGTGCTTCATCGAAATCACCGTTTTGTGCGGCCTCATTGCAATCATTGAGCGCTTCGAGTGGTAAGGGGGCGTCCATATTATAAGTGATGATATGGTCGTTTGTGGAGCGTGCTGTGATGGTGACGCCCTCATGCGCGAGTAAGGCGCTTTGCGTTGTTACAACGCTGGGCAAATCAGAATAGCCGGCAATGCCGACATGGTCGGCGCCATTGGCTTTTATCATTGTTCCCAAGGCATCAAACCCAAGGCGAATATGCGCAACATCGCCGTTATGGGCAATAATCGACATTGTGTTGAATGATAGAGCTTCTTTTTCTTGAGCGGTCAAAATGGAGCCGTCCAGATTGCGCAGTTCGGCGTTTTTAATGCTGTCCTTAATCGCGGCAACGCAGACCGCTGTGCCATCATCGCGGCGCACGGGTGTGATATTCCACGGTGTGTTTGGTGCTTGGTCGCCCAGCATGGCATTGGTGAGGATGCGGTTTTTCTCGCGCGCGCTCTGTAAATAAGGCTGGAGCGCCGGATCACTCAGGAGGTTGTTCGCGTTCGTGTCGAGTGAAGTGGGGAAGAATTCAATGCCTTGAATGGGCTTGAGGGCTGTTGCCGCAAGCACGGTGCCGCCAAATTCTGCGTTCGCGAAGCCATCAAGTGGCGTTTCTTCCGCGTGGTATGTTGCGGAATGTGCGGTTGCCGGAATTGAAATTGCGCCAGCAACAGCGCCAAGAAGGGCCAAGGACGAAAAAACGGACGCTTTATTTTTCATAATACAATCTCTTTGTTCAGTGCCTCTTATACGGGGGCGCCTTATATTATGTCAACAAAAAAGGTGGGTTTTGTCGATAAGAGTCTTGTGTGCCGCTCTGTTGGGATTGGAAATGAAACGGAGGCGGCTCCGATAGCGGGGCTTATCGGGAGCGATCTTTAGCCCCGAAGGAAAGCATGAAGTACGCTGTTTGGGTGCAGTCCCCCTTCATATGGGAGTGATCTTTAGCAGCCGCGTGATCTCGGTCTTGGCACGTTCGGGTGCAGTCTCCCTTCATATGGGAGTGATCTTTAGCTGTTCCGCAAGTCAAGCAGATTATTCAAGAGGTGCAGTCTCCCTTCATATGGGAGTGATCTTTAGCTAGCAATAGTCTTGTATTTCTTCGGGGTTAGGTGCAGTCTCCCTTCATATGGGAGTGATCTTTAGCAAAGTCCACTGAAAGGTCTTAAAGAAGCATGGTGCAGTCTCCCTTCATATGGGAGTGATCTTTAGCCTGAAATAGGGCTTCGACTTTTCCTGACAGGGTGCAGTCTCCCTTCATATGGGAGTGATCTTTAGCGTGACACCGACGGGGCGGCGCTGGGGTATCGGTGCAGTCTCCCTTCATATGGGAGTGATCTTTAGCACCAGTTTTTGAATGTCTTGATATAGGCGGGGTGCAGTCTCCCTTCATATGGGAGTGATCTTTAGC
>DIUX01000002.1 GCA_002423185.1 Micavibrio sp. UBA6147
GCATGGCGCGAAACGGAACGATGGACTTGTAGTGAGGGCAACGAGGTAGCCGGAGGCGAGCGCGTCGATGACGAGGAGGATCTTGAGAACGATATCCTTCTGGGCATTACCGTGAACCGCCGCGAAGGCCATCGTTACAGAGATTTTGCGGTTACGGCACTGGCGCAAACGCCGAATGTTCCGGACTGGACTTTGGAATCGCCTGCAACGTGTGCCGAAACACGCGTGCGTCACCTTGGCTGTACCGACATTGTCGAAGAACGCACCTATACATCGCCGGAGCCCGGTCGCGGAAACTGGGGAGGATGGTCACAGATCAGCTCAGTTGACGTTTGCGGCGGCGGCGGCGGCGATGGCGGCGGCGGCGGCGGCGGAAACTGTCTGGCTGCTGGCACTTTGATCGCCATGGCGGACGGCACGAGCAAGCCGGTTGAATTGATCGAAGCAGGCGACATGACGATTGCAGGCCGCGTCTTGCAAACCATGAAGCGGAGCTTTGACAGCGGCCTTGCACAGACGTCAGAAGGTTTGTTCATGACAGGCGGCGGATTATTTGCCTATGACGGCGTCATCGGCACTGGTCGCCACCCGATCCATACCGGCAACGGACGCTGGGTCGAGCTTGGTCAATACGACAAAGCCAGCCCTGTCACCGGCGATAATGTACGGGTTGTTTATAACTTGCTTATGGAACACCATGTCATTCCGGTTCTCGGCGACAGCGGAACGATCTACGCCTATGCTGACGACCTCAACAATGCCCATAACAGCGCAGAAAAAGGGCGCCTGCGTGTGAGCATTGAAGAAGGCCAAAGCGCAAAAGCGGCTTAGACACGTCAAGACTGAGTAAAATACATCATGAATTTTAGAGCGGAGCCAACACGGCTCCGCTCTTCGTTTTCGCGGCCTGTGCGTAAAACGCTTTTTTAATTATTCACTAACTTAAATACTGTTAATATTTGTGTTGTAAATTTTCTGCTATACTATAAGAGCATGACGCGATCCCGCCATATTGCATAATACAAAAAATCAAAAAGAGGCCTTTAATGTACCGATATATTTTGTTTTCATCGTTTTTATTTGCGCTGTGTGTCCTGATTCCTTTACAAGACGCCCTTGCCCAGCAAAGCGCTAACCGTAAAATCGGCGCCGCCGAAATCGCAAAAATGACCGACAACAACACATTTTGGGAATTGGGCAAACTCAACCGCATTTATTTCAAGCCGGATAACAGCCTTGTTCAACAAATCAATGATGGCTGGAACGGCCTTCCCGCCGGAACGATTTTCAAAGGCACATGGACCATTAAAAACGACACTTTATGCTGGGCCTATAGCGCCGACACAGCAAGCCAGTTCAAAGTATCCTCCAGCGAAGTCTGTTTTGACGTTTACACCGAAGAACCCGCCAAAACATTCATGACCACCCATGTTGAAAACACGAGCCTCAAGCCAGTGGGCAGCGGCCCGAACGGCCCGACGATTTTCCGCCTCAACCAATGGCACCATGACGACTATGTGATTGACCCAGCCTATGCTCCGCAAGTGGTCGAAGCACTTGAAACAATGAAGGCTTATCGTTTCCGCTATGGCGGCGCCATTCCGGGTGGCACTATTAAACGCGAAGAAATGACCCCCGCGATGCAGGATTATTACGACATGATGGTCGACCATATCTTCTTTGTCGTGGGCGACTATATGTTCTTTGACGATACAGGCCATTATTATTGGGTTCAGGCTCCCGATATCCTCGCCGCCAAAGGCAATGTCGATGAGATGCTCAAAAAGGTACAAATCGGGCGCTGGCTTGTAAAAGACAACATCCATTGCTGGTTCATCAACAGCAATATCAGAAGCTGCGAATATATTCTTCCGCGCGGCAAGGGCTTGACCCGCGACTATGAAGGCATTTTAGGTTTCCACCACTCTTCATTCTCACGCGTTCACGGTGAAGGCGCGGTTGGGCATATGCTCGGTGAAGACAGTGAAAGCCCAGAACTGTTTGAAAAATTGCAAGAAATGCACAAGGGAAAATAATAGTTCCGTGTCGCATATACGCATAAAAATTCAAAAAGGGCACCGCGCAGGTGCCCTTTTTATTATGCGCCGATTACATGCGCGGACAACCAAACAAGGCCGTTTATCGAGGGCGCCAATTGGGTCGGCCTTCCAAGGCCTGCTTGCGTATATTGTCATCCACGGTGCTGTATGCCGAGCGTTCGCTCAAGGCCTTGGCGTAATGATCTTGGAAAACCTCAAATTCGAAACAAACCGTGTAAACCCCGATATCCTTAATATGAACATCCGTCCATAGCGGATTATCGGCATTTTGAATCGCGAATTGGATATCATCGGGGTCACACGCCGCGAGGACAAAAACATCGCGATTATAATACTCATCACTATAGCCCTTGCCATTGTCGTTTGGCCTGCGCATAGCGGAGGTCTTTACAATCGGTATTGTGAATCTGAGTTTCAGGTCAGATTCAGTATCATTCTTTTTTGCCGCAAATGCTGCGCTTGCGCTTTTCATCATTGAGCCCTTTTTATTATCTCGGCATTTGGTGGATGATTTTATGCATCAACACCCTCGCCGAATGACGGTTTATCTGTTAAACCATAGCCGCAAACATTATGTCAATAAATGCGTTGCCGACACCAATCCCTTGAACAAAAAACTTGATATTTGCCATAACAATCAATATAAGGAAAAATTAAGTTTTATTGGCTTTTATGCGAACACTTAAAACAGTCAAACAGATGTTTGCAACAACGAAGAAAGAAAAGTTCATGCAAAATATTCACATTCAGACCGACCATGACACAGATAAACAAGGCAAAATTGAACGCGTGATGCACGACCTCGGTGTCACATTCGAAACGGCCGTTGAACGCGAAAGCATCTTGTATACAGCCACTGTCAATGTCGGCACGGCACAAGCCATTGAAACCAAAACCGCCCCTTATGTAACCTCTTTCAAAATAATCTAGAACTGACGAAAAGGAGAGGCGAGAAGGACGGATTTCATGGCGGACAAACCGGTTGATAGCCCAGAGGTCGGGTGGTATTCGAAGACATTCGGAGCCCACGCCGCGCCCGATTCCACAGGCCGCATCGTGCGCGAGCAAATGGGCAAAGGGGTGGCTATTATTCAGTATAAGGACGGAGGATCCGCCCTGAAAAGCCTTATTGCCGGCGCCATCATTGCCGCGCCCGTGCTGTATTCCCTCGACAAAGCCGAAGTCAATGTGGATGCGCAAAGCATTGAAGCGGGCTATGAGCAAACACTGAGCTCCGACATTGGCTATCGCGCCGGACATTTCCAAAGAGACAATGTCACCGTGATCGTCGAGCATGATAACGGCCTGTACCGCGTCTACACCGCCCCGACGGACGGCACCGAACGCGGCAACACATGGCAATATGTGAGTGACCCGTCAGAAGCCACCCGCCTGATCGCACAATTCGCACAAGCAGTCGAAGGAAAAATCGGCACATTAAGCGGAGATTTCAGCCGCACCCCGCCCTATGACCCGCGCTTGGTTCGGTTTGACGACGTCACCCGCGTTTTCCAAGATCCCGAAGACGGCACAAGCATTCACCGCAAAAGCACGCAAGAAAGCAATAATTTTCTAGGCGCCAACTTGCGGCAGGAATATACACAAGCCTTGAGCGAACTCCGCACCGCCATTTCCGCAGTCGCCGATGGCCAATACGGATTCCGTGACGGGGAAATAGCCGCCGAGCAACCCGAAATCACCCCGCGAGAAACCATCGCGGAAAGAGCCACCCTTACCGCAATATTCATCGGCGGATATATCGCCTTGGGCGGCTTGATCGGTGTGGTCAGAACCACAGGCGCCCTCGCCGCACGCGGGCACAGACGCCGCCGCGAGAAAAAAATGGACAATAAGTGATAAACAAAGCCAGACAACCAAGACAACAAAGTTAAACAGGAACAACCCTCATGGCCGACAAACATATGGACAAACCGGAAGAGCGCGGCTTTAAAGCCGAAGCGCGGCGTGTGTTTTCCGCCTATGAATACCCCCGCACCGCCATCGGAACCATCAGCCGCGAAATGATGTCCGGCGCAACATTGAAAACCGCGAGTGGATTTCACGTTGCGGCGCCGATCATGATTTCCGGCACTGTTTTGGGAGCCATAGTCGGTATAGGGATAAGCGGCGAAACACTGAATCTCCGCGGCGAAAATAACCGCAGCCCAATTGCCTATGGCCTTCAGAATGATTTCGGGTATGAAGCGTTACAAATTGCGCCTGACAAAACTCTGGTTTTGGTGCGGGATCACGACCATTACCGCGCCTTCAGAGTGACTGAAAAAAGCGGCGAACGGGAATGGACATATATCCCCGACCCGAATGCTGCCTTTTTTGAAGTCGCGACAGCCACACAGGCCTTGCAAGAATACAGCGCCTTTTTAAGAAATATTAATGGCACCGCCCCGACCATGCCGCCAAGTTTGATGCGTTACGATTATATTTCAACACTCTACCAAGACCCCAACAGCGAAGAGTACCAGCGCAGCGTATCGGCGGCACAGGCCGTGAATCCCGCTCAAGGGCAACTCGTCGCTCATTATGAAACGGCCATCCAATCATGGCGAAACGCAGCCGAGAACATTCGCGACGGCGCATACGGATTTGACGCAGACGGCTTGCCGAGCGACACGACAAAAATAGAAAACCAACGGCAAATGCATTTTTTGCAGGGATTTTTGGTTCCCACCATTATGGCTGCTGCGCTGACGCTTGGGATTGGCTTACCCATTGGCGCAGTTCGCAGCGGCAATGCGCTGTACCGCCGCAGACGGAATAAACAATCACCAAAACTCGATTAGAAGCCCCCTGAAGCAAGCAAGAAAGAAACAGGAAGAATTACAATGGCCGATAGTGAAAAAGACGTTCCCGAAAACCAAGGCATCAAAGGCGTATGGAACCATACACTAGGGCGCAAAGATGAAAAAGGACGCTCGGTATCCAGCATCGCGCTCGGCAGTGGCCTTTCGCATGTTTTTGCCGACGGTGATGGTGAAGCGTTTACTATGCTCCTGACCCTCTCCGCCTTTGCAGTCGGCATTGGAACGCTGGGGGTTGAGGTTGGCGAGTATTTTTTATGGTCTGCGCAGGACGATGCGGCGATCTCCGCCCCCCTCGCCTCCGCCGAAACACCAAACGGATATTCCGCCATCGTCGGCGGCGGACAGAACGGAACGATCCATATCCTCGTCAGAACAAACGATACATGGCGAGTCTATGAAAAATCATCCGGCGCCGAAGCGCGTTTTGTGGACGACCCGATTGCCGCCCTGCAAATAGCCCGCACCGTCAATGGCGCCCTTGCAGTTGCCCAGCAACAATCCGCCAGCCCAAGCGGACACTTGGACAACCTTCCGCGCGATGTATCATTCACCGATGTTTCAAGGCCTTATGCGGTGAAAGATGACGCAGACCAATACGCAGTGCGCTATTTCGACAACCAGCAATTAATCGCCAATACCGGCGAAGCCATTCCGGCACGATATGAAAGACTTCAATCCATCTGGGCTCAGGCAGAAAGCGACATTCGCGGCGGCAAATACGGATTTACCGCGGCCGAGTTTTCAGCCATGGAAGAGCCGGATCGATTCTTCGTCGATGGCGGCTTGACGACCGCAAAATATATTGGCGGCGGCATTGGCGCGCTGTGGCTGCTTATTGCCTTTGGCATAGGAACCGCAGAGGCCGTCCAAAGAACATCCCCAAGCCACCGAACAAGCAACAGCGGACGCAGCCCGCGCAGCAAACGATAGAGCCGCATCAAAAAACTTGCCGCACGCGGCGTAATGAAATATGAAAACATTCAATAAACCGATAAAGGAATACGACCATGGCCGATAAACCATCCGACAGCCCTGAATTCAAAAAAGAGCAAGTCCGCATGGCCGCCGAAAACGCAGGCGATTCCGTTGCCGCCGGCGTTGGACACATGTTTAAAACATGGCTGTGCTATGACGAAAAAAAGCGGAGCTTTAGACCCGTCGGCACGCTGATTGATTTGGCGTTGATAAGCTGTGTCACCGGTTTTGTCTATGACGTCGCCAACGACATGACCTTCCCCGACCCCGGGCATGATTCGGTTTTGGAGCAATCATTGAAGCTCAGCGACAGCGGGCAAGGCTATCAAGCCCTCGTCGCCGAAGCGGGCGGCGCGCCGATTGTGATTGTCCGCGGCGAAAGCGGCGGGTATCAACTCTACCGCGAAGAAGCAGGCCCCGAAGGCACACGCGAACTCACCCTCATCACCAACCGTGCAGAAGCAGCCTTGGTCATGGAACGCGTTGCAAACGCACTGGATGCCGCGCAAGCAACAACGGAAGGCAGCGAAGCGGCAGCAGGCTTCACACCTTATGAAATTCGCTATGACGATATTTCCGTTGCGTATAAGGACAGAGGCGATATTCAAAGACAAGTCACCCGCCCCAGCCTGAACGCAGCCAACCCAAGCGCCCTGACCCCCGCCACCGCCGGCGCGATTTCCGACATATGGCAAGAAGCCGCCACAAATGTCAGAGCCGGACAAACGGAATATGGCATTCCGCGTGCCACCGCACAAAGCCTTCAGGAACAAGAAGATTTTGACAAGAATTTCAGTGATGGATGGAAATATTCCATGCTTGGTTTTATTGGCCTGCGGTTCCTGAGCGGCCTAGTGGGCGGTGTCGCGGTCGGCGCATCCCAAGCCAGCGCCGGACGCAGACGCCGCAAGGCACTGGAAAACCGCTATAGATAGGCCCTTAGGCGGCTTTGTACGGCGGCCGCGCGTTGACGCTTATCTTGGAGCGCTTCACCCCCTCGTGTAATTTGAAAGCCCCCGCCACGAGAAGCGGGGGTTTTCTTATTCTTTTCTTGACTTTTCACAGAGCGATCATTATTTTCCATAGTGTATGAAAAAGAGTAAGGCAAGAGCTCAAAAATGGCCGACCGTGAACACGACCACCCATCGAATAAAGGACTGAAAAGGATCGGTAAATCCCTGTTCGGAACCCCGTCGCATGGCCCATCCATAAGCACGATCGCGAAACAGGAATTCGGAAAAAGACTGTCACCCGCCAAGCTTTTTGCACCCGTCCTTATTTGCATACCCATCGGAATTATCAGCTCGCTCGCCACAGGCGTAACCGCCAAATTTATCGCTATTGACCAGCATGTCAGCAACACATCAGACCCCGCCTTTCGAGGCTATCAAGCCATGTCGTTATCCGGCGCGAACGAACCAACAATCGTTCTGGCATTGGAAGGAAGCCAGTATGTGGTTTACATTCAGGCAAGGGATGCAACGCGCCTTGATATGGTCGAAGACGGATCAGAAGCCGTCAACTATATCAACCGCATGACAGCGGCTCTGGAGGCGCAGCAACAAGCCATCGCGAACAATCAGGCCGTAGACTCCGCATTGCGGTTCTATACCTACCACGACATGACAATCGCCTATAAATACGACAACGGGGACGATGTGAGCTTTCATCGTCGCTATGAAAGCGTCGACACGTTGAGGATTAACAATACGCCGATTCAAACATTGATCGATTCTTCCCTCGCACAGTGGCAAGTAGCGCGAAGCGCAATACTCGAAAACGGATACGGCTATTCACCGCAAAGCATTGCGGCGCTGCCCGACCGTCACGATGCTGTTGATGATGCGAGAACCGGATTAGCCGTGGGCGCGGCTCTCCCATTACTTGGGTATTTATCGCTTATGGGATTTGCCGCCGGTGGCGCGACCATGCGGCGCGCCCGCCAAAGAAAACCGTCCTGAAGCAACGAAAGAAAACGCAGCAAATGGCCGATAAAAACCACGACATTCCACTCCCCAAAGGCCTTGGCAACAAGGCCGCGCATATATTGACCGGCGGGGACAAAGAAACAACCGTGTCCGGCATGCTGCAAGATGCATTCATAAGCGGCATTGGACTGGGGCACAGCGACAGAGCGGGTCTCGGGGTCTTTGGCGTTGGCGCCTTGAGCGTCCTGACATTTATGTTCACCGCCATGAATAATGAATCGCATTATATTGCTAACCCCCAAGAATTGGTGAGCGGCGAAGCCGTCTTGGCCTATGGCATGAACACACCGCGAGGATACCACGCCATACAACCCGCCGCGGAAGAACCGGCCTATGTACTCGTCCACGACAACGCGATTGGTCAATACGCCCTTTATCAAACCGCACAAACAGACCATGGGCATTCAATGCAGTATATTGAGTCCCCCATGCGGGCGTGGGACATTATTGGCGACATTGCCCATTCTTTATCAACGCTGAACACCGCGATTGAGCGTCAAGATACATTGTCCCAAGGGATTCCGAGTTTTGTTCAATTCGAGCAAATCGGCGGCTTCACACCGGATGATAATGACCACCCGCTTTCCCGCATCATTAAGAATTTTCAAAGCGCAGACTCCGCCCCCGCCAGTATGAGCGCAGAGATAAACGCAGCATTCAACCATTGGTCACAGGCCGCAATGGCGGTTTCCTCGGGTCATTACGGCCTGTCTGTAGAAGAAACGCAAGAAACCATCGAAACAAATGAAATCAGCCCGACATGGCAAGCCGCCAAAGACGGCGCGAGCAACACTGGCCGGCTGATCGGCGGATATTTAGGGTTGGTGCTGCTACTGGGCGGCGTCAATTTCATCGGACGCGTGAGTGACGCACGCAACGGAAGACCGCAAAGAAATGGCCTGATACGCCAACCCCAAAGAAACACATAAATATAAACAAACCAAGCGCCCGATATACGGCTCTGAAAAAGGACATGCAGATGAGCAGCGAACACAATAAAAACGCACCAAAAACCGACAAAGAAAAACCTCGCGGCGGGTTTATCAGTCGCTTGTTCTCAGGATTGGCGCAAAGCTGGAAAAACCGCAATAACCCGAGCCTGCAAGAAATCACAACCTATGTCTTTTGCCATACTAAAATCGAGGAACGCCAAAGGCGCGGCATGTTCTCGCACGAAGTCATCACAGACAAGTATGAATTTCCGTGCTCAACAAATTTGATCGCCACCCGCATAAGCGGAACCGATCTATACACCATTGATAAAATCGAACGGACACGGCGCGGCAACGACAATGTACACATCGCACAAAAACGCTATGACCACGGCGGCAAAAAAGCCGTCGATATTGTCGAAGCCATCGGAGTCCTCAAAAAATGGGAGGAAGACGCGATGAATGGCACGGATTTTGACCGTATTCAAAGCCATCAGCCCTATGTCAAAACACATTATTCACGGCATTTGCATGAGGACCACAAACCGCGCCCGACCCTGATCCGCCTTAAACCCGACCAAAACAAGCCGCAATAAACGCACGGAGTGAACATATGGGCATCGGACAAAATATTAGCGACTTCTTCTCCGCATCCGCCGCGCTGGGAAGAACCGCGTTCGGCACCAGCAAAGGCCGCGTATCAACCATGCGTTTCGCGGAGAAACACGGCGATAAAAACGACCCCCAAAACTACGGGGCGTTTCACTGGCTTGAAGCGTTGGAATCTAACGTGGTGAGAGTTTTAGACTCCTCCGAGGAAATCCCGCTCTATGTGATTTACCAATGCCGCCTTAATTTCGGCAAAGCTCCACAAAAGCCGACGCAAAAAAACGGACGAGTCGAGATCACCATTGACGGAGAAAAGATTTTCACCTTCCCGCAAGCCATGGACATTCTCAAATCATGGGAAGAAGAAGCAAAGGCAAACCCTGAGCTTGTGACGCCTTCGGCCAGCCAACCGCTGCGCTCCCTACACTATTCCCGCCATCAAAAAATTCGCTAAACGGCGGCTATATCGCTTTTTTCAAGGTGCCGCCGGTGTAGCGATAGATTCCTTGCTCATACGCTATGTTTTGCGCTGGTTCCACGGCAACGGCCTCATCATCCATATCAAGATACATCCATGCAGACAACCCGTTATCAAGCTCCACCATCTGGCGGAAATAGTGCTTTCCTTCTTGCTCCAGAATATCCAGCTTTTCAAGCGTTGCGTGATCAACACGGTAAATCTCGCCCGCGATGCGCCCCTGCCCGCTCGTCCTGACCGCTGGATACGTCCAATCACCAAGCGGGTCATACAGGTACTCAACCATCTCAAAATAGGACGCAGTGGTCACAGCAGGTGCAACAAAGGCGCTGTACTCAAGATAATGATCATTCCTGAAACCCTTTTTCAACGTTCCGTACGCAAAAATCAAATTGTCCAAACCCCGCTCCTTTCCCAAGCATCGCCAACCTCACAGAGCCTAGCACAGAGGAGCACAGAACGAGAATGTGAAAAAATTCCCACTTATATACTTGACTACACAAAATTTTCATAGTATACTGAAACTATGATGAAAATTGACATTTCAAAACCTATTTATACAAACGAAGAAGCCGCTCGCAAACACCTTGAAAAGTTGCGATGGCCTGAAAATATTTCATGCCCATTTTGTACAAAACATGAAAAAGTCAAGCCAACGACAATGAAAAATAAGCCTTCGGCAAAAAATCCAAATCCGAAGCCTTTGAAAGGGTATTATCATTGCGGAGCTTGCCGTGTTCGCTTCACGGTTCGCACAGGCACAATTTATGAACGCTCGCATATTCCCCTTCATAAATGGGTACTGGCTACACAGCTTTTATGTTCTTCGAAAAAAGGAATGTCTGCGCATCAGCTTCATAGAATGCTTGGAATGACATATAAAACCGCATGGTTTATGGCGCACCGTATTCGTGAAGCCATGATGAATACAAGCCCTTCGCCGATTGGCGGAAAAGGGGAAAGCGTTCAAGCCGATGAAACGTATTTCGGACGCAAAGACGTTATTAAAAAATACACGAAATATGGAAGACCGACACATTCAGGAAAAATGTCCGTTGTCGCCTTGGTTAGCAATGGAAAATCAAAGGCCTTTCATGTTGAATCGGCAAATCTTCAAGCCATTACCGAGATTTTGAAAAACAATGTACGCCCTGAAACAGAGCTTCATACGGATGAAAGCTATTTGTATAAAAGAATTGGTAAAGAATTTGCCGCGCATAAAACTGTTCGCCATGCTTCGGGCGAATATAAACGCAATGGGGCGCACACAAACAATGTTGAAAACTACTTTTCAATATTCAAACGTGGCATGACAGGCGTATATCAACGATGCTCGGAAAGACATCTTCAAAGATACTTGAATGAATTTGACTTCCGTTACAGCAATCGCGACATAAACGATTTTGAAAGATCGGACAAAGCCTTGCGGCAAGCCGAAGGCAAGCGCCTGACATACAAGGCAACAAAATCCAAAAGCGCGGCTTAGTCCTTTTCAGCCTTTTGAGAATCCTTGTTTTTCTTGGATTCCTTCAAAGGCTTTGGCGGCGTATTCAACATACGCTTAAGGACTTCATCGCGCTTTTGTGTGTCTTTAGGTTCTGAGGGCATTTATTCTTCATAAGGATTTGTGCCGTGGGTGGCCTTCCAACAACGCAAGTAAGCTGTAATATAATCTTTTTCTGATTTTATCTCTACAAGGTTCGAGCTGAACAATGTGTAAACCATTTCGTAGGCCACTTTAGCATTGCTTGATGTTTCAAGGGTGAGTTTATCAGCCATTTTGCTTCTCCAATTTACGTTTAAGATATAAGAACAAATATAGCACAAATGTAGCGTATTCCTATTTTGTTCTAAAAATTATCCACAGGCTGTCTATATATAAATACCCTACACGAATTAACGCATAGGGTATTTAAATGACTGATTTAGAAAAATGGAACAGGCTTAAAGAAATAATCGATTTTGATAAATTTGAAAAAGAGCTATGTCGTGTTGACAAAGCCGCCCCAAGAGTACCTATACCCACGAAAGTATATTGCGCTTTGATAACATCTTTTAAAGGTTGTCTTTTCCCAAATCAGTAAGCTTGAGCGTCTTTATTTCTGTTTCATCATCATTTTCCGCCACATCTTCTTCCAACCACCCCCGCTCAACTAAGTTATCTATGCCTGCGCGGGCGTCCGCCAGACGATCTTCTTCCTTAAAAAGAGTGTGTTCATAGTCTTTTTCTTCGTATTTTGTATTCAACAAAGCATCAATTAGCTTGTGCTGTGCTATAATTTTAGGCTTTCTAGGGCGGTCATATATTCGGATATGATCCCATACAATAGTGGCGCATTCTTCGGGCGTAGGTTTTTTGGACATGATTTTTCCTTTTGATTTCATTGTTTTCAGATTTTTCCAAGTTCAAAATGTAAGCGTTCCATTACGCGGTTTAGTCCAGTTAAAACCATCCTTTCTTGCGCTCTCCATTGCCACACAATAAGTATAATTAGTGGAAAAAAACTCAAGCAAAATAGCAAGGCTATAAAAAACATTACATTCGGGGTAGGCTTCACATCAATCATGATTTTTCCGCGCGTATCATTCATTTGAATACCAACTTTTCCTTCAAGACAGAAAATAGCCCCAAAAGCATTATTATTAAAATTAAGAATCTGAACGCCGTGTTTGTTTTTTCTGATCTTCACACCACCAAAGTCTGCCTTAATAGCGCTTTTGATCTTTTCAATAATGTCATTCTCTGTTTTGGGCATTTCAAGCTCGAAATTTGTTGTAACTGTCAGAGTTGTCATTTTATCCGCTTCTTTTCAAGGTTAACAAAAAAGTCACCAGATTGCTCTGGTGACTGGGTGTTAAGAACCGTATCGAAAGAAACGGCGCGATGCTTTTGGGCTTGCGCCTTGGACATAACATCACCACCCAGCCCGAAGCCGAGTAGTGACACGTTTCCGGCAGTGTCATTTGCCGCTTTCGATAGGGTTCTTAAGCCCTAGACTTCCCTGCGGGAAATCCATGTGAAGAATAACGGAAACACCACGAGCAAGTCAAATCGCTTGTGGTGTTTGTGGAAATATAAATAAGGGAGGTTTAAAATTTTTAGAGAGGGATTTGAAGAGTGGAAATTGACGAAATTCTACACAGGTTTGGTCTTGAAGTTAGTGAGTGTGAAAGTCCCAATACAGTGCGGGCATATATACTGCTTAAACTTATGGACGGGTTGTCGTATGAGGAAGCAGAAGATGTTCTCTATAACTTGGGGGTACTTATAAAAGAGAACGCGCTTATTTCGTATCCAAGCCAAGCCTTTTAGCAATGGCTTCCGCCGCCTTTTTCGACTGCGCCCGCAGTTCTTTCTCTATGTCCATAGACCGTTTTTGCCATTCATGAATACGTTTCTTGACTTCAAGAACATAATCTTGAGGGTGCTGCTTCTGCTCTAAATTGTTATTTAATCTTATTAGCTCAGCTAGAAGCATCTCTTTGAGTAACAAATCTTTCGTTTTTGAAATGTTCGCGGGGGGTGTTGATTTTGGCATTTGAGTGACCGTGAAATAGTTCAATTTACAAACATTTTATGGCTTTTACGAAGACTGTCCAGCTTTTTTATATGTACGGAATGTACAAGGGCTTTCAATGCTTGGGAAGATTGTGTGAATTTTGTGTAGTCAAAGGGATAAGTGGGAAAAAATTCCTATTTTTGCGTTGACAACCACCCCCGACCTATGGCATAAATTGTTCATATTGGACAAATCGGCTTGAGCAAAGCCTTTGTAGAGCGCACAAAAGCAGCGTGCGCCCCTCGCTCTTTTTCGCCCCCCCCCACACACGCAAGCGCACACACGCACACAAACACATTTGCACGCAGCCCGCACAGACGCCGCGCCTTGAGCCGAGCCTGTATTTGATCGGGCGTTTGGTCGCATTCCAGCCATTGGCGTGCCATAACGATGATGAGTATCCCCAATGACACACACACACTTGACCAGACAGCAAAAAGATTTTTTAGCCGCTATAGAATCCGGCATGGCGACGATTGAAGCCTATTGCTCCGTATACCAAACCCAGAATATGTCCGCCCCGACACTCCTCAAACGGGTTGGCCGTCTTGCACGCGCACTGGGCGTTCAGCCCCCCTCAGCAGAAGAAGCAGAGGAAGCGGAGCGGCTTAAAAGAGCCTCCGAATTCGTGGGACGCCCCGCTATTACGACCATGTTGCTCGATGCCTACAACAAAGCCAGCACCGATAGCCGCGGCGCAACCGCCATGATCGCCGCAACGATCGCCTTGGCAAAGCTGCATGGGCATATCCACGACAAATCGGACACCACCCAAAACACCGCCCAAACGTCTGATTTACTGAAGAAAATTACAAAAGCGCGGCAACGAATCAAAAAAGAAAACGAACAAAATGCTTCACAAAAAAGCGAATAAATAAAGATATAAATAACTTGACTTGTGACTTATTGAGCGCCTATACCAAGATTAACAAGCCAGAAAATTTATATGTCAAAGCAGGTGAAAACGATGCGAACCATGATGATGTTCGGATCCTTTGGATCTTTTGTCTTTTTGCTCCTGATTTTATGGAGCTATGTCGAGAGCACGCCTATTGTCCTTATGATGGAGGACAATATGTACAGAACCAGTGACTGTATTTACATTCCCCTTCCCGGCGTTCGTTGCGAACCGGATTTTTAAGCGTCAGAAAGCGTGGCGCTTATGGCACGCGCTTGAGAGCACGCTTGACACCAAGCTCAGCTTGAACCAATTCTGCGTAGGCTTTTGCAGCCTCCACCCCAGGAAAGGCGCCCTCGGTGTAATAGGACAATCCATGATTTTGAAAATGGCCATAAAGCTTTTCTTTCATCTGCGCTATGCGCTCTAAATCCGTTTCAAGGGATGCTTGGTCGCTGGCGGCGGGGAAAGACTCTTGAAGTTTGGAAACCGGTTTCATGGATTTAGCCTTTATGCTTGAAATCTGAAGACGACTTGGCCTTTAGTGTCGGCGTAGCGCGCAGCTCCATCTCAAGCCGCGCGAGGTCAGCCCAAGCCATAGCAGCCTCACTTAAGCTCTTGCGGGTTTCAGCAGATGAGGAGGAATGAGGCAAGATACTCATCGCCTCGTCAAAAAGCGTTTTGAGGTGCCCCTGCATCGCAACTGTTTCCGCAATGCGCTGCGCCATGATTGTTTCATCAATCGGTGCGGCATCGCTGGGCTTTTGACCTATTTTAGGGTGCATGGCAATCAGTTCCCGCCCTTAAATCGTTCGTTTCAATTGGTTCTTCAGACGGATAGCCTCAAGCAAAGACTGCGCAGCCTTGCTCTTCGCGGCAAGATCCTCCGCATCATATGCGTTGGCGTGCCTGAAATCCTTGCGAAGCTCGTCAATCACCACTTGAACAGTGTCCAGATCCTCCTTCACGGACGGGTCATTCGCTGTGCTTTTACTGACGGGCTTCATTGCTTTCACCTTAAATCTTATTATTTTTCATATTTAGCGCAGTGCATTGCCGTACGTCAATATTTTATTGGCCTGTGGGTTTTATAGGCCTGACTTTTGGACACGCCTTAATGCCACCGAAATACTGCGCAGCTCAGCGCAGTGCAACGCAACTTGCGCAGAAACAAAACAGGATCGATTGATGCCAGACACTCCGCCCCCAGACACTCCCCTCAATGGCTTGCCGGATTTGTTCGAGGATATGGCAGGGTTTTACGACGACCCGCTGGGCTTCGTGCTGTATGCCTATCCATGGGGGGAAGGAAGCCTTGCGGCGTTTGAAGGGCCGGATGAGTGGCAAAGGGATTATTTGTCCAATATGGGCAAAATCGTTAAGGCACGGGGATTTGACGGGGTCAATCCGGTCAGTGCCGTCCAAATGGCCGTGGCATCCGGTCATGGAATCGGCAAATCTGCGCTCGTGGCTTGGCTCGTCAACTGGATCATGTCGACAAGGCCGCATTGCAAAGGGATCGTCACGGCGAACACCGCACCGCAACTGGAAACCAAGACTTGGGCCGAAATCATCAAATGGACCAAACGGTCAATAACGGCGCCATGGTTTGACTATACCACCAGCAAAGGATCGATGCGCCTGTATCACCGCGACCATAAGGAAAGCTGGCGGTGCGATGCGATTACATGCCGTGAGGAGAATTCAGAGAGCTTCGCCGGACAACACGCCGCAAACTCAACACCGTTCTATATTTTTGACGAAGCCAGCGCGATTCCGAACGCAATTTGGGATGTCGCGGAAGGTGGGTTGACGGATGGTGAACCGATCTGGTGCGTGTTTGGCAACCCGACCCGCAACAGCGGACGATTCCATGATTGCTTTCACCGCTTAAAGCACAGGTGGAACGGACGGCAAATTGACAGCCGCACATGCGCCCTCCCCAACAAGCAACAAATCAATGACTGGATGAGCGATTATGGCGAAGACAGTGATTTCTTTAAAATACGGGTGCGCGGATTATTTCCGTCCAGCGCCCATTCCCAATTCATTGACACAGCCCTTGTCACACGCGCCATGAATGCGGCGACGACCGCCCCTGAAGACCGTTATGCGCCATTAATCGTGGGTGTGGACGTTGCGCGATTTGGACAGGATCAAACCGTTATCGCTATCCGCAAAGGACTGGACGGGCGCTTTATCGCACCACTCAGCCTTAAGCACGCCGACACGATGCAAGTGGCCGCTCATGTGGCACGCATTGCGTGCGGCGAACACCCCACCATTCGCGGCGCAATCCCCGATGCCATCTTGATTGACGGAATCGGCATTGGCGCCGGCGTGGTTGACCGCCTGCGCCAGCTCGGCTTTCAGCACATTATTGACGTCAACAGCGCCTCACAAGCAAGCGACAAGAGCTATGCCAATTTACGCGCCCATATGTACGGACGGTTTCGCCAATGGCTTATGGACGGCGGAATCCTGCCGGATATGCCGGAGCTTTTGGGCGAGATGACGTTGATCGAATATGGCTTCGACAAGAGCAATCGCTTGCTGCTCGAAAGCAAGGATATGATCCGAAAACGGGGATTGGGATCGCCCGATATCGCCGATGCCTATGCCCTCACCTTCGCCGAGATGGTCGCCCCAAAATCGGCACAGCTTTTGACAGGCAGCCTTTCGCCATCAGCGTATCAACATGAATACGATATTTTTAAGGATGAATAAAAAGGGCGCCCGAAGACGCCCTCATATTCATAAATGAAACCATTCTTAGCGGAATGTGCGCCCCTTTGAGCCATTTCCCCATAACGGGCGGGAGGATTTGGAAGAGGCAAGATATTGCACAACACCAGCCGCAGCCCCCAAAGCCAAAATCCCAGGGGCAGCCATTGCGCCGCCAGAGAAGATGACACCCGCCGCCGCCGCACCAAAGGCGGAGGTTGCGGTATAGGCCAAATTACGCCCCAAAGTTTTGAGCGGCGTTGAAGCCGTTTGCCGTAATTGCATGGATTGGTAATTATTCCAACCGATATAAGAGCCGATGAGCCCGCCAATCAAGAAACCGCCCCCTGGCAAACCAGCCATTTGCAAGCCGAAGCCAATGGCTTGGGACGTGCCGAGCCATGTCAAAATACCCAGCGCAGCGTGGGTGACTTTGCCCGAGCGCAGATTGAACAGATCAGATAATTTTTTACCGAAATTTTGCATGTGAATGCCTCTCCCTTACTGTGTTTTATGTCGATTTATTATTATTGGCCATAGATTATACAAAATCAGGGGCGAGTCAATCAAACTCGCCCCTTCCTATAATGTCCAGATTAGGCATTACAGCCCTTATGGCGCTTAACGCATTGGGATCAAGCTCTTTGGCTTTTCTGCCGGTGCCGTTTTCGGCGCAGCTTGGGGATCTGTATCCCCCGCTTTTACGCCTGTTTTTTCAGTTGATTGATAGCGCGCAACCGCTTCGGCCGCACGGTCATGGAGCTTTACCACAGGATTGCTCAAACCATCATTCGCCTTTGCAACACCGCCGGTGAGGGCGCGTTCAGTGCGTACACCGTACCAAAGGCTGAGGCCACCGCCCAAAACCGCAGCGAAGGGCAATATCATGCCCGTTTGCATGATCGCAACCGTTGCAACGACCGCAGCAGCGGCGCGTGTCGCCAGCTTCGCCCCATAGCCATAGCCGCCTGAAACTGCGCTGTCGAAATGGGATTTAAGCTTGAGCGAGAAATCTTTAACATCCGACCATAAGGTCGCTTTGGCTTCTGACATGGTATACCCCTTTTTTATTCTTGATTATGACACGTTGTCACGTGGGATTATCCATAGCACAAAAACGGGGAATCCCGCAATAAGGATCGAAACGCCTCACATAACGCCTTGCCTGCGCACACCGTAAAAGCAAAAAGCGCGTCGGTGAAGACGCGCCTTGCGGTGGTTTTGCGATTTGTGTTATGCCGCCTAGGCTTTGCTGACAGGAACGGCGGTTCTCACACGTTTTGCCACGCCGTATTGACGCTCACTTTTGGCATCAACAACACGAATTCTTGTGTCTTCAGGCGCATTTCCAACAGTCACGGTAAAGCGACTGGCGAGGCTCCCGTCGACCGCTTTGCCGTTGACAGTGACCTCGTTGAGGACAACGTCGTCCGCGGAGCGGCTATAGCTGAGAGGGTTGTTCAGCTTTGCTATGGTTGCGGCGACGTCTGCCGATGTTTTTGGGGGAACACCGTTTTGGATCATGGCGGCAGTTGCATGCGCCATGACCGTTGCCATTGCGGCTTGCGAAATTCTGAGAGCCAATGCTTGCTCGTCGTTGCTCTGACGGGACATTGAATATTGCGAGATGGCGATAATACCACCAACAGCCAATGCACCAATGCCTGTTCCCATGAACGTCGCAGCCGCCGCCATGGCCCCAAGGCCAACGCCGAATGCTGTGGTTGCTCTGAGGAACTCAGTGCTGAATTTTGTTCTTCCTTCTTCGTTGACAAGCTTTTCCATTGAACCCCCGAGCAATAATGAGTGAATACTTATAGTCTGGCTAGAAATGATTTTTACATAAAAACATTTAAAAAAGGATTAACGATTCTGTGTACGGCCTAAGTTATTGTTGATAAAAAGCAATTTCATATAGTAGCCACAAAAACAGCATGGATTTCACGCCTTGTTTTGGGGGCAGAATAAAAAGACGGCAACATGGCGAAATCCGGACGTCTATCATTATCGCATGCGCCGATTTTGACCCTTTAGGTGCCTATTTATGCACATAACACCCATAAAAGATGAGCCGCAAATACTGCGGCTCGCCAAAATGGATTACTGTTGTGGATTACCGTCAAAAGCGATGATGGAGGGTTTTAGCGGGGTGATATGGTTTTGCTTTTGGCCTTGCCAGCCACTTGCCCCGTTTCTTTGGCGGGACCACGCCAACCAAGAGAGGCCGCGTTCAAAGCGGCGATGCCAAGACCACACGCAATCGCGACTGGTGTTGCAAGCCCGCCCGTTGCAACAGCCGCAGTGCCCACAGCAGCGGGACCCGCAGCCGACCCCATCGCCATTAAGCTGTAGCCCGCAACGGTTGCGCCGGTGAAACCGCTAGCCAAAAAGGATGCATTCCGCAGCACCACTAGCGGCGTTGAAAGCTTATTTTCACGCGTCATGGCGTTGTGGTTCCATATGGCGGCACCTAGCCCCAAGCCCAGAACCACACCATGCGCGACGCTCGCCCCGACAACGCCAGTCAAAATGGGTTGGAGCAATAATGTGCCCAATACGACCGTACCGATCATGGTTGCCATGCCGATGCCGATGACCTTGGCATTAAAGAGCATAGAGAGGGAGGCCGATTTCAGCTTGCTCGCCAAGCCCGGTGATTTTGGTTTGAAGTTTGCTGGCATGGTGTTGTCTTGCCCCGTTCTGATCATGGTTATATTTCATAAGTCAATGGACGCTAGCCCCCCTCACCCGCTTTTGTCAAATTTTTGATTCCCGACACCATTCCCATCACTTGCATCAAGGAGATATATTATGTGCGTTCCGATCATCAGCGCCCCCAAAGCCCCCGCCATTCCAGAACCGCCCAAAGTCATTGAACCGCCCAAGCCGATTGATATTGACATTAAAAAGGCGCGGGATGATGAACGCCGCCGCGCCCGCGCTAGCTTCGGCCAGCAACGCACCATCCTGACCAGTGGCAACGGCCTTGGGTACGCCCCAAGCACAGCCAAGAAATCCTTGCTGGGTGAATAGCGCGGCATTGTTTGCATTGAGCTGCACAGCCTCGCCCGCCCTTTTATAAACAGTTTACAGACACCGGAGTCCGCTATGCCCCCTTCTTCCCCCATCACCACTGGCACAATCAAGAATAAACAATATTACCTGCAACGCTTGCAGCAGATGAACACAGAGCGCGAGCCTTATTTCAAGCTGTGGCGGGAATTATCGGATTATATTCGCCCCGACCGTGGACGATTTTTACAATCCGGACAAAAAAAAGCGACATTGCTGTCCAAAAAAATCCTCGACAGCACAGGCACGCTCGCGGTGCGTTCCTTGGCATCCGGCATGATGGCGGGGATTACATCGCCCGCCCGCCCTTGGTTCAAATTAGAGCCAACGGATCAAAGCCTGAAACAATCGCCCGTGTTGAGCCGATGGATCAAGGAGATTGAAAAAAACATGATGGACGTGTTTGCGCGGTCAAACCTGTATAACGCCCTGCACACACTCTACGGTGAATTGGTAATTTTCGGTACCGCCGTGATGATTATCGACAATGACGCACAGGATGTACTCCGCGCCTATCCCCTCACCGCCGGTGAATATTATCTCGGCATGAATGGGCGGCAGGAGGTTGACACATTGTACCGCGAAATGACCATGACGGCGGCGCAGGCGGTCGATCAATTCGGCAAAGAGACTTTGTCGCGCGATGTGCTGGACATGCTGGAGAGCGGCAAGGACAGCGCCAATATTGTGTTTGTGCATGTGATTGAACCCAACCCCGATGCCAAACCCAATATGATGGATGTCGACCACATGCCGTTCCGCAGCATCATTTTCGAAAAAAACGGTCAAGAAGACCGGTTCACAAGAATCTCAGGATACCGCGAATTTCCCGCCCTTTGCCCGCGTTGGTCATTAACCGGCAATGAAATTTACGGATTTTCACCCGGGATGGAGGCCTTACCCGATATCAAACAGCTTCAGCACGAACAACGCAAGAAAGGCCAAGCGATTGACAAAAAAGTATCGCCGCCCCTGCAAGCCCCGACCACGATGAAGCAATCCGCCGTGAACGGCCTCCCCGGCGGGGTGACGTTTTATGACGAAACGCGCCAGCAAAACGGCATTCGCCCGACCTATGAGGTGACGCTGAGCCTGTCCGAACTCGCCGCCGATATTCAGGAGGTTCAACGCCGCATCGGACGGATTTTCTATGAAGATTTGTTCTTGATGATCGCCGGCAACGGCGATAAATCCATGACAGCACGGGAGGTTGAGGAACGACACGAAGAAAAAATGCTGATGCTCGGCCCCGTGCTGGAGCGCCTGCACAACGAATTGCTTGATCCATTGATCCAGCGCGGATTTGCCGTGATGAAACGCGCCGGAATTTTACCGCCACCGCCCGCTGGCTTTGAAAACACCGACATCAAAGTGGAATATGTGTCGCTTATGGCACAGGCGCAACGATCCGTGGACACATTCAAAGTTGAACGCTTTATCGACTTTATGCAGCGTGCCATGGTTTTGCAGCCTGACCTCGCCACCACGATTGACCTGAGCGACACTGTGACCGAAGTTGCGGGATTAATGGGGGTTCGGCAATCGGTGATGGGCGGCCACAGACAAGAGGACGATCCCTTCATCGAGCTTGCCGCTTTACAGACGCCGCAATAAGCCTTTCAGGGCAAGAGCCGTTGATGATCACGGCTTTTGTCCATAATGAACAATTTGACCAACACCCTGCAAGGACCCCGTGATGCCAGACAACAAAAACCATCCCGACAGCACAGGCAGCTTTGAGCAGCGCGGAAGCGACCTTCGCAGCGTATTATCGACACCGCAAGGCCGCCGCTGTCTTTGGACGATGATGAATGATTTCGGATTATACGCCACGTCATTTCACGCCGACAATGCGCATATAACAGCCTATCGCGAAGGACTGCGCCAAGCCGCATTAAGCATTTTACGCGATGCGCAAGAATACTGCCCCGCCTTATTCCGCCTTATGATGGACGAGAATGTTTATAGCTCTAAAACTTGACTCGCCCCAGCAACATCATTATGAAAAAATATACGCATAATTTTTATAATGAAAAAACACCGCAGGGCAGCGAGATTATGGCAGACAAAGAAGAAGACAAAAAAGAAATCGTCGACCAAAAAAACCGCGCAAAAAAAATGAAGCAAGCCTTCATTGCCGCAGCCGTCGCGGCGGCAGGAGTTGGCGGCTATACCACTTATAACGAAGTGTTTGCACCCGCGATTGGTTGGGACGCCGTTCAAAACGGCGAGATTGATTCCGCCATCGCATATTTGCCCTATATCGAAGAAGGGCGCGACATGCGCCATTACACCGATGAAATTTTCCGCTATTTCGAAAGACGGGTTGTGGCCATTCCGCAAGCGCAATTATCCGCATTGCTGGAACAAACAACATCCATCGACCATCACGCGCGCATGTTACAGCACAGCGTCCGCGTCAATGACAGCGCCAGCGTGCGCTTTATCCTAGAGAACAGCCCATTCGCGGACGAAATAAGCAACAGTGCCTATACCGGATCATTCGGCTATGCGGGCCGATTAGACGTTTTACAGGCTATACACGCGCATCGCCCCCTCAGTGACGAGGTTGTTGCCGACACGTTCTTGAAAGCCGCCATCGGCAATCATTTGAATGTCCTTGAATGGTTGAATGAAACCTTCACCGTTGACACGACACGAACGGCTGAGGCCTACCCATATTTCTTTCTCAGCCAAGGGATTGCCCTGAGGAACGACGGACAAGGTGAGATCAGCATAGGTCTGCGCGATAGATACAGCAGCACCAGTAATGCCGAGTACATGGAAAGGCGCACACAAACGCGCGAATATTTGTTGCCTATGCTTACCCTGAGCAACAGCAACATCGTCGAAAGAGTGGCGCGAAATATTGAATACTTTGACGCAGAAGGTCTTGATATTTTGATCGGCGAGCGGGATTTTTCCGACGAAGAACAGCGTCGGCTTTTGCTCGCTTCGCTTGAGAAACCCGATCTGTTTGAATATTTCAGTAACCGCTACACCTATGCAGAAGCCGACTATCAAAGGGCTTTGGAGGTGTATATAGAAACGAACCGGCGTAACCCTGAGATCTTAGGCAAAATTTTGGCCGTCTACACGCCCGATTCACAGTATATTGAGAGCGTCTTCTTAGCCGCACACCAGCGCGGAGAAAACAGCCTTATTAACCAACTTGGCGGGCATTTTGACGTACCGGACGCCATTGGCCATGATGTTTTCTTAACCGCAGTCCGAAACGGACGGATTTCCGACGCGATGCGTGCCTTGGCAAATATTGATGATATTGACGTGAAAACAGAGGCTTTCTTGATTGCCGCGCAAAGAGGCCATATTGATATGTTGTGGTCGTTCCAGCAATTCGGCATGGAGATTGCGCCGGATGCGCCGCAAAGAGCCTTTCTCGCCGCCCTTGAAGAGCGCGAATACGACACCATGCTGCATTTGAACGAGCGTTATACCATCCCGCAAGAAACCATCACCCAAACTATTCAATTGCTGGTCTTTGACGGAAATATACGCATGGCAAGACAGCTTGAGCGCCTTCCCGCCGCGCCAAGCCCGCAAACACCGCGCCCATAAACGACAACACACCATTCGATAAACAGAGCATCACCGCTGCACCCCCGTCATTGACGGGGGTTTTTGCATTGTCGCGGCGCAAACCTATCAACGTGCAACAGGAGCATAGCATGACACAAGACCATAACACCGCCCTCACCACCGCCCTCACCGCCGACCAAGCGCCGCAAGCACAGGACGCACCCGCGCCAAAGCCGCGCGCAGACATCTTGTATAATCAAAAAGCCCTCGGCACAGAGTCGCAGCAAAAAATAATGGCGGACACCGCCGACAAAAGCGACAACATCCCAGCACAGATTGAACCACATGATAAAGCAACGATAACGGAGCAAGAAGATGCAGCCTTTACCATTCCACAAGATGTCGCGATTGACGAAGCCGCGCTTGAAGCGTTTAAACCACTCGCCAAAGAGCTTGGCCTGAGCAACGAAAACGCACAAAAATTGATTGATCTCGCCGTGAACATGCATATGCGCGCCAAGTCCGATATTACGCGCGACGACAGCACCCAAAACAAAGAATGGGTCGAACAGGCGAATAATGACGCGGAATTTGGCGGAGCGCATTTTCAAGCACACGTCGCCACGGCGCAAAAAGCCCTCAACCATTTCGCCAGTCCGGCCTTGATCGGATTGCTCGACCATTCCGGCCTAGGCAATCACCCCGAAATGATCCGCCTATTCTTTAAAATCGGCCAATCCATCAGCGAAGACCGATTCCTGAGCGCGAACGCACAAGGCGGCGCCCCGAAATCCCTTGCCGAGATTTTATACGGCAGCACATCCGAATAAAACGCACAATTTTACAAACACGGTGAGGCGGCTTCGGTCGCTTCGCCGCGCTCTTGCCTTTTCTTTTTTACTTTCACCCCACCCCTAACCGAGAGGTCAACTATGTCTATTATTGGGAATACCTATCTTACCCTTGCCGATATGTTCAAACGCCAAGACCCCGACAGCAAAGTCGCGGCGATTATCGACATCATGTCAAAATCCAACCCCGTCTTGGATGATGCGATTGCCGTTGAGGGCAACCTTCCGACCGGACACCGCACAACCATCCGCACCGGCCTTCCCGCCGTGACGTGGCGCAAGCTCTACCAAGGTGTCCAGCCAAGCAAATCCACCACCAAGCAAGTCGATGACGCGTGCGGCATGCTGGAGGCCTATGCCGAGGTTGATAAGGCGCTCGCCGACCTCAACAGCAACACATCCGCCTTTCGCATGTCGGAGGATGCTGCGTTTATCGAGGCCATGAACCAAGAAATGGCAACGACGCTGTTTTACGGCGACAACAGCACGAACCCCGAAAAATTCATGGGCTTGAGCGCACGATTCAGCGACACATCCGCAGAAAACGGCGCCCAAATCATTGATGCGGGGGGCGAAGGCGCCGACAATACATCGGTCTGGGTGATTACATGGGACGAACGCACCGTGCATTTGATTTACCCCAAAGGATCAAAAGCGGGGCTTCAACTCGACGACCGCGGACAAGTTACGTTGCAAGACGGCGCGGGCAATAATTTCGAGGGATATCGCAGCCATTATAAATGGGATGTCGGCATGTCGGTGCGCGATTGGCGATATGTCACGCGCATCGCCAATATCGATATTTCCGCCTTGCAAACCTATGGCTCGGAATCCGACACATCGCCGAAACTGGTTGATTTGTTGATTGAGGCCTTGAACAAAATCCAAGACCCGCAAAAAGGCAAAACAGCGATTTACTGTAACCGCACCGTTAAAACCATTCTCGATAAAATGAGCGCCAGCGACGGATACCGCGCCGTGAACACATCGGTGATGGATGGCAAGCCGGTCACGAGCTTCTATGGCTATCCCGTGCGCTTGACGGATGCGCTGCGTAATGATGAGGATGTTGTGGCGTAAACTTTACGCTCCGCCTTTTTCTCTTAAATTTCTTCTTATCAAACTTTGCGCTTGTATGCGGTTTTTAACGCATACAAGCGTACCCAGACATTTTCATTTGAAAGGATGACACCATGATTCTCGACCAACAAACCCTTTTGTCCGATGCGCAGGCGATTACCGGCGACGCGGCCTCCACCAACATCCTTGACCTTGGCGCCACCGGCGACCTCGGCAAAGGCACACCTGTGAAGATCCTCATTCAAGTTGTCGAAGATTTTGACAATTTGACATCCCTCAACGTCAAGATTGAAACGGACGATAATGCAGGATTCTCCAGCGCCGCCGTCCTTGCCCAAACAGGCGAGATTGCGTTGGCGAAACTCAAGACCGGCTATATCTTCGCCATTCAATCGCTTCCGCGCGGCAATGAACAATATCTGCGCCTCAGCTATGACGTGACAGGCACGGCCCCAACCACCGGCAAAGTGACCGCCGGATTGGTCGCCGACCACCAGACAAACGGCATCTAGCGCTTCCCTGAAGCCAGCCGTTTTGCAGCCCGCCCCGCCTATGCGACGGAGAGCCATTCGTGCTCCTTTCCCTCCTATGGCTGTTCCCTTCCTCGCCCCTTCGCGAGGCGGGGCGGGTTTTGCGTCTACGCCCCCTATCCTAAGTCGCCTTTCCCAGAGCGCATAGGATCCGCAACAGCAAACAAAGGACACTCATCATGCCCAGTACCGTCGATATTTGTAATCTTGCGTTGCTCCATATCGGGGCGAGCGCGACGATTGCCTCGCTCACCGAAGACAGCGCAGAAGCCCGCGCCTGCGCCCGTATTTTCGACATGGCGCGTGATTCCACCTTACGGGATCATAGCTGGAATTTCGCGGCGAAATATTTGTCGCTCGCCCAGACCGGAAACGCGCCGCAAGAATGGCACTACCGGTTTCGTTATCCGTCCGATTGCCTCAAAGCCCTGCGGATCAGCAGCGGACACAGACAAGGCGAACAGGTCAAGTTCAAGGTTATCGGCGAAAACAACCTTGAGGGGCGATCGATCCTGTGTGATGTGAACCCCGCGATTTTGGAATATACCGCCCGCGTGACGAATACCGAGAGCTTTGACCCGTTATTTGTTGAGGCGCTGTCCTTGCGGATTGCCTCACTTGTGGCGTTTTCATTGACGGGCAAGAGCCGCCTGCGCAGTGACGCGCTCAGCCTTTATCAGGAAGTTTTGGCCAATGCGCGGCTTGCGGATTCCCAAGAGGGAATTCCGGACAGCCCGCCTGACCCAGACTGGCTGGAAATCCGCGTATAATGCAAAAGAAAAAGCGCGACCACTTTCGGCACGCGCTTTCTTTTTTATCTAAATTATCTGCGGTCATAAGAACCTTAGAACGGATTGGGCAATTTCCCTGTGAGCCAGTTCCAGCCGCCTGTTTTTTGAGTTGGCGCGGTGTTGTCCTGTACCGTTTCTGCATCTGCGGATCTTGCGGTTTGTTCCTGTACCGGTACGGGCGGAACCACAGCGGCTGGCTGTGTCGGCAGATAAGGGGCAATGGCGTCCTTTAGGGCTTGATCGGTTGCAATATCCTGCAATCCTTTAAGAGCAAGCGCGTTTTTCACCATTGGTACGAGCAAAGCGTAGCTCTCGCCAGAATTGGGGCTGGATTGTGCCGCATGGATAACCTCGATCAACGAGTTTTCGTGAATTGGCAGATCGTTTGTGTCGATGGTCATCACAACTGTGCCGTTCGAAAGAACAGGCTTGGACAAGAGCAAGGCTACGGCCTCTGTATTCCCGACCTCCAATGCCGCCAAGATGGCGTCTGTGCGGTCAAAACCTTCCGGCAATGTTTGAAGCGATAAAACGGCGGCAAGTTTGTAATTATCCGCCGGATTGTCAAAACTCAGCCCTGCATTCGGGGCCTTGCCTTCTTCGGAGGACGCCCAAGCAAGAAGCGTTTGCACATCATAGCGTTCGACCTCGATGGAGGCGGGGCGTTCAACAGCGGGAGCGACAATAACAGGCTGTTCCGCCGGTGTTGCGGCACCATCGTCTTGCACAGCAGGCTGGTTCAGAACCTCAGGTGCCGCAGCAGGAGTCGCGGTCGATTGCAAGTCGCCGAAGAAAGGAAGATTGGTGATGCCTTGGGACACGAGGTAGTCCGATGCGTAATCCTTCGCCGCGTCATAGGCGTATGGCCCGCCGAAATAGCCGCCGCCGCCAATCAATGCCGCCGCGATCAGGCCGTTTCTGATCCGCCCTAGGCGCCCAGATTTCTTTTGTTGTTCTTTTTTAAACTCGGACAGCGATTTGTAAGCCATGACCGACTCCTGTGGCGAATGTCATTGTTGCATCATAAAATTTCCACATCGTTACAACAATGATTATGAAAAGTCAATATTTTTCATTGTGTCCGCGCAACCATTCTTCGATTTCATCACTCACCCCTGTTGCAACCTATATCAAGGGATCACATCATGCCTCAATACCCCCAGCTTTCCTTCACCGGCGGCGAATTATCGCCGCATATTTATGCCCGCATTGACATTGCACGCTATGACAGCGGCGCAAGACGGATGCGCAATTTCATGGTGCATGAATATGGCGGCGTATCAAACCGCGCCGGAACGCGCTTTATCGGAGAGGTTGCAGACACGGCGCATCAATCACGGTTGATTCCGTTCGCGTTTAATACGCAAGAAACCTATGTGCTGGAATTCTCGCACCTTGTTATGCGGATTTTGCATCATGGCGGGTTTGTGACATACCCCGACGGTCACGCGCAAGAAGGCGAGATTGTCGAGATTACAAGCCCATTCAGCAGCGCCGACTTAGCCCTTTTGAAATATGCGCAAAGCGCCGATATTTTAACGCTGTGCCACCCTTCCTATGCGGTGCATGAATTGTCTCGCACCAGCCACCATGAATGGGCGTTTGCATCCATCACTTTTGTTCCCACCGCCCCCACCCCGACCGGATTGGGACTCAACGCCTATGGCGGGGGAAGCGGCACGACGTATAAATACATCGTCACATCGGTTGCGGAAAACGGAGAAGAGAGCCTGTCCCCCTCACCCGTGACCTGCACAAACCGATATGACATGAATGCGGGTACAAGTTATTACAACACCTTAAGCTGGAACGCCATGACGGGGGCGAGCAAGTACAACATTTACCGCTATGACGATTACGATGGCTATACATATGGTTTTTTAAGCTCGACCACCGGCACATCCTTCAAGGATAACGGATCGATTGAGCCGGACGTGACCGACGCCCCGCCCGAAGCCCGCAACCCGTTCAGCGGCAGCGAATATTATCCGTCTTGCTGTGCCTATTATAAGCAGCGGCTGTGTTTCGGGCGGTCAAACACGAACCCGCAAACCCTTTGGATGACGCAAACCGCAAATTACAGGAACATGAACGTATCCAGCCCGCGCCGCGCCGATGACGCCATCGAATACACCATCGCGGGCAATCAGGTGAATGAGATTCGCCATATTGTGCCGCTGCGTGATTTGATTATCCTGACATCCGGCGGCGAATGGACCATGACGACAGGCGGGCAAGGCCTCGCCGCCGACACGGTCGATTTCGTGCATGAAAGTGTCAATGGCTCATCCCATCTTTTGCCGCTCGTCATCAACAACTCGGTCTTATATGTCAACCCGACCGGCAACAAGGTTCGTGACTTGTTTTACCGCTTCGAAGACGATGGATATTCAGGCGATGATTTGACGATCTTCAGCCGCCATTTATTTGAAAACCGCACCATCACCGAGTGGTGCTTTCAAAAAGAACCGCATCGGGTTGTATGGGCCATCACCAATGACGGGATTTTGCTCGGCCTCACCTATAACCGCGAGCATCAAGTCTGGGGCTGGCACAGGCACGACACGGAAAACGGCGCCTTTGAATCCATTTGCGCCATTCAAGAAGACGGCCATGACAGCGTCTATGTCACCGTCCGCCGCACCATCAACGACACGGAAACACGCTATATCGAAAAAATGGAATCCCGCGTGTTCACAGACATCAAGGATGCCGTTTTTGTCGATAGTTGCTTGAGTTATGACGGAGAACCGACTCAGACCGTATCAGGGCTGGAGCATCTGGAAGGCCAAACCGTAGCGATTTTAGCCGATGGCAACGTCCATGCCCGCACCATTGTCGAAGACGGCAGCATCAGCCTGAATTACCCAGCCTCCGTCATTCATGTGGGATTACCGATCACCGCCGAGCTTGAAACACTGGACGTCCATATCCCGAACTATCCCAGCTTTGGGCAAAGACGGAATGTCCACAGCGTCATCCTGTACGTCAAGGACACACGCGGCATATGGGTCGGGCCGAACGAACACACCCTTATTGAATATAAACAAAGACGGCAAAGCCACGGCTATGCGCCTGTTGCCCTTGAAAGCGGGGAAATTCAGGTGACGGTGATGCCGGATTGGAATTCAAACGGGCGGCTGTTTATACGCCAAAAAGACCCGCTCCCCGTCACGATATTATCGGCAGCACCCGATATTTCGATGGGGAACGAATAGCGTTCATTTTAACATAAAGCTTGAAAGACTGATTTGAAGTGTTTTAAAAGTGACACGAACAGCATCACCCCACGCCCTATGACGAAGGAATATTTTGCCATGAAGCCCGTATTCAAACATGCCGCAAAACAGATTCAAACCTCCGCCGGCGGCGTATTGGTGATGCCGAGCGGCATCGGCGGCGAGATTTTCATGCCAGCCTCCGGCATCACCAAAGTCTTGACCAACCCGAACGGAATCTCGGGCTATACCGTCAATGAAAAATACCCTGCGACTTTGGTCATCTGGCACGGCAAGGATGACCGGTATATGAGCTATGGCTATAACCTCGAAGCCTTCAAACATGCCTATAAACTCGCCCTTCAGGGGTATTTTGTCGAATATACGGAGATTGCCAAACAATTCGCCGCACAGCCGCAGGAAGCGCCGAAGCAATAGATTCTTCCGCCCCTTATTTTTCCCAAAAGCCTGTACCCGAATACAGGCTTTTTTATTGCCTTTTTCGAACACGCAGGCCGCCCCAAGAAAGCATCAACATGATTACAATCACCGCCCCCACAGCGGCGCATATTGCGTATATTGTTGACCATTTGCGTAAGCTCGACGCCGAAGAAGTCCGCGCCGCGACCGGCCAAGAGGCCAATGTGCAAATACACAAAGCGGTTCAAAGAGCAGGACGGCATTTTTGCGCTTTGGTTGATGATACGCCGATCGCCTTATACGGGGTTGCCGACATGAATGGGTTCAGTAAGATCGGGAGCCCTTGGCTGGTCGGCACAGACGCCATTCACACGCACAGCAAAGCATTTTTAAGGCAAAGCAAACGACAATTTACCGAATTGGCGCACGGGTATGATTATCTGGTCAACATGGTTGATGCGCGAAACAAACCATCCATTGACTGGTTGAAATGGCTTGGCTTTACCCTTTATGAAGCCGCACCGTATGGCCCGTACGGCACGCCGTTTCATAAATTCGATATGGGCCTGTTCCCCGCCTAAACGCCGCCCCCTCAACCCCAGACACGATCAACAACGATTAACAACGATCAAGGAGAATTCCATGTGCGTTCCGCAAACCCTTGCTGCATTACAAACTCTGAGCACAGCATCACAAATTCTGTCCACCCCGCGCGAGAGCAAATATCAACAAGCCCTTGCCCACAACAACCAAATACTCGCCGAACGACAAGCCGCCGAAGAACGACGCATAGGCCAGCTTGAGGCCAATAAACGCCGCGTTCAAACAGACATCGAAAAATCGCGTCAACGCAACGCTCTGGCGAGCATGGGGGTCGATACATCCTCCGGCACCGCGCTTGATATTTTACAAGACACCGCAGAGGCCGGAGAGATCGAGGCGCGCGACGTCCTGCGCAACGCGCAAATGCGGGCGTATAACCAAGATTTGCGCGCCAACAGCTTTGAAAGCAGCGCCGCCTACCAAAAAAGACGCGGCCAAAACGCCTTTGGGCAAGACTTAATCAATGGCGGCACGACAATTTTGACCGGCTTTGGCAAGGGCGGTGGACGCGGTTTGCTCCGCTATTAAGCCCTGCCCTCCTCGCCCCATCCGGCTCTCCCGACTATTCCCCCTCCCTCTTTAATCAAGGAATGACACCATGACCGACACATCCACCGTTCTTAAAAACCAGTATCAAGGCAATGCATCCGCCACCAGTTTTGATTACCAATTCAAAATCCTGAGCGCAGAAGAACTCGTTGTGGTTAAAACAGGCGCAGATGGGGTCAACGCCGAATTAACCCTCAATGTTGATTATTCAATTTCGGGCGTGGGGGAAAATAATGGCGGCAGCATCGTGTACCCGTTGAGCGGTTCCGCATTGGCGGCCAATGAAAAAATCACGCTTTACCCCAATTACAGCCTGACACAAACACTTGACTTCACCAATCAGGACAAGGCGTATTTTGAGCTGTTTGAAGAAGGGCTCGACCGCGCCAACCTGAAAGTCAAAATGCTCAAGGAACAAGTTGACCGCGCGATCAAGGTCAGTGTCACATCGAATGCATCGCCGGATGATTACCTTGACGAAGCCGCCGGCTATGCCTTGCAAGCCGCCCAGAGTGCCACCGATGCCGACACCGCAAAAACAGCGGCAGAAGCCGCCGCCACCGCCGCAGAAGCCGCAGAAACAGCCGCCGCCGCATCGGCAGCCATCGCAGAGGCCGCGACCGTCCTGTTTGATTTTCCCGCCCCCGACACGCCTTATGCGAATATGATCCCATCCGTCAACGCGGCGGGTGATGAATACGAACTTGACGACACAGTGAATATTGACAAAACCAATGGCGGATTATTTATCAACGATGGCTCGAATATCTTACAAGCCGGATTCAACAGCAGCGATATTGCCAAAATCGGAACAACAACCAACCAAGTCACACGGCTTATTCAAAACGACACCACGAAAATAGCCTTCCCGACAAACGGACACATCTATTTCGCGTCAGAAGTCGATACGGATCCATCAAGCGGCCAATCCGGCCTGACGATGTACCCGACAGGAGCAGCCGGCGCGTTTCACATGGTCATAAACAACCCCGCAGGCGGCGTGCCGCTGGCCCTTAACAAGGGCGGTGACGGCACGACATTGAGCTTCTATCGCCACGGATCCTCCATAGGTGCTATCAGCGTTACGTCCACCGGAACGTATTACAACACCAGCTCAGACTACCGCCTTAAAGACAATATTGCGCCGCTGGAAAACGGGTTATCGCGCCTCAACGCGCTGCGCCCCCTGCGGTTCAATTTTTTGATAGATCCAGACAAAATGGTCGATGGTTTCTTAGCGCATGAGGTGCAAGACATTGTACCGGAAGCCGCAACAGGCACAAAAGACGAGATGGAACAAAAAACCATTGAATTCGCGGACGGAACATCTGCCGTTATTGACGAGCCACTGTATCAATCGATTGATCCTTCCAAAATGGTTCCGCTTTTGGTTGCCGCGGTGCAGGAATTGGCATCAAAAGTCGCCCTTTTGGAACAACAAAGCCAGTCATAAAGCGTTCTGCGGGGCGTCACCCCATGCCAGCAACGCCCCCTCCCCCCTTTCAAGGACAACAGCATGACCGAAAACCGATCTCACCGATTATTCGAAGATATAGGCAGCATCAAAGCCACTCAGAAGGCCATTTTACAAGGGCAAAAACGCATTGAGCAATCCCTGAACAATCACGATTCCAGAATACGGCGCGTCGAAGGACAAACCGGCCGCCTTCTTGCCCTTGCCGGATGCGCCGCGGTCTTTATTTCAACACTGCTCAACAGCTTTTTACGGTGGCTGCACGAAACACTTTGAAGCGCCCTCAGGCTTAATCCATAAAAATTTGACAAATAGCGCGTTTCACCCTTAAAGATTATGCATTAAGTAAAATAAAAGCCGCCAATGTCGGATTGAGACCACTTAGCAGGAAAACCCTATGAATATGCAGCCAAGAGCCAAAGAAGCATTCGCAAAAACGGACGGATATCTTGTGCTGGAAGACAGGTCTGAAAACACATATTTCATCAAGGCTGCGGATATACACCTCATCAACAGCGATGACTCGCATTACGGCCACAATACCCACATCGTCCTTAAGAACAGCTCTGAGGAAACCGAAGAATATGTATTTCCCGTTTCTTGCGAAATTGTTTTTGATTGCTATCAACACGCCAAGCAAACAGGACAATCCGTTGATTTACGGCCTGTCTGTAACCTTGAAAACAATAGCTCGACGCCCAGATCCAAAGCGAAATTGATTGCGAAAGTAAAGGCGTATGTGCCTTCAACCTTGTCACTGTAAACAAGAGCAACCCCGACATCCGGAAACGACACGATGCAAACATTGAACAAAGATAAATTCAGAGGCCGCGCTTGCGGGGTTTTGATTGTCGGGCGCGTAGGAGCCGAAGAAGCCATTCCCGCCACGACCGTTTGGAAACTGGTCAAAGAATCTCACTCTCGGACAGCCCTTTTATTGACAGATGCCGTCAGCACCGGAAGAACCGGTGATTACGGAAGAATTGAGGAAAGAAGAGCCGAGATATCGGTCAACTTGAGTTTGATTGATGCGATCCGCGCCTTCCAAAGAGCCAGCGCCGGCGAAGTCGTTGATATAAGTGACGCCGCATTAAGCACGGAATCAACCACCCAAGAGAACGGCATCGTTCCAGACAAATTAAACTGGCCACCTATAAAAATAAAAATGTCCTAGTGAAAACCACACAAGACGAGATACCGGATGCAAACAAAGCCCAACGCCAAAAACACATTTAACAACCATAGCGGCCAGCCCGGATACCTTATTGTAAGAATATCCAATGACCGTCCACGGGCGATAAGCACGCAGGAAATTAAGGATGTTTATGTCAGTACGGAAAACCAGCTCTGCGTGCAGGTGGCCGGCTCCACAAGCACCTATAAAATGAATTTCGACCTGTTTATGGAAGCCTTCCTCAGAGCCCGCCAATATGGTGAAACAATTGATTTGAGAGATGTTTGCAACCTTCCGAACACCGACAAATTGCATAAATTTTATATGGATATCGCCATGCCCGACAGCATCAAAGACGAACTCCGGCAACGCATAAGAACAATAACGCCACAGCCTTTTGGCGGATAAATTTTAAACAGGAATTACTCATGCTAAGCACATCATCCAAACGTAAGAGCACGCCCGAAAGCGGCGGCCTCCTGATCATCAAGGCAGATGGCAAAAGAAGAGCCATTCCCGCCGCAATCATTCATCATTTTTCAGAGCAAAACGATGAAAAATGCACAATCGAACTTACCGGACAAGGAAAATACGGACGCACATGCTATCAAGTCGGAGCCAGTTTCGAAACATTATGCGATGCGTTCACCCGTGTTAAAAACGGTGAAACGGTTGACCTAACCCCGCCACCCGCCCCCGCGCCACCACAAGCCCCCACCATAAAGGCACGCCATGTCGATTTATATCCGGCAGCAACGGCAACGCCCTAGCTAAAATCAACGGCTCAACCTTGCTCCAAACGCCTGATGCTCCATCAGGCGTTTTTGTTTATTTCGCCCTCACAGAAAGCCAAAACACATGTATGTTTTCAGCAAAAATTCCCTCAGCAGACTCCAAACACTTGACCCAGACCTTGCGCGCGTCATCACGACGGCCATGAATTTTCAGGTCATGGATTTTGCTATTTTATGCGGAATGCGCACCGTACAAGAACAAGAGGTTTTATTCAAAACTGGCAAAAGCCGTACGTTAAAAAGCAAGCATTTGCCGAACCGCAACAATCAATCGGAGGCCATTGACGTTGCCCCTTGGCCGGTTGATTGGAACGATCATTGCGGTTTTCATCGGCTCGCGGGGGTTATTCAGGCCGCCGCAGCCATCGAAAATGTACCGCTCAGATGGGGCGGAGATTGGGACAGGGACAACGACACACGCGACCAAAGTTTTATTGATTTGCCGCACTTCGAACTCTTTCGTCCGTTCCTTTAAGATTGCTGCGTATCAGCGTCCTTTCACCGATGATCCGCCATTCAATTTTTTCTTGCATACGAATATGACAAACATGTACACAGACAAAGATGACTGGTCATATAACACGCACGACGCTGGATCTCATTCCTCCGCTCGAACAATGTTTGTTCGTGCCGATTGACGTGCAACGTGAATTTTGCGACCCCCACTATGACCAAAGAGGCAATGACAAAACAGTCGCGGTCAGCGAAAAAATCGCACATATTTCACCCCTGTTTAATCAACGCGCCCTGCGCACTTGCTGGGTTTACTATGACGATAACGCAAACAAGCCAAGACCGAAAAAGGCCTGTGGCGGGTTTTACAAAGTAACCCCTGCAAAGGACGACTTCTTAGTATGCAAAAATAATAATTCCGCCTTTATGATGCATCCGTCCCCATTAGAAAACCTTCTTGAAGATGAAAAAATTACGACCTTGGTCGTTGCGGGCGTCAATTTATCGGCCTGTGTCAAGGAAACCGTCCAAGGCGCCCTTTGCCACGGATATGATGTGATCCTTCTCGAAGATTTATGCGCCAATGACAATCATTGCCACGGCGGCATCGGATTATTCCAAAGCAATATTCGTGACCACCTGAAATATCACGAAAAATTTGGTTCATCGCACAAAGCCGCCGGCAAAATTTCGTACACAACGTCTGATGTCTTCCTTGAGCTTGTCACCCAAAAACACGCAAAAACCTGTGAGAGCTCATCAATTCCAAACGCACCAAACAAAGATATGTCCCTTTCAGACAACTTCCAGCGCAGCACCCAAAAACCGCAACCTTCTTGGGTCAAAGCTATGAAAAACCTTTCAAAGCTATTCTTTCCATCGCAATACCGCCCGCAATAAATATTGAAGGATTCCGATATGTTGAGTTTTTTACAGGCCCTGATCGGGCCTATTTTTGCGACGATCGACAAGGTGGTCGAAAACAAAGCAGAGGCCGAAAGAATTAAAAACGCCCTGCAACAAGATATGCTGACGACCCAAGCCAACGCCCTCAAAGCCGCCGCCGAGATTATCGTCGCCGAGGCAAAGGGGGAGAGCTGGCTGCAACGAAACTGGCGGCCTGTTCTTATGCTGTGGTTCGCGGGGTTAATCGGGGCGCATTGGCTCGGCTTCACCGCCCCGAACCTCCCCGAAAGCGTGGTCGACAGCTTGCTCGATATTGTCCAGCTCGGCGTTGGCGGCTATATCATCGGGCGCAGCACCGAGAAAATCGTCAAAGAAGGCGCTGAAGCCTATAAAAAAGCGGCGGCGGACAAAGCCTCCTCACAACGTTCTTTCAACAACTGACGCCCTTGTGAAATTTAAAAACAAGAACATTGTGCGCCGCGCAATAAAAAACCCTTGCAACAGGCAAACGAATATGGTCGTATAGTTCTCAACAATGATCTGTGAGGCAATTGCGGGTTGAGAAAAGAACAGGGCATCAGTGGGAGGTTTCTTAAACTGATACAATGAAAAAAAAATTTAATGATGCCAGTACAAGGCTGCCGCTGACCCTTTCGAGGCTGACGCGGCGGCTAAATTTTTTTCAAGAGGACGGCTTTGTTCAGTCCATTCTTGAAAAACACAGCAGCGCTTTCCTAGCGCGCAATCGCGACCGCCTTGAAAAAACCGGCGCGTTCGTTGCCGGCAAACTTGATATTCAAGCGCAATACAGCGACACAGAACGTCCGGCGCAGCTTTGCGTTATGTCCCGTATTCATCCGCCGGGGCAAGACATCAAGGTTTTGAAATCCCACGTCCTGTCGAGCAAAGAATACGAAGATTGCCACCAAGACGCCTATCGCCTCGGTGCCATCGCCCCAAGCTTTACAACAGACGGCACCGGAATGCGCGAACCGCATCTGCTGTCTTTTACAATGGGATATATGCTCTCGAAAAGTGATATATCCGTCCATTGCCCTGTCACGATGTCGGGGGCTGTGGCGTATGTCTTGGAACATTTTGCGCCGCCATCCGTGCGCGACCAATATTTGCCTGAATTACTCCGCCAAGACGGCAAAACCAGCACAGGCGGTACATGGGCGACCGAACGCCACAGCGGCAGCGATGTCGGCGCAACAACGACCACCGCAACCCCCCTTTCCACCGATCCGCAAAGCGGAGAAAAATCGGTTCAGCTTAACGGCATTAAATGGTTTGCCAGCAATGCCTCCTCCCAAATTGCCGTTGCGACAGCGCGATTAGACGGCGCGGGCGATGGCGGCAAAGGCCTTGGCCTGTATCTTGTGCCGTCCCACAAACCGGACGGAACGAAAAACAGCTATGTCCTTGAGCGCCTTAAAAACAAAATGGGCACAAAAGGCCTCCCGACCGGCGAAATACGGTTGGAAAACGCGTATGCGGTTGAGATTGTGCCGCCGCCGCACGGCCTGCGCATCATGATGGAGGCCTTGGGCTATAGCCGCGTTCACAACGCGATGGCGGCGGCAGGCGTCATGCACCGCACCTATTTGGAAGGCCTCGTATGGACAAGCAACCGCGAAACCTTCGGGCAAGCCCTGATTGACCGCCCGATGATCCAAAAACGCTTGCTTGACTTGGAAATGACATGGCAAGCGGGAACCGCTCTCGCCTTTGAAGCAGCCAAAAGTTTTGACCAATGCGCCGCCACCGGTGACCTTATGAGCGATGACAAAATCTGGATGCGGATTATCACCGCCATCGCCAAATTCAAAACGGCGGAACAAGCCGTCGATTGCGCACAAAAATCACTCACACTCATCGGCGGCAACGGCTATACCGAAGACTTCGCCACCTCACGCATCCTGCGCGATGCGATGGTCTTGCCGGTTTGGGAAGGGCCAGAGCAAATTCAGGCGAAAGAGCTTATGGGCATGTTGTTTGCCGACAATGAGCGCGGTGCCAAGATTTTCAAACAAACCCTTAAGCAACGCATTGATGGGATAGAGGACGCTCCCCTTCGTAAAACCCTTTCTAAATCCCTGACGATCATCACACGCAGCGACATTCCCGCGATGCGGAAAAACCCGCTTTTGGCCGATGCCAATGCCGATATTTTGATGAACAAAATGGCGTTGCTGTGCGAAGCCGTCATGCTGGCACAGCAAGCGCAATGGTCGTTGTCGCATAAAGGACAAAGACGCAGCATGGAATTATGCCGCCGCTTTGTGGAGCATCATCAAGCCATTTTATGCAAGGCCAGCCCCAAAACCATTGATCCGATGATCCGCCGCCCAAGACCCTGAGTTTGGCGCTCCTCCTTTGCCTTATTAATTTTTCATAAAAAAATTGATTTTTGAACGTTCCCTCGTTATGTTTTGCGAAAGCATTTCAGGCAAACAACACGGAACACCCGTATCATGAGCAAAAACGACCTCTTCGCGAAATACTTTAACGCCCACGCACAGCGCAACGGTATTTGCTATTATGATCCGATTGTGAAAGCCAGCCCTGTAAAGCAAGGCGATCAATGCGAACTCGTTATGAACGGGGTTAAATCCCGCGAAACAGCCATCGAGGATGGCTATGTTGTCGCCATTCAGGGCGATGTTTTGTTTTATAACACCGCGCGGTTTAACCTCACATTCTCCAGAATTGATGAATGGCTGAGCCGGACAAACCGCTCCTCACTCCCCGAAAACACCATGGCCTTCCCCGTTGAAAAGGGGCAAGAGATCAAGGTGCATATGTTGGAACGCGCAACGCAGGCGACCATGACGACGGCGCCTTCTGACGGATGGGTTGTGAATTCCTATGCCGAGGGCAAAGCCCGTTTCATGACCGACCTTGTTTTTCGCTCTATGTACAAAACCGATCTGGCCTTGCCCGACAGCCAGAAAAATATTTATCGCTATAAAACGCTCAATACAGACCTTCCTGTGTCCTATGTCCGGCTTGATCGCGACATTCATTATCGCGATTCCATGAACATTCCGCACATTGCCTATGCGGGCGACATGCTTCTTGCCCTGCCGTCCTTACCGCGCGACTACAGCGAAGTCGCCATCGACATGTTTTACAGCAGTTTTGCGGTTGAGCGCCCATCCCCGATGAAAGCGGAACCCGCAAAAATCATTCCGTTCAAAAAAAGAACGCCATAATCAAGGGAGAAAGCGCCGCATGGGATGGCGTCAAAAAATCAATAAGCATCGCCGCAAACTATCCCAAAAAGCGCTGAGCAAAGCGTTTAATAAGCTGTCATCCTGCGTCTTCCTTGCGATTGACCCGCAAAAACATTTTTGCGACCCGATCTATAACCCGCGCCGCGGCACCGAAAAAACCGATGCGCTTTGCACCGAAATTAACAAAGCCGCGCAGGAGTTTCGCAGGCGCAGCCTCAGTATTTGCTGGGTATACAGCGATAAATTTTCCCAAGGGCCAAACGGGTCTTTCGGCGGCTGGCACAACGTTAGCCCCCACGAAAAAGACCTCATCGCTGGCAAACATGGAAACTCGGCCTTCGAACATCCTTTTGATGTGCATATTCAAGGCGGTGGGCCGCTTGGTGCGATGCTGGCTCAAAACAATAAAAAACACCTTCTTGTGGCCGGCTTCAACCTTGCCGCCTGTGTTGAGGACACCGTCAAGTCGGCACTCGCCCACGGATATAATGTCTTTGTGATCGAGGATTTATGCGGCAATGACGCCTTTTCTGCCGCCCATCATTCCTTGCTGGATTTTAAACAAGACATGCTGCGCTATTGCAGCCGCCTTGAAAAAATCGCCGATGAGGCTCAATCCTCCAAAAAAACACCCCCTTTGAACGAGCCACCAACCATTCCCCCAACGCCCGCCCCGTACATCCCCTCTCGCCCTTTCGGGGCTCTCCACTACACAACCACTGAAGCTATCAGCAAAGCGTTAGTCTGCGCCCGCCGCTAATGCGCTTTCTTTCCGCTTTTTATATTTGACATAAAACAAAAAATTCGCTAATTATGGCCGATCAACACCGCTCATAATAACAATAAATCAGGGATTATCGCGCCATCATGAACGTCTTGATCGTCAATGCCTATCCGGAAGACAAATCATTCGGCGGAAAACTCCGCGATGACATCCACGGCACGATCGCCGCCGCCGGACACAGTGTTACGCGCAGCGACCTCTACGCCATGAAATTTACCGCCGTTGATTATCCTGACGATTTTGCATCACGGCTTGACCCCAATTATTTCAGTTTAGAGGCCGAACAGCGCCACGCCTATAACACCGGCACACTCCCCCTTGACGTCAAAGCCGAGCAAGAAAAAATCAAACAAGCCGACGCTGTTTTGTTCTTGTGCCCCGTCTATTGGGCGTCCGCCCCCGCTATCCTTAAAGGCTGGTTTGAACGGGTTTTTACGCCTGAATTTTCCTATGGCCAGAAACAAAAATTCGCCAATGCGCCGCTCAAAGGCAAAAAGGCTCTGTTCGTTACAAGTTCAGGCGGCTTAATGGGCGCGAACGACAAACAACAAGCGCAAACAGTCGCCGCCGGATATTTTGACCCGCTATGCCGTTCGCCCTTGCGGTATTGCGGATTTGACGTGTTGCAAACCCGCGCCATCATCGCGCCGCAAGCCTTACCCGAAGCTGAAAAGCAAGCGATCAGCACAACCACCGCAAGCCGCATTTTGCGTGATATTCAAAAATCCGTTGTCACACCATCGCCCAAAACCGGCGTTTTGATCCACCTCAACGGCCGCCCTGGCGTCGGCAAAAAAACCATTGCACAGGCCTATGCCGATGCCTATGGCGCCATTTTGGTTGATAATCATACATTGCTGAACCCCGGCCTTGCCGTTTCAGGTCGTGACAGCGCCGGTTATTACCGTGTCGCGAAATCCGTTCGATCCGCCGTCTATGCGGAGATTGAAGAAGGCCTCAGACAAGGCAAGCATTACATCCTGACAAACGCCCTCACCAACGAAGTGCCGCTTCACCGCGAAGTGATGGACGAGATCACACAACTCGCCCATCGTGCCGAGGCTGTTTTATGCGCCCAGACATTATTTTGTGACCATGACGTCAACCTGAAACGCGTGCAATCGGCAGGACGCGCCGAGCAAAATAAACTCACCGACCCGATAAAGCTCGCGGACATGTTCAATAAATTCACAATGATCTTGGACGACACGCATGACTTCATGAATGTCACCAGCGCCTCACCACAAAAAGCCGCGAAAAACATTCACGCCTCCGTGCAAGACATGCTCGCCGGTCGTTCCGCGCCACAAGCCACAAAGGCGCAAAACGCGCAAAACCCGCAAGTGCGCGAAACATCTAAACCCCGCAAACCCAAATAGAAACAACCGCCATGAGCCACTGCGCAAACGATAATCGCGATGCCTTCACCTACACAATGGCTCAGCTAGACCCCAAAGTTGGCGACCTCAAAGCCAATTATGACAGCATCAAAAAAGCCCATGATGCCGCGCGCATAGTCGGCACCGCCCTTGTCATCACGCCTGAGCTTAGCCTGACCGGATATCCCACAGACGACCTTACGTTACGGCCTGAATTTTTGGACAATATTCGCGATTATGTCGCCCAGCTCGCCGGCGACACCAAGGACGGCCCCGCCCTCATCATCGGTGCGCCGTGGGTCGTGGATGGACGCATTTATAATGCTGCTCTCACGCTTCAAGACGGGCGTATCGCGCATGTGAATTGCAAGCACGACTTGCCCCAATACGGCCCGTTTGACGATCCGCGCGTGTTCGCCAGTTGCGATTTCGGCGCCCCCATCACGATCAAAGGGCATCAAATCGGCCTTTTGATATGCGAAGATGCATGGACAACGACCTATGCCGAACACTTAAAAAACCAAGGCGCCGAGATTTTGATCTCCGTCAACGCCAGCCCGTTCGAAGAAGGCAAGGAAGACGCCCGCCATGCCATCGCCCGCGCCTGTGTTAAGGCCACGGGATGCCCCATGCTGTATGTCAATCAAATCGGTGCGCAGGATGAATTGCTGTTCGATGGCGCGTCTTTTGTTATGGATCATAATGGCGACATCACAACCCGTATGCCCGAATGGCAAGAAGGCATAAACCATAATGCCTTCGAATATATCAAAGGCCAAGCCACCCCGATTCCGTCCTTCATCGACCTTGCGCCGCGCCTGGATGCCGAAGCGAGTCTGTATACCGGCCTTGTCTTAGCAATCCGCGATTACGCCGGAAAAAACGGGTTCAAAACAGCCGTAATCGGGATTTCAGGAGGGGCGGACAGCGCCCTGACAACCGCTCTGGCCGTTGATGCGCTGGGCGCAAAGAACGTTCATGCCCTTATGCTGCCCTCCGGATACACATCCGATGAAAGCCATGTTGACGCGTCTTTCACGGCTCGTTCGCTCGGCTGTCATTATTCTCAAGACCTGTCGATCGCCGCCCCGTTTGAAGCCATTAAAGGCGAACTGAAAAAACGCTGGGATGCCAGCAACGTCCAAATCACCATGGAAAATATTCAGGCGCGGCTTCGTATGCTGATGCTGTTTGCCGTATCGAATGAGGAAAACCACCTCGTCCTGAACACCAGCAATAAATCCGAAGTCGCGATGGGACATTCCACCGTTTATGGCGATACGGCGGGCGGTTTTGCGCCGCTTATGGACATTTTCAAAACCCGTGTTTTTGCCCTGTCGAAATGGCGCAATGAGCATACTTCGCCAATCGGCTACGGCCCCGCGCACATCGTTATTTCACCGAATATCTTCGTCAAAGACCCGACGCCGGAGCTCAGCCCCAATCAAACCGACCGCGATTTATTGCCGCCCTATGACGTCCTTGACCCCATCATCAAAGCCTTGGTGGAAGACGAGCGCAGCACCGCCGACATCATCAAAGACGGTGCCGATGCCGCCACCGTCTATATGATCCAGCACAAAATGCAAAAGCAACAATTCAAGCGCTTTCAAATGCCCCCCGGCCCCAAAGTTACAAAGCGGAGCTTTAACAAGCGCGAGCGCCGATACCCCATCACCAATGGGCATGTCCCCATGCGCCGCCCCGTTTAACCCGAGAAAACGAAACAAAACAACACGATACGACAAGACATGGCCTCCACACCCCCCAAAATTGACAAAGCAATCGACAAAGCAATCGGCAAAACACCGGATCAGCCCGCCCTTGTTCAGACCATCCTGTCGGGCACATCCCTAAGCAGCTGCGCCTTTCTTGCCATTGATCTGCAAACTTTGTTTTGCTGTCCGGACACGGGGCAAGGCACGCAAGACACCGTTGAGGTGACAGAAAAAATCCTGTCCATCACGCCCGAATTTAACCGTCTGGGGTTGAAGACCTTCTGGGTCTATTATCAGATGGGTGAAAAATCCCTTGCTGAATCTTGCGGCGGACCTTTCAAACACACAATAAAACCCGCAGATGCGATGAACATCATCACCTCCAAAGCGGATGATAACGGGTTTTACAACAGGGAAGACGATCTGGCGGAAAAGGCGGAACAGCACCGCCTCACAACCCTTGTCATGGGGGGCGTATCGCTCAATGCCTGTGTCCAGCGTACGGCGATCGGCGCCGCGTATCGCGGGTATAATGTCGTGATATTGAGCGATTTATGCGCCAATAATATCCGCTTTAAACACCAAACGCTCGACCAGTTTAAATACGCCGCAAAGGGGCTGTCCACCGATAATCGCGAGTATCGCCGCCGTTACGCCCCCGCGCCCCACCTTGACAAGAAAAGCCGCCCCCGCATCGGCAAAATCGCCTTCACGGAATCCGGCGCGTTTATGGAGCATCTGGCGGCGCACGATGCCCACGCTTCCGCAAAAAAGCACCGCAAAGCCGCACCGCGATGATCCCCCCATATTCATCCACCATCACCCGCGCGTTTGAAGACCATCCAAGCTCTCGCGCCGCTTTCACTGCCAAAGCCACCGCGCTCAAAGACTCTGTGTTTGTTCCGATTGACGTACAGGCGCTGTTTTGCGACCCGATCAATCGCGGAAACACCGCCACTGCGCACACCGCCGCACAAATCGCGAAACTCGCCCCGCAATTCAACGCCATAACGCGCCAAACCGCTTGGGTTTACAGTGATGAGCGCCTGAACGGCACAGCAGACACCGCCAAAGGCGGCTTCTTCGCCGTTCAACCCGCCGCGAACGATATTTTGATCCGTAAAGATTGTAACTCGGCCTTCCGCAAGGCTGCCGCCCCCCTCGGCACACCCAGCGATTTTGCGCATTATGTGTCAAAAACATCGCCATCCGCGCTCATGATCAGCGGGTTTAACCTCAATGCCTGTGTTGAAGATACGGTGTTTGACGCCTTGGTCGCCGGTCATAACGTCATATTACTCGCCGATTTATGCGCCAATGACAAAATGAATTTCGGGGATATAGAAGACCTCCTCCACCGCCACAGACTCCAGTATGGGGAGTATTGCGACGCCATAAGGGACGACCTGAGCAGCCAAGAAACCCGTCACTTTTTCGCGCGTCACACGGCTCTCGGCAAACATTTCGGCCACCTTACGGTCACACGTTCGGACATCGTCCTTGCTTGTGCAAAAGCGGACGTAAAAAAACAACAATTTCGGGGAATGTAAGAAAAATCAGGGCGCGACTAAATCATGGTGCTGCTGGGGAGGATTGAACTCCCGACCTCACCCTTACCAAGGGTGCGCTCTACCACTGAGCTACAGCAGCGCCGGATTTAGGTTTTAGCTTTGTAATCATTTTCCGCGCGTTAATCAAGCATTATAGGCGAAAATATTTCGCATCTTCCCCTGCGTCTTACCCTGCGCCTTGCCCCGCATTTTTCTATGCGGCCAAAAATGGTTGAAACATACCCTGCATTCATCCTAAATTGTCCCAAAGCAATCGACAAAGAGCCGCCCATATGACTGACACGCCCCCTAAAAAGCAGGAAAAGCCCAAGCAGCCGTATCTCGGCACCAAGGCCAAAGCCCGCGCCGCGAATTTACGCGCCAACCTCTCCCGCCGTAAGGAACAAATACGCAGCCGCGAAGAATCCGGCACTCCTGAGCCTGACTGCTGAGCCTGACTCCTAGCCCGCCCCCGTTCCGCATATCCCCCCATCCCCCTCATGCCCCCCACCTATCCCCTACGTATTATCCCCGCACAGATTTATCCCCGCCTAAAACCACGGATTATGTCATCTTTTCTTGCCTTTTGAGCTGCGCTTGATTATATCTTTCCTGTTCAAACACAGCACAAGAAAATAAGGACGAATCATGAGCATCATGCCCGATCACTGGATCAGAGAACTCTCGCTGAGCAACCCTGAAAACCGCCCGATGATCGAGCCTTTCGTTGAAAAGCAAACGGGGGAGGGCGTGATTTCCTACGGCCTGTCATCCTATGGCTATGACGCGCGCTTGTCCGATGAATTCATGATTTTCACCAATGTTGACAACGCCATTGTTGACCCGAAAAACTTCTCCAGCAACAGCTTTGTCGAACGCAAAACCGATGTATGCGTCATCCCGCCGAACAGCTTCGTCCTCGCCCGCACTGTGGAATATTTCCGCATTCCGCGCGATGTTCTTGTTGTTTGTCTGGGCAAGAGCACCTATGCCCGATGCGGCCTCATCGTCAACGTCACCCCGCTGGAACCGGGCTGGGAAGGGCAAGTCACTCTCGAAATTTCCAACACCACCCCGCTGCCCGCCAAAGTATACGCCAATGAAGGCATCGCCCAATTCCTGTTTTACAAGGGGCATTCGCCGTGCGAAGTCACCTATGCCGACCGCGCCGGTAAATATATGGGGCAAATCGGCGTCACCTTGCCGCGCCTTAAAACAACACCTGACACGGTGCCTTCATCTGCGCCCGCAACCTCTGCCACAACAATGCCAGAAACAGGTCGTAAAAGCGCCACAGCAGCGGAATAGGCTTCGTATACTCGGCCTCGGCTCCCAACAACGCATTTTGCCCGATTACAAGGATTTTGACTTTCATGAGCGCGGATAACAGCAACACCCCGACCTCCCTCCAGCCCCTCGCTCAAGGCGGGGCACAGCCTGACGTCAACAAGGTTAAAAACCGCCTTCCCACGCCGGTTAACGTCAATGCCGCATCGGTGATTGAAGACGCCGACGGCGCCAATGACGGCATGGAAAAAATCCGTATTCGCGGCGGCCACAAACTCAACGGCACCATCCGCATCAGCGGCGCAAAAAACGCTGCGCTTCCCCTGATGTGCGCCAGCTTGCTCACCAACGACCCGCTTGAACTCGACAACATGCCCGTCTCCTTGCGCGACATTCGCACCTTGGGCGAAGTTTTGAAATATCTCGGCGTTGCCGTCGCCATTGATAATGGCAGAGCTCGCCTCCACCTTGTCGCCGACAACGTCAGCGGCACCACCGCCCCTTATGACCTTGTGCGCAAAATGCGGGCATCTGTCTTGGTTCTTGGCCCCCTTCTCGCCCGATTCGGTCAGGCCAAAGTATCCCTCCCCGGTGGCTGCGCCATCGGAAGCCGCCCTGTCGATTTGCACATCAAAGGGCTTGAGGCCATGGGTGCAACCATTACCATCGCCGACGGCTATATCTACGCCAGCGCCCCTGAAGGCCTCAAAGGCGCGGATTTTGTATTCCCCAAAGTGTCGGTCGGCGCGACCGAAAACCTGATGATGGCCGCGAGCCTTGCCACCGGCACAACCCGCCTGATCAACGCCGCGATGGAACCCGAGATTGGCGACCTCGCCGAATGCCTCAACAAAATGGGTGCCAAAATCACCGGCATCGGCACCAGTGAATTGGTTATTGAGGGCGTCCCCTCCTTGTCCGGCACGGTTCATTCCGTCCTCCCCGACCGCATTGAAACAGGCACATTTTTGATGGCGGTGGCGATGACGGGCGGCGATGTGTTGCTTGAAAACACATGCTTTAAACATTTGCAATCGCTTGTTGCCTTGCTCCGCAGCGCCGGAGTCAGCATCGAACAAACCGATAAAGGCGTGCGCGTTGCCCATAATGGCGACCGCTTGCACGGCTTTGACGTCATGACCGAGCCTCACCCCGGCTTTCCGACCGATTTGCAGGCGCAGATCATGGCATTAATGACCATCGGCAGTGGCGCAGGCATGGTCACGGAAACAGTTTTCGAAAACCGTTTCATGCACGTGCCGGAATTATGCCGCATGGGCGCGAGCATAACGGCGCAAGGCAATTCCGCCATTATTCGCGGCGTGGAAAAGCTCAAAGGCGCCCCCGTCATGGCGACCGATTTGCGGGCCAGTGTGGCGCTTGTTCTGGCTGGCTTGGTTGCCGATGGTGAAACCGTCGTCAACCGCATTTACCACCTTGATCGCGGCTATGAGAACATCGCCGAAAAACTCGGTGCTGTCGGCGCGGATATCGCGCGCATTCGCTAGGAGCCAAGAGCTAATAGAGCTTAAGGCCTAGGGACTTAGGGCTAAAAAAGCCAAGACAATACAGCCCGATCGTTCGATTCAACGCTCTTACTCGTCCAATCACAGATGGGCATGATCGCGTAAAAGAATAAACATTCTGAAAAATATCCATGGGGCACGGATATGCTGAAGGCCATAGGTTCCTTATCCGCGCGGTTCACCGCCGCCGTAAACACCGTACAAGCAAGCATTATGCGCTGTGCGCGGGCGCTTTATGCGCTTTATAACCCCGCCCCGCAAATCCGCCTCACTGCCCGCTTCAACCACATGGCCGAGGGGCTTGAACCCGCCGCAGCCCCTTCACCCGCAAACACCATAAGCGAAGAATCTTCTCTTCGCCTGTTTGACTATTTCACGGCGCTGTCCTATATGGCCTATAACTACATTCCCGACGGGTGCTATGCCCGCGCGCATTTGATGTGCAAGGAAATTCAGGAACTGAGCAATAACAAGCTCACACCGTACAAAATATGGGGAAACGGCCTGACGGATGAAAACAAACTGACCGTCAACGCTGGTGAAACACGCCTTGCCGATTGGTATTTTCATGTTGCCGCCGCCTTGAATGTCCGCATGGACAACGGCGAAACGAAAATCATGGTCTTTGACCCGTCCTTGTTCGATGGGCCGGCAGAAGTGGACGAATGGCAAAACACACTCAATGCAGAAGCCTCGCAAATCTTGCTCTCCCCTTTTGGGGAGGACAGCCCGCTTGGCTCAAAAAACGGTTTTTACCTTGATAAAGAATCGGAGCCGCCTGCCGATCCTGATCGTTATTCCTTAAAAATCCTGCGGCACTATAAAAGAAGCGAGCCATCCTCCCCGCCCCTAAAATTCACGGCGCAACTGCGCCAAAAGCAAGCCTCTGTTTCCGCCTGAAATAAAAACGCCATATAAAAAATTTGTTCATGAACTTTATTCGTGCAGTGGCGTTAGTAGATCGACACATCCAAACAAAAGGAAAAAATTATGTCGTTCAAACAGATGACCACACTTCCATTGGCGCTATGCCTTGTTCTTGCTTTATCCGCATGCGGAAACACCCGAGGTGAGCGCGCCCTGAGCGGCGCAGGCATTGGTGCCGGTATCGGCGCAGCCGGCGCAGCCGTCACAGGCGGCAGTATCCTGACCGGCGGTGTCGTTGGCGGCGCAGCAGGCGCAGCCGTCGGCGCAATAACCGACAAAGACGACATTGACTTAGACAACTAAGATCAGAGCACGCAGCGTTTCACCCTCGGCACGAGCCACAGCCTAATGCCGCGCTCTATCCACAAGTCGATCGCGTGCAGGGGCGTCCCCCTGCAAAGAAAATGCAAAAAAAAACACCGCCTCCCAAAGAAGCGGTGTTTTTGTTAAATCCAAAACTCGCGTAGCTTTTCACGCCACTTTTATGCAGTGCCTTTAAGCGATTTTTTTCGCCCAAGGGCCTTGCAAAATTTTTGCGTTCCGCCCGCTCGGCTTGTTGTCGTTTTGCGCGGTTTTCGCCCATATCGGTGCCAAAGGCGCGGTGTGAAGGGGCTTGCCCTCGGCCTTGCGCACCACGTTCTCACGCTGGCGTTCAAGCACATCACGCATAAGGATGGTCCAGTTTTGCGGATTGGACATCATCGTCAAAAACGCGTTGGGATCTTTTTTACAAGCATCCTCGACATAAGAATGCAGCAATGGATCAATTTTTTGCAGTTGCATATTCATGCGCTGGAACTGGCCTTGCAAATCCTGATCGATCTGCTCAATCGCGGCTTTGCGGTTAAAGCCTGCGCTGATTGCCCCAAGGCTTCCGCCGACAATTCTGCGTTCACGGCGCTCGACTTCATAGTCAATTTTTTGAATCATCGACTCTTTTGCCTTGCCAGAGGCCACCGCCGCAAAAGCATGCAGCATCCGGCCAATCCCCATACCGTGGGTCATGTTATTGACCATCGTATCAAGGTCAACCGAGCGCACAAGCGACAGATGAACATCCTTGCCAACATGGTCCCATTCCTTGCTGAAGCGTTCGAGCGCCGCTTCGCATTTACTGCGGTAATTAGGACTGCTGGAGAAAATATGGCTTGGGTCTGCGAGGCGTTGTTCCCACATCAAGGGCATAAACGCACCAAGTTTGAGAGAGCGCTTGTCGATTTGTTGCCAGAATCCTTGCTCCAAAGACGGGTCAATCGCCATGTCTGCCGCGGCTTCGAACAACTCCGCCGGCGTCATGGATTGGACTTTCTTCACACCGGCTTTGTCAATCGCTTCAATCGCACTGAACAGCGCGTCCGACGTATAATGCGAAAACGAGCCATAGCTCAAGCCCGCCAACGTGCGGGCATCAAGCCAAATACGCGCGGCCTTCATGCCCTTTTCGCCATATTTTTGCACCATGCGTAATGCAGCATAGCAATCCGCGGTGCTTTCTTCATACGACACGGGATCCTTGCCCTGCGGGTATGGTGCATTGTTCAGGCGGACTTGCGCGTGGGCAAGTTCGTGGTGATAGACCATTTCGTGGAAAATTGTGTCGTCCTCGGCAAAATCATGCTTAATGGCGTCGGCCTTAATGCCGGACATTTTGGACAGAAGGTCACTGACGGTCGGTTCATCCATCAGCCCCATGACATAGACAACGGGCAATGGCTGGCCGAAGCGTTCAACGAGGCCGGCACAATGGGCGGCCTTGCCGCGCACCATGGAGGCGATTGTCTGCGCGAGTTGGTCATGTAAAACAACAGGTTGGCCAAACTTGCGGGATAATTCGTTTTCGATGTGGGCGATTTCTTTGTTGGAATCGCGGGCGGCTTGTGGGTCATAGAAAATGACGCGGTTGACGAATTTGGGGAAGTTTTGTTTCCAGTCTGCGACAACGGACTCGTAGACCTTCACAGGATCAATCCTGCCTGTCATATGTACCTCACTCTGTTCAAAATAATGTTATTTTTTTATATTTATTTATGCAGCATATCATAAATAATCACCTATTTCACACATATAAATATTAACAAGTACTTAACAGACAGAAAATCAAGCAAAACAGCCGCCCGCAAGGCACGCCGACACTATCCATAACAAAGAAACAGCAACAAACCAGCCATCTTTATTTTCTATAACCGCAACATCGAACAGATTTTTTATTGAGAATTTTATTCTTTTACAGTTGAAGAAAACGCTTTCCGAACCGAAGCCCCGCCCTACCGCTGGAACGCTCAAAAAAGCGCGCGTGAAACACCATGTAATACAAATAGAACACACGGCGAATACATGATCTCCGAAAACACCTCCATTTATCGGCGGCATTTATCGGCGCAAAACTTCGCACGCGCCAGATTTCATTCTGCGCGCATCCTTGACCTGTGGATAAGTTATGTATGGTTCGAAAATTCTCGCGGGCGGACGCCGCATACAGCTCACGAAAAGACGCCAGCATCGCGCGAATACTATGGCGACTACGATGGCGGCACACAGCCTATGCTCAAGCCTGTACTTTTGGCTACGCTAACGCCAAGCCAAGCCAAGCCAAGCCGCTAAGCGCAGCGAAGACATAAAAGGAATACCGTCTATCCGCCCCAATAAGGCGAAGACATTTTAATGGAAGGTGATTTTGAAGCGTTTTTTGGCGGCGGGCTCAGACATGAACGGTGCGTTCAGTTCAAGTTCAACTTCATATGTGCCAGGCTTTTTGGCCTGAAACTTGAAGATGGATTTAAGGCAGGGGCGTTTTTTGTCGCTGGAGGGGATAACGTCAACCTCATGCGTCAGGTCTTTATCGTCTTTTGAGGTGATTTCCCAGCTATAGGGAGTTCCGGCGAGGCTCCCGAGTTCGATTTTGGCGGTTTTTCCGAAACGGGTACTGACGGTCTGCTTGTCCACTGTTTTGTTCCTCCCACTTCTTTGATCTGGTTATCGGGTCGTTGTCCGTCAAATCAAAGCATATTAATTTATTATTTATTGTATAAAGTTATCACACGCGCAGAGCAAAACAAAGCTGAAAAATATCCACCGTTTTTTATCCATAGCCTGTGGATAAAAAGGGCGCTTACTGCAAAAAACTTGTTTTTACATAACGCAAATGCTAAGGTGCCGCAAAATGGTGACAAAAAGATAAAAAGCAGGTATTCAGGCTCCTTATGGCGAAGATTATTGACTTCAACACTGCGGCCACCGCAAAGGCCACCCAAAAATCTCTCGGCGAGGGCGTGGAAAAATCCGCTTCGCGCGCGACGGATATGGCGGCGGATAACAAAAATTCACTCCCCGAGCCTTCTGGTTCCACCGCCTTCAAACGCGGAAAAATCCTTGCCTTTTCTGCTGCCGAGCAAACACAAGATATGATTGCGGACACGCTGGCAGACGGCATCATCGCCGCCACCCTGCCCGACACATCGCCGGAGGCTCGCCCTTGCGCCCTGCACATGACTTTGGTGTTTCTCATTACCTCCGTTTACGCCGCAGAGGATTATGACGAAGCCGATCCAGCGGACTACACACTCATGGATCACACCCAAGACACCCCGAAAAACAATCTCGCATCGAGCGAAAAGCAAGCCTTCATTCACGACCAGCTTGTCAAAAAACTCAACAACGCCATTGAACAAACGCTTGGCTATGCGACAGACACCGCGACCGATGATGATTCGGGTGCGCAGACACGGCTAAACCCGTCCCCCAAGCAGCAAGAAACTTTATTGAACAGCCCCCTGCTCTGCGCCTTCCTTGGGCGGGATAATTTACTCTACGATCCCTGCATCTATCCGCCGGAAGAACCCGCCTACAAAACCGTCTATGCGGGGCTCGATGATATAGAACATGACAGTTTCGACCTTTGGGAAAGACTCCACGAAATGCCGATGACGCCGCCATCAGCCCGCGCGCTAAGCCCTTACGAGGCCTGCTTGCAATCCTATGAATTATGCTGTGCCCATGTTGCGCTCAGCACTCGAAAAGAATGCTGGGAAGCCGCCACAGACGAGCAACGGTACTTCTCAATCCGCCTTAAAACGCAAGAGTTGGAATCCCTCATCGCGGAGCCCACACCCGATGCCGCCGCTCGCGGATTGGCGCGGGACAGCCTGAAGCAAGATTTTACACCGTTTTTGGACCGCCTTGATGAACACAGCAACGCCCAGCGCCGCTTTGCCCAACTGTGCAAAACCCACCATATGCGCCTGCTACGAATCGAATCAAGAACAGACAACACCACGCCGAGCGGACCGAAGTAACAATAAATCTTAAAATTAAGTTAATTTTATCTTGACTATTTGATTTACATAATATATAGATTTGTCCACAAACAAGACCATACCAAAGCCGATAAACATATTAAAAAACAGACCAGCCAAGAATAAACAGACCAGTAAGAATAGAAGGGTGCAATAAAAAAAATGAAACATGTCATGCCAAAGGGACGCAAAGCCAACGCCGTAGAGCGCAACAACATGGTCATCGCCTTGTCCGCCGCCAACAGCAATTCCAAGCCGCTCCTGCGCAAGCCAAAAACAGTTTGGAACGAGCGCACAAAGAAAATGTTCTCTTCCGATGTCGCTCAGCGCCATAAAATTCTGGTCGGGCTGTACAGCCTCGCGCACCTTGTGGCCGGTGCCGGTATTTATGCCTATTTCTTCATGAAGGCAACAGGCGCGCCGGTCTAACCCGCGTTTCTTGCCATAATCAGCCTAACCGCTTAGCGCCCGTAAGGCGCTGAGCCCCCAAATTGAAGGGATGTTGTTATGAGCCACCATCGCATCAACAACGAACAAGCCCTTGCCATGCTCGGCACTCCGCCCCACGCCATTGGCGCTTTGTGCCTGATGATCTCCGAATTTCACAAACTCTCCATTGATATCGGCCCACGATCGAATATGCGCGACGTTTATGTCGGCTACGGCCACAAAACACAATTTCCCGACAATTTTCGCCATCACCGCATTGGCCCGACCATTGAGTTCGGGGAACAAGTCTATGGCAGCATTGACGCCATTCCCGCCTCCATTTTTTGCGCCACATGCGGCAGCGCGTCTTTGCTCGACATTCCCGGATTCGATATCCCGCACCTCACCAGTATGGCGCGGCTTTTCAACAGAACCTATGACGCCAGCGCCGCGAGCGCCATCCACGAAGCACAAGCGATTCTGAGCAGCCTGCGCGAGCTTGAATACCCTTCCTTCGCCCGTACATCCGCGCACCCCACAGCCCACCCTTTGGAATTCTCTTATGCCTGCCTGATGGAGCGCGACAAATTCGTTTATTTATTACAGCGTCAGGACGACCTCGTCGATTTTCTCGATCTTGTCGAAAATTTCCCCGAAATGTTGGAAGAAGACGCCACCAAAAGCGTCTATCGCAATACCGTTGCGCCGCTCAAACACCTCCCCCTCGGCGACAACGCCCTTGAACGTGATGTTCAGGTCTTGCTGGAAAAAATCGACCAAGGGATGCAACAAAACGCCCCAAAGGCCACCATTCTGCCCTTTCGCCGCAAAACAGCCGACAGGTTGACGATATAACGGTTTTAAGGCCGTTTTGGCCGCGAATTATTCACCCCGCCGCAAAAACCGATATGAAAACCGATATATCGTGTATAAGGAACACCATAAAAAAATAATGACAGACACACTATTCTGTGATTATGGTATATAAATACTATAAAAACACGCTCTAAAAAAGAACAGGACATTCCGATGGGACACAGTAAAGACGGCGACAAATCTGCGGAGAACGGCGGAACAAAAAACACCTCATCCGCAAAATTCAATGCCGCCAGCGAAACCCCCGCGACACCAGCAGCCGAATCACCGATGGAGTCCAACATCCTTCGCTTTCCCAAAGGCGCGGTCGAAGACGACCACGAATTGGGCGATGATCTTCTGGATGACAATAACGAGCCTTTGATGGAGCGCGGCGAAGAATATTTTTACGAAGAATCCGGCCTTCCTGCGGAACGCGCCATCTGGCACGCTTATTTGATCGGCCATCAGGCCTATATGCTCAACACCGGCTTGCCGGATGATTTGCGCCAATCGCATTACAAGATGAATTGCCTCCTCCCCGCCAAAATCCTTGCCAAGCACGGCGATGGTTTTTTTGAGGAGAGCGGCGAAGGCGTCCCGACCGCCGTCTATGTTGCCGCCTTGACATGGCAAGCCGTGCGCGACAATCCACAGATTGTCCTGAACGAGCGCATTTTTAATAACCAAGCCCTCGACATTATTTACGACATGATCGACTATCACCACCGCCGTTCATCCTTCGAAAAATTGCAGCAAGACACCCAAGGCCTCGTCCTTGCCACGCAGGTTGTTCTGACGATGCAGCACGCATCGCACATGGAAAACTGGAAATTCCGTTTGTTCCAAAAAACGCTGATGCCCGAAGACATCGAACACTCCCGCGCCCTGTACCAGAACCTGATCACCGAGAAATGGCCGAGCACAGACAGCCCGCTGGAAGAATTGCTGGAAAAACAGCTTGAGCGCCTGCGCAGCAATTTGTCCGACGACAACGCCATGCGCGTACCGTCCAGCAAAAAGCGTCAGGTTTTCAAACTGATCCAAGGCGGCAAGCCAAAACCGTAAGAAATTCATGCGCGGCACTCTTCCATTCCCGCAAGGATCCAAAACGCATCATCAGGCGCCGATGATCGGGCTTGATTCCGTGATTGCGATGGGTGTATCTTGACATAAGGAACCATATTCCCTTACGCGCCACCTATATATGCGCCCACAGCAAGAAATGCACAATCACAGCCATGGCCACCCCCGCAATTCCCCATAATGCCCACAGCATCGAAATGATTGAACTGGATGAAGGCACCATCATCCAGCGTCATCCGGATATTGAGGCCGAACGCGCCAGCGCCATTCGCGATTTGCTGCAATCCAATTCCTTTCGCGTGCGCGGCCTTGACGGCGGGCCCTACTACCTCAAAATCGGGATTGACGAACAACGCCAACTTGTCTTGGCCTTGCGTGACCGCAATAAACAGGACTTGCCGCCCCTCACCCTTTCGATCAAGCCGTTTCGCCGCCTCATCAAGGATTATTTCATGATCTGCGAGAGCTATCACAAAACCTTTCGCAACGGCGATAAAACACGGCTTGAAACCATTGATATGGCGCGGCGCGGCCTGCATAACGAAGGGGCGGATATTCTTCTTGCCCGCTGTGACGGGCAATTGGACATGGATCACGAAACCGCGCGATGCCTGTTCACCTTGATCTGTATCTTGCATATCGGTGTGGTCATGCCATGGTAGACGACCCAGAAGCCGCCCCCAAAACCAAGCGCCGGATTTTGTTCATCTGTTCATGGAACGCTGTGCGCTCGCCCATGGCGGAAGCCTTGGTCAATAAATTATTCGCGAAGGATTACGAAGCCTCCTCCGCCGGAGTCGAAGCCTCCGACTATGTCGACCCGTTCGTCCTCAGCGTCATGCGCGACGAAGAACGCCTTAATCTCATGGAATACGAGCCCCGCTCTTACGACTCCGTTCCCGATAAGAATGGCTACGACCTAGTTGTCGCCCTGTCCGAAAACGCCTATGAATACGTCAAAAAGGACAAGGCCAAAAACAACCGCCCCTATATGGTCGAATTTTGGGACACCCCCGACCCGCCGGACAAGAACCAGCAACGCGAGATGATCCTTGCGGGATATAAAGACCTTTTGCGCACCATCAAAACCCATATTCAAAACCGTTTTGATGTCGATATTTATTGATCGTTAAGCCACCCTCGCCCATAATAAACAGTAAGACCAACATGAATTTTGTGGTATTATAGTCCTTATGAAACATTCTTTTTCACGCATACACGCATCCGGTAACGTCTTGTTTATCATCATGCTCGGCATTGGTTTATTTGCCGCATTGACCGTTGCCGTCACCCAGTCCGGCAAGAATGTCGGCGGCGCGGAAAAAGAAAAACTCACCCTGATGGCATCCGAAATCATTGATTACGGCTCGGCGCTCAAAATCGCCACGCAAAAAATCATGATCTCGAATGGCTGTGCCGACACGGATCTGAGCTATGAGAACACCACCGTAGCGGGCTATGAACACAGCCCAGTCGCCCAAGATAAATGCAAAATATTCAGCCCCCTCGGCGGCAAACTCTCGTACAAAGCCCCCGACACACGATGGCTCGACACCACAAAATCGGCGCAGGCAACCTACGGACATTGGGCGGTCACATCCGCCAATGCTGTATCCGGAGTCGGAGCCGGCTTCGGCACAACAGATCATACCCTCGCCTACACAAAAGACCTGATCGCAGGATTACCATGGCTACGCAAAGATCTTTGCATCGTGATCAACGAAAAACTTGGCATCACCAACCCAAACGGCAATCCACCGCAAGAGAGCACCGCCTTTAATCTGGAATCCAAATTCATAGGAGTGTTCACCACGGGCGGCAGGGCACTTGAGATTACTGGCGGCCACACTGACAGCAAATATGCGGCTTGCATCGAGGGAAACACCGGAGACGCCGGAAAAGTGGCCGGCACCTACCATTTCTATCAGGTTCTGGTCGCCCGCTAGTGGTCAAACCGCCGTAAAAGATTTTTCCCTGTCATACACTCAGGCCGCATGATGCTCGGCATCGCCGCACCCACCCCAAAAAACAATTGGCAACAGGCTGTTTTTCTTATATAAGACGGCTTGCGCCATTGCTTTGCGTGCCGATCACGCCCCAATGACAAACCAAGCGACAAACCACGAAGCGCATCCAAACCGCAAGAATGCGCCATAATATGACAAGGAAGAGAAGACCGAATGGCTAAAGAAGACCTGATGGAATTTACAGGCACCGTGACCGAAGTCCTGCCCAACGCGATGTTCCGCGTGAAACTCGAAAACGAACACGAAATCCTCGCCCACACCGCCGGCAAAATGCGCAAGAACCGTATCCGCGTCCTCGCTGGTGACAAGGTGATTGTCGAAATGACCCCGTATGACCTCACCAAAGGCCGGATCATCTTCCGCGAGAAATAAAACAAAACGGGCGAGCAGCGCCGCGCTGCTGCTCTTATGTGCATTTTTGCCCCAATCCATGACACCAATCCATGACAAGGCCTGATAACCGTGACAGTAGAAGGCTCCCCCACACCCTCCGCCAAGCCCGACAGCCTTATTCTAGCGTCCAGTTCGCCGCGCAGGCTTGAGCTTTTGGCGCAGATCGGGATTACGCCCGCCGCCGTCCGCGCCGCCGATATTGATGAAACGCCGCTCAAAGGCGAACTCCCCAAAAATCTCGCCCTGCGGCTTTGCCGCCTCAAGGGGGAGGCGATTGCAGACATATTACGCCATGAAAACGCCCATAACGGCGCCTTTATTCTGGCGGCCGACACGGTTGTCGCCTGCGGTCGCCGCATTGTCGACAAAGCCTTGACGGACGACGATGTACGCGGATTTTTAAAGCTCCTCTCCGGTCGCCGTCATGTCGTGTATGGCGGTATTTGCCTGATCTCCCCTTGCGGGCGCGCCATCACCCGCCTGTGTTCCACAACGGTTCAATTGCGAAAGCTCACCGCCGCCGACATCGAACGCTATGTCGCCTGCGGCGAAGGAATCGGCAAGGCCGGCGGCTATGCCATCCAAGGCCACGCCAGCGAATACGTTAAATTCATCAGCGGCTCGTACAGCAATATTGTCGGATTGTCACTTTATGATACAATGCAATTGCTGAACGGAAACGGATTCAAACGATCCTGACCGCTAGGCTAAGCACCGCGCAGTTTTCCACCCCATCTTTCCACGGAAACGGCGCGAGTCGCCGCATATGTTTCTTTGCAAGTTTTTACTCTCAATCCTATCGGAGTCACCTTGGACATCATCACAGAAGACCTGAACGGCAGCATGTGGGTCGCCGCCGTCGAAAAACGCAGACTGATCGGACTGGAAGTTGATCCGGTTCAGGAAATCGTGCGGTGGGGCTCGGTCTATATGGGGCGGGTCACGCGGATTGATACCAAGATCAATGCCGCCTTCCTCGACCTCGGCTACGAACAAAGCGGCATTATTTTTGCCGCCGATGTCATTTTGCCCGACGGCACAAAACCCAAAGGCAAAAAAATAGGCCAGATTTTGCGCTCGGGCCAGATGATCGCCGTACAAATCAAACAAGCCATCAACCCCGCCCCCGATCTTGTCAAAGACCTGCCCCTATCCGAAAAATCATCGCGGGTGAGCATGGATATCTCCCTCGCCGGACGGCATTTGATTTATACGCCGCTGACCAAAGAAAACCGCGTGTCCAAACGCGTCACCAACCCCGCCCTGCGCAAGAGTATGCAAGACATGGTGCGCGATATCGACAGCATCCAAGGATGCATTTTGCGATCCTCCGCCGCGAATTGCCAGACCGATGTGTTAATCCGCGAGTCCAAAATTCTGCACGCCCTTTGGGATTCGCTCAAAAACTTCCTTAAAACGGACGAAGACCCCGCTCTCATCATGATGGGGCCGGACGCGACCCAGCGGCTGTTATCCGACCACGCCACCGAAAACATCAACCGCATTGCCGTGTCCACGATGGAACAATTTCAGGACATCGAAGACTGGTGCGAATTATACGCCCCCGGCCTCGTCACCAAAATCGATCCCGCGAGCGAGAGCGAAACCGTTGTCCGCCTCGGCCTGTTCGAAAGCTATGGCGTCATTGAAGACATCGACAGCTTGCTGCGCCCCTATATTTTCCTCACAGGGGGTGGGAGCTTGATTATCCAGACCACCGCCGCCCTCACCGCCATTGACGTCAACCAAGGCATGGACAGTTCGATCCTCAGTGCCAATCTCGACGCCGCAAAGGAAGCCGCACGCCAAATCCGCCTGCGCAACCTTGGGGGCATTGTGATTATTGATTTCATCAATATGAAGTCAAAGAAAGACAAGGATCAAGTCATGGCCTTGCTGAAAAAAGAAATCGCCAAAGACCCGTGTACGGTTGATCTTCACGGCTGGACAAAGACAGGCTTGATGGAATTGACCCGCGCCCGCCGCACGCCGCCCCTCAAAGACCGCTTCGACCAAGCCGATTTTGATTAACGCGGCGCGTGGCCTAGCGCCGCTTGCGCTGTGGCTTGGTCTGTGACTGGGTATGCGTCTGGGCTTGTGATTGCCAAGCGGCGGGATACATGATTTCGCGCGTGACTTTGTTCCAGTCACACGCATTCGGTGCAAGCAAAGCCCCGCTTCCCTCCAGCAAATCCGCCAAGCTCTTGAGCATCGTCCGTGCCGCGGCGCGTTGCAGCGCATCGCGCAATGTTGGCGACGGGTTCGCACTCGGATCCGCCCAATATTTGCGCCCACCGACAAACAGCGCATAAAGCTCATACTGGTTCGCGCTCAGGCCTTCTGGGCGGTCATTTTTACTCGTACGACCATAGGCCGTCATAAACATCGTCATACCGACATTATCATTCCATGCAGCGACTTTTTGGAAAAATCCGCGCACGCCCTTTTTCGGCTCGTCCGGCGCAATCGGGTTGCTTGCCACCGCCACGCCAACCAAGGCCGATCCAATGGTCGGGAACACCGTTATTTCGGCAACGTCGCGGCGCAATTGTTCTTTATCGCCGCTGACGTAAAAATGTTTCCACGCGTCAAAGGCTGCGTCTTTTTGCATACATTGCTTAATCCCCGCCCGTAATTGTTGGGGCAGAACAATATTCGCCGTATGAATGACAAAGGCCGCGTCTTCGGCGCTGCGCGCCGGATTGTTCGGCACGGGTATCGAGGCGCCGTTATCGCAATGCGTGTTGCTATCTTTATGATCTTGCGGAATATCTGAAGCCATTGTCCATCCTGTTCATAACGCGGCGTCTTGCCCCTGCCCCTGCCCATGCGCAGGCTCCGGCAACTTTGCGCCATTGATCAAACCGTTATAAGCATTGGATTATGAAAATTCAAGATTTTATTTGGAAAACGATATTGAAGGCTGGACAAGCCCATATTTATTGATTATAAGCAGTCTTCATTGGGTTCAAACCCATATGCTCAGGTAGCTCAGTAGGTAGAGCAAGGGATTGAAAATCCCTGTGTCGCCGGTTCGATCCCGGCCCTGAGCACCACTCTTCCCCGCTATAGTCCGCGCCACTATCCTCACCGCAAGCAGCGTGATTTTTGTTGCTTGCTGCCAATATTTACCATAAGAATAAATTTGGTGACCATGAGGCCGAAAGAGCGATGAAACCCATCACCCTCGTCTTACCGGACACAAAGGCATGTTTGTTCACGCCGATTGATGTCCAGCGCGAATTCTGTGACCCCGCCTATGGCGAGCGCGGCAACGAACGCACGGCTGCCGTTTCAAAACGCATCGCCAGCATCGCACCGGAATTCAACAAACTCGGCATGGACACTTGTTGGGTTTATTACGACCGCTATCTGGAGGCCGACCCTTTTGAGCGCGCTTTTGGCGGCCCGTATGCCGTGAAGCCAAGCCTTACCGACCTGTTCGCCAATAAAAACACCGACTCCGCCTTTGAAACGAAGGCGTCCCCGTTTCAAGCCTTGCTGAAACAAAAGCGCAAGACGACCTTGCTGGTTGCCGGATTCAACCTCACCGCCTGCGTCAAGCGCACGGTTCACAGCGCCCTGCAAGAGGGGTACACCGTCATTTTGCTCCATGATTTATGCGAAAACGACAACGCCAACACAGCAAGCCCGAAAAAATTCGACATGTTCAAACGCCAAACGGGCGAATTGATCAAAGAGCGCAAAGCCAACAAACGTCCAGTTGCCCCGTGTTATTACGCGACCTCGGACAAGGTCTTGGACGTTTTACGCCGCCGCCAGCGCGTGGCGCGTGCCTGACACACTGCCCCCCTGCCCCCCCACCGCATTATTAACTTTAGATTTACATAATTTTGATACAATGTCCTCTAAGACCGAATAACAAAAAGTTTCCGGTACAGGAAACATATAACGATTCAAAAACACATAAGGCCGGCAGGCATGACGACCGAAATGTGTTGAGAAGTACAGAGTGGACGGATACCAATGCCAAAGATTCTGATCGCGGATGACAACGCCTATATGCGAAAGGCGATGTCCAGACTCCTTAAAAAACGGGGGCATATTGTCGACACGGCCTGTAACGGGCGGGAGGCGGCGATGAAGATTATCCGCAATGAAAAAAGCGAACGCTATTACGATATTCTCATCACCGATTTAATGATGCCCGATATTGACGGGTTCAAGCTGGTGGAAATGGTGCGCCAAAACGCCAAGCCGCTCGGCATTATTGCCATCACCGGCGGCGGCGGGAATGTCGACGCCCAAGACGCACTCGACATGATCAAACCCTATATCGACCAAAGCCTCGCCAAGCCCTTCAAGCACGAAGATTTCATCGTCGCCGTCGAAAACGCCGTCAAAAAGCACTGGAGACGCATGTCCGCAAGTATGCAAACCTAAGGACGAAGAAAATACCGAGAGTTCAGCGTTTTTATTGCAGTGTTGAAGGCGCCTGAGGCTTCTCTTGTGATGACACCCCCTTCATGACATATGACCGAAGCGTTATCTGCTTGTCTTTAAAGGACTGGCACGACGCCTCGTTTGAAGTAAACAGCATATAATTCGCGCTTTTACTGGAGGTTGCCCTTTCATACAGGCACATATCATACCCGTACCGCGCCGCCATTTTGTTGAAATACAGCTCATCCATAAATAAGCTGGCGACCAAGAGCACAAAGGCAAGGCCAAGCCCGCCAGAGCCAAGAATTTTACCAATTTTTTTAACAGACGGCCTGTCATATATTTTCGTTGCATACGCCTTAAGAGCGAACGCAACCGCCAAAAACAACAGCAAATAAACCAAGAAAAACGTAAAAAACACAAAAAGGAACGACAGATCGGAGGCCACAACCCAATCCGCCTTATCTGATAAATCTCTGTGAAATCTGTAAAATCCGTACAGATACAGCCCCGCACCCAACAAGGCGGCACCAGAACCAACGACAATGAAAATACTTATAAAGAAACGCTTCAAAATTTTCCCCCGCAAGAAGACAACAACATAGAAAAACAGCGCAGCAAAGCAACAGCACCACGCAAACATCGTCAATTTACATCATTATGTCGCCCAACCCCAGCCGAATAATCCGATAATTATCCGTAATATGGTGTTGATCGCATCATTATTTCGTTGTAGCATGCCAAGATTATAGAAAAGCCCGATAACGGGATAAGCCAATAAAAGAACAGCAGGGACGCATCATGACAAATACCGCCACAAAACCATCCGCACCATTATTGCCGCGCGCAACAAGCGCCGCCGCAATCATGCTGGCTTTCGCCATGGTCGCCGCATCCCCCGCCGCCGCGCAAGAACAAGCCCCAAGCGCTCCGCAAGCAGCATCAGAAACCGGCTTCGCGATTGGCGCCTGTGCCGCTAAGCCCGCGATTGCCGCGCATTTCTTGGACTCAGGATACGAACCAACCGCCTATGGCATGACACACACGGGCCGCCAAGGCATGATGCTCCTCACCCGCGATGACACAAACGCGGATGTCCCGTCAAATGGGCAAGACTGGGTTATCCTCGATGTTGCGCAAAGCCGTTCTTGTGTTGCCTTCCAAGGCAGCGCCTCCATGGACACCTTCTATGCCGCCGATTCCATCGAGGCCAATGTCAGACCCGAATATAACGGCAACGCCCCAACCGTCATTCCGGCGGCGTTTGCACCGCTTCCTCCGGTGCAAAGAGCCTGTACGACCCTTGACTTGGTCGATGACACGCTTGAAGAAGATTTGGGGCTGGTGCGAGTCTTTACCGGTGCGATGGACAATGGCACAAACGCCGTTTTATACGCCCCGCATTTCCGCACAGAAGAACAAAGCGGCGGCCGTTTCCTCCTCACGGTTGAGGATCAAGCGGCAAACACATCATGCCGCGTTGTGCTGGGCGTTGACTACCACAAGGTCAAGCCCGCCCCCTGATTAATCAGCTTTGCCTGACAAGCAGGCTTATCTTGTCCTGCGCGAACACCTGTCCTGCGCGAACAAACGTCAAAATCAAGGCACACACATAAAAACCCCCACCGCATTATACGCTGGGGGTTTTCTTTATTCAGGCGACCGTCAAACGGCCTCCGAGCCGAGCCTTAGCCGGGCTTGCATTGCGGGGCATTTGCGCCCAGACCACGCTGGTCGGTGATGACCCGTTGAAAGCTCTCATGGTCAACTCTCATCATGAACGAGTCATTGAAATATTCCCACGGCAGTGCGTTATCAACCGTATTGCGCAAATGTTCGGCGATTTCGGGCTGGCTCATGATACGGCAACCATCAACGCGAGGGTCGAAACGATTGCTTTGAATTCCAGTCATCCATTCTTCCATCATGGCACCAAGGCCGGTTTGCATCGGCATACCGCTCTCAAACGCCGTTGACAGGCCGGAAACAAGGAACATGTTCACGGCGTTGCGGTCAAAATCTGTGCCTGCGGCAGCGCTGTAATATAATGTATCACCGGCATCTTCGAACGGCGCGCCGAGCATCGGACGCACAACAGTGTTATACAATTCATCATCGCCGTCTTTTTTGGCGATTTCCATCAACATCAAGCGCGATTGCAGCCAGTTATAGGAAAACAGCGCCGTATGGATAAAGGCCGCATCCAAACGATGGATGTCGTTCGGGATCAATCCGCCGTCATGTTGGCCTTTTTGGAAATTCGAGATGCTGGCGTCAAACGCAGCCGACAAAAGCGGCGCACCGGCCTGCGGATCTGCCAGAACCTCATTCGGCACCGGCATAACCATCATCAAAGGCCCTTGGCGCACAACGGAGATTTCATTGATGTAGAGGCGGTTTTCAATGGCACCATCGACCGACAAAATAACCCCCGCAACGGGCGGCATGTCGGTCGTTGCAAAACGGCACAACGCATCAATCGCGTGCCCGTCACCATTTTGCACCAGACGCTCCAGATTTTGTTGAAAACGGGTGCTGGTGCGCAGGCGCTCATAAAATTGCGCCAAGGTCTGCGCCGTTGCGTTTCCGGCCTCAGGCTCGGTTCCTGTGCGCCAGCAAACTTCGCCTTCAAAGGCTTGTGCGACCGCGGTTTCGCTAACTGCCGTGCTTGCCTGAGGCTGCACCGCGTCTTGCGCCGCAACGGGCGCAGCGAGAACGTGGCTTAACACCACCGCACCGGCCAAGGCCATCCATGCCTGACGCAAACCGCCCTTGATGACGGACGTGCTGTTTGTGGGTTGGTGTGTCGTGTCTGTGCTGTGAGTGGTCTTCATGGTGATAGGCTCCCTTTGTTTATGGCGCATATGAATTCTTTGCACTGACCTTATTTAATTCCATAAAAAATGTAAACTAATAAAATATGGATAATCAAAATGTCATAATATTTTACAGCGACCATATAGCCCAAGCCCCCTCCCCTTCAACGCCCTCAACCAATGCCACAACACAAAAAACCGCCCCGAGGGGCGGCATTGGCTCACTGATTATCTGATTATTTACTTGAACATTCGCGCCAATATCCAATGCGCCCTTATTTGGGACGGCATAATTTGGCAAGGTTCGCCGCGCCCTTGGCCATAAAACGTTCGCGCATATGCGGCTCTTTTGCACCCATTGGCATGAGGGCGGAGAGCTCTTGCGTATCCATCACGCGGGACGCCAACCGCGCATAACAATCAGCAAGGGCGATGGAGGCAGGCGCCATGTCGCGCACGGCCTCTTGCAAATCTTCCATGTCTTCATTGGTTCCGAACATCAGGGCGACTTTGACAACCGCGCTTAATGTTTCGACATTAATGGCCTTTTGGACAAGATCGGTGCGGTCTTCATCCGTCGTCGACCCATCAAATGCCTCGGCCAGAGCGGGATCAGCCACCAATTTCGCCTCCACAACCTCGCGAAAAGAGGCCGCAAGATTGGCGAGTTCAATATCGTCCTTCAGCGGGTTTGCGGTGTTGCTCATGGCATATTTCCTATCAATTGCTGCACGATTGCAGTGAGATCATGCTCCCGTAGTAACAGATATGGAAACAAAAAACAAGTTTTTCTCCAGTTTTTACAAAGTAAATCGCTTTATTTTATGCAGTTTCTCGCGTCATCCCTACCCCTGCGCGAGGCCGATCAAGAACGCGCCCGCACCATGCCAATGGCTTGCTTCCAGCCTTTATACAATGCGTCACGCTCTTCAATCGCCATGACGGGGGTGAAGTCCTTCTGTGCCGCCCAAAGGGCATCAATCTCGTCCAACCCGCTATACACGCCAGCGCCCAGCCCCGCCAGAGCCGCCGCGCCCCATGCCGTGGCCTCCGTATTCACCGGCCGGCGCAATCGCGCCTGCGTCATATCCGCAATGAATTGGCACACAAAATCATTATGAACCAAGCCCCCGTCAACGCGCAGTTCCGCAAGCGGCGCATCCGTATCCGCCGCCATTGCGCGGATCAAGTCTTTGGTTTGATAGCCCTGAGCCTCCAGCGCCGCGCGGGTGATATGCGCCATGCTTGTTCCCCGCGACAACCCAAGCATAGCCCCCCGTGCATACGGGTCCCAATACGGCGCCCCCAGCCCCGTAAAGGCCGGCACGAAATAAACCCCGTCTGTGTCCGGCACAGATTGTGCCATGGCTTCGCTCTGCGCCGCATTGTCAAAGAATTTCAAGTTATCGCGCAAGAACTGCACCGCCGCCCCCGCAACGAAAATCGACCCCTCCAATGCATAGGTCGTCACACCGTCAAGCCGCCACGCAACCGTGGTCAACAAACGATGGCGAGACTCGCGAAACTCATTGCCGATATTCATGAGGGCAAAGCACCCTGTGCCGTATGTGCTCTTGACCATGCCGGTTTTAAAGCAAGCCTGACCAAAAGTTGCGGCCTGTTGATCCCCCGCCACGCCGGCAATCACAACGCCGCGCAGCATCGGCAAATCAGGGGTGCTCACGTCACCGAAATGTCCGGCGCAATCCAACACCCGCGGCAGCATGGCTTGGGGAATGTCCATAATATCGCACAGCGCATCGCTCCAATCCTGCTTAACCACATTAAACATCATGGTGCGCGATGCATTGGTTGCGTCCGTCACATGCGCCTGTCCACTGGTTAGTTTCCAGATCAGGTAACTATCCACCGTTCCGAACAGCAATTCTCCCCGCTCTGCACGGGCGCGGGCGCCCTCAACATTGGCCAAAATCCATGCCAGCTTGGTCGCCGAAAAATATGGGTCGATCAACAGCCCCGTTCGCTCGCGGATAATATCTTCATATCCCCCCTCTTGCAGGGCTTGGCATTGATCCGCCGTGCGCCTGTCTTGCCAGACAATCGCGTTGTACACCGGCTCGCCCGTCACTTTGTCCCAGACAATCGTGGTTTCGCGTTGGTTGGTGACGCCAATGGCCTGAATTTTTCCTGCGAAACCGTCCAACACTTCGGCACACACCGCAACGCTATCCGCCCAGATTTGCCGCGCGTCTTGCTCAACCCACCCACTTTGCGGCGTGATCAACGGCAATTCCTTTTGCGCCAATCGGACAACTGCGCCGCCGCGGTCAAAAATCAACGCGCGGGTACTGGTCGTGCCTTGATCAATGGCGAGAATATAGGATGTATCTTGTGCGGTCTGTGTCATCGCCTATACCTTATCAATAAACAAATGGCGGAGCTATGGTTGCGGGGCTTCGCTCGTCCCTTGGTTCGTCACAGGACGATTCAGATAATTCGCCACCGTATGAACCATGGTCGGATCGGCCACTAACCCCAATTTCGTGCGGCGCCACAACACGTCATCCGCCTCGCGCGCCCATTCATGTTTCTTGAGGTAATCAAGCTCCGCCACATGCAAACCGTGACCAAGATCGCGCCCAAGGTCGCGCAGCGCCCCGCGCCCCTCCAACAACACATCCATGCGGGTGCCATAGGCCAGCGCATAGCGCATGATGAGCCCCTGCGGCAGCCACGAATATTGCCGCCATTTTTGCGCAACAAAGGCCGCCATATCGCCGCCCTCGATGTCACCCCCTGGCAAGGCTTCGCCGCCCGTCCATGATTTTGGCTCAAACCCCAATGTCTTGCCGATAATCGCCATCGCGTCTTCGGCGAGTTTACGGTATGTCGTGATTTTACCGCCAAACACCGACAAAACAGGGCAATCCTGAAGGTTGTTTTCATAGAGTTTATAATCCCGCGTAGCGGATTTCGCATCCTTCGCGCCGTCTTCCAGCAAGGCACGCACGCCGCTCCAACTCGACACCACGCTTTGCTCGGTGACGTCTGTGTTGAAAATGCGGCTGGCGGTTTGGCACAGATAGGCTTTTTCCTGCGCGTCAATCACGGCGGCATGGTCTGGGTCTGTGCCCATATTGACCTCGGTTGTGCCGATGGCGGTAAAACCGTAATACGGCCACGCGAACACAATCCGCCCATCGCCGTTTTGAATGATAAAGGCGTGGTCGCCGTCATAGAGTTTCGGCACGACAATATGGCTCCCCCGCACCAACCGCACGGACGGCGTGTTGCGAAGGTTCACAAGGCCGTTTTCGCCAAGGAATTGCCGTACCCAAGGGCCGGAGGCATTGACAATCATCCGCGCCTTTAACTGCTTGCCTGAATCCAGCCGCACGCGCCACAGCTTCTTATCTTTCTCCGGCGACAGGTAATCACAGCCCTCTTGCGTCAGCACCACCGCGCCCTTTTCGCGCGCCGCCATCGCGTTCAAAACAACCAAACGCGCATCATCAACGCGGCAATCGCTATAGGCAAATCCCTTGCCCCAATCGCCGCGCAGCGCCGCGCCCCGCGCATCCGTTTTCAAATCGACCACTTGGCTCTTCGGCAATACGGATTTCCCACCCAAATGGTCATACAGCCAAAGCCCCGCCCGCACCATCCACACAGGGCGCATCGACGGGTCATGCGGCAAAACAAAGCGCATCGGATGAATGATATGCGGCGCAATCGACAATAAAACGTCCCGTTCCTTGAGCGCCTTGCGCACGAGGCCGAACTCGAAATACTCCAAATACCGCAAGCCGCCATGGACGAGTTTGGAACTGGCGGAGGATGTTTCCGCGCCGAGGTCTTTGCGTTCAAGCAACACGACCTTCAGCCCCTGTCCCGCGGCATCGCGCGCAATGCCCGCGCCGTTAATGCCGCCGCCGACAATGCAAAGGTCAAAGACGTCCAATCCGTCCGAGGTCGTCGTATCTGTCATAATGTCCTGTTGTGTATATGTCATGGGCGTTTAACTGGGTGGTTTGTTGGGCCATTTGATGAGCGATTGCCGGCGCAGGCGTGAAAATCACCCGCAAGTCTATAAGCGTAGCAGACGAACCCCACCCGCATCAAGCGCAGACGAAAAAACCGCCTTGGCTATAAACCAAGACGGTTTTGAAAGTAATACTCTGAGCCGCCAATTGAAACCTTCAATAGAAGCAGCAATGCCCCCTTATACCGCATTATTGTGCAACGCAACACATAAATAGCCGGCACATTATGTCTTTCTTTTTGCCGCATCATTACCATAATTCCGAAAACCAGCCATATTATGGAATATTATTACAAAAGAAAGACTATGCAATTGTAATAAAACAATAAAAATATATCATGACAGACAAACCAACCACCACAGGCACCTCCCAAACCATTCTGCGGCACAAAAAAGGGACAGGCGCTCAAACTAAGGAAAACGGCCGTAACGCGAGATTTTAAAAAGTTAAAATTGAGTTAAAACAAATTTTTTGGCCTTCTTTTCATTTTTTCGCTTGCATTTAGATAAAATTTTATGTAAATTAAAGATATAAGGTAGTTCTTTCAGCATGCACGAGGAATTGAGACTATTACCTTACTTTGCCAGCACTATTGACACTTTATGTGTTACCCACTCTGAAACTTCTTTGCCGCCTGAGAGCGGCTTTTTTTTGTCTAAAATTTGGCGTTTCATGCTCCCGCCATCTGCCCGCATGCTGCATCGACAAAAATCAATCTTGAAATAAAATTTCTCAAAGCCATGCGTTTTGGTAACCCTTCCCCTGTAAAAAACGAATATCGGGATTGATTCTATCTTTTTTGCTGCGATTTCAGATTTATGTGGTTCGCGCTGGACACGGCGTGATATTCTGAATATAAGTAAGCTGTTGATATTAAACAACAATTGTTGCGCCGCAATAGATGCAGCGCAATAAGAGTCAACCACAATCTTAGGGGCGTTTTCATGTCAGAAACCATCAAAGCCAAGCGTTTATCCCTTCTCGACCACCCTGAATTCGACAATCACCAAGACGTTGTGTTGTTCAAAGACGAACAAACAGGCCTCAAAGCCATCATCGCGGTTCACGACACAACCATGGGCCCTTCGCTCGGTGGCTGCCGTTTCTGGCCTTACGAAACCGAAGAAGACGCCATCACCGATGTGCTGCGCCTGTCGCGTGGCATGACGTATAAAAGCGCATTGGCCGGCCTCGGCCTCGGCGGCGGAAAATCAGTCATTCTTGGCGACCCAAAATCAATGGATCGCGCCGCCCGCGACCGCCTGATGGTCGCCATGGGCAAAGCGGTGCACAGCCTTCAAGGCCGATACATCATCGCCGAAGACATGAACACCAACGAACACGACATGGAAGTCATCAACACCGTCACCCCGCATGTCGGCGGCCTGCCGCAAGACGTTGGCGCAATTGGTGGCAACCCGTCACCGGTCACGGCACTCGGCGTCTATAGCGGCCTGCGCGCAGCGGTCAAACACGCCATGGGCAAAGACAGCCTGAAAGGCGTTCGTGTAGCGGTTCAAGGATTGGGCAGTGTCGGCATGGCATTATGCGGGCATTTGCACAATGACGGTGCCGTCTTGTTCGTCACCGACATTAACCAAGCCGCCATGGACGAAGCCGTTAAACGCTTTGGTGCCACAATTGTCGGGTTGGACGAAATCTACAGTGTCGACGCCGATGTGTTCGCCCCTTGCGCACGCGGCGCGATTTTGAACGATGTCACCATCCCGCAATTCAAGGTCAAGGCCATCGCTGGTGCCGCCAATAACCAATTGGCAAAACCCGTTCATGCCCAGATGCTCAAGCAACGCGGCATTGCCTATGCCCCTGATTATGTCGTCAACGCCGGCGGCGTGATCTATGTTGCCGCCGAAGTTCTCGGCGCTGAGAGCATGGAACAAGTCATGACCCAAGTGCGCGGAATCTACGACACATCGATGCGTATTTTTGCCGATGCCGAACGCAAGGGAATCACCCCCGCCGAAGCCGCCGACGAATTGGCGCGGGAGATGATCACCGTAAAAAAGCGGAAAGCGGCTTAACGGCCGCCTCCCGATAAAAAAGACGGGAAGGCCAAAAAATCGAAAAGGCGTTGGTTCACAACGCCTTTTTTAATGCCCAAGGTTTAATACCCGCGTTTTTTATGCCGGATGCACGCGCACCCCGCTCTTTTGCCGCCGCCATTTTTTCCCTTGCCGTTTGCCCTAAGCCCATCCCATCCCGCTTCTTGCATCCACATACGCGCCCCTAGCCCGCACAATAGAACATCATAGCGCTATATTTTAGCCGCCCAATCCCCTGCGCTTCTCACCATTTGCTTTGGCCTATTTGCGGCATTTCCCCCATAAAAAAAGACCGCATCGGCGGTCTTTCGTGACTCATTATTCTGTATGGTATGAGGACTGCTCAGCGCCGCAGTTCCTGCGACAAGCGAAGAATCTGAACGCCCTGCTCACTCTGCATAAGATGGGCGCCCATATGCGCCTGCGCGCGTTGAATGCGTGGGTCAACAACAGGCCCTTGGTATGGCCCAGCCTCCGCACCGAAAATCGGAGCGATGTTATTATAGGCGCGCGCCCGAATATTCGGATCCAGATACGGTGCCCATAATGGGGCGCTGATCAAAGCAAAAAATGTCACGCCGAAAGCCGTAGAGGCCGTTACCTGTGCCGCTTTTTGAAAGAATTTTTGCATAAAACCTCCATAAGTTAACAAAAAATTAACATAAAGATAGATTTTACGCAACTAAAATCACGAAACCATCGTGAACTCTAAAGGCAGTTTGCCACTCACGAAACCCCACTCACGAAACCTAAGCAGCATTCCTTTTATACACAGCTTCACCGCCCTGTGCCAAAATTTGCTCACGCGTGAAGACCGCTTGTGTCAGACGCGTCATCTGGCGTGCGGCGAGCAAGGTTTTATAGGCCTCAATTTGCCCATAATATGTGGCGAGATGCAGGGCGTTCATCCCCTGTGCGTTCAGCGCTTCAACATCCGCGCCCATGCCGACCAATCGCCGCACGGACGGTAAATCGCCATACTGAACCGCGTGCCATAAGGCACGGTCAAGTGTCTGATCTTGTTGAGGGGAAGGAACCGGAGAAGAAAAATTCGTCTGTCGATCGGGCATAAAGCACATCTGAGTTGTTGCGAATGATCCAAGCCTACACCACGCATCGCCGCTAAATCAACATATTTCCAAGCCACGATGCACAGCCGCGCTTGCCGGCCAAAGCGGACCGAAACAACCCAAAAGAGGCCTCGAAGCAAAAAGTTTAGATAAAATGCTCCAACGGCCCATACCGGCCTTCACCGGTAAGGTCAGGCGCCATTTGAATAGCCTGCGCCAGATAGCTCCGCGCACCTGAAATAGCATTCGGGACGGGCATCCCAAGGCTCACCGACACCGCAATCGCCGCCGCCAATGTCGCTCCGGCACCATGGATTTTCTTGCTGTCCAAGCGCGGTGTTTCAACGACATAAAAGCGGTCATCATCCAGATATAAGTCCTCGATCGTTGTGTCGGTAATATTCTCACCCTTGATCAAAACAGACCGACACCCGAGCGTCATCAACATCTCGGCGGCGTGTTCCGCGCTCTCCCGCGAATCAAGCGTCACGCCCGTAAGCTGTTCAACCTCGTACACATTCGGGGTGATGATATCGGCATGGATGAGCAAGCGGCGCTTCATCGCGTCAATATCTTCCTTGTTCAAAAACTGATACCCGACTTGGTTAATCATCACGGGGTCGACCACCACAAACATACTGTCATCATGATGTTCATCAAGGTAGTCCCCGACAACATCAATGATTTCCTTGTTTGGGAGCATCCCGAGCAAAACCGCCTGAACCGGCCATGTTGAGCGAATAGCCTCAATTTGTTCGCGGACTGTTTGCGGGCTGATGGCGTCAATCTTTGTCACGGCATCGGGCGTTTGCACCGACACCGCCGTCACCACGGCGCAAGCATACCCGCCCAGCGCATGAACAGTCTTTGTCGCGGCATTGATTCCCGTTCCCCCTGTCGGGTCGGACATGTCAACAGACATAACAATAGGCATAAAGACTTCCTTTGATTTTGATCAGGCCGATTTGGATACGTTTTGAATAAGATGGCAAAGATTGCTTACGATAGTCTTAATTTGGCTTTGATCGTAGCCTTCCGCCATCACGCGGATCACCGGTTCTGTGCCCGATGCCCGCACCAAAAGACGCCCGCGCCCGTCATTGGCAAGGCTTTGTTCTGCCTCAAGAATAGCGTCCTTGACGGCCTGCTGGTCGAGCGGCCTAACACCACTGTCGAAACGCACGTTTTGAAGGATTTGCGGCACAGGGTCGAACGCTTGGCACAATTCACTGACGCGGTGGCCCGACATGCGCAAAACGGCGAGCAATTGAACAGCCGCCAAAAGCCCGTCACCGGTCGTGGCGTAGTCGGTCAACACAAGATGTCCCGATTGCTCACCGCCGATATTATAGCCACCCTCGCGCATCGCCTCAACAACATGACGGTCGCCAACGGCGGTGCGGATCATTTTAATTCCCTGTTCGCGCAGGAATAATTCAAGCCCCAGATTCGACATCACCGTCGCCACCAATGCCCCACCGGCCAAACGACCGTCTTGTTTGGCGGATTTGGCAATAACGGCCATAATCTGGTCGCCGTCAATACGCTGGCCTTTCTCATCGACCAAAATCAAACGGTCCGCATCGCCATCAAGGGCTATGCCGAGATCGGCTTCATAATCAATCACGGCGCGTTGCAAATTGGCGGTGTCCGTTGCGCCGCATTCGCGGTTAATATTCGTTCCGTTCGGATGAACCGCGAGCGGAATGACATCCGCCTCAAGCTCCCACAAGGTTTGCGGCGCAACCTTGTACGCCGCGCCATTGGCGCAATCCACAACCACACGCAAGCCAGCAAGGCTCATCCCGCGCGGAAAGGTGCTCTTGATTGATTCCACATAACGTCCGCTGGCGTCGTCAAGGCGGCTCGCCTGCCCAATTCCTTCCGGCTGCGGCAAATAAGCGCCGAGGTCTTGCTCAAGCAACCCCTCGATCTGAAGCTCCAGCGCGTCAGACAGCTTATACCCATCGCCGCCGAACAACTTAATCCCGTTATCTTGATACGCGTTATGCGACGCCGAAATCATCACCCCAAGGTCGGCCCGCATCGAGCGCGTATGCATCGCCACCGCAGGGGTCGGCAAAGGACCAAGGAAAACAACATCAACCCCCATCGACAAGAACCCAGACGCCATGGCCTGCTCCAACATATAGCCGGAAATACGAGTGTCTTTGCCAATCACCACACGGGCGCGATGACCGTTTGCGCCTTTTTGTTCACGCATAACAATGGCCGCAGCCATGGCGACCTTCAAGGCAATTTCCGCCGTCATTGGAAAGCTGTTGGCTTTGCCGCGAATCCCGTCCGTTCCGAAATATTTTTTACCCGTCATCAAACCACCACAGCCTTAAGCAGACTGATCGGCATGACCATCGGAACCGGCCTTTTTGACCGCCGATGTCGGCACCGAGGAGGTCACACCGCCATCATGAAGGGGGGCGGGTTCTTCGCGGATGATCACTTCGCCCTTCAAAAGGCGTTTGATCTCGTCGCCCGACAAGGTTTCATATTCCAGCAACCCTTGCGCCAAAGCGTGCAATTCATCGTTATGCGTGGTGAGGATTTCTCTGGCTTTATTATAGCCGCCCTCAACCAGAATCCGCACTTCGGAATCCACCACAGACGCCGTTTCATCGGACATAGCCTTGGTTTGCGTCACGGAATGACCGAGGAAGACTTCTTCCTGATCCGCCCCATAATGCAGCGGGCCAAGCTTATCGCTCATCCCCCATTCCGTAACCATACGCTTGGCAATGTTGGTTGCCATTTTAATGTCGCTGGAGGCACCGGTCGTGACTTTTTCATGACCGAAGATAATCTCCTCCGCCACACGTCCGCCCATCGCCACCGCAAGATCGGCATGGAGTTTATCGCGGCTGAGCGAGAGTTTATCCCCTTCCGGCAAGCGCATGACGAGCCCCAAAGCCCGCCCGCGCGGGATGATCGTCGCCTTGTGGATCGGGTCGGATGCGGGGGAATGAATCCCGACAATCGCGTGTCCGGCTTCGTGATAGGCCGTAAGCTTTTTCTCGTCTTCGCTCATCACCATAGAGCGGCGCTCCGCCCCCATCATGACTTTGTCCTTGGCGTTTTCGAATTCTTCCATCGTCACGACGCGTTTTTCACGGCGCGCCGCAAGCAAGGCCGCCTCGTTCACGAGATTCGCAAGATCAGCACCCGAGAATCCGGGCGTTCCGCGGGCAATCACATGCAAATCAACATTCTTTGCCAGCGGCACTTTTTTGGCATGAACGCCCAAAATCCGCTCGCGCCCCTTCACATCAGGGTTCGGAATCACGACCTGACGGTCAAAACGACCGGGGCGCAGCAACGCAGGGTCAAGCACATCGGGGCGGTTGGTCGCAGCAATAATAATAACCCCCTCATTCGCCTCGAACCCGTCCATTTCAACGAGAAGCTGGTTCAGCGTTTGCTCGCGTTCATCATTGCCGCCGCCAAGACCGGCGCCGCGATGGCGCCCGACGGCGTCAATTTCGTCAATAAAGATAATGCACGGGGCGTTCTTTTTGCCTTGCTCGAACATGTCGCGCACACGGCTTGCCCCGACCCCGACAAACATCTCCACGAAATCCGAACCGGAGATCGAGAAAAACGGCACGCCCGCCTCACCCGCAACGGCGCGAGCAATCAACGTTTTACCGGTTCCGGGAGGACCCACCAGCAACGCACCTTTGGGGATTTCACCGCCAAGGCGCTGGAATTTTTTGGGATCTTTAAGAAACTCGACAACTTCTTCGAGTTCTTCTTTGGCTTCTTCAACGCCCGCAACATCGTCAAATGTGACGCGTTTGGTGTTTTCGGTGAGCATCCGCGCCCGTGACTTGCCGAAGCTGAGCGCTCCGCCACCGCCCTTGCCTTGCATCTGGCGCATGAAGAAAATCCACACCCCGATCAGGAGCAACATAGGAAACCAAGACAGCAACACGCCGAGCGGGCTGATCTTGTCATTATCTATTTTTTCGGCGGTGATGCGCACAGGTGTGCCTTGCAGGCGGTCAACCACGTTTTCCCCTTGCGGGATCATGGTTTGGAATCGCTGACCATTGCTCAAAGAGCCGCTGATATCCGATCCCTTGATCACGACATCGGCAATATTACCTTTTTTGGCATCCGCCATGAAATCGCTATACGCGACCTTGGCAATACCGGTTTGCGTGCCACGGTTTTGCGCGCCCTGAAAATTGTTATACACAAATAACAAAATCAGGCCGATACCAACCCACAACATAATGTTCCGGCCAAAACCACCTTGCATAAACAGCTCCTAAAAAATATCGAAAATACGCGGGTTTGCTTGTATCATAGCATAATCCCCTGAATGGATGAGGCAAGTAAATTCGACGTTATAATTCAAACAAACATCCGCAAAGCGCCTTTAAGCCCCCACGGGCAGGCCGACACGAACAATCATACGCCGCAAATATGGCACAGACGGGGCAGGAAAAGAGCCTAACTCGCAAACGGCTAAATTATCGCCACACGCAACACTTTAGCCATCTCATGACTTGTTATACTGCACTTTATGCGGCGCCAGTGCCTCCATCAGCGCGGCGAAATCATCCGGCAGGGGGGCGGAGAATTCCATGTCTTCTTCTGTTTCGGGATGAACGAAGCGGATGGTTTGGGCGTGCAGGGCTTGGCGGGCGAAACTCATCATCGCGTCATAGGCCGCGTCCTCAACCCCGCCGCGCTTGAGCAACGCCTTACGCAAGGTTGGCTGCGCCCCGTAAACCGTGTCGCCGACAACACTATGGCCGATGCTTTGCATATGGACGCGGATTTGGTGCGTGCGCCCCGTTTCAAGGCGGCATTCCACAAGGCTCGCCGCCCGTTCCGGCATACCAAAGGCCTCAAGAACCTTATACCGTGTCACGGCCTCGCGCCCGTCACGGCGGCGGATGGACATTTTCTGGCGGTCTTGCGTGTGCCGCCCGATCGGTTGATCAACCGTTCCAACGCGCGGTTCCGGCATCCCCCAGCACAGGGCATGATAGGTACGGCTCAAGCTCCGATCCGCCAGTTGTTCCGACAAAAAGCGATGCGCATAGTCGTTTTTCGCGACCATCATCAACCCGCTTGTTTCCTTGTCCAAGCGGTGAACAATGCCGGGGCGCTTCACCCCGCCAATGCCGGACAAACTCTCACCGCAATGGTGCAGCAAGGCATTGACAAGCGTTCCGTCCATATTCCCCGCCCCGGGGTGCACCACCATGCCGGCGGGCTTGTTGATGACCAACAAATCATCATCTTCATACACGACATTCAGGCGGATATCCTGCGCAATCGGGTCGGGGTCAACCGCCTCCGGCACAGTTATTGTGATTTTTTGCCCCGATTTTAATTTCATGCTGGCTTGCGTGACCGCCGCGCCGTCGATTCGCACGTGTCCCGCCTCGATGAGCGATTGAATCCGGCTCCGCGATAAATCGGCACACCCCGCCGACAGGAATTTATCCAAGCGGCTCTTGGCATTTTCGACATCAACGCGCAGCGTCACAAAATTCATGGGATAAGTTTGCCTTTGTTTTGACATTGGTATTGCATCGCACAATAGGTATAGTACCCTATGTCACAGAGTTAACGCGACAATGGATGACATGATCCATGGCTGATGTCAAAAAATACCGCAGTATTTTTATATCAGATGTCCATTTGGGCTGGCCCAACAGCCAATGTGGAGATGCTGCGCTCCTTCTTGATTCCCTTGATTGTGACATGCTGTACCTCACCGGCGATATATTTGACGGCTGGAAACTCGCCCGCCGCTGGTTCTGGGAAGAAGACCACGATTTATTCATCAGCAGTATTCTGCGCAAAATAGACGCCGGCACCAAAGTCATCTTCATGCCCGGAAATCATGACGAAGAACTCCGCAACCCCGCCCTGCGCGGCGTATTGAAAAAGCTCTGTGACCGTTATGGCGTCACGATGTGCAAGGACACCATCCACACCACCGCCGACGGGCGCGACATCCTCATCATTCACGGCGACCAATTTGACGACAGTTTCACCCGCTCTATCTCCGCCTCCGCCGACCGCCTGTACAACGGAACACTTGAAAAAATCCGCGGCATGGGGCGACCCAAAAAGGTCAAGAAGGAGGGCGCGTTCTCACTCTCGCGCTATTTCAGAAAGCTGGCCAAAGGCACGGTCGATGCCGCGAATACGAGCAATCAGACCTATCTCGCGGTTATTCGAGAAAAGGTCAAAGACAGGCAAGTCGATGGCGTTATTATGGGACACAGCCATATTCCATGCAATACAGACGATCCGGCATTCACCCAAATGCCGGATCGTTTTTTTTACGGCAATTGCGGCGATTGGGTCGACAGCATGACATGCCTCGCTGAACAGCATGATGGCGGCTTTAAGCTCCTGCGCGCCCGCGACGAGCTTAAACACCATTACGACGACGACCGCAAAAAACTCGCCAAACAAGGCAAAATCGACATTCACCCAAAAGCCCACGCCATTCGCCGTTGGGCTAAGGATTTATGGGCGCCGAAACAATTGCCCGCCCACGAAATCCGCTCGCTCAAATCCCGCCCAAAGCATAAACCAAAACCGTAAGCAAACCCCCTTAAGAGGCTCCCATGCAACAAGCCACGAAATCTGCCAAAAAACAGTTTCCTTCACCCGCTCGCCCCTCCTCGTCCACCGCCTTGCGTCAAGACGCGCCCTCCCCCGCGAATACACCGGGCACCACGGACGCGATTCCCCCGATGCGCATCCTGATCATCAGTGATGCATGGCAACCGCAAATCAACGGCGTTGTCCGCACCTATGAACATTTGTCCGAACACCTCACCACCAAGGGGCATGAGGTACAGGTTCTCGGCCCCCGCGACTTTCCCCATGTGCCACTCCCGTTTTACAAGGAAATCGAGCTGGCGATTTTTCCGCGCCGCAAGCTCGAACGCATGATTGCCGCCTTCAAGCCCGACCACATCCACATCGCGGTTGAAGGCCCCCTCGGCCGCGCCGCGCAAAAAATATGCAAAAAACGCGCCTTGGACTACACCACCTGTTACCACAGCCATTTCCCCGACTATGTCGCTAAACGATGCGCATGGATGGGGCGCAAGGCGAGCGGCATCATCCGCAATATCGTCATCTCCGACATGCGGCGTTTTCATGCCCGATCAAAAACTGTTTTTGTCGCGACGCAGAGCCTCGAAGACACCTTACGATCATGGGGGTTCACCGCACCGATGACACGCTTGGTGCGCGGCGTGAATGCCGATGTTTTTCACACAAGCTCCGTTCCCGCTCACGCGACGCCGCTTGAAACCGCCGCGCAAATCCGCAACGATTTTGAATCAGCAAAGCAAAACACACCGATCAAAACGCAGCAAAAAAACCATCCGTCAAGCGCCGACACCCCCGCCCTTCTGCCCACCCTTCTTTATGTCGGGCGTGTTGCCACGGAAAAAAACATTCGCGCGTTCTTGGATCTGCCCATCAAGGCCAACAAAGTGATTGTCGGCGGCGGGCCCGATCTTGAAACCCTCAAAAGCGCCTATCCTGACGTTCATTTTGCGGGCTATCAGACAGGCGAAGCCCTTGGCGATTATTACCGCGCCGCCGATGTTTTTGTGTTTCCGTCCAAAACCGACACATTCGGCATGGTGTTGATTGAGGCTCTGGCCTGCGGCACACCGATTGCGGCCTATAACGTCACCGGCCCCAAGGATATTATCGACACGCCCTTGCTCGGCGCCGTTTCCGATGACTTGCGCGAAGCCGTCGAACAAGTCCTTAAAACCAAGGATCACTTCACGCGCCAAGACCGCCACGACCATATTGTTGCCCATTATTCATGGCCAGCAGTTGCCGATGTATTCTTGAACGCGATCTCAGCCAAAACCGTCAAAACCAAGTCATTAAGGCCATAACGAAATACGCGGTAACGCAAAAACGCATAAAACGGACAGCCGCCATGCCCTTTACAAACCGACCGCACAAACACCACCCGACCACGCCGCCGCAACCACCGCGCATTGTCGACGCCGATTCTTTGCCGCATTACCATCGCAGTGTCTTTATCTCTGATTTTCACATGGGGTATAAGGGGTTTGACGCCCGCGCGGCACTGGAATTTTTGCAAACCCATGATTGCGATATTCTCTATCTGGTCGGCGACATTATTGACGGCTGGAAACTGCGCAAACGGTGGTTTTGGACGGCGGAGTGTTCAGCCATTTTTGACGAGCTGGCGCAAAAACGCAAAAACGGCACAAAAATCATCTATATTCCCGGCAATCATGACGATGCCGTACGGCGGATTTCACCATTGCGGCGCTATCGGTTTGCAACGACTTTGGGGATCGGCATCACCAATATAGCCATCCACAAAACCGCCGATGACCGCAAATTCATCGTCATGCATGGCGACCAGTTCGACAATATTTTGGTACGCGGAAAACTCTCGGAATGGGGCGACCGCCTATACCTGTTTTTCACCGAATGGACGGGATTCTCCCCGCTTCCGAAGCGCATCCATGTCGAAGGAAAAACCGTCAAATTCTCACTCGCCAAGGCGCTCATGCGCCAATCAAAACGCACGGCATTGGCGCTGATGAACAACCTCGAAAAAACCATTTTCCGCATGATCCGTGCCCGTCATGTTGACGGGTTGATCTGTGGTCACACCCATATTGCGGGCGCCACAACACAAGGCGACAAAACATACATCAACACGGGGTCATGGACGGGGCAAACCAACACCGCGTTGGTCGAGAGCCACGCTGGGGAACTCAGTATCCTGTGTTATCCAAGCCGCCGCAATGACGCAACCGGAACGCCCATTCCCCACACCATACAATTCCCCCATAAAATGCAGCACCACGCACCGGAAACACGGTTTATCGTGAACAAAATAGCCGCCCTGTGGCCGCAAAAGTACAGTACGGAACGCGCCGCCACCGCGGCACAACCCCGCTCCCTCAACCTGCCGCTCATAAACACGATTTTAAAAGACCTTGATGCGCAACAAAGGGTCAAAGCCTGCCGCGAGCCAAAAGCTCAGCCCGCTATCTCAGCCGCAGCGCCCCATCGAGAGCCGCCGCGCGCCAGTGCAATTTATAACAGCAACGCAGCTTGATAATCGCCCCTCTCAAGCCGCCTCAACCTCGGCCTTAAGCCCCTTCAGTGCCATAAACGGGTCGGTGACGACAAAGGTTGCGATATCGGCGATTTGCGCCTTGAAACGGCCTTTGGCCGCGAATTCTTCTCTGAAGCGCGATTTTTCAAGCACATCCATGCCGATTTTCGGCAAAATCCCCCCCGCCAGATAAATCCCGCCAACCGTATTGACGGTGAGTGCCAAATTCCCCGCAACCCGCCCCAAAAACCCGAGCATCAAGTCAAGAATCTCCGCGCACAACGCGCATTCGCCCGACAAGGCACGCTGTGTAATCTCCTCCGGCTCCAATCGCGGCGGTAAATCGCTGCGCATATCCAGCGCCCGCAAGGCGCGGTAAATATTCGCCATGCCCTTGCCCGAGCACACGCGCTCCGCCGACACATGCGAATATTTATGGCTCACCAGCCATTGAAAAATGTCAAATTCGCGCTTGGTTTTTGCTGGCATCGTCACATGTCCGCCTTCACACGCCACCGCAACGTAATGCTGCGTTTTCGGATCGAACACCAGTGACGCAACACCCAATCCGGTGCCAGGGCCAATCACACCGATATTGCCGTTTTCCTTGGCCTGACCACCGCCGATTTTCACGATATGCTGTGCCTCGATATGCGGGATGCTGAGTGCCACCGCATGAAAGTCATTAATCATATGCAAGGAGTCAACGCCGAGCTCTTGCTGTGTGCGGGAAATAGAGAATTTCCACGGATGGTTGGTGAGCGTAAATTCATCCACCCCCGTAATCGGCCCCGCCAGTGCGAATGCAGCGTTTTTAAGGGCTAAATCCCGCGGCAATGTCCGCAGGTAAGACCGCGCCGCTTGCAACAAATCATCATAATCCGCACATTTTAAAACGACCTCATAGGCAATCACGCCGCCATTTTTCTTGTCGCCACTTTCCACGATGGCAAACCGTGCATTCGTGCCGCCAATATCGCCGATAATGTGAACCATCACGATCCCCTGTCCGTTCTTGTTTTTTGTTTCGCGCCTTTCGGCACGCCCTGTTTTAGCCTTGAAAATGTGGAAAAGCAATAAAACAGCTTGCGATTATTGGCTCAAAGCGCTTTGATGTCCATAGGGGATAAAAAGTTCACGCATTATGCTGTTCATCGCCTATTGAATGACCTGTTGAATGATAGGGGTTGGTTTTATGAGTCATATTTTGCTGGCCGAAGACGATGCATCCATGCGCCACTTCCTGACTGTCGCGCTGGAGCGCGCAGGCTATGCCGTGCAAGCCTGCGAAGACGGATTGGAAGCCCTGCGCATGATCGAAGACGGCGGCAACAGCTATGACCTCCTCCTCGCCGACATCGTCATGCCGGGCATGGACGGCATCGAGCTCGCCCGCAAAGCTGCCGAACTATGCCCCGGCCTCAAAGTCATGTTCATCACCGGATTCGCCGCCGTCGCCATGGGGCAACAAGCCCAAAACCACGGCAACACCCGCGTCTTGTCCAAACCCTTTCACCTCAAGGAACTGGTCAACCAGATCGACCAGCTTTTGGTCGCGTAAGCCAAGCGCCGCAGGCTGCCGCCTTCCCCTCGCTCTATACACGCCCCCCAGCCAAAAACGCCAGAACACAGCCAAAACAGACGGCTAAACGCGTGCCTAAGAGCGCGCCAACGCCCCCCTTTCGCATTTTCCCACCAAAACCGCGCAACAACGTCAAAAAAACGCTTGTCAAAGATTTTGTTTTCTGTATTTTATGAACTTCTTCCGCACGGGGGGCGGTTAGCTCAGCGGTAGAGCACTTGCTCGACACGCAAGGGGTCACTGGTTCAATCCCAGTACCGCCCACCATTTTCAAGGCTTCCAGAGCACCGAAAATTTCCCCTGTACTATTCAAGCAGCATTGTATTATTCAAAGTCATTTTACGGGCTTTACCTTTTTTGCCCTTGCCCCTCCTCATATTTTGCCATAACGTCAAATCCACAATACAAACAATAAAAACAAACGGGAGGCCTTCTTGAGCGAGCGGATTATTTTCTTGGATATTGATGGGGTGATTGGCGATTTTGATGCGCATTTGGATGCGCAGGGCAAACGCAAACCCGATGGGCGGATTGATCGTGACGCGCTTGATTTTCAGTGGTGGAAATCCATGCCCGTTTTCGAAGGCGCCAGAGAATTTCACGCAGACTTACAAAAACTCGCGGAGGTAAAATTCCTCACCGGCCCGATGGTAAGCGTTGATTGTTTTGGCGGCAAGGCAGCATGGATATCGCAAACATTCCTGCCCCAGCGCGGCAAATGGGCGTTGACCGATTTGATTATCTGCCACAGCAAACGCAAAGGCTTGCTCGCCGGTGAAGGGCGCATCTTGGTTGACGACACTTTGGCAAATATCGAGCAATGGCAAGCCGCCGGCGGCATCGGCATTCACCATAAAGGCGATTTCAAAGCCACGCTGGATGCCGTTCATAAGGCGCTTGCGGCACTCCCCGCACCGCAATCTGCACCCCAATCCGCGCATCAGCCGAACAACTCGCAAGGCTCCGCGCCGCACAGCGCCCCGCACGCCCCAAAGCCGCGTCAAAGAAACCCAGCGCCATAAAAACACTTTATTTTCAAAAAGATACACAGAGCGCCCATAGCCAAACCAGCACCGCTGCCTAAGGCTCGCGCCCTGTGTCAAACGCTGCGTTATTGAAATATTCTAACAAAGCGTATTTTACACTTGATATTTTATGTCAATATATGGCATTTTTTATTGTATGAAATTAAGCAACCGTCACAAGAAAACGCTCTCGACCTTGTTTAACTGCAAAACCAAGCAGGTAGACTGGAACGATGCCGTGAGCCTGTGCCAAGCCATGGATATAGAGGTTGAGCAGCGTGATGGCTCATGCGTGATGCTCCGCGCCGAAAGCGCCAAACTCTGCCTGCACAGCCCGCATCCGCAAAAAGAAATGAAGCCCTACGCAATCCGCCAGCTCCGCAGCTTTATCAGCACAGTGGAAACAGCCCGCAGCAAACCAGCCCAAAAGCGCGCCTTCGGCTAAACAGCCCTCAGGCCGACCACAGCGTTCATTGCGCATACAGAAACAGCGTCACCGCGCATATAAAACATGATAATACGCATAGCACGTGCCGCTTCCGCACCCGCCGGCTTCCTTGACACAGGCCGATGTCTTGCCGACCAATTGCGCCGTGGAGATCACCCCGTTATGGCCGTTATTTGAAATACTCCCCGCCGACATATCCCCGACCACGGGCGCATCACCGGACGGGTTTGTAACACTCAAAGCATTGTTAATCGCAAGGCAGACATCCTTCGTCAAATCGCGCAGATAATAGACAAGCTCGTTGCAAGAGGTGTTAGAACACGTCGACCCGACGCCCGAATAGGCGTAACCGCTGAACACCCCCCAGCCCCGATCGGTCGTTTCGGTCGTATATTTGGCAGGAACGATAGAATATGTAATCTGCCCGCCCCTCGGGTCAAATAAATGGCATGAATAATCGGCCGGTGCATTCCCGTTCGCACCGCTCGACGCGGGGGAGAAATCGATCTGCGTCGCCTGACAATCATTGACCATGACGAGGCGATTAACGCCTTTTTCCGCGTCATTCGCCATGTTGATGATGTGCAGCGCCGCGAGCTTGTGCTTATCCCCCTCAATTGACTTTCCGCCGCCCTTCATGGAATTGGTGACGGTGTAAGACAGCCCCGCAAACAACGCAACAGCAATCAAAATAAAGAAAATAACATTGCCTGATTGGTTGCCTGATTGGCAGTGCGGAAGATCGTGTGGAAGATTGTGTGAAAATTTATGTCCCATAGCTTCGATTCTACAGTAAAAAACGCGCCGCAACCACTATTGTATATGAACCACGCGGTAATACGCATTGCACGAGCCGCTTCCGCATCCTGCTTCATAGGCGCAGGCCTCTGTTTTGCCTTTGAGTTCGTCTTCAGTAACGCTAGCGGCAAAGGCCAAGGAACCATTCGTAAATGACCCGCCCGATAATTCCGCGACATTGGGCGGCGAACCATTGGGGTTTTTAACCCCGACCAGATTATTAATCGCGAGGCATATATCCTTATTCACCCGCCGGATATAGAAAATGAGGTCGGTACAGGTGGAATCCGCGCACACCTTTCCCAATTCCGAAAAAGAAATCCCCGAATACATTACCCAATCCGCATCAAGATTATTGGTGAAATATTTGCCCGGCATCGGGACATAATTTGCCTGCCCGCCCCTTGGGTCAAACACGTTGCACCGCCCGTCACTCGGGGCATTGACGTTTGATCCAACCGTTGCGGGGGCAAAACTGACCTGCGTAATCTGGCAATCATTGACCATCATAACACGGTTGAGGGCTTTTTCTGTACTGTCTGCGGCGCTGATAAATTGAAGAGCCGCAAGCTTAGCCTTATCGCCGTCAATCGACTTCCCGCCGCCCTTCATAGAATTGGTGACGGTGTAAGACAGCCCCGCAAACAACGCAACGGCAATCAAGATAAAGAAAATAACATTGCCTGACTGGCGGCAGCAGCTTGATTGGCGATCAAAAAAATCCTGTTTCATACCCTTAAGTGTACGACAAAAAATATTAAATACCAGTGAATTGCCGCAGTAATAGGTTTTATCCCACTCTTTGTGAAAGGCGAATACTCAAGACATATCTTCGCGTCGAATATCCAAGGTAACCCGAGCCTTCGAGCGCCGTAACGTAAAAACGCACCCGCCCAGACACGCCGATTTAAAAGACGCATCATCCATCATCCGCTCCATCAAATGTTCCATGCGCTCCATGCGGGGGCGATACTCCCGCGCCGGCGCCACCCGTTCATACGCCGCCAAAATCACACGCAGCACAATTTCGCGCGGCTCTTGCCCAACCCGCCCCCAATCAAGGCAAGCCGCGCCCGTATCCTGCCCCCTATCGGCATCCCCGCCCATCCATGCCGCATCCAGCGCCGCCTGTGCATACACATCCAGCGCCTGCGCCGCCCTCGCGATCCGAAGCGATGTTTGATACAGGCGCTTTGAATTTAACCCCTCAGCCTCCAAAACGCTGCGCGCGCTGCGGATACGGTTACGACTGTATGTTTCTTCGCGGTTGGTTGGGTCTTCGACCCATGACAGGCCTTGTTCCTTGCAATACTCAATCAGCGCCTCATGCGATACACTCAAAAGCGGCCTCACAATATGCACCGCGCCGCCTTCATAGGCCTGCACCGCCCGCATCGCCGCAAGCCCGTCAAGGCCGGAGCCTTTCGCAAGGCGGAACAAGAGTGTTTCGGCTTGATCATCGCGGTGATGCGCGGGCATTAAAATCTTGATGTTCTGCGCCTGACAAAACGCCGTCATGGCTTGATAGCGCCGCGCCCGCGCCTGTTCCATGATTTTTGTTGTGGGTTTTCCATCCGGCCAATCCAGCGTAAGGATTTGGTGCGTGACACAATCTGAACCACAACCAAAATCAGTGCCAAAATCAGTGCCAAAATCAGCGCCAAAATCAGCGCCAAAATCAGCGCCAAAATCGGCACAAAAATCCTGCACAAACCGCGCAACATCCACCGCCTCTGCCGCCGAATTCGCCCGCAAACCATGGTCAACCGTCAAGGCCAAAACGCGCGTTGGAAGCCCTTGTTCCGTCCGCGCCCGCGCCCATCGCCCCGCCATATGGCACAAAGCCATACTGTCGCCCCCGCCCGAGAGCGCCACAGCGACGACCAAAGGCTCCGTCGCAACCGCCAAAGATTTCATGCCTGTTATTGCTTGTTGCGAATCCTCGCCGCCATCACCACCCGCCACAACGCGATCATGCCCCGCCACGGCATGACGAAGCAACGAATCCAGCGTCGCCGAAAAAATCGAAAAAACATCCTTATTGCCTGAAGCCATAGCGTAAACTAATGCTTTTCCCGCGCGTGTTCAAGGCCATGCGCGGCGCTTGAGGCGGACTTGCTGTAAAGGAATGATGAACGAAAGGAAAAACCCTATTCCGCGGCTGGGCAAGACAGGCGTTTGGACTCATCATCCGCCTTACGGATGATCGCTGGAACCGCCGCCGGATATTGCGTCTTGAGCTGAACCAACGTCACGCAAGCCTCATCATTTTGCCCAAGATTAGACAAGGACAAAGCGAGTTTCAAAAGGTTGTCAGGCGCCTTCGGACTTTGCGGGTATTTTTGATAACCGATAGCGAAAACTTTCGCGGCCTCCGCGAAATTATTGCGAATATAAAATGTTTCGCCGAGCCAATATTGCGCGTTCGACACCAACGGATGTTCCGGATAGGTCGTAATAAAGTTTTGCAGGGCGTTTTGCGCCGTTTCATAGTCGCCCTGTTGCAACATTGAAAACGCCGAATCATACATGTAAGTCGGGTTTTGCGGGTTGGCGCCGTTCGGATTAATCGCGCCCAGCGTATTCGCCGCCATATTCGTCGATGTGTTGGCCGGAACCTGTACTCCGCCCGTCACCGGCAATGTGCCGGACGCGCCGTTCACACCATTCGGCATCGGTGCCGTCGCAGGATCAGGAATCGGAGAGGCATAAACACCTTGCTGTGCCTGTTGCCCCATCGCTTGCGGTGAGGCTTGCGCCGGATTTTGAGTAAAGCCGCCGTAATTTTGCGCTCCTTGCCCATAATTTTGAGCCGCTGCGCCGGACTGCATACTCTGCATCGATTGAATAGTCTGGGTTTGCGCCTGAATCTGAGTTTCAAGCTGTCTGATCTGGAATGTCTGTTGCTCAAGCTGACCTGTCAATTGACGGATCTGGGTTTCCATCTGCGCCAGTCGTACTTCCATATTGGCGATGGCGGCTTGGCTTGTGTCGGGCGCACCGCTTTGGAAACCGGCGGGCGGAGCCTCACCGCGAAACACAGCGCGGCTCAAGGTCTGGATTTCATTTTCAATACGGTTCAAGCGTGTGTTCGCATCATTTTGCGATGATTGCGCCAAGGCGGTCGAAGCCCCCAAAAAAGACAATGCGGATACAGCCAAAACAGCCATAAAAATCGGCGCCCGAAGCGAGGAATAAAAACCCTTGGAACATGCAACGATGGAACACATAACGGTCATTGTCCTGACGATCCTTTATAAAAAGCCGAGAAAACCGATCGATCATCCACGGCTATGAACAAAAAACGGGCGCATGGAGGACTCCCCCATGCGCCGCGTGATAATCTTTATTATTGAACCTTGGTCACAGCGCGACGGTTACGAGCCCAGCTTTGTGCATTGGAACCCAAAACTTCGGGCATTTCTTTGCCATAGCTGATGGTCGAAACGCGGCTTGCCGGTACGCCGAGGCTGACCAGATAGTCACGGGCAGCGGTCGCACGGCGGTCGCCAAGGGCAAGGTTATATTCGCGTGTACCGCGTTCGTCCGCGTGGCCTTCGACCACTATATTGACGTTCGGGTATTGTTGCAGCCAACGAGCCTGCATCTGAAGCTGGGTCAGAGCCTCAGGCGTAAGGTCGTAACGGTCATAACCGAAATAGACACGGTCGCCGACATTGACGATCAAATCCTCCATCGAACCCGGGATCGGGGCGCCATCGACACCATATTGGTTGTACCCTTCGCCTGTTCCGACATTTTGGCCGGTCATCGGGCTGTGGGTAATATCGCTGCGCTCATCCAGCATCAAATCGTCATTCGGCTTGTCCGTACAACCGGCCAAGGTCAAACCACCAAGCAAAACCATCGTTAGTAAGCCTTTACGCATCACATTCTCCTTATACGCACGCTTTTATTTTCAAAATTACACATAGCATACTGCAAGAGGCGCAGCAATCAAGGTCGTTGTCTCACTTCGCCCCCAAAAACTGTGTATAGTTTGAACAGTAAGCGGAAATAGGCTTCGGATCGTCCCCCGACAAAGCACGAATGCTTCAAAGTGCATTTTTGTTCCCGATTATGGCGGGACTATGGCTAAAACATATTTTTTACGGGGCGAATCACTCTGCCGATCATGGCGCCAATCATGACACCGTGAACCGCGCACGGCCTTGTTTTGAAAGGCCGCCGCATTCGCCGCTCAAAAACACTTGCCATTCCGTCATTTTTTGCCGTATCCGCCGCCGCCGGGGGTTTGAATAACAAACACATCGCCGGCATTCATTTCACGCTTGTCGGTTGAATTGAGCGGCTCAATCGATCCGTCTTTGCGCTCCACCCACGCTTTACCGACCGCGCCGCCCTCCCCGCCGGCAAGGCCGAACGGATGAATCGTGCGGTGATTCGATAAAATCGCGGCGGTCATCGGCTCAAGGAACCGCACGCGGCGCAATGTGCCGTCACCGCCCTTATGCCGCCCCTTGCCGCCCGTATTCGGGTTGATGCGGAAGGATTCGAGCAATACAGGGAATCGCCATTCCAAAACCTCGGGGTCGGTCAAGCGCGAATTGGTCATATGCGTATGCACCGCCGATGTTCCGTCAAAATCGGGCCCAGCCCCCGCGCCCCCGCAAATGGTTTCATAATATTGATAGGTCTTGTTGCCCCATGTGAAATTATTCATCGTGCCTTGCGCCGCCGCCATCACGCCCAATGCGCCATACAACGCATCCGTCACGCATTGCGATGTTTCGACATTCCCCGCGACAACCGCGGCGGGGTAAGACGGGCTGAGCATCGATCCTTCCGGAATTTTCAGTTTAATCGGCCGCATACACCCCGCATTCATGGGGATGTCGTCCTCCACCAACGTGCGAAAAACATACATCACCGCCGCGCGGCACACCGCCGACGGCGCGTTGAAATTATCCGGCAATTGCGCCGACGTGCCGGTGAAATCGACCGTCGCCTCACCCTTTGCCTGATCAACGCTCACCTTCACCTTGATTTGCGAGCCGTTATCATGCGGATAGGTAAACTCACCGTCCTTCAGTGCCGAAATCGCGCGGCCCACCAACATTTCGGCATTGTCCTGAACAAACCCGACATAGGCCTCGACCACGTCCAGCCCGAATTGATCGACCATGCGGCGCAGTTCGATCATCCCCTTGGTGTTCGCCGCAACCTGTGCCTTCAAATCGCCGATATTTTGCGTCACGTTGCGGGCGGGGTATGTCGCGCCCTCCAGCAAAGCGATAATATCGTCTTCCAGCCATTTTCCTTGGTCGACGATTCGGACATTGTCAATCAACACGCCTTCTTCGTCGATATGCTTGCTGTCCGGCGGCATTGACCCGGGGGTTAGCCCGCCGACATCGGCATGATGCCCGCGTGAGGCGACATAAAACACAATCTCCTTGCCCGCATCATCAAAAACGGGGGATACGGTGGTGATGTCCGGCAAATGCGTGCCGCCATTATACGGGTCGTTGAGCATATACACATCGCCCGCCTTCATCTGCGCGCCGCGCACGCGGATAATATGGCGCACGCTTTCCTCCATCGACCCCAGATGCACCGGCATATGCGGCGCATTGGCGATTAATCCACCATGGCGGTCAAAAATAGCGCAGGAAAAATCGAGCCGCTCCTTCACATTCACCGAATAGGCCGTGTTTTCAAGCACAAACCCCATTTGTTCGGCAATCGTCATGAACAGATTATTGAACACCTCAAGCATCACAGGGTCGGCGCGGCGTGTGTCCAGCGCCCCTTCGCCCGCCCGTGCTTTATACCGCTCCAACACCAGCGCTCCGCCCGCTTGCATCACGGCTTGCCAGCCTTCTTCAACAACCGTTGTGGCGTTCGGGTCGCGAATAATCGCGGGGCCTTTAACCGCATGCCCCACCGGCAATGTAAAGAAATCATAGACCGGCACATCGCGCCATTGGCCTTCGCTCCACATATGGCTTTGCCCCTCGGCAACCGCTTTATCGGACGGTGTGCCGCCTGTGTCATGGCTCATCGCTTGCCCCGCCGACACGGCCTCGACACTGATCGATTCCGCAATCACCGGCTTGCCCGCGATAAAGAACCCGTATTGCGCGCGGTATGCCTGCGCGAAGCGTTCCTCAAGCTCCGCCATCGTGCCGAACGCAATCGGCACCGATTTATCCGTCCCGTCATATTTAAGGTGAACCGTACAAGACGCCGTGCATCCCTTCCCGTCAAAGCCTTGCTTGACGAGTTCGGCAATCGCCTCGGTGCGCAGCGCGTCATAGGCCGCTTGCAATTGCCCCAATGTCTTGTCATCAAGGCGAATTTCAAACGCCTTTTCACGCAGCACGCGCGTATCCGCAAGCCCCATGCCATACGCCGACAAAACCCCCGCAAACGGATGGATCAAGATATGCCCGACCCCGAGTTCATCCGCCACAAGACACGCATGTTGCCCGCCTGCGCCGCCAAAGCAATTCAAAACATACCCCTTGGTCACGTCATAGCCGCGCTGAACCGAGATTTTCTTGATCGCGCCCGCCATGTTCAACACCGCGATACGGATGAAGCCTTCGGCGACTTCTTGCGCGCTGCGTTCGTCGCCTGTGGCGGCTTTGATCTGCTGCGCCAGCGCCGCGAATTTGGTTTCGACCACTTTTTTGTCCAGCTTCTCATCCGCATTCGCACCGAACACAGACGGGAAGAAATCGGGGTGAAGCTTGCCGAGCATCACGTTACAATCCGTCACCGTCAAAGGCCCGCCGCGCCGATAGCACGCAGGCCCCGGATTGGCGCCCGCACTGTCGGGGCCGACGCGATACTTCATGCCGTCAAAATGGCAAATTGATCCGCCCCCCGCCGCCACGGTATGAATCCGCAGCATCGGCGATTGAAGCCGTGCGCCCGCAATCTCCGTTTCGAAGGATCGTTCATACACACCGGCATAATGCGCCACATCGGTTGACGTGCCGCCCATATCAAAGGTCAAAACTTTTGAAAACCCTGCGCTCTCCGACGTTTTCACCGCGCCGACAATGCCGCCAGCGGGACCCGATAAAATACAATCCTTGCCTTGGAACAAATCCGCATCGGTCAAGCCGCCATGCGATTGCATGAAAAACAGCCGCGCATCGGGCATTTCCCCCGCGACTTGGTCAACATAGCGCCGCAAAACGGGCGATAAATACGCATCCACAACGGTCGTATCCCCGCGCACCACATATTTCATGAGCGGCGAGATTTTATGACTGGGGGAAATCTGGCTAAAGCCGATCTCTTTGGCTATTTTGGCAACGGCGGCTTCATGGGCGGGGTATCTGTATCCATGCACAAACAAAATCGCGCATGACCGGTATCCCGCATCAAACGAGGACTGCAAGGCCGCGCGAACCGCCGCTTCATTGAGCTTTATCAACACATCGCCGCGCGCGTTCACGCGTTCTTTGACCTCGATCACATCGGAAAACAGCATCTGCGGCAAAATGATATTCCGCGCAAAAATCTTCGGGCGGGCTTGGAACCCGATGCGGAGCTGGTCACGGAATCCGTCCGTGGTCACAAGAACAGTCCGTTCGCCTTTATGTTCCAAGAGCGCGTTCGTGCCAACGGTTGTGCCCATCTTCACAATATCGATGCTCTCGGACGGAATCTTCGCATGGCGATCCAACCCCAAAAACCGCCGAATCCCAAAGGTCGCGGCGTCTTTATATTGTTCGGGGTTTTCAGACAGGAATTTGCCGGTCGACAACCGGCCATCGGGGTGACGCGCGACAATATCCGTGAACGTGCCGCCACGGTCGATCCAGAATTGCCATTTTTCAATGCCGTGGTCGGCGGTGGATGGATGTTTGGTCACAATATCCCCCTTTACGGAAATGCAGTGCGCGAAGCATATTTCAAAGCGCCGCCATTGTGCCGAAAAGGGCGGCGCTTGTCATCTCGCACCGCACCATAAAGATGCGATATCTGGGCATAAAATTGCGGCGGGGCAAAGACGCCGCCGCCGCATTTAATCTTTCAAAGCGCCGCTATCAAAGCCTAGCTCTCAAAGTCCTATTCTCAAAAGCCCATCCTTAAAGTCCTGCCGCGCCATAGGCCAGCACGAGGCCAATCATCACCGCCGCCGTCACTTGATATCCAATGCGCGAATAATCCTGCCATGTTCTTTGAGCCGCATTGCGCGGCGTATTGCCCGCCCGTTGCGTCTTTTGGACATCGGGGTTCAACGCCATTTCCAGCTTCTCGATTTTACGGTCGATCATTTTCATGGCGATTTGGATGCGCCACCACATCAATGTTTTTACGAGGGTCATGGGTCTTATCCTTTTATCTGTCTTGTTTATAACACTCAACAAACACCCAAATTATGACAAGATAGGGGCACAAATGTGATGGTTTGGCGACAAAGGCAAGGTATTATCATGTCCAAAAGAAAAAACGGCGCAAACGCGCCGAAAACAGTCCGAAAATACTTTGCTCTCCCCCCGCCCATGGATACCCACCCTGCATGCCCGACCCTACATACCCCTCGTGCATGCCCCGTGCGCATAAACGTGCGCATAAGTCAGATCAATTCAACATCGCGCCAATCTCGCGCATAAGCTGGATGGCTTGCCATTTTTCGGGGCCTTCGGGGGTTGTTTCGACATAGGATTGCAACGCCTTAACCGCCGCCGCCGGTTGCTCCATCCGCACCAGCAAAATCCCCTCATCGAACAACAAGCGCCCTTCTTGCGGCGCAAAACGCTTCATCAAATCAATCACCGTCAATGCTTTGGTATAATCCTCCGCCTCAATCGCGCGGTGTTTGATGTTGTTTTGGAGCCTGAGTAATATGTCGCGGTTGCTCGCCGGCTCATAATAATGCGCCGATAATTCCGCCCGCTCGCCCGCCATTTCCTTGAGCAAAGCCCGAAGCTCCGGCGCACCGAGTTCCTTGAACAACGCAAACGGATCTAAAATCGCGCGTTTGCCGGCATATTCCACCCGCATTAAAAAATGTCCGGGGAAATTCAACCCTTCCACCGGCCAATCCAAAGCCCGCCCCAATGCAATCGCAATCACCGCAATCGTGATCGGCATCCCAAGGCGGCGGTCGATCACGCGGATCAAATCGGCGTTTTCGATGCTGTTGTAATTCAGCTCATCCCCCACATAGCCGTTCAAACGCGCCATGACGGAGCGAATAACCTCGCACCGCAAATCAAGCCCGTCATCCAGCCCGTCTTGTTTGAGGCGCTCAATCTCGCCCTTTGCCTGCGCCGTCATTTTAATCAAATGCTGGCGATATTTATCAACGGAAATGCCGGAATGGTCGTGCAGGGCGAGCGCCAAGGCCGCCTCAAACACGTCAATATCGCCATCCTCAAGCCCGCCAATATGGTCAAGATAGGCGGTCGCCCCCGCCACGTCGGTAAACATCGGGGTAAAGATAGGAAAACGACCGTCGTCACTCATGCTCTAAGCCTTTGGTCACATTGCATTGGTAAAATCAGGGGCGAAGCTCTGGGCGGGCTTAAGGCGCCATATCAATATCGCCAGACCCCGTCCCCGTGGTCACGTTGTCCACAGGCTCGCCCAGCATTTTAACATAGGATACGACTTGTTGAACGTATTTTGTCGTGCGGGCATGTTCGGTGACGCGGTTTAATTCCGCTTGGTTGGCGGCAACGCCCATCAAATAGACCGTTCCTTGCACCGTATCGACCGTGTAATTGATCGATTGCACATTGCGGTCAAGCAATAAATTGGTGCGAAGCTGCGCCGAGATCCAGCTATCACGGACATAACCCTTGACGCCTTCGCTCTCCGCCACGCGGATTTCGTTAATCACCTGCACAACGTGCGGCGCTTGCCACGCGAGGCGGACGGCCTCAACCCGCGCCTGCGGGTCTTGGACAACGCCGGTGAGCAACACACGGCCTTGTTCCACTGTCATGCTGAGTTTCGAGAACATCGAAAAATCATGCTTGAACCACAAATCATTAATCGCCATCTTGATTTGCGCATCCCGCGCCGATTGCTTGATGCCGCCTTCTTTGGCCGCCGCAATCCCTGCCGTTGCGCCGATACCGGTCGCGATGCCAACAGGGGCGCAGGCTTGCAACGCTCCGCCCGCCAAAGTTGCGATCATGACAACAGATAAAAATCTTGGGAATATTGTGCGCTTCATAAATTCACCCCGAATGCGTTTTGAATATGACGAATCATAAAATAGGGCGTTATCGCGATCACGTCAAAACGTATCGCGATCCCATCCAGATATTCCTCCGTATTGCGTCTTTTTTGTCCAAAAATCATACCCAACAGCCGTGAAGAAACAGAATCTCTGCCCGAACCGCCTTGCCGAACGATCGGGCGCTGTGACAAAAAATGCCGTGCCGCATTGATGATTCGATGCTGGGTCGTTTTGGTGACACTGGCGGCGGCATCGGCTTCATTTTGGCGGTATTTTACCTCGACAAACACCCATGTCGCACCCTTGCGCATCACAAGATCAATCTCGCCGCCCTTGCATTTATAGCGGCGCTCCACCAGCTTGTATCCGCGCAAAACCAGATACGTCACCGCCAACCATTCGGCGCGCACACCGCGTTTATGCGCCGTAACCACAGATTTCCGCGCCGCGCTGCTCATGCATCCCCCTCTTGCCCGCCATCTTTTTTCGCCACCTTGCAAATCAAGCGCCATGCGGTAAACCTCTTTCTTCGGCAAGCCGCTGGTTTGCGTCACCAGCGCCACGGCGTCCTTCAGCGACATATTCGCCAGCGCCTTTTGCAGCATTTGCGGCGCATCGGCTTGGTCTTGCGCCGCCGTGCCAGTCGCCGCCCCATCCACTGTTCCCGCAATCACCAGCACACATTCGCCCTTCAGCACATGACCGCCTTCGATCATCGTGATGACCTCCGCCGCCCGCCCGCGCAAGGTTTCTTCATAGAGCTTGGTCAATTCACGCACCACCGCCACATGGCGATTCCCCAGCGCCGTCACAACATCGCCCAGCGCCGCCTTCATACGCGTTGCCGTTTCATAAAATACAAGCGTTGCATCCACATCCCGCACGGCGCCCAGCACGTCGCACCGCGCCTTTGTTTTATGCGGTAAAAACCCGCCAAAATAAAACCGGTCGGTCGGCAAGGCCGATAATTGCAAGGCCGGCAACACCGCATTCGCCCCTGGCACCGGAATCACCGTAATACCCGCCTCAACGCAATGTTGCACGAGTTTATACCCGGGGTCGGAAATCATCGGCGTGCCGGCATCACTGACCAGCGCCACACGCTGGCCGCCTTGCAGCAACGCCAGGATTTTCGCGCGGTCTTCATCCGTTGAATGGTCGTGATAGGCGCGCAGTGGCGTCTTCACCGCATAATATCCACATAATTTGCGGGTCATGCGCGTGTCTTCACACAGAATCACATCGGCCTGTTTCAGCGCCTCAACCGCCCGAAACGTGATGTCCGATAAATTCCCGATCGGAGTTGATACCAGATAAAGACCCTTGTTCCAGCGCTGGGATGTTGACTTCATGCGCGATCTGCTCTTTATAGTGAATGGATAAATCAGCCCCACGATAGCAGATTGCAAAAAAGAAGGAAGAGCCGATGTCCCGCACCCCGATAGACCGTCCGCAAGCCTTTATGCCTCACGATGCCCGCCAGGCAGGCTTCGCAACGCCTCTGTTTCTGCCGATGCTGGTTTTATTGTCCATGATTGGATTGTTGCTCAGTGGCTGCGGATCCTCCGGCGGCGAACAATCCTCTTTCTCAAAATTAATGCCGTGGGAACGTTCGGTCGCGCAAAATCCTGCCACCGAAACCCCGCGCGCCATTGACCCCAATGCCTATGGCACCGCCAACCCTTATGGCACAGAAGGCGGCGTTCAATCCGCTGCCAACCGCACCCTCGGAGCGGTTCAGAGCATGCCGGTCGGCGCCCCTTACGGCAACGGTCAATATACCGCCCCCTACCCCAGCGCCGAAACCCTGAGCAACCACCCCACAACCTATGTTGGCGGTGCGCCCACACAAGACGGTGCCATGCCCCAAGCCCAACCATACGGCACGAGCGGCTATGACACCCCCTATTACGGACAGGCCTATCCGCAACAGCAAAACCCCCAAGCTGCCGCCGCTCCAGCCATCAAAGTCGGCATCTTGCTGCCCCTCAGCGGTCGTCACAAAGACCTCGGTCAATCCATGTTACAGGCCGCCCAGCTTGCCCTGTTCGACATGAATTACACCAATCTTGAACTCATCCCGCGCGACACCAAAGGCACGCCGGATGGCGCGAAAAAAGCCGCCCAAGATGCTGTGTCCGGCGGAGCTCAGCTTATCCTCGGCCCCGTTTTTGCCGATAGTGTCCGCGCCGCAAAACCGATTATTGAGCAAGCCGGCCTCGTGATGCTTGGATTCTCCACCGATTGGCGCGTTGCCGGCGGCAATACCTTTATTATGGGTGTATTACCCTTCGCTCAATCCGAACGCATCGCCGAATACGCCGCCAAACAATCCAAGCGCCGCATCGGCATCATCGCTCCTGATAATGATTACGGTCAAGCAGTGGTCAGTGCCTTTCAAACCCGCGCCGCCGCCCTTGGTGTTCAAATCACCAATGTCACCCGTTTCAATCCGGACTCCCCGAATTTAACCAAGGATGTCATGGCCTTCGCCCAATATGAAACCCGCACCAGCGCCGTGGAGGCCGAGAAAAAACGCCTCGCCGCCGCGCTGTCCGCGAACCCCAACGACATCGCCACCGCCGAACGTCTGCGCACCCTTGAAAACGCCATGACGGACGGCAACGCCCCGTATGACGCCATCTTTGTACCCGTGGGCGGCGACCAAGGCAAAGCCCTGATGAACCTTCTTGCCTATTACGATTTGGGGCCGGACAAGGTGCAATATCTCGGCACCGGCCTGTGGGACGATGCCGCAATTCAGGCCGAACCCTCGATGCAAGGCGCATGGTATGCCGCCCCATCGCCGCAATTACGCGCCGAATTTGAAACCAGCTATCAAAACACCTACAGTCAACAACCGCCCCGCCTCGTGAGCATCGCCTACGACGCCACGGCGCTGGCGACCGTTTTGGCGCGCCAAGGCCTGTCTTACGGCACCCAGCCGGATTTCAGCCGCCAAGCCGTCACCAACCCCAACGGCTTTGCCGGTATTGACGGAATCTTCCGTTTCCGCCCTGACGGCATCATCCAGCGCGGCCTTGCCGTCCACCGCATCGCAAACGGGCGCAGCACCGTCATAGAAGCCGCCCCCACCACCTTCCAACCCAGCGGATACTAATCAATCAAAAGATTCATACAAAAACAAAACGGCGCATCATGATAATGCGCCGTTTTGTTATTTCTGTGAGTCGTCTGTGAGCCGCCAAAGCTCGCAATTGCTTGCGGGTTAGGGTTGAGACTCACAGCTTTTATAAATTCAGCGAAAACACGGTTTTTCGAGAACCGCATCGCAGAATACTGAAACGTATTTGAGAAGCGGAAGCGCAGAAAAGCCGCGTTTGCAGCCCTTTAGAAAAGCTGTGAGTTTTGACCCTAGATTACGCCGCGCTTGCGGCTTCGCCCAGCCCGTTCGCTACGCTGAATTCGCCCGCATCATCGTTTTGTGCCTTTTCAATGCGTACGCCGTTTTCGTCGTAATCGGGGTGAGCGGGGCTCATCCCCATTTCACGCATCATGTCAGAGAAAATCTCATACGGCACATTGACCGAGCACGCCATCTCAAGCCCCTTGAAACCGGGGAATGTGTTGGCCTCGCAAATCGTGTATCCGTCATCGGTGAACAACAAATCAATGCCGGCGATTTCAATGTCCAAAACCTGCGCCGTGCGAATGGCGAGCATTTCGGCCTCGGCATCGGGAATAAATTCCGCAACCGACCCGCCTTGCGAGAAATTGGCCTTAAAGCCGCCTTCTTTCGCGCGGCGTTCCATCGCGGCGATCACCCGCCCATTGACCACAAACAAGCGCAAATCGCGCCCCTTTGAGCGGGAAATGAATTTTTGGAAAATCAACAAGATATGCGGCTGGGTTTCACGGATCAAATCCATAAGGTCTTTGAATCCCTCGCGGTTTTCAATCAGGAAAACACCGCTGCCATTCACGCCGAGCAAGGTTTTCACCACAACAGGAAAACCGAGTGTTTGCTCAACCAGATCAATATTCACCGGAAACTTCGCCAACATGGTCGGCGGCGTCGGCATGTTATGTTCCGCCAGCAATTGATGGGTATGCAGTTTATCCGCCACTTTTTCAATGGTGTGCGCGGTGTTATATACCCGCACGCCCATCCGTTCGAATTGGCGGATAACCGCAAGGGCGAAATACCCCGTATCCTTGACATAGGTTCGCGGCAAAACAAAATCCGGCAATTCACGCGCCACGCCATCAATCAAAATGGTGTTTTGGTCGTCATCCGTGACCACAAGGTCGAATTGTTCGGGGTTGAATACACTGACGTTAATCCCCATGATTTTACCCTCAGCCATAAATCGTCTGACTTCATAGGCTTCGGATGTGGGGGCTTCGATATCTTCATTAAACAGAATCCATACGTCCATAAAGAACACTCCTTATCCGCAACGAGCCTGATTCTGTACGCCGCCCGACAAGGACGGCAAAGCCGTTGCTTTACGGGACATACCCAGTTTGAAGATATTCAATAATCCCTTCAAATGACCATGTCCGGTTTCGTGTTTACACGTTCATGACCCTAGAGATTTTTTCCCGTTTCGTCAAATTTGCATTTAAATCTGAGGCTTTTCAAGACTTTGCGGTGTGTCCGGTCAGGCAAATACCGCCCAAAAACCTTTCCGATTCTGTGACGGATCTTTCACAATCATGACGAAAGGCTCCCTCACGCAACACCGTGTGCAACACCGCATCATGGCAATTGTTTTACTTTTCGTGCAAATCGGCATATCATAGAGGGGTAAACGTCCACTCTACATCCCGTACAGTTTTTTATGGCCGAAGCCAACGACCCAAGCAATACTGCCCCTTCCGATCCCGTAAAAGGACAGGACAACCCCACGGCCAAAGGCGGTGATGCTAGTGCTGCGCCCATTGCTGCGGCCGCGCCTGCCGGCTCAAAAATCCTGTTTAACAACGTCATTGAAATTGATACAGGGACACAGCTCGCCGAATACAGCAACGACCATGTCAAGGCATACAAAGCCAAAGGTATTGGCGGCGATACCAATGATTATTTCGCCTTGATCTGCGCCCCGCACCTCACCCCGCGCAGCAGCCGCGGCCCCGCTTATGCCTCCGCTTGCGGGGGGCCCATGGCGTATTTGGTCGGCTCCGGCGTCATCGCCATCCCTGGCCTTGGCGAGCGTTTTTCCTTTATTTACCGCGACACACTCGGCAAACGCATCGTCCCCAACGACAAGCACCTCGCCCTGGGCTGGAAAGCCGAACGCGTCCTTGAAAAAGTCGTAGCGCCGGTCATCACGGTTTTAAAAGACCTGCGCGATGTTGACATTGTTCACGGCAATATCCGCCCCAGCAATTTTTACACCGGCGGCAAAACCGACTATGACCATGTTGTGGTCGGCGATTGCCTGAGCGTCCCTGCCTCCATGTTGCAATCCCCTATTTTTGAGCCTTTGCACCGCTGCTCAGCCCAGCCCACAGGGCGCGGCACCGGTATGATTGAGGACGATTTATACGCCCTCGGCGTGTCGATGGCGATGTTGATCCGCGCCCACGATCCGCTGGCCAAAAAAACGCAAGAAGAAATCATCCTGCATAAAATGCAGCACGGCACCTATGCCTCACTCATCAGCAAAGACGACCGTTTTACCGGAGCGGTGCTTGAATTGCTCCGCGGTTTGTTGATTGACGACCAGCGCCAGCGCTGGAATCTTGACGATGTTCTTGCATGGCTTGACGGGCGGCGGCTCAGCCCCAAACAAACAACCAAGCGCAAACGCGCCTCGCGCCAGATCACCTTTAACGGCAATGGATATTTTTACATGGAGGCGCTCGCCAATGACATGTTCAAAAAACCGGCCGAAGCCGTCCAATTGATTGAAAGCAACGAGCTGGAGCAATGGATTCAGCGCAGCATCGACGACGACCACGCCGTTAAACGCCTCGAAGAAGCCGTTGTCTCCGCCGGTGAAACGGGCAAAAGTTCCGGCTATTGGGATCGTTTATTGTCGCGTGTCGCCATCGCACTCGACCCCGAAGGCCCGATTCGCTATAAAAACCTTGCGCTCAAACCCGAAGGACTTGGCATAGCGCTCGGCGAAGCCTTTGTCCTGAATTCCAATTTACAAGCCTTTATCGAGATTTTCACCAGTCCCTTACTGCAATTCTGGCTCGTCACCTGCACCGATCTGAACATGGATGTGACATCCTTCGTCAATCGCTTTGAAACCCTGAAGATGCAGGTCAAGCAACCCATGATGGGCATGGGGCTTGAACGATGCCTGTATTTCCTCAATGACAGCATCCATTGCGTCAGCCCCGCCCTCAAGAATTTCCACGTCCGCAGTCCCGAAGACATGATCAACGCCTTCGAAAAAATGGCGCAATCCAAAACCAGACCCGCCCTTGCCTTTGACCGCCATATGGTGGCTTTTTTGGCCGCCAAAGACGGTAAAGTCATTGATAACCAGCTTTTTGACCTGAATTCAGTGGAATATCACCGCCGTTTAATCGGCTTGGTGAACGTCTTTGCCGCGACCCAGCGCATATATTCCGTTGCCCCGCTGCCGAATCTCAGCAAATGGATCGCGGAATCCCTGCAAGTCGTTCTCGATCGCTACCACGACAAAAAAAATCGCGACACCCTCAAAGAAAAACTGAGCAAAATCAAAGACTCCGGCGACATCACCAAAATATCTCAATTGATTGACGATCAAAACCTTGTGAAACGCGATTTCGCCGCCTTCAAACTCGCCATGCATGAATTTAAGATGCTCAGCGAAGAACACGATCTTTTGGAAAATCAACTCGAAAACCCTTCAAATTTCGGCCGCGCGCGCGGCAAGGAAGTCGCGGTCATCGTTGCCGGCGTGATCTCGAGCCTGATCATCATGGGTTTTATCATCATGTATCTTAACGGCGACAAGATTTTTTAGTCCCTAACACCAAAGAATAAACAGAGAATAAAAAGAAAAATGGCCAAACGCAAAAAAAAGCAAATGAGCAAAGCAAACCTGTTCCGCCTGCGCCTCATGGTCGGGATCATGTTCGTATGCAGCATTATTTTCTTGCCCACCACGATCATTCTACTGATCGGCATGATGCCGAGCCTTGCCGCCATTGCGATAGACAAGAGCAAAACCAAAAGCCGCGCGATAACCGTCAGCGCCATGAATCTGGCGGGATGTTCGCCATTTTTGCTTGAGCTTTGGACAACCACGCACGACATGGACACCGCCTTGCTCATCGCGATGCAAGCACGCAACATGATCATCATGTACGTCACTGCCGCATCCGGCTATGTGATTGATTTTGCCGTTGCAGGAATTGTGTCCTCGATGCTGTTGCAAAAGGCAAAAATGCGCATCAAACGCATCGAGGAAAAGCAAAAATCCCTCATCGAACGCTGGGGCACCAAAGTCACCGGCAAAATTCCGCTGGACGATTACGGCTTCCCTATTCAAAACGACTAGGATCCTCCTCTAGGGTCAAAGCGGCAAGATCACTGCCCAGATCAAACCCACGGTTGGCGCTTGTTCCACGTCCGACCATAAACTTAATAAAAAGTAAAAATGGACAAACGCCGCACCAGTTTTTATACTGGAGGTCTGTATGGTCAAAAACGAATCAATTCAAAACACTCTCGGCCTTGAATTCAGCATCAACCAAAGTGAATAAAGCCCTCATGCCATTGATGACAACAGATCGCTTGCCTCTCACCCGCGTGCTTCACATTCTGTGCATGGCCTTCATGGCTCTGGCTGTGTTGATGGCTGTTCTGGTCGGCGGGTCGTCTGCGGCCTTGGCCAACCCCAAATACGCCTCCATCGTCATTGACGCCGACACCGGCCAAGTCCTGAGCCAAAGCAACGCCGACAAAATCCTTCATCCTGCGTCCCTCACCAAAATGATGACCATGTTGATGATTTTTGACGGCCTTCAACACGGCACGATTCGCCTGAACGACAAAATCAGCATCTCCAGCCACGCCGCAAGTATGCAGCCCAGCAAGCTCGGCTTGCCTGTCGGCTCCACCATTCGCGTTGAGGACGCCATCAAGGCACTCGCAACCAAATCGGCCAATGACATCGCCGCCGCCGTTGCCGAATTTATCGGCGGTTCAGAGGAAAATTTCGGTCGCCAAATGACCCTCAAGGCGCAAGCTATGGGCATGACCCGCACCCGTTTTGTCAACGCATCCGGCCTGCACGACCCGCGTCAGGTCAGCACCGCACGCGACATGGCGCGCTTGTCTTTGATCCTGATCAAGCAATACCCCGCCTATTACCATTATTTTTCGACCAAGAACTTCACCTATCGCGGCAAATCATATCACTCGCATAACCGACTGATGAGCACCTATGAAGGCATGGACGGCCTCAAGACCGGCTATATCCTTGCCTCCGGTTTTAACCTTGCGGCCTCCGCAAAACGTCAAAACCGCCGCCTTGTCGGGGTTGTGTTTGGCGGAAAAACATGGAAGTCCCGCAACGACCATATGGCCAGCTTGCTTGACCGCGGCTTTGCGAAAATTCTGCGTGACCCCGCACCGACCGGTTCGGCCACCCATGTCTTATCCTCCGCATCGCCCCGCCGTACGGGCGCACAGGCCGGCCCCAAAATGGCCGCTCTTCCGGCAACCCCTGTTCTTGCCATTTCCTTGATGCCCGCTATTCAGGCTTTTGCCGTTCCCGTACCGCCGATGAAGCCCTCCCCGACGCAAATTCTTGCGGAATCCGGTCAAGCATCCGGCGAAGTACAGGATGCCGAGGACATTCAAACCGCCTCTGCCTCCGATGCCCTTGGACTGGCGAGTATTGAACCCAGTGCCGGCGCTGTCCTCACCGGTGCGCAGGACAAAATCATCCGCGCCCTTGCCAACACATTGCAAGAGCGCAACGAAAACATGATGTCCAACATCATGGGTCAAGGCGATGTTGACGAAGACTCCGCCGTACGTTTCCAAACCGGCCTGATGGCGATTGCCGCCCACACGCACAGAGAATACAGCATTGAAGGAATCGGTCGTTTCGGCACAAATGCGACCCCGAAAACACAATCCTTTAACACTAATTTGGCGACATCAGGCGGTTATGGCGATTGGTCGGTTCAAGTCGGCGCGTTCAAAAGCCGCGCCCAGACCGATGAAATCATCCGCAGTGCCCGCAGCAAGCTCCCCGATGACTTGCTTTATGGTCGCGCGATTATTATGCCGACCACCATCAACAACCAAATTCTCTTCCGCGGACGCCTGTCTGGATATAATGAAGAGCACGCGCGCAAAATTTGTGATATAATTAGTGATTGTATGGTCATCACGCCGGCGCAATAACGCCTGCGATTTGCCTGTCTGTCTGCCCGCCCGCCTGCCCCCCTGACGGAAGGGCGCAATCATGCGGCACAGGTGACAACACAAAACAATAATGGCGAGTTTGACACCCGCGCGTCTGACACCCAAAGGACACAAACCACGATGCACACCATCCTGTACACCGCCCCACATACAGCCCCATTCGCCGCTATGCACAACGACTCCCCCAATCATCCCTCACAAACCATGACTGCGCCCCGCACACCGATCCGCTGTGCCGAGGCTGGCAATATGCTGGTGATGATTTTAATCGCGATTGGCCTGATGGCGGCGCTCACCGCCGTTGTGTCACAGGGGTTTTCCGGTGGCAAAGGCACGAAAGACCTTGAAGTCAAAACACAAGTCGCGCAAGTCTTGCGCTATTCCTCCGGCGTCAAGAGCGCCGTAGACGACATATACACAAACAAAAACGCCAGTGAAACCGACCTGCGTTTTGGGGCGGCCGCAACCACCCTCACCGGCTATGGCGCCGCCACGACGACGCCGACATTCCAAGTGTTTAACGAGCTGGGCGGCGGAGCCTCCGTCATGAAAATCCCGAGCGGCATAAGCAATGGCGACCAATGGGAATTTTACGGTTTTACCCGCGCGCCGGATGTCGGGGTTGATGCTACGCCCGACCTTATGATGGTTCTTCCCAACGTCACCCTTGCGTTTTGTCAAGGCGTGAACGAAACCTTAGGCTATGCCAAGGGCGCCACCCCGCCGATCGACAGCACCGCCGACGGAAAATGCATCCACAACACCGCCACACGCTTTAACGGCACCTTCGCAACCGGCGGCGGCATTAACGACATGGACCGCGCAAATTTCACGGTAAAACCCGCAAAATACGGCTGCGTCCAATGCGCCGGCCCCGCCTACCATTATTTTTACGTCCTGCTGGAACGTTAGGACTAAAACAACTCGTTGTTATAAAACCTGAAAACACCGTTCTAAGCACGGTTTTCGGCGTTTTTTTACCTCTCAAATACACTGCGCCATCTACGATGCGGTTATAAAAAACGCTCCGCCCTCTCCCCCACCCACCGCGTGCAGGGGCGTCCCCTTGCAAAAAAAACGCCCTCCTTCCTCAACAGCCCCCCATCCCACTCCCCCGAAAAATATTCATCCCAGCTAGCCAAAAACATTCATCCCGTCACCGCCAAATATTCAGCCCGTCCCCCAAGAAAATCTCCCCCACTCCCGCAAAGGAGCATCCAGCAAAATTGCGGATTTTCAAAAAGAATGCTTGCTTTATTCCCATTGCATCAATATAATTATGTAAATTTATAGTGCCGATTTTGTCGGCGTGAAGGACAAAGTATTTCGTGATGACGCAAAACCCGCACAGCGGCCAGCAAGCGCAGACCTCATCGAATACAGGCAAGAAAACGCCTGTACGCGACGCGATCCCGCTCGCTTTTGCCGAGGCGGGCACAGAAAAAGCGCCGCCCCAAATGCCTCAAACAAGTTCCCAAGCGGGCGAAGTCACCCGTCCGCGCCACCGCGCCAAATTGCACCGGCGCAGCGGCGGCGGCCTTCCGGCGCTCGGCGCTCTTGCTTTATCGACAAGTATTCTGGCCGGCTGTAACGCCCACACAAACACTGGCCTTGGCCCGCTCCTGATGTCCCGCGCCTTGCCGCCGACCACGGCAATCGCCCAAACTCACCACACCGTTACGCCTGTGGGGAAATGGCCTGTTTTATCCGCCGATCTGGCGATGCCTGACAGTGGTGAGCTGTGCTACAGCATGAATGTAAAAGACGACAACAAAGGCGGGTTCGCAACCAAGGCTGCCGCAACGGTGCGTATTTTGTCGGATTCCGCGGCGGGGGCTTACCTTGTGGACACCGCCCGCAAACATGACATGAAGATATGCTTTTCATTCATGGAAGATGAACACGGATACATGGATGTCGAGGCGCGAAAATTACACGTCAACTGGTTCGCCTCCATGCCGCAAACAATAGCCACCAGCGGCCATGAAATGACCCATTTCGAACAAGCCATGCGCGGGTTCGAGGTCAGCAACCATATGGAACCCCGCGCCGTCATTTATGCCGTCAAAGTCATGGAGGCGGATGCCGAGGCCATTTCCAACCTGATCACCTACCAGCTTGAGCAAAAAGGCTATGATTTTTCAGGCATGGTTGCCGATGAAGAATTTGACGAGTACCGCGGAATTTACCAATCATTCCGCTATGCACTACCCACCGCGAACTCAGGCACGGCGATTTCACAAAACCAATCCGCCAACGCCCTTCGTGCCGCCTTCAACGCTTGGGGGGACAGCACCGCCCTGTCCATGACATACGAAGAAGGGGCTCTTATCAGCATGTTCTTCGACCATACGGACACCCCGTCCGAAGACGCCCCGTTCCAAAAGCAAGGCGCGGGCACAGAATATGGTTCTTGCTATCCCGACTGGTACGCCAGCACGAAAACCGAGCACGTCCAAAAGAAATTTGACAGGATTGCAAGCCGTTCGGGAATTGGCGATTACCTCGCCCGCACAGGCGGACTCCACAGTTCACGCCCAATATTCGGCCGGATCACTGATCCGGAAAGCCTTCGCCTTGTCGGCAAAATTCATGTCGACATAGAAGGCGCCCCCACATGCCCCGCCACAGATAAAATCACCATGGTCATACCATCGCAAAAGAGCTAAAACGCAGACCGTGCGCGCCATAAGCTAGGCGCGGGCAAACCGCCTACAGAAAAACATCTTCCATATCCTGAAGGATCAAATCATCCAGATCGCCGCGAATATCGGTGGCAGAAACATTTGGCTCAACATAGGCGGGCTCGGCATAGGCAAGCTCAAACAGATCCAGATCCCCCTCAGTCAGAACCTCCAAGGCGAGGCCTCTATCCGCAACAGACAAAAGGCCATCAGCCCCGCCCCCCGCATCCAATGACACAATCTGCTGTTCCGCAGGCTTCGACAAGCCGGAATAACCCGCATCAGGGGCGAAGAATACAGCCGCCATCATCACCGCCACCATCGCGAAGGCAAAGGCAGGACGCGCCCATCCGGCGCCAAATCCGCCCATAATTCCATTCGCATCCGAAGCCTTCGGAGCAAAAAAGTCACGCCCTGCCTGCAAAAATCGTCCCCAAATTCCACGCTCCCGCAAAGGGGCATAAACATTGCGTGGTTCACGCGCAGCGCGTGCCAATATCCGTTCCGCCATTCCCTCCGGCGCCGCAACATGGCTCATACGCTGGCTGTGAAGAAATTGCTCCACAGCCTTCGCTTGCGTTTCGGGGGCTGTGCGGGTTTTGCCGCTGCATCCGCATGATGCGCCGCAACCGCCTGCGCCTCCTGAATCTTTGCCTGTTTTATCCGTCATGTCATTGATATGTGTCATCGTATGAACTCCCGTAATCCTGCTTTGCCGCGCATCAACAGCGATTCAAGTGCCTTCACCTTAATCCCCATAATATCGGCGGCGTCTTTATTGCTCATTTCCTCAAAAAAGCACAAAACCAGCGCTTCTTTTTGCCGTTCAGGCAAGGCATTCAGCCCCTGTTGCAGGACATCATGCTGTCTTTGCGCATCAATATGGTGTTCATGCGGGCGAAAATCGGTCATCGCCGCGGCATCGAACAAAATATCCTGTGTGTCCTCGTGCTGGGTATACTGGCTGACGGCGCTGTTTTTCGCGCTGCGCCACCGCATCCGGCACTCATTCAAAACAATGGCATAAAACCAAGTGGTAAAGCGCGTTTTCTTATCCCCGCGCCATAAATACGGCTTGTGCCAGAGCTTCATAAAACAGTCCTGAACAACGTCTTCCGCCTCTTGCGCGTTGCGCAGCAACCGATAGGCCAAGGCATAAAAACGGTCATTATGCCGCCGCACCAACACCGAAAAAGCATCATATGCCTTTGTACGCCCTTGGACTTGAATCGGCGCTTGACCGACTTGACGTTTATCGGCCTCATCGCCCTTGATCCACGCCATCAGCACATCATCCGGCGCATCATCCACATCAACCATCTCAGCCATCATAGGCATAGACTCCCCCATCACACCCTGCGCGGTGTCGGTGTCCTGTCCCTTGATTGTTTCCTTGGCAAGGTTTTGCCGCATGATTGCGTGTCTTTCCTCGTTTCAACGTCGGCGTTTTATCGCGGTCGATCCATACTCATCAAATGGTGTATGAGGTTAGGGTTTAGGAAGGGGGCGCAAACAGATCTCGCCCGCTTCATTTTTTATTGGCATTCTTTTATCCGTCACACGGTCGTGACATCATTTTGCCAGTATTACTCGGCTTCACCCGCTTCAGGGGTCGGTGCAGGACGCTCGCCGCGTTTGTCTTTCATCTTGTCGCGATATTCGCCGCGCTTGCCTTTCATTTTATCACGAAATGCTTGGAATTCCTCTTTTTCAATGCTGCCATTGCTGTTGGCATCAAGTTCGGAAAAACGCTTTTCCTGCACGGCCATGAATTCGGCCTTGCTGATCGCGCCATCGCCATCTGTATCCATTTCAAGATGGTGCTTGCCGCCTTTTCCGTGACCGGAGCCCTTTTCGCCGTCTTCCGCCAATGCAGGCGTAGCCATCAGACCCAGTACAGCAAGACTCAAAAGTAGTTTTTTCATATTTTTAATCCTTTCAAACTCGTTTTTATCAGGTGGTCAGAAGGTTATATGCACCCCATTCGCGAACCCTTCGCCAAAAAAACAAAAAAAGACCGGAGCAAAACCTCCGGCCTTTTCATCACTCTAACCACGCCAAGGAAAGCCTTCAAAAAGCCTGATCCTTTTGGCTTGTTTGGTTATTTTTTACCCTTGCCTTCGCGAACAAGAACCACATCGACGCGGCGGTTTTTGGGTTCGTTGACGTTATCAGCCGTCGGCACCAACAAGTTAAATTGGCCTTTGCTGATAATCTCGACACGCTGTTCGGGAACCCCTGCATCTTTCAATGCGGCATACACGACATCGGCACGTTTTTGCGCCAGTTTTTCGTTATACGCCACATTGCCCGTAGTGTCCGTGTTGCCGACGATAAGAAGACGCGAAACCTCGCTGTAACCAATGAAATCCTTAATCGCCATAACGACGGCATTGGCGCCCATATCAAGCGCGGCACTGTCATGTGCAAAGAAAATCTCGAAGTTTTGTTCGACAATCAAGGTCGGCTCAATCAAACTTGCCATGGCTTGCTCAAAATGAACTTTACAATCGGCGATGTGCTCGGGCTGGATATTTTCTTCTTGTTGCTCCATCCAGCAATCAAAGCTTGCCTGTGCCTTGGCCAAAGCCGGACTGTTTTCGTTGTTATTAAGCGTTTGCAGAGCATCCATAAGCTCACCGCGCGCCGCTGCAATTTCGGCAACGCTGAAATCCGGCAAGGAACGCTCGGATAATTCGCTCGGCGCTACATTTTTGCCTTCCGCTGCGGCCAAAGCCTTGGTGGCGTGATATTCCGCATCGTTCCAATCCTTCATCTCATAGGCTTCGAACTCTGCGTATTTTTTGTATTCGGCGGCTAACATCTCATGAAAATTGGCCTGACCGTAATGGGTGTCAGAAACCGTCTTCACGTTGTCATAGGCACAGCCGGCAAGCAAAAAAATCGCTGCAAATCCGCTAAGAAAAATATGTCTCATAAAAATAGTCCTTTCTGGTGGGAGGAAAATGCCCGCACATTTGTGCGAAACATGTCGTGACGTCAAAACAGATCAAGCCTTTTTTGCCGCCGTTTTGACGTTGATCGCTGCGGCGTCGACAAGGTGAATGTCGCGCTGCGGGAACGGGATGGAAATGCCTTCTTCATCGAGTGTCGTTTTAATGGTTTCATGCAAGGCAAAATGCGCCGCCCAGTAATCATCTTTATTCACCCAAGGGCGCACCGCAAAATTCACCGAAGAATCCGCCATAGCGAGCACAGCAACAACAGGTTCAGGCGTTTTTAACACACGCGGATCGTTTTGAAGGATACGCATCAACACCTCTTTGACATGCGCCAGATTGTCACTATACGACACGCCGACAACCAAATCCAAACGCCGCGTGTCATTGGCGGAATAATTAATGATGTTGCCGGAGGACACGGCGCTGTTCGGCAAAATAACGCGCTTATTGTCCGGCGTGTTCAAAACGGTTGTGAAAATCGTGATTTCCTGAACCGTTCCGCCAACACCCGCGGCCTCGATATAATCGCCGGCGCGAAAGGGGCGAAAAATAATCAACAAAACCCCTGCCGCGAAATTGGACAACGACCCTTGCAGCGCAAGGCCGACGGCCAAACCAGCCGCCGCAATCAACGCCGCCAAAGACGCCGTTTCGATGCCGACCTGCCCCAGCGCGATCACGCACACCAGACCCAGCACACCAAAATAAATGATATTCCCAAGGAATGTCACAAGCGTACGGTCAAACGCCGCCTTGATCATGCCCCGCTTCAAGATGTTGCAAAGACGCTTCGCCAGCCATTTGCCAGCAAAAAATATAGCGACCGCAACGATAAGCTTGACGCCGTAAACACTGGTCATTTCAATCAAGGGCTGAAGGTCAAAATCTTTTGGAAGGTTAATGCCCATGGCGCTGAGGTCTATCTTGGTTGTCGCTGGCGTTTCCATGGTCTCATTCCTTTTTGTACTACACGTTTGTTATGCGCGCGTCCATCGGCGGCGAAAAGGCCGCCACCCTTGCAAAACAATCTGTCAGAGCTATACTGGAATCGTGAAAATAATCAACCCCTTAATTCACGGCATCTGCGGTTGACGGGGCGTATTTCCTTAGTGAAACCATCGCCGCCAGAGCGCATAAAACAGGCAAAATTCTGTCGATTTGCCAAATAAAAAAGTTAAAACAGGTCGCAACAATGCATACACCGCCCCCCACAGCCCCACACGAACAAGACGCGAACAAACACGCATCCGATCTGGCGCGCCCGCTCTCGGGGGATTTGCCCACCGGAAACAAGATGTGGATCTATATTTTGCTCGGCATGGTTTTGGGGATTGCGACGGGGTTGTCCCTCTCGCCCTCCGGCCTCGGCCTTGTTGAGTCCAGTGTAGCACTCAGTATTGCGCCATGGGTCGCACTTCCGGGGACGGTGTTTATCCGTCTTTTGCAAATGGTTGTTGTGCCGCTTGTGCTGTGTTCGATCATCCTCGGCATCGCCTCAACCGGAAGTCTGACTTACCTGCGCCGCATGGGGCTGCGCATCCTTCCCTATTTCGTGGCGACCACCATCATTGCCATCAGCATCGGCATGGTCTTGACCTCGGTTGTCAAACCGGGGTTCATGATCGACCGCCAAGTCGTTGAAAAGGCGCTCGCAGACCACGAAGCCTCCGGCGCAACGGCTCCGCAAACACTTACGAACCTCACCATCCCTCAGCGTATCGCCAACATCATCCCATCCAATCCGGCGCGGGCTCAGCTTGAGCGCGACATGCTCCAAATCGTTATTTTGGCGATTTTCATCGGCATTTGCGTCATCACATTGCCGCCGCAATCCACCAAAGGATTCATTGATTTATGCAGCTTCGGACAACTCGCCTCGATGAAGATCATCGGCTGGGCGATGGCCATCGCCCCCATCGCCGTTTTCGGCCTTTTATGCGACATCACCATTCGCGTTGGGTTTGATATCATCGCCAGTGTCGCGGCCTATTTCCTCACCGTTCTCGGCGGGCTATTTGTGATGGGACTGGTGTATTTGCTCATCATTTATTGCGTTGCGCGGCGCTCCCCTTTTGATTTCCTGAAAGCCGTGCGCGAGGTTCAGATTCTGGCGTTCTCAACCTCCAGCTCCGCCGCCGTTATGCCGCTCTCGCTTTATGCCGCCGAGCATAAGCTCAAGATCGAACCGCAAATAAGCCGCTTCGTCATTCCCCTTGGTGCCACCATCAATATGGACGGCACCGCCCTGTACCAAGCCGCCGCCGCGCTGTTTCTGTGCCAGATCTTCGGCATTGAACTGAGCCAAACCGCGATGGTTCTGCTCCTCCTCACAACCGTTGGGGCGTCCATCGGCACGCCCGCCATGCCAGGGGTCGGAATCGTCGTTTTGGCGACCATCCTTGCGGGAATCGGCGTACCTTTGGCGGGCATCGCGCTCATCTTGGGGGTTGATCGTTTGCTTGATATGGTGCGCACCACCATCAATGTCACGGGCGACCTCACCGCCACCTGTGTCATGGATCGCTGGATGGGCGGCACGTTTAAGGCTCCCGAAACCGCTCAATCACCGTCCTGACGGCGCTATATCCAGTGCGTCCACAAGCGCCGCGCCAATAAGCCGCCCGCCCTGACGGCTCATATGGTTGTTATCGGAATACAGCAAACGCCCCTGCGCGTCCGTTGCCCCGCATTGCGCCGCGTCACAAAATAATGGCTCGGGGTCAATCACATAGAAAGCCCCAGCCACCGCCAAGTCAATCGCCAAGTCAAAAACCCGTTGCCGGTACGTCCCCATACGCGCCTCATAGTCCCGCCGCGCCACCGCGCAATGAATGGGGCGCTCACTCAAACGCATCGGGCGCACAACGCATGAATTCATATCCACCCCGATTTCAGGCACCTGAAGCACATACAGCACCCGCTTGCCTTTTGCCTGCAAACGCGCGCTCATCGCCCCAAGCCCGTCAAAGAACACATCCGCGCCGCCTTTCACTCCTTCCGACCCCTCCGCCATAATCGGAATGCGTTTTGTGTCGCGTTCGGCCTCCCCAAACCCGATCCCGTCAAAATAAACCGGCCCGCGCGTGGCGATGATGATGGTGTCAACGGTGGTGTCCGCCTCAATCGCCGCCCATATCGCCGCAATGCGGTGCGTACAATCCTGTCGCGCCGCCTGCGTCAACCCCAAGGTCGTCGCCGGAAAAGGCGGGCAACTTGAATTGGCATAGAGAGTCACGCCATATCCAGCCTCGCCCAACGAATCCGCCAAGCCCGCGAACAGAGCATGAGCATGGGAATCCCCCGTCAAAATCACGCGCCCTTTTGCATTCTCGGGCAACTGCTCAAGGCAATAGTCAAAAACACTGCGCTTTTGATCGGAATCTGTCGCAACACGCGATACACACGCCTCATCGCGTTCGGGCGCGCGCTGTGCTTGCTCCATCATCGCGGCGGACGCTGCCAAGGCTTCGCGCTCAGGAAATCCGTCCCGCTCCTTAATCACCTGCCCCGCCGCGAAAACCAACACCAAGCCAAGCACCAAGCACCCCGCAACAGACCGCGCCGGACGGCGGCGTACGGGATGTTCCACCGCCCAATATGTCAACGTCGCCAACACAACCGCCGCCGCGACCCCGCCGATAATCCATGCCTCAGGTACGCCGCCCGCCCCGTTTTCCATCACCCGCATAAACGATAAAATCGGCCAATGCCAAAGATAGAGCGGATAGCTTATAAGCCCCAAAGCCACAAAAGGCCGCCACGCCAAAACGCGTCCAACCCCGCCCTGCCCCGCGCCGGCGCACGCCATTAACAGCACCGCACCAACGCTGGGGAGCAACGCCGCCCACCCGGGGTACAACGTGGAGCGGTCAAGCCACACGCACGCACCGATCACCATCGCGCCGCCTATTGCCTCACCCGCCCAGCGTATCTTTGGCGCCCTCAGCCACGCAAGAACCCGCCCGCCGAAGCTGTTGCCCTCAAGCTCCGCCAGCGCCAGCCACGCCCCGATGCCGAGCTGCCAAGCGCGCGCCAACGGGTTATAATAAACGCCCTGCCAATCCAGCAATGTTGCAACAACACAATACCCAAACGACAACGCGACAAAAACACCGGCAAACACAGGGGCAATCCCCGCCATCCGCCGCCGCCAACGCAGCGCCGCCATCATCAACAAAGGCCAAATCAGGTAAAATTGCTCCTCAACCGCCAATGACCATAAATGCAGAAGGGGCTTTAAATCCGCCGCCTGATCGAAATATCCGACCTCCGACATCAAGCGAAAATTATAGATAAACAAGGCCGTAGCGTAGCTGTGCCGCCCCAGAATCTTATACTCGCTCGCCAGCAACGCAAACCAGCCAAACACCAGTACACAAGCAAGAACAACGAGCAAAGCCGGCAAAATCCGCCGCGCCCGCCGCGCATAAAAATCAACCAAACTGATTCGCCCTGTTTGCGCCGCTTCACCGGCAAGGATGCGGGTAATCAGATAGCCCGAAATCACGAAAAAAACATCCACCCCGACAAAACCGCCGGATAAAACCGAAGGAAACGCATGAAACACCACCACCGCTGCCACGGCGAGCGCGCGTAATCCGTCAATCTCAGGTCTGTATTCCAAGCGCATCAAAAGGTCTTTCTATCCCCGTTCAGGCTCCGTTACGCAAAGCCATAACCATTAGGTTTTTATCGACTTTTTTCGTCTTGTCCAGTGTTTATAAACCCCCTTGCCAGCCCCCGATACGGTCTTTACTATCCCACCATTGGGGATAAACCCGCACAGGATTCTTAAGGACGCTTCGTGTTCAGATATATCGGTCATGCTGCCGTTTTGGCACTCGGCATTGCCGCCGGACAGGGGCTCGCCATGCTCATGGCGCCTGTATTAACCCGCCTTGTCACGCCAGAGGCCTTCGGCCCGTTTTCGGTGTTTTTGGCAATTATGGCGATGCTCAGCGCCCCCGCCACGATGGGCTATGAACCCGCCCTCGTCACCCTTAAAAATGACAAAGATGTTGATATTTTGGGCGGCGCGATTCTTTGGATCACGTTGATCATCGGGGTTGCCGCGTCATTGGTTCTTGTTCCCGCCTCAAGCCTTATCAACACGAGTGTTTCGCCGTTATATTTCCTGCTCATGGCGCCGGCGCTGTTTTCCGTTGGTCTGTACGGGGTTTTTCATTATCGCGCCACGCGATACCAAGAGTTCAAGCGCCTCAGCCTCGCCGGATTTTTGAATAATCTGTGTAAAATTTTGTGTCAGGTTTTGCTCGCTCTGGTCGCCGGAGGCGGCACATTAATCTTGATTATCGGCGATATTATCGGGCGTTTCCCCGCCATTATGCCGATTGGCAAGCCACGGCAAATCATCACATTAATGGCCGGCGCATTGGCGCAAAAACAGGCCGCCTTTGCCTTGCTCCGCGACAACCGCAAATTCATGCAATATTCGATGCCCAGCACCTTGCTGGAAACCATCGCGATCTGGGCGTTCATCCCCATCGTTGGCTGGCTTTACGGTGCGCATGAAGCGGGGCTTGTTGCCTTCATGGTGCGTTTAATTTCCGGCATCGGGGTTTTGATTTCAAAGACATCTTGCGATGTGTATCACTCCATGGCGCGGCATCATCTCGGCTCGTCCATGCTGTTAAAAATCACGCTTGCAACGCTCCTCGCGCTCCTTGCCTTGATGAGCCTTTTATGGGGCGGCATTTATTGGATCGGCGAGTCCGGTTTTATCTTTGTGTTCGGCACGGAATGGGCGGGGCTGGGGCAAGTCGCCTTCTTAATGGGGCCGGTTTTGCTGTTCACCAGCGTTCTTCACGTCTTCAGCCGCTTTACCATGATCGTGGAAAAACAAGAATTACGCCTGTATTACTTTATCGCCTTATTAGTCGGGATCACCATCCTGACGGGATGGAGCTATCTGACCCGCATGTCTTTCGAGGTTATGATAACGCTGTACAGCGCCCTCGTCCTCGGTTTATCCGTTTTATTCTTGGGCGGCGCGATGGGGGCGCATGCCCGCCAAATTCATGGCAAAATCGCCGCGCCGCGCGAATAAGCGTCTTTTATGCACGGCAATCATCGCCGCCCCGCGCAGATCATCTTGAAAATCCCGTAAAACCGTCTATAACTATGTTTTAATCCCCCTTTATGAGGCGTTTATGAAGCGTATTTTTGATATTGTCGTGTCTTTTTGCGGCTTGGTGGCATTCAGCCCCGTCTTGCTCACCTTCATGTTTTTGGTGTGGTATCAAGACAAACACAGCCCCTTTTACGTTGCCGCCCGCGTGTCCAAAGGCGGCGGGGCGTTCAAGATGGTCAAGCTGCGCTCCATGGTCATCAACGCGGATAAGAGCGGCGTTGACTCCTCCGCCGCCGATGACAAGCGCATCACCCGTGTCGGACAAATGATTCGCCGTTATAAACTGGACGAAGTGACCCAGCTTTGGAACGTCCTGAAGGGCGATATGAGCCTTGTCGGGCCCCGCCCGAACGTCAAGCGTGAAACCGATTTATATACCGAAGTCGAAAGAGAACTCCTCAGCGTCAAACCGGGCATCACCGATATGGCCTCCATCGTGTTTGCCGACGAAGCCAAAATTCTTGAAGGCAAGCAAGACCCCGACATCGCCTATAACCAACTCATCCGCCCATGGAAGAGCCGCCTCGGAATCCTCGGAATCCGTCATTCATCTTTGGGGTTTGACCTGCGGATGATCTGGCTCACTGCCTTGGCGATTGTGTCGCGTGAAAGAGCGTTAGAGTCGATTGTCGCGATGCTCAAAGACATGAATGCCGACCCTGAGCTCATCGCCGTTGCCGCGCGTAAAAACGCCTTGGTTCCGACCCCGCCGCCGGGCAGTGACGCCATCGTCACCAGCCGCGACATCGCGGCCTGATCACACGGATCGCCGCCGCGCATAAAACCAAACCCGAAATAAGGAATACCCCTATGTCCGCCGAAATGAAACAAAGCGAAACCGACACGAAGCCTTGCTGCGCCCATAAAGGATGCGGTTCACAAGCGGCGCAAAGCGGCGCGACCCAGAGCGGAACGGCCAAATTCCTCGAAGTCACCGAACTGGCTGGCGACGACATCACCCAAGAACAATTGGAACGTATGGTCACGCGCTATGTCTGGGCCAAACAATATTGCGACGGCAAAGACGTCATTGAGGCCGCCTGCGGCACCGGTCAAGGCCTCGGCTATTTGAACGGGATTGCCAAGAGCCTCACCGCCTTTGACATTTCAGACGAGATTTTATCCAGCCCCCGCGCCCATTACGGCGATCGCGTCAAAATCATCACCTGTGACGCCCTTTCGATGCCGTTTGAGGACAACAGCGCCGACACACTCTTGATCTACGAAGCCTTGTATTATGTGCCTGACCTGCCGAAATTCTTTGCCGATGTGCGCCGCATTTTGCGCCCCGGCGGGCATTTCCTCATCGTCACCGCCAACCGCGATTTATACGATTTCAACCCCAGCCCCTACAGCCACACCTATCTCGGCACCGCCGGATTGAAAACCGAGCTCGCCAAAGCCGGATTCGAGATTGCGCAAATGAGCGGTGGCACCCCCGTGACCTCCGTGTCGTGGAAACAAAAAGTCCTGCGCCCCGTGAAAAAAATCGTGGTCAATCTTGGCCTGATGCCCAAGACCATGGCGGGCAAGAAATTGCTCAAACGCTTGGTTTTCGGTCAAATGGTGCCGATGCCGGCGGAAATCACCGCGCAAAGCGCCGCCTATACCGCGCCGGAGCCTATCTCCGCCGACACGCCGAACCAAACGCACAAAGTCATTTACTGCGCCGCGCGCAGCACGAAGTAAACAGCCGAAAGAAATACATAAAAACAATCGTCATCACGAACAGAAAAGGAAGCCACGCATGACCTCCACATCACCGAAGCAACTCGACCCCGAAGCCTACACGCGCCAGATTCCGTTTTTTAACTATCGCGCGATTTTTGAACGCTTCGAAGACGATTTCGTCAAAATCTTCCGTGATGTCGGCAAGCGCGGCGCGTTTATCCTGCAAAAAGACTTGTTCGACTTTGAAGACGCGATGAAGGAATACCTCAACGTCAAGCACGCTTTCGGCGTTGCGGACGGCACCAACGCCATCATCATCGGCTTGATGACCATCGGCATAGGCCCTGGCGATGAAGTGATTGTTCCGTCCCACACCTACATCGCCTCCGCCGCCTCCGTTCACTTGGTCGGCGCAACGCCTGTATTGTGCGATATTGGCCCCGACAATTTGATCTGCCCCAAATCGGCGGCGAGCAAAATCACATCCCGCACCAAGGCCATCATGCCGGTCAACGTCAATGGCCGCACCTGTGCCATGGATCCGTTGTTCAAAATCGCCAACGACCACGGCCTGATGATTGTTGAAGACTCGGCACAAGCCTTTGGCTCAAAATATAAAGGCAAAAACGCCGGAACATTCGGCAAATTCGGAACATACAGCTTCTATCCCGCCAAAGTCCTCGGATGCTTCGGAGATGGCGGCGCGATTGTCACCAATGACGACGAAATCGCCGATAAAATCGCCTATCTCCACGACCACGGACGTAACAAAGACGGCGCCGTTGTCGCATGGGGAACAAACAGCCGCCTTGACAATCTTCAGGCCGCTTTCTTGCACCATAAACTGAAATTCTATCACGAAGACGTCGCCCGCCGCCGCGCCATTGCGGCGCAGTATCAAGCCGGATTGGGCGACTTGCCGCAACTCGACTTGCCCGTCGCGCCGGACGCCCAGCCCGACCATTTCGACATTTACCAAAACTATGAAATGGCGGCGGATGACCGCGATGCCTTGCAAGCCTTCCTGCGCGAAAACGGAATCGGCGCCATCCAACAATGGGCGGGAACACCGGTTCACCAATTCGATGCGCTCGGCTTCAAAGACGATCTTCCGGCAACGGATCGCTTCTTCAAACGCACCTTGATGCTGCCGATGCACATGGCGATGACGGATGAAGACGTTGCCTATATCGTCGCCAAAATCCGTCGTTTTTATAACGCGTAACGCGCATAGAAAAGTCCTGAACATGGCGGTTTGCGCTTGGCACAGCCGCCCTGTTCCCTTAAACTACAAAGCAGGCAAAAAAAGGCAAAACCAATGACCCGATCCACATGGCCGAACCGTGACAAGAACGAAGTCACCACCCTTGGCGATCTTGGGAATCCTGAAAAATTCAACACCCCGATTGCCCTGCAAAATTATTCCACCACCACGCTCAAAGCGCGGCTTGAGGACATGATCCGCATCCGCGTGGTTGAGGAAGTCATCGCCGACATGGTTCGCGCCGGCGATGTGAAATGCCCCGCGCACCTCACCATCGGCCAAGAAGCCACCGCCGTCGGCATTGCCGCCAATCTGCGCAAAACCGACCGCGCCTTTGGCTGTCACCGCTCGCACGGGCATTACCTTGCGATGGGCGGGTCGGTTCAAGGCATCATGGATGAAGTTCTCGGCAAGGCCACCGGATGCTCCAAAGGCATGGGCGGGTCGATGCATTTATTCGCCCAAGACATCGGGTTTTACGGCTCTGTGCCGATTGTGGCGGGAACCGTCCCGCTCGCCGTTGGTGCCGGACTTGCCGCCAAAAAAGACGGCAAGGGCGATATCGGTATTGCCTTTTTCGGCGATGGTGCTTGCGAAGAAGGGGTCGTTCACGAATCCCTGAACATGGCGGCAACACTTGATATTCCCGTATTATTCGTGGTTGAAAACAATCTGTTCTCAAGCCATATGGACATTCACCTGCGCCAACCCACCGACCGTGTCGCCCGCTTTGCCGAGGCCAACCACGTTGAATCCGTCACCGTTGACGGCAACGACCTTGTCGCCGTGATCGAAGAATCAGGCCGCCTCATCGAATCCATGCGCCGTGACCCAAGACCCGCCTTTGTCGAGGCGATTACATATCGCTGGCGCGGCCATGTCGGCCCGAATGAGGACATTGATGTCGGCTTGCGCCGCTCGATGGACGAACTCAAGGCGTGGAAAGGCCGCGACCCTGTGAACCGTCTTGCCTTGTCGATGTTTGAACGCGGCGACTTCACCCAATCCGACCTTGATGCCATGACCGCCGCCGTCCGTGCCGAGGTCGAAGACGCCCGCAAAAAGGCCTATGATGCCCCATGGCCCGAAGAAAAAACCCTGCTGGAGGCCGTTTATGCATAAATCCGCCCTATCCGTGAAACCATCCGGCACCACGCCCGACGCCGCCCCGTTCAAGCGCGTCAATTACGGCGTTGCGATTTGCGAAGCCTTTGAATATTTGCTCGAAAACTACCCCGAAGTTTTCATCATCGGGCAAGGCGTCTGGAGCCCGTGGTATGTCGGCAGCACAATGACCGACCTCGACAAAAAATTCGGCAAAGACCGCGTCATTGACTCCCCCGTATCCGAGGCCGCGACAACCGGCGCCGCCGTTGGGGCTGGTCTATGCGGCTACAAGCCCATCGTCATCCATCCGCGCATTGATTTCATGATTTTGGCCTGTGACGCCATGGTCAACCAAGCTGCGAAATGGTCGCATATGCTTGGCGGTCAGGCACACCCCAACGTCACCATCCGCGGGGTTGTCAACCGCGGCGGCGAACAAGGCGCGCAACATTCCCAAGCCCTTCATTCATGGTTCGCCCATATTCCGGGCTTGCGCGTTGTCATGCCCGCCACCGCCCGCGATGCGCGGGATTTGATGATCGCCTCTGTCCTGTGCGATGACCCCGTCTTGTATATTGACGACCGCTGGCTCTATGATTTTGAGGAAGACCTCCCCCCCGCAAAGCCTGTTGATCTACGCGACATTGGCCCACAATATTTGCATGAAGGCAATGACATCACGATTGTCGGGGCGAGTTATTCATCCCGCCTAGCCCTAGACGCCGCCAAAACACTCGCCGCGAGCGGTGTTCAGGCCGATGTCATCGACCTGCGCGTCCTGAACCCCATCGACCCGACCTTGGTGCATGAATCGGTCAAGCGCACGGGGCGTTTGCTGGTTGTTGACGGCGGCTGGCGCACTTGCGGCCTTGGCGGCGAGATCATCGCCGGATGCGCCGAAACGCTTGATCCGACCGTTTGGAAAGCCAAGCCCCAGCGCATCACCCTTCCCGATGCCCCCGCCCCGACCAGCCGCGTTTTGGAAGATATTTACTATCCCGATGAACAAACAGTCCTTGATGCGGCACGCGCGATGCTGGGCGGACGATAGAGCCATGAAAATCTGGTTTACGGAGATCGGCGAACCGCTGCCCGTTGAACGCGATGTTCGATTGCTGCGCTATGGTCATATGACGCAATGGCTTGCCGCCCGCGGACATGATGTTCTGTGGTGGGCATCGAGTTTTTCCCACGCTCCCAAAAAACACGTTGCCACGGGCGGCACTGAAGAAACCCTGAACGGCGTGCGCTTTCACTATCTTGACGGCCCCGGCTATGACCGCAACGTGTCCTTCGCCCGCCTCAAGCACCAACGCGTCACCGCACAAAACCTTGCCCGCGCCTTGCCCGCCGAACTCGCCGCCCATGGCCGCCCCGACCTCATGATCGTACCGGTGCCGACCTTGGAATGCGGCATTGTCCTGTCGCGCTTTGCCCGCGCCCATGCCATCCCGTATCTTGTCGACATCCGCGACCATTGGCCGGAGGATTACGTCCGCAAACTTCCCCGCGCTTTGCAATGGGCGGGGCCCTATTTATTCGCGCGTGAATACAGCAAGCTTCACGAAATCTGCGCCAACGCCGCCGGCATTACGGGGGTGACGAACATGCAACGCGATTATGGATTGCGCCACGCCAAACGCGCCGAAACGCAATATGACCGCACGATTTACCTCGGCTATACCCACAGTGTCACCGATGCCCGCGCCCTCGCCGAAGCCCGCGCATGGTGGAGTGTACAAGGCGTGCGCGAAGACCACACGATTCTGAGCTTCGCCGGCACATTGGGGATGAGCTTCAACCCCTATCCATTGCTCGAAGCCGTCCGCCGCTTGAATGCCGAGGGGCATAAGCTGCAACTCATCATGGCGGGTGACGGGCCCGCCCGCGCCGAATTTATCGATGCCGCCAAAGACATGAACGGCAACGCCCTGTTCCCCGGCTGGATCAACGCCCCGCAAATCGCGGCGATGCTGGAGATGAGCAAAATCGCCGTTGCCCCCTACATCCCCAACACCAGCATGTCGTTTTCGAACAAGTTTTTCGAATTTATGGCGCATGGCTTGCCGATCTTGTCGAGCGGCACGGGTGAATCCGCCGCCTGCATCAAAGAATCCGGTTGTGGCCTCACCTACGACCCCAACGACATTGACGGCCTGACGCAGAGCTTGCGATCCCTCGTTGAATCCCCCGAAACGCTTCGCCAAATGGGGGCGGCCTCCCGTCATTTATATGACACGCGGTTTTCGTCCGCCATCATCCATCCGCAGGCCGAGGAGTATTTCGCAAGCCTCATCGCATCATCCGCAGAGCAAACACCCAAAGCCGTAACACGATAAAGACATAACGCCATGACAACCACCATCGCCTCTCAGGCACGCCCCGCAAAAACTGATGAAAAATGCTCAGACTACAGTGTGTTTTTCCTCTGTATTATCGCGTTTTTGCTACCCGTCACCGTTGTCCTCATTCCCAAATCACCGGCGCCGCTATACCTCGCCGGCACTATCTTATGTGTCGTTACATGGATGGTTCAAAACAGGCGTTTCTTTCCGCCGATTGACCTTAAACTCGCTGCCGTATTCACAACATTATGCGTTTATGGGGCACTCAGCAGTTTTTGGTCGATCAAACCGGACGAAACCATTGAAAAACTCTTGAAGCTTGTCCTGTTTTTTGTCCCGACCATTGCCGTTTTCGGCCTGATCCGCTCCTATGAACGCGAAGCCTTTGACCGCATCATGCGTTGGGCTGTCTATGGGCTCAGTGCTGGCCTCGCCCTGTACGTTACGGATATGCTTTGCGGCTATAAGCTCTTCGCCCTTATCAACGGCGAAAACAGCAAAACAGTCGAACAAATCCAAGGCAAGGCGCTCTATGTCTTTTTTGCGACTGGACTGGCAAGTCTTTATTATTGCTGGAACAAACGCAATGAAGGCGCCAAATGGATCATGATCGGCGCGGTACAACTCATCACCATCGTGATGATTGTTGACCTGTCATTGAACATCACCATCAAAATGACCCAGCTTATGGTCTTGCTCGGCGGGCTCGCTTTCTGGCTCACGCCCATCGCATGGCTGCGCAAGGCCGTGATGGCGGGGTGTCTTGTCACCTTGCTCTGCGCCCCCATCTTCGCCATAGGCATCCGCCACAGCGTTGATGGCGTCATGCGAACGGACGGAACCCTTCCCCGCACCTTCAAATCGCGCATCGAAATATGGGACATCACCGCCCGCCGCACGATGGAGAAGCCGTTTTTCGGATGGGGTCTGAAAACATCGCCCTATATGCCGAACAGGGGCGAAAAATCAGTCCTGTATAAGGACATGAAAATTGTCCACTTGCACCCCCATAACGGCGTTTTGGAGATGTGGTTCGAACTCGGTTTTGTCGGAATCTCGATCATGGCGGCTTTTTTATTCGTCTTGTTCGGGCGAATCGAGAAAATCATGGGTGAAAACCGCCAAAAATGCGCTCTGATGGCGCTATGTGTTTGTTTTGCTTATATTTTGCCGTCTTTTGGGTTGTGGCAGACTTGGTTCATGTCCGCCCTTGCCGGTTTCGGCCTTATTTTTGTAGCCGCCTTGCGCGCAACACAGAAACCGGACATGACAATCCGCACCAAATAAAAAAGACGCCCGAAAGCGCCTTTTTTATTCCGTGTTGCCCAGTCCAACTCTGCCGTTTCTTATTCTATAAAAAGTCTATGTCAGGATTCATCCCCGATCAAGCGGGTTTTTACTTAAAACACGATTGATGACATCTTTTTTGCGATGTTTCTATGCCACCGCCATTGCGCCGGCAAAGCCGCCAATCGGTTTATTGGCCATAGACGCGCTGTCTTGCTCTCGCTTTTTTGCTTGGTCGCGGGCGATTTTTTGGCGTTCTTCCTCAACCCAATGCCATGTCGACATTGACCACAGCAAGAATAAAAACATCCAGCCATTCGACTTCTTACGATCCAATGATTTTTTAAGCAGCATCATCTGCTCATATTCCTCGACCATTTTTTGACGTTGAGCCGCCAATTCCTGTTTTTTCTGTTCCACAATCTCAAAATGCTCTTCATCAAGGCGCAAACGCTCGCTCGCCGCCTCCATCAATGCATGATCGGCCTTAAGCTCCAACATACGGGTGTCTTGGGCGGTTTGAGCGCTCTCAAGCTGCCAATCCATAACCTCCAGCATCGGGTCGTCTGCTGGCACGGTGCGGGCATATTCATCTCGTTGGCGGCGGAGCATCATCGCATCGCGGCGCAAATGGAAATAATCCCGATCCAGCCGCGACAAAACCCCGTCCATTGTTGGTTTCAAGAACAAGCGCACCGCGCCGCGCCCCATCAAACCGCACGCCGTTGCGATTTTGATGCTGCGCTCAAAATCTTTACGAAGCCACGACGATGCGCTGTGCAAATTGTCTTTAAAATCATCAATTTTGTCATGCAACATGCGGTAATCGGACGTCACCGCGCGGCGAATAACGCCCGCAACTTCGGTATAATCGCTCTTCTTGCCGAGGAGCCCCTCGCCCTCAAGCGGGTCAACGCGGCGCGCCATCGACCGATCCAACGCATCCATCGCATCAAGACCCGCCGCCAAAGATGCCTGAATCTGCTCCATACGACCCATGATCGTATCTTCAATTTCGCTGATTGCGACAGACTTAAGCTGGGGTTTCATAACGTTTTTTCCTGTTACCCTTGGTTTTGTTATATGGAAAGTAACAGGAATTATTAAAAAAACAGTTAACATAATAAATATTCTGACAAATGCCGGCAGAGGCCGCAAAAACCAAGGAAAAAATTATGGAAAAACGAGAGAGAGAGAGAGAGAGAGTGTGTGTGTGAGTCAGGGTGCGCGTATATCTGCGTATATGTGCGTGAAAGAAAGAAAGAAAGAAAGAAAGAAAGAAAGAAAGAAAGAAAGAGAAGAAAAATCATAGAGAGGGGAAAAAATATTTGGATTATGAAAAATAAAACCCACCAGAACAGCCTCAGCAAAACCCCTCACCTAGACCGCCCAAAAAGACAATCCGCCCCTTTGTTCAAAGGAGCGGACAAACGCGGACTTATCCGGACAACAGACAACCAAAACCCATAGACTCTGTAAAATATGGATAAAGCCTATTCGAGGCCAATCGCCTGCTTGTACAGTTCAAGAAGTTCTTCTTCCTCACGGCGCTTTTCAATATCCATTTTGCGCAATCGGATGATTTTGCGGATGGTTTTCACGTCAAAACCTGAGCTTTTCGCCTCACCGAAGACTTCTTTCACGTCTTCTGTGATCGCGGCTTTTTCTTCTTCGAGGCGTTCAACGCGCTCAATATACGATTTAAGGCGGGCGGCGGTGGCGTCACGTTGTGTGTCGGCGTCGGTGCTGTCCGGTTTTTGGAATGGTGCGACGTTGCTCTCGCTCATGATAATGCCCTTTACCTGCTGTTGTGTTGCCTTACAAAAGGCGGCAAGCCGCCCTTTTGACCAAAATTTATGATGAAGCACCATTTATGCGCAAGAAAGCCCCCAAGGTCAAGCCACCTTCAAAGGAAAACACCGCTTATCCCATGTTTATGACGATCGGGGCAAAGCCTCAACCGCCTATGAACCATCCGCTTGATCGCCCTTAGTTGCCGCCCCAGTCGCCACCCCAGTCGCCGATATCGTGCGCATGACTTTGGCGAAATAGGCTTTTTCGGCCTCGGGGTCATAGGCAGCCTCAGGGGCGCGCGGCCCGTCATAAAGGCTGAACACGCCCTCGCCCTCATCGGCAAAAATAGCCTGAAGCCCCTCATACAAAACCTGTGTGTGGGTTTCAACATCCTCGGGCGTACGAATAAGATCGTTGCGAAATTCCACCATCACATTGGGCAAAGCCCGCGTATCGGCATAGCGGTCAACCACCGCCACCCCGCGCAGCGCCCGAATATCATAAGGCTGGTTGTCGCCAACCACATAGGCTTTGGCGCGGAAATGGTCCATAAGCGGCACCGGAATACGCCCGTCCTGAAGCCACAGAATCCCGACCTCCCACGGCCTTGCCTCGCCATGAAAAACGGGGGTGAAGCTGTGGATCGACACCATCGCGGGAACAACGCCCTTCGCCAGAAAATGATGGTCCAGCATTTCATTCAATTTTGTGTGATACGGGTCGTATAGCGCCTTAAACCGCTCCTCGCGCGCTTGCTCCGATAAATCCACATTGCCTTTAATCTCTTTGCCTTCGCCGACGGTCGGAAACGCCGTGGCGTTGCGGCTGCGCCCCACATCAACCACCATTCGTGAATAATTCCCGACCAGCGCCGGCGCGTTCAAAAGCGCCGCCAAGCGAAGCGTCACATCGCGTGCCCCGGGGTCATAGGCATAATGCTGGTCGAAATCCTCCGCATCCATCCCGAGCGACCCAAGCGCCTTAGGAACAGCCCGCCCCGCATGTTCGCACGTCAACAAGACCGGCGCAGTGCCATGCGGGTTAATAATCTCATAGGGCGGCAAATCATCCGGTCCGAGTAAAGACTCAGCCTCAACACCGTTGCTATGGCCTGCGGAGCGCGTCATATCTGTCTATCCTGTGGTTTTTGTTAATTATATCGTTTGAAAGAAGGCACTGTTCTGTATAAAAGCGGTGGCTATTCCACCATACAGCCGCTCTCATCATCATTCAGAACTTTTGTTTCGTCCTGCAACCGCCAATTTTCGATCAACACTTCATTGGGGTTGAGCAAAGTTTGCTTCATATTCGGAATACGCACCAACCGCACCCGCAAATTCACGACTTCACGCGCCGTTTTGCCGGACGGGTCGGGTGTTGCTTCGGACTCGTTCAAGGTCACGATCACCGGAACTTCAAAAATCCACGTATAAAACCCGTCTTCGTTTTGCTTGCACAGCAAGGAGGGGAGCTGAACCGACGCCGCCGTCATGTCGTATTTGCGTTGATTGATGAACAACCAATAAGACCGTTCGGACAGGAAGGACAAATATTCGCGGTACGCGGGCTGGGTAAAATACTGGCGCACGCGCTCGATGGTTTCCTTCGCGTTGTTCGCCTTGATCTCCAGCGTATCAATCATCACACCGGACAGCCACGCCGCCAATTCCTCGCTCGTGCGGTGCGGCACGGATGTTTTTTCATTGCTGTCCGCCGCAAACGGTTTGTACAGATCCATCAGTCCTTGATCCACTGGCGCTGGCCGCGCTTGCGGAGCCATTTGCCGTGTTTGAGGGGCTGTTGGCTGGGCTTGCTGTACGGTATTTTGTGAAGGCGTCGAAGCCGCGAAGGCCTCACCCGCCATCACCATGACCACCATGACCACCATGACCACCACAAAAACAAAAGCCGCCGCGCCGCGAATGAGTGCGTCTTCGCGTCTGTGTTCATTATGGGCGAAATGGGCGAAGAAAGGAAAAAACATCAAAACCCCTTCATCAAAGTGGCTGTAAATTTATGGCTGTGCATTTCAAGGCGGCGTTCATTATATTACTCATCTAGATCATGCCCGCCTGCCCGATCATTGTCAAAAGCTTTGCGCCCTTTGATTTTTGACCCAGAGGTTCTTGACCCAGAGATTCTTGACCTAGAGGTTTTTGACTTAGAGGTTTTTGACGTTGCGGCTTCTTGAGGGTTTGCCCGTGACTTTGGTTGCGGGGTTGTCTGCTTGTCCGCTTGCTGTCCAAAGTTTCGGTTAACCTTTTCGAATCCCGAGGCAACGCGCCGCATAAGCGGCCCAAATCTTTGTCCAAACGCCAAAACGCCGTCTATCCGCCGCTCCAGAAAAACCCGTGTACGGAGATGGCCTTGCGATGTGTCCGCAAGCCAAAACACCAGCGTTGACGCCATCACCGCACACAGCAAGCCGCGCTTGGTGTAATAATTATAATCGGTGCTCTCATCCCCCGCCCAGTTCCAGATGCAATCCGCACTGCGCCACAAGGCAGAGGCCGCAGAGTCGGAAGAATCTTTGCCCACCGCCCCGCCCCGCACATCAATCCACGAAGACGCCGCCCCTTGAACGGCGATTTTATGAGGCTCCAAAATCTCGATCCGCGTCCAAACGGCCTGTGCGATGCGGTCACGCACGCGCATGGGGCGCAGGCTGCTCTCGCTCAACGCCTGCAGCATCGCCCGATCCGCCCAATCAGAAAAATACCCCGCCAACGACGTCAGCCCACCCACAAAGCAAGCCGCCAGCATGGCATCATCCATGCCACATTCTTGCGCCGCGCGGCGCATCGAATCCGTGTTCCAGCCACCATACGGAACCTCGTCCAGCATCGCCATCAAAACACGATCCTTCATCGCCTGTTCCGGCGATGCCTTGGGCGGGCGTGAATGAGCGTTGCGAGCTTTGGTCATCAATATCCTGAATGAGAAGAGGCTGTTGATCGTTTATAACTGTATGGAGCTATTTTATCACGCCATCCGCAAACAAACAATTCTTTGCGCGGGCGCAGGTCAGTCGGTCTTCTCAGTCTGCGTTCAAGGCGTCCAGCAAGTCTGACATCTCGCCAAAATCATCGTCATCGTCTTGTTCAAGAACGGGAATATAAAGATACACGGTCGTGCCTTTGCCCGGTGCGCTGTCCAGACTGATATCCCCGCCCCAAGACCGCAAGATTGCCTGCGCCACCGTCAACCCAAGCCCCGAGGCATTCACCGCATGGCGCGTTGTAAACAGCGGGTCAAAAACCTTCGGCAAAATTGCCGGATCAATCCCGCAGCCCTCATCCGCAACACTGATGACGTAATAGCGCAAACCGGAATGTTCAAGCCCGAGCCGCCGCGCATCCGCCATCGAGATTTTTTCTTCGTCAAACGCGACATGAATCGCGCCATTCACCCCTTCGGGGTACGAAAGCTGAGCATTACGAATGATGTTCACCATCACCTGCCGAAGCTCCGCGCCGTTAATGAGCGCGTAGGCATCTTCGCTGAGGTCAAAGCTGGATTTCTCCTCAAGCGGGGCAATGGTAAAGCGGCTCTCCGACACCGTATCCACGAAGGCGAGTGCCGCTTGCAGCTCCCGCACAAGATGGGTGCGGGTCAATGGGTCATTTTCGCCTTTGCTGAACCCGCGCAAGCCTTCAACAAGGCTGGTGATCTGCGCCAACATCGGCACGCCCGCGCCCTCCACAGGCGGCATTAATTTCAAAATCTGCGCGATTTCCTCGGCCACCTGTCTTGCCATGCGCCCCAAGGCTTCATGGCGTTGCCGGTCAATATCCTTGCGGTCTTTTTGGATGGTCAACGACATGTCCTCGTGCAAGGACACATACGCCAAAATACGCGGCGGCCCATCGGCGGAAAACGTGCTCGCCGGTGCCAAAACAGGGGTCAAGGTCATTTTGTCAATGAAGGGTTCGCCGTTTTCTTTATAATGGATGATGTCAACCGTGGTGGCATGGCCGCCATCCATCGCGTCCTCAACCCGATCAATCGATTCCAGCCCCGTTTCGGGCCCATTCAGCATATAAAGATTGGACGATTCAAGATGGTCGCGCGCATAGCCCAGCAAATCACAAAACCCCGGACTGACATACAAAAACCGCCGCCCGAAGCTGGTCACATCAATAATCGACACAGCCATTTTGCTCGCTTCGATCCCCGCCACGAAAATCCGTTTCAGGTCTTCGGCCTGTTTTTTATCGGTCACATCCTCAACCGCGCCGGTCACGCGCACGGGTTTGCCGTCTTGCCACCCTGCCTGCCCGCGCAAACTGATCCAGCGGAACTGGTTATTACCGAACGGGATTTTAAGCTCCATCGCCAAAATGCTGTTGCTGCTCAAATGGGCATTGAGGCGTTTATCAAACGTCAAAACCCCTTCATCATCGAGCACAGCCCGCACATCATCGAGTGAAAAAACGCCGGTTCGTCCGCCCTTTTCCACCCGCGGCAATAGCCCCAATACGGTGCAGGCCGTGTCAGACAAAAACAGGGTGTCATCCTCAATCACCCAATCAAAAATTCCCGCGCTCATCCCCGCCAGCGCAAGGCGCAGCCGTTCTTCGTTTTGCTCCAGCTCCGCCCGCGTTGTGATGAGGATATCCTGCTCTTTTTCAAGCGCTTCGGATCGTTGACGCAAGCGGCGGTTAAACGGCAAATAAATCAAAACGACATCCAGCGCAATCAGGACAAAAACCCCGACAACACAGAGCAACAAAACATGCTTATGCATCCGGTAATCGCGGTAGGCAACATTCTTGATAAGCGCCTCGACATAGGCAATCCGCTGAAGAACCACCCCCGCCGCATCGTTGAAAAAATCATGCCCTGCATCAAGGATCAAAGGGCTTTGATCCTCATTGAGCAATGCCTCAGCACCATTGGCATAGCGTTCAAGATAGACCAATAAAGGCTCAGGCTCGGCGCCTGCTGGCGCGTTTGGTTCCTGTTCCTGCTCCTGCCCGCCGATCAACAGGGCGACCAAGTCGCGGTGATACCCCAACATGCCGCCGCCATTGACCATCAAATCGCGCAACGCCTCGTTATTCAAACGAAACATATCGACAGAATCCTTCAACAGAATCTCTGCCTTATGGCGCTCTCTTGCCGCCATTTTCCCGCTCGGTCTTTTATTTTCGTTTTTATTGTCTTTGTATTTGGCGGCATACAGGGCCATGCGCTGGGACAACATTTTCTGGCTCGCGACCATTTCGCCGGCCAAATCGTAATGACCATCGCGCTGAACCAACGATACAATCGTCCACGATGCCGCAGTCACCATAACCAACAGCAATATTAAAATAGCGCCATAAAAGCGGGATGTGGAATGCGGAGCGAAAAACATTGATGAATTTTAAGGTGAATATCGACTGGATTCAGTCTAGCATGAAACCCAGTAACAAACCTAAGCAAAGTTTTTTAGGAAAAGGCGAAGAAACGGCCATGTCCGACCAAGACGACATCCCTCCCAAAACCACGCATGACAGCAAAAGCGAGAACGCCTCTTTCAAGCGTGAGAACGACTCTTTCAAGCGTGAGAACACGGTCGGCACGCGCATCGGGCGCTATGCCCGCGTGTCGGGAACGATGGCAGGCCTTGCGACACGTTTGGCGGGCGAGAAATTCTTCGGCCTGAAAATCGAACGCGAAAGCCATGCCCAAGACCTCATGATGGCCTTCGGCAACCTCAAAGGCCCGCTCATGAAGGTCGGGCAAATTCTCGCCACCATCCCCGAAGCCCTCCCCCCCGAATACGCCAAAGCGTTTCAAGAACTTCAATCCAACGCCCCGCCAATGGGCTGGCCTTTCGTGCGCCGCCGTATGAAGGCCGAACTTGGCGTCGACTGGCAAAGCCATTTCAAGGAATTCGGACAAACCGCCGCCGCCGCCGCGTCCTTGGGGCAAGTCCACCGCGCAACCCTTGTGGACGGGCGCGATGTCGCGTGCAAATTACAATATCCCGATATGCGTTCAGCGATTGATGTTGACCTCAAACAACTCAAAATCATTTTCGGCGTTTATGAACGCTATGACCGCAGCATCTCAACCGAACACATCCACAAGGAACTCTCCGCCCGTCTGTATGAGGAACTGGATTACGAGCTTGAGGCGCGCCATTGCCGCCTTTATGAAGATATGCTGTCCGCCCAAGATGGCGTGCATGTGCCGCGCGTTGTTGACGAACTTTCAACCGAACGTTTGCTCACCACCGAATGGCTGGACGGACGGAAAATCCTTGATTTCGTTGATGCGCCGCTGGAGCAACGCAACGCCATCGCCCTGAATTTGTTCAAGGCATGGTATGTGCCGCTGTATCATTACGGCGTTATTCACGGCGACCCCCACCCCGGCAATTACACCATCCGCCCCGATGACGGGCTCAACTTGCTTGATTTTGGCTGTGTCCGCGTGTTCCGCCCCGCCTTTATCCACGGCGTGATTGAGCTTTACCACGCCCTCATGACCGACGACATCGACCGCAGCGTCGCCGCCTATGAAACATGGGGATTCAAAAACCTCGGCAAAGACGTGATCGACATTTTGAATATTTGGGCGAAGTTTCTTTACGGGCCGGTCATGGAAGACAAAACCCGCGTCATCGGTGAAGCCAAACACGGCGTTTACGGCCGTGAAACCGCGCAAATGGTGCATCAAAGACTCCGTGAATCCAGCGGCAATGTCGCAATACCGCGCGAGTTCGTCTTTATGGATCGCGCCGCCCTCGGCCTTGGTTCGGTGTTCATCCGCATGGGGGCACATATCAACTGGTACCGCCTGTTCAACGAAATGATTGACGGCTTTGACATCCAAAAACTGGCGCAAAGCCAAGAAAAAATCGTCAAAAAACACGGCCTGTCCGAAAAACTGCACGAAAATGCAGCCCTCAACAATGTTGCCTGATATTAAAAACAAGCCCAGCGAACGCCGGTTTCGATCACTATAGCCCGAAGCCTAAAACTGGACACTGAAAGACAAGCCGCCGAAAATGGAGGCTTCGTCTTGGCCTTTGAATTCTTTTGAGCGGCGCACGACGGTATAGCTTGTGCGCATAGGACCGTAGGTGAGCGACACGCCGCCATTCAAATCATAAACAAAATGTTCCTTATCGACACTGTGGCTGTCGCGGAAACTATTGCCATCGATGAAGATGTTGCGCCCCACGGCGCGGGCTTCCGCCCCGCCAAAAATGCTCCACCCCACGCGTGACCAGCTTGTCGGCACGAAAAACCCTGTTCCGGGCATGGAGGGACGCACCCGCATGGGCATGTCTTGCCAACGTTGATATTCGGGGCCGATCTGGAACGATACGCCCGCCGACGCATGGGTGTAGACATTCCCCAGCGCCACCCCAAAGGACGGGGCGACATCAAGCCATAAATCCGCCGCTTCAAACGACAGGTAGGACGGAAAGCGCCGTTCCCACGACAAAATCACCCCAGGTTCGTTTTTCAATTGGTTTTTCCAGCCTCGTGGATCGGGGGAATCAACATTTTTATGGATCAAACGTTGTGTTTGCTTGCCCAGTGCATAAGGCCCGACCACACCGAGGCTCAATTCAACCTCATCCAAATGGTCGTCAGTCACAGTGAGCAACCCCATCGACCCATAAAGCCATGCCGCCCACGGGCGCTCATCATCTTGATTGGCTTCGATCGTAATGTCTTGTGGAGCGTATAAATTCTGACCCAACGAGAAAAAAACGCTGGTCTTCTCATCAATATCAAAGGTCGGGAGGATATCGTCTATTTGCTCTGTAAACTCCGGCATATCGGCACCGACTTTGAACCAACTCAGGCGCACGCCGCTGGTGTAATACCGATCCCGCCCGTCACCGAACAAATCGTTTTCCACCCCCAACGTCACATAATCTTTATGATCGAACGTCGGCAATGCTTTTTCAAGCCGTTGTTCCAGTGTCGTTTCACGGTCTTTTGCGCGTTCAACCTCCACCAAAGAATCGGCCTTCGCCGTCCCGCTCACCGCGAAAGACAGAGCAACCGCAGCAACAAAAGCGGTGAGTAACCACATCATGATCCGTTGCTGAAGAAGGGGCATTTTCGTATCCTCATAGGAGAAATAAGACTATTCGGCGCTTTTGGGACTATACTCAATACCTTATAGGGGCGCTAGGGATTTCGCCCGAAGCCGCGCCTTGCGCCATAACAACATTTAAATATGTCACATAACAGCAACACCCAAGAAGAGCCCGCCCCCCATGCCCCTGTCCAACACCCCTGAATCCCCGCAAAATATCACCATCATCGGATGTCCGATTGATAAGGGCGCAGGGCGTGCAGGATGCTCGATGGGGCCAACGGCGTTGCGGATTGCGGGGCTGAGTGAGGCCTTGAGTGATTTGGGGCACAAAGTCACCGACCAAGGCGACCTGACCATCGCACATGCGGCGAATGCAACAGCGGATGTAACACTGGCCGGCAACACCAAGAATGCCGCCAGCGTTGCCGGCTTCGTCCGCGCGATCGAAGCCACCGCCTTTGACGCAGTGGCGCAAGGTTCCTTCCCGATTTTTCTTGGCGGCGATCACTCCCTGTCGATGGGGAGCGTCAGTGGCATCGCCCGCCATGCCGCCCAAACCGGCCGCCCGCAATTCGTCCTGTGGCTTGATGCCCATACCGATTTCAACACCCCGCACACATCCCCATCCGGCAATATGCACGGTATGCCCGTGGCGTTTTTCTGCGGCGAAGAGGGGTTTGACGGAATTTTGCCACCCGCCCGCCCTATTGTCGACCCGCGCCATGTGCATATGTTCGGAATTCGATCCATCGACACGATTGAACGCGACCTCGTCTTAGCGCGCGGCGTTCATGTTCACGACATGCGCGCCATTGACGAACACGGCATATCCCGCCTGATGCGCGGCTTAATCGACAAGGTTCGCGCCGCGAACGGATTGCTGCATGTGTCGGTTGATGCCGATTTCCTCGACCCGTCCATCGCCCCCGGCGTCGGCACGCCTGTATCGGGGGGTGCAACCTTCCGCGAGGCGCATCTCGTCATGGAATTGCTCCATGAATCGGGGTTGGTGAGCTCGCTCGACCTTGTTGAAACCAATCCATATCTTGATAATCGCGGCGAAACATCGCGCTTGATGGTTGACTTAACCGCCAGCCTGTTCGGGCGCAAAACACTGCCCTATACTGAGGCGCCTTAGCCTTACCTATTCCGCGGCGTCGGCGGCGGAAAAATCCAGATGGCCTTGATAGCCGATTCCGCGCATGACATCGGCATATCGTTTACGCAAATCCTGACGCATCGCCTCACTGAACGATGTTTGGGTGCGCAGAACGGTTTCCATGCGTTGCCCGATCAAAAGACTGTCTATTTGCATGTCGCCCATGCGGCTGAGCGAAAAATCGATCACAATGCGGCGGTCGGGTTTGTCATCGCCGTCTTTTCCGTTCTCGCCATCACCATGATAGTCCCGCACATGGAATTGCAGGCGCGATAGATCCGGCCCGAACAACATTGGCAAGGACACACTCCGCAATTCCCCGCCCGGCACTGGCACAGGCTCCCGAAAGCTCTTGCCCAGCGCCGAAAATCCGCGCTCGAGCCGCCCGATCAAATCGCTCCGCCCCTCGCCGCGCAAAAGATTACTATTCCGCTCACCCATCCATGCTGTCATATCCCCCCCGCGTAGCGCGGCAAGAAAAAACAGCACAGGCGTTGTGAAACGAGCCATCCCCGCGCCACCGATCTGCGGCATGATGCGCATTGCCGCCTGTGCATCCACAGGGGGTAATTTCGCCGCGACAATGTTTAAAAACTCCGCCATATCGCCCCATCCGGAATCCATAAGGCCGAGCGCCTGATACAGCCCCGACAAGCCCGCCATCGGCGCGCCGACCGCACGGCCTTGCGCGCCCACCGCCTGTGCCTGCACCACATCAAGGCGCAATTCCGTTCCCTCCGGCAAGCCTTGCAACCCCGCAGGCAACAAAAACTGCCCCGCGAGAGGCCGCCCGCCGTCGAACAAACTGACACTCATCCGCGCCCCAGTTGGCGCGCCGCCCTGTGCTCCAGCCTGCGCCCCACCTTGCACCATTGAGCCAATCACGGCGGTAATCTGCCCCGGCTGTGCATTCGCACCAGAAAACACGCCGGAAGACGCGCCGCCAGTGCCAGCCCCTCCCGCGCCCGACAACACAGACGGACGCATAATATCAACAACGCGTGCATCCAGCGTCACCGCCGATCCAGCCACACGGATCAACCCTTGTGAACCGCCCAGAGCCTCAAAATCAACCCCTGCGACGCTGAGCCCCGCAGCCTTTGAGGCACCGCCCATACCGCCGCCTATCCCAGCGTTCCCAGCAAGAGCGGCGGAACTCAAAACACCGCCCGAAGACGCCGTCAAACCGCCGCCTTGCAAGGCCGATCCCGCGTTGCTCAAAGTCTGAGTCTGACTCTGGACTTGCGCTCCCGCACCATTAGCTGTTCCGCCCACTGTTCCAAACGTCAAAAACGCACGGATCAATCCATCCACAACCCCATTCGCCCCCAAAGACGTGCTGAGCGATGCGCCGCTCAAGGCTGCTCCCGCCGCCGAAACACCAAATCCTGCCGACAACATGCCTTGTAATGGCTGCGTAATACCCTCAACGCCGCCCGCCGCCTGCGCTATCGACAAAGCTGGGCCGTTCACACTAATAGGAATAGGAATAGGAACAGCACCAGAAACCGTACTCGCCAAAGGCATACGATCAAGAGCCGTGGACAAAGCCTGCGGCAAGCCCTGCCCATTGACTCCCGCTTCCGCGCCAATGGCTGGCTGAAACGCCCCTTGCACCGGAACAAGCTGGACATACTGCCCGACCTGAAGCGGCACAGGCGTTCCGACCATGACTTGCCCGCCCACAACCGGCAACCCAGATGGCGGCAACCCAGATGGCGGCGAAAGCGGGGCTGCCCCCGCCCCCACAGCAGGCGGCAACGCAGACGACAAACTCGGTGGTAAGCTAGGGGTATAGGATTGCCCCGAAACTGGCTGACCTTGAGCTGGCTGCGCCTGTGCCGCGTTCCCGCCCTGTGGTGCGGTGTTTTGAGGCGCGCTCGTTTGGCCTTGTGCTGGCGGGGAAACTGGCGGGGGAGAAGATGAAGGCGGCGCGGCTTGCGGCTGGCTGGGTGGCTGGGTGGGGGGCGGTGTTTGGCGAGATGGCTGGGTTTGCTCGGCCTGATTTTGGGATTTGGCCTGATCGGCCTGTATTTTTGCCTGCGCCTGCGCCGTTTGTTCCTGCCTTGTTTGTGGCTGCGCTTGCGGTTGAGGGGTTTGAGCTTGCTCTTTCTGAGGCTGGGCTTGCGCCGGAGTTTCGGCTCGAACCCGCGTATTGGCGGGCGGGCTTCCCGCCGGAATATCCAGCTCAACCCGCTGTCCACGTTCCAAAATCTCGCCCGCCAGCCTGACGTTCACAGGGCCACGCGGCGTTTGAATACGGGTTGATCCATCTTCGTTGCGCCCCACCACCTCACCGCGCAACGTCACGTCACGCGGATTACTGAGCAATGATTTCGGCAAATTTTCAAGCGAGCCATCGCGCGGCGCCCCAAACCCACTGCGCGATTGCGCGGATGCGGTCACGGGTTGAACGGGCGTCGTTGCGCCGGATGACGGTATATCACTCATCCCCCCATAATATCACAAAACATACGCGCCATGATACGCAGAACAGCCCACCCTGAGCCTCAAATACGCTCAATTTATTTGACATAACAAACAAAAAAGCCTACGGTCACGCCAGGTAACATCAAAATTCTGTCAATTACAGACGCGAAAGATACGCCAATATGTACACCAGCTCGCCTTGGGAATTGCCACCGGAATTGGAAGAAAAACGCGCTGCCGAAGCTCTGCCGAAATGGTACAGGGAGCCCAACGCCGCCGAAAACATAACCACACGGCTCAGCGCCGAATGGCAAGCCATCCAAGCCGCCGATCCCGCACCATGGAACCCCTCTCCGCTCAAAACCGAAATCGGCATTCAAACGGGGCGCGTGCTGAATCTGGCCTTCATCACGACCTGCGTCCTCGCCGCCCCTGCCTCAGTGGCGTTTAGCCCCTTCGTCACCACAGCTTGCTTTGTTCTCGCCGCCGCATGCGGAGCGTATCATTACTGCATCAAAGATGAAAAACAGATCCAAGCCATGCTCGGCACGTCTGAACTCGCGCCGCCTGCCGTTCATGCTTTATCGCAACAGGCCTTCGCGCGCGTAGGCCTGCCCACGGATAATTTCAATACCGTCATCCTACATCCGGATCAAAACGCCAAAAGCTTGCTATTGCGCCAATTGCCCTATACAGCCGCCGCAACAAACCGCACCAAAACCCCTACCATCATGATCGGCAAAAGAGTCCTCGACACCCTCACTCAAGACGAGTTATTCGCCGTCATTTGCCACGAGGCAAGCCACATCAAAAACGACAAAGTCCCAACACGCAGCCCTGTTGAAAAAATCGCGATATCGTTGCCACTCATGTTCACCGCGGCGTCCGTTTGCACCCTGAGTTTCACAGGTGCTGGGTATTATTATTGCGTCTTGCTCGCGGCCACACTCGCCGGAAAATATCTCAAACGCATCGACGAATACCGCGCCGACAGCAACAGTGTCGGCCTCGCCCGCAATCCAGTGGCCACCTTATCCGGCTACGAAAAAATTATGGATACGCTGCTCGGCGAATTCCTGAAGCTGAGCCCCGAAAAAATCGAAAAAGTCAAAAAAAGAAGCGATGCCTTAGAGCTTTTTAACGAACACCCTGCCAGCCACAAGCGCGCAAGCCATGTCCGCTCCGTCGCAAAATCCCTAAACATTTAGAAGCCCGCACAATCAAAAAGAGCGCCCACAGGCGCCTTTTCTTAATCAATGAATATGTCCACCAACTCCGGCCGTCAACTCTGAGAGGCAGTTCAGCCAAGCGGCCTTAACCGCCCGCCCCTAGCCACCCGCCATGGTCTTGGCGATGGCTTTTTCGATTTTTTCGGCGATTTTTTCAACGTCCGAGGCCGCATCCGTATTCGGGGAGCGGGTCAGGATCGGCGTTTGATGACGGATGCAATCCTTGACGCGGCTGTCTTGGCGCACCAATCCCGCCAACGGCGGCGACAGTTTCAAAAAGTTTTCGCACGCCTTGAGCAAGGTTTTATAGGTCTTTTCGCCTTCCAGCGTATTGCTCGCCATATTCACGACGATATTGACGTTTTTCGACATGCCCGCCGCGCTGCCCAATTTGATAAACGCATAGGCATCGGTGAGCGAGGTCGGTTCATCCGTTGTCACGAGGAGGGTTTTGGTCGCGGAGGCAGACATCATCCGCACCGTGCGGTCTACACCGGCACCAAGGTCGATCACCACCACGTCATAATCCTGCGCCACGTCCAAAAGCTGGTCGCGCAGCATCGCCAAACGCTGGCTCGGCAGCGCCGATAGCGACGCTTGCCCCGAACGCCCCGCAATAATGTCAAACCCGCCATCTTCATAGCGTTGAATCACTTTATCAAGGCCGAGCCGCCCGCGAATAACATCGTTCAAATCCCGCTTCGGCATCAAGCCGAGTTGAACATCCACGTTTGCAAGCCCCAAATCCCCGTCAAACAGCAACACTTTTTTGCCCGCCCGTGCCAATGCGTGGGTCAAGGTGATGGAAAACCATGTTTTACCGACCCCGCCCTTGCCACTTGCGACAGCAACAATGTTTTTGCCCTTCGGAAACCCCTTATGCAGGGTGTCTGTTTTGTCGTTGGCTGCGAGGATATGATCACTCATAGTCTTTATCCTGTGGTTTTACCGCCCCGTTTACCGGATGCGGAATGTTTGGTCGTTGAAGAAGTCTTGGCCGTCGATTTAGACGGTAAAAACAAGTCGGACAGCATGGACGGCGTCACGGCCGTCAAGCCATTCGCCACCTTGGGTGTATCACTGGCATCTGCAAAAGCCATGCCGCTTTTTTGTGCGGCGGAGATCAACCCACCAAAGCGGCGCGCAATATCAAGCCGTGTCGGCAACATCCGTTGAACCCCAAGCAACGCATAAGAGCGCGCAATCTCGGAGGATTCCTCGGCATCCAATCCCGACTGGATCACCAAAACGGGTTCGATATTGCCGCAATTAATCAATTTCGCGAGGCCGCGCATATCATCCACGTCATACGGGTTGCTCCCCCCCGTATCGACAATAATCTGGTCAACCGACCCGTCCAGCTCGCGCAGATGCGCCTGTAATTCGTCTTCGTTACGGGCGCGGCGCAAATCGGCCTTGAGCAGCTTGGTAAACGCCGCCAATTGTTCAACGCCGCCCGCGCGCACCGTGTCGGTGGTAATCACGCCGACTTTATACCCGTCCATAACATACCGCGCAGCCATCTTTGCCGACGCCAATGTCTTGCCCGCCCCCGGGGGGCCGACCAGCATCAACGCCTTACGCGTCGGTTTATGCGACAACGGACGGAAATGATATAAATGGTCAAAGGCGGCGGTCAAGGCTTCATGCGGGTTGTCCAGCCCGACCATCGTGGCGGTGGAAATGATATTATCGAGCACATCGCCCGGAATCGAATGTTGCAACATCGTGTCGGTTAAAAGCTCTATAACCTGACCTTCGGCATCTTCTTCATCGTCATATTGCAGCCAGTTACGAGTTAATTCTTCGGCGTGGGCACTCTCCGCCGCGGCGGTTTGCGGCGATCCAGCCTTTTTATTCAGTTCAAAATGCGGGTCTTCGCGCACAGTATCCTCATAGCGTTCAACCGCCGCGGTTACACGAACGCTCTTACCGCCATTCTCTTCACGCGTGGCAACAATAATGGCGTCTTCGCCTAATGTATCACGGACAATTTGCATGGCTTCCGACATGGTTTTGGCGTAAAAGGATTTTAGCCGCATGGGTGGAGGAACTTTATTTCGAATCTTGATTCAGTATAAAAGAGGCGGACTCGCAAAGTCCATACCATTATTCATATCTTATCAGACAATTATTGAAAAGGCTTTGTTTAAATTTTTTACCGCGCCCAACCCCACACGCCATAAGCCAGCCCTAAATCTGCCCCAGCGTTTTTATTTTGGCTTTCGGGTGGATTTCATTTTGCGACATGACCGTTGTTTGCGGGCGGAACCGCTCGATCACTGACCGCACATAGGGGCGTATACCGGGGGAGGTCAGCATCACCGGATTTTCGCCGCGCTGCGCCAATTGGTCATAGAGTTCACGCACCCGCCCGATAAAGGCTTGAAGCTGGCTCGGCGGCATCGCCAATTGGCGTTCTTCGCCGTCGCCAATCAAGGCCTCGGCGAAGGATTGCTCCCAATCACCGGACAAAGTCACCAGCGGCAACATGCCTTGGGCGCTCATATTCTGGTTACAGATTTGCCGCGACAGGCGTGCCCGCACATGTTCGGTCATCAAGGCAACGCTCTTGGTGTAATGGCTGGCCTCGGAAATGCCTTCCAAAATTGTCGGCATATCGCGAATGGAAATGCGCTCGGCGACAAGGTTTTGCAATACGCGCTGAAGGCCACTGAGCGAGATTTGCCCCGGCACGACATCGGCGACCAGTTTTTGGAAATCCTTGCCCATCTCGCCAAGCAATTTTTGGGTTTCCGTATAGGTCAGCAGCTCCGCCATATTGTCTTTGATAATCTCGGTCAAATGGGTCGTCACAACGGTCGGCGCATCAACAACGGTATAGCCCTTGAAGTTCGCTTCTTCGCGGTACTGCGTATCCACCCACATGGCGGGCAGGCCAAAGGTCGGCTCCAAGGTCTGTTCCCCCGGCAACACAATCGCCGACCCCGTCGGGTCCATACACATCAACATATTGGGGCGCACATCACCGCGCCCGACTTCGATTTCCTTGATCCGCACGACATAGGCATTGGCGGCGAGTTGAAGATTATCCTGAATCCGCACGGATGGCAGGATAAAGCCCATTTCCTCCGCCATCTGGCGGCGCAGCCCCTTGATTTGGTCGGTGAGTTTCGCCCCGCCTTTTTCGGCATTGACGAGCGGCAATAATCCATAGCCCAGCTCAAGCCGGATCGTGTCCATGGCGAGCATTTTGGATGGCGGCTCCTCCGCCAGAACCGGCGGCGCGGCGAGGGCTTTGGCATCGTCACTGGCTTTTTGAACGCGCACGTCTTTTTGTTTTTGCGAGAAATACGCGCCAGCGGCGGCGGCAAGCCCCAGTGCCATAAACGGCACCACCGGAATTCCGGGCAGCAGCGCCAGTGTAATCATCAAAACGGCGGTCAACGCCATGGATTTCGGATATTGTTTGAACTGGACAAACAAGGCCTTATCGGCAGATCCGGCAATTCCGCCCTTGGACACCAACAAACCGGCGGCAATCGACACGATCAAGGCGGGAATCTGGCTTACCAACCCGTCACCGACCGTCAACACCGTATAGTTCGAAGCGGCCTCGCCCAGCGGCATATCCTTTTGCGCCACCCCAATGATGATCCCGCCGATCACGTTGATAAACGTAATCAAAAGGCCGGCAATCGCATCCCCACGCACGAATTTCGCCGCACCGTCCATGGCGCCGAAAAATGTGCTTTCGCCTTCCAACTCGCGGCGGCGGAGTTTGGCTTCTTCTTCGGTGATCAATCCCGCCGACATATCGCTGTCGATGGCCATTTGTTTCCCTGGCATCGCGTCCAAGGAGAACCGCGCCGCAACCTCGGCGATACGCCCCGAACCCTTGGTAATGACGACAAAGTTGACGATCATCAGGATGCTGAACACAATCACCCCGATGACGAAATTATCCTGCATGACAAAGCCGCCAAACGCGCCGATCACATCCCCTGCGGCATTGCCCCCCTCATGCCCGTTCGCCAGAATCAGCCGCGTTGACGCAAGGTTAAGCGCCAACCGAAGCGTCGTCACAATCAACAAAACCGTGGGAAAAGTGGAAAAATCCAAGGGGCGCTCGATAAACAGCACCACCATCAAAACCATCACCGACACCGTCATCGACAACGCCAGCGAAAAGTCCAAAAGCCATGTCGGCATCGGCAAAATCAGCACCGTAATAATCGCGACAATCGCCAGCGCGAGCAAAACGTCACCGCTCAGCACGCCTTTCCTGAAACCGGCAAAGGTCAAGGGCATTCCACCATTATTCGGGCTATCAGCCATATTTTATTACAGTCAGAACTCAATCGGATTAAAGACTATTTCGGCACCGGACAAACACCGCAAAAGGCACATAGCCTATGGCACAAATCGCCCGATCCGTGTATTGTATCCGAGTTTGAATCACAGGGCAATTGAAACAGGCCGTATCCGAAAACCGCCCCAAGACCGACCCGACCAGCACCAAAGCGGAACACACAGCGATGAACACCTCCCCCTTCGCCATCGGCATCACCGGAATTTCAGGCCGCATGGGGCAAGCCCTGCGCCGCAGCCTCACCGCCGCCATCGAATCCGGCGCCCCTGCATCCTATGCCGGCGGGTCAAGCCGCACCATTGCCCCTAACGCCGCCGCTGCGCTCAACGACGCCAAAGACGCTCCGCTTACAACCGATGCCTTGTTCACCGCCGCTGATTGCATCATCGACTTCACCAAGCCTGAGGCGCTGGAGCATCATCTGAGCCTTGCCATCCGGCATAAAAAATCCCTCGTCATCGGCACCACCGGCCTCACCATCGCCCAAGAATCCGCCATTGAATCCGCCGCCGCGCATATCCCTATCGTCTATGCCGCGAATATGAGCATCGGGGTGAATATCTTGCTCGCTCTCGTCGAAAAAACAGCCGCTATTTTGGACGCAGGCTTTGACATCGAGATCGTCGAAACCCATCACAAACATAAAATTGACGCCCCGTCCGGCACCGCAATCGCCCTTGGCAAGGCCGCCGCAAAGGGGCGCGACATTGACCTGTCATCCCATATGGCAACAGAGCGCAGCGGCGTTCGAAACAAGGGGGATATCGGCTTTGCCGTCTTGCGCGGCGGCGATGTGATCGGCGAACATACGGTCGGGTTTTACGGCCCGCATGAACGCATCGAACTCACCCACAAAGCCGGCGACCGCAGCCTGTTCGCCGAAGGCGCGATCAAGGCCGCCCTGTGGCTCAACGGCAAGGATAACGGCCTGTACACCATGCGCGATGTGCTGGGGCTCGCCTGAGGGCTTGCCTGAAAACACTCCCTCGCACACGCGGCACGGCCAAACGCTACGCCCGAAAAGGGACAAAAATCCTATTTTTTCTTGAAGGGTATAATCTGCGCGTGCGGGTCTTTTTTCATGTCACGCATGAACTGTGCGGCACGCTCGCGCTCATGCTCGCCAATATTTTCAAACACAAAGACGGTCGGAACATATTCATAGCCCATAAGCTGTGTCCGCACACGCCCGGGCAGCAATTTAAACGACACCGCATCCCCCACCAAAGGCGGCACGAAATCGGCGGGCGCAGAACCGCCCACACCGTTATTATAATCCAGCAAAAGCGGGACATCCTTGCCGCCGCTGCGAATAATAAGCAATAAGCGGTTTTTCTCCCCGATCGGGATGACTTGGTCTACGCATCCATAGACGCGCTTATAGGCCGGAACACCAGACGCCGAAAATATTTCGGATACGTCAATGATTTTGCCGCCGCGATTTTTGTTATTATCATCATCGTTTTTCGTCATAAAAACTCCCCGATCGACATGACTACGGTGCCTAAGCTAGCACACACGCCCTGCGAAAAACACGTTAAAAATTATTATGACAATGACCGCGCCCCTCAAGCCCCAGCAAGGTCTTTTTGCGCGGGCTTCCCCATCCGTAATTATTCACAACACCGGATTTTTGGATCACGCGGTGACAGGGGATCAGCAAGGACACGGGGTTAGACCCCACCGCATTGCCAATCGCCCGCGCCGATTTCGGACGCCCTAGCGCCTCGCCCAGCGCCTCATAGCTCACCACCACCCCTGACGGAATTTTGAGCAAAGCCCGCCATACCTGCATCTGAAAATTCGTGCCCTTGAGGTGCAGCGCGAGCGGTGCCCCGCTATAGACCTGCGGCTTTGCGTGCTCATCAGCCCCGCCGCCCGCATCAACCCCGCCCCAAATCGCCATGATGGCGCGGGCGGAATCCTCAACCGCCGCAACATCCTCAATCATCCGCGCATTCGGCCAATGGCGCGTCATCCGCGCCACCGAAAGATCAGGCGTTTCATCAACCTGAAACCCCGCCCAGCACACACCGCGCGCCGTTTGCCCCAGCACCAGATACCCCACAGGGGTTGGGACACAGCCATAATGAATATCCAGCCCGCGCCCACCGCTGGCGACCTCACCGGGGGTTGCCGCCTCAATCGTCACGAACAAATCGTGAAGCCGTCCATTGCCGGACAGCCCCGCCTCATAGGCCGCCTCCAGCGTTGGCATTCCCTTGAGCAATAAGCTCCGCGCCTTGGTATAGGCCATATAGCGCTGAAAATTCTTTGGCGACACGCCGACATAGCGGGTAAACAGCTTTTGAAAATAATGCGCCTCATACCCTGCCCGCACGGCGAGCGCCTCAAGCCCGTCCTCAGCCCTCGCGCCCGCCCGCGCCACAATGTGGTCAATCATCGCCGCCACGACATGCGCGGCGCGCGTGTCTTCATGCACATCATCACGCCCAGCATTCGTTCCGTTTATTGCCGCCATCGGCCATTCCTTTATTGTCAAATATTATAGCGAATGACACGACTAAACCCCGTTTCAAGACGCCCCGCAATCCGTTTTTTGTCTTTTTACGAAAATACCCATAAAACACAATAAAATCAGGCTTATATTTAACATACATCATCAAATGACATAAAAATAATTCACCCTGTGAATACCCTCTTTTATCCCTCGAAGAGAGCATAACCGCCACCCAAAAAACGACAGATTTCTGCCCTTCACCACAAGAATGAAACTTAATGTTAAAGATCACATTTCATTACATAAAATATTGAAAAATAACAAAAATATTTGCATTGAAAAAAGTAATCCGGCGCTCAATTCCGCCAAAAACACAAAAACCCCCTCAACAAAAAATAAAAAACCAAAGCGATTCAAAACGCTATAAACGAACGCTCTCTACAGCTTGTAAAATTTTCATTTTTCTTTCTTGCAATTGCCGTTTTTTGCGTGCTAATGTCCGTCCACATCACATTAAACCGTATATGAAAATCACAGCCGCAGCGGCTTGAAAAACATATTTTTATGCTGCGCCGTGGGCTGTTGATTTGTTTGGTCGGCTCTTCGTTTGTGATGCGAAGCCCGCTTTTGGCGTCAAGAATTTGGCGTCAAAATAATGACACAAAGACAGACACAAATACGGATAACGAATAACACGACACTGAACCAAAACGACGCCGCAACGAGCACAGACAACAACTGATACGTTAAAGCCGAAGGAAAGGACGTTTTGCTGATGTTCCACAGAACACAACAAACACCAGAGAAAAAAACCGAACAAACACCGACCGCCCCCGCCGCTCAACACACCGGCGCGCTGCGGTCGCAAAACGCGGGTGCACCCGCCGCCGAGCCGACACAATCGCCGGCCGCAACCACCGTTAAATCTACTCCAGCAAACGTCAAACCAACTCAACCAGAAACCGTAGGAAGAGAAAAGGAAGCCACTATGTCAAACGAAACCAACGAAACACCGGGCATCCGCCCTGTTGATATTCCGGGCAACAGCCCCTACCAACGCCCGATGAGCGGCCCTGCACAATACGGCTATGCCGGCATGCAATCCGGCGGCGCCCACAGCCACGGCCACAACCCTGCCCACTCCATCAACTCAGGCCGCCGCCTGATGATCGGCGAAGGCATCACCCTGTCCGGTGAGATCGAGTCTTGCGACCATTTGATCGTTGAAGGCACCGTTGAGGCCGCCCTGAAAGGCGCCAAGGTTCTCGACATCTCTGAAAACGGCGTGTATTACGGCACCGTTGAAATCGAAAACGCCACCATCGCTGGCCGTTTTGAAGGCGACATCAAGGTTGATGGCCGCCTGACCGTGAAATCAACCGGCGTCATTGTCGGCACGATTTCTTACCGCGAATTGGCCGTTGAATCCGGCGCGACCCTTGACGGCAAAATTGCGCCGCTCAACACAACCGCCGCCAAAGATTCCAAGCCCACAGCCGGTGCCGCCGACTTCTCGAAGAGCCGCGCAGCCGCCAAGCAAGCTGTTGAGGCTGACAAAGCTGACGAGCAATTGCCGTTCGGCGAAAAAGCCGCCGCAAGCGCATAAGCGAAAAGCGGATCCGAACCATAATCCGTTCGGCCAAAGCAATGTTCGACAAGAACTTTTTTTCATCAAAACTCCTTATCCGGACCCTTGATTTACTCAAGGGGCCGGGGCTCTTTTTATCGCACGCAAAGCCGCGTTTTGCGCCCGCGCGGCGCGTCCTTTCGGCACAAATTTCCGACCATCTTCGCCACGCAAAAACATACCAAGCAAAAACGCACCGCATCATCCGCGATAAAATCCGGACATCGCCGGTTTTAATGTCTGTTATCTTGCTCCAGATCATGGTTTTGGCGGGGTCATGCAGCACATCAAGCCCGATGACCGCGCATTCCGGCAACGCACCGTCCGGCTTTGAAACAAACACCGTGAGCCTCACCCCAGCCGAGCGCCAAAAAAGATCGGCTCTTGAAAAAGACCTCGCCGCCGGCAATATCACCCTCACCGACATGACCGCCGCCGACATAACGCTGTTACTCAACCAACCGAGATTGACCCGCGTAGAAGCCCAAAACATCGCCATGCATTTTGAATCCGCCCAATGCGCCATGGATGTTTACTTCCGAGGGGCCGCCGCGGGCGACGCGACCATCTTGGAAACCGCGAAAGCCGCCTATATCGACATACGGGACAAAACAGATGCGCCGAGCGGCTATATAAACGACACCAAATCCTGCGTCCGCAGCTTAATGTCCACCGCATACGCCCAATATTCCGAGGCACAGCGCATGACAGGCAAGAAAAAGCCGAGCTAAAAAACGCCCGCCTTATTATTTCTTATCATTTTATTGATTTTGTTTTTGCAGGGGGACGCCCCTGCACGCGGTGTTTTTTGGCATCGCGCTGTAAAGGCAAGCACCGCACATCGTAACCCACACCGTGACCAATATCGTAATCCACCACGGATTTATTCTTGGTCGGTGGGGGGTGTGCCTTGCTTTTTGCGGCCTGCGGCGGCTAGCAAATGGATCGTGTCAATATGCGATTGTGAGGCCGCCTTGCGCCGCACGGGGGCGGAGCTTCCTTCATATCCGAACCGCGCCGAATTGCCGGAAATAAAGGAACGGAGCATCGTTTCGCCGAAATCCCCTTCTTTACGCGCTTTCGCAGCCGCCGCGGCGGCAGACTCCTTTTTCGGAGCCGTCGGGTTCAACACCGCATCGGCGGCGGCAATCGCCGCATCTTGGGCATCTTGCGTCATCATCATGTTTTTGGTGCGCCCGACCGCATAGGCGATAATCCCATTTAAATGGGGCTGGGTGAGTTCAAGCAGGAATTTATGGTCTTCATACAGCCATGCATGAACCTGACGCTTCGTCTTCGCCTCGTTGCCGCCATTCAGGCGCAGCGCTTCGCGTATTCTGCTCTCAACATAGTCATGGCCCATGATCGGCCCCTTTTCACTGCGTTTGATCCATATTCATCATGCCATAAAACACCCCAAAAGTAAAAATTCATTTAAGGCAACAAGCCGCGCTCACAGCACCACGGCCCGCACAGCGCCACTGCCCACACAGCACCACTAGACGAACCCCACCATTTCAGGCAGACTTTATACAAGCAAACATTGCGCCGCCTTCAAGAACGGCGGAAAAAGGGGAAAGTTACTATTATGCGCCTCAAATCACGCCTGAGCCTGTGGGAAAAGAACGGCCTTATTAGCGCCGACAACGCCTCCGCCATCCAAAGCTTTGAAAAAAACCGCACCTCAAAACAATTTGCCATCGGGTTTCAGATGGTCGGTGTGTTTTCAATCTTACTTGGCTTTGCCATGGTCATCGGCGCCAATTGGCAAGAGATCGGCCCTTACGCCAAGCTTGCCGCCCATTTCGCCCTCAATGCAGGGCTTGGGATTTGGTTGTTGAAACTCCATAAAACAATAGGCCAACCAAATGACCGCCCCATTCTGCGTGAAGGGGTGTGCCTTGCGCTTTTCGGGCTCACCCTCACCTTCATCGCCTTGATTGGTCAGGTTTTCCAGCTTGACGGCTCCACCGCCGCCGCCCTGATTTTATGGATGATCCTGTCCGTGCCGATGATGATGATGTTTCCACGGTCGCGATTTTCCGCCAGCCTTTGGTTTGTTGCCTTGATCGTCACTGTCATCATGGGCTTCTTCGAATTTTCCAAGCCTTTGGGCGATTTTGAAAAAGGCGTGTTCGGCTATTTTCTGGCCTTGTTTGTGCCGCTCTCCGTATTCGGCGACCATTGCATGACCATCACGCGCAAATACCGCCCCGAATTTTCGGATGTTTTCCGCCGCGGGTCATTGGTTTTGCTTATTTGCGCCGCAACGCTGTCGGGGTTTTGGTTTTATGGTGCCGGCAATGACTTTTATCGCTCGGCAAGCCACGGATCTCAGCATTACCTGTTCATTGGCCTCATCACCGCCTGCGCTTTTGTCTATATCGGTTTTTTAAAAACCTGCTTCAAAGACCACGAAGAACCCAGCGATTGGACTGTCCTGAACCTGTGCGTTGCGGCGATGGCGTTGCCGTTATTCATCGTGGTTGACCTTGATTTTCTTGGGGCGTTGCTGTTCATGGGGTTTTGGATGGGTCTTGGCTATATCTGGCAAAAAGCCGGCGAAGACAAGCTCGTCAGCCTTGCCATCACCCTTGTCACCTTGCGCCTTTATATTGTTTTCCTTGAGGTTTTCGGCGGGTTAATGACCAATGGCATCGGCCTTATTCTCGCGGGTTGTGTCTTGATCGGCATGGTCAAAGGCGCCAAGCGTTTCAGCAATTTTTTAAAAGAAACGGTGTAATTCGATGAGCAAACCCGAAAACATTCTTATCGCCCGCCTCATCGCCCTTGGAATGCGCTATACTCGTGCCTTGGCGATTTTCGCGATTGTCTTACCGTTGATCTTTTTCGGCGGGTCGATTGCCTATCACATCCAGCATAAGGAAACGGCACAAAGCTGGCGCATTGACCTTGAGGGCTATGACCCCCGCGACTTGCTCAAAGGCCGCTATATTCAATATCGTTTTGCGTGGAACGCCAAAAATTCTCTGTCCTGCGACATGTTTGAGAAAGATTGCTGCCTGTGCCTCACCGACACAAACGGTACCCGCATTAATCCAGAAGCAAACTTCACCCCCTGTCGACTCGCTTCAAAACAATGCGACGCCGTTATCAAAGGTGAATCGAAAAACGGAATCATCGACATCGGCCTCAACCGTTACTACGTTGACGAACGCGTCGCCACACCTTTGGACAGGCTCTTGCGCAGAGGGGAAGTCCGTTTTGCCGTTGACCTCCTCGTCACACCGAGAAAAGGGTCAAAAGTGTATATAGAGCGCGCGCCCAAGCTCGGCGAACTCTACGTCAACGGAACCGCGTTATCAGAGCTTCGCCAAACAGGCGCGCTCTCTAGCGACAAACGCTGACCGCACAAACCATCGTCCGAAAAATTTGACTTTGCCGCCCATCTTGCATAGGGTCGGCTCATAGTAATATGTCAAACAAAAGTCAAAGGACAAACCATGAGCGACATGCAACACGTCATGATGAGCGAGCATTTCAACAGGCTTTCCACTCACCCAGACCGCCGCGCGGTGATGCGGGGGATATTCAGCGATGTTGTCGAAACCTTGTTTGGCCCGTCATATGGCGCCAACGGCAACCAAGACCTCATCGCCTTTTTGAACCATCAACACAGCATCGGCACGCCGGTCACGATTTTTTCATCGCACCCGCAAATAGCCTTGATGGAGTTACTGGTGGATTTCGGTCTTAACCCGAACCTCGCCCTGTCGATGAAGCATAAGCGTGACTTCGCCGGAAAAACTCTGGAATTGGTGATTGATGATTCACCGGACAGCAAGATCAAAATGGTCACGCATTGGAACCCGCTCGACCGCAAGACGAAGGATTTTCTCGCCTCGAAATTGTCGCAGCAAACCTTGCGCTACGCCCCGCACGGCTAGAATTAAGCCGCCGCAGCCGCGACAAGGTCGCTCAGAATTTTCCGAACTCCGGCAACACGCAGCGCATCCGACCCCCAGCTCCGCGTATAGGCGAGTTTTTGATCCTGACGCAGCTTGATCGTCCCGACCGATTGCGCCACAAGGCGCAGGACTTTTTCGGGGTTCGGCGGGCGGTCATTGTGAAACGCCACGACAATTCCCTTTGGCCCCGCATCAATTTTCGACACGCCCGCCTTGCGGCAGAGTTGTTTAATGGTGATGACCTCCAATAAATTCTCAACCTCTTTCGGCAAATGGCCGAACCGGTCGATCATTTCGGCGGCGAAGGATTCAATATCGGTTTGGTCGGCAAGATCGGCAACGCGGCGATACAGGCTCAGCCTCACATTCAAATCCTTCACATAGCGTTCGGGGATGAGAACCGATGTGCCGAGCTGAATTTCCGGCGTCCAGCTCTCCACCCGCACCGTATCATCATTCGCCGCGCCATCCCGCGCGGCGGCGACGGCTTCTTCGAGCATTTGTTGGTACAACTCCACCCCGACTTCGCGGATATGGCCGGATTGTTGTTCCCCAACCAGATTTCCCGCGCCGCGAATATCAAGGTCGTGGCTAGCAATCTGGAACCCGCCGCCCAACGTGTCGATCATGTCGATCACCTCAAGCCGTTTTTGCGCGTCCTGCGTCAACACCATGTCGGGCAGATAGGTCAAATACGCATAGGCACGCTGTTTCGAGCGCCCAACCCGCCCCCTGATCTGGTAAAGCTGTGACAAGCCAAACAAATCGGCGCGGTAGACAATCAACGTATTCGCCGACGGCACATCAATGCCGGACTCAATAATATTAGTCGCCAGCAACAAATCATATTGGCGGTCGTAAAACGCGCTCATCCGCTCTTCGAGTTCCTGCGGTGGCATTTGTCCGTGTGCGGACACGATACGAATTTCGGGGATAAGCTCCTTCAGCTTTGCTTCAACTTTTGTCAAATCCTTGATGCGCGGACACACGCAAAAGCTCTGTCCTCCGCGGTAATGTTCGCGCAAAACCGCCTCGCGGATCACCATCGGGTCAAACGGCATGACGAAGTTACGGATCGCCAGACGGTCAACCGGCGGCGTAGTGATCAAACTCAAATCCCGCACGCCGGTGAGCGCCATTTGCAACGTCCGTGGAATCGGCGTGGCGGTGAGGGTGAGGATATGAACGTCTTTTTTAAGGTCTTTCAGGCGTTCCTTTTGCTTGACGCCAAAGCGTTGCTCCTCATCCACCACCACGAGGCCAAGATGGTTGAACTTGATGGCGTTCGCCAGCAAGGCATGGGTGCCGATCACGATATTGACATCGCCCTTGGCGAGGCCTTCCTTCACCAGCTTACTTTGTTTGGCGTTGACGAGGCGGGAGAGCTGTTCAATCCGAAGGCCAAAGCCGCGGAACCGTTCCATAAACCCCGCATAATGTTGCCGCGCCAGCAAGGTTGTCGGCACCACCACCGCGACCTGCACCCCCGCCATCGCGGCAACGAATGCGGCGCGCAGGGCAATCTCGGTCTTGCCGAACCCGACATCGCCGCAGACCAGCCGATCCATCGGCAATTCCGAGGCCAAATCCGCCAAAACATCCTCAATCGACTTGGCTTGGTCATCCGTTTCGTGATAAGGGAACCGCGCCGCAAATTCTTGGTAAACCGTGTCGGGAATGCTCAGTTTCTCGGCCTTGCGTAATTTTCGGGCGGCGGCAATATCCATCAATTTGCCCGCCATTTCCATCAGGTTTTTCTTCACCCGCGCTTTGCGTGCCTGCCACCCTGCGCCGCCCAAACGGTCAAGCGCGACCGTGCCTTCATCGGCCCCGAAGCGGGATAAAATCTCGATATTCTCGACCGGAATGAATAATTTATCGTCGCCGCCATAAACGATTTTCAGGCAATCATGGAACGCCCCCGCGATGTTCAGGGTTTCAAGCCCCATAAACCGCCCGATGCCGTGGTCTTGGTGAACCACCAGATCACCCTCGTTGAGGGAGGAGACCTCGCGAATGAACACGTCGCTCTTGCTCTTGCGGTTTTTGGTTTTGCGCACCAAGCGATCACCGAGAATATCTTGCTCGCTCAGCACCGCAATCCGCTCATTCACGAACCCGCGCTCCAGCGGCAACACCGCCAGCCCGACTTGCCCCTTTTTCAGGGCGTGGATATGCTCGGCGTTGTCACACAGGCGCAATCCGGTTAAATCCGCATGTTCCATCAAGCCTTTGATCCGTTCGCGCGCGCCTTCGCTGTAACTTGCGATCACGACACGGCGGGTTTCATGGCCTTTTTGCGTTTGCTGGAGGGCGCGGATATGGTCGCGCAGCGCCCCGAACACATCGCCATCCGGCAAGGCGCGAATATCCTTAAAATCGCGCCCTGCCCGCGCGGTGCGGTCTTCGTCACGGTCGGTCGGGGCGGCAAAAGGCGAAAACTGCACCGCCGATACAGCCTCCGCAATCAGCCGCGCGATTTCGTCTTCGTTCAAATAGAGTAAGTCCGGCGGCAACGGATTATACAACGCGCCGGTCAACGATACGTCTTGCCCTTCGGCCTTGGTTTCGGCGTCACGAAGGCTCTGCCGCGCTCCTTTGGTGGTTTTATTCTTTTTCTTCAACGCCGAGTGTGAAGCTTGAATCGCCTTGCGTGAGGCGTAAAAATCCTCAATATGCGCCACTCTTTCCGCCTGTGTTTGCGGACCGTGATGGTCATAGCTCAGCATCGCGCCATCTGCATAATCGAGCACCGTTTCGAGCGGATCGGCGTAAAACAGCGGCAACCAATGTTCCACCCCCGCATAGCGCCGCCCCTCGGACACCGCTTCATAGAGTGGGTCTTTGTCCACCACCGCACCGAAATGGTCGCGATACGCGGCGCGGAAATGTTGGATGCGTTCCTCGGTGAGGATAAGCTCAGACGCTTGCGACAGGGTGAGGTGCGGCACATGTCCCTCGCTGCGCTGAGTCACAGGGTCAAACAGGCGCAGCGAGTCAATTTCATCACCAAAGAAATCCACCCGCACGGCGCGGGCATCGTCCCCCGCCGCCGCATCGGGGTCGCCATCAGGGGCGAAGAGATCAATAATCCCGCCGCGTACGGCAAATTCGCCCGCTTCGCGCACTGTGTCGGTGCGTTCATACCCGTTGCCCGACAAAAACGCGATCAAATCATCGGGTTTCACCCGCCCGCCCTTGCGGAGCGAGAAATTACTCCCCGCCATCGCACTGCGCGGCGGCACGCGTTGGGTAAAGGCATTGACGGTGGTCAACACGATCAACGGCTTGCGAATATCACTGTTTTGACGGGCGAGAAGCTGCGCCAGCACCGCCATACGCCGCCCCATAAGGGCGCTGGCCGGCGATACGCGGTCATAAGGAAGGCAATCCCAAGCGGGAAACTCCAAATACTCGATCCCCACCCCGAAATAGCGGATCAATTCACCGAGTTCCGCCATCGCCGTATCATCGGCGCAAATATGAAGGGCAAGCCCGCCATTGGCGCGTTGCGCCGCATAGGCACGGTCAATCAATTCAAACGCCATTTGCCCGAATGGCACACCATATAAAGTGCGCACGCGGTGTACAGTGTCCTCTTCGGGCGTGGTTTTTGCATCGTGGACAGTATCGGACATCGGGCTTTGAACCATAGATGGGCGTTAAATTCGCCCCACCATAGAAACTTCATCTTTAAAAATAAAGGAAAAGAAGTCTTTATAACGCCGATTTTATGGGGCAGTCTTTGACACGCGCCGACCGGACGGGTCATGAGCGAGCAAAAGCCGCATCACGCGGTTATCCTTATTCTCCGGCAATGCCGTGCGGCCGGAAATCCAATCATAAAGATCGGGGTCGTTTTCGGTGAGAATATCTTCATATATCGCGAGGTCTTCGACCCCGAATTGCGCCAGATTTCTATCGGCAAACGTGCCCATAATCATGTCCATTTCGCGCGTTCCGCGATGCCATGAGCGGTACAGCAATTTCTTGCGGTAATTCTCAACGCCCTGCGCATCCATATCGCGGGTCGGGGTTTTGCTCTGTCTTGAATCATCTGTATCTTGCATCATTCGCCCGTTATACAGGCAAACTCCACCTGCCTGCAACCCATCACGATGCGGTTTTCGCCGCCGCGGTTAAATCATCGCTTGTCATCGCCGTTGTTTATGGCTTGAATAGGGATCATGCGTTCGCTCTTGCTCACCCCTTTATTCCGATCCATCCGCACCATTGAAGGGGTCGGGCCGAAAATTGCCGTGCATATGGCGCGGTTGATCGGCGGTGAGCGCGTTCTCGATCTTTTACTGCATATGCCCGTCGACATCATCGACCGCCGCTATCGCCCCAGCATCGCCGAATCCATCAATGGACGCACCGCCACCATGCGCCTGACCGTCCGTAAGCACATCCCAAACGCCCGCAAGAGCCAGCCATACCGCATCAAAGCCTTTGACGAGAGCGGTCAAATCGATCTTGTGTTCTTTCACGCCCGCAAACCCTATTTAACCGAACATTATCCTGAAGGCGCTGTTGTCACGATTTGCGGCCGTGTTGACCATGGCTATGGCGGTGCTCAGATGGTGCATCCCGACCTCCTGCAATCGGGACGCGTTGCCCCTGAAAGCGATACGGATAAAGAAACCGACATCATCGAAACCGATATCGAATGGGTTGAACCCCTCTATCCCATGACGCAAGGCCTCAGCCCGCGCAGCTTCCGCAAAGCAATGCTTCAGGCGCTCACCCAAATTCCCACCCTGCCGGACTGGATTGATGGCGGGTACCTCGCCAAACAGAATTGGCCGTCATGGCCTGAGGCACTCAAAACCCTGCACCGCCCCGACAAAGCCGCGCAAATCAGCCCCGACAGCCCCGCCCGTCAACGCCTCGCCTTTGATGAATTTTTGGCGCAACAACTCGCCATGCGCCTTATTCGCCGTTCGCTCAAACGTCCGGTCGGGCAAGTTTTCACGCCGAATTTCACCTTACGCAAAGCTGTGCTGTCCCAATTCGGCCATCCCCTGACAGGGGCGCAGCAACAAGCCCTCAAAGACATTGACGCCGACATGCAATCCCGCGCCAAAATGCTCCGCCTCTTGCAAGGCGATGTGGGGAGCGGCAAAACCATTGTCGCCCTGTGCGCCGCCACCAACGCCATTGAATGTGGGCATCAAGCCGCAATCATGGCGCCGACCGAGATATTGGCGCGGCAACATTACGACACCATCGCCCCGCTGGCGCAAGCGGCGGGCATATCCTGTACCATCCTCACAGGCCGCGATAAAGGCAAGAAAAGACAAGCGATTTTGGACGATATTGCCGGCGGTCACGCCCGCCTGATCATCGGTACGCACGCCTTGTTCCAAGACCAAGTGATTTTCGAAAAACTCGGCCTCGCCGTGATTGACGAACAGCACCGTTTCGGCGTTCAACAACGCCTTGCCCTCTCAGGCAAGGGCGCGCAGGCCGATATATTGGTCATGACCGCCACCCCGATTCCGCGCAGCCTCACCCTCGCCGCCTATGGCGACATGGATGTCAGCCGCCTGAACGAAAAACCCCCAGGGCGCAAACCCATCGACACGCGCCTCATCTCCATCGACCGCCTCGCCGATGTGGTCGAAGCCCTGCGCCGCAAAATTCATCAAGGTGAGCGCATATACTGGGTTTGCCCCTTGGTGGAGGAATCCGAAAAACTCGACCTCGCCGCCGCCGAAGAACGCTATACCTTGCTGCGCCAGATTTTCGGCGAACGCATCGGCCTCGTTCACGGGCGGATGAAAGGCGCGGAAAAAGACGCCGTCATGGAACGCTTCGCCGGCGGCGATCTTGACATCCTCATCGCCACAACCGTCATCGAAGTCGGCGTCAACGTCCCCGAAGCCACCGTCATGGTCATCGAGCATGCCGAGCGGTTCGGCCTGTCGCAATTGCACCAATTGCGCGGACGGGTCGGGCGGGGGGATAAGGCTTCAAGCTGCCTCTTGCTCTACAGCGCCAAGCTCGGCGCCGTTGCCAAGGAACGCCTCGGCGTCATGCGCGACACCGAAGACGGGTTTTTAATTGCCGAAAAAGACTTGGAAATTCGCGGTTCGGGCGACCTTCTCGGCACCGCGCAAAGCGGCTTGCCGCGCTATCGCACCGCCTCGCTTGAGGATCATCAGGATTTACTCTTCAGCGCCCGCCAATATGCAGACTACGTCCTCAACCGCGATGAAACCCTCGACACCGCCCAAGGCGAAGCGCTGCGAATGCTCCTGTACCTCTATGAAAAAGACAAAGCGATTGAATATCTGCGCTCTGGCTAGGCTTCTGGCGAAGCGTCCGGCTTATTGCTCGAATCATTCACCGGCACTTTGCCTTTGGCAGTACCTTTGGCGGTGCCTTTGATGGCTTTTTTGCCGCGCTCGGGCGGGTTGATGATGCCGGCGGACACAACGAGTTTCAACCCCTCCTCCACCGTCATATCAAGGAAATACACGTCTTCCCGTGGCACAAACAACAAAAACCCCGATGTCGGGTTCGGCGTTGTCGGCAAAAACACATTCACGGTTTCTTGCTCGGTCAAATCCTGAATTTGCCCTTTGGTTGGGCCGGTAATAAACCCGATCACCCATATCCCTTTGCGCGGATATTCAATCAACACAACCTCGCGGAACGCTTGTGATTGATGCGCCAAGACCGTTTCGAAAATCTGTTTTGTTGCGCCGTATAATGAGCGCACAATCGGCATCCGATCAAGGAAATATTCACTCATCCTTACAAAGAAACGACCGAAGAAATTCGCCGTCAACATCCCGACCCCGATCAAGAACAGAACCATCAAAATCACCCCGAGCCCCGGCACGGAAAACGGCAAATATTCATTCGGGTTATATTGGGGGGGAATAAGGCGCACGACCCTGAAATCAATAAAATTGATGATCGAGATCGTCAGGTAAACCGTAATCGTCAGCGGTGCCGTCACCAAAATGCCGGCAATCAAATAGCCCCGTAGCCGTGCTAAAAAAGACCGTTCCGGCGCTTTTGGGATTACGGTGTCATGCATCCGCGGCAACGGCTCTTTCGGCTCGCGATCATCCATTATGTTAAGTCTTCCTTAAATAAAACTGGTTAAGATACGCTATGATAAGGGTTTTACGATTGAAATCTACTGGAAAAATCGGCGCAAGCTGCCCTCGATACAACAATCGGTGAACAGCGCAAAAACCAACGGTTTTTCTTGAAAGACGCCCCTGTTTATGGTATGTGTAAAGAACTTAGCGGTAAATAATTGAGGAACAAAAAAATGGCATCCACAACGGGCCCAGAACAAGAGCGCTCACAAGAGCAATCACCAAATCCAGAAGCAACCAAAGCACAAACTGCGGAACAAGCGCCCGCCGAAGCCAAGCCAGCGGCCGCCGCCGACACAGCCACGCAACCGCAACCCACCCCACAACAAAGCGCCCCCGCCGCCGCGAAACCCGCGCAGCCTGAGGCCGCACTGCCCACGGAAGAAGAGCTTTCAAAAGCAGAAAAAGAAGCCGCCGCCACGTTCTTGCCCCCCGAAATTGACGAAGACGCCCCCACCATGGATTCAGGCGCCTCATTTTGGGCTCCGAATAAAAACATCGACTGGTCGGACTATTACGGCACCCGTGTCGCTCTGCAATATAAAAAGCGGGAAGACAACCGTAAAATGCCCGGAGTCGGCTCAGGTTTCCTTCCCCTGGATGAAGGAACGATTGGCGACTTCAACAAATTTCGAGGGCAATATTTCGGATCAACAGCGCAAGACGCAAGCGATTCACAAAGACTCTATGACGAAAAGAAAAAACGTGACGCCGAGCTTGAAGCCGAAGGCAAAGAAATGAGCGCGGAAGAGCGCAAACTCTATACTCCCTTAGAATCAAAGCTGTTCAGTGGATACAAGATCGGTAAAAACGTTTTTAGTGACGGCTATACGATGGGTTTGCTCGTCAATGACGGCGTACGCCAACAAGCCGTCTATGACGACGGTAAAAACGTCCGGATTGCGACACGCGGGCCGTTTAACGCAAAATCCGCCCTCGCCATGGCGACTGTTTTCCAAGGGCACAGACGGTATGAAAAGAATCCTGATGGATCATTGGTCATCGATAAAGACAGCCAGCCGGTCAAGCGCAAAGAACTAACCGTCAATATCGAAACCAGAGGCATCCTGAACAAAGCCACGGGCGGCACAGCGTTCAGCAAATCGGCGCTTGAAAAGCGTGACCTGCTCATCATTGCCAATTTGCACACAGCAAACCGCTCCGGAACGGCTCTGAACATCACCGGCCCTGGCATTGATAAAGATTTGCAATCTTTCTATGACAATCATAAAGATAAAGACAAAGCAAAGCTTGAGCACCTTGTCGCCAAATATAACGAAACTTTGGCGGAACTCGGCGAAAGGCCTTTGCTCGAGAGCTTCCAGCAGCTCATCGACCAACAAAAACAAATTCGCCTTAACAACAAGCACGGCCTTGATTCTGACGTTGCCCTTAACGACGGCGGCGCGGATGCGCCGGCGCCGAGTGCGGAGGCTTCGCCTGATGATGCCCCGAAAGGTCCGGGGTCTGGCGGTGCGGGCGAAGGCGCGATTGATGCCAATGCGACCGAAGAAGCCGCAAATGACGATGCCGCGGTTGCCGCAGCATTTGACGAAAACAAACCGGATACGGGGGCACCCTTGCCGCCGTTGAACGACGAAACGGCACCGGCTCTAGCCGCACCTCAAGCCAGCGAGCAAGCTGGAGGGCAAACCGGCGAGATTGAAATCCTGCTGCCTGAGAAAAAAGCCCCGCTTGCCATCGAAGCAGGCGACGCTTCGAAGGGCGGTATCACCATCGAAGGTGAAGCCATCGACATAACACCCAAAGACAATGCACAGAAAAGCATTACGCATGTCGCCAATGACGGTGCGGATGATGGTGCCAATGACGGCGCGAAACCCGCCACCGGAACTGCGCTTACGGTTATCGAGGCCTCCGGCGCTCACAAAGACCAGACCGTTGGTGACGTTCCTACCGCCGACAAAGACGTCGTCCAAGCGCAAATCGTTCAGGAAAAGCGCCTCGCTCTTCCCGCCCCTGCCAATGCGGATGACGCATTGAATCGCAAGGCAGGAAACGCGTCTGGCACAACGCCGGGTGCGAATATTGACCCGAACGACACGACCGGATCATCGCACCCAACCGCCGATGCCGACAAACCGGACACGACCACCAGCCCAAAACGGCCGAAATCAAGCCCGGGGCTTGGCTAAGGACACAAGCAGGGCGACCACCGCCCTGCAGCGTTCGTAAAATGCTAAAACAAAGGTGATAACGCCCCTCCAAAAGGGGCGCATCCCGCCAAGCAAAAGCCCGATAAAGGGCTGTGAAGGCATCCATGGCCGCAAGACAAAAAAGACCCTCCGCCCACAATGACTTGCCGGTTTTGAACACTGGTCGGGATGTTTTTTTCTATCTCCGCGACCTCTTTGACCTCCAACAAAAACGCCGTTCGCCCGATGATAACGCCCCTGTGCGGGCTGTATCTTTGCGGTTTTATAGCGAATCAGGCGGCGACAAAGAACCCAAGAACAACAAACTCGCCCTAATCGCAGCAGGGATGGCGCTTATTTTTTCACGCCAAAGCGGTGTTGGCTTATCGCAAGCACTCACCACCACGGCCGAGCGCGTATGCCGCACCCCCGCGCTCCGCGCCGAAATTGACGCCGTTTTAGACTCCATATCGGATGCGCCGAAACGGGATCAACGCTGGCCGGACGATGCTCTGACGGGAAAACGCAGACCTTTAAATGTTAAAAACTTGACGGATTCTCCGCTCTCCATCGCCGTATCGCGCACCGTTTATGACCGCGCCCTGCCACTCACCAAACAACGCATGGTCTATGACGGCCCCGCCAAAACATTCAATCAATTGGCCAAGGATTGGCACAATATCCGCCAATTCAATCTTGGCGCCCTGACCTTCGAGCTGGATTTTGCCAAGGCCGTTCGTCGTGACGATTCAAAAGCCCTAAAAAAACTCAGCCTGAAAAACAATTTCTATTACGCCAGCGTACAGGCGAGCTATATCGACAAAGGCCTGATGCAATTCCAAATCAGCCCCGAAAAAGGCACACGCCTCGCCCTGACCGAAACATTTAACGGGGTCGATGACTATATTCAGGCTCTCGGAACCTATATTGACCAAAAACTCAAACCATGGACGGCGCACCGCAAAAAGCGCGATGGCGTACATATGTAACCGATCCGCCTGAAGCCTGTTATTTCGCCGTTTTTTGTGGTAGGTTTTTAGCGTGATATGAACACCTTTCAGCAACTTCATTCTGGCTAGGCCACAAAACCTCTCGCTGAAAGGCTCCTTAAGGTATAATAGCAATAATTTTAAGTGAATTTCACTGGTTGTTAAACCTTTTCGTGTATTATCATGATACTCAAGCGATTCGTTTGAGTGCTATTCTATTGTAATTTTGACGTGATTTTAAAGACTATTCCGTAACAGGACACCACGATGTCAACCGTACAGACACAAGGAAAAGCGCCGCAAAAGCGTATTCTCGTGATAGAGGACGACCCCGACATTTCATTCATCATGAAACGCCGCCTCAGCTCTATTCGCCCTGATGACAAGATCTTAATCGCCAAATCCATTTTCGCGGGCGTGACGATGTTTCAAGAAAAAGCCGTTGATTTCATTTTTCTTGACCTGAACCTGCCCGACAGTTTCGGCATAAGCTCCGTCCGCGACATCCGCAAATACAATAAAAATGTTCCGATCATCGTCACCACCGGCCTTGCCAACGAATTGACGATTGAAGAAGCCCTGAAACACGGTGCGCAGGAACTCGTCCTGAAATCACAAATCACCAAGGAATATCTGGAAGAAGCCCTCAACAAATATCTTGTCGATGCCGCCCAGCCCGCCCCCACCACCCTTGCCGCCGCATCAGGAGGGCAAGAATCATGAGCGCCGCCAAAACGCCATACAGCACAATCCTGATTATCGAAGACAATCCTGAAGATTTGCTGACCCTCAAACGGATCATCAAGAGCATCGCGCCCGATTTGGCGGTCATCACCGCCGGCAGCCTCGCTGAAGCCTTCCAAGCCATTGACAAAAACCCGTCTTTATTCCGGTTTGTCTGCCTTGACCTGAACCTCCCCGACAGTTACGGCGCAAGTTCCGTCATCCAGCTTCGCCGCCATATCGGGACATGCCCTGTTGTTGTCACCACCGGCATGGCGCACCGCCTGAGCGTTCAAGAATCCGAAAAGGCCGGCGCCGTATCGGTGTTTTTCAAGGCTGACCTCAACGGCAAAAAATTCAAAGAATGCATTGAAACCCTGATGCAGCCGCAAGACGCATAAAACCGCGTAAAATGAGCCCGCGTAAAAAACAACCCGCGCGCGCCTTTACTCCTCTTCCAGCCGCCTGCGATACCCCTCCAGCGCCACTTCACCGAAAAATGCGTCTTCTTTTTTGCGGTTTTCCTTGGCGATTTCCTCAAGGCGCTTACGCTGGGTAATCTCGATTTTCTTAAGGTCACCAAACGCATCACGCATGTCGTCTTGGGCAATCTGGATGCGCGTTTCAACACCGGCGGCGGCTTCGTTAATCTGGTCAAGCGTCATGCGAACCCGTTTGGAATAACTGACATAAGACGTCATAGCGTCAATACTGCCGAGTTCCTCCGACACTTTTTTCTCGTGTTCGAGCTGTTGCAGCAAATTTGATTTGCGGATTTCCAGCGCTTCCATCTCTTGATACAGCGCGGCAACGCGGCGCTGCTTTTCCTGTAGCCCGTATTTGCGAAAGCGGATCAAGGGGTCGAGATCGGCCATTTACTTCAAATTCCTGTTAAAAAACCTGCCGTTCAAACACACACATCATACATCGCAGACAGCGCGTGAACGATCCATGATTTATTTCCTGTTGCGCGGGTCTTGCGGGTGCAAAGGGCGGCCTTTTTCATCCACGGCGACGCCCCTGCTGCTGCTCCCACCGCTCCCGTTACCCTCCAAAATCCCGCCAAGCAAGGCAAAGCCTTCGGCCATGGAGGTACGCTCATCCTTGTTTTGCGCCAAAAATCTGTTAATCGCGTCATAATAGCGAATCGCCTCGTCAACCTTCGCATCGCTGCCCTTTCGGTACGCGCCGAGGCGGATCAATTCCGCCATGTCTTCGTAAGTGGACACAAGCTCCTTCGCCCGCCGTACCACCGACCATTGGTCGGCGTCAAGGCATTGCGGCATCGACCGCGACACTGACCGCAAAATATCAATCGCAGGATACCGCCCACGATCGGCAATGGCGCGATCCATCACTATATGCCCGTCGATAATCCCCCGCACCGCATCGGAAATAGGTTCGTTATGGTCGTCACCCTCCACCAGCACAGTGAAAATCGCCGTGATGCTCCCCTGCCCTTTCATGCCGGGGCCGGCGCGTTCCAGCAAGCGCGACAATTCACTGAAGGTTGTTGGCGGATAGCCCTTGGTCGTTGGCGGTTCGCCCGTCGACAAGCCAATCTCGCGCAGCGCCATGGCAAACCGCGTCACCGAATCAATCATACACAGCACATCATTGCCGCGATTGCGGAAATATTCCGCCACCGCGAGCGTCAAATACGCCGCCTGACGCCGCATCAAGGGCGGCTCATCCCCCGTCGCGACAATCACCACCGACCGCGCAAGGCCTTCGGGGCCAAGGTCGTCCTCGATAAATTCCTGTACCTCGCGCCCCCGTTCGCCGACCAGTCCGATCACGGAAATCTCGGCCTCGGTATAGCGCGCCATCATCGACAGCAACACCGATTTCCCGACGCCCGACCCCGCGAAAATCCCCATCCGTTGCCCGCGGCACGTGCTTAAAAACGTGTTCACCGCCCGCACGCCAAGGTCAAGTTTTTCACCCATTCTTTGGCGGCTATGCGCCGGCGGCGGAGATGTTCGATACGGCATGGCTTCTTCGCCGACACTGAGGGGGCCTTTGCCGTCCAAAGGGCGCCCCAGCGCATCGACCACACGGCCGAGCCAGCTCTCATCCGGACACACGAACGGGCGGTTCGCGCTGATCTCCGCGCGGCATCCAAGACCAACTCCTTCGAGCGTGCCGAACGGCATCAACATCGCATGGCCGTCTTTGAACCCGACCACCTCACATGGAATTTTGCGCCCGTCATCGGGGCGCAATGTCACCATCGCGCCAATCGACAACGCATCCCCGAATCCGGCGATTTCAACAATGAGGCCGAGCACCTTCGTGACCTCGGCATAGGTCACGCTGGCGCGACTGGCCTTGATTCCTGTTCTGATTTGTTCAATGCGATGAGTCATTATTTTGCGTCCGGCAACGCGCCATACAAGCCGCCGCCATAAAGGATGAAGAATTTACAGAAAGCATTTGAAACGAAAGATGTTATTTTTTTTGTTAACCTTCGTTAACTGTGTTAAACTGTTCTTAATAAATATTAACACATATTGATACGAAGTGTCGATGAAACCATTCGGTCAATAGCACGATTCACCAGATAACGATTCACAAAAACCCGAATCACTCCGTCACATTCAATCAAACAAATGGGAAAAACAGCATGCGCGTATTATTAGTAGAAGACGATACCTCCATGGCCAAGAGCATCGAGATGATGCTGAAATCCGAAGGTTACATCGTTGACCTCACCGATATGGGCGAAGACGGCCTTGAAATCGGCAAGATTTATGAATACGACATCATCATTCTTGACCTTATGCTCCCCGATATGGACGGGTATGAGGTTTTAAAGAGCCTTCGTTCCTCCAAAATCGAAACCCCGATTCTCATCCTCTCCGGCCTTGCCGAATTGGACAACAAGATCAAAGGCCTTGGCTTCGGCGCTGATGACTACCTCACCAAGCCGTTTGACAAGCGTGAATTAATGGCGCGGATTCAAGCCATCGTCCGCCGCTCCAAAGGCCATGCCCAAAACATCATCACCCTTGGCAAGCTCAATGTGAACCTTGACATGCGCATGGTCGACATCGCCGGCAAGCCGGTGCATTTGACGGGCAAGGAATACGGCATTTTGGAACTTCTTGCCCTCCGCAAAGGCTCAACCTTGACCAAGGAAGTCTTCCTCAACCACCTGTATAACGGCATGGACGAACCGGAAATCAAGATCATTGACGTGTTCATCTGTAAGCTGCGCAAAAAGCTTGAGGAAGTGTCCGGCGGGCATAACTATATCGAAACCGTCTGGGGGCGCGGCTATGTCCTGCGCGACCCTGAGAGCGCCTCGGAAACAACCGCCGCCAAGGTTAAGGCATAATCCGCGCCAATGCGCATGAATTTACCCGATAAAAAGCACCGCCCCTTTGCCGGTGCTTTTTTAATATCCCTCTTGCCATAAACGGGGCAAAACCTGTACCCTAGGCAATCTGGCATTGTGCCGCAACCGCCTTAAACAAGACAAAGTCGCCATCATGCAATGGACACTCCCCAACATCCTCACCTTCGCCCGCATCATCATGATCCCGATTATTGCCGGCTTGTTTTTTTGCCCCAATTCATGGGGAGGATGGGCGGCACTGGGGGTTTACACTCTCGCCTGCATCACCGATTTTTTTGACGGGTACCTTGCCCGCATCTGGAAGCAAGAAAGCGCCTTCGGCAAATTCATGGACCCGATGGCGGATAAGCTCCTTATCGCCGTTTTGTTGATGATGTTGATCGGGTTTGACCGTTTGACGGGGCTGTGGATCATTCCCGCCATTCTTATCCTGTTCCGCGAGATTTTGATCTCCGGCCTGCGCGAATTTTTGGGGCCCAGCAATATTAAATTGCCGGTGAGCCTCCTCGCCAAATGGAAAACCACCATCCAGATGTTTGCGCTCGGTTTTTTGATCGTCGGCGAAACCGGAAAATCAGTGTTGCCGCAAACGCTTGAAGTCGGGCGCGTCGGCGTCACCATCGCCGCCATATTGACCTTGATTACAGGCTATCAATACCTCAAGGCCGGCCTCGATCACATCAAAACGATGGATCAATCACAAAAAATAAATTGACATAAAAACAAGACCGCCTTTATAAAGCCCTTATCTTCAATATGACAATTCATTTTCAAAGAAGGATCTTTATTCATGGCCAGTCTTGGTACATACGCAATTATCTTCGGTGTCGTCGCCACCCCCGTTGTCGGTTTTAACGCTTATTACGCCCTCGGCACACACGAAACCGAGCGTGTGACCATCCTCGATGCCTTTGAAACCGTAACCGGATCGGGCGAAACCGCCGGCAAAGAAAAGCGCATCAAAGTCATCCGTGAAAACGGCTGTACCGAAACATTCCGCGTTGAGGATTCTTTGTTCAACGGACAATGGTATTCGTCCAACCTCCACGCCATGTTCGCCGAAGGCGTACAAGGCCGCAAGACATACGATATCACGCATTCTGGCTGGCGCTCCGGCTTCTTCAGCATGATGGAAAACGTCATTTCAGGCCGCGAAGTCGAGGGGGCAGAGCCCTTCCGTATCAATACCAATAATCCGGCCTGCCGCCTGTAAGTGCGACCGACGGTAAAAACGACCGCCACAACAGCGACAATCGCGCCAATGCGGCATCGCACAAAATAATGCCGAAAGGGGGGTCAAACCCCCTTTTGTTTTTTGTCAAGAGGGCTATGATGCAAAAAAAAGCCTTGATGCTTCAACATTTCGCGCATCAGCCGCCAAACATAGGAAATATCCATGCGTTCGGATTTACTGTTCAGCCTCACTCGCCCCTTGCTCCACCGTATGGACGCCGAAACCGCGCATAAAATCGCCGTTAGGGCGCTGTCTTGTCCCTTATCGGTGAACAAAGCCCGTCACGATACGCCGGAACTGACGCAAGGATTGTGGAGCATTGTCTTTCCCAATCCGGTCGGGCTTGCCGCCGGTTTTGATAAAAACGCCGATTGTGTTGATGCGTTGCTCGGTGCGGGGTTTGGCTTTGTTGAGGCCGGAACCGTAACCCCCCGCCCGCAAAACGGCAACCCACGCCCCCGCGTGTTTCGCGACCCGCAAAGCCACAGCATCATAAACCGAATGGGCTTTCCCAATGACGGCGCATTGGCCTTTGGTGAGGCCGTCAACCGTTTCAAAACCAAAGGCAAAAACACCAGCGGCATTCTCGGCATCAATATCGGCAAAAACAAAGACACCGAAGACGCCGCCGCCGATTATGTCACCCTCATCAAACGCTTTGCAGGGATTGCCGATTACCTGACTGTCAACATCTCCTCCCCCAACACGCCGGGGCTTCGCAACCTGCAAGACCCCGAAAATCTTGCGCCGTTTTTGGACGCCTTGATGGAGGCTCGCGCCGACACCACCGCGCCGGATGTGCCGTTGCTCCTCAAACTCGCCCCCGACCTTGACGAATCGGCCTGCGCGGAGATTGCAAAGACAGTGATGAAGGCGGGCATAGACGGCCTCATCCTCACCAACACAACATCGGCGCGCCCTGACACTTTGCCCGCCGATTTCCGTGCCGAAGCGGGCGGCCTCAGCGGCCCATGCCTGAAGGAAAAATCGCTCGAAATCCTGCGCCTGTTTTACCGCCTGACTGAAGGGACAATCCCGCTCATCGGGGCGGGCGGAATCGCAAGCGGCGCCGATGCCTATGCCCGCATCCGCGCCGGCGCATCCTTGGTGCAACTATACACCGCCCTTGTCTATCACGGCCCCGCCCTCGTATCGCGCATCGTGCGCGACATCGACGCGTTACGCGCCCGCGATGGGTTCGACCATATCGCCCAAGCCGTCGGAGCCGACCACAATGAATAAGAATAATAAGCCCAGCTCTCATCCGAAACATTCCCTAAAGGCGGCTATGAACACCATGTCAAACACCCATCAAACACCCAAAACTACACCGGAATCCGCCCCCGTTCCCGCCCCTGTCTTGATCGGCGGCATTGGCGAAACAATCGCCGATTACGATGCCTATATCCTTGATATATGGGGCGTTTTGCACGATGGCATTAACCCCTATGACGGTGTTCTTGATTGCCTGTTGCAGATGAAGGCGGCGGGCAAGGAAATCCTGCTCTTGTCCAACTCCCCCAACCGCGCCGCCGACGTATCCGCCAGAGTATTGATTCCGATGGGGATTCACCAAGGCGTTCATTACGACCACATCGTCACCTCGGGGGAGGCCACATGGACCGCGATGGCCGCCTATAAAGGGCAAAAAGCCTATGGATTATGGCACGCGGAAAAGCCGACCGCCTTGGTCGGGCATGACATTGCCCTCACCACCGACATCGAAACCGCCGATTTTGTTTTGGGGTCACTCTTCCCCGCAGGCGCCAAAGCCGAAGATTATCAACATGTTCTCGACCGCGCCTTGGCGCGGGGCTTGCCGTTTATTTGCGCCAACCCCGATAAAATCGTCAATATCGGTACCGACCTGCATTTATGCGCGGGCGGTGTTGCGGATGTGTACGAGGCGATGGGCGGCACGGTTCATTGGTACGGAAAACCCTATGCCCCGATTTACGAACAAAGCCTTGCCACCCTTGCCGTCCAAGACAAATCCCGCATCCTCGCCATCGGCGATTCGCTGCGCACCGATGTCACGGGCGCGTGCGGATTCGGGATTGATGTTTTGTGGAATCTGGTCGGAATTCACTGGGAAGAACTGCGCGAACAAACCCCGCAAGGCATGATTATCAACGCCGACAGCCTAGAAAAAACCCTGCAAACCTACAAAGTCCGCCCCTCCGCCTTGCTGCGCGGCCTGAAATGGACGAAGAGCTAGGGAAAAACCAGCGCCCCCGATTAGAACTCGGGGTTGAGCCTAATATTATATATGCCCTAAAGAGCGGAGAATCCCGCTCACCCCGTCTTCAACCATGTCCATAACCCGCACGAAGCCTGATTCGGGGCCATAATAGGGGTCGGGAACATCGGATTGCGGATTATTCGCGCAATAGGCGCCGAATAGTTTGACTTTGGCGATGTCGGCAGGGCTGCGCGCCATGTCGCACAAGCTGCGCTCATGTCCGCGATCCATCGCGAGAATCAGGTCAAATTCGTCAAAATCCTCCACACGAAACCGCCGCGCCCGTAAATTCGCCATATCAATGCCACGTTTGGACGCCATGGTAACGGATCGTGCATCCGGTGCCTCACCAACATGATAACCGTGCGTTCCCGCGGAATCGGACACCAAAACGGATGCCAGATTATGATGCGCGATATGATGCCGCAACACGGCATCGGCGGCGGGGGAACGACAAATATTGCCGGTGCAGACAAACAGAACCTTGTACATTTTGACGACTTCTATAGATTATATGTATGAAATAGAATAGCAGTGGGACGACATATGCCAAGATTTGTTTTCACAATTTTGATGATTTTCACCTGTATGGCGGTCGTTGACAGCCCCGCCAAAGCCACGGATACAGACACAAATGCGGCGACAAGTGCCACAGATGCCACAGGCATTACAGGCGCAAATGCCATCCCCGCCCCTGCGCAAAATCTCGCCCCCGCGGATTACAGCCAATATCAGGCAACCCCGACTCATGCGTTGGCGATGCACGGCACGCCAAAGTACAAGGCCGGCTTCGCCCATTTTGACTACGTCAACCCCGCCGCCCCCAAAGGCGGGAATATGCGGATGCACAGCGTCGGCACGTTCGACAGCCTCAACCCCTTCATCGCCAAAGGCGTTCCCGCCGGCAATATCGGCATGATTTATGAAACCCTCACTGAACACGGTTCGGATGAGGCCTTCACCGAATATGGCTTGCTCGCCGAATCCATTGAAATGCCGGAAGACAGAAGCTGGGTCGCCTTTAACCTGCGCCCTGAGGCACGCTGGCATGACGGCGTTCCCCTCACCGCCGAGGATGTCGTATGGACGTTTCAAACCCTGATCGAACACGGCGCACCGTTCTACAAGGCCTATTATTCCAACGTGCGCGAAGTTGTCGCAACAACGCCGCACCGCGTTTTATTCCTGTTTGACGAGGGCGTGAATATGGAGCTCCCCCTCATTATCGGCCAACTCCCCGTCCTGCCGAAACATTACTGGGCCGACCGTAATTTCTCCGAAACCACCCTGACCCCGCCTTTGGGCAGCGGCCCTTACCGCATCGGCCGTGTTGAACAAGGCCGCTTCATCGAATTCATCAAGGTTCAGGATTGGTGGGGCAAAGACCTTCCCATCAATATCGGACGTTATAATTTTGACCGCATCACGGTTGATTATTACCGCGACACCACCATCGCGCTTGAAGGCCTGTTCGCCAATGAATATGACTTCCGCCAAGAAAACACCGCCAAAACATGGGCAACCGGATATGACAACGAGCTTGTCAAAAGCAACCAAGTCATCAAGGAAAAAATCCGCAACCAAGAACCCGCCGGTATGCAAGGCTTCATCATGAACACGCGCCGCCCTGTCTTCCAAGACCGGATCGTGCGCCAAGCCGTCAACCTCGCCTTTGATTTCGAATGGTCAAACCGCCAATTCGCCTATGGCGCCTATACCCGCACCGACAGCTATTTCGAAAATTCGGAGCTTGCCTCCTTCGGCATTCCGACAGGGCGCGAGCTTGAGATTCTTTCCGCCTTCCGCAAGAATTTACCGTCTGAGGTTTTCAATGTTCCCTTCACCGTGTCCTATACGGACGGCAAGGGCAATAACCGTCAGAACCTGAAACGCGCCACTGAAATTCTCGACCAAGCCGGATATAAAACAGGCGCGGACGGAATCCGTGTTGACCCTAAAACAGGACAAAAACTGGAATTCGAGATCATCGACAACCAGCCCGCCTTTGAACGCTGGACACTGCCCTTCATTCAAAACCTTGAAAAAATCGGCATCAAAGCCACATTCCGTATCGTCGACACGTCGCAATATGTCGCGCGGATGCAGAGTTTTGACTATGACATGACCATCAGCACCATCGGTCAATCCCTCTCCCCCGGCAATGAACAACGCGAATTTTGGCACTCCAGCAAGGCCGAGATTAATGGCTCACGCAATTATATCGGCGTGCGCGACCCCGTCATTGATGCCTTGATTGATATGGTCATAGCCGCCCCGAACCGCGAAGAACTCATCCACCGCACCCGCGCCCTTGACCGCGTTTTGCTCTGGGGGCATTACATTGTCCCGCAATGGCATATCAACGCGTGGCGCATCGCCTATTGGGATAAATTCGGCAAACCCGCAACAACTGCTGCGCAAAGCCTCGGCGTTGCCGACACATGGTGGGCAAAGGACGCCCAGCCGCAATAATGCGGCCTCCCCCACTCCACCCCAAATTCAGGCCATAACAAACCCCGCCAAAGTCAGTATCAAGACAGGCGGGGTTTTTGTTTTTGCGCCGGTGTTTCATACTCAAGGATGTAGGAACAGCTATAAATCCAGCTATATGATCGGCGAAAAACGGTGTCAGTAAGCCTCATAACACATAAAAAACATAAAATATTTATTACAAAACATATAGATAACAAGATATGCAAAAAATTTATGGGTATAGTGCGATTTTTTCAGTGCATTTTTAAAAAGAACCGTGCTATAAGTATCATAGTACTTCTTCATCAGACAGAGTAAAACGTCTTAGAGTATCACTACCTGACACCAGTATCACTCACCAGTATCACTTGATCGTCAGGCGCCGGGTCCTTGTGGCCCGGCTTTTCTATGCCTGCTCTATGTCTGCATTTTCCGCTTTTCACGGCGGCACTTTGCTATATAATCCGCCGCATGAACACCAATGCCGCCATCATCATCCCCGCCCGCTATGGATCGACCCGTTTCGCGGGAAAGCCCCTTGCCTTGATCGGCGGGGTTGCGATGCTCGAACATGTCTATAACCGCGCCTGTGAGGCCGTCCAAGACCTCGGCGCCCAAGATTCAGTCGGCAACAATCCCCCCCACATCACGATCTGTGTCGCAACCGATGATTCCCGCATCATGGATTTTTGCGCCGCCCGCGCCATTCCCGCCGTGATGACCAGCGAGTCATGCCGCACGGGGTCTGACCGCGTGCTGGAAGCCGCCGAAATTTTGTCGAAAACTTTGCCCGCCCCGATTGATATTATCCTCAATCTCCAAGGCGACAACCCGTTTGCCTCCAAACACGCTATCCGCAATGTTTTGGCCTGTTTAATCGCCCACCCTGAGGCCGAGGTTGCCACGCCGATCATCGCGCTTGACTGGGACGGGCTGGACGCCATGCGCGCACAAAAACAAACAACCCCGCACAGCGGCACAACCGCCGCCGTCATGCGCCCGCACACCCCGAACACAAGCAAAACCGAACACAGCACCACGCCAATGACCGCACCGATGAAAGCCCTGTGGTTTTCCAAGCAGATTTTGCCCGCCATCCGCAAAGAGGCCGATTTGCGCGCCGCATCGCCGCTATCGCCTGTGTACCGCCATATCGGGCTGTACGGATACCGCCTTGACGCCTTGCGCCGCTTTAACACCCTCCCCGAAGGCTATTACGAAGCGTTGGAAGGGCTGGAGCAACTGCGTTTCCTTGAAAACGGGATTGGCGTTTACTGCGTTGAAATTCCGTCTGATTCCATGCCGCCGCTGAGCGGAATTGACACCGAAGACGACCTGAAACGGGCACAGGCCATGCTCGATGCCGGATTGATCCATCTATGACCAGACATAAACCAACCCCCAAAGGCGACCAAAACCCCGCCAACAGCCAAACCGCCGTCACGCGCATCATCATTGCCCGTCACGGCAACACTTTTGGCCCCGATGACACCCCGACACGGGTGGGATGCCGCACCGATTTGCCGCTGGTTGAAAAAGGCTTGGCGCAAGGCCGCGCGCTCGGCAAAGCCCTCGCCGCAAACAACCTTATCCCCGATTTGGTGTTTACCTCCGAATTAAAACGCACCATCGAAACGGCGGAGCAAGCCCTAAGCGCGATGAATCTTGATGCATCCCTTCACCCGCGCCACGCCGCGCAATTCAACGAAATAGACTACGGACTTGATGAAAACCTGCCGGAGGAAGACGTCATTGCCCGCATCGGCGAAGACGCGATTGCCGCATGGGATCGGGACGGCATTCCGCCCCAAGGATGGCGCGTCAACACCGATGATTTGCGCCAAGGCTGGATTGATTTTGCCCAGAGCATCCTGCGCCGTTTTCACGGGCAAACCGCCCTTGTGGTCACCAGCAACGGCGTCGCCCGTTTTGCCCCCGTCCTGACCGGCGACGAAGAAGGCTTCAAAGCCGCAAACGATATTAAAATCGCCACCGGCGCGTATTGCGTGCTGGAACATCAAAGCGGCGCATACTGGACAATCAAGGCATGGAACATCCGCCCCGCCCTTGATTAAAAACACACGGATTAGCATTGCATGATTTGGCGTTTTCTGTATCCTTTGGCGACAATGGTTACGCTTGCGTTATGCTATAACCCTTAGGGACACCGATGTTCGCACAATATATCCTGAAACGACTGGCCTTGATTATCCCGACCTTGCTCGGCATCATGTTGCTCAATTTCGTGATTATCCAGCTCGCCCCCGGCGGGCCGGTCGAACAAATGATCGCCAAATTACAAGGCATGGATACCGGCGCGACCAGCCGTTTCACCGGCGGTGCCTCCGGCGAGATCGGCCCCCAAGGCTCCACGCAGGCGGCGCAAAATGCAGCGGGTTCCGGCGCTCCGTCCAAATATCGCGGCTCACAAGGCCTCGACCCCGCCTTTATTGCCGAGCTTGAACGCCTGTACGGATTCGACAAACCCATCCATGAACGCTTTATCCAGATGATCGGCAATTACAGCCGTTTTGACTTCGGGCAAAGCTATTACCGCAGCATCGACGTCATTGACCTCGTCCTCGAAAAAATGCCGGTGTCCATCTCGCTCGGCTTATGGTCAACGCTGATTATCTACCTCATCTCCATCCCGCTCGGCATCCGCAAAGCCGTCAAAGACGGCTCGAAATTCGATGTCTGGAGCAGCGGCGTCATCTTTGTCGGCTACGCCATCCCGTCTTTCCTGTTCGCTATTTTATTGGTGATTTTATTTGCGGGCGGGCGATATTTCGACATTTTCCCGCTGCGCGGCTTGGTGTCCGACAATTTCGATGATATGAGTTTTTGGCAACAGATGCGCGATTATATGTGGCATTTAACTTTGCCGATCTGCGCCATGGTCATCAGCGGTTTTGCAGGCCTGACCATGCTCACCAAAAATTCCTTTTTGGACGAAATCGGCAAACAATATGTCCTCACCGCCCGCGCCAAGGGACTCACCGAAAAACGGGTCTTGTATGGCCATGTGTTTCGCAATGCCATGTTGATTGTGATTGCCGGTTTTCCGGGGCTTTTTATCTCGGTTTTCTTTACCGGTGCGCTCCTGATCGAGGTGATTTTTTCGCTCGACGGGCTCGGGCTTTTGGGATTCGAGGCCACGATCAACCGTGATTACCCCGTCATGTTCGGCACGTTGTATATTTTCACCTTGATGGGGCTTGTGCTCAAGATCATCAGTGACATTACCTATGTCCTCGTTGACCCGCGCATTGACTTTGAAAAACGCGCGTGATAGCCATATCGCCAATAAGGATATGAGCCCGCAAGGACTGATACGTAAAGGGAGAAGACCATGAGTGTAAACCGCAGCACCCCGCCATCACAAAACGGCCTGTCCCCAGACGGCCTGTCAAAGACCGATTTGTCCAATGATACCTTGGCTGGCACATTCAACGCCCTCAGCTCCATCGAGGCCGCGTGCTTGCTCGTTGCCTTGTCGACCGGCAAGGATATCGCCCCCGATGAATTACGCGCCCGTTTTGATGGTGCCGAGGATGATATGATCATCCGCATTGTTGACACGCTCTCCCCGACGCGGTTCGACTGGATGGAGAATCCGACGGACGAAGAAACCGGCCTTGGCGGCCTCCTCAAGCGCGTGCCGACACATTTGCACCGCACGATTTTGGAAGACGCGCTCGACCTCGCTTTTGAACGCCTCATGCTCATCGGCCATATCCAGATTTCGGAAAAAGAAGGCCAATGCCACCCCCATCAAGACGCCAACGCCTTGCCGGACAGCACCGCCCTGCAATTGGGACAGGATTTTTTCCCCGCCCTGTTTGACGGCAGTGAACAAGCCGAAACCACCACCCGCCAAGCCATCTGCACCCTCTCCGTCTGGCTGGAACAAACCATTGAAAACGGCCATGCTTTGTCGCCGACTCCCATGCGCGCCTTCCACAAAGCGCCGTCTGCGTACGCACCAAAATAAAACGGACACGCCGCCGCGATTCTTGTAGAATCGGAGCGCGGCGGAACAAGGGATTGAAAATCCCTGTGTCGTCCGTTTACACTTCCTGTTCCCACTAACAAACCGAAACACATGCCCCTATCCCCGATCAACCAGCGCAGACTCCGCCAATTCAAGGCCAATAAGCGTGGCTATTACAGCTTTTGGCTGTTCCTTGCGTTGTTTTTTTTGACGCTCGGGGCGGAATTGATTGCGAATAACAAGCCTTTGCTTGTGCGCTATGACGGGGCGTTTTATACGCCGGCCTTTAAAATTTATCCCGAAACGGCCTTTGGCGGCGATTTTGAAACAGAGGCCGATTACCGCGATGAATACGTCGCCGAATTAATTCATGAAAAGGGCTGGATGGTCTGGCCGCCTGTGCGCTATTCCTACAGCACCATAAACTATAACCTTGATGTTCCCGCCCCTTCGCCGCCATCGCCGCAAAACTGGCTCGGCACCGACGACCAAGGGCGCGATGTGATGGCGCGGCTCATCTATGGGTTTCGCATATCGGTTTTGTTCGGCTTGTTGCTCACCGTCGGATGCTCGGTCATCGGGATTATCGCGGGCGGGATTCAGGGCTATTACGGCGGCTGGGTTGATTTATTGTTCCAGCGGTTTATCGAGATATGGTCGTCTTTGCCGACGCTCTTCATCCTCATCATCATGGCGAGTGTGATTACACCGGGGTTCTTTAGCTTGCTGAGCATTATGTTGCTCTTCGGCTGGACGGCCTTGGTTGACGTTGTCCGCGCCGAATTTTTACGCGCCCGCAATTTTGACTATGTGCGCGCGGCGCGGGCGCTCGGCGTTGATGACCGCACGATTATGATTCGCCATGTCTTGCCCAATGCTATGGTGGCCACCCTCACCTTTATGCCGTTTATCCTGACCGGTTCGATCACGGTGTTGACCAGCCTTGATTTCCTTGGTTTTGGCCTCCCCCCTGGCTCGCCTTCGCTTGGTGAACTTCTGGCGCAGGGGAAAAACAATATCCATGCGCCGTGGCTGGGGTTAACGGCGTTTTTCTCGCTCGCCGTGATGCTCTCACTCCTCACCTTTATCGGCGAAGCGGTGCGTGATGCCTTTGACCCGCGCAAGACCGGCCTGTAAAACCCCGCCTTCAAGAATCCCTATTTTCTTTGCAAGAATACGCTGCATCGCACAACGTTTGCCCCCTTGCGCGGGCGAACCAATCCGCTATGAATCGATAAGGTCGATCGTAGAAAACGGTCATAAAGGCGAGTGAACAGGATACACGGCAAAGGCAAGAAAAACGGGACGGTCACGGGGACAAGCCCACGAATGGGCGCCCCAGCCCCCTATATCAAAACAGATATCAAAACAGACAAAGCAATATTGGGGCGTATACCACCATGACAACACCGAACCATTCCGCATCTTCGCCATCAACCTCAACGACAACATCAACCACGCAGTCCTTCAACGGCGGCGCACAAGACGTTATCAACGCCGCGCTGCGGTTTTCCAGCGCCGCAGACATTGAAAATGTCCTGAATTTTTACAAAGGCAACCGCCACCAACATGTCCATATCCGTGACGAAGCCTTGCTTGCCTCCCGCGTGCGAGATGGGCATTTCCTCATCCTTCAAGACAAGGACACGGGCGAGGTTCTGGCGTCCTCCGGCTCCTATGACTACACCGTCACGGGCGACACTGACCGCGCCTCCTATGCCGAGATCGGGTCAACCCGCTTTTCCGATAAAGTCGCCGGATTCGGGCTGTATCCGTTGTTCATCGCCTCGCAAGTCGTGCATGGGATGCTTGGTCGCCCGCCAAAGAAAATGTACATCGCTAATGTCTATGACGACAGCCCCGTGGGGCGCGAGATGTTGACCAAAAAAGTCGGCTGGAACGTCATCAACGCCACCCCCGACATTATTGAAACCTTCCTCAAGACCAAAGACCCGTCCACCAAGGGCGATATGCGCCCGATGACGTGGTACGGATCGCCGGCCTCTTGCCTGCCGCACGAATCCCGCGTGATTTTGGGCTATCTTGCCACCCCGCAAATCAAGCATAAAAAGCTCGATTGCGTATTGAATATTGATATGTCCGGCTTTGACCTTGCCAACAAATACAACCCGCATTTAAAGAGCCTCGCCAGCGGTCAATGGGATTCCTTGATGAGTGACGAACACGGCAAGAATATGCTCGACCTTCAGGGCGTATCCGCCATGTTGCACACCATCCACAATACGGGCCACAATACAGGCTTTGCCGACAAAACGGGGCGGCGATACGGCTATAAACCGTCATAGAAGCACCATAAAATCGCGCGTATTTTCGCCGCATTAAAAACGAATCCCCCTAGACGAAATCGCGCGTTTGCGCGACACTGCTTTGCATCACATCACCATGATTGTGCCTAAAAAGCAAAGGACACCCACCATGACCAAGCGTAATTCCATCGCCCGCATGACCGAAGAAATGACCGCATGGCGGCGCGAATTGCACCAAAACCCCGGCCTCGCCTATGAAGAGACCTATGCCGCATCCTTCGTTGAGAAAAAACTCACGGAATGGGGGGTTTCCTTCAAAAAAGGCGTTGCCACCACGGGAATCGTCGCGACCATCGAAGGCCGCGAAAACACCAGCGCCAAGGCCATAGGCCTGCGCGGTGATATGGACGCCTTACCGATCAATGAAAAATCCGGTCAGCCTTGGGCGTCCCAAAAATCCGGCACGATGCACGCCTGCGGGCATGACGGACATACGACCATCTTGCTCGCCGCCGCAAAATATTTGAGCGAAACGCGCAATTTTAACGGCAAAGTCCATCTCGTCTTCCAACCCGCCGAAGAAGGCGCGCACGGAGCCGATACGATGATCTCCGAAGGCTTGTTCCGCGACTTCCCGTGCGATGCGATGTACGGCCTTCATAACTGGCCGTTCCTGCCTGTCGGCAAGGCGGAGCTTCGCGCCGGCCCGCTCCTCGCCGCCGTTGACGAATTCGACATCACCATCACCGGCGAAGGCGGTCATGGCGCCTATCCACAGAGCACCAAAGACCCGATTCCGGCGGGCGCTGCCCTCGTATCCGCCCTTCAAACCATCGTCAGCCGTAACATCGCCGCCGTTGAACCCGTGGTCGTCAGCGTCACAAACTTCAACGCCGGCACCGGTGCCACCAACGTCATCCCCGACACCGCGACATTGAGCGGCACAGTGCGCACATTCTCGGTCAAGGCACAGGATTTCGTTGAACAGCGCATCCGCGACATTTGCGACAATCTTGGCGCGGCCTATGGCGTAAAGGCGGAAATGACCCGCTATTTCCGCAACACCAAAGCCACCATCAACACCCCGAAGGAAAGCGACTTCGCCGCGCAAACCCTCGTCAACTTGCTCGGCGCGGACAACGTCAACGCCGATTGCGATTTATGCCTTGGCGGTGAGGATTTCGGCGCGTTCTTATACGAAGTTCCGGGGGCTTATATTTTCCTCGGCCAAGGCACACCGGACAAGAAAAGCCCGCATAACCAGACGCTCCACTCGCCGTTTTATGACTTTAATGACGAGATTCTGCCCATCGCGGTGGATTACTTCGCCGAATTGGTCGAAACCGCGATGCCCGTGGTTAAAAACGCGGCCTAATCCGCTCATTTTATCGCGACAAAATTACAAAACTGCGCCCTCATCCAGCGCAGTTTTTTTATGGTGTTTTTAAAGGGATCTTTTACAACAGATAAGCTAAGGTCACGCTAATTTTTCTCCCTCCTTTCATTGCGCTTGACATTCTCTTTTATTTTCCATATTATCAAAACAAGATTTATTGACACAGCGCAACAATTGTGATTACATAACCCTTATGGCGAATTTGTATATGAACATATTCATTGATTTGATTGCTGGTCTGGCCTTGGCGCAGACCCTTTCGCTCGCCTTGACCCACACGGCCAACCGCCCAGTACCAGCAAAGGTAACGGTTAACGCGCCGGCCGCACGACGTACACGCTGATCGGCGCTGCTCCTTCTCTAAGGAACACAGAACGCGCTGATCGATCAAAAGCCCGACCCGATGTCGGCGATCTTCCGAAAAAAAACTTTTTTTGAAAGACAGCGTGTATCATCATGACTCAAGCAGCATACAAACACTTTGCCACAACCGATTCGCAGCCCTCCGCACAGGCCCTCTTTGATAAGGCCGCGAGCCTGCACGACGATTTTGGCGGATCGTATTGCATCTTGCCCGAAAACCAAGGACAAAAACCCGCATCGGAACAAAACACCGGCGAAATCCTTGAGCAAGGCTTCTTGCCTAAATCTGGCGAATTCTATGTCATGCAATTTTTGGATTTATCACATCTGGACGAAATGTTGGCATTGCAAGACCGTGTCTATGCCGACCTTCCCGACAGCGAGAAAAACTTCATCATTCCCAAAACACGGGAATTTTTTGAAAAACACCTGACCTCCGGCCATCCGATTATCGGCGTTGTCTGCGGCGACCAAATTGTCGCCCAATCCATCATCCGTACCCCGTCCGTCACCGACCCCAAAACCGGTATGACCGACATGCCCCATTTATCGGATTTGCCCGTTGATACCCTCACCATCATGCAGGGCGTTTTGTGCGACCCCGCGCATCGCGGCAATAAATTGATGCAAGGCATGGTCAAGCAATGGCTGTCATGGGCGGGCGCGAATGGGCGGAGCAACGCCGTCGCGGAAATCGAAGTCCGCAACCACCATAGCTGGTCTGTCTTCATCGACGAAGGCCTGTGGCTGGTGAGCATCGGTCACGATAAATCCGATGGATCAAACCTGTATAACGCACATCAGGCCCTCCCCGAGGACGGACGGATCAAATACAAAGCGATCAAAAAAATCGGCGAGGAATTCACCAATGTTGCAAAAGGCGAGAGCTTCACAACATGCCCCACGCAAGACTTACAACAACAAAAAGCCTTGATGGATTTGGGCTATGCCTGCCGCGGATGGGACAAATCAAGCAAAACAATGGCCTTTACCAAGGCACAGCCATAAGCTAGGCTTGGCTTTCACTGCTTGACCCGATGGATATTGACATGATGGCATTGACCCAGCCCGCAAAAGATATGCTGCAAAGCTATCATTACACAGGCGCAGAAAAAGGCGCGCATTTGCTCGTCCTCGGCGCGATTCACGGGGATGAACCATGCGGCACCATCGCCATTCATGCGATGATGAAGGCCTTAAACCGCAAGACATTGACGCTTAAAAAAGGCAGCATCACCTTCGTGCCGCAATGCAATCCGTTGGCGGCAGCGGGCAAACAGGCAGGCATGGGCGAAGGCGTGAGCAGCGCCCGCTATATCAACCATAACCTCAACCGCATCATCGGGCATTATGACGGCGCAGCGCGCATCAACGCCGAACATGCCTATGCCGACCAAGTTGCAAGTTTTATTGACGGGTGCGACAAGCTTCTCGACATACATTCCTTTCACACAGACGGCCCCCCTTTTGTGTTTGAAGACTATGAAACACAGGACGTGCAAAGCCTCGCCCTTGCCACAGGGCTGCGCGACATTGTGGTGGGTTGGCCGGCGCTGTATGGCGCGGCGACCGAAAACGACACAGTCGGCTATGCCTGCGCCCGCAAAAAACCCGCGATTCTCATCGAGTGCGGCCAGCATAACGACCCCGAAAGCATCGGCGTCGCATACCGCGTCATCCATAATGTATTGGTGAATTTTGGCTATATTGACGCGCCGATGCTCGACGCCGCCCCCGCGCCGCGCCGCATTCGGGTGCAAGACATGACCATCAAAACCAAGCATGGCGGCTTCACCAAGCCCTATACGCATCTCAGCCCCATCACGAAAGGTGAGGTTTTAGCGGCTTATAGTGACGGACACACTGTTTCAGCCCCCTATGACGGGTTCATCATCATGCCCGCGCACCACGCCGCCATCGGCGATGAATGGTTTTACACGGGAACACTGTTGCCGTAAGGTGAGGCGACACGGTTGATTAGACGGCAAATATACCGTATGAATAACGGGTAAACATTCGTTTCCAATGCCCGCTATGTAAAGATTGCTATGCTCGCCACCATTTACCACAATCCAAAATGCAGCACATCGCGCCGAACCCTTAAGTTGATTGAGAACAAAGGCCCCAAACCCTTGGTCATTGACTATATGGCCAAGCCGCCAAGCGCAGCGGAAATCAAAGGCCTTTTGCGCCTTTTGGGAGTGTCCGCCCATGATGTTTTGCGCGATAAGGAAAAGGAATACGCCGCCCTCGGCCTTAGCCCCGACACGCCGGAGGATGACATCCTGAACGCCATTCACGCCAACCCGCGCCTTTTACAGCGCCCGATTGTGATGACCGCCAAAGGCGCCCGCATCGCCCGCCCACCGGAAAAAGTGTTGGAGATCCTGTAAATGAACGCAGCAAAAACCCCCACCCCCGATACCGATACGGCAATCCCCACCAAGGACACAGCCACCGCCGCGCCGTTGCTCGACATTCAAAACCTGTCCGTCACCTTCCGCGCCGGAAAATCGGGTGAGGTCAAGGCGGTCAAGGACATCAGCTTCACCCTCACCAAAGGCGAAACCCTCGCCATTGTGGGCGAGAGCGGATCGGGAAAATCCGTCACGGCGTTGTCTATCCTCCAGCTCCTCCCTTATGGTGCAGCAAGCCACAGCGCCGAGAGCAAGATCATCTATCAAACCCGCAACCTTGTCGGCCTGTCTGAAAAAGAGATGCGCAGCGTCCGCGGCAACGCCATCAGCATGATTTTCCAAGAGCCGATGACGTCGCTCAACCCGCTCCACACCATCGAAAAGCAAATTGCCGAAGTCCTCACAATCCACAAAGGCATGACCGGAACACAGGCCAAGACCCGCGTATTGGAATTGCTTGACCTTGTCGGGCTTGAGCGCCTCAAAACCCGCCTAGGCGCCTACCCGCATGAATTATCGGGCGGCCAACGCCAACGCGTGATGATTGCCATGGCGCTCGCCAACGAGCCCGATATTTTGATTGCCGATGAACCCACCACCGCCCTTGACGTAACGGTGCAGGTTCAGATCTTGAATTTGCTCAAAAAATTGCAGCAAAAACTCGGCATGTCGATCATCCTCATCACTCACGACCTGACGATTGTGCGTAAAATGGCGAATCGTGTCTGCGTCATGAAGGACGGCGCGATTGTCGAACAAGGCACCACTGACGCCGTGTTCCATCACGCCAAACACCCCTATACCCAAGCTTTGATCGGCGCGCAACCCTCCGGCTCCGCGCCGCAAATCGCCGAAGGCGCTCCCGTAGTGATGCAAGCCGACAACGTCAAAGTATCCTTCCCCATTCGTAAAGGCTTGTTCGGCAAGCCCAAGGAATTTGTCCACGCGGTGCGCGACATTTCCCTGTCTATCCGCCGCGGTGAAACGCTCGGTGTGGTGGGCGAGAGCGGATCGGGCAAATCTACCCTCGGCCTTGCTTTGCTGCGCCTTGTCGGGGCGGATGGCGTGATGATGCTTGATGGGCGCGATTTAAAATCGCTCGACAAGCAAGCGTTGCGCGCTGCGCGTGAGGATATGCAGATCGTCTTCCAAGACCCGTACGGCTCGCTGTCGCCGCGCCTGTCGATTGGCCAGATCATCGGCGAAGGCCTGAAAATTCACCGCAAGAGCCTCAGCGCCGCCGAACGCGAAGCCCTCGTTATTCAGGCCTTGGAGGACGTCAACCTCAGCGCCGAGATGCGCCACCGCTATCCCCACGAATTTTCGGGCGGCCAGCGCCAACGCATCGCGATTGCCCGCGCCATCGTCCTGCACCCGAAGTTCCTGATTTTGGATGAGCCGACTTCGGCGCTTGATATGTCGGTACAGGCGGAGATTGTCGATTTGCTGCGTAATCTTCAACAAAAACACCAGATGGGCTATTTGTTCATCAGCCATGATCTGCGCGTCGTCAAAGCCTTGTCGCACAAAGTCATCGTCATGAAAAACGGCGAAGTCGTCGAAAGCGGCACCGCCCAACAAATTTTCGATGCGCCACAGCAACACTACACCAAGGCCTTGATCGCCGCCGCCTTCGCGATTGAAGAAGCGACCTGAACCAACGATAGGCAAAGGCGCCTGCGAAAGCGTTTTTATTCTGGCAATTTACGGATTTTTTTGATACAAACCACACGCAAGGTGCCCCGTGTGGGGCACTTTCATCAATTTTTTGACATTAGAAAGGAGTTGAGAGCCATAGTCCAGGTCAATGTTCGTGAAAACAACGTCGATCAGGCACTGCGTGCATTAAAGAAAAAAATGCAACGTGAAGGCATTTTTCGCGAAATGAAAAGCAGACGTAATTTCGAAAAACCGTCTGAAAAGAAAAAACGTGAAAAAATCGAAGCGGTTCGCCGCTGGCGCAAGCTGGAACGCAAACGCAAAGACAGAGACGGCTTCTAGGATTTCACAATCCTTCCAAGCAATCATCTCTATCTTTTAGGCTTGAATATTCATATTTAAAAAAATCCACCGCGCGGCACTGGCCAAGGCCAATGACAAGCGGTGGATTTTTTTATGCGCATTTTCTTGCGCATTTTCTAAAGTATGCCGCCCAATGCCAATGACCCGCCAATGAACCCTTGATTCGCATTTTCCTAAAAATGCAACCGAGCCTTCCCCATTCAGACATAAGAACGCCTGATTTCGCACAAAATACCCAATATTTTTAGCCAGAAAATTCGTTTAAAATCAGTTCATTAATCCGCATCACAAATTAATTTTCACCACAAATGCACCGCATTAATATTATGGTAATTTTTATTGGCTAAATTGGAATTATCGGGGCCACGAAGTCGTCCACCAAGACACGACACAGACCCCAAATAAACCCAATAAACACCAACAGCAAAGCGGAACAGACGATGACCAGCACCATGAGCTTTATTTGCATTCAGCCAGCACAGACCGGCGACCTTGTATGTATTTTTCAATATCTCGCCCACGGCACCAAGAGTTCGGTGCTTGAGTTGAGCGCCGACCAAATTCGCCGCCGCATCGAAGACTATAAAGGCGCCGAAGGCCTGATCACCAATTTCGACAGCGTGCCGCAAATTATTGAATTTCGCAAAGCCCTGCGCGCCCTTGAAATGAAGGCCACTGGCTAAGACATGCCTAAGACATAAGACACGCGAAAAAAATGCCACAGAGCGGGAACTCATCCTCCCCCTCATGCATTGGAAAGGATGCGAGGCCGCACCCCGCATCCGAAAAAAACGAATTAAAGGAATATCCCACGTCAGGCCTTATAAGGCCACAAGATGGCAGCTTTCCCCGCCCCGACTCTGAGCCCTCGTTACGGCTTGAACGAAGGGATTGAGGGTTGCCGGACCAGATTGGGATGATGAATGGCTGCTGTCGCTTGACGCAGCCATTCTTTCGTTGGGGCGTCCAGATCAGGCGCAAGCGTCGCATAAACGCGGGCATGATAGGCGTTGAGCCACGCAAGCTCATCCGCATTCATAAGCGCCGCATCAATCGCGCGGTGGTCAAACGGCACAAGGGTGATGGTGTCGAAACACAGCATCTCTTGCTCGGCCTTCGCGCCGTTCGGGGCAACCCACGGGCGCACGATGATTTCATTTTCAAGCCTTATGCCGTAATGACCTTCTTTGTAATAGCCGGGCTCGTTCGACAAGAACATCCCTTCGCGCAAAGGCTCCCTCACACGCGGGCTGATGCCGCACGGGCCTTCATGCACATCCATGTAAAACCCGATTCCATGCCCCGTTCCATGGGCGAAATTCACCCCGTCCGCCCATAACGCCGCCCGCGCCAGCGTGTCGAGCTGCGCCCCCGTTGTTCCCTTCGGAAACACCGCGCGAGCAAGATTGATATGACCTTTGAGGGCGAGGGTATAGCGGCGCTTCATCTCGTCATCCACAGTGCCGACAACAATGGCGCGGGTAATGTCGGTTTGCCCGTCCTTGCTCTGTGCCCCGCTATCCAGCAGCAAGAAATTATCGCGCGTAATCACGTCGCCGCGGCCTTCGCTGTGATAATGCATATTCGCGCCATTTTTCGCCCATCCCGCAATCGGGCCATAGCCATGCTGGTGAAACATCGGGTCTTCGCGGCGGAATTTATCCAAAACATCGGAGGCGTCCATCTCGGCAACCGGCGTGCCGCCCGCCGCCACCGGCAAATTTTTGTCCATCCAATGCAAGAATTTCACCCATGCCAGAGAATCCCGCTTATGCGCGATACGTAAATTATCCTGCTCCACCGCGTTTTTCATCGCCTTCATAAGAGCGGAGGGGTCGCGCATTTCCTTGATTGCGCCTTGCTGGCTGGTGACTTTGAGCTTAAAGCTCTGCGCCGCGCGGGCGGGGTCGAGGCCGATCACGTCCTTCGCCGCGACAAACCCGTTTAACACCTTGTCAAAATCCTGTGGCGCGTGAAGGCGTACATCCTTGCCCAAATGGGCTTTGACCTGCGCATCCAGCTTCGCCTCATCAATGAACAAATCCACACTGCCGTCCTTGGCGTTAATAATCGCGATGCATTGAACGGTCGGGCTGTGGCGCGTGTCGTTGCCGCGAATATTGAGGAGCCAGCAAATCGAATCCGTCGCCGCGACAATGAACCGATCCGCACCCGCTTCGCTCAGTTCCTTCGCCACATCGGCGCGTTTATCGGCGCTCGCAACGCCCGCATATTTCAACTCATGGATAAACGCTTTTTCGCACGGCTCGGCGGGCTGGTTTGTCCAGATTTTGTCCACGGGATTGCCGTTTGTCGCGACCAGTTCAATGCCCGCTTTTTTGCATTGCGCCGCCATTTGTTCGGCGTCCTCAACCGTGTGCAAATCGGGGTCAAAGCCAAGGCGCATCCCTTTTTTCATGGTGCGGATCGCCCACGCCATCGGGCTTTCTTTGCCGAAATCACCATATTCATACAAGGTTCCGTCCACTTGTTCACGGATGGTGATGGCATAACGCGGGTCGGTCATCGCCACGGCCTTGTCCTGAAGCACCACCGCATAGCCCGCAGACCCCGTAAAACCGGTCAGGAATTTTAGCCGCTCATCATGGTCGGTGGGATATTTGCTTTGGTACTTATCGGCGCGCGGGATGATAAGACCGTCCAGCTTGTCCGCCGCCATTGCATCGCGCAATTGTTGCAATTTTTTTTGATATTCAGACATAGCCAGCTCCCGATCTTTGCGTTACCCTTGTTTTTAACATGGAATCATTGAACCCAGATTCACAATTACCGACAGATTACGCCCATATTATTGTGTTTGGCAATGAAAAGGGCGGATCGGGCAAATCAACCGCCGCGATGCATGTCGCGATTGGGTTGCTGCGCCTTGGCTATACGGTCGGCACTCTTGACCTTGACGCGCGCCAAGGCACGCTCACCCGCATCATGAAAAACCGCTGGGCGTATGTTCATAAACATCAAATTGCCCTGCCCGACCCGTTGCATATGCTCATCGACAAAAGCACCGCGGACACGTTGGAGGCTCAGCAACAGCAAGAAAAAGACTTCATGGATATGGCGATCAGTGAGCTTCGCGCCAGTTGCGACTTCGTCGTCATCGACACACCAGGGACAGACAGCCACCTCAGCCGCCTCGCCCACGGCTTGGCCGACACTTTGGTCACGCCGGTGAATGACAGCTTGATCGACCTTGACCTCATCGCCGACATCGACCCCGACGATCTCACCATCAAAGGCCCCAGCATCTATACCAAAATGGTCACCGAACAACGCGCCAAAAAACGCGCCGCGCCGCCACCCTTTAACACCGATATCCATTGGATTGTGATGCGCAATCGCCGCAGCCATCTCGCCATGAAACATAAGAGCGAGATTGAAACCGTCCTGCGCGCCGCCGCCGAACAATTCGACTTTACCTATCAGCAGGGCTTTGGCGAGCGGGTGATTTTCCGTGAATTGTTTTTAAAGGGTTTGACTCTTCTTGACCTCCGCCACAGCGCCGAAAAACGCGGCAGCATGACAATGTCGGAACTCAGCGCCCGCCAAGAGGTTCGCTCCCTCCTCAACGCCATCAATCCGGCGAAGATCAAAGGATACCGCAACCACGCGGCGTAGCCGTCCGATGCGGCATAGCCCCTACAAAGATTGCTTCAAAATCCGTCCGAGCCATTCTTGGGGGCTCCGTCCACCCGCCCCGCGGGAGGCGATTTGACGCGCCAGTTTCAGGCGGTTTCGCCCTTCATCCTCATGCCCGCCCCGCATCCATTCACTCAAGAACACAGGGTCAAGCTCGGGGTGCCATGAAATTAAGGTTGCCTGACCGCCCTTTGTCCCGACGGGGCAAGACACACCAGCAATCGACCGCGCCGGCGTCGCGGTATCGTTGGTGTAGTATGACAAGATGTAATACGGCGTGTTTGTATGGCTTCCAGCGTCTTTTGCTGGCGCAAATTCCGGCCCGCCGCCGTAGAAAACAGGCACGATGGAGGGGGTTTGTTCCTCGGTCAAAGACGGTTGCACCGCCCAGACATTAAACGGTACGGTCACGTCATCATCCGCCCCGCACAACAACACATCCGTCACCGCACAGGTTGCCGATGTGCCGTCATAGGTCGGTGCAACCGCGTCCACAGACCCCCGCGCTAAGCCGTTAAAAAAGCCAAGGCCGGTGTTTTGTTTGGTGTAAATATGCCCCGTTTTCCAATCGCGTCCGGTGAAATGAATATCCGCCGCGCCGAAATACGCCCCCGCACACAGGCCAAGATAATGCCCGCCATTGGCGACATAGGCTTGAATAGCCTTCACCCCCTCAACCCCCAGCGCCTTTTTAAACGCCGTCACACCACCGCCGCTAAAGACCAATAAATCAGTACTGTCTTGCCAATGCGATGTTGTCGATATCATTTCATGGGAATCGATGAACCGAATATGGGTGGTGCCGAAACTGCGCCCGCCGCCTTTGCCGCTTTGTTTGCCGCTCTGTTCATTAAAAATGCGCTGCATCATGTGCTCAACGCCGCTGGCGCACATTTTCAAAGCCCCGTCACCGGCGTAAATACGGATCGTTTTTGCCATGGTTTACTTGTTCCTTTGGTCAAAATAAGCGTGCGCGATGAATGCCGCGATACACGTCGCCGCACTTTACGAAAAATACCGATCAAAATTCAACTCTTTTCGGCAAGGCTCGTTTGCTTCATACTCAGGCCACAACAAGACTGAACATAAAAACGATAAAGATGGGACGCATCCATGCCGTATATCATGCTCATGATGGGAATTGCCGTTGCGCTCTATGCCCTGTACCGGTTTTTCAGCAAAGCCAACCCGCACCAGATCGCCGTGTTTTTGAAATCGGCACTCAGCATGCTTTTGCTGTGCGGCTCATTATTCCTCGCCTTGACGGGGCGGGTGGGGGCGGCGATGGCGATTGCCGCGGCGCTCATCCCCGTTTTGGCGGGCTGGCGCAGCGCCGCCAAACAGCCGAATATCAACGATGGCTCCCATCGCTCCGGCAATCCTTCCGGCACCACCGACACCATCAAAACCCGCGCCGAAGCCCTTGAGGTTCTCGGCCTCGCCGCCGATGCGACCGAAGCCGATATTCACGATGCCTACCGCACATTGATGAAAAAAATCCATCCCGACCATGGCGGCAATGACTATCTCGCCGGAAAAATCAATGAAGCCCGTAATTTCCTGTTAAAAGACGGCGGATAACGCTTGCACGGCGGCGGACAGGCGCTTAATCTGGAGGCGTTTCAAGGATACGAGAGCGCCAAAACCCGCGCCACAATGACCACACGCCACAATAACCCTGAGATGGTCAGAAATGACCACATATTGAAAGGCAGACCGTGCAAAAAACCATCCTGAACCGTCCCGTCCGCAAGGCGGTGTTTCCCGTTGCCGGCCTCGGCACACGATTTTTGCCCGCCACCAAGGTTTTACCGAAAGAAATGCTCCCCCTCGTTGACCGCCCGCTCATCCAGCGTGCGGTGGAGGAAGCCCGCGAAGCCGGCATAGACGAATTCATCTTCATCATGGGGCGCGGCAAATCCCTGATCACCCAGCATTTTGACCTTCAACCCGAATTGATCCAAGCTCTTGAGGCCGCAAACAAAGACGCCCTCCTCGACAAGGTGCATAAAAGCGATATCGAAACAGGCCATTTACTCACCACCACCCAGCAAACGCCCAAAGGCCTCGGTCACGCCGTATGGTGTGCCCGTAAACTGGTCGGAAACGAGCCTTTCGCGCTGTTCCTGCCCGACGTGATGATCCTGAGCGACCAAGGATGCATGGCGCAAATGATGGATGCGTACACCCATCGCGGCGGCAACATCATCGCCACCGCCGATGTGCCGCGCGCCCTCACCCATAAATACGGGATTGTCGACACCAAGGGCGACACAAACGCCCAAGCCCCCATCCACGGCATGGTCGAAAAACCAAAGCCGGAGGCCGCGCCCTCCACCCTGTCGATTGTCGGGCGCTATATCCTGCAACCCGAAATCTTCGACATTTTGGAAACGCAGGACAGCGGCTCCGGCGGCGAGATCCAGCTCACCGACGCCATGGTGCGGTTGCTGGAGCAACAAAGTTTTACCTCCGTCCGTTTTGAGGGGGAACATTATGATTGCGGGCATCACACGGGCTTTATCGAGGCCAACATCGCCTTCGCCCTTGCCGACCCCGTTTTCGCCGATGAAATGAAACGTATTTTGGCCCGCATGAACGAAAAAACAACAGGAAATAAAAACAATGCCGCAGCCTGAAACCGCCGCTCACACAGCCTCAAATAACAACAACGCCCACGGCACCGGATTCATCCCGACCGCCGCCGATGTCGGCACGTACACAAAAACGCATAAGGCATATACCTTTCACCCCACGATATTGCGCGAATACGACATTCGCGGCACCATCGGCACAACGGTGAATGCGCAAGACGCTTTCGCCCTCGGCGCCGCTTTCGGCACCTATTTGCGCAAGGTGATTGAGGCAAAATCCGGTGCCGCCGCCGAAAAACCCCTATGGGTCAGCGTTGGCTATGACGGGCGCTTAACCTCCCCCGCGCTTGAGGACGCCTTGGTTGCCGGCCTCACCAGTGTCGGCATCAATGTCGACCGCATCGGCCTTGGCCCGACGCCGATGACCTATTTCACCGCGATGGACAAAATGAGTGACGGCGCCATCATGGTCACAGGCTCACACAACCCGCCCGAATATAACGGCTTTAAAATGGTGCTCCAAGGCGGCGCGGTGTACGGGCGCATGATCCAAGACATTGGTGCCATCGCCGCCCAAGGCGCGTTTCACGCCCCCGCCGCCGAAGGCACCACGACCCAAAGCGATATGCGCGAGGCCTATGTCGCCCGTTTGCGCCAAGATTATGACGGCGGCCGCCCGCTCAAAGTCGTGTGGGATGCCGGCAACGGTGCCACGGGCGATGTTTTGCGGATGCTGGTGAAGCTTTTACCAGGTGAGCATATCTTGCTCTATGACACCATTGACGGCACATTCCCCAATCACCACCCCGACCCCACGGTTGATAAAAACCTCGCCGAACTGCGTCGCGTTGTGCTGGAACAAAAGGCCGACCTTGGCATCGCCTTTGACGGCGACGGCGACCGCATCGGCGCGGTGGATGATAAGGCACAGATTTTGCGCTGCGACACGTTGCTCATGATCTATGCCCGCGAAGTCCTGAAAAACTTCCCGAATGCCCCGATCATCGGCGATGTCAAATGCTCGCAAACCCTGTTCGACAAAATCCGTGAACTCGGCGGCAAGCCCGTCATGTCGCGCACCGGACATTCCCTCGTCAAAACCAAGATGAAGGAACTCAAGTCCCCGCTGGCGGGTGAGCTTTCAGGCCATATTTTCTTCGCCGACCGTTATTACGGGTTTGATGACGCACTGTATTGCGGCATTCGCCTGATGAACGAAGTGGCAGGGAGTGACACCCCGCTTTCAACCCTGATGGACAGCCTGCCAAAGCTCAGCAGCACCCCAGAAATCCGCATCACGGTTGACGAAACGCATAAATTCGACCTTGTGAACACCGTTGCCGATGCGTGCCGCACCGCGCTTGCAAACGCCCCTGATTCCAAAGCCGAAATCATCGACATAGACGGCATCCGCTATCAAACCGATAAGGGGTGGTGGTTGATGCGCGCTTCGAACACACAAAACTGTATTGTCGCGCGGGTTGAAGCCAATTCCAATGAGGCCTTGGAGCAACTCAGCGCCCATCTTGAGGCGAGTCTCCAATCCGTAGGGCTTTCCTTGAAAGACGCGATAGAGTAAGATCAAGGCCGCGCCGTGAGGCGCTTATCCGTTCTCATACCTTTTTACCTTTACCAAAAGGATTCCCCGATGTCCCATTTCGCCGCCGACACCGTCCACACAGACAATGCCGATATCGTCAGCCTCCCCGTCCGTGCGGTTGAACTCCTCACCAGCCGCATCTGCCATGATTTGGTCAGCCCCGTCGGCGCGGTCAGCAACGGTGTAGAATTCATCCGCGACATGGGCGAAGACGCCTTGCAAGATTCCATCAGCCTGATCGAACACAGCGCGCACCAAGCCTCCGTGCGCCTGCAACTCTTCCGCCTATGCTATGGCGCGGGGGGAAGTGAAAAACTCGTCTCCGCCAAGATGATCTATGAATCCTTCATGAATTACATCGACAAGCCGAAATTCGGATTGCAGTGGGATTTGCTCAACGATGTGCCGGATGAATTGCCGGACGGTTTTTTCAAGCTCATCCTCAACAGCTTGATTTTCATCCATGACGGCCTGCCCAAGGGCGGCACCTTAACGGTACGCAGCCACGGCCACCTCATGACCGTTGAAGGGCGCGGCGACATGATTCGCCTGCGCGAAGGGTGCGAAGACGCGCTTAAGGGCAATGTTCCGGTTTCCGACCTCGACCCCAAAAACATACACGGGTATATCACGCATTATTTCTCGCAAGTTTTTGATGTGGATATGGAGTTCGAACAAACGGATGACCAGCTCACCATCCGCCTGTACATTCCCCAATAATCAAGGGGATTCTGCCGCACAGCACTTGCGCTGTGCGGCGATTATCTCACACCCCACCCGCACGCCGCACATTCGAACGAAGCGTTGAGCATGCGCTCTCATTGGGTGATAAATTTACCATAACATCATTACGATTTAATAACCATTTCGGTCGTATCCTCATACGATGATCTACCGATGGATTTTACCGTGCTTTTGGGGTATGATGGGGGAACGAACACCCCTCCGAAGCCCTGCGAATGCAAGGCAATCCCTCAAGAATATACGCATATCGCGCCCATAGTCACATAGTCATAGCCACAGGGTCTTATCATGGATGATCTCATCGCCGAATTCATTACCGAAACCAACGAAAGTCTGGCCGTAATCGACGCTGACCTTGTGACGCTCGAACAAAACCCCAACGACAAACCGTTGCTGGGGAATATTTTCCGTTTGATGCACACCATTAAAGGCACCTGTGGATTCCTTGGCCTTCCCCGCCTTGAAAAAGTCGCGCACCACGCCGAAAACGTGCTGGGTCGTTTCCGCGATGGCGATTTGGAAGTCACCCCCGAATATGTCACCTTGATTTTTGAATCCATTGACCGCATTAAATTCTTGGTCGGCGAAATTGAAAACAACAGCGCCGAACCCGAAGGCGAAGACAGCGAATTAATCGCCCTCCTCGACGAAGTTTATGAAGGCCGCAAAGCCGCGCCCGCCGAACCGATTCCTGCACCCGCGCCGGTTGTCGAAACCCCCGCCCCCAAAACCGAATCCAAAGCGGATTTCAGCGATGTCAAACCCGGCGGCATCACCCAAGAAGAACTCGACGCCCTCGAAGCCGCATTCCAAAACGCCGAATATATCGGCTTTGACGCCATGAACGACCCGTCCATCCCCGCCACACCCGCCGTTGCGGCAACGCCCGCAGCCACAGCACCGATGCCTGCGCCCAAGGCCGCCGCTGCACCGACGCCCGCTCCTGTCGCCAAACCGGCACCGGCGCCAAAACCCGCCGCATCCGATGATGATGACGACCATGGCGGCGGCAAAAAATCACTGGCCAGCCAATCCTTGCGCGTCAACGTCGATGTGCTGGAAGATTTGATGACGATGGTGAGCGAGCTTGTCCTCACCCGCAACCAGCTCATCCAGATTCAGCGTAATTCCAAGGAAAGCCCGTTTGACAGCCCGCTGCAAAACCTCAATCACGTTGTGTCGGAATTGCAAGAAGGGGTGATGAAAACCCGTATGCAGCCGGTCGGCAATGCATGGTCGAAATTGCCGCGGATTATCCGCGATCTCAGCATCGAACTCGGCAAAAAAATCAATCTGGAAATGATCGGGCAAGACACCGAACTTGACCGCCAAGTCCTTGACATGATCAAAGACCCGCTCACCCATATGGTAAGAAATTCCGGCGACCACGGCATCGAAGTTCCCGCCGAGCGTATTGCCGCGGGCAAACCCGAAACCGGCACAATCAAATTAAACGCCTATCACGAAGGCGGCCATATCCTGATTGAAATCAGTGATGACGGCAAAGGCCTGAACACCGACCGCATCAAGCGCAAAGCCATCGAAAACGGCCTCGCCACGCAAGAAGACCTCGACAGCATGAGTCTGAACCAGATTCAGCAATTCATTTTCCACGCCGGATTCTCAACCGCCGAAAAAGTCACCTCTGTTTCGGGGCGTGGTGTCGGCATGGATGTTGTGCGCACAAACATCGAAAAAATCGGCGGCACGGTTGAATTGCAATCAACCGAGGGCAAAGGCTCTATTTTCATTATCAAAATCCCGCTCACCCTTGCCATCGTGTCGGCCTTGATTGTCGAGGCATCGGGCGAGCGTTTTGCGATTCCGCAGCTCAGTGTCCAAGAACTCGTCATGGCCTCCGAACACGGCGAAAACCGCATTGAAAACATCAAAGGCACTCCGGTTTTGCGCCTGCGCAACCATTTATTGCCGCTTATTTCGCTCAGCAAACTCCTCAAGATCGAGGACTGGAAAAGGGCAGAAACCGCCGAAGACGTTGCAAAACAGGCCAAGACATCGACCAAAAAACGGGCTCAGAACAAACACATCGTCGTCACCAAAATCGGCGCCTATATGATCGGGATCATCGTTGACCAAGTCTATGACACCGAAGAAATCGTGGTCAAACCCGTGGCCTCCATTTTGAAGAATATCGAGCTGTTCTCCGGCAACACGATTTTGGGGGACGGAACGGTTATCATGATCATCGACCCCGCCGGCATTGCCCGCGCCACGGGCGATATTTCCGTGTCCGACACCGCGGCTCAACGCAACGCCGAAGCCGAGCATAATTACCGCGGCGAAAAATCAGCGATGCTGCTTTTCTCCGCCGGCAAAGGCGCACCAAAGGCGGTTCCGCTGTCCCTCGTTGCGCGGCTTGAGGAAATCGACCTTGAAAAAATCGAGGAATCAAACGGCAAATTGCTGATGCAATATCGCGGCGAACTGATTCCGTTGATCAAATTCTGTCCCACCATGGAAATGTCCAAGGAAGGCCTGCAACCGACGCTTATTTTCTCTGACGGGCGGCGCACCATGGGGTTGATGGTCGACAATATCGTTGACATTATCGAAGATTATATCAACGTCCAGATCAATTCCAACACCCCGACCTATCTGGGCAGTGCCATCATCAAGGAAAAAGCCACCGACATTATCGATGTCGGGCACTACCTCAACACCGCCTTCCCCGATTGGTTCAAAAACCACGGCGACGAAGCCTTTGATGAAGACCCGACCTCGGTGATCCGTCGTGTCTTGTTGGTGGATGACAGCCCGTTTTTCCGCAATATGCTCACGCCGCTCCTCAGTGTCGCGGGCTATAACGTGACAACGGCCGCCAGCCCGATTGAGGCGCTCAAACTCTGTGAGCAAGGCTCAACCTTCGACATCATCATCAGTGATATTGAAATGCCGGAGATGAGCGGCTTTGAATTTGCCGAACGCATCAAGAAAGACAAATTGTGGGAAGGCACCCCCTTGGTCGCCCTGTCATCCCACGCCACGCCAAAGGATATTGAACGCGGACGCCAAGTCGGGTTCAACGAATATGTTGCGAAATTCGACCGCGATACGTTGCTGAATGCCCTGTCACAAACCCTTGCCCAAAATGGAGCCCGCGCATGAGTTTAGGAGGTGAAGTCACCCGCTTTAACAAAGAACGCCTCGGCGAAATCGGTCACAGCGAGAAAAAAGTAGACTATCTGGTCATCCACATAGCGGATCAAAGTTTCGGGATTCCGGTGCTTCAGATTCAAGACGTGCTGGGGCAACAAAAAGTCACCCGCGTGCCGCTCGCCCCGCCAGAGGTTGCGGGTGCGCTCAACCTGCGCGGACGAATCGTCACCGCCATTGACGTGCGCCGCCGCCTCGGCCTTCCCGCGCGTGAAGGTCAAACCGCCGATGCCCGCACCATGAGCGTCGTGGTCGAACATAACCACGAACTCTACAGCCTTATCATCGACAAAGTCGGGGATGTCATATCCCTCAGCAACCGCGAATTTGAAGACACGCCCCCAACGATGGACAGCGTCTGGCGCGAGATTTCGACCGGAATTTTTCGTTTGGAATCAAAGCTCTTGGTCGTTCTTGACGTGCCAAAGCTATTGAGGACTGTTCAATAATTCATACTGTGTTAACATGTGTATTGTAATCTGTCCTGATGATGATGGTCATACCATTGTCATACCTTTTTTTGAATAATAAGAGAGAACAACCATGAAAACCTGCCTTGTTGTTGATGACAGTCGCGTAGTGCGCAAAGTCGCCCGCAGAATCATCGAAGAAATCGGCTTTCAATGCGAAGAAGCCGAAGACGGCGTCCAAGCCTATGATTTTTGCCAGAATAAAATGCCCGAGGCTATTCTTCTCGATTGGAACATGCCGAATATGGACGGGTTGCAATTCCTTGAAAAGCTCCGCGCCATGCCGAACGGCAGTACCCCGAAGGTCATCTTCTGCACCACTGAAAACGACATGTCATACATCCAGCGTGCCATGAATGCCGGTGCCAACGAATACATCATGAAGCCCTTTGACGGCGAGATTGTACAAACCAAATTTATTCAGGTCGGCCTTCTTTAAACCGCCCTCCCCAAAGCCCCGCACGTGTGCGGGCTTGTCGCATTCAGGCCGCCGCCTTTTAAAAACAGGATCACACGCCCTTGCAAAAGAAGAAAAGAGTATTAATCGTCGATGATTCCGCCGTGATCCGCGGAATGATTGCCCGCATGATCCAAGACGAGCCGGACATCGAAATAGTCGGGTCGGCCTCAAACGGACAAATGGCGGTGCAAATGTATATGCGCGAACGCCCCGACCTTGTCCTTCTCGACATCGAAATGCCGATCATGGACGGGATGGAAGCCCTCAAACAAATTATGCAGCATGACCGTTCGGCCAAAGTCGTCATGTGTTCGACCCTGACCCATAAAAACGCCGAAATATCGATGCAGGCACTGGCTCTCGGGGCGATTGACTACCTCCCGAAACCAGAGAGCGCGCGCGAAATAAACGCCTCGGAAAACTTTAAACAAACCCTGATCCGCATGGTGCGCAGCATCGCCGCACGCGGCGCGGGAACATCCTATTCCGGCGGGTCTGGAACGTCCGCATCTCCCCCCGCCCCGCCCCCCACGGCTCACAGGCCAAGCACACCGCCTCCATCATCAACACCGCCCTCAACGCCGCGCCCTGCCGGCGATGCCAACACCTATACGGCCAGCTCCTCGCCCGCGCCATTGGCGAGTGGTCAGGCAACCCCCTCCTCCATCCCCAATATTTTCAAGGGCGAAGTCACCAAACGCGCCAAACCGCCGAGCAACTGGGTTCCTAAAATCGTTGCGATCGGAAGCTCCACAGGTGGGCCACAGGCCTTGTTCGCTGCGCTCAAGCCCCTTAAAAACCTGCCTGTACCCATTGTCATCACCCAACACATGCCCGCCACCTTTACTGCCCTTTTGGCGCAGCATATCTTCGCCCAAACCGGCATTGAATGTTTTGAAGGCGCCGAGAATATGCCGATTGAAAACGGCAAGGCCTACATCGCCCCAGGCGGCAAACATATGTTGCTGCGCAAGGGTGAGGACGGGCGCGTTGTGATAAAAATTGACGATGGCCCGATGGAAAATTTCTGTAAGCCCTCTGTCGATCCGATGCTGCGCAGTACTCTCGCCATTTATGGCTCAAAAACCCTCGGCGTCATCCTCACAGGGATGGGCACTGACGGGTTGGAGGGGATGCGGCAATTGGTCGATGCAGGTGGCTATCTCGTGGCACAAGATGCGGAAACAAGTGTCGTATGGGGAATGCCCGGCGCCGTGTCCAAAGCGGGGCTATGCAGTGAGATTCTCCCTGTACAGGAGATCGGCTCTTGGGTATATAAGATTGTGACGCAATAGGAAGCAAACTCGATGAAAAGCGCGGATTTCGAACTTTATCAAAATATGCTCTATAAAGAGTCTGGCCTTGTCATCACGCCGGAGAAATCCTATTTGCTCGATTCGCGCCTGTCGCCCATCGCCAAACGCTGGAACTTGGATGGCGGCATTGTCGCCCTCACCGAAGCCTTGCGCAAGCCCGCCCCCGACCCGAAAATGATCAAGGACGTTGTCGAGGCGATGACCACCAACGAAACATCCTTCTTCCGTGACTTGCGCCCGTTCCAGATTTTTGAAACTGTTGTATTGCCGTATTTGGTGAAGACCAAACCGGCGGGCTCAACAATTCGCGTATGGTGTGCGGCGGCCTCAAGCGGTCAAGAGCCCTATTCCCTTGCCATGACCATCAAGGAAAACCAGCATAAACTCAACGGCATGAAATTCGACATTCTGGCGACCGATATTTCAACCGAGATTCTCGACATCGCCAAACGCGCGAAATACAGCCAATTCGAAGTCCAGCGCGGCATGCCCATCACCCTTTTGATGAAATATTTCGTGCAGGAAGGCGAAACATGGTCCCTCAAAGACGATATTAAAACCATGATTCGGTTCGAGCAACTCAACTTGCTACGCCCCTTCACCATGCCAGGGGTGTTTGACATCGTATTTTGTCGCAACGTGTTGATTTATTTCGACCAGCAAACAAAAACCGACATCTTGAACCGCATCAACGGCAAAATCGCCAAAGACGGGTTCTTGTTCCTTGGCGGCGCCGAAACCGTCCTCGGCCTCACCGACCGTTTCAAACCGCTTGAAGGCCAGCGCGGCCTTTATGTGCCGTCCGAATCCCCTTACAAGGCTTAATACGCCCCCTGATCTTTGGCGGCGGCACTTGTTTACGCGCTCTATTTCACCACCCCGCCCCCGCATCGCACAAAAAAATGCGTTTGCCTTATTCTAAACTGCGCCGTTTCGCTGTATAACACTGGTTCGGGAAAAACGAGCCGCTTTGGCTGTTCCGCCTTGATACAGATATTTTGACGCAAAATAAGGAACCATCATGTCCGTTGCCGCCCCTTCAAACGCCGCAAGCGCGCCTCAATCCAACACCATCAAAGATGCGCGCAGCCGCAAAATCAGCCGCGCCCTGATTTCCGTTTCCGACAAATCGGGCATTAACGATTTTGCAGCCGCCCTGTCCAAAATGGGGGTTGAGTTAATTTCAACCGGCGGCACGTTCAAATCCATCCGCGATGCCGGCATCACCGTGACCGAAGTGTCCGATGTAACGGGCTTCCCCGAAATGATGGACGGGCGCGTCAAAACCCTCCACCCGAAAATCCATGGCGGCTTGCTCGCGGATCGCAACAAAGACGACCACGTCAAAGCCATGCAAGACCATGACATCACCCCCATCGACCTTGTCGTCATCAATCTTTATCCCTTTACCGAAACTGTCGCCAGCGGCGCCGATTTTGCCCATTGCATCGAAAACATCGACATTGGCGGCCCGTCCATGATCCGTTCCGCCGCCAAAAACCACGCCTTTGTCGCCGTCATCACTGACCCGCGCGACTACAAAGCCGTGATCGAGGAAATGAAAGCCAGTGACGGGGAAATCAGCCACGCCACCCGTCTGCGCCTTGCCCAAAACGCCTTTTCGCGCACCGCCGCCTATGACGCCGCCATCACCGCATGGTTCGCCGATCAATCCGGCGACAGCAATCCGCACAGCATCGGATTCTTCGGCACCTTGTCCCAGACATTGCGTTACGGCGAAAACCCGCACCAGACCGCAGCGCTGTACACCACGTTCCAAAACCGCCCCGGCGTTGCCACAGCCTCACAAGTACAGGGCAAGGAGCTGAGCTATAACAACCTCAACGACACGGACGCCGCCTTTGAATTGGTCGCCGAATTTGACGACCCCGCCGTTGCCATCATCAAACACGCCAATCCATGCGGTGTTGCCTGTGCTACCACGCTCGAAGACGCCTATGCCAAGGCGCTTAAATGCGACCCTGTCAGTGCCTTTGGCGGCATCATCGCCGTCAACCGCCCTTTGACCGCCGCACTGGCACGTCAATGCAGCACGATTTTCACCGAAGTCATCATCGCCCCGTCCGTTGAGGCCGAAGCCCTCACCATCCTGTCGGAAAAGAAAAACCTCCGCGTTTTGACCACCGGCGACATGCCCAAAATCGGCGAGCGTTACCGCACCGTCAAAACCATTGCGGGGGGATTATTGGTTCAGGATAACGATTTCGGCCTCATCACCGCCGACGACCTCAAAGTCGTCACCGACCGCGAACCAACGGCGCAGGAATTGCAAGACATGCTCTTCGCCTTCCGCGTTGCCAAACACGTTAAATCCAACGCCATTGTCTATGCCAAGAACGGCGCCACGGTCGGCATTGGCGCAGGCCAGATGAGCCGCATCGACTCCGCCCGCATCGCCGTCATCAAATCCGAAGAAGCCGCCAAAGCCGCCGGCGAAGACACCGCCCTTGTTAAAGGCTCGGTCGTCGCCTCCGATGCATTCTTCCCCTTCGCCGATGGCTTGATCGCCGCCGCGCAAGCGGGCGCAACGGCAGTCATCCAGCCGGGCGGGTCAATCCGTGACGAAGACGTCATCGCCGCCGCCAACGACCGCGGCCTCGCCATGGTCTTCACCGGACAACGCCATTTCAGGCATTAAGCCGTCATCACGCGATCATTATCGCGCGGAGGCATTATCGCTCGGAGGCGCTCCATAAGCGCCCCGAGAGGCTGTTCCCAAACCCGCCTCCCCGCTTGCACCACCTCCCCCATTAACCAACCCCCTCGCACCCCACAAAAACATTATGTAAAATTAAGACTCTTTTAACCAATTTCCATTAATGTAGAGGGAGTGTTTATCAGGGGAAGACAATGCTAACCGAAGCCGTGCAAAACCATATCCAGCAAACCCAAGGCATGCATCCTGATCTGGACATGCAGGTTTACTATGTCATTGACAAGAATTGTTCGGTCTTCATCTTCCACAACAAAAAATTCCAAAAAGAGCTGTCATGGGTTGAATATGACCTGACCCGCAGCAGCCTCGATTTCATTATGGATGACGGCGATATCCGTAATTTTGGAATCCCTGTTGAACGCGAATATGGCGCCTATTTGCAAAATAACCACGCCATATCCGTTATCTTGGAAAACGAACACGGCCAACCGGTGAGCGGCGAAAGCGTTCCCTTGATTGTCCACAGAAGCTAAACAACAAAAAAAGAGGTGTAGAAGGAAATGAGCGTAGCATTAGCAGGCCTGCAGAGTAGGCATAGTCTTATAGCCAATGGTGGCCGCCAATTTGCAGGGTCAAAACCCGCAGCAATTGAGATGAGCGGCCCGCAAAAACCGGCCTTTCAAAACAACGGCCCCAGCCAAAAATTCGGCTAAGCGCCCCTGAGGCAATTTAATTCATAAAACAGCCCCCATACTTGGACGGGCTGTTTTCTCCATTTGTCCACCACGATCCGCGCATCCCCCTCACCGCCATTCCCGTTTGTTCAAATTCCGCTTGGATTACAACGCAAGACCGCTTATATATTCCATCGTGTTATTAATAATAGTGTTGAATGTTCAGCCCCGATGGATCAAAAAAATATCCGCAATTTCGCGATTATCGCGCATATCGACCACGGCAAATCGACCCTTGCCGACCGTTTGATTCAACGCTGCGGCGGCCTTGAAGAGCGCGAGATGAAACAACAAGTCCTCGATTCCATGGATATCGAGCGCGAACGCGGAATCACCATCAAGGCGCAAACCGTCCGCTTGGAATACAAATCCAAAAGCGGCGAAATGTACCAGCTCAACCTCATGGACACCCCCGGTCACGTTGACTTTGCGTATGAAGTCAGCCGTTCTCTCGCCTCATGCGAAGGCTCGCTCCTTGTCGTTGACGCAACGCAGGGCGTTGAAGCACAAACCCTCGCCAACGTGTACCAAGCCATTGACAATAATCACGAAATCATCACCGTCATCAACAAAATCGACTTGCCCGCCGCCGATATTGAGCGCGTATCCCAGCAAGTCGAAGACGTGATCGGTCTGGACGCCAGCGAAGCCGTCCCCGTATCCGCCAAGAGCGGTATCGGCATTGACGACTTGCTGGAGGCCGTCGTCGCCCGTCTTCCCGCCCCCAAAGGCGACCCGAACGCCCCGCTCAAGGCGCTGTTGGTCGATAGCTGGTACGATTCCTACCTTGGCGTTGTGATTTTGGTACGCGTCATTGACGGCGAAATCAAAAAAGGCCAGAAAATCAAATTCATGAACGCCAAAGCCGTGCGCGATGTCGAACGCGTCGGTATGTTCACCCCGAAACCGGTCTTGATCGACCGCCTCGGCCCTGGCGAGATGGGCTTCATCACCGCCGCCGTCAAGGATATTTCCGACACACAAGTCGGCGACACCATCACCACTGAAAAACATGGCGCAGACACCACCTTGCCGGGCTTCAAGCCCTCCATCCCGATGGTGTTTTGCTCGCTCTTCCCCGTTGATAACGGCGAATTCGACAAACTCCGCGACTCGCTCGGTAAACTCGCCTTGAATGACGCGTCATTGCATTATGAACCCGAGAGTTCCCAAGCCCTCGGCCTCGGTTTCCGCTGTGGTTTCCTTGGGTTGCTGCACATGGAAATCATCCAAGAACGCCTGACCCGCGAATTTGACCTCGACCTCATCCCCACCGCCCCGTCTGTGGTCTATAAAATCCACATGACCAATGGCGATGTTATTGATTTATACAATCCGGTTGACCTGCCCGATGTTGTCAAAATCAAAATGATCGAAGAACCGATGATCAAGGCCACCATTCTTGTCCCCGATGAATATCTCGGCGGGTTGCTCCAGCTCTGCCAAGAACGGCGCGGCACGCAAATCGACCTCACCTATGCCGGCAATCGCGCCATGTTGGTGTACCGTTTGCCGCTCAACGAAGTCGTGTTTGATTTCTATGACCGCCTTAAATCCATCAGCCGCGGCTACGCCAGTTTTGACTACCAACTCGACGGCTATGTTGAAAACGACCTTGTCCGCATGGATATTTTGGTCAATAACGAACCCGTTGACGCTCTGTCGATGATCGTCCACCGCTCGCAGGCCGAATATCGCGGACGCGGCATGTGTGAACGCCTCAAAGACCTCATCCCCCGCCAATTATTCAAAATAGCGATTCAAGCCGCGATTGGCGGCAAAATCATTGCCCGTGAATCCCTGTCCGCCATGCGCAAAGACGTCACCGCCAAATGTTACGGCGGCGATATTTCGCGCAAACGCAAATTGCTCGACAAGCAAAAAGAGGGCAAAAAGAAAATGCGCCAATATGGCAGTGTGGAAATCCCGCAATCGGCCTTTATTGCCGCGCTCAAGATGGGCGATGACAAGAAATAGCAAATTGGCCGATAACGACCACAAAACAGGGTTTCAAAACCCTGTTTTTTTATGCGCATCCCTTAGGTTTTGTTAACAAATTTGCGCTACGCTCAAACAAAGCCACCCCTCATCAGGGGGGCATGCATGCGGAGATATAACATTGCAAGCCACCTCGTCCATCGGACTTTCAAATACACAAAACTCTGGCACACAAAACCAGAGCACAGAAGAAATGAAGGCGCAGCTTGACGCCCTTCGCACCTTTATTGCCCGCCGTTTTGACGAATTATCCATGGAAATCAATGCCACCTCGCAATTGCTGGACATGGCGGAAGAAGACGCCGAAAAACGCTTTAAAAACATGCTCGGCGCGCTCCATTCTATTTCACAATCAGCGGGGGGAAGTACATCGGCCAATACCGGCGTTGAGCTCGAAGCCGCCGTACTGGAATCAGAAAAAGCCGCCAACACCATCATGGACGCTGCCGACCGTATCGGCCAAAAAATCCAAAACAAAATCACCGAAGGTGTCGATGATGCGACTCAAGATTTTCTGTGCAGCATTGACACCGACCTTCAGGATATTTTGATGGCGTGTTCGTTCCAAGACCTTGTCGGACAACGCATCCGCACGACTTTGGTGAACCTGAAATTGGTAGAGGAAGAACTCAGCACGACCCTGTCCAGCCTCGGCATCGACATCACGCAATCCAGCGGCGACATGGCGCTAGAAAAGATCGAGAGCAGCAAGAGCAACGCGCAATCCGACATTGACGCCCTGTTTGACTAAACAGCTAGGTTCAAAACTCCCCGTAAATTTCTAAAGCGATAAATTTCTGCGGCTGAAACGCGCCTTTGAAAACGAGGCTTTTTCGGCCTGTTCCGCATCGTCCCGCCCATTGCGCAAAAACGCATCCAGACCTTGATCCGCGATCACGCCACCAACTGTGTTTTTAGGCGGGTTACAATCGCGCAAAATCCCGTATAAAGGCGCAAGATGTGGATAGTCATTCACATATGGCTTCACGATAGCCGCCAGCGCCTCAGACGCCTCCAAAACACTCGCCGTGCCATACACGGCCTCTTGTGGCGTGGCATATCCATCCTCAATCGCGGAGTCGAGTGATTGTTGCCACAGGCCGCGACTGCGCGCCGGACTTTGCGCATCAAACCCGTGATTGTCCAAAAATCTGTCGATCGCTTGCCCAAAGCCTTTATCAAACGCCAAGGCCGACAAAAATTGCGTCACCGCCAACCCATGTTCGGGTTCCAGCGTATCAAAATACCGTGCCTCAATCCGGCGTTTATACGACCCGTCCTTTTGCGGCAGGAGGGACACACTCACCAAATGCCATTGAATACTCGCCGCAAGGTCATAATTGGCGCGGGTTTTGTAGGATTCATCAAGGTCATTGAGCGATTTCACATCCGCCGCATCGGCGAAATATTGCAACGCCCCCTCGCCGTCATAGGCGCAGAATAACGGCGCATTCCACACCCCTTCATTCACCGCGTCAAAAAACGCCGTGGCATTGTCACTTGTCCAAAACGCCTCCGCCACGCCGCCTTCACGCCCATAGGGGGCGAGCCTGCGTGCCAGTGTTTCGTTGCGCGTCACCGCCGTCAATTCCCCCGCATCATCGCTCAAAACGGACGGACAATTCGACAAAACAGTCGCCAAAAGCGGCGCCAGATACACAGCGCGGCGGTAAATATCCCATCCGTGTTGTTCATCGGCATAGCTGATCGACGCTTGCAGGCCGCTCACCGAGGTAAAATACCGCGCGGTTTCCAAGGCGTCATGATCCTCAAAATGACGCAGAAAAACCTGCGCCCGTTCCCGCGGATGAATTTGTTCAAGCAATTCGGCAAACGAGGCCTGCGGCAAGAGCGGCACATTCACGCTCTCAAACCCCGCTTCTTTCACCACCGCCTTAAAGGCCGTGTAATGCGCATTAAATTCATCACACAACGATGAAAAATCCGTATGGCGGTAGGCATCGGTTTTAATCTCGATGGTTTGGGCGCTGGCTTCGTGACTGATCGCTAGGCCGTTTGCCGTCGCCACCGCTTCAAACGCCGCGTTCTGGGCAATCGTGATCGGCTTAAACCCGTTTTCAGGGTCGTAAATCTGGTACTCCGCCTCAATCCCGATCCGCACATCCGTGCCGGTTCCGGTAAATTCTTCGCGGGTTTCGTGGGCGCCGCTTAAGGGGCGTGTATTGCGTGTATTGAGATCGGTCATTTTATGCCTGCCTTATTCAAATTCAAGATGGTGGGGAGCAGTAAAGGCGGAATACGCAATGGCTGTATCCTCTTTGAAGCGGCAGAAAATGGTTTGGAAAAATTTTTAAGAAACTTTCGTCTAAACCCGATTTCTGCCGCGACGCATGGGCATCATGGCAGGCATTTTCATCATGGAAGTGCGGCGGTTTTGACTATTCATAACTGTGTTTATACCGCATCGCACCAAGGAAATGCAAGCATTTCCGGATAATAGATAAAATTTTACATAACTTTTATATACATTTTAATAAAATCAAATACTTAGTTAGAAACTTTTTTACCTATTTGCGGTAATGTTATGACAATTAAACACCGAGACATAACCCAAAGAGGACAGCATGACGACCGCAGTAACAGATTTTCAGGAATTCAACATTGACGCTCTGAAAGAGATGGTCATCCTGAAGATGCAAGCCCAAAGCGAACAACTCGCCCCGCTTGCCCCGCACCCTGAGTATGAAGGCCAGCTTCAAACCCTGACCCGCATTGACGCCCGCGCGAAAAAAGGCGATGGCACGGATTCCATTCTCGGTCAATTCGCGATGGAAGCCCTCGGCGCCAGCGCATTCGGCATGGCCGCAACGGCGTTCGGGTCACTCGTCGGCGGCGGCATGGAAGCCTACGGCGATTTGCGCAGCAAACGTCACAAGGCCGCGACCACAAGATCCGCCCCCGTCACCCCGATCCGCAGCGCCAAGCCCGCTTTCTCACAGGCCGGCGCAGGCCGCATCACGGTGCGTCCGGCGGCTCAGCTCCCCACTTCTAAATCCGGTGCCCAAGCCACCGTAAAAGCAAACAAAGCCGAAGCATGGGCGGCCTATCGCCGCGACATGCCCAAACGGGTGCGCATCGAACGCCATTTGCAGGAAATGAGCTTGATGCTCGACACTCTGGACGCTTTGAAAATAAAGGGTATAGAGCGCGTCATTGTCACCCCCGAAGGACGCTTGATACAACACGCCCACGGCAACCGTCGTTTCCACGCTCCGTCCCACGCCCGCACAAGCAAAACAACGGGGAGCAAAGGCATGGATTTGGATATGGCTTCAAGCTGGGCGGCGTAATACGCGCCACGCGCCCTCCTATCGACGCACGACATATCGGGGCATCCGCAAGGGTGCCTCGAATTCTATAGCGATCAGATGATAAACAGCCTTGAAACTTATAGTTTGCCGCACTAGTTTATGATACGCTGTCAATTCAAAGAGTTGATTCAAACAATGCTCCTCTAACGCTTCGCAGGATTTGCCCCGCCCATGTTTCCCTTTATGAACACATCCATGCTGCGCGAACGCTTCGTCATCACGGAAACCAGCACAAATCCGGGCAAAGCCCCCAAAGACCCCGTTATTGCCCTCGGCAACCGGATTGTCATCCCGCTTAAAGGGATTGATGGGCGCATGATCGAACACTTCATCATTCGCGGCCACAACATGCATTGCGTGGCGCGTATGGCAGCCCGCCTTTTTCAGGACTTCAACCGCATGGGGTCGATTTTACACCGCTTGCCTGAATATGACTGGACCGGCGCATGGCAAAATATTTGCTCGACCTATGAAGAGGCCTATAACAAAGACAACTGGATTGCCGTATACCATAAAGGCCGCATTGCCTTTAAAACAGGCAAGCATCATATGTTTTTGGACATTATTGAACAATGCGAAGCCACCAACCGCGACGACTATGACAAAGCCACCAAAATCGCCGAAGAAGCCTTTCAAGTCGCAGGCAAAAAAGTCAAAATAGAAAAGCAAACCACCATCGCTGCGGTTGTTGGCGTCGCCGACAAAAAATCACGCTGCGGCGTTATTTACCGCAACCCGAAACGCTCCACCACCTTCAACTTCACCCTTGAACCCAAGCATGAAGACATCGACGGCGAAATCACCATCGGAAAACCGGCGGAGCCACACACCTGCCTGAATATGAGCGCCGCGTTTTTGGAAGGCATCCAGCTCGCCTTCACCGTCGGGCGTTTGAACGCCATTGTCGAATCTCGCGGGCTCCTGCGTACATCCCCCGAGGCCAAGCAAGCCCAAGCCGCCCAAATGCGCATCGGGCGTTTGAATGCCGAGATCAAAAACTACGACAACATGTTCGACATTAAATACCGCCCCGAGCGCCCCGACTTATTCGAGGTTGTCCGCGATACAGAAGAAATATTCAGCGAAACGCAATAACAGGCCTGATCCCGCCCGTGAACCCGCACGGGCAAAAATAAAAACAGCGCCCTAAGGCGCTGTTTGTCGTTCATGCGGCATACCGCCGAGCGCTACTCGCCCTGCGCCTTTGTAAAGCCGGGCTGTCCGCCAAAGGTGTAAAGGTTTTCAACCTTCACGAACGGCAAGCCCGCGCCTTCCAACGATTCCAGTAACGCACGCATCCGTGCATGACTCAAAGCCGTCGTTCCTTGCGGTTTAAAGCGCAAACACCAAAAATGGGTACAGAATGTTTCCGGACTGTAATTCGGCCAAACCTTCGCGCCGCGGTTACTGATGAGCGCCAGATTAACGCCCTCACCCGTTGCCTTGCGCGCAATGGCGGCGAGCGCATCCGGCCCGCCTTCGCCGCTCCAATCCACATACACATCCACACCGGCGAGGACTTTTTCCTTCACCTCATAAGGCCGCACAGACGGCAAAACCAGCCCGCCCTTACCGGCAGGATACGTCACAGGCGTTAATGTTTTCGGTTTTTTACCCATCCGCGCCACAACCGCATCGGTGAATTCCTTCGTGCCGACTTTCTTGTGGCTTGGGGCATCGTCTTTGCGCTTATTATGGCCTTCGCGGTAGATATCCCCCGTGTGAACACCGTCTTCGATGGTTTTCAACCACGCGTTATGCACGTCTTCGGCGACACTGCCATGCCCCATATGCACCAACATCATCACCGCGCCGAGCAACAAGCCCGACGGGTTGGCGATGCCTTTGCCCGCAATATCGGGGGCGGTGCCGTGCATCGCCTCGAACATCGCGCATGTTTCGCCGATATTTGCCGAGATTCCAAGCCCGACCGAGCCCGTCACCTCCGCCGCAATATCGGAAATAATATCGCCATACAGGTTTTCGGTCACAATCACGTCAAAGTCGCGCGGGCGTGAGGCAATCCGTGCCGCGCCGATATCAATAATATAGCGTTCCTTTTGAATGTCGGGATATTCCGCCGATAATTCCTCAAACACCTTGTAAAACAGGCCATCCGCCATTTTCATGATGTTGTCCTTGACCATACAGGTCACTTTTTTACGGCCATTGACGCGGGCATATTCAAACGCATAGCGAATAATCCGCTCCGACCCTTGGCGTGAGATCAGTTTCAGGCTCTGCACCACGTCTTGCGATTGTTGGTATTCGACGCCGGCGTATAAATCTTCTTCGTTTTCCCGCACGATCACGACATCCATATTCGGGTGCATCGTTTCGATGAAGGGGTGGTATGAATTACACGGGCGCACATTCGCGTACAGGCCGAGCGTTTTGCGTACCGTCACGTTCAAACTCTTGAACCCGCCGCCCATCGGCGTAAAAATCGGTGCTTTCAAAAACACTTTCGTATCGCGCAGCACATCCCATGACTCATCGCGAATGCCGTTCAAAACACCTTCTTCATACAGTCTTTGGCCAATATCAATGGTATGAATCTCCAAAGGCGCCCCCGCGGCCTCAAGGATGCGCAGTGTCGCCTCCATAATTTCGGGGCCAATACCATCACCATGGGCAACTGCAATCGGTGTTTTTTTCATGTTCGAAATACCTTGTGAAAAGAATGTGAAACGGCGGAAGACCCCGCCCGAGCCTAAAATACGGCAACAAGACTAAACAGATCGTAAAGATCAGTGCCCCATCATAGCTTTTTTCCGCCACACTGGAAAGAGTCATTGAGCAAGCGCAGCAAACCACAAACCACCTCACCATAAACCGCGCCTCACGGACTCCAATCCTGCCGACACAACTCCGGAGCCTCAAGCCTCAAGCATCAAACACAGGCTCCACTTCCTCCAAATCCTCCGCCCCGCCACATTTTTTCTGCTCCAGTATTTTACCTTGCCCCAGTATTTTACTTCGCCCAAGTATTTTACCCTGCTCAGGCCGCGTCACGGGCAATCCCGCGCCATCCAAAGCCGCCGCCTCCATCGCCTTTGACGCCTTCACCGCCCCCAATGCATCAGAAAACTCAGGCGTCATGACAGACACCGCAGACATCCCAGACATGGGCAAAGCCACAGGCCGCACCCGCACGACCCCGCGCTCATTCGAACACACCGTGTAAAACGCCGTTTGCGCCGCCCCCGCTATGTCGGTGCATATAATCAACACATCCTGTACACGCAGCAAATCGTCCATATTATTAAAATATCCGTCCTTTTCGATGTCCTTTTCAACTGTGCGGTAATGCCACAAGGTGAATCGGTTTGCATAGGCAAGAACACTCAAATTCTGTGCAACGGCCATGGGCTTTCTCCTTCTATTCTATTGAAATCGTTAATTTTCTGTGGACAAAAAAGCTCTACAAAACAACGGACTATCGAAACTTGCATGGATATGGTACGATCCTTGCAGAAAAAACATTGACATAAACAAAACACATCTATATGTTTTATGAAAAATGACCATAAGGGATCAGTGAAATGTGGAAGAAAATTCTGAAAAGCTTCGATATGAAGTCGAATGATAACAACGACATAAGCCGTCGTCGTTTTCCAAGACGCGCCATGGACACCTGCGCTATTTCGGTGAATGGCACAACCTATCCGATCAAGGATTGGAGCCAAACAGGCGCGCTTTTCCAAGCTGATGGCCGCCAGTTCACCAATAACACCACGATGGATGTCACCATGAAATTCCGTATGGTTGACCGCATCATCGAAATTCCGGTTCATGCCCGCACCATTCGTTGCGGCACAACCCAAGTCGCCATCGAGTTTCTCGACGTGACCCATGAAATCAAATCCGCCTTCAACAAAGTGATTGACGACGCCCTGACCCGCGAATTTGCCGAAACGCAAATAAGCTAAGCCACCCGCGCCGCAAACGGGGCGCACTCCAAAGGCGAACGCCGGCACGATAATAATAATATTGATCGCTGCAATATTAACCGCTGCCGCAGCCCTTGTTCCGCGCTCTTTTGCCCCGCCCGCGCCCACAGCACGATCAAACCCATGCCCGCCCATCGCCCCGCGCGATAATGCGGGCATATTTTTTTCCCGGCCCCTGAGGCGCAGGAGTAGGCGCAAGAGTGAAGGATCGCGAAGCCCCATTATCGCGCGCCATCCTGATGAAAACCCCCATCCCGCACACGGCAAACCGCCCGCGAACATACCTCATGCCGCGCATCACAACATGCCAAGCCCTGCATCTGCCTCCGCCGCCGCGCTTGCCCATCATCATGTCTACTGCCCTCCGCGCCGCATCGGCTTGCTTCACCATCCCTCAAGCCCGCTTCACCCATCAAACACACCTCGTCCATCACTGCCGCCATTTCATCGCGCCAACGTCGCTTGAACGCATCCTCGACATAGCCCGCCGCGATAAACGCAGGCAAGATGATCCCCAGCGCCTCTTGCCACAGAGTATGCGCCCGCGCCTCGTTCGTCACCCAAAGGCGCGGAGGCCGCCCCTTCAAACCGTAAAACCGCAAAACCCGCAAATGGTCAATCAACAAGCGGCGCTGCCTGAAATGCCCATCAAGAATCCCCAGAATACGATGATGAACGGCGATAAGATCAGGCGACAAAGCCACCCTCCCCGCGCCATAACGCCCCCTATCACCAACCGCATCATCATTGCCGCCCAGATTCTTATTGAGCGCCATAAACCCCAGCCACGCGGATTGTACATCCCCAAAACGAAAAACATCCCCCTTCGCCTGCGGTTTTGCCCCTGCAATTGTATGGCGGAGCAAATATTCCGGTCTTTTATCCATATTTTTTCCCTTTGATTTCAGTTTATTAGGCAACATCATCCAGAAACTTGCCCGATCCGGTTGTTTTTCCATTGTATGGAAACCACCAGATGTTCTATATTTGTTCTTTATGCCTCACCCAAAAGGCGAGGTCAAGAAAAATATGATTTTATTCCTATTTATTTATTTTTTGGCTTATGGGATTGTTGTCCTATGTTCTCACACTCTGATATATGGCTGGCGATTGATTATTTGGCCGAACGTCACGGCTACTCCACCTCCGGCCTTGCCCGCAAAGCGGGGCTGGACCCGACCGCGTTTAACAAGAGCAAACGCATCTCCCCCGAAGGCAAGCCCCGCTGGCCATCGACGGAGAGTCTTGCCAAAATTCTCGGCATTACCGGTTCAACGATGAGTGAATTCACCATCATCATCCAAGGCCTGAACAACGAAATCGGCGCCCGCCAACGCGGCCCCTCCATCCCCGTCATCGGCTATGCACAGGCCGGCGATGACGGTTTTTTTGACGATGCGGGCTATCCCGTCGGCGCGGGCTGGGACGAAGTCACCTTGCCCAATTTTCACCCGCATGAACAACCGACCTACGCCCTCGAAATATCGGGCGACAGCATGCTCCCCCTCTATCGCGAGGGCGATATCATCGTTGTGTCCCCCGCTTCAGACCTGCGCCGCGGTGACCGCGTTGTCCTCAAAACCATCGGCGGCGAAGTCATGGCCAAGGAGTTGATCCGCAGCACCAACACGCGAATCGAACTGAAATCCCTGAACCCCGAGCATCCAAACCGCGTATTCCTGCCCCGCGATGTTGCATGGATCGCGAGAATCATCTGGGTCAGCCAATAATTATCGAGTGATCCACATGATTTTTCTTGCCCACCGCTGCGCATGCGGACTATATTCCTATCATGAGAAAAACCACACCAGACCCGCAAAACACCGACCACCTCTTTTACGATACTCTGCCCCTGCGCTGCCCGCCTGATATGGCCTATGCCGCGAAAACAACGATCGCGCAGCTCCAATCCCGCATCCGCCAAACTCGGCATCACCCCATGCCCGACCTAGAGCTTTTGCAGCATTTGGCCACCGCGCTTACCCACTACAGAACCGTCGACCTCTCCTTACCCCATTCCCGCTCTGTAACCGGCCAAGAGCAAATACAGCGTCAAATACAGTAAAAACTTGAAATTCAACGCTGTTTTTGGCACAAAGAGGGGCGAAGACACCGCAAAAGAATAAAATGACGAATGAAAATGGTCATCCCGCCACAAAAACAGGCCGCATGACTCACCGTAAAGCCCGCTCAATACCACGCGCAAAACCATAAGGACACCGCCCATGCCGTATCGCCCGATTGCCGCTTCAAACGAGTGCGTCGCCCACGAAACCGCCAAAATCCTGATGGAAACAAAATCAATTCTGTTTAACGCGGAGGAGCCTTTTACCTACACATCCGGACGCGTCGGCCCCGTTTACATTGATTGCCGCCGCTTGATTTCCTTCCCCCGCGCCCGCGCAACCTTGATGGATTTCGGCGCCAGCCGCATCCTCACCGAATGTGGCTATGAAACGCTGGACTACATCGCCGGCGGCGAAACAGCGGGAATTCCTTACGCCGCATGGATTGCCGACCGCCTTGAGCTCCCCATGCTCTATGTCCGCAAAAAGCCCAAAGGCTTTGGCCGCATGGCGCAGATTGAGGGCGATATGGCGCCCGACAAAAACGTCATCTTGGTCGAAGATTTGCAAACCGATGGCGGCAGCAAGAAACTCTTTATTGACGCGCTGCGCGCCGCTGGGGCAAACGTCGCCCATTCCTTCGTTGTGTTCCATTACGGCATTTTCAAAGCCAGCGACGACAACATGAACGCCCTTGGCATCAAACTCCACGCCCTCACCACATGGTGGGATGTGTTGAAAACCGCGTCCGGCCTGAATTATTTCGATGAAAAAACCCTGAAATCCGTTGAATCCTTCCTGCACGATCCCGTGCAATGGTCGGTTCAACATGGCGGCGTTGGTGAAATTCCGGCGGGCGCAGCAAAAGAGGCCTCATAATGACCGCCCCCAAAACCAAGCTTGGCAACAAGGCCGGCACGAAGCTCAGCACAAAATTCTGCTTCGTCGCGTCAAACAGCGAAAAAGCCTCCAAAGCCTTCGCCGATCTGCAGAAAAAATACGGCCAGCACACCCCGCAAGATTGCGATGTGATTGTCGTGTTGGGCGGCGATGGATTTTTGCTGCATTCCATTCGCGAATATGCCGATACGGGCAAGCCGATTTACGGCATGAATCGCGGCACAGAAGGCTTCATGCTCAACCCCTATTCGATTGACGATTTGCCGCAAAAAATTGCCAGCGCGCAAAAAATCACGCTGCACCCCTTGCGGATGAAAGCCACCCATACAGACGGCACCACCAGCGAAGCCTTCGCCTTTAACGAAGTGTCGCTGTACCGCCAATCGGGTCAGGCCTCGAAAATCAAAGTATCCGTCGACAACAAAGTCCGTTTGGAGGAACTCATCGGCGACGGTATTTTGGTCGCCACCGCGTCGGGGAGCACGGGTTATAACCTGTCCGCCGGCGGGCCGATCATTCCGCTTGGTACGGATATTCTCGCCCTCACCCCCATTTGTCCGCATCGTCCGCGCCGTTGGCGTGGTGCGTTGCTCCCCGCCGAGCATACCCGTTTTCGCTTTGACACAATTGACGCCGAAAAACGCCCCGTCACCGCGATGGCCGACACGCAAGAATTTCACAATGTCGCCAGTGTTGAGGTGAAAGAGCATAAGAGCAAATCTTGTATCCTCCTGTTCGATGCCTCACATAATCTGTCCGAACGCATCATGCGCGAACAATTCGCGCCATAATCAAGCAAAGCGCGAAAACGCAGCACGCCGCGACGAAAGCCGCGACCGCTGCACATCGACCAAAAGAGAATTATCGGAGAATGACGGTGTCAACCCGCCTCACAAAGACGGCGGATTATCCTTGATTTCCCACATAAGGAGCGCCGCAGCGGTGCCAAAGGGCGAAAACTCCGCCCCCAAACGCGCCATATCCGCATCATCCGGCCGCGCCTCCCGCATCGTCAGGGTCTGCACCCCCATGCGCACGCCAAGGTCGCCCACCGGCCACACATCGCCGCGCCCAAGGCCGAAGATCAAGAACATATCAACGCTCCATTGCCCGAATCCCTTAAGCGCGACAATTGACGCCGCAATGTCTTCGTCACTCATCCCGTCAAACAGATGCGGCGTCAAGCGCCCTTCCAAAATCGCCGTGGACATACCCTTAATGTATTCCACCTTTCGGGCGCTAAGGCCGCAGGCGCGCATCCCGTCAAATTCGGCCTTGACCACGTCATCGGGCATAAAGTCATCACCAAGAAAACGCAGCAAACGTTCCCAAATCGTTCGCGCTGCGGCCGTGGACACTTGTTGCCCCAGCACAATCCGCACAAGGTTATGATAGGAATTTTCCGCAATCTCGCGGTTGATCGCGGTGTACGGGTCTGGACATAATTTACGCAGGCGCGGATAGGTATAGAGCATATAATCCAGCCCCTCACGAATGGGGTCAATCTCCACCAAACGCCTCATATCGCCGCCCTTTCATCTTCATATATTATAAAGAAAGCTTAGAAAAACGCACAAAAAACAGCGGCGCAACAGCCTGTATCAGGCCATCTGCGCGCAGCGCTCCTATGCCGCTTCCAATGTAATGCTGTAATCCTCGATCACCGTATTGGCGAGCAAGTCTTCACACATTTTGCGGATGGATTCTTCGGCCTGTTCCTTGTTCAAGCCGTCGGCAATGTCCAATTCAATCATTTTGCCTTGGCGCGCGGCCTTGACGTCTTTGTACCCCAACTCATGCAACGCATGGGCAATGGCCTTGCCTTGCGGGTCAAGAACGGCGCGCTTTAAATAGACATGGACATAGGCTTTCATAATCGGCTCTCCTTCATGGCGTTTTCGCACAAATCAAACGGCACGCGCGGGCGGCAATGCACCCGCGCTATCCTCTCATCACTTAATGCTGAGGCTGGCCTTTGGTTGGTTTCGGGCGTGTGATGCTGCGTATATTGCGGCTGGCACCGAGTTTATTCTCAATTTCTTCAAGGCTGGCGGCCAGCGATTCATTAATGTCACCGCCTTTAATCAACCCCTCGCGCGGAATCAAGCCAAGCCGTACCGCAACCTCTTGATACGCCTCGATCAACCCGCCCAAATCCTGACGGAAACGGTCTTTATCCAGCTTTTTCTTCGATTCCGTGTCCCAAATACGGCATGTATCGGGCGATATTTCATCGGCAAGGATGATATAAAGCTCGCCATGCTCGCCCCATAACCGCCCGTATTCCAATTTGAAATCCACCAAGGTCAGGCCGATTCCGGCAAACAAGCCGTTGAGGTAATCATTCGTCCGTCCGGACATCAGGATCATTTCCTCCAGCTCGTACGGATCCGCCCATCCCATCGTGATGATATGGTCTTCATTCACCATCGGATCGCCCAGCCCGTCATTCTTGTAATAAAACTCGATGATCGGTTTTGGCAGGATGGTTCCCTCATCAAGCCCCAAACGCTTCGCCAACGAACCGGCGGCGATGTTGCGCACAACCAATTCGATCGGGATAATCTCCACCTCGCGGGTCAATTGTTCGCGCATGTTCAGGGATTTGATAAAATGCGTCGGAATGCCGATGCCCTCAAGCCGCGTCATCAGATGCGCCGAAATCCGGTTGGTCAGGATTCCTTTGCCCGCAATCGTGTCGCGCTTTTGGTTATTAAACGCCGTGGCGTCGTCTTTATAGTGGTGAATAACGGTTCCCGGCTCCGGCCCCTCATAAATGATTTTGGCCTTGCCTTCATAAAGCTTATTGCGTCGTGACATGGATGCTCTTTTCATCAGGATCATTATCAAATTGGCATAGCACAAATTTATCCATTGCAAAAGGCGGCAATCCATAAAAACAGCAAACAAATCACATCCCGCCGCTCTCCCGCTCCTGTTTCCCTGCCGCAAGAAAAATATCGTGGTCAAGCCACCCCCCTCATGCTACCTTATGGCGGTTATTTCGGGGCGACCCGACATATTGTCAATTTAAGGAGAAAACACACATGAGCGATTTATTAGACCGCATGAAATCCTTTGAAAAGAAATACGCTCTGGACGCCGAAAAAGCCTTTAAGCTGGAGGCCAGAGCCTGCAAAAAACTCGGCCTCGCCATCGCCGCAAAACTCGGCAAAATCGGCCCCGATGCCGATGCCTACGCCATGGATGTCGTCACCAGCAACCTTGAAGAAGCCGGCTTTAACGACGTGATCCGCAAAGTCCGCGCCGACCTTGACGCCGCGAACCTCCAAGATATTGACAACGCCAAGCTCGAAGCCATGCTCGTCACCCACATGGAAGAAGCCGCCAAGGAACTCGCCAGCGCCGCCTAGTGCGCGAAAACGCAGGGCACGCAAGGCAACCCCATAAGCAAGCGCAAGCGCTTCAAAAGCATCACCAAACACAAGGAGAGCCCCCAAGGCTCTCTTTTTTTATATAAACAATCCCCGTCCCCCAACATCACGCCCCGATCGCTCCCCCATTCCTCCCCGCGACTCTCGCAAAAAAGGCCGCAAAAAAGATTGACAACAAGCCACCGCAACATTACGTTATGAAAAAAGAAATAACCGCAAGATCGCCCATGCAGCCCTTGAACAAAACATTCACATCGCGCAACAAAAACCGCATCGGCCTCATCACCCTGCCTTATTGCGGGAACATGAAGTCTTTAGAACGCGTCACTCAATTCTGCGCCGATGATATTCTCAAAATAGAGTATAACACCCCAATCATGCAGCGTAGCGAAGACAGAAAATACATCGAAATCCCGACCTATGCCCGCATCACAACCAAGACCAAAGGCGATACGTATTGTTTTTTCAAAAGTGAATGGCCGGAAGGCACCGACAAGGCCATCAGCCTGATGTACAGCCGCGCCATGGACGGACACGATGTTGATTTCAGGGATTATCTCCTGACCGCCGCGCCCCAGCCATCAATCACACCCCCGCAATTACCCGCGCCCCAACACCTTGAATCAATCCCGACCGGTCGCATTGAATACAAGATTGACCCTGCGGATCAGCCGCAAGCAAAGCCACAGCCATTCAAACCCTTGCCTCCCCTAAGCATCCGGATCATGAAGGTTTAAGCACAAAAAAATAATCGCCCTCAAAAAGGGCGATGTATTTTTATATTTAGGGGCGGTTTTGAAAGAATAAGATCCTTACCCTGTGGCAAAAGACACCGGCAAGATGATTTCTAACCAATCATAGACGCTTAAATTGTGTTTTTCTTTTATTCAGAACTGAATAATCGCAAAGGATTAGTCTTCTGCTCAACTCACCGGGATTAATTCCCATTTTTTAAAACGGATTGATAGACCGTTTTTTATTTTTTCCCTGTTCACTCGCCGTATAAAAATGTCGTGTTCACACACGGGCGAAAAAACCAATATCGATGATATTTTTTGACTATAATCATAAAAATACGAAAATCAACATATTTTATTACAAATATTGCGCAAGAACTCGTCTTTTTATCGTTTTTGCATATTTAGCAAATTCTGTTTCACTATTTCACAACTTTAAAAGCTGATAGCGAAGACGGTTCAGTCAAAACATTCTCGCATACAAGCCATGCGTCAAAAGCTTGCCTGAATGATCTATGGCCTATTTTTGTCTGAGAGTCATGAAAAATATGCATGCCACTGCATTTTTTCGCACCATTTACAATCTTCCTCTACACATGCCAAATACGGCCTGTTTTGCGATGGACTTTTTCGGGGCGTCTGCTAAGGTCTTTTATGCGCAGGACACGCCCGCCCAAGGTGCCACCCAAGGCGCGGCGCCTCAACCCTTTTGACCAGAAGGCAAGCCCCGATGCAGACCGTTAAAATCCTCGTTTTCCCCGGCATCAACAGAGAACACGACATTGCCCATGCCTTCACCCGCATCGGCAACGCCAAGGCCGACTTTGTCTGGCACAAAGACAGCACCATCGGCAAGGCCGACATGATTGTCATCCCAGGCGGATTTTCCTATGGCGACTACTTACGCTGCGGCGCCATGGCGGCGAATTCCCCCATCATCCGCGACCTGAAGGATCAAGCCGCAAAGGGCGTTCCCATTCTCGGCATTTGCAACGGGTTTCAAATTCTGGTCGAAACCGGCTTGCTCGCCGGTGCTTTGTTGCGCAATAACGGCCTGAAATTCATTTGCAAACATGTCTTTATGCGGGCGGAGGGCGCGGCCGATCTGTTCACAGCCAACATCACCAAGGGCGATGTGCTGCGCGTTCCCATCGCCCATGGCGAAGGCAATTATTACGCCGCCCCCGATACGGTCAAACATTTGAACGACAGCGACCTTGTCGCCTTCCGTTACTGTGACGCAAACGGCGCGGTCACGCCGGAGTCAAACCCCAACGGATCGGTCGAAAATATTGCAGGAATATTTAGTGATAACCGCAAAATTCTCGGCATGATGCCCCACCCCGAAAACGCGATTGACGCCTTCCACGGCGGCACAGACGGTATAAGGCTGTTCGAAGGGATCGCCGCCGCCCTTGCCGCCTAAAGGCGCCCAACACAAAACAAACACACAGCAAAACAAAAACGCCAAAACCGGAACACAGCCATGAAATCCAGCGCCCAGCCAAAACCAACCGCCGCAACGCCCCGTCCGCAAGACCTCCCCATCGTCACGGCGCAAATGGCCAAAGAACACGGCCTCAGCCCCGATGAATATGCCCGCGTTCAATCCATCTTGGGGCGCGAGCCGAATTTTACCGAGCTTGGCATTTTCTCGGTGATGTGGTCTGAGCATTGCTCGTATAAATCCTCCCGCCATTTCCTGTCCCGTCTGCCGACCAAGGCCGATTGGGTCATCCAAGGCCCGGGCGAGAATGCCGGCATCATCGACATTGGCGACGGTCAAGCCGCCGTTTTCAAGATGGAGAGCCACAACCACCCCTCCTTCATCGAGCCATTCCAAGGCGCGGCAACGGGTGTAGGCGGAATCTTGCGCGACGTTTTCACCATGGGCGCCCGCCCGATTGCCAATTTGAACGCGCTGCGTTTCGGGGCATTGTCCCACCCCAAAACCCGCCGCCTGTTGTCGGGCGTTGTGGCGGGCATTGCCCATTACGGCAATTGCATGGGCATCCCGACCGTCGGCGGCGAAACCAATTTCCATGAATCCTATAACGGCAATATCCTCGTCAACGCCATGACGGTCGGACTTGTCGACACGGACAAGATTTTCTATTCCCGCGGTGCGGGTGTCGGGCAACCTGTTGTCTATATCGGCTCCAAGACAGGCCGCGACGGCATCCACGGCGCGACCATGGCCTCCGCCGAATTTGACGACGCCGCCGAAGAAAAACGCCCCACCGTCCAAGTCGGCGACCCGTTCGTTGAAAAACTCTTGCTCGAGGCCTGCCTCGAACTGATGCAAAGCGGCACGATCATCTCTATTCAAGATATGGGCGCGGCTGGCCTCACCTCTTCCTCCGTTGAAATTGCGGACAAAGGCGGCATCGGCATCACGCTCGACCTCGATAACGTACCGATGCGTGAAACCGCCATGACCCCCTATGAAATCATGCTGTCCGAGAGCCAAGAACGCATGCTCGTCATCTTGAAACCGGGGAGCGAAGACACCGCCCGCGCCATCATGGACAAGTGGGACATCGACTTCGCCGTCATCGGCTACACCACCGCCGAGCGCCAATTGTGCCTGAATATGTATGGCTCCACATGGTGCGATATTCCCGTGCCGCCTTTGGTGGATGATGCGCCCAAATATGTGCGCCCCACCGCGCCGACAACGGTTCAGCCCTCCTTGGGTGAGGCCGCCTATCCTCTGCCCTCCGGCGGCTTCAAAGCGGCACTCGAAACCTTGATCGCCTGCCCTGATTTATGCTCCAAACGCTGGTTGTGGGAACAATATGACACGATGGTGCGCGGCGAAACCGTCGCCCGCCCCGCACAGGCCGACGCCGCCATTGTCCGCGTTCCCGCCCGTGATGAAAAAACACCGTCCTACAAAGCCCTAGCCATGGCGTCGGATTGCACCCCGCGCTATTGCTTCGCCGACCCGAAAACCGGCGGCGCACAAGCGGTTGCCGAGAGTTGGCGCAACCTTGTCGCCACCGGCGCCCGCCCGCTCGCCATCACCGACAACATGAATTTCGGCAACCCCGAACGCCCCGAAATCATGGGGCAATTCGCCGATTGTATCGAAGGCATGCGCGACGCCTGCCTCGCCCTCGACTATCCGGTCGTGTCGGGGAATGTGAGCCTGTATAACGAAACCAACGGCAAGGGCATCCTGCCCACCCCCACAATTGGCGGCGTTGGCTTGATCGCGGATTACCGCCGCGCTTTGACGCTCGACTTCAAACAAGAGGGCGATGCGGTCTACCTTGTCGGCGCCTTCGGCACGCATCTGGATCAAACCCTCTTCGCCCGCGAAATCCACGCTCTTGAAAAAGGCCCCGCCCCGCGCGTTGATCTGGCGTTGGAGCGTAAAACCGGCGAATTCATTCTCGCCTGCGCCGCCCAAGACGGCTTGCTCAGCGCCTGCCACGACCTCAGCGACGGCGGCTTGCTCTGCGCCCTCACCGATATGGCGATGGCGTCGCTGCGCTACGGCAATGAAACGCCGCTTGGTATAGCGCTCGTTTCCGACCTGCCGCACAGCGCCGCTTTCTGGTTTGGTGAGGATCAAGCCAGATATTGCGTCACAACTGCACAATCTGGTAAAATGGTCGCATTCGCACAGGAACACGGCATCCCCCTCACCCGCATCGGAACGGTGGTGCCGCATGATATGACGTTGCCGGACGGTTCGATCGTACAGGTCAAAACCTTAAAAGACTTGAACGAACGCCCATTGCCGGATTATATGAACAAGTAAGCGAATAAAATAAGAAACCAATAAGAAACTGGCAAACAAGGGAAGACAATAACAATGGCGATGACTCCGGAAACGATTATCCGCATGATCCGCGAAGGAATCCCCGATGCGGTGGTCGAAATTCAAGACCTGCGCGGCGACGGCGACCATTACGCAACGCTCGTCACCTCCGCCGCCTTCAAGGGCAAATCGCGGGTACAGCAACACCAAATGGTTTACGCGGCGCTGCAAGGAAAAATGGGCGGCGAACTCCACGCCCTCGCCATTCAAACCGCAACGCCAGACGGACAATAACCCCGCAATAAGCAGACCAAACAAAACCATAACCGCGTATCACGATGACAGGAAAGGACTCCACCCTATGAACAACGTAATGTTTGACCGCATCAAAAAAGAAATCTCCGACAATGATGTCGTGCTGTATATGAAGGGCAACGCCGTTTTCCCGCAATGCGGTTTTTCCGCCGCCGTGGTGCAAATCCTGACGATTTTGCAAGTCCCGTTCAAGGATGTTGACGTGTTGCAAGACTCTGAAATCCGCCAAGGCATCAAGGATTTTGCAAGCTGGCCAACCATCCCCCAGCTTTACATCAAAGGCGAATTCATCGGCGGCTGCGACATTGTCCGCGAAATGTATGAAACTGGCGAGCTCCAAGCCTTCCTGCGCGAAAAAAACGTCCCCTTCCAAGACGCCGCCTGAAAGCACCGGCCGAGCACCCCCAAACCCGCCGGCCCAAAACCCTAATAACAAACAAAAGCGGCTCATAGGCCGCTTTTTCTTTGGCTCATATACGCCTCATACTCCGGTTCTTCAGACATGCAGAGCTTCGTACGCCCGCGCCCTCCAACATAGCCCCGTGCCTGCCATATATAATGCTCCCGTTTAAATGCCCTTAGCATTTACGCCCCATGTCATTTATGCCCCCTGCCGGCAAACAAACGTTCCCAAACTTCTCCCCTTCCTTACCCCCCACAACATTTCCATTGAACAAAACGCAATAATATGGTAAATAAAACTTCATATTTAGCAAACATAGCTAAAAAAGAGGGAGCCCCATCACCATGACGATCCAGCCAACGCATCACGCGACCAACCAAGACGCCGCCCCAAACGCCCTCACGCAAAAAACCCTCCAAGCCTTGGAGAGCAGCCCCCGCATGGCGCTGTTTGCGGTGGAGGACATCGCCGCGTCGGGGGCAAGCGCCGCGCAAACAACGCCGCTGTGGACATTGGTGATGAAGGCCGCTTTTGCGGCGCAGGAACCGACAACCGCGCTCAAAGCCGCTCATAAAATCTTCACGGCCGCCAACACGCCGGAAAACACGGCGACATGGCTCAAGGCCGTCAAATTTGTCGCGGCGACCGCCCCTCTCACCGCACTTGATGCGATTGAACATTTGCACGGCACGGAATACGGCTACGCGACGGCAACGTCCAAATCGGCGACCGCCTACCACCTGTCCGCCCTCATGGTTGCCCGCATCATCGTGGCGCAAGCCGCCAATAAGCGCGGCAACGCCAACCTCGCCTATAGGGCAACGAATGCGGTTTTGAACAACCCGTGGGCAACGCCCACACAGCACGCCCAAGCCGCCAAACAATGGAAAATCGCCACCTTATCCGTGGCTGAGAATTGCTGTATTCAGGCGCTCGACATCGCGGGCAACATCAATCTGTCCGCCCCCTTTTTGCCGCACGCCATTGTCAAGGACACGCTCGAAAGCATCACAGCGATTGCCGAAGGCCGCAACGATCCCTTCGCCGCCCGCGCCGCGCAACAAGCCTTAGCGGGATTAACAGCACAAAACAGCGCCCCTGCCGCTATGGCAAAGACGCCGCAAACCCTCAAAATATCCGGTTAAACGCAGGACAAGGTTGAGCCCCAAGGTTAAAACTTCATTAAGCCTTAGCCTTAGCTCAGCTCACCCTTTTCAAACTGCCGCTCGGAACGCAAGACGGCTCCACCACCGCGTTATGCTCGTCCAGCAACACAACAGTCGGGGTGAAATTCCGCGCCTCTTCGATATCCATCCGCGCATAAGACAAAATAATCACACGGTCGCCGGCTTGCACCAATCGTGCCGCTGCGCCGTTAACGCCGATCACGCGTGACCCGCGCTCGCCCTCGATCACATAGGTCGTAAACCGCGCACCGGTATTGATGTTCAGGACATCAACCTGCTCATACACCAACATTCCCGCGCGGTCGATCAAGTCGCGGTCAATCGTGATCGACCCTTCATAATGCATATCCGCCTGTGTGACACAGGCCTTATGCAATTTACTGCGAAACATCGTCACGTCCATAGGTTTTCCTTCCTTTTTATCCCTCGACACGCCATCTATGTAAAACATAGAGGCGGCAAAGGTCAATCCATATCAGCACGCGGCAAGGCACGCTCGCGATGCACCCATGCCGACATCATCAAACCGAACCCAATCATCACCGCGAGCATCGACGTGCCGCCATAGGACACGAACGGCAACGGCGCCCCCACAACGGGCAACAGCCCCATCACCATGCCGATATTCACAAACGCATAAAGCGCAAAATTAATCATCAAGCCGAGGCTGAGCAAATGTCCGAATTTATGGCGGCAATGAAACGCGATCCAATAGCCATAAACAAAAATCGCGGCGATCACGCCAAGCAACGCCATTCCCCCGACAAACCCCCATTCCTCCGCCCAAAGCGTGAAAATGAAGTCGGTCTGTTTTTCGGGAAGGAAATTCAAACGACTTTGGCTTCCCTCCATATAGCCTTTGCCGCCGAAGCCGCCAGAGCCTATGGCGATTTTCGATTGCGTAATGTGGTATCCGGCGCCGAGCGGGTCACTCTCGGGGTCAAAAAACGTCAACACCCGCCGTTTTTGGTAGTCATGCATCCCGAAAAACCAAAACAGCGGCGCCGCGACGGCAGCAAGCCCCGCCCCCGCCGCAAAAAACCAGATCGACACCCCCGCCAAGAACATCATCGCAACCCCCGCCATCACGATCATGATGGATGTCCCAAGGTCAGGTTGAAACATCACCAGCAACACCGGCAACCCGATAATCAACAACGGCGCCCCCAAAGACAGAAAAGACCCAAGCTGCGCCTTCGGCAATAAATGATAATACCGCGCCAAGGCCAAAACAACGGCGAGTTTCATAAGCTCCGATGGTTGTAATTTCATGAATCCAAGGTCAATCCAGCGCTGCGCCCCCATGCCGATATGCCCCATCACCTCAACAGCCACAAGCAGCACAATCCCGCCGATCCAAATCGGCCACGCCATGAAAAACCAGAATTTTATATCCACCATTGCAATCGCGATCATGATGAAAAGTCCGGGCACAAAGCGCATGAATTGCGGCCCGGCCCACCGGCTCCAGTCACCACTGGCGGCGGAATACAGCGCCGCAAACCCAATTCCCGCCATCGCGGCAATCAAGATCACCAACCCCCAATTCAGGGCGATAAACCGCGCCCCGATTGATCGACGTCCGCCATGCGCCCGAAAACTGACCATTGTTTATTCTCCCCGCTTTTTGGCTGTGCCTTGCGGCGATGATGGTGATGACACCCCAGTATCGGTTGCCTCATTAGACGACGGTGCACCATCGACAATCCCGCTCTCATCAGCGCTCGCGCCAATGGCCGCATCAGAGCTCGCATCACTACCCGCCGCATCCGCAGCATCCAATGCAGCCGCATCCTTCGCCTCTTCTTCGGCCTGTAATTTTTTCACGGCCTCAGACTGGTTAATCGAGGCCGGAAACGTAATTTTCCGCGCCCGCACGTTCAATGCCACCGCCTTGTCCAAAATACGGCTTGCCAGTGGGGCTGCCGTTGCCGACCCGCTGCCGCCATGTTCGACCACTATCGACACCACATATTCGGGCTTGGGGTTTGACGCACATCCGACAAACAACGCGTGATGCCGCCATTTCCAAGGGGTCGCCGATTGTTCCACGAGGCCTTCGTTGCGCTCTTGCCGGCTGATCCGCCGCACCTGCGATGTTCCTGTTTTGCCTGATAATATCGCCCCGCCCTCTGTAAAGCGTGATGCGTGCGCCGTGCCCTTATCATGGTTCACCGCTGCCCACATGCCTCGAGCGATAAGGTCAAGATGCGCCTGTTTGAACCCTAGGGCTGGCCAGCTCTGCCCCGCCATGGAGGCGATCATATTATCCATCGCGCCCGCAATCCAAGGCCGCACGGCATATCCACCATTGACCAGCCGCGCCGTCATAACCGCGAGTTGCAGCGGCGTTGACAAAATATATCCCTGCCCGATGCTCGCCACCACCGTTTCCCCGGGTTGCCATTTTTCACCCATATGGCCGAGCTTCCAATCACGGTCAGGCACCAGCCCCGCCCGCTCTTCCTTCAATTCGAAATCATAAACTTGCCCGAGCCCCAGCCGCCGCGCGACTTCGGCGATTTTATCAATGCCGACTTGCCGCGCCATGTCGTAAAAATACACGTCACAGGATTGCCCCAGCGCCTGCACCAGATCAACCCGCCCATGCCCCGTTTTCTTCCAACAGTGAAACCGGTGCTCACCGATATCGTAATGGCCATTGCAATAAACCGTTGTGTTGTGGTCAATCGCGCCGGATTCAAGCCCCGCCAGTGCCGTCACCATTTTAAACGTTGATCCGGGCGGGTATTGCCCGCTCACCGCCTTGTTGTTCAATGGTTTTCCATCATTGGCGAGGAGTTCCTCCCACTGATTCACCGAAATGCCCGATGTAAACAAATTCGGGTTAAAGGACGGGCTGGACACCATCGCATAAACTTCACCCGTATACGGGTCCATCACCACCGCCGAGGCCGATTTTTCCGCCGACAAAATCTCGCGTACCGCGCTTTGAAGCTCCGCATCAATGGTCAGGGCGACATCCTTGCCCTTTGTGCCGGCACTCACCTCAAGGTCGCGCACAACGCGCCCCGACACGTTCACCTCAACCTTTTTATTCCCCGGTTTGCCACGCAATTGGCTTTCCATCGATTTTTCCATACCGGACTTGCCAATACGAAACCCTGGCAACGCCAAGACGGGATCGCCGTCAAGCTCAGACCGGCTCACCGCCCCGACATAGCCAATGATATGCGCCGTATCATAGCCGAGCGGGTAAGACCGCCGTTCGCCCACATCCACCGACACGCCGGGAAATTCGGTCATGTTGACCTCGATAGTCGAAACCTCCGCCCAATCAAGGTTTTCCTTTATTTCGACGGGAATGAATTTGGCTTGTTTTTTGGACTTGGCGATGGCGGCCTCAATCTCGGACGGGCGCAGGTCAACATATTGCGCCACTTTTTTGAGGGTTTCCTCCAGATTCTCGATTTGTTCGGGCACCATCTGAAGGCGGAAATTCTGCTCGTTAATCGCCAGCGGAACGCCGCTGCGGTCATACACCATGCCGCGTGACGGGGCGATCAAACGAATATCCACGCGGTTGCGTTCGGACAACGTCTGATACCGCTCGTTTTCCTTAAGCTGCAACCACCCGAGCCGCCCGCCCAAAGCGCCGAGCAACAGAACCTGTCCACCGCCGACAATAAAAGCGCGGCGGCGCATCAAGCTTTGAATGGATTTCGTATCGCGGCTCATGCCCCGTTTTTTCGCTGTATTGTTTAAGATCAGTCAAGTCTGGACTTTAGGGGCAAAAGCAACACATACGCAAATGGAAAAAACAGGATATGAAGCACCAAAAACGACAAAGAAGCCTCCGCCGAAAACACCGCGCGGTCAAATAAGACAAGCCCCGCCAACCGCCCGAATTCGACAAAAACCATCATAATAGCGAAAAAGCTCCACTCCACTGCAAACCCGTGTCCGCGCCCCCAATCCGACAACCGCACAAGTCCAAGATAAACGCAGGTCAGGATCATGGCGTTCAGGCCGACCAACGCCCCAATCGACAAATCATATAATAACCCGCTGAAAAAATAGGCCCAGATGGGCAAACGCCCGCGCATCGACACCATCAAAACAAAGATATGCACATAGAGTAAATTAACATCGGCGCCCTTCAAAAAGGGAACAAGGCGGAAAACTCCGCTCACACTCATCGCCAAAAACACAACCAAGCTAACCCACGCCCAAACCGAAAACGGTTTCGCGGCACGGTCTTGGTCGGATCTGATTTCAATATCGGACGGCATAGCTTGCAGCGCTCTAATATGGTTACGTTGATGGTGAAGGGTCATCTGGTCGGCACAGCGCATCACGATGAACACGCCCTCATGCCCCCCATAACTCTTATAAACCGACATTAAGTTCGGCACAATGCGCCAAAACGAACACCGGCAAAGGCATCAATCCCGAACCGATGATACAGGGCGCAGCAAGCCACAAAAAAGCCCCCGTCAGGGAGCGTTAAACAATCAATAAAATCGGGATTTAAGCCAAAATCTAACCTGCACCAAGCCTTTATAGGAGCCTATTGAAAGGTCGGTGTTTCGGCAAGGGCATAAGCCCCGCCCGCCATGGCTGGCTTAATGCCGTAATCAACAACCTGCACAAAGCTGGATTTTTCGGGGTCGGCGTATAAACGTACGGCGAGTTTGCCTTCGTCATTCAAAACCGTTTCACCAATCGCAATTCCATATGGCAACACGCCGCCATGGCCGGACGTAATCACTTTTTGACCGGCTTTCACCGTGTGGTATGGCGACAAATGCTCCAGCACCGGCAACATATCATTCGTACCGGCCAAGATGGCTTTGTCGTTGCTGTCTTCCACCAATACCGGCACGCGGGAATTAACATCGCGGAGCAGCAGCACACGGGCGCTGTCTTTCGCGCTCTCCATCACACGACCGATCAAGCCTTCGCCCACAACAACGCCTTGGCCTTTTTTGACGCCGTGACCCTCGCCGCTATTCACCATCACAGTGTGGGCATAGGGGGTTTGCGTGTCCATCATGATTTGGGCGGTGATAAAGCTTTGCTCGGCTTCGTGCTCAACATTGAGCAAGCCTTTCAGGGCTTTGTTCTCGGCCTTGAGCATATGCGCAACTTGGTACCATTCCTTGAGGCGGAGGTTTTCCTGCCGCAGGGCGTCAAGCTGGTCATGGCGGTCTTGCCAGACGTCAAAAATGGCGAGTTTATCTTCAATCGCCGCAACCGGCCCCTGAACAAACACCAAGGCGGGCTCAAGAACGCGGAAGGCTTGCTCGTTCAAGCGGCGTGCCGATGGCGATGCCGATGCAAACCACACAACCAGCGCCACAGACGCCACGATCAAAACCGCAGGAATCAAGAATCGCTGAAAACCCGCCCATAACCGTTCGGGCAGTGTCATCTGTTGTCGTGAAAAGGTCTTTCTGGCCAAACCGCGATTCGCTTTTCTGTTTATCAAACTTAGAGAAGGAGAGTCATAGACAACTCGAACGAAACTCTCAAGAGGTATTCCGAATCATATTTTAAGATTTTTGTGGATAAGCTGCAAGTTTTTGCGTAGGAGAAACCGAAAACAGCTAAAAAATCTGCCGCCTCCGCCTGTGGATAACCATAAAAATTTCGCGAATCGATGCCGAAAACCTCAACGGCTTTCTTCACATAACGGCTCTAACGCCCGCTTTGCAGGGCATTTCTAAGGAAGGATTTTTCTTCGAGCGCTTGCCCCGTGCCAAGGGCAACGCAGGTGAGCGGGTCATCCGCCAATGTCACGGGAAGGCCGGTCGCATAGCGCAAAACAAAATCAAGATTCTTGAGCAAAGACCCGCCGCCGGTCATCACAATGCCCTTATCGACAATATCGCCCGCCAATTCAGGCGCCGTATTTTCAAGCGCCAGTTTAACCGCCTCGACAATCTGGGTCACGCATTCGGACAGGCTCTCCGAAATCTGGCGCTCCGTCACGACAATCTCTTTCGGCACGCCATACATCAAGTCGCGCCCCTTAATCTGCATTGTGCGGCCTTCGCCATCCGATGGCGGACAAGCCGAGCCGATCTCTTTTTTGATCCGCTCTGCGGTGCTTTCGCCAATCAACAAATTATGGACGCGGCGGATATACGCGACAATCGCCTCATCCATCTTGTCGCCGCCAACCCGCGCTGAGCGCGTATACACAATCCCGCCGAGTGACAACACCGCAACCTCCGTCGTGCCGCCGCCAATATCGACCACCATCGACCCTGTAGGCTCATGCACCGGAAGGCCGGCCCCAATCGCCGCCGCCATCGGTTCTTCGATCAGCCAGACTTTACGCGCGCCGGCGCTCTCCGCCGATTCAATAATCGCGCGTTGTTCCACGGCGGTTGACCCCGACGGCACACAAATGACCATTTCGGGGCTGACGAAACTGCGGCGGTTATGAACTTTACGGATGAAGTGTTTGATCATCGCTTCCGCAACGTCAAAATCGGCGATAACGCCGTCACGCAGCGGGCGAATAGCCACAATATTGCCGGGCGTACGCCCCAGCATCAATTTGGCTTCGTTCCCGACGGCCAGCACCTGCTTCTTGCCATTCACAACGGTGATGGCAACAACGGACGGCTCATTCAGGACAATCCCGCGATCCTTGACATAGACAAGGGTATTGGCGGTTCCGAGGTCAATCGCCATATCTGCAGACACAAAGCTGAACAGTTTGGAAAACATGTCTTACCCTGAAATTTCATGAATAGATATGGGGTATAGCAGACCGCCACCCGATTTGCATCTGCTATTTTTATTATTCCACAGCTATCCCAGCCCGAGCCCGCCCAAAATCAGGGCAAAAGACATAACAAATGGCAAAACCCCCATATGAATCAACAAAGGCTCCATATGGAGCCCTCATCAAAACTATTTTTATGAAATCCCAAGGAACTTTTCAGCGCCTCAAGCCCACCCTATAAAAAGCCATGCAAAAACGACGCAAAAAACCATGTAAAAAGCGGCCTCACAGAGGCCGCCATACAAAACCGATAAAAACGACAAAGCGCCAGATTAACCTTGGCGGCACTTGTTTCTCGGGTTTTCGGGGTCAATAACGTATACACGACCGCGACGACGCACAACTTTGGTTGTACGGCTTCTGTGTTTCAGAGTTTTCAATGAATTTGTCTTTTTCATTTTGTTCACCATTCTTGCGATAAAAGGCCAAAGCCCTTGCCCGCCGTTATTCCGAAGCGCTTGTTTAACAGAAGGCCAACAGCGGTGTCAACTATATCTTTAACATTTTTATATTATAAATTAGACTTAGGTTAACGGATTATAATCCATTTGCGTATCATACTTAAGACCTTGAAACCATCAGCACCGGCGAATGACCAATGCACAACACTGAGTATTATAAGCTGTTTTCCAGCGGCGAGATCATCTTCAAACAAGGCGAAAAGGGCGATTGCGCCTATTTGATCGAAGAAGGCGTTGTTGATGTCCTTTTATTGATGCCCGACGGGCACGAACAATTAATATCCACGCGCGGCCAAGGCGCCTTGATCGGCGAGATGGTCTTGATTGACGACCTTGTCCGCACAGCCACCATCCGCGCCCGCAGCGAATGCCGCTTGCTCGAGATCAAACAAGACGATTTCCGCAACCGTCTAGACCAAACCGATCCGATCATCCGCATGGCGGCAAAGGTCATCTTGTTGCGCTATCGCGACACACTCTCCCGTATTAATGTCATGGGGGAGAGCGGCGTCTATCCGACCGCAGAAGACATTGAGCGCAGCACCGCCAATTCCGATGACGCCTTGCGATCCGTCAAGATGGCGAATGAATTCAAACACGCCCTTCAAAACGGCGAGCTGGAATTATATTACCAACCAATCAACGACCTCAAAGACGGCCAAACAGTCGGGTTCGAAGCCCTGATGCGGTGGAACCACCCCGAGCGCGGCCTCATCTCACCCAACGATTTTATTCCGGTGGCGGAGGAAAGCGGCCTGATTATCGAGGCCAGCAAATGGGCGCTGCGTGAGGCGTGTGAAGCGCTCGGGCGAATTGAACAAGCCCTTGGCATGACAGGGCTTTTATACGTCAGCGTCAATTTCTCCGGCAAGGATTTGGCCGCCGAGAACTTCACCCAATATGTCTATGAAATCCTGAGTGAAACCGACACAGACCCGTCCAATATCCAACTGGAGATCACCGAACGGATGTTGATCCAGCAACCGGAAAAAACCCGCGAAACCCTTGAAATGTGCCGCAGTGCCGGCCTTAAAATCGCGATTGACGACTTCGGCACCGGCTATTCATCGCTCAGTTACCTGCACCATTTCCCGATTGATTGCATCAAGATTGACCGCGCCTTTATCACCAATATGCAAAAGAATGAGAGCAGTATGCGCCTCGTCCAATCCATCATCCATCTCGCCAAAAACCTCGGCATGACCGTCACCGCCGAAGGCGTGGAAGAACCCGAAGAGGTCGCGATTTTGGGCAATCTGGATTGCGATTATGCACAAGGATATTTCTTCGCCAAACCGATGCCGGAGGCGCAAATCATTGCAACCCTGCGCAATAAAAGCATGGAAGGTTCGCACGACGACATGGCCGCCGCCACGGCCTAGAACCAAGCCGCCCAAACAACAGGCAGATAAGAAACGCCGCCAGCCCCCCCCCCCAAGAGCAAGAAGAGCAATAGCAAGGGCAAGAGCAAGGCAACCAGTCAAAGCGCCACAGGCGCAGCGGCGCTGTTATGCGCACTCCGCGCAATTTTTGGATATTCCTAAAACACCCCATCTCGTGTATCATAATACGATAATTATGGTCTTTTTTGCGTCCGCAAAGCGTCATCCTTACCCTTTTTTTACGATTGATCGGTTATGATAAAAGACTGCCCGCGTATCACCACCCGTCAAGGCACCGGTTTTGCTGGTGTAAAGGCTGGGAAATTGTCGATCAACGACACTGAAGACAAACAATAAGGATCAAGACAATGGCACGGACAATAGTTGATGGATCTGATCTTTCCGGTCAAACCTCGAACGCCCCCGCACATGACGCCGCCAACACCACCCGCATTGATGCCTCCGGCGGCGCATCTGTTCTTGAACTCCCGAACGGCAGTTTTATATCCTCGGCCAGCTTTGAACAGGACGGTCACGACCTTGTCCTCACCGCCCCTGACGGGTCAGTTGTTGTGGTGGAGGGGTATTTCTTGCAAGACCCGCGCCCCGACTTGCAATCGCCCGAGGGCGCGCGCCTGTCACCACAATTGGTGGACTCCTTCACCATCACATTGGACGAGCGGCAATTCGCCGCCGCCGAAACCGCGAATGACGAGAGCGCCATCGGGATCATCTCCGAACTCAGTGGTTCCGCCACCGTCACCCGCGTCAACGGCACCGTTGAAACACTCAGCAAAGGCACCGCCATTTTCCAAGGCGACATCATCGAAACCGAAGATGACGGCGCGGTCAACATCACCTTTGTTGACGAAAGTAACTTTTCGATCAGTGAAGACGCCCGCCTTGCGATTGATGAATTTGTTTATGATCCGACCACCCAAAGCGGCACAACCAACGTGTCCGTCCTGCGCGGTGTGTTCATGTTCACCAGTGGTTTGATCGGCCGCGACAACCCCGATTCCGTAGAGATTGAAACCCCTGTCGGCTCCATCGGTATTCGCGGAACGATTATCGGCGGCAAAATCGCCCCCGATGGCGGCGACACCCAGATCACCGTGGTTGAAGGCGCGATTGTCGTCAGCAACGGCGCAGGCCAGCAAATCTTGTCGTCCCAATTCGAAACCGTGAAACTGAGCGGCTTCAACAGCCCGATTCAAAATATCGGCCAAATTGACTCCGCCCAGATGAACCAATCCTACGGCAGTGTCCGCTCCGTCAGCGGCAATTTGTTCAGCTCGATCGATGCCGCCGGCCAAGGCAATCAAGGCGACCAAGGCGCACAAAATAACGGCCAGCAAGGCCAAGGCCAATCAACCGAAGGCAACCAGCAAACACAACAAGGCGGCGAAGGCCAGCCTGCCGGTGATGCTAACGCCCAGCCCACGCAAAGCGAAGGCCAAGCCGATGGTGAGGGCGAAGGTCAGGGCGAAGGCGAAGCCCCCGCCGCAGACGGCGCAGCCGCCGGCGAAGGCCAACAAGGACAAGGTCAAGGGCAACCCTCACAAGGACAACCTCAAGGACAAGGACAGGGACAAGGACAGGGCCAACCCCAAAGCACCGCGCCCACAGGCCAACCAATCGGCTCGCCCTCTGGCTCAGGCGATGGCGGAAGCGGCGGGAGCAGCGGTGATTCAGGCGCTCGCCCAAAGGCAAATCTAGCCCCCAAGCCCTCTGGCAAATCCGGACAAAGCAACACACAAGTCGGCGACAATGCCTCTGGCGGTGATGGAGCCGCAGGCACAGGCAGTGGCGGGTCAAACAATACCACGCCCAATAACCCGCCCCCGCCGCCGGTGAACAAAGCCCCCGAAATTCAGGTTCTGCAAACATTCACCCTGAACGAAAACGACACCGCAATACGCCAGATTGCAAAACTGAATATTTTTGACCCGAATGCGGGCGATACGGTCAATCTCGGCCTCATCACCGTCAACAGCCCCAAATTCGAAGTCATCCAAGACACGCTCGGCGACTACTATTTGGTCAAGAAAGCGGGCGAAACATTCAATTTTGAAAACGCGAGCGACTTTCCGAGCGCCGCCGATTTCACGCGCCCGATTGCCGTCACTGTCGCCGATGCGAAAAATCCGGCGCTGACCACCACCATCGAATTGCCGCTCAAACTCATCAACGTCAACGAAAATCCGACTTTGATCATTGATTACCGCACCGATGCCGACACGAGTTTTGACCTGTCGGAAAACAACGTCGGCCCACGCGTCGTTGCACGCCTGTCGGCAAGCGATCCGGACACCCGCGCCGCCTTCATCAACAACACCTTTATTGTCAATGATTCCCGCTTTGAGGTTGTGACCGTTTCGGGCGAAAAAGTGCTGCGTTTAAAAAGCAACGTCACCTTGGACGCCGAAACCGAACCAACCATTACTTTGACCATTCGCGCTGTCGATGCCAATGATTCAAACGTCAAGAGCCACCCGCAAACCATCACCTTTAACGTGACCGACACCAATGACGCGCCCACCGTGACGGTTGATTTCATCGGCGGCAACACCTCCTATATCACCACCGAAACGCCGACCGTTGGCGACAATATCGCCCTCCTGGCCTTCGCGGATCAAGACACCTCAACACAGTTCCTGCAAAACACATACACGGTTGATGATAACCGTTTTGAAATCGTACAAGTCGGGACGGATTATTTCCTGAAAATTTCCAGCGCCGGCGCAAGCGGCTTTGACGCCTCGACCGAAAGCACGATCGACGTCACCATCACAACTACGGATAACGTCAATTCCGCCCTGACCAACAGCGTCACCATAACGGTCAATGTCGCCGATGTGAACCAAGCCCCGACGGACATCATTCTCAAAGACCCCGCCAACACCACCCTTGCCTTCAGCGGCTTTGAAGAAAACCAAGCCGCCGGAACGGTCGTGGCCTTCTTGGACGTTATCGACCCTGATGTCGGCGACACTTTCACCTATACACTGAGCGGTGCGGACGCCAGTTATTTCACCATCAACACGAACGGCGAACTTATCGCGAGCAACGTCTTCGACTTTGAACACGCCCACGGGCCAAACTACTCTATCACCGTTGAAGTCGATGACGGCACATACACATTTTCAAAAAACCTCACCATCACCATCAATGACGTGAATGAGGCACCAATCGACATACTCCTGAATGACGATTCCACCTACTACTCCTACGAAACAAGTTCGTCCTATTCCGCGATGATCAGCGCCCTAACCAAAGGCGCAATCATCGGCCACCTCAACGTCACTGACCCCGATAACTACGCCTACGTTCCCGCCGATTTCACAATTGAAACGGCCTATGCCGCATATTTGGAGGTCGTCACCACCTATGACGTTGACGGAACGCAGGTTCTCGCCCTCAAATTAAAAAACAATGTCGAACTCGCTCCGAGCGGATCATCCGATTACGAGTTCATCATAAACGGAACACCGTCCGGCACCATCATCACCCTGAACGGTAACAACGACAACAGCTTTGATGTCGACATCACGGCGTCCGATGTTGCCGGCGACCGTACGGAAACATTCACCTTTGCGGTCAAAACCAACGAAGTCCATCTCGATAGTTTGAACGGCAATGACGGCTATATCGTCATCAACGATGCCCGCAACCTCGGCTCATTCCCCAGCGCCCTTTTCGCCAGCAGCACCGCCATCGGCGACTTTAATGGTGATGGCGTCCTTGATGTTGTCTATGGCGCCGCCGCCGCCCATAACCCGAGCAGCGAAACATCCGGCGGCTATTACATCATGAACGGCAACGCCGCGAACCTTCATGACGTGAACTATTCCGGCAACAACGATGACGACCGCATCGTCAAGCTCAGCGACCTGACCAGCGGCTCCCCAACTATTCCGGGATTTTTCCAAGAATTTGACGCAGCCGGCAACCAAGATGGCTTCCGCTTCGCCAAACAAGTCGCCAATCTCGGCGACATTGACGGCGATGGCAAGGACGACCTGATCCTGTCCTCGGCCGGCAACCAAAGCGCCGTCATTCGCCTTGGAGGCGGCACTCAAATCACCCTCACCAATATTCCGGTCACCGCCGGCGTTCATGACGACATCACGGTGGCCTATGTCGGCGACATTAACGGCGACGGATTCAACGACATTTTGATCGGCACGCCGAGCGCCCAGTTCTATGACGGCAACACCTTTAACCAACAAGGCGCCGCATTCTTGATTTATGGCGGCAATGATCTGCCGACCACCATCAACATAGCAACCTACGCTGAATCCTTCCGCCTTAATCCCTACTATTATGGCGATAACCAGTTCTTCGGCAAAACCATCACCGGAATCGGCGATTTTGACGGCGACGGATTTGATGATTTCGCCATCGGCGGTCCTGGGCGAAGCACCAATGACGGCGCCGTCGCCATCTACTCCGGCGCGTCCGGATACGCCGCCCCCGCCCTCCTCACCTTCATCGAGGGAACCAGCTCCGTAGGCAGTAAATTCGGCGAGAGCATCGCCAATATCGGCGACATTAACGGCGATGGGCTGGACGACATCCTCATGTCCGCGCCCAATGCCAGCGGCGCAAACGGAACCGGTACCGCCTATGTCTTGTACGGGACAGACAACGCACTCTCGGCAAGCTACAATATCACAAACCTAAACACGGGTTCCTTCAACGGCTTCCAAATCCAATACGGCGGCGACGCCAATGGCGGGGCTGACGAACGGCTCGGCACCACCATGGCCGGCGCGGGCGACTTTAACGGCGATGGCGTCAATGACTTCGTCATCACCGGCGCCAATGGCGAGATGATCGACAAAGCCTTCATCATTTTCGGCGGCGATTATTTGGAAACCTACCTCACAGGCAACGCCAACACCCTCATGCTTATGGACGTGTTCGGCAATAACGACCTCGGCCTTGTCGTGCATTACAGTGACCAGCTTGATGAAAACGCCGCCGGCGGCTCGGATCAGCGCCTGAATGTCACAGGCGGCAGCGACCTCAACGGTGACGGGTTTGACGATGTCATCTTCGGCAGCGATCAATACAGCAACACCAACGGCGGCGGCGCAGCCTTCATCCTCTATGGCCGTGACGTTGGTCAAAACACCACCGTTTGGTCTGGCACAAGCGCAACAAACGTCATCGCAATGAACGAGATATATAACGGAACAAACGAAAATAACCTTCTTTTCGACAACAGCATGAGCGGCCTCACCGCCAAAGGCAATGGCGGCAACGACACCATCGTGTTGACCAACAACCTGTTCAAACACCTTGACGGGGGCGCAGGCTTCGACACCCTCAAATTCGACCTGAGCAGCGAAGAAACCAGTAGCGCCTCCTCAGACATGATTGATTTCAGCACCATCACCGGCGAGGTCTTGAATTTCGAGAAAATCATTCTGTATAATTCTCAAGCCAATGGCGGGTTGGATGCCGTCAAAATGTGCATTGCGGATTTGATCGACGCCCTGCATAACAGCGCGAATAAAGAACTCATGTTCGAAACCAACCATACAACGGCAGGCAGCAACGCCGTCGCCTTCACCAATGGGGTAAGTGATGTCTATCTGATCAACAGCGGCTTCACCAAAGACGCCAACAACGACACAATTGACGACACCTTCGTCGATGGCGGCAAGACTTACAGCCGTTTCACCCTCGTCGGCACAGAATACTCCGTCTTGATCGACCAACAACTCGGCGGCGCAACGAACGGCGGCATTATCTGATGTGACGCCCCGCCAACAGCTCCATGAAAAAAGCCCCTTCCTAGGGGCTTTTTTATAAGGCGTATTATTTTCCGCAAATGTATGGCGTACAGCCCTATTTCGACGTCGCCACGAACACCCCGTCCCAATCGGCGGGCGGTGGGTTTGCAACAAACCCGTCAATCCGCATTTCATACAGATCATAAAAATAATCCAGCACATCGGCGCTGTCAAACCCGCGGCATTGCTCCAAAAAGCCCCGCGCCCTTTCAAAATCCCTGCTTCGATAGGCCGCTAGCATCTGCCCATGCGCCGCCGCCCATTGCTTGAACACATCCGTTTGCGCCATGGAATCATTCCCCATCAAGGCGTACACGCGTACAGGCTTTAATTTGCCCTTCACACGGATCAAATCCATCTCCAGCCACGCATATTCCAGCACTTGCAGAACGGTTTCCTCGCCGCCCATAATGGTAATACCATATGATTTTGTCTGACCCTCAAGCCGTGACGCAAGGTTCACCGTGTCGCCCAGCGCCGAATACGCGAAACGTTGCCGCGACCCCATGTTCCCCACCGCGCAAGGGCCGCTGTTAATCCCGATCCCTGCATTCAGGGGAAAAAACGGGCGGCCTTCAGCCTCGGCCTGCGCCTTGAGCTTGACGTTCACAGGCTCCAGCGCCGCCGTCATCGCCAGCGCCGCATCACAGGCATGGCGGGCATGGTCGGCGTCGTCCAAAGGCGCATTCCAAAACGCCATCATCGCATCGCCCATATATTTGTCGATGGTTCCCCGCGCGTTCATCACCTCTTGCGACATCGGCGTCAAAAAATCGTTCATGGTGTTAATCAATGTTTCCGGCGACATTGATTCCGAAATCGTTGTAAAGCTGCGAATATCGGTAAACATCACCGTCAAATCACGAATTTCACCGCCCAATTTGAGTTTTTCAGGGTTTTCTGTCAGTTCTTTCATGAAATCAGGCGAGATATACAGCCCAAAAGCCCCCCGAACGGCCTTTTTCTCTGATTCCGAGCGCATATACGACAATAACACCGACGCGAAATACAAAATAATAACCGACAAGCTCGGGTAAATCGGGTCAATCAACAACCCCAGATTCACATAGCACCAATACGCCCCGACCATCGCCACAACCACAATGGTCAGGCATATGAACCCCAATAAAATCGAGCTGATAAACGGTGCCAACCCGATCATCAATACCCCGAATACGAAAATATAATTCATCTCGGCGGCGCGCATACTGATCGGGCGGGTCAAAAACCGTTGCTGGATAATTTGTTCCAGCACGTTCAAATGCACCTCAACCCCAGGCACATACACGTCAAGCGGCGTGGATCGAATATCTTTCAACCCTTCGGCGCTCGCACCGATAAACACGTGCCGCCCCTCGATTTTTTTGCGGATCACATCGTGATAGGCCTCGTCATGGATCTTATAGGCCGACACATATTCCTCCGGCGCGATGGGGCGATAATGCACCCAAAAATTCGCGTTATCATCCAAAGGCAAGGTGAGCTTACTATTCCCGATTCTTACAATATAGGGCGATTCATAGAATGCGGGCGGGCGGATTTCTTCCTTTTTAAGGCGGGCAAGGTCTTGATATTGCCCGATTTGCAAGGAATCCTTACGATGGCTCGCGACTCTGAGGGTTTCAAGCGACAACGCGGGATAAAGCGTATAATCATCGCCGTTTTTAAGCCTTAAAATAATCGGAATTTTGCGAATGATACCATCGTTTTCAGGCACGGCGACGAAGGCTCCCGACCCTGCGGCGGCCTCCGAAATCACTGGCAAATTCGTCGCCACGCCCTGTAACATATAGACATTTTCTTTTAAAATATCGAGAAGGGCTTCAGAACCACGCATCGCGACAATCGGCTGCGCAAGATGTGGCGGACGTCGGGTTTGGTCGCTGCGGGCATAGGTAAAGGCGGTAATGACATTTTTCGCGTCGTCAATATGTTGCGCGAACAAGGCATCATTATCCGGCAATCCTTCAAGGCTTTCCCTCACCTCCTCCACCCGTTCCATATCCGACAAATTCCGCAAGAAGTGCTTCGGGGATGTACGGTCTTGCTCGGCAAACACCATATCAAAACTGATGGTTTTTGCGCCGAGCTGTTTCAATTTGGCGACAATATCCCCCACAACATGCCGCGGCCACGGCCATTGACCGAGAACCAAAAGCGAGGCCTCATCGATATCAAGCACAACGACTTTATCTGTGGCTTGCCGCGGATACCATTTATTGAATGTGTCAAAACTCACATACTGCATGTTCTTGACATAGCGGTTTTCGGACAGCGTCAACATACATGCCCCGACAAGCAACACCCCAAGCAACACAAAATGCAGCCATTTATTCGTCGCAAGCCTGTCAAACAGAGCAATCATCGCCGCATCTTCCCTATTTTTCCGTCAAGGCGCGATCTTTGGCGCGGATCACAGGTTTAAGGAGGTAGCTCATAATGCTGCGCTTGCCCGTAATAATGGCGGTTTCGGCGATCATCCCGGGCATGATCGGCAACGGAGCATCGGCTGTACCAAGGTAATTTTTGTCCGTCCGCACATCAATTTCGAAGTAAACCTTGCCTTCTCGGTCGGTCACGCTGTCGGCGCTGATGCGGATCAACGTGCCGTCCAACGCGCCGTAACGCTGGGCGTCATAGGCCGTGACCTTCACCTTTACGGGTTGGCCTTGCTTTAAAAACGCAATATCGGACGGGTTGACCTTGGCGGTGATTTTCAGGTCGTCGTCAATCGGCACGATCTCGACCATCCGCATTGCGGGTTCGATCACCCCGCCAATTGTTTTCACCCCCACGGTTTTCACAATCCCCGCCACCGGCGCGCGCAATTGTGTGCGGTCAACGCGGTCGCCTGCGCTGGTCAGGTTTTCCTGAAGCGCCGCCATCGCGGTCTGCGCTTCATTCAGCTCTTTCAAGGCTTGCGACCGAAATTTGGACACTTGATCCATCGCCTCTTTTTGCGCGGCCGATAACTCGGATTCCAAAGACGTTATCTTCTCAACGCCCGCCTCCAAATTGCCGATAATATCATTCCATTCGCGTTCCAAGCGTATGACATCCAGTTTCGGCACCGCGTTTTGCGCCGCCAGATTCCGTGTCATGCGCAGTTCTTCACCCAGCAACGCCTTGTTTTTTTCCCAGCGCGACAATTGCGCCGATACCTCACGCAGTGATGCCTCCGCGCCGGTAATCTTGTTTTGCAGGATCGACGCCGCGTTCTCCAGCTCTTCCTTGCGCGATTCATACAAGGCCAATTCGCTGCTGGCGATGTCGTCAAACCGGCCTTTCATGTCCTCCGGCACGGCAAAGTCTACGCCGTCAACTTCGGCCTGCAACCGCAATTGTTTGAGCTTTAACGCATGATACCGCGCTTCGATTCCGCGTTCTTCGGACGCAAACGCGACGTTTTTGAGGCGGACGAGGAGCTGATCCTTCGTCACGATATCGCCCTCTTGCACCAGCAATTCCGACAAAATTCCGCCTTCAAGGCTTTGCACGACCTGAAGCTCGCTGGACGGCACGACTTGCCCGCTACCGCGGATGATAATCTCGATTTGCGATACGCTCGCCCACAGGATAAACAAAGCGCACAGCGCCGCGATGCAAATCAACAAGGCATGCGCGCTAAGGCGCGGCTGGAGCCTTTGCATCGCCTCCAACTCAGACATAAAATCAAGGTCGCTGCGCTCTTTACTCATGCGTCCTTGTCCTTGTTTTTCGCGGCGTTAGGGGTTGATTGCGCCTCACCCGTTACTGGGCTAGCCCGCTCCGCCTTCACCGTACTGGCAAGACCCGTGCTCCCGACTCCGATACTCCCGACGCCCGCCGAAGCAGTCGACCCCGATGCTGTCGCCGCCCCTGTTCCTGTATGTGTGCCTGTCCCTGTGCCTGTACCTGTCTGCGCGCCCTGCGCCGCCCCGCCCATCGTGGCGGTCACGCCGACTTGTCCTTTGGCCAAGGCTTCGAGCACGCGGTCGCGCGGGCCATCAGCAATCACTTGGCCTTGCTCGATCAAAATCAACCGATCCACAAGGCGGAGCAACATCTGGCGATGCGTTATCAAAATCAGGGTCTTATCCTTCACATGGCCTTGGATATGCCGCACGAAGGCTTCCTCCGCCTGTACGTCCATTGCGTTGGTTGGTTCGTCACAAATCAACACATTCGGCTTTGTCAAAATCGCCCGCGCCAAAGCAATCGCCTGACGCTGTCCGCCGCTCAGGCCTTCGCCGCGCTCCCCGATCATGGCGTCATAGCCATGCGGGTGGCGGGCGATAAAATCATGGGCGCCGGATAATTGCGCCGCGTTTAAAATATCTTCTTCGGAGGCTTTCGGGTTTGACGCCGTAATATTGTCGCGCACCGTACCGGAAAACAGCACCACATCTTGGGATATATACCCCAAATTCCGCCGCAAATCGGCGGGGTCGATCTGGCGATAATCCGTATCGTCAATCAACATGCCGCCATCTTGCGGTTCATACAGCCCCATCATCAACCGCGCCAAGGTGCTCTTCCCCGACCCGATGCGCCCGATGATTCCGACTTTCTCGCCCGCTTGAATGGTGAACGACACGCCGTCCAGAATTTTGCGCATCCCTTGCGGATCGGCGGCGGGATAGGCAAACGACACCCGATCCAACGTAATTTTCCCCGCTAATTCAGGGCGATGCAAAAACCGTTTATGGGCGGGGCGCTCCACCGGCGCCTTCATAATTTTCGACAGGCTGCGCAGCGACGAAGCCGATTGATGATAGCGCGTCAACAGCGATGCAATCTGCGTCATCGGCGCAATCGCCCGCCCGCCGAGAATGACCGACGCAATCAACGCGCCGACGCTCAAATCCCCGTCCCGCACCAAATACATCCCGATCAACACAATAAAGATCGAGGCCGATTGCTGTAAAAACGTCGCGATATTCACGCCCAGCGCCGAAAAGAACCGCGATTTTTGCCCCACCGCGGCGGATTCCCCGACATATTCCCCATACCGCGCCCGCAATTTGCCATCCGCGCCAATCGCCTTGATCGTTTCAAGACCGGTAATCGTTTCAACCAACAAGCCGTGCTTCGCTTCGGCAGCCTTGAGCGATTTTCCGATCAGATAGCGCAGTGGAATTTGCAAAAACAACCCCGCCACCATCGTCACCGCCATCAAGCCAAGCAACACAAACGCCACCGGCCCCGCCAACATATAAATCACCAAAATGAACAGCAGGGAAAACGGCAAATCAATGAACCCCGTCATCGTTGCCGAGGTAAAGAAATCCTTCACCGCGTCAAATTCCTTGAGCATATTGGCGAACATCCCGCTCGATGCCGGACGGCCAGAGAGCTTCATATCCAGAACCTGATCGAAAATCCGCCGCCCGATGATTACGTCAATTTTGCGCCCCGCCATGTCGATGAAATAGCCGCGCAACGTACGGATTATGAAATCAAATAAAAACACCGTGAGCGCTCCAATCCCAAGCACCCACCCTGTTTCCATGGCGTTATTGGGAATGACGCGGTCATACACATTCATAATGAAAAGCGGGCTGACCAACGCGAATATATTGATCAAAATCGCCGCCACCGCAACCTTGCCATACAGACTGCGATTATCCCACAGCACACCCCAGAACCAGTGGCTGGGGTAATGAACGCCGCCGCCATCCGCGGCATCATCGCCCGCGCCTGTCCCCGCACCCATACCCGAGAATTGCCCGCCATTGGACGCCGCAATATTCCCCATCGTGTCGCCCTGCGCCATCTGTGCCAAATGGTCGTGATCAGGGTGAATGAACAAGGCATGGCCACTGTAGCGAGCATTCAAATCGCGACTGTGAAGATCCTCAAATGCCTCGGCGCGCGGGTCAAACACGCGCCACACATCGCCGGCGCGGTCAATCGATTGCAACACAACCGCGCCATTGCCATCCATCAACAGCACGGCGGGCAATACCGCCTCGTCAATCCCGCTCAAGGCTCGCTTAACCGCCTTGGTGCGATAGCCGAGCTTCCGCGCCGCCTCACAAAATAAATTCGGCCCCATTCCGGCCTCGGTATAGGGCAGCCCCGCAATAATGGCTTGGGATGATTTCGCCCGCCCATAATGCCGCGTCACATAGGCAAGGCACTCCAACAAGACATCCGTTTCGTCAGTCTTGTTTTTGCCGATATGCAAAGTTTGATCAGCGTCAGTGTGACGGGTCGGCTCGGTCACGGTCATGTCCTTCGTCTGTATTGGGGCGACACATCTGCGCCCTCCCGCAAGCGCGTCATCACGCGGCCTGTGTTATTTCGCGGCCTGAGCATCCATCGGAGATTTCGGCTCTGCCTTCAGTGTTTTTTGCAGTTTGAACGCGACAAAATCGACATTTTTTTCGGCATATGGCTCGCTCACGACCTCAACAACCGGCTCCGCAGCAACGACCTCAGACTCAGCCGCAACAACTGTCACAGTTTCAGGCTCAGGATTCGCGGCAGTCTTCGACTCCGCCGCCATCTGCGCTTGGCGTTTTTCAGCCACATCTTGCTTCAACTGTTTTTCCAGCGCCTCGGCGGCGGCAACATCGGCATTCACATCATGAATGGCGGCCTGTTTGATGCCCTCTTGCGCCCCGTTTTTCACGCTGTCTTTCACACCATGGTCTTGCGGCGCAATCCGCAAATCATCCGGCTTGCTCGCGGGCTCTGTTGCCGCGATCTGGGTTGCCGAGGCTACCTCCTCCGGCTGGGTGTACGTGCCTTCTTGCGCCGCTACTTCAACAATCGGCTCCATTCCCCGTGCTGGTTTTGCTGACGCGACAACAGGCTCCGCCTTCTTCGCGACATCCTGCGCCTTCGGCTCCTCTTTCACAGTTTGCGCAACGGCCACAGACTCCGCAACGGAGGCATTCATCGCCACCGGCACAACAACGCTTTTCACAGGCGGGGCATCATGGATCGTCGCCAAAATATCAATTGCGTCCGTAATACTGCCTTGCGAGGCCAAGAACCCATATGCCGCATCAAGCACACCGTATTCGGCGCTCAAATACCCGACTTTGGCGTCAAAGGCTTGGCTGTCTGCCTGCATCACTTCAAGCAATGTTTTTTTGGAGGCCTCGAATTGCTTCTTATAGGTCGAAAGGGTGCTCACGGCCTCATCATAGCGGCCTTTTTGCGTGTCGTATTGCTCTTGCGCAACCTCAAGCCCCGCCATCGCGATGCGGAGGTTTTTTTCAAGAGCGCGGCGCAGTTCATCAAGCTGGGCCATCGCTTCTTCCTTTTGCAAGGATGAGCGGCGCTGGCGCGCAAATTGTCCGCCGCCGGTTTCAAGCGTCCAACTCAGGCGCAGCATAGCGCGCGCATCGGTCGATTCCCCGCCAATCACGTCCCGCTGGTCTTTTTTGGAATAAGACATCTCGGAATTGAGCATCGGAAGCGCCGATTTACTCTCGGCTGCCTCATCATATTCAAGGGCATTCCCCGTTTCCACAAGGGCGCGAACCTGCGGATGGTGACTTTGAATTTTGGCAATCAAATCCTCCAGCGCCGTATCCGTGTCCATCGCAAATGGCATTATGGGCTTTTGCAATTCGCCGGTTGGTTTGCTTCCGACCGCCTCAATATACGATGCTTCGCTGGCCTTGACTTGGCCTTTTAAATCCGTCAACCGGTTTTGCGCCATCAACACAAGGTCACGGGCCCGCGATGCTTCGCCTTCATCGGCGCCGCCGCCTTCGACCATTTTCTTGATGCGGGCTTGATACGACTTCATATCCGCAAGGTTTTTTTGCGCATCGGCAAACAGGGTCTTGGCACGGTGATATTCGATATGCGCCTGTACGGTTTGATAGGCAATGGATTGCATCGTGTCATCAAGGCTGTGCAGCGATGCGGCTTCCTGCGCCCTTGCCGAGCGCACGCGATCCGTTGTCATGTTCCAGTCATAAACCATCTGGTTAACCGAGGCCGTCCCCTCCCACAGCCATGAATACCCTGACCCGCGCGTAACGCTGAGGCCACGGCTGGTGCTGTTATCGCCGTATAAACGGCCGCCGCCGATATTGGCGGATACTTCGGGAAAGTAATCTGATCTTTTCTCGGTCACGCCTTCATGCGCAATACTGCGTCCGATTTTGGCACGTTCGACCGTTGGGTGGGATTTAATCGCGCTGCGAACGCTGTCTTGGAGCGTTTCGGCATGGAGTGCCGACGCAAATGGCATCCCCACCAGAATCAGTGACAGGCCAACACTGACCAAGAGCTTGTTTTTCATGATTACCCCATTTGAAAAGGTCGAGAACTGAAAACGTTGAGAATCGTCGAATGACATATGCGCCAGCAGCCAACCTTGGGCGTTCAAGGTCATGTTATCCACAGCGCACCCACATAATGTACATAATTTTGTTGATTCCCGCAAGACGCCTGCGAATTTGATTCCGGCGCGCGGGCAACCGCCTTTATTTGCCCCCGTTCACGCCCAATTCCGCCACCGATTCTGTCCTATCGTTACTTTGTAAAAACAGGGATATAGCAATAATACGCCCTGTTTTACCGTATTGACCAAGATTGACCAAGGATGAAGGCGCAAAGTTTTTATAAAACCGGCAAAAACGCGCCGCTCTTATTCCTTTAAAACCATATCATCCACAAAAAACGAATCAATTGATTGCCCGCCTCTTGCCCATAGAACACTCCGAAACACAGGCATAAAGCCGCACGCAGGTTATGAAAAAACAAATTAAGGGCTTCACAAAGGCGGGGTTTTACTGGCATTATAGCCATCGCACATGACGCGCCCTGATACATAATTTTCTGAAGGAAAGACGTGGGAATGACAACTGCCCTGACAATCGCGATCTGTAAGGAACGCGCCACCGGTGAAAAACGTGTTGCCGCAACCCCTGAAACCGTCAAAAAACTCATTGGCCTTGGTGCTCGTGTCGTTGTTGAAAAGGGCGCCGGACACGCTGCCTCTTATCTGGATGACGCGTACACCGCCGCTGGCGCAACCTTGGCCGCCAATGCCGCCGCCGCCGTCAAGGGTGCCGCCGTTTTAATGTGCGTACAGCGCCCCGACAACGCGGTTCTCGATGCCCTCGCCCCGAAAACAATCGTGCTGGGCGCGGTCGGCCCTTATGACTTCACCGCCGCCCTGCCCGCCTTCAAAAAAGGCAAGCTCACGGCGCTCGCCATGGAACTCATGCCGCGCATTACCCGCGCGCAATCCATGGATATTTTGTCGAGCCAAGCCAACCTCGCCGGCTACCGCGCCGTGCTGGACGCCGCGCATGAATTTGGCCGCGCCTTCCCGATGATGATGACCGCCGCCGGCACCATCTCGCCCGCCCGTGTCTTCGTTATGGGTGCGGGTGTTGCGGGGCTTCAGGCCATCGCCACCGCTCGCCGCCTCGGTGCGATTGTAAGCGCCACAGACGTACGCCCCATTGCCAAAGAACAAGTCGAGAGCCTCGGCGCAACCTTCATCATGGTTGAGAATGAGGAAACCAAAGCCGCCGAAACATCCGGCGGCTACGCCAAGGAAATGTCCGCCGCCTATCAAAAGGCGCAGGCGCAGCTCATCGCCGACACGATCAAAAAGCAAGACATCGTCATTTGTACCGCCCTCATCCCGGGGCGTCCCGCCCCTGTATTGGTGAGCGAAGACATGGTCAAAACCATGAAGGCCGGATCGGTGATCGTTGACCTCGCCGTCACCCAAGGCGGCAACTGCCCAATCTCCGAGAGCGGCAAAGTCGTCGAAAAACACGGCGTGCGCATCATCGGATACGACAATATCGCCTCACGCATTGCGGTTGATTCTTCGGCGCTCTACGCCCGCAACCTTTACAACTTCATGCAAAGCATCATCGCCAAGGACAAACCCGCCATCACCCTTGACCCGCAAGACGAGATTGTCAAAGCCATCATGCTCACCCATGACGGCGAAGCGGTTCACAGCCTGTTCGGCGTCCCTGCGAAACCCGCAACCAAAACAACCGCAAAACCAAAAGCAGTGGCAAAATCCAAACCTGCCGCGAAAAAAGCAGAGCCCAAAAAACCTGCTGCGAACAAAGCCGCCGCAAAGCCAAAGGCAAAGCCCGCCATAAAATCGGCCGCAAAATCCGCAACGAAACCAGTCGCCAAAAAGCCAGCCGTAAAAGCTGCGCCAAAAACGGCTCTTAAATCCGTGAAATAATAACCAAAGCCAACCTTGCCAACTTTAAGGACTGCCCAGCCATGGACAACACGTCAAAGACATCCGAAGCCGCCGCCGCCCTGACCCAAAGGGTTCAAGACCTGACCGGCGAAATCAACGCATTGGCCGCCCAGATCGCCGATATGTCATCCAGCGCCGTCAGCACCATGACCCAAAGCGGCGGCGACAGTTTCTTCATGATGGGGCTCACCGTTTTCATGCTCGCCTGTTTTGTCGGCTACTATGTCGTATGGCGCGTCACACCGGCGCTGCACTCGCCTTTGATGGGCATCACCAACGCGATTTCATCGGTCATCATCGTCGGCGCCATCATCGCTGCAGGGCCAGCGGAGGGCAGCTTCGCCAAATTCGCCGGATTTTTGGCGGTGATTTTGGCCTCGATCAATATTTTCGGGGGCTTCATCGTGACACGCCGTATGCTCGGAATGTTCAAGAAAAAAGCCCACTAAACAAACACTGAACAAAAAACCGGACAAACCGGACAACAATCAGACAAAACCAGACAAGAGAGATAAAGAGAAACCGCAATGGATAATTTCACGATTTTTTGTTACCTGATATCCTCGGTCTGCTTCATTATGGCGCTGCGCGGGCTCTCCAGCCCCGACAGTGCGCAACGCGGCCTCGCCTTCGGTATTGGCGGTATGGTCGTTGCCATCCTCACCACCTTGGGGATGAGTGTTGTCCAAGACTATTTCACCATCATTCTCGGCATCGCCATCGGCGGAATCATTGGCGGAATCATTGCTCAGAAGATCGAAATGACCGCCCTGCCGCAACTTGTCGCGGCGTTTCACTCGCTGGTCGGCCTCGCCGCCGTTTTCGTGGCGATTGCGGCGTTCAACAGCCCCGAGAGCTATAACATCGGCACCAGCGGTCATATCCATGGCGGCAGCCTCCTCGAACTGGCGCTCGGCCTCGCGATTGGCGCCGTCACCTTTACCGGATCGATCATTGCCTTTGGCAAGCTTCAAGGCCTTATTTCCGGCAAACCCGTAACCTTTTCCGGCCAGCACCGCATCAACGCTTTGCTTGGTGTCACGCTTGTTTTGCTCATCGCGATGTTCTGCGTCAGCCAATCACCCTTCTTGTTTGTCTGCATCATCGCCCTGTCTTTGGCGCTCGGAATTTTGTTGATCATCCCGATTGGCGGCGCCGACATGCCGGTGATCGTGTCGATGCTCAACTCCTATTCCGGCTGGGCGGCTGCGGGCATCGGGTTTACCTTGCAAAACACCTTGCTCATCATCACCGGCGCTTTGGTTGGCGCGAGTGGAGCGATTTTGTCGTACATTATGTGCAAAGGCATGAACCGCTCATTCTTTAACGTCATTTTGGGCGGCTTCGGCGGCGAACAATCATCGGCCGCGCACGCCGATATGGGCGACCGTCAGGTCAAGATCGGCTCAGCCGACGACGCTGCCTTCATCCTTAAAAACGCCAGCAGCGTCATCATCATCCCCGGATACGGCATGGCGGTGGCACAGGCGCAGCACGCCCTGCGCGAAATGGCGGACATCTTGAAAAAAGAAGGCGTGCAAGTGCGCTACGCCATTCACCCCGTCGCCGGACGTATGCCCGGACACATGAACGTTTTGCTCGCTGAAGCCAACGTGCCGTATGACGATGTATTGGAGCTTGAGGACATTAACCGCGACTTCGGACAAACCGATGTTGCCTTCGTGATCGGTGCCAACGACATCACCAACCCATCCGCCAAAACAGACCAGACATCCCCCATTTACGGCATGCCGGTTTTGGATGTTGAAAAGGCGCGCACTGTGTTGTTCGTCAAACGCTCGCTCGGTTCCGGCTATGCCGGCATTGATAACCCGTTGTTTTTCTATGACAACACGATGATGTTGCTGGACGACGCCAAGAAAATGACCGAAGGCATCATCAAGGCGCTCGAAGCTTAAGGCAAGGCCTAGGCGCATCCTAAGTAACAGGCGCAAAATTGCTGGATTCGTCCCCGCAACTGTATTAATATTTTGTTAAGGAACGATGCCTAGAGTGGCATTGATAAAAGAGTAAGATTTATAAAAAATAAAGCAGGCGCATCTATAATAAAAAATAGCGCCGCGAAGAGACAGGGACATTCATGACAACAACACCGGTAAAGCAGGGCAGCCCGCCTCAGCTTAAACCCCAATTCACACAACCCGATGGATGGCATTGGGGGAGCTTTAACAACAGCCGCGGCGAAGGCCTGCGTTATGGTTGGACAGCCCCCGAAAACCCCAAAGGGTTCGTGATGATTGCCCCCGGCCTCAGTGAATTCTGCGAAAAATATTTCGAAACCATCCGCGATTTAAGAAAAGAAGGATTCGCCGTTGCCATCATGGAATGGCGCGGCCACGGCTTGTCTTGGCGCCACGTCGAAGACCGCCAAAAACGCCACAGTGATGGTTTCGAAAACGACGTTGAGGATTTTCGCCTGTTTTACAACACCATCGCCGAAATCCGTAAGGACAAAGGCCTTGATGCCGTTCCGACCGCGCTTTTGGCGCATTCCATGGGTGGCAATATTGCCTTGCGATACGTCCATGACAATCCGGACAGCTTCGAATCCGCCACTCTCACCGCCCCCATGCTCGGCATCAACCTCAGCGGCGCGCAAAAATCCATTCTCAAGCCGTTATGCAGCTTTTTTAACCGCATCGGCAAAGGCGATTGGTTCGCCCCCGGCCAAGGCCGTTGGGTGGAAACGCGCGCCAAAATCGCGTCCAAACTCTCTCTTTCCAACGATCCTGAGCGCCGCGATGTATCGGCAGAATGGATGGCATGGAACCCCGATTTGCAAGTTGGCGGCGTGACCTATAACTGGCTCCTCGAAGCCGCAAAATCATGCGATATTGTCCAAAATCCGGCATTTTTAAAAGCCATCAAAACCCGTTGTTTCTTTGCTATTGCCGAGGAAGAATCCATCGTCAACAACAACGATATTTTTGACGCCATCGAACACATGCCCGCCATCGAGGTCAAAGAATACGAAGGGTCAAAACACGAGATTTTGATGGAAAAAGATAAGGTCAGAAATGCCTTTTTAAGAGATTTCAAAGAATTTGCCTTTAAAATATCTTGATTGATCGTCCAATCGGCGGCAACATAGCGAAGTTGTCGACACAAGAGCCGCCAACAAAGGATAGAGCAGGAGCCTATATCACCATGAATAACACCCTACGCCTCAGTGACCGTATTGTCTTCGCCCTTGAGCTCGCGATTGAGCAAGACGACTATAAAACGGGCGAGATTTTGGCTCGCGCTTTGGAACTGTCCATGACCCGCGCAGCCGGCGGCGGTTCCTTCCTCGAACGCCGCGACTATCCACCGGAAGTCGAAGCCCTGATGAACCGCTTGGACGACCTCCGCTCCCGCGATTAATCCACGCTTTGCGCCAGCTCTCAAAAAAACAAAAGCCACCAGTCATGCTGCGTGGCTTTTTGATTCGCGACAGCCGCGGATTTTGCTCCTAAACAAGTGCCTCAGCAGCGGACAGGTCAATCGCATCGCGCCAATAATCAGGCATCAAGGAACGAATAGTTTTCACCACAATGCCGCCCTCCGCGCCGCTGCCGGCTCTCGCGCCAAGCAAAACCCGCGTTTTTCCGTGTTCGGGGTCGAGTTGATATATAAACTCACGGCATCGCCCACAGGGGGGCAACACATAGCCGTCACCTTTAACCGCAACAATTGTGTCAATCACATCCTCGCCGTGGCTCAGCATATTCGCAATCGCGGCGTGTTCGGCGCAAAATCCCAAGCTGCATGACGCATCAATGCATACGCCGATATAGACCTGCCCCGAGCCACTGAGCAAGGCCGCCGCCACGCCCCCGACATCAATGGCCGGATTAATACGGCGCGGTTTGAGGGTTGCTCTCGCCCGCGCGATAAGCGCATCGTCACTGATTCTCTTATTCTCGGTTATCATGATTGCGCCCCGCCCAAAAGCGCCAACCACTCATCCTCGCTCAACACCACCACGCCGAGTTCGGTGGCTTTTTTGAGTTTTGAGCCGGCATCTTCGCCTGCGACGACATAGTCGGTTTTAGCCGATACGCTGCCCGCGACCTTCGCGCCCATGTCTTCAGCGCGGGCTTTGGCCTCGGCGCGGGTCATTTTGGTGAGGGATCCGGTGAAAACAACGGTTTTGCCGCTCACCGCACTGGCTTGCGTGGCGCGGCGTTCATATGGAGCAAGGCTGAGCGCCTGCGCCGCCAGAGTACGCACAATATCCAGATTATGCGGTTCGGTGAAAAACCCGATCAAATCATTCGCCACCGCCGGCCCGACATCCTCAATCGACAATAAATCGTCATAAGCGGGGTTGCCCTTTTGCCTGTCCTGCGCCGCCTCAAGCCCCCCGATAAGGGCATCCAGCGTCACGTAATGGGCGGCAAGGCGCTTTGCCGTGGCTTGGCCGACTTGGCGGATGCCAAGGGCGAATAAGAATCTGTCAAATGTAACGCTGCGGCTGCGATTAATCGATTCGAATAATTTCGCCACGGATTGCGCGCCCCACCCTTCGCGCACGCGCAAGGGGGTGAGGTTTCCGGCTTCGGAATCGCGTGCCTCCAGCGTATAAATATCCATCGGCTGGCGCACCAACCCCTCATCCCAAAATTCCTGAATCGAGCGCGCGCCAAGCCCGTCTATATCCATCGCATCACGGGCAATAAAGTGTCGCAGCCGTTCAATCGCCTGTGCCTCGCAAAACAAGCCGCCGGTACAGCGCCGCGCGACTTCGCCTTCCTCGCGGATGGCTTTTGACCCGCATACGGGGCAATGGTCGGGGAACTCAAAATCGACCGAGTCCGCAGCGTGTTCAACAACCCCGACAATTTGCGGAATGACATCGCCCGCCCGTTGGACGGTCACTTTGTCGCCCACGCGTACACCCTTGCGGGCAACTTCATCTTCGTTATGCAGCGTCGCCCGCGACACCATCACGCCGCCAACGTTGACGGGCTCAAGCTCCGCCACCGGTGTCAAAACCCCCGTCCGACCGACTTGGATGGTGATGGCCTTCAGGATCGTGACCGCTTTTTCCGCCGCGAATTTATGCGCAATCGCCCATCGCGGCGCACGGGACACAAACCCCAAACGGCGTTGCAGATCAAAATCATTGACCTTGTAGACAATGCCGTCAATGTCGTAGTCAAGCTCTGGGCGAAGGCGTTCAATCTGCGCGTAATACGCCAGCAACCCGTCCGCATCATGGCACAGCGCACTGGGGCGCGATATGCTGAACCCCCATTTTGCCAAACGTTCAACAAGGGCTTGCTGCGTGGAGGCCAAGGGCGCGGACACTTCGCCGAAACTATAGGCATAAAACGACAAGGCGCGTTTGCGCGTAATCTCAACATCCAATTGCCGCAGCGACCCCGCCGCCGCATTGCGCGGATTGGCAAACAACGCCTCGCCGGCGGCTTCGCGCTCTATATTCAATGCCTCAAACGCGCGGCGACGCATGAACACCTCGCCGCGAATCTCCACAAGATCCGGCGCGTCATCGGGGAGGGTTTGCGGAACATCCGATATAGTGCGGATATTGTCGGTGATATCCTCACCCTCTTGCCCGTCACCACGGGTTGCGGCGCTCACCAACACACGGTTTTCATAGCGTATAGAGCAAGACGAGCCGTCAATTTTTTGTTCCGCCCATATGTCCACCGCTGCGCTCTCATCAAGCCCCAAAAAGCGGCGAATACGCCCGATAAAATCCGTCACATCCTCCGCCGTAAAGGCGTTGCCGAGCGAGAGCATCGGCACGGTATGGCGGATTTTTTTGAACCCATCGGCAGGCTTTATGCCGACTGTCCGTGTCGGGCTTTGGTCAGTGACAAAATCGGGATAGCGGGATTCGAGCGCTTCGAGTTCCTTGCGCAAGGCGTCATACGCCGCGTCACTAATCGCGGGGGCGTCTTTGTGGTAATACAGCGCGTCATGATGGCGGATTTCCGCGCTCAGGACACCATGGCGGCGGCGGGCATCCTCACGGTCGAAATCGAATAAGCTGGTGCTTGGGTTTTGGTCAGTTTTATGGTCGGGCATCACAATATTATCTTTTCATGATTGGCATCAAGGTGGATACGGCCTGTCTTATCCGATCAAGCAACGGTCAAAACATCACTTTCGTGCTTGAGCAACCGGTCGGCGGCGGCGCGCGCCTCCGCCGTGATCTGCGCGCCGGAGAGCATCCGCGCGATTTCCTCTTGCCGCCTCACATGGCTGTCCAAAAACACCACATTGGTTTCGGTGGTGTTGGCATCGACATCGTTTTTCGACACGACCCAATGGCTCTGCGCACGGGCGGCAATTTGCGGCGAATGGGTAACGGCGAGAACTTGGCGGTCTTTCGCCAACATCTGTAACCGTTCCCCCAGTGCATCGGCGGTGGCACCGCCCATGCCGCTGTCGACCTCGTCAAAAATCATCACCGGAACGGGGGTGACGCTCGACAAAACCACTTTCAACGCCAGCATAATGCGCGATAATTCACCGCCCGATGCGGTTTTATCCAGCGACCCGAAATCAGACCCCGCATTGGTGCGCACACAAAATTCAACGCGGTCGGCGCCGTCTTCATTCCATTGCGATTCGTCCAGCGCCTCAACGCTCGTTTTGAATTGCGCCGAAGATAGTTTCAGCGGCGGAAACTCTGCTTGTACGGACTTGTCCAGCTTCGCCGCCGTTTTTTGGCGAAGTTCGGAGAGCGCGGCGGCGGCCTTGGCGTATTCAGCCTTTGTCGCTTGTACGGTTTTGTCCAGCGCGGACAAACGGTCGTCTTGGTGGTCGATCAAATCAAGCCGCGCCGCCATATCGGCGAGCAAAGCGGGCAATTGGTCGACCAGACAGCGATGCTTGCGCGATTGCGCCCGCAGAGCGTGCAGCCGGTCGTCAATGTCGGTCAGGCTCGCGCCCCCCTCATTCATACGATAGGCGGCGTCACTGATATGTTCCGCGATGTCCTGTAATTCGTGATAGGCCGCATCAAGCCGCCCCAAAAATCCTTGCACCTCATCCCCGCCGGTTTTATCCGCCATGCGGGACAAGGCGCGGATGGCGTCGTTCACGGCGCTGAGCGCCCCCGCCCCCTCGCCGCGCCCGCCGGAATCAAGCGCCTCATGGGCGCGGTTATACCCGTCCATAATCGCCTCGCGATGCGCCAAGGTTTGACGTTTAATGAGCAAAGACTCTTCCTCACCCTCTTGCGGGGCAAGGTCGGACAGGGTTTCAACCGCGTCGCGCAGCCATTGTTCTTCACGCTGGAGGTCATAGAGCGTATCCTGCGCCTGCTTCAACGCCGCCCGCGCCGCGTGCCATTTTTCGAACGCCGCCCGCACATCCGCGAGCAAATCCCCCGCCCGCGCGAAACGGTCAAGATAGTCGCGGTGAACACGGGCATTCATCAAGCCATGAGTTTCAAACTGGCCATGAATATCGACCAGCATTTCGCCGATGTCTTTGAGTGTTGCGATGCTGACCGGTTGATCGTTGATATAGGCTTTGCTGCGCCCATCGCGCGCAAGAACACGCTTCAGGATCACTATATCACCATCGCTGTCCAGATCACGCGCACGCAGCGCGTCCAAGATAGCGGCATAGGAGGATGGAGTGATGGTGAAACTGGCGCTCACCGAGGCTTTGTCCGCCCCCTTGCGGACAAGCGAGGCTTCCGCCCTATGCCCCAGCGCAAGCCCCAGAGCATCCAGCAAGATCGACTTTCCCGCCCCCGTTTCACCCGTCAAGGCGGACAACCCCGCCGAGTATTGAAGGCTCAGCCGGCTGATAAGAACGACATCCTTGATGACCAGTTCATTCAGCATATATCCCGCCGTTTATTCTGTAGAATCAGGAAGAGTATCCGCCATATCCGGTGCGGGCGCCTGTCCCTTTTCAACCATCGCAGCGCCCGAACCGTCATTCGTCGGCACGAAATTCACGCCAGCGCTCGGCACGTCCTGCGAAAGCGGAGCAGCAGCATCCTCAGCGTTTTCCATTGCCTCGACGGCGTCGGCCTCTGCTGCCTCTGCGTCGGCTTCGGCCTTATCCTCGGCGCGCTCCTCGGCAGAGGATTGCTGCGAACGGAACAATGATCCCATCGTGCGGTCAACAAAGCCTTGCCCCGAAACAAGGCGGGCGCGTTCTTTGTCGTCCATTAATGTATAACTGTCCTCGTACCAAACACTCCCCGGATAGTTATAGCCCAAGACGGCGGCAACGCGGACGGCTTCTTGGCGGATGCCGAGCGACATATAGGCCTCGACCATGCGGTGCAGGGCTTCGGGCGTGTGGGTGGTGGTTTGATAGGTGCGCACGACTTCTCTGAAACGGTTAATCGCCGCCACATAATGCCCACGGATCAAATAATAACGTCCGATTTCCATTTCCTTGCCCGCAAGGTGGTCAAGGGTCAGGTCGCGCTTAAGCATCGCATCGCGGGCGTATTTGCTGTTCGGAAAGCGGCGTGTCAGGATATCAAGATTCTCAAGCGCCAGCTTGGTCATCGCCTGATCGCGCCCGATATCGGAGATTTGTTCGTAAAAGCATAGCGCCTTGAGGTAATAGGCGTAATCGACGTCTTTATGCCCCGGATGCAGTTTGATAAACCGATCCAGCGTCAAGTCAGCTTGGTCGTAATCTTGTGCCTTGTAATAACCATAAGCCGCCATTAATTGCGCTCGTGTCGCCCATTGTGAATAGGGGTGTTGGCGTTCGACCTCGTTGAACGAGTCGGTGGCTTCTTTATAATCGCCTTGATCCATCAAATCCGCCCCCTCGTTATAGAGGATTTCAGCGGAGCGTTCGACCTGCGCGTTCGGGTCGTCCTTGGACGAGCTGCACGATGCAACGGCAATCACCAAAACAAACAAAAGAGCAAAACGATGAAAACGGGCGGATGAAACCATCACAATCATATACCTTTAAATTTCGTAACGCGCCTATGCCGGCCTTTAAAGCCAAGCACATCCCGCAACGACAAAGTTCACACAGTTGAAAACGCCTAGACGATACCCCGCCCGCCAAAAAAAATCAAATGCCTTGGCACCGAACCGCACCAATTATACCCCGCTTTTATGAGCGTTTTATCGTAAATACCCAACGCCATCGGTAAAAAGCGATCATAAAAAACGGGCGCAACATGCGTCACGCCCGATATTGTTCTCATGATAGGATAAAAATCAGGATATCGACGAAAAGACTTTGCGCTTGCCGCCCACACTCCGCGGAAGGTCTTGCAAGCCTTCAAATTCGGCGTAGCAATCCTCAAGGCGGTAAGCCTGCGGCGTATCGAAAAGTTTACGAAGCAATTTATTGGTCAAGGCGTGACCGCCCTTGCTCGAGATAAAGTGACCGATCATCAAATGACCGGACAAGGCGACATCGCCCATCGCGTCCAGAATTTTATGGCGAACAAATTCGTCCTTAAAACGCAGCGGCCCGTTCACGACTGTGTCCTTGTCCACGACCAGCGCGTTCTCCAATGATCCGCCCTTAATGAGGCCTTTGCTCCGTAAATATTCAATTTCCTCAAGCTTTGCAAAGGTGCGGCAACCGGCAATCATGGTGCAGTAGCTCTCAGCGCCCGTGTGTTCAAAGGTCAAATCCTGACGGCCAATCGCCGTTCCCGGAAAATCAATGGTGAAGGTGTAAACGGGAATATGACTCGGCACAAAGGCGGCCTTTTTGCCGTTTTCTTCAACTTCGACGGCCTCAACAATGCGCAAGGCTTTGCGGGGGCGATGCTGGATGACAATCCCGTTTGACACCAAGACCGACACGAATTTCAAGGACGATCCGTCCATAATCGGCACTTCCGGCCCGTCAATCTCGATCAACGCATTGTCAATGCCGCATCCGCACAGGGCAGACATGATATGTTCGATGGTGCTGACGCTGTGGCCTTGGTCGTTTTTCAACAAGGTGCAAAGTTCGAAATGTTCAACCATGTCCCAACGGGCGGGCAGCAAGGCGGCCGCGCCGGCCTCCACCAGATCAACACGTTTGAACACCACGCCATGGTCTGCGGGCGCGGGATAAACGGTCATAGTGATGTCCGCGCCGGTATGCAGGCCGACGCCGGAAAAGGTCACTGGTTTTTTGACTGTCTGTTGCATCAAGGAATCCGTATAAGTTTGTACTACCTTATAATACGCGCAACGCCACCCAAAATGGCAGTCACGCTTTGTTACTGATTATTTCTCCGCGGAAAATCACGAGAAATCGTTCTATTACAGCGCAGTACAAAAAGTATACTTTTCAAAAATAAGGAATGCACGGCACTCTTAAACACGGCACAGCCCTCCCCCCCCCTTTTGATGATTCGCCCCTAACGACAAAGCCCCGCGAAAACCGCAGGGCTTTGGAAAGAGCTGGATCGTTTCAAACCCGCTTAATTGGCCTGACGGCGCAGGAAGGCAGGAATATCGAGGTCTTGTTTATCGCCTTTTGCGGCTTCGGCTTTTTGCTGGACGTTCACGTCAAGCTGTCCTTGCACAGGGGATTGAGCGGATTTTCCGTTTTCCGTTGGCTGGCTGCGCAGACCTGAAAACATTGAGCCGCCCCCGCCATTGCTGCCACCATTGCCGCCCTGTGAACCAGACCCTTGCGAGTCGGTTTGACCGAGGTCGCCATCGTCTTCGCCGCGGAAGTTTCTGTAGGCACCCGTAAACCGCTCAAACAAAGACGGTGATTTTTTACGGTCTTCCGGACGCGGCTGTTGCGGCGGGTTGAGCTTTAATCCGGCCGGACGCGCCATGGTATGACTTTGGGCATGACCTTGAGCTTGCCCTTGAGATTGAGTCTGAACGTGAGTCTGAACGTGACTCTGGGCCTGCATCGCGGGTTGCCCTTGGAATTGCGGACGGCTGCCGAAGTTTTGAGCGGCTTCGTCTTGGTAGGCGGGCTGATGCTGGCTATGCGCTTGGGCATGAGAATCATGCGCTTCCATCGGCTTCGGCGGGATAAAGGACGAACCATAACGCACGCCGCGCAAAGCTTCGGCCGAACCAACCGTCATGGAGGATGACGACGCATACGCGCCCTCATTACCGAAAACAGGCGGGCTGTAGGACGGCGCGGCTTCCGTTGGAGCCACTGGCATCGCCCCCATCGGCGCACCACCGAAAGAACGGCTGGCGGATGGTGTTTGTTGTCCGCCTTGTTGGCTCATGGGTTGCTGGCCAACCGATTGTTGCCCAACAGCTTGCTGATACGAGGCTTGCTCGAACATATCTTGTTCGGGGTCGTCTTGACGGCTCATCGGCATCGCGTCGCGTGTACCGCCGCCATTATGCGGAGCGGCAACCGGTGCGGAGAACGACGGCATAGACGGCGATTGCGCGTAAGACGGGCTGAATGATGATGTTTGGTGCGACACAGGACGCGCAGATTCGGCGTTCGGCACGCTGCGTTCCGGCGCTTTGCGCTCGGTCTGCACGGTCTGTCCCGACACAACATTCATGGTCGCGGGCTTCAAGGGCTTGGATTTACGCAAGGCTTCGCTGTCAATCCCCGTGGCGACAACGGACACGCGCATAACGCCTTCCAACTTGTCGTCAAAGGTTGATCCAAAGATGATGTTGGCGTTGGGGTCAACCTCGTCACGAATACGGTTACAGGCCTCATCCGCTTCGAACAAGGTCATGTCGTAACCGCCGGTGATGTTGATAATCACGCCGCGCGCGCCCTTCATCGACACATCGTCGAGGAGCGGGTTGCTGATCGCCGCTTCGGCGGCTTCGATGGCGCGGGATTCGCCGGTGGCTTCGCCCGTGCCCATCATCGCCTTGCCCATTTCCATCATCGCGCAACGAACATCGGCGAAATCAAGGTTAATCAGGCCGGGCTTGAGCATCAGATCGGTGACGCCGCGTACGCCGGATTGCAAAACGCTGTCGGCCATTTTAAAGGCTTCGGCAAAGGTGGTTTTTTCATTGGCGATGCGGAACAAATTCTGGTTCGGGATGACGATCAATGTATCGACATAATCCTGCATTTCTTCAATGCCAGCCTCGGCGATGCGCATACGGTGCGCGCCTTCAAAGTGGAATGGCTTGGTCACAACACCAACGGTGAGGATGCCTTTTTCTTTGGCTGCACGCGCGATGATCGGCGCGGCGCCTGTGCCCGTGCCGCCGCCCATGCCGCATGTGATGAAGGCCATGTTCATGCCCTCAAGATGGGCGATGACGTCTTCGAAGGATTCTTCCGCCGCAGCGCGTCCGACTTCGGGTTTTGAGCCCGCACCAAGGCCTTGCGTCATGCCTGTGCCAAGCTGCACCTTATTCGGGCAGAGCGATTTCTTAATCGCCTGTGCATCCGTGTTGCACACGAGGAAATCTACACCGGCAAGATCAGATGCGATCATGTTGTCCACAGCATTACCCCCTGCGCCACCGACACCGATGACGATAATTCTTGGGCTAAGCTCTTTTTCTTGGGCGGGAATACGAACATTAAGCATGGACTTGAAAGACCTCCTCGAAAGACTGATTCGAACGCACCGAGAGCGGGCTGAAACAGTTGGATTTATTTGACTTTTCTCGCAATTCGGGTGCTGAAATATGAACCTTCAAACGAATACCGAATAGAATCAGTCTAGCCTCTGGGGACGCATTTGCAAATATTATTTTGTAAGGGATTCTATTGATTGCGGATTTTATCCACAGGCCAGTGGATAATTCTTGGATAATTTCGGGTAATTTTACCAAATAGCGGCGAATCACGCAAATCAGGCCGGATTAAACCGAAGAATATCGCCCCGCGCAACCGCATCAAAGACACTTACCCCCCGATTTATGCCCCCCCGATTTGTGGCAGCGGTGTTTCGCGCCGTTACCAGTTTTCGCGAAACCACAGGCGTATGCGGTCAAGCCATGGCAAACGCTCCGCCTTCGCCGCCACTTCATGCGGTTGTTCGTCATAGCGCTCACAAATATAATGCAGCAACCCCGCCACAGCGGCAAAACCGGGGCCAGAGGCCGAATCCGGCACGCCTTTGAGGCGCACAGGCCGCCCAAGACGGGCTTGCCGCCCCAGCACCATTTGCGCGAGGTCACGAAGCCCCGGAATCTGGCACGCGCCGCCGGTCAACACCACGCGTTGCCCCGCATGATCCATCATGCCTGAGGCATCCATTTTTTCCTTGATCATCTCGAATATTTCTTCAAGCCGCGGCTGAATAATGCTCACCAACACCGAACGCGGCACATGATGCGTCACAATCGCGCCGTTTTCGTCGATTTGCGGGATGTCGAGCATCTCCGCCTCATCCGACGTTGTTGCCAGCGCACTGCCGTACAGGATTTTAAGGCGCTCGGCGTCTTGAATGGTGGTGTTGACGCCTTGGACGATGTCATTCGTCACATGGTCGCCGCCCAGCGGGATAGAATCCGCATAAATCAAGGCGCCTTTGTGGAACAGGGCAAAAGACGTAATCCCCGCCCCCATCTCGATCACCGTCGCGCCGAGTTCCATTTCATCGTCAATCAAGCTGGACAAGCCGCTGGCATAGGCGCTGAGGCAAAACCCGTCCAGATCAAGATGCGAGCGCTCAACGCATTTCGCCAGATTATGCATCGCGGCCTTTTCCGCCACGACGAGATTAATATCAACGGTGAGCTTGCGCCCCTGCATCCCGCGCGGCTCTTCGATTCCTTCATGCCCGTCCATGGTAAAGCCGACGGGGATGGAATGAATCAACGCCCATCCGTCCTCACGCTGTTGCTTTTGCGCGCGGACAATGGCACGGCGCAGGTCTTTTTCCGTCACCTCATGCCCCATCATGTCGATATCAACCGATACGGGGTGCGATTTTGTATAACTGGCGGGCATATTAACGACAACATCGCGCAACGGGTATCCATCCATTTCACGCGCCGCCATGTTTTCCGCCGCATGGACGGTTTGACGAATGGCTTCCTCGACCGCGACCATATCCGTCACCGCACCGCCCTTCATGCCCTTTGCGGCATGGTGACCAACGCCGATCACCTCGACATGGCCTTCATCATCCACCACATGCCCGATGAAACAGGCAATTTTGGATGATCCGACATCCAAGGCGGCAATGACGGACCCTTTGGGTTTTGGCTGGTGTTTCATGATACGCTTACCGAAAAAAGACAGTTACAACAAAGGCTCAACAAGCCGGAAAAGGCGAGAAATCGCAAAATAACGCACGCGAATCTGTATAAGGCTTAGATATTATCCCCTTCCGCCTTCGATGAAAACTCTTTTACCTCAGCTTTTGATCCAGCTTGTTCTGGGCGGGTTTCAAGGATGATTCGCCCGACTTGGCGCAAATCGATGGATTTAAGCGGTTTATTCAGCAAGCCGTCTTCTTCTTGCGCCTTCATAAGGCGGCGAAGGGCATAGCCCGCATCATCCTCCGGCAATTTGATCCGCAGCCCGCCATTCAAGATAAGATCCCAGCGCCGCTCGCCCACATAAACACATCGCTCAACCCGTGCTTTGAGCGCCTCCTCCGCCGCCAAAAGAGGCAGGAATTTTTTGGCGGCGATCACCGCGCCCTTGCCCTCGACCAAGAGCAGATCAGGAAAAGCGGCGCGGTCATACCGCCCGATCCGCGTTGCGGTGTCGTCCATCAAGGCGGCACGCAGATGGTTTGTGTCGTTTTTCGTGGATGGCTGAGCCTCCGTCAAAAACACGAACGGCACACGCTCCACCAGCGTAATCTTAATCCGGTCGGGCAAGAGCCGCTGTACCGCCGCCGAAGCGACCCAATTCTGGCGCTCCAGATCGTTTTTAATCAAGGCGATGTCCACCGCAAAAACCGACATGCCGCGCACCCCGTCAAGGCGTTTTTGCAGCCATTGAAGATCGAGCCTTTCGCGCCCTTCAATCAACACATCGCGCACTGCAAAGCCATTTTTGGCCGTGACGGAATAAAATCCCGTCTGCGCCGCATCCAGTGTTTTTTGATGCCCATCCCCCGCAACAAAAACCGCCACGCCCCACACCAACAAAGCCACAACCACCACAGCACGGATCAACCGCCGCACCGGAATTCGGCGCAAGAATGACGGCACAAATCGCGCCAAACCGCTGCCGCGCCCTTCCGCCGATTTACGGGCGGAGGCACGGGTTTTTGAAATGGTTTTGCGGGTTGCGTGAGCCATAGATTTTTTCAACGAAATAAACGGAAATAACACGAAGTCAGAAGCGACAGGAAGGACTTGCCAACGCGCACACCAAAACATGCCGCCGCAAACCCACGAGAATCAGTCTAAACCAGAGCGGCGTATCACGCAAACACTGCGGCAAAGATCATGGCCTCAGCCCGCCTTAAACCATTCAGTTTTTATCGCCGCCTTGGCGCGCCGTTTCAACCAAATGGGCGCAAAGTTCGGGGAAGGTATAGCCGTTGCGAATAGCCTGTGACGGGCCGATGGATTCGGCGGTAAAGCCCGGCTGGGTGTTGATCTCAAGGAAATACAAACCGTCTTCGCCGCGCGCCGTGTCAAACCGGAAATCACACCGCGCAATGCCGCCGCACCCAAGCGCGGTGTAGACATTCTCCGCCCAGCGCATCGCCATGTCGTAGATAGCTTGCGGAATACGGGCGGGCAATTCATAGGTTGTACGCGTGTCGCTGTATTTCGCATCGTAATCAAAGAAGCGGGTTTGCGAGCGGATCGCCGTCACGGCCTGCGCCTTGCCGTCCAAAACGGCAACGGTTAATTCTTCACCAGGGATATATTCCTCCACCATAATGCGGCGTCCCTTGACCCACAAAGACGGATCGATTCCGGTATGATTATCGCCTTGCTGGACAATCGACACACCAACGCTCGATCCCTCATTCGCCGGCTTGACGACATAGGGGGCGGGAATGGTGATGGAGTCTTGGCGTTCGCCTTCCTTCAACACTTGATAGGCGGGGCAGCGCACGCCAACGCTCTGCGCCACTAATTTACTGGCGATCTTATCCATGCCAATGGCCGACGCCATCACCCCCGAATGGGTATAAGGAATATCGAGCATTTCAAGCACCGCTTGGATCACACCGTCTTCGCCGCCGCGCCCGTGCAAATTATTAAACACGACATCGGGTTTGGGGTTGTCCAGCGCCGCCATTAAGGCTTTTAAATCGCGCTGTACGTCAATGACGCGTACGTTGTATCCCGCCTCCATCAAGGCTTGCTCAACCGCTTTGCCTTTGGTGAGGGAAACCTCACGCTCCACCGACCAGCCGCCGATCAACAGCGCAACCGTCAATCCGGCGCGTGCCGATTTATCCGTCAATTTATCCTTGGAAACAGGGCATTGCTCTGGGGATGTCGTCATGCTTACCTCGCGCTGTATTGAATGGTTGAAAAGCGGTTCTTCTTGATTCTTATGACCAGTATACCGCAAAGATTATGGCTTGAACATGGCGGCAAGATTGGGGCATTTATGGGCGGCAAAGCCATCCGCAATCTCTTGCGTGCGGCGCGCTGGCGGGACAAAATCTTGCAAATCCTGCGCCGGAACAACGCGCAGCATATACCCCGCTGCGGCCTCATTGAATTTTAGAATCACATCGGCGAGTTCCTCATCCGTCTTGGTAAACGGCGTTCCCCACGGGGTGGAGCGTTCCATATCAAGCCGTCTTTGCTCCGCAACCTCCTCCGCGCTCATCACCGCGCCAATGCGAACATTCAAGGTTGGATCGGCGCGAAACAACGCATCCGTTGCCTCAAAAAAATCATCGGCATATTCGGCAAGATGCCTAAAATCGACGGATAAAGACATAGGCAGGCTCCCTGTTTTTATGATCGTATTATTATCGCAATAAGCATAAGCAGAGCCTGACCGAAAGGTCAAGCCGCCGATCATGCCGCCGCTCAAGCCATTGCAAACGGGCCGTCCATGGGCGTTTCCTTCAGGCCGATACGCTTGATTTCCCAGCGCAGCTCAATGCCGTATCGTTCCATCACGCGGCGGCGCATTTCCTCGCCGAGATTTTCAAGGTCGGCGGCAGTGGCCTCGCCCGTGTTAATCATGAAATTACAATGCAATTCCGACATTTGCGCCCCGCCAATGGCAAAGCCGCGCCCACCAACCGCGTCAATCAATTGCCATGTTTTGGTATCCTCGGGAAGGCCGGCGGCGCGGAGTTGGTCAAGCTGCGGATTAGCAAAAGTTGACCCACCCGTCCGCGCCTTGATCGGCTGGCTGGCGGCGCGTTTTTCCTTGATCGTTTGGATACGCTCTTCTATCGCCTCAACCGAATCCGCCACGGTGCGAAACACAGCCGATGTAAAAATGAAGTTTTCGGGGATTCCGTTATAGCGATACGACATATGCATCTGTTCGGGCAAATAGCGGCGAATATTCCCCTCGCGGTCAATTGTTTCGGCCTCGACCAAGAAATCAACCGTTTCGGCGCCGTACGCCCCCGCATTCATCCGCAAAGCCCCGCCAATCGTCCCCGGCACACCGCTCAGAAATTCCAGCCCGCCGCGCCCCAGTCGCGCGGCTTCGAGCGCCACGTTAATATCCAGCGCCGCCGCGCCCGCACTGACATGGCCGGTATCCTCGTTCACCTCAATATCGGCAAAATCACGCCCCAAACGAATGGTCACCCCCGGCAAGCCGCCGTCCCGAATGATCACATTCGAACACACGCCAAGCACCGTGACCGGCACATCATCGGGGCATCCGGCCAAAAATCCGGCAAGGTCTTCACGGTCGGCGGGCTTGTACAAAACCTCCGCCGCGCCGCCAGCACGAAACCAGCTCGTATCCCCCAGATTCACATGCTCGCGGTAACGCCCGCGCACGGCAGGGAGTCTGTGGAGCAAGGAAACATCCTTGGCTGAACTCATAAGCATATCCTTGTGCAAAAATCCGGTCACTTACGCCGCGTTGTTTTTTGAGCCGCCCGCCGATTCTTTGCCCGTAAAGGCGGCGTCAAGCTGTGCCGGCAAATCATACGCCATTTTTGTAATGCTCCCCGCACCCAGGCACACCACCATATCGCCGCTTTGCGCCTTTTGCGCGATGTGATGCGCAAGGTCTTTCGGGTCGGACACATAGCGCACATCGCGATGCCCGTGACGAGTCAGGCCTTGCGCCAATGTTTCGCCGCTGATGCCGTCAATCGGTTTTTCACCTGCTTCGTACACGTCCAAAACCATCACCGAATCCGCATCATTCATGCAGGTGCAAAAATCTTCGAACAAGCTGTGCAGCCGCGTATAGCGATGAGGCTGAACAATCGCATGAACGCGCCCGCCGTTTTGCGCAACGCCTGTACGCGCCGCCTTCAACACCGCGGCGATTTCAACCGGATGATGCCCGTAATCGTCAATTACGGTGAGGCCATTGCTCTCGCCCGTTTTGGTGAAGCGCCGCTTGACGCCGGAAAACCCGCCCAGCGCCTCTTTGATATGCGCATCGGACATGCCCGTTTCATGCGCCACCACAATCGCCGCCAACGCGTTTTGGACGTTGTGTTCGCCGAGCATCGGCAAGCGTACGTCTTTCAGTGTACGTGCCTTGCCATCATCCGACAGCCGCGGTTTAAACACCACGTCAAAAACCGTCTCGCTCGGGCTTGGGCGCAAATTTTCGGCGCGTATATCGGCCTGCGGGTTAAACCCGTATGTCACGACTTTGCGGTCGCATAAATCGGGGAGCATCGCTTGAACGACCGGATGGTCACTGCACAGCGCCGCAAACCCGTAAAACGGGATATTCATGACAAAGGTACGAAACGCGTCTTTGATGCTCTCAAAATCGCCGTAAAAATCGAGGTGTTCGGGGTCGATATTTGTTACGACTGCGGCCTGCGCCGGCAAGCGGGTAAAAGTGCCGTCGCTTTCATCCGCCTCCGCCACCATCCATTCGCCTTCGCCGTGGCGGGTATTGGTGCCATAGGCATTAACGATGCCGCCATTGATCACCGTCGGGTCAAACCCGCCGGCCTCCAGCATCGCCGCGACCAAGGATGTGGTCGTTGTTTTGCCATGCGTGCCGGCAATCGCAACGGATCGTTTCACGCGCATCAATTCCGCCAGCATCTCGGCGCGGCGGATGACCAAAATGCGCTGCTGCCGCGCCGCGATCAATTCGGGGTTATCCGCCTTGATCGCCGATGACACCACAACAACAGACACCGCATCGCCCTTGTGGTTCACAAGGTTCGCCGCTTTATGCCCGACATGCACGCGGATGCCGCCTTTGCGCAAACGCTCGACATTGCCGCTCTCGGCGATGTCCGATCCTTGCACGTCATAGCCTTTTTGTTTGAGGATTTCGGCAATTCCGCTCATGCCGATTCCGCCGATTCCGACAAAATGCAGCGTTCCGATGCTCAGGGGCATAACATGCATAATATGATCCGCTTTCCGTTTATTAATCGATTCTTCTGTGTCTATTGTGTTTAGCCAATAAGGCCGCCCGATGGCAATGTTTCAGCCCTCTAGCCTTCATGCCCCTGTGTATAATCATAGGAGCGCAAATCTTCCTTATTCCAGCCATAGGCCATGGCGGTGACGAGATTGCCGAGCTTTCGCCCAGCATCCGGCCGCGCACAGCTCCGCGCCGATTCCGCCGCGCGGAACAGGATTTCAGGGCGCTGCATCAAGGTTTCAATCTTGGCCTTGAGCGTATCGGCGGTGAATAAATGTTCCTCCATCACCCATGCGCCGCCGCTTTGCGCCACGGCATCGGCGTTGATTTTTTGCTGTTGGTCGGCATGGTGCGGATACGGCACAAATATCGCCGGACGCCCTGCGGTTGTGACCTCCGCCACCGTGCTGGCACCGGATCGGGAGATGACCAGATGGCTCTTATCCATTTGTTCGGCAACATCGTGAATAAAAGTTTCCAAGCGGGCGGTTACGCCCATCGCCCGATAGGCGGTTCTGGCGCGGGCGATTTCTTCTTCGGTGCGGCATTGTTGAACAATCGACACGCGGCGGCGCAGAGCCTCCGGCAATAACCGCATCGCCGCCGGCACAACAGATGCAAAAACACTCGCCCCTTGCGACCCGCCCATCACCAAGACATGAAAAGGCCCTGAAGGCTCCATCGACGGATAAGGGCGGGTATACAGCGCCGCCACATCCGACCGCACAGGATTGCCCGTCAGCACCGCCCGCACCGAATCGGCCTCGGCAAGCCCTGTAATATCAGGCAACGACGTTGCGATACGGTCGGCCTTGGGCGCGAGATAGGCATTCGCCTTGCCCATCACCGCGTTTTGTTCGTGGATGATGGTCGGAATATGCAAACGCTGCGCCGCCACCATGGTGGGGAGCGACGGATAGCCGCCAAACCCGACCACCACCCGCGGCTTCAAAGCCTTAAGCCGTGCGCGCCCTTGCAAAAACCCGCGCCCCAGCGCCAGCAACGCCAGCACACGGCCAAAAATCCCTTTCTTGAAGGTCGCGGACGCAATTTGAAAGCGCTCTACATCCGTCCATTGGTCGCTGTATTTCATGCCGCGATCATCGGTGCACAGAACCACGCGATACCCGCGCGACAGCAAATCCGTTGCCAAGGCCCGCGCCGGAAACATATGTCCGCCCGTCCCGCCGGAGGCCAGCACAACGCAAGTCTTTCCACCGCTTGCCGTCACGCCGTCCTGAAGGCGCGATGACGACGAAACAGGCGCATCGCCGCTTTTGGGTGTGTCTTCTGAGGCATTTTCATGCACGATTTCGTGTTCGACATCGTGTTCGGCGGTATGTTCTTGCGTATGGTCGGCAACATCAGTCAGTTTTGCCGTTGTCATGTCATTGATACTCTCAGTCATAATCAGTCATCCTTTGTCCTGTTTTACGAGTCACCGCCAAAATGACCCCGAAAGTAAACCCAAGGGCCAGCATAGACGAACCGCCATAGCTAACCAATGGTAATGTCATTCCTTTGGCAGGAATAAGATGCATCGCCGATCCCATGTGGATAAAAGATTGAATCGCCACAAGCGCCAGCAAAGCCCCCCCCGCCAACATGCCGAACACCGATGACCCGCGCGCCAAAACCCGCATGCCGCGCCATAGGATAAAGGCATACAGCCCGATCAAGACAAAGGTGAAGATAAAACCCAGCTCCTCACCCGCCACCGAGAAAATAAAATCGGCATGGGCGTCTGGCAATTGCAATTTCACCGTTCCCTGCCCCGGCCCCGTTCCCATCAAGCCGCCATTGGCGAATGATTCGATCGATCGTTCAACTTGATAATTATCGCCCGAAGCGGGGTTAAGGAACCGGTCAATCCGGCTCTGCACGTGATCAAGGGTGAAATGCGCCCCGACCAATCCGACAATCCCAAGCCCGCCGAGCAACACAAAATACCGCAAGGACGACCCGAATAAAAACAACTGTACGCAAAACGCGCTGCACAGCAAAACCGTCATGCCAAGGTCGGGCTGCGCGATCAAAAGAGCCACACAAAACACGAGCAAGCCGAAACTCATATACAGCCCATGAAACCCTTCTTTTTCACGCTGGCGCGCCATCAGCCACGCACTGGCGACCAAAAAAGCAGGTTTCATAAATTCTGAAGGCTGTAGCGAAAATCCGGCGATTTTAATCCATCTTTGCGCGCCTTTAATTTCCGTCCCGACCGCCAAAGACACAAAAATTCCGACAATCGAGAGCATCAAAAGAAGCGCGGACACGCGCCAGATTGTGCGCTCTTGGACAAACGACAAAACAATCATTGCCCCAAGACACGGCGCCAAAAACAACACATGCCGCACAACGAAATGATAGGTATCAAACCCGATACGCTCCGCCACGGCGGGGCTGGCGGTCATCACAAGGCCAAGGCCGAACACCGACAACACCAAAATCGTCATCAAAATCGTCTTATCGACCGTCCACCACCATTGGCCGAGCACGCTCTTATCTGCGCGCGAAATCATAGCCATGACGATGCCTCCCTTTCTTTACAAATCCTGTACGCGTGTACGCTTATATTCACACGTACACTTCGCCACACGACGTGCCGTTATTATGCGTCTTCCCTCGGCAAATCGGCGACAAGCGATGCAAAATGGTCACCGCGCACTTCGTAATTCGGAAATTGGTCAAACGAGGCACAGGCGGGCGACAACAAAACAACCGCCCCGCCGCCCGGCAAACCGCGTTCGCCCTGCGCCAATTCATGCGCATCGCGCACCGCCACATCCATCGTGCCGCAAATACTATGCGCCACGCCGCGCGATTCAAGCCATTGCGCAAAATCTTCCTGCGCCTGCCCGATCAAAAACGCGTGGCGTACGCGCACCATATATTCGTCAAGGCCATTCAAACCACCCTCCTTGGGCAATCCGCCGACAATCCAGTAAATATTGTCAAAAGACCGCAACGCCATCGACGTTGCATTGGCGTTTGTGGCTTTGCTGTCATTAACATAGGCAATGCCGTTAATGACATCGACAACATATTGCCGATGCGCCAGCCCCGGAAAATCGCGCATTTTTTCAACCAAAACCGCCTCATCAACGCCCGCAGCGGCGCAAGCCGCCCACGCACAGGCCGCGTTTTGCCAGTTATGAATCCCCTTAAGCTTGGGCAATGACCGCAAATCCATGCAGATTTTCTCGCCCTCCGCGCTTTTGAACACGAGATTTCCATCACGCACGAAATACCCGCTTGCCAAAGGCTTATGCACCGACACGCGGCGAACAATCCATTGCCCTGCGGCCTCCAGATCATCCGCGACTTTGCGGCTGTATTCATCATCAACGCCAATCACCGCAACGCATCCGGCACTCGGCTTGCGGAACATCATTTTTTTGGCGGCGATATAGCCCGCCAAATCGCCGTGACGGTCAATATGGTCGGGGGTAATATTCAGCCACACCGCCACGTTCGGCGTCAGGCTCGGCGTACGCTCAAGCTGGTATGACGAAAGCTCCAAAACAAAGGCCTTCACACCGCGCGTTTTGAACGTCAAAACAGGTTTGCCGAGATTACCGCCCGTTTCAACCTTGCGATCCGCCGCCATGACATGGCCGATCAAGGCCGTCGTGGTCGATTTACCGTTTGTTCCCGTGATCGTGATTTGTGGAATGTCAGGGCAAGCCCGCGCCAAAAGCTCGATATCGCAATAAATCGGCACCAGCGAATCAATCGCCTTCTGTGCCACGGGGTGCGGTTTTGGAAAGCTGTGGGGAATACCGGGCGACAAGATCAACGCATCAACCGTGCCGAAATCAACTTCACGCAAATCAACGAGGACATCCTGATGTTTAAGTTTGGCGCGGCCTTCGTCTTGATCATCCCACGCGAACACATTCACACCCGCGGCAAGCAAGGCGTCCACCGCGCTTGCGCCGGTTTTGCCAAGCCCCATAACGGCCAGTGTTTTGCCCTTCCAGACAGACAGATCAATCATGCATTAAACTCCCCCCGATTATCGGAGAGTCCCTTTTAAATCATCTCAGTTTAAGAGTCGATAGTCCGACCAGCGCCAAAATCATCGCGATAATCCAAAACCGTATGACAACCGTGGATTCCGACCATCCCTTTTGTTCAAAGTGATGATGGATCGGCGCCATACGAAACACCCGTTTTCCGGTGAGTTTAAACGATGCGACCTGAACAATCACCGACACGGTCTCCAGCACAAACAAACCGCCGATAATCGCCAAAACAAATTCATGTTTCGTCATCACCGACAGCGCCCCGAGCAACCCGCCCATGGCGAGCGATCCGGTATCGCCCATAAAAATCATTGCCGGCGGCGCGTTAAACCACAAAAATCCCATCGCCCCGCCGATCAAAGCCCCGCATAAAACGGCCATTTCACCAACCCCCGGCACGTAATGCAAATGCAGGTAAGATGAAAACATGCTGTTACCGACCAAATAGCAAATCAGGCCGAAACACCCCGCCGCAATCGCAACCGGCACAATCGCCAGCCCATCAAGCCCGTCGGTCAAATTCACGGCATTCGAGGCGCCGATAATCACAAACAACCCGAAAATCCCGAAAAACCAGCCAAGATTAAACAAAACGCCCTTAAAAAATGGCAAGGCAAGGTGGCTGGACAGGTTATCCGGCAACGCCATCATGATTCCCAATGTCGCCGTTCCGCCGATCAAAATCTGGAACAAAATCTTGTAACGCCCCGGCAAGCCCTTTGAATTACGCTTGGTGAGCTTTAAAAAATCATCGGCAAAACCAATCGCGCCAAAACCGCCCATCACGAGCAACGCATACCACACGAAAGGCGAGGATATATCCGCCCAGAGCAACGTACTGGTCATGACCGAGAGCAAAATCATCAAGCCCCCCATGGTCGGCGTGCCTTGCTTTTTGAGATGTGTTTGCGGGCCGTCATCGCGAATCGGCTGGCCTTTGCCTTGACGAACGCGCAGCCAGTCAATCATGCCGGGGCCGATGACAAAGCAAATCAATAACGCCGTCAACGTCGCCCCGCCCGTGCGAAACGTCAAATATTGAAACAAATTGAAAATATGGTACTCCGCGCCCAGCGGGGCAAAAATATTATACAGCATGAAGCGTTCCGTTCTGGTCTTGGTTATTATGATCCGTCTTTTGTCCGGTCGGTGTCGATCCGCCGCCCGCAGGGATGCGGCGCATCGCCTCAACCACGACGCTCATCTTTGATCCGTTCGATCCTTTGACCAAAACGACATCCCCTGGGGATAAAACATCCGGCACAATTGTGGCTAATTCTTGGCTGTCTTTTTTATGGGCGCCGCGTTTGGATTCCGGCAAGGCGTCATGCAGGTTTTTCATCAAACTTCCGCAAGTGTACACAAGGTCAATGCCGGCGGCCTGAAGCGGGACGGCAAGGTCGCTGTGCAACCGCGCCCCGTCTTTGCCGAGTTCGCGCATATCGCCCAAAATCGCGATGCGGCGACCGCCGCGGCCGGGGTCGATCATCGCCAACACACGAAACGCTGCGTTCATCGCCACGGGGGATGCGTTATAACTTTCGTCAATCAAGGTGATCGGGTTGCCGGCTTCGCCGCTGTCGATCATTTCGCGTTTGCCACGGCCTTTGATCGCCTCAATCCCTTGCAAGGCCTTTGCCGCCGCTGCGACATCGCCGCCCGACACCGCCACGCTGAGCAATACCGCCAGCGCATTCAAGGCAATATGCTTGCCCGCGATTTGCAGCGTAAAGGCAACGTCCTGCCCCAATACCTGTGCCTGTACGCGTGTACCGTTGGAGGCGAGCAAGCAAGACACCAGCCGCGCATCGGCGTTTTCATGTTCACCAAAGCTCAAAATTTTGTGGAGGCCTTGCGCCTGAGCCTGCGCCTTCAAAACCGGAAAATGGGCATTATCGCGCGGCAAAATCGCAATGCCGCCCTCGCTCACGCCGCCGCTCATACCACTGAAAATCTCGGCCTTCGCGCGGGCGATGCCCTCTTCGTTGTCGAAATGTTCGATATGTACGTCGGCAATGGTGGTGATGATCGCGATGTCGGGGCGCACCTGCGCCGTCAGTGCCGCAATCTCGCCCGCATGGTTCATGCCCATTTCAAAAATGCCCGTATCAACATCCACCGGCATTCCGGCGAGGGACAACGGCACGCCCCAATGGTTATTATGGCTGGCGCCACTCGCATAGCTGCGCCCGACCGCGCCATAGGCGGCTTTGAGCATTTCTTTGGTGCCGGTTTTGCCGACCGAGCCTGTAATGCCGACAATTTTGGCAACCGTACGCGTACGCGCCGCTTGTCCAAGCGCTTCGAGCGCCTTCATCGTGTCGGCAACCACAACCAAGCGTGCATCGCCATCCATTCCCGCAGGAACGCGCGACACAATCGCGGCGACCGCGCCGACCTCAAACGCCGCCGCGACATAGTCATGCCCGTCCAGAGCGTCGCCCTTCAACGCCACAAAAATATCGCCCTTTTGCAGTGTCCGCGTGTTGATCGACACGCCATACGCGTTCCATGACGGAGCGGACATATCGGCTTTGCCGCCAACAGCCTTCACGGCCGCATCGCGCGTCCAAACAACCTGTTGCGGCAAAACGGATGAATCGCCCTTGCCCGCGGCGCCACAGCCGCAGCCTTGGTCATGATCATGACCCTGATGATGTGTTGCCATTGGTTAGATAACGCTCCTCTCCTGCAAAGCCGCGATGGCTTGTCTTGCTTCTTCTGTGTCGTCGAATGGGAATGTGACGCCGGCGATGGTTTGGCCTTGTTCGTGGCCTTTGCCGGCAATGACGAGGACGTCACCGTCCTCGAGGGATGAAACGGCAGCACGGATGGCTGCACGGCGATCGGCGATTTCCTGTGCCCCTTTGGAGGCAGCGAGGATTTCGGCACGAATTTGTGTGGCGTCTTCATGACGCGGGTTGTCATCGGTCACGATGACGCGATCGGCGAGGCGGGTGGCAATTTCGCCCATGATCGGGCGTTTGCCCTTGTCGCGGTTGCCACCGCACCCGAACAAGCATACCAAGCGCCCGCCAAGGGCGGTGTCAACATGGTTGCGCAAAGCTTTTAAAACGGTTTCAAGCGCGTCCGGCGTATGGGCGTAATCGACGATAATGCCGGCCAGTTTCGGATGCCCCGCAATGGTCTGCATCCGCCCCGGAACAGAGGTCAAGGACGGCAAAACGGCCACGACTTGCGCCGCCGTCAAAGACGGTGTTGACCCCATCACCAAACCGATGGCGCATAAAACATTCATCGCTTGAAACACGCCCGCAAGAGGCAAGACAACATCAAACCGTTCGCCCAGAATCTCGATTGTCAATTTTTGTCCTGTGGCCAGCGGCTCTTGCTCAATCAAGCGTAGCTCAGAACCATTACGGCCAAATGTCCACACACGTACAGCCTCATTACGCAAAGACTCGGCAAGACGTACACCGTACGCATCATCGGCATTAATCACCGCGCATCCATCGGCGCGGAGCAATTCGTGAAACAGCATCGCCTTGGCGTTGAAGTAATCCTCCATATCCGGATGGTAATCAAGATGGTCGCGGGTTAAATTGGTGAACGCCGCCGCCGCGATGTCAAGCCCGTGCAGACGGTATTGGTGAAGCCCGTGACTCGACGCCTCCATCGCCAGATGGTCGATCCCCTCATCGGCAAGAATTTGCAATTCCTTGTACAACACATCGGATGGTAAGGTTGTGTGGCTCCCCGCCGTATGGCGCTTGGCCGTCACGATCCCGAGCGTCCCCATCGAGGCCGCCGGACGGTCAAGCAATGTCCAGATTTGTCCCGCGAAATTCGCCGAGGATGTTTTGCCGTTCGTGCCCGTCACCGCGCAAATAGTCGAAGGGCGGCGCGAATAAAAATGCGATGCCAACACGGAAAAACGCAAACGCGGATTATCATCTTCGATCAGGCGGACTTCGCCAAGGGCATCACCGGACACATCATCCGGCAGCCGTGTGCCTTTGGGCGCGAGGATATACCGCGCACCGGCCTCAATCGCCGCTGCGATAAAGCTCCGCCCATCCGCGGTTGACCCTGGGAAAGCCCCGAATAAAAACCCTTTTGTGACGGCGCGGCTGTCACTGGTTAAACCCGTCATTCCCGCCAAAACGGCGCGGTCTTCTTCGGTCAGAACTGAATGAGTGGCTGCAAAACGGCTCATTGATCGAACTCCACAAAAGTCGTGTTATTGGTTTGGTGGTACGGCATACCTTTTTCATCGCGGACGAGCGGCAAGAGCGGCTCATAAAACGCTGCATCCACCGCATCATCCACCGGCGGCAAGGAATAGATTGACGTCATCGCAGTGATGATCTCCCCCACAGCCGGCGCGGCAACCCAACCGCCTGTGGCATAGCCGTACGTGTCCTTGCGCCCGTTCGGTTCATCAACGATGACCAACACGGCATAGCGCGGGTCATGCGCCGGAAACGCGGCAATGAAGGACGATAATTTGCGGCTGCGATCATATCCACGAACCGCCGATTTTTCGGCTGTGCCCGTTTTACCGCCAACGGCATAGCCCGTGACATCAGCCTTAGATCCCGTCCCCTTGGCAACCGTGAGGCGCAGCAAACGGCGCATCCGATCAACCGTTTTTTCATCGACCACGCGGACATCGATGCTGTCCTTATGCGTGTCTTCCAAGGGACGGAGGCGGATATGTTTATCCGTACCGTCACCAACCAATGTGACAAACCCATTCATCAAATGCACCGGAGTCACCGCCAAGCCATGACCGTAAGACACAGTCAAGGTTGACAAATCACGCCAAGGATCGGGGTACAACCCCTGCGCCGCGTCAATTCCCGCCGCCTTGTAATCATTCAAGAACCCAAGGTTACGGTAAAATTCGCGCAAGGCCTGCGTTCCCACCGCCTCACCCATCAAGGCCGAACCGATATTGGAGGAATGCATGAAAACCTCCGGCAAAGTCATCACCCGCTTTTGTGCGTGGTAATCACGAATTTGGAACCGGCCTTTTTGAATCGGCTTGGTCGCGTCAAAGCGGTCAGACAAGCGGATACCGTCTTTTTCAAGATAGGCCGCCGTTGAAAAAATCTTGAATGTCGACCCCATTTCGTAAACACCCGTTGCGAAACGGTTGAAAATTTGCGACCGGTTGGCCGAGGCCGCAAAATGCGGGTCAAAGTCAGGATACGAAACCGCCGCGAGGATCTCACCGCTGCGCACATCCGCAACCATCGCCACCCCGCCCAGCGCCGTAAACGATGTCACAGCCTTACGCAGAGCTTTCTTCGCGGCGTACTGTACGCGTACATCAAGCGTTGTCACGAGCGGTTCACCCGCCAAACCCAGCGTTGAATTTTCGAGGCGCTCCAGCCCCTCCAACCCCTGCCCGTCAACCCCGACATAGCCGAGCGCATGAGCAAACAAATCGCCCTGAGGATAGAAACGGCGCGTTTCATCCTGGAACCGCAAGGCGGGGTCGCCAATGGCATTCGCAGCCTGATGCTGCGCCGGCGTCAAGCCGCGCTTGAGCCACACAAAACGCTTGCCGGACGATAATTTCGCCAGCACATCGTCATGGCTTAGATCAGGAAACACCGCGAGCAAATCCCGTGTCAGTCGATCAGGCGAGGCCACAAGCGCCGCATCTACATAAAGCGATGCCACCGGCAAAGTTGTCGCGAGCAAAATCCCGTTGCGGTCAACAATATCCGCGCGGCCATAATGCAACGCATCCGACGCGCCTTGATCCGCCCGCCCGATTTCAACCGAAGGCTCGCTCACATCCGGCAACACCGTCAGGGCAAAGAGCCGCAAGCCCATCCCCGCATACAGGCACAAAAAAACGATCATCGCAAAGGCCAAACGCCCGCGCACCGCCCCTTGAACCGAGGCGCGATCCCCTTCCATTGATATTCTGCGCAGGCGGCTCATTCGCGCTCCTCCACAGGACTTCCGCCCAAGCCGCGCACACGGCGCACATTTTCGTCATGGTCTAGCGCCCCGCGGCGCGTATCTTGCGCCGGTGTATCATCGGCATCGTCGCCGCCTTCGCTCTCGTAATAGCCTTGTTGCTCGGCCTTTTGGAGCATCAGATCAAGGCGCTCCGGCGTGTTCAACCGCGCCCACTCCGCCCGCAAAATGCGAATGCGCTCTTGCTCCGCCAGAACATTGGCGTTTTGGGAACTTATTTTCGCTTCGTATTGCTGAACCCGCTGCCCCGTCCACAGGAGCATGAACCCAAGAACACAGGCCGCAATCAAGCTCAACACCGCCATCGCAATGATCGGCATCGGCACGCGCGGCGAAACCCGTTTATTGGTGACATATTCACTCATCAAACACGACCTCCCCGCCATAATACGGGCGCGCAGAACGCACCCCATACCGCAAACGTGCCGACCGCGCACGCGGATTAACAAGCGTTTCAGCCTCGGTCGGATCAACCGGTTTTTTAGATATTTTTGAGAAATAGACAGAACTGTCTGAAGACGCATCCACCTGATCAGGCAGAAAACGAGAGGAACCGGACATCTGGCCTGCGTAGCGTTTCAAGAAACGCTTTACAAGACCATCTTCCAGCGAGTGGAAAGACACAACAACCAACCGCCCACCCTCGCACAGCAAGGATAAGGACGCGGTTAAAATTTGGCGGAGCTGCCCCAGCTCGTCATTCACGGCGATGCGAAGGGCTTGAAAACTGCGCGTAGCAGGATGGATTTTATGGCCGCCATATTGACGCGGCATCACGGATTCAATCACGGCGGCGAGTTGCAATGTCGTCACAATCGGCGTCCGCGCCCGCTCAGCCACAATCGCGCGGGCAATGCGGCGCGATTTTTTCTCCTCACCATATAAGTATAAAATATCGGCAAGCTCCTCCTCATCAATCGAGGCGATCAAATCAGCCGCGCTCATCCCCGAAGACCGATCCATGCGCATATCAAGCGCCCCGTCACGTTGAAATGAAAATCCGCGCTCCGGTTGGTCGATCTGCATGGACGACACACCAAGGTCAAGAACAATCCCATCAACCTTGCCAACCATTTCATCACCAAGGGCGTGCAGCGCATTCCCGAAATCCGTATGGACAGGCTTCAAGCGCCCACCATAATCGGCAGCCAGCGCCAAAGCCGTGTCATAAGCCGTTTCATCGCGGTCAAGCGCCCAGACATCACACGCCGCCGCCGCCAAAATCGCCTTGGTATAGCCGCCCGCGCCGAACGTTCCATCCACATAGACGCCGCCGTCAACCGGCGCCAAAGCGTCCAGCACCTCCGCCAACATCACGGGGATATGCGGCGCATCCGCATCATTCTTTATAGAGGGGCGCTGTGGGCGCACAGGCTTTGCCATCACGCACCACCTCCGTTTTTAGCCGCAGCCCCAGCCACAGCAGCCGAAGAGGACGGCAAGGTCAAACCCTTGCTCTGCACACGCTCACGCGCCGCAGCCTTACGCGCCTCAAGCGCCGCCGGTGCCCAAATTTGAAACTTCGGCCCCATGCCGACAAACGCGACCACATCGCTCACGCCGCAAAATTCGATATAATCCGCCGGAAGAATAATCCGCCCCTCACCATCGAAGGGGAGCTGGATGCTCTCTGCAAAAATCGCGGTCGACAGATCGTTTTGATCCTCCGAAAACAAATCGAACCGGTCAAGGCGAGCCCCAAGCTCCGCCATAAATTCCATCGGAAAGCCCTCGAGCGCCTCATGGGTATAGGACTTGAACAACACAACCCCTTGATACCCGTCATCACTCAACGCGGCGCGAAAGCTCGAAGGCACGGAAACCCGCCCTTTTTTGTCAATCTTGTTGATGTAAGTCGATAAAAACAATGCCACGCGCGCCGAACCTGCTCTGAATATCCTATTAAATGTCCCTTTTGGGATAGATTGGATATTTATGGGATAGCATGGTTTTTCATGGGCAAACAAGTTTTTCTTAGGGGAACGCTGCGCTTATCCACATTTTTCAAAAATAAACGCCGTTTTTTACAAAAAATATCGCGCCGCAGCACAGACGAACAGGTACGAGAAAATATTTTATTATGCTCGGTATAATGAAATCTGATGGTTTTTTGCAGATATATTGACAAGTTATGTAAATAACAAGTTTAAGTTGGTATTTTTATAACGCATTGAATTTAAACAATTTTCATTGAATTTTACATAACTTTGAGCTATAACTATATTTATCAGTGGAACAGTGGGGAAGGAACTTACCATGATGATCGGTGTAATTGCTTTGTTTTTTATGAGCTGCCTTTGCTTCGTCGGACAGGTTTTGTGGTCTGCGGTTTATTTCTCTCAATTCGAGAAAAAAATGATTGCAGAAATCGCCAATACCGCGTCTTGCAACACGGCCTTTCGCAAGGCCTCACGCCCGCGCTTTCAAGTGCTGGGGAGCTTCATCTTGTAGGTTTTCACAAGTTTCGAGTATGACGACATCGCGTATAACGACAAGAGGGGCGGTTTTCCGTCCCTCTTTTTTTGCCCCGCGCGCCGCCTGTTGCCTGTTGCAAGGCGCGAGCCCCAAACACAAAAAAGAAAAAGAAAATGTCAGAGAGCCTGTAAGCCGGGTTTTGTAACCGCCCCGAAAGGCGTCCGCAACCATTCATCTAGCCTGTGCGTCACCGCACAGATCCTGCAACCTACCCGAACCAATGGCGAAGAAACGCGCCCGCACCCTCTTTCAGATGCCGTTGGTTCCTATTTGGTCTTGCTTCCGATAGGGTTTACCATGCCCGCGGCCGTTACCGGCGCGGCGGTGCGCTCTTACCGCACCTTTTCACCCTTACCTGCGCCCCCGTTCCGCGCAAGGCGGAACAAAAGAAACAGGCGGTTTGTTTTCTGTGGCACTATCCCTGGGGTCGCCCCCGCCGGACGTTATCCGGTATCGTGTTTCTATGAAGCCCGGACTTTCCTCACCCCCCCGCCTTACGGCGAGAAAGCGCGGCTGCGCGGCTCTCTGACGCGCCGACTATAACCACAAACCACAAACCCGATCAAGGAAAAGCCGTTTTGCGCCGAGGCCACCCCCTCAAGGCACAGCTCAAAGCACAGCTCAAGGCCGCCAGCCGCGCATCCCCGCCACGATGAGTAAACGCGCCGCCGCCTCCGGCGACAAAACATCGGACTCCGCCGCGCAAAATCGCGCATTAAACGCTGCGACCAGCGCACTGAGCGGCACATGCAGGTCGTCCGTATAGCCAATCGCTTGAAGGGCGGCACGTTGCACCGCCTCATCCGCCATCACTGCGGCTTGGTCGGGCGAAACCGCCGCAATATCCGCATCGCGCGGCCACAGGCACAGCCCCTCCCACGCCAACCAATCCCAAGGAAACAGTGCCCCGGGGTCGCGTTTGCGGGTCGGGGCGATGTCCTGATGCCCGACGATAAAATCCTTGGGAACGGAAAAATGGTTCATCAAACTGCGCACAAGTACGATCAAGCGCTTGATCTGGTCATCCGTAAACGGGCGATATCCCCAATCATGCCCCGGATTGACCAATTCAATCCCGATGGCATAGTCATTCAGGCGCGACCGCCCCGCCCATGACGACACCCCCGCATGCCATGCGCGATATTCAGGCGCCACATGGCGGTAAATCGTGCCGTCCTCATCAATCGTGAAATGGGCGCTCACCCGCCCGATATTGCCATCCGGCGCGGGGTCGCATAAGCGATGCAGCGCGGCAGCACAGCTTTGCATCCCCGTATAATGGATCACGATCATATCTGGCCCCAAAACCCCTTCGCGCACGTCAAAATTCGGGGATGGATGGTCAATAATATCACTGCCGATCATGCTGCTGCGCCCTTTCGCCGGCCATTCTCAGGAGCGTCCTTGGGGTCTTCGGTTTCTTCGCGCACACCGCGCAATAATAACAGCCCGACCGCCCAAAACATGATAATGGTCGCAACGCCCGCGCGTTGGCTGTCGAACAGATCGGTCACAACGGCAAAAAAGAACGGCCCCAAAAAGGCGATAGACTTGCCCGTAAGGGCATAAAGCCCGAACATTTCCGACATATGCTCAGGCGGCGAAATGCGCGCGAGCAATGTCCGGCTGGCGGCCTGCACAGGCCCCACAAACACACCGAGGGCGAGGGTAATCACCACAAACCATATTTTATCCTGTACCAAAACAATCGCGACGCCAAAACCAATCAAGGCCAAAAGCCCGATGACGATCGTGACCTTTGATCCCCGCTTATCATCCATCACCGCAAAAGCGAATGACCCGATCCCCGCCGTCACGTTTAGCCCGATTCCGAACATCAGGATTTGCGAAAAATCCATGCCGAAACTCCCCGCCGCATACAAGCCGCCCACCGCGAATAATGTCGCCAGCCCGTCCCGATATAAGGCCGAAGCAATCAAAAACCGCATGATATTGCGAAAATCCTTGAGCCGCAGCAACGCCGCCATGACCGCCGCCATAATCACCGACGCCGCCATCACGCTGCGCTCCGGAATATCATAGACGGTGCAATCCCGCCGCACACAGCGCGATAATAACAGCGGCAAAGCAAACACAAAAAACCACCCCGCCGTGAGCAAGCACGTCGCCCGCACATGAATTTGGTCAACCTCACCCAGCGCCAGCAAAGGCGGCGCAACCCCCGGAATACCGATAAACACACCGAGCGCCACCGCCAAACACACCAGCCCGCCAACATAGCCAAGCCCCCAAGCGCGCCCCGACACGCGCCCCATATCCTGCGCCGACGCCACACGCGGCAAAAGGGCGTTATACACAACCTGCCCCAGCTCAAACCCGATTGTGGCTATCGCCACCAGCGCCAGCGCAGGCCAGATATAGGCTGGATCAGGCAACATCCAAAACAGCCCCGCAATCGCCGCCGTGGTCACAATGGTCAACACCCACAGCGCCCGCCCATGATGCCCGCGCGCATCCAGCATCACCCCCAAAATCGGCCCGCCAATGGCCACGCACAGCCCCGCCGTGCCGATCGCATAGCCCCACAGGGCGCTGCCCGCGATTTCATCCCCGACAATGCCTTTGGAAAAATAAACACTGAACACAAAGGTCATGATCACGGTGCTGAAGGCCGAATTCGCCCAATCATAGAAACACCATGCCCAGACCGATTTTTTATCGGTTTTCAAAACAGGCGGCGGCGCTGTTGGCGGCACGGGTGTTGTCGCAAGGGCGGCGTTCATGGACTATCCTTTTGTGGCATTAGGAGCCTTTGGTAAGGGGGCGCATCCCCCCGATTAACGATGAAGCCTGATGAGGCACTCGCCGCAAAAGTATAAAATCCTTTTGCTTCCTGCGCAATCCATCGCCTTGCCATCCCCTTGCCCGCCCCTGCTTTACGAGTTGCCCCCACCCCCTTGCAAAGCACAGGGGCAATCGGGTTATACTGGCTGAATATCGCCGCGATAACGCAACAATTCGTTCCAAGAATGACGCACCATGGACTATGCCACACCCCATAAAGACGGAATTGATCTTTTGATCCGCCTTACCCCCGCCGCACGGTCAAACGGGTTTGCCGGCCTTGACACCATCCAAGACCGGCACGGCAACACCGTCACCGCCCTAAAAGCCCGCGTCACCGCTGCCCCCGAAAACAACAAGGCGAACAAAGCCTTGATCGCCCTCCTCGCCGCTGCGCTGCGCATCGCCAAATCGGATATATCCATTGTGCGCGGCGACACCGACCGCACCAAAACCATCCGTATTAGCCGCACAATTGACGCGGCCTTATTAGAGGCACTCCAAGCCCTCCCCCAAACACCCACAGCCCGCGCACCATAACGCACGGGTTTTGCTTGCCTTGCCCCGCTCAGGCCGCTTATAAAAAATAAAAAGATAAAAATCCAGAGCAGGAAACAACCATGGCAAGCAAACATCCGCCCGCCTCATCGCCGCCGCCCTCAAGCAGCCTGAGCATGCCGCGCATTATTGCTGCGCCCTTGGATGCGCCATCCCTCACCCCGCCCACCATTGCCGCTATCAATGACTATTTCTTAGTCGACACCTTGCGAGCAAAATGCGATATCGGGTTTATATTCGGCACCCAAGACCGTGCCATTTGCGACCGGCTCGCCGCCCAAGCTGCCCGCGCCTATCATGACGGATATTTCCCCAAACTGGTCATCAGCGGCGGCCCGTTACTGCGCGACGTGAACATCAGCGAAGCCGATTACATTGCCGCATTGCTGCATAAAAAAGGCGTCCCGCCCGCCGCCATGATCATCGAAAACGCATCGTGCAACACCCAACAAAACATCGAATTCGCACAAGAAATCCTCGCCCGCATCCACACCGAAACCGGCCAGAACCCCGTTCCCAACCAAACCGCCTATTGTTTCGGCAACGCCTATGGCGGGCGGCGGTTTTTAATGACGTTAAAGCGGCGTTGGCCTGAACTGACGCCCGTTTTTGAATCTGTTGTTGCCGATTGTGACTCTGACTGCGGCGATTTTAAAAACCAATGGCACACGACCTCAGCCAACGCGCGGCGTTTGACAAGTGAATTTAACAAGATCGCCCCCTATACCGCTCAAGACTGGCTACGTGAAGTTGATATTGAGGCGCTCAACCGCGCCATCATGATTTTGCCGCAACCAACAAACACAAACAACAACAAAACGCAGCACGGACACCTCCGTCCGAAGCCGCCAAGGCCGTAAACCACCAAAAACAACGCAACAAAAAAGCCCGCGAAAAACGCAGGCTTTTTTAACAGCGCATAGCGCGATGCTTCGGCAAAATATTATTGCCGCGCCACCATCAATTTCTTGATTTCGGCAATCGCCTTGGCGGGGTTCAACCCCTTGGGGCAAGTGCGGGTACAGTTCATGATCGTATGGCAACGATACAGGCGGAACGGGTCTTCGAGTGCGTCCAAGCGCTCGCCCGTGGCCTCGTCACGCGTATCGACAATCCAGCGATAGGCCTGAAGCAAAATAGCGGGGCCTAAGAAACGGTCGCCATTCCACCAATAGCTGGGGCATGCCGTTGAACAACAAAAGCACAAGATACAGGCGCTCGGTTCGTCAATCATGTGTTGTTCTTGCGGCGATTGCAAACGCTCGCGCGATGGGGCGGCGCTGGCGGTTTTCATCCATGGCTCGATGCTCGCAAGCTGGGCATAGACGTGGTTCAAATCGGGCACCAAATCCTTCACCACCGGCATGTGCGGCAAGGGGTTGACCTGTACATCATTGGCCACATCGTCAATTGGTTTGAGGCACGCCAGCGTGTTGGTGCCGTCAATATTCATCGCGCATGACCCGCAAATCCCCTCACGGCATGAGCGGCGGAAGGTCAGGGTGCTGTCGACCTCGTTCTTGATTTTGATGAGGGCGTCCAAAACCATCGGGCCGCATTCTTCCATGTCCACCTCATAGGTGTCGCGGCGCGGGTTTTTACCATCCTCGGGCGTCCAGCGATAGACCGAGAATTTCTTGATCTTTTTACCGCCGGTGCGGGAAGGGAAATATTTCCCCGGCTTAACGACGGAATGATCGGGCAAAGTAAACTGGGCCATGGGCTCTCACATCTTATGTATTTTATGTGTTACACGCGATACGGCGGTCACCCGCCATAGGCTTTCTATTTTAGCCAAGATTAGCGCAAAGCCAATGATTAAATGATTAATTTTATGGGATGCCCCCTTAAAATTTTACGCAAGACACGGTGGCAGCGCCCTCCACCGGCGGTTTATGGGGGCTGTGCGGCGGCATTACGGCTTGCGTTTCGCTTTTTGCGCCTTGGGTTTTGGCGCTTCTTCTATGTCGAACGAGGCCTGACGCGCATCATGGGCTTGCTTCATCGCGGCGCGATACGACTCGACCTCAACTTGTAAATCATTGCGCAATTCTTGGATATAGCTCCCCGTACGGTTAACGCCGCGAATAAATTCGGTTCCGGTCATGTCGCGCGTCACCGCCGACACATGCACACCATCCACCCATTTGCGGCCTTTTCCGTCGGGAATATCGCACACGCGTTCTATTTTTTGTTCCGCAAGAGCCTGCGGATTGTCGATGTCCATCTCCAAACGAGTCGCGAACAGATCCATCGGCATGGCGTTCATATCCTCGACCTGCCGCTCAATACTGGTGCGAATGCTGTCGAGCAACCCCTGCGACGGAATTTTGACGAACCCGTTCCCGATGTCGATCACGGGTTTCAGCACCATCATAAATTCACCGCCGCCATAGTGAACGATGGTGTAATCATCCTCCATCAAGTGATGCGCCGCGATTGTTTTTTTGATGATGTCCTGTGTCACAAACCGCAAAACCTTGTTAGCGTTGTCATGGCCGAGCAGTTTATTCAGCCCCGCAAGGTTTTGAACACTGAGCGCCATCATCAGCGGACCGAGTTTCTCGAGGTCTTCAAAAGTTTTATTCGCTTGACGCAGAGCTTCACGGATCGGCCCTTTGGGCAATTCGTCGTGATATTGCGCGCACAGCATCGCCCGATGCGTTTTCACATCCGTCATATAGATTTCAAGTGTGCGCGGCAAATCCCGCGCCATCGATACACCCGTTGCCGGATCATACGGCGTCAGCCCCTTCAACGCATGAACGATGAACCCGATTTCGTAACTGTCCGTAGCGATGTCCAGCTCGTTCAGGACACGAACCATCTTCAGCTCTTTCTCCTCCTCAGCCGAAGCATAGAATTTATGGTTATCGTTATGGGCACCTTCGTCCCACACCGATTCAAACACCATGTTTTGTTTTTTGTGGCTGCCCAATTCCCAAATCACCAAATCCATTTGTTTGCGGATATTGGCCAAGACCTGCGACGCCGTTTTTGTGCCGTCCATTCCCGTGCCATAGCGGGTCATCTGGTCGCGGTACATGCGGTGACGATTGTTGACTTCGCGTTCCAGCACATCTTGGATCGTTTCGTCCTTATCGCGTTGGGCAACCGTTGAAAACGCCATGTTCAGGATATAAGGCGACGGCGGGAGCTTGCCGACCCGCACATGACCGAGAATTTTTTTCTCGACCTCGATTTTGGCATCCGCTTGCTCGGCATAGGTCGCTGCATTGATTTTTCGCATATCCATGACGGATATTGCGGCGCCAAAACCGCGCCTTGTTTCGTCTTCCGGCGCTTTCAAATGCGGATGGTCGAGCAACCCGCATCGCGCCATTGTCAATTCAATACGGTTTTGAATACGGTTCTTGACCGCTTTGAAATCTCTCGGGTCAACCCCTGTGAACGTGATGCGCAGCTCATCGCCGCCCGCCCGCACAGGCAAAACCACGGCTTCGTCGCTGGTGTATTTCTTAAGCTCGGCGAGAATAATCTGCGCCACAATTTTCGCGGCTTGATCGGTCAGGTCCTCCGCGTCGCGCGTTTTAACCTGATCAGGCGTTATTCCTTTGCTCTGGGCGATTAATTCTTGAAAGAACACGTTCGTTCCGCCCATATTGGAAAAATCAACTTCGATAATCCCTACCGGTCGCTCCGTCATCTTGGCATAGAGATGCGCCATTCCCGTCGCGATCCCGATTTCCGATTTCCGCATATAGCCCGTCAACGGGTCAAGATCGTTAAAACGCCGGCGCTCCATCGTTTCCACGAGGTCAAACACGGACTCGTCGCTCTGATCCGACAAATATTGACGCATCAGGAGTTTGCGTACCTCCTCCGGCCGCAAAAAACGCTCAACATCGCGCCACAATAAATGCATGTCATTATACACACTCTCAATGTTTTGAGGCGGCTTGTGCAATCCGTTGGGGTCGGGCTCATACACAAATTCCCGCAAGAAGGACATGACCTCTTGCTCATAGAGAATTTCTGGCCTTCCTGTCGTTTTCGTCAATGGCTTACTCAATTTTGTAATACTCGCTTTTGTCATACTCTTTATCGGGGCGTTTTCTTTACAGAAGTATCATAAAACCCACTTGGGCTCATCATAGCCGATTATCATTACCAAATTATGAAAAAAATTGACATTATTTTTCATATTAGTTAGACCATGAAGGTAAGGAGCATACGCCATGTCCACACCAAAGCCGCCATCACCCATTTATCCGATATCCTTTGTCATGAACAAATGGTTGGTCGTTGAATCCCAGTACCCGCCGAAAACCGACTATGCGCACTGGTGCAAACATGACGGAAGCGAATTAACCGTTGGCCTCGCCCCGTATTTCAAGAATGCCACGGCACCGATTTTCCCCCAACTCTTACACATGACCGCCACCGATTACCGGTCAAAGCTCGATGTCAAACATTACACCCGTATGCTCCAACCATCCCGCATGGGCGGAAGTAATGTCGACAAAGTGATCCGCATGTTGCATGAGGCACAAAACGGCTACAAGCAATGGCTGACCTCGAACCATACCGCCCATCCGCCGCAATTCATCGGCGTGTTCGACAGCTCCGCGGGCACCATCGGCATCAACTTGCCGTTTGAAACATTGGTCAGTGCCATCGCCATGGCGCAGCAAGGAAAAGTCGTGCGTGTCATATATGACGCAGACCATCCGGATAATCCCCCCAAACTTTCCGTCGCCGCGCCGACCATGCCGATCAAACGACATATATCCTTCACCAAACCGCGACTATAAAGGAGGCAAAAACACCATGACAACGCCTTCAACCCCGCAGGCATACCCCTTATCCATTATCGCCAATGGATGTTTTCACATACATCCCAACCACGGTTTTGCGACATTTAACGCCGCCCCGCGCGAAAGCCTCGGCCTGTGCACCTATTTTGACACAGCGACATACACGATTGTCAGCGATGCAGACCTTGAAGCGATCAGAACACAAAGAATGCTTGTTTCTAAATCCAAATTGCACAGCCTATCCTTTCAAATCCGCATCCTCCAAGGGCCGGACAGCAAAGAAAAACTGCAAGAAGACGTCAGTGAGGAAGAAAGCAAGTATGAGGCAATGATACAAAGCGCCAGACAAACCGGCCAAAGCAAACAATTCACCCTTTTTCACACCCATAAAGGCCAATGCGCCTTTGATATTGATTTTGACACAGCGGCGAGCATCATCGCCTTCGCCCAGCAAGGCAAAATTGTTGAAATTGTCCATGGTTCAGGCGGGGCAGCGGGCGCGGATGGGCTGCGCCCCGATATCCGTGTCACCGCCCCGACCCTTCCGATCCGGCGCAATCTAAACATCGCCAAACCGCGATTAAAGGCGTAATGACACCATGACAACGCCTCCAACACCCCATACATACCCCCTTTCCATCATCGCCAATGGATGGTTTCACATGCATTCCGACATCGGCTTTGTTACATTTAAGGCCATGCCGCGCCAAAGCCTGGGCCTGTGCGCCTATTTCGATGCAACCGAATTGACCTGCACCAGTAAGGAAAAAATAGACGCCATCAGAAAACAAAGCCTAGCGGTATCGATCGCCCAAATTCACTACACAGGCAATACATCCCTCGGCAAATTCGCAGATCCAGACCGCGGAGTGATTTTAAAAGACCGGCTTGCAGAAGTGAATAACGAATATCAGGCACTGATACAAAGCACCAAAGAAACAGGTCAAAACGGGCAATTCACTCTTTTCAATACCCATAGAGGGCGATGCGCCTTCGACATTGATTTTGACACGGCGGCGAGCGTGCTCGCCTTCGCTCGGCAAGGCAAGATTGTCGAAATCGTCCACGGCGCGGACGGGCTCCGCCCCGATATTCGTGTAACCGCCCCGACAACGCCTATCCGGCGTAATATTCGCCCCAACAAACCACAATTAAGGGCGCAATAACACCATGACAACGCCCTTAACGCCGCAGATATATCCCCTATCCATCATCGCCAATGGGTGGTTCCGCATAAACCCCGACCTTGGCCTTTTCGCCTTTAACCCCGCGCCGCGCCAGAGCGTTGGCCTGTGCGCCTGTTTTGATACAACGCATATAACATGCCTGAGCGACGACGAGCATAAAACACTGCGTGACAGTGAATCCGCCATAGCCGCCCTTAAAACGCGCCTCGCGGAATTGCCCAACGCCAAAAACAGCCTGTCCCTCTCTTCAAATCCCGAAGACCTCAAACAAGCGCTCCAGCGTAAGATTATTGACCTTGAAGCGACGCAAAAGACCGTCAAAGAATCTGCGACACAGCGTGATTTCGCAATTTTTGAAACATCCAAAGGGCGGTGCGCTTTTAACCTTAATCTTGACACCGCCGCCGACATGGTCGCCCTTGCACAAGGCGGTATGGTCATTGAATTGGTTCACGATGAAACAGGCTACGCCCCCTCCCTCATCGCGCGCACGCCGCAACCGCGGATCAAACGGCAAGTAACATTACCAAAACCGAAACTCACCCCCGCCAACCGTTCAACTCCGTAAAGACAGAAAAAATGACGATCCCCATCATTGCCAATAAATGGCTGGAATTAGGACAATTTGCGAGCGGCCCCGCCGTGTCTTTCGCAACCGCCGCCGCCTTGCCCGCCTCTTATGGCGACCGCCATCTGCTGAGCGCAGAAGATCACATCACCAGTATGACATTGCCGGTTTTGAGTGCCGACTTCATTCAGGCCACAAACATGGCCGACCTCAAGCCATGGACATTGGAACGCCGCCTCAAAGACAATCAACTCTACGCCTTGTATTCCATCATCACACGCAATCTGAGTGACGCCGCACCCATCAAGAAAAAACAGCCTGCGGATTTATTCCGCGACAATGTCGCGCTGTCTTGCATCACGACCAATAAGGGGGAAATTGCCTTTCCGATCGCGTTTGACCGGATGGCGGCAGCGTTTGAAAAAGCGCGGCATTCCCGCGCGACACTCACCATCACATTGGACGAAAGCGGTTTTGACGCCTCGCTTACGCTTGTGAACGCGCATTACACGCCGATCAAACGATCCGTTCCGCTCGGTACCTCTTTGAAAAATCCGCGCGCATAGCCTGCTAGCGCAATTTAGTTAGCCGCCTACCCTAGGGGCGGGGCGGTTTACCGTGAACCACGCTTGGCCGCACATTCGCCAAGACGCGTTGCAGCTCTTGGCGTTCATTTTGGATGTTTACCAATGCTTGCGCCTCATACCGATCCTTGAATACCGGCGTCAAGAACACGCCCTTTTCCAAAGTCGGTAGGACAAAGAGCTGGAGCCGCCCCTGCGCAAAAGTCGCATCATCATAAACAACATATTCCCACCGCACTTGCTTGCTATATTCGCGGTAACGATCCGGTTTTGCGCCGAGAATCGCCATGTCCATATCAAGGAACAGCGCCGTATCCACGTCTTTGGACACATCCGCTTCATGGGTTGCTGTTGCCGCGATCATCTCTTGCACGCGGCGCGTAAACGCCTGTGAAAATCCCATTTCATCCAGCGCCATCCCTGCTATTTGCGCCGATTTTTTCTCGTTATGGGCGGGGGCTAAGCCCGCTTCGGTGCGATAGACAATATCGTGAAAGAATATCGCCGCCAAAACCGCGGCTTCGTCCTTCACATAGCGGCGGTTAATTTCGAACAATTCCAAAACCTCCGCCAAGTGGCGCTGCGTGTGGTAATAGCGCTGCGGCTCGCTGTATGCCGCGCGAATAAGGCCGAGCCATTTCGTCGGTGCCGGATCTTTACGCTGGCTGCCGCTTTCTTTCACAAGCGTATTCCAGTTGCGCAGGATAATATCTTGATAAGTACGGTCATCACCCAACATGGCGTATTCTTTCATTATTTGGCATTATTGGGCTTTATTTCGCTTTATCTGGCCCAAAATCATACGCCCCATCATAAAGATAGGGCGTAAAAAAATCAAATAATATGAAAAACAAAACCGAACGAAGCGTACTGAGGCCGACCGAACGGTTCGCCGAAAGGTTAAAACCAATCTGTGACCGTATGTGTTAACGTATTGGTTTGCCTAATAAACCCGCTTTTTCGGCGGCACGGGCTCAACATCATTCGTCATGGTGTACATATGCACGGGGCGGTCGCCAGTCGTGACCTTGCCGGCATCGTCAATCCAGCTTGTCGAATGTTTCATCCAGTTTTTGTCATCACGCTCGGGGAAATCCTCACGCGCGTGGGCGCCGCGGCTTTCCGTGCGTTGCGCGGCGCAATGCATCGACACAACGGCTTGACGCATCAAATTGTCCAATTCAATCGTTTCGATCAAATCGGTGTTGAACACCAAGGAACGGTCGGTCGTGCCGATATCTTTCATCCCTTGATAGCATTCATCAATGCGCTTTTGTCCTTCCGCCAGTGTTTCACCGGTGCGGAACACCGCGCAACAATCCTGCATCGTTTTTTGCATCTTGAGGCGCAGCTCAGCCGTCCGTGTGCTGCCCTTCGCGAAGCGGAAATGGTCAAGCCGCGCAATCGACGCCGATCCATCATCACTGCCAAGCGGGCGATGCGGCATGCCGCTCGTGACCGTATGCGCGGCGCGGTTGGCGGCTGCGCGCCCAAACACCACAAGGTCAAGCAAGGAGTTCGACCCAAGGCGGTTCGCCCCGTGAACGGACACACAAGCCGCCTCACCAATCGCCATAAGGCCGGGGACGATTTGGTCGGGGTTGGCCTTGGTCGGGTTAATGACTTCGCCCATGAAATTGGTCGGAATACCGCCCATATTGTAGTGCACGGTCGGCAAAACCGGAATCGGTTCCTTCGTCACGTCAACGCCGGCGAAGACACGGGCGCTCTCGGCAATCCCTGGCAAGCGGGCGTGAATGACCTCCGCGCCCAGATGTTCAAGGTGCAAATGGATATGGTCGCTATGCGTGCCAACGCCGCGCCCTTCGCGGATTTCAACGGTCATCGAACGGCTGACCACGTCACGGCTGGCGAGGTCTTTGGCGGACGGGGCATAGCGCTCCATAAAGCGTTCGCCTTCGCTGTTGGTCAAATATCCACCCTCACCGCGGACGCCTTCGGTAATCAAGCATCCGGCGCCATAAATGCCGGTCGGGTGGAATTGCGTGAATTCCATATCCTGAAGCGGCAAACCGGCGCGCAAAACCATGCCGCCGCCATCACCCGTACAGGTATGCGCAGACGTACAGGAGAAATAAGCCCGCCCATATCCGCCCGTCGCCAACACCGTTTGATGCCCGCGGAAGCGATGAATAGAGCCGTCTTCAAGGTTAATCGCCATGACGCCAAGGCACTGCCCGTCATCGCTCATGATCAAATCCAGGGCGAAATATTCGATGAAGAATTCGGCGCTGTGCTTCAGGGCTTGTTGGTACAACGTATGCAAAATGGCGTGGCCTGTGCGGTCTGCCGCTGCGCATGTGCGCACAGCCGCCGCGCCTTCGCCGTATTTGGTGGTCATGCCGCCAAACGGGCGTTGGTAAATCTTGCCATTCGGCAGGCGCGAAAACGGCACGCCGTAATGTTCCAGCTCAATCACCGCCGGAATCGCCTCGCGGCACATATATTCAATCGCGTCTTGGTCGCCGAGCCAGTCCGATCCTTTAATGGTGTCGTACATGTGCCAGCGCCAGTCATCCTCGCTCACATTCCCCAGCGCCGCCGAAATCCCGCCCTGCGCCGCCACGGTGTGCGAACGTGTCGGAAACACCTTGGTCAAACACGCGGTTTTAAGGCCTTTTTCCGCCATCCCGAAGGTTGCCCGAAGCCCCGCGCCACCGGCGCCGACAACAACAACATCGTATTCATGGTCGATGATTTCGTATGATTTGGTCATGGAAAATATCCGTTCTTTTTACGCGGTAAAACTATATCTGGCAAAGTCACTTTTAATCGTCACGATACGCACGTACGGCACGAAAAACACACGCCTACGCCCGTCTTTTTCTCGGCTATAACGCCACCTTCAACACGGCGAAAACACAGGCCACACCAAGGCCGGTATATAATAATTTCTGCCCCATCAATTTGATAACTTTCAACCCTTCGCAATGCACATAGTCTTCGGTCACGACCTGAAGCCCCAGCACCGCATGATAATACGATGAAATGACAAACAAAATCATCAAAATCGCATTGACCGGCGCCGCCAACCAATCACGCACAATGGCATAATCGGCGTTTGCCAACGTCAACACCGACCACACGAACCAAAGCCCGAGCACGGCATTGGAAACCGCGGTCACGCGTTGCATCATCCAGTGATGCGATCCGCTCTTGGCCGACCCAAGGCCACGCGCGCGCGACAATGGCGACTTCATGCCCCCCGATGTCCATTTCATGGTCATAGTTTTTATCCCTCTGTCAAAGATCCATCAAAGATCACTAAAAATTCCGTAAAAACAGCTTAATAGCCCGAACAGGCAAAATACACAATCCATGTCCCCATGGTCAGGACAAGTGCACCGGCATAGGTAATATACGCGGCTTTATACATGCCCTTAATGTCCATCATCCGCCCCGTATCCATCACAAGGTGACGCAGGCCGCAACAAAAATGGTAAAAGAACGCAAAGCTCCACCCGAACAGTAAAATCATACCGAAAATGCTGCCCCAAAAGTCTTTGAACACGGCATAGCTTCCTTCACCGCTCGCCAAAGCGATCAAACCCCAGCCGAGCACAAACAACCCCAGCGCCAGCGCAACCCCCGTGGCGCGGTGCAAAATAGAGGTCACAGAGGTGATCTGCGGCTTGTAAATCTGAAGATGGGGCGAGAGCGGTCTTTCGCGCTTGGCTTTGTCCGCTGCTGATGATCCCGAAGTTGATCCTGATGGTGCGCTCATGAAATGGCTCGTTTCGTGTTGTTTGAAATTTGTTTGCGACTTTAATACACGGCGTCGCACGCGATATTATAAAGCCTCCGCCAAAAATTCAAACCCAAAACATGCACAGAACGGGTCTTATGCTCCGATTTATTCCGTTTCTTTGGCGGTTGTGCCTTTTTCCGCCGGAATAAAGGCCATGGCAACGCCGTTCATGCAGTACCGCAAGCCTGTCGGTTCCGGCCCGTCATCAAACACATGCCCCAGATGCCCGCCGCAATTGGCGCAGTGAACCTCGGTGCGCGGATAAAATAATTTATAATCCGTCGTCGTTCCCACCGCACCTTCATTAATCGGGCGGGTAAAAGACGGCCACCCTGTGCGACTATCGAACTTATCCGTCGATGAAAACAAAGGAAAAGCGCATCCCGCGCATTGATACACCCCCGCGCCATATTCCGCATCCAGCGGTGAGGACCGTGACGGCTCCGTCCCGTGTTTGCGCAAAACGCGGTATGCCTCGGGCGACAAGCGTTCTTGCCACTGCGCATCGGTCAATGTGACGGGGAAGGCCTCAGCCTTTTTATCTTTTCCTAAACCAAACACTGCCCATCCCTTTCGTGAAGCCATTGTCATGCCACCTGCGACAACCGCGCCGGCAATAATTGTTCCCGTCAGAGCCTTTTTCAAAAAGACTCGTCGTTTATTGCGTTCATCCATCATCGGGGTCATCCTTATGCTCTACCATTGATTATATCCCAAGTCGTGCCGCGCTCAAAATTACCTTTTGGACAGGCAATAAAAACGGCGCCCGAAGGCGCCGTCCCTAGGAAAACAAATCGAGAAAACTGTTTTGCTCAAACCCCTATAACGTCAAGGCCGAGAGCTTCTTCAGCATTGACGGCGTGGTCGGGCGAGCAATCGGATAGCGCCGTCCGCGCCCGAAGGAACGCTCGGTAATCTTCACACCGGGGCAAGCCTGCCGCCGTTTATATTCGGCAATATCGACCTTCGCAATCATCGACTCGATCAAGCCACGGTCAAACCCTGTGTCCTTGACGATCTCATCCATTGATTTTTCGTTCTCGACATAGGCTTGCAAAATCGTGTCCAGCACCGGATATTCGGGCAAAGAATCCGTATCTTTTTGCCCTGCGGAGAGTTCCGCCGATGGCGGGCGTGTAATGATCCGATCCGGCATCACCGGTCCTTTGGGGCCGAGCAAACCGTCGGGATAGTTGACGTTGCGCCATTTCGCAAGGTCTTTGACCAGTGTTTTATACACGTCCTTCAACGGGTTAAAACCGCCATTCATGTCGCCATACAGCGTACAATATCCAACGCTCACCTCCGACTTATTGCCGGTGCTTAAGGGGAGCCAGTTGAACTTGTTGCTGTAACGCATGATGATCGTGCCACGGGCGCGGGCTTGGAGGTTTTCATCCGAAACATCCTTGGAACCGGCGGCGGGCGGCACAAAATTCGGCTCAACGACCACATCGTCATTGAACAAATCGCGCAAGGATTGCACCACATTTTCAATCGGCTTTTGGAAGATTGATGCCCCCAGCATATCGGCCGCATCATACGCATCGGTGTTGCTGATGCTCTCCGTGAATTTTGACGGCATACTGATCAGATGCACCTTATCCCCGCCCAGCGCATCGGCGGCAATCGCGGCAACAACGGCGGAGTCAATCCCGCCGGACATGCCAAGGACAACCTCGGTCTGGCCGATCTTCGCCATGTAATCCTTCAGGCCTTGAACCAGCGCCCGCCATGTCCGCTCCAGCCCGCTCGGCACCGGCGCCATCAGGCCGCGACGAAACTGCGCATGGCCTTGTTGCGGCACATCAAGCGTGACATGGTCAAGGCCGGTTTCAAACATGCGGCCTTGATAGGCCTGTTGAAGATTGGCGTTGAGCGCCACAGACGCGCCGTCAAACACGATCTCGTCCTGTCCGCCCACTTGGTTGACGTACAGCAGCGGCAAGCCTGTTTCAATCACCCGTTCGCGAATGACCGTATCCAGCCGTTGTTCGAATTTGGTCTGGTGGAACGGCGATGCGTTCATCGATACCAGAACCTGCGCGCCCTCTTGCGCCAATTGGCGTGACACATCGGGATACCATGTATCCTCGCAAATCATAAAGCCGATCTTGCATCCGCGAAAGGCAATCGGTTGGTGCGGTTGCCCGTGGGCGAAGTTGCGCTCTTCATCAAACACATCGTAATTCGGCAAATGTTGTTTGCGGATGGTTTGCTTGACCTCGCCTTTTTCAATCAACACGGCGGCGTTATAAATGTTGCGCCCTTGATTGTCGGTCGCGCCGATCACCGGCAAGCCGACCAAAATCGCCGCATCCATTGTTTTGGAATGGGCGATCAAGGCCTCAAGCCCCTTCGCCGCCGCCGCGATCAAATCGGGGTTTTCCACGAGGTCTTCGAGCGGGTAACCCGTAATCGACAATTCCGGCGTGATGACGAGGTCACTGCCTTCGTCTTGCGCTTGTTGCCATGCCTGCTTAATCAACGCCACATTCCCCGCAATATCACCCACGCGGGTGTTGAGCTGAGCCGCCGTCAAAGTCAGGGTCGCCGCGACCTGTTCCGGCTTTAACACCAAGGATGCCTGTCCCACCTCACCGGTGAATTTCGCCGCTGTTTTTGATGATGATCCTGTCGCGGACTGAGCCGGAGATTGTTTCGAAGGTTTATTGGCACTCATGCAAAACGCTCTTTCTTTGCTTTACTGTGAACTCTGGTTTTATATCTTATTTGGGGTTTTATATCTTATTTGGTTATCTTCTTTGCGGCGGGAACGGAAATATGCTATCCCCCAACACACCAACCATTCCTAGCACTGCGCGCGCGCCGGAGGCAAGCAAATTATGGAATATCAAGAGCGTTTCATCCTGTCCATTCAATCCGCCGTTGCCTATGGCTATGTCGGCAATCGCGCCGCTGTTTTCCCGTTGCAATGCATGGGGTATGACGTGATTGCGGTGAACACGGTGCAATTATCAAACCACACAGGATACGGCGCCTTCAAAGGCGAATTCTTCAGCCCCGACCACATCGCCGCCGTGCTCGAAGGCATTGAAGACCGCGGCGTTTTTCCCCGCATAGAGGGCGTATTATCCGGCTATCTCGGCGATGCGACATTGGGGCAAATCGTCCTTGATACCGTTGCGAAAATCCGCAGCTTACGCGGCGATGCGCCGTTTTTATACACATGCGACCCCGTGATGGGCGATGTCGGGCGCGGGTTTTTCGTGCGTGATGGCATCCCGCCCTTTTTCAAGGACACCGCCCTTCCCCTCGCCGACATCATCACCCCGAACCAGTTCGAGCTTGAATATCTCAGCGGTCACACCGTGAAAACGCTCGAAGACGCCAAAGCCGCCTGCGACATTTTGCACGAACGCGGCACCAAGACCATTTTGGTCACCAGTCTTGAACACAGCGCCACGCCCAAAAACCACATCCAGATGATGGCCTCCAGCATCGCAAACCAAGACGGCGCAAGCCAGCAAGCCGCTCCCAAACGCGACCCGAAACGCTTTATCGTCACAACCCCGAAAATCGCCTTTGACATTGCCCCGAACGGATCGGGCGATTGCACGGCGGCGCTGTTTTGCGGGCATATTTTGGACGGCGCGGATATTCAAACGGCGCTCGGCCTTACGGCGGCGGGAATTTATACAGTCTTTGAAAAAACGGCGGCAATGAACCGCCGCGAACTCGCCCTCATTCAATGCCGCTCTGATTTTGCCGCCCCAACGCAGGATTTCGCCGCCATCCCCCTGTGCCATGTGCAAGGGACAAGCTGCGCCTAGCAGCCTCCAAAGCCTCCAAAGCTTCCAAAGCCTAGGGAATAAGCGTCTTGCCGCGCACAATCAACGTCAAGCGCCGCCCCAATTTGAGTACAGGATACAAAACGCGACTCACCCAGCGATAGCGAAACAAACTGCGGTTCGCCAGCCCCAAAATCCCCGACGTTTCGGAGTGGATCGCCAGAATTTGCAGCGCATCCTCGCCGTAATGCACGCGGTCTTGATAGACAAACACCATGCCACGATTCGGCTCAATCCCGTGCCCCCGAAGGAGCGTAACAATCCCCGCTTGTTCCCGCAAATTCAGTAGCGCCACTGGCCCCACATTTTGGCGGAGCTTGATGAGTGCGGCATAATGGCTGCAATACACGCAATCCCCGTCATACAGGATCATCGTATCCGCACCGGAAATCGTCGTAATCTCTTGCGCCAATGTCATGGGTTATTTTCTCCAGCTACAATATTTTTTGCCGTAAATGGGCAAGACGGAGCCTTGATAGGCCATCTCCAGCCCCAGCATACAAACCCCCTCCATATCGCCCTTCGCGATGGTATAACGTACACCGTTATCAACCGCTGAGCGCCGCGCCTCGGGGCCGGTCACGAGTGACCCGCGCGCCCCGTTCATCACAACAACGGAACGGATCAAATCGGCCTGCGCCGCGATGCTGCCGTGCAGGGTGATCGACACAGAGTCTACATCGTCTGCATACGACACGTACACCGTATCATCCCCGTCAATAAAGGCAGAGAACCCGAGAAAGATCGGCATCATATGCCGCGCCCCGTCAATACCGTTGACGAATTGATATTCCCCTTGCCAAAATCCGAGATACTCACCCGCGCCCGATGCCGCAGACCGCCCGCAAAACGAAGCCTCCCGCCCCGCGCACCATGACAAAAGCGCCGCCATTTTGGCGCCGTCATACGCGCTCAAACTGCTCAAAAGCGGCGAGTTCTTGTTATCAGGGCGCAAAATATTCGCCTGTACGCATGGCGCACTGCCCGTTTGCGCAACGTCTTCGGGGGGGCATTGATACGCCCCGCGCGCCAAACCCGATTCACTGAACAAGGTCGTGCGCTCGCCCTGATACGGGTACACGTCATACGGCAAAGAATAAAACCCCAAATGGTCAACAAACGGATACGCCTCGAGCGCCCGCGCCGGAAATTGCGTTACGAACCCGCCGATATAGATAACCAGCATCACCGGCACGAGGCCAAACCCCAATGACGGGCTTTTCCAAGACATCGCGCGGCGGCACAGTGGCATCGCCCGCGTAAAAAGCGCTTCATAATCAATAAAGATCAGCGCCACACCCAGCCACCAAAACCACGGCCAGATATGCCCGATCACCGCCCACAGCATAAAGGCACTGAGGTAATACGCCACCGCCTCCAACGCACGATGACGCGCCGAATGGGCATTGATGAAGAACAACAACGGGATGGCCTGCATCACCAAATGCCCATAGCCGCAAATCACCATCATCACGGCATTGTTTTTAATCAAATCGACATAGAACGGTTTCACAGCCGATATGTTCGGCCCCTCCCACGCGAAGGTGAGGCTGTTGAGCAAATGGTCGGAAAACACCCAATCCATGCCGCTGAACACCATTTTAGAATAAAACGCGCCGGCGTAGAACAGCGCCGCGAAAGCCTGCGCAAAAAACAGCGGCAAATACGGGCTGTCTGCGCCTTGCGCGACTTTGAACGCCCACCGGTCAACACTCCACCGCCCGCTGAGATTCGCAAAAATAAGCGGAAAAGACGCCATCAAAATCGGCACTTCGCCATGCGACCACATGAGTGATCCGCTCTCATACCACGACACATAATACAGCGTCAAAAACCACAGGGCGGGAAAAGTCAGGCGGCTCAAAAACCCCACTGCCGAAGCAATTCCAATCCCCATGCAAGCCCACCATATCGCGGCATACGGCACATCCATGAGCGGGACAATCCGGTCAATCAGCTTCGGATAACGCACCACATCCACCGTCCCCGCATTGGCGGCAAACAAATATCCCTCGCCATAAATCAAGCCCAGATATTTGTGCAGCACCATCATCATCGAACACGCCAACAGCGCCCGTACGATGGATGTCGAATACGGCGCATCACGGGTTTTAAGGAGGGTGAAATAGTCCCCCACCGTTTGAATGGGCTGCGCTTCGTCAAGGCGGCTCATACGCCTTAACGCGCGGTCAATCACAATCAGAATGACAAAAAAACTGGCGAAAAAAACGGCACTGAGCGCCGATTTCATCAACAAATCCCCATTCACATGAAACCCGCCCGTCATGGCACGATCCAGCACAAAGGGCTGTACCGCTCCCGCCGCAATCGACGCCGCCAGCAACAAATATAGAATCCTGTCCTTAGCGGTGGAATAAGACATGGTTAAAAAGCCGGAGATCATGAAAGCCTCACCAAAGAAAGAGTACACCTGCCCTAAGGCATTGACTCGTCAAGAGTACTCCAGCCCCGCCGCGCCGACAAATAAAAAACGCGCCGTAAAAACGACGCGTTCGACCTTTTGTACCCTATGCAACAACGACAATCAGCCATCTTTAGGTTAAGAGTTTTTGCGGCCAGTTATGGTCGATTTTGCGGTCATCCATATATTTTTTGGTGTAGCTCTTGGTATGCGCCAAATACATCATGGTGTTGAAAATCTCGCCCAGCGATGTCGGGCCGGCATATTTGATGCCCATATCGCGCAAATGGCGGTGATACGGCAAATAATCCTTTTCACGGAACATGTTGAATAATTTATGGATCATCAAACGGTCGGCCTCGGCCATATAATGCATCCCGACCGCCAAGGTCACATTCACGCGCACGCGCCCATCCTGCGTATGCGTCACCCCGAACGGATCAAGCGAGCGAAGCATCTTCTTCATCGCCGTCACATCATCCTTCATAAAATCGGGGTCGGGCAAATTCCATCCCGTTTGACGGCCTTCTTCCATGCCGAGGCGATGTTCGCCGTCTTCGATCACGGCGTCGAGCTTGTCACACAAGGCGCGCGTCCAATGATACAGGCGGATATATTTATCATAGATGTCTTTTTCGACAATCACAGAGCGGTTGCGAAACTTGGTTTTATCAAGCGCAGCAGCGGCGTCAAAAATCTCTTTCAACGAAATGTCAGTCACGCTGTATCGCCCTCCCTAGAAACGATTCACCACAGCAAAACAAAGCCGTTTATTTTTCATAAATAATCTTTTACCAGCTTTTCGGCTATTTGTACAGCATTGAGTGCTGCACCTTTTTTGAGATTATCGGCAACGCACCAAAAATTCAATCCATTTTCAACGGTGATGTCCTCGCGGATGCGGCTGATGAACACGTCATCTTCGCCGGCGATCTCGGCAGGGGTGACAAATTCAAGGTCGCTTTGGCGGTCGATGACGGTGACACCATCAAAATTGCGCCACAAACCCTTGGCCTGTTTGACCGAGAGCGGGCGCTCAAGCTCAACATTCACCATTTCCGAATGCCCGATAAACACCGGAACCCGCACACAAGACGCACAAACCTTGATGTCCGCGCCGAGAATTTTCTTGGTTTCGACCATCATTTTCCATTCTTCTTTGGTCAGGCCGTCTTCCATGAAGTCGTCGATTTGCGGAATGACATTGTGGATGATCTGTTTTTTAAACACGACATTTTCCATCACATCATTAACGAAGAATTTGCGCCCTTGCTCAAACAACGTGTCCATGCCGGCCTTGCCCGCCCCCGAAACGGATTGATAGGTCGCCACCACCACACGTTTCACCGTTGCGGCGTCATGAAGGGGTTTAAGCGCCATCACCATCTGTATGGTCGAACAATTCGGGTTCGCAACAATATTGCGCTTGGAATAATCTTTCAACGCCTCGGGGTTCACCTCCGGCACCACCAGCGGCACATCGGGATCCATGCGGAAATAACTGGTGTTATCAATCACAATCGCGCCGGCCTTGGCGGCAATCGGAGTAAATTCCGCCGATACCTTTGACCCGGGGGACGACAACACAAAATCCACCCCCTTAAAGTCAAAACCGGCAAGGTTTTGCACCTTCAAAACGCCCTTGTCGCCAAAGGACACCTCCGTCCCATGCGAACGCGCCGACGCCAAGGCATGAACATCCTTCACCGGAAAGCCACGCTCCGCGAGCAAATTCAGCATTTCATGCCCGACATTCCCTGTCGCGCCGACAACGGCAACCGTATACGCCATAAGACCGTACCCCTTTAAAAATATAAACAGTGAAACAAGGCCTATAGCATTACGCGAACACCGCAGACCGGTCAAGAGCGCCGCCACCCTCCACCCCGCCAGAACACCACATGCGATGAATGGCTTGGACAGAGCAATATCTTTACGATATTATAACGATTAACCGTTACGGTTCAAATGCGTAGCAACCGTGACGCAACAGGCCATCACCCGCGCCGCGCCCTTCACGACAAGTATAACTGCGTTCTTCGCCCCCTTATCGATTCTGTATTGGTTGTTTAAAAGGTTTTTCACGATGCTTGATGCATACGAGTTTTTATACGCATTGGACACAGCACCGCTCGGCTTTTGCCTTGTCGACAGCTATACCTACGTCATTCGTTATTCCAACCCTGATTTCGGGTCGATCCTTATGCTGCGCGGCAAGCTGGAAGGCCAGCGCCTTGACGAACTCATGCCGGAAGAATTTATCGGCTTCTTGTTCAACCATGCCCTCATCAGCTTTGAACGCGAAATGACCGTCACCCGCGCCGATGGCGGGTCACGATGGATCAAGGTGATGGGCGAACGCCTCAAACACAAAGGGCGCGAAAGCTATGCCCTATGGATTGTCGACATCACCAACGACAAACAACTCGCCGAAAAACTCACCCAAGCCGTCAAAGCCGCCGACGCCGCCGCCGAGATGAAGGCCAATTTGCTCGCCACCATGAGCCACGAGATCCGCACCCCGCTCCAAGCCGTTTACGGCTTTTTGGAATTGATTGGTGAGGTTGCCAAAGACCAAAAAACCATCACCGACATGGTCGAAACCGCCAAAGAATCCGGCAGCGGCCTGCTCGAAATCCTCGATGATATTCTTGACCTTGCGAAGCTCGATGCCGACAAGATGGAACTGGACGCCTTCGAAGTCCCACTACGAACCCTTGCCCGCGGCACGATTGAAGCGCTCGCCGTTCGTAAGCACAGCAACATCGCCTTGCTGGACGACATCGCAGAATCCGTCCCGTTCGTGATTAAGGGCGACCCAAAGCGCCTACGCCAGATCATCATGAACCTCATGGGCAATGCGGTGAAATTCACGCAAAAAGGCTCCGTCACGCTGCGCATCCACACCGACACGCGCCATGTTGAAAAAACCGATGACGACATGGTGGTCATTCGTTTTGAGATTGTCGACACCGGAATCGGGATGCCGCAAGAAGTCTGTGACAAACTCTTCAAACCCTTCACACAGGCCGACAGCTCAACAACCCGCAAATTCGGCGGCACCGGTCTTGGATTATCGATTTGTAAGAAGCTCGTCGATTTGATGGGCGGGCAATTGGGGGTCGAGAGCGAGGCCGGCAAAGGCTCAACCTTCTGGTTCGAAATTCCGACTATTTCCATCGGCACCAACACCACGACGGTTGAATTACCCAAACTCGAAGGACTCGCCGTCTTGGTTGTCGAAGACCATCCGATGGCGATCAAGGAAATCCAGAACTCGCTGCGCTCCATGGGCGCGGAGGTTGAGGCCTGTATGACCTATAAAGAAGGGTTAGAGCTCGTCAAACGCCGCCCGTTCAATGTCGGGGTGATTGACCAAGGCTTGCCGGACGGGCTCGGCCTTGACCTGATGAAAGAAATCATGGACGTACGCCCCAGCATGGGGTTGCTCATGTACACAGTGCGCGATGATTACGGCCTGCAACACTCGCTACGCGCCATGGGCGCGACATACCTCACCAAGCCAGCCAGCCGCGCCGGATTGGGCGAGGCCGTCAAAGACGCCGCGAAGAAGGACAGCACCGTCCAAATCACCGGTCCGCGCCGCTTGCTCATCGCTGAGGACACCGAAACCGTGCGCGATATTTTGCGCCGCCAATTATCGATGTTCAATGTCGAGGCCGACTTTGTCGAAAACGGCCTCCTTGCCTATAACACCCTCAAAGAAGGCCGCCACGGTATTTTGATCTCCGACCTTCACATGCCGGAAATGGACGGTTACGGCCTGATCCACAAAATCCGCGAGGAAGAGGAAGAAAAAGGCGACGGCACCCATTTTCCCGTCATTGTCCTCACCGCCGATGTTCAGATGGCTCAGCGCCAATCATACCTCAGCGAAGGCTTCGATGAATGCCTTCTCAAGCCCGTATCTTTGGGGCAGTTGCGCCAGCTCCTCATCCGTTGGGGCATCTTGAAGGAAGACGACGCCATCCGCGCCATTGAACAAAGCATCCCGAAGACGCCGGATGACGGCCTCCCCGCACTCCCCGCGGCCAAAGACGGCAAGCCCCCCGCCATTGACCTGAAGGCAATGGCGGAACAAATGGGCGCGGTCAATGCCGACACGGTCGAAATGATCGAAATGTTCGCCGACATGACGCAGGAATTAATCGACGAAATCCGCGCCGCCTTTGACGCGGGCGACGCCCACAGGCTCGAAGAAGCGGGGCACAGTTTAAAAGGCTCCGCGCGGTCGGCTTGCTGTATGGTTTTGGGTGATATTGCGGCGCAACTGCAAGACGACGCCAAACACATTGAAAAATGTGAACACCTCGTCACCGGCATCGAAGAGGAATTCAAACGCGTCGTCGCCGCAACCAAAGAACTCTCCAAGCAATATCAATAGGATTATTACGGGCGTGATCGAGCATGGGGGCGAGCATAATGGGACAAGCAAGCGCAAAGTCCACTCGCCTCCCAGAAGCTCTCCTCCCTAGACCCGGCGTAGCGCAGCCCGACAGGCGAAGCGAAAAATCATACAGGCAAAAAATCGGCCTCCGAAATGGAGGCCGATTAAATGCAAAACGAAACGAAAATCATAAACTTAAAAATCATAAACTTAAAAATAGCAGACCGGCAAAATAGCAAGGCGGCAAAGGCAAACCGAAGCCCCGCCCAAAAACCTAATAAGACCCTAACCTAACAAGGCCCTAACCTAACAAGGCCCTAACCTAACAGACCCTGATCTAACAGGCTCGCTCAATCGGCCTTAGCACGCACTGACGCGCTTCACCCAGACACGGAAACATTGTTGACCGGTGGCGCAACCATTGGTGTTGTTCCCAACAACATAGTCCGCCTCGCAATCCGAGAATTTTCCCGCCAGCTTGGTCATCGATTCCGCAATAAACGGGTCGGTTTTGGTGGTCGTAATCTTAATATAGACGCCATTCACCGCTTCGCCTTGGACAGTTGCCGAGCCGTTGAAATACGTCCAGCTATCCATCAAGGATGGCGGCGGCGGCATAAAACGCCCCGATGCCCCGCCAAAGATCGGCGTGTGGTTTTTCGACCCACCGGGGTTACCGGGGCAACGCAGATGTTCGGCATTGTCATTCGCCGAAACGCCGAGCGTACTGCCGGTAAAATGGGTGGAGGTCGGCTTCACAGGATAGGGCGCATGATAGCCCGAATCCGTTGTCGTGACGCTGTTCACCGTGCTGTCCCCCGTGGGGTACAAAATGATGCAATCTTGAATGGCGGAACGGATAAATTGTACCTGACCATTCATTTCAGCGGTTAATCGAAACGCGTTTTGCGAGCGTGACTGCTGGCTTGTCGGTTCAATAAAACTCGCCGTCAGCGCCGCAAGCAAGGCAATGGCAATCAGGATATAAACAAGCGCCCCGCCCTTTTCCCCGCCGCGACGCGCACCAAAAAACATGGCACAGCCGCTTGGCTCGGGAACCACACCCGAACCCCAAACGGGGTTCAGGCTGGCCTTATCATGACGGAGACAATCGCAGTTGTTCATAAGAACACCCTTCATGCGTTAAGAGAAATGAAGAGCGTTATCTTAACGCTCCACAATCACGTGGTAGTAAACGTATTCACCGCTGCCACCGCCGTTTTGGAAGCAACCGAACGATTTTCCGGCATAATTCGCATGGAACGTAACGGGCGAAGCGTCGTTAATGAGGTTATCAACCGTAATGGTTCCCGCACCTGCGCCTGTTGTCCCGCGCGTGTCATAATCGGACATGCTCTTGCTGTATACAGCCTTTTGGTCGGCCGCGAAGGCAGTCGGCGTACCAGGAGGTGTGGCAGAAGGGAACAATCCCAACTCATTGTTGATTTTGCGGCACAGATCAAGCGAGATCCCTGGCAAATAGGCAATCATATCGGCATTCGCCGTTCCGATTTCCGGAATGAACATTTCAGCGTTCACAATCCACAAGCCGGGTTTTGCAACAGCCATCAAGTTAGACGGAACCTCTTGGTATACCGCGCCGCCGCCTGTGGGGTGGAAGATATACTGATCGGACGACGTTCCGAAGTTTGCCGGCGGGGTGTAGAAAATTTTATCAACCGACATGCCGTCAATCATCATCCGCAGTGCGGCTGTTTTAATCGAGGTCGGATATTGAGTGATTTGCGCCGAGTTGAGCAGGCTTTGCTCGCGGTTCGCATCGCCGCCACTGCGGCTGGATTGTGTCACGGCATAAGACAGCGCCGCGAACAAAGCAACAGCAATCAGAATAAGAAACAACACGTTTCCGTTCTGTTGCTTGCGGGTTACAAGGATATTCATCATGACCTTAAGTCTCCGTTTCATTTTAAGTTTTTTCGTTTCATCAAATTTAGTCAGTTTTACTCTAAGAAGTCAGTCTGTTCAGTGCACACAAAGTTCAGTTTTAACAAAAGTCAGTTTTAACAAAAGTCAGCCCACGCAAATCAGCCACCTTCCGGAGCAATCGGGGCGGCTTGCTGCACTTCCAATGTGTTCACGGCGAATGTCGCATTCAAAAAGCCATCTTTGCATTCACGACCGACGCACATGGCATCGACCGACAAACGCCATCCCTCGCCGCCATTAAACACATGGCCAACAGCTTCCCTCCACGACCAGTATGCCGCGCTTGACGTCGCTTTCAAAACGATTTTCTCGCCTTGGGACGCGATTTCCACATTTGGATATTGCGCATTGGCCATTTCTGCGAAGTTTTTGAGAGCCTCGCTGTCAACCGGTCGGTTCACAATGGTCGGCACGACGGGTTTCAAGGCCTCAGCCTTAAACACATCCGCCCGCAATTTCGCAATCTTCTCTGATTCGACGGTCGAAAAAACGAATCCGGTCGCGGCAATTAGCCACACGACACCGCCGGCGAGCAAGATCGTCTGCCCCGCCCGCTCTGGCATTTCACGGACGAAGCTGTCCATGTCTTTATAGGCATGGGGGGACATCAGTTTCTTGATTTGCCCGAGATCGAATTTCATCGCCACGATAAGCCTCTTTTATTTCCCATAAGTATCATTATACGTCATTGAATATTAAAACTTGATTAAATATTGCCGCCCTAGCGCGTCCCACGGATACGCACACGGCCGTCTTTTTCCAGCCCGCCAATGGTCGTAACGCCTCGTAATTTGTTATAATCGCCGGAACTAAAGCTCCGCGGCACAAGCGCATCCCACTCAACGCGCCCATCCGGATAAACCTCATAACGTACCAGAGTACCCTCAATCTGAACCAAAGTGTCCAGCAACTCCTGTATCCGGATCATGTGTTCCGTTGCAGTGTTTTTGAACTGATCCCGTGCGCGGGTGAGCAAAAGCTCAGACGCCGCTTGCGTTTCTTTTCTGGCTTCTTCGAGTTTGGGCTCCAACATATTCGCCCGAATATGAACAGCCGCAATAAACGTTGCCACCAGCACACAAGCCAGCAACCCGCTATACAGCAAGATACGCCCCGATGCGCGGGAGAGCTGATCGGTACGCAGCGAGTAATTCACCCACGGAACGGAATCTGCCATTTCGGGGTTAATGGTCACGAAGTTCGCGTCCATGCTCTGAATTTTCGGCAAAATCGTTCTGGCGGGGCCTAAGAACATTTGCATACGGTGTGTTTCAGGATCCCAGCGCAAGGCCGATGCCTGACCTTCCTGTTCATACAGATAAACCGTTTCCTTATCCCAGTATTCACTGTTCCCCGGCAACGCCGCCGCCAGCGGACACCAGCTATACGGATAGGACGCAAGCGCCGAAGACGGCGTTGCAAGATACCAGCAACGCCCCTCATCAACCGTAAAGCAATAATGCACCCGCTCGGTGCCGCAAGCCTGTGCCGCGGCGTTCCAAACGGCTTCATTTTCCGTTCCCATCACATAGGGAACGGATCCGCCAACCAATTCGTTGGGCAAATACGGCAATAATGCCTTCGGCATTGATCGGGCATCGCCGGACAAAAAGTCAAACAAGCCCGGCTTAAGGGCTTTTGGCGCCCTGCGGTCGCCTTTGCCTCCGGCATTGTCCGCTGTGGCGGCTTTATTGTTTTGCATGACGCATTCCCACTATGTTCAAAATCTTACTGTTACAGGCTTTACAGGCCATTTTCGTTACGCTCCGGCAAGCATTCCACCAATCATACTATCCATACTCATGTTCATAACGGTCAGGGCGTAAATCGCACTACCGAACGCGATCAACAGGTAAAGCCCCGTCAAACCGAAGGCCAGCCATACAATCAAAGTGTGTTTGGTTTTCGCCGAGTTGGTTCTCATTTCGGCAATAGACTCGAGAATTGTAGCAACTTGCCGCAGATCAGACAAGCTCGCAAGTTCCATCCGCTCGTTTCTGGTCAAGGGCTCGCGGTCAAGCGCCGTCCCAAGAGGCACCCCGCGTTGCAATTCACGGTGGCTGGTGAGCCAATATTCCGTCACCTCCGGCACCGTTGTAGCCTCCGACGCCATATGCAAGGCTTGGTCAATCGCCACGGTTCCGCGGAGCATCCTCGCCGCCGCCCCCATACTATCGGCAAAGCCAAGGTCGCGCAGATACGCCCCGATCAACGGAATTTTTCGCACCGCCCGCGCGGTCGGCCAGTCTGTTTTGCCGCGGTTATACCAAAATGACAGGATACACCAGATCATGAACATACCCGCGCCCATGGCGGTCGCGATCAATGTGTTCCACAATAATTCGAGGTTACCAACAACGCGGTTATATATTTCCAGCTTGTCCGGCTCGGTCGGTGCGTTGTCATAGAACCATTTCAACACCACGCCCTTGCCCCAGAACATGGCTTGCGTAATACTGAAAATGTCAAAGCCGAGCCACGCCAGCGTCCCGCCGATAGCGCGCATGTTTTTCTTACGCTGAGCGATCGATTCAATCGCGTGGGGAATCCCTTCCGCCAGCTTATTCGCCTTTTCGCTCGCCGCCAAAATAGCCAACGTCCCATGGTCAAAAATCCGCAAGGATTTGAGCGCGTCCATCACCCCGAGCCCTTGCCCGAGCGCCTCCCGCGCGGGGGCGAGAATGTTTTGCCGTGTCGGGTTGTTTTCGGCGTTGATCAAATTCCAAAACGCCACACCGGGGGATGCGGTCGTCGAACGGAACTGAATCCCGCGAAGGAGCTGGATCTGCCACCATGTTGAGCGCGCCAAGAGCCGCTCAAGCGGTGAACGCTCATGCTTGCGAATCCAAAGGATATAGGCACCCTTTTTGTGAACTTCGTTGCGCACATCACGAATGCTCGGCAAATAGAATGACTCAACCTTCCGGCGTGTGCCGGATGTCGTGTCATATGCTATTTCTGCCATCCATTGCTGCATCGTCTGCTAACCGTTATTCCAAAGCCTTGATCGGTTATTCGATCAAGTGCAAAACTGCGTTTCTGGGGTCAATCAAACCCGACCGAACAAGGTCAACAACCCCTTCACCGCGTGAATAAAACACAACGCCGTCAACGCGCGTCACGTCATTGACGTTCTCCATCAACGCTTTATAAACCGCATCACGCCCCCCGATTGGCGTTGTAATCAACAACCCGTCGAGCAGCAAAGTCCGCCCCAAAATCCCCGTACGGTTACACAAATCGCACCCCGTAAGGTTATGGGTGCTGACCCCCGTTTTATTTTCAACGCCGAGAACTTTAATCTCGGCCTCCGTCAACACCTCATCCGCGCGGGTTTTGTGGGCGCAGCCTTGGCACAGGGTTTTAATCAAGCGCTGGTTCAAAATCGCGCGCATTTGTTGCGCCAATGTATAGGTCGAGGCACGCTCCCGCGTGGACGGCATCAACGACCGCAAGCGTTCAAAGGTCTGAAGCGCCGTATCCGCGTGAATGGTTGAAATAACGGTGTGTCCGGATTCCGCGGCGCGTAAGGCCGTTTCAACGGTTTCGCCGTCCCGCATCTCCCCGATCACGATATAATCGGGGTCATGACGCATCGAGGCGCGGATCAAGTCGCCAAATTCGCCGCCGACCGAGCCGGGGCGCACTTGCCACTGTGTTGCGTAACGCAATTCATATTCAATCGGGTCTTCAATCGTCAAAACATGGCGGCGGCGGCGGTCAATTTTTTGCACGCACGCATACATCGTGGTGGTTTTACCGGATCCCGTAGGGCCGGAGAGCAAAATCAAGCCCCCGCCCCCTTTAATCTCCGGCGACAATTGGCGCGACAGGAATTCTGCGATTTCCTCATGGCGGCGGAACAATTCGTCAAACCCCTTCAACGCCGCACGGTCAAGCAAACGAAGGGTGAGTTTTTCACCGTCCTGCCCCTGCGGCCCCGCCGCAACCCGCACGTCAATTCCGCGCCCTTGCCACGTGAAGCCAAAGCGTCCGTCTTTTGGTGTCGTTCTGTCCCCGAAGTTCAACCCCGCATCGCGTTTAAGCAAGGTCGTCAAACGCGCCATCGCATCGGACGGCAACAAATGCATCGGCATCAAGTCACCGTCAATACGGTACTTGATCCAGTTCGGTGCGTCCGACGCATTATCCTGCACCAAGTGAATATCGGAAGAGCGCATCTGAAGCGCCTCCGCCATCATGTCGCGCATGAATTGGTTGAGCATCAAGCCGTTATCAATATCCGCCAGCCATTCCGCCAAGGTTTTTTCGCATCGATCCGCCGACAAATCGTGAACCGCGCGGAGCGTATCAAGCAATTCCGCCCGATCCCAAATCTCGGTGACCACTTCGTTGACGCGGAACCCGCTTCGGGTGATCGTGGATACAAGGGAATCTGTTTGGCGGTCGCTCAATTCCTGAAGCGGCGCAATCTTCAAAATACCTTTTTCAAGCGCGATCAAGTGAACACTGAGTGGCAACCACGTTTGCACCGGCAAAACCGATCGCAACTGGTCCCCTGACGCCGTTTCTTTGACCGTTTCACTGTCATGGTCGCCGGGCGAGAGCGCGCCAGCGGCATCAAGCAATTGTTCCGTTGAACGGGCAATCCCTTGTTCAAGCAACAAAGCCCGCTCGCGCTGAACCATGTCCAGATAGCGTTCGCGCCCTTCATCCGGTTTGCGCCGGATGGCGGGTCTTATGCCTGCTGTATTTTGGGTATTGCCGTCAACCATTGTTGTAAAAACCCCTCGCGTTCATCAAGATTCACTTGCCCCCCAAGCGATTCTTGAAAGCTTAGCTTAATTCTCGCTTGTTGAGCCGCCCGTTATCGCAACCGCAGAGCCACCAGCGGCGCTCTTGGTCGACAAGGATCGATCAAAGACAAGCGTCACTTCGCTTTTCCCATTTTTCAATTGTACACCAGTCGGCGTAATTTTGGGATTCCATTCTACACCGCCCAAGATAATCGGGGTGTCGTTGCTCACGATCCTGCTGCCCCCGGGGCCCGAAACAATCGCGTGTTTGCCCGCCAAAGATGTCACGACAAACCCGTCCAGAACCGGCACGGAATCCATCAAATCATCCTCATCAACGCCTTCCATACGGAAGACAGGCTTGCTGTCCATGCTCACGGCTTCCGTCGCACCGCCGCGAACGGGCAGGACGAGAATCCCCCGCGCACCGCTGTGCAAAACGCGAATATCGTCCAAAACGGTGCCGATGCGGCTCGGCGACCATGCCACCGTCATGGGGCAAGCCTCGGTCGGCTCTAAAACGCGCCCTTCGACACATCCTCTGCGCACGACTTTCAAGCCGTTATCCGAACCGGATAATTCAATGCCCATAATCATAAGCGGGGCGTCACCGGCGTTCACCAAGCTCACCGTAATCGCGGAGAGCGAGTTAACAGCCGTTCCAAAATCAACTTCCGTCAAGCTCGACACCAACAATCCCTTGCCCGGAACGGCATTGGGGAAAATTGTCGCTTGCTCTACGGATTCAGGGTTAAATTCCCCCGTCAATTCAACATTGGTTACGCGCGAAATACCGTTATGCTCAACCACCAAAAACCCAGATGTCGGGCCGCTTACGACCGGCGACCATACGATGGAGGCGATGCAGGCCTGTGACGGCAACAACGTGTCGCAATCGGTACGAAGCGTAAAACCGGACTGTGCCGGCGCATCAATATAAACATTTTCAATGTCAATCGGCGACGTCGTCACGTTCCGCAATGTAACCGACCGAATAATCGGGCGGCTGGCGGTCAGTTCCGCAAACTCCACTTTGTTTGGTTGCGGGGTTACGTCGCTGCTGATCTGGCCTTTTTCATCATCATCGGCGGCCTCAACCGTTCCTCTGATAACCCCTGTGGCAAGGCGCGATTGTCCCGTGTGGCGTACAAGTGCCGACAGACGGAAATCGCCCTCTTGCAAAGCGCGGATCATGACAATAATCGCGCATTCAGCGCCGGGCTCCAGCGGTTCTTGCCCGCATTGGTTGAGGGTAATCTCATACGACACGTTGGACGATGGATACATATTCGCATCGCGGAGCGAAATATTGCGGCCGCTCTCGTTACGGAAACGAACAATCGCCTGTGATGACGAACCGATTTTGAGCGTACCCGCATCAACTTCTTCTTCCACCGCAACCAGTGTTCCGGCAGTCGTTCCCGAGCCGGACGGCCCCGAATTCACCACAGGGTCACCAAACGCGCCCTGCGCATTGGCTGTGCCACTTGTAAGCAAAGCAAAGCCGAACAGCACCGCCGCGACAACCATCACACACAGCGACAAGCTCCGCAAAAGGGCGAAAGGCCTTGCACTATTTTGGCTCGCAATATCATTAAACACCATGTTCATGCCAGCTATTCTCCCGTTCCAGTAGCGCTCGACAAAGCCGGATTGAGCAAGTCAGACGCCAAAGACCCCATCGGCAAATCCGTCGCCGTTGTTGTGATTGCCGCACCTTGCAAAGTGTGAACCCTTTGCTTTTCTGCGTCTTCTGCCGTTTCATAGACAATCACGCGGGGGCGGAGCAAGAACACAAGCTCGGTATTGGTTGTGGCGGCGGTTCGTCCGGTCGGGACAATCGGCGTCATCATCCCGGGGCCAGTTTTACTAAACTCATCCCGCTCGCGCACCAAGCCGGCAATCAGGATCGAATCCCCCGGACGCACGCGCACTTGGGTGCTGAGCGTTCTTTCACTGGTTCGTGGAAGCTGTAATGTATCATCCGATCCCGCATCAAAGGTTTCAAAGCCCAAGAATTCCTGCAAGTCAATGTCGATCGCGCCATAGACCGTTGAGTCATCCCAGCTACTGGCAATGCTCAGGGTAAATCCTGTATCAACCGTTCCCGCCGTTGTTGCAACGGTTTGGTCGCCTTGGTCATCCGTTGTCCGGCTCAAAGACTCGATATAGTTGATCGTTTCCGCCACACGCAAAGACGCAGACGACCCAGAAAGCACCGTCAATTGAGGTTGCGAGATTGTCTTGACCGCGCCTTGCTCGGAGATAAACTGAACAATATCACTCACAGCAAAGTTAACCGGCCCTTTGGTCGGCAGACCGATACTGATCGGCGTTCCGACCTGATTGCTCAACGAGCCTTCAAGGCTGATACCAGTGTTGAACGTGCCAAGATCGGCAAGGTTTTCCCAACGAATGCCCGCACTGTTGATCGAGTCGAGCTGGACTTCCCAGATATAGGTTTCATACACCACCATGGCGGTATTGCCGCGCAAACGCTTGAAATAGTCGGCAGCTTGCTTGGAATTGCGGTGCGTTGCCGTGTAAATCATCGTGCGCGTGGTGTTGTCAATGGTCGGAGCAACACCGGTCAAGGCCTCAAGGCCAGTCGCGATATCGGCAAACGACACGCCCTCGCCCAAAGGCGGCAAGGCCACAACGAATGTTTCCGTGTCCTTAATAACCAAGGTGCCTTTTTCATACGAGCAATACAAATCGCCCAAACCGCACACGCGGTTCACGACATCTTCCATCGTTCCGCGCAAATTCGACACCGTAATCCGGCGCTCAAGCCCTTGATCCGTTTCAAAGGCGAGCGGCATGTCGTATCCAGCCAAAATCAATTGCAGCGCCGCCGCAACCGTTTCGCCGCGAAGCTCATAAGGCCCGACAATATCAGACGGCAACGGGTCATCCGCCTCGGCCTTGGGAATCAACGCGTCTTTACCAAGCGGCACACGCGTAATTCCGTCCGGCCCCTCATTAATCGCCCGTTCACGCGGGGATGGTGACCCTGGCGGCGGTATGTTAACCGAGCGCCCCTCAGGCGTTTGTACGTCCGCGCACCCCAAAAGAGCGATACAGCACACGCCCATCAAAGATCGGCACCCCCATCGCGACATTTTGTTCTTGCCTTGCATATGTGCGTTCATAAACATTCCCGCTTATCCTTTTTTCCTTTTCGCCATGGCAATCGTTCTGGACACCATGGAAATCAGGCGGTCCTTCTGAACCGGCTTCATCAATACGGTCATGACGTTCCACTTCGAGGATTTTTCAAGAACATCCGGATTTTGATCACCCGTGACCAAAATAACCGGCGTATCAAGACCCCGAGCGCGCACCGCCTGAATAAATTCGAACCCGTCAAGTGGCTCCATACGCACATCAACAATCGCGACATTGATCGTGTCGTTGATCTGTTCCAACCCCTGATGGGCGGTAGAAGCCTCAATACATTCGTAATCTGCGGATTTCAGATATTGAACAATCTGCATCCTGACGAAGTTATTGTCTTCAACAATCAGTATTTTACCTTGGGACATTTGCGCTGACGAAAGAGATTAGAGATTCGAATCATCTACGAGTGTAACAAGAACACTGGATTTTACCAATACCCATTTTCCACATTTGCGTCGTTTTATACCCTGAACGGCGCTATTTGCCTTGCAAGATTGCGTATATCCGCATCGATTTTAGGCGCATTTTTTGCGTTGTTTCGATCATGTTTTGTAAGGCTGCAGCTTGATCGCCGCTCACATTGGCGCGTTCATACACCTCACGCAGGCGCTCATAATACGGCAACGGATCAACCCGCCAATAGACCATATCCACGCCCTCCATCATCACGCGATCATACCCCGCAACATCTCCCGCGCCGCGCCGCAAATCCGCATAACCGATCCGCGCCGGCAAAAAGGCGGGGTCAAGGCTCAACGCCTTGCGCCACAAAATCTCCGCCTGCGCTGCATCCCCGTCCAGCGCCGCCAGACTTGCCCTTTGATGCCACACCACCGCCATGGTGGGGTCAAGCGACAATGCTTTGTCGTACAAAGCTTCAACCCGCGCCCGCATCATGGCTATATGTTCGGGCGGAATCCCCCCCGCTTGCGTCACCAGCAAACTATACGGCCACTGCGCCGACAGAAAATATGCGCCGGCACTGAGCCCCATCGCATGGCGGTTCGCTTTTTGTACGGCGGCATCAAACTGCGCCGCATTCCCCGCGCTCAAGGCGTCCTGCGCCCGCCCCATCGCCCGATCCACGGGCATTCCCCAAACAACAAGTGCCGCCAAACCAAGCCCATAGACAAACACCAACACACCGGCACAGCGGCGCGCCCTGCGCCCTTCAAATAACCGCAATGCGCCCAAACATGCCACAAGCCGCATCAAGGGCCGATCCGTAAACGCCGCGATGAACCCCGCCAAAACACCGAGCCACACCACCAACACATTCGACAACAGCAAGCAATCCACCGCCCCGTGCAAAACAATGGCTCCCGCCGCCGAACACAGCATCGCCACCGCGACAATCGACCGCGGCTCAAGACGATCACCACTCTCGCCGTCCTTATTCAGACGGCAAAAACTCCGCGCGCACCATGTCGCCGCGTGCCAAATCACCCACGCCATCACAACGCCATAGAGCAACACCCCGACAAACCCGATCTCGCCCCCCATATGCAAAAAATCATTATGGGCATGAAGGCCGCTTGATCGGTCGCCCTCCAAACGATAAGGCGGGAACAGCGCTGAAAACGTCCCGAGTCCGCCACCAAACCACAAATGGTCGCGCATCAACGCCCACGCCCCGCCCCAGATTTGCCAGCGTTCGTTATAGCTCCGATCGTGAAAGCTGGAATAATGCAGTGACGAAACCTGTAAATTAGAGCCGCGATCCAGCCATAAAAACGCGCCGTATATAACCAGCCCCATTACAAAACAGGGCAAGAGCCGCAGCCGCCCTGACGGTGCCGCCATCACAAAAAACACCGGCAAGGCGCATAAAATCGCGACCATGCCGCCACTGCTCCCCGTTGCCAGTTGTCCGGCTGCAATCAACACGACGCCCACCCCGTGACCCCAGCTCCGCGCCACCCCATCCGCCATAAAAAAACGACCAAGCGCGAGCAGAAACCCGACATTCAACACCGCCGCCAAAGTGTTCGCGCTGGCGAACGGATGCGCCGCATGATAAAAAAACAAGTCGGCATAGAATAAGAACTGAATAATCGCCCACGCCGCCGCAACCGCATAGACAACCAGCGCCGCATCCACAAAAAAGCCGAGATGCCGAACCAATTCACGCCCCGCGCAGGCAAAGCACATCACCACAAACGGCAATAAACCGAATCCGGTCAGGGCCGTCACGCTGAAATACGGCACATCACTGAACACCACCGAAAAAATAAGATACAGCGCAAAAACAAAGGCCGGCACAAACACCGCCAAAACGCCCGATCCCGCTTCATCGCCGCGCGCCCCATCCGGCAACCCATTTGATTGCCGCGCACGAATCAAAAAACCGCCCGCCGCCACGCATAAACCACCGACAATCGTGAGGATTTCCGACACCGCCCGCGCCAGCCCGACATTCGGCACATAATAAAAACTGCCCGCAACCATGCCAGCCAACACCAATAACAAACCAAGGCGCAGCACCCAAACATGCCGTTCCCGCAAGCCCTTTTCAGGCAAAGATACCGTTGATGCTGATCTTGTTTTCATGGCCTGTCCTGATCGCCTATCCTGTATATCATGTCCCGTCAGGCGGCTCACCATCGCGCCGCGTAAGCACGTATTGTCTGGGATTCATCCCCTATTGGCAAGCCGCAAGGGGCGATCACGACCAAAGCCGCTCCCAAAGACCACACTCACCAAAGCCGCCAAAACAAAAAGAGCGCCCAAACGGACGCTCCCTAAAATAAAGACAATAAAAAAAGACAATAAAAAAAGACAATAAAAATGGGCCGGTTCTGTTGCTAGGCCGGCCCGCGCCCCACCTATAACCGCTCAAGGCTATAGGGATTGTAGATGGCCTACTCTGACTGCATTAAGCGGCGAGAGCGGTGGCCGGAGCAAAGTTATCGTTTGCAACTATAATATTAGCCCGATTACGTCGGAACAATGTCGGATACCGGCGATATCTTTACCACGCGTGTCGATCCTGTTTCGGCCCCGCCAAAATAATCATCCCGTTTTTGCCTGAAAAGCCCGCGAAAATTAAACGCCCGCGAAAAGCCTTCACAACATTTGATCCGATTACTTAGGTGGAGCCGCCGGGTACTGCCCCCGGGTCCACGACGCTTATTACATATAACCGTTTAGCATCATAACCACAGCAAGCTGCGGTACTGACCATTATAAGCCACCATCAAGGGAATAACAAGAACTATACAAAAAATTAGCGGCGCGGGCACAAAAGAACCACCGCACCGCGCCGCCCGCAAAGGGCGCAGCCTCTAGGGTTGAGACTCACAGCTTGTCTAAATTCAGCGAAAACATGGTTTTTCGAGAAGCGGAAACGCAGAAAAGACGCGTTTGCAGCCCTTTAGAAAAGCTGTGAGTTTTGACCCTAGGCCACCCGCGCCACCAATGGACGCATCACCGCTGGGCGATCCGCACTGTCTTGAGAACGCGCCGCGCTGTTGTCTTTCGGCTCGGCATCCGATGCCGCCCCGACAAGGCGACTCACCAAGGCGCGTACGGCGGGCGTGTTCATTTGAACCGGACGGATCACCACGGCCTCAACCGCCATCACGTCAAACACCGCCTTCAAATTATTGGCGCGCAAGGATGCCCCCGTTTCCACCAGATCCATAATCGCGTCGGCCTCGCCCAGCGCAATCGCCATTTCAACCGACCCGTCCATTTCAACGATCTCGCCGGCCTCAACCCCGTTTTCGGCCAAGAATGCGCGCAGGATATTCGGGAATGACGTTGCAAAGCGCATCCCTTGTAAATCGCGCACATCAGACACATTCATCCGGTTCGACACCGCGATTTTAAGGCTGCATTCCCCGATCCCCAATGCGCCGGCAACCTCCACGCGCGGCGCATCACCATCCGCCCCAGATGCCGCCGCAGCCGCCAGATTAAATTCGGTCGCGCAATCAAGCCCGACAATTCCGGCCTGAAGCCGCCCTTCCGCCACCCAGCGGATCAACGTGTCTTGTTTCAAGCTGCACGCCACGCCGTCAAACCCGTCACCGGAAATGGCGGTGTAATCCTTGCGGTCTTCGGCGGGCGCAATCGCCACACCACAGGCCGCCAGAAAATCAGGCACAGATTTTTTGAGATTTTTGTTCTTGGGAAGTCCTACACGCATCATCATACCCGTCTTTTACACTCTCTAATCGCCGTTATCTTTGATATGTTTTTGGTCGTTTCTTATATCATTATGGCCTGTTCAACTTGCCTGCCTTTTGCCGTTTTCGGCTATTTTTTATGGATTTCGTCCTCGCCATTCAGGCGGTTCAGAACAATCCGGTACCCTTGATAGGGCTCATCTTTCAAAAACCGTGCAACGCGCGTCACGGTCGTGACGCTGGCGCCGGTGATTTTCGAAATCTCGCGGTACGACACCCCGCCTTTGTTGAGGAGCTGCGCAATATCCAAACGCTCGCGCAGGGCTTTATATTCCTGAGGCGTCAATAAATCGCGCAAAAACGCCGCACATTCGGCTTCAGTTTTAAGGCTCATAAAGGCGCGTTCAAGAATCATAGTTTCGGGGGTCATAATTTGGGGTTGCTCGCTTACAAAATCGCTGTTGTTTTACTACGCTAAAACAGTGTTACAGGAAAACACCCCTCACGGTCAAGAAATAATTTGATGGTTTTGATAATTTTGAGAATTTTTATCCACCGCAAAACCCGCCCACGACCACAAGCGGTTTGAGGCGGTATAAGCAGGTGATGTATACTGTGATTCTCAGAATAAATCGTTTCACCCCTACGACCTGAAGGAAAAAGCATCATGAAGCAATATCACGACCTGATGCGCCATGTCCTCGACACCGGCGTTTTGCGCGGCGACCGCACCGGCACCGGAACATACAGCGTCTTCGGCCATCAAACCCGTTATGACCTGTCCGAAGGGTTCCCCGTGATGACGACCAAAAAGCTTCACTTGCGCTCGATCATCCATGAACTCCTGTGGTTTTTGAAGGGCGACACCAACATCAAATACCTCAAGGATAACGGCGTATCTATTTGGGATGAATGGGCGGATGCGGACGGCAATCTCGGCCCCGTTTACGGCTATCAATGGCGCTCATGGCCCGGCCGCAACGGCGAGAGCATCGACCAGATCGCCGCCTTGATTGACCAGATCAAAACCAACCCCAATTCCCGCCGCTTAATCGTCAACGCATGGAATGTGGCGTTTGTGGACGATATGGCCTTGCCGCCGTGTCATTGCCTGTTCCAATTTTATGTTGCCGACGGCAAGCTGTCGTGCCAGCTCTATCAGCGCAGCGCCGATATTTTCCTCGGCGTGCCGTTCAATATTGCGTCCTATGCCTTGTTGACCATGATGGTGGCGCAGGTTTGCGGCCTCAAAGCCGGAGAATTTATTCACACACTCGGCGACGCCCATCTTTATGTCAATCATGTGGAGCAAGCCAAACTCCAACTTACGCGCGAACCCCTCCCCCTGCCGACCATGAAAATCAATCCCGCCGTCAAAAACATTTTTGACTTTACCTTTGATGATTTTGAACTGGTGGGATACGAGGCGCACCCGTCGATCCGCGCGCCGATCGCGGTTTAACGCGCAAGATACCAGACAAAGGACACCCGACATTTGATGATACACGCCGCCAACACCTCCATCTGCATCAGCATGATCGCCGCCATGGCGCAAAACCGCGTGATCGGCGATGGAGAGGCGATGCCGTGGCACATCCCCGAAGACCTTCAGCTCTTCAAACGCCTGACCCTCGGCAAGCCTGTCGTGATGGGGCGCAAGACTTATGACTCGATTGGCCGCCCATTGCCGAACCGCGACAATATTGTCGTCACCCGCAACGCCGACTGGCACGAAAATGGCGTCTTCACCGCCGCCTCGCCGGAGGCCGGACTCCGGCTCGCCATCGAAAAAGCTATTGAAAAACAATTGGATGAAGTCATCATCATGGGCGGCGGAACGATTTATCAACAGCTTTTGCCATTTGCGAATCGCATTTACTTGACCCACATCATGAAGCCATTTAAAGGTAAGGCCCTCTTCCCCGACTTGCCCGCAAAGGATTGGCAAAGACAGGAAGATCAACGCCTTGAAACAAAACAGGATTATGGCTTTGAGATCGTGTTCGCACGGTATGAAAGAGCCGCCAACACGGCACAAAACCTGCATCAAGCGTAACAAGATAACAAGAGAGTGGAAGGAAGTCCCATGGCCGAACCGAAATTTTATCAACCGTTTCACGAAAATGATAATTTTGACGTGACCTCAGATGTCATTGATGCCAACCATTTGTTCATCACCGGCCGCATGATCCGCGGCGAACATGTCACCGAAGCAAACAGCGGCCTGTCCCCCGAGGAATGGTCAAATGTCATGAACCGCCTGCAAGCCGTTTAAGGCCTAGCCCGCAAAGCCTAACGACTTAGAGTGCAAACAAACAAAACAAAGAAAAACAAAGCATAGCGCACCGTAAAGATCACCGCCGCCCACAACGCGGCGGTTTTTATTTGCCCTTAAAGCCCTGCGGAGCCTTGCCCCCAATCACACAAAATTTGACATATATGAAAAATGAGGTATACGGTCAAAAATAGAAAATGGGCATCACACAGGAAAGACTGCCGCACATGGTTCGCCTTCGCATGAAAAACAAAAATAAATCCGCCTTCAGTTTTTCAATCACCGCCCTGTTCAACGGCGTGGCAACCACAGTGCATTATGCCCAAGTCGCGCTGCTCACCAAACAACGCCAGCCCTATATTGACTTCCTTGAGCAACGCTACGGCATCGCACAGGTCGACACCCAGCCCCTCAGCCGCACTGAACTGGACGACGCCTTCAAAGACACCCACGCCATCACCAAACAATCGGGGGCAATCTATGCCCTAAGCGCCGCTTGCCTTGCTGCGGGAGGCGTCATCTTGCTCGGCGCGCTCCCTTTTGCCCCTGCTTTTGCCGCGGTCTTTGCCCTTGCGGCGGGCGGGCTTGCAACCCACGCCACCGCACGCGCCCAAACAATTGCCGGACATGCCCGCTGGAGCATGAATTTCGAAAAGGCGTCACGCTCTGTCGATAAAATGGAAGAGCAAGAGCGCCAAGAACAAAGAGCCACTGAACAAAGAGCCGAACAAAGAACCGAACAAAGAGCAGGACAAAAAATCGCCAAAACCCCGAATAACCACAGAGATTTCCGATGAAAAGCACCCTGAAAACCGTCTTCAATCACCTGTCCATGGGTTTCCGATTGCTGCACGCAACCCACATCAAAAAGGATCGCGAAACCTATTTGACCTATCTGGAATCAGCCTACGACGTTCAGCGTGCCGATATTGCCAAATACAGCCGTGACGACCTGCGCAAAATATTCAAAGACTGTAACCGCAGAGCCGCCCTGTCGGCCTGCAAATTAATCCTATCCGGTGCGTGGGCGGGTCTGGGCGTGGCGGAAACCATCAATATTCACAAAAAGGCGCAAAGCGCGCTGTTCTGGCAAAAATGCAGCGAAGAATATGCGGCGAGTATGGACGCGTTGAAACACAAACACACACAGCCCCCCGCAGAACGCCCAACACCCATAGAAAACAAAGCCGAACAAACGAGATTTTTTCATGAAAAACGCCCTTAAAACCGCCTTTAATCACCTGTCCATGGGGTTTCGATTGTTACACGCAACCCACATCAAAAAGGATCGCCAGACCTATTTGACCTATCTGGAATCGGCCTACGGCCTTCACCGCGGCGATATTGTTGATTACAGCCGCGACGAGCTGCGCCAAATATTCAACCGCTGCAACCGCAGTGCCGCCTTTTCGGCCTACCAATTGGGTCTTGCCGGCATTTGGGCAAGCGGGGGCGTTGCCACTGCACTCGGCCTTACCGCCGCGACATCCCCTTGGGCTCCCGTTGTTTATGGTGTTTTGGCGATCGGCTGGGCGGGTCTGGCTCTCATGGAAACAAAAAACATCCATAAAAAGGCCGAGGACTGCCTCTCATCTCACAAAGACAGCGAAAAACATAAAATCTTCATGGATGAGCTACGGAAGCGGATTGACGAAAAAATAGCGCAAGCAAAATCAACCCCTGCCGACGACAAGAACAATGCCGGTGCGGCCTCTTTATCGCTGCGCAGCATCGCGCGACGAATCTAAGCCGCTCGATTCAGACGCCGCCGCCTTGGCGTGTTTCAACCGCGCCATCACCGCATCGGCAAGACCGAGATATTCGGCGCTTGCATCGTGATGTGGCTGCGCCAGAACGATCGGCTTGCCCTCATCCGCGCATTGGCGGGTTTCGCGGTATAAGGTCAATCGGCCGATCACCGGAACGCCCGTTTCTTCCGCCTCGCGGTCAATGCCGCCACTGCCGAAAATATCGGTCGCGTGGCCGCAATTCGGGCAACAAAACTGGCTCATATTCTCAACCAACCCTAAAACAGGGATATTCAGTTTCGCGAACATTTCAATGCCCCTGCGGGCATCGGCAAGGGCAATATCTTGCGGCGTTGACACCACAACCGCCCCTGTAAACGGCGCGTATTTCGCCAAGGTCAAGGCCACATCCCCCGTCCCCGGCGGCATATCAATCACCAAAACATCGAGCGTCCCCCACGCCACATCGCGGATCATTTGGATCAGGGCCTTATGCACCATCGGCCCGCGCCACACCAAAGGCGTGCGCCCCGCCACCAAGAAACCGGACGACATCAAGGCAATCCCCTCCCGCATGACCGGCAGGATTTTTGCGCCGTCCGTTTGCGCGCCTTCATCCGCCGCGCCGAACATAATCGGCTGGCTCGGCCCGTAAATATCGGCATCCAGCAATCCAACCCGCATCCCCATCCGCGTCATCGCGGCGGCAAGATTCGCGGCAACGGTTGACTTACCAACCCCGCCTTTGCCCGACGCCACCGCCACAACATACTGCACATTCGGCAAGGCAATGGTGGTGCTCGGCGCATCCTCGCCTTGCTCAACACCGCGATACTCTTTCTTGGCTGAATAAGAGGGCGCGGATGAAGACGATGTCGCCGCCCCAGCCCTCACACTATCTGCGGCATCCGGCATATGCTCCGCCGTTAAAATCACGGTGGCGCGCTTCACGCGCTTGACGGCAAGAACCGCTTGCTCGGCTTGCTGGCGCACGGCTTCAAACGCTTGTGCGTCCCGTGGATCAATACTCAAAATCACCGTCACCGCGCCTTTTTCAATGGTCACGGCGGACACATAACCGCCTGTGACAAGGTCGGTTTTCCCATAAGGGTCGGCAATTGAGCCTAACGCCTTTTTAATGTGAGTTTGATTCGGTTTGAGGTTGCCAATCATCGCAAAAAAGATATGTTATAAGGGCTTATCACTATTGAAGGCGCACTATACGTCCCGCACGGCCTACTTGTCCAGCGGACAATGCCGGCGAACAATAGAGAACAAGCCGTAACAGAAGCATACGAGGAAGAAAACCATGTCATGGAATAATAACGGCGGCAACGGATCAGGCAAAAACCCATGGGGAGCCGGCGGCAATAAAGGGCGTGGCCCCTCTTCAGGCGGCCCCAAAGGCAGCGGCCCCGAGATTCCCGATATTGATGCGTTGCTCCGCAAAACACGCCAAAATTTTGGCGGCGGAATGCGCCCTGAAAAAGGCCTGATCGGGCTTGTAATTCTGGTTCTTGCGGGGCTGTGGTTGTCCAGCGGTGTATACCTTGTCCAACCCGGCGAAAACGCTGTCATCCAGCGTTTCGGCGCCTATTTGCGGACTCAAGAACAACCGGGCATCGGTTTCCACCTCCCCTATCCCGTCGAAACGTCACAAAAAGTGAACGTCACCCTTGACCGTCGCATTCATATCGGATTTGAAGAAACCGGCATAGGCCGCACCGGCGTCGTGCAAAAACGCGACATTCCGGCCGAGAGCCTGATGCTCACCGCCGACGCCAATATTGTCGATATTGACGTTGTGGTTTTGTGGAATATTTCCGAGGCCTATAAATACCTGTTCAACATTCGTGAACAAGAAGACACATTGAAAAAATCGGCGGAAAGCGCCCTGCGCGAAGTTGTCGGCCAAACCAAGTTGCAACCCATCATCACCGAAGGCCGTGACGATGTCGCAACACGCATCAAGACGGTATTGCAAGCAAGCATGGATTCTTATGGGTCGGGCATCGCGATCCGTCAGGTCTTGATCCAAGGCGCCACCGTTCACCCCTCCGTTATCGACGCCTTTGACGACGTTGTCGCAGCGATTCAAGACGCCGAAAAATTTCAAAACGAGGCCACCATCTATAAAAACGACATTTTGCCAAAGGCACGCGGTGAAGCGATTAAAATGATCCAAGAGGCTCAGGGCTATAAACAAACACAAATCGCCAAGTCCACTGGGGAAGCGAGCCGTTTCCAAGAGGTTTACGAAGCCTACCTCACCGGCAAAGACGTCACGCGGGAACGGATCTACATCGAAACGATGGAAGCCGTCTTGAAAAACGCACAAAAAACCATCATCGACCAACAAAGTGGCGGCTCAGGGGTCATCCCGTATCTGCCGCTCGGCGCCCAAAACGCGCCTCAAAACGCCCTGCAAAACTCTATGGGCAGCAAACGATAAACAGGCCAGACAGGAGACCCTATTATGACCCAAACCAAAGCCCCCTTCGCCCTGATTATTCTGGCTGCGATCTTGATTGTCGGCTCGTCTTGCCTGTTCACGGTGGACGAAACCAAATCCGCAATCGTCCTGCAATTCGGGAACCCCAAAAAGGTTTATTCCGAGGCCGGATTGAAATTCAAGCTCCCCTTCCCGTTCCAAGAAGTCACTTATTTTGATAAGCGAATCTTGAATGTTGATCCGGAGCCGGAACGCGTCAACCTGTCCAGCGACGGCAACAACCCTTTGTTCCGCAAAATCGTTGAAGGCGCGGCAGAAACAGACGCCGAGGTCATCCGTGATGTCACCGGCGGCGCACCGATCATCGTTGACACCTTCGCCCGTTACCGCATTACTGACCCGCTCGCCTTCTTGCAACGCCTGCGCACCGAAGCAAGCGGCCGCCAACGGATTGAGAGCATCATGAACGCCGCCACCCGCGACATTCTCGGCAAAACGACGCTGGGACAATTACTGTCGCCGCAACGGGCGCAAATCGTGGCGCAAATCCGCGACCGCGTGAATGCCGAAATGAAAGACAGGGGCGTTGAGATCGTTGACATCCGGATTGTTCGTGCCGACTTGACCGAACGCTTGCTAGATTCCACCGTTAACCGGATGATTACAGAGCGTAAGGAACAAGCCACCAAAACCCGCTCAACCGGTGAAGAACGCGCCTTGGAGATCAAATCCACCGCCGAGAAAGAACGCTCCGTCCTCCTCGCCGAGGCTCAGCGTGATTCCCAGATCATCCGCGGTGAAGGCGACCGCGATGCCATTCGCATCTACTCCAAAGCCTTTAATCAGGACAAAGACTTCTATTCCTTCCAACGCTCGATGGAGGCCTATCGCAATGTCCTGAGCGACCCTGACACCCGCCTGATCCTGTCCCCTGACAATGACTTCCTGCGCTATATGAAGGATCGCAATCAATAAGACCCGTACAGCAAAGCCGAAGAAAGCCCTCGCAATGGACATGCCGCAATGGACATGATGATCAACAGTATCGGACTGGCCTTGATGCTCATGCTCGTTGTTGAGGGCTTGATTTATGCCATGTTTCCCGACCAAATGAAGCGCTTGATGGTCTATGTCCTGACCCTGCCGTCACAACAAATTCGCAACATGGGGCTTGGCCTTGCGGCATTTGGGGCGCTCGGCGTGTGGTTTTACCTCAAGGCCTGATAGTTTTTCGCCCTTAAAAAATGCCGCACCCGCGCCCTATCCCGCTTTGCGGCATTGACGGAAAAACCCTGATCGGGCATTGTAAACCATACGTTTTAAAAGCCTGACGATGCTCCCCGTAAAAACATATCCGCATCCAAGGACTTTTTTAACTTTGCCGACGTATCATCGTCTGCACCTGATAATTTAATGTGCCCAATAATTTAATGTGCCCAATAACTTAATGTGAAAGTACAGGAGTCCCACAATGCGTTCGATTGATTATGCAGCTTTTTCGCATAGACCGCGCCGCACCGCGCCCGCCACATTCACACAGACCATCATCACGCTGCTGGCGTTTATCGGCCTCAGCCTAGGCCTCAGCGCCCTTCGCCCCGCACAGGCGAATGACAGCTTCGCTGACCTCGCCGATCAATTATTGCCGTCCGTGGTCAACATCTCAACCACCCAGCGTGTTGAACAACGCCTCACCCCCGAAACCCTTCCGCAATTGCCGAAAGGCTCGCCGTTTGAGGATTTTTTCAAGGAATTTATGGACAGACGCCACGAACAATTGCCGTCTACCCCGCCGTCCTCGCTCGGCTCCGGCTTCATCATTGACGCCGAAAACGGCTATATCGTCACCAATAATCACGTCATCGCCGATGCGGACGAAATCAAAATCACCTTGCATGACGACACCATCATCCCCGCCGAATTGGTCGGGCGTGACGAAAAAATGGATCTCGCCGTCCTCAAGGTCAACCCAAAAGACGGCAACCTCAAGCCCGTCAAATTCGGCGAGAGTGACGTCATGCGTGTGGGCGATTGGGTGATTGCCATCGGCAACCCGTTCGGCCTCGGCGGCACCGTCACGGCGGGGATCATCTCCGCCCGTCAACGCGATATTAATTCCGGCCCCTATGACGACTATTTGCAAACCGATGCCTCCATCAACCGCGGCAACTCGGGCGGCCCGATGTTCAACGTCAAGGGCGAAGTGATCGGCATCAACACCGCCATTTATTCGCCCTCCGGCGGATCGGTCGGGATTGGTTTTGCCATTCCTTCGACCCTCGCAAAACCGGTCATCGACCAATTGATCAAATACGGCAAAACCCGCCGCGGCTGGCTCGGCATTCGTATTCAAAACGTCACGGATGATATTGGCGAGAGCCTCGGCCTCGGCAAAGCCCGCGGCGCCTTGGTCGCTAGCACCACAAAAGACGGCCCCGCGCACAAGGCGGGCATCAAGGCCGGCGATATTATCCTGAGCTTCGACAGCAAAGACATCAAGGATATGCGCCACCTCCCCCGCGCCGTTGCCGAAACCGATATTGACAGAACAGTGCCGGTTATTGTCTGGCGTGACGGCAAGGAAATTGCCCTGAAGGCCACGGTCGGCGAGCTCGAAAAAGCTGAGGAAGAAGGCCTGTTGGAAAACGACAGCGTCATGACAAACGAAGACGATGCCGGCGGTTATAAACTCGAACGCCTGCAAATGACCGGTGCGATTTTGAGCGAGTCTTTGCGCAGCCAATACGGAATCGAAGCCGGTGTGGTCGGCGTTATCATCACCCATGTTGAGGATAATTCCGATGCTGCGGTCAAAGGCCTGCGCCCTGGTGACGTGATTTTGGAAATCAACCAAAACGCCGTATCAACGCCGGAGAGCCTGAACACCTTCGTTCAAAATGCTCGCCGTTCGGGGCGGTCTTCCGTCCTGTTGCTGGTCAATCGTGGCGGCGACATCCAGTTTGTAGCCATACGTTTGGCGGCGAAATAATCTGCCATATGCCTATACGTCTATGCGTGAAAAGATGTACAGGCTAGACATACAAGCAAACGCACGGGTAACGTACGGGCCGCATAACCGCGCAAACCAACACATACACCCAAGGCAACGCCAGAATCTTTGCCTTAGGATTGTTTTTAAGGGCGCGCGCGAAGTAACGTGACGATACGATACATCACCACCATGCCGCCACTCCCTGCAACCCTTATCCCCCATCCAGCCATTGCATGTCCGCTCCTCTTGACATCACCATCATCACCGGCCCGACCGCGAGCGGAAAAACCGCTTTGGCGCTCTCCATCGCTGCGCGAAAAAACGGGGTGATTATTAATGCCGACGCCATGCAAATGTATGACACATTGCCGATTTTGACGGCGCAGCCCACCGCCGCCGAACAAGCCGCCGCGCCCCACCGCCTTTACGCGTCCCGCAAGGCGGGCGAAGACCTCAACACCGCCCAGTGGCGCGACCTTGCCATCACCGAAATCGAAACCGCCGCCGCCAATGGCGCTCACCCGATGATCGTCGGCGGCACCGGCCTATACATCAAAACCTTGATCGAAGGCATCTCGCCAATGCCCGCCATCACGCCCGACATCCGTGAAGCCTTGACCGAGCGCCGCAATGCCGAAGGGCAAGAGGCCTTCTATACCGCCTTTGCCGCCGCCGATCCGGTCATGGCGGCGCGCCTGAAACCACAAGACACCCAGCGCGTCATGCGGGCATGGGAGGTTCTCATCGGCACGGGGCAAAGCCTGTCATACTGGCAAGACCAACCCTTGGAAGGTACACCCGCCCATTACCGTTTCCGCCTCATCGGCATGACCCCCGATAAACCCGCCCTGCACGCCAAAATCAAGCGCCGCATCGGCGCGATGCTCGACCTTGGGGCGCTTGATGAAATCGCTGCGCTGCAAGCCGCCATCGACAACGGCGCGGTCGCCGAAACGGCGTTGATCGTCAAAGCCCACGGCTTCAGGCCGTTTCGCGCCTATTTGCGCGGGGAATGGACGTTGGACGACGCCATCAATCACACCGATGCCGAAACCCGCGCCTACGCCAAACGGCAAATGACATGGCTGCGCAATCAATATAAATCAACCACGCAAGCCCTAGTCGTTGAAGAATTTCCTTGCTAGACTCGTCCGAGTAAAATCGCCGCCGAAGAAACCGTTTGCAATAAACACATGACGACATTTTTCAAAGAGCTGACCATTTGCGCTTTTTTCTCCTTATTGGCCTATCTGACGTCAATAGGGATTTATGGCGTCTACGAAGATGACGTACAGGGAGTATCGCTTTTCACTCTTTATGCGCTTTTTTATACTCTAGATGGGGTCATATTGTATTATCTTGCCCCGCTCTATGCCTTTTACACGTTGTTTTGCACCTATATCGTCGTGAAATACGAAGCCGCAAGGCAATATTACAACAGAATACTCTTGGTCTTACCGCTCACCGCCCAAACATTCTATATTTTCGCATATTTGCTGTAATCCTTGAACAGAAAGACATCCCTCATGGCTGCCGCCGGACTTCTCGCGCTTCTTGACGACATTGCGACGATTTTGGATGACGTGGCGATTTTGACCAAGGCCTCCGCCAAGCAAACATCGGGGATTGTCACGGACGACCTTGTCGTCACCGCCGAACAGGTGCGCGGCGTCGCCTCGAAAAAAGAAATCCCGATCATCATGAAGGTCGCGGTCGGCTCGCTCATCAACAAGGCGATCCTGATCCCGCTCGCCTTGCTCATCAGTGCCATTCTGCCCATGTTAATCACCCCTATTTTGGTCATCGGCGCGGGGTATTTATGCTATGAAGGGGCGGAAAAAGTCATTCACAGCCTCCATACAAAAAAACACAGCGCCGCCGAAGCCGCGCAAAACATTGAACAACTCATCCATGAAGTCGAACCAAGCAAGAGTCAAGCTGCACCGAACGCCCCAGAGGCAACGACCGCAGCTGCTGTGCCTCATGATGATATCCTCCTGTCCCTCAGCGATCTTGAAAAACAAAAAATCAAAACCGCCATCCGCACCGATTTTATTTTGTCGGGGGAAATCATCATCATCGCCCTCAACGTCGTTGCCGACGCCCCGTTCACCAATCAAGTCGTCAGCCTCATCGCCATCGGCCTGTTCATGACCGTGCTGGTCTATGGTGCGGTTGCCGCCTTGGTCAAGCTTGACGATTTGGGCTTGTTCTTGATTGCGCGGAGCAAAACCGCATCCGCCCTCGACACCGCCCGCCGCAAAATCGGCCAAGGATTATTGCTCGTTGCCGCCAAAATCATGGGCGCGTTATCGGTCATCGGTACGCTTGCCATGCTCTTGGTCGGCGGCGAAATCGTCAATCACGCCTTTCACGCCATCACCGAAACCGTCGACCACATCGCCCAATCAGTACAAGGCATCGCGTTCATCGGCTCTGTGCTTGGGTTTTCTTTACCCATCATCGCCAATTTGCTCATCGGCTTGATCTACGGGGTTTTGGTGATCGGGGTGTTTCATCATCTGATCCCCCGCGTCACGGGTAAAAAACTCAGTGGCGAAAAACCCGCTGGCAAAAAATCAGGATAAAATTCATTTTTTATAATTTTTATGTTGCAACGAAGCATAAACACGGGTAACGTGCTTTTAATGTCCTTGGGGGCATAGTTTTTGAAATATTATTACATGATTTTTGAAATATTATTATAGTGTGATTTAACAATGTTTTTAACCGCTTCGCTTATTCTCAGTGTGCTTCTTATCGTCCTTGGATCAAGGGCGCTGCAACGGGTATAGGCCATCGTTAAAAACGACTGAACCGCAGCGCTCCTTTTAAGATCGGAGCGCTTTTTTTATCGAAAAACGGAGAAAACGGATGAACGCGCGTCATAAGGGTCAAACAATAACGGCAGAAAAGTCTGATAAAGCGGACAAGTCCGGACAAACGGACTGCGCAGACAACTGCCACGGCACCGAATCCGCAGGCGGCAAAAAAACCGCCAAAATGATGACCGGTGCCGACATCGTCATCCAAGCCCTTGTCGACCAAGGGGTTGAGGTGATCTTCGGCTATCCGGGGGGCGCGGTTTTGCCGCTCTATGACGCCCTGTTCAAACAAAGCAAGCTGCGCCACATACTTGTCCGCCACGAACAAGCCGCCGTACACGCCGCCGAAGGCTATGCCCGCTCCACCGGCAAGGTCGGCGCAGTCCTTGTAACCTCTGGCCCCGGGGCGACCAATGCCGTCACCGGCCTGACCGATGCGTTGCTGGATTCCATTCCCGTTGTTTGTATCACCGGACAAGTGCCGACATTCTTAATCGGCAATGACGCGTTCCAAGAAGCCGACACAACCGGCATCACCCGCCCCTGCACCAAGCATAATTACCTCGTCAAAGACATCAACAAACTCGCCCATGTCATGCATGAAGCCTTCCACGTCGCCCGTTCCGGCCGCCCCGGCCCTGTGGTTGTGGACTTGCCCAAAGACGTACAGTTCCAAAAAGGCCCCTACAAAAAGCCTTGCACAGATTGCTATAAAGTCTATCAACCCAAAACCGAACCCGACCGCGCCGCCTTGGAACAAGCCGTCGACATCATCGCCGCCGCAAAGCGCCCGATTTTTTATACCGGTGGCGGTTTGATCAATTCCGGCACAAAGGCGTGTGAGGCGCTGCAACGCTTCGCCAAAATGACCGGCTATCCCGTGACGTCTACCTTGATGGGGCTGGGGTGCTATCCCATGACCGACAAGCAACATCTCGGGATGCTCGGGATGCACGGCACGGTGGAGGCCAACCACGCCATGCATGATTGCGACGTCATGATCGCCCTCGGCGCCCGTTTCGACGACCGCGTGACGGGGCGCATGGACGCGTTTTCGCCCGATTCATACAAAATTCAGGTCGATATTGATCCCAGCTCGATCAATAAAAACATCCCTGTTGACCTCGGCATTGTCGGCGATGTCGGACGCGCCATCGAGATCATGACCGAAATCTGGGTCGCCAAGAAATACAGCGTCCCGAAAGCCCAAACCGCCGATTGGTGGGAGAGCATCAAACAATGGCGCGCCATCAAATGCCTGTCTTATACCCAGAGCAAAAAACCCGATGACGTCATTAAACCGCAATACGCGCTTGAACGCCTGCGCCATTTCACGCAAGACAAAGACAATGTCTATATCACCACCGAAGTCGGGCAACATCAAATGTGGGCGGCGCAGTTTTTGCCCTTTGACAAGCCCAATCGGTGGATGACCTCCGGCGGACTCGGCACGATGGGATACGGCCTTCCCGCGGCCATCGGCACACAAATTGCGCATCCGAATGCCCTCGTCATTGACGTGGCGGGCGAAGCCTCGATCCAGATGAATATTCAAGAAATATCCACCGCCATTCAATACCGACTGCCGGTCAAGGTTTTCATCCTCAACAATCAATGGATGGGCATGGTGCGCCAGTGGCAGGAACTCATGCACGGCGAACGCTATTCCGAGAGTTATTCCGAAGCCCTCCCTGACTTCGTCAAACTGGTCGAAGCGTATGGCGGGGTCGGCCTGCGCGCCCGTACCGTCGGGGAATTGGATGACGTCATTCAAACGATGCTCACCACCGACCGCATCACGATTGTTGACGTATGCGTTGACCAGCGCGAAAATTGTTTCCCGATGATCCCGTCTGGCGCGGCGCATAATGAAATGCTCCTCGGCCCCGATGATGAACAAAGCGAGCACAATAAACGCAAAGGCAAGGTTTTGGTGTAATCCCCGAACCGACACGACAAAAGAGAAAAACAATGACCGCACCTGCACCCAAGGATTTATTCGATGATTTGCGCCAAGGCTTCGCCGATGTCGCCGCCAAGTCGCAACACGTACACATCAACACCGATAAGATTAATGCGTACGCGTCCTTAATCGCCGCACAGCCCGCCCCCGACACATTGGACGACGGCAATCATTTCATTTCCGGCAATCTCGATCATGATTTCGGTTATATCCTGACCCTCGACAGCATCAATTTCGGGAGCGGTTATAAACCCGCCCTGCGCGAGGAAGGCGTTGATATGATCGAGGGGAGTTTTTACTTCACCATCGCCCGCCGTTTGAAATCGCTGTTTGAAACAACCCCCCTCACGCCGCGCAGCGCGGCGCAAATTGAGGACAGGAACGTACAGGCGATTTTCGGCCTTGATAAAGGCCCATCCTCGCGCGAACTAGGCACTCTTTTCGCCAAGGCAGTACGCGAAATTGGACAAACCATTACCGATGCATCGCCGTCCTCCAAAATGGATTCTTTCGCCTATTTCGTTACCAATATGGACGGGTCGGCGGCACATTGTGTTCAGGCCTTGGCCGCCGTGCCAATGTTCAACGATGTGTCCACCTATAACGGGCAACAAATCGGGTTCTTTAAGCGGGCGCAGATTGCCGCCGCCGATTTGCACTTGATTGCCGGCAAAAACGGGCTCGATTTATTCCGCGATATTGACCGCCTGACCATTTTTGCCGACAACGCTGTGCCGCATGTTTTGCGGACAGACGGGATTGTGACGTACGGCAAAGACCTCGCCGCCTTTGTCGATACACAGCAAGACATACCCTTCGGCAGCGCGATGGAAGTTGAAATCCGCGCCAATGCTTGTCACGCCGCGGAACTCATCGCCAAGGCCGCCAATATGCGCGTGATGGATCTTGACCACCGCCTGTGGCATCGAAGCAAAGAACCGCAATTCAAGGCCAGCCCGACCCACAAAACCCGCACGATTTTTTATTGATATAACAACACTGATCAACACCAAAGGATACCGCCGCCATGGTCATCGCCAAAGCCGTGAAACATTCGAAACAAGACGTACAAGAAACCCACACCATATCCTTGATCGTCGATAACGAACCCGGCGTCCTCGCCCGTGTCATCGGCCTGTTTTCGGGGCGCGGCTATAATATCGACAGCCTCACCGCCGCCGAGATCGACCCCGACACCAAGCAAACCCGCATCACCTTGATGTGTACGGGAACGCCGATGGTGATCGAACAAATCAAAAACCAATTGGGGCGCGTTGTGCCCGTTCATAAGGTTCTTGACCTCACCGAAGAAGGGGCGTTCATCGACCGTGAGCTGGCCTTACTGAAGGTATCCGGCAAAGGCGACAAGCGTATTGAAGCGCTCCGCATCGCCGACATCTTCCGCGCCCGCGTGGTCGATAGTACACTGGAGAGCTTCGTCTTTGAAATCACCGGCGACAGCGGTAAAATCACCGCTTTCATCGACCTGATGAAGCCGCTCGGCCTCGTCGAAATTGCGCGTACAGGCGTCGCCGCCATTGCCCGCGGCAAAGACGGTATTGCGGAATAACAGTATCAATAAAACCATCCATCATCACTGACAAAAGGAAGCCCAAACAATGCGCGTTTACTATGACTCCGACTCTGACATCAACCTGATCAAATCAAAAAAAGTCGTCATTGTCGGCTATGGCTCGCAAGGCCACGCCCACGCCAATAACCTTAAGGACAGCGGCGTTAAAGATGTTGCGGTTGCCCTGCGCGCCGGATCAAGCTCCGCCGCCAAAGCGGAAAAAGCCGGCCTCAAAGTGATGGACGTACGCGAAGCCGCCGCATGGGGCGATGTGATCATGATGCTCACCCCCGATGAATTACAGGCCGAAATCTATGAAAACGACCTCAAAGACCACATGAAAAAGGGCGCTGCCCTCGCCTTCGCGCACGGGTTTAACATTCATTTCAGCCTCATCGAACCCCGCGCCGACCTTGACGTTTTCATGATTGCACCCAAAGGCCCCGGTCATACTGTACGCTCCGAATATGCACGCGGCGGGGGCGTTCCGTGCCTTGTTGCCGTTGCGCAAGACAAGAGCGGAAGCGCCATTGACCTCGCCTTGAGCTATGCCAGCGCCATCGGCGGCGGCCGCAGCGGCGTGATCGAGACCAGCTTTCAAGAAGAATGCGAAACCGATTTATTCGGCGAACAAGTCGTCTTGTGCGGCGGCCTGACCCAGCTTATTCAAGCCGGATACGAAACCCTGACAGAGGCCGGATACGCCCCCGAAATGGCCTATTTCGAATGCTTGCACGAAACCAAATTAATCGTTGATTTGCTCTATGAAGGCGGCATCGCGAATATGCGGTACTCAATCTCCAATACTGCCGAATACGGCGACTATGTCACCGGCCCGCGCATCATCACCGCCGAAACAAAGGCCGAAATGAAGCGCGTCCTGCACGACATTCAATCCGGAAAATTCGCGCGCGATTGGATGCTGGAAAACAAAGTCGGGCAACCATCCTTCAAAGCCATACGCAAAAAACAAGCCGCCCACCCGATTGAACAAGTCGGCGCAAAACTCCGTGCCATGATGCCGTGGATCGGTAAAAACAAGCTGGTCGACAAAGACAAAAACTAAGCTTCAGGCATAGCGCAAGCATACAAAGGGCTGGAGTCTGAGCATTCCGGCCCTTTGACTATGAGCCTTGTTCATATACCATATCTCTTTACAAAAATTCCGCCGCTGCCGTACTGTAAAGGGGTAACCCTATCCCGAAAGCCGTTTGCGCCATGCGTGACACCGACAATCTGGGCAGGAGTGTGGGATGCGCTTTGCTCGCCGCCTGTATGCTCTCTGTCATGAACGCCATTACCAAGATCCTCTCCGGCTATCTTGATCCGGTTGAGATTACCTTCTGGCGCAATGTTGTCGCTTTGCTCATCCTCGTTCCCATTGTCATGCATATGAAACGGTCGCATTTGTTGCGTACCAATCGGTTTTGGGGACAACTCATGCGCGCCACAATCGGCACGATCGGCATGGGCATGGCGGTATGGATGTTCTCGCTCCTGTCGCTCGCCGAAGGGGTCGCCATATCCTTTACCGCGCCACTCTTCGTGGTTTTGCTCGCCCGCCCTATCCTCAAAGAACCCGTCGGGATTCACCGCATCAGTGCCGCCTTGATCGGGTTTTGCGGCGTTTTGGTCATTGCGCGCCCGTGGGACAGCCTGTCCATGGATACGCTCGGCATGACGGTCGGGCTGGTTTTTGCGGTGTTGAACGCGTCGGTTATTATGTCGCTGCGTTGGCTCGGCGAAACGGAATCGTCCGTGACCACAGTGTTTTATTTCTTGCTGTTCGGGTTGATCGGCACGGCATTTTTCATGCCGTTTGTCGGCACGCCGATTCCGTCCAATGATTGGTGGATGATTGCCGCGCTCGGCGTTGTCGGGTTGTTCTCGCTGATGCTCAAGACCGAGAGTTACCGTTGGGGCGCCGCCGCGCTCGTCGCGCCGCTCAGTTACAGCTTGCTGCTCTGGGCGATGATTTTTGACTGGCTATTATGGGACAAAGCCCCCGGCCAAAATGTCATTTGGGGTGCCAGCATCATTATCGGCAGCAACGGCTATATCCTGTGGCGCGAACACAGGCTCAACCGCCGCAGCAGCGTTATCCCCGTTGCAAATTAAAATAGCGCAAATGAATGAAGCTAGGCTGAACTAGAACAGCATCAACCCACGGCTGGTGAATTGCCCAACCGCACGTTTGGTGTTCCAGTCCTTCAGGAACAACACGCCTTGTTGAGAACGCGTCACCATGTACAGGCGGTCAATCGTCGTGATGAATTTGCGTTTTTCGGTCGATGACAAGCGGTAAAAATTTGACCCGACTTCAAGGACACTGACGCCAAGGTCGTCATCAACATAAAATTTGTTCATCAATTCGGCGCGGCGATATGTTGCCACCAATTCACGCGGGGTTGTCTGGCCTGATGGATAAATCCATGGCTGAACTTTTGCCATCGGCATATGGGTCGTGTTGTATGGCTCGACATAGGGCTGGAAATCCAGTGTTTGCCAGTGGCGGTAACGCCAATCATAATACCATTCTTTGGTATCGGCCTGCACCGCACCGGCGCCGAATAAAACGCCGCCCGCAACACATAATCCCAACAAGGCACGCCGCACAAAAAGCTTTTTCATCGTGGATATCCTGACCATAATATTCCTGCTATATTACCCTAATCGCTGATCTATTAAAGCCCCATTAATAAAAAATAGTGTAAAATACAGTTATGATCGACGCAATCACCACCGCCCTATCTGGCCTGTTGGCCAGCACGAACAAAGCCGCCGCGGCATCGGGCAACATCGCCAATGCCAACACAACAGGGTCTTTGGCCGATAATGCCGCGAAAAAACCATATACGCCGGTTGATTCCGTCCAATCGTCAAGCGCGGGCGGCGGCGTTTCAACAACCATCGTCAACCGCACCCCGCCTTTTGTTCCGGCCTATGACCCGTCATCGCCCTTTGCTGATGAAGGAGAGATTATCGGGTCGCCAAACATACGGCTGGAGGAAGAAGTTGTTACGCTCAAACAAGCGGAGTTGAGCTATAAAGCCAATCTCAAAGTCCTGCAAACAGCGTCCGACATGCAAGACGAACTCATCGACAGCATCAATACAAAAGCCTGATCAAGCGCCGCAACAAAATCCAAATGCCCTTCGTTTGTGGCTGTTAATACGCCGTATAATCCCTTATTCTGGGTGCGGCATAAGATAACAGGCTCTTTGGTATGCAAGATTCCCACTCACAAGACACCCCGCCCGATGCACCGGCAGCATCCCCCGATGCGGCAACCAAAACAATGCCGCCGAAGAGCGAGCAAGGTCGGTCATTCTTTGCCTTATTGGTGAATTTCACCCTCATCAGCAGTATGATCTTTTTCGCCATTACGGCGCTTGTCTTGATCCCCCTCTCCGACAAAGTGTTCCATGCCATCAGCGACCACAGCAGCGCCGCCCGATTTGGCGATGTCGAAAGCCGCACGGAATATTTCGTCTATCACGCCCTCGACCATATCCGCGCCTATGACAAAGCCCATCATGTTCTCAAGCGCGATCCGGATGGTGAGGCCGTTACCATCACCGTCACGATGACGAAGGATGATATACGCTTTGCCACCGATGCGATGCTTTCGGCCTCGATCAAGCCCCATATCGAGGCGCACGCCGCTTTGTACCGCACATCAAGCCCACCGCATATCGTGACCTTGGCGACGATCGAGGCCAAGGATTATATGCTGGTTTCCATGCCCGACCTTGGCTCATCCCCTGAAATTAATCGCTTCTATATTCGTATCTTGCTTGAGCCGCACCGCCAGATTCTCGGCCACAAGCCGGTTTTCGACGAAGAGTGGATGGGAATGCAAAGCGCCCATGGGAGCCTGTCCTACGGCCACAAGCCACCTCAAGACGTCACGATCTATACGCGCGTTTTTTCCGAATTCGGCCTGACGGTTCAATATTCATCGGGCAACGATGATTGGCTTCTTGCGCAACAAAACCAGACCACGCGCATGTTTGCCGCGTGGCTGTTCGTGGCGGCGTTGTTGTCTTTTGTCACCATGCTCTTGCTCGGCAGCGGCGGCTTGGTGCGCACTTACAGGGAATTGGAACAAGCCCGCAAAATGATGCGCCACCGCGAACAACGCCTGCGCAACATCATTGAAAACGCCGCCGACGGCATGATCACCATCTCGCAAGAAGGCTATGTCACAAGTTTTAACCCCGCCAGCGAACGGATCTTTGGTTATAAGGCGGGCGAAATACTCGGGCGCAACATCAATACTTTGATGGATGACGAACACGCCGACCGCCACAACAAGGCGATGCAGCGCTATCTGGACAAGGACAAAAAAGAACTGATCGGCAAAACCCTGCAACTCGAAGGCCGCCACAAAGATGGGCATAACATCCCCATCGAATTATCCATCAGCGAATATAATTTCGATGGCGTCGTAACATTTTCCGCCATCATTCGCGACATCACGGAACGCAAACAAGCCCAGGAAGACATCGAACGCTCCCGCAATTTCTTACGCCTTGTCATGGACAACGTGCCCGATATGGTGTTTGTGAAAGACGAAGAATTCCGCATTGTCGAGGCCAATCCCGAATTTTTGAAAATATATCCGCCGAAAGATCGCGCCTCGATTTTAGGGACAACAACCATCGAAAAATTCCCCAAGGAACAAGCCGATCTTTTCGTCGCGGAAGACCGCAAAGCCCTGAATAGCGGCTATAGCGAGATTTTCGAAGACATCACCTTTTACGACGGCACCAAAAAAACCCTCTACAGCAAAAAAATCGGTTTCATCGACCAACAGGGCAAACGCTATCTGATCGGTCTGTCCCGCGACGTGACGCGCGAAAAGCAAGAACAACAATTGCTGGAGAGCCTGTACGTCATTTCACACAGCCGCCATTTAATTCTCAAAGACAAAATCACCCACACATTGGCACAGACCGCTCATTATCTGGATATGCCCAGCGCGTTTTTCGCGGTTGTCAAAGGCGAGCGCATGGTGGTTCAAGACCGCGCCGGAGAACAAACCCCGCTGCCCACCGATATCGGCGCCGCCGAAGACTTCTTTGCGATGCGTGATGCCTATCTCGCCACAGGGCGTGCTGTGTCTTCGTTCACCGACAATTTCGGCACGGCTTTTTGTGGCCTCACTGGCGCTAAAACTTTCATCAAATCTCCTATTTTCGCGAATGAGGAGATGCACGGCATGATCTGTTTTTACTCACCCCGTACGCGTACAGCCTTTACCGAACGTGAGGAATCCTTCGTGTCGTTGGTCACGCAATGGATCGGCCTTGAAATATCCGAAGACCAAAACATCGAAAAACTCAAAGACTATAACCGCCGCTTGATCGACAGCAACCAAGAACTCGACGACTTCGCCTATATCGCCTCCCACGACCTCAAGGAACCCTTGCGCGGCATGTCAAATTTTGCGCAATTCCTGAAGGAAGATTACGGTGATAAATTTGACGGCGAAGGCCTGTTCATGGTCGAAACACTTGGTAAACTCTCAAAGCGTCTTGAAATCCTGATCGATTCTTTGTGGCAATATTCGCGCTTAGGACGGACAGAACTCGCCAGACAAAACACCGATATCGGCGCCCTCATTCGCGACACGGTCGATGTGATGCAGATCGAAATCACACAGGCCAAAGGCGTTATCACAATCCAGCAAGACCCGCCTTTGCCCACGATTTATTGCGACCCCGTACGTGTGGCGGAAATCTTCCGCAACCTTATTGTCAACGCGTTGAAATATAACGACAACGACACAAAAACCATTGAAATCGGCGGGTATATGAGCCACGATACGCACGACACACGACACGGGCATGACAACATCCCCTCTTCTGCCGCGCCTGTTCCTCCCGAGGCGGCTTTTGCTCAGGAAGGTGAGAATATCGGCGAGTTTGTCTTTTTTGTCCGCGATAACGGAATCGGCATCCACCCCGACCACCATGATCTTGTTTTCAAAATCTTCAAACGCCTGCACCAACGCGATGCCTATGGCGGCGGCACGGGATCAGGCCTGACCATCATTCAAAAAATCATTAAAAAGCATCATGGAAAAATCTGGCTGGACTCAGACGGCAAAACAGGCACAACCGTGTTTTTCACCCTCTCCGGCCAAGAAGAAGCCCTCCAGCGCCGCGCCGAAGAGCCCACCACGCCTTAGACCACAGCGCCCACCACAGCGCAAAGCATGAATGACGGCACAGAAGATGGGCATGAATGAGGGTTAAGCAACAGCGGTGACGAAAAACCACCCCCGCCGTTTAAAGCGCGTAACTCGCCGCCTTACTTACGCCGCGTCGTCTTACGTGGCATCGTCTTACGCGGCGTCGTTTTCCTTGATGACAAAGGTGTTCTTGCCGGAATGTTTCGCCTCGTAACAGGCCTTGTCTGCCCGCTCCATCCAGTGATCCATACTGTCCAGATTGTCGCGCAGCGAAGCAATGCCGATACTGGCGCTGATCCTGACTTGTTTTTGCCCGATGGTAATCGGCTCGGCAAGACATTCCAAAATATGGGCCGCCTTCTCGGTTTGATATTCCCGATCCGCCATATCGCGGAAAATAATCGCAAATTCATCACCGCCCAAACGCGCAACAACGTCAAAATTATTGCGGGCGGCCTCCTTCAACCGTTTGCCGACAACGACCAGTGCCTCGTCCCCCGCCGCATGGCCGTGCTGGTCGTTCACAGGCTTAAACCCGTCAAGATCAAGCATCAAAAGCGTCGCCGATGTGTTCTCGCGCTGCGCCCATATTTCGCGCAATTGTTCAATGAAATAGCGGCGATTGGCAATACCGGTCAACCCGTCATGATAGGCCATATGGCGCATTTTTTCCCGCTCTTGGATCGAACTCATCATCGCGTTAAACGACGCGGCAAGCCTGAGATACTCCGTATCGGTTGAGTTTCCACTGGTCTTGATGCGGTAAGCAAGGTTGCCTTCTTCGGAGGCTTGAATCGCCTTCGATATCTCATTGATCGGCACAGTAATTTTTTGGCCGATGAAATAGGCCGCAAGCATCGCAATCGAGATCAACATCGCCGATGCAATCAATGTGGCACTGCGGGAATCCGCGAGAATTTTTTGTGTTTCGTCATTATTCTTTTGCAACACGACAAAGAATTTTTTGCTGGGGTCGAGTGACGAAATTTCCTGAACAAAGGATACGCGTGTATTGTCTTTGAATACTTGGGTCGTGCGCCCACGGTCGGCGCGCAAAGCCTCGACAATATGTTGGGCGTGCCCTTTCGGCGCATCAGAGATAATCACGGAGTATTCCTGTCCCTTACTGTCGTCATTCATGATGAAAAACAAGTTTGTTAAAGACAGGCTCTCGATATCCCGCGCCATTTCTGCATCAAATTTTGACGCCAAAACGATGTAGCCCTGTTTTTTACCACTGACCACCGCGGTAATGTTCGCTTGGTAAACGGAATACCCCGCCGCGATCGTGCCGTCATAGCCTTCGCTCTCCAGCCTCTTACTGAAGGACATGAGCTTTTCAGAAAATTCATCAATTTCGGTTGGGGTCGCACTCCCCGCAATCGTGAGGATATGCCCCTCCTCATCAAGAACCACGCCGATATTCGCGCCGATTCTTTGGCGGTTCCGCTCTAAAATCTCATCAAGCGTTGCCCTGTCTTCCGCGGCTAACGCCTTCTTAAACTGGGCATCGGCAGCCACCAATTCCGCAGTTTGCGCCAAACTATCCACGCGCGCCGATAATTGACGGTGAAAAATGCGCACGCTTTGTTGAAGCTGGCGGTCGAATAATGCGTTTTGCTGGAGCCTATGCAACATATCAAGAACATAAAAGCTAACGCCCTGCGACATGATGATAAGCAACAAAAAAGAGAACAGGATTTTTGTGCGAATACTCATGGCTGTGTCCTGTCTATAAAGGATGTGGGAGCGAGCCTTGAAAAGCTGGCTGCAATAAAAGAGGTAAAATATAGCCTGTTTCAGGGGTTTAGGCAATCCCTGCACCGCCCGTGAATTTCGGCGCTCCACCCGCTCACGACAAACCCTTCTGCGCGGGTTCGCGCCATAAGGTCGGCCGGCAAGTGGCATAAATGCGTTTCAATTGCCTTGCCGCACACATCACAAATCATAAACTGGCTGCCCTCATGGCGGTGGTCAGCGTAACATATAACATAGGCGTTGAGGCTCTCAATCCGGTGCATAAAGCCATGCTGCTCAAAAAATTCTATCGCGCGGTAAGCCGTCGGCGGCTTTGGATTGTCTAAACGCTCGCCAAGGCGCGCCAAAATATCATAAGCGCCAATGGGCTTGTCACTCGCCGCAACGATTTCCAGCACATGACGGCGCGGGTCTGTGAAGCGCATCCCCTCCTTGGTGCAATAAGCCTCGACCACCTGCACCAATTTTTTGACATCTTGCTTATTCATTCGGCTAACCTTGCCTCCTTCAACCTGTAAAAGACATTGAACGCATCGTCACGCGATACAAGTTCAAGCCGTCCCCGCAAGTTTACTGGATCATAGACAAATGGCAATGGCTCGGCGGCGCTTACCTCAATCACCATCGCCGGCCCGACATGATAGTGATAGGGACATGTCGCCGGAAACGGCCCGAACAGGAACTGCGCCTGTTTTTCCGCCGCATCAAGGGGGAACATATAGCCCTGCATCAAGACCTCTTGGCCATCCAGCGCCAAAACATCGGCGGGAAAATCCGGCCGCACGCCGGCTATATCCATGCCTTCGGCGTTTTTCTCCTCATACGAAATTTCCGTTGTTCGCGCCAGAGTTTCCCACGCAAGCCCGCCTTCCGGCGTTTTTGAAAATTCGGGGATATACGGCACCAGATACGTTGTCGAAAATGTTTCTTCGGTATAATTCAACTCTTGCAAGGCACCGGCAGTGCGCGGATTCACCAGCACCGCCAAGGCCACAATGCACAGCACGCAAGGCACGCACAACAAACAGCCCCAAAACCGATGAAACCGAAAAGACGCGCTCATTGCCATTATGCCCTTATCAATTGTTTTACAATACTCGTTTTCGCACAGCGCAAAGCGGGAATCAATGCTGCCAAAACGCCGACAACCACAACAGCCCCGCAAACCAATAATATGTGTAGTGCGCCCTGCGCCAATAATGGCCCTACATGCGCACCGCTGTCCTGAAGCGGCTTAATCACCCGTATAAGAATCGCAAAACCCGCCGCCCCAAACACCACGCCGCATACCGCACCGGCGAAAGCGAGCAACGCCCCTTCCGCCGCCACCAACCCAAAAATCCGAAGCGGCGTGTAACCCAAAGCCCGCAGCACCGCAATATCGCCCGCGCGTTGCTCAAGCCCTGATGCCAGACCGGCGAAAATTCCGAACGCCGCCACGACAATCAAAAACCCCGACAGCACCGCGCCACTCATCCGCCCCACACCAAACACCGCCCCCAGCCGCGCCATTTCAAGCGCCGGATGCGCCGCCAGAAAACCCGTATCACGGTTCAATTGACGCGGCAAATTCATCATCGCCGCAGGCGAACGGACGCCCAACAAAATCGCCGTGATTTCTGGTTTAGCCGCCGCCGCATGATCATGGCTATGGCTGTGCTCATGGTCATGATCGTCCCCATGCTCATGATGCTCATGCTGGTCTGGCTGCCCATGCCCTGCGCCCTGCGCCTCACTCTGCCCATGGATCATCCACACACTCTCAACCGACGTCAAAATCAAGCGATCAAGCACTGTCCCGCTGCGCGCCAATCGTCCTGTTACGGTGTACGGGCTGGACTCATGCACATGCCCATCCCCGCCCGTTCCATGACCACTCAAGCCATGCGCCCCGACAAATCTTTCCCCAAGCTGAAGCGGCACATCCGCCCCGACCACGGCTTCGAACGGAGCATTCCATACATCCCCCGTCTCCAAAGCCGCCCCGTAATGCCGCATATAATCCGGCGTTGTTCCGACAATCCGGAACGCGTGCCAGCGGTCGCCAAGCGCCAGCGGAATCGCAAAGCGAAACTGCGGGTCTTTGAGAAGCTTTTGCGCCTGCGCAAAGTCGATATTTCCGGTCGGAACATCGACATGATAGACCGAGGATAAAACGAGTTGGAGTGGACTCCCCTTCGCCCCCACGACAAGGTCAATGCCCTTGGCATCGCTGGAAAGCCGCCCGCCGACATGGTGGGTAAACAAGATCACGACCACAATCAACATCACGCCAAACGCCGCCAAAAGAAGCGACAGCAGGTTCAATGGCCAACGCGCCAAAAGCGCAGACAATACATAAGAACGGTCGGTCATTGCGGTGCCTCCTGCCCTTTATCCTGCTCCATCTTGTTCTGGCCCATCTCAACAACATGGGAAAATCGGTTTTTTATCCGCGCATCATGGGTCGCGACCACCAAGCTCGCCCCCTGCGCCAAGGCCATCGAGAATAACAAATCCATGACAATATCCGTATGCCGGTCATCCAGCGCCGAGGTCGGCTCATCCGCAAAAATAACCTGCGGATTATTCATCATGGCACGCGCAATCGCCACGCGCTGCGCCTCACCTTGGCTGAGGCTCTGCGCCTTTTGGTTATGTTTGCCGGCCAAACCGACCGCCTCCAACAACGCCGCAACCCGCGCTTCATCGGCACGCAGACCCGCACCAGACGCCGCTAAAGCCACATTCTGCGCCGCCGTCAAATGCCCAATCAAATGCAACCGTTGAAACACAAAGGAAAAAGCCCTCACCCGCAAGGCATCAAGCGCCCGCGCACTAAGCCCCGCATAGGACGCACCATCAAACACAACATCGCCGCGCTGCGCCCGCATAAGTCCGCCCATCACCGCCATGAGCGTCGTTTTCCCACACCCCGAAGGCCCGATCAAAAGGCAATGCGCCCCTTTCTCCAAGGTCAAAGATCCTGTAAAATCGAGCATACACCCGCCTTTACCCGCCGCCGTCCTCGGCGCATCCACCCGAATATTCGTCACCGTGAGCATCGTACTCTCCTAACAAGTTTTGCGGCTCAAAACTGCTATAATATAACACTCCCAAAAACGCAAACAATAAACCCCGCCTAAAGCGGTCAAAAGACAAAGCGTACAAGAACACGAAAAGAGGGAAAAATGGTGCCGGTGGAGAGGATTGAACTCCCGACCTTCGGTTTACAAAACCGCTGCACTACCGCTGTGCTACACCGGCGCACCATGATGATATCGGTTCATTGTGGCGTGGATGGACGTTGGTTGCGGCATAAATAGCGCCGAAAAACCTCTTCCCCACTCACCGCGGCGCAAAAAGAACGCCGCTTCATGAAAAGATGCTAGTCTTTTATCCAGTTTTCTTTTAAAAGACAAGAGGTTTTGTGATATAAATATTCACCCTATGATAAGGTTTTTCCATTAGCATAGACTGTGAGTTAGCATAGACTGTGGCTTAGCATAGAGTGTGAGTCGAAATAAACAAAGGCACTGGCAACGCCTCGCCATAAACGTCGGCAAACAAGCCGACATCAAGAATACTCGGTAGTTATAAGGTTATGTCAGACAAAAAAGGCGGCGAAGAAGACGGTATGTGGATGGTCGTGCTGATCGGCGCGTTCATTGCGTTGTTTTGCTGGGTCATTTGGTATCTGTTCAAATTTCAACTTATCCAATTCGTGTTATGGGTGCGGGTGGCAGAGCTTGGCTTGCTCGCCCTTATTTTCGGCGACGACCACGTTATGAATGTTCCCGGTTTCCCGAACCGCCCGATGAGCGTCGGCGAATGGCGCGATTTCGCCTTGATGGCCGACCCGAAGGAAATTACCCTCGCCCATATGGGGGTGACGGCGTGGATGGCGTCCTCCATCTTGAAATACCTGTTTTGCTTCATTCTCATCTTGCTCATGCTGTGGTCTGTTTTCAAGGGCCCGACAAGCATGTATCGCCGCACGCTCGGCCTTGACGGGTTGATTCACGAACAATCGAAAATCTTCCGCAGCATTGTTCCTTTTGTGAATTTCAACCCCAGTGACCTGCCGTTTCGCGCCCCTGGTTCCCCCGTTCCGGCGGAGCTGCCGCTGTTTTCCGAGGCTTTGGGCCCTGAGGAATGGATCGCGTTCAACAAAATCCCTTTGCCAGACGGCAAGGTCGATTACCAAGCCGCCGAGCGTGCCTTTGCCCGCCAACTCGGCCCGCGCTGGACCGGTGCCTTGAAGCAACCGGATTATATCCAGATTATTTTGGCCGCGTTTTGCCTCAAATCCAATCGCAAGCGGACACAGGCCGATGACATGCTCGGCCGGCTTGCTTCGTGCTGGAATGACCAAAAGGGGCTCATGCTCTCGCGCGACCGCGGATTGCTCAAAGAAGCGCGCAAGATTTTGAAAGACAAGAAATTATCCGATAACTTCCATAAGAAGATCAACAAACACGCCTTTGTGGCGACCGCCTTGTTGCGCGGTCTTGATGTCGCCCGATCCGAAGGCGGGGTTTTGGCACCGGCGCAATTTGTCTGGCTGCGCGGTCATAATCGCGCCTTGTGGTACCCGCTCAACAATCTGGGGCGTCAAGCCTTCCATATGGAGGCCATCGGCGCGACCTGTCACTACCGCGCCGAAAAACAGGTTGACCGCCCGATCCCGCGCCCCAAAGTCATTGATGCGGTCAAAACGCTTGATACCTATATGAACAACCCGATTCTTGCCCGCCCGATCCCGCAACTTGACTACAGCATGGTCAAGGACAAGGGAAAGAACAAGGGCGTCCTTAAACCCGTTTAACGCCGTTCAGAACAACCGATTACGAAAGGGAGAACCCGATGATCAGAGCCTTACTCGGACAATACAAGCCAACAGCCAAAGTCACAGGCCAAACACTTGTCCTGTCTTTGCCCGATGCCATCACGCCTTCTGTGTGGACGCTTGACCTCACCAAAGACGGCCATGGGTCTTTGAAAATCGAGGAAAACGCCGACAGCGGCACAACGGTTTTGAAATACGGTGCCACCAAGAAAGGCGCCGCCGAAATCGAGGTCGCCCATTACATTCGCCGCGCCGATGCGCTGCGCGCCCTGATCACCGCAACGGAGGCTTTGGAAAAATCTCCCCCTGCCGCCGGAATATCCGAGGGCAATCCAGCGATGGCGCATTATGCCTACGCACAGCAAAACCAAAACGGTGCCGGCTACCAAATTCGCCAAGCCATCTTGACCGTTATCGGGATTGTACTGCTGGTCGGTTTGTTTTTATACCTCACTGGCTCGAGCAAAGGGCTTATTGAAAATGCTTTTACAAAGACCGGCGCAATGAGTCATAATGAGGCACCGTCACCGGCGCAGTATGATGCCAAGCCGCAACAGCCTTCGCCCGACGCAACCGGCGTTCCGATGGACGCCAATAATTTTTTCTATAATCAGGAATAAACGCCAACCATGGCATTAAACCAAAGAAAATACGATTATGGCCTAGACCATACGCTGCGCGATACGCGGCCGTTTTACAAACGGTTTGGCGATGCGATGAGCGATTCACACAATTCCGCGACCATATTTTTGGTCTGCGCGATTTGTATTTTGCTGGTGCCGGAACTCACGCTCGTTGCCGACCTTGTCTGTTTTTTGTGCTTTTTATATTTTATGTGGCTACGCAAGCGTGACCGCGCTTTGCTGTTTAAAATGCCGATGAGCTCACCTTACAAGGACTCAAACAACAAAGGCCCGGGGCGTAACGGCAAGGCCGAAGGCATTCTGTATATCGGCAATGCCAAAGACAGCAAAGACGAAATCTGGTTCACCAACAGCGATGCCCGAACCCACGTTTTATATCTCGGCACCACCGGCGCGGGGAAAACCGAGGGGCTCAAATCCATGGTCACAAACGCCCTGACATGGTCGTCGGGGTTCATCTATGTCGATGGTAAGGCCGATACGGATCTTTGGTCGTCACTCTCATCTTTATGCCGCCGCTTTGGGCGCGATGACGATTTGCTGGTTTTGAACTACATGACCGGAAACTCTGACGCGCGGGCTCCGTCCAACTCGCTCAACCCGTTTTCCAGCGGTTCTGCCTCTTACCTCACCAACATGTTGGTGAGCTTGATGCCCGAAGCCGAAGGCGACAACGCGATGTGGAAAGAACGCGCCGTATCGTTGCTCAGCTCCTTGATGCCCGCTTTGACATGGAAACGCGACTATCAAGAAATGCCGATGAGCATCAGCACGATCCGTAACTATATGGTGCTGAACGAAGTCATCCGCCTGTCGCGCGATCAGACGCTGCCAAAGAAAATGGGCGAGAGCATTAAAGGCTATCTCGATACCCTCCCCGGTTTCGTGCATGAAGCCTATGACGACAACGGCAAGGAAAAGCCGATGGGGCCGGATCAGCCAATGGTCGACACCAGCGTTGCCCAGCAACAGCACGGCTATCTTGCCATGCAATTTACCCGCGCCTTGCAATCGCTCGGCGATGATTACGGCTATATCTTTGACGTTGATTACGCCGATGTCGACATGGTGGACGTGGTTTTGAACCGCCGCATTTTGGTGGTGTTGATTCCCGCCCTTGAAAAATCATCCGACGAAACCGCCAACCTTGGTAAAATCGTTGCGGCGACATTGAAAGGCATGATGGGCTCGACCCTTGGATCGCAAGTCGAAGGTGAGGCCGCCACAGCCATTGAAAACAAACCCACCCATTCCGCCACGCCATTCATGACGGTGTTTGACGAGGTCGGCTACTATACCGCGCAAGGGATGGCGGTTATGGCGGCGCAGGCGCGTTCGCTCGGTTTCTGTTTGATCTATTCGGCGCAGGATTTGCCAGCGCTGCAAAAACGGGTGAAGGAAGAAGCTCGTTCCATTACCGCGAACTGTAACTTGAAAATTTTCGGCAAGCTCGAAGACCCCACCGAAACAAAAGAATTTTTTGAAAAAACCGTTGGCCAAGCCTTGGTGACAGAAGTTTCGGGCTTCACGCTCAACTCCGGCGGCCTTGGCGGCGGCTATATGGGCGGGCAACAAGCCTCGATCCAGCTTCGCGGACGCGCATCCTATGATGGCCTCAAATCCTTCAAAGAAGGCATGGCGGTTGTTTGTTTTGGCGACCGTATCGCCGACGTTAATATTTTCTACTGCAACCCCGGCCATGCCAAAGCCATGCGGGTTCAGCGTTTCCTCGGCCTTGAAGCACCGAGCGATTATGTCCTGAAACACATGAAGGAAATCGGTGCCCTGCGTGACCGCCTCTCCAGCAAAAACTGGACCGCGATGAAGGCCGATGTTGTCGCCCCGAAAAGCCCCGAAATCGAACTTCTCCTTGAAGGCTTCCAAATTGCCCAAGGCCCCAATGTTACGGGGCTTGAGGCTGGCGCCATGGCGCTGGCGCATCTTTACGCCAAAAATAATCCGGACGACCTCGGCTCTACAGTGGCGGCAGCCGGCACCACATCATCCCCGACCACTCCCGCCGCAGCGCCGCAGCGCCCAAGCGAGAGAAGCATTGAGAGCGCCACATCCGCTCCGTCAGCACCATCATCCGCCGCAAAATCCGGCGCACCAAGCGCCCCCGCAACCAAAGACGCCGAAAAGCCGCTTACATGGGCGGACATCATCGGCAACACGTCGCTGGGCGGCAACGCGCAAGATGACAATGAGGACGAAGAAGACAGCGGCACATCCTCAAGCAGCGGTGGCAGCAGCGCCCGCAAACCCTCCATGAGCGACATCGAAGAAGTCCCGCTTGAACGCTTCAGCGCCGAAGAAGCCGTCGAAACACAGGCCGATGAAGGCATCACCCTGATGCCTGAAGGCTTGAGCGACGAGGTGAAACAAATCCTCAAAGAAGCCGCCGATACCATTAGTTCAGGCCTGTTCAGCAAGCCGGTTATCGACAAAGGCATCCCGACACCGGAAATCCGCCCCGCAAAAGACAGCGGCGGCAATAAAGCAACCGCCCCCGGCAGCACAGTCGGAAGCGGACAGCCCGGCAAAGCCTAGGGTTAAGACTGACGGCATCCTTCCGCGTCTGGTGACATCAATTAACTTTGATAAATCTCCGCAAAATGCGCTATAATATAACCATGAAACACGCATCCATTTCCGGCAACGTCCTGTTCATCATTTTGGTCGCCATCGGCCTGTTCGCGGCGCTGGCCGCCGCCGTGATGAACTCAGAAGGCGGTGGGAAAAACGCGGGCTCCGAACGTGCCGCCCTTTATGCCAACGACATCGCCTTGTTCGCAGGGTCGGTTGAACAGGCGGTAGGCAGAATGTTCGCTCGCGGCATATCCGAAAGCGATCTATGCTTCGACCTTGACGGCGCAACGGGCGGCGACACGCGCTATGAAGGGCCTGCGGGCTGCGCCACCATTGCCAACCGTGTCTTTCACCCGCAAGGCGGCGGCATCTCATACCAAGCCCCGAGCGACCGATACCTCGATCCGAGCTTCAGCAGCTTTCGCTTCTACGGCGAATACCTCATCACCGATCAAACCTCGATCAGTCACGTCCCACCAAACGGCAGCAGCTCAACCACTGAATTGATGATTTTGCTCCCCTACGTCACAAAAGAAATTTGCATTGCCTTAAACGACATGGTCACGGACTGGCCCAAAGGCATCGACCCATATCTAGACTCCGCAACGTCCATAGAGAACAGAGATAATTACCGATATCAAGGCACCTTCATTTATGCGCGCGTCATTTCAAACTCAACCTATTTCGACCGCGTCACACGCGGCTGCTATCGACAAGGCTCCGGACAATGGCCCAACAACGCCTATATCGCCTATTTCACTCTGAGAGCACGGTAAACCATGAAAAACAAGATGCAGGCCCGTGTGGGTTTGTATGATTTTAACTTGCGCGCCGAACACGGCGGTGCCAAGGCGCAATGCTGCGTCTTCCTTTCAACGCCGAACGACACGCTGCCCCCCATCAACAAATCAGCATCCGCGGCGCGCGGCAATGTGTTGTTCATTATCCTCATCGCCATCGGGTTGTTCGCCGCGCTCGCCGCCACCGTGATGAACTCCGAAGGCGGCGGGAAAGATGCCTCCGAAGAACGCGGCGGCCTCTACGCCGACGACCTCTTGCTCTATGCCAACAACGTCGAGCAAGCCGTCAACCGTATGCTGTCGCGCGGCATGTCGGAGAGCGCCCTGTGTTTTGACGACGCCACCTACCCTGGCGGCAATACGGATTACGAACACGCCGCCTGCGCCACCGTCACAAACCGCGTGTTTCATCCGCAAGGCGGCGGCATCAAACTCGAAGCCATCAACCCTTCCGCCCTCGATTCAAAGCACAGCGCCCTCACCTATTACGGCAAGTTTTTGATTACCGGAAAAACCACCGTCAATGCCTTGAACAGCGGCTCCGGCGAACTCATCTATTTCGTGCCCCACATCAAAAAATCGGTTTGTCTGCGCATCAACGAAATTGCCGGCATCGCGCCCGTCAATGGCGACGCGCCTATGGATGATATCCAAGCCTTTGACGAAACGAATTTCTATTTTCTCGGAACGTTTGGTGCTGTGAGGGTCATATCTTCAGACCCTTCCGCTCCCGCAACCGCATTCAACCGCACCATGTTTGGGTGCTTGAAAAACGAAGATTGGCCAGGGCCGAATAATTACAGCTTCTATCGCGTGCTTATCCCGCGTTAAATACAGGCGGCAAAAACCGTCAGCAAGCCGCAAAAAAAGGGCGGTAGAGCCGCCCTTTTGTTTTTCATCTTAGGGATAACCCGCAGGCCGCCAAACCCTAAACATCAAGGTTGGACACCTTCAACGCGTTATCTTGAATAAATTCGCGGCGCGGTTCGACCACATCGCCCATCAGGGTTGAGAAAATCTCCGATGCTTTTTCCGCGTCCTTAACATTGACTTGGAGCAGCGTCCGCACCTCCGGATCCAGCGTGGTTTCCCAAAGCTGTTCTGGGTTCATCTCACCAAGACCTTTATAGCGCTGAATCTGCAACCCCTTACGGGCAATCGCAAAGACACTGTGGAGCAAGCCTGTCGGGCCATAGATTTTTGCGGCGACTTCGTCTTTTAAGATGAGCTTGCCACCTTCTTCAAAGAAGTCTTTCAACAATTCCTTGCGCCCTGTAAGGCGTACACCCTCAACCGAGCGCAATTGATCGGCTGAGAGCCTGTAAGACTCCTTCACACCGCGCAACGTACGCTCAAGAATATAGCCGCCGACAGGTGTAAAGGACGCCTTCCAACCGCGTTCGTTTTTGGCGGAGAGCGTATTCACACGCTCGGCAATCCGTACGGCGATTTTCTCGCCATCTTCCATGCTGTGCGATGACGCCCCGTCAAACGCGCCAGACAAGGCGGCTTGTTCAATAAACATCACCGATCCGGTTTTGCGGTTCAAGCTCTGGATCGCGCCTTGTAATTTACGCGCCTCAAGCAAGACGTTTTCAAGGTCTTTGCCAAGGCTGACAACACCGCTGCCGGCCTCATAGCGCATATCAGACAACGCCGCGCCGATCAAATAGCGATCCAGCGCGTCATCATCCTTCAGATACATTTCCGACGCATTGCCGCGCTTCACTTTGTACAAAGGCGGTTGCGCGATGTACAAATACCCGCGGTCAATCACCGGCTGCATTTGACGGAAGAAAAACGTCAACAACAATGTCCGAATATGCGACCCGTCCACGTCCGCGTCAGTCATGATAACGATTTTGTGATAGCGCAGCTTTTCAACATTAAATTCGTCTTTGCCGATTCCGGTGCCGAGGGCGGTAATCAATGTGCCGATCTCCGCCGAATTCAACATTTTGTCAAAACGGGCGCGTTCTACGTTCAGGATTTTTCCGCGCAGCGGCAAAATAGCCTGATTTTTCCGTGCCCGTGCTTGCTTCGCCGAGCCGCCCGCCGAGTCACCCTCGACAATAAACAATTCGGACAAAGCCGGATCGCGTTCTTGGCAATCCGCCAGTTTTCCCGGCAAGGATGCAATATCCAAAACCCCTTTGCGGCGGGTCAAGTCCCGCGCTTTACGCGCGGCTTCGCGCGCTGTGGCGGCCTCGACAATTTTGCCGACAATGCGCCGCGCATCGGCGGGGTTTTCCTCAAACCATGTCGACAGAGACTCACTCACCAGCGATTCAACAACCGGCCGCACTTCGGACGACACCAGCTTATCCTTCGTCTGGGACGAGAATTTCGGGTCAGGAACCTTCACCGACAAAACGCAGGTCAAGCCCTCGCGCATGTCTTCACCGGTCAGGGAGACTTTTTCTTTCTTGAGCAAGCCCGTTTCGTTGGCGTAGTTGTTGATCGTACGCGTTAGCGCGGCACGGAATCCCGCAAGGTGCGTCCCGCCATCGCGCTGGGGAATGTTGTTGGTAAAGCACAGCATCGTTTCGTGATAGCTGTCTGTCCATTCCAGCGCCGCCTCAACGGTCATGCCGTTTTGTTCGCCCTTCACCGCCACGGATGGGCGGAACAAAGGCGTTTTGGAACGGTTGAGCCATTCCACGAAGCTTTCGATCCCGCCGGCGTAATTCAGGCGGACTTCTTTTTTCTCATCGCTGCGTTCATCGCGGAACAAGATATTGACGCCGGAATTCAAGAACGCCAATTCGCGGAAACGGTCTTCCAAGGTCGAAAAATCAAAATCCGTGCTGGTAAAGGTCGCAGGGGACGGCAAAAACGTTAGCTTTGTGCCCTTATTGCCGTTGGCGGGGCCAATCTCGCGCAGCGGAGCCTCCGGCTCGCCATGGCGGAACCGGATTGTCCATTCCTTGCCGTCGCGCCAGATATTGAGGTCAAGCCACTCGGACAAGGCGTTCACAACCGACACCCCGACCCCGTGCAAACCGCCCGAAACCTTGTATGAATTTTGGTCGAATTTACCGCCGGCATGGAGCTGGGTCATGATAACCTGCGCCGCCGACACGCCTTCTTCGGTGTGAATATCCACCGGAATCCCGCGCCCGTTATCTTTCACCGACACTGATCCATCGGCGTTCAGGCTGATGATAATTTCATCACAATGGCCGGCCAAGGATTCGTCAATCGCGTTGTCAACGACCTCATACACCATGTGGTGCAAGCCCGACCCGTCATCCGTGTCGCCAATATACATGCCCGGCCGTTTACGAACAGCATCAAGCCCCTTCAGGACTTTAATGGAATCGGCGCCGTATGCGGCTTCCGCTTCGGCGGCATTGGGTTTTACGATTGCTGGATCGGCCATAGAATTGCCCTGCTTTTTTTGGTTGTTTCATCAGCCCATTTGAGGGTCTGCGGAGTATAGCAGCCAACCCCCATAAAACAAAGGATAATCGTGATGTTCAGGGCGATTTATCCCCGTTCCGCAGCCCTTCGAAAATCAGGGGGAAACGGGGTTTTTACCGCGCGTGAAATCGCGGTTAATAGAGCGCGCGAAGTCGTGGTTTATAATGCGCGTGAAATCGTGGGTAATGCAGCGCGAGAAATCGCGGTTAGTGGAGGGCGCGAAGTCGCGTTTTTTAAAGCGCGTGGAATTGTTGATTGGCGACCTCAAAAAACTGCCCCTTGCCCGACAGTTCCTCAAACAAGGCGTGTTCCGTACCGCTGAGCCAGACCTGCCCCTTCATACCACCCAGAATATCAAACAAAGTCGCACGGCGGCGCGGGTCAAGATGCGCCGCGACCTCGTCCAAGAGCAAGACAGGCATCTCGCCGCGCCGCGCCTCAATAAACCGCGCATGCGCCAAAATAATGCCCATCAACAGCGCCTTTTGCTCGCCTGTTGAGCATTGCGCCGCCTCCATCGCCTTTGGCGCGTACACCACATGCAAATCGGTTTTATGGGCGCCCAGCGCCGCACCGCCAACAATCGCATCACGGCGGCGCGATTCCGAGAGCGCCGCGCGCAGGTTTTCCTCTACCGTCAAGGCGGAAGCCCCTTGCAACATCGCCTCCGGCCCTTGCACAAGATCCATTGCGATTTGCGGAAAGCCAAGCTGCGCCGTCATCGCACAAAAATCCTGAAGCAAGGACAAAAGCTCAAGCCGCGAAGCCGCAATCGCCACCCCCGTTTCCGCCATGCTCAATTCAAGCCCGTCCAGCCATGTCGCATCGGCGCGTACGCCTTTATGATGCGCGTCTTTCAAAACCCGCGCCCGTTGCGCCATCGCTTGCTCATAGCGGCGAATACGTCCTGCATGGGCGGGGTCGTAAGCGAAGACCAGCCGGTCAAAAAACCGCCGCCGCTCTGCCGCGCCGCCGGTGAACAAGCCACTCATCGCCGGTGTGAACCACACACACGCCACATAATCCGCCATTTGCGACAAGGCCGACACGCGCTCACCATTGATTTTCGCGATGCGTTTTCCGCTGGTTGAATCCTCGCCAGTGCCAAGGCGTACAGCGCCCGCATCACTCTCGATGTCCGACAACACAACCCAGCCTTTAATCGCTGGTTGCTCGCACGCTTGATTATGTACGGCTTTTGCTTCTTTCGCCGCCAGACAGACTGTGTTACCAAGCGATTCATGCAATGCCTCGCTATCGGGTGACTGAGCCGCAGCAGCGCCCCCCGCAAAACCATTCCCGAAACCGTCCCCAAAGTTATCCATCGTCCGCGCCCGCAAATCATCAAGCGATGCATTGCGCAGGCCGCGGCCGGGGCTGAGCAAGCTCACCGCCTCCAGACAATTTGTCTTGCCCACACCATTATGCCCCGACAGCACAACAAAGCCGCGCTCCAGCCCCTTTAACGAGGCCTGCGTATAATTGCGGAAACGGGTTAATGTGATGTGGGTCAGGTAACTCATAAAACGCGATACTTCATCTCAACTCTGAACAAAAACAGACAAACAGGCAAACAACCACGACATCGCCAAAGAAAAAGGGCGCACCGTAAAATCTGGCCGCCCCCTCTTGTTGTTTTGCGGCTTAGCGTTCCACCGTGTCATCGGCACGCACGCCATCGCCGCTATTTTTTATAAACCGTACGCGTACAGCCAGCGCCTATCAAACGCGCATCAAACGCGCAGCGGCATAAGAACGTACAGGGCGCTGTTATCGCTGGTGTCCTGAATGATTGTCGGCGAACCGGAATCAGCAAGAATAATGCGGCATCCCGCGCCTTCCATTTGTTGGGTGATGTCCATCAGATACTTTGAATTGAACCCAATTTCCAAGGCGGCGTTTTCATTGCTGATTTCAATGTCCTCGGTCGCGCTGCCGCTTTCGGGGCTTTGTGCCGTGAGGGTCATGGTTTTGCCGTTAATCGTCAACTTGATCGCGCGGGTTTTTTCCGCCGAGATTGTCGATACGCGATCAATCGCGCCATTGAACATTTTCGGGTCGATTTCAACGATTTTGTCATTGCCCGCCGGAATGACCTTTTGATAGTCGGGGAACGTCCCGTCAATCAATTTGGAGGTCAGGACAATGTGGTCAAAGCTGAACCGGACTTTGTTTTCAGACAGGCTGATATGGATAGTGTCCGCCGCCTCATCCACCAATTTGCGGATTTCGGCGATGGTTTTACGCGGGATAATGACCCCAGGCATTTTTTGTGCGCCTTCGGGCAGCGGCATTTCATAGCGCGCCAAGCGGTGGCCATCGGTCGCCACAGCACGCAGGACGGCTACGCCGTCATGATCGGTGGCGTGAAAATAAATACCGTTGAGGTAATAGCGGGTTTCCTCGGTCGACATCGCAAAACGCGTGCGGTCAACAATCGTGCGCAAATCCGCCGCCGGCATTTGAAAGCTGTGCGGCAAATTATCCGCCCCGATTTCAGGGAAGTCAGACACCGGCAGACAGCTCAACTTGAATGTCGAACGTCCCGCCTTCACCGTCATCATCGCGCCGCCCGCATCTACGGAAATCTCGACCTTGGTGTTGTCGGGGATTTTGCGGATAATGTCGTGCAAGGTGTTGGCCGGCGCGGTTGTTGCACCGATCACGGACACGTCCGCCGCCACTGTTTCATTGATTTCGATGTCCATATCCGTTGTCGCAAGGGACAGGGCGCCTTCCTTGGCGCTCAAACGCACGTTGGACAGGATCGGAATAGTATTGCGTCGTTCGACAACACTTTGAACATGGCTCAGCGAGCGCATAAGGTCGGCACGGTCAATGGTCAGCTTCATATCGGTAAACCCCCGCTTTTATAAATCTGTATTGGATCGAATCGACTATAGCATAAGAGTGCCACCTGCCAAGCCTTTCCCGCCGTTTTGCCCATCATTCACGGTGGAAAACATCCACACAGCCAAAACACCCCGAAACACCGCGCGAAACGACACCCAAACACAAAAAAATCCGACCCAAAGGCCGGAGAGATTTTGATCAGTTTAAAAATACGAAAACGATAAAAAACTGCGTGTGGCTAGCTGCCCTTCAAGACACGGCGAACGGCGTTCACCTCGTCACTGAATTGCTGGTCATCCAGCATCAATTCCTCAATCTTGCGCACCGCATGCATCACCGTGGTGTGGTCACGCCCACCGAACTTACGCCCGATTTCCGGCAATGACCGCGCCGTCAATTTTTTGCACAGGAACATGGCAACCTGACGCGGGCGGGCAATATTGCGCGCACGGCGTGCCGAGTGCATGTCCTGAATCCTCAGGCCGTAATGTTCGGCGACCTTACGCTGGATTTCATCAATCGTGATCCGGCGCTCGTAAGAACGCAGTACATCCGACAAAATATCCTGCGTAATTTCAAGGTTGAGCGGTTGCCCCGTCATGTCGTGATGCACAGCAAGGCGGTTTAACGCGCCCTCAAGCTCACGGATGTTCGAGGTAATCTTGCCCGCCAAAAACACGGCAATATCTTGTTGCAATTCAAGCCCCATAAGCTCGGCCTTCAACCGCACGACCTCAAGCCGCAAATCAAAGGTCGATGGACGAATATCCGCAACCAAGCCCCAGCCAAGGCGGGACCGCAGGCGTTCGTCAATCCCCTCCAGATCCATCGGCGCCCGATCACCCGAGATGATGATCTGCTTGCCTTGGTCGATCAGGGCGTTAAACGTGTGGAAGAATTCTTCCTGTGTCGATTCTTTGCCGGCGATAAACTGGATGTCGTCAATCATCAAAACATCAACCGAGCGGAATTGCTCCTTGAAGTTCATCGAGTCCTGTTCCCGCAAGGCGCGAACAAACTGGTACATGAATTTTTCGGCGGACAAATACATGATCTTGGCGGTCGGCGTCTTGTTTTTAAGAGCCCACGCCGCAGCATGCATCAAATGCGTCTTACCAAGCCCAACACCGCCATAGACATAAAGCGGGTTAAACGGCATGGAGGGAGAGTCAATCACACGGCGCATCGCGGCATAAGCAAAGGCGTTTGGCTTGCCGACGATAAAGCTGTCGAAGGTAAAGCGCGGGTCAAGCGACACCGACACATCTTGCTCCGGCTTTTGATCGCCCGCCGATTTTGCGGCCGTGCTGGCCGGATTTTGGTTGGCATGTAACTTGGCACTCGACAAGGGCAAAGCACCCTCGCCGGCATCAGGGCGCGGCCCGACGGCGACCAGCACGACAATCTGAACCCGCGTGATGTCTTCGTTGAAGTCCTGACACAGTTTCAAGATACGGTCATGATAGTGGTTTTGAATCCAATCGCGCATAAAGCGGGTCGGAACCGACAATTCCAATGTTTTTTGATAATAGGCCTGAAGTTTGATTGGCTTAAGCCAACTACGAAACACGGCTTCGCCGTATTCTTCACGGAGCTGGGTATAAACCTTATTCCATGTCGTCTGTATTTCAGGAGTTGGATCCAAGGACGCCGTGTCAAAAGAGGCGTGCTTGGTGGCTTCGAAACTTTCGTGTCCGCGTTGCCCACTCATATTTAGTAACTCCTTCATTTCCCCAAATGATTTTAGTCTATAAACAGACAAAAACATCCCTGTGCGAAAACGTGGTTTTCGCATGCGGCTGATTATAATCTGTACCAATTTACCGGACTTTATTTTGCCTTATACGCTGGCGCTTTGCCGGTTTCAAGCACGAAGATAGGGGCTCTGAAACGCGCAGTTTCAGTTGTTTTTAGCCTTATCAATATGCTGTTTGAATAAAGATGACCTTAATCATTTTTAATTTCGATTGCAAGGCAAGAAACGACATTTATTTCAAAAAAGAAATAATAAAACCCTAGTGTTTCTGCGAATACTTGTTTAGCCCCAGAATTACTTCAAGGGGCTAAATAATATATAAATTGTCGTGTAATAATTAAATTAAGCGGCGTCTGACTTCAGGCGCTTGATGCTTGCGCTCAGGCGGGAAACCTTACGAGCGGCGGTGTTTTTGTGCATGATGCCTTTGGCAACACTGCGTTGAATTTCCGGTTGGGCGGCTTGCAGCGCGCTTTGAGCGGCATTGGCATCGCCGGCGTCCAGAGCGAGCATAACCTTTTTGATAAAGGTTCTGACGCGGCCTGTTCTCGTGCCATTGATAACGGCGCGGCGGGTGTTGCGTCTAATGCGTTTCTCTGCGGACTTGTGATTAGCCATATCTAAACCTATGTATCCTATCAATCTTTTACGTTGGACGTTTTATATTTAAAAGCATGTCGCTTGTCAAATCCGGTCAAACCGGAAATTCGAACCTTCTGGGCTCGAACTTGAATTTAGCTCGCTTGTTATAGAAGAGGGTTGCCGAAACTGTCAAGAAAAACTGTCCACAAAAAATTTATTTTTTTTCTGGACTTAAGACGAATCTTACCATAGCCCCGCCACCTTGGTTGCTAGGGTCTTGAATATACAGGATTTCAAGGGTTTCAGACGCTCTGACGTATTGCCCGCCTTGCTGTCCCGCTTGATCCTTCGCCGGTTCTCCGGTCCATTCGACAACCCGCTTTTTGTTCCATCCGAGTTGCCCCAGCGCCTGATCGTAATAGTCATAAACGGTTTCGGCATTGACGCCTTGAATGCTCCCCGCAATCTCCACAAACCGCCCTTCCGGCTTATCGAAAATCAAAGCTGAGGCGACATCAACCTCCATGCCGCTCATCAACGGCACATCCCCGAGCGGCTCAATAAACACGGAGTCAGGCTGAGCAATCGGCCGCTCGGCGGGAACACTCAAAGCGTAAGCCACTGTCGCCCGCCCTTGGAGCGCGGCAAGGCCAACGGTCGCCGCCAAAATCAAAACCAAAGAATGCCGCCCTGAAATCATAATCAATCCTTTTTGTTAAAACCGCATGAACCGATGCAGCGCTAAGTCTGGCGCACCGGACAAAAAAATGTCGATCGCCCCGCCTGAACAATTCTTTTTATACACCCTTTTTCGCCGCTCTGGCAATCAGGATTGGCGCAGAACAGCCCCTCGCGGTCATAGACGTCAAAGCGATGCTGGAAATACCCCGTCCCGCCATCCACGGCGCGATGGTCGCGCAATGTGCTGCCGCCCGAGTCCAGCGCCTCGTTCAACACCGCCACCGCATGAACCGCCAGCGCCTCATACCGCGCCACCGCAATCGCCCCCGCCTTGCGGCGCGGATCAATGCCCGCACGGTACAGTGCCTCGCACACATAAATATTGCCAAGCCCCGCCACCACGGATTGATCGAGCAAGGCTTGCTTGATCGGCGCGCGGCTTGCCGCCAGCCGCGCCTTCAAATACGCCCCGTTAAACGCAGGATCAAACGGCTCCGGCCCCATCGCGGCAAAGGCGGAGTAATCCGCCGCTGCATCACTGCGCACCATATCGAAAAACCCGAACCGGCGCGGGTCGTTATAAATGGCGGTAAAATTCTCGCCATCCGCCGCCGTGTAAAACCATTGCACATGGTCATGGGCGTGGTCGGCCTTCAAAGCCCCCGCCGCCCCAACGCGAAACGAGCCGGACATACCAAGATGCACAATCACCGTCCAGCCATTGTCAAAATCAATCAAGATATATTTCCCCCGCCGCCGCAGCGCCTCAATCCGCCGTGTCGGCAACAAAGTGACCATATCTTGCGGCAAATCAAACCGTAAATTCGGGCGGTACAGGCGCACTTCATTCAGCACAGCGCCACGCATAGACGGCTCCAGCCCACGGCGAACGGTTTCAACTTCGGGTAATTCAGGCATGCAAGGCCTCCCATGACGGCATATTGATGGGGGCATCCTACAACAGTGAATAAGAAAGGGTCTAGCCCAAACGGCGGGTTACAGGCGCAGCATGAATAGGCATGGAGGGTGTTGCATCAGTCGGCAAGGCCGCAATCTCGGCCACCAGCTTCAAAATAATCGCCCGTTCAAAATCGGCAAAGCCTATGGCGGGGAAAATCCGCCCGTCAGGCGCTATATGGTCTTGGTAATAATCGGCGAGCTCCTCACCCTGCGTCATAATCGGCAATCCGTTCACCGCAACGCCAAGGATCATCGCCCGCTCGCGCAATTCCTGCGCCATCTTGTTATGCTCGGATCGTGTCGCATCGGGGGATTCCATCGCCCCGCGATTGGGGCGGGCAATATATAAATCATCCTCACCATCGCCTTGAATATCGACAACGCGATCGGCGGTCGGGTTCGGGCAAGACGCCGCGTGGTCAATCGAGTCCGACAGAGCATGCAACAACGTCGTGCCGCCGCCATCATAGGGGCGATCATAGGTCAATCCGCGGAAATAGGCACTGAGCCGCGCCGCATCACCCGCCGAGCTCAACACATGCCACTGCGCCCCCGCCACATTGACGTTGCCGCCATAGGTCACATCCAGCACCGCGATGCTGCCGCGGCTTTGGATCGCCCCGATCACGGCGGGGTGTTCAAAGGCGCGCGCCAATCCTTCGGTCTGCAATGTCCATTCCACAGGGTCAATCGACCCGCTCATATCCAGCGCCACAACAAGGCACAGATCAACCCGTGCTGCGCCCGCAGGGGCATACACGCCGGACAGGCCGGCAATGGCAACGCCTGCATCGCCGTTTGATAAAGGCGCTGATTCCTGAGCCACCGCCATCGGCGCAAAAACGGATTGGAGCAAGAATGCCGCCCCCGTGAGGCCTGCGCGCGCTGTTTTCAGTGGCTGAGCAACATAATCTATGGCGGCTGATTGACGGAGCATAATTGGCAGTCCCTGTATTTATTATTTTTCATAATATATACTCAACGCGCCATTCCTGTCAAATTTTATATGCGCCGCCAAGCAACTTGCCAAAAACACTTTAATCCCTCGTCATTTCGCGCTATGGTCGCACCCGAATAAGCTTCCGGCCTCAGGGCAGAATCGGACACAAGATTGAACAACACGAAGGAATTTACGATGAGAGTTTCAGGCCTCCGCCCCGTTTTCACGCGCCTTGTGCCACCCGTCGCCGCCGTAACCGACACGCCCGACCCCGCGCAGGACAACCCCGAAAAAGCCCGCAAGGAGCGCGAAGAAAAACTCCGCCAAACCCGCACCCAAGCCCGCGCAAAAGCGCAACGCTCGCGTGAGCTTCAAGCCATCCAGCTCGGCGCCGCCGCCTTGATTGTGGCGTTCCAACTCGTCACCGCCACCCCCGACATGGCGCAAGCCTCCATCCAGCCCGACCCAACCCCCATCGTGCAGGTTCATGAAACGCCGCAAAAACAGATCAGGCTCGCGCGCTAAGCAAAACAAAAAACAGTGAACAAAAAAGCGGGCAAAAAGCCCGCTTTTCTATATCGCGCTCAATCGCACGCACTACATTTTCTTTTTCGTGAGGCTGTGGCTCAAGATTTTGTAGACCAGCTTGGCGACCAGAAAATCGCAGGCGTGAAGGCCTTGGGTCGGGGCGAGTTCGACGACGTCGGCGCCGACAATTTGCGCCTTGGACGACACGGCCTCCAGCGCCTCCATCACATCGTCCCAGAACAATCCCCCGGGCTCCGGCGTGCCGGTGGCGGGCATCAAGGATGAATCAAACCCGTCGACATCAAACGTCACATAAACAGGCCCCGTGCCGACGGCGGCGGCGACATCCTGTGCCGTCCATTTCTTGCGGTCTTTTGCCCAGAAAATCTCGATCCGGTCTTTATTCGCCTCCAAAAACGGAATTTCACCGGCGGAAATATTGCGAATTCCGACACTCACCAACCGTACGTTTGGATGGTCAAGGCATCGGCACATAGCGGCGGCGTGGGAATAATGCTCGCCGTCATAGCCGTCGCGCAAATCCGCGTGGGCGTCAAATTGCAACACGGTGATTTGCTCATAACGCTTCGCGAACGGGCGGATCGCGCCCGCCGTCAGGCTGTGTTCGCCGCCCAAAGTCATCGGGAATTTGCCGGATTCCAGCGTATGCTCCACCGTGTCCGCCAATTGGTCGAGTGCGGCCTCAAGGTTTTTTGAGATTGGCTGCGGGCGCAATGTCGCAACGCCGTAATCGCGGAATGGCTCGCTCCAAAACACTTCGTCAAACAACTCGACCTGATGCGATGCCTCGACAATCGCCTGCGGACCGTCGGCTGTGCCGCCGCCATAGCTCACGCTCGTTTCAAGACCAAACGGGATGATCCAGCTCTTCGCCGCTTCGGGTGATACGGCGTCTTCAGCGCCGAGTCCTAAAAACCCCTCCTGCGCATCCAAAAAGTAAGTGTCTTGGCTCAGACCGTTCTGAACGGTCGGTTTTTTAACGGCTGTCACGATGCGCTCCTCTATTCTGTCGTTATATATTCGGCTCATATCCCCGCAAAGGAAAGGCCTCTCCTTTGCGGGTTTGTTTACAATTCCTGTTCAGCGCGCCGCATAGGCGCAGATTTTTAAAACAGCATCGATTTCACGATGGCGTTATCGGTCGCGCCTTCGTCAATGACTTTGGCGAGTTCCCATTTCTTGCGGGTTTTCCACGCGCCCCGATGATACGCATCGGACGCCATGAGCGGCATAACCGAGGATGCCTCGGCAAACACCATTTGTTCAAAGGTTACGTCAACCTTGCCCCAGCTACAGGCTTCCTTGAGGGTTGAGGACGAACACGCCCCGTCCCGCACATCCGCGACCGTAATTTGAATGGCGTATTTATGCATCGCCGCTTCATGCCCCAAAATCTCGGCACAGACTACCGTGTCTTGGACAAAGTTTTTCGGCACGCCGCCACCAACCATCAACAAACCGGTCGTGCCGGCATGGATTTTAAGCGCGGTCAATTCGCGGAAATCCGCCACAGCATCAATCATCATGTGTTTTTTCGGGTTCACGACCTGATGCTTCACAAGGCCGAAACCGGCGCTGGAATCGACAAAAGCGGGACAGAAAATCGGCACATTATGCTCGAACGCCAATTTGACGAGCGAGTTGTCTTTCTTGCCGTGCTTGGTGAGGTAACGACCCATTTCACGGATGAATTCGCGGCTGGAATAGGCGCGCGGCTCAAGCCCCTGCGCAATTTCGAAAATCGCGTGGTCACAGGCTTGCAATTCTTCTTCGTCGATATAAGTGTCGTAAATGCGGTCAATGTACAAATCGCGCAAATCGCGGTCATCAACCGCGGAATCGGCCTGATAATGCTTGAACCCAAGCCCTTCGAAGAAGTCCATATCAACAATGCTGGCGCCCGTTGCGACAATCGCGTCGACCATGTTATTGGCGATCAAGTCGGCGTATAAATCCATGCACCCACCGGCCGATGTTGATCCGGCGAGAGTGAGGACAATGGCGCAATCCTTGTCATTCAACATCATGTTGTAAATTTCCGCCGCGCGGCCTAGGTCGCGCGAGGTAAAGGACATGCCGCGCATCCCCTCAACAATCGGGCGGGCGTCAAACGATTTAATGTCGATATGCTGAACCTGTCTATTCAGCAGCGATGCCTTGCGGTTGTTTTCTGGCGATTTTGCGGCGGTTTTGAGCGGTGTGGTCATGAGCAGTTTTTCCTTTGTTTAAAGCTGTTTTTACAAGAGGGGGTTTGGGGGCGCCCGCATCGTCATACAGGCATACGGTTTCAGATGTTCCGAATCCGTTAAAGTTTGTTCGCGTACAGGCGCTATACGCGCCTGCATGTTGGATTTCAATCCAGTCGCCCATGGCGATGTCGGATGGGAGGCAAAACGGCCCCTCCATCATGTCCAGTGAGTCGCAAGTCGGCCCCGCAAAGCTAAAGTCGCGTAGCTCCACCGCGCCATTCTCGCCACCGCCGAAGGACGGCGCACCGTGTGATAGCGGCGCAGGTGAAAACGCCCCGCCCATCACGCCCGCCGTTCCCGCGCGAATAGCGCGTACGGGAAAACGCTGGTTCAACTGAGCGCCCGCATCAAACAACCCGCCATAGGTGCCGTCATTGATGTACAGGATATCGCGCTTGCGAAGCTCAACCCGCGCAATCAAAGACCCCGCCAGCGCCACCATATAGCGCCCCGGCTCCGCCAAGAGCGGAATATCACCAAGGCCATGCGCGGCCACGGCATCCGCAATCGCGGCAGTACAGTCTTCGAGGCTCGGGACGTCCTCCTGCCCCGGATATGGCACAGGGAACCCGCCGCCGACATCCAGCGCATCCACGCGGAAACCGCACACATCCATAATGCCCGCCGCACAGGCCACGCCCTTGGCATAGGCTTGTGCCGCACTGATTTGCGTGCCGACGTGAAAGCTCATCCCCAATGTCTTCGCGAACGGGCGGGCGAGGGCGAGCAAATGGGCGGCTTCCTCCGGCGACGCGCCGAATTTGGATGAAAAATCAATCGCCGATTTTGTGCTTTTGGGCAGTGCCACCCGCACGAACAAGGTCAAGTCCTTCGCATAATCCGTTTCGCGCAGGATTTTATGAAGCTCGTCCTCACAATCCAGCACGAATGCCCGCACGCCATAGCGGTTATACGCGGTGCGAATCGCCTCCGGCGCTTTCACGGGGTGCATGAAATACAGCGTTGCGGTACTGGACAAGCGGCGGACAATGCGCACTTCCTCGAGCGACGCCACATCAAACGCATCAAACCCGCCGCGCAGCAGCGCCGCAATCACCGCTTCATGCGGGTTGGTTTTGACGGCGTACATCGGACGCCCAGCGAACACGCGGCGGAAATGACGCGCCGTATCCTCAATCATGTCGGGGCGCAGGATATAAACCGGATGCGCGGGGCGCAAACGCGCCACCAACGTGTCCACATCGCCGTGGAAAACGGGGGTTTGCATGCTCTGTACGCCCTGCTGTCGTCGTCGGACGGAGGCGGCGCGGGGCAAACGAATTACTGTATTGGTCATATCGGACATTCCTAAAAATCGGGTGAAAACAGGCGTAAAGATCGGGCCAAGCACTATTGCCGCCTTCTTGCATGCTCCGCTCAAAGATAAGAGCGAAAAGGCAAGACAGACGGTTCAGCTCAAAGCCGCGCCGGTTATCCTTTACAGATGCCGCCAAGCATCTTGTGAGTCATCACGCCAAGCGTGAAGGACGAAACACCACAAGGGGTTCCGTCACAAAGGACCAGATTTTCAGAAAATACAATGCAGGGGTTTTGGCCCCATGCAACAGTAACACTACGGATCATCGCAAACTCTTTCAAAGCTCTTTGCCGGATGCTTGCCCGAAACGGGGCGCCCATACGGCCGGTTCAAAACGTTCACGCCGTTGTATAACCATGCCTGACTTGGTGTCAGAGGGGCCAGAGACACGTACGTAATCTTCTATATAAACACTCTAGCATATTTCGCAACAAAAAAATGCAAATTTCTTTGGCCGTTCAATGCGCTACGCCCCCTTTTTTCGCCCGTGAAAACAGCTTATTCTTTAAAAACAATCCCTTGGTGTTTTTGCGACTATTTGACGGGCCATAAAATGACGGGCCATAAAATAATTTATGCGAAAGCCCCTCACGCAAAAAGGCCACCCCATGGGGCGGCCTTTCGCGTAATTTCACGTCGGGTCTGGACGCGGATGATTACATCATGCCGCCCATACCGCCCATGCCGCCCATATCGGGCATACCATGGCCGTGGCCTTTTTCTTCCGGAATTTCGGTGACCATTGCCTCGGTGGTGATGAGCAATCCGGCAATCGAAGCCGCATCTTGGATCGCCGTACGGACAACCTTCACAGGGTCGATGATACCGGCCTTGACCATATCGGTGTATTCACCGGTCTGGGCATCGTAGCCAAAGTTCATGTCGCCTTTTTCGAGCAATTTGCCAACAACGACGGATCCTTCGACACCGGCATTTTCGACAATCTGACGAATCGGGGATTGCAAGGCACGGCGAATGATATCAACACCAACGGCTTGATCAGCATTCGCGCCTTTGAGGCCTTCCAAAGCTTTGGTGGCGTAGAGCAAAGCCACACCGCCGCCGGCGATGATGCCTTCTTCGACGGCTGCACGGGTTGCGTGCAGGGCATCGTCAACGCGGTCTTTGCGCTCTTTCACTTCAACTTCGGTCGCACCGCCAATACGCAGAACAGCCACACCACCCGACAATTTCGCCAGACGCTCTTGCAGTTTCTCACGGTCATAATCAGACGATGTTTCCTCGATCTGGGCACGAATTTGTGCGCAGCGTGATTCAACGGTTTTCTTGTCGCCGGCGCCGTCAATGATTGTTGTGTCTTCCTTGGTGATGCGAACTTTCTTCGCGGAACCGAGGCTGTTCAACGTCATTTGCTCCAACTTCATGCCGAGGTCTTCGGACACCAATTGACCATTGGTCAAGATGGCGAGGTCTTCGAGCATCGCCTTACGACGATCACCAAAGCCAGGAGCCTTCACCGCAGCAACCTTCAAGCCGCCGCGCAATTTGTTGACAACGAGTGTAGCCAAAGCCTCACCCTCAACATCTTCCGCGATGATGAGAAGCGGACGCCCCGATTGCACCACTGGCTCCAAAATCGGGAGCATGGATTGCAGGTTAGAGAGTTTTTTCTCATGCAACAGGATGAACGGGTTTTCCAGTTCACAAACCATTTTCTCGGCGTTGGTGATGAAGTACGGTGACAAATAGCCACGGTCGAACTGCATACCTTCAACGATGTCGAGCTCAGTATCGAGGGATTTTGCTTCCTCAACAGTGATAACACCTTCATTGCCGACTTTTTCCATGGCTCTGGCGAGCATATCACCAACTTCACGGTCGCCGTTGGCGGAGATTGTTCCGACTTGGACGATTTCGGCGTTGTTCGATACTTTCACCGCGCGGGCTTTGATATCCGCCACGACTTTTTCAACGGCGAGGTCAATACCGCGCTTCAGATCCATCGGGTTCATCCCTGCTGCGACGGCTTTGACGCCTTCACGAACAATGGATTGTGCCAAAACGGTCGCGGTTGTTGTGCCGTCACCGGCGGCGTCATTTTGCTTGCTCGCGACTTCGCGAACCAACTGGGCGCCCATGTTTTCGAATTTGTTTTCAAGGACAATTTCCTTGGCAACCGTTACACCGTCTTTGGTGATGCGCGGTGCGCCAAATGATTTGTCGATAATGACATTGCGGCCTTTAGGGCCGAGGGTCACTTTCACGGCATTCGCCAAAATATCGACCCCTTTGAGCATCCGCTCACGTGCGTCAGCACTAAATTTTACTTCTTTAGCAACCATAGTTTTTTCCTTTTCATAGCTGTTCAGAGTATTAAAGCGTTAGACAGGTTCAAACCGCGTATTAAGCGGCTTCTACGATCCCGACAACGTCGCTTTCCTTCATCACCAACAGCTCTTCGCCGTTAATGGTAACTTCGGTTCCGGCCCATTTCGAGAACAGGACACGGTCGCCGGCTTTAACCTCCAGCGGAATAACTTTGCCGCTATCATCGCGCAAGCCAGAGCCAACAGCGACAATTTGACCTTCGACGGGCTTTTCCTTGGCGGTATCAGGAATAATGATTCCACCGGCGGTTTTTGCTTCCTGTTCGATACGACGCAACAGGATCCGATCATGCAAAGGACGAAATTTCATTCGACTCTCCTCTTTACAAATTAAATGTTAAAATAGCTCCAGATCAGGGCGAGTCTTATGGTATTAGCACTCACCCGACCCGAGTGCTAATACCTATACTCAAACTCCCCGCCGCGATCAAGTGAATTCTTTTTTATTCGCCTGCCTCAAACCCACATCCTTGATAATCCGCCGTTTATTAGGATTTTCTTAAACTTTGTTGCCTAAACTGTTATTTGGGAAATAAGGATTATTTTCGAGGGTCACGCCCCGCCCCTTGAAGCCGCCCCTTAACGTCAGAAGGAGCATATATGGACAATGACTTTCGCAAGCAATTCACCAGCGATTTCCGCCTGACAACGGCTGAAATTCTCTACCGCCTGCCCGACTATCCGGAATTGTTGCAAACCTATATCTGGCAAGATTACGACCTTGCGCCGCGTTTTCCCGTCCTCATGAAATTCCTGCATTTTTGGGAGAAGGAGCTTCAAGGCCCGCTCCATTCCGTCACGGTGGCGCATAAGCGCATCATCGAACCGGCGAAATCGCGCTATGTCGCGCATGAATTCCGCCTGCATTAACCCCCCGCTACTCCCCGCATTAATGACCGGCATCCGCCGCGCTTGCCGCCGATGAAGCTTGCTCAAAACTGCCCATAGAACTGCCCATAGAACTGTGTGCTTGCATAATGCCTGCTCGATGCGTTAAACAAGGCCTCAACACCCTTGGCTTAACAGAAAGCACCCGCATATGGCCTCATCATCGGCTTGGCTTGATACCCTTCATTATATGGCTCAAAACTTTATCGAAGATGGCGAAGGTCGTTCCTTGGGCAAGACTTTATTGCTCCACCTTCCCGAATCCGCCGTTGCCGCCATAGACGATATTCGCGAAGTCCATGCCCTCGCCCTGTTTCACGGTGACAACAGCGCCACCGCCTTGCAATGCGATGAAACACCAAATAGCTATGACACCGTTTTCATCCGCGCCGTTCAAAACACCGATGAAATGCTCGGCTCTGTCGCGCGCGGTTATGCCGCCTTGCGCGATGACGGCGGAAATTTGTTCATCGCCCAAAATAACGACACCGGCGCCAAGAGCCTTGAAAAACACCTCAAGGCCGCCTTCGGCGCGATACCGGTGCTAAGCAAAAACAAAGGCCGCGGTTTTCGCATCATCAAGAATACGTCCGCCCCCACCGACATGGCATTGCTTGCCGAATGGACAAAAAACGCCTCCCCGCGAATGGTGCGGGAGACGGGATATATCAGCCAGCCCGGCATTTTCGGTTGGGATAAAATCGACGCCGGATCGCGCTTTTTGTTGGAGAACCTGCCCCCCTTAAAAGGCCGCGCTGCCGATTTTGGGTGCGGCTATGGCTATTTGGCGTGCGAGGCGCTCGCCGCCCATCCTGCCCTTGTCCACATGACCGCGATTGACCATGATTTACGCGCCGTGTCCGCGGCCATTTTGAATATGGAGGAGCGCAGCCTGTCCAACATCGACCCCGCCCGCGCCGCCGCCGTTTGGGGCGATTTATCGCGCCCGTACGCATCCCCCCAAGGGCCGTTCGATGCCATCGTGATGAACCCGCCATTCCACAGCGGCAAACAAACCGACCTCGGCCTTGGCGCAAGTTTCATAAAAAACGCCTTTGAAAACTTGAAACGCGGCGCAAGCCTCTATATGGTCGCTAATCAGACATTGCCGTATGAGCACAGCTTGCAAGAGGTTTTCGGCAATTACGCAATGATGGCGCAGAGCAAAGGGTTTAAAATCCTGCGCGCCGACAAGACGCATAACAAAACAAACAAATAACGGAAATAAACAGCATCATGACCGATTTATCGCATATTCAAGGTGTCATTTGGGATCTGGACGACACACTCTATTCGGTCAACGCCGACCTCAAACGCTCGATGCGCGAGTCCGTTGCCAAAACCGTTGTCGATATGGGGCACTCCATAAGCTATGAAGAAGCGCTCAAACTCGCTGAAGAATCCCAAGCCGTTCACCGCTTGACGGTGCGCTTGCTGCTCGAAAAATTCAACCTCACGCACGAAGAACTGCACATCCCGTTTCACGCCAATATGGATCACAGCGTTATTCCCGCGGATGAACGCCTGCCCCTCGCCTTTGAATCCGCCGGCCATCTTGACCATGTTTTGGTCACCCATGCCAGCCGCGATTGGGCGCTGCGGATGCTTGACCATCTCGGCATCGCCGATTTCTTTCGCCCCGAAGCGATTTTCGGCCTCGAAAACATCGATTTTGAGAAAAAAGAAAGCAGCGAACGCGCCACCAAAACCGGCCTGTCCGTCATGGGCTTGAACCCCGACCAAGTGATGTTCGCCGAAGACCGTGATTATAACCTCGCCATTCCGCACCGCCTTGGCCTCACCACGGTTTTGATCGATCATCCGTCACAGCCACGCGATTTACCAGCACACGTACACTACCGTTTCGACAACGCCGCCGACTTGCTCGACGCCGTGCTGCAAAGCCTCCACCAATCGAGCAAGACCGCCAAAAAATAAAAAGAAAAAACGATCATAAAACGATCAGGGGAAAAAGGAAAAAACACCAATGCCAAAGACCGCACTACGCGATATAAAAACAATCATTTGGGACCTCGACAACACGCTCTACCCCTACACAGAGGAGCAAATCGAGCATTGGCATGAAGCCACCGTACGTGCCGCCATCGACCTCGGCGCCCCGATCACCCTCGAAGCCGGCCTGCACCAAGCCCGCCAATCCTTCGCCGAACACAATTATTCCAGCAAGATTTTCGTCGACACGTACGGCCTGTGCCCGCGCAAAATGCACGCCGGATTGCACCCGTATTCCAACGAAAAAATTCTGCCCGTCTGTATGTTGACGCAAGAATCATTCGAAGCCCTGCCCAATGTCCGGCACGTCGTCTTGACCCACGCCCATCGCAACTGGGCGGAACGCGTATTGCGCCATCTCGGCCTGCGTGATTTTTTCGAAGACGATTTGATTATGGGACTCGAAGATTACGGATACGAAGAAAAACACGCCAGCAACCGCGGCATTTTGCAAAGCCTCGACCAAACCGGATGCAACCCCGAACACGCCTTGTTTGCCGAAGACACGCTGCGTAACCTCGAACGCGCCAAAGCCACCGGAATCCAGACCGCCTATGTCCATCACGGCGTCACCGGCGACAATGACAACCGCCCGCCTTTTGTTGACCATGTCTTCCTCAACGCCGCCGACGTGATGATGACCCTCAGCAAGCAAAAACAGGTCTGATCAGACCCTCGATCGAACCGCCGATACGCGCCTTTTTCGACGTTTTCTTTCCCGCTGGCTTTCGCCCGCGATTTATGGGATGCTGAAAACGGTTGATATCCGCGTAACACTGCCCATGGCACCCCAGCCACGCCGCGCCAAGCGTCCATCCGCCGATTCACATTCTCGAACATTTTTATAACATTTTATTGCGCGGTGATCGTATGGTCCGTTCCCTTTTGCATCGCAGTTTTGTTGCGCCGTTTCAATCGGTTGAGCGGGTTTTCGGCTATGCCGGCGGGTTTCTCGGCACGTTTGGATTTACTGGTGCGCTCACCTATTTTTCCTACGATTTCGCGCAGTTCGGGCCTTGGGCGTTGATGGCCTATTTCTTTGGGCGGCTGGTGATTGGCGGGGCATTTGCCATGCCAGTGTCGCTCTATCTTTTTTACCGCTGTACAAAGCGCCGCGCCTATACAATCTTGATCGGCACACAAATCGCCACCATGGGGGTCATCAGCCTCTATCCCGAATGGATGTTTTCGCAAAACCTCGGCATGATCGCCTTGGTCGGGTTGATTTTTTCCTTCATATCGGCGCCGTTTTGGTCGAGCTTTCACTTGAATATGCTGTGCCACACCAGTGACGACAACATGGGCAACGAGGTGTCCATCTCCAGCATTGTTCTGTTTTTCGGCAGTACCCTCGCCTTCTTATGCGCGGGCGTGGCCTTGACCTATATGCCGGGGGCGATGTTCGTCTTGGTGTGTTTCGGGTTTTTGATTATCGGCACCATCTTTTTCGCGCTTGCGGGGCGCGGGCGCAGCATCGACCATTTGCAACGCAAGCCCTTCAAAATCATCGCCAGCATGCGCAAAAACACCAGCATGGTCAAAGCCACCTTCATGGAAGGGGTTTTTCAATTCCTGACCGGATTTTTCGCGCCGGTATGGATGTGGGCTGTGGGGATCAAGAGCCTGACCATGGGGATGTTGATGTCGTTTCAAGGCATTGCCAAACTCGTCATATCCCCCCTTGCGGGGCATTTATTCCACGAAAACAAAGGGCGCGATGTCGTGCTGGGGGCGATGCTTAAACCGCTCGGCTGGATTCCTTGGATTTTCATTCAGGCGCCGTGGGTTATGTTGCTCTCCACCTCGATCTGGACACTCGGGCAACATTTATATTCCACAGGCCTCGGGAGCCGTTGGTACAAGGAGCGCTGCCTCGCCTCCCAAGCCGGACGCGAAATGGTTTTGGCGTTGGGGCGGATCGTGACGGCTTGCCTTGTCGTTCCGGTTTTGTATGTTTACGGGCCGCATGTGTTTTTCATCGTCGCGTTTTTGGCGACGTGCTGTATCTTGCTCGCCGCCCTATCCTTGCGCAAGCGTGAACGGATTCCCGTATCGCACGGAGCAACGCATGCACAGGCCGCGCACCACGCGCCGCTCGCCCCGTCCGACTCAACACCGTTCCCGCCGCCTTAAAAAAGAGCGGCAAGGCGGCGATAGATCAGCCCGATTATTTTAATGGATTTTGAGGGTCTTGCGGTCGATCAAGGCCTCGGCATGGATGCCCGTTTCCGCCGACACGATGTATAAAATCGCATCCAGCGACAATTCCCCGCCCCGTCCGTTATCGAGAACATGTTTCGCCATTGCCCCGTCCATCGTGGTGATGGATTTATCGGGCTGGTATCGCTTACGCATATGTTCATCGGTCAAACGCACAATCACGTCGACCATGTTCGATGGCACGGTAATTTGATGGTGTTTTTCATAGCCTTTTTTGATGGCCTCCAAAATCGTGACCGTTGCGCCAAAATCGGGAATATCCAAAAACACTTTTTGAAAACGCCGATCCATCGCGGGGTCGACCTGAATATACATCCGAAATTCATCCTTGGTGGTCGCGCCGATGACGTGAATATCGCCCACGGTCAAATACGGCTTCATAACCTCGGATAGACCTTTATAGGAGCTCCCCTCACAGGTCGGCATAATTTGGTGAATCTCGTCGATGAACATGATAAAGCGGGGCAAATCGGGGTCATGATAGCGTTCCGCGATGCCCTTCACCAGCGGGATGAACCGCCCTTGGAATTCACTGATCGTTGCCGTTCCCGCCGCCATACTGGCAAGGTCGAGTTCGATCACCCGCGCGTCTTTCAAATATTCCGGCACGTTACCGGCCACGATTTGCTGAGCCAAACCAACGCAGAGCGCCGTCTTACCAACCCCCGCAGGAGCCTGAAGCATCACGTTCTTACGCCCTTTTTGAAGCAAGATCAAAATGGATCGTATAATTTCCTCGTCCCGCCCCGTAATCGGGTCAAAACGGTTGAGGCGCGCCAATTGTGTAATGTCGCGGCAATATTTGTGGATGTATTGATCCAGATCCTCGTTTGAAACTTTATATTCCATTTTCATGGGGTGTGTCCGTTCCTGATCCTGAAAAAGAATTGATAAGCCGAGGGCTTAGAAACCCCGCCATGGCACGACTATGCCACAGAAAAGCTTAACAAATTCAAAACGAAATGTCTTGCTCGGTATAGCCTTGGGCGTATAAAAGCGCGGTCAAATCGCCATGCAAAACATAATTATCAATCGCATCGCGCAAAAGCGGCTTTGGATAGTACCCGACCCCAAGCCCTGCGGCGCTCAACATTTCAAGGTCGTTCGCCCCGTCCCCGACCGCCACCGTATCGACAAGATCAACACCGATCCGTGCCGCCGTGTCCAAAAGCAAGGCACGCTTATAGCTCTTATCCTGTATCGGTTCCGCGACCGTTCCAGTCAAAGAATCCCCCTCTATATGAAGGACATTGCCGAAATGCTCATCAAACCCCAAATGCGCCGCGACAATACCGGTAAAGAACGTAAACCCGCCCGACACCAACACGCAATGCGCCCCATGCGCCCGCATCGTGCGGATCAAAACATCGCTCCCCACCATATAGCGCATCCGCGCCGCCGTATCGTGCAAGGCTTGAACCGACAGGCCGCGCAGCATCCCGACACGCTCGCGCACCGATTGCCTGAAATCAATCTCGCCGCGCATTGATCGCGCGGTAATGGCGGAAATTTTATCCTTTAATCCGGCATGGGCGGCGACTTCATCGAGTGTTTCTTCCTCCACCATCGTTGAGTCCATATCGGCAAGTAAGAGCCGCTTGCGGCGCACAGCGCCCGCATCCTGTACAAAAATATCCGCCGCCAGCGCCGCGCGCATGGCATCGATCACGGTTTTGGCAAGCCCGCCATTCACCGCCACGATCGCGTCCAACGCCTTGCCATCCGCAAGAATTATAAGGTCTTTCACCGCTATGCCGTGCTGTGCCAACACGTCGCGGCATTTTTTCTCAAAATCCCTATAGTGTTGCACGGCAACAAATGTTAAAACAAAGGACGTCAAAACAGCGGACATAGGCGGGGTCTTTCCGATCGTAACGGATTGCGATGTCGTCTAGTGTAAGCGCATAGCCAAAGAGAATAAAGATGCAAAAACCGACCGCCAAACCGAATTGCCCAAATTTTTCATCCGGCCCCTGCGCCAAGCGCCCTGGCTGGACTCCTGATGCCCTGAAAAATGCTTTGACCGGTCGTTCGCACCGTTCCGCCCCTGGCAAGAAAGCCTTGGTGGAGGTCATCGAAACCCATCGCCGCATCCTCGGCATCCCTGCCGATTACAAAGTCGGCATCATGCCGGCCTCCGACTCCGGTGCGGTTGAGGCCGCGATGTGGTCGCTCCTCGGGGAACGCGGCGTTGACGCCGTGGCGTGGGAGAGCTTTGGCTCCGACTGGCAAAAAGACATTACGGGACAATTGAAACTCGCCGATGTGCGCGTCATGACCGCCGATTACGGCCAGATTGTCGACCTGTCCACCGTCGACACCGACCGCGATGTGATCTTTACTTGGAACGGCACAACATCGGGCGTACGCGTACCGAATGGCGACTGGATCAAATCCGACCGCAAGGGCCTGACCATTTGCGATGCGACCTCCGCCGTGTTCGCCTATGACTTGCCGTGGGATAAGCTCGACGTCACCACATGGTCATGGCAAAAAGTTTTGGGCGGCGAGGGCGCACACGGTATGCTCGTGCTCTCCCCCCGCGCGGTTGAACGCTTGCAAAGCTATAAACCAGCTTGGCCATTGCCGAAAATTTTCCGCCTGACCAAAAAAGACGACTCCGGCAAGACCGTTTTGAATGACGCAATTTTCCAAGGCGAAACCATCAACACCCCGTCCATGCTGGCGGTTGAGGATTGCCTCGACTCCTTACGTTGGGTTGACAGCATCGGCGGCGTCAAGGCCGCGATCCAGCGCACCAAAGATAACCTCGCCGTCATTGAAAAATGGGTGGCGCAGTCAAGCTGGGCAACCTTCCTCCCGACCGATCCTGCGGTGCGCTCACGCACCTCGATCTGCCTGTCGATCAAGGATGATTGGTTCGCCGCCCTTCCCGAAGACCGCAAAATGCCCTTCATCAAGGACATGACCAAAACATTGGACAGCGAGAACGTCGCCAAAGACATCGCCAGCTATAAAGCGGCGCCCGCCGGCCTGCGCATCTGGGGCGGCGCGACCGTAGAGGCCTCCGACCTTGAGGCGATCCTGCCGTGGCTGGATTGGGCCTATGCCTTGCACAAAGACGCGGAAATAAAAAAAGCCGCCTAATAAGAATATAAACACCGACACACATATATATAAAGAGGGTACATCACCATGGCAAAAGTCCTTATCAGCGACAAAATGGATCCGCTCGCCGAGCAGATCTTCAAAGAACAAGGCGTCGAAGTCGACATCAAAACCAACCTCACGCCCGACGAATTAAAGGCGATTATCGGCAATTATGACGGCCTCGCCATTCGTTCGTCCTCCAAAGTCACCGCCGAAATTCTCAAAGCCCCCGGCAAGCTCAAAGTCATCGGACGCGCCGGAATCGGTGTGGATAACGTTGACGTGCCAAAGGCGACGGAGGCCGGCGTCATCGTTATGAACACCCCGTTCGGCAACGCCATCACCACGGCGGAACACGCCATTGCGATGATGATGGCCTTGGCACGCGACATTCCGCAGGCCAGCGCCTCCACCCATGCCGGCAAATGGGAAAAATCCAAATTCATGGGGGTTGAACTCTACGGCAAGACACTCGGCGTTGTCGGATGCGGCAATATCGGTTCGATCGTCGCCAGTCGCGGCCTTGGCCTCAAGATGAAGGTCATCGCGTTTGACCCGTTTTTGACGCCTGAACGCGCCGTTGAAATCGGCGTTGAAAAAGTCGAATTGGAAGAGATTTTCAGACGATCCGACTTCATCACCCTGCACACACCGTTGACCGACAAAACCAAGGGCATCATCGACAAAAATTCGATGGCGAAAATGAAAAAAGGCGTACGGATCATTAACTGCGCCCGCGGTGGGTTGATCGTTGAATCCGATCTTAAAGACGCGCTCGACAGCGGTCATGTCGCCGGCGCGGCGCTCGACGTGTTCGAAGTCGAACCCGCCACCGCCAACCCGCTTTTCGGGCATGAAAAAGTCATCTGCACCCCGCATTTGGGCGCCTCGACGACGGAAGCCCAAGTCAATGTTGCCATTCAGGTTGCGGAGCAAATCTCCGACTACCTCAACAGCGGCGCCGTCACCAACGCCCTCAACATGCCGTCTATCTCTGCCGAAGAAGCCCCGAAACTCAAACCCTATGCCAAATTGGCGGAGGCCTTGGGGAGCATGGCGGGCCAGATCACAAGCTCTGGCATCAAATCCATCGGCATTGAATATCTCGGCCATGTCGCCACCCTCAACGTCAAACCTTTGACGGCGGCGGTGATTGCGGCGGTTCTTCAGCCGATGATGGAAGGCGTCAATATGGTCAGCGCCCCCATGGTCGCCAAATCACGCGGCATTGAAATTGCCGAAACGCGCAATGAAAACGGCGGCGGCCTCGACACCGCCATCCGCGTAACCTTGAAAACCGAAAAACGCACACGTTCGGTCACGGGGACGTTGTTTGCTGGCTCCGAAGCCCGCATCGTCAACATCGAAGGCGTTCCGATTGAAGCCGCCCTCACCCCCTATATGCTGTTCATCCGTAACGAAGACAAACCCGGCCTGATCGGCGGGCTCGGTACCTTGCTCGGCGATGCCAAAATCAACATTGCCGATTTCCGCCTCGGGCGGCGTATCGTTGACGGCGGCCACGAAGCCGTCGCCTTGGTGTCCATCGACAGCGAGATCAGCAAAGACCTGTTCGCCAAGATCGAAGCCTTGCCGAGCGTGACCACGGCAAAACGCTTGCGGTTCTAAGCAATCGATCACCGATCAGCGCCCATCTTGGCGCCACCCGCAAAACACCAAAGCCCCGCAATGCGGGGCTTTTTTGGCTCAGAAAACGCAGCAATAAACATTAAGGCAATAAAAAAGCCTTGACCCTTCTTCCAGATGGTCTGAACAAAGAATGAATAACATCACGATAGGAACGATCCGTCATTAATCCCGTTCTTCCACCCAAAGAAGGCCAAGGCCTTTTTGGAGAACATCGATGGAGAATGCCGCGTCATCACCAGATTTGTCCAAATCCTTCACCATCATCCGTCTTTTGCAAGGCAAGCCCCACAAACCCCGTCTTCGGGCAAATAATCCGGCCAATCCGTGAATCCGTCATGGAATTCGCCATCTTTTTGAAAAAGGCGCCTCGCGGCGACGTCGTTTTGCTGCGTTTCGTACAAGCCCTAAAGCCGTCTTCTTGCAACATCCCGAAAAGCCTCACTGGCCTTTTTCATACAATCCGCGCCTTTATCATAGTGCGGCTACGCGGTTCATGCGGATGCGCTATCCTTACAAACCATTTCGAGTGCATAAGCGGTGCGTGGCGCGGCAAACCCTTTTTACTTCGTTTTATCGTGCGCGACCACGGGTAGGGCAAACCGGACAAACACATTATCCACTCTGTGACGGCAGGCTGCGCCCCGAGGGGCCCCACCAAACCGTCAGGCAATGTACCACCATCGCCCAGAAAAACCCCAACCGTCACAATTGGCTAAGAAGCGATGAGCCAAAACAATCAGTTAGACCAAAAGTTTTGAAAAACCAAACCCCTTAACAAAATAGCCAGTCAAAGTTTCGATTATCACTAACGACTCGCACCAAATGCGTAAAGTCGATTTATAAACTTATCCACAATTCTTCTGCGTATTTCCGTAAAGCGCCCGCATCTGCGCCTTGTTGCGGGGCATGGGATGTGCTATACACGGGCGTATATTCCAAACACTAGGCCTAAACGCCCCAGCCCCGAAGAAACGCGTGCGTCTGCGCGGTATAGGCTACACAGACAACAATCGATAAGGAAACCCCGATGAAACTTTCCAACCCCGCCTTGCTCTGTGATAAAGCCTTCATCAACGGGCAATGGCAAAGCGCCGCCGATGGCAAAACATTCACCGTTACCAACCCCGCCACGGGCGAAGACATCGGCAGCGCCCCAGACATGGGCGCGACGGAAACCACCGCCGCCATCGCCGCCGCCGATGCCGCCTTCAAACCATGGAAAGCCAAAACCGCGAAGGAACGCGGCGCGATTTTAAAGAACTGGCATAAACTCATCCTCGACAATATTGACGATCTCGCCGCCATTTTGACCGCCGAAATGGGCAAGCCGCTGGCCGAAGCGCGCGGCGAAATTATGTATGGGGCGAGTTTCATCGAATGGTTCGCGGAAGAAGCCAAGCGCGCCTATGGCGACGTCATCCCGACCTTCAAATCAGACGCCCGCGTGATTGTAACCAAAGAACCGATCGGTGTTGTCGCCGCCATCACGCCGTGGAATTTCCCGAACGCCATGATCACGCGCAAAGTCGCGCCCGCCTTGGCGGTTGGCTGCACCCTCGTCATCAAACCGGCGGAGGACACCCCGCTTTCCGCCCTCGCCCTCGCCGTGCTGGCCAAACAAGCCGGCTTCCCCGATGGCGTCCTGAACATCGTCACGGGTGACGCCCGCACCATCGGCGCCGTCATGACCGCCAGCCCGATTGTCAAAAAACTTTCCTTCACCGGATCAACCGAAGTCGGGCGCATTTTAATGCAGCAATCCGCCCCGACCCTTAAAAAACTATCGCTCGAACTCGGCGGCAATGCACCGTTCATCGTGTTTGACAGCGCCGATCTCGACAAAGCCGTCCAAGGCGCGATGATCTGTAAATTCCGCAATGCAGGTCAAACCTGCGTCTGCGCCAACCGCCTTTATATCCAAGACGGCGTTTATGACGCCTTTGCGGAGAAATTGGCCAAAGCGATGGACGCGCTCAAAGTCGCGGACGGTGCGAGCGAAGGCGCGACAATCGGCCCCCTCATCAACATGGACGCGATTGACAAAGTCGAACGCCATGTCAAAAACGCGCTCGATAACGGCGCGAAGCTCGTCCGCGGCGGTAAGCGCCACAATCTGGGTCGCAGCTTCTTCGAACCCACCTTGCTCACCGATATGGCGGCGGACAGCGCCATATCCTGCGAAGAAACCTTTGGCCCTGTGGCCGGTTTGTTTCGCTTCAAGACCGAAGCCGAAGTGCTTGAAAAGGCCAACGCCGTCGAACATGGCCTTGCCGCCTATTTCTACAGCCGCGACATGGCGCAATGCTTCCGCGTCAGTGAACAGCTCGAATACGGCATGGTCGGGATTAACGAGGCCATCTTGTCCACCGAAGTCGCGCCATTCGGCGGAATCAAGCAATCCGGCTTCGGTCGTGAGGGTTCAAAATACGGGATTGAAGATTACCTGAACATCAAATACAACCTGTTCGGTGGCATCGATGGAACTTAACGGCAGATTAAAGATTAGCCATTACGATGGTCGTTTATGAGTCATTCCCCTTAGGAGAGCAAAAGCGGTAAATTTCAAAAACGCATACCCAAGTTAAGAAAAAGTTAAAAAATCTGAATTTGTTTAACATAATATCTTGACTTTGGCACGGCAATTGCTGTATCAATGCTGTGCGGCGGTGTATCTGCCGCCCATTGTATATTGAGACCTTATTAAGTATAACAAACGGGTAGTAACCTAACGTACTTCAAGTTCAATCGAGGGTAAAAATGTCTAACGCTGCTTTCACGTCAAATGCTCAGGAATGCTCATCCACCGTCACCGGATACTCTATCCAGATGCCGTGTGAAGGGGCGCACCAAGGGGCAAACATCCCGTCCGACACTCCCACCGAGTTCGCTTTCGGGGTCGCAGACCTTAACAGCATGACCTTGATTGAAGGTGGCGCGCTGCTCCTGACCTTCATTAACGGAAGCACCCTGACACTGGAAAATTTTGCCGAGGCAAAAAACAATCCGGCAAACCCGACCATCACCTTTTCCGATGGAACCGTGATGAACATGCAAACATTGTTCGGTGCCCTCGAACAAGACATGAACAATGCGAAGCCCGTTGCCGATATTTTGAACGTTGTCATCACCAAACCGGTTGGCGCCATCGGCGAAACCGCGCTTGAATTCACCCGTGAAGACAATACCAATTACACGTTGGGCTTTGGCAAAGACGATATCGCCAAAACCGAACGCGATGGCGACACCCTCACCATCACGTTCAAAGACGGCACAACGCTCGTCTTGCGTGACTTCGGCGTTGACGGCGAAAACCCTGCCCCGATGACTCTTGCCGACGGCACGGTCATTCCCGCTGATGACCTCATCACGGCGCTCAACACCTCGGTTATTGAGCAAATTCAAGAGGTTGTGAACGTCAAAGAAATCGCCGCCGTTGAACCCGCCGCCGGCCAACCGCAAAAAATTACCAAAACCGATTCAGCCGGCGCCGATGTCGCCGCAATCGAACCCGCCGCCGGTGAAGGCACCCAAGGCGCCATTGGTAACACAGGCGCAAACTTCAACAGCGAAGTCGATAGCGGCTCGATTGGCGGCCTCGGCGCGATTGGCCCAATTGCCCCGACTGCTTTGGCCTTTGACTTGCCGGAAACCGCGACTGAAAACCTTATCATCGCCGCACCGGCGGTTGATTTGCCGCCTTTGCCACCCGTTCTGACCATGAATGACGTGTCGGGCTTTGAAGACAACCAGATCAATTTGAACATTGACGCCTCCCCCGCTAATCCGGGCGGCACGGAAAATATTTCCATCACCATCACCGGCATTCCCACCGGATGGGCAGTGATCGGCAGCGGCACATATAACCCCGCCACCGGTACATGGACATTGAATGTCCCGAACGGCCAATCCTATAATGGTGGCCCGTTCTTTATTCCGCCTGCCAACAGCGACGCCGACATTAACGATTTGTCCGTTACCGTCACAACCACAGACACAACGACCGGATTGACATCCGTCACCACCGGTACGATTGACGTGATCGTGGACGCGGTTGCCGATGTTCCGAACCTCACCGCCGCCGATGCGAACGGATTCGAAGACACTGATATTCCGCTGAACATTAACTTCAGCCTCAACGACAATGACGGTTCCGAGGAACTCACTGCCGTTCAAATCTCCGGTGTTCCGGCTGGCTTCACCTTGGTGGGCGGCACGGATCTTGGCGGCGGCGTATGGTCGGTTCCCCCTGCCAACATCAATACCCTCAGCCTTCGCGGCCCCAATGGGTACAGCGGTTCTGTGCCCCTCACCATCACCACAACGGTGACCGAGGTCAACACAACCGACACCGAAACCACATTGGCGAACAACGTGTCCACCGCGACCACCGCATTCAACGTCCATTTCGAAGCCCTTGCCGATGCGCCGAGCCTTGTTGTCGACAATCCGGTCGTTAAGGAAGACGGTTCTGTTGACATGAACATCTCCGCCACATTGAACGACACGGACGGGTCTGAAACCCTCACCGTCACCGTCACCGGTATTGACACGACATGGACGATCAACAATGCCACCGGCACATACAACCCCGCCACCGGCACATGGACAATCACCATGCCTGCGGGTCAAAATTTCAGCGGTATTTTGAACTTCACCCCGCCCGCCAACAGCGATGTTGACATGACAAACATCACCGTTTCGGCAACAACGGTAGAAAGCTCAAACGGAAGCACAACAACCGCCAGCACGATTGTCGATATTTTGACCGATGCGGTTGCCGACGCCCCGATTCTGACCACCAGCAACGTCAGTGGACAAAGCGGCGCAAGCTTCGCCCTCAACATCAACAACACATTGACCGACACAGACGGTTCGGAAATCCTCAGCGCCGTAAAAATCAGCGGCCTGCCCGTTGGCTTCAGCCTCAGCGCCGGAACCGACCTTGGCGGCGGCATCTGGGAAGTCGGCCAAGCCGATCTTGCCGGTTTGCAATTGCTCACCCCTGCCGGATTTAACGGCAATATCAGCCTCGGCGTCAGTGTATCCTCCATCGAACAAGTCACCGATGGCGAAATCGACTTGACCGACAACGTCGCGACCGTCACTGGCACGATTGACGTTGCCCTGTCCACCACCGCTTCACCACCGACCGTCACCGTCAATGGTACGCACGAAGTCTACGAAGACGGATCGGTGTACGTTCCGTTTTCTGCCACATTGACAGGCCTCGGCAACGAAGTTTTGACCGTCACCGTCACGGGGATTCCGTCCACATGGACGATTGCCACCGGCGCGGGTAACGGCACGTACAACGCCGGCACCGGCACATGGACAATCACCCTGCCGGCCTCGCAAAACTATAATGGCGGCTTGACCTTCACACCGCCCGCAAACTCCGACATTGATTTGTCGGGTTTGCAAGTCACGGCCTCCGCGCTTGACACAGCCAGCAACACAACCGCCAGCACATCCGCCAACACCACCATCCTTGTCGATGCGGTTGCCGATGCGCCGACCCTCACCGCCAATGACGCGGCAGGCACCAGCGGTTCGTCGATCTTGTTGAACATCAGCAATGCCCTCACCGACACGGACGGTTCCGAAACCCTCGGCAAAGTCACGATCAGTGGCGTCCCCGCAGGCTTCACCCTCAACAAAGGCACCGATCTCGGCGGCGGCGTTTGGGAATTGACACAGGCTCAGCTCAACGGCCTTGCCATCAACACCCCCGCGAACGTTGCGGCAAATTTCAGCCTGACCGTCTCCGTCACCTCGACCGAAGGCGTCACGGACAGCGATTTCGACCTTACCAACAATACCGCGACCACCACGACAACGCTTGACGTTGACGTCACCGACAACGCCAACCCGCCGACCATCACGGTTGCAGGCTCGCACCAAGTTCTCGAAGACGGCTCGATCCTCGTTCCGTTCTCGGTTGCCTTGAACGGCTCGGTCAACGAAGTTTTGACCGTTACGCTCAGCGGCGTTCCATCAACATGGACGGTCACAACGGGCGCAGGTAACGGCACGTACAACCCCGCCACCGGCACATGGACCATCACCTTGCCGGCTGGCCAAAGCTATAATGGCGGCTTGACCTTTGCGCCTCCGGCCAACTCTGACGTTGACCTGTCCGGCCTGCAAATCAGCGCCAGCGCCTTTGAACCAAGCAGCAGCACAACCGCGACCGCCAACGCCACCACCGGAATCATTGTTGATGCCGTGGCCGACGCACCGACATTGAACACCACCAATGCATCGGGTTCAGAAGGTGCTGCGATTGACCTCAACATCTCTACCGCCCTCACCGACACGGATGGGTCCGAAGTTCTCGGCAAAATCAAAATCAGCGGCCTGCCCGCTGGGTTCAGCCTCAACAAAGGCACGGATCTTGGCGGCGGCGTTTGGGAAGTCACGAAGGCTCAGCTTTCCGGTCTCAAACTCAACACCCCCAATGGGTTCTTCGGCAATGTTCCGTTGACCGTGTCCGTCACATCGACGGAACAAGTCACCGACACCGATTTCAACCTGACCAACAACACGGCGACAACGACCAAAATCCTGAACGTCACCATCAACGACACGGCGAATCCGCCGACCTTGAATGTTGACGGCACGCACCAAGTGCTGGAAGACGGTTCAGTGTACGTTCCATTTTCCGCCACATTGAACGGCTCGGCGAACGAAGTCCTGACCGTTACGGTTGCGGGCATTCCGTCCACATGGACGATCACCACGGGCGCAGGCAACGGCACGTACAATGCCGCCACCGGCACATGGACAATCACCCTGCCCGCGGGTCAAAACTATAATGGCGGCCTGACCTTCGCGCCGCCTGCGAACTCCGACATCGACTTGTCGGGTCTGCAAGTCACCGCCAATGCGTACGTCCCCGCCACCAACACGAATTCTTCGGTGTCCGAAGTTGTACGGATTGTTGTGGACGCGGTTGCCGATGCTCCGACCCTCACCGCAAGCAATGTCGCGGGTGAAGCAGGCGACCAGATCGCCCTGAATATCGGCGCCGCCTTGACCGACACAGACGGCTCGGAAACACTCAGCAAAGTCACCATCAGCGGCCTGCCTGCAGGGTTCAGCCTCAGCGCCGGAACCAACCTCGGTGGCGGCGTGTGGGAAGTGACCAAGGCTCAACTCACCGGCCTCAAGCTCAACACACCTGCTGGATATGACGGCAACTTCTCGCTCGGCGTATCGGTCACATCGACCGAAGGCGTTACGGACGGTGAATTTAACCTCACCAACAACACCGCCACCACCACAGGCACATTCAATGTTGTCGTAACCGATCCTGTAAGCCCTCCGACCCTGACCGTTGCCGGCACGCATCAAGTGCTTGAGGACGGTTCTATCGTTGTGCCGATTGCCGCCACATTGAACGGCGGCGCGGGTCAAGTCCTGACCGTCACGGTCACCGGCATTGACTCGAGCTGGACAATCGCCACAGGTGCAGGCAACGGCACGTACAACGCCGCTACGGGAACATGGACAATCACCCTGCCCGCTGGCACGAATTACAATGGCGGCCTGACCTTCACCCCGCCTGCGGACTCAGATGTTGACATGACGGGTATTTCCGTCACCGCAACGGCGAGCAAAAACGGCCAAACCGAAACCACAACCAAAGCCACCCAAGTTATTGTGGACGCGGTTGCAGACGCCCCGACTCTCACCGCAGCCAACGCCAACGGCAACAGCAACACCGCCGTTGCCCTGAACATCAATGCAGCGTTGAAGGACACGGACGGTTCCGAAACCCTCGGCAAGATCAAGATCAGCGGCCTGCCCGCTGGCTTCAGCCTCAGCGCCGGAACAAACCTCGGCGGCGGCGTTTGGGAAGTCACCAAGGCACAGCTCACAGGCCTCAAACTGAACGTTCCGAATAACTACAGCGGCAACGTATCGCTCGGCCTGTCTGTCACCACGACAGAAGGCGTGACCGACACGGACTTTAACCTGACCAACAACACCGCGACGACCACCACGTCTTTGACGGTTGCGATCACCGACTTGCCGAACACCCCGACATTGAATGTTGCGGGCGTACACCAAGTCAAAGAAGACGGCACTGTCTTCTTGCCGATCGAGGCCACATTGAACGGGTCTTCGCGTGAAGTTCTCACCGTTACCGTCACCGGCATCGGCGCGAACTGGACTGTGACCGCAGGGACAGGCACGTACAACGCCGCCACAGGCACATGGACAATCACCTTGCCCGCCGGCACCAATTACAATGGCGGCCTGAGCCTCAAACCACCGGCCAACAGCGATGTTGACCTCACGAGCATCAACGTCACCGCGAGCGCCTATGAGCCAAGCAGTGGCACCTCCGCGACCGCCACAGCCAACACATCGGTTGTTGTCGACGCGGTTGCCGACGCCCCGACTCTCACCGTCATCAACGCAGGCTCACTCGAAGGCGTGTCCGCGAATCTCAGCATCTCAACCGCTGTGACCGATACGGATGGCTCCGAAAGCATCACAAAAATTCAGATTTCCGGCCTTCCGGCTGGGTTCTCGCTCAACAAAGGCACCGACCTTGGCAGCGGCATTTGGGAATTGACTCCGGCGCAATTGTCGGGCTTGAAGCTCAACCCTCCCGCCACCTATTACGGCACGGTTGATTTGACGGTTACATCCTTCGTTAAGGACACACCGAGCGATACAGAATTCGACACCAGCGACAACACCGCCAGTGTATCGAAAAACCTGCGCGTCACCTTCTCCGACCTTCCGAACCCGCCGACATTGGATGTCGATGGCGTTCACAAAGTCTATGAAGATGGATCAGTCTTCGTTCCGGTCGGCGCGACATTGAACGGTTCTCCGAACGAAGTCTTGATCGTTACGATCACAGGCATTAACCCGAGCTGGTCAATCGTAACAGGCGCCGGCAACGGCACGTACAACGCGGCGACAGGCACATGGACAATCACCTTGCCCGCTGGCCAAAACTACAATGGCGGCATCACCTTTAAGCCACCAGTCAACAGCGACATCGACCTGACCGGATTGCAAGTCACGGCGCAAGCCTATTTGCCCTCCGCGAACCAAAGCTCCTCCGTGAGCGAAACAATCCGCATCATCGTTGACGCGGTTGCCGATGCCCCGACTCTGACCACCGCTAACGCCAATGGCGAGGCTGGCACTGCCATTGCCCTCAACATCGGCGCGGCGCTCACCGACACGGACGGCTCCGAAGTTCTTGGAAAAATCAAAATCAGCGGCCTGCCAAATGGTTTCAGCCTTAGCGCAGGAACAAACCTCGGCGGCGGCGTTTGGGAAGTCACCAAGGCACAGCTCACCGGCCTCAAACTCAACACGGTTGACGGCTACCAAGGCAATGTAAACCTCACGGTTGCCGTTACCTCGACCGAACAAGTCACGGATAACGATTTTGACCTGACCAACAACACCGCCACCACCACCAAAACTTTGGTTGTGTCGGTGAGCGATCCGGTTGAGCCTCCGACCTTGAATGTTGCGGGCGAACACAGAGTCCTTGAAGACGGCTCCGTCCTCTTGCCGATCTCTGCCACATTGAACGGCGCGAACGAAGTTCTCTCGATCAAACTGACGGGTATTCCGTCAACGTGGACGGTCACAACGGGCGCCTCGAACGGCACGTACAACGCGGCAACAGGCACATGGACAATCACCTTGCCTGCTGGCCAAAACTACAATGGCGGCATCACGGTAAAACCACCGGCCAACAGCGATGTTGACCTGACGGGCATTACCGTCACCGCGACGGCAACCAAGAACGGCACCACCGCCACCGATACCGAAGTCACGAAAGTGATTGTTGATGCGGTTGCTGACGCGCCGACCTTGACGGCTGCCAACGCCACAGGCACCGAAGGCACACAGATTGCCCTCAATATCTCCACCGCTGTCACCGACACGGATGGATCGGAAAGCATCACGAAAGTTGTCATCTCCGGTCTTCCGGCTGGGTTCAGCCTCAACAAAGGCACGAGCCTCGGCAACGGCGAATGGCAATTGACGACGGCGCAACTGACTGGCCTCAAGCTCATCACGCCTGCGAACAGCAACGGCACGTACAGCTTGACCGTCAAGTCCTACGTCAAAGACACCCCGACCGACACGGATTACATCACGACCAATAACGAGGCCGTGACCACCAAGACCTTGTCTGTCACCGTCAATGATACGCCTGTGACCCCGCCGACCCTTATTGTCGCCGGCGAACACAGAGTGCTCGAAGACGGTTCTGTCCACCTGCCCATCAAGGCCAGCTTGAACGGCACGGACGGTCAAGAAACTCTATCGATCAAGCTGACGGGTATTCCGTCAAGCTGGACAGTCACCGTTGGCTCGGCGAACGGATCATACAATGCCGCCACCGGCACTTGGACGATCACCTTGCCGAAAAACACCAATTATGACGGCGGCATCACGGTAAAACCACCGGCCAACAGCGATGTTGACCTCACCGGCATTACTGTCACCGCGACAGCAACCAAGAACGGCACCACCGCCACCGACACCGAAGTCACCAAAGTGATTGTCGATGCGGTTGCTGATGCGCCGACCTTGACGGCTGCCAACGCTACCGGCACCGAAGGCACACAGATTGCCCTCAATATCGCGACCGCTGTTACCGACACGGATGGTTCGGAAAGCATCACGAAAGTGGTCATTTCCGGTCTGCCCTCTGGCTTCAGCCTCAGCGCTGGCACAAGCCTTGGCGGCGGTTCATGGCAACTGACGACGGCACAACTGACCGGCCTCAAGCTCATCACGCCTGCGAACAGCAATGGCACGTACAGCTTGACCGTCAAGTCCTATGCCTATGACACCCCGACCGACACGGATTACATCACGACCAATAACGAGGCCGTGACCACCAAGACCTTGTCTGTCACCGTCAATGACACCCCTGTGACAACCCCGACACTCGACGTCGCGGGCGAACACAGAGTGCTCGAAGATGGCTCCGTACTCTTGCCGATCAAGGCCACCTTGAATGGCACGGATGGCCAAGAAGTCCTGTCGATCAAACTCACGGGTATCCCCTCGACTTGGACGGTCACAACGGGCGCCTCGAACGGCACGTACAATGCCGCAACGGGAACATGGACGATCACCTTGCCTAAAGGTCAAAACTACAATGGCGGCATCACGGTGAAACCACCTGCCAACTCAGATGTTGACCTGACCGGCATCACCGTTACCGCTACGGCGACGAAGAACGGCACCACCGCCACCGACACCGAAGTCACGAAAGTGATTGTTGATGCCGTTGCCGATGCGCCGACCTTGAACACCGCCAACGCAACCGGCACCGCCGGCGACGGTATTCCGTTGAATATCAGTGCGGCACTCACCGACACGGATGGTTCCGAAGTCTTGAGCAAGATCAAGATCAGCGGCATGCCATCCGGCTATACCCTCAGCGCAGGCACCAACCTTGGCGGCGGCGTTTGGGAGTTGACCTCGGCACAATTGACGAACCTCAAGATCAACGCGCCACAAAACGCTTCCGGCGCTGTGAATTTGACGGTGTCCGTTACCTCGACCGAACAAGTCACGGATACGGATTACATCACGACCAACAACACGGCGACCACGACGAAGACCCTCAAAGTCACCGTCAACCCGGACAGCATCCCTGTCTTTGATCCGGTCGGCACCGTCACGGTTGACGAAACCGACCTCAAAAACGGAACGGTTTCGGTCAATGGTCGTGTCACAGCCAATTTCGGTGTTGATGCCCTTGGCGCCTACTCCATTCCCACGGGCGGTCGTTTCACCGCATCCGGATCAGTGGCGGGCGCTGCCTTAACATCGGGCGGGGTTGCTGTTGCCGTTACAATTTCCGGCAACAAATACATCGGTAAAGCCGGCAGCATCACGGTCTTTGAATTGACCATGAATGCCGACGGCACGTACAGCTTTAAGCAATTTAAACCGCTGGACCATGGCGACATCAACAATTCGAACGAAACGATCCACCTGAACTTCGAAATCAAGGTCACGGATAATGATGGCGACTCCGCCACCACCACCTTGAAAGTCGGCGTACAGGATGACGGCATCGTCGCGGTTGATGACTGGGTTTGCATCCCGACTTGTGACGCCTATGTCAACGGGAACGTCTTGACCGGCGGCAACCCAAGTGTCGGCAATGAGGCGGATAACCTCAGTGTTGACGTCGCCAACACCTTGATCGGCGTACACGACCGTTGGGGCAATTACCATGAATTGGTTCCCGGACAATACGCCGCGATTGAAGGCAAGTACGGCAAACTCTACATAGCATCTGATGGCACGTACAGCTATGAGGTTTTGAATTGGGGCACTATGTTTGACCTCGACCCCAAAGCCTCTGACTTTACGGTCAGCAAACCATCATTGACCCGTGACGGCATCACCATCACCGTCAAAGACCCGCTTTATGGCGGTCAGTCAAAAGGTCAATTGACGTGGACAAACAACGGCATCGGGATCACCGGTAACGGCGACAACAAAATCAATCCGGGTGAAGTTATTCACACCACCTTCGCGGGATCAGGCGTGTATAACGCATCCTTCTTGCTCGCCGGAATTTCGGCTGGCACGAAGATCATTGATTATTGTGTGCTTGTACGCCTGTGTGACGGAACAACCCAGACCATCTTTGGACAAAAAGCCATTCCAGTCGTCGGTGGAGAAGCCCTCCTGACCCTCGATACATGGAATGATTTTGACGGCGCGGTTTCGATCCTGAACGTCCAGCTCTACTCCGAAAACACAACGCCGTTCAGCTTCGTCCTGAAAGACGTTTCGGCGCAGGAACACTTGTTCGACACCTTTGAATATGTCGTTCAAGACGGCGACGGCGACACCGATATGGGGTCGCTCAACCTGTCTGCCAACGCCGAAGACGTCACTTTCAACACCAGCACGATTTACGTCGGTGCCACCCGCACCGATCCGGGCGACGGTGTTGCGGACGGTACAAACGGCAATGACTTGATCCTTGGCTGGACATTGAACGACACATTGCGCGGCAATGACGGCGATGACACACTGGCTGGCTGGAGCGGCAATGACACGCTCTATGGCGGCAATGGTGACGATGTCTTGCTCGGCGAGGCCGGAAGCGATATTCTCTATGGCGGTGCCGGCGCGGATATCTTCGTGGTTGACGGGTCTGATGGCGGCACGGTCTACGACAGAATCATGGACTTCAATGCTGCCGAAGGCGACGTGATTGACCTCAGCGCCCTGATCGACGGCTTCAACACCACAACGGACGACATTGCCGATTATGTCCGTGTCGTTAATTCCGGCGGCAAAGCAATGCTTCAAGTCAATAGCGACGGAGCCGGAGGCGATTGGAAAAACGCGATTTTGATCAACAACAAGGCCTCAACCGCCGTTAATGTCGAAGAACTCTTCCAAAACGGCAATATCGATGTGACCTAGTCAAAATTCTGTGATACAGTGAGAGCGCAAATAAAAATGCGCTCTTGCTTTTTCTATGAATCCATATGATAACAAACCCAAGATATTTTCTTTCAATTTGAAACGGATAAGGCACCTGAGGGTGAAAACAACGATGGCAAAAACTCTGAAAAACATCCTGATGACTGGCGTATTCATGACTGGTCTTTCGCTCAGCATGATGGCCTCCCCCGCACAGGCGGAGGAACTGGATCTGACCGATGCTGTTACCAGAGGAATGCTCACCAACCCCGAATACGGCGTTGTTGCCAATAACCGCCGCGCCACGGATGAAGAATTGACCCAAGCCAAGGGCTTGTTTTTGCCCTCCGTTGATTTGCGCGCCGATACCGGCCCCGAATACACGGATGATGTCGGCACCCGCAATGACGGCGACAATGACCGCGAAGAAACCCACTGGCGCTATGACGTCAGCGCGACCTTAACGCAAATGTTGTTTGACGGTTTTTCGTCAAAGAGCGAAGTTGAGCGCCAATTATCCCGCGTGAAATCCGCCGCCCACCGCGTTGATGAAACCGCCGAATTTGTCGCCCTTGACGTTGTCGAATCTTATCTCGAAGTCCTGCGTCAGCGCGAATTGCTCGCTATTGCGCGCAGCAACGTCCAAGAACACCTTGCCATGCTCAACGAAATCCGTTCGGCTGAGAACGCTGGTCGTTCAACCGCCGCCGATATTGCACAGGCCGAGGCCCGCCTCGCCTCCGCCCGCGCAAACGAAGCAACGGTTCGTCAGAGCCTGCGCGACTCCGAAGCCTTATTCATCCGCGAAGTCGGCGAAAAGCCTGATTTGCTCGTCATTCCGTCCTTGCCGGTTGACGCCGTCACACCGACCATTGACGAAGCCGTCCGCGTTGCCCTTGACGAAAGCCCGACACTCGAAATTTTCGCCTCCGACATGAATGTCGCATGGGCGGAGTTTGAGGCCACAGGCTCAACCTTCTATCCCAATGTTGACCTTCAACTCAATGCCCGCCAGAGCGATAATGTCGGCGCCATTGAAGGGCTGGATCAAAGCGCCTCCGCGCTCGTTGTGATGAACTGGAACGTCTACCGTGGCGGCATTGACACCGCCCGCCGCCGTGAACATGTATACCGCCACGCGCAATCCAAAGAAAACCGCGTTGAAGCCGCCCGTAAAGTTGAATCCGATGTTCGCCAAACATGGGCCGCAATGGTCGCCAGCGGCGAACGCGCCGTTGAATACTCCGCACAGGCCGAAGCCAACGAACGCGTTGTCGCCGCCTATAAAGACCAATTCGAACTGGATCGTCGCAGCTTGCTCGACGTTCTCGATGCCCAAAACGAACTCTTCGTATCCCGCAGCAACACCGTCAGCGCCGAATATCTTGAGATGCTGGCCGTTTTCCGCTTGCTCGCCCTCCAAGGCCGCTTGCTGGAAGCGTTAAATGTTGATGCGCCGTACGAAGCCATCGTACAAGACGTACGTCAGTAAATCGTTCAAGATCTGCGCCAATAACACAGGCGCTTGAAAAGGTCAGGCATCAACAGTTTAGGCAAAGTTACGGACAATAATCCGGACAAGTATCCCCAGCGAATCGTGACTGCGCCAAGGATTTTTGTCCTTCATCATCGGACCAAGGCGTGAAACATAAAAACGATCAAGGCGGCTCCACCACACCTCAAGACGGCATGAGCAAACCCAAAGGTCGGAGCCAAGAAACACCGAATTCTGACGATACCAGCCCTATTGATATCGCCGCCGCCGACCATGCGGCCGAACGCCGCCCCGTTCCCCAGAACCCGACACTTGAAAACACTGGTGAAAATGCCGATGAAACGCCCGCTTCCAGCGGTATATCGGCGCAAGCAGCCGCCCGCGTTAAAAAACGCCGCCCCGAAGGCCCCGGCGGCTGGCCCTTGGAGGCCGACAGACTGGCGATGAGCAGCCCGCTGCTCGAGGCGCTCAAAATACTCTCAGGCCGCCATGGTCGCCGTGTGTCGATCAATACCTTAGCCGCCGGCCTTCCGATTCCGAAATCCGGCATCACCCCCGGCCTGTTCATCCGTGCCGCCGAACGCGCCGATATGCGCGCCCGCATCATTGAGCGCAGCCTCCCCGCCCTTGCCATTAACCCGCTTTTGCCATGTATTTTGGTTTTGGATGCGGGGCAATGCTGTATTGTCGAGGACGTCCTGTATCCGTCCAATCAGCGCCCCTCACGCAAGGATGGTAAAGAAGCCAAAGTCCACGCCGACACCGTGTTCCGCGTCACATTCCCCGAAAATCCGGACGTCAAAAAAGACATTCCGATCAAGGACTTGATGCGCCTGCATACGGGGCATTTATTCTTGCTCTCGCCCGTTGCCCGCGCCGATGACCGCGCCGGCCCCGCCGCGATTGACCAAAAACGCGAATGGTTCAAAGACCCGATGATGGCGAATAAATCCATCTATTGGGAAGTTTGCCTCGCCGCCCTCGTCATCAATATTTTGGCGATTGCCAGCCCGCTTTTCGTGATGAATGTCTATGACCGCGTTGTGCCGAATAATGCGTTTCACACGCTCTATGTTCTCGGCGCCGGCATCACCTTGGCTTATTTGTTTGATTTTGTGCTGAAAAACCTGCGCGGAACATTCTTGGACATTGCCGGACGCCGCGCCGATATTCGGATTTCATCGAATATTTTTGAACATGTCATGGGCATGAAACTCGCTTCCCGCCCCGCCAGTGTCGGGGTGCTCACCAGCAATATGCGCGAATTTGAAACCATCCGCGACTTCTTTACATCCGCCACCATGGTGTCGCTGATCGACTTGCCATTTGCGTTGTTATTCGTTGTCATCATCGCGATTATTGCCGGCCCCGTGGCGTTTGTCCCGCTCGCCGCCATGCCGCTCGTGGTGGTGGTAAGTTGGTTCATGCAAAAATCCTTGATGAAAGTGATCAAGAGCACGATGGCGGAAAGCGCTTTGAAAAACGCCCTGCTCTTCGAATCCATCACCGGCCTTGAAACCATCAAGGTACAGGCCGCCGAAGGCCATATGCAGCGTAAGTGGGAGGAACTCACCGAAGAAGCCGCAAAATCGGGCATGAAGATCAAGAAAATATCTTCCTTCGCCATGAACTGGGCGATGCTGGTACAACAAATGACCTCGGTCGGCATCATCTTTGTCGGGGTGTGGTTGATTTCCGAAGGCGAGATTACGATGGGGGCGCTCATCGCCTCTGTCATGCTTTCTGGCCGCGCTTTGGCACCGCTGGGGCAGATTGCCGGCCTGATGACCCGTATGAATCAATCCTTTGAATCCTACAAAAACCTTGACGACTTAATGCATAAACCGATTGAACGTCCGGCGGGTCGCCACTTTACCTCGCTTGACACGGTTCAAGGCAAAATCGAATTCCGCGGCGTCACTTTCCACTATCCCGACCAAAAAGTCCCCGCCCTCGATTCCATGACCTTCGCCATCAACCCCGGCGACCATATCGGCATTATCGGCGCGGTCGGCTCAGGCAAGACCACGCTCCAACGTTTGCTGATGAATTTATACGAACCAACCACGGGCGCAATCATGCTCGATGGCACAGACGTACGCCAGATCGACCCCGGCGATTTGCGCCGCAATATCGGTGTTGTCCAACAACGCCCGCAGCTTTTCTATGGCACAGTCCGCGAAAACATCACGATGGGGCATGAAACCGCGCCAGAGCGATCCGTCCTGCGCGCCGCCGAACTCTCAGGCGTCATGGAATTCTTGCGCGACACGCAATATGGGCTCGACACACCGGTCGGCGAACGCGGCGAAGCTCTGTCGGGCGGCCAACAGCAAGCCATCGCCGTCGCGCGTGCCTTGCTGTATGATCCGCCAATCATGATCTTGGACGAACCCACTGCCTCGATGGATCCGGCATCGGAGAACAGACTCCTGCGCCGCCTTCACGTCCTGACGCAAAACCGCACGGTTATCCTGATCACACATAAGGGCTCGATGCTGTCGCTTGTTGACAAGCTCATTTTGATGGATCGCGGGCGTATCCTTGCCTTCGGCAAAAAAGAAGACGTTATTGAACGCCTGCGCCGCGGTGAATTCGGCGGTGGCTCAGCCGCCCACGCGCGTGAGGCCGAACGCGGCGGCGATGAAGCCGACCATGATGACGACGACGACCAATATTCCGGCGATACAGGGGGTCATTCATGACCACCCCACAAAAACCGAAGCCGCCGGCGAAACCGGCCGCCAAAACGCCACAACAACCCCCGCAACAACCAAGCGGCGGCCTGAACCTCAACTCGCTCCAAGGCTATGACCAAGCCCATAAAGGCATGTTCCATTCCGGCCTCGACAGGCTCGAAGCCTACGGCGAGAAAATGCTCATCACGGACGAGGATTTACCGCTCTATAAACATATCCAGCTCATCACCATCTGCTTTGGCTTTGTTGTATTGATTCTGTGGGCGTGTTTTGCCGATCTGGACGAGGTCACCCGCGGTCAAGGCCGTGTGATTCCGACCAGTGAGATTCAACAAATTCAGCACCAAGAAGGCGGAATCGTTGATGAATTCCTCACCAAAGAAGGCCAAAAAGTCACCAAAGGTCAGGTCATCATCCGCCTGCGCAATATTGGGGCGTCCTCCGACCTTGGCGCCAGCACCGCGCGTTATATGGGACTTCAGGCCAAGAAATACCGCCTGATGGCCGAAGCCGACGGCAAAGAAACGCCGGAATTCCCCGACGACGTGATCGAAGGCGCCCCCGAAGGCGTCCAAGAAGAACTCAACGCCTTCCGCGCCAACCGCAGCCGTTTGGAATCCCAGCTTTCCGTCTATGAAACGCAAATCCGCCAGCGCCGTCAGGAAGTGACCGAAATCAACACCCGTATGCGCGATGTCCAGCGCCTCATCGATCTCACCAACCAAGAAATCAATATGACCCGCCCGATGGTGGAGCGAGGCTCAGCGCCGAAGATGGAGATGCTCCAACTCGAACAACGCATCGCCGAACAAGAATCCCAACTCAACGGTATGCGCGCCAGCCTCCCCCGCGCCAACAGCGCGATTAACGAGGTTTCCGCCCGTATTGAAGACCTCAAACAAACCGCCAAAACGGACGCCCAGAACGAGCTCTCAACCGTTCTCATCGAAATCAAAACCATCGAAAGAACCCTGACTGGCCTGCAAGACACCCGCAACCGCACCGACATCACATCCCCCGTTGACGGGATTGTGAAGGATTTGCGCATCAATACCGTTGGCGGTGTTGTGCGCCCCGGCGACATCATCGCCGAAATCGTCCCCAATGACGAACAATTGCTGGTCGAGGCCAATATCCGCCCTTCCGACATCGCCTTCATTCACCCCGACCAAAAAGCCGTGGTGAAGATCACCGCCTATGATTTTTCCATCTATGGCGGGCTTGAAGGCAAAGTGATCGACATCTCTGCCGACACCATCACGAATGAAAAAGGCGAGAGTTTTTACCGCGTCAAGGTGCAAACAAAGGAAAACAGCCTGCGCCGCAAAGGCGAGATTTTGCCGATCATTCCGGGCATGGTTGCCTCGGTTGACATCCTGACCGGCAAGAAAACGGTGATGGAATATATCCTCAAGCCGTTCAGAAAGACCCTCGACAATGCGATGAACGAGCGTTAATCTCATAAATCCTTTGAACCCTAAGAATACAGGCGCTTGCAAGACCATGGCCAATGCACAGGAACAGATTCAATCAGGCAACATCACGATCCGTTTTCCGGATGGCGCAACCCGCAGCTACGCCGCCGGCACAACCGGCCTCGACATCGCCACCAGCATTTCAACCTCGCTGGCGAAACAAGCCGTTGCTGTCACGATTGATGGCGCGCTCAGTGACCTGTCACTCCCCATTCACGCCGATGCCGCCATTGGAATCGTCAAGCGTGACGATCCTGCGGCGCTTGAATTGATCCGCCATGACTGCGCCCACGTTTTGGCCGAGGCGGTGCAAGAACTCTTCCCCGGCACCCAAGTCACCATCGGCCCCAACATCCAAGACGGCTTCTTTTACGACTTCGCGCGCAACGAACCCTTCACGCCTGAAGACCTCCCCGTCATCGAAAAGAAAATGCGCCAGATCATTGAACGCGGCAACGCCTTCACCCGCGAAGTCTGGCCTCGTGACGAAGCCATCAAATATTTCAAAGACAAAGGCGAACACTACAAAGCCGAGATCATTGAAGACCTCCCTGCCAGCGAAGACATTAAAATTTACCGCCAAGGCGACTGGCTCGACCTTTGCCGCGGCCCGCATATGCCCACGGTCAAGAGTGTCGGCCCCGCCTTTAAATTGATGAAGGTTGCGGGCGCGTATTGGCGCGGCGATTCCAACCGCGCGATGCTGACCCGTATTTACGGCACCGCATGGCATAATCAAAAAGACCTCGATGCCTATTTGCACCGCTTGGAAGAAGCCGAAAAACGCGACCACCGCCGCCTTGGCAAGGAAATGGACTTGTTCCATATCCAAGAAGAAGCGCAAGGATCGGTGTTTTGGCACCCGCAAGGCTATGTGATTTATAACCAGCTTGAAAACTATATCCGCCGCCGCCTGCAAAACGCAGGCTATGTTGAGGTCAAAACCCCGCAATTGATTGATAACAAGCTGTGGGAGGCCTCCGGTCACTGGGGCAAATTCCGCGAAAACATGTTCGTTGTGCCGGACGAGGTTCCCTCCACCGATGACAGCAAACCCGTCTTGTCGGGCAAAGGCCGCCTCATGGCGCTCAAGCCCATGAATTGCCCCGCGCATGTTCAGATTTTCCGCCAAGGCATCAAATCATACCGCGATTTGCCGATCCGCATGGCGGAGTTCGGATGCTGTCACCGCAACGAGGCACATGGCGCACTCCACGGCATTATGCGGGTGCGTCAGATGACTCAGGATGACGCGCATATTTTCTGCCGTGAGGATCAAATCACCGAGGAAAGCATCGCGTTTTGTCAATTGCTCCAAGCCGTTTATACCGACCTTGGCTTCACCGACATCGTGATTAAACTCGCCACCCGCCCCGACACACGCGCCGGAACGGACGAAACATGGGATCGCGCCGAACAAGGCCTGATGGACGCGCTCAAGGCCGCCAAGCTCGAATACACCATCGCCCCCGGCGAAGGCGCGTTTTACGGCCCGAAACTCGAATTCCACCTCACCGATGCGATTGGCCGCTCATGGCAATGCGGCACGCTCCAGCTTGACTTCGTCCTGCCCGAACGGCTTGAGGCCAGCTATATCGGCGAAGACGGCAACCGTCACCGCCCCGTCATGCTCCACCGCGCGATTTTGGGCACGCTGGAACGCTTCATCGGCATCATGATTGAAAACTATGCCGGCAAATTGCCGCAATGGCTCGCCCCGACACAAGCCGTGGTGACCACCATTACATCCGAGGCCGACCCATACGCGCAAGAGGTCTATGACCGCCTGAAAGCCCAAGGCTTGCGCGTTGAACTCGACACCCGCAATGAAAAAATCAACTACAAAATCCGTGAACACTCGATGAAGAAGGTTCAGGTCATTTTTGTTGTCGGCGCGAAGGAAGCACAGGCGCAAACAGTGGCCGTCCGCGTTCTCGGCGGTGAGAACCAAACCGTTGAACCACTCGAAAAAGCCATCAACGATCTTGCGCAAAACTGCAAACCGCCTTATTAATATGGAACGTTACGTCGCTTAAACAAATAAAGGAGAGATGACCATAAGACCCCCAATGAACAGAATGCCGCCGAAAGACGATGGCACACGTATTAATGAAGCCATTACAGCCCCCGAAGTCCGCGTTGTTGGCGCGGATGGCGAAATGGTCGGTGTCATGAGTGTTGCCAAAGGGCTAGAGCTCGCCTTCGCCGCTGGCCTTGATCTTGTGGAAGTATCCCCCAACGCCGCCCCGCCGGTGTGTAAAATTCTCGACTACGGCAAATATAAATACGAGCTTCAGAAAAAAGCCAACGAGGCGAAAAAGAAGCAAAGAACGGTCGAAATCAAGGAAATCAAACTCCGCCCGACCATCGAAGACCACGACTACAAGGTCAAACTCAAAAACGCCACACGCTTTCTTGAAGAAGGCAACAAGGTGAAATTCACCCTGCGTTTCCGTGGGCGTGAGATGAGCCACATGGATCTCGGCGTTGAGGTCTTGCGCCGCTATCAAGCCGACCTTGCCGGCATCTCAAAAGTCGAGCAAGAACCCAAAGCCGAAGGCCGCCAAGTCATGATGGTTCTATCTAGCGACGCCATCCTGTCATAAGACTGGCCTGTAAAGCGACCTGAGCCTAAGTTCCGCCACAAAATTCAAAAAGCCCCTTTCGCTAGCTGCGCAAAGGGCTTTTTTATACCTCCAAAAGAAAACCCCCAACGCAGTCTGCGGGGGGTTTACGTTATTTTAGAAAGCTCGGCTGCTAACGAAGCACAACGAAAGGCAGGATCCAGCCCTAAAACAAGTTTAAGTCAAACCGCTCTTACAAAAACAGTAAGCGGAATGGCTTAGATCACCGAATCCACCCATTGGGTGAGTTGCTGTTTGGACATGCCGCCGACTTTGGTTTCGGTGACTTGGCCGCCTTTGAACACCATCAGGGTCGGGATGCCGCGTACGCCGTATTTAGTCGGTGTGTGCGGGTTTTCGTCAATGTTCATTTTCATGATCTTGACGCGACCGCCGAGCTCCTTGCTGACCTCATCAACCAAGGGTGACAGAGCCTTACACGGGCCGCACCATTCAGCCCAAAAATCAACAACGACGGGGCCATCGGCCTTCAAAACATCGTTTTCAAAACTGGAATCGGATACAGCGTGTGTCATGGGTTTCTCCTTATCGGTTACATGGGTTCATTATACGCGCAAACGCCTTGCGGCTCAAGCATCAACACCTCAATATAACACCGATTTAACGTTGACGCCCCACCGCACGCTTACGCGGCAACTTCCATAATCCGCGCGTGGTCTGTCCATAAAAGAAAGCACCGCACAGGCCGATCAGGATAAATTTGTTGTAACAACACGCGGTAGCACGCCATCTGGCGCTTATAATCCGCTGGGATATTCGCGGCGTCCAGCGGCGGCGGACGGTTGGTTTTATAGTCGACAATCCACACCGCATCGTCGCGCACCATCAAGCGGTCAATCTGGCCCGACACGACACGGGTTTTCGCGCTTCCGTCCTTATCCGTCATGGCAACCTTGCCCGTAATCGGCACTTCCGCACGCGTATCCGGCAAAAATAAATCGCGATATTGCGGCGATTCCGTAATGGCAAAAACTTCGGCGATCAAGGCTTGATGCTCGCCTTGCGCTTTATCGGGCAATTGCCGCGCCAGATATTGCGCCGCCGCGCGGGCGCGATCTTGGGGAGGAAGCTCCGGCAAAAATTGTAGCATCGCGTGAATAAGCAGCCCACGGCGGAAACGTTGATTATCCCGTGTTGATTTCAACGGCGACAAAGCCACAATGCCGGCCTCATCCTCCTGTGACGGGCGCGAGGGTTGCAACGGGCGCGGCGGGTCTGGTTCCGCCTGCGGCGGCAGGAAAAATCCGCTATGCAGGGTTTCAATCTCCTCATCCACGCGCAGCAGGTCTTTCGACTTTTGAATGTCGGCGTGAGGGGCTTGATCGATCCGCACGGACAAGACGCAGCTTTCACTTGTCTGATCCGCTTCCGTGTCCGGACTTTTGCCCTGTTTTTCCGGTGCTTTGTCGGGCGATTTATTGGGTGCGCAAAATGGGTGTTGATCATCCTTAACCACCCCGTCCATCGCCCCCAAGGCACGCTCAATCGCCTTATACCAGCTATGATCCAGAATCTTCGCCTTATCGGTTTTTTTGCATCCGCAGATATAAAGCCGATCCTCCGCCCGCGTCAGAGCAACATACAGCAGCCGCTCCGACTCACTGATTAATTGCGCCTCGATATGATCGCGTCCGCGTTGATACAAAGCCGACGCCGCCGAAGTTTTATTGCTCCACAGCGGCACGGGAATTTCATTCGACCCGTCCGGCCACAACATTTTGGGCAGTTTCGAACGCTGGTGATGCAAGATCACCGTGTCGGGCAAGAAAACAATCGGTGCTTGCAAACCCTTTGACCCGTGAACCGTCATAATGCGTACGGCGTCAAGACTGTCTTCCATTTCGCGTTTGATTTCGTTTTCTTGGCGGTCAAAGGCCTGTAAGAAATCCTGTAACATGGCGCGGGTTTTGATGTCGTGTTCGAACACCGTGTTCATCATTTCTTCAAGCGGATCAAGACAATCCTCGCCCAAACGCTGCGTGAGGGCACGCAGACCACTGAACCCATCGGTCGGGCAAGATGTGTTGAGCAATCCGGCGAAAAAGTCGGACGCACTCTGCGTTGCCGCCCGCTCAATCAAGACCTTAAGCCACGCCACCGCCGACACGTACAGTGACGCGTACGGAGCCTTGTTATCCTGCGCCAATTGCCGCAAGGAATCCCACAATGACCCGCTGCGCCCGTAAGAGGTGGCGAAAAGATCATCCTCCGAAAATCCGATAAACGGCGATTTAAGAAGCACGGCGAGCGATAAATCATCCTGCGGCATCAGGGCGAATTGCGCCGCCGCAATCATGTCTTGAACCGCAATTTGTTTGGACAGCACCATCCGGTCAATCCCGTTCACGGGGATTCGCTGATCCTTCAACGCGCGAATCATATGCTCGACAAAGCTGTCACGCTGGCGCACCAAAATCATCACGTCCCCCGCGCGCACAGGCCGCCCCCGCGCCGGAAGACTTTCGCCGCTATCAAGCCATTGCCGCACCGTTAAGGCGATGCGCTGCGCCAGCAAAGCCTGCGGATTAGCGGCGCTTGCGATGTCCGGATCAACCGGTGTCCAAGGCGCGATGTCCTCGGCTTTTTCCGGCAAAATCATTGGCCAAAATTCAATATACCCCGCTTGCCCTTCGCGAAAGGCTTTGTGAACAACGCTGCGCGCCGCATCCCCCGTCACGGCGCGGCGCATTTCGGGGGTTTCAAAGACTTTATCCACTAAGGACAAAACGGATTCGGTGGAACGAAAGGAAATATTGAGCGGTTGATCGCGCCACATATATCCCGCCCGCGTGATTTTTTGTTCAAAGAATCGCCGCTTTTCATGGAACACATTCGGGTCGGCCCCTTGGAAACTGTAGATCGATTGTTTTTCATCACCAACGACAAAGAGTGTACGTGTGGTATCGGCATCCTCACTCTGGATACTGAAGAAATCATCGGCAAGTCGTTCGATAATCATCCATTGTTCGGCGTTCGTGTCTTGCGCCTCATCCACCAAAATATGCTCAAGGCCGCCATCCAGTTTAAACATCACCCAGCTTGGCGAGCGCCCCAACAAACCAGCGGTTTTATGGATCAAGTCATCATAATCCAATTTATGCTGGGCGTTTTTGAGGGTTTTATACGCCGCGACCACACGTTCACCAATCGTCAGGAGCGCGGTTGTTTTTTGGCAAGTTTCAAGAGCGTTAAGACCCTCCACAACATCCAACAGCGTTTGCGCAATACGCGTACACTTTTCCTCCAGATCGGGGCGGGATTGCACGGCCTTTTTGACAGCGCTTTTAATATTCCGATCCGTTTTGGTGACAAACCCCTCCAGCAGCAGATCAAAGTGGTCAAACCGTTCTTGCCCCCCCAGTCTTAACCAATCAGAGATCAATTGCGCCCGATTATTATCCTTCGCCCCACCATCCGCCATTAGCCAGCCAACAATCTCATACAGCAGCGTATCAGGAACCCCGCGAAGCCCACCGTCCATCACGTCCTGCGCCGTCATGGATGGAGTCATGCCGTGCAGGCCAAAAATTTTGGTCGTCAAGCCCTCCATTCCGCCCGCTTTTTGAATCGCCGCCGCCAGCTTTTCACGACTCGACAAAAGGCGACCAAGAATATCGGTGGTTTCCTGACTGTTTTGAATAAGGGCAAAATCCCGCACCGTTGCCGTGCCTGTATCCGTTTGCAACATGTCGGACAACACCATATCGCGGGCTTGGCGGATCAAGGCTTTGGACTCGGAATCCGAGAGCAGACTGAAGCTCGGTGACAAGCCGGATTCAATCGGAAAACGCCCCAAAACCGATTGGCAAAATGCGTGGATGGTCATGATATTCATGCCCCCCGGCGCATCAATGACATTCGCGAATAATTTGCGGGCTTCGGCGATTTGTGCCGCCGTCGGTGCATAGCCCAAGACATCATTTTCCAAATTTTGCGCCAGAGTTTTCTCATCAAGCGCCGCCCATTTCGACAACACATCCATGATGCGGTTGAGCATTTCCCCCGCCCCCGCTTTGGTGTACGTCAAACATAAAATACGATGCGCCGCCGTTCCCGCCCGCCCATCGGGGCGCGGCAACATAAGGCGGATCAAACGATCGGTTAAAACCTTGGTCTTGCCCGTCCCCGCGGAGGCATTCACCCAGACAGATGCATCAGGGTCGGATGCGGCCTGTTGCACCGCGTTGGCCTCCGCCTTGCGGGACGGATGCGGTGTACGTGTGGTGGCAGGCGCGACTTTGGCGGATACAGATTCACTCATACTCATGCCGCGTCCTCCTCTGCTTCCTCGGCAACCGCCCATTCACTGATCCGCGCCAGATGGGCATAGTCGCCCGACATGGGGGCCGTTTTTTTTGTGCCGAGCGGGCAAGAGGTGAACGCACCGCCCTCGTCATTATAATGGCATAATAAACGGTGCAGCCCGTCAAAGGCCTCCGTGCATATCGTATCCAGATCGCCGCCATGATCCTTGGGCGGATTTACAAAGGTCACGCCGTTATCCTTGCCCGATATTTTCCAATAGGCCAATGTATCGATATGTATGGCGGCGGCTTCCTCCTTCGGATACGGCACACCGACAAAAGCCCCGCGCAAAAGCATCGCACCGCCCAAGGTTAATTGCGGCATCAAGCCTTTGCTGATGTCGCCCTGCGTTGCCGCCGATCCTGTCTTATAATCAATCAAGGCAAACCCGTTTGAGCGGCGCTCGATTCTGTCGGCGCGGCCTTTGAGCAACACAGCGGAGCTTGACGTACGGATCGTGATTTCGCCTTCGGCCTCGGGCGTGATATGGGTGGTCGGGTCGCGCCAGCTTTTTTCATGCTGTGCCAACCAATGCGCCATGCTCTCAAACCGAGGCCACCAAAAAGCGTGAATATCGGCGTTCCATTCGCTGTGGCGGTCAAACACCTCTTTGCCGATGCTGAGCAAACGATCAAACGCATCCGGCGGCAAACGTTCGGGATAGGCTTGGGTAAAGCTGTCGATGGCTTCGTGATACAAATTTCCGCGTAACAAAACATCCGGCGGCTGGTCAATCGGATCCATTTTATACAGGTTCAAAACTCTTTTCGCGTACACACTATATGGGTCGCTCATCAAGGCACCGGCATCGGTGATCGACAGGCGCTCAAGCTTCACCGGATCTTTCAACACCGGCGCAGGGCGCTTAATCGGACGAACGGCCTCCAACGGGCGATGCAGACCGAGCGCCATGGTGATATACCGGCGCGATGCAGCGCGCGGATCAGGCAATCCCGCCGCCTTAGAAACCGTGTCGAGCCTCTTCAGCCACCGCGCCGGAACGGTCGGCGCACCATCGGCGGTGAGTGAGCGCGTTAAATGCACAGTCGGAGCGCAAAAAAGCTGGATAAAATCATGGGCGGATTGAGTAAGAGCGCGCTCCGGCCTCGGCATGCCGAACATCTTCGCCATCGGCCGTGACATCCATGGGCTATGCCCCGGATCGGCTGGCCAGCTCCCCTCATTCAGCCCCGCCAAAATAACCGTGTCGGCGGTTTGCAGGCGCGATTCCATCAACCCCAAAATCGACAAACGCGGGTGCGTTCCAAACCGCGGACGCACCGTGGTCGTATTCATCAAATGCAGGCAAAAATCGTAAAATTCAGCCAGCGTCAAACAGTCATCGCCGCCGAAAATATCAAGCAAACCGGAAAAAAACCGCGCCGCCTGTTCGCCCTCATCGCCCACCCAAAGGCGTTCCTCGCCATGGAGGGTGGCGGTAGACGACATATCCTCCATCACGTTCAAGACCGTACGCAATATAGTCGCGGCCTCAACCTCGCCATCAGCCAAAGACGACAGCCGCGTGAAAATATCATATATCCGCGTCCAACCCGCCAAGCGGCCCGCATCCTCCGCCCACACACGTACACCGTGACGATCTGTTTTTTGGTGGATGGTAGCGTTAAGATTTTCAACATCGGTATAGGAACGTACACCCCGGCAAAAATCCGTTTCAAAGCGCCGAATGAAATTGCGATAGGGCATCGCCTCCGGCCATTGCGCCCCGCCCGCCGCCAATCCGTTCTTCAAGAAAGTCAGCATAGGTAAAGGCGCGAACCCCTCTAGCACCATCCGAAGCACAGACAAAAACCAGCGCCCGACAAGGCTCTGCGACAACGGCATCCCCGCACTGTCATCCACGGCAACACCCCAGCCCGCCATTTCATTGCGGATCAGGGTTGCAAGTTTGCGGTTCGGCGTGACGACCATCGCCGTTCGTGTCGGATCGTCCAAAACTTCGCGCAGGATACACGCGATGAGCCGCGCCTCTTGGAACAAAGTCTTCACCTCGTACAAGACCAGCCCGTCCATCGCGCGTTCATTGAGCAAGCCGGACTCGCGGAGCGTTGTCCATTCCAGCAATGTTTCCGCCGGACGCATCATTTCGGAGGCCAGCCTCACCCGTGCGGCGCGGGCGGCCTCAAGCATTTGCGGTGGCTGTGTGGCATAGCGTTCGCCCGCCCCCGCCGCATCAAGTATTGGGAAAACCTTCACGTCCTGCGGCGGTACAGACAAGGCACCGAGGAGTGTCTTCAACAAAAATTGTGGATGGCCTTCGTCCAGCGCCTCAAGGCTCTGCGCATCCATGAACCGATCAAAACCAGGCAAGATGATCCGCCCATTCGGCATGTCCATCACCACCCGCATCAAATCGGCAACCGCCGGAACGGACGCCATGGTTCCGGCAATAATCACCGGTTCTTGCGGCGGCGCGGCGCGCCACATACGGGCGAATTCCTTAAGGATATCAATCCGGTGTTGGCCGACATCAACACATCCGTACGCGTCCAGAATTTTTGGCCAGAAATCGTGAATAATCTCACGCAGGAATTTCACGCTGTCCTGCCAATTCACGGCCAGAGTTTCATCCTCGACCAGTTGCCCAAGGTCGTCCAGCGACAAATTCTCAACGTACAGATCGTCAATAAACCGCGCCAAAGCCGCCGCCATGCCGAGGGATTGCTCATAATTCAACACATCGGGAAACGCCTTGCGGATCAACGGCGCGAGCAACAATAAACGCCGCGCCGGATCAATCGCGGGGCGCAGGGCGGACACATCAAGATCGGGGAAAAACTGTAACTCCTCCTCATCCGGCGAGCCCACTGTATGCATCAAAGGCAATAACACAGGCCGCCCGCCACTGCGCCGCAAGAACGCATCCCGCATCGCCGTACAGGCACGGCGCGTCGGAAGAAGTATGCGCATTTTCGACAGCGCCAATTCATCCGCCGCGCAAGACTCCATCATCGCGACGGCCAATTGATCGACAAAGGACAACCCCGGATCAATCGTGTAAATCTTATGCGGATATGCGGTGAGCCAGCTCATATCACCCTTATTTTCTGTGCTTGCGGGGAGGGTATCGGGGATGATTTGGGCGCAGAATGTGCCGCACCGACACGCCAATCGGCACCAAGCGCGGCGCTCACATTTTTGACGTCTTGCGGGGTGCTGAGGTGGTGCCAGTCGCCTTTGTGAATATGGGCGGCGAGGCGACCTTTTTTCTCGGCCGCATCCATCAATTCCAAAAAGGAGTATTTGCCGATGCTGCGCCCTTCGAACACGCGCGGATGAACAATACGTACACCGGCGAACATTAAATCGCCGTCCTTGGACGACAGACGTACGGGGCGCGGCTCTTTATTCCCGCCGTTTTGTGTCATGGCATAATCCCCCGACCCACCCGTCAACGCCATGGACGCAACGGGTTGAAGCAGGAGCAAAATATCCATGGTGGTGTCATCCCACTGGTCGCACAGGGCTTGCAAGGTTGATTGGTTTGTTGAGCCGCTTGGCGCATTGACCCAAAACGCATCGCCATTGACCATCACGAACGCCTCATCAAGCCGCCCGAGCCGCGTTGCGGCGCTTTGAACACCGCCGCCCGTGTCGAGCAAATCCGGTTCATAAATCGCGGTTACGGACAGGGCATTATCCACCGCACCGCTGTGCAGCCAATCTTCGATAACACTATGTTTATAGTGGGTGTTGAGGACAATATCGTGAATACCACCAGCCTTCAGATGGTCGAAAATATGGGTCAGGATGGGATGGCCGCAAACCTCGACCATCGGCTTGGGGCGGCCATCGGTCAGGGGACGCATACGGCTCCCCATACCCGCCGCCGCGATAAACGCCCAGCTTGGCTGAAAATTGGATTTCTTCGGTGTGGTGGGCGTTTTGGTCATAGGCGGCCTTTATCAGGGTCGAAGTCAGTGTTTGTTGGGTCAAGGCAGGTCATCGTCCCGTGAGGCGTGATCGTGATGCGCCGCGCCTTTGGCACATTATCCACGGCCTCTATCACCACATCAATCCGGTTGCGCGGCATATACGCGCCGAGGCGCTCCGGCCATTCCACCAACATTATATGATCGGCCAGCGCATCCTCCCACGACAAATCAAAAACATCATCCGGTGATTCGAGGCGATATAGATCAAAATGCCATATTTCCCGTTCTTTTTCACCCGCTATTGCATAGCTTTGCACAAGGGTGAAGGTTGGCGAAGGAACATCGATTTGCGCTTGCGCCCCTGAGTCTGAGCCCGAGTCTGCCCCTGCCGCCCCTATGCCCGCCGATAAAGCGCGAATGGCCGCGCGGGCGAAAACAGACTTGCCCATGCCGAGCGTTCCTTGAAGGCATACACACACCGCCCCAAGCGGCAATAACCGCGCCGAAAAATCGCGGGCAAGGGCGATGGTCGCCGCCTCATCTTCACACAGATGGGAATGCCTGAAAAAAGCCATCATTGCCCCTTTTTAATAAATAACTTCTTGCTCGCAAGGCCTATCCTTTTTATATATCCGAAAGCAATGAATATAGAAGCCCTAAATCACATCAAGCATACGGCACAGATCGACACCACCGATATTGTTATCATTGGTGCCGGCCCCGTTGGCCTGTTTGCCGTATTCCAATGCGGAATGCTCGGCATGAAAACCCATGTCATTGATGCCTTGCCGGAAATCGGCGGGCAATGCACCGCGCTGTACCCAGAAAAACCGATTTACGACATTCCCGCCTATCCCGTCGTCACGGGCGAAGAATTAATCCATAATCTGGAGGCGCAGGCCAAGCCGTTCGCCCCCGTTTATCACCTTGACCAGCGCGTCGAGGGGCTACATGCCCAAAGTGACGGGCGCTGGATTGTCGAAACCACCAAAGGCACCCTCATCAGTGCCAAAATCATCCTTCTCGCCGCCGGTGCCGGCGCCTTCGGCCCCAATCGCCCGCCACTAGATGGCATCGAATCCTTTGAAGGCAAGAGCGTTCACTATATGGTCCGCAGCCGCAACCAGTTCAAAGACAAAACCATCGTGATCGGCGGCGGCGGCGACAGCGCCGTAGATTGGGCGCTGTCCCTCGCCCCGATTGCCAAGAAAATCTATGTCGTCCACCGCCGCGACAAGTTCCGCGCCGCGCATGACAATGTCGAAAAATTAATGGCTTTGCACAACGACCCCGCCGCACCGGTCGAACTTGTCATCCCCTATCAACTTCACGGGGTTTGCGGCGAAAACGGCGTGTTGAGCGCCGTTGAGGTTGCCACATTAAAGGGGGACGTACGGCGCATCGAGGCGGATTATTTGCTCCCCTTCTACGGCATTGTTCCCGACCTTGGGGCGCTCTCGGATTGGGGTTTGCAATTGGACGGACACCATATTGTCGTCAATCCCGCCACCGCCGAAACCACCAAATCAGGGATTTTCGCGATTGGCGATGTCGCGTCATATGACGGCAAGTTAAAGCTCATCCTCACCGGATTCGCCGAAGCCGCCCAAGCGGCACACGAAGCCTATAAACGCGTCTTCGACGGCAAAGCCCTGCATTTCGAATACTCGACCAGCAAAGGCGTACACCCCATCACCACCGCGCAGAAATAAACGCGAAACTATTCGTCAATATATTCAGGCATGTGGATGGAGATGGTTGTTCCCGCGCCGAGGACGCTGTCCAGTGCGACATAGCCGCCATGCATGTCGACGATGTTTTTCACCAAGGATAGGCCTAAGCCCGGGCCGCTTTGTTTGAGCGGGTTATCGTCACTGTCTGATCGTTCAAAGGGTTCGAAGACTTTGTCGCGGTCTTCTTGCGGGATGCCGATTCCGGTGTCGGTGACGGAGATAATGACTTCGCCCTTGGCTTCGTTGCGATGCCCCGACAAGGTGATTTTTCCGCCGCCAGGGGTGAAGGTGATGGCGTTGCGGATAAGGTTCAAAATCACCTGCTTCATACGCCGTTCATCAGCCATGATATAGCCCACATCATCGGCGCAATCGAGATAGGCATGGAGCGTTTCCTTGCCCGCCCATTCACGGGTCAGGGCGAAGATGTCTTGCAGCACCGTGCGCACATTAATCGGTTTGCGATCAAGGGTGAGATAGCCCGCCTCGATGGTCGACAGGTCAAGAATATTGTCGATCAAGCTCATGAGGCGCGTTCCCGCCTCGGCGATGCCTTCGGAGTATTCTTTTTGGCGGTCGTTTAACTCGCCGAAATATTCATTCGACAGGATTTCTGAAAATCCCATAATCGCGTTGAGCGGCGTGCGCAATTGATAGGACACGTTGGCAAGGAAATCCATTTTGAGTTTTTCGGCTTCCTCCAGCGCAGCCGCCTTTTCGCGCAGCGCCCGTTCAACCCGCACCGTGTCCGTGACATTGCGGTAGGTGAGCATCACCCCCCCATCGGGCAAGGCGACTTGCGCCGTTTCCACATGCACACCGTCATCGCGCACAATCATGTCTTTGCGGTCGGCGCGTTCAAAGGCGTGCGCGACAAGCTTTGCCCGAATATCCGCCCAGTTTCCGGCGTTTTGGAAGAATTGCTTTTTCTTGTCCACCACCACGTTGATATGGGGTTCGTTGGTGAGGTCTTCGGGGTTCAGATTCCAGATTTTGGCATAGGACGGATTCCACAGCTTCAATCGCCCGTCACTGCCATACACCACGACGCCCTCACCAAGGTTATCGAGCGTTTCTTTTTGCACCGCGATGAGGGTGTTGTAGGAGGACTCAAGCTCCAACCGGCTTGTCACATCGTCACACGTCATCATCAATCCACCCATCGGGTGCGGCGCGAACATCATGCGCAGCGCCGTTCCGTCCGGCAAATGGAGCATATCTTCATGCGGGCCGAGCAGCGAGGTGAACATGTCCACCCAGCTTTGCTTATAGCTTCGAAAATCCGCTTGCTCCGGCAATTTTCGCATGGAGCGAAGCTTTTCCATCATCTCGCCGATTTTGGGGCGGGCGTTGAGCCATTGCTCCTCCAGCCCCCAAAGCGACGCAAAAGACGAATTATAAAATTCGACTTTGTGGTCGGCACTGAAAATCGCCACTGCGGTGTTGAATTGTTCTAATAATTTGGTGTTGGCGGATTGATAGCGTTCAATCTCGCTCCGCAATTCTTCTTCGCGCGTGGTGTCGCGGGCGAAGCCTGCCGTTATATTCTGGCTCGGCAAGGCAATGCTCGTAAGCTCCGCCGCGCGGCGTGTGCCGCCGACAATCATGCGCCCCAGCGCGGTTTGCGTTTCTTTGGTTTTGAAGGCTTTTTGGGCAAGGGCTTTGCTCGATGTCTTGCCATCTTGGCGGCCGAGATTGACGCTCAAATCCTTTTGCCCATCAAGGACGGCTTTTTTATCGTCTTGCAAAATTTCGGCATAGGCGTCATTACACCACACCAATTCTTGCCGTGCATCGTGCATCCATACGGGGCAAGGCAGAGCGTCCAAAACCGCATCAAGGCGGCCAGTGTCCTTTTCGGCCTTGGTCAGGCGGGCTTGCAGCGCCTCTTTTTGATGGGCGGCATCGGTGATGTCCTCAACCCACAAGATATCATAGCTTTGCCGCCCCTGAAGGTCGCGCCCGCGTTGCCCCTGAAGGCGCAGGACACGGCTTTGTGCCGCCAGCCGCACCGTCACGGAAAAAGGCTCGGCGCGGCGTTGAAGTTCGATAAACAACCCTTCCAGCGCCGCCGCATCGGACGGGTTCAACACATTTTGAATATCGCTCAGCCTTTGCACCATATCAACACCGAGATGGCGACAAAACCCGCGCGAATAGGCCACGATTCCGTTGGCGCTCCAACCACAATAATCAAGCGGCAAGGCCGATAGGAAAGCCTCCATACGCTGTTTTTCGGCGGCATCAAGCCCGCCGCGCTTTAACAAGCGCGACCAAAACGGCTTTTTCGGGGAGGACGGCGGGCGGGATGCGTTCATAACGCCTTGATTATGGCGCGGCACAGAATTTCAGGCAAGCCTTTTCATCGGGTCAAACGCCGCGCAATAAAGCGGCATTTGCAGCCATGATCATCACGCGCCTTAATAAACAGATCAGGCAAAAGAATTGTGAATCAGTGGTTTTATAAAGCCAGCGAAAATGGGGGTTTTTGAGAACCGCATCGCAAAATACCTGAGGGTATTTGAGAAGCGGAACGCGCAAAAAAGCGGCGTTTGCAGCTCTTTATAAAGCCAGTGAACGCAGATTCTAGTGAATGGACGGATGGGCGCGGTATGTCCCCCAACGGCGCAGCAACGCCATGTCGCAAAATTTGGGGTTTTGCTCCATAAAGCTCTGAACACTCGTGTTCGGTTTGATTTTTTCCTGTTTGATCGCGACAAGATAATTATACGCCACGACATAGACTTGGCGCTGCTTCTCGATAAAGCGGCGGTCACGCGGATTTTCAAAATCCATCAAGGATTCACTGCGGCTGAGATCAGAATTATGGCGCAGATCGGCCAATTTCACGTCAATCGCATCGGGGTTTTTGCCGCAACGCTGAATGAAGTCGAAATATTCCTCATGCTCGCGCTTGGTCATGTGGTCAACGCCCGACACGATACGGTCGGAAAATCCGACCTCGCGCAAGTCTTCCAACGTCCAATCCGTGTCTTCGACAAGGTCGTGCAAAATGCCGATGATTTTCTTGGAATAGGAATCGGTGCGGGCAAACCCCACGGCGATCGGGTGGCCAACATAGTCATTGCCGTTATTTTCCTTGGTCGTCAACATCGCACCCGCGGTGATGAACAAGGCCATGTTCAATTCGGCCTTCACGGGGTCTTGCCCTTGCGCGGTTTGCCAGTTGCGAAAGGCCTTGACCATGTCTTTGACCAATTGCTTCGGCATGCCTTCGCTGTTTTGTGCGAGGTTTTGGAAATAGGCGCTGAGATCACTCATGACATTTACCTTTTCTGTCTTTTGCTACTGGCTCATTGAGCATTTGTTTTATCGTAGTAATACGATGCAATATCATTATTCTTATGGGAATGCAATGTCTTTTGTATAATGGCGCGCCAGAATCCGCAACAAGAAGAACAGAAAACGGAAGTAAGGACGACTTAAGGACGGCGAGCAGAAATATTTTGCCGCGCGAATACCGTCACAGGGTATTGATTCGTGCAGGTCGCGGCCGGTGCCTGAGCGGCAAGGCGGTCAATGGCCGCTTGTTGGATTATGGCGATAATGGCTTTGACGCGCTCTTCGTTATCCGCATATTTCAGCACACCGCTGCCCTCGGCGGAAATGTCAAAAGCGGGGGCGAGGCGCTCGGACTCCGCCGTCACGTCGGACTCTCCTTGGCCGTTACTGATGCTCAATGTCACGTCGATGCCGTCCCCTTCTGCCCGCATCAAAGGAACGATCAATGTGTCTTCATGCTCCATTTCAATGGCGAAATGGGTCGGCGATTGCTCGCGCCAATCATAGATGTGAAAGGCCAGTGCCTCCCACACAAAGCCGTGCCGCGCACTCGCCGGTGCTTTGCTGAGTGCCATAAACCATGTATGCATGAAGGAGGCAAACCCCTCGCCCGACACAACCATATCAACGAAGACTGTTTTTTGCCCGCTCTTTTGATAGCGTTGGCTGACCTGCGCGGGGGACATGTGTTCATCGGCGAGATAGTTGAAATAGGATTGAAAGGCCGATTTATGGGGGTAGAGCTTTGAATCCACACTGTATTCGGAGCGCTCGCCAAGCCGATGATTGCGCGTTTCTTCCGCCATAAAATGGCCGGTAAAGGCGAGAATCTGCGTGTCCGCGCTGCGCCCCTTTAAGGAACGCAATTCCCCAAGCGCATAAACGATCCATGCGGCGCTTTGCCCGACCGCCACGATCTGGGCATCAGGATATTGCCCGTCCAGCACCTCTGCGGCATTGAGCAGGTTGTTGATGTTATTTGGATTTTTCCACCAATGACTGACCATGCGCGTTTATAGCAATAATTTACATAATAATCAATATTTTTATGGCGCATACTGGCCCGAACAAAGCCGGCACTCAAGACATGGTCAATCAGAGCAATAAAATTATTGAAAATAACATCCGTGCCATGTTATAAAGCGACAGCGCGACATTATGTATAATAAATTCAGGACGTATAACGCCTCATGCCCATAAACACCACGCCACAATCGCAAACACCAAAACCCATCCGGCGTGGCTGGTGGAATGATTCCTATGTCCTCAAACATTTGGTGAACGCCGCGCAAGCGCTCAACGCGGCCTATCCGAACGATATGCTGATCTCAGTGGGTCAAAGCCCCGCATGGGTGGTATATACCGCCGGATTAATCCGCCAAGCAACGCGCCAAGAAGCGCCGAACACCAAATACATCGCCTTTACCGGAAGTTTTATGTCGCGCCGTGACGACGACAACGACGCCCCCAGATTTCACAAAGACGCCAGCAATTGCTATCCGACCCAGCCCGACATTAACGGGTATTTTAACTATCTGGCCTCACAGGAAGTCACACCGGCGCAATTATGTGACACGCTTCAAAGCACGCAGTCCAAAGCCGTATTTATTGACTTGATCTGCCACGGTAGTGGCTTTGCGTCTTTTATCCATTTATTGTTGAAGGCCTATGAACAAGCCACACCAACGCAGCAAGCCATTTTGAGTCAAGCGGTCTTGTTCCATGTCTACCAACCGGCGTTCTTACACTACCCGAAACCTGATCATTATATGGTCGAGGGAAAAGACGGGCATTTCACCCGCATCCCTTTGACAGTTGAGAGTGGAGCGAACGCCAATGTCTTTCCCAGTATCGCCGGATTAAAGGGCGAATCGGACGCAACGGAGCAAGGCGACCGCCTTGTGCCGTGCTATGACATCTCACGCTATGGGCGCAAAACATTGATCCACGCCCCCAATGACGATATTGTCGCGGCGATCAAATCATCCATAGAAAACGCCGTGTATGAGTTGGTCATCCGCAACGCCGCTACAAAAAACACCCCGCCAGACCATGAAAAAAGGGTTCGGACAGCGCCGAACCCTTTGCGATTTTAATCATCTTCACCGATACAAATGAACGGCTAAAAATTAATAGCGGTACTGGTCGTTTTTGAACGGACCCGTTTCATCCACGCCGATATACTCGGCTTGTTCCTTGGTGAGTTTGGTCAATTTTGCACCGAGTTTTTCAAGGTGCAAACGCGCCACTTTTTCATCGAGATGCTTCGGCAACACATAGACCTTGTTTTCGTATTGGGCGTGGTTTGTCCACAATTCCATCTGTGCCAAGGTTTGGTTGGTGAAGGATGCACTCATTACAAAGCTCGGGTGGCCAGTGGCACAGCCCAAATTCACGAGGCGACCTTCGGCGAGCAGGATAATGCGCTTGCCGTCGGGGAATTCAACTTCGTCAACCTGCGGCTTCACATTATGCCATTTCATGTTGCGCAGAGCCTCAACCTGAATTTCATTGTCGAAATGCCCGATATTGCAAACAATCGCACGGTCTTTCATGCCGCGCATATGGTCAAGCGTGATGACATCCTTGTTGCCCGTTGTGGTGACAAAAATATCGGCGCGGTGGACGGCGTCCTCCAACGTCACGACTTCAAAGCCCTCCATACAGGCTTGCAAAGCGCAAATCGGGTCAACTTCAGTGACCAAGACGCGTACGCCTTGTGAACTGAGCGACTCTGCCGATCCTTTGCCAACATCGCCATAGCCGCAGACAATCGCAACCTTACCCGCCATCATCACATCGGTGGCGCGGCGGATGCCGTCAACCAAGCTCTCGCGGCAACCATATTTATTGTCGAATTTCGACTTGGTAACGGAATCGTTGACGTTAATGGCCGGAACCATCAATTTGCCTTTTTTCGCCATTTCATGCAGGCGCAAAACGCCGGTCGTTGTTTCCTCCGACACGCCTTTGACGTTTTTCATCAATTCGGGATATTTGTCGTGCATGATTTTGGTCAAATCGCCGCCATCATCCAAAATCATGTTCGGTGTCCAGCCATCGGGGCCGGTGATGGTTTGTTCGATACACCATTCATATTCTTCTTCCGTTTCGCCTTTCCACGCGAAAACCGGAATACCGCGCGCGGCAATAGCGGCAGCGGCGTGGTCTTGGGTCGAGAAAATATTGCAAGACGACCAACGGATGGACGCACCGAGTGCCATCAATGTTTCAATCAACACCGCCGTTTGAATCGTCATGTGCAGGCAACCAACAATGCGAGCGCCTTTGAGCGGTTGACGCGCACCAAATTCTTCGCGCAGCGCCATAAGACCGGGCATTTCGGTTTCGGCAATCGTAATTTCCTTGCGTCCCCAATCGGCGAGGGAAATATCCTTGACTTTGTAATCATTCGGGACGGTTTTCGGCATTGTGCTCATCGTTTTCTCCAGCATTATGGTCAATGTTTATCAAATCTTTACAAATTTCAGTTATTAATAAGGGGAAAGCGCCGTCATTGCAAGGCTGCGCATCTTAAAAAACCGTCACAATAAGGGACGAATATGACCTATATCGCGATGCCCGAGAGCCACGACCCAAAAACCGGAGAGGCCATAAGCTATGCCATCTTGAAACACGACGGCGATGACATGATCCCCGTGAGCTTTTTGCGCGAACAGGATTGCCCCGTGCCAATCCGCAAACTCGCCGAAAATCTGGCATCGATTTTGAATGACAAAGAACCGCTCCACACCATCGAGAGCGACCACGAAATTTTCTATGAGCCGATCGACAGCGGCTTTCACCTGCGTTTCCGCAAAAAACACTAAACAAGCACTAAACAAAAAAATAAAGAGGGTATTCACCATGTCAACCACATCCATAGGCGCAACCTGTACCGTCCTTCCGAATGATCCGGCGGCGATGGAAAAATTGAGCGGCCCAAGCCTTGCCCGCACCATGCATAAATTATGCGGTGCCGTACGCGTCCTTGGCGGCAACGACCCCGCCCCGACCGCCAAGCGTACAGGACATACCCATACGCCGTAACAGGCGCGTACACATATCATTCAAAACAACAAAAACGCGGCGCATAGGCCGCGTTTTGCATGAAGGGGTAAAGGTGGCTCTAATCCAGATCGCGATGGCGAAGGCTCACGGCAAAGCCGAGTGTTTTGACCATTTCTGCCCATAATTCCGCCATGTAAACCGACCGATGCCGCCCGCCGGTACAGCCCACAGCCAAGGTAAAATAACTCTTTCCCTCCACCTCATAGCGAGGCAGCAAGAGCTCCAGCAAGCTCGATATATGGCGGTTCAGCGGGTCAAATCCTTCGTCTTTACGAATATAGTCCTGCACCGGCGTATCTTGCCCTGTGAGGGGGCGGAGCTTTTTCTCCCAATGCGGGTTTTGCAAGAACCGTACGTCAATGACCATATCCGCCTCACGCGGCAAACCGTTTTTAAATCCGAACGACATCACCGTAACATAGATTTTCTTGCCCTCGGCCTGCGGCGAAAAATTACTCCCCAAAAGCCGTTTCAGGTCATGCACAGAAAGCCCCGTTGTGTCGATCACAAGATCGGCGCGTTTCAAGAGCGGTTGCAACCAGTTTTTTTCCAGCGCGATGCCATCGGCAATGGGGCTGTCTTTCGCCAAGGGGTGCGGACGGCGGGTTTCGGAATAGCGCTTGTAAATCGTTTCGTCATCACATGACAAAAAACACAGCATGACATCAAGGTCGTCACGCGCCGCCAGAGCGTCAATTTTTTTGACCAAATCCTGTGGTGAGAACCCGCGTGTACGCGTATCAAGGCCAATCGCAATCGGAACGGATTTATGACCGGCATCGGTGTCGTCAATCAACGCGTCAATAAAACCCAAGGGAAAATTATCGAAGACTTCGAAGCCGAAATCCTCCATATTTTTCAGCGCTGACGACATGCCCGCACCGGACAGACCGGAAATAAACACAATGCGCCGCACCGCTGTTGACGCGGTCGCATCGGGGGCGGAATCAAAGGCCGCTGTGGGTGTATCAGTCGGATGCATTCAGGATAACCGTAAAGCGGGCGCCGGATTTTTGACCCGTTTCGTTATAGATGTTCTCAGCATAAATGCGACCGTGATGCGCATCAATGATTTGTTTCGAGATACTCAGACCCAAGCCGGAGTGATGACCGAATCCTTCATTGCTCGGTCGCTCCGAATAAAATCGGTCAAAAATGGCGAAGAGCTTGTTTTCGGGAATGCCGGGGCCTTGATCTTCGATGCGAAACACCCAAGCGCCACCCTCTTTTTTGCCGGAAATCCGTACCGAACCATCATTCGGCGAAAACGACACGGCGTTATCGACAAGGTTCGAAAACACCTGCCCCAAACGCCCTTCAATGCCCTGTACGCGGACTGAGCCGTTTTCAGGGAGGTCGAGCATGATGGCAATCTGCGTGGCCTTGCCCGTACTCTTCACCCGCCGTTTCAGCACCACATCGGCATGATCCTTGATATGCCCCAGCATCACGCGCATATCCATCGTCCCCATCGTTTCGCGCGCCAATTCGGCATCAAGGCGGGACGCGTTGGAAATGTCACTGATGAGGCGATCGAGCCTCTGAACATCGTGCTGGATAATCGCAAACAAACGGTCGCGGTCTTTTTTGGTCGATACAATCGCCGCCGTTTCCACCGCGCTGCGCAGCGAGGTGAGCGGGTTTTTAATTTCATGCGCGACATCGGCGGCAAATTTTTCGATGCTGTCGATCCGGTCGGCCAACGCCGTTGTCATGTCGCGCAGCGCCACCGACAAATCGCCGATTTCATCCCTGCGCTTTGAAAAATCGGGGATTTTTTCGGCAACGACTTTGCCTTGGCGGACTTGCCCCGCAGCGCGGGACAGTTTTTTAAGCGGGTTGGCAATCCCCGCCGCAAGATAAAATGACAGGATAAACGTCACCGCCATCGTCGCCCCGAAAATACTGAGCAAATTAATCGTCACGTTGCGCAGAGCTGTCTTGATGCTACCCCCGTCTTGACTGATATAAACCGCGCCCAGAACCTGCTTCAAATTCTGTACCGGCGCGGCGGCGGTCAAAATCACGCCGCCCCCTTTAATCCGCCAGGCCTTGCCGAGAGTTTCGCCGTTCAAGGCCTGTACCATCGTCGGGAATGTTTTGGCGTGGTCCATCTCGGGATAGACCGGAACGCTTAAGGGACTCGGCATATGATCGGCAAGCCAGCCCAAAAACGCGTGATGCGCGTCGCCAATGCCATCTTGGATGAGCGGCTCAAGCGGCATTGTTCGCACCATGCCGCCGGCGCGGGTGAGGCTGTCTGAATCCGCGATTTGCCCGTTTTGAAGGTCATAGACACGAATCCGCCCATCCGTCATTTCGCCCAATCTTTGCACAAGGCGGCGCGTGATCGGCGCCGATAATTGGTCGAGCAATTCAAAGGCAGAAGGGTCTTCGCTGAAGCTCGGCACCGCTTGCGGGCGGATCGCGGTTTCGGCAATCGCGCCGGCATAAAGGCGGGATTGGTGTTCAAGCGTTTTTAATTCGGCTTCGATCAAACCTTTTTCATACTGTCCCAAATACAAAATCCCGATCATCAAAACAATCAAGGGAATGACATTCACCGTCAAGATACGCAAGCGCAAGCGCGAGAAAATCCGTTTTCTCGGCACGACATGTCCACCGCCGGAAGAGCCCTGCGCGGCGTGGGCGGAGTCTGCGGATAGTGCGGCGGGGCGGCGTTTTATAGTGCGTTCCTTCGTCAAGGATTGGCGTCAAGGGCTGGCGCCTAGGATTAGCGCCAAATACTGGTTCGGTTCAAAAGGCAAAACGGGCGCATCGCCCGCCCTGCCTGTGCATCCTTATACATCATCTTTATACCGATATCCAACCCCGTAAACGGTTTGGATATGGTCAAAATCATCGTCGACTTTTTTGAATTTTTTACGGATTCTCTTGACGTGGCTGTCAATCGTGCGGTCGTCGACATAGACAGTTTCGCCATAGGCTTGGTCGATCAATTGGTCGCGGTTTTTGACATGGCCAGGGCGTTTGGCAAGGGTTTTGACCAATAAAAATTCGGTCACGGTCAAATCGACCATCTTGCCTTTCCAAGAACAAAAATGCCGGTCTTCATCGAGGACAAGTTCGCCATGCTTGGTGAGGTTTTTCTGATCGCCCGCCGGTTTTACCGTCTTGCGCATTTCCTCCCGCCGCAAAATGGCGCGGATGCGTTCGATCAACAAACGCTGGGAAAACGGCTTCGTAATATAGTCATCCGCCCCCATACGAAGGCCAAGAACTTGGTCGATTTCGTCGTCCTTGGAGGTCAGGAAAATCACCGGAACGGCGGATTTTTCGCGCAGCCGTTCCAAAACCTCCATGCCATCCATGCGCGGCATTTTGATGTCGAGCACCACAAGGTCAACCGGATTGGTGGTCAGCCCCAAAAGCGCCGACTCCCCCTCCATATAGGTTTTAATGTCGAATCCTTCGGCCTCGAGCGCCATAGTGACGGAGGTAAGAATATTGCGGTCATCATCGACCAGAGCGATTTTCGCAGCCATGCGTTTTGTGTCCTTTTTGTCCATGTCGGTCTTGAGCTTTCGGTTCGAAGTATAACGCGTCCATGGTGGAAAGACTATTCCCCAAATAAGGCAAGGTTACGACTCAAATAAGGCCGATCATGACAGGGAAACACAGGAGTAATTTTTTCGCTAGGATGCGGCGATGCGCTATTGCCGGCCTCTCGCGCGGCAGGCGGATACTTTGCGCGTTTGGCCATTGCGTTCTATGAACCGCCCATCAGCGACCATTTTGCGGCGCTTGGGGGAATTGTCCTTGAAGCGGCTCCATTCTGCCTTGCTGTCCCATTCCGGCGTTTGTGCGCCGAGAACGCGGGCGCGGTCAACCACATGGGATGCCATAAAGCGAATATCTTGCCGCAACACAGGCGACATCGCCTTCAAATCCGGCGGGTTTCGGGCGAAGTCAACCGCCGTTTCAGCCATTTTTGAGGCCATATTCTGCAAATGCACCTGAGCCGCGCTTTGGTCAAACGCGCCGTTTTCATCCTTGAATAAACCGACATTACGTGCCAACGTCACAAAATCCTGTAACTTGCGGTTGGCCTTTGACGTGCCCGACAATGTAAGCGCCGTTGTCGTGCCGCCGCTTTCGGAAAACAGATCAATTGTTGCATCATACGTCGGGGCGAAAGATGCGCTTTGAATCGCATTGGTAGCGGGGTCAACCTTAAAAATCATCGAGATATTTTTAAGATGTAAATCGCCATCATTCATAATCCATGACGCCGCCACGCGGTCAAACAAGGCCTGCGTGTTCGCTTGTGTGAGTTCGGGGCTGTACGCATCGCTCAACTCTTTCACTTTTTTGAAGACTTTTTCGATGGAACCGGCAAATTTTTGTGTTTCTTCCTTTTGCATCAAGGTGCAAAAATCCTGCATCAGGATTTTATGCTGTGCCTGCGGATCATGCTCATGCGGAATATCAAACCGTTCAACACAAAACAGCGGCGGATGCTCGCCTTGGTCAACCAAGGCAAAGGGCGGTACCGACAGCCCCGCCGCCTTCGCCATTTTCATTCCTAAAAATTCATTCAAGCCCAAGGATTCATAGCCGCCAACCCCCGGATATTTGGCGAAATGGGTAAAGCTCGTGCGCTGCGCCGGTTGCATAGTGCCGCAAGGATAGAGCGTCATGAATAATTTTTGCTCCGCCCCCGACAAACGCGGCATGTGGCGGTCTTTCCAGTTATCCTTAAGCGCGGCATCGTGGTCATCCTCACCCGCCATGCCCTGATGCGCCTCATATCGCCCTGTGAAAACGCCGTTTTCACCCGTATATTGCCCCAAACCGCACAGCAATTCATCAACCACGATATTATCGGTACGCTCACCCTCGCGCACGATCACGAAATTCGACAAAAACCGTAAACCCTTGGCAACATATTCGGTCTGAAGCTCAACCTCCAACGCCCCCTTCAGCCAGCCATCAGGATTGATATTGTCCAAAAAACACGGAAGTTTACCGAGTTCATCCATCACAAACATGGACTCATACCCCGGTTCAGGGTGCCATTCCTTACGACCACCAAAGGTGAAGGAACCGATTTTTTCACCGTACCAAAACAGGTTAAACGCCGTTGGGTTTTCCGGCGAATCTGCAAATTCAAAATGACGTGTAAGGTTATCTACCATAATTTTATTATCTGCCTTTACTAATTTTCGCAGGCGCAACATTAGTCATACAATGAACCCCGCCATTGCCGATGACGAAGGAATCGACATCATAATCCTGAGGCCCGATGGCAACATAGCCGCGCGCATTCAGTGTTTCGCGCAAACCATCCCCGCCCCCCGTCATAATCAAGGCATTACCGCTGGCAACCAGATTGGTTGCAAAGGCTTTTGCATCATCATCGTCAATGATGATGATGTTATCACCGCCCACCGCCACTTCGATGGCATATCCACCTCGATAATCGGTGACATCGGGGTAAAACAGGACTTCGCCGTTTTGGAGTGGTTCGCTCAACCCCAGATCAAGATGATAAAACTCCTCCGGCTTCGCCAGCGTGATAGGAGTCACAGCGAGCGGTTCTTGCCCGTTTTGCGCCAGCACATGGTTAATAGCGGCGTTCAAAAGCTGCGCCGAGCGGCTATTATCCCAATACGGCTCCATCCCCATAAACACGGTGGATGACGGCGCATGAGGCACCAAATTGCCGCCCTCGAACCATGCGCCCGTAACCTTGACAACGTCGTAAGCCGCCTGCGCCATATACTGCGCGTAAAAATCAACGTCGCGACTGTAATCGTCGATCATGTTCTGAATACCGTCAAAACCAGGAAGTTTTTGCGGCAATAGATCGCGCAAGACCTCTACATCCGGCAAAAATGCCGTTTGCCCTATGACAAAATATTTGTCCCGCGCAAACATAGTGAGAGTAGGTTTGTCTGCCGCCGCACCGGACGCTGGGCTATCCTTTGCCACCGCCATCGCCTCCACCTGCGCCCCCGCATCCTCAACCGCAACGCCGTGGTCCTCCAGCGCTTGCCGCACCGCCAGCCAGCGGCGAAAAATGTCGAGCCGCGCAGAAAGGCTGTTCAACCCCAGATAATCATGCACCGGCGACATCATCAAAACCGCAAGCGGCGCAGCGGGAATATGCGTTTCCAGCGCCATTTCGCGGGGCATTTTTGTCGGCGCGTCAAGCGAAACAGACGCAAAATCGCCCTTCAAGGCGCTTCGCAAAAATTCTTTTTCTTCGGGGATAAGCGGGGCAATACCAATGCCGACATCGTCCAAAGCCTGAACCTCGCGCACAAAGGACTCGTCATAATGCGCCATATCAAGGCGGATTTTGCCGCCCTCCGCAACAACAGGGTCAAGCCTGCGCCCGATTTTATCGCGCAGATATTCCTTCACCAGATCAATCTGTTCCGGTCTTGTTTCGGGCAAAGAAGCATTCGCGCCAAATATGCGTGCAATCGTACTCATACGCGCAATTTACAGGATTATGAATAATAAATGGTTAAAAACCGGCTATTGTTGCAAAAGCTGGTACAAATACAAAGACCCACAGGCAAGGGCGAGGATTTCATGGCCGCCGGTTGCGCGCTGCGCTGTTTCCCCGACGCTGGATTTATCAAAAACCGGCTTAGCCTCAAAAATACTCGCCTTTTCGGCAAAAGAAGGCTCAAGTTTTTGCAGCAAATCAGCCGCCTTTTGCGGGTGCATCCCGCCATCAAGGTCAACCAACACAATACCGTCCAGATACGGCAAGAGCGGGCGCAAAAACCCATTCGGGTCTTTGTCGTGTTGCATTGCGAACACCAAAAATATCGGGCGATGCGGCTGCTCGGCCTTCCAGCGGCTGAGTTGTGTTGCCAAAATCCGCGCCGCACCGTCATTATGCCCGCCGTCATACCACAAGGTGACGTCACTGGCACTAAAACTGGCGCCAAAGGAATCAGTCGCCGCTTTAGCTTCTGCCCCAGCCAAGGTCGCGATGGACGCGCGCAAGGATTGTGCAAACGTGGCGTTACCATCCGCATCACCCGCGCCCAAGCATTGCAAGCGCCCCGCCCATTGTGCGTTCTTAAGGCCTTGGTCAACGGCATCATCGCCAAAACAAAATCCACTGAATCGCAAAATTTCAAGAATCTCAAGCGCCGTCCCTGCATTGTCGCGTTGATGGGCGCCGAGCAAGGATAGCTGCCTATCGCCCGCGCAAGGAGCCGCATAATGCAGCATCACGCCCTTTTCCATCGCGTGGCGGCGAAACACGGGCTTCACAACATCCATAAAATCTTGCGGCGCAATCACGCAAGGCGTTCCGGCCTTCATAATTCCGGCTTTTTCACCCGCAATTTCCTCGATCGTATGGCCAAGAAATTGCATGTGGTCTAGACCGATATTAGTGATCGCCGTACAAACTGGTTTTGTGACCACATTGGTGCAATCCAGCCGCCCGCCCATCCCCGTTTCCAGCAAACAAATATCCGCCTTATGCGCCGCAAACAAGTCAAGCGCCAGCGCCGTTGTATATTCAAAAAACGTCAGGGGGAGGCCGTCATTCACCGCGTCAATACGCTCCAAAGAACGCAGCAAAAGATCATCCTCAATCATTTGACCCGCAAGGGTAATGCGTTCATTAAACCGTATCAGATGGGGTGATGTGTATACATGAACGCGGTATCCTGCCGCCTCCAACATCGCGCGTAAAAAAGCAAGGGTTGAGCCCTTGCCATTTGTTCCCGCCACATGCACCACAGGCGGTAATTTATGCTGGGGATTGCCAAGCCGTTCCAACAAATCGGCATAGGGTGAGCGGTCAAGGCGCAAATCAATCGTCTTGCGATGCAAGGTGTATATATTTTGCAAACGCGCGGCAATCTGGGGGTTAGGATGCGCCGCATCCATCATGCGGCTCTGGCCTCTTGCCCCGCTTGTTGGACGTTTTCTTGCGCATCATTGGGCTTCTCATTTGAAAGCTCACGCGGCAAAGCGATTTCCTTGATCGCCTTTGCCTTGGCGGCGATTCCGGCCTTTTTCGCCACGGCTCCAGCGGCTTTGGCCTTATCTTCTACCGCGCCATTGGCCTTGCCCTTGACGAATTTACCGAGGCCGCTGCCGGAGCCTGATTTACCTTTGGGGCTGTACGGCTTTGCCTTGACCATCAGGATTTCAATGATCCGGCCCATGGTATCGGCCAGTTCCTTGCGTGGAACAACCATGTCGATCATGCCATGTTGGAGCAAATATTCCGCCGTTTGAAAGCCTTCGGGCAAGGCCTCGCGGATGGTTTCTTGAATGACACGCTTGCCGGCAAAGCCGATCATCGCACCGGGTTCGGCGATATGCACATCCCCGACCATCGCAAAAGACGCACTCACCCCGCCCGTTGTCGGGTCGGTGAGAAGGACGATATAAGGCAATTTCGCATCCTTCACCATGTTCACGGCGATAATCGAACGCGGCATTTGCATCAACGACACCATGCCTTCTTGCATCCGCGCCCCGCCAGAAGACGGAACAACGACAAAGGCGGCCTTGTGCGCCACAGCGGTTTGTGCGCCAACCAAAATGGCCTCGCCCACAGCCGCGCCCATCGACCCGCCCATAAAGGCAAAGTCAAACGCCATGATCACGGCCTTTTGCCCTTTGATCGTGCCTTCGGCAACGATAAACGCATCGGCGCGCTTGGTTTTGGCTTGGGCTTCTTTCAAACGGTCAGTATAGCGCTTGCGATCCTTGAAGCGCAGCGGATCAACCGGAACAGGGCGGACTTTAATCTCTTTATACGCGCCGTCATCAAATAAAATGGCCAAGCGCTCGGTCACCGACACGGGCAAATGGTGGCCACAATGGTAGCACACATTCTGTGCTTCGCTCAGGTCGCGGTGAAACAGCATGCCGTCACAAGACGGGCATTTTTGCCACAAATTATCGGGAACGTCTTTTTTAGCGCCAACAAGAGAGCTTATTTTCGGTCTGATAAAATTGGACAGCCAGTTCATATGATCACCATTTTTTGCCGAAAAACCCGCAAAGCCTGTGGCTGAGCCTTGTTTAGAGCGGCGGTTTCAAAAACGACCCTCTTTATTGCGCGAAGCCACCCAAAAGTCAATAAAGCGCGCGATCATCCCCCATATTCACGGTGGAAATATATTTACCATAATTTTAAAATTATGGTGTATAATGCTTAAGTTTGCGCAAGTTCACGGATTGGCGCGACAATAGGATAATGGCTTTGAATATAGGCTGAATAGGCGATGCCCACGGAGCACACATCACGATATACACCGCGCTCAAGCCACCTTGGAGCCCTAACCGCCATTGGTTTGGTGCTCGGCGGATGCGCCCATAGCCCCACAGGAACAGCTATTCCCCAAACACCCGCGGCACCAGCCCCGATTATCACCGAAACCGATACCGACCCGATTACCGCGAAACGTGTTTTTCATTCATATCCCGCCACCACCGAAATATGCGACGACCATATTGATTACGGGATTTGCGCCTTAACGCGGGCGGTTGAGGGGGCAGCCCTGCAAACAGTTTATTTCAACACCCTTGCCTTACGCCGCCTGAGCGACCCGCAAACGGGCGAATATTCACCGTTTCTTGCGCCGCATAAAAATATCGCTGAACTATTGCGCGCCCAAGTATTAAACGCCCCAACATCGAACAACGGCAAACCACAGCCCTATACCGATTTCGGCGCTGCCCGCTCCGCCTTGTCAAAAGACATCGCCGCCCAAATGGGCTTGCCCGCCGCGCTAACGGAAATAATGAGCATTAATTTCAGCAAAACCACCGTCCCAGACGCGCAAGGATGCTTCGGCGTCAGCGCAAAAGGGTTTAGTTTTTATACCGATAAAGAACATCAAGCCGATCTCGTGACATGCCCCGATAAAAGCGCCCCGAATGGCTGGCGCAGCACACGGCTATCCACCCGCAAACGGTAAAGCCTCAAAGATATATTATAGAGCGCCAGACAAAGACCGGACAAGCGTTGCAAGAGTGCTCATACCATCCCCTTTCGCGCCGCTACCGCCACCGAGCGGATTTTGTGCAGATAGCAGCGCATCAACAAGCGCAGAGCCCACCACGACCCCATCGCACAGCGCCCCGAACGCCGCTGCATCCGCCGCCGTTTTGACGCCAAATCCGGTCACGACCGGCATATCGGTTTGGGAGCGGATGAGGGCTATTTTTTCTTGCGTATCCGCGATGCTCGCCGCCGCCGCGCCCGTCACACCGGCAATCGCGACATAATAAACAAACCCCGAAGCCCGCCCCAAAATCACACGCAGCCGCGCCGCATCAGTGGTCGGGGTGACAAGGTGAATGACATGCACGCCCGCCGCCTGACAAAACCCGTGCAATGCGGCGTTTTCTTCGGGGGGGAGGTCAACAATAATCAAGCCGTCAACCCCCGCCGCCTTCGCATCGCGCACAAACCGTTCCATGCCGTAATAATGAATGGGGTTGGCATAGCCCATCAACACGATCGGGTGGTCAGGATAGGCCGCCGATAAATCCGCCGCCAGCGCCAAGGTTTTCTTCATCGTTTGCCCCGCCGCCAAGGCGCGGATATTGGCGGCCTGAATGGCCTTGCCATCCGCCATCGGATCGGAAAACGGCATTCCGATTTCGATGATGTCGGCGCCGTTGTCGAGCAAGGCCGCAAAGGCCGCACGGCTCGTGCCTTCATCGGGGTCACCGGCGGTCAAAAACGCGATCAATGCCTTGCGCCCTTGGGCTTTTAACGCAGCAAATTTTGTGTCAATGCGGTTTTTCATTATCAGTCCCTATGCTTTATCTACGATGTTGCCATGTCAAAGCCCAAGGCCTCGGCAACCGTGAAAATATCTTTGTCCCCGCGCCCGCACATATTCATCACCATCAAATGGTCGGACGGCAAAGACGCCGCAATCCGCGCCACATGGGCGAAAGCATGGGACGGCTCCAGCGCCGGAATAATCCCCTCCAATCGGGTGCAGAGCTGGAACGCCGCCAGCGCTTCATCATCCGTCACCGCAACATATTCAGCGCGCCCACTATCCTTGAGATAGGCGTGTTCAGGGCCGATCCCTGGGTAGTCAAGGCCAGCGGAAATCGAGTGTGCTTCCTCAATCTGGCCATCCTCGTTTTGCAGCAAATATGTTTTATTGCCGTGTAGAATTCCCGGCTTGCCGCCGATCAAACTCGCCGCATGTTTGTCCGTGTCAACGCCGTGACCCGCGGCCTCCACCCCAATGAGGCGCACGGACAGATCGTCAATAAACGGCGCAAACAGCCCCATCGCGTTCGAACCGCCGCCGATCGCCGCGACAAGAGAGTCGGGCAAACGGCCTTCGCGCTCCATCATTTGTTCGCGCAATTCCTTGCCGATCACGGATTGAAAATCGCGCACCATTTTCGGATAGGGGTGCGGCCCCGCCACCGTGCCGATAATGTAAAACGTGTCGTCAACATGGCTCACCCAATCGCGCAGGGCTTCGTTCATCGCGTCTTTGAGCGTTCCCGCCCCCGCCGTTACGGCGCGAACCTCCGCGCCCAAAAGCCGCATCCGAAACACGTTCGGCTTTTGCCGCTCAATATCCTTTGCACCCATGAAAATGGTGCAAGGAAGGCCAAACCGCGCACAGACCGTGGCGGTCGCCACGCCATGTTGCCCCGCACCCGTTTCCGCGATGATCCGCGTTTTGCCCATCCGCAGCGCGAGCAGCATTTGCCCAAGGCAATTATTGATTTTATGGGCGCCGGTGTGGTTCAGCTCATCCCGCTTGAAATAGATTTTCGCGCCCCCAAAATGCTTGGTCGACGGCTCGGCAAAATAAAGCGGGCTGGGGCGGCCGATATAATCCCGCGCCAATTCATCAAATTGCGCCCAAAACGCAGCATCCTTGCACGCTGCGTCATAAGCCTTCTCAACCTCCAAGATAAGCGGCATCAGAGTTTCGGCCACATAACGTCCGCCGTAATCGCCGAAATGCCCTTGTGAGTCCGGTTGCGTGCGAAGATGGGTCATGAATGCGTCTTTCCTTATATTCTGTGATGTGTTTTACACCGCACGGGCGCGGTCGAGAAATGCTTTTATTTTTGCGGGATCTTTCACCCCGCGGCTTTGTTCCACCCCTGAGGACACATCCACCGCGACAGGGCGGCAAGATGCGTTACAATGCGCCACCGCCTGCGCCACATTATCAACATCCAAGCCCCCCGCGAGCATCCAAGGCCGCGCACAGGCGAAATCGCGCAAGACCGTCCAATCAAACGCGACGCCCGCGCCGCCGAAACTATGCCCTTCTGCAAGTACGTCTGCAAGAACATCCGCACCATGAACGCCAAGATCCGCCCGAAGGTCACGCTCTTGCTCCGCCGTTTCTTGAGGGTTCAAGGGTTTTGCACGAGGTGCGGCGGGCTTGGCATCGAGCAATATCATGTCGCACACGCCTTCATAATCGCGCGCCTTGCGTAAATCCGCGCCACTGCCTATTCCCACCGCTTTGATGACCGGTAGGCGCGTCAGGGTTTTCACCGCCGCAACATCGGCGGGAGTTTCATCCCCGTGCAATTGGATCATATCCAGCATTGCGTAGGGCAAAACGGCGCGCAGCATCGCCGCATCGGGATTGACAAACAAGCCCACACTGCGCGTTCCCGTGCGCATCATCATGGATAATTCGCGGGCGATATCGGGCGTAATCCGGCGCGGCGACGCATCGGCAAACACAAAACCGACATACCGCGCCCCGCCATTTAGGGCGGCGGTTAAGGCCGTTTTATCACGTATGCCGCAAATTTTTACATCCATAATGGCGCTGACTCTTTCGGGCGGTTTTATGCTGCTTTTTCTGTGGCGATATCATGCATGATGGCGTCAATCACGGCGGCGGGGTCTTCCGCCCCCGTAATCGGACGACCAATGACAAGGTGGCTCGCCCCGCACGCAATCGCCCGCCCCGGAGTCATGACACGTTTTTGGTCGTCAAGGCTGCTCCCCGCCGGCCGAATTCCGGGCACCATCAAGATGAAATCAGGGCCAAGGGCGCGGCGCAGCGCCTCAACCTCCAGCGGTGAACACACCACCCCGTCAAGACCGCTGGCCTTAGCAAGTTTGGCAAGGCGCAAAACTTGATCCGCTGCGCTCTCACCCGCCTTGCCTTGCCCGACCTGCGCCAAGGCATCGTCATCAAGGCTGGTTAACACGGTGATGCCGAGCAAGCGCGGGCGCGGAAGGCCGAGTTTTTCGGCTTCGCTGTGGGCGGCTTTTGAGGCTTCTTGCATCATTTCCGCACCGCCCGAGGCATGAATGGTCAAAAACGCCGGACATAACGGCACAACCGCGCGCACCGCGCCCGCAACCTGCATCGGAATGTCGTGGATTTTCAAATCAAGAAACAGGGATACGCCCGCATTTTGCGCCATAATCGCCTCGATCCCTTGCGGTCCGTTGCGGTTGAAAAATGTCAGGCCGAGCTTCACCGCCCCTGTATGCGGGGCGACCTTGGACACAATGGCGGCGGCCTCTTTTTGATCGGTCGTATCAACAGCGCAAAAAACAAGCGGGTGGGTCATTGGGGAACTCCTGTTTCGATAAAATAGGGTGCGATGGGGCTATGGTCAAACAAGTAAAGCATAAAATACAGTCCGGTATGCTTGTCCGGCTGTATTTGAATCCTTTACGGAGCATCAATAGACCGGATGGGTTATTCCGCAGCGTCCTGACGAACGATGATGGCGGATTCAGACGACCTGTTTCGCCAATGGTCGATTTCTTTGTCCTGAACACGGGATTTTTTCTTGAGGGCACGGTGTTCGGCGCGTTTTTCGTGACCATTCAGCCACACCATCAAACCGCCAATCACAAACCCGAACCCAAACATCGCCAACACGACCACCGCCACAGGAAGGGTCACGGCCTCGTGAACGGGGCTGTACATCACTGTCATAGTCTGGGTATGGGCCAAGGCAAACGCCACACAAACAAGGGCGGTCAAGGCGGCAAGGATTGTACGAAGAATGATCATCATGGTCTTGCGGGGCATATCTGGGCGTCCTGATCCACAAAGCGGTATTAAAGACGCGGTTATCTTGGTTTGTTTGTACCGGCGCGGACACGCCGCACACGATATTGTCATTTTAAAACAAGTCGGATCGACAGGGTGCCGCGCCGCCTTGTTTCAATCTCTTAATCGTCGTCGCCGCCGGTTTCATCACCATTGATGCGGTCACGCAGTAATTTTCCGGTTTTGAAGAACGGCATCCGTTTGGACGGCACGTCCACCGCTTCGCCAGTGCGCGGGTTGCGCCCAAGGCGTCCGTCACGTTCCTTGACCGAAAACGCCCCGAAACCACGCAATTCAACACGATCACCACGCACAAGCGCATCTGTAATCTCGTCAAAAATCGCATCGACAATACGTTCGATGTCGCTGAGGTACAAGTTGGGATTCGCGTCGGCAAGGCGTCTGATCAATTCTGACTTAGTCATTGCTTTTTCGTTCCTTGAAATCTGTCTATATCATCACAAGTATTAATTATTAAGGACATTGCAACATTCCGCCCCCGCTCGTCAAGATTATTAAGGCGCAGGAATATGTTAGCCGGACAAAAGCGGTAGACAGACACCGTAATGTGAGGGATAATAACCGCGTGTGTTATTCTTTTGTTCATATATTAAGGACTATAACGTAAAGCACGATCCTTCGTTGGCCACTCATTGGCACGACCGACACGCACTCATAACGCAAATATACAGAAATATACTGATATGGCTGACCCCAAAGCACAAACCCCTCTTATCCTGACCATCAGCGGCGATGTCGGCGGCGGCAAGAGTGTTCTCGCCGACCGTCTTGTACGGCGCTATGAGGCCGACCGTTACTCCACCGGCACGGTTCAGCGCAACATCGCAAAACGCATGGGCGTCACGACGCTTGAGCTTAACCAGCTCGCCGAAACCGACAAATCCATTGATGACCAGATTGACGGCGTGTTCAAGGCACTCGCCAAATCCCGTAAGAACCTTGTCGTAGACTCACGCATGGCGTGGCACTTCCTGCCGATGTCGTTCAAGATTAAATTGGAAGTCGCGCCCGAAATCGCGGCGCTGCGCATCGGCAAAGACAACACCCGTGTCGGCGAGGGCGACACATCCGCCGACGTGATTTTAAAATCCATTCTCGACCGCCGCATCAGTGAAACCGAGCGATTCAAACGCTATTATGATGCCGACATCACCGACAAAGACAATTACGATATTGTCGTCAACAGCTTTGGCGTTACCCCCGACGCGGTTGAAAACATTGTTGTCGAATGTATCGAAGCATGGCGCGCGCAAAAACCGTTTGAGCGCCACTGGGTCGCGCCGAAATCCTTGCTCCCCACGGCGGATTTGGCGAAATTTGATGAATCCGCCTTGAACAAAGGCCTGCCTTCGCTTGGGCATTGGGGCGATTCCATGCCGCAAATCATCGATCACAAAGGCTTGTACTACATCCAAGGCGGGCATGAGGAAGTCTATAACGCCATCCGCTCCGGCATGCCTTTGATTCCGGTGCGTGACGCAACCGCCCCCAAAACCCCGAAAACAGACCCCGCCCATATCAAATCATGGCAAGACACGCTCAAATTCGAATTTGAACGCCTGCCAACTTAAACATCGCGCCTTTGCGCGATGCTTTTCGGTCTTTACCTCTTGATTTTTCAGGGCTTACTTAACGCGACGCGAACTTGCGGCGTTTTGCCGTGATGCGGCCTGTGCGCCGCCATTTTGGGCGGTGTCTTGAATCGTGTCTTGAACCGTATCTTGCGCCGCATCTTTGGCGGCAATATCGGCCGTTGGGGTTTGATGGTACATCGCCAAAAAATTCTCCGGCCCCGTAAAGGCGGTTAAATCCACCAAGCCATTTTGGTCGGGACGCTTCATTTTTTCCCAAAATTCATCCAAGGGCAAGCGCACCGTTACATAATGGTCGAGGCTGCTCTTCAAATAGGTTGTGTTATCCTCGTCATTCTTGCCGGACGCGTAATGCTTGATTTCCCCCACCGGAAGAATCACGAAACGCGTGTCTTTTTGCTCCCCGCCGAATGAATAGACGATTTTGACGGCAAGTGCCGCCGAGGCGGCGCGGTTTTGGAATTTCGGTTTCAATGGCTGGGCAAACGTTTTCATAAATCTGTTTTAGCGCCCAAGAAAAAGAAAAGTCAATTTTTATTGCGACTTCCTCCCTTGTCTTGGCATCTTTGGTGTCGGACGTGTTTGCTGGCAACCTTGCTCTCCTCCCCCCCTATGAACCCCGCATATTGCCTCCCCGCTCTTTTTAGAGCCGGAAGCCTAGGACAGCGCCTCACGAAAACGGACAGGCGCGCCGATTTTTTCGAGGAGTTCGCCGTCACGCATGACCGTCACGCCGCGGATCACCGTCATCACCGGCCATCCCTTGACCCGCAGCCCGTCATAAGGCGTCCATCCGGCGCGGGATTTTTGTTGGGCATTGGTGATGGTATCAACGCGTTCCATATCCACAATCGTGAAATCGGCGTCATAACCGGGGGCGATGCGGCCTTTGCCCGCGATCTGGTGAATCCGCGCCGGCCCATAGGCCGTCATGTCGACAAAGCGTTCAAGGCTGAGCCGCCCTTCATTGACATGGTTAAGCATAACAGGAACAAGCGTTTGCACCCCCGGGGTGCCGCTCGGGCTCTTGGGATAGGGCTGCGCCTTTTCATCCGCCGTATGCGGCGCGTGGTCGGAGCCGAGAATATCAATCAACCCGCTTTGCACCGCCTTCCACAAGGCCTGACGGTGGCGCTCATCGCGGATCGGGGGATTTTGCTGCGCCAACGTGCCAAAACGTTCGTAACATTCAGGGGCGGCAAGGGTTAAGTGATTGGGCAAAACTTCGCAGGAGATGAGGTCTTTGTGTTCCTGAAGCAACGGCAATTCCTCCGCCGTTGAAATATGCAACACATGAACGCGGCGGCGTGTTTCGCGGGCGATGGCGATGAGGCGCTTGGTGCTGTTCACCGCCGCTTCGACCGACCGCCACACGGGGTGCAGCCCGACATCGGCAAGCCCGTCGCCCAGCACGCGCCCCTTTGCCTCGCGCATCATGGCTTCGTCCTCCGAATGCACCGCCACGACGCGACGCCCGTGGGACAGCACCGCCCGCACCGCGTCATCGGTTTCGGTGAGCAAATCACCGGTGCTGGAACCCATGAAAATCTTCACCCCGCACACGCCCGCAAGGTTTTCCCATTTCGGCAAATGCCGCGCATTTTGTGCCGTGCCGCCGAAATAAAACGCGTAATCGCACCATGACCGCCCCGCCGCCCGCGCCATTTTATCGGTCAAGGCCTCCGGCGTCGTGGTCAGGGGCGTTGTGTTCGGCATTTCGAAAATCGCCGTCACGCCGCCCGCCGCCGCCGCCATGGTGCCGGTTTCAAGGTCTTCCTTATGCGTTGCCCCCGGTTCGCGGAAATGCACTTGTGTGTCAATGACCCCCGGCAATATGTGCAAGCCGTTGCAATTCAACCGTTCGCGGGCGCGTTCGTGAATGAGGCTCCCGATCTGCGCTATCCGCCCGTCCTTAATGCCAATGTCGCATTTCATCGTGCCGGACGGAAGCACCGCCGTGCCGTTTTCAAGAATAGTGTCAAACTCGATGCCCGTGTCGGACGGGGTGATGACGGGTGCGGTCGGTGATGTCATGATAAAAGCCTTGCCTGTGCGGTTCATTTGGTTCAATTTAACCCGATGAACCCACAAACACAAAGACCAATGTCACAGAATATCCCAACCAATTCACAGGGTAACGCACAGGGCAACCCTCAAGCCAGTAACAGCGCCCCCTATCTGGCGCATCTCAACCCGCCGCAGCGGCAGGCCGTGGAAACGCTGGATGGGCCTGTGCTTGTTTTGGCGGGGGCGGGAACGGGCAAAACCCGCGTCCTGACCACGCGCCTTGCCCATATTATCCACACATTCCGCGCCCAGCCACAGGAAATTCTCGCCGTCACCTTCACCAACAAAGCCGCCAACGAAATGAAGCACAGGGTGAGCGAAGCCCTCGGCGGCGCGCCCGTTGAGGGGTGGTGGCTCGGCACGTTTCACGCCCTTGCGGCGCGGATGCTCCGCCGCCATGCCGATCTTGTCGGGCTGAGCAGCCAGTTCACCATCATCGACACGGATGATCAGGTGCGCTTGCTCAAACAACTCATTGACGCCGAAGGCATTGACGTTAAAAAGAACAACCCGAAACTCGCCGCCGACATCATCAGCGGATGGAAAGACAAAGCCCTCACCCCCGACCAAGTCACCGACGCCATGGCGGGGGATGCGTTTAACGGCAAGCTGGCGCAGATTTACCGCATCTATCAATCCCGCCTGCGCACCCTCAATACATGCGATTTCGGCGATTTACTCCTGCATGTCATCACCATTTTTAAAGACCCGCGCAACGCCGATTTACTGGCGCAATATCACCGCCGTTTCCGCTATATCATGGTTGATGAATATCAAGACACCAACGTTGCACAATATCTATGGCTGCGCTTGCTCGCCAAGGGCTCGAATAATATTTGCTGTGTCGGGGATGACGACCAGTCCATCTATGGCTGGCGCGGTGCAGAAGTCGGCAATATTTTGCGGTTTGAAAAAGATTTTGAGGGCGCAACCATCATCCGCCTTGAACAAAATTACCGCTCCACCGGCCATATCCTCTCCGCCGCCGGCGGGGTCATCGCCCATAACCAAGGCCGCCTCGGCAAAACCTTGTGGAGCGAGGCAGGCGACGGCGAAAAAGTCACAATTCACGGCCTGTGGGACGGCGAAGCCGAAGCCCGTTGGGTCGGTGAAAAAATCGAGAATTTACAGCGTGAGGGCATCAGCCTGTCAGGCATGGCGGTTTTGGTACGCGCGGGATATTTAATGCGTGAATTCGAAGACCGTTTCATCCATCTCGGCCTTGCCTACCAAGTCATCGGCGGCCCAAGGTTTTATGAGCGGATGGAAGTGCGCGACGCGCTCGCCTATTTGCGCGTCACCATGCAACCCGCCGACGACCTCGCGCTTGAGCGCATCATCAACACGCCCAAGCGCGGCATTGGCGATGCCACGGTGCAAACGCTCTACAGCTTCGCCCGCTCCAAAGGCATTTCACTGCACGAAGCGATTTTACAGCTCTGCGTCACCGATGAGATCAAACCGAAACAACGTCAGACCTTGCTCAACCTCATCAATGATTTTGCGCGCTGGCGCGGCTTGCTCGACCACACGCACCACGCCGAAATCGCCGGAATTATTCTCGATGAATCGGGCTATATCCAGATGTGGAAACAGGATAAATCACTGGAATCCCAAGGCCGCCTTGAAAACCTCAAGGAACTCGTGTCCGCGATGAGCGAATACGAAACCATGGGCGATTTCCTTGAACATGTCGCACTTGTTCTGGACAACAGCGACGACCGCAGCGTTGAGAAAATCAGCATCATGACCCTCCACGCCGCCAAAGGCCTTGAATTTGATTGCGTGTTCTTGGCGGGGTGGGAGGAAGGCCTGTTCCCCTCGCAACGGTCGATGGACGAAAGCGGCATGGCGGGGCTTGAGGAAGAACGCCGCCTCGCCTATGTCGGCATCACCCGCGCAAAACGGCGGAGCTTCATCACCCACGCCTCCAACCGCCGCACCTACGGGCAATGGATCAGTGCGATCCCGAGCCGGTTTATTGACGAACTCCCCGCCGACCACATCGAATATTCCAGCGACACAGGATTTGGCGGGTCAGGCGGCAGCGGCGGACGATCCTCCCATTGGGACAGCAGCGGTTTCGCCGCCAATGTGTCGCAACGTATGCAAGACATCACCCGCAAAATCACCTCAACCCAAACCGGCAACGCCGACGGATTCATCAGCGGCATGCGAATCCGTCACGACAAATTCGGCGACGGAAAAATTGTCTTCGTGGATGGGCATAAACTCGACATCATGTTCGACCAAGGCGGGCGCAAACGGGTCATGGACTCGTTTGTCGAGATACTCGACGCCTAAGCAGCGACCTTCCCTAGCGTTTAGGGCGCGGGCGGAACGGGATGATTTTTGCGGAATCTTTCGCGGAATCTGCGCCGCTTTTTGCTTCGCACTGGGATCCGTTCTTTGCTCCGTTCTGGGCTCCGCTCTCAGCCGTGGCGTCCTGATTTTCTTGCGGGGCGGGCGCGCCAGTCAGGCTGCTGTATTTATGGCGGAAAAAGCTCATATCAACCAAGCCTTCATGGCGCATGATGGCGGCGACTTCCTCGCCCGCATAACGCGGATCAAGCCTGTCCAAAACGGCTATATTATCGGCCTTCTTCAGCCAGTGATCCAATAACGCATCAACCGCCGATGCCGTGTTCATCGGCAAAAGGGCGAGGCATACAGATTTAAAATCAGAGTCATGCGGCTCTATGCGCAATTGCTCCAACAGGTTTTCCTGAGCGTTGAAAATGCTGTCAACCGCCGAAGAATCGGCGCTGGCGGCGAGCAATAAAACAACATCCATCGCCGGTTCAATCGGCGCGGCGCACCGTTCCTGAAAATGCCGAAAAACCGATAAACGGCGGGCGAATTGATGGTGGTCGACGGCGTTGGGGTCGGACTTTTGATACGCCCGCAGAGTCAGAACCATTTGAATGTCCCGCCCCGCATTGAGCCAAAAAGCATCAACCAATTTGCGATAGCGTATATCCCCATTCCCCGTGCTTCGCGCCTGAAAAACGCTGATATGACTTTCTTTCGTGCCGCCATTGTTTTTGGGGGTGTTTTTATCGTCGCCGTCTTGTGCCATCATCACGCCATATTATTCTGTGCAGAGTATGGCGTGATCCTAATCGAAAAGGCGGGGATTTTAAAAGTTTTTTGTGTTTTGGGGCTGGTCGAGCCGCGCTACCCATATTACAGTAAGAGCCGAGATACAGACCGTCTTTAAAAGAGGAAAGACCATGAAAACAAAAACAGCCGTCATTTTCGGCGGAACCGGTTTTATCGGCAAGATTTTGACCCATGCTTTGGTCAAGCGCGGCTATGTCATCGCCGTTCCCTCACGCCATGTTCAATCGGCCTATGCCGTGAAGACAGGCGCAAAAGTCGGCCAGATCGTGCCGATGCAGTGCAATTTCACGGTACAAGACGTTGCCGCCGCCATCCCCGCGGATACTGACCTTGTGGTCAATTTAATCGGGGTTTTGGCTGAACGCAAAAAAGGCGACTTCCAACGCGCCCACACCGATATTCCCGCCATGATTGCAAAAACATGCGCCGACAAAAATGTCGGGCGGTTCATTCATCTTTCCGCCCTTGCCGTTGACAAAGCACAATCCAACTATGCCAAAACCAAATTGGCGGGCGAAAAAGCCGTTTTGACCGCATGCCCCGACGCCACGATTTTGCGCCCCAGCGTCATTTTCGGCCCTGAGGACGATTTCTTCAACCGCTTCGCGCAAATGTCGATTATCCTGCCCTTCCTGCCGCTCATCGGCGGAGGCCACAGCAAGTTTCAACCCGTTTATGTTGGTGATGTCGTTGACGCCATCCTCAATGCCGCCGCCAAAGACGATGCAAAAGGCAAGATTTATGAGCTTGGCGGCCCTGAAATTGTCGACTTCAAGGCGATTTATACCAAAATGTTCACCTATACCAAACGCCCGCGGGCGTTGGTGAACCTGCCTTGGGCGGTTGCGCGGATACAGGCCGCCTTTATGGGCGTATTACCCAACCCGCCTTTGACCGCAGACCAGCTCCGCAGCCTCAAAACCGACAATGTCGTTGCCGAAAACGCCATGACGCTTCACGACCTCGGCATTGACGCCACTGCGATGGACGTGATTTTGCCGCAATATCTGTGCCGCTTTCAACCGGGCGGTACGTTCGGCGATAAAAAAGCTGCCTGAACGGCGCGTACATCGACACGTACACCAAAACATTGTCCAACATAAAATACCCCAAAGGAAACGGACACTTTATATGATTTCTGCCTTACAACGCTTGGTTTTGACTTTGACTGTTGCGCTCTTGACGCTCGGCTCCTTCGCGCACAGCGCGGCGGCGCAAAGCGGGGAATCCATCGCCGCCATCATCAATGACGACATCATTACATACAGTGACGTCACCCAACGCATGGAGATGATCGTCAAGTCATCCAACCTGCCTGCCACCGAAGAATTCCGCAAACGGATCATGCCGCAAGTTCTTGATGCCCTAATTCAAGAGCAAATCCAGCTCCAAGAAGCAAAAAAACAAAACATCAGCGTCAGCGCCGAAGAAATTGAAAACGGCGTCCGCCAAATCGCGGCACAAAACAACATTCCCTTCGACCAGTTCCAAAAAATTCTCGAAGCTCAAAAAATTCCGATGGCTTCTATGCGCCGCCAGCTCGAAGCGCAGATTGCGTGGGGTCAAGTTGTTCAAAAAACCATCCGCCCGCAAGTCGTCGTCAGTGACCAAGACATCGAATCCGCCCTGAGCCGTATGCGCCAAATGGCCGGAAAAACCGAATATTTGCTCGCGGAAATTTTCCTTCCGGTTTCTCAACCGGAGGACGCCCCGTCCGTGCGGGCATTCATCAGCGGATTGCATGAACAACTGCGCCAAGGCGCGTCATTCCCCTCCATCGCGCGGCAATTTTCGGCTTCTGCTGGCGCTGCCCAAGGCGGCATGATCGGGTGGATGACCGAGGATACACTCGACCCCGCCCTTGCCGACGCCGTCCGTGTGCTGGGGCAAGACCAAATCAGCCCCGTTGTCCAAAGCCGTGACGGGTTCCATATTTTGCTCCTGCGCGGCAAACGCGCCTTGAATTTTGCCGATCCCGACGACATTGCTCTGACGATCAAGGAATTGCGTCTTGGCCTCAACAAAGATGCCGGCCTCACCGAAAACAAAGCCCGCGAAGCCGTCGAAGCCCTCACGGGTTGCCTTGACATCGACCGCAAAGCCAGCGAATGGGGACAAAACGCCGAGGTCAAATCATACCGTGTACGCCTTGGCGAATTGCCGAGCGAACAACGCGCCGAATATCAAGCCCTGTCTATCGGCCAAGCCGGCCAACCGGAAACCGAAGGCAATGTTCTGAAAACGCGCATGGTCTGCGGCAAAGACCTTCCGCAAGGCGAAGTGCCCGACCGCGATAACTTGATGCGCAAAATCGGCACTGAACGTGTCGATATTTTGCAAAAGAGCTTCCTGCGCGATTTATCGTCACAATCCTATATCGAAAGACGTCTTCAATAATGGCTACGCTGCTGCCATCGCGGCTGGCGCAACACTGGGCGTCATGCCCGCATGATGGCTTGAACGTACGCCCTCATCGCGACAAGAAACATACAGCATGACCAACCACGCCGACACAAACGCCGCGATACAAGCCTTGCCGCCCCTGCGCGACATCATCACAACGCATGAATTGCGTGCCGAAAAATCGCTGGGGCAAAACTTTTTGCTCGACCTCAACTTGACCGCCAAAATAGTCCGTTTAGCGGGCTCACTTGAAAACCGTGATGTGATTGAAATCGGCCCCGGCCCCGGCGGCCTCACCCGCAACATCCTTTTGCAAGGCGCCCGAAGCCTCACCGCGCTAGAAAAAGACCGCCGCGCCATCACCGCTCTTGCCAGCCTTGGCGAAGCCGCCGGCGAACGCCTCACCATTGCCGAACAAGACGCTCTGCAAACCGATCCCTCCACCATCGGACGTGAAGGCGAACGCCTCATCATCGCCAATTTGCCGTATAATATTGCAACGCCGCTCCTCACCGCGTGGCTCACCCGCATATACGAACGCGGAACGGATGCTTTTCAGGGCATGGTTTTAATGTTTCAAAAGGAAGTCGCCGACCGTATTGTCGCAACCCACACCGACAAACATTTCGGGCGGCTCTCTATCCTGTGTCAATTTTTATGTGACGTACGGCGCGGCATGGATATTCCCCCATCCGCCTTCACCCCCGCGCCAAAGGTTCACTCCACCGTCGTTGTCTTCACGCCCAAAAAGAACATTCCGGTGAAGCCGCCGCTCGCGGTACTGGAAGCCCTCACCGCTGCCGCGTTTCAACAACGCCGTAAAATGATCCGCTCCAGCATGAAACCATACCTTGCACAGATCGAAGCCCTCGGCATCGACCCGACCTTGCGCGCCGAGAATATCAGTGTTGAGCAGTATCTCCAGATCGCCATGCTCTACGCGCAAGGCGCTCCACAGACAAACTATCCCACAGATCACTCATAAGGCGTACGCTATGTCAGCCCCTTCCCCCCGTTTTAAAAGCATCGCCATCACGGGCGCCAGCCGCGGCCTCGGTGCAGCTATGGCAGAAGAATTCGCAAGCAGCGGCGTATCCTTATTTTTATCCGCCCGCGACATGGACAAACTCAACAAAGTCGCCGATTTATGCCGCGCCAAAGGGGCGAACGTACACCTCACCGCCCTTGACGTACGCAGCAAAGACCAATCCGCGCAATGGATCGAAACCATTAACCGCATCGCCCCGCTCGACCTCGTCATCGCCAATGCAGGGATCAGCGCGGGCACAGGCGGCAACGAAAGCGGCGTGATGAGCAGCGAGTCCCCCGATCAAGTCGAAAATATTTTTGCCGTCAATTTTCACGGCGCACTCAACACCATCTCCCCCGCCATTGAAGCCATGAGCAAACGCGGCAAAGGCCACATCGCCATGACCGCCTCCCTCGCTGGGTTTCGCGGCATAGCGGGCGCGCCCGCATACTGCGCCAGCAAAGCCGCCCTCAAAACATACGGCGAAGGCCTGCGCGGTCAACTCGCCCCCGCCGGAATTGACGTCAGTGTCATATGCCCCGGCTTTGTCGAAACCGACATGACCGCCGTGAATGGATTCAAAATGCCGTTCCTGATGAAGGCCGCCAAAGCCGCCAAAATTATCCGCAGCGGCCTTGAACGCAAAAAAGGCCGCATCGCGTTTCCGCTCCCCATGCTGTTCGGCGTGTGGCTCCTCACCACACTCCCCGACGCCCTCGTCCACCGCCTGACGCTCAACGCCCCCGCCAAACCCGCGCAAAAATAAAGATATGTTTGAAGGATAAAGTCATGGGGGGAAACGTCCCCCCATACCCCGCGATGCTCTTGGCACTGAACCCAAAACAACCGCGGGCGTGGGGGGCGTTCCCCCCACAAAAAAATCACGAAACCTGCGTAGCCTTTTTGAACAACGCGTACACTTCGTCCACCGTGATGTCGGCCATGTGGTCCTTTTGAATGGTGTGGACGTTTGAACCGAGCGGGTGAAAACGGGCGGGGTCGGACACGCCGGGGTAGAGGGCGATGCAGGGCGCACCCGTGGGGCCGAGCATATGCGTTGGGCCGGTGTCGTTGCCGATGACGGCAAAGGCCGCCCGCCCCAGTGCGGTGAGTTGATGCAGATCTGTTCGCCCTGTCAGGTCAAGCACATTCGATACGTTCTCCTCTTCGCCCGCGAAGGCCGCCGCAATTGCGCCTGTGGCGTCGGATTCGGCGTTGGTTCCCAAGATCACGACTTGCAATCCATCCGCGACAAGGCGTTTGGTCAGGGCAATGAAATGATCGGCAGGCCAGCGCTTCATGAGCCGCGTTGGGGAACTCCCCGGAATCAGCAAAACATACGGCGCGCGCAGGCCGTGCTCGGACTCCAGCGCCGACACATCACCGTCCATCCAGCGAAGGTCATCCGGCTCGATACCATCAACCCCACCCACAGCAAGCGTACGCCTCAGGGAATCAAAAATATGAACCGTGCGCCGATCGGGCGTTTTGTCCTGATGCGATGCACCTTTGGCAACGCCGACCCATTCAGGGCGGCAAGGGCGGGGAAACAGACGAAAATACAGCGCCGTACGGTCATTATTCTGCAAATCATATACACGATCAAACCGCGCCGCCATCAGATAGCGCCGCAGCGCCAACCAACCGCGAAGGCTATACCACCGCGGCCGTACATCAACATACACATCGTCAAAATAACCGCTTTTGCGTGCCAGCCCCTCATAGGGTTTGGTGGTCATCAACGTAATGCGTGCCTTGGGGTGAACGGCACGCAGGCGCTTAAACGCGCCCATCGCTTGAAAAAAATCCCCCAGAGCGCCAAGTTTAATGACAAGGATCGAACCGTATTCATCCAAGCGACGCTCGCCGTTTGGACGTACGCCAGCACCCGCATCCGCCTCTAGCGTACGTTCCGCCGCGCCCATCAGCGCCCCCATTTTTGTTCGAGAAGCTCGGTATAAATATCAAGCGTTTGCCCGACCATTTGTTCACGCGTGAAATGATCGGCAACATTACGCATCGCCCGCATGGCAAGGGTTGAGCGTTGCTCGGCAGTGAGTTCCAGCGCCTCTTTAAGCGCGATTGCCAATGTTTTCGGGTCGCTCGGCGGCACCAACCAACCTGTCTGACCGCGAATAATTGTTTCCTGTGCCCCGCCGTGGTCGGTGCCGATAACGGGTCGCCCCATGGCCTGCGCCTCAATCGGAATCCGTCCGAAGCCTTCAGGGTCGGTCGAGGCCGACACAACAACGGTTGAGAGCATGTACGCCGCCGGCATATCCTTGCAGTGATTAACAATCCGTACGCGTCCATCCAACCCTTTTTCGCGGATGGATTGTTCCAGTTCGGCGCGGTATTCCTTGCGTCCTTGGTCGGAACCAACCAACACGCAGAAAACATCCGACCGCTTGAGCATATGAAGCGCCTGAAGCAAGATATGATGCCCCTTCCACCGCGTGATGCGCCCCGGCAACATAATCACCGGCGCACCGTCCGGAATACGCCATTCATTGGCGATAGTAATCATCCGTTCGGCGCTCACCATTGAGGGATGGAATTTTTCCAGCGCAATGCCGCGATGAACAAGGCGAAGGCGTTCGGGGTCAATCGGGTAATTGCTCTGGATATATTTGGCAACGTGGTGGGAGATCGCGATGACGCGTTCGCCCTTCATCATGATGCTGTTGTAATAGCGCTTCAGGTTTCCGGCGATATTATACGGCGCATGGCATGTCGTCATGAACAAAGCCGGCGTTCCCTTACACGCGAAATAGGCGCTCCATGCCGGTGCGCGGCTGCGCACATGAACGATATCGACTTGGTATTGATTGATGAGGCGGCGAATACGACCAATATTCATATACATGGTCAGAGGGTTTTTGCTGTGAACCGGCATTTGGATATGCTCGGCCTTGTGGCGCAAAATTTCCGGCACGCGTTCGCCGCCATTGGACACAACCAAAGCCCGCCCGCCCGCGCGGACGGTTTCGGCGGCAACGTCAATGCATCCTTGCTCCGCCCCGCCAGGGCCGAGTTCAGGGATGATTTGCAGCACCACAGGCTGTTTATTCGACGACCGACGATATTTCGCCATGGGCGTTGTTTGCTCCTTTTTGATGGCCTAATCCCGCCTGATTCAGCGCGGTTCGGCAAAAACCTCTTTACGATTCTTTCTCAGGTTTTTAAGGTTGTAGCATATTTACCGTCAAATCCACTCAAAAAAGCGTATCGTCATGCACAGCCCAAAACCACAGCACATCACCGGCCCGAATGGGCGGAGCCTTGCCTATATCCGCACGGAATCGTCCCGCAAAGAGGCACTCGGCATTGTGTTTTTGCCGGGGTTTCGCTCGGACATGATGGGCTCGAAAGCAACGTTTTTGGAACAGCAATGCATAGCGGCGGATATACCGTATTTGCGATTTGATTATTCCGGCCACGGGCAATCGGGCGGGGTTTTCGCGGAATTGACGTTGAGTGATTGGCTCGCCGACGTCAATTTCTTGCTCGACCACGTGGCCACAGGCACCAATATTATTATCGGCTCGTCCATGGGCGGGTGGCTTGGCCTGCGCCTCGCGCAAATGCGGCCTGAACGTGTCGCGGCCTTTATCGGCATTGCCGCCGCCCCCGATTTCACCCGCGACATTACCGCGTCCTTAAGCGACGACCACAAACGCCAAATGGCAGAAAAAGGCTATTGCGAAGAACCGAATGATTACAGCGACGAGCCCTATATCTTCACCCGCGCCCTCATCGAAGACGGTGAAGCGCATTGTATATTGGATGGACGCATCGCCTATAATGGGCCAGTCCGCTTGTTGCAAGGCATGGCGGACAAAGACGTTGTCTGGCAAAAAGCCCTGCGCATCGAACGCGCCTTAACCAGCCCCGACTGCGCCGTCACCCTCATTGAAGACGGTAATCACAGCTTGTCCCGAGAATCCGATCTCGCCCTGTTATGGGGCAACGTGCTTGAGCTTTCCGCCAAGCTGAACAATACCCCCGCGCCAAGCCCCGCCCCCGATCTGCACACCGTCAAAATCCGCAGCGCTGCGCCGGAAAAGGCCTGAAACATTGCCACTGATCGCGCCGCCCCACAACCGCCCAGAATCCGCAAAGGCCTCCCTCGATGCGCCTCTATGCGGACGCTCTTTTATGCCGTAGCAGCCACACCATAAGGCAAACCATTTGCCCTCAAAACCCTGCACCGCTCTTTCTCACAGACAGCCCACGCAGCCCCGTACATGCCCCCACACATAGCCCAGTGCTACACAACCTCCCCCCATACTTGTTAACCTTCCGTTAAGAAACCCCTTGACATGAGTTATGGAAATACATTATAACAGAGCAACATAAAACCATAAGCGGAGCATCCCCCATGGGCGTGAAAAGAACATTAACAGCACTCGGCCTCGTAACGGCGCTTGCAGGATGCACCGCTCACACGCAAACGATTGCAACGGATTTCAACGCCGTCACCCGCCCCGTGCCCGTGACCGGCACAGGCCAAACACAGCCCGTCCAACCGGTTCTCGTCACCCAAGGCGGCGACCGCATCATCACCGACCCCCAGCGCATCCAAGAACTCACGGAACAGGCGCAAAGAGAAGCGGGCATCCCCGAAGGCGCGCGCCGCGTGGCCTATAGCGGGCAAAGCCCCGTCGGCTCGATCATCATCAACACACAAACGCGCCAGCTCTATTTCATCGACAGCCGCACAAGCGCGATCAATTACCCGATTGCCGTTGGTCGCTATGAAGGCATGGAAATTCCGAATAACTCCTACGCCATCACGCGCCGCGCCGAATGGCCGGAATGGCGCCCGACCGATCGGATGCGCCGCGAGTATCCCGAACTCCCGGCCGTGGTGAGCGGCGGCGCCCACAACCCGATGGGCGCGGCGGCGCTGTATTTAGGCAGCACCCTCTACCGCATCCACGGCACGAACGAACCCGAAACCATCGGCCAAGCCGTGTCCAGCGGCTGCATCCGGATGCATAATAACCACATCGTTAACTTGTACGACCGCGTTGCCGTCGGCGCGATGGTTTATATCATCAAAAATCAAAACTTTACCCCTGGCATCGACGGCTATAACGCCGGCACTCCAAGACCAAGAACCTAGCAAAACCAACGGATTTACGCGCCCAACCCGCCCTTGCGCGGATTAAGCATAAAAACCCCGAAATCGCGCTTGCAGTTTGCCGATCATGAGTCTAGACTGCCCAAGCTTTTTCCCAAGAGCAGGAGACGTGGCCGAGCGGTTGAAGGCGCACGCCTGGAAAGTGTGTATGCGTTAATAGCGTATCGAGGGTTCGAATCCCTCCGTCTCCGCCATTAAAAACGAAAAAACCTTCCTATAGAAAATTAGGAAGCTCTAAAAATACCGGAAATACTGAAGTTTTCCAAGAAAAGCTATTTACCGCGACACCCCAAAAGTTCGTTTTTCTGTGTCCCTTTCTATCCTATAAAAACCAAATCCTATATAAAAACGTACATTGTTTTTGGCCTATAACGTATGGAAGTATATAGGTTTTGACCTCCGCACTTCGTTTTATGAGGCACGGAGGTCAATCTACAAAAGCTAATTCCCTCTGTTTTTTTAGAACACATTAAGCATCGTATAGGCTTAAGAATTGCAATCAGCCGTGTCCAGCGTATATTCCGTCAAGGGGTTTCCGCTTTCGTCCAGATATTGGTAAATTATTCTAGCATTTATCTTCTGAAAGTCCTGCCCTTCCCCGTAACAAAGATTTTGCCTCATGTTTTTGGGGATGGTGGACTCTATGTTTTCTTTCACGCTCGGTGAGTTATAAAATTCCGCAGGCACTGTAAAAGTATAAACCAAATTCCTATTGCCCGAGGCCTCTACATTTATGAGCATAGTCACCTCATCTTGCTGAATGGGTAATTGCCCTTGAATTTCTCTGGCAATCAGGCTCAGATATTCCTTTGTACATTTTGAGGTGTCTAGCACAGCCTGTGTTAGAAAATTGCCGCTTTCATCCAAATATCGGTTTATAGCTGTTATTCCCTTTTCCTTAAGCTCCGGCGCACCGTCAAGGCAAAAATATTCAACCATGCGGGCAACGCCGTTTACTTCCATGTCTTCCTTCACGCCCTGCGAAGAATAAAAAGACTCAGAAATCTGATAATGGTAAACAAGAGTTTTATCGCCATCCAGCGACAGTTTTAAAATCGTGGTTTCATCATCCACTTTCATCGGCAGGTTTTTGTTAAACTCCTCTACGGTTTTAACAAGATCACTGGTTTGCAGCGCTGGCCTCTGCTTCCTATACGCCTTAGTACTATCAGTGATAGTTAATCCGGTACTATATACCAGAAACAACGACAGAAAACACCCCAGCACTGCGATAACTAAGAAAACAGCTAAACGTTTCATAGCTTCTTTTGAAAAAACTTTAGGTGATTTGGGATTAGCAAACAACTTGGGTTTCAACAGATCGTATAAAAACCATATCAGATGCCCAGGTAGATATGAGAAGAACGAAGCTTTCCACTGAGGGGCATATCCATCTGCCAAGCCATAAGCCCCCAGCACAGTTACGAAAACTATGGAAAGAAGATAAGAGACATAGAGAAAGGCTCCGCCTTTTATAAATTTGGATAAAATCGCCTTGGCGATAGATACGGTAAACAGCACCCCCACAAGAGAACCAAAAAGAGAACTCAAATCGGCGAGATTTAACGCTGAAAGAAAAATCATACAAAAGCCAATCGTGGATTATTTCAATATTTACGACGAGTACCGTACTCAAGTTTAGCTAAAAAGTCCAATGGATACAACTATATCAACGGCTATCCCTACATGTTGCAACATTTGTTCCTATCACTAAGTAGTTATTGGATAATTTTGTTGCAACGCGTATCCTAAAATAGGAAAAGAAATAAAAAAGGTGTCCTAACACCGCCATATTTATTCAGCCCATCTTTTTTAAGGGTCTGTTATTTTTATCCATCAAAAATACGCCGGAATCCATGAATCGGTAAATTGCGCCGTTCCAATGCAAGTGAGAAGGGATTTCGTATCCCTTTTTCTTGGCGTAGTTACGAGCCTCTGAAATCGCCTTTCCCAGTGTTATTTCGTCTGGCAGCTCAAGCCTCAGAGGCGCATGTACATTTGTCACTAATGGATAGCGTATGATCGATACGTAATTTTTGATCATATTTGAAACGTCCTTTTTCAATTAGCTCTTGCGTTGATCCTTACTTTTATATCGCGTCGTGCCTGCCAACGCCCGAACGCATCAGCATCTCTTGCAATGTAGCGAACAGCCCACATGTCCTGCAATGGATTTTTGAGATCGCATTTTTTTATTGCGCGGTGCAACAAACAGGCGTATGTGTTTCGTTATGCAAAGCATAAGAGATGGTTGGTGAAAATCATGCTTAGAAAAGTCGAAGCCCCTGTTGTGACCATGAATGCCCGCGTCCCGACTATCGTCGGGCGGTTTAATTTTGAACGGATGAGCAGCGTCGTCGGGCGGTCGAATACCGATGATTCGCGCCTTGGCGGCGTTACGACAGACCCCGATATTCATGACGGAACGATCGTCACATCGCACGGGTACGCGCGGTACGCCCTGCACAAACCCACCAACACCATCTGCCTCATCGCCTCCAAAGCCTCCGCCAATATTCAAGGCATCATGCAAAACAGCGGCGAAATTATCGCCACCAAAGACGGGCTGGCAAAAAGCTATATTATCTCCGCCTACCGCCTCTCCGAAGAAGGACAAAATATTTACGCCATTGCGCCGAAGCTCCGCCGCGACTTGAAACGCTTTGGCGAAGACCTTGGCGAACGCTCGGAAAAACACTTCACCTTGTATGGCGCGAGCTTTGACGAGCGCGACGTTGACCCCGACATCGCCGCCAAAGAAAGCAAAGGCAAGGCCAAAAGCAAGAATAAGAATAAGAATAAGAACAAAAACAGCGTTCAGGAATTTGAAATCTATACCAATGGCCGCCTCGCCTATCACATCATGAAGCGCAAAGGCGCGTATGAAGTGTCGTTCCACGCCCCAACCCGCCGCAAGGACGGAAGTTTCGTGCCGATTAATTTGCAGGATAAAGGCCTGAGCCGCTATTTCGGCAGCGTGTCCAAAAACATCGCCAAGGAAAAAACCTATCAAGAAGCCCACCACAAAATGATGGTTCACTGGCAACGCATCTCGTCCAAGCTCTGGGACGAAACCAATATTTTCGAGGGCGAAGGCCGCCGTTTTAACGCCCGCAAAACACTGGCGGATATTTACAATCACGCCGCCGACCACGGCCCGCGCACCGTTGCCGTCACACTCTTGGTTGGTTTGCTCACGGGGATTATCAACCCCGCCTATGGCTTGATTACCGGCATGATCGCCGCCATCACGCACACCGCCATGGATATTGTGGTGGATGAGGGGTATCTGGCCTCCAAACAAGCGCTTGAACGCACCAAAGAGGCCAAGCGCAAGCTTGATATCTCCGCCTATGACTTTGACAAATCCGCCGCCGACCACTTTAAAATCCAGACTCAGAACAACATCAACAAGCTGTGCTCTAAAATGGATTTAGAGCGCTTCAAAGCCGAAGATTTTGTCTTCCTTACCAGCAAGCATTCCGGCGTCTTGCGCGACCATGAACAAGTCATGGACGGGTTCCGCCCCTCCTCGCTGCGGGCGCATTTGATCGCCGTGCATCAACGCGGATTTTCATCAAGCTGCGTCCTGCCTGACCCCCACACCCGCGTCGACGCGTTCCAAAGCGGATTGATCCGCTTCCTGCACGAAAAAGCCAATGGCGAGATTGTCGTGTACGCGCGTTACCGCCCTGATGCGTGCCTTGTTGACGCGCTGCGCCTTCCCGCCGATAAAATCGCGACAATGGGGGATGATATCTGGCGCTTCACCTATGACCGCAAGCATGACAATTTCCACAACGCATTCAAACGCGATGTCAGAAAAATCACGCTGGATGAAATGATCGAAGATATCGGCCAAAACATGCTGTTCCGTGACCGTCCCGAAGTGGATGAAGACGTCAAAAAACGGTCTTTGGGCGCTATTCGGTGCTATTTCAACAAGCCGGACGTCCCCCAAAACCCCGGCATGTATATGAGCGGCAAAGCCATCCACCCGCCGTTTTTGAAGGCTTTTGCTTAAGACTTTAGGGTACTAAGGCATATGAATAAAAGGCGGGAAAACCGCCTTTTATTCATTTTAGATCGGTGGTCGCTTGTGGATTGCCCCTTGGGCTATTCCGTGATGGATTGACCCGCAGGTTGACCTGAGGATTGCGCAGTTTTATCCATCATCATCTTGATGATATTTTTCACTAAAATGCCGGTTTTTTCATTCTCAGCCAGCGCAAAAGAAAACGAAATAGAGCCCGCAGAAAACACAATACCGCCGGCGGGGTGGTCATAGATCACCATATCCGCGCCATACCCGTTCGCGTTCGTTCCCTTTGCCAAAACGGTGACATTCTTCGGTGAGAAATCATTCACCACATCCATTTCGTGGCCTGAGCCATTGTCCGCAAACACATCCCCCTTCGCCAAACCTGTTCCCTCAAAGGCCGGATGGTCGGGTTTCAAAACCTTATACGGCGCGAATGTCGCGTTATCACGCGCATCATATTCTACACCGAGCAATTCCGCCGGCGAACGACCGAGCGATGCCCATGTGCCGCCAAACCCGCCGCCGAAATCATGCAAGCGTCCGTCTTCGTGTTTTTCGATATGGTCGTCACCGGCCGTCACCTTGTAATACAGCGTATTGCCGCCGAGGCTGAGGATATGACCGCCCCTTGCGGCGTGGCGCTCAATCGCGTCAAAAAATTGGCGCGTCGGGTATTCGGAATGCGACGGCAACAAAACAATCGGGTGTTTGTCGAGCAAAGCAGGATTTTGATGGACGTCATCATCGGAATAGACAACGTAATCAATGCCGTTTGCATCGAACCATTGCGCCATCATTCTTTCGACCTTGAAACGGTGATTGAAAAGCCGCGCCGGCACCAAAAGATCAGTATGGTCGGTCGGTCTTTGCGTCGAGATAACCCGCGCATAATCGGTTCGCAAACATTCGTCACCGATGGCGTTGAAATAGAACGACCCGTCACCCCATGCGTTATACGCTTGCCAAGTGTTCGTTGCGGCAATCACCGCAATTGGGGCGACTTCGCCCGCAGCCGTAGCCGCATTTGCACCATCACCATCGCCTTTAGATTTTATGACAGGCGGGCTGATGACGAGCGGAAACATCGTGACCTTATCGTTTTGGCGCAGTACCGCAACATGGTATCCCTTCGGCGCATCGGCGGGTACATCGACCGAAAACGCCACCGGCCAGTCAACCCCGTCACGGTAAGAATAGGCCGACACTTTTTGTGTTCTAAGCCTGATGTCGTCGAGGCTCAACCAAGGCTCATCAGACCCTGTATGAACAATTTCCAGCCGCACCGGCGCGGAATCATCCGTCGCATGGGCATAAAATTCCATCGTTTCGCCGCGCTGATAGGAAGACCGAGGCAAGAACAGATCAAGCGCCCGCGGGTTCGGTTTTTTGGCCGACGCATCCCACAATACGGCACGAAACACGCTGGCTTTTAATTCCAGTGCCAAGGCTTTGGGATCATCGTATCCCTTGGCTTTGACCACCACTTCGCCCCGGCTCCCCAAGCATCCGCGCGGCAATAATTTCGTCGCGGGTTCTTCGTAATTTTGGTTGTGGCGTTTGGGTGAGAGCTTGCGGAACACGATCAAATCCGCATCCGAAAGGTCGCCCCCTTGAACGACGGAGCGGCAAGCGAGTTCGTAGGTTTCACGGTCATGAAAGCCTTGCGGCAAGGTAAAGGACACGTCCTGTATTTCGGCTTTTTCGGTTCTTACCCTGTCTTCAATGGTGTATGCCAAATGCACACGCTGAGAAGTTCCGCTTTGCTCGTAGGCGTGCAAACGATCGCGCTTGGCGTGCAAAAATTTTGCAACAAGACGGGCTTGTGTTGACGGCGAACTCTGCATCCCCCAGACTTTATCCTCTGCCGCCGCGCAGTTCTTTGGGCTGCTGTTCACGGCAAAACTGACCAAAGGTTCAGACTCTGTGTCGCCGCCACGAAGGCCGAACACCACCAAACCGATAAGAACGACAATCACGGAAAGAAAAACAAAAGAGGCAATAAAGACAAGGCGTTTCATGGATACTTACTTTTTCTTGATCGCAGTGCGCATCGAGTCAAAATTCAACGTCACCGGCATGGCTTTGATGTTGTCGCCTTCGCGCACAAAGTCTATTTTGCCGTGCGTCTGCGCGGAATCGAAACTGGCGCGGGCGTATTCGTCTTTGTTCAAGATTGTGATGATATGAATTTCGGCATTGGCAATTTTTGCAAAACGCTCTTGCTGCCACCATGTGGCAACGCTTTCCGATACCGCCATCAACACCATATTTTGAATGTCTTCATCGCTGTGGCAAGACAGGTCAGGCACCATTTCGGCAAGGTCAACATAGGCGAAAAGATTGCCGTTTTTAAGGCCGTGAACAGAGTTGCTGCGGTCGATATAAACCTCTGTTTCGGCGCATTCATCGGCGGCATAGGCCGGCAACGGTGCCGACACGCCCATCATACCGACCAAAGCCAATATCAAGACTGATTTACGAAGCATCATCTGTCATCCTTTCCAACGACTTGCGAACACAAAACGAGCATTCACACGTCTATTCATTCATCCAAGACGGTATTCGTTTTCCAAGCGCTTGTCCATATCGGTAATGGGCGTAGGGGCTGAAATGCCCGTTCTCGCGGTATACGATTCTGGCGGCATCGGCGCCCGCCATGCTCATATGCAATTCATCGGCAACGTCAAGAAACTCAATCCCCGCATCACGCGCCATATCGCGCATAAGGGTGCGGAATTTATTGGGATCGTATGTTTTGCCGTCTTCTTTGACCAGCTCTGTTTTAGAGCTTCCGTAATTCGAAATATACAGAATCGCAAACCGTGTCTTGCGCTGTTTCGCGAGTTTGCCGAACTCCGCCAAGGACGCGACGGAGAGCTTGATATTATCCTTCACCCATTGCGGAATTTCCGCGAGGTCGGCGTGCGCGTATGGCAAGGATACATATCGGTCACGGATGCGTTTATGCTCTTCCGGCGCCATGGTCGCGCGGTATAATTGCCAATCAGGGTCATTGGGTTTATGCACCAGCACCCCATCGGCATCGAATTCGAATTGATAGGCAGGGCGGTGGTCTTTGGACGCGCCGAGCCATTCCATCATATATTCCTCAATCGTCAGGTTCAAAACCCCGGGGTCAACCATCGGCAACAACACCAAATCAGGCTCCAAAACCTCGCCAAGGTCGCGAAACGCCGGCCAAGCGCTGGTGAAGGATGCATGGTTGAAACTCGCGGAGATCACCTCAATCGGGCGCTCGCTCATCATTGTGGCGACCGCCTCGGCCTCGTTCCACCAGCTATCCGCCTGCGCGACATGAACCCCCATATGGTGACATTCCCCCAGCACCATGACGCGATAGGCCTTGTCGGGGTTAGACGCCATACGGTCGCGGTCGATATAGCCGAACCGGTTTGTCCCAAGCTCCGCCGCCGCAACATCACGGCGGTCATTCGTCACTTGAATGAAGAAGTGGTGGTTAGGCTCCATGCGCGGGCCGAATTTATCCTCATAGATATAATAACTGTCGTTGGAATCCCCTTCCGCCGGACTGTGATCCAAGGACGGGTCGCCGGAGGGAATCACGATATGCGGAAGATACGTCCCGATTTCCAAAAATCGTCCTGTACGCGGGCTCATCACCCTGTCTTTGGTTTGTGCGGTGATCGCGATTTTTGTCGCGCCTTGCGGGATACTGATCTCAAACGACCCGTCCCAGCGCGTCATGGCGCGGTGTTCGCCTTGATCGCTGAGCACCGTTACCGTTGCGCCGCGCACCGGCGGTACGATTTGCCCCGTCAAAACATCGGGCGCAGTGCGGCGCGGCTTCTTCAACGATACACGGTCGATATAAAGACTGTCCTTCGGCTCTCCGCCGATCAGTGAAAATTCCAAGCCGTATAACATGCCGCGCTCTGGGCGGTATTCAGCGAGCAACGCATTCGCATCACGCAATGTTTTGCGCTTCGGCATCTTCAGTTCATAATCCTCAAAAGACAGGGCGTCAAAGCGGATGTCTACGGCGCTCCATTCGCCTTTTTGCGTCACGGTGACGGCATTCGATTCCGCCGTGACATGGGCCACTTTATCGGCGGTGGGATACACGGATACGCGCCATTGCCCTTGCGCCGCGTTATGCCGGACATACAGCGTCAAAACATCCGCCGTGTCAAAAGCAACCCATCGCGGCAAATACAAAATACCGCCGTCTTTCTTAGTTAATCGAATTTCGCTGTAACGGCGACCAGACGCGGCAAAAGCCTGTTCCGCAACATCGGCGCCCTGAAGATATTGCGCCGCATCGGCACCCTGAAAAACTTGCGCCGCATCGGCGCGGTGAAAATACTCCGCCCCGTTGCGGCGAACGCGCAGCGGTTCAAAACGGTCATAGGAAATGCCAGAATTTGACGGGTTGTGCCACAATGAAAATTCGTCCGCAAGGATGTATTCCCCCTCGCCCTCAATGGTCGCAACAGGGTCAATCTTGGTGAGAACACTCCAGCCCGCATAGGCGCAGGCCAAGACGATAACCGCCGCAACGACCAAAATTTTCAACACACGCATCATCACTCGTCTCCCTCTCGTCTTTCACGCGCCATTCTTATTGGCATAAATCGGCTTTGGTTAACATAGCCTCGACCTGCGGCAACAAGGCGTCACTCAAACGACCGTAACCATGACGATCAAGATGGACATGGTCAAGGTAATGATCGGGATTAAACACATCAAGCGGACCAACCCACGCAACATTTTCCTCCGCCTTGTTCCCCTCATCCTGCATGATTCCCGCAAGCTGCGCCTGCAAATCATCAAATCGGGGACGCTCAATCAGGTCTTCAAGCCGTTCGCGGTCTTCCGTCGCGTAAAACCCCACCGCCGGTTGTGCCGCGTCCCGAAGCCGCCCCAAAAGGCGCTCCAGCGCCTGACGCTGCGGGTTATCGGCCTCAAGGTCAATCCCGTCATAACGGGCGCGCGCTTTGAACAGCAACATAAGATCATCTTCACCGAACGCTGCGCCATCCTCACCCTTGAGCTTAGCATCAAGCGCATCCCGCGTGCGGGTTAAAAAGGCAGCGGGCTGGCCATCAAAGGCGACAGCCTGAATCATATCCTTCATGCGGTATAGATACCAGTGATTCACCAAAGCATCGCGATACGTCGCGCCAATATCGGTGAAGGACGACACCGAACCAGCCGTTTGATAGCGCCCATCAGGCGACACGGACAAATCCCGTAACCAAGGCCGCGCATACCGTTTATCCTCCGCCTCAAAATCCCGTGAAAACGACCGTAAACTCAGATCAAAGACAACCAGATCAGGCTTCAGCGGAAGGATAATGCGCATAAGCTCGTCCAGATCCGCCGGCAATGTTCCGTTCATCCCGAAATTCGCCACCATCACCGGACATCCGGCGCGGCTTTGCGCTAACCGCGATTCAAGCTGCGCCGCGAGAGTATGGGATTGCCAGTCTTCATCGCCATGGTCGCGCATTGTCCGCCCGAACACCAAAGAATCCCCCAAAGTGACAATCTTCACCCCATCAAAACGGCGAAACTCCTCAAGCTGAGCATAGAGCATTTCCGGCGATTGAATATCCACCGTTTGACGCAACAATCCGGTCTTCGGCAAAACAAGCCGAAGCGCGCCATCCAAAACCACCAAACACACAATCACCAACGCAACCGCCTGCAACAAACGGCGCAGGACGGCGCGGCCGGTCGTGCCCGTCGGTATTGCATCTCCTTGCGTCGGTGTGTTGCTCATGCTGTTTTCTTCCATTATGGCCGGCTCAGAAATTCTGATACACAAAGAATGACTGGCTGGCATTCGACAACAGCAAAATCGCCACGATTTTGACGGTGAGCCACACAGCCTGTCCCATGAATTCTTTATTCCACATCACTGTAACCCCAATAATTTTGCGTAGATCGGCGCCCATTCATCCGCCGATTTCATCCAGAAAATAAGCGTCGTTGACACAAACGCGTACACCAAGAATTGCCGCGCGCGTATTTCATACCACGCCATCGCCGCCACCGGTTTTTGCTTTTTCTTGATGAGCTGTATGCCCACCAGCGCCGCCCCGTGAACCGTGCCAAACGCCACAAACCCCCATGTCATGCCGTGCCAAAGCCCGATCAAAATCATCGAGAAAAAATACACCCCCGTAATCAACAAAAACTGGCGCTTGCGGGCAATGTTTTTGATGATGAGGATATTGATCGGCGTAAAGATATAATCTTTGACGAGGGTACTGAGCGAGATATGCCAGCGATTCCAGAATTCCTGAATCGTCACCGACCGGAACGGATGATTGAAATTCTCAATCATCCTAAAGCCCATCAAGGCGGCAACCCCGATGACAATATCGCAATAGCCGCTGAAATCCATATAGATCAACCAAAGCTGACCCAGCGTACCGACCCACAGCATCGGCGTCGACACATCCGCCGCATCGTGAAACGAAAACACCCCGTAAACCGCCAGATTATCCGCAATCACGAATTTTTTGATCAAGCCATTCGCAATGCGGTGCAAGGCGGGCATAACATGGGCGGAATCATAGACGGGGGTGGCAAGCTGTGCCTCGAAATTGCGGTATCGTTCAATCGGGCCGGCAAGAAGTCCGGGGAAAAACAACACATAGGCACAAAACCGCGCAAAGCTCGGATTCTCAATAAACTCGACTTCCATGATGAAACTGATGCACCGAAACACCATATAGGAAATCCCGATAATATAGACGGGAATATAATGAAACGGGTTGACGAGGGCGAGCAAATCCCCGTCCCGCACCAAAAACAAAAACACCCAAAACAACCCGATGACGAGGAGCTGTACGCCCAGAGGAAATTGCGTATTGCGCCGTTTTCGCCCCATCCCGACGACGTACACCGTCAATAAAAACAGCGCCAGAACAACAAACGACATCACGCCGGTCATAAAGGTGGTGAGGACATAAATATTAAGCGCCAGCAACGCCACATATCTGGCCCTGAAATGATCAATAACCGCGCACAGCATAATCGCCAACGCGGCAATCAAAAGGAATTCCCAGCTATTCAGGGATAATCCCGTCGCGATCGTTGTTGCGGATTGGTATACCGGCACGGCATGATACCCTTATTGAAACCATGATCGGCGCGGCATTCCCGTATCAACCAAGACGCCGCCCCCTATGCGCCCGATTATGCGGGCCGCCGCCCGACCGCGACACAGGTGATGGTTAATTTGTCCTTCAAGCACCGCTCAAGGCTGTACCCCGTCATCGGGAACAGAGCGCTTTTTTCGATGGTGAAGCCCGCTTCTTTCATCAAATCCGTCATTTCATGCGGTTTGTCGATCAAATATAAATGGTCGGGCGCGGGGCTGTTGGCCGGCATGTTGACAAGGATATGCCCCCCCGGCTTCAACGCCTTGATAAGGGATTTTAACGCCTTGAGCGGGTCTTCGAGGTGTTCCAGCAATTCACTCACGACAATGCTGTCGAAACGGTCGCTCTGGCTCGGCGCATCGAACATGTCCTGACAGACAAGCTCAACCTTGTTGTCGATGCCGATCACTTCCAGCGTCCGTCTGGTGGCCTCAATCGACCCCGGGCTGACGTCCCAGCCAACGGCCTTGCCGTGGCGCGGGTCGGTGACGGTCAAATACATCAAGGCACCGTGACCGGGGCCGACTTCGAGATGGCTGTAGCCTTGCGGCAACATCGGCAAAAATTCGGATCGGTAAAACGTCAAGGCGCAGGCATGGTTATGCCAAAACACACCCGACAACAACAACCCGTTCAGGTATTTTTCCATGACCACGCTGTTGGAATAGACATCGCGGTACGCTTCTTCGAATTTCGAGCGCTCATAGCGGCCGTGACGGCGGAAATATAATTCCGCATCCAAAATCATTTCCTGACAGAAATAGCGGTAATCGGCGCAAACCTTATCCACCGACCCGAAGTGATGCTCGGCGATTTTTTTAACCATTTTGGCGGATTCTTCGGTGTCGGCCATGACCTCAGCCGTGCGGTTAGCAAGGCTGGTGGCGAGGGTTGCCTCATGCTCCGGCCACGCCGCAATCTGGCGCTCAACAAGATAGGCCGTCGCGGGGCATGCGGATAAATCCACATCGGCGATGCGTGTCAATCGACGAATGGGGGCTTCCATGGTCGGCTTTTCTTGGGGCTGCACTTGCATATTTGGCTCTTACTCTATGGCGATAGGTTGCTTTTTGTCGGTCAATTTTATCCAATTAGAGTGTTTTTTATAAAGATACACGCGCCATGCATCAAGGGCTATTTTGCCGAACAGGCCGATTATACGCCGTGTCGTGTTCATGTTTGCGCGCCCCTTCATGTGTTTGTTTTTTATGGGGGGAACGCCCCCCATACCCCGTGGCGTATTTGGCGGCGCCTTCAGATATAAAAACGATGTTACAGACCGTAATGTGAAAAAAACCCAACGGCCTCCGCAAGAGCGCCCAAGCCGATCTGCACACCGCGATTAATGACGATATGTGCCTTCATCTGCATTGGACGCCCTCCCCGTAAGTTACATTGCACTATGCCGCCATCCGTTCAAACGGCAAGGCGGGTTCTTCGAAGGATTGCACCGATAACGCCCATAATGTTTCGCCGTTTTGATCGCTCACCAGCGCAAAGCCGAGCTTTTTATAATGCTCCGCAACCATCGAATTTTTTTCGGATGGGCTGTACCGCCCCCGTAATTCGTGCGCGCCGCGCTGTTTCGCCTGTTTGACAAATTCGACCAGCAACATTTCCTCAACCCGCCGCCCCAAAACGCGGCAACTCATCAACCATGTGTCAATGGCACACACACCGTCTTGCACAATGCCGATGCCGAGTGAGATGATCCCGTTATCGCCGAACCGATCCTCAAGCCGCACTTGAATCATGATAACATCGGGGTTGGTCATCATCGCCTCAACCTCGGCCTGCGTATAGCGTTTGGTGGTGAGGTTGAATTGGTTGGTTTTGTTGATGAGCTGGGTAACGCGCACAACACTGATCGGCGTGACAGGTGCCATTTCGATTTTCATCTGAAGCGAGTCAAGAAATTCATCCATATTGCGGGCAGTGGATTCAAGCTCCGCACGGCGGGCATTTTCTTGGTATTGCTGCGCCCGTTTTTTGTCTTCTTCCGAAAAATTCACCGCCTCGAAATATCCGGCATTCAGGATTGTTCGCGCATAATACGACACGTCGTCGGGCAATTCCGGCACCGCAACCATTGGCAACACGGCGCGGACTTGTTCACGCTCCGCCGGATTGTCATCCATGAAAACCAGCGCATCGAGCCCGATATTCAAGGTTTTGGCGATGGCCTCGAGATTTGAGGCCTTATCCCGCCAATTGGCCTGAAACACCGCGATATGATCCTCACGCAGGATCATGTCCGGCAATTCGCGAAACGGTTGCCGCGCCACCGCATCATCGTTTTTGGAACATACGGCAAGGACAATACCGCGTTCGCGCAGCGCCAGCGCCATTTTTTGAACCTCTGTATGCGCCTCGGCGATGCCGTCGCCTTGACCGATGCGGATTCCCGTCAACCCGTCATCGCCGATCACCCCGCCCCACAGCGTGTTATCAAGGTCAAGCACAAGGCATTTACGGCTGGTGCCACGAATAGCGCCAATCACCCGCGCCACATGCTCGGCATAGATCGGCACCATGCTTTGGGCAAATGGTAATTTATAGAGATTCCACTGCGCCGGATCTTGCCAGTTTTGCGTGCCGACCATTTCCGCCAGCGCCGCAATGTCCAAAACATAATCGCCGCGCTTTTGCGCCATGGCGACCAACGCAGCGTTAAAATCCGTCACTTGCCGGCGTAACGTCACATCCGCCGACACATCCAACGACCCGAATAACGGCGTTGGCGGCACAGGAACAGTTTGCAAAATCACCGGCGCACGGCACCCGCGCTCTAGCCCTTCGCGGATCGTTTCGACATAGTCAATCGCCGCGCCGGACGGCATCCCGCCGCCAAACGGTAAGGCGTGATAATCCAGCGCCAACAGCACCGCGTCCGGCGCACTGGTGTTTATGCCCGATTGCGGGTCAAGCGCCTCATGCATGACTTGGTCGTATTCGGCCTGATGGATGGAGAGCGACACCCCGTATCGCGCCGCCGTGGCCGCGATGGTCGGCACATATAAACAGGTTGTCGCATTGCCAAGCACGCCGAGTTTGAACGCCGACAAAGGCGCTAAATCCGCGCCGCTTTGCTGTGCCCGCTGAATGAGGCCGGAGAGTGACGTGAGTTGGTTGGTATTAAGGCGCGTTGCCGCCAGTTTTTGAATCGCCACGCCCAGTTTTTGCGTCCGATCATCGGCTTGCAATTGTGCATCAATCGCCTTGCACTGCGCGCGAAAATCCTGAGGCGGCGCAACCAACCAATATAAATCTTCGTGACGATGGCTCATGTGCTTAATCCCTGTCTTAATCACTGTCTGGCACGATATGGTACATAGGCATTATTGATCGAGAAGTTTAGACCCCGCCGTTCCGCTGGCGATGAGTTTATCACCAACGCTCACGCGAAAGCGCAATTTAACCGTATGGGTCGATTCCGAAACATGGGTGATTTCCGCGTCCATGACCGCCTGTTCATCGACATAGAGCGGATTATTAAAGTCGATCTTCCAACTGGTGGCGAGCCCCAAATCCCCTGGCAAATGCATCCCCACCAGATGCGACAGCCGCGCAACCGTAAGCGCCCCATAAACAACCGGCTGCTCAAACCCGTTATCGCGGGCAAAAGCCGCGTCATGGTGAATGCGGCTGCGGTCGCCCGACAAATTGCGAAACACATCCATGTCCGCTTGGCTAATCACGAACGGAATCGAGGCCGTCATGCCGACCTTCAAATCATTCCATTCAATGACTTTGGCCATGATTTTGGGCTGTTCGCTCACCCTTTGACCCTTTGTTGGATGATCGCGACAAATTCACTGACATTCTTCAAACCCGCAACTTCACCGGTGGTGAATTGAATGCCGAATTCTTCTTCAACCGCAACAACAAGACGGATATTGCTCAAACTATCCCACGTGACCACTTCGGCCGCCGTCATTTCAGGGTGCGGTTGGATGCTGTCGTCATCGAACACTTCTTGAAAAATCGGTGCCAGACGCTCGTAAATTGTTGCCGTATCCATGAATTAAAATCTCCAATTACCCTTGTTTTTAAGCATTTTTCGGTGAAGGCACGGTCGATTTGCCTTAAAGTTCACCGCCATTGCCGATCATAGTGTTTTGTCTTTGATCCCGCGCCGATTGTCAAGACTTGTTGCGCGCGATAAACCGATCCAGCTCATTCGCGAATTTAAGCCGTTCCTTTTGCCCGAACATGGACGGGCCGCCGGTTTCGATGCCGCTGCCGCGCAAGGAATCCATAAAATCACGCATTCCCAAAATCTGACCGATATTATTCTTATCATACATCGTGCCGCGCGGATCAAGGGCGTGAGCGCCTTTATCCACCACCCGCGCCGCCAGCGGAATATCCGCCGTCACAACCAAATCCCCCGCCTTGCATTGGTCGGCGATGGCATCATCCGCCACATCCGGCCCTTGCTCCACGCACAGCATCCGGATATGTGGTGAGGTGGGCAGGGCGAGCCATTGATTGGCCACCACCACGACTTCGACCGCCACGCGTTCCGCCGCCTTAAACAAAATCGCCTTGATGACTTTGGGGCAGGCATCGCCGTCAACCCAGATTACCATTTCTTTTCCTCGCTTCGCTGCGCTATAAGAGATACGATCTTTCTTTGCACAAATTTACACAGGTTTCCACACCGATATGAACAGCGATATGATACGCGATACATTACCGAACGCCGAAGAATTCTACAAAACCTATTGGAACAAAAAGCCCTTTATTGTCCGCGGCGCGATTGACCCCGCCGTGTTTGATGATTTGATCGACCCCGATACGCTCGCGGGGCTGGCGCTTGAAGGGGACATCAAATCACGCCTTGTCAAAACGTCTGCACGCTCAAAAAAATCAGACTGGTCATGCCTGCATGGGCCGCTGGATGAACAGATATTCGCAACCCTCGGCTCACATGACTGGACATTGCTTGTTCAAAATGTCGAACAATATCACCTCGGCACGGCGCGGTTATTGGATCATTTCCGCTTCGCACCGCGATGGTTGATGGATGACATTATGGTGAGCTATTCCGTCGCCGGCGGCGGCGTTGGCGCCCATGTCGACAGTTACCATGTCTTCCTCGTCCAAGGCCAAGGCAAGCGCAAATGGAAAGTCGGCTATACCCGCGCCGAAAACCAAGAATGCATCGAAGGCATTGACCTCAAAGTCCTGAAGAACGGCTTTGACGGCGAAGAAATCGAAACCACGATCGGTGACGTCATCTACATCCCGCCTCATTTCATTCATGAAGGCTCGACCATCGACGAAGCCCTGACATTTTCCGTTGGGTTTTTGGGGCCACAGCTTTCGGAAATGCTCATCGCCTATGGCTGCTATTTGGAAGACTCCCCCCGCGACAAACGCTTTGGCGGGGATGGAATCGGCACCGACAGCGCCGGCGCGACCATGGCCTTTTCGGCGGCACAAAATCTTCAAGACGACTTGATTGACGTGATTAAATCGGATGATTTTATGATCTGGATGGCGCAATATTTTGCAACCCCCACCCATGAAGACCCCGACAATATCGACCCGCGCGAAGACCCGCTCAGCGCCGCCGAAATTCTCGACACCCTCGCAATCGGGCAAGCCCTTTACCGCCCCGCCCACATCAAACCGGTCATCACCACCGCCGAAGACGGCACCCTGACCGCCGCGGTTTTGGGGCACATCATCAACACCACAGACTGCCATGCCGATTTCATAAAATGGTTCGCGGACGGTGCGCCCCTGCGCCTTTCAGACATCGAAAAATTCGCCGATAAAAACGGCGTAATGGACATCATCACCGCCCTGTATAACCGCAACGTCCTGTTCTTTGAAGGCGAATTATCAGGCGATCAAGATGATGATGACACGGATTACGACGAAGACGCCGCTTGATTCTCCGCCATGAGTGTAAAAGTAAGACCGAACAGATGTTCGTTCTGGGGTAGCCTTCCAAAGAAAAATTCGTATACTCTGCCCCGAATGTTGTTTTAATGTATCAAGGTCAAAAGGAGCATCACCATGCCGCTTGAAAAACTGATCAAGGGTTTTAAGTCTTTTCGGCTGTCCTATTTCGAAAAACACAACCGATACGAAGACCTCGTCAAAAACGGACAAGCACCGCAAGCCTTGGTCATTGCCTGCTCCGATTCCCGCAATGATCCCGCCTTGTTGACGCGCAGTGAGCCAGGCGATTTATTTGTCGTGCGCAATGTCGCGGCCATCGTTCCTCCCTATCAACCCGACCAGAATTACCACGGCACCAGCGCCGCCATAGAATTTGCGGTCAAAGGCCTCAAAGTCAAAAACATCATCGTTTTGGGGCATGCCCTGTGCGGCGGGGTGATGGCGCTGTCTGATAAAAAACTGCGTGAAAGCGGCGATTATGAATTTTTATCGCAATGGATCACGATTGGTGCTGCCGCCAATGATATGGTCGACACTTTGTTACCCGACGCCCCGAGAGCCAAGCGTTTAATGGCGCTTGAGCAAGCCATTATCCTGACCTCCCTCAACAACCTGATGACCTTTCCATGGATTCGAAGTGGCGTTGAATCCGGTGCCATTGCCCTGCATGGCTGGTATTTCGACATGGTGAACGGCAAACTGCTCGGCTATAACGCCGAAAGCGGAAACTTCGCCGAAGTCAAAGTCAGTGCCAAAGGCCTGTCCGCCGCCAAAGGGATTCCTGAACGCACCGCGCATGACCATGATGGATGCTGTCCTAAATGGCCGGTTGACCGTTTGGTCAGGCAATATCTCTAGGATAGGACTGCCTTCTCCAGCCATGACCGAGAGCGCCTCAAAAATCATTCACGACCAACCCGTCCCAAGCGAGAATTTCTATGAATTCATGCCCGAAATAGACGCCGAGTCCGGGCAATGCAACATCAAAGCCCACCACGATGTTCCGCAAGATTGGTTCATTGTCGTCAGTGACATCACAGGCTCCACCAAGGCCGTTGCCGAAGGTCGGTACAAGGACGTCAATATCGCGGCGTCTTGCGCGATTGTCGCCGCCTTGAATGCCGTCAATCGCAAGCAAGTCGCCTATATTTACGGCGGCGATGGCGCGACCTTGCTCATCCCCCCATCCGCTGCGGCGCCCGTTGCCGCCGCCTTGTCCGGCACGCGTGAGATGATCCGCCGCACAATGGGGCTTGGGATGCATCTTGGTCTTGTGCCCGTATCGGACATCACCGAGATTGGCGGGGCGGTCAAGCTCGCCAAAATTCGTACAACCGGCGGCGCCCTTCAGGCCTCCATGGCTGGCAACGGCCTCAACCTTGCCGAGCGATGGGTCAAGGACAGCGCCACCGCCGCCCAATTTGTCCCCAGCGCCCTGTTCGATGAAAAAACATTGAACAGCACCGAGCCCGACTTCAGCGGTTTTGAATGTCGATGGAATCCGGTCCACAGCCGCAGCGGCACAATGATGGCGGTCATCATCGCCGCCCAACGTGACGATAACGAAAACATATACCGCGACATTCTCGCCCAAATAGCCACCATATGCGGGTCGGAAGACGCATGGAAACCCGTATCCGCGCCGCAACTCTCCGTCACCGCCAGCCCCACCGCCCTGTCCGGTGAAACACGCGTACGCACGTACACCCCCGCCCATAAAACGGGCGCATCCATAACCGAAGCTTTGGCCTACAGGTTCAAAGTCTGGTTGCTCTGCTTGTTCGGGATTGCCTCCATGCGCTTTGGCATTAAGGCTGGCGGGTTTGACGGAAAGACCTATCGCCAATCCGCGACTGACCATTCCGATTACCTCAAATTCGACAACACATTACGGTTTGTGATGGATGTTTCCGCCGCGTCAAAAAACAAGCTTAAGGCCTATCTTGACGGGCTGTACCGGTCGGGACAGATTTTTTACGGCACACATGAATCCGGCGCCGCCCTCATGACATGTATGGTGTTTGATTATCAAGACGACCACGTCCATTTTATTGATGGGGCGGATGGCGGGTACAGCCTTGCCGCGAAACAGCTCAAGGCACAAATCGCCCTCGCCGCCGAACAGGCCATGAAGGCATCGTAAATATGATACGATATAAATATGCTATGATGATGACAACGACGATAACGACTTCAAAACCGTAACCCTATAACCGCAGGGCAAACATGGCCGACCCGATCCGCACCGTCACCCCCGAACAAATCCGCAAAACCCGCTATGGGCAATGTTTCAGCGGTTGCCTGATCCTCACGCATGACGGTCAAATACTGCTCCAGCAACGCCCCGAAAATTGGCGCAGCTTTGGCGGTGCGCTCGCCACATTCGGCGGACGGATCGAGCGCAACGAAACGCCGATTGAAGCCTTGAAAAGAGAATTAAGCGAAGAACTCGAAGCCAGCATTGACGACGACGACGTCACCTTCCTCGGCGCCATCACCGAGGCCGCAACCAACCACCGCGATCTGGTGTACGCCTATATCTGGCGCGACCGCAGCCACACCATCGGAACCTGTCACGAAGGTACACCCGTATATTACGCCACGGCGAATGACGCCCTTGCCCACCCGCACATCATGGATGACGTACGCTGGATCATCGACCAATGCCGTATGCGCGGATTTTTGCCGGAGGAATGATCTATTCTCTGCGCCCTATTCGCCTATAAAGCGCCGGAAAATTTCCAGTGTTTCGGCACTGACGTGATGTTCGATTCCTTCGGCATCGGTTTCGGCGGTTTTGCGACTCACCCCGAGTTTGAGCAAGAACCCGACAATCACCTCATGACGTGTCTTGCACGACCGCGCCAAATCCGCCCCCTTGTCGGTCAGGAAGACCGAGCGGTATGGCTGGCTGTCGACATAGCCTTCTTTGCGCAAACGGAGCAAAACCTTATTCGCCGTGGCGTGGGCAATTCCGAGCCGCGCGGCAATATCAACCAATCGCGCCTCGCCCTGCGCCGCAATCAAATCGGCGATAAGCTCGACATAGTCTTCGGTGGTTTCGGTTTGATGCGCCTCGCGCAGCTTTTTAAACCATCGCGCCTGTGTTTTCGGGTCAACAAGTACGGTCATTTTATACCCTTTCGAAGCAAGCCACGCTTAGGGGCAAATAACAGCGCCGCCACAAATATCAAGGCTTGTAAAACCACAATGCACGGCGCACTCGCCCCGTCAATGTGAAAACTGATCACCGTGCCGGCAAGGCACGACACCAAAGACACAGCCACCGCAATCACCATCATCCGCCCGAAACTGTCGGCGAGCAAAAACGCCACCGCCCCTGGCGCAATCAACATGGCAATCACCAAAATAATCCCGACCGCCTTTAAAGACGCCACAATCGTCAACGCCAGCAAACTCAGCAACGCAACATGCAAAACACCGACCGGAAGCCCCACTGCCTTGGCGTGTGCGGGGTCAAAACAATACAGCAAAAAATCGCGCCGCTTTGCCACCACAATCAAAAACGCCGCGCCCGCGATCAAGGCCGTTTGCGCAATATCACCCCATTGAACCCCGAGCATGTTGCCAAACAAAATATGCATTAGATGTTGGTCGGTTTCGATTTTGGTGAACATCACAAGACCCGTGGCAAGCATGCCGGAAAACACAATCCCCATCGCGGTGTCTTCCTTGATGCGGCTGTTATTCTTCAAATACCCCGTCGCCAAGGCGCAAAACAGCCCCGCGCCGAACGCTCCGACAACAAAGGGAAACCCAGCAATATAGGCCACCACCACCCCTGGCAACACGGCATGCGACACCGCATCCCCCATCAGTGACCAGCCCTTGAGAACCATAAAACACGAAAACACCGCGCACACCGCTCCGATCAAACTGGCGATCAACAAGCCGCGCTGCATAAATTCATACGACAAAGGCTCAATAAAAAATGCGGTAAGCACCTCCATCACGCCCCCTCCCCATCAAAGACAGGACGAGATTTTTGCCGAGATTGCCGCCGGCGCGCCAAAATACCGTGACGGGGCGCGGCAATAAAGGCGATCAAAAATAATGTGGTCTGGAGCATTACAATCACCCCCCCCGTTGCGCCATCGAGGAAATAACTGATATACGCCCCGACCGCGCATGTCGCGACCCCGATGCAAACCGCCAAAACCACCAACCAGCCGAACCGGTCACTGAGCAAATAAGCCGTTGCCCCGGGCGTCACCACCATCGCAATCACCAAACACGCCCCAACAGTCTGAAGCGCCGCAACCGTACAGGCACTGAGCAACGTAAAAAACACAATTTTCAAGCCCGTCACCGGCAATCCAAGACTCCGTGCATGGCCTTCATCAAAAAACACGACCACAAGGTCTTTCCACAGCACCAAAAGCACCGCCAAGCTCACCACACAAATAATCACAACTTGAAAACTGTCGGATGACGAGATGCTCAGGATATTGCCCAGCACGATTGATTGAACATTCACCGCGGTCGGGTTGATCGAGGCGATCAACAGCCCCACCGCAAAAAATGTCGTGAACACAAGCCCGATCACCGCATCTTCACGCAGGCGGGTTTTTATACGGATAAAAGCCATCCCGAGCGCCGCCAAAATTCCCGACACAAACGCCCCGAGCGCGAATGGCAACCCCAAAAGATAGGCCAGCGCCACCCCCGGCACCACCGAATGCGCCAGCGCATCACCCATCAACGACCATCCCTTGAGCATTAAAAACGCCGATAAAAACGCGCATACTCCGCCAACCAGCGCACTGACCCAAATCGCGCGCGTCATATACTCATACGCGAAAGGTTCGAGCAAAATCTCCATCACGGACTAACCCGCATATGGCGCAACAACCCGCCAAAGGCAAGGGCGAGATTATCATCGGTAAAGCTGGTCGCCACCGACCCCTTCGCCACCAAGCGCCGGTTAATCATCACCACTTCATCACAAAAATCCGGCACGTTGCCGAGGTTATGGGTCGACACCACCATCAAATGCCCATCATCGCGCAATTGTTTTAACAAATCGGTGATGGCGGCTTCGGTCTTGACATCAACGCCAGTGAACGGCTCATCCAACAGAATAATCTTCGCCTCTTGCGCCAAGGCGCGGGCAAGGAAGACACGTTTTTTCTGACCGCCGCTGAGTTCACCAATCTGGCGTTTACGCAAGGCCGCCATACCGACCCGTTCGAGCGCCTCACTCACTTTTTCGCGATCCAATCGTTTGGCTGTGCGCATGAAATTCATATGCCCGTACCGCCCCATCATCACCACATCCTCAACGAGAACGGGGAAATTCCAATCGACATCCTCGCTCTGCGGGACATAGGCGACAAGGTTGCGCTTCAACGCCGCCCGCACCGCGAAGCCGCCGAGTGTCACCGCCCCCGTTGTCGGCGTCACAAAATTCATGATCACTTTGAACAAAGTCGATTTGCCCGACCCGTTCATGCCGATCAAGCCGCAAATCGTGCCGGCAAACAGGTCAAATGAAATTCCCTCAAGCGCTGTATGCCCATTCGGATAGGTCACACCAACATCGCGTACGCTTAACAAAGGCGCAGCAGACGCAGATTCGGAAGGCACCTCCGTCATTTATTCCTCCGCACCGCGGACAACCGCAACGCCTGCAAACCCTTCGGCAATCGTCCGCGTTGTTACGGCGAGAAGGTCGAGATAGCTCGGCACAGGGCCGTCTTCGGCGCTCAAAGAATCAACGTACAGCACACCGCCGTAGCGGGCGCCGGATTCCTGTGCCACTTGTTTTGCGGGACGGTCGGAAATCGTGCTTTCACTGAACACCACCGGAATCGCGTGTTGCCGGACAAGGTCTATGACTTTACGAACCTGTTGCGGCGTGCCTTGTTGGTCGGCATTAATCGGCCACAGATACACTTCTTTCAAGCCCAAATCGCGGGCAAGATAACTAAACGCCCCCTCGCTCGTCACGAGCCATCTTTGCGCTTCGGGAACGCTGGCAAGTTCGGCCTTCAGCGGCGCGATCATCGCCTGTATTTTTGCTGTATAGGCCGCTGCATTCGCGGCATACACCGCGGCGTTTTCGGGGTCGGCCTCGCTCAAGGCCTTGCGGATATTCTCGACATATATCACCGCATTTTCCGGCGACATCCATGCATGGGGGTTCGGTTTACCGTCATAGGGGCCTTCATAGATGGATAAAGGCTCAATCCCCTCGGTCACAACAACACTCGGGACATCCTGTACATCAAGCAAAAATTTTTCAAACCAGCGTTCCAGATTCATCCCGTTCCACAGAACCAGATCGGCCGATTGCGCCTTGACCACATCCATCGGCGTGGGCTGGTAATCATGGATTTCTGCCCCCGCTTTGGTGATCGAACTGACCACTGCCGCATCACCGGCAACGTGCCGCGCCATATCCGCAATAATGGTGAAGGACGTCACGACATGGATGCGGTCTTCTACTGTCAAAGCGGCATCCTGCGCAGGGTCGGAGCCGCGCTCCGCCGCAATGCCAAAACCAAATGCTAAACACAAAATAACAACGGCTGCCGCCAGTGACAACGGCAGCGATCGCGATTTCAGACCAAAACGAAATAAGGAGTTTTTTATTATCATAACTATGAGTGTAGCATAGGCTACATTTCTTAGCAATGGGTGTTATATCAATTTTTGTTCGGTCAACTCATCTTTCAAATAGGCATAATAAATCGGTGCGGCAATGACCCCCGCCATACCGAAAATCGCCTCCATCACCAGCATCGCGAGCAAAATCTCCCATGCCCGCGCCTTGATCTGCGTCCCGATGATATGGGCGTTGAAGAAATACTCCAATTTGTGAATCACGATCAAAAACATCAACGACCCGACCGCCGCAAACGGCGATACGCTGAGCGCCACAAGAAAGATCACCGTATTCGACATCAGATTCCCGACGATGGGGAGCAACCCCGCAACAAACGTCACCACAATCATGGTCTTGGTGAAAGGCAAAGGGTTGCCCGTGAGCGGCAAAATCACCGCTAGAAAAATGCCGGTCAACACGGTGTTCAGAGCCGAAATACGAATTTGCGAAAACACAATCCGCCGAAACGCAAGGCCGAGCAACTCAACCCGCTCGCCAAAACCCTCGGCCAAAGGGCCGCCCTTGTTTTGAAAGGCGGGGTTAAGCGCAATCATGCCGCCCACCACCATTCCGATGATGCAATGAACAACCAAAACACCGGCCTCGCGCCCGACCATGCTGAAATTCCGGGCGTTATGGCGGAGCCAGTCAGACGCCATTTGTTGCCAGTCTTCCAAACTGACCGGCAAGTAATCCTGCACCCAAAATGGCAGGTAATCTCGCCCCGCATCGACAATATCCGCCATGCGTTGAAGCAAGACAACAAAGCTCCCCGGCCCGCCGGAAATATAGGAGGCCGAAGCCGCAACCCCAAACGCACAAACCGTGATGAGAAGCAGCGCGACCAGCGCGAGCAAGATGAGCCGCCCTGTCTTTGGAATGACGCCCGCGTGGCCTAAAACCCGCGCCCCGAATTCCACCAAAAAATAAACAAACAAGCCGCCCAAAAAAGCCGACAAAAGCCCCAGCTTCAAAACCGCGACCAACGCCAACACCATAAGAATCTGCGTAAACACATAAAGCTTGAACGTTTCGGTCATCAATCCATAACTTTCGCTAAAGGCCACAAGCACCCGCCGCGGCAATAAAATCACGTCATATTACTATATGTTATTGGTCAGGTCTTGAGCGATTATTTCTTTTTTTCATTTTGCCCACGCCCGCACCTGCTTTGCCAAAGATTCCCATTGAATTAGGATACAAAAAAATGCAATGTTGCCCCGCAATAATAATCACCAGCAAAGAGGAGAGTACACATGCTTGGCATTGGCGACCACCTTCCCGAATTCACCATCACCGGTGTAAAACCAAAATTCATGGCGCACGAAGAAAACGGCGTATCCGCCTTTGAACCCTTGACGGAAAAGAGCTTTGACGGCAAATGGAAAGTCTTCTTTTTCTACCCCAAAGACTTCACCTTTGTCTGCCCGACCGAGATTGCCGAATTCGCCAAATTGAACACCGAATTCGCCGATCGTGACTGTGTCGTTCTGGGTGGCAGCACCGATAACGAGTTCTGCAAACTCGCATGGCGCCGCGACCACAAAGACCTCCACAACCTCGATATGTGGATGTTTGCCGACACCAACGGTTCACTCGTTGACGGCCTCGGCATCCGCGAACAAAGCGGCGTTGCCTACCGTGCGACCTATGTTGTTGACCCGCACGGCGTCATTCAACATGTGTCCGTCAATGCCTTGAATGTCGGGCGCAACCCGAAGGAAGTCCTGCGCATCGTTGACGCCTTGCAAACGGACGAACTCTGCCCTTGCAACCGTCCGGTTGGCGGCGAAACCATCGACCTCACCGCCGCGGCGTCCATTAAGAAGGCTGCTTAATCATTCCATGCACGGGGCGTTTCGGGGACATCCCCCTTCGCCCCGTTGCTGTATCCGAAACACTGCGAAATCTCTTAAGCATAAGGACAGATATCATGAGCCTCGACGCCCTGAAAAACCGCCTGCCGGAATACGCCAAAGACATCAAATTGAATTTGTCGACCTTGGCACAGGATGAAACCCTGACCCCACAGCAACTTTGGGGAACCTTTCTCGCCAGTGCCTTGGCCTGCCGCAATGCCGATGTAATCGCGGCGGTTGAGCCCGTTGCCGCCGTCCACTTATCGCCAGAAGCGCAAAACGCCGCCAAGGCGGCTGCCGCCGTGATGGCAATGAACAACATCTATTACCGCTTTGTCCATTTGGCGCAAAACCCCGACTATAAAACCATGCCTGCAAAATTGCGCATGAACGTCATTGCCAACCCCGGCGTTGACAAAGCGGATTTTGAGCTGTGGTCACTCGCCGTATCCGCCATTAATGGATGCGGTATGTGCATTGACTCGCACGAAAAACAAATCCTCGGACACGGCGTGACCAAAGAACAAATCCAAACCGCCGTACGTGTTGCCTCCGTTCTGCACGCCGCCGCCGCCGTTTTGGACGGTGAGAGCGCGATGCAAAACACCTTGGCTCAAGTCGCCTAAGACAATAGGGGTACAAGCCGTGTAAAGAGCGCACGTACACCAGCAGGTACACCAAACGTACACCCTCGACACACACGCAAAAAGACAACATACACAAAAGGCGCGGCACCATTCACTGGCCGCGCCTTTTTCTAATACCCATAAGCGCCTATCAAACCGCGCCAGTGTCTTTTTCGGACGATAAAAGCCGCCGCGCAACCGCAATCGCGTCCTCATACCCCGCCGCGAAAAACACCCCTTGCGTGGCATCATTGACGCCGCCGCGCGCCAGAATGTTTTGCGGCTGTTTTTGCAATCCGCTCAAAATAACCTTTGTGCCTTTAGCGCGGCAATCGCGAATGACATTCTCCAAAACCGCTTCGCCCGTCGCGTCCAGATACGGCACCAAACGCAGCCGCAAAATAAGGACTTTCGGCATTTGCCCCATTGCCTTGAGCGCATCGACCAAATCCCCCGCCACGCCAAAAAACAACGGCCCCGCAATACGAAAGACCTCAACGCCGTCAGGCAAGTCTTCGCGCCGATTACCTTCACCCTCGCTATCGCCGTCCTCATCCGTGTCGTCCGAACCTGCTCCCGCAACATCAGTCTTGCGGCGGCGATGCGCGCCCATCTCGACCGCCTTGCTCATATGCGCGATAAACAACAACGACGCCAAGGTCACGCCAACCCCGATCGCCACCGTCAAATCCACCAAAACCGTCAAGGCAAACGTCAAAACAAGCACGGTACGATCCGCCGCCGACATATTGAAAATATGAATGAAATGTTTGGCTTCGCTCATCCCCCAAGCCACAACGAACAGGATCGCCGCCAACGCCGCCATCGGAATATACGCCACAATATCCATCGCAAACATCATGAATAGGAGCAAAAACACCGCATGGAATATGCCCGCAAAGGGTGTTTTGCCGCCCGATTTAACATTGGTTGCCGTCCGCGCAATCGCCCCCGTTGCCGGCAAACCACCGAAACAAGCCGATGCGATATTCGCAACGCCCTGCCCCACCAATTCTTGGTTTGATCGGTGTTTAAATCCTGTCATACCGTCGGCCACCACGGCGGATAAAAGCGCCTCAATCCCCGCCAAAAAGGCGATGGTAAAGGCGGCGGGCAAAACCTCCCGCGCCTTGGCAAAGCTCCACTCCGGCAAGCTCGGCATCGGCAGGCCAGACGGAATATCGGGAAAGCGCGACCCGACCGTATCCACCGGCACATGAAACACCGCCACCAATATCGCGGCCACAACCACTGCAATCAAATAGCCCGGCATTTTCGGCGCATAGCGCCGCAATCCGATAATCACCAATAGCGCCGCCGCCCCAACCATCACGGTTGCCCCGTCAAACGCGCCGATATGCGACAAATACGCCGCCCATTTCGGAATGAAATCCGCCGGTACGGAGTCTATATCCAGCCCCAGAAAATCCTTCACCTGTGACGAGGCGATAATCACCGCAATCCCCGCCGTGAACCCCGTCACGACAGGGTGCGGAATAAATTTAATCACCTGCCCCAGCCGCATATATCCCGCCGCCACCAATATTGCCCCCGCCATCAAGGTCGCGAGCAATAACCCGTCATAGCCGTGCTGGGCGATGACCGTGAACACCACCACGACAAACGCCCCTGTCGGCCCGCCGATTTGAACCCGCGACCCACCCAAAAACGAGATCAAAAACCCCGCAATCACCGCCGTCACCAACCCTTTTTCGGGGGAAGCACCGCTGGCAATCGCCAAGGCCATTGCCAGCGGCAAAGCCACAATCGCAACAGTCAAGCCCGCCAAAACATCGGCCTTCAACAACGATGCGCCATAGCCGTTTTTCAAAACGCTGAATAATTTTGGGGTAAAATCTGTGGCATTCATGCCGTTATATCCTGTGTTGAAAGGGCTGGGCATACGCCTGTGACATTTTTTATCTTGGCGCGTTGTTCCACCATAGCCTATGCTCATCTTTAGAAAAATCAACATCAAAGCCATGACCCATATCGACGCACCATCCGTGAAAACACAGAACGAGCCGGACGTAATCCCGTCCGCAAAGACAGCCTTGCTGCGCGGCCTACGCTTACGATGCCCGCATTGCGGCGGCGGCAAATTACTTCGCGGGTACATCAGCCAGCGCGCCACATGCAGCGCCTGTAACGAGGAACTCGGGAGCATCCGCGCCGATGACGCGCCGCCATGGCTCACCATCCTGCTCACCGGTCACTTGGTGGTGCCGCTCTTATTCGAGCTCATGAAACACGACGTGTTCTCAACCAAAGCGATGATCGCGGTCAGCCTCGCATTTTCCTTGCTCTGCGCCGCCGTGATTTTACCACGAGCAAAGGGCGTTTTTATTGCCGCCTTGTGGCTCATTCGCCGCAACAAATACGCCGAATAGAGGGTCACCATGGCACAAAATCTTCCCTATTTCACCGACAACACCGCAAAATTCCGGTTTGAATATCATGTCCGAACAGCGGATGGCGCACAGGATTGCGCCTTTGCCCATTACCGCCGCGAAGGGAATGAGATCCACATCACCCATGTCGAAGCCCCAACCGCCCTGCGCGGAACAGGGGCAGCAGGTGAATTAATGCGTCACATCACGCATCACGCCCGCGAAAACGCCCTAACACTCATCCCGATCTGTAGCTACGCCGTCGCATGGCTCAAAAAACACCCCGCGCCATAAGGTTTACCCATAGGTTTCATGGGCTTTTCCTTAGGGCTTCCTATCATGCTGCATTGCACCATGTGCATAGCAGCATCGCCTTTTCTTGACAGGTGGCGACACAAACTGTTAGTTTATTCCATAAAATAAGAACATAAATTATCAACAGGTCGACGTTTTACTGCGGGAGAATACCAAATGGGTTATCAGGACAACACGTCCCCCCACCACCCTCCAAAGCCCTCTTTGCGTGACGAATGGGAAAGCCATCGTCAGGCGCGCCAAGACCTCATCAAAAACGCACTCGACACCACCGAACGATGGATCAGCGAAGCCTCAACGGCGGCCTATGGCATGATCGGGCGGATGTTCGATTCGCAATTCGCCAAAACCGGATGCACCCAGCGCATCGATGTTAAATATCGCGGCTTGGCACATTACACGTCTTTTTCCCTGTCCGACACGAATGGCGGGTTTGCCAATCGCATCACCTATGGCCCTGCATCGGTCGAAGACCTCACCAATCTGTATTCCAGCAAAGTCCACGAACAAACCCACGCCATTCAAAAAATGAACAGCGCCGCCCTCCACGCCAGCCCCTATAACCCCAACACGCGCATCATTATTTGTCCGCGCGATTGGGTGTTGCTGCAAGAACGCTGCGAGCAAGGCGCCTATGCCATGCAAGCATTGTTCAACAGTATTTTGGCGCAATCCATCCCCGAAACACGGGAACTGAGCGAAGGCGATGCCCTCTCGGTTGATGATTTTGACGCCCTCCGCGCCGCGAATCACAGCTTCGCCGACACTCTGGTCGCCGCCGCGCGGCACGCATTGGACAAGAGTTTTTATTCCGACAACCCCGATTCCGAAACCCGTTTCCGCAATTATTACCAAGATTACGCCCTGAAGGGCTTCAAAGGTGCTTTGGACGTTCGCCAATCAAAGGCCGAAGAAAAAGGAACCGGTCAAACCGGCCTTGAAAACATCATTTTCGTCCGCGCCGAAGCCGAAGACATCGCCGCCATTGGCGCATCATGCGGGCCAAATGTGTTCGGTGAAGGCTGGACATTGCCGGAATTCTTGAACAATTCACCGATGCTCCCCAGCACGCGCAAAGAATTGGACACCATCAATGCCCGCATCGGAATCTATGATGAAAACGCCTTGCCAACCTTGGGCGAAGCCCTTGCCATGTGCGGCATGACCCGCGCCGATTTCATTGCCGCAAGCTATGCCCAAAGCTCAACCCAAAACATGGCTCAAAATCCTGCCGCCGCCAATCAAAACGCGCCTCAAAACGCGCTCGGGCGGGCGCAAAATAACGGCACCCCACGCCCTTAAACCAACGTCAGATTTTCGGACACTGCGCCATGGCTTCACAGAGCTTTTCACATGTCTGCGATAAATGCTCCACGAGCAACCGCAACCGCGTTGATAAATAGCGGTTCGGTTGAAACACCGCATAGATATTGCGCTCCGGCCATGTCGTGTATGTGCCGAGTGCGGTTTCGAGCGCGCCGGATTCGATCGCCTCGCGCACAAAAAATTCCGGCAAGATAACAATCCCGATTCCTTGCCGCGCCGCCTCCACCATCATATCGCCAGTGTCGCATTTGAAGGAACTGGACAACCCCACATGGCCTTCCACCCCTTGCGGGTCTTTGAACCGCCATTCATGCGCCCCGCGATTGCGGGTATAGGCAAGAACATTATGACGCGCCAGATCCGCCGGTGTTTGCGGGCGGCCGCAGCGCGCAAAATATTCCGCCGAGGCACACACATGCACGGGGCAAGGCGCAAGTTTGCGGGCGATCATGGTCGAATCCTGCAACAACCCGATCCGCACCGCCACATCAAACCCGTCTTGCACCATGTCCACCACGCGGTCGTCAAAATGAATATCCAGCGCCACATCCGGATATTGCCGCGCAAAAACCGCCAAAGATTCAGCAAGATATTTGAGGCCGAAACTCATCGGCACACTCACCTTAAGCGGCCCGCGCGGTGAGGCCTTCATGTCATGAATATAGTCTTGCGCTTCTTTCAAATCCTCAAGCGCGCGGCTGGCGCGTTCAAAATAAATCGCGCCTTCCTCCGTCACCGATACACGCCGCGTTGTGCGGTTGAGGAGTTTGACCCGCAATTCATGCTCCAGATTCTGAATCTGTTTTGACACGGCGGAGCTGGTAATCCCAAGCTCCCGCGCCGCACCGGCGAAGCTCGCCTGCTTCACCACCGCAATAAAAATATCAATTCGGGACAGATGATCCATCTTATTATCAACCTAATGGAAATAATTAATTTCAATATGGCTACATTATCAAATTTATTGAATGGACGTAAGATGTAATTATTGAAGCAAACATTCTTGCCCGCACATAATGCCGCAAGACTAAAAAGGGAATAACACCATGACCACAGCAACCATAAAAACACGCGACACGAACATCCATGACGCAGGCTTTGCCCTGCCCTCCGAAACACTCACCATGCCCAATGCCAAAGGACTCGCCTACGGCGCGGCGGCGGCACGGACGGCGCTAGGGAGTATTTTGCTCGCCCATGGCTTACTCAAGGTCTTTGTCTTTACCATCGGTGGAACCGTCGGATTTTTCGCCAGTCTTGGCCTGCCCGCCATCGTCGCCTATATGACGATTTTTGCCGAGCTTGCAGGCGGAGCGGCGCTTATTTTAGGGCTGCATACACGCTTGGTGGCACTTTTGAGCCTGCCGATCTTGCTCGGCGCGACATGGGCGCATGCGGGCAATGGCTGGGTCTTCAGCAATGCCGGCGGCGGCTGGGAATTTCCGTTATTCCTTGCCGTTCAGGCAGGCATTGTCGCCATGCTGGGCAATGGAGCCCTCGCCATGCGCCGCTTGCCGATCATTGGCGGTTTCATCGAACGCTTTATCCCCGCAATCTTGCGCGGCTAGAGTCACCCATCATCAACCCTCACCAATAACAGGAGGTTATTATGTTGAAAATCTACCCTTACGAAGAGCTTGGAAACCATAAATTCGGTTGGCTTGACGCGCGGTATCACTTCAGCTTCGGCCAGTATTACAACCCGACCCGTCACAATTTCGGCGCCCTGCGCGTCATCAATGACGACGTTGTGAAGGCCGGCGCGGGGTTCGACACCCACCCGCATAAGGATATGGAGATCATCACCTATGTCCGCAAAGGGGCGATCACCCACCGTGACTCGCAAGGCAATGTCGGGCGCACTGAGGCAGGCGACGTACAGGTCATGAGCGCCGGCACAGGCATCTATCACTCGGAATTCAATATGGAGAGTGAAGACATCTCGCTCTATCAAATCTGGATTTTCCCGCGTGAAAAAGGCGTCAAACCGCAATGGAGCGCCCGCACCTTCCCGCGTGAACCGGTGAATGACCGCCTCACCTTGCTTGTCTCAGGCCGCAAAGCCGACCAAGGCACCGAGGACGGCAAAGCCGCCCTGCCCATCCATCAAGACGCCGCCATTTACGGCGGACGGCTTGAAGAAGGCAAAGTCCTGACTCACGCCCTGTCGGATCAGGCCTATATCCTGATCTCGGAAGGCGAGGTCGAGCTGGACGGCCAAACCCTTAAAAAAGGCGACGGCGCCGAAGTCACAAAAGCCGACCACATCACCATCACCGCCAAAACAAATGCGGAGATTTTGGTGATCGAAGTCCCCGATTAACACGCCTCATCCTCAAACCGGCACCACAAACACGGTGCCGGTTTTTGGTTTTTTATGCCCCGAAGATACATATCCAAAACATCCGAAAACACAGCCGGAGTTGACGCCATACCAATCGCCCCATACTATGGGCTCGCATAAAAACCCCATTGACTAAAAACCCCACTGAAAGGACTCCCCATGCCTGTTTCCGTAGTTTATACCGCCCATGCCACCGCCACCGGCGGACGCGAAGGCCGCGCCAAAACCTCCACCGGTTCCTTGGATGTCGCCCTCGTAAAGCCCAAAGAAATGGGCGGCAACGGCACCGACAAAGGCAATAACCCCGAAGAACTCTTCGCCGCCGGCTATTCCGGTTGCTTCCTCGGCGCCATGAAATTCGTGTCCTCAAAGGGCGGACCAAAAGTGCCGAACGACACAACCGTCACCGCCCATGTCGGCATCGGCCCGCGTTCCGAAGGCGGTTTCGGCCTTGAAGTTACCCTCGACATCTCCTTGCCCGGCCTGTCAAAGGACGAAGCAAAGAAACTGGTCGATGACGCGCACCAAGCCTGCCCGTATTCCAACGCCACCCGCAACAATATTGATGTTAAATTGAACGTCACCCAATAATCATATATGGCGGGTCAGGCTAAAGCGGGCTCAGTAACCGCGAAAAAACCTGCCCCGCCCTTTTATTGCCAGCCGCTTATTTCCCAAAGTGCAAAAAAATCGACAAACCCAAACTGTCCCGCTATAGTGCCCCGATAAGACATAATGCAAGTCGCCGCCGCCATATCCGAGCCGCAGCGCATGACAGGAAAAGGAGCATCATCATGGCAGACAACGCCCATTTTAACTACGACACAACCGGCCTTCCCGACGACACGGATTTTCGTGTTGCCGCCGAAATTTGCCATCAATGGCTGCTCAAAAACATGAGTGTTTTCGGCCCCGAACGCATCGCCAGTTTCATGCATAACCAGCCCGTCGCCGCCGCAAAATTATTGACCGAGAGCGCGCATAATGCGAGCCGCGAATCCGTCATTGTCGCCTTGCTCGGCCCCGCCAAATTTGAATTAATCAGCACCGATGGCTCAAACCACGATGCCACCAAGGAAACCGCATCCCGCCGCCAATTCGGCGACCGCGTTGTCAACCTTGTGCGCTATATGGGCGGCATGGATGTCGGCAAGGAAGGCCCCGATAACGACCTGTTCCGCGATGCGCACCGCATGTTCCTTGTCGAAGGCCTGTCGACCATGAATGACCAGCTCATCGGGCGCAAACGCATCGACCCGCATCATAAAGTCCGCTGGCAAATCCTGCTCGATCTTGAAAAAGGCTTTGGCGTGATTAAGGGCGAAAACCCCGCGATTGATGATGTTTTTGAAAAAGCCTTGAAGGAGTCCCGCGCCGCGCTCGAAACCCTCGACCGCGAAGCCCGCCTCAAGGCGGCGCAAACGCCCCATAAGCCCACCTAATCATACGCAAATAACGGCATCACACAGCAAAAGACGCCGCCAAGCAAAGAACGGACACCCCCGCCATGGCATGGCTGTTTCTCGTGATCGCCGGAATTTTTGAGGTTATCTGGGCTTATTTCATGAAGCAATCCGAAGGCTTCACCAAGCTCTGGCCAACCGTCATGACCGCAGCCACAATGGCGGTCAGTCTTGGCCTTTTGTCCTTCTCCATGAAAACCCTCCCGCTCGGCACGGCCTATGCCGTGTGGACGGGGATCGGCGCGGTCGGGGCATTTATTGTCGGGATTGTGATGCTCGGGGAATCCACCAATATCATGCGGATCGCCAGTGTTTGCCTCATCATCATCGGCTTGATCGGCCTTAAACTCACCGCCGGCGACTAATCTTCTGTCGGCTGACCTATGCTCTGCGGGTCAAGCCTCTGGGCAATACAAATCATGCAGCGTCGCCACCAATTCCCGAATATCTTGTCGCGCCAGACTGTAATAGACGTACAGCCCGTCTTTGCGCGCGTTCACCAGCCCCTCATCCCGCAGGCGTTTTAAATATTGCGATGTTTGTGACTGGCTCGCCAAGGGCGCGTGCAGAGCGACAATCTCCCCCGCGCTCATTTCCGCCTGCTCCACAAGATGGCATAAAATCGACAAGCGTACGGGATGCGACAATATCCGCAAAATATTAAGCGCCGGAGCCATCTTTTCATGCATGGCGGATCTGTCGGAACGCTGCGTCATCTTGTCCTTTCGGTCTTTTGAATTCAGTGTTTGACAAAGGGCGAAAAACACATTATATTAAAATTATATAATTTAATATATACTAATATAGTATCAAACACTTTCACCCGATGCAAGACGAAAAGGACAGTATCATGACCGAATATAAGATCGTCAGCGCCGACTCCATCAAAAACCTTCACCCCGATCAAGGCCTCTTGCTTGACGTGCGCACGGACATGGAACACGGCGAAAAACACATGGCGTGCGGACATATCCACGTCCCGCTTGACCAATTAAACGCCGATCGTTTTATGGCCGACCACAAATTGACCAAAGACAGTCCCGTTTACATCCTGTGCCGCAGCGGCACCCGCGCCCGCAAGGCCGCCGATGTTTTTATCGAGGCCGGATGGACGCAAATCCATGTCGTTGAAGGCGGCGTAACGGCGTGCGAAGAATGCGGACATACGCTGAGCGGTCACGCCGTCAAAAGTACCTCATGCTGTGGCGGGGCAAAGACCATGGCGTCATGCTGTGCCGTCAAAACCCCCATTCCACTGGAACGCCAAGTCCGCATTGCCGCCGGTTTGTTTGTCGTGATCGGGGCGGGTTTGGCGCTCGCCATTGATCCTCTATTCGCGCTCATCCCCCTTGGGGTCGGCGGCGGGTTGATCTTTGCCGGAATCACCGATCGATGCGGCCTTGCCCTCGTTCTAACCAAAGCGCCGTGGAATTGCACGCGCCCTAAACAATAACCATCCCAGCCCAAAGACCAGACCAAAGAAAGGACTCATCATGACCAAAGAATACAAAAACATCATCGCGGACATCAGTGCCTACTCCGCCGAACTGCGCAAGCTCATCCCCGACACGATGGATGGGTTCTCCGCCATGGCAAAGGCGGCGACCAAGACCGATGTTCTGGATGAAAAAACCAAGGAATTTATTGCGCTCGCCCTCGGCGTTGCCGCCCATTGTGACGGGTGTTTAGGCTATCACACCAAAGCCCTCGCACGGCTCGGCGCCACGCGCGAAGAAGTTGCCGAAACCCTCGGCATGGCGATTTACATGGGGGGCGGCCCGTCCTTAATGTACGCCGCCGACGCCATGCGCGCCTTCGACCAATTCAAAAATCCGGCCTGATATCCTTATTTCATTGCCCGATAGAATAGACAGAATAGCGGATTAAAGCTCCTCCGTCTTTATCACTCCAAACCCCCGCAGCCATTCTTGCGGGGGTTTGTTTTTCTATGGCTCGGCGTCAATCCCGACTTGCACAACACGGCGTGGTCTGCCTACACTTCACAGCATGACAAACGCGCATCACGCCCCTCAGACAATTGCCATCATCGGCGGCGGCCCCGCCGGACTTTTTGCCGCCGAATATCTGGCGTCCCGCGGGTTCAGTGTTGATGTTTATGAACGCAAGCCATCCTTGGCACGTAAATTCCTCATGGCCGGACGCGGCGGGTTAAACATCACCCATTCCGAAAACATAGACCGCTTTATCGAAAAATACGGCGACCGCTCCCCCATGCTCGCCCCGAGCATCGCTGCCTTCACCCCGTCCGACATGCGCGATTGGTGCGCCGGACTCGGGCAAGACACGTTTATCGGGAGCAGCGGGCGAGTCTTCCCGCACAGTTTCAAAGCCTCGCCCTTGCTCCGCGCATGGCAAAAGCGGCTCGAGGAACTTGGCGTTCGCATCCATCTCAAACATCAATGGAGCGGATGGGACGCGGATGGCGCCCTCATCTTCACCAACACCGATGACACCGCCGATAACGCCACCATCACGCATACACCCGCCGCAACCTTGCTCGCCCTAGGCGGCGCATCATGGCCGAAACTGGGGTCGGATGGATCATGGGTTGCGCCCCTCGCCGCCCGCGGCATAGACATCGCCCCGCTGCGCCCTGCTAATTGTGGATTTTACACGAATTTATCCCGCCATTTCCTTGACCGCTTCGCCGGCACGCCGATCAAACCCGCTGGCCTGACCCTGAATGGACAGAGTATTCGCGGTGACATTATGGTCACTCAAAACGGCATAGAAGGCGGCGCGGTGTACGCGTTGTCTGCCGCCATACGTACAGGGCTTGAAAACAAATTATCCAAAGCATCCGGCTCCGAAATATCAGACGTAAACGTACAGGTCGACCTTCACCCCGATCTCACCCATGACGCCATCGCCCAAAAACTAACCCGTCCCTTTGGCCGCCTGAGCCTGTCCAATGTTTTGCGCAAATATGCGGGTTTGTCCGCCGTGTCCGCCGGACTTGTCCAAGACGCTTTGCACCACAATCCCGCCTATGCCGCGCTTGCAAGCCACCCCGCCAAAGGAAGCGCCGATTTCGCCAAAGCCCTCACCGCCCTTATCAAGGCCGTCCCCGTACGCGTCACCGCACCTTTTGCCATTGATCGCGCTATCTCGTCGGCGGGCGGCATATGTTTTGACGCGCTGGATGGGCGGTTCATGCTGAAAAACATGAAGGGCGTTTTTGTCGCCGGAGAAATGATGGATTGGGAGGCGCCAACGGGCGGATATTTGCTCCAAGCAACCTTCGCAACAGCCCTAGGCGCCGCCAAAGGCATCGAAGATTATTTGAAAAAATCGGGATAAAATAGATAAAACTAAAGCCCGCCGAATAACATGCTGGGGGACAGATAGTCAAAAATCGTCCGGCTGGACGAACGCTTCACCGCCCCGCCCGTCAGAATCGGTTTTTCCAGCAAGACATTATTTTGGTACACAAGAACAATGCCGTATCGGAATCCTTCCTCGATTGTTTTAAGGCGGATCGGATTTTTAAACCCGTGCTCGCGCTCAACATCCGCATAATCAAGGCGATAGCCCGTCAAGGAGCGCAAGAACCATTTCATCTGTTCCGCATCATGTGCGCCCATATCGTCAAGCGACACGCGGTTGTCCCCGAACAAAGCGGTGATGATTTCCTCGCGGTTCAGTTTCACAAGGTCTTTTTCCTCGACATTCAAGACAGAGAATGTGTGTTCACGCGACATGCCGGGTTGGAGCGGGCCAATCGCGTCCATCAAACCTTGCTTGTCTTTGAAAATATGCTCATTGACTTTGTCGTCGCCACCGGGCACGCCGTACTTGTCCGCGCAGGCGCAGAGCATTTGAACCGACAACGCGGCAACAAGAATCAAAGACAATTTTTTCATTCGTTTTTTATGCGCGTTTTTCGAGCTTAGCTCAAGCGTATTTAGCATATCAAAACGGGGATGCGGGGATATCTTCTTGTATATGGGTTAAGACGGGGTCATCCATGACGCGGCGCAGCTCATCCTCGTTCAACATCGCCCCCATCGAGGGGATGAACATAAACCGGATAATCGCTTGATCGGCGTTGTTTTCAGACAATTCGTGGCGCTTCAAAAATGCCGTTTGTACCGCGGCAATCGCCTTCTCATCCGGCGGTGTGTATGCATCCGGCTCAGGCGGTGTATCATCGGATGGCAGCGGCGGAACCGGAGGCACAGCAGCCTCACTCACCGGCAAGGCCAACGTCATAATCACTTTCACCCGCCCGATCTCACGCGCTTTTTTAAGCAGGGCTTCCTTTCTGGCCGCCACTTCATGCGGCAATTGTCCGTATGGCACAACTTCCTCGGCCATAACATTCTTCTGAAGCCCGACGCCACCAACAGATAAAACCCCGCACAGTACAAAACCCCAAAATCGCATCATTGCTCGTCACTCCCCATCTTGTTTATTTTTTGCATCATCATGAATAAATCCGCCGCTTTGCATCGCCCATAGCCGCGCGTACAACCCGCCGGACGCCAATAATTCATCATGCGTCCCGTCTTGTACGATACGCCCTTCGTCCATCACAATCAAGCGATCCATATAGCGAATGGTCGACAGGCGGTGCGCAATCGCAATCACGGTTTTGCCCTTCATCAAGTCCTCGAGCGAGTCTTGAATAGCCCGCTCGCTTTCGCTATCCAGCGCCGACGTCGCTTCATCCAGCACCAAAATCGGCGCGTTTTTAAGAATGGCGCGGGCAATCGCGATGCGTTGGCGTTGCCCGCCGCTGAGCCGCACCCCGCGTTCGCCCACCATCGTGTTATACCCCAGCGGCAAGTCTTTGATAAAATCATCGGCATAGGCTTTTTTCGCCGCTTCGATCACTTGCTCATCCGTTGCGCTCAAATCACCATAGCGGATATTGTCAATCAAGCTGCGGTGAAACAACGATGTATCTTGCGGAATCACGGCAATCTGGCGGCGCAAGGATTCTTGCGTGACGGCGGCGATGTCCTGCCCGCCAACCAAAATACGCCCTTCATTAATGTCGTAAAACCGCATAATCAAGCTCACCAACGACGATTTCCCCGCGCCGCTCGGCCCGATCAGGCCGATTTTCTGGCAAGCGGGAATGGATAAGTTCAAGCCATCAAACACGCGCCGATCCGCCGAATCCGTATAGGAAAACTTGACATTCTCCAGCGTAATTGACGAATCCTTGACCGCTATCTCGACCGCATCGGCCTTGTTCATCAAGCTGCGCGGCTTCATAATCGTTTTGACCCCATCGCGCATTTGCCCCACAAATTCAAGGAAGTTCATCAACCCCCATGTCAGGCCGCGCGCTTGTTCCGTCACGATCAACAAAATCGAAAACACATAGGCCAAATCGCCCAGCGTCATCGTGCCTTCATCATAAATGACCAGCATCTTGCGCATCAAAAGCACCATAATCGCCACACTCATGACCGAATGAAACAAGCCGCCGAACTCGCGAATGAATTGAAACCCGTAATGCGCCTTTTTCTCGTCCTTCATCACCGCCAAGAGCCGGTCTTTTTCGTATGTTTCGCGGGCGTAGCTTTTGACCGTTTGAATGTTGGTGGCAAGGTCGACAACCTGTCCCGTGATGCGCGAACGCTCGCCCGATAGTTTTTCCATCATGTGCGATTGTCCCAGCGCGACAAAGAACATCACCGAAAAATACACCGCCGCCCAAACCAAAAGAATAAACGCAAGCCGCGGATCGGCAAGGTATAAAAGGCAAACACTGAACCCCAGCTTGGTCAAAATCGGCCAAATATCAAACACGAAAATCCACATCCCGTTGGCAAGGCCGTTACAGGCATCGTTGATCTTGTTGCCCAAAGCGCCGCTATGCGAGCCTTGAAAATAATTGATCGAATGGCCTTGGAGGTAGTCCAGCAAGCGAAGGCGTGGCTTCACCCGTATGCGCGGCGCATAAAACACCAACATCAACCCCGAAAACCGCGCACACAGCGCCGCCATAATCACCACCGCGATGAAGTGCAAAAACGGCTGTGCCACGGCATCTTGAAGCGATACCCCCATCGCGTTATCGGGGCTGTACCCGTCAATCGTGTTGATAATGTCGCGCACGGTGAAAGGGATCATCAGCGTAAAAATCGCCTGCATCATATCGCCCGCAAACACCCCGAACACCCGAAACGGATGGTCGCGCAGCGCCTGCGTAAAAAATGTCGTCGGTGTTTGCCGCTTGACCTTGTCGGCAGCCGCAACAGGAGCAGGAACAGGAACATCTTCAATCGGCTTTGCTGTGGTCGTCATGAGTGCTGTCCTGTACCTGTGTTCTGTATCTCTTATATGTGCCTAAGCGTGTATCTGGCTAAATCCCTGCGCCTGCTTCTTTTTTGGCGCTGCGATATTTCAAGATCTTGCGAATATGAATAATCGACAAGCCGAGCAAAATCAACGCCCCGCCCGCCGCCGTTTGCGGCTTGAGGTCTTCCCCCAACATGAAATACGCGCCCACAACCCCGATAAAGGGTTGAAGCATCAAAAACGGCATCACGAATTGCGCCGGATTGCGGGTGGTCAGGCCTTTCCACACAAACATCATAAAACTCATCAAGCCTATTTGATAGACAAGGACAAAGCCGATCTGAAGCGGATCCGCCTTCAAAAATGCTTCAACTTGCCCCGTTTCGCGGATCATCGTCATCGCCAAGGCAATCGGCACTGCCATTAAACTTGTTGCGCTTAAAAATGTCGGCATGTTGACACTCGTCGTATCCTTCATGAAAAACGACCCGATTGACCAAAACGCCGCGCCCATCAAGGCATAGGCCGCGCCCATCGGTGCCGATGAAATATCGGGCGCCCCGAACGCCAGCACCAACCCGCAAAACGACACTAAAATACCCGCCGCCGTATACGCGCCAAACGGCGTACGGAGAACAGCCCATTCCAATAAAATCGAGAACGGTACGGCAATCATAATCAGGATGATAAAGCTGTTGGAGCTGATCTGCTCCAGCGCCATATAGACAAACATCAAATTTCCGCAATTGAAAAACACCGCGACTTTGAACAAAGCCAGCCATTCGCGCCCAACCGGCAACCGCGCAAACGGCAAAAACAACAAACCAGTGCCGAGAAAACGCGCCACGTTCAATGACACCGCCGGCACCAGCGTAACGCCGAGCTTCATCACCGGCGCATGAAACCCCCATGTCAGGACAATCAGGCAAAGCCACATAAAATCACGCCGCGTCACAATATACTCCGCATACTCAATCTCACCGCCCGCCACTTGGCAGGCAAACTGAACCAACTCCAAGCCGCTGCAAGCCTATTGCCACAAAGAGGCAAGAAAACGGCAAAAAGCCAGACACAACACCAAACACCTAGTAACCTCATCAACCCAGATAAACCCAAGCCCGCTAACCCCAAACCGGGTAAGACCAGACCGGATTAGCCTCAAGCCCGACTAGCCTCACTCGATAAAGCTGAGATTCGACAAACCCCATTCAGCAAAATCCATTCAGCGAATCCCTGAAAAGCAAAAAACGCCGCAGTTAAGCGCGGCGTTTCTCATTTTTGCAATCTCTTGGAAGAGACTATTTGCGCTGGGAAGCGTCAAACATACGTTTGTTCTTCTCAGCGTTTGCGTTAGCAGCTTTCAAAGCGGCGTCAGCTTTAGCTTCTGCGCGCTCAGCAGCTTGCTGGGCTTCGTACAATTTTACTTCGTTTTGAGCGGCTTCACAAGCGGAGAGAACACCAGCAGTGGCCAATACGCATACCATGGTCATAAGTTTTTTCATCGTTTTTTTCCTTTAAAGATTTGGAGCGTTTATAGCTCATAATTACAGAGCCAAACATTGCAGTACACTAAACCGATCCCAAGCAATTGTAAATACGGTATTTACTATTTTCTGAATAATTATTGCCACGCAATATATTTATGAAAAAACAATGCGGAAACAAGCCGTTACAAACCCTCTCGCCAACGCATTGTTCCTTTGGATTACCGCAAGAGAAGCAGCGAATAAACTGACGTCAACGATGCGGCGATTATTGCGTATTGCGGTTTTTTTCGAGCGTTTCAAAATATCGCCCAACGCCTTCCATCACGGCCTTGCCGATTTGTTCTTGATAGGCTGGACTCATCAGGCGCTTTGCCTCGGACTCATTCGACACAAAGCCGATCTCGATCAACACAGACGGAATATCCGGCGCCTTCAAAACCGCGAATCCGGCATAACGATGCGGGTTTTCAAGCATACGGATATTACCGCCATGCATGGCATTCACAACCGTATTGGCAAAAAATTTCGACTGATTCATCGTTTCGCGCATGGATAAATCGATCAAGATATTCGCAACCTCATCGTCCTCGACCGACAAATCAACACCGGAAATAAGGTCAACACGGTTTTCCCGCGCCGCAAGTTTCTCGGTCTGCGCGTCCGATGCCTGATTGGACAATGTGTAGATTGACGCACCTTTCACATCACGTCGGTTGATCGAATCCGCGTGGATCGAAATAAACAAATCCGCCTGCGCCGCACGTGCCAGCGCCACACGTTGATGCAGCTTCAAATAAACATCCGTCTCACGGGTCAAACGCACTTTGTACCGCCCCGTTTGCTCCATCAGGCGTTTCAGGGTTTTTGCGGTGGCAAGGGTAATGTCTTTTTCCTTGATCGACCCGCCTGTTGCCCCGGGATCAATACCGCCGTGACCGGCATCAATCACGACCGTATAGATCCCTTGCGGATCGGCCTTTCTTGACGGCACGGGAACTGCGCCCTCTCTCGCCACATTGCCTTGCCCTGTCAGGGCGCTCAGTTTCATATCTGTTTTCGCTTGTGGCACCGGCCTTGGCAAGGCATTGGCATTATTCGCCGCGCCCAATTGTGCAGCCCCCCCAAGCTGTGTCTCAATCAAGGCATCCATCTTTTTTTGCTGTTCCGTTTTATCCGTCACGATTGGCGCGGTTTTGCCGCCGGCAAACGGCAAGGACGGCTTGCTGGACGGAACGACCGGCGCCGCGCCCGTTCTTTGCCCCGTTCCTTGCGATGATAAGGAGGAAGACGCCTTGCCCGCCTCACCCTTCGCCCCTGCGTTCGCCCCACCGGATGGCGGCGGATTCATCGTGCCGTGGACACGGCCCTTGCCCTTTTGGAATGTCGCCTCATCCACCGCGATCACATCAAGCACCAACCGCGCCGATTCCGTCGGCGATTGCGGAATGATAAAGGCCGACTTCACCAAAACGGGGCCGGCGGCCTCAAAAACTATCCGCGATACATTCGCCTCAAGCCCCGCGACAGCGCCCTCAAACCGCGCCCCGCGCAAGGGTTTTTCAGGGCGGCCGCCCTCCGCTCGCCAAGACGCACCGAGCATATCCACCACAATCGCATAGCCACCACCTTGCGGCGCAGCTTGCGCAAAAGCGCGAAAATCCGATGTTTGCGATAAATCGAGCACCACCCGTGTTTTGTCCGGATGTTGTCCATAGCGGACTTTATTCACAAAGATTTGTCCGTTCGCGGCCTGTGAAGGTGCGCTCATCGCCATTAAAACGATCCCGCTCACAAGCAACAGCAAAACCAGCGCCACACCGCGTGATACCGCGCATGCACCGTCTTTGCAAAAACTGGATTGAATAACCGCTACCAATGAAATACTCCCGTCAATACAGACTTTAGGCACAAACCAAAACGCCATCATGATCCTCGTATGCCCCGATCATGCATAAAAATCCCCCCGTATTCAACCATAAAACCCGCCCGCGAAATGCCCCGCCGCCCCCCGCCTAATGAGCCGCCCAATTATATTTCACACCACCACGAAAAAAGAGATTGAGAAAACACTCCGAAAGGTTTACAACATGGAGTGTAAGCGGACTTGAAGCGGCAGCGATTGAAAAGCCCAAATGTACGGGATGTGTAGTCGATACAGAATTTATACAGGAATTGACACAACCACCGCGCCCTTCAATGAACAGACAAATAAAAGGAATACCGTGTTTTCGGAACTGGAAATAAAAGATTTTTCAATCTCGGACTCACACCCCCTGATAAGAATAAACAAATCATATGATTTTGGTTCAGGGGTACATTGTTATTAACGGATTAGACGCGCTCCGCCTTCGCGTGCGGGCCGCTTACACCGATGGCAGATCGCCGCGTCCCTAGCCTTAGGAGACCAACATGGCGAAGAAAATATTACTGGATACAACCCACGATGAAGAAACACGGGTTGCCTTACTGGACGAACAAGGACGGCTTGAAGATTACGATATCGAGAGCCTGTCCCGCAAATTGCTTAAGGGCAATATCTTTTTGGCGAAAGTCACACGCGTAGAGCCCTCCCTTCAGGCGGCCTTCGTTGATTACGGCGGAAATCGCCACGGCTTTTTGCCCTTCTCGGAGATTCACCCCGACTACTACCGCATTCCGATTGCCGATAAAGAGGCATTGATGCGCGCCGAGGCTGAACTGCGTCAAAAGCTTGAAGAAGCAGCGGACGCAGAAGAGGATGGCGAGCTCGATGCCGAGCAAGCCGCACGTATCATTGACGAACTCACCCGCGATGACGCCGACCAACCATCGGCGAGAGCCAGCGATGACGGCGAGAGCGCCGACAGCGACAAATCAAACGGCGATGCCGCGGACAAGGGCGAGAAATCCTCTGGCCGCAGCCGTGGACGCAGAGGACGCGGACGCTCAGCCGCCGCAAAATCGGGACAGGACACTGTTCAAGACGGCGATGAAACCTCCTCCAACGACAATCAATCGAAAAACGGCAATCATGCCGGCGATGATGACGGTGTTGACGATGATTCCATCGGCAACCGCCGCGCCGACGCGCCCGAATTTGACGAAGAAGACGACAGCAACGATACAAACGGCAACGTGATCGAAACCGAACACGAAGATGGCGACCTCGATGCCAGCAATGACGGCAACACCGATCAAGGTGAAGACGGCGACCGTGGCCAACGCGGTCGTTTCCGTGGACGCGGCAGAGGCCGTGGACGCAGAGGACGCGGCGGCGGCGGCAGTAACCGCCCAGCCGCAGCCTCAGGCAGCCGCCCGCAACAAGTGCGTGACGATGAAGACGTCGACAACCCGTTGCAACCGTTGTGGCGCAAAATCCGCCGCAGCTATAAAATCCAAGAAGTGATCAAACGCGGCCAGATCATGCTCATCCAGATCAACAAGGAAGAGCGCGGCAACAAAGGCGCCGCCGTCACGACCTACATCACCCTTCCGGGTCGTTGCTGTGTCTTGATGCCGAACTCCGCCCAAGGCGGCGGCGTCAGCCGTAAAATCGCCGACCGCAGCGAACGCATGCGGATGCGCGAAATCCTCAAAGGCCTTGAAATTCCGGAAGGCATGTCAACGATCTTGAGAACAGCCGGCCTCACCCGCACCAAATTGGAAATCAAGCGCGACTTGACCTATTTGATGCGCCTGTGGAACTCGATCCGCGACCTGACATTACAATCCAGCGCACCGGCCCAAATCCACGAAGAAGGCAATTTGATCCAGCGTTTGATTCGCGACACCTATTCCAAAGACTACGAAGCCATCGAAGTCGCCGGTGAACGCGGCCTCCAAGAAGCCCGCAGCTTTATGAAATTGATGATGCCGACTCACGTCAAAAAAATCATCGAACATAAAGACCCGCTACCGCTCTTCATCAAACATAATGTTGAAAAGCAGATCGAAGCAATCAACGAAACGACGGTACAGCTTCGCTCCGGCGGCTATCTGGTCATTAACCCGACCGAGGCTTTGGTGTCGATTGACGTCAACTCCGGCCGCTCGACCCGTGAACGCCATATCGAAGAAACCGCCCTTAAAACCAACCTCGAAGCCGCCGACGAAGTCGCCCGCCAATTGCGGATGCGTGATCTTGGTGGCCTCATCGTCATCGACTTCATTGATATGGAGAACCGCAAAAACAACCGTCTGGTTGAAAAGCGCATCCAGCAAGGCCTGTCCAAAGACCGCGCGAAAGTCCAATGTGGCCAGATTTCGATGTTCGGCCTGATGGAGCTTTCCCGCCAACGCCTGCGTCCGAGCATGACCGAGAAAAACTTCTCGACCTGCCCGCATTGCCATGGCAAGGGTATGGTTCGCACCGTTGACGGCGCGGCCCTCACCATCCTTCGCGCGATTGAGCAAGAAGGCGTCAATGGCGGCGCACAAAAATTGGTGATTGAGGCTCCGACCGATGTTGTGTTGTACCTCCTCAACCAAAAACGCGGCGATTTATCGGCACTTGAAACGCGCTATGGCTTCGCCATCGAAATGGATATTGACGATGAAATGGGGGCGTCTGACTACACCCTCAACGCCCAACGCGCCGGCAAACCAAGACGCGAAGACGCGCCGGAGCAACAGCAACAAAACAGACACCGTCAAGACCGCCCAGAACGCAGTGAGCGTCCTGAGCGTTCCGAACGCCCTGATCGTCAAGATCGCAACGAAAGAAGCGACAGGCACGACCGCGGCGACAGACCGGAACGCAGTGAACGCCCAGAACGGACTGAACGTCCGGAGAGATCCGAGCGTCCTGAGCGCACCGAACGTCCAGACCGTCAAGACCAGCGGCACGACCAACGGCGCCCCCGTCGCGACCAAAGTGACGACCAAGCCGCCGCCCAAAGCGACGGTGATGAAACGCAACAACAAACGCGGGAACCTCGGGAACCGCGTGAAGACGGCGGCAATCGTCGCGGCGGACGCGGACGTAACCGCAATCGCAACCGCAATCGCGGCGACCGCAATAACCGCCCGCAACAAGATGGCGACCAAGCCGCCGCAGCATCGGCTCAGGCCAATGATAGCGCCGGCGTAAGCCAAACTGCACCGGAAGCCGCCACAAGCAAAGATGAAAGATCATCCGCGCGCGGAGCTTCACGTCGCGGCTCGTCGAAAAAGGATGACAGCGTTTCAGCGCCGGAAACCGCTCCAGATGCCGCCATCACCAAGCCGACAAGAGGCCGTGGACGCACCAGCAAGCCTGCAACGGCACAAACCGAGAGCGCAGCACCAACTGCACCATCGGCGCAAACCAACACCAAGCCCGCCGCAAAGGCCAAAGCCGACCCAGCCCCGCAAAGCGATGCTGACAAGCCGGCCAAAACCGCAAGGGGCGGCACACGCGGCACCAAAAAAGCCGCGGACAAAACCGGCAATGTCGTCAATATCGACACCGCACCGGAAAAGAAAACCGCTAAAAAAGACGACAAACCAGCCGCCGCCGCAGCCCCAAAGGAAACGCCGGCCGCCTATAACGTCATCAGCGAACCGTCCAGCGGACAAAAGAAAAAAGGCTGGTGGTCTAAAATTCTCGAATAGGCCGCCCAAACCTAAACAAATAAGCGATAAGGCCGGATCAACCATCCGGCCTTTTTCTTTTATAACCATGTCGGACTATGGTAATATGAGGCGCGTCTTTCTTTGGGTCATATTGCCCTGAAAACGGCACAGCCATAACCCAAGCGAAACACAAGTCAAATGCACGACCACATCCCCCCTATTTGCCTCCCAGCTTACGAAGGCCAAGCCTTGCCACGCTTGTGTATCGGCCGCGCCGCGCGGATGATGGTCTTGAGCTGCATTTGCCTGTTATTGGTTGGTCTTCTCATGCCCTGCGCCGCCTACGCACAAGACAGCAGCCCCGAAATCCAGCAAGAGCAGCCCCCTTCCGCCCCCGCACCCGCCCCCACACCCACACCGACACCCACACCGCCAAGCAACGAACTGCCTACGCAACCACAAAACAGCCTCAAGCCCCTGACCGATCAGTTGCGCAATTTTTTCAGCAACGAAGACAATGGTGAAACGGGCAATACCGACCGCCCCGAAGGCATGGAAAACGACACAGACCCCGACAGTGGCCGCGGATGCGTCCCCAACCAAGAACAGCTTGACCGCATGATGGAACATTATCTGTCCTAACCCGACCTTCTAACCCAGCCTTCCTTCACACCGGCAAACCAGCAAACGCCACGCACCGCCAATTCGCGGCTTTACGGACGCGGTGTTTTATGCTCTTTTGAAATCCGCCTTCTCTGACAAGACTGTAAACGGATATTTCTCATGCAAGCCCCCATCCCCGCCAAACCCAACACAAACATCAACGAAGAAAACGCAGCAAAGACTGCCCCCTTGCGCGTTATCCATGTTATGGCGGGTGCCGAAGACGGGGGCGCGGAAATGGCCTATATTGATATGTGCCTCGCCATGCATGAACGCAGCAAAAAGCACGGGCCGGATTTCGGGATGCAGGTCATCGCCGCATGCCGCCCCAACGCCACCCGCAATCCGATTTTGAAAAACGCCGGAATCCCTGTTTATGAGTTTCCGTTTGGCGGTTTGTTTGATTTTCGCACCGCATCCGGCCTTAAACGCCTGTTCCGCGATGTTAAGCCGGATATTGTGCAAACATGGATGTCCCGTGCGGCGCAAAAACTCCCCTCTAAACCCGAACTTGCCAAGCGCCCTGTTTACCTGTCCCGCCTTGGCGGGTATTACACCATCGGCAAATATTTCAAGAAAACCGATGTGTTTATCGGCAATACGCCGGATTTGCGCCGCCATATCATTGACTCCGGCATTGCGGCGGATCATGTCTTCCACCTCAACAACTTTGCCGAAACCGAGGCCGACACAACCCCCGTGAACCGCCAAACCCTCAACACCCCCGATGATGCGTTTGTCTTTTTGACCTTGGCGCGGCTGCACCGTGCAAAGGGGCTCGACACCTTGCTTCACGCCGCCAAGGCATTGCCAGAGCATTGCTATCTATGGATCGCGGGCGCAGGGCCGGAGGAACAAGCCCTCAAAACCCTGTGCCACACACTCGGCCTTGACGGGCGCGTAAGGTTTTTGGGCTGGCGGACGGATCGCGGGGCGCTTTTATCGGCCTGTGACGCCGTGGCCTTCCCCTCCCGCTATGAACCGTTTGGCAGCACCTTTGTGCAAGCTTGGGCGGCGCGAAGGCCGCTCGTCACCACCGCCTCGGACGGGCCGCGCCAATATGTCGTAGACGGGCAAGATTGCCTGTGCGTTGCCATTGACGATCCTGCCGCCCTTGCCACCGCCATGCGCCGCGTGATGGACGACCCCGCCTTATGCGAAGCCATCACCGAGCGCGGCTATGACCGCTATGTCGCAGAATTCGAAAAAGACAAAATCGTCGACGCCTATTTAAATCTCTACCGCGAGTGCCTTAGCCAACCTCAATTTGCCCTTAAGGCCTGATCCCGAACCAAGAGCCCAAAGCAGAATTTTCGAAAAAGCAACCCTAGACCGCCGCTCACCCGCAGTAATCCCCGCACTGACGGGGCTAAAGCCCGTTAAAACAAACGCAAACGTCACGCAAGCCGCACAAATCAAACACAACGGACCTTTATCTCCCCACTCTTTCATTCCCTCTAGCACCCTATCAAATTGAGAAAAAACCGCGCTAAACTTGTGTTTATGTAAAATTTTTCTTGACTTTTTTCCGTTATGAAAATATTAATAGTTTTGTCATAAGCTATGCGTAATCCAATAACGTGCTTCAGAAAGGCAATGAAATGATTACTACAGCAGACATGATTATGGACATTCACGGTCGCCCCATTCTGGTTTTGCCTCGGCATATTTCGGATGGCAAGGCGGTTTTGACCGTGATGGACGACAGCTTCGCCATCACCGTAGACGGTAAACGCGAGGTTCTGCTCGAAAAGATCGAAGCCGGCATCCTGATGGCACTGGGCCTTCAGAAAAAAATCGGTATCTCGATCCATGACGGCGGCCACCTCTTGCCCGATACGATTGATTATGTGGCGGATGTAGAACTGCGTTTCAACGCGATTGCAAAATAAAAAACGAACAACAACAACATCGAACGGCTCGATACAGGAATTTAAAATAAGGGTGTAAGAATTATGGTACAGAAGCTCCTCTCCAAAGACCTTGGACAGCAACACAAATATCTGCAATCACTGGATTTCGCAGATCAAGCATTCCAAGCGGAATACGCGGGCGACCAAGAGCCGCGCGAAAAATTCTATGCCCAGCTAACCGAAGCGTTGGACGGCAAGCAAGCGGACATCTCGAAATACGAGGCCGACACTTATTTCTACTTGCTCAAACGCTCCGCGCAAAACGGCGATGCCGCCCGCGCCATCACCTTTGAGATCAACGGCAATAACAACCAAATTGAGTATCTGTGGCCGCAAGGTAAGGAACTCGCCGACTCTTACGCCAAAAACTTCGTACCGATGTTCATCGACAACCCCGTTGCCTTGAACGAAGACGGCACACCCCAAGTCCAGAACATTGCCGACACCAAGGCGAATATCGAATCACAGCGCTCCTATTACGAAGACAACGCCGCGATTTTCGGCCCGTCTTACCTCAAAGCATCCATCGGCGATGCGCCTGAAATCCCGAATGTTTTTGGCGACCAAAGCCAAGGCCTGGTGGAATTAGCCGTCACGGAGCAAACAGGCGAACAAGCGGCGGAACAAGCACAAACTCAGCGCCCGACCATCACAGTCGCGGAAGAAGCACGTTCCTTGAGCCAAGAAGAAATCGCCGCTGCTGCCGACGCCATCGAGCAAGTCAAAGAAGAATCTCTGAACGCACAGCTCGTAGAAGGCCTTGATACAGACCTTCAGCAATTCATTGCCGACAAAAACGCCGAAGACGCGGCGAAACAAGAAGCCGCCGCCGAAGCCCTTCAAAAAGCCATCAATGATGCCCGCGCCAAGTCCGAAGCGGACGAAGCCCTGATCGCCAGCGTTGCCGACCAAGATGACTACAAGGTTTTCAAAGACATCTTCCAAAACTTCTATAACGGTCAAAACGCGTTTTACATTGCCAACCAACTGGAAAACGCACCCGATCAACAGCCCGAGCCCGTCTTCACCGAAGCGACTCTGGCCGCCCTGTACAAAAAGAAACAAGGCGAAAAAATCGAAGAATACACGATCTACGATACCGAGCTTGACCAATTCCTCGGCGTTGCTAACCACATGAAAGAAAACAACAAAAAGGAAAAACAAGCCAAGTCCGACTTCGTCACTGAATGGTTCAACAAAAACCGTTTTGCTGGAATCGTGGCCGAAAACTATGACGGTCAAGATGCCAAAGCCGCCGATAAGGGCGCTGCGAAGCTGTATGAAGACATCACGACCCAGCCACAAGATGATAATGGCATGAAGAGTGTTCTCGGCCTGTACAACGTCCTGCGCAACCAAAAAATCGTCAATGACGACGATCGCAAGGCACGCTTTACGCAAATTATTGACGGCTATGTCGCCGCCAAGGCAGCGGAAGGCTTCGCCATTGAACCATTCCTTGAAAAAGTCGAGCAAGACAACGAAACAGCCTCTTTTGACCGCTTCAAAAAAGCGATCACCGCCGCCTACGGCGAAGGCCGTTATACCGAAGCCCTGAAAAACGACGATACGGTAAAGTTCCTGCACGACCAATCGGCCGGACGCACGACCATGACCGGCGGCGTTATTCACGATGAGGACATTACGTCCAGAATCGAAACGGAGAAAAAATACGGCTCCGGCGACATGTTCAAACAAATCAAAATCGCCGTGAACCACAATCTCGATCAACAGGCCTTCGGCAAAATGCTTGCCGATGGGTATGAAGGCGCGAACAAAGACAAAATCGACCCGATCAGCAGCAGCCGCATGTTCGGCGACATGATCGGTGACCGCCTGAAATTCAAGAAACTCGATCAAACCGCCGACAACATCGAACAAACCGGCGCGGGCATTATTGACCAATTGAACGAGCGTAAGGAAAAGAAAGGCGAAGCCTCCCTCAACGGTTTCTTGTCGCGCAAATTTGATCGCTTGGTTGAAAAATCCGAAGCCGAAGCAGCACCGGAACCTGAAAAAGGCCAAAAATTCAAACCGCTCGCCTTTATTCACAACAAAGGCTCCGCCATCGGTAACTTCGTGAAGGCCAACTGGATCGGCCTTGGCGCAGCGGCGGGAGCCGGTTGGTTCGCCCGTTCGATCATCGACGGATACGGCGCGCAAATCCTTGGCGAACAAACCATGGGTGCGATTACGGCACAAGCCGTAGCCTTGGCCGGATCATACGCCCCATTGGCGCTTGAAATGGCAACGGGCGGCGTTCTCGGTATGGCGGCCGGCGCGGCGGGCAACATCGCCTTCCAATGCTGGAAAGGCTACACCATTGCCCGCGACCAAGTCGAAGGCGATAACCCTGAATTGAAAGGTCAATTCTGGAAACAAGCCGTCACCGATTTCAGTGCCATGAGATTGGTGGGCAGCAGCATCGCTCAGAACTTCTCGTTCAAATCGCTCTTGATCGGCACCGCCTTGGGCGGCACGGTCGGCGCGACCTTCGCCTTCCTTGCCCATTATTCGGATGCCATTGTCGATGGCGCGAAAAGCGCATGGGGCAGCATCTTCGGCGGCGATACAATTACCCCGCCTGTCGATGGACCTGTGGATGGCGGCGTTACGGGTGTTCCGCCCGTTGACGGCGACCCTGCGGTTGTTGCGGCTCCTCCCGCCGACGATGTTGTGGCGGCTCCCGCTTGCGATGCGGCACAAACCACCATTCCGACCGGCATTGATGATGCGACAAGACAGCAAATCATCACCGCCATGAACGCGGACGGAAGCCTGAACCAAGTCGAGCGCGGCATTAAATGGCGCCTTGAACACGGAACATTGGCGCAACAAATTCAAGCCGCCAAAGACTTTACGACCATTCCGTCCGGCTCAGGCTTGCAATTGGAAGTGTTGAACCGCTTGGACGACCAATATGGTCACTTGCTGTACAACCCAACCGCCATGGAAGACCCGCAATTGGTGCGTGCCCTGACACAGGTCAACATTGACGGCGGCTATTACAACCTGCGTGATGTTCTCAACAGCGGTGCAGTCGACGGCGACCCGCGCATTGTCGAAGCCTTGAAAGACATCGCACAAGCTGCAGACCACGGCAACCGTTATGCTCTGGAGCAAATCGCCTTGGCGCAGACCCGCTTCCCCGAAGCGTTGCAACAAGCCTTGACGCAAAACGCAGCAGACGCACAAGCCATGGCTGATTGTTTGGCAGGCGGCACGGTCACGCCTCCGGCGGCTGTGGATGGCGCGGTCGTCCTTCCGGGCGATGCGGCGGCACAACCGGTTGTCACAGGTGACGTACAACCCGATCTGTGCGACGAGCAAAACCCGCAAGGCGCTGTACAACCTGCTGCTCAGGAAACGCGTGTTGAGCCTGCGGCCACAGAAACGGTTGTCCGCCCCGTGGCAAGACCGGCTGTACAACCTGATTTGTGCGAAACTCCGGCGGCGAATGATACGTCATGCGTCATGCCATCGACGGTTGACCCACGAGCCGGCTTCACAGACGCCGTTGCCGGCCCTGCGGCCTTGAACCTTGACGGGTTCACCGCCATCGGAACGGATCATGCCGCCTATAACGCACTGGTTGCCAAGGCAGAAGGCTTCGCCATTGGCGAGCGTGTCACCGGAAGCACGACGTTCAGCCAGCACGGTGCCGTGGTCTCCGAAGGGGATGGGCTGTTCCTCGTCGCCCGCGCAGCCGAAGGCCAAACCGGCTTTACCTTCACGCAGATCGGCACGACGACAGACGGCATTGCCGCCGCCTTCGCCGCGCAAAATCCGCAAGTCACGCAAGCCGTCGGCGCCCGTGATTTCCAGATTGCCGCCGCAGAAGGCACAGCGGGCAGAACCCCCCGCGTGGTCAGAACCATCTGATCCCGCATGGTTTAATCCCGCGCAAGATACACCCATACAAAAAGCCCCCGTTATCGGGGGCTTTTTTGTTGCGATTTTTTCGTACTCACGAAGACATTACTTAGGACTCAGACCCCGGCGCCAAGGTCACGCGCAGGCCGTCCAATTCCGGCGTAAACAAAATCTGGCAAGACAAGCGAGAATTTTTTTCGACCTCAAAGGCGGAATCGAGCATATAAATCTCGTCCTCGCTGGCGGGGTATAAACGTCCCACCCATTCCGGCGCGACATAGACATGGCATGTCCCGCACGCACACGCACCGCCGCACTCCGCCTTGATCGGCAAGCCGTAATCGCGGATGATTTCCATCACGCGCCAGCCTTCGAGCGCCTCCAGCGTATGGTCGTTGCCGTCACGATCCGTCACAATAATATGCATGAATAATTATTCCTCGTCCCGCTTCGCAGAATTCAACAACGCCGGCGAATACATATACAAAACCGCCCGCGCCGAAGCCGCCGAAAACACCCCATGAGCGATAATCAGGCCGAAAATAGACAAACCATCTTTGACCCAGCGCGCAACATTGCTCAATTCCCCTGCATCCGACACCCCAAAGAGCGGCAAAGCAATGCTCAGGACAATCGACAAGGCCAACATGGTCATCACGATGCTCACCAAAAACATGATGCCGACCATGACCGACCCTTCCATACCGCCCATTTTGCGGAACGAGCGCATTAACGGCAATTGCATGGCAATAAACACATGCAGCCAGAAAAACCGCATCATCCAAAAAATAAACACCATCGAGCCCAGTATGATTAACACAAAGGATGTCGGCAAAGGTGGCACAGGGGAAGTCGTACCCGAAGCATCACCCACCGCATCAACACCCGTATCACCGATTACAGCGTCCCCAATCGCCCTGTTATCACTCATACTTTCGGGGGCGTAACTGACAACGTCTTGGAACGCGGCGAGATCATAGCTTTTAATCACCAGCGTCAACCCACCGAAAATACCGCTGAACAAAAAGCTCACCGTTGCAAAGGCAAGAATCGCCGCCAGAATATGCGTATCGCCACCGCGATTGAACACACCGGGCGTTTTTGCTGCTATATGTCCGCTGACATCGCCCGCATCGCCTGTGTCGCCCGCATTATCCGCCTCTTGCATACGTCCCACACCCCGCGCATTGCTCAACACCACCGCAAGGCGCCGCCACGACAGAGATGGAAGGGGGGGTTGACCATGCGGCGCCGCCAGCATGGCCTCATGATGATGCTTGACCGCCAAAACAATAAACACGCTATACGCGCCGATCATGAATTCGGAAGGGAGCTGGACAATCGCCGCCCAAAAAGGCTCTCCTACAAATTTCGCCAGCACAATCCATTGCGTCACAAGGGTCACGAGAAGCGGCAAAATGGCGAGCAACGCGACCATTTTTCGGTTCGCCCACACAAACCCGATCCCCTCCATAAGGGAGCGAATTACGGGAAATGCGGGGGCTGTCTTAAGTTGTTTCATCCGTCCTTTATGCCACGCCCAGTTTTTTCTGCAAGTCCGAAGATGACGTTGTGTATTGAAAGCGCAGTTTTTTATCGGGGTGAACAATCCGGAAGGCCTCCTGCGCCATAAGCGCAGCCTCATGAAATCCGGATAAAATCAATTTGAGTTTGCCGGGGTACCAATTAATATCGCCAATCGCGAAAACACCCTTGGTTGATGTTTCGAATTTTTCCGTATCAACGGCGATAAGGTTCTCATGGAGGTTCAAACCAAACTCCGCCACCGGCCCCAATTTCATCGTCAACCCGTAAAACGCCAAGAGCGTGTCGCACGGAATGTCATAAACCGCGTCGCTATCGCTGGCCTTCACACTCACGCTCTCCAGCACCCCGTTCTCGCCGTTCAGGCCGAGAATATTGGCGATGTGCAAGTCCATCGCGCCATTCGCGACCAAGCCGCGCATTTTATTCACACTATCGGGCGCGGCGCGGAAATCGTCGCGGCGGTGGATGAGCGCCATGGACGCCGCCAGCGGATGCAAATTCAACGTCCAATCCAGCGCCGAATCCCCGCCGCCGGCAATCAGGATTTTCTTATCCTTAAACCGATCCATCTTGCGCACGGCATAAAAGACCGAGATATCCTCGAATTCCTCAATCCCCTTAATCGGCGGTTTTTTCGGCACGAATGATCCGCCGCCAGCGGCAATCACGATCACCTTAGCCTTGATCTGCATCCCCATATCGGTGGTCACGATCCAGCACTCATCCGCCCCTTCCCCCTGTTTGGCGATTTTTTCCGCCATCTGGCCGAGGTGAAATGTCGCACCGAAGGGCTTTATCTGCTCCATCAAACGGTCGGTTAGTTCCTGCCCCGTCACGATGGGGAGGGCGGGAATATCGTAAATCGGTTTTTCGGGGTACAGCTCGGCGCATTGCCCGCCGGGTTTGTCTAGAATATCGATCAAATGGCATTTCAAATCCAGCAAGCCAAGCTCGAACACCGCAAACAGGCCGACCGGCCCTGCGCCAATTATGACCACATCGGTTTCTTGAATTTCGCTCATGGCTCACCTATAACCTTTAAGACTGACGACGAATACTGAACTGGTTTTATAGGGGTTAAGGCATTCATGGGCAATCAAAAAAACGCCGCCGTTAACGGGCTAAATGCCGCACATACAGGGTGCGGGCTGTGGTTAATGGGCTGCGCAATGATGGTTTTGGCAATGGCGGTGATCGGGGCGATTACGCGCCTGACGGAATCGGGATTGTCGATTACCGAATGGCGGCCTTTGATAGGCGCTTTGCCGCCTTTGAACGAAGCACAATGGGCGCATGTTTTTGACCTGTATCGCCAGACCCCTGAATATCTTCACAAAAACAAGGGGATGAGCCTTGAGGATTTTCAATACATATTCTTTTGGGAATGGTTCCACCGTCTATGGGGGCGGTTGATCGGGCTGGCCTTCGCCTTGCCCTTAATCTGGTTCGCCGTCAAGCGCCGTATTCCGGCGGGATATGGATGGCGGTTTTTCGGGTTTTTAATCCTTGGCGGATTGCAAGGCGCAATGGGGTGGTACATGGTGCAAAGCGGCCTTGTCGACCGCCCCGCCGTGAGCCATTACCGCCTTGCCGCGCATTTGGGGCTGGCCTTTTTGATCTATGCGCTGCTATTCCGCACCGCGCTTGATTTTATCGCTTTACCTGCATCACTCGCGCCGCACCGCGCCGAAAAATCCGACAAAACAACCCGCGTTTTGGGGCTTGTCTGTCTTGCCTTGCTCGCCAATACCGTCATCTGGGGGGCGTTCACTGCGGGGTTAGATGCGGGGTTGATTTACAACAGCTTCCCGCTCATGGGCGGGCGTTTCTTCCCCCATGATGCCGGATTTTTATCGCCGTTTTGGATGAATTTTGTTGAAAGCCATGCCGGCGTGCAATTCGCCCATCGTTGGCTCGCCATGACCACCGCCGCTTTTATTCTGGCCTATGCGTGGCGCGTGCGGTTTGCGGCACTTGGCGTGATGGTGGTGGTGCAGGCCGGACTCGGCATCGCAACATTGCTCAGTCACGTCCAGATTGGCCTTGCCGCCGCACATCAAGCCGGAGCGTTCATTTTACTGTCGCTCCTCATCATCGCGATTATGAAAGCCCGCGTCTGATCGGTGTCGGATTGCGCACCACTGAAGGCTGTCCTTCCGTTACCGCCGCGACGGCAGCCGCTTGCGCAGGGGCGGCGAAGCTGCGAACCTGTTGCAAATCAACATCGTTAATTCCCGCCACAATGGTTGCGGCATCGGGTTGCAACCACCGCAAGCCATCCCAAGACCGCTCCAGCCCCGCCATATTTGTATTATGGCCATGTTCGAAAATATTCCCCAACATGATGCTACTCGCCAGTTCTTTGTGGCCTGCTTTGGCAAATTCGGTGTTATTTTCAATCAACAAATGGGCGATACTATGCTGCGCCTCGGCACGAACAGATTCAACACTCGATGTTAGGTTCGCGATATAGGGTGCAAATTTTTCTGGAATGTTGTTCGTGCCGCCGAATTGCAGGCTCAGCGCCGCCTGAACTTGGTCGGATGGCGTCACCCGTATGCCGGATTCGCGCAGTTCCTGCGCCAAAGCCAGAATTTCAGGCGACGGATTGCTCAGGTTCAGCCCCGTTTGTACATCAATCGGCCCCGGAATAACCCCGACCGCGCCATCGGCGTCGGATGGATTGACCATCACAGGCTCCACCGCCGCATCGGCAGGCCGGTAAGCATCAGCAGCAGGGTCGACGGCAGGCGCCGCCACTATGACGTCCTCCTGCCCCAGTAACCCCGCAACAATCTCTTGCCCGCTCTGGATTGTTGTGGTGATTGTTTCGGTCACAACACCCGCCGCATCCGCAATCGCCGTGTTAACAAAGCCAAGGCCGATGTTCTCCAACCCTTGCGCCGCCGCACCGGACACCGCATTAAACCCAGCAGACAGTGTTTCAATATTATTCGCTGCGCCGAGTGTCACGGCGGAGATAGCGCCCGCCAACAATCCGGCCTTCAATAAATGACCACGGATCGAATAGCTTGCAGGATCTTTGTTTTCCACCGCGTCCAGTTTTTCGGACAAGGTGTTTTTCTGTTTCGCCAGCGACTCCAGCGTTTTATCAAGGTTTTTCAAATCGCGCGTCCATTTGGCGCGCATGGCTTGTCCGCCGCCGGCGGAAAGACTCTCCAATTTCGCCTCAAGTTTTTCACGATCTTGGGCATAGCTTTCTGTTTTGGCGGCAAGTTTGTCCTCGACTTTTTGAAGTTTGGTCAGGAGCTTTTGCTTTTCTTCCGATTTCAAAACAAGCTGGATGCATTGCTGGTTGCTCAAGCCTTCCGCCAAGTCCGGATTGTTCTTTTTGAAATCCTGTGCACGGAAATGCAGCTTCGCACTCTCCGCAACCGCGCCGGTCACAAAACCCGCACCGCCCGCCGCAGCATAGGCCAGCGGCCCGCCCGCCAGCATGAAAGCCGAAATCCCATAATTCGTGACCTGACGCATCACAAGCGCGGTGGCGATACCGACCGTCGTCGGGTTCACGGCCTTGCCAAGCGTTGAAATGACGCCACCTTTTAAAATCGGCTGTCCCACCTTGATGAACGCAATGCGATCCGGATCAACATGTTTATAGTAATGTTGCAACAAACTACGATCAATCACAGTCGGGTTGGCTCTATCGTCCGTAATTGTCGCCGGATCAGTTTTGGCGATGGCGTTATATAAAGGAGTATCAACCTCCTTCATAACCTGCACGATTTGCTTGATCGCCTCAGCCTCAACATTTTTGTTCAAAAACTTCTTGTACCATTCGGCGAGGAAGCCGGCAGCCGCGAGGGCTTCGGGTGTTTCGACCTCTTTGTCGTCCGTTTTGGCCTCTGCTGCAATCGCGGCCTGATCCGTCACATCCGTTGCGGTCAAGTCAAGCACAGGGCCTTCAATCGCCGGTTGCGCAATCGGGGCGGTTGCCATGATGTTTTGGACTCGATGGGCGGCATTTTCAACAATTTGTATGGCCGCCGCGCCACCCGCGCCGCTTTGGTCAAGCGCGATTCCGGCGAGAATTTCTTTAAGCTGTTCCGGTCTGTGGTCTTTGGCGTATTGGTAAAGCCCTTCAAGCGCCGCATCATCGGGGCATTGGTCGCCCATATCCGATTTGACGAAGGCTTTGAAGGCCTCAAGATCCGGATCAACTGCGTCTTGTTTGGGGGCATCTTGTTTTGGGGCGCCCCCGCCTTGCGATTGTGTTGCCATTCCCAAGACTGCTGCCGCCGTTGCCGTCGGCGCCGTGACCGCCAGTGACGTTTTCGGTGCGGTTCGGGGAGCATCCTGATCGTTGCCGACAAGAACAAAATCCGTGCTCTCACTGGTCGATGACGGATCGTATGCTGGATTTGCCTCTTGGGCTGCACTGTCCTGTGCGGCAATTTCGGCCAATTTATCGGCGTCTTGGCCTGCTTGATTTGCATCTCTATCCAATGACATGGTCTTATTCTCCGGTTCTCAATCTGTATCTATGTATCTGTGTATATTTGGTATATTGCTTGTTTGACCGCGCTTATGCGGTGGCTCTGATGTCTATAAAATCTTTGATGTCCAGTTCGTCCTCGATGCGGGCGACGCATTCGATGCGGCTCGGCACTGGGTCGCCCTTGGCGGCGTTATAAGTACATATTCCGATGTGCGGAACACTCGACAGTGCCACCAGCACCGACAGGTCAACCCCGCTGATCCGTCCCAAAAGTCGCCCGTCAACAGCAACGTCGATTTTGCCATCGCGCAAAATGACCACATTATTGCCGCGCGGCAATTTTTCGGGCAATACCAAAATCGGCTTGCCGGTAGGATCGACGATGAGATCGGCTTCTGTAAACATGGAACCCTCTTATTCTTGTATCATTAACCCGTATAATATGGAAAAAAGCATAAGGAATGGTTAAAACGACCATAAAAATAAAAACCGACCATGCGCGGCGCATAATCGGTTTTTTCATCATCAATTTTCTATGGTGCCTCTCACAGCTCATTAAAAAGCCGTGAGTCTTGTCTGTCGGTTATGTCCCGAGCCCTATTTCCCAAACAGGGATTTAATCCCGTTCACGCCGCCTTCAACGCCGTCTGCGTCAACACCCAAGCGGTTTTTCAGTTCCATTCCGATGCCTTTCGTAAATCCGGCTTGTGTCGCCTGCGTTTTCGCAACGCTCAAGATATGGCTGAAAATCTGGGCAACGGCCTCACGCGCAACAATCCCGTTTTCACGTTCACCGATGCCGCGCATTGTAATCCGCGGTAAGGTCACCGCCGGTGCCTCGACCGGCGCGTTGTGAATGATCGGGGTCATCACCGTTTTATCCATTACAAAGGATTGAATAATCAGCTTCACATCCTCTTTTGACTTTTTGCCGGATTTTGAGGATTCATCCGCTTTTGCAGTTTGAGCGGACTTTGCCTTTTGCGATTTATCGATGTTTTCGCGGATAACACCCAGATTGGTTTTTTTGCCGTCCACTTCGAAATTCATCGTGCTTCCGGCGACTTCAATCGTTTCGAAAACCAGTTTCTCGCCGGATAATGTTTGCGCATGAACAACAATAGACGCGATCTTGAGGAAATCCTCGCTCTTAAAGCCATGCCCGGACGGGTTATAAATACGCAGCCCCTCAAGCAAAACGCGTTGGTCTTGAAAAAACACATCAAAACGGTCAATCGTCACTTTGGTGCCGAGTGTTTGGGAGGCCAGCTTCTCAAGATAGCCTTTGGTAAGGGTCGCGATATTAAAATACAACACCACGCCACCAAGCCCGACAAGCAATACAAAAATGCTCAATAAACCGATTTTCTTGCTCATTACAAAACCTTCACTTCCCCAGAATCTTATTTTAAGTGTAGGGTGTATGTAATGCTTCATGGCATAAAAATCAAGACATCAGGACATTGTGCATGGCTGCATGGACGTTACCCGCCCCGCCACACTCCCTACCCTTACCATCGCCGAAAGCCACCAAATGGACGTACACCCCACGCAGCCCAACACCCCGAAACCGGACACGGCATCATCCAGCCTGAGCGCCTCACGCGCCCGAACCCTAAAGCGATGGATTGCCCCTTTGGTTTTATGCGCTGTTATCGTCGCCGTGTGGGCGTCCGGCCTGCATCATTCGCTTGACCTTGAGACCATTAAGGCTGCAAGGGGCGATGCCAAAGACTTCCTCGACGCCCATTACGCCGCCGGAATCGCTTTATTCGCCTTGGTTTACATCGCCGTAGTCGCCTTATCTTTGCCGGCGGCTTCGCTGCTCACCTTGCTCGGCGGATTTTTATTCGGGGTCGGAGTCGGCGTTACCGTGGTTGCCATCAGCGCCACAATCGGCGCCACCATCATCTTCCTGATCGCGCGCAGCAGTTTCGGCGAAGCCCTGCGCGAACGCGCCGGCGGGCTGTATAACAAAATTGCCGACGGGTTTAACGACAATGCCTTTACCTATTTGTTGTTCTTAAGGCTTGCCCCTATCTTTCCTTTCGTCCTCATCAACATCGTTCCCGCCTTGGTCAATATGAGAACACGCGATTTTATCGTCGCAACCTTCATCGGCATCTTGCCCGGCACCACCGTGTACGTTTATACAGGACAGAGCCTCGGCGCGATCAACACCTTATCGGATCTTGCCTCGCCATCGGTCTTGCTGGCCTTTGGGTTGTTGAGCCTTCTGGCGCTCGTGCCGAGTATCCTCAAAAAAATGAAATCCAGCCGCAAAGAAAAAACAGACATACAGCATGACCTCTGACAAAATCATCTCCGGCAACATGACCTCTGCCCCTGCCCAAACCGCAAATACGAACCAATCCGCGCCCGTTTTTCACAATGTTGATCTATGTGTCATTGGGGCAGGGTCAGGCGGTTTGTCGGTTGCCGCAGGCGCGGCTCAGCTCGGCCTCAGCACTGTTTTGGTTGAACGCGGTGCGATGGGGGGCGATTGCCTCAACACCGGATGCGTCCCGTCAAAGGCCTTGCTCGCCGCCGCGAAAAACGCCCACGCCTTTCGCAAGGCCGCCACATTCGGCCTGATGAAAAAACCGCCATTGATTGACTTTCCCGCCATTAAAGACCGCGTACAGGGCGTCATCGACACCATCGCCCCGCATGATTCCGTTGAACGGTTTGAAGGCCTCGGAGTCCATGTCCTGAACGGTCATGCGCGGTTCATCACCCCGCACCGCATCGCCGTTTACGCCAATGCTCAAGAGGCCAACGACAAAACCGCCCATCCCGCCTTCATCGTCAATACGCGCTATGTCGTGATTGCCACAGGATCACGCACGCGGATGCCGGACATTGCCGGTCTTGACCCCGCGCAAGCCTTCACCCACGAAAATATTTTCAAGCTGCGTGAACGTCCGACCCACCTCGCCATCATCGGCGGCGGGCCGATCGGGGTCGAAATGGCGCTCGCCCATCGCCGTTTGGGGTGCGACGTCACCATCTTGCAACGCGGGCGGATTTTACCCCGTGAGGATGAAAAACTGGTTACCGTTTTAAAAGCCTCGCTTGAGGCCGAGGGCATCACCATTCACGAACACGCCGCCATCCACGAAGTCACCCATAAGGGCGATGATGGCGTCATGCTGGCCTACAGTATCGGCAACCCAAAAGATTCGGACACAGCAAAACCTGCAATAAAACCTAAGGACAAGAGCGGGTTATTCTCGCATGTTTTTGTCGCCACAGGGCGGCAGGCAAACACCGAGTCTTTGGGGCTGGAAAACGCCAAAATCGCCTTCAGCGCCGCCGGAATCAAAACTGACAAACGCCTGCGCACCACGCAAAAACATATTTTCGCGGTCGGCGACATTGTCGAAAACGGCCCGCAATTCACCCATGCTGCGGGCTATCAAGCCGGAATCGTCATTCGCAATATTTGTTTCCGCATTCCGGCGAAGGTCAATTACGATGCGTTTCCGCGCGTCACCTATACCGACCCCGAACTTGCCCATACCGGCCTTTCCCTCGATCAAGCCGTGGCACGATTCGGCAAAGACAAAATTCATTCCCTGCGGATGGATTTGGCCGATATTGACCGCGCCGTTGCCGAGCACACGACCAAGGGCGGCATTCACGTTATACTTTATAAATCGCGCATTATCGGTGCCTCGATCCTCGCCCCACGCGCGGGCGAGATGATCAGCCTTTGGACACTCGCCATCGCCAAAAAAATGTCGATTGGCGCGATTGCGGGATTGGTGGTGCCGTACCCATCCTATGACGACCTCAGCAAACGCGCCGCAGGGGCTTTCTTCACCGCCCGATTATTCAGCGACAAAACCAGAAAAATCATCCGCTGGCTGCAAAAGCTCCCGCCGTTCTAAGCTCTGAACCAAAGGGACATCGCAAGGAGTCGTCATAGTCTCTTGCCCAAGCACCCCGAAAATCCACCCCAATGATTATGTATAATCAAGGTTTTCTGCGGAAAATATTCGCCGCATTTACTTTTCGATAACCTGTCTTCTGTATCCTTGAAAAAGGACAAAAACCATCCAAAGACAGGCTTAATAGAGTGACAAGCGATTTACAGACCGATACGCAAACCGGTTCTTCCGATATTCTTGATTTACTGCGCGAGCGCAATGCTCGCCAAAGCGCCCCCGAAAGCCATTTCGGGAATAATAACGATCTTGCCGCGCACATAACGCGCCAAGGATGGATGGCGAACGCTAATGCTAATGAAGCATCTCGCGATACGACGGCCTCAGCGCCCGCAATGTCACCCAGTGGCCCTGTTGTGATGGAATCCTTCAGTGCAGGCCCGATGATCCTCTCCGGCGCGGCAGACGGCCCCTCCGCCTACAGCACCATTCCGACAGACGCATATTTCAGCATCCAATGGCATTTGCGCAACACCGGACAATCCGGCGGCACGGCGGGCGTTGACTTGAACGTCGTCAATATCTGGGACGAATATAAAGGCGCCGGCATCACGGTCGGCATCATTGATGACGGCATTGACTATAACCACAGCGACCTCGCCCCCAATTACAATTCATCGCTGGATTGGGACACCGTCAACAATGACGCCGACCCCTATTACAACAACGCCATTGGCGACAAACACGGCACCGCGGTTGCCGGCGTCATTGCCGCAGATGATAACGGCACCGGCGCGGTCGGTGTTGCCCCCGATGCCACCATCGCGATGTTCCGCATCGGGTTTGGGCAATACGGCACGGTTCAACAGGTTGAAGAAGCCTTCGCGCGGTCAGTCAATGTCGATGTGTCGAATAATAGCTGGGGCTACACAACCCCGTTTTCGGACAATTTTAATCATAGCTGGACCAACACGATGCAGGCCAACCTTGTCAACGCCGTTGATAATGGCCGCGATGGGCTTGGCACTGTTTTCGTCTTTGCGGCGGGGAATGACCGCGCCGAAGGCGACGACGTCAATTACCACAATTTGCAAAACTCGCCTTATACCATCGCCGTTGGCGCGACGGATCGCTTTGGCAATTATTCGACATTCAGCACACCGGGCGCGGCGGTTCTTGTCTCCGCCCCCGGAACATCGGTCATCACCACCGACCATACCGGCACGAACGGATATGTCACCAGCGATTTCGTCTCCATCAACGGCACATCATTTGCCGCACCGGCCGTAAGCGGCGTTGTCGCCCTCATGCTCGATGCGAATGAAGATTTGGGCTATCGGGACGTACAGGAGATCTTGGCGTACTCCTCCCGCAACACCGACACGGACTACAGCGATTGGCAATATAACGGCGCCACCACATGGAATGGCGGCGGCCTGCATTTCAGCCATCAATACGGCTACGGCCATGTTGATGCCTTTGCCGCCGTACGTCTTGCCGAGCATTGGCAGAACCAGAGCACGTACGACAACATTGTCACGGCAACAGGAAGCAACAACACAAGCGTTTCCATCCCTGACGGCTCATCCTACGCCAGCTCGACCATCAGCATCGCCAGCGATATTTTGGTTGAACAAGTCCAAGTATCCCTCAACATCACCCATTATAACCGTGGTGACCTGACGGTTGTTTTGATTTCGCCCGATGGCACCGAAAGTACGCTCATCGACAATCCCGGCCTGACGCCCGAAGGCGGCGGCACGCGTGATTCCGGCGACCATATTGTGTTCACCACCAACACCGTTGCCAATTGGGGCGAGGGAAGCGCCGGCACATGGACATTGCGCGTTTATGATTCTTTCGGCGGAAGTTCGGGAACATTGAACAGTTGGTCGCTCAATATCATCGGCGACAACACCGCTGCGGACACGTACGTCTTCACCAACGAATTCGCAAATTTCAGTGGCGACGAACTCACCGCCCGCACCACCCTGACCGACAGCAACGGCGGCACCGACACCATCAACACCGCCGCCGTCACATCGGCAACGACCCTGAACCTCAATCAACTGCAAAACAGCACAATTGCCGGAAAAACCATCTCCATCGCCTCCGGCACCGTGATTGAAAAAGCCTTCACCGGTGACGGCGACGACACGATTCGCGGCAACAGCAGCGATAACGTCCTTCACGGCGGGCGCGGCAATGATACGATTTACGGCGAAGGCGGTAATGACTCGCTCTATGGCGGCAAAGGCAACAGTATCCTGTACGGCGGGAGCGGTAACGACGCCTATTACATTGACGCAGGCTCCGGCACCGTCACGATTACCGAAGGCGAAGGCGGCACCGACAAAATCGTCCTGTGGAACGGCATCACGATTGACGATCTGGAGTTCGTCAGGGACGGCGATGATGTTGTCATCACCATTGACGGGTCTAACGCCGTCATCACTTTTGTCGACTACTTCACCTCGTCTTTGTACCATGTAGAAACGATCCAACTGGCCACAGGCACGCAATATTCCGTGTCTTCATACGTACAGAGCATTATAGAAGGTACAGCCAGTGGCGAAACATTAAACGGCACAGATGATGACGACCTGATATACGGCTATGCTGGCAATGACACGATATACGGCGGCGGCGGCAGCGATACAATTTACGGCGGCAATGACGCCGACATCTTGTATGGCGGTGACGGCGACGACATTTTATACGGCGAACACGGCAATGACGTCCTGTACGGCGGCAACGGCAATGACACGCTCTATGGCGGCGACCACCACGACACGCTCCACGGCGGCGCAGGCAACGACACTTATTACGGTGGCAGCGGCAATAACAGCTACAGCGACACTGGCGGCGACGATACCTATCATATCGATGTGGCCTCCGGCACCAACTACATCTATGAAACAGGTGGCGGCAACGATAAAATCATCCTGTGGGAAGGTGTCACCGAAGACAACATCACGATTACCGAGCTTGGAAACGATTTGCGAATTTCCTTCACAGGCAGCAACGCAACCGTCAATGTGATGCGCTACGGCTTGAGCGATTTCAACAAGATAGAAACCATCCAGCTTCATGATGGAACCCAACTTTCCATCGGATCGATTTTGCTCGGTGCCGGAAGCATTGTCGGCACATCGAGTAGCGATACATTAAACGGTGATGGCGCTGATAACCTGATCTATGGTTATTCGGGGAATGATACGATTTACGGCGGCGGCGGTCATGACACGATTTATGGCGGCAATGACGCCGACATACTGTATGGCGACGATGGCGATGACATCCTGTACGGCGAACACGGCAATGACGTCCTGTACGGCGGCAACGGCAATGACACGCTGTATGGCGGCGACCACCATGACACGCTCCACGGCGGCGCGGGCAACGACACTTATTACGGTGGCAGCGGCAATAACAGCTACAGCGACACCGGCGGCGACGATACCTATCATATCGATGCGGCCTCCGGCACCAACTACATTTATGAAACTGGCGGCGGCAACGATAAAATCGTCCTGTGGGAAGGCATTGAGGAAGAAGACCTCACCCTCACCACTATTGGCAATGACGTACGCCTGACCATCGCGGGGAGCAGCGCAACCGTGAATTTCATGCGCTATGAACTCAGCGACTTCAACAAGATAGAAACCATCCAGCTTCATGACGGAACCCAGCTTTCGACCGCCTTACTGCTTCTCGGCCCTGGTGGAATCATCGGGTCATCAGGCAACGACACGTTAAACGGCAATGGTGACGATAATATCATTTACGGCTACGCCGGCCTCGACACCATTTACGGCGGCGGCGGTCATGACACGATTTATGGCGGCAACGATGCCGACATACTGTATGGCGACGATGGCGATGACATCCTGTACGGCGAACACGGCAATGACGTCCTGTACGGCGGCAACGGCAATGACACGCTCTATGGCGGCGACCACCATGACACGCTCCACGGCGGCGCGGGCGATGACACGTTTTACGGCGGCAGCGGCAATAATTACTACAGTGACACCAGCGGCAATGACACGTACCACATCGATTCCGCGTCGCTCGGAAATTACATCTACGAAACTGGCGGCGGCAACGACAAAATCGTCCTGTGGGAAGGCATCGAAGAAGAAGACCTCACCCTTACCGTTATCGGAAGTGATATCCGCATCACGATTGACGGAAGCGCAACCACCGTCACCTTGATGCGGTATGATTGGAGCAACCTCCACAAGCTGGAAACCATCCAGCTCTTTGACGGAACTCAACTCTCCGTCAGCAACATCTTGGATGGATCTGCCGATGCCGGATTCCAAAATATCGTCATGGGCACAAACTTTAACGACAATCTTGTCGGCACGAATGGCGATGATGTTCTGTACGGGCTGGACGGGTTCGACCGTTTGCTCGCGGGCATTGGTGAAGACACGCTGGTTGGCGGTTCTGGCAACGATGTTTTCGCTCTGAGCCACCTTGGTCAAGGCCTCGACACAATCAGCGATTTTGACGATGGCGACCAAATTGATTTGAGCGATTTGCTGAGCGGTTTTGACGCCGAACATGACGACATCGACAATTTCTTACAACTCATCGACCAAGGCACGTACACCGAAATCAGGGTTGATGAAACCGGTCAAGGCAACGCCTTCCAAAGCGCCGCCCATGTTTACGGCGAAAACCTCGCCGCGCAAAATCTTGACGATCTGATCGCACAAAATATTTTGATGCTTGGCTCATAATCGGCGCTAGTGCGAGTGCCAGTGTCAGTGCCAGTGACGACTAAAAACAATTCCTCCTCAAACGAAAGCCCTGCCATTTCGGCAGGGCTTTTTTCTTGTTCCTGAGGGATAATAAATTACGCCTTCTTCGCCCAGCGCCCTTGCTCGTCCTGCGCCCAATAGGTGACGGCATAGTCTTTGTCTTTATAGATTTTCCAGCGTTGCCGCGCCGCCGTGATTTGTTCCGCCACGCCGCCATTGAGCATTTCACAGCACAAAGTATACGCGTCCAAAGACTCTTCCACGCAGCCCTGCGTCAGGACGATCATCGTCGCGTCATTGACATTGTCAGGCGTAGTCGAAATCACAATGGGATGGTCTTTCGCTGCCTTATCCAACGCCATGCCATGCGGCAAAAAACTGTTGTCCCGATATGTCCACAGCGCCGCATCCAGACGTTTTGCGTCCTCATCGAGCGGCACACGTACATGTACGCGATGCCCCGCCGACAACGCCTTTTCAAGGATTTGCGGCAAGGCTTGATCGAGCGATGATTTTTGCAAATGGTAAAAACGGATTTCCGTCATAACCGTCCCAGTCTGTTCAGTCCTTACGATTCGTAACGGTCACGGACGAAGCGGTCAAGCAAACGTACACCGAAACCGGTTGCCCCCTTCGGCACAACATTTTTATCCGCCTTGATCCATGCCGTACCGGCAATATCAATATGCGCCCATTCCGTATCGCCCTCGATAAAGCGTTGCAAGAACGCCGCCGCCGTACATGCCCCCGCATAACGGCTCGCACCGAGGTTGCGCATATCGGCAATCGGGCTGGCGATTTGTTTGTCGAACTCCTTGTGCAGCGGCATCCGCCACACATCTTCATCCACCGCCGTTCCGGCGCGTTCAAGGGCGTCGTACAACTCTTTGCCGGTTGCGAATGTCCCCGCAAATTCATGCCCCAGCGCCACCATCATCGCGCCGGTTAAGGTCGCAAGGTCAATGACGGTTTTGGGTTTATATTCGCGCTGTACGTATGTCAATGTGTCGGCAAGAACAAGCCGCCCTTCGGCGTCCGTGTTCATGACCTCGATCGTTTGGCCGGAATAGCTCTTTAAAATATCGGACGGACGGTAGGAACGCTCGGACAACAGGTTTTCCGCAAGGCCAATCGCGCCCACGGCATGAACCCGCGCCCCGCGTCCGGCCAAAGCCTTCATCGCGCCGACCACGGCGGCCGACCCCGCCATGTCGAACTTCATGTCCTCCATTCCGGCGGCGGGCTTGATCGAAATCCCGCCCGTGTCAAACGTCACACCCTTGCCGACAAAGGCCACAGACGGCGTTTTCGATGCTTTGCCGAGGCCGTTATATTCGATCAACACCATCCGCGAGGGCGTCGCACTGCCCTTGCCCACGGCGACAATCGCCTCCATCCCCATCTTTGCCATTTTCTTGTCGTCCAAAACCTTGATCTTGACGTCCAAGCCCTTGAACAGGTTTTTGACCAACTTGGCATAGGTCACGGGGTTAATCACATTCGGCGGCTCGGACACGAGATTCCGCGCATCAATCACACCGTTGGTCACGCTCTCCATCGGCTTATACGCCGCTTGAGCGGATTTAAGCCCCTCACCACACAGCACCGCAATCGCCTCCAGCCCCTTCGGGTCGGGATTTTTGGTTTTGTATTTGGTAAAGCTGTAGGATCGAAGGCGCATCGCATTGGCAAAACACGCCGCCGCTTCGCCGCATTCCGATGCTTTGGCGGTTAAATCACACGCCAGTATCGCGGCGCTCTTATGCTCTTTTTTAGCGGCGGCATAGGCCTTGCCCGCGATCTCTTCGATCTGGGCGTTGCTCAGGCTCCCGCCATCGCCGAGTCCGACATACAAAACGGCACGATATGGCACCGCATCATCCGTCAAATCCACCAATAATGTCTGGCCGCGCTCCGCCTTAAAATCGGGGTTTTTACTCAATATCGTAAAGAACCGGCTCGATGCCGCCTTGTCCTTTTCACGCCCGCCGGCACCAAAAGATTGCCCCGACAAAACCGGAAGGATCAAAACATCATGGGCTTTGGATGAGTCGGCGAAAAACTGTATCTGCATAAAGCGGCTTTCTTCTTCAGGGGGTTTCATGTATAACCGGACAAATGCCCGCATATCGGGGGTTATGGCCACAAAGCCAACCACAATATCGGGGATAGATAGTTTTACCAAAAAACGCGCGGTTTTGAAAGGCCGATTAAGGCCAGAGTGCAAACGCAAGCCAAAACACACACGCAACAGCAAAAGATATATAAACCGACACTCGACATGCTCTCATCCACATGGACATTATTTGACCGCTATTTGTTTCGCAATCTGTTGACGGCGAGTCTTTTGGTCTGTGTTGTTTTGACGTTGCTCATCATGCTCGTCCAATCCATCCGGTTTTTAGAGCTTGTCATCAATTCCGGCGCGTCCATGGCGGCCTTTGCGGGGTTGATGGGATTGTCCTTGCCGCGTTTTGTGGAGGCTGTTTTACCGATCTCCTTGATGGTGTCGGTGTTGTTCTTTTATAACAAAATCATCATGGACAGCGAAATGGTGATTATGCGCTCGGCGGGGAGTTCCCCGCTCGCCCTCGCTCGGCCTGCCTTGGTTTTGTCCGGCGTGATGATGGTGGGTTTGTTCATACTCTCGGCATGGGTTGCCCCGGGCTCTATCGCCAAAATCCAGTTATTGCGCCAAGAAATCCGTGCCCAATACTCCGCCTTGCTGTTCCGTGAGGGCGTGTTCAACACGGTCGGTTCCGGCCTCACCGCCTATATCCGCGAACGCGGTTCGGATGGTGAACTTCTCGGCCTGATGATTCATGATACGCGCCGCGAAAAACAAGGCGGCAACGCCTATACCGTTGTTGCCAAACGCGGCGTGTCGCTCGATACAGACAGCGGCCAAAAAGTGATTGTCTATGACGGCACACGCCAAGAACTCGACGCCGTCCAAGGCACGCTCTCGCGGCTTGACTTCGAACAATACACCATCGACATCCCCGCCCAGCAAGGCGACATCAGCAAACGTTGGAAAGAACCCGAAGAACGCACCCTCGGCGAACTGCTCGACATCGACTCCGTCCCCAAGAGCGACGCCAAACACATTCCGCAATTCATTGGTGAAGCCCATCGGCGCATGAGCCTTCCGTTCCTGTTGCTGTCTTTTACCTGCGTCAGCATTTGTTGTTTGCTCCTCGGTCCGCTCGACCGGCGCGGGTTGACGCGGCGGATTATTGCCGCCTCACTCGCCGTTTTGGTTTTGCAAGGGTCGTATTTGTTTTTCTTCAATCTTGCGAAGCATTCAGGGTGGGCGAACGTCCCGCTTTACGCCATCCCCATACTGGTGAGCGGGTTTTGCCTGTTTATACTCTCGCCGCGCAGCGACGCCTTGAGAGCGCGCCTATTTTACCGCCGCTCGTTCTAGAAAGGATAGACAAACCCAATGACCGTTTTATCCCGCTATATATCGATGCTGTTCTTCCGCAATGTGCTGTTTTTATTCAGCGGGTTGCTCGCGATCATCTATCTGTTCGACACGCTTGAACTTCTGCGCCGCGCCGTCAAACAAAATCAGGTCGGCATCACGACCGTATTGGAAATGGGTCTTTATAAACTCCCCGAAGTCGGGCAACAGCTCATCCCCTTCGCCATATTATTCGCCGCGATTTTAACGTTGTGGCAACTCTCACGCCGCCAAGAACTCATCATTTTGCGCTGCGCCGGATTATCCGCATGGCGGTTCCTCAGCCCCCTTTTCGTATCCGCCGCCATGATCGGCGTGGTGTACGTCACCATATTGCACCCGTTTTCCGCCGCCATGTTGTCCCGCTATGAAGTGATGCAAAGCACCTATCTCACCCAATCCAAAAACCTCGTCACCCTCTCACGCGATGGTTTGTGGCTCAAGGAACGCGACAGCGAAGGCGAGATCATTATTTATGCCGCCAGTGTCGCCGTGCCCGAATGGACAATGAACAAAGTCATGGCCTTGTTCTTTGACAATCACGGCAATAATTACCAGCGTGTTGACGCGCAATTCGCCCATCTTGAGGACGGGCAATGGGTGTTCGAGCAAACAACCGTCAACCGCCCCGGCCAACCCGCGCTGCGCCTTCCGCTCTATACCATGGCCACCGAAATGACAGTGGAGGACATCCAAGAAAGTTTCTCCGACCCTGAAACCATCTCGTTTTGGAAGCTGCGCGATTTTATTGACACGCTTAACGCAACGGGGCTAGAGGCCACAGGCCTTGAAATCTACTATCAGAATTTACTGTCGCAGCCCCTCATGCTTGCCTCGATGATTTTGATAGCGGCGGCAGTGAGCCTTCGCCCCCCGCGGTCTGGCCGGAATCTTATTTTACTGATGGGCGGCATCGGCGCCGGATTCGCGATTTTCTTTTTGTCGAGCTTCCTCAAAGCGCTCGGCACCACGCACCAAATTCCGGTCATGCTCTCGGCATGGGCGCCGAGCTTGATCTGTACCTTTATCGGCACCGGAATCCTGATGCGTACGGAAGACGGCTAGCGTCGTTTTATTTGTCATAATTTATTTGCGTTCTATGTCAAGCCCGCCTATTATGTACGAAATAGGCACAAATGACAGACACAGAGCGACCCATGACAGAAAACCAAGCCGCAGCCGACTTCCTCTCAAAATCTGACGAGGCCAAAGCGTATCTTGATGCGACCCGCGCCAAAAAAACCCTGACCGAGCGCCAAATCAATGACTATAGTGAGATGCGCTATGGCTGGAACCCGATTAATTGGGTCAAACTCTCCTTCACAAAAGCCACCAAACTTCCGCCCCTTCGCAAAGAAATCGGCAAGCTCGCGGAACAGGAACGCGCCACGCTTTTAACCGCCGTGATTAATGGCGAAGCCCCGCTCCATGATGTCTTCAACGCCCACGCCAAGGGCATAGACGGTGAGCTTGACGCCCGCTATCAAGCCGCCCTCCTGCGCCGCAGCAGCGCGGCGGCGGCGATGAGCAGCGACTTCGCCTTTATCGAACTCACCAACCAAACAATCGACGTTTTGCAATCCGCCTATGACCAAGCCGACAGCGCCAGAACCATGGAACATTTCGATATGTTCAGCAGTAATTCAGGCATTTCGTTCCTGTCCTACCTCGAAACCAGCTCCGCTGCCGACGCCCTTAAAACCGCAAAGGCACAGATGGAAACCTATCAACAACACATCGAAAAATATCGCGCCGACCGCGCGACCCTTACGCTCTCCGACCACCGGATTGAGGGATTGCAAAACAGCAACACACTCGACCTTGTTGTTGATATGATCAGTGAATTCGCCGGCATTTTCACCAGTTGGGACAACGCCGAAAAACTCGCCAAGGCGATGGAAAAGCTCGAACCCGCCCTTGGGCAAACCCGCGATATTCGCGCCAAGGTCGAAGACGCCGCCAATCTTTCCGCGCTGGAATACCTGAATGCCGACCGCGAAGTCACAGCCTTGCGCCAACAAGCGCTCTCTGCCAGCACAGGCATTACGGGCGATCTACGCAGCAACGTCATGGCGCTGCTCGACATCCGCAACGCCGCGACAGAATATTTCAAAGACAATCTCAAAGCGCAAGGCACCCCCGCAATCACCGTCTTTGACGAATCCGTTTTAAACGCCGCGCACCATTTCCGCAAAACTCCCGCAAGGCGGCTCTAAACTCTTTCCCAAGCGGAGCAGAAACTGGCGATTGTCACATGCTGCGTTTTTTGCATAATCGCGGCAAAACCTCTCATTTGTTGCCGCCCTGCATCACCTTAAAAAAAATATGTGGAACGAAGGGGTTACCCCCATTGACCGCCGTGTAAAAAATGGTAAACCTTGTCGCGTCTAAAAGCGCGTCTGTAACCGTTTATTAACGGATTGTTGCTTTAATGGACAAATGTTCTATCCCATTGTTGTTTTAAGGAAATGGTCATGATCAAGACCCTTCGCAGCTCCGTCCGAATATTCGGTACATTTGCCCTTTGTGTTGTGCTCGGCGCTTGCTCGACCACCAAAGCCCCCCCTTCCTCATCATACGCGGACGCAGAAGCAACAGCCGAAGCAACGACAACGCCGAATAAAACCGATGACGATGTCATCATGGTCGGCGACATTGAAATTCGCGACCCACTCGAAGGGTATAACCGCGCCGTATTCGCCTTGAACCAAGGCCTCGACACCGTGATTTTCGAACCGGCGACCAAAGTTTACCGCACAATCGTTCCGAAAATCGCCCGTGATGGTGTTCATAACTTTCTTGAAAACTTGAAAAGCCCTGTTTATCTCGCCAACGAAATTTTGCAAGGCGATTGGGAAGATGCAGGCCTTGTCACAAAGCGCTTTTTCGTCAACTCCCTCGCCGGCATCGGTGGTTTGGTTGATGTTTCGGGCATGAACGGCGAAACCTACCTGCCCGAAGATTTCGGCCAGACTTTGGCCGTTTGGGGTGCTGGCGATGGTGTGTACATCGTATGGCCGATTTTGGGGCCCAGCTCCTCCCGCGATTCTTTTGGTCGCCTTGTTGATTTGGGCTTTGACCCTCTCTTTTGGTACGGCATCTCCGAAGACCACGAAGCCATCGGCTATATCCGCACCGGCATGACCATCCTCGACACCAAAGACCAAGTCATGGACGGCATGAACGATCTCGAGAAAAACTCGCTTGATTTCTATGCCGCAGTCCGCAGCATCGTCTACCAACGTCGTGGCGCCCTCATCAAGGATTTCGACCCCGGCCAAGGCACGTTCTCCATTCCGGATTACGAAGACGAATAATCGTTGCGACCCGCAATTGATCTAAGATTCAAAAACAGGCCTCCTTGAGCGCCTGTTTTTTTATGCTGTTTTTTGTCCGAACACTCTTTCGTTCAAAATTTTCACGCAACCAACTCGCTTTTATCATTATATTGTTTGGTCTTGTTTTGATCTATGCTATCAAAACGGCTATAATGGATTACACATTGTTTTTCAGGAGTCAGGACTCGCCTATGATTAGCAAACAATCGACATACATTCTCGCAACCGTCGCGGTCAGTGCTTTGTTCACTGGACAGGCTTACGCGCGTGATGGCGGGCTTTCCGCCGCATCCATCGCCCTTACCCGCATCAGCAACACACCCCTCGTGGCCGCGTCCGCCACGAACGACGCAAGCGCTCTCCAAAAACAATCGGAGCAATTGATCAATTCGCTGGGTGACCAAGCCATTTCCTTCATGTCCAACACCGCCATGACGGATCAAGACCGCCAAGAAGCCTTCAGAAAGCTCCTGAGTAAGAACTTTGACATGAAGACCATTGGCCGTTTCGTTCTTGGCCGCTACTGGCGCAGCGCGACTCCTGAACAATTGAGTGAATATCAAGGCCTGTTCGAAAAAATGGTCGTGTCCGTGTATTCAGAGCGCTTCAAAGAATATTCCGGCCAAAAATTCTATGTGAAGGGGAGTCGCCTCGACACTGACAAAGACACCTTGGTCGCCAGCGCAATTTTGCCCAAAGACGGCGGCCAAGAAATCCCCGTTGAATGGCGCGTCCGCCAAAAAAGCGACGGCCGCTTCCAAGTCGTTGACGTCATCGTCGCGGGCATCAGCATGTCCGTCACCCAACGCTCCGACTTCTCCGCCGTCATCCAACGCGGCGGCGGCAACCTAGACGTCCTCCTAGCCCACCTGCGTAAGGGCTAGGCAACCATAAAGAGCAAGAAACAAGCCTTTATAAACCACCCAGCCCCCACATAAAAAAACAGCCCGCACGGGCTGTTTTTTGTTTAAATAGCGTATTCAAAAATCATCCGAGTTTTGCCGGCCCCTTACGGTTCTTGAGCTTTTCGCCAAGCTTTTCTCCGGCTTCTTTTTGGTTCTGCTTGCTACCACCGAACTGTGAGGGCTTTGGTAACTGATTAATCAATCCATTAGCCGCAAGCAACATGCCGACATTACCTTGGATCGGATCAGGTCTGTTATCGCTAAATGGTGAAGCGCCGCCTTGACCAATCCATCGCAGAATCGCGTTAGGAACGGTATCAACCATCTTGAAACACATGATTGCCAGGTTATAGGACATGTAAACAAAGATCAGGGTATAGACAAGTTCACCAAGATATCCGATCTGCTCCCCGCCTCTGATGACATTCACGACGACGTCGAACGTGGAGAAAAGATAGTATGCGGCGGCACCGAAAATGATGTACCCGCCAATCAATCCAAACACGATCATGACCGGTCGCAAGAAAATACCGAGCAACAAGAAGTACCCATTTGTTGCCAACGGCCCCGCGAGTCCATCTCCGTCGATTTTAAGATGCGCCATCGCCCACAAAGGCATGGCAACAATCGCTTCGAAAATCTCCATGATCCATCCCACGACGGCAAAGAAAAAGTAAATAAACGGCATGAGCGGCAAAAGATAGAACAAGACAACGCCCGCACCAAAGCCGGTAATAATTGCCAAATAAAATATAAAGGCGGCAACATCAAGCAAACCACTGAGAACAGTGCCGATAGCAAATCCCCCTACGGCTGCAACAGCCCCGCCAACCGGCGTTGCCCCCATTGTTCCGACGGCTCCCCCTAGAATAGCTGCTCCTACGGCTCCCATTTTTGCACCGACCGTGAGTACAACAGCGTAAACAGCTTTCTCAAGCATTCCTTCACCAATTGACATCATCGAAACCATAGGATCCATATTGGCGGCCCCTTCGGTTCTAAAATCAATCAAAAGGTCTATCCCGAAAAGCCACTTCAGGAATTGCTCCAAAAAGTTCTGGTTAGAATTTGCCATAGATGTAACGCCGGCGATTGTATGGGTAAACCTAGTCGTAACATCTCTCGACAAATCAATGGCATTGTTCATGTCGTTGAGTGCAATTAAACCAAACGACAACCAGTTCGCCCAACCATTAAGTCCTCCGACTTCTGCTGTGTTGGCCGCCAAAGTCGACCTGAAAGTGGGTCCGTCTCTTACCGCCGATCCAAAGCGCGAGTTGATACTTCCTATGCGGGCATACCACATACCGGAGGCACCCCACCCTTTTTCTTTCATATTCTCAAAAACCTGATCAAAGGTCGTCGTCTCAATCTGAGATATTGCATTTCTGACCGCCGTCTCAACGCCAGACATCACCTGAGTATAGGCTTGATTCAGCTCCGAGACCATTGAAGTCATTTCAGCCGCAGCATCAAATGTGCGTGGCCCACCGTGGTTCGTTTCAATAATCCCAGTCGCGCGTGAAGCGGGCCCTTGAACGCGATCATAAGCCGTGAGTATTGCCTGTATGTACGCAGTTTGCAGAACATCAATCGAGTTAATCGAAGCGCCTACGGCTGCATTAGCTTCAGACAACGTAACAGGCGATATGTTCAAGTTAATTTCGCCGCATTTTTTGTCATCGGGATCTGTAGAATCGGCAGTCCATACAACCTTGATTGACGACACGTTCGCTTGTCTTGCTCGTGTCAGAATTGCCCCGGCATCCGATTGCGGCATTGCTGTTGCGGTCGTTCCTACGTACAGATAAGCTTGGAAAACATTCGAAGGCGTCCCACGGCTTCCCGTAATCTTATTATAAGCCATCGCGCATGTTTGCGACATAAACGCATTCTGAATCAAACTCACCATCTCAGGCGCATGTGGCCTTACAAATACATTACCCGCTCCGGCGGCTCTCATCTGATCAACAAACATTCCCCAGGAGTTAGTTGCTAAATTGGAACCCAACTTCGCTGTGTAAAGCGTGATGAATTGTGCACTGTTAAGCCCGCCAGCGATCGGAACCAAAAGACCCAATGCCACAACAAGGCGGATTGGTGCCCAAACCGAGTTAAAGCGGCGCCCGAATGGTGTGCCACTCACCGCAGCCTCACCGACAACTGTAATAATATAATACACCACGATGAAAACAGCCAAAACCATCATTGCCATACTGTAAAACGCCAACATGGCGTGAAGCCCCGCATGGACGGGGGTTCCCAGCGCCTGCGCGCCGCTGCCGAACACGCCCGCAACGCCGAAGACTTGATCTAGAAATATATAAACAACGTCTCTGGTCTCATTCCCAGCTGGAATTGCGAAAAAGCTTCCGGCGCGCGCCTCACCGACCACGGCAAAAAACCCGATCGCCAGCATCTGCACGGCAATCATCACGACAGACAACAGAACAGCCACGAAAATCGCAATCTTATCGGCATTTTCCCGTTTCAAAACAATACCATTCGCAGCCGTTGCAATAACGTCGCGAACACCGAACTTGCCGATATTCATAGGATTGAGATAGGCGTGCCCGACAGGGAGCAAATTTACAGCGCGATAAATCAGTGCCAGCATATAGGCGAAATGCCCGAATTTCTTGCTAAGCTCGCGGATGCGAGGGAAAATGCCAGGAAGGTGCGAAAACCGCACTGCGCGGCGAACCAAACCCGCTTCAATGATGGCTTGCGGACGCCTGTCCGGCTGATTGCCATCTTGAAGGTTGCCGGGACGTCTGTTTTGAAGCCCTTGAGGCCTATTTTTACCGCGATTAGGGTTGCGCCCGAAAATCATTGATCCACCTCTTCATAGTACCAATTTTTTGGTCTTTTTTTACACGCCATCGGCGAAGGCAAATATAGCCCGCCACTTTAAATTATCGTTGATTAGTCTAAATTTTTAGTTAATTACAAAATACCATATTTTACACAAATCGTCTATTTCTATTGTTTTGTGCCGTTTTTGGACAAGAAAACACAAAAAACCCCGAAAATCTGTGCGATTCACGGGGTTTTGTTTTCTGTATTCAGGCTCGGAAAGCGGGCGACAAACTCTAAAAAACTTCGGTTCAACCCTAAGGGTCAGCCCCTAAGCCACGCTAGGCCGCGATGCCGTATTTTTCCTTATGGCGCTCATAATCCTCGAAATTGCCTTCGAACCATGTCACGCGGCCTTTGCCTTCGAAGGCGAGGATATGCGTGGCGATGCGGTCAAGGAACCAACGGTCGTGGCTGATGACCACGGCGCAGCCGGGAAAGTTTTCCAAGGCGTCCTCAAGCGCCGCCAAGGTTTCGGTGTCCAGATCGTTGGTCGGTTCGTCAAGCAGCAGTAAGTTGGCGCTCTTTTGTAACATCTTGGCAAGGTGAACGCGGTTGCGCTCGCCGCCCGAAAGCGTGCCGACTTTCTTTTGTTGGTCGGGCCCACGGAAGTTGAAAGACGACACATAAGCACGGCTTTGGATCTCGATATTCCCGAGTTTCAAAAGCTCGTTGCCGCCGGAGATTTCCTCCCACACGTTTTTGTTAGCGTCAAGGGAATCGCGGCTTTGGTCAACATAGCCAAGCTCCACCGTTTCACCGATTTTGAATGTGCCGCTGTCGGGCTGTTCAACGCCTGTAATCATGCGGAACAGGGTTGTTTTACCGGCGCCGTTCGCCCCGATAATCCCAACAATCCCGCCAGCAGGAAGGCGGAAAGACAAGTCCTTGATCAGGACTTTATCGCCAAACGCCTTGGACACGTTTTGTGCCTCGACCACCACATCTCCAAGACGCGGCGGGGTCGGGATGACGATCTGAGCCGAGCCAACCGTGTCGCGCTGCGATTTTTCCAGCAATTCGTGATAGGAATTGATCCGCGCCTTGGACTTGGCTTGGCGTGCCTTGGGCGATTGACGCACCCATTCCAATTCGCGTGCCAAAGTGCGCTGGCGTGTGTCCTCTTCGCGGCTCTCCTGTTGCAGGCGTTTTTGCTTTTTCTCAAGATAGGTCGAATAATTCCCCTCATAAGGAATCCCTTGACCGCGGTCGAGTTCCAAAATCCAGCCCGTGACGTTATCAAGGAAGTAACGGTCGTGGGTAATCATCACCACCGTTCCCGTATAATCGCCAAGGAATTTTTGCAGCCACGCCACCGATTCCGCGTCCAAATGGTTGGTCGGTTCGTCAAGCAACAACATGTCGGGCTTTTCAAGCAACAAACGGCACAGCGCCACACGGCGCGCCTCACCGCCTGATAATTTTGTAACGCTGGCGTCTTTGGGCGGGCAATTCAAGGCCTGCATCGCAAGCTCAACCTGACGGTCGATTTCCCATGCGTCCACGGCGTCAATTTGTTCTTGCAGAACGCCCATTTCTTCGGTGAGTTTGTCCATTTCATCGGCGTCGGCCTCGGCAAACTGCATCGAGATTTCGTTGTAACGATCGAGCAAAGCCTTGGTTTCGGCAACGCCCTCCATGACGTTTTCGAACACGGTTTTGCTGGCGTCCAGCTGCGGTTCTTGTGGCAAATAGCCGATTTTCGTGCCTTTATGGGCGCGGGCTTCGCCGACGAATTCTTTTTCAACACCCGCCATGATCTTGAGCAAAGTCGACTTCCCCGACCCGTTCGGGCCAAGCACCCCGATTTTCGCACCGGGCAGGAAGCTCAGCGTCATATCCTTGATAACCGTTTTGCCGCCGGCGAAGGTTTTGCTCACGCCCTGCATGACGTAGATATATTGATAAGAGGCCATGACTCACTCCTTGTGAATTATAAAGGTGACAATCGTATATTTGTTGCGGGTTTTAGCATGGTTGCGCCCCTTTTCCAAGCTATTTTGCGGGCAATATTATAATGCCCCGCGAACAAGACCTGCGGACAAGGCCTGAAAAGGCTTGCAATACCGAGCAACGGAATGCTACTCATTATTTCCATAAATAATAAATCTGGGTAAAGCATGTCCATGCGCTATGATTTTTGTCACACGCAATACGCCGACAAGATTGTCGCGCTGCTCATGCACGGATCGAACGCTGCGGATTCTTTGCGCCGCGCGGGACATGACGCCGCCGCGCAAGCGCTGGAAACACTGGTCGCCCGAAGCAAGACGCCGCAAAGCTCCGCCCCAAATCCCACAGACACCGCAACAAAAAACGCGGCAAACGACAGCATAACCACGCAAAACCCCGCCTTAACCGCCGAGGTTTTCAAAGCTTTCGCCGTCATGCTCGACCCCACCCATAACCGTTCAGGCGACGGTAAAGCGTTTAAATATTTGCATTGGATTTGCGCGTCATACCTGACCAGCCGCCATAACGGCGCCCCGATCATGGTCGAAGATTTTTACAAAATCCGCGGTAATCTGAACGATTTTGAAACATGGTCGGCGCGGCTGTACCGCGACCAAAAACCGAACCAGATTGACGATCCGTCTTTGGCGGGTGGCTATGACGCTTTGCAAAAACTCCTCACCCCCTATCAACGCCACCGCGAAGAAAAGCAAATCGCCCGCCAAGAACGGGTGATGAGCGACGACGACAAAAAACGCCTGCAAACCGAAACAACCGTCCTTTACAGCGGCGCGGAAGGCAAAATCGTTCTGGCGCATAGCTGGCACGCCACCAAACACTGGGGCAACCGCACCACATGGTGCATCACCCAGCGCGGCACCGATGCCTATTTCAACTCCTATAACCAAAAATCACCGATCATTATATATTTGCCCAACCCGACCCCCGCCGATTATGCGGCGACCGAGGGACAAGAGCTGTATTCCTTTAAATTCGCAGCAGTTGAAGGCGACCTTTGGAACGAAACCGATAAAAGGCAAACAAGCGGCTTTCCGCCTTGCCTGCATCACCTTGCCAAGGCCGCTGCGCGTGATGCCGCCGCCATTTGTGAACCAAGCAACGAATCAAAGCCCACCGCCGATTCTCGCCTGACTTACCTGAAGAAATTCGGTGCAGTCGATGCCATCATGGACGACGCCAATCATCCCGATGGCCACCGCCCAGTGAACAAGGAAGCCACCCCGTTATGCGATGCCTTGACCCAGAACGCGCCGCAAGAATGGGCGGATCACGCCGAGCGCCTTTACCGCGCCGTCTTGGATCAAGCCGGAACAAAGGATCCTGCCTATGACCAAGCCGTCACCGATTATTTACAGGCGCGTTGCCCTGATCTTGCGCTAAACCGCGATTTCATGCGCTTTATCGTTCTGCAACACCCTCTTTTGCTGACTCATATTCCGCCGCAATTCAAAGATGACAAACCGCTCGCCCTTGCACTGCCTGAGAAGGAGCGCGGAACGAGCTATTTCGAAGCCTTCCCCGAATATATCCGCCATGACCGCGAAGTCGTCACGACATGGGCGCAAAAAACTGCCTATGTCCTTGACCATACAAGCCTTGCCCTGCGTGCCGACAAAGCCATTATCGAATTGGCCATGCAAGGCTGGGGCAACGCGTTGGAATACGCCTTTCCGCCGCAGAGCTGGCGTAAGAACAGTTTGTCCAACCTGTTCGCCTTCTACACCCAGCCCCTTATTCAAGGCTTGCCGAATTTGCGCAACGACCGCGACCTTGTGATCAAAGCCGTTCGAAAACAAGGCGGTTATGCCCTCAAACACGCCTCACCACGCCTCAAAAACGATGCGGACATCGTGGACATCGGTGCCTCTTGCTATGAACACGCCTCCCGCCGCCTAAGACTCGACAAGGAGCGCACCCGCAAGGCCGTTTTGTCGGACGCCACATTGTTTCAATACGCGCCGCGCTCTTTGAAAAAAGACCCCGAGTTTATTTTGTCGCTGCTCGCCGCCAAAGCCTCACCGCGCCTATGCGAATATGTGCATAAAAGCGTCCTGTCCGACCCTGACTTCATAACAAAAGCCGTGGCGATTCACGGTGATTGCCTGCTCTACAGCAAAGCCCCGCTCACCGAGGAACTGTTGTTTGAGGCCGTCAAAACCAGTGCCCAAGCCTTTCGTATGCGCCACAAGTTAAAGCCCGCAAACGCCGCAAAACTCTCCTACGACGAAGAAAAAGCCGAGCAAAGCCGCCTGCTCGACATCGCTGTCGCCATCAACGGCCATGTTATTGGTGAAGTTTCGGAGTCACAGCTTAGCGACGCCAACATCAACACCGCCCTGACCAATGCCCCGTTGGCTGTGAACCACCTCATCCATCGCCAGAATTACCGCGTGTCCTCCGTTTTCCAAGACCGCGATTTGATGCTCTCGGTCATACAGGCGATTGACGCGGATACGCCACAGTCAAATGGGATGGCGGCACACACGGTTGAAGCTCTGTATCGACACCTGCCTGATTATTTAAAGACCGATGCCGAAGTCGCGTGGCACGCCGCCGAAAAATCGCCGAAAATGGTGGCCTTGATTCCGCCCCGCACCCCGATGCGGGCGCAGATCATCTTGAACGCCGCTTTGCAAAACCCATCTGTTTTGACCGCCTTGGACAACACCATACGCGCCGATAAAGACATACTCGCCGGCCCCTATACCGCGCAAAGAATCATCAATCACTATATTGGTAACGGCCGCAGCCAAGAACTCATCCCCTATCTGCGCCTGTTTCAATGCCTGTGGGGGGATGCCGAGACCGTCACGGACCCGCTCGCCGCCCAGCGCCGGCTCAACGCCTATGCCGGCCCCGAATTGCCGGACGCGAAGCCCCTGCTCGCCGCCGCCCCCAAACCGCCCCGCTATGAACGCAACACGTTCTATATATAGATATATCCCTTTTGCTGGCCGGAATACAGAACGGGACATGGCGCGACATCATGTCTTGTTTTTTCTTATGAAAGGTCTTTTAATATACAACATCTTAGAGTATGTATGCTCTGCGCTATAACTAGTTTTTCGGACTGACCAAATGAAAAAAATGATGACTAAGCTGGCTTCGGCCACCACTGCGGTATGCTCCGCAATCGTTGCAGGCCTTATGGCCGCTGCCCCCGCCTTCGCCGAAGACGGCTACCCCAGCTCATGGCAACTCGGCTTCCAACAGGCCGCCTCGCCGATGAAGGAACGCTCCGAGGCCTTCCACCATTTGTTGCTGTGGATCATTTTCGCCATCGCGATTTTCGTCATTCTCCTGATCGCCTATGCGATGGTTCGCTTCCGCAAAAAGGCCAATCCGGTTCCGTCCAAAACAACGCATAACGTGTTGCTGGAGATCGTCTGGACGATTGTGCCGATCGGAATTTTGGTGTTGATCGCCATTCCGTCCTTTGAATTGTTGTTCTATCAACAAAAAATGCCGAAAATCGATATGACCGTTAAGGTCACGGGCTATCAATGGTATTGGGGTTATGAATATCCCGACCATGACAACATCAACTTCCTCGCCAACATGGTTGCCGATGAAGACATCGACGAATCAAAAGGCCAAAGACGCCTGCTCGAAACCGACAACGCCGTTGTCTTGCCGGTTGACACCAACATTCTCATTCAAATCACCGCCGCCGACGTGCTGCACAGTTGGGCTGTACCGGCATTGGGTCTTAAAAAAGACGCCATCCCCGGCCATTTGAATGAAACATGGGTGCGAATCGACAAAACTGGCACTTACTATGGTCAATGCTCGGAAATCTGCGGCACCAACCACGCCTATATGCCGATCATGATCAAAGCCGTCACGAAAGAAGAATTCGAGGCTTGGCTGGTCACCGCGAAGGAAGAATTTGCCTCCAACGACAATGCCATCGGCACGCAAGGCACCCAAACCGCCGCCCGAACCGCCATCGCGCAACAATAAACACTCGTCATAAACAAACAGTAAGACGCATCACCAGATAAGGGACACAGTGACATGAGTACCACAGATGTAACCGCCGCAAGCCACAGCCACGATCATGACCACCACGGTGAGCATGACCACAATGGGCACGGCCATGATGACCACGGCGACCACAAGCCCGGTTTCTTTACCCGTTGGTTTTGTTCAACCAACCACAAAGACATCGGCACGCTGTATATCATCTTCTCGATCTTCGCGGGCATTGTCGGCGGGTTTTTCTCGATGTATATGCGCGCCGAGCTTCAAGACCCCGGCGTTCAATATATGCTCAATTCCGACGGCACCCCGAACGGCCAGATGTGGAACGTATTCATCACCGCGCACGGCCTCATCATGGTGTTCTTTGTTGTGATGCCCGGCCTGATCGGTGGGTTCGGCAACTGGTTTGTACCGTTGATGATTGGGGCGCCCGATATGGCGTTTCCGCGGTTGAACAATATTTCATTTTGGTTGATTATTCCGGCGTTTTTGCTGCTTGTTGCTTCGGCGATGGTCGGCTCCGGCGCGGGAACGGGCTGGACGGTTTATCCGCCGCTTTCCTCCATCATCGGCCACCCCGATATGTCGGTTGATATGGCGATTTTCGCGCTCCACCTTGCCGGCGCGTCCTCCATTTTGGGCGCAGCGAACTTCATCACCACCATTTTCAACATGCGTGCCCCGGGCATGACCTTGCATAAAATGCCCCTGTTCGTTTGGGGGATGCTGGTGACGGCGTTCTTGCTCGTGCTTGCTGTACCCGTACTGGGCGGCGCGATCACCATGTTGCTCACCGACCGTAACTTCGGCACGGCCTTCTTCAACCCTGAAGGCGGCGGCGACCCTGTATTGTTCCAGCACTTATTCTGGTTCTTCGGGCACCCCGAGGTTTACATCATGATTTTGCCGGCTTTCGGCATCGTCAGCCACATCATCTCGACCTTCTCCCGCAAGCCGATCTTTGGCTATCTCGGCATGGCCTACGCCATGGTTGCGATCGGCTTTGTCGGCTTTGTCGTGTGGGCGCACCACATGTACACGGTCGGTATGTCGGCCTCGGTTTTGGGCTATTTCACCGCCGCGACCTTGATCATCGCCGTTCCGACAGGCATCAAGATTTTCTCTTGGATTGCCACGATGTGGGGCGGGTCGATCACCTTTACCACGCCGATGCTGTGGGCGATCGGGTTCATCGTTTTGTTCACCATTGGCGGTGTGACGGGCGTTGTTCTCGCCAATGCCGGCATGGACGTCAATTTGCATGACACATATTACGTTGTCGCGCATTTCCACTATGTTCTGTCGCTTGGCGCTGTGTTTGCCTTGTTTGCCGGATTCTATTACTGGATCGGCAAAATGTCGGGGCGGCAATACCCAGAATTTTGGGGCAAAGTGCATTTTTGGCTCACCTTCATCGGCGTAAACCTTGTATTCTTCCCACAGCATTTCCTCGGTCTTGCCGGTATGCCGCGCCGGATCATCGACTATCCCGCGCCGTTATTGCCAAAGGATATGAACTGGACGGAGCGCACCTTGTACATGACCAATGAATCATGGGTGTCTTTCAAGGCTTGGGTCACGGGCACACCGTACCAAAGCGCCATTGATTGGGGCTTCCACGGGTGGAACTTCATTTCCTCCATGGGCGCATATTTGTCGGGCGCGAGCGTGATTTTGTTCATCTTCATCGTGTTCTACACCCTGTTCTTCGGCCGCCGCGTCGGCGCCAATTACTGGGATGTCGCGCCGAACACCATGACCTTGGAATGGACGGTTTCATCCCCGCCCCCGTTCCACCAATTCACAATCCAGCCCACGGTCAAATAAGCCGGACGCACAAAAAACAATTTCAAAAACCCCGCCTCAAACAAAGGCGGGGTTTTTATTTGTGAGCGCTTCCCCCTAATAAAACGTCCCCCCCGCCACCTGCAGCACCCCACAAAAATTTTGACATAACCGTGTGGGCGTGCTACTTCATTCCATAATACTTTATAAAAACAAATGATATACAGGGAGCGTCCATCATGACAAAATCCGCAAAACGGGGCGGAGCCTCATCCGGTTTGGCCTCATCCGGTTTGAACGTGCAAGATGCGTTTAACCTTTTGGAGCGCATCATCACAACCGCCAAAGCCAAAGGCGCGGACGAGGTCGAAGCCCGTATTTCACAAAGCGCCGGCATCAGCGCATCCATCCGCAACGGCCAAGTCGAAAAATTAAACAGCCCGAACAGCGTCGGCCTGTCCATCGCCACCCATATCGGCAACAAACACGCCACCGCGAGCATCGGCACATTAAGACCCGACCATATTGAATCGGTCATTGATTCGGTCATTCTCTCGACCAAGATGGCGAGTGAAGACCCCTATGCCAGACCAGCAGATCCATCCGAAATCATTTCCTCATACGCCGCGATTGATACGTTTGACCCATCAGAGCCAGATGTAGAAGAACTCAAAGACCGCGCCCGCCGTGCCGAGGCCGAAGCCCTCAAACACCCCGACATCAAAATGTCAAACACCGCCAGCGCAAGCTGGAACCGCGGCGACAGCTTTATGCTCATCAGCAACGGATTCAAAGGCCACACGACAAAAACATTCCACAGTGTGAATGCCATGGTCATTGCCGCCCAAGGCAAAGACATGGTGTCGAGCGGCGAATATTCCACCGCTGTGTACGGGGCCGACCTCATCTCGCCCGAAGATATCGGCGCACAAGCCGCCTTGAACGCCGCCAATATGCTGGGCGCGCGCTCCATCCCTTCGCAAAAAGCACCGGTCATTTTTGACCGCGACCTTGGCCCACGCCTTTTGGCCGCCTTCGCCAATGCCGTGTCCGGCCCCGCCGTTGCACGCAAAATGACCTTCTTGAAAGACCGCATGGGCGACCAAGTCCTGAACCCCGCCATCACCATCAAGGACGACCCGTTCTTGCCGCGTGGTTTGGGTTCCCGTGCCTTTGATTCCGAAGGAATGCCGAGCGCCCCACTCACCATCGCCGAAAAAGGCGTGCTCAAGAGCTGGATCATGGATCTGGCCTCCGCCCGTGAACTCGGCTTCAAATCCACAGGCCATGGATCCGGCCCCAGCAACTTATACATCGAGGCCGGCACCCAAAGCCTTGACGAGATGATCGCTGACATCAAGCAAGGCTTCTATGTCACCGAACTCATGGGCGGCGGTGCCGATGTGATGACCAGCCGTTACAGCAGCGGCGCCGGCGGCTTCTGGATCGAAAACGGCAAAATCGCCTTTGCGGTCAAGGAACTCACCCTCGGCGGCAATTTGCATGATATGTTCCTGTCGATGACGCCGGCGGACGACCTCATCAAACGCCGCTCGGCGCTCGCAACACCATCACTGCGGATTAACGGAATGACAATCGGCGGGCGGTAATCCGCCAGCCCTCTTGCGCATGAGCACAGAAACCGCACATTCAGATAAAGCAGGCAACACAGACGATTTTTGCAACCGCATTGCAAAATCGGTTGCCCTTGACTTGCAATACAATTTCAACATTCAAACGGGCGATTTATCCGTCCAATGCCGCACCTCCCAAGGCAAGAAGACGCTTTATTGCGTGATCATCCGCAGCACATATCTGTCTTCAGACGCCCATTTGACGACCATGACATTCAGCCGCGTGAACATCGTATTTTCGGACATCAGCGAGTCAAACGACGCACCGATGATCGTCCTGAGCAGCAAGCCCCTGCGCGCTCCCGCCCCTTAAAAACCATCAGGCCGACACCAACAAAACACCCTGCATGGTTGACACTGGCGGCGTGCTTCGCTACGCATAAAAGAAAACAATAAAAATAATAAAATAAAAAATCACAGCTGGGAGAGAATCAATGCACCTATCGCGGGAGCAATTGAAGGAAAAACAGGCCGATGTCGCCAAAGAAATCGCCATTGGCCTTCACAAAAAATTCAAAATAGACGGCCTGAAGGTCACATGCGATGTCCACCCCGTTTATGAGGGAACGCAGGCCAAGGGCTATGACTACACCGTCACCCTATCCGATGCTGGACGCCTGAATTGGCGGGAAAAGGGATATATGCGCATCTATGCCGCCGCCTTGCTCCGCCGCGTTGTCCCACGATCAGAACCGAAAATCACGGTGCAAAACAGCCCCACCTTCTACAACCACGCCTTTATGTGGATCAGGCCGTTTTAGCAACGCCGCCCATACCGCCCTTACCCCTCCGCCCCCAAACAAAAACGCCCGTTTGATGCGGGCGTTTTCATCGTCATAGCGTAAAATCAAGGCCGCGATTATGCCGCCGTTACGACGGAGTTGCGGTTCCACCAACGGTTAAATTACGAATTTTGACCGTCGGATGCCCGACCCCAACGGGGAGGCTCTGTCCCGCCTTGCCGCACGCCCCAAGGCCGGGGTCAAGCGCAAGGTCATTGCCGATCATGTCGATTTTCGTCATTGTGTCGGGGCCGTTTCCGATCAAGGTTCCGCCCTTAACCGGCGCGCCGATCTTGCCGTTTTCGATGATATAGCCTTCCTCAACATTAAACACATATTTGCCGGAGGTAATATCAACCTGACCGCCCGAAATCCGCGCGGCGAAGAAACCTTTCTTGACGCTTTCGATAATCTCTTGCGGGTCGGCGGTTCCGGCGCGCATAAAGGTTGTGGTCATGCGCGGCATCGGCGCGAAGGTGTAATTTTCGCGGCGGCCATTTCCGGTCGGGGCAACGCCCATCAACCGCGCATTCATGCGGTCTTGCATATACCCCTTCAAGATTCCGTCTTCGATCAGGATGTTTTCCTGTGTGCGCGTGCCTTCATCATCGAAATTCAACGACCCGCGGCGGTTCGGAATATCGCCTTGGTCAACCACGGTCACGCCCTTGGACGCCACTTGTTGCCCGACGCGGTTGCTGTAGATCGATGTGCCTTTGCGGTTGAAGTCGCCCTCAAGCCCGTGACCGACGGCCTCATGCAGCATCACGCCGCCCGTCCAACCGGGGCCAAGCACCACATCCATGCTGCCCGCCGGTGTGTCAATCGCCTCCAGATTCACCAAGGCGCTGCGCAAGGCTTCGTCGACGCCGGCTTTCCATGTTTGTTCGTTGAACAAAGCCGCAAAGTCATGCCGCCCGCCAAAGCTGTAGGAGCCTGATTCCATGCGGGTGCCTTGCTTCACATCGACATTGATCCGCATCGACACCAAGGGGCGTTCATCCGCCACCACAAGCCCGTCTTTGCGAATAATCAGGACGTTTTTCATCTCGCCGACCACGCTCACCGTTGCGTCATGCACGCGGGAATCGAGGCTGCGGGCATAGGCGTCCACTTTTTCCAGCAACCGGATACGGTCCTCGCGGCTGTGCCCCGCAAGCGGGCTGTCGGATTGGTATTGCGGAATATAAACCCCGCCTTTGCTTTTCACATGGGCCGGTGTGGTGCTGAGTGCGAGCGAACCGCCCTTGCCGCCACTGCGCAGGCCTTTGACCGTTTTCATCGCCGATTGAACGGCTTTTTCATCCATCATATGGTTATGCGCGTAGGCAAACGCCTCGCCCGCGACATAGCGCAACCCGAACCCTTCGCGCACCGACATGCTGTTGCCTTTGAGCTTGCCATCCGTCCAGCTCAGCCCCTCGGACAATGTTTGCTCGACATATAATTCGCCGTCATCCGCGCCGGACAAGCCATTGCGGACAATGCGCTCGACCTTTGCACGGTCCATTCCGTTTTGGTCAAAGAGCAAGGTTGATACGCGCTCAAGCGCCGTTTGTGTTGGCTGTGTCATGGAATCCGCCTCCCTGCGGTTTTTTTAATTTTTATTCTCTTTTCATAAAGCAAGTTTTTCGTAGGAATTCAAGTTTTTTTCTTTGGCGGGGCGGATATGTAATGCTACATATACGTCCATGAGTACATCGACACCCCACACATCCGCGCCCATCCCCGCCTCCCTGTCCGCGCCTGTAAGCGCGGTGAGCCATGCTGCGTCTGGCTTTGCGGGCGAAGCCACGGTGTCTGACTATCTCAATCTCTTAAAACCGCGGGTCATGAGCTTGGTTATTTTTTCCGGCTTGTGCGGATTACTCGCCGCCCCCGGTGCGATTAATCCCATCCTTGGCGCCATTGGTATTTTTGCCCTCGCTGTCGGTGCGGGCGCGGCGGGTGCGGTCAATATGTGGTATGACCGCGACATTGACGCGATGATGAACCGCACCAAAGACCGCCCGATTCCATCAGGCAAAGTCGACCCGTCCGAAGCCCTCACCTTCGCCCTTATCCTGAGCCTGTTTTCCGTCATGATCATGGGGCTCGCGGTCAATTGGGTAGCGGCAGGGTTGCTCGCCTTCGCCAATTTTTTCTACAGCATTGTCTACACCATGTGGCTCAAACGCTGGACGGCGCAAAACATCGTCATTGGCGGCGCGGCGGGGGCATTCCCCCCGATGATCGGATGGGCGATGGTCACAGGCGGTGTTGACCTGACCTCCCTCGCCTTGTTCATGATCATCTTTTTTTGGACGCCGCCACATTTTTGGGCGCTGGCGTTATTCGCGTGCAAGGATTACGCCCGCGCCGGTATTCCCATGCTGCCCTGCGTGCGCGGCGAAACCCACACCAAACGCCAGATGTTCGTCTATACCCTCTTGATGTGGCCTGTCTGCGCCTTGCCGTTTTTGACCGGCGCATCGGGATATTTGTTTTTATGCGGCGGATTTGCGCTCAACCTCCTCTTCACCCTCAGCGCATGGCGCGTGTTGAGGGAACCGAACAGTGTGTACGCCGAAGCGCGCAAAATGTTCGGCTATTCCATTTTCTATTTATTCGCAATTTTCCTGCTTCTCGTCATGGATAGCGGGTTTTAAGGATTTTTCCATGGATCATTCTGACCTCCACAAAAAGAAAAAAATCAAAAACTATGCGATGCTCGCCGCTTTGCTTGGCTTTATGGCCTTGATCTGGATCATCACCATGGTTAAATTCCTTCTTTGACGACTCACAACACCCCCTCCAGCAGGAATAAAAAAGAATGAACGTTTTCGGTTACGGGCCGTGGGCTTATCCAGATATTATGGGAGTATTGCTGGGGCGGGTTCCCACCCATCAAGACGGGATTTTGGAAAATTTTGAAATCGGAATCGTTGCCAATAATACTTTGCCCGGCGCCTTTCCTTCAAACGGTCATAATTTGCTTGGTGTGATTTACACCGACATCAATGAAAACGACCTCAAAGTCCTCAACACCTATCATGACAGTTTCTTTGAATTCATGGACGGGGTCGCCATGATCCCAAGACAAAAAAGCGAAAAATTATTCGGGGCATGCTGGATCATTCCCCAGCGCCACACCGACATTATGGCTCCCACCATCTGGAACGATGAAGCCTTCAAGCGCAACACCCATGCACGGTTTTTGATCGCTTGCCGCGACTTCCGCCGTGAAGTCGTGTCGCGCGGTTTGCGCTCGCCTTTCGAGTTTACGATGTAATCCCGCGCACCGCGCTCCCCCTCCCCTCCAACAACAACCTACAGCCCCCACCATCAAAAAGGTTTCCATGAACGCCCCTCTCACCATTTTCATCACCGGCGCCACAGGCGGATTTGGCCAAGCCTTCGCCCAGCGCTTTGCCGCGCTTGATTGCCGATTCATCCTGCATGGGCGCGATGCCGCGCGGCTTGAAACACTCGCCGCCGACATCGAAACGACCTATGGTCGCCCCGTATACCGCCTCATTGCCGACCTGCGCGACCCTGCGGCCTTGCAAGCCGCCTTGGACGCCCTTCCCGATGATTGGCGCACCATTGACCTTTTGCTCAATAATGCCGGTCTGGCGCTGGGGCTTGAGGGCGCACAAAAAGCCGATCTGGAGGATTGGACAACCATGATCGCGGTCAACAACACCGCCCTTGTCACAATATCGCATTTCGTTCTGCCGCTCATGGTCGCGCGCGGGCGCGGGCACATCATCAACATCGCCTCAACCGCCGGAAACTATCCCTATCCGGGCGGCAATGTCTATTGCGCCAGCAAGGCCTTCGTGAAGCAATTCTCGCTCGCCCTGCGCGCCGATTTGCATGGCACGAATATCCGCGTCACCAATCTCGAACCCGGCATGGCCGAAACCAATTTTTCCGTTTTGCGCTTCAAGGGGGATACGGACAAGGCTGCCAATGTCTATAAAGGCATGACTCCGCTCAGTGGTAAAGATGTCGCAGAAGCCGCTTTTTGGGTGTTCTCGCAACCCGCCCATGTTAACATAAACCGGATGGAAATCATGCCGGTTGCGCAATCCTTCGGACCGCTTCCGGTTGCCCGTGATACCCCATAACAACGACCAGTATAACGACAAGCGAGATCAACCCCGTTCATGAACAACAACACCGCCCTTCACGATAAAAACCGCAAAACCGGCCTGATTGTTCTGCTTGCCGTATCGGTGATGGTCGGACTGTCCTTTGCATCCGTGCCGCTGTATAACCTGTTTTGCCGTGTCACGGGCTTTGGCGGCACAACACAAAAGGCCATCACCGCCCCGTCCGCCGACAAAATTGTCGCAGACCGCACCCTTCGAATTCGCTTCAACACCGATATCTCGCCCCGCCTGCCGTGGAGTTTCAAACCCGAACTTCCTGAAGTTTCCCTCCATCCGGGGCAAGAGGCGTTGATAAGCTATACCGCCCGCAACAACGGCACCGCCCCCGTTACCGGCACCGCGATTTACAACGTCACCCCTGTGCGGGCGGGCAAATATTTTTTCAAGACGCAATGCTTTTGCTTTGACCGCCAGACCCTCTCCGCCGGCGAAGACATGCATATGCCCGTATCCTTCTTCGTTGACCCCGACATCATGACCGACCCCGACATGGACGACATCACGACCATCACCCTGTCTTACACTTTTTTCGTTTCAGACTCGCAAGAGCTTGAAAAAGCGAAAGAAGACTTTTACAATCAGGATGAATAATCTATAAACGCCGTGACCCTGCCGTTCCAAACACGACAAGATCACAGACACCCCAACCAAAGACAACACAGGAACCGCCATAATGGCCGATTACATCGAATATGACACCACCAACGGCAAACCGCACCCGTACCATCTCGTACGCCCCAGCGCATGGCCGTTGATCTCTTCTTTCGCGGCGGGGTTGCTCGCCGTCGGCGCGGTTTTGTTCATGCACAAAGTCGAAATCCGCGACGTTCCGGTCGGCCTCAAAGGCGTCATCCTCGGCGCGTTGTCGGTGATGGCCTGTATGTTTTTCTGGTGGAAAGACATCATCCATGAAGGCGTTGTTGAAAAGGCGCATTCCCCCATCGCCAAAATCGGCCTTCGTTATGGCATGATGTTGTTCATCGCGTCTGAGGTCATGTTCTTCGTTGCGTTTTTCTGGGCGTTCTTTTCCGCCAGCCTCTTCCCCGTTGGCGGAATCTGGCCGCCCGAAGGGATTCACATCATTCCGGCCTTTGATCTGCCGCTGTTAATGACCATGATTTTGTTGCTCTCCGGTTGCACCGTGACATGGGCGCACCATGCCTTGCTGGACAATAAAATTGCCGAGGCGTCCAAAGCCCTCATCATCACCGTTGGGCTCGGCGTTGTGTTCTTGGGTTTCCAAGTCTATGAATATGTCCATGCCCCGTTTGCGTTCAAGGACGGCATTTTCGCCTCCACATTCTTCATGGCCACAGGTTTCCACGGTTTCCACGTTTTTGTCGGAACGGTGTTCTTGTTTGTTTGCTGGCTCAGAACAGTCAAAGGCCATTTCAACGCCGAAAACCATTTCGGGTTCGAAGCCGCCGCATGGTACTGGCACTTCGTTGACGTTGTGTGGTTGTTCCTGTTTGTCGCCGTATATTGGTGGGGTGCGGGTGACGCGCCGGCTGCCATACATTAAGGCGCAGGCATTAAACGCCGGCACAAAAACAAAGCGTCTTCGTTTCAACGACATTTCAAAACGGCTCGCCTGTCACGACACAGCGAGCCGTTTTTTTACCGAAGATTATCGCCCTCACCCCTGCCATAGAAAGACCGCGCATGAACACCGCCGCCCCCATACCGCCAGAGTCGTCAAATCCAGAATCGGCACAGCCGGAAGCCGCCGCCCCCTCCTTCTTTCAAACCCTGTGCCAAGCCCTTCGCGGAGTTTGTCCGCGCTGTAAGCAAGGCAAGATTTTTGAAACATGGCGCGACCTAAGCCCACGTGAAACATGCCCCGTCTGCGCTTTGCCGCTTGGTAAGCACGACAATGGTGATGGGCCAGCAGTGTTTTTGATTTTCATTTTGGGGGTTGCGATTGTCCCGCTCGCCCTCATCGCGGATCGTCTTTTCACGATTCCGCTCTGGGTGCATGGGGTTTTATGGACGGGGCTTGCCCTCATTCTGTGCGTTGCGATGTTGCGGCCGTTGAAATCCTATATCATCACGCTTCAATACCGCCATTTGCCCCGAACCTTCGAAGGCTCCGACGACCCGAGTTAACCCCCGAGTTAGCCCGCCGCGCCCCCCCTTAACGCAAGGCGCGCACAGACCCACGCAAGCCGCTCAAACCCGTTTGTGTGGGCAAGGAAGCCTCAGACGGGTTTACAGCCAGCATCCGCCGCCCCAGCGCCGTAGAGCCTTCAATATACGGCGCAACAGCCTTTAAATACGCCGCATCGGCGGCAAGCCCGATCCATGGAGTCGGAAAATCCGCATCCGCGCCGTGTAAGGATTGCAAGGTTTCGGTGATCTGGTCTTTCTCCGTTCCGTATTTTGTCGGTGAATCGATCAAGGGCTGAAAGTCAGGAAAACTCCGTGACCCAATCTCGAAAAGCCCGCCTTGTGTCAAAACAAGTTTCGCCCCCGCGATTTTCGCCCGCGCATTCCATTTTTCTTCGCGGTGATTGGGGCTGAGCGTCACGCTCAAACGGTCTAGATCGGTATCCGGCCTGCCGCCCGCCGTGTTGAAGCATTTCGTCACGCGCATCACATGTTCGCGGATGATATACGCCACAAAAACAAGGTCGGCTTGCTTCGTTTCCGCCAAAAAGTCGCGGTTTTCACGGAAATTGACCACATCAACCTCAAACGCCGGATCAATCGGAATTCCGGTTTTGAGGAAATAGCGCAGCATCTGCGTCATAATCGCGCTGTCTTTTTCATTGCCGCCGAATTCTCCGTCCAGCGCCCCGACCGCCGCAATCGTTTTGATCATCGGTGTTCCCGCCGGCAATTCCGCCGCCCGCACGGCGCAAAGCTCCCTGAAATACGCCTCAACCGCATTGACGGGCTGCTCGGTTTGCATCCGCTGTGTCATTGCATCAAACGCTGTTTTCGATGTCATAGTTCGTGTCTTTCGCTTTGTCGTTTATTTTATAATGTCCGCCCGCGCTTGCCAAAAGGCCGCACGGTATGCTTGCCATGACGGCGCGTTTGGTTTTCGGTCGCCTGCCGCGCGAAGATCGGCGCTTCCATCCCCTTGTCATGCAGGATATTTCCAAGGATTGTGAGGTCTTCGCGTCGCTCCGGCGATACCGGATTACGGCCAAGAATCCAATCCTTACGCGCGAGAATCCCGAGCCACAGCATCGGCAAGTCATTTTTAAACCCGTAAAAATGCTCTGTACTCTCGTTGCGATCCCGCCAAAGCGGGATGGAGCTTGGCTTTGTTTCAACAAGGGAAATACTCTGCTCATTCGCCAGATATTCCGTGTCGATTTCCTCCTTGCCGCCGAAGGTGATGCATAATTTCGCGCCCGATTGATTGAGGCGCGATTGCCACGCCGTCCGCCCTTGCAGATCACTCAGGCGTGTTGACAAGTCAAACGCCATGCTTGGGTCATACCGCGCCGCATGGCCGATCCGCGCCAGATGCTCCGCCCCGTCAAGATATTTACCATTCGAATTATATTGAAGAATACAAGACACGATCACGAGGTCGGTTTTATGATCCTCTCTAAGGAAATCACGCCCCAGCATAAAATCAACCGGATCAAGCACGAATTCAGGGTCAATGCCGACCCCGGAGCGATCAAGATAATCGAGCAAAGTGCGGGTGCGGATGCTGTCTTCATCCATGCCGCCAAACCCGAAATATTGCGGGCGGTTAACGCCAACGATTGTAATGTGACGCAATCCATCGCGCGGCGATTTTTCGTCCATTCGTCCAATAAGACGCTGGCGAAAAGTTTTTTCATCGATATGATGGTCGCTGCGTATGTAAGGTGCATACATAAGGATAAGTCCTTCCCCAAACCGCCTATATTTTACATATTGTGATTTATACCGATGCAACGCCCTGATTTCAAGTTATTTCTAACACCCCGCTTCATTTTCAAAACGGTCTTTGGACTCCTGTTTTGGACAATCGGCTTGATCGTGTTGATCCGCCTCGGCCTGTGGCAGCTTGAGCGCCTTGAATGGAAACAAGGAATCCTCGGCATTATCGAGCAAGAACGCCTCACAGACCCCGCCCTCACGCCCTTTGATGCCGAACTCCTGACCACCATGATTCCGGCGCGGCTCAGTTTACGCCGCGGCCATGTGACGGGGTGGTTGAGCGGTGCGCCCATCGCTATCGGCCCGCGCCCAAAGGACGGCGTTGCGGGCTATCACATCTATGCCCCCGTAACTCTCTCTGCCCCGTCAGGCGTTCAAGACACGGCGGACAAACCCACCGCGCTCACGCTCTTGACGAATTTCGGCTGGATTGCGGCGGATAAGCGTGACGCCTTCCAAGCCGCCGTCACACCGCTTATAAGCACCGCCCCCGCCCCTGAAACTGATACCGGCACGAATTTGACAATTCCGCTCTCCATTACCGGATATCTTGTCGAACCCGAGGCTAAAGGCCGTTTCAGTGCCAATAACTTTCCCGATCAAAATATCTGGATGCGGGCGGATTTTGGGGATATAGCGCGTCATTTCAATATTAACGAGGGAAACAGCGTAGAGCTGTTTTTCTACGCTGACCAAATCCCCGCCGCCTTTGCCAGCTTAGCCGTGCCAGAAGCCCTCCCAGAATCCTTGCCCGCACCCCGCGCCTACGGCGATTTCGGACTCAAGAACGACCATTTATATTATGCGCGGTTTTGGTTTGTGATGGCGTTTTTCTGGACGCTGATTCCGATCCTTGCGGTCATCTCCGGCCTTCGCAAAAAATAAACGCCGCGTTTGCTACAGCACCGAGATCAAAGCAAGCCCGCCAAACCCAATCAAGACCAAACCGGAAATACGGTTAATCAACGTCATGGTCGAAGCCTTGATCGAGCGCCCCAAAAGCGACACAACCCGCACCAAAAACAACCACCACAGCGCCGATCCGGTGAAAACACCGGCAACCATCAACATAGCCTTAAGCGTTTCTTGTTCGCCGCTCAAACCAAGCCCTGCGAAAATGGCGATGAACGACAATATTGTTGCGGGGTTGCCAAGGGTCAAGAACAACGTCCCGACAAAATCCGTCACCAGCCCAGCCTTGCTGCGCATCCGCAGGATCACGACACTGCCATCTGCGGCTTGTTCGAGGAATTTTTTGCGGGCAATATTGCGAATGCCGAGCGCGAATAAAAACACCGCCCCGCCAATGCCGATATAAAGCCGGTATTGCTCCAAAAACGCGATGATAACCACAAGGCCGAATGCCGCCACCGCGCCATAAAACGCGTCCGCCACCGCCGCCCCAAGGCCAGTGAAAAACCCCGACATCGCCCCCTTGGACAGTGTCGAGCGAATGCACAAAAGCCCGATTGGCCCGACCGGTGCGGCAATCGACACTCCAATACCAAGCCCTTTTAAAAACGCGTATAAAAACGCCATCACATGGGTAAAATCGCCGCCGTCCATTGAAACATCCGTCAGTTTTTTAAATAAATAATCGCAACACCGCTTATGATAAACACGCCGCCCAGCGCCGTCCACAGATTGACCTGCACATCCTTGAAAAACAGCCATGCGAATAAAATCACGAAAAGGGGATAGGAAATCTCGATCAGGCTCGCCAAACTCGCGTTCTTCGCGGCGACACTGCTGAGGATGAGCCAGTTCCCGCCCATAATGGTGAACCCGCCGATCAAGAAATAGGCAATCATCGTCTTGCTCTGCAACACCAGACCGATTTCCTTTTGGAGATTCCCGAATTTGAGGGACAGCCCAAGATAAAGCGGCAACACGATGAGCGCGTTCAACAGCATAAGAACGCTAGGGCTGATGCCCTTTTTCATCAAGGCTTCGGAGATATTATACCCAATCCCCCACAGCAACGCCGCACTAATCGCCATCCAAAACCAGACTTGTCCTGCAAAACCGCCCATATCGGCACCTTTATGATGATGTGAAGCCCGCCCGAAAGCCTCCCTAAACTAAGGGGAGGCGCAAACAAGCGGATCATCTATCATCATCCAAACGGGGCTTTAGAGCAAGACACAAGAAGCGGTGTTATTCGCCTTCTTGCGGTGCCTTCACCATCAAAGGCGAAACTTTGGCATGCGTATTGGCGAAATCTTTTTTCAAGGCGTCCATACGCGCTTTGAACGCTTTCAAATCTTCGCCCGACAGTTTATCGCCAATCGGCAATTTAACCGAGCGCGGGTTGACCTGTTTGCCGCTGACATGGACTTCATAGTGCAAATGCGGGCCGGTGGAACGCCCCGTTGTGCCGACATACCCGATAATCTGGCCCTGTTTGACGCGGACGCCCTTGCTGATGCCCTTACCATAGCGTGACATGTGGGCATAGGCGGTTTTATAGGTGTCGTTGTGGCGGATCAGGACATAATTGCCATAGGAGCTGAATATCTGGGCTTTTTCAACGAAACCGTCACCGGCGGCGTAAATCGGCGTGCCGGTCGGTGCCGCGAAATCAAGCCCCTTATGCATTTTGCCATAGCCCAAAACAGGGTGCCTGCGCATCCCGTATCCCGATGAAATCCGCGCCCCGTCAATCGGAGTTTGCAGCAAAGCCTTGCGCACCGAGTTGCCGGACGGCAAGAAAAAGTCGTCCATCCCGTCCCGTTTGACATAGTAAAATATCGGATTTTCCTTGCCGCGAATAACAAGGTTGGCATAGAGGAGTTGACCGCTGCGCAAATAGGCTTCGTCTTCGGTGCGGTTGACGGTGTATAAAAGCTCAACATCCTCATCCCCCCAAATATCGCGCTGGAAGTCAATCGACCAAGAATAGGATTTGATCATCTGGTTAATAATCCCATCCGGAACACCGGCCTTGGTCAGGTCGGCAAACAAGGAGGAAGATATTTTCGCCCGCGCCGCGCGTGTTTCGGTGATAACTTTTTTCTTATCGGTCTTGGCCTCGAACGAGTCTTCGGGACTGCGGCGCACGACCACGGTTTCAATGCCGCTTTTGATGACATCCATTCCGGCAAACAACGGCGACCCATCGTCACTGCGCACGAAGTGGAGTTTAACATCCTGCCCTGGGCGCATATCGCTGGGGTCAAGCTGGTTGCCCATCGCCTTGATCGCGGCGTGGGCGTCATTCCCCGGAATTTCGGCCTTGCCGAGCAATCCGCCGAGCGTGCCGCCCTTTTCGATAGTCAAAACCTCCGTCCAGCGATTCGGACGAGCCGGACGCGGTGCCACCACCACTTCCGCAGTCGGAATCGAGGCCGGCTCAACGGCGGCAAGCTGCTCAACATCCTGCATTCCCGCTTGATCGGCAAATTCGTTTTCGGATCCGTCGACAGTAACGCCGTCAAAAGCGGAATCGGACATGCCTTCGATCGTATGGCGGTTTTGCTCGCCTTCATTCGCACGCATTTCCTGTGTCGGCATCACGACATAGCGCGCGCCGCTGACATCCATTGAGGCGAGCATAAAGGTCGACAGGCAAAACATCATAATCGACGCGGCAATATACCGCCCGCGCCACCGGCCGCCCCGCGTTTTGAAATAGCGTTCGCGCATGATCGGCTTACGCAATGTGGCAAAGGACACAACGCTGTGCGCCGCAAACATCGTCATGCGGCGGGCGCTGTGATAGAGTCTGCGAATATATTGTTTAACCATCATCCCCATTATTTCATCATAAAAGCCCGTCCGCGAAAGGCAAGTTTTTTGAAACGGGTCATCCCCCGTTTATTCTTGCATCATGGTGCCGCCGTTTGGCCCGATTTTTGCCCCGATATAGAGGGCATCACTCAAGGGATTAGCGGTTTACAGGCCTTTTTACTCCTTAAAAATTCGGTTGATTGTCTATGATTTTGCGTCTTTATGCCGCGGTGTTTTGTTCTTTTTGTGGCAAGGCTTCCGGCGCGGTCGCGTCCTCTTTCGGGGCGGATTTACGCAGGCGCAGACTCTCGGACTTTAACTGACCGCACGCCGCGAGAATATCCTCACCGCGCGTTTTGCGGATCGGGCTGGCATAGCCAGCCTCCAGCAAAATCTCACCAAAGCGGTGAATCCGGTTATTGCTTGAGCGTTCATACGGCGCATCCGGCCAAGGGTTGAACGGAATCAAATTGATTTTTGCGGGAATCCCTTCAAGAATTTCAACCAATTTATGGGCATGTTCATCCGTGTCGTTGACGTCTTTCAACATCACATATTCAAACGTAATGCGCCGCGCATTGGTAAGGCCGGGGTAATTGCGGCACGCCTCAAGGAGGTCTTCAAGCGGGTATTTATTATTAATCGGCATGATCTGGCTGCGCAGCTCATTATCCGGCGCGTGAAGGGAAATCGCAAGATTGACGCCAAGTTCCGCGCCGCATTTTTCGATCATCGGCACAACGCCGGAGGTCGACAGCGTAATCCGACGCTTCGACACCGACAACCCATCGCCATCCATACAGATTTTCATCGCCTTGGCGATGTTTTGGTAATTATACAGCGGCTCACCCATGCCCATCAAAACGATGTTGGTGAGTTCGCGCAATTGCTTCGGTTGTCCGTCCGCGCCGATCGGTGTGGGGGAACTGGACGGCCATTCATAGAGGCGGTCGCGTGCCAGCATCACTTGCTGGACAATCTCGTGAACGCCGAGGTTACGCACCAAGGGCTGTGTCCCCGTATGGCAAAAACGGCACGTCAAGGTGCATCCGACTTGCGATGAAATACACAGCGTCCCGCGCGTTTCTTCGGGGATGAACACGGTTTCAACCTCTTGCCCGTCTGTCATGCGCAAGAGCCATTTCACCGTGCCGTCGGTGGATTTTTGTTCGCTGACGATGGCAGGGCGATTGATGCTGAATGTTTCCGCCAATCTGGCGCGAATCTCTTTTGGCACATTATTCATCGCCTCGAAATCGGCGGCGCCGCGCTGGTAAATCCAGTGCCAGATTTGTTTGCTGCGGAATTTGGGGAAGCCGAGCTGGCCAAGCGTTTGTTCCAGTTCCTCCAAAGACAGACCGATCAAAGGGGTACGCCCCGTGGCGTCTGTTTTTGGCGCGGAAAAGGCGCTACCATGTGCGTTAATACTCATTTTACTTTAATGCCTGTCTTGTTCTATTGGCGACCCCGTTATCCGCATCGCGAACAACACGCCACTTCCCATATTGATGTTTCAAGACGATTTTTCTAGCACAAGCCACATATAAAAAGCAAAGAAAACAGACAAACTTCGGACAAGCCCAAGACAAGTGAAGGCGGCACAAGGCTTCGCTCTATTGTTCGAACTCGGCGCGCAGGGCGCGAATCACTTCTTCGATCATGCGCCGCGCTTCGCGCAATTTGCTCTCAATGTCGTACACGATATACGCGCCGATCACCAAAAACACCAGCGCATCCGCGGCCCCCGCGTTTTCACCGCTGGTATTGAGCGACCCGGGGAGCAACCCGATCAACAAAACCGTCAAAAGGCCAAGGCTGTAAAACACGACGAGCGAGTTTGCGGGCTTGATCTCGCCCGTAATCACAAATCGCGCCTTGCCGTCCTCAATCGCGACATCGACAGTGGCGGTGAGTGCGCCATGGCGCACCCAAGCCTTTTTACCGCCGCTGGTGCCACAAATCATGACGGATTCCCCCTCATCCTTGAATTGCGAGAGCTTGAACATAGACTCAAGACGGGTCTTGAGCTGAGCTTTCAAAACATCGTCTGTGATGGATTTTTTAAGGGCGAAGGACTCGCCGAATTGGAATTGTTTCATGGTCTTGTTCCCCCCTGATCATGAATAAAGCGCCCGTCCAGCATACAATGGCGAAGCCCGCAAAACAAGAAGGGGTTTGCAGCGCAAAACCTACAAACCCCGTTTCCCGTATCTCAAACCCCGCGCCAATCCGGCATCAGGCATAAAAATATCTCTTACTCTTAATACCCGCAGGCCTTGTTAATCGCGTCATGGGCGCCGCCTGAGCCGCGCAAGCTGAATGTATCCTTGGTTTTTGTTCCGCGGGAAGACACGCCCTCAACCACCATTTTCGATCCCTTGCGAAGGGCTTCGGACAGCGCCGTATCGGTTTCCGCGGTGCTTGTCCACGCCATGTCTTTATGCGCGAACAAGGTAAAGCGTTTGCCGTCAATCATAACGGTCACTTCTTCGTTGGTTTTATAGGTGTATCCGGCGATATAGCTGAAAACATTTTTGGATTTTTCGGCGGGGCGATGCGTCACCAGCACGAAAATATCGCCGCGGACTTTGTAATTGCCTTCGGCCTTTGTCGGCTTACTCGCCATATAGCAAACCTTGTTGCCGTTTTCTTCAAACGTATAGGCCGCCCAATCGCCATAGGTGGAAATCAATTTCGGGTCCGATGCCTGCGCGGGCGCGGCAAGGGCGGACAGGGTCATAAAACCCGTCACCATAGTGAACAAAATGGAACGACGTGCGACTGTGAACATCTTCAACATGGTTTTCTCAAGTCCCTTTTAACTTTATGGATCGTTTACCGACCTTGCCAAGGCCGTTGAACCCGCCTTCCGTCAATTAACCATTTGTCAGGGCTATGACAGCGCGAATTCTTACCGTGTTTATGGGCGCGGATAACACGATTCGTCAATGCCCATCATAACAAAGCACGAAAAAAAACAAAGGATGAATTGTTTTTTCAGGTTTTTTCCCCTGATTTGCCGACTGATTTACCCACTGATTTACGGCGTGATTTGCGGCGGTGAACAACCGGCTCCATCGCCGCGATCAAGGCGGGGTCAAGCCCGTCCGGCCCGCCCGCGCGCACCGGACGCGGCGCAAACCGCCCCATCGACACCATCCGGTCATACATCACCAGCGCCCCCGCAATCCCCACATTCACGCAGAATTTCATCGGAATTTTGATGACATGGTCGCACAGCGCCAAAATCTGTGGCGACACCGACCCCATTTCCGACCCCAAAATATAGGCCGCGCAAGTCGGGTGGCGAAAGCTCGGCAACTCCACCGCCCCTTCGACCAATTCCACCGCAACGAGGGAACAATGGCGCGGCAAGGTAAAATCCTCAACGCTGTCATAGGAAAAATACGGCACATGGTCGACCGAACCGGACGTATCGGTCAAACGCAATTCCCGAAAATCAACATCGGGGCGAATGGCGAAAAAATAACTCGCGCCAAAGGCATGCGCCGAGCGCATCAACGTGCCCATATTGCCCGATTTGTTGATGCCCTCAACGCCGATGGCGAAATAGCCTCTCATCGCTCTGCCTTTAATGAATTGATTTGGCTGGACATTACCGCGCCTGCTCGATTTTTTCAACCCCGCCCACCAAACATTCCCTTTCAATCGCGATTCAATGGATGACAAGGCGGCGATGCGCTGTTAAAGTCCGTCCCCATCATGGCATTAGAAATCGTATCACACACCCAAGGCGGCCTCGGCCCCGAAAGCAACGAGAGCAGCGCGGAGCTTCAAGACAAGCTGTACCGCGTTTTGCCGCATAATCTGGAGGCCGAACAAGCCTTGATCGGGTCGTTGCTGGTCGACAATCGCGTCATGGAACGCGTCGGCGATTTTTTGCGTGCCGAGCATTTTTACGCGCCCCAGCACCAACGAATTTTCAGCGCCATCCAAACCTTGATCGAGCGCGGCCAAGTCGCCGACCCCGTCACCCTTAAAAACTATTTCGAAGCCGATCAAGGCCTTGAAAAAGTCGGCGGCTCGGCTTACCTCAACGAATTGGCGAGCAGCGTCATCACCATCATCAACGCCGCCGATTACGCCCGCGCGTTATATGACCTGTCGATGCGCCGCACCTTGATCACCATCGGCGAAGACGTCGTCAATGATGCCTTTGAACAAACCATTGAACGCGATGCCTATGATTGCCTTCAAACCGCCGAGAGCCGTTTGTTTGAACTCGGCGAGAAAGGCCAGCTTCAAGGCGGGTTCCAATCCATGCGCGATGCGGTGCAAACCGCCATCGAAATCGCGGAAAAAGCCTATAATTCAGACGGGCACGTCACCGGCGTCACCACTGGCTTGTCCGATTTGGACAAAAAACTCGGCGGGTTTCAACCCTCCGACCTTGTCATCCTCGCCGGACGCCCGTCCATGGGGAAAACTGCCCTTGCAACCAACATGGCCATGCGCGCCGCCAAGGCCTACGCCGAAACAGGCGGCAGCGGCGGCGGCATTATCGGGTTTTTCTCGCTCGAAATGTCGGCGGATCAGCTCGCCACCCGTATTTTGGCCGATTTGGCCGAAATTCCGGGCGATAAAATTCGCCGCGGCGACGTCACCAAAGACGAATTCAGGAGCTTTGCCGAGGCCAGCGCCCGTTTGGCGCAATTCCCGCTCTATATTGACGACACGCCCGCCCTGTCGATCAACGCCGTACGCACCCGCGCCCGCCGCCTGCAACGCCAGCACGGCCTCAACATGATTGTGGTGGATTACCTTCAACTTCTGCGCGGAACCGGATCAAAACAATCGGAAAACCGCGTCAACGAGATTTCCGAGATCACCCGCGGCCTCAAGGCCATCGCCAAGGAGTTAAACATCCCCGTCATCGCGTTGTCACAGCTCAGCCGTGCCGTGGAAACCCGCGACGACAAACGGCCTCAGCTCTCAGACCTGCGGGAATCAGGCTCGATTGAGCAAGACGCGGACGTGGTGATGTTTGTGTTCCGTGAAGAATATTATGTTGAGCGGTTGAAGCCCGATGAATCCGACCTCGAGAAATTCGAACAATGGCAACGCAAGATGGACAGCGTCCACCAAGTCGCCGAATGTATTGTCGCGAAGCAACGCCACGGCCCCATCGGCACGGTGCGCCTGCATTTCGAAGGCCGCTTCACACGCTTCAGCGACCTCGACCAATACCACAACCCATTCCCAGACTCAGAACCCGAATATTGATCCTGACACCGGTTCTCGCCCCAGTGAGGCCCAGTGAGGCAAGGAATTATTGGGGTTTTGGGTTGCGCTCCGCCTTATCGCGGCGGCGCGAGCGGGCATTGGCACTGAGCGCCGCGCCGCCGGCGGCGAGTACGCCGAGCCCGCCATACAGCATTACCTGAAGCGCTGCCCACTTCGCCATCCAATCGCCCATATCCGGCATTAAATCGACCTGTTGATGAGGCTCATGCGCGGGGGCGAATTCGCCGACCGCGAAGGCCTGCGCCGCCCTTCCCCATAATTCGGCCTGTGCCGCCACATCCGCGGGCGTCACGCGGCCTTGATTGACGAGGCGCAGCTCATCCCCGACGCGGTATGTATACTCGCCATCGGGTTCTTGAAATACCTCTGACACATACTCGAAATCAAAGAAAACGCGTGGTATTTCCGGCATGGCGTTTACATCAACCGTCAAGGCATCGCGCATCATGCGAAAATCTTGCGCAATTTCCGCCGCCCAAATTGTTGCGTCTTGCGATGATCTTACGGGGGCGATGGATTTATCCTGCTCCAAAAAACCACCGACATGGTAAAGCCTGTATTGATTATCCGGCGTCACTTCCAAAAGGAATAAATAGCCCAGATCCGATCTTTCGCGCACACCGTCCTTGTCATACAATTGCGCCACGCCGATATAGCGGGAGGAAGAGGCTTCTTGGAGCGCTTGCGCAGGATTCATTGAAACAAAGGCTGGGTCTTGCCCCACCATCACGTCCTGATTCTTCAATAATTCCATCGAACCAATCTGTGACACCACCAAAAAACCCATAAAGGGCAAGGCATAAGATAGCCCTGTTGCATCTTTTCCACCGAAGCTCAGAATCTTTTTAAAATGGTCTTTGAATGTCTCCGAAAATGCTTTGCCATCGGCACCCTCGCCGAAATGGCGGTTTGTAACGGCCTTCAGGCCTTGGCGATCGGGACGGTCGTGCTGTTTATCTGCCATGATAGGAAATCCTTCTCTGTACCGCTCTTTTCATGACGGGCTTCGCTCACGCTTGGCGCGGCGGCGGGATGAGGCCGTTGCGCTCACGGCACCGCCCAGCGCGCCCAGCCCCGCAAACCCTGCGTAAGCTGCAAAAGACCCCACCAACGCCTGCCACAGCAAGTTTCCGTCATGGATATGGTCGCCGGTTTGCACCGCCTCGGGGGGTGCTGCATAATCGCCGTTAACAATCGTCCGCGCTGCCTCTTGCCACACTGCGCGCGCTCTTTGAACCTGCTCGAGTGACAAAGGCGCGTCGATCACACTCATATTATCCCCCACGCGGTAATAAGAATCCGGATCACCCGCTTGTTGGAAAAGTGGCGACACGCGTTCATAGCGAATCAGTGATGGTAATTCGCGCGGCATGGATCTGAGGTCATTAGCCGCCGCATCCGCAATCGCGCTCAAATCTAGCGACACTTGCATCACCGTCGTCAACGCCTCAACGGGGTCGGTCACAAGCGCGAGGCGATCATCGGTGTCGCTGTAATCCCCCGATTGATAGAGGGCATAGCCGTCATTGGTCGACACCAGCATATAGCGGTATAAATGGGTGCCGCGACCCACTTGTAAAAAACTGACCCCCGCGCCGGATTCGATCTGCGCGCTCAAGGCCTGATCGGCGGTAATCGTGACATCCGCCGCCCCGTACAGTGCCAAAGCCCCACCAAGACCCGTAAGCAATGCGCCAAAAAAGGGCACACTCACGCTCACGTCCTTTGCGTGCGGAAGCCCCGCCGTCAATGCAAATCCAACGCCGCGGCGGACTCGTTCCCCATAGGGTTCGCCCCGCTCGCCCGCGCCAAAATTACGCTTGGCGAAGCCGACCATGCCTTGTTCGTCCGGTCTGTCGGTTTGTTTGTCGGCCATGTTCGTTGCTCACCATCTCGTCATAAGAATAAACAATCGGATTAGTCGCGTTTATAGGGGCGTTCGCGGCGGCGGCGAGCGACGCCACCCACAACGCCGCCAGCCGCACCGATAGCACCGAGGCCAGCCCCAACGCCCAAGGCCGTCAATGCCCACACCGACAAAGCATCAGGCGCGCTGGCCCTCACACTCTCACCGTGCGGTGCGGATTACGGTGGGGTGGCATAGTGTCCGGCGGCGATCTGGGTTGATATGCCTGTCCAGAATTCTGCGGCTCTTTGAGCCTCAGCAAGGGTAAATGTTCCGGTTTGCGCCTCTATTTTATTGTCGCCAATCCGGTACAAGCGTCCCGATCCCTCGCTTTGGAAAATCGGCGACAGCCCTTCGTAGCGAATGATTGCGGGGACTTGATCCGGCAAGTTTAGGACATTACCGCTCATAGCCTGTACAATTATTTGATACTGGTGGGCAATGCCGGCGGCAATCCGCCATGCGTCAATCTGTTTATCGACAAGGTATAAATCGTGGTCTGTGCTGTCCAGCCCGTCATTCGTTTGCATAATTTGATAGGTTCCGCCCTCGCCTCTGGTCAAGACAATGATGCGGGCGTGGTGTTCGCCCTGTGCGTCCATTTGAACCGCGGCATAGCCGTCTTGGCCTTGCGACACCGCCGCATCATGGGGCGGTGTTAAATCCTGCGAGCCGCCCATTGTTCCGAGTACGGCAATCTGCGTCCCCAGCAAGACAAGACAGACCGGCATCGCATAATTTTCAAACGATGGCCGCTTGTTGCCAAACCGCAATCCCCTGAGCGCCCCACCCTTTGCATCCCGCGCAAGATCAGATGCGCTTAAACTGCGCATCATCGCGGCTTTCAACCCTTTATTTTCTGGCTTATCGCGGTCTTGATCGGCCATGACGGAATTTTCCTAAATTAATCTTTAAATTTCAGAAACACTACGAAAAACAATCGCATTATGTCAAACTAATTCGGGATTAAAAAAACCGGCCTGTGTTAAGGCCGGTTTTAAATCTATGCGGTCGAAGCGTCACGCTGCCTTAAAATTAGGCGGCGGCTTCTTCATTCGCTGCCGTTCCTTCAGCTTCGGAGCCCTCAGCGGCCTCATCGGCTGCGTCCGCAGCGTCGGATTTGGCTTGTTGGGCATCGGCGCGGGCTTGCGCACGTTCAAGGCGTTCGTCCATGGCAACAACCGGCTTGCCGGTTTTTTGCTGGATGTCGGCTTCTTCACGTGTACGCGCGATGTTCAAGGTGAGGTTAACCTCAACTTCGGGGTGAAGATGCAACACAACGGGGAACAAACCAAGCGTTTTGAAGTTTTGGTTCAAATCCACCATGTTGCGTTCAACCGTCACACCGCAATCCGCCAAAATCGCATCGGCGATGTCGCGGGAAGCAACAGAACCATACAATTGACCGGCTTCAGAAGCCTGACGGATGATGATGAGGGTTTTGCCTTCGACTTTCTTGGCTTCTTTTTCGGCAACGCTGCGTTTGTCGGCGTTCACTTTTTCAAGTGTGCTGCGTTGGTTTTGGAAATAGGCCATGTTTTCATCGGTGGCGCGCAGGGCTTTTTTCTGCGGCAACAGGTAATTTCTGGCATAGCCTGCGCGAACGGTAACAACCTCGCCCATTTTACCCAGTTTGTTGACTTTTTCTAAGAGAATAACGTCCATGATATCTATCCTTTCCTCTTAGTCTTCATCACGCAAATACGGCATCAAAGCCATAAAGCGTGCGCGTTTGATGGCTTTCGCCAATTCGCGTTGTTTCTTCATCGACACAGCCGTAATACGGCTCGGCAGCATTTTGCCGCGCTCGGAAACGAAGCGGCTCAACATCTTTGTGTCTTTCCAGTCGATTTTCGGGGCGTCAGGGCCGGAAAACGGGCATGTTTTCTTGCGGCGGAAGAATGACGCGCGGGGCGTTTTTGCCTCAGACATTATGCGGCCTCCTTCTCTTCAAATTTATCTTTTGTTTTGGACGGGTCGAGGAATTCCTCAACGCGAACACTCATATAACGAAGAATATCTTCGTTCAGGCGCATTTTACGCTCAACTTCGATGAGCGCCGGAGCCGGCGTATCGAGGTTCAAAAGCACATAATGACCTTTGCGGTTTTTGTTGATGCGGTAAGCAAGGGTACGCAGACCCCAATTGTCAGTCTTGACAATTTTGCCACCATTTTCGGTGAAGATTTTTGTGTATTCAGCGGTCAGCTCGTCCACCTGTTGGGGGGCGAGATCCTGACGCGCTATGAACATCATTTCATAGAGCGGCATATGGTTCTCCTCTCGGGTTTATCGCCAAACGCCTTCATGCCAGAAGCCGTTTGACACAGCCAACACCCCATGGTGGTGGCGAGGTTTGTTTTCTTAAAAACGTCGTCACTATACGCATTCAGCGCCGCAAATCAAGGAAAATCTTTGCCCCCGCCCTCGAAAGGCGCCCGATGCACGACCTGCAAAAGCGCACCCCCATCATCACCTGTGTTAAGGACAGGCAAAACCCAGTACATAAAAAGGGCATGAAAAAAGCCGGCAAAACCGGCTCTCCCCCTTTTTCTTTGCGGCAATATGCGCCTTAAATTCGGCCTAAGCTAGGCGTTGCTGTTGGCGTTTGACGTGACATAGCCCGCCATGAATTTACGCCACAAAACTCTGTCGGCATGGCGCACTTTGCGGGTGTCTTTGCCGCCTTGGGCTTTACGCAGCCACGACACGAGTTGAGCCTTGCTCAGATCCGGTTTTTGCAGGATTTGGCGAAATGTGCGGATAAAGCTGTAAGCAGCGGCACTTTCGTGATCCGTATTGTCGCTATTCGCGGCGGTTTGACCGCCCATGATGATTCCGAATGTGGTGTTTGTTTCTTCGACCAGCAAGCGTATTTTATTATTTTTTATATGGCACGGCATGAATCTACGGCCTCCTTCTTCTCTCTTCTAACTATCAATATCTTGTTTTAACCTGTCGCGTTAATGTCCCTCTACAGACCGCGCTATAATGGTTCGAGCTTCAATCCGGCGACAAAAACGGCCAAGCAAGTCACGGACATTCCATTTTTGGAAGAGTCCCTTTCTTTGCACTGACCTGTCCGGCATTTTCGATTACCTCGAAAACCGCCGCAATATCGCAGAAATACTCGTAATTGAGGGGAATATAGCACAAATTTCATGGTTTCTCAAATTTTTCTCGCATTTGGCTTTTCTAGGCCTGTGTACAGCCCATTCACAGGCGAAAAACCCGATCGCGGAACAAAGACTTTGCAAATGCACGGTTTTGATTTATCAATTTTGCGGCAATACGCGTGATGAACAAACAAAACGAACAAACATAAAGGGAATGTCAACCATGACCCGCACAAAAGAAACCTCCGTTTTCGTCTTCCCGGGACAGGGAAGCCAGTTTATCGGCATGGGCAAAGACCTCGCCGAGAGCTTTACACAAGCGCGTGAAGTGTTTGCCGAAGTCAATGACGCCTTGTCGCAAGACCTCACCAAAATCATGTTCGAAGGCCCAGAGAGCGACCTCAACCTCACCGAAAACACCCAACCCGCCTTGATGGCGGTGTCGATGGCGGTGATGCGGGTTTTGGAAGGCGAAGGCGGGCTGCGCCTGTCTGACGCCGCAACCTACGTTGCCGGTCACTCACTCGGCGAATATTCGGCCTTGACCGCCGCAGGGGCGCTGAGCCTTCGGGACGCCGCCCGCTTGCTCAAGCTCCGTGGCCAGTCGATGCAAAAAGCCGTTCCCGTCGGCAAAGGCGCGATGGCGGCGATCCTTGGCCTTGATTTTGACGCGGTGGACGCGATTGCCGCCCAATGCGCCACCCTTGCCGGAACCGCCGGCGCCGCCGCCGAAATTTGCGAAGCCGCCAACGACAACGCCCCCGGCCAAGTCGTCATCAGCGGTCACGTCCACGCCATTGAAAAAGCCATGGCCATGGCATCGGAACAAGGCGCAAAACGCGCCATCATGCTCCCCGTCAGCGCGCCCTTCCATTGCCAGCTTATGCAACCCGCCGCCGAGGCGATGCACGCGGCTTTGCTGGAAACCACACTCAAAGCCCCCCTCATCCCCGTCATCGCCAATGTCACGGCGCGTGCCGAAACCGACCCCGATGTCATCAAGACACTCTTGGTCGAACAAGTGACGGGCCGCGTGCGCTGGCGCGAATCGGTGTTGTGGATGGCGGATCACGGCATCACCAGCATGACCGAAATCGGCGCAGGCAAAGTCCTGAGCGGCCTTGCCAAACGCATCCACAAAGACATCGCGGCCTCCAGCGTCGGCACACCCGCCGATATCGAAGCATTCTTGAAGGGGTAATCAACCGCCGACTTGTTCACATTCCAAGACCCAACCATAAGGAACACAGATATGTTTGATTTAACCGGAAAAACAGCCCTCGTCACCGGCGCCACAGGCGGCATTGGCGGCGCCATTGCCAAAGCCCTGCACGCCCAAGGCGCAACGGTCGGAATTTCAGGCCGCAATGAAGACAAACTCAAATCCCTCGCCGCAGAACTGGGCGGCAATGTCCACATCCTCGCTGCCGATTTGTCGAGCAGCGACGCGATTGACGCCCTCGTCAAAAACGCCGAAGAGGCGATGGGACAGATTGACATCTTGGTCAATAACGCTGGCCTGACCCGCGATAATTTGTCGATGCGGATGAAGGACGAAGAATGGCAAGAAGTCATCGACGTCAACCTCACCGCCACGTTCAAACTGGCCAAAGCCGTCCAGCGCGGCATGATGAAGCGCCGCTTTGGCCGCATCATCAACATCGCCTCTGTTGTCGGCGTGACGGGCAACCCCGGCCAATGCAACTATGTCGCCTCCAAGGCCGGCATGATCGGCTGGACAAAGGCAATGGCGCAAGAAATCGCCAGTCGCGGCATCACCGTCAATTGCATCGCCCCCGGCTTCATTGCCACGGCCATGACCGACGCCTTGAACGACGACCAAAAAACCCGCATCAACGCCACTATTCCGGCGGGCAAAATGGGTGCGGCGGAAGACATCGCGGCGGCGGCGGTTTACCTCGCCAGCACGGAATCAACCTATGTCACCGGACAAACTTTGCATGTTAACGGCGGAATGGCTATGATCTAGGAAAGAATCACCGCGCCACCCGCTATAAGCGGCTTGGCACGGTTTAACAAAGCGCGAACATCACCAATCGCGCACGCATTGCAGGGAAGCAAGAAATGGTCTTTATTTTTGATTGTGACGGCACGCTGGTTGACAGCGAATACCTCAACAACCGCGCCTTGTCCGAGATTCTCGCCGAGGAAGGCTTCCCGCAATACACGCCCGAAAAATGCCTTGAGTTCTTCACGGGGTTCAGCCTCGAAGACTGCCTGCGCAGTATCAAAGAAACCCACGGTGCGGCGGCGGCCTTCAACGACCGCGACATCATCAAACGCTATACCGCCCGCACCATTGCGAATATGGAACGCGACCTGAAAATCGACCCGCAAACCATCCCGACCCTGTCGCATTTGCACTCCTTGGGCATTGACATGGTGGTCGCCAGCAACGGCGAATTTGAAATTGTCCGTGAAACGGTTTGGAGTGCGGGACTGGCCGATTTTTTCCCGCTGCGCAAAATTTTCACCAAGGACATGGTGTCCTACCCCAAACCCGCGCCTGATTTATTTTTATTCGCCATTCGCAAGAGCCAATCCATGAATGCCTATTGCATCGTGGTGGAAGACAGCGTTCCGGGCGTTATTGCCGCCAAAAGCGCCGGATTACGCGTTATCGGCATCACCGGATTCGCCCATGACCCCATCAAACGCCGCAAAGACCTGCTCGCCGCCGGTGCGGACTATGTGATTGAAAAGATTGAACAGTTGCGCGACTTCGTAAATCATCCACAAAAAAACGACGCACAAATACACACAGGCTTTGCCAAAGCCCAAAGCAAATAATTATTGTTTAAGCGGATTTGTTCTGATATGAACCATCCGGTCTGAAAAAGACATGAGTAAAACAAGAAAAAGGACGGATTATGAGCGATATCGCAGACCGCGTTAAAAAGATTGTCGTAGAACATCTCGGCGTTGACGAAGGCAAAGTTGTCACAGGAGCCAGCTTCATTGACGATCTGGGCGCAGATTCACTGGACACGGTTGAACTCGTGATGGCATTCGAAGAAGAATTCGGAATCGAAATTCCCGACGATGCTGCCGAGAAAATTCAAACTGTTGGCGACGCCGTCAGCTTCATCTCCGAAGCTGCTTGATTTTTCAAGCACTTTGGACACCCGCCGAATATGGACCCGATGAGACGAGTCGTAGTCACAGGCCTTGGCATCGTTTCACCGTTAGGGGTCGGTGCCGAGCATAACTGGCACCGCCTGATTCGCGGTGAGAGCGGGCTGTCCAAAATTACCCATTTTGATGCCTCCGATCTGGCCTCTCAGGTCGCGGGCTTAGTTCCCCAAGCAAGCACCCCCGAACAGGCCGTTGGCGGCCTGTTTCACGCCGACCATTTCCTTGAACCCAAGGAACAAAAAAAGGTCGATCAATTCATCATCTACGGCATCGCCGCCGCGCAAGAAGCCATCTATGATTCCGGATGGAAACCCGCGACGGACGAACAACAAGAACGCACCGGTGTTTTGATCGGGTCGGGCATTGGCGGCTTGTCGAGTATTTATGAAACATCGCTGTTGCTCCAAGAAAAGGGGCCGCGGCGCATTTCACCGTTTTTCATTCCCTCGGCCTTGATTAACCTGATCTCCGGTCATGTGTCCATCAAACACGGATTCAAAGGCCCCAACCACTCGGTTGTCACCGCCTGTGCCACCGGATCGCACGCGATTGGCGATGCGGCGCGCCTGATCATTCACGGCGATGCCGATGTCATGGTGGCGGGCGGTGCCGAAGCCGCCGTTAACCGCCTCGGCGTTGCCGGTTTTGCCGCCGCGCGCGCTTTGTCGACCTCCTATAACAACGACCCCGAGAGCGCCTCCCGCCCGTTTGACGAAGACCGCGACGGGTTTGTGATTGCCGAAGGCGCCGGCGTTGTGGTGCTGGAGGAATACGAACACGCCAAAGCCCGCGGCGCAAAAATCTATGCCGAAGTGTGCGGATACGGCCTGTCCGGCGATGCGTATCACATCACATCCCCCGCCGAGAACGGCGATGGCGGTTTCCGCGCTATGAAAGCGGCCTTGAACAATGCCGGCATCAACCCCGATGATATTGACTATATCAACGCTCACGGCACGTCCACGCCGCTGGGTGATGGCATTGAATGCGGTGCCGTGAAGCGTTTGTTTGGCGCGGCGATGGATCATATTTCCATGTCGTCCACCAAATCCGCCATCGGGCATTTGCTTGGTGCGGCTGGCGCGGTTGAGGCAATTTACACCATCCAAGCCCTGCAATCCGGCATTTTGCCGCCGACCCGCAACCTGTACAAAGTGTCCGAAAGCTGTCAAGGCATTGACCTCATCCCGCATAAGGCCAAAGAAAAGAAAATCAAGACGGCCTTGTCCAATTCCTTCGGGTTTGGCGGCACGAATGCGTCTTTGGTTTTAAAATCCGTTTCTTAAGCTCATCACTCACGCCCCCGCCCCCCTCAAGACGATCCGCTCAAGAATAAATCTTACGCCAATACGCCGAAAACACGGTTGCCGCGGGCGCGCGTGACGATCTTCCAGTTCTGTCTATAATAACGGCTCAATAATAACCATAACAACCGTGGAACAGCCGTGGCTTTTCTTCTTCATCCCCGACTATTCGGGCGGTTGTTTTTATGATAGTATTCACGATTATAATGCGGCCTCACCCCCTTATTTGGATCCTCACAATGAAACAGAATGTTCCTGCTTTGCCTGCTTCTCTTACACGTTTAAGCCTGTCTTGCAAAATGCAGCTGGCCTTCGGCCTATGCGCCCTTGTGGTGGTGATTTGCGTCGGGTCGGGCATCTATCTGTTGAACGACCAAAACACCAAGGCAAAATATGTGTCTGTCGGTCTTGCGCCATTGGGCGATGCCGCCATGGAAATCAAGCTCACCGCCACCAAGGCGCATTTGATGCTCGAAGAACTCCTGCAAGGCGATGAGGCCATCAAGCCGGAAGCGATCTGGAGCATGTTGGACGACACGCTGTTCTACACCAACGCGATCCTGAGCGGCGGCAAAAATGACGAAAGAACCTTCCTGCCCACCCAATCACCCATCGTTCGCCAAAACATCGAAGAGGTTAAAAAACTCGTTATCAATTTCACCGCCGCCGCGAAACAACGCCACGCCGCCTATGCCGGCGCCAGCGGAATCGGCAGCGGAGCCGATATCGGGTTTGATGAAGCCTATGACGCGGCACTCACCATCCTTGACCGCACCGCAAACAACCACCCGTCAACCGCCGCTGCGGCAATGGAAGCCAAATTTGCCCTCGCCCACGGGCATTTGATTTTGGAAGAAGTCCTGAGCGGTGACAGCGGCGAATCCATTGATGAATCGATCAACAGCTTCAAATCCGCCCAAACGCAAACCGCCGCAATCCGCGCGATTACCGGCAGTGATTTCGGCCTTGATGCCGCCATTGTAAAAATCATTGCCTTGGCCGAACAACGCCATCAATCCATGACCGAAAATTTCGCGCAATCCGGCGATGCTGATACGCATTTCGACCAGTCCTTCGAAAACTTTATCGCCAAGGCCGATGCCGCTGAAGAAGCCATCCACAAAGACATGGCGGACAACCTCGCCGCCCTCGAAAACAAAATGCGCCTGAGCATACTCTTCCTGTCCATTTGCGGTGCCATCAGTGTCGCCATCGCCTTTATCATGGCCGTATTATCGCACAAAACGCTGAGCCTCCCGCTCATCCGCCTCACCACCGCGATGAACAAAATGGCGCAGGGCAACCATGACGTCACCATCGACTACCTGAGCCGTCAGGACGAAATCGGCGATATGGCCAGAGCGCTCGAAATCTTCCACAGCAACGAAGGCGAACGCAAAGCCTTGCTCGGCCGAGAAAACGAAGAACAAGCCACCCGCAGGGAACGCGCCGAAAAACTCGACCAAGCCATCGAATTTTTTCAAAAGAAAATCGAAGCCGAAACCGAGAGCCTCATCCGCGCCGGCAATGACATGCAAGGCATGGCGCGCAACATGGATCAGGCCATCTCCGAAACCAATAACCGCGGAAATTCGGTGGCCGATGTCGCCCGCAAGACGAGCCAAAACCTCCATGCCGTCGCCGCGGCGACAGAGGAACTCACAAGTTCTATTCAGGAAATCTCCCGTAATGTCAGTGAAACCGCGACAACCGCCCGCAATTGCAGCGATGCCGCGCATGAATCCCAGCAAACACTCGACCGTCTCCAAAAGGCCGTTGCCGAGATTGATATCGTCATCAGCTCGATCAACGAAGTGGCCGAGCAAACCAATTTGCTTGCCCTCAACGCCACCATCGAGGCCTCGCGCGCCGGTGAAGCCGGCCGCGGATTTGCCGTGGTTGCCGGTGAGGTCAAAATTCTCGCCTCACAAACCCATAAAATGACCGAAGACATCGCCAAAAAAGTCGCGGACATTAAAAAAAGCGCCAACCAAACCATTGCTTCGGTTCAGGCGATCATGCACCAAATCAACACGCTGGACGACAAAACATCCGGTGTTGCCGCCGCCGTCGAACAACAAAACGCCACCACCAGCGAAATCAGCCGCAGCGCCGGAACAGTATCCAGCAGCATGGACGATGTCATGGATAACATCAGCTATATCCAAAAGGCCTCATCGACCAGCTCATCCTCCTGCGGCTTGTTAAAAGACACGGCGGATGATTTATCACTCCAAGCCGATGAAATGCGCAGCACCATCCGCGACTTCCTGCGCACCGTGCGTGAGGCATAGGGTCAAGACTCACAGCGCTCACAGATTCTGCGAAAAACACCTTAAGGCACAGCAAGCATTGACCTTTGCCGCCGCTGTGGTTAAGGATGATGGGGTTAAAAAGATAAACGGTCTGAACCCAGCACGAGATATTGACCATGCTACGCTTTCTATCCTTTCTTGTCGGATCGTTTTTCTTCGTCCTCATCAGCCTAGGGCTGGCCTACACCTATGCCATCAGTCTCTATGAAGGCGCGGGGCCATTGACCGAGGAACGCCTGATCCTCATCCCCAAAGGCGCCGGCTTAAACCTCATCGCCCGCAAACTTGAAAATGAAGGCCTGATCCACAGCAAATGGCTGTTTATCGGCGGCGCCCGTATTGAGGCCGTGGAGAGCGAACTCAAGGCCGGAGAATACCTCGTCCCGCCCGCCGTATCGGCGAAAGATTTACTCGACATGATCGCCAATGGCCGCATCTACCTGCGCCAATTCACAGTCGCAGAAGGCCTCAGCAGCCACGCCATCGTCGACATCTTGAACGCCATGGAGGATATGTCCGGCCTGATCACCACCATCCCGCCGGAGGGCAGCCTTATGCCCGAAACATATCGCTTTCAATTCAACGACGACCGCAATGAACAACTTGGATTGATGCGCCAATCCATGCAAGACACGCTGGCGATGCTGTGGCAAACGCGCGCGCCGAACCTTCCGCTCAACACGCCGGAGGAAGCCGTTATCCTCGCCTCCATCGTTGAGAAGGAAACCGGCGTTGCCGGCGAACGCAACCGCGTGGCGGGAGTTTTCCTCAACCGTTTGCGCATTGGAATGCCGCTGCAATCCGACCCGACCGTGATTTATGCAATGACCGAAGGCAAAGCCCCACTCGGACGCCCGCTCTATCGCAAAGACCTTGGCATTGATTCTCCCTACAACACATACCGTTACGGCGGCCTTCCCCCCGCGCCGATCTGTAACCCTGGCCGCGCCTCGTTGGAGGCCGTTTTAAACCCCGAACAGCACCGTTACCTGTATTTTGTGGCGGATGGCACCGGCGGCCATGTCTTTGCCACCAACCTCGAAGACCATAACCGCAATGTGGCGCAATGGCGCATCATCCGCGACCGCCTAAGAGCCGAGCAAGAAAAGGCCGCCCAAGGCATCAACACTCGCCCCGCCCCCGGCCATTCTTTAGCGGGCAGCGATGACGAAGACGATGCCGAAGACAGCAACAGTGAAGAACCCGCCCCAGCGCCCTCACAGCCCCAGAAAACGGCGCCGTAAGGCCTCTCTTATAGGCCACCCAGCCGCCCCCAAACAAAAAGGGCGCCCCAAAGGCACCCTTCACCATTTTACGCGATCTCCGCGCGGCAAATAAAAACCGCTTTTGCAGCGCTTTAACCAACCCTAATCGTCTTTGCGGTCATCCTTGCCGCCGCGCTTACCTGCGCCCGCTGCGCCACCTTGTTGACCGCCGCGTGAGGCCGCACCGCCGCCAGTGCTGCGAATAGCCGGCCCACCGCCGCCCGCCCCCATGCCCATAGACGGAGGCGCGGCACGCGGGGCAACGCGCGGGGCGGCCTCGCGTGTGCGTTGCTGCTGGAGCTGGGGCGCGAGTTGAACCGTCGCCGCGCTCATGCCGCCAAGGACGCTGCTTTTACTGCTGCTTTCATCGCCCAGATCCTCACGATGCAAAGGTTGCCCCGCAATCGCCGCGCGCATAAAAACCAAGAACCGATCAACCGACATATTTTTTATTTCTGTTTATAATGATTATGAATGGATGAATGATGACTATCAAAATCAATCCCACACGACATTAACGAGCATGAGCGGAAGCTGTGCCGCCTTCGACACCCGCCCGTTTTCAAACACGCCGTAATGGATGAAATCGGAGTGGAGGATATGCTCCGCAAATTCGCCCGACACCGGAACATTCAACGTCATGCTGTCGAATGTTTCCGAAAATTCAAGGCTGATGCTTTGTTCCAGCGCGTCATAAATGACGCCGGACGGGTCGGTTTCGAACGCCTTGTCCGCCACCATCCCGATCTCGCCTTTTGCGGATACGAGCAAGTCAATCTGCATGCGCCCAGTCCTTTTGTTTATCTGCTTTGACACACACTATAGAGCACCCCGCCCGCCGCGCCAAGAAAAAGCAAAGCTCCCCGCATTACAAAATACATAACAAATTGAATCGCAATTTTTGACAAGCGCGATAAAACGCCCCAAACCAATAAAACAAAAAAGCCCTCCGAAGAGAGCCTTTGTCACAATGCGTGAAAATATATACGGCAGAAAAATTGGAGCGGGTGAAGGGATTTGAACCCTCGACCTATACCTTGGCAAGGTATNNCTCTACCCCTGAGCTACACCCGCTCGCCGTAGGATCAAACTTTGAGGGCTCGGCGATTGCCTTGCTCCATCGCTTGATTGGTAGAGTAGAAAATCGTATAAACGCTCTTCAAACAAATTGCAAGAGGGTTTCAACAAAAAAATGTCGACCGCACACACAAACGCCCAAAGCGCCGCTTCGCAAGCCCCCTATAAGACAACGCCACAAGCCCTCATGGCGCATTTCGAAACGCTTGGAATCGCCTTTGAACTCTTTGAACATGAGGCCGTTTTCACGGTGGCGGAGAGCCATAAAGTCAAAGGCGGGCTGAAGGGCGCTCATTGCCGCAATCTGGCGCTGTATAACAAGAAAAAGCAAATGTGGTTGGTGGTGGCACAGGATTCAACACCGATTGACCTTAAAAAGCTCGATGCCGTCATTGGCGCGGGGCGGTTGTCGTTTATGCAACCAGACCGCCTGTGGGACTATCTCGGCGTGCGGGCGGGGTCGGTCAACCCCTTTGCCATCATCAATGACACGGACAACGCGGTGACCATCGTGCTTGACCAATCCATGATGGATTGCGACCTTGTCAATTACCACCCGATGATCAACACGATGAGTGTAGCGCTCAGCCCCGCCGATTTGCTCCGCTTCATCGCATCAACGGGGCATACGCCGCTATTCTTCGCCCCCGCAAGCGTTGCACCAGACGGCGAAACGCTGTAAATTAATAAAATTCATAGAAAGAACAATAATTATGAAGCAAAAAACAGACCCCAAACTCCTCACCCTTTTGGTATGCCCGATCAGCAAGAAAACCCTGCGCTACGACGACGCCAAGCAAGAATTATTGAGCGACAGCGCCGGCCTCGCCTATCCCATCCGCGACGGCATCCCCATCATGCTCCCCGACGAAGCCCGCGCCATGGAAGAAACCGAAATCCGCAAATAAGATTCTTTTGGCCTCTTTCCCTTTTCTACGAATATGGTACGCTTATTTAATAACCATGACCAAGGATGAGGAAGGTTGCATGAAAGAACATTATTCTATTTCCGAAATAGCAGATATGCTCTCTGTGTCCAAAGAAACCCTCCGTAGGTGGGATAAGAATGGCCGCCTCACACCGATAAGGCACCCAATAAATAACTATCGTGTCTATCATGTTGACCAATTACGCACATTTGAACAGCTAGGGTTTTTATTTAGCAATAGACAGAACACCCAACAAAAGCCACTTCGCCCATACAATGTCGTCGAGTTATTCGCTGGTGCCGGAGGCTTAGCTTTGGGTATAGAAAAAGCTGGCCTGAAATGCGTATTACTCAATGATAGCGATAAATGGGCCTGTGAAACACTCAAACAAAACCGCCCGCATTGGAATATCATTCATGACGATGTCGCCAAAATCGATTTCACTTCTTATAAAGGTAAAGTCGACGTCGTTACAGGCGGTTTTCCATGCCAAGCCTTTAGCTATGCCGGAAAAAAATTGGGGTTTGACGACATACGCGGAACATTGTTTTACGAATACGCTAGAGCCATCAAAGAAATTCAGCCTGCTCTATGCATTGGCGAAAACGTAAGGGGTCTGTTAAACCACGAAAAAGGCCGCACGATTGAAGCCATGAAAGACGTCTTAACAGAGCTTGGCTACACAGTACTTGAGCCAAGAGTTTTGAAAGCACTCTTTTACCGTGTTCCGCAGAAAAGGGAGCGCCTTATTCTCGTCGCTATTAGGAACGACCTTGCCGATATAAAGTTTTCATACCCCGAGCCATACTCAAAAATATACGCCCTTAAAGACGCTCTTAGAAAAGGGGATTTATATGATAGCGACGTTCCTCCTGCTAAAGGACAAAAATATCCCGCTCGCAAGGCTCAGATACTCGGTATGGTTCCTCCGGGGGGGTACTGGCGCGACCTTCCCCTCGAGATTCAGAAAGAATACATGCTGAGAAGTTTTTATCTCGGTGGCGGAAAGACTGGCATGGCGCGGCGCATGAGTTGGGAGGAACCGTGCCTTACCCTAACTTGCGCGCCCGCTCAAAAACAAACTGAGCGGTGCCACCCCGATGAAACAAGACCATTCACAGTTAGAGAGTACGCTAGAATCCAAACATTCCCTGATGATTGGTTTTTTTCCGGCACCGTAATTCAACAATACAAGCAAATAGGAAACGCCGTGCCAGTAAATTTGGCCTATGAGATCGGTATTTCAGCAGTTAATTTTTTAAATTCCGTCGAAAGGAAAAACGCAAGCACCTCAATCGCCGCTTAATGACCAGACACCTCCTTCGCAAGGTTTATGATTTCAGGGGTTTTTGCCAAGGCACGTACAACGTCATTGAGTTCGTTGACGTAATTTGATTCCTGTGCGACATCACCTATACTCTTGATGAGATCGAAATAAAATTCTTCATCCCCTGTAAGGCGCGCCCAGAATTCTTGACCTGCCACAACAGGGTAGTGGTACTGCTTCGAAATGCGCCTATAGTGGCTGCTTAAATCACGGTCTTCACCATACAGAACCCCGACAACAAGATTGTGAAAGCCAAGCTTGAGGTTATTCGTTTGTCCAAGCTTGATAATAGAGGTGAAATGTCCCGCTATTGTTTCAACATCATCTTTATTAATAGTATTAGGCCCAGCCTTGAGTTGACAATATTTTCTGTCCCCGTCTACATGGTCTTCAAACTCAATATCAATTCCACTTGTGGTGCTACCAAAAGACGACAATACATCGTTTGTAAAGCTCTGCATATTTTGGCCAAATGACGTCGTAATGGATGTCCCAAGAACTCTAGGATAGACAAGTGCCTTTGCAAGGCTCTCCGGTTTCGAATCCCCGCACAGAAAATTTGACAAATACACCGCCAAAAACGGATTTATATTGAACTCGTTGGGATTCACGAGCTTCTTTGTATTTTTAATGTGATTATTGGCAATTGTGTTTTTAAACCAGTCCTGCGCTCGTTTCAGAACCTGATCCTTATGTGTTTTATCCATCGTTCTTTATACTCGCCTAAGTTATTAACGCATCGTTATACTATAATTTGCTCCGGCGTCGCAACCGGTCATAGAGCCTATTACAGCGGCTTCCTCAGTTCAAAACGGTACATGCCGCGGAAGACTTCGTGGTCGTCTTGTTCATAGGCGTAGAGCGCGTCCATGTCCGAAAAATTGCGGTCTTCAGAGTTGCGGCGTTGGTAGGCGAGTAAATGCCGCGCGCGGTCAAATTCAATCCCGAGGAAGTCCAACCCCAATTCCGCAAGGCATTGCTTGATTTGCGGCAGGGTGAAGCGATGTTCCTGAACATGGTATAAAAGGTCGCGGCACATCGATGTTGTGTAAAAATCGCGCGACGGCAACAAATCCTTCACCGATTGGTCGTCAGAGAACATCACATAACGCCGCCCTTCGCGGATGCCCTTCACATCACTGGCAAAGCCTTTATCGGCGATCACATTGCGCATCCGCACCACCGATTCACGGGCGAGTTCGCTATACAGCCCGATCCGCATCGTCCCGCCGGGTTTGAGCAAGCCGGTCAACACCCGCCACCCCGCCATCGGGTCGTGCATATGGTGCAACACGCCCAAACATTCAATATGGTCATACTGGCGGCCGAGTTTGGCGGCCTCCAAAATATCGCCCTGAATAAACGACATACCCTTAATGTCATATTCCTCGACCTTGCGCTTGGCGTAGGACAAACTCGCCAAGGACAAGTCCAGCGCCGTAATCCGCGCCCCAGGGTATTTCAACGCCACGAAAATCGCGTGTCGCCCCGTTCCGCACCCCGCGACCAGCATATCCTTGTCCACCAGCCCGATTTTCTGGTCTTCGATGGCGTAATAATCATACATGCTGATGCTGCGCCAGCGCGGATAGGGGTTTTCTTCGTACATTTCGCGAACCTTGCGCGACACATCATCCGCAATCGGCGACAGGGTCGGCATGGTTTTCGCAAACTCGCGCTCAATCCGCGGCTCAGAAACCACGAGCGTCACGAGCGCCTGAAGCGCCAATTGCTCCGCAGACAGGCTTTGTGCGTCTTGCCCCATCACGCCGTGTTCAATTTTTTGTGCGTTTTCAAGACTCGATATTTGCTCATAACACGCCAATAACGCCAAAGAGGCCGCGCCCTCCGCCGTCAACGCATCACCCTTGCGGCATTGAGAGCGCAGGGCGCTCAGGATACGTTCTTCCTCATCCGTCACATCGAACACATACTCATTGAAGAATGACATCTCGCCAAACGCCGCCATAAACGGTGTGAGCGGCGCTACGCCCTGCGCCCCCTTTGCAGCATAGGTGAGCAGGATTTTACGCCGCAACCGCACAAACCCGAGTTCAAAGAGCGGGTCGGCAATAATCGTTTGCTTCATGCCAAGGCACAGGAAACTGTCATTCAGCACCGAGGTCAACAACCCCGCCCCATATAACGTATCAAACAGCCCATCGAAAACGCTGCTGTCCGGCGCGTTCATCAACGCCGCGAAAGACCCGAATTGTGTTCCATGCAGCAATAAAGACCGCCACGCCACAAAACATTCGAAAAAGCTCACACGGCTTTGCGTCAGGCAGTAATGCAGAGCGTGATACACTCCCTCATGGAAATGGTCAAAACCGGTGAGTTTAAGGTTTTGCACAAAAACGCATTGATGCATCGTGCTGTCCGGATTATGGGCGAGCGCCTGAATGCTCATGTCAATCGCCTCATAATCCCGATCCATCGCCTTGAGCGTAAGGGAGAGGTGACTCATCGCAAGGTCATGATCCGGTTTTTGGCGCAGTACGGCCAAAAGTGCCGCCGCGGCGGCCTCATGATTGTTGTTTTGTTGCTCAAGCAGGCCAATATTATACATCGTTTCGATGTCCTGACCGCCCGCCTCAATTGACCGGCGATACATAACCAGCGCCTCGTCAATGCGGTTTTGACGGTGGTACATATACAAGCCCTTAAACACCGCCGCTTTGTCGTGGTCATATTGCGCGGCTTTGAGGTAGAGCTCCTCGGCCTCGGCAAACTTGCCCATCGAATCCTTGGTCAAGGCAAGGTTTTTCCACGCAATCGCATCATCAGGGTGCAACGCGATTATTTTTTGCAACGCTTTTTCCGCCTGCGGCCATTTCTTTTGATTGATGTAGACGAGCCCCATCATGTTCAACACCGCCACCTCGTCCGGCAAGCCTTTGAGCGCCTCCTTACAGAATTTTTCTGCCTTTTGGAATTGTTCTGCGCCATAGGCCTCTTTGGCCTTTTTAAGCGCGTCAATTGCCTTGTTCCGTTTCTGGGGAGGGGTTGTTTTTTGTTGCATTTTTATGTCCTTACTTAACAGTTTGCGCGGCGTCCGGCGCGGCCAAGGGCTTCATCAAATCAAATTGATACATGCCGCTGAATGTTTTTGGGTGCATCCGCTCAAAGGCGTCCAACGCCTCAAAATCGTTGAAACTCTTGTCATGCGGACACTGGGCGCGGTACAGATTGGCAAGATGGGGGTCGCCGATATTCATGCCCTTGAACACCAACCCCAATTCCGCGACACAGGCCTTGATTTGCGGCAAGGTGAACCGGTGTTCCTGAACATGGAAGATCAAATCGCGACAGCCCGAAATACTGTCATAGTCCCTGAACATTCTCAGGGTTTTAAGAATATGTCCGCCTTCAAGCCCTGCAACATAGGCGCGCGCTTTGCGAATGCCCGCATCATCGGGGGTAAATTTTTGCGCGGCGATTAAGGCGCGCATCTCAACCACCACGGCGCGCGCCAATTCGCTGTACAAAGCAATCTTCATCGTGCCGCCGGGGGCGAGCATCCGCGTCAACACCCGCCACCCCGCCATCGGGTCGTCCATGTGGTGCAACACGCCCGCAGATTCGATGTGGTCGAATGTTTTGCCGAGCGCCTCAGCCTTTAAAATATCGCCCTGCACCAACTCAATATTCTTAACCCCTAATTCGCCGATCTTACGCGCAGCATAAGACAGACTGGTCATCGACAAATCCAGCGCCGTGATACGGCTATCCGGATTTTGAACCGCGACCATAAGGGCATGCCGCCCCGTACCGCACCCTGCAATCAAGGTTTCCACCGCACCGTCCTTAAGGGCGGCCTGCGCCCCGCGCACGTTAAAGCTGTTCATCGTGCGCCAGCGCGGATAAGGGTTTTCTTCGTATTGTTCACGCACTGCCCGCGACACGTCATCATCAATCGGTGCGAGGCTTCGAATATCCGCGCGCAAGGCTTGCTCCGCCTTCGGGTTGGCAAAGGCTTCAATCACAATTGTCATCACATCGCCCGCACCACGCGCCGCGATACTGGCTTCGTCCGCCGCCGTGATGGCGTCCAAGGCAGGCTGTAAAACTGTCGCAAACGTTTCATCGCGGTACAAAGGGCGGTAACAGGCAAACAAAGCTAGATCACACAGCACCGCCGCATTCGTGTTAGCCTCCGGCGCTTCAAACGCGGCGGCAAGATCGGAATGCGCCAATCTTTCGCGTAATGTTCGAACCTGCTCCGCCTCTTGCGGCGTTTCGGCGAACACATATTCGTTATAAAAACATTGCTCTGCCAAGGCACTGATAAACGGGCGCAGGTTTTTCCAAAACGCAGCATCATCCCGCCCCGTTTCAGTGCCATTCAGACAAACCTCAAGCAGCGCCCGCCGCAAAACGGTCAGGCCTGTTTCGCAATCCGCGTCATGCACTAGGCTGTATTTCAAGCCATAGCGCACATAAGAATGGCAAAGCTGTGCCACCATCCCCATGCGGATCGCGTCCGAAGCAGGCGTCACAGCGGTCGGAAATAAAGCGCCCAGCGCCGCAGCAACCGAATCCGTCTTGCCCGCCGTCGCACCACCGCCAAAGAACGGCGCGATTTCGGCAAAATCAGGCGCCATCACGAGCAAGCTGCGCCATGTCGGGAATATCTCTTGAAACCCTGCCTGACCTTTGATCAAGCAATATTCCAGCGTCTTGAACACATCCTCGCGATACGCCGAAAATGTCATATAACGCAGGCATAAAACAAAAAACGTCTGGTTGTGAACACTGTCTGGGTTGTGGGCGAGCGCCTGAATCGCCATATTCAGGGCATCCGCATCCTTGCCGAGCTGTTTCAACGCATAGGCCAAATACCCCATCACGCGGTCGTCTTGCGGCCGTTTATGCAGCATCGAAAGCCAAATCTCCGCCGCATGTTGATAATGCCCCTGATCCGCCAAAATTCGCGCTAATTGGAGCGCCGAATCCGCAACATATTTCAATTCGGGGTCAAGCAAGACCGCCTTTTGATAATGGGGAATGGCTTCGCCATAGCGTTTTTGACGCTGCATCAAAACCCCGACATTATGATAGATCAACGGGTCATTGGTGATGCGTTTCAAGGCTTCCCGATACGCCGACTCGGCACGCGGGGCATTCCCGGTCGTGTCAAAAACCCATGCAAGATTTTTCCAAGCCACCCCATTTTCGGGGTCAAGATCGACCAGTTTTTGTAAGATATTCTGCGCGGCCTTAAGGTCTTGTTTTTCAAGCGCCCCCTGTGCCATGAGCGACAACGCGGCTTTGTCATGCGGCGATTTTGCCAAAATATCCGCACAGATTTCTTCCGCCTTTTCGCGATCACCCGCACGATACGCCGCAAAGGCCAGATCAATTAAACCGCCGCCTTGCCCGTTTGTTTGAACATTCCCTTGCTTGCCCTTTTGTGCGCCAAGCCGCGATTTTGGTGATTTTCCCGCCCGTGCCATATTCCGCCCCATCTCCGTTTTCTCGTCCCCTGCCAATTAAACCATCAATTTTGAACCCATAGCTTTTGAATCCATAGTTTTACAAGGCAAACACCGAAGGATAAGCCAATTCCCGTTCTTTTGAAACGGTCTTTTTGACGCCTTGTCGGTTGCAAGCCCCTTATATCCGCCGTTGCAAAGACCGTGCCATTCGCGGCAGGGCCGGAGGATGCCTCATCGTGCTGCGCGGCAAAACGGATGCCTATTGATGCAAACGGCGAAGCAGAGTAAAACGAATAAAGCAAAAGCCCGAAGCGAAAGCCGAAAACGAAAGAAAGACACTGCCATGCCCTTCGTCGATGAAATCCGCAAGAATCCGAACCGCGTCATTGTGTTCGACACGACATTGCGTGACGGCGAACAATCCCCTGGATGTTCAATGACACAGGATGAAAAGCTCCGCATGGCGCGTTTGCTGGACGAGCTTGGTGTTGATGTCATCGAAGCCGGATTCCCGATAGCCTCAAAAGGCGATTGGGAGGCCGTTCACGAAATTGCGAAAAACGCGAAAAACGCCGTGATTGCCGGCCTGTCCCGCGCCCTGCCAAAGGATATTGACGCGGCGGCGGAGGCGCTCAAACCCGCCGGTGCGTTCCGCATTCACACCTTTATCTCCACCTCGCCTTTGCATATGAAATATAAATTGCAGATGGAGCCGGAAAAAGTCCTGCAAAAAATCCATGACAGCGTCGCCTATGCCCGCAATTTGACCGATGACGTCGAATGGTCGGCGGAGGACGGAAGCCGCACCGAGGATGACTTCCTGTGCCGCGCCGTTGAAACCGCGATTGCGGCGGGCGCCACCACCATCAATATCCCCGACACGGTCGGATATTCAACGCCCGAGGACATGGCGCGGCAAATCGCCATGCTGGTTGAGCGCGTCCCGAACATCGAAAAAGCGATTCTCTCCGTCCATTGCCATAACGACCTTGGCATGGCGGTCGCCAATTCTCTCGCGGGGTTAAAGGCCGGCGCGCGCCAAGCCGAATGCACCATTAACGGAATCGGCGAACGCGCGGGCAATGCGGCACTCGAAGAAATCATCATGGCGATGCGCACCCGCCACAACGCCTATGGCTTTGAAAACCGCATCGACACAACACGGATTTTCCGCACGTCACAGGCTCTGTCCTCCATCACCGGATTTAACGTGCAACCGAACAAGGCGATTGTCGGTGCCAATGCCTTCGCCCATGAAAGCGGCATCCACCAAGACGGCATGCTCAAACACGCTGGCACATACGAAATCATGACCCCCGAATCCGTTGGAATCCAAAAAACCAATCTGGTTTTGGGCAAACATTCCGGTCGCCACGCCTTTAAAAATAAGCTGGAGGAACTCGGCTATATCCTCGGTGACAACGCGATTGAAGACGCCTTCGCACGGTTCAAAGACCTTGCCGACCGCAAAAAAACCGTCCATGACGAAGACATCATTGCCCTCATCGACGGCGACGCCCTGAACGGCAACGAACGGGTCGCCCTGTGCGATATAGCGGTCAGCAGCGGCAATAAAGGCCCCAACAAAGCCGCCTTGACCTTGGTCGCAGATGGCACAGAAAAATCCATCGCCGTCGAGGGCAACGGCCCGATTGATGCGACCTTTAAGGCCATTCAATCGATCTTCCCGCACCCTGATGTGGCCTTAAAACTCTACCAGGTTCACGCCGTCACCGGCGAAATAGACGCGCAGGCCGACGTCACGGTTCAACTCCAAGACAACCAAGCCGGACACGAGGGCCGCATCGTCACGGGGCAATCCGCCGACATCGACACCATCGTTGCCTCTTGCAAAGCCTATTTGAACGCGCTCAACAAGCTCATGGCAATGCGCCAAGTCGACATTGTCGCCCGCAAGGACGGGCCATAAAAGACGTGAAGCTGTGAAGCTCTAAAGACTAAAAAACTAAAAGACTATATGAAAGTCTGGGCGCCATGCCGCTTTTTGAATTGGGGATAATTAAAAGCCTAATCAGCCTCGTGGATACGCGGCGCGGCCTGATCGAACGCGACTCCCTCGCGTCCAAAATCCTTGTGGTCGGATTTTTCCTGACGGCGATAATCGGCGCCTTTATGCATGGCGGCAGGGCTTTTGCCATCCACCCCTCCAGCATGGGCGTGTGGGATTATTTTATTTTTATCTTTGTCCAGATGTGGTCGTTCTGGATTATCCAAAAACATGTCAACGGGATTATCGGGTTTATTGTTGCCACGCTGTCTTCGCTGTTGGTCGGCTATCTCAGCCTTGTTTTATTTCATGGTTTTTTGACCGCGGTCTGGGGTTTGATCCGCAGTTTGCTCTTCTAAACCCTTTGTTTACCGCCCGTGGCCTATACTGTGGGATGGATCGGGCAACCGAGAAGGGAAATCGCGCCGCAATGACCATCACCGTGACACAGCTCCTGAGCAACATCTATCACGACTTGAACAACAAGTCGGGAAAGCTTCAGGGCAACTGGACACCGACAACGATTTTGGTCAGTGCGTTTGTCGCCTTGTACATGATCTTTTCGGGGGTCGGCTTGGCGTTGCAAGGCTTTGATGCGCTCTATCTGGGGCGGGAAGATTTACTATCCATTCAGGCCTATCTCATCCTGTGCGGCATTTTCATTCTCGGCATCATGTATTTCAGCACCTATCTCAAGGGCTGGCGCGCCTATGCGGCGTCTTTTGTCGTGTGCGGACCCTTATTATATGTTGCGATTTTACTGCTCAACGGGTTTTCCTTCGGGTTGTTCCAGCTCCTCAATATCTATCTTTTCAAATAGCACCGATTCTTACGCTTTTTTTATTTCATAATCTGTCAAAAGCCGACTATAAAGGACGCTTGCCCCATACATGCCCCATATATGACAGAAAAAGAAATGGAAAAACATGACACAAGCAACCCGATCCTTTGACGACCTCGTGCCCGCCAATGGCGAAGCTGTCGTAAAACCGACCCGTGCGGAAGCCCTCAAGGCCGTTGAAACCCTCATCCGCTGGATTGGTGATAATCCGTCCCGTTCCGACCTTGTCGAAACGCCGGAGCGCGTGATCAAGTCCTTTGACGAATTCTTTTCGGGTTACAACGTTGACCCTGTGGACGAGCTTCACAAAACCTTTGAGGACATCAAAGGCTATCACGACATGGTGATGCAAACCAATATCCGCTTCGTATCGCATTGCGAGCACCACATGGTGCCGGTCATTGGCAAGGCGCATGTGGCCTATATCCCCGATGAAAAAGTCGTGGGGATCAGCAAACTCGCCCGCGTGGTGGAGGTTGTCGCCAAACGCCTGACATCCCAAGAACGCATGGTGCAAGACATCGCCAACGCCCTTGAACAAGGCGTCATGCCGCGCGGAATCGCGGTCTGTGTGGAGGCCGAACACCAATGCATGACCACACGCGGTGTCAAACAATCGCACACATCGACCATCACCTTCGCCTATAAAGGCACATTCGAAACCGACATGACCGAGCGTTTGCGCTTTGAACAAATGGTGTTTCGCGGAAAATAAGCCGTTTACTGTGGCTTAGACCACGTTGACCTATTTCCCAAAACGACAAACGGCCCCAAGCGGGCCGTTTTTTGTTCAGTAGCCTTCAAGGTAAGGCGGATCAAATAATATAACTCTTAAACTCATCCATCTGCTTCTTGCGCACATGCACAGGCAGGGTGCTGAATCCGTGATAGGCGAGCGCCATGAACACGTCGCGCCCGCTGCCGATCTCTACATTATCCATCAAGCCAATCCCGAGAATCGGTTTTTCGAGTTTTTTATTCTCGCGCAGGCGGATTTCGACTTCCTGGCGTTTTTGCATGTTTTTGGGCGATAATTCGCGGTCGGATCGCAAGCCGCCGTCGCTGTTGAGGAATTCAAAACTCAAAATGGAATCGCGCCAGCTTTCCAAAACTTTTTCGACAATCACGCGTACCTCGATGTAATCATCGGGGGTTTTGACCGCGACACTATTGTCACAAAACACTGGTTCCGGCGATGTTGGTTGAACTCTGGGCATTTGTTTGAACCACATAATATTGACACTTCTATAATATCTTATAGACTGGAAATCGTTAGAATTTGGTAAACATCGGACGGGTTATGAACGCTTTTTCCACAGATACAGCCTCTTGCGAGAATAATCAGGTAAAAATGCCTGAAAAATCCTGTTCCGGCACGTGTTCTGCCTCCGCACTCAACGCCCCCGAAATCATCCATGTCGCGGCGGACACAGACTCCGTACGCTGTGACGGCGGCCATGGGGCGCTTGGCCATCCTGCGGTCTATTACCGCTTTGATGAGGGCGTTGACCGCGTCATATGCGGCTATTGCGACCGCGAATTCATCCGCAGCGCATCATAACGCCGCGCCACACCGCCCTGCCATACCCCTGCCCGTTCGCCATCCTTACGACAAATCTTGAAAAGCCCCGCGCAACGCGCTATCATAGAAGACGTGAATGCCTATCGGAGGGTTCACGCATTTTGTCAACTCGCTTAACCGTAAGGAGGAGATTATGACGACACGTCTGTCCCTATTCGACAGCCCGCTTTTTCTGGGCTTTGACCATTTCGAACGCACGTTCGACCGCCTCAAAAAAACTGCTGGTGAGGGGTATCCCCCCTACAACATCGAACAAACCGGTGAAAACAGCCTGCGCATCACGCTTGCCGTTGCCGGATTCACGATGGATGATCTGGACGTTGAGATCGAGCATAACCAGCTCGTCATCCGCGGTCGCCAAAAAGACGAGGGCGAAGAGCGCATTTTCATTCATCGCGGCATCGCGGCGCGGCAATTCCAGCGCAGTTTTGTCCTTGCGGACGGAATCGAAGTCGGTGACGCGCATTTAAGCAACGGCTTGCTTCATATCGACATGAAGCGCATCGTGCCCGAGGCGCAAGTGCGTAAAATCGCCATTCATCAAGCCGACAACCCGCAACCCCTTAAAAACGGCGCCCGCGCCGAAGCCGCAGCACAACAACCAAAAGCGCTGGAAAACAAATCGGTCATAGATGTCGATGCCAAAATCGGCAAAAAACCGGCAAAGCCATCACCAAATACAGAGTCATAAGAAGGGTACTACTCATGAATGAAAATCATAAGCCTTTGGACGAGGTCGGGAAACCGCCTTTTTCCGCGCATGATTTCCGCAGCTTCGGGCTCAGCAAAATCGCCTATATTCGTGCCGTGACGCAAGGCAACGATACGGCCTATACCATTCATGCGGCCGACGGCAAGACGCTGGCAACCGAAGAATCCTATATGCGAGCGCAGGCGATCATCTTGCAAAACGACCTCATCCCCGTCGCCCTGCATTAAAATCACAGCCAATAAAAACACCCCAGCCAAAACGGCAAGGGGTGTTTCTGTATGTCTTGCCGGCCTTTAACTTATCCCTAAAGAAAAACCGCGTGCAGGGGCGTCCCCCTGCAAAAAAAAAACGAGCATCCCAAAAACAATCAGCCCACATACAAAACAAAACCCCACCGCCGCCGAATTGTCACCGGCGGCTGTGTAAGCTCTGTATTTGCGATAGGTCGCTGCGTTTGGTATTAAGCGGCTTTGGCGTTAGCGGCGTTCATTTCGCTGTCCATCAACACGGCGCGAACGGCGTCTTCGCTTGTGCTCCCGCGCAGGCGTTCACAAAACGCCTTGTCGCGTGCCATTCTTGACACGCTGGCGAGGCGTTTGAGGTGGAGCGGTCCATCGTCTTCCGGCGACAAAACCACAAACACCAAATCCACCGGCACGCGGTCAACGGCCTCGAAGTCCACGGCGCGGTTAAGCCGCGCCACAGCAATCACAGGATGGGTCAAAAAGGGGAGCTTCCCGTGCGGGATCGCCACACCATCCCCAATTCCGGAGCGATCCTGTTTTTCAAGGATACACAACGCATCGTATAATTTGCTGGGTTCGATTCCAGTGCGCGCACCGACATTGAACGCGATATGTCTGAACGCTTCTTTGGGTGAATTCACGGTCAAGCCGGAAATCACATGCAATCTCTGCATCGTTTCGCACATCCTTTGCCTTAAAAGGCCTTCCCTACTGATGATGGGGCGATCATAAACGCAACAAAAAAAAATGCAAGCCCAAAAAACAGGGGCTCGCATTAAAAACTTGTTATTTTATAAAACTAAACCGCTTCTAGCTTTATTTTTAACCTTTCCCGTTATGGCGCATCTCTATGTAAATACGCACGAAAAAGGCTCATAAAGCATCGACAAAAAGCGTCTGAGGTTTGCCCTTAACCAGCGGCTTTTTTCAACGGCTGGGCGGCTTGCGCGATCTGCGGGTCGACCCATCCGATATTCCCGTCAGGGCGGCGATACACCATGTTCAACCCGCCATGCTTGACGTTGTGGAACAACAGTGCCGATTGATCGGCCAAGTCCATCCGCATCACCGCTTCGGACACGCTCATGGTTTGGATGCTGGTGGTCATTTCGGCGATAATCGCCGGCTCGTCACCGACATAATCTTCTTTTTCTTCAACTTCTTCGGCCTTCGTTTCCGACAGGACATAGCTGCGCGCCTTCAGCAATTCATTCTCCGGCGTGTCTTCCAAGCGGTCATGGTGGTCGCGCAGGCGGCGTTTATAACGGCGAAGCTGTTTCGCGATTTTTTCACAAGCGGCGTCAAAGGCGGCATAAACCTCATGTTCCTTGGCCGCGGCCTGAACAAAAATTTCCTTACCGACACGCAGTGTAATATTCGCTTTGAACAAACTGCCTGTTTCTTTCGAGAAAATAACATGAGTCTCAATCGCTCTGTTAAAATACTTTTCGTTGACGGCCTCAAGCTTTTCCGCGACATGGCTGCGCAGGGAATCGCCCAGATCAATATGTTGTCCTTGAACTGTGAGTTGCATGATTGCCTCTTCTTTGTTGGTGGGTGTCTGATTTGTCTATTCGTCATAGACATTGAAAAACGGCAAGAACCGTATGGGACAATGGTCTATCGTTACCATGATACGCCCCGTTTTCTTACCAAGATATTAAAAAATCTGCCGATCGGGCAAATAATCGAAAAAACCGCCCTGCGTTCATCTCACCACGCAATCCGACACCAAAACCAACCCCCGAGATTACATAAAAGTTCCGAGAAAAATCGGGATGGACAGGCGTTTTTATGACCCTTCGGACAGGCGCTTATTACGCTTTTGGCGGCGGCGCATGACGGAGGACGGAATATTCAACGCCTCGCGGTATTTCGCAACCGTCCGCCGCGCAATATCAATGCCTTCCTTGCCCAAAAGATCCGCCAGAGTGTCGTCCGACAAAACGGCATCGGTTGTTTCGGCGTCTATCAACGACTTGATCCGCGCCTTGACGGCCTCCGCCGCGTGTTCACCGCCGGCGCCGGATACGCCGCTGTCAAAGAAATATTTCAATTCGAACAAACCGCGTGGCGTGCCGATATATTTATTCATCGTCACGCGGCTCACCGTGCTTTCATGCACCCCGACCGTTTCGGCAACATCGCGTAGGGTGAGGGGCTTTAAAAATTCCACCCCGTATAAAAAGAACCCGTCCTGTTGCTCAACAATTTCGGTTGCGACCTTCAAAATCGTCTGCGCCCGTTGGTCCAGCGCCCGCACCAGCCAGCTCGCGGAGGTTAATTGATCGCTGAGGTATTTTTTATCGGTTTTGTTGTTCGCATCGCGGCTGATAATCGCGTGGTATTCATGGTTCACCAGCACGCGCGGCAAAGTATCCTGATTAAGCGCCACTTTCCACCCGCCGCCGACATGGCGCGGCAAGGGCTGCATCAACACATCGGGAATCGCCGTTTGCACAATCACGCTATCAAACACTTTTGCGGGGCGTGGATTAAGGCTCCGAATATCCGCCACCATATCGGCGATGTCGTCTTCATCCACTTTGCACAGCTTGGACAAGCCGCGAATATCGCCTTCCGCCAGTTTCTCGAGATTCTTGAGCAAAATCTCGATCGCCGGATCAAAGCGGTTGATTTCCTTGAGCTGGAGCGCCAGACAATCGCCAAGGTCATGGGCGAAAATCCCCGTCGGGTCAAATTGGCGCATAAGGGTCAACAGCGCCTCAACCCGTTCGGTCGGGCATCCGATTTGCGCCGCGACTTCCTGCGGCGTGTGCCGCAAATATCCCGACGGATCAAGATAATCAATCATCATCGACCCGATCAATCGGTCGCGTTGGTCGTCTGTGGCAAGGTGTAATTGTTCGACCAAATGGTCGCGGAGGGATTTTTCCTCACTGATGCGGTTTTCAAAGCTGTTCTCAGGGTCGTCAAACCCGCTATTGCCGCCCGCACCGACGCCTGAAAACGCGCCGGCCTCGCCATATTCATAGCCGCCGGCGGAGGCCTCCCCGCCCGTTGCACCGCGTTCACCGCTGTCGCCGTCCCATGCGCTGCTGAAGGCGTCATCCATCGTGTCGTCACGATTGTCCTGCACAAGGGGTTTATCATCCGGCGTGGCTGGCTCCGCCGATGCGATCGGCGCATCATCCGGATGCTGCGTTTCGTCTTTTTCAAGGAACGGGTTTTGCGACAATTCGCGGTCGAGATATTCCGACAATTCCAAATTCGACAATTGCAAAAGCGAGATCGCCTCGCGCAATTGCGGGGTCATGATAAGGTTTTGCGACTGTCTGAGTTCTAGCTTCTGGGATACGCTCATACCAACCATTATAGCATGATTCATGTGACGCAGGAATCGCGATATATTTTAATCCGTGATATTTTTCAAAGAGAGAATTTTTCGCCGAGGTAAACGCGCTTGACGTCATCATGATTGACAATGTCTTGCGGCGTGCCGTGCATCAAAACCTGCCCGTCATGCAAGATATAGGCGCGGTCAACGATTTCGAGCGTGTCGCGCACATTATGGTCGGTAATCAACACGCCGATGCCCTTATGCTTGAGATATCCGATCAAGTCGCGAATATCGCCCACCGCAATCGGGTCAATCCCCGCCAAAGGTTCGTCCAGCAAAATAAATTCGGGGCGTGAGGCCAGCGCCCGCGCAATTTCAAGGCGGCGGCGTTCGCCCCCCGAGAGCGCCATGGACGGCGAACGGCGCAAATGCGAAATTGAAAATTCGGCGAGGAGTTCTTCGAGCAACATTTCTTGCTTGTTATGCGGCATGTCGCTGACTTGCAGCACCGCGCGGATATTATCCTCCACATTCAAGCCCCGAAAGATCGAGGATTCCTGCGGCAAATATCCAACCCCGAGGCGGGCGCGGCGATACATCGGCAAACGGGTAATATCCTTGCCGTCCAAAAAGATCGAACCGCTATTGGCATGGACAAGGCCGGTCATGATATAGAACAAAGTCGTTTTTCCAGCCCCGTTGGGGCCGAGCAACGCCACGGATTCACCGCGCTTGACCGACAGGCTCACATCCCGCAAAACGGGGCGCTTCTTATAATTTTTGGCAATATGATGCGCCGATAGCCCGGGCTCAACCGCCTTCAACGATGGTTTCTTTTTGGCTGGCTGCGATGCAGGGGAATGGGGGTCAGACGGTTCTGTCATGGCGGATGATGCTGTGGATACCCTTACGAGCCTTGTTGCTACTTTAATATTCTAATATTCGATGTCGATCAGGACGCTAGCACAGGCATTTGTCTTTGACCATAAAAAACCATCAAAACCGCGCTATGCCCGCCGTTATAGGCGGCTACTCAGGGTAAAACACCCCGCGCACGCGTTGCTTGCCGCCCGTGCCTTGGCTTGCATCCGGCTGGCCCGCGCTGTCACCGCCCGTTGTGCCTGTCACCGGCGCCCCCTCGCCCCCAAACAAACGACTCTTACGGGTCGTTAAATTCACCTGCCCCCGCGCACCGGTCAGGACATTATTATCGCGGCGAATAGTGACATTCCCATCAATCGTGGCGATATTCGTTGCCGCTACAAACCGCGCCCGATCGCCGGTCAAAACCTCCGCCGGTGTTGTGATAACGACATGGCCGATGGCCTCCATTTCCTTCAATTCCAACCGCCCCGCAACCTCGTGAAATGTCGCAACAAGCCGGTCACTCTCCAGCACATCATCCAGATGCTCAAGCCGCGCCTTGCCCTGTGCCGTCATGATATTGGTCATGGAATTAAAAGTAATCCGGTCGCGCGCGGTGATGGTTTCCTGCGCCGTCGCCAAAATCAAATTCCCGCCCGTCAACACGGCCTCGCCGGTCGTGAGGTCATAAACCCCTTGGTCGCCATAGGCGGTGTTGCCGTCCGATTTAATCACGACATGGCCAAAGGCCTCGATACGGTTGATTTTTGTGTTGGTCACGCTTTGCCCGCCAACGGAGGCCGCGCCCGACCCATCGCTGTAATAGGCCTTGAGAACATCCCCCTCGAGCGAATTTTCGCCCTGCACAGCCTTCGCACTGCCCCGCGCGATATAGGTTTTGCCATCGCGGTCCCATTCCAGTTCCCGCGTTGCCGTCACTTCGATCGGTTTGCCGTCCTGCATCGACATTTTGCCGAGCGCCCAAACCGGCGCGGCATAAATCGCAACGCCCAGCACAGCAGCGCATACAGCCGCACACAGCAAGAAGAAAGGCTTAAAACCCAACGGACGGCACGATACGCATGGCATAATATTACGGCCCTCCCACTGAGTTTTGCCCCACTGAATTTTGGGCAGGGGTTGATGTCGGCACTATAGACGATTCGCTGTATAAGCGCATCAAAACAGGACCGGTAAAAATCACCCGCGATCCCTCATTCTCGATCCGCATCCCTGTGGCATCCAGCGTTCCCGCCGGCCCTTCGATGAACACAGGCTCATCCGTTTTTGCGGAGCCTTGCTTGATATTGCCGGATATTTTATCGGTCTTGAGTGTATACCCGTCACTGCGCGTGAAATAGACACTGCCGCTCAAATTCAAGGTCTGGCTTTCCTGACGATACAACCCGTCCATGGATTGAATGAAAACCTTGCTCAAATCCGTCTGCGTCAGCGTTGCTTTGGGGAATTTCAGCATAATCAAATCGGGATTATCCTGATTTTGCGTCGCTTCCTCCGCCTCGATCACATAGGGGCGGTTTTTGGAATCGACATTTTCATAGCGGGCGGTCACAAGGCGGTTTTCCTGAACATCTTTTTCGAAATCAGGGTTGTCCAGCACCGAAACACTGGTGACATAATTGGTCTTGCCGCCGAATTGAGGCCATAACAGCAACAAAACAATGATCACCAGCGCCATCAGCGGCAAAATCACCCGCATATATTGCACGAACCGCGTATATTTATGCGTGTCATGCAATATTCGCCGATTTTGACGCAGCAACAGCGCCATGCGCTCACCCGCCGCCCCCGCCGACGCCTTAAAATTCAACGAAACAAGGCTCTGCGATGCGCCCGCAGCAGTAGAAGGCGAAGAAACCTCCGCCGCCGTGCTCTCGCCCCCTTTATTCGTGGTGTCATCGGGCGTTGCCGACATTGATTATTCCTGTATCCCCGCCCCACGCCGCGCCGCCCAAAAGGCATTATCGCGGCGGGAATGAGCGGCGTTATTACACAATTCCAGCTTGCAAGCACGCCTGCAACCGGATCATTCCGACCAATCCGCCGTCATCGTTCTTCACCAAAAGGCTGGTAATCGGGCTGCGGAATTTGGTGGTCATCACCTCCACAGCCTCGGCGGCAAGGGCTTTGTCGTCAATGCTCTTAGGGTTCGGGGTCATGATATTGGAGGCGCGGGTACTGAGCAAATTCGCGCTCATATGGCGTTTCAAGTCACCATCGGTAATGATCCCCGCCACTTGGTCGGTTGTCCCTTCGCGCAGGACAATCAAGCATCCAAGGTTCTTTTGCGTCATCACCAGCAAGGCTTGATCCATGGTTTGGTTCTCGCTCACCAAGGGCAGCGCCTCAAACTTATCCATGACATCGGTAATTTTGAGGAGTTTTTGCCCCAATTTTCCGCCAGGGTGAAACACGCGGAATTGTTCCGGTGTCAAATTCATGTTCTTGAGCAACGTCACCGCCAGCGCATCGCCCATTGCCATCGTCAGGGTCGTCGATGTGGTTGGCGCAAGCCCGTTGGGGCAGGCCTCATCCGCGCGGGGCAAGGTAAGGCAAATGTCACAATGGCTGCCGAGGGTTGAGCCCGCAACCGCCGTAATCGCAATCAACGGAATCGAAAAACGGCGTGTATAGGCGATAATATCCGCAAGTTCCGGCGCTTCGCCGGATTTCGACAAGGCAATCACGACATCGTCATTGGTAATCATGCCAAGGTCGCCATGGCTCGCCTCCGCCGGATGCACAAACATCGATGGCGTGCCGGTGGAGGCAAACGTCGCCGCCATTTTGCGGGCGACATGGCCGCTCTTACCCATGCCGGTGATGATCAAGCGGCCTTTGCGGGCGGCCTTCATCGCTTCAATCGTTTCAATCGCCGCGACAAAGGATTTGTCCAAAGAGGACACGAGCTTTTGCATCCCCTCAACCTCAATCCGCAGCGCCGTCCGCGCCGTTTCAAGATAGGGGTGGGCGAGGTCAACATCCGGAATTTGTTTTCTTGCCATCATGGTCATCTCTTTGTTTGCCTGTCTTTTATCGTCATTAATCGTGGGCGAAGGGCGCGAATTAAGCCCTCATGCGCCTTTTAAATTTAATGGGCGAAAATATCCTGATCGTCCCAACCTTGCAAATCCAGCGCCGCCCGCGTTGACAAAAAGTCAAAGCAACTCTGCGCCAGCGCTGTACGCCCTTGCGAAGCGAGCATTTCGTCCAGTTTTTCCTTCATCGCGTGAAGGTATAAAACATCGCTGGCGGCATAGGCTTTTTGCCCTTCGGTCAAATCTTCCGCCGCCCAATTTGACGATTGCTGGCCTTTATCAAGGTCATTCCCCGTTAATTCGCGGCACACTTCCTTAAGGCCGTGGCGGTCGGTATAGGTGCGGCACAGCCTTGAGGCAATCTTCGTGCAATAAACCGGCGCACAGTCGATATTCAGGTAATGGCGCATCACCGCCACGTCAAAACGCGCGAAATGAAAAATCTTTAAAACCGCCGTATCCGCCATCAAGGCCTTTAAATTCACCGCCGCGTCATAGCCGTTTTGTCCAATTTGGACAAGATGCGCGTCCCCGTCACCGGCGGAAATCTGAACAAGGCATAACCGGTCACGCGCGGGCTTTAGCCCCAGTGTTTCGGTGTCCACGGCAACCGATCCGTTATGTTTGAATCCTGCGGGCAAATCGCCCTTATGCAAAAAAATTGTCATCGCTTTTTATTATATTCTCACGTTTTATTGACTGACGAACCAACTGGCTCCCCTTTACGGTTTCAAACCCAAAAGGCCGCAAAGGGGCGCAGATGGGCATATCATGGCGCATTCGCACGCACCGCGCAAACATAAATCCCGCCTATGGCATAAATATGGCTGGAAAACCCTTATAAACAGCGGTCTGGACACACGCGATAAGGAGTCACTCTATGCGCGTCTAAGCTCAGGGCTGGCCTCAATGACTCGCCTCATACTCGGCCTCACGGCTTGGCCGCCACGATTCACTGCCATTATTCACTGCCATTATTTATCGCGAATATCCGCCGCGCGGCTTGTCGAAGCCCGCCATTGTCCAGCGCGGATCATGGTGAAAAACTCATCCATCAACGCCACGATCACAGCGTGAACGGCGGGGTCGCGCCCGCCAATGTCAAAATGCGATGCATTCGGAATAATCGCCATTCGTTTTTTGCCGGACGGAAGGGAGTCAAAGGCCACGAGACGGCTGCGATAATCGCCCGATGCGCCATTATCCTCCGTGCCGGTCACGAGCAAGACAGGCCGGTGAATCCCCGACCACGCGCCCTCACCAAACACCGCATTCACCCCTTGCCACGACAAGGCGACATAGGCATCAAACTGGTTTTGTCCGCGCACGCCGACTTTGGTTTTGGCGCCGGCCTCAATCAAAACGGTCGCCGCGCCCATGGAGTGTCCCGCCAGCGCCAAAAAAGACGGGCGGCATGCGCGGCTCACATACGCCAATGCGGCCTGTACATCCAAATCCCGGGCTTTATAAAGCGCCGGGTCCCCCAAAACCGAAGACCGATCCTTGCCCTTTGTCCGCATCACGCGCATCAATGTCGGAAGGCCGCTTTCCTTATGCCCCATCACGGCGACGCGGTATCCGCGCCCCGAAAAATATGTCCCGATATACGCCAGCCCGTTTTCGCGTCCGCCAAGGCCGTGCGACACAATAATCGTTGGCGGGCAAGACGCGGTGCTCCAATCACCATAGAGCATGAGCGGAACCTGCGCTCCGTCTGAGCGCGGCGCGAACACGACATCTTCTGCTTCGGCACGCAATGCGCCCGCGAAGACAATCAACAAAACCAATAAACTAAGGGAAATAACACCAAGGCCGCGCTTCACGGTTCGTTTATATACCGCCGAATGCACCATCATGAACCATCCTGTAAGGGGGTTAAAGCCTGAAAGGGAGTTAAAAGATGGTGCCCAGAAGAGGACTCGAACCTCCACGACCTAGGGTCACAGGTACCTGAAACCTGCGCGTCTACCAATTCCGCCATCTGGGCACGTCTAAAAAGATAGATGGTTTTTAATCGCGGCGCAAAGGCTTGTCAATCTTAATTTACGGGATGGCGGCGCGGTGCCCGCAAATCACAAACCGCGCGGCGCCCTTCTTACGGGCTTGCACTTTTGTTTCGGTAAATGTACCTTTTAACAATGTATTCGCCGCGCCGCCCTCTTTGATACGGACACGACACACAACAATAAACAAAACAAACCGGAAGCCCGCACCGCGCCATGACCGTCCTTATTCTTGACCGTGACCGCGCCGCCTTTGACCAGATGGCGCATATCCTGAGCGAACAGAACATTCCGTTCGAACAAGCCGCAACGCGTGACCAAGCGATTGACATGTTGCGCCAAAAACCGTTCGAAGCGATCATTTTCGACCCCGCGCCGCAAAACGAAATCCGCCCCTTTGTCCTTGGCGCGCGGCGCATGGCGCGGCAATATCCGTTTGTGATTTTGACATCGCACACGATTGATTTACAAAAATCTCTTGCCAGTGGTTGTAACGACTATCTCGGCAAACCCTTCGACCCCATTCAAATTCAGAAAAAAATTGAGGCCGCAACCCGTATGGGGCGCCTCGTGACCCAATTAAACGACGAATCCGAAGACTTCCCGAGCAAAGAGGGCGTCATTGCAAAATCGGCGTTTAACCAGCTTTTCATTTCCTGTCTAGACCGCGCCGACCGTTACGGCGAGCAGTCCTACATCATCTTCGTCAAAATCCGTAATTTCGACACCATCATTGCCCAAGAAGGGCACAGCGGCTTGCAAGGCCCCTCCGATGCCTTGAAAAAATACATCACCCGTATTCGCCGCCTCAGTGACATCGCGGGTCAGATCAAAACCCATGAATTTGCGATGCTCCTCCTGCGTCCTGCGAAGGAAGACGAACCCTTCCTCGCCGCCAATCGTTTTTCTGAATCGCTTCAGGATTTCCACGACCTCATCTCATGCGGGCAAACGCCGGTTGAATTGACCGTGTCACTCCTGTCCCTGCCCAGCGCCCAAATTCTGGTTGAGCACACCATCACCGGTAAGGCGGGCTAGGCCGATATGACCCCCAAACATCCCGCCAATTCCCCTGCCACTCCCCTTCAAGACAGTGGCTCCGGCCCCGCGCAAGCTCCTGCAAAAAACGTTGCACAAAACGTAGCACAAAGCACAGCCGCCCCGCGCGGTGCTGCCGAAAATGCCCGTTTATCCACTCTTGCCGACGACCTTGTCCGCTTGGCCAAGACGGCGGGCGCTGATTACGCCGATGTCTATGCCTACAGCTCCACCGCCCTGTCCACCGCCGTTCGCCTTGGTGAGCAAGATTATTTCGAGCGCGAGGAAGACACCGGCCTTGGCCTGCGCGTTTTTATCGGCAAATCCTCCGCTTGTTTATCGTCCAGCGACATCCGCCTTCAGGCCTTAAAAGACCTCGCGGACAAGGCCGTCACCATGGCGCGTCATGTTCCCGCCGATGAATTTGCCATCCTCCCAGAACGCGGCCTCGCCGCCGATGCTATTCCCGCACTCAACCTCACCGACCCAGCGGGTGAGCCGGACGCACAGAGCCTCATCGCCCTTGCTCTCGCCGTTGAAAACGCCGGACGCGCCGTGGACGGAATCACCAACAGCGAAGGCGCCGAAGCCGAATGGTCGTCCTCCACCGTAGTGCTGTGCGCCAGCAACGGTTTTCAAGGCGCGTACCGCAAGGATTACTGCTCCGCCTCGCTCTCACTCATCGCCGGCGAAGGCACGGGCATGGAGCGTGATTACGCCTATGATGGCTGCACCCGCATGTCCGATATGGACAAAGCCGCCGAAATCGGACAACGCGCCGCCGACCGCACCTTGGCACGCATGAACCCGCGCCGCGGCAAAACAGGCCGCTTCCCCGTCATTTATGACCGCCGCGTTTCCTCCAGCCTTGTCGGGCATTTGCTCGGCGCGATTAATGGCGCGCGGATTGTGCGGGGAACGAGTTTCCTGAACGACAGCCTCGGCAAACAAATCTTCACCCCCCACATCACCATCCACGATGATGCAGGGCTGGATTATATGCCCAAATCCCGCCCGTTTGATTCCGAGGGTCAGGCCATCACCCCGCTCACCCTCGTTGAATCGGGCGTTTTGAATCATTGGATCATGGATTTGCGCTCCGCCGCCCGCCTTGCCATGCCGAATAACGGACATGCCAGCCGTGGCCTCGCCTCGCAACCCTCGCCCTCCGCCGCCAATGTCTGGCTGGAAAACGGCGAAGCCGCGCTGGCCGACATCATCGCCGACATCAAAGACGGGTTTTACATCACCGAATTAATCGGGTCGAGCATCAGCACCACATCCGGCGATTACAGCCGCGGCGCCAGTGGCTTCTGGATCGAAAACGGCAAAATCGCCTATCCGGTCAGTGAACTCACCATCGCCGGCAATTTGCGCGATATTTACGCCAGCCTTATCCCCGCAGACGACCTGCGCCGCCGCTATGGCACTGATGCACCGTCTTTATTCGTGCCCGCCCTCACCGTCGCCAGCCCCACGCAATAAAACGCAAAAACCGCCACCGACCAATTAAGGGTTACAAAATCAGGGTTTTTCTCTTACCATAGAGAAATAAGCGCGTGATTCGCATACGCGCTCTTCCTGCCCCATCACCCTTCTTTTCCTAACCCCACACTCTCGCTCCTTGACCGGTTTTTTATGTGCATCGCCCTTAAAAAATATCTCGCGCTCAGCGCCCTCAGCGCCTTGGTTCTCACCACCCTTGCGCCCGTAACGTCCTTCGCCGGCGACCCTGTAGGCTATGAAAAAACACCCGTTCATGAACGCCACCATCCCGATTTCACACCACAAAAAATCCATGTCGGGTCGTTCATCGTCATGCCGATTCTTGAAACGCAGATCGAGTATGACAGCAATATTTTCCTCGATGAAACCGGCGAAGTGTCCGACATGGTCGCCAAGTTCAAGCCATCCTTGACCTTCAAATCGGATTTCGGACGCCATGCGCTCAACCTTGACGTGCGCGCCGAACAAAAAAGCTATTTCGATGAAACCGACCAAAACACCACCGACTTACGCGGAACCTTGGACGGCGAGCTTGATATTCTAGACCGGCTCAGCGGCGCGTTCTCCTTCTCCGCCATGCGTGAACACGAAGACCGCTCCGATGCCACCACCGCCGCCTCCGCCTATGAACCAATCGAGGTCAACAGCCATACCGCCAAAATCGGCCTGACCTACCGGCCAAACCGTGTGTCCGCATCATTATTCGGAACCTATAACCGCCAAACCTATGAAAACGGAACCACCCGCACAACCCGCGCCAACCTCCTCCAAGAAGACCGCGATAAAGACAGCGTCACCGCCGCGATCAAAATCGCCTATGAGCATACGCCGAGCTTTTCGCCTTACTTCACCCTCTCCGCCACGCACGATCGTTACGACCACCGTGCCGCATTCGTCGGTGCCGTCCAAGACCAAAAAATCTACAGCTTTTCCCCCGGATTAAGCTTTAATTTCAAAGACATTTTGATGGGACGCGTACAGGCAGGGATCGGCCGCCAAGACAAGGAAGAACCGGGAATCGAAGACAAAACAACCTATCTTGTCGACACCGACGTCACATGGGCGGCCACCCCCTTAACCACCGCCGTTTTTAAATTAAACCGGTTTTTTGACACGGACTCCAACCTCAATTCCGGCCTTGTCGAAACCCGCGCCAATGTTCAATTGCATCACGAATTAAAGCGGAACTTCATTCTCGGCACCGGCCTCTCCGCCAAATGGCGCGAGTTTGAAGGAGCCGGAAGACGCGACAAAATCTACAGCTTTAACATCGATGGCACATACCAAATCAACCAGCATTTCGGAATCAAAGGCGGCTATATCATCAATAAACGCCTGAGCAATAATATCGGTCTTGATTACGACCAGAATATTATCAGCCTGTCATTAACGGGCCGATTCTAGAGTAAAAAGCGAAAGAATAATTTCCGCGCGCGGGCTTATTCTCTTGGTTCATATTTCAAATGGGGATAAAATTGTGGATAAGGGTATGATTCGTATCAGCCTCCTACAGGCTATTTCTTTGCGCGGGCACTCCGCCCGCTCAATTTTAGGACAGTGTTCGTTATGCGCATGATTACAGGCTTTTTCCGCTTGTTCCTGATCGTTTTTCTTGCCGGTGGCGTCCTGAGCGGATGCGCAGGAGGGCTCGACTACGCCCCCACAATCGAAGAAAAACAAGTCGTTTACACCCTCGCCCCCGGTGACATTCTCGACATCAGCGTTGTCGACGAAGACAATCTGTCCGGCGAATACATCGTGGATGACCAAGGCTATATCGAAATGCCGTTTGTTGGCCGCCTGAACGTCACCGGCATGACCGCCGAACAAGCCGATATGATGCTGAGCGAGTTTTACAGCAATGGCTATCTCGCCAACCCCGACCTGTCGATCAAAATCAAAACCTACCGCCCGTTCTATATTCTGGGCGAGGTCGAATCCCCGGGGCGCTATGACTATGTTGACGGGTTGACCATTTTGAATGCCGTGGCAACCGCCGGCGGGTTCACATACCGCGCCGACCAAAAAGATTTTGAAATTGTCCGCAAGCTCGGCTCACCCGCCGATGTCCCCCAAAAACTGGTGGACAGGAAACTCTCTGCATCTGTCCTTCCGGGGGACACGATCTATGTTAAAGAAAGGCTTTTCTAGCGAATGAGCGTCTGGAACAGCATCATGTCAGAACCAGCAGGGGGCGCGTTGAGAAACGAGCCCCACGCTCCGCATATGGCCACGGCCCTGAGCGACCGACGCAATTCGGACGAGCAGGAAATAAGCCATGTGCTTCAGATGCTGTGGGTGCGCAAATGGTCGATTATGGCGATCATGCTGGTGTGGATGGCGCTTGGCTTTGCCTATGTTTCGCTGAAAAAACCACAATTCTCTGCCACTGCGGTCATGCTCATTGAACGCCAAGGCGGCTCACCGCTGTCTGGTGTCGGGCTTGCTTTGGGCGGTTTGCCGTCCTCCGGTTACATCAATTCCGAAATCGAAATTTTGCGCTCCCCTGAGATTCTGCACTTCGTGCTGGCCGACCTTTCCCTCACCACTGACCCTGAATTTGCGCCAAACACCGACAAATACCCGAACCTGACCCCCGTTCAATACAACCAGATTTTGATCGAGAACTTCCAAAAATCCGTCACCGTGCGCCCCGTATCCGGCTCATCCATCGTGCGCGTTGAGGTTCGATCCGAAAGCCCGTCAAAGGCCGCGAACATTGCCAACACCCTCGTGAAAATCTATATCGAGAAGCAATTAGAGCTGAAATTCAAGGAAGCCGAGAAAATCTCCGGCTGGCTGGACCAAAAAAAGCAAGAGCTTGAAAGCCGGATGCAGGAAGACCTCACCGCCTATCAAGAATACCAAGCCAAAACCGGCCTGATCGGGAGCAGTATCCTCACCTTCCATAACCAAGAATTCCTCCAGCTCAACGCCCAATTGCTCGACGCCGAAAAACAATACACCCTCGCCAAGTCCAAGCTGGAATATATGCGCGAACAATCCACCCGCCCCGGCGGGTTAAATGCGTTTCAAGACGTCCTGACCTCACAAACTATCATTGCCCTGAAGGCCAGCGAAGCCCAACGTAAGGCCGATCTTGCCAGCATTCAAACACGCTATGGCGCCAAACACCCAGAGCGTGTGAAGGCCGAGGCCGAGCTTGAAAAAATCCAAACGCAAATTCTTCAAGAAATCCGCATGATTGTCGGCTCGGTTGAAGGCCAAGTCAAAACCGCCGAGGCCGCCAAACGTGAGATTGAGCTTCGCATCCAAGGTCTGCGCGATGATTTCCGCAAAAACAAAAACGACAAGCTCATCACCTTGCAAGACCTTCAGATGAAATCCGAAGCCAGCAAAAAACTGTATGAGAGCTTCCTCAACGTCTATCAGTCCACCTCGCCGCATAAAAATATGCAGCAAGCCGACGCAAAAATCATTTCCTATGCGCAGCCCCCCGTGCGCCCAAGCCACCCGAATAAACGCCTTGTTTTGGCGCTTTCCGGTTTGATCGGTCTGTTTCTCGGCATCTTTATTGCGCTGGTTCTTGACCGGTTGGATGACGGGTTCCGCCATGTGCGTGATGTTGAAGACTTCACCGGATTCCCGCTTTACGGCCTCATTCCAGAGGGCAAAAACATTGATGGTAACCGCGCCATTCGCCATGTTCTGGACAAGCCGGCCTCAACATTGGCCGAGAGTATGCGCACCTTGCGGATGAATCTTGCCCTGCGATCCTATGACGATGAAGACGTGCGCGTCATTACCATGACATCGACCAGCCCCGATGAAGGCAAATCAACCTTGTCCGCGTGGCTGGCCATCGTTGCGTCAAAGGCTGGCGAACGTGTCTTGCTCATTGATTGCGATCTTCGCCGCCCGAAATTGCACAAATGTTTCGGCCTCAACCAAACCAAAACGCTGGTTGAATACCTCACCGACCGCGCGGTATTGAGCGAGATCATCAGCAAAGACGACGCATCCGGTGTCAACGTCATCCCGTGCAAGGCCACCCCGACTCATGCGCTATCTTTGCTCACCTCCACCAAGATGGAGGCAATGCTGGATGATTTACGCAACGAATATGACCTGATCATCCTTGATGCGCCGGCGGCTTCGACCCTGTCCGACCCGTTCATTCTGTCGAAACTCTCCGACCGCACCTTGTTTGTTTTTGAATGGGCAAAAACCGGCCGCGAAGAACTCGGTGCCACGATCCGCAAATTCTATGACATTCACTGTGACACGGTGGGCATGGTTTTGAACAAGATCGACTTCAAAAAGGCCGGCATGGACACGCGCTCAAGCCTGTCCTACGCCTACAGCCTCGACGACCTCAAAAAATCCTAGATTATATTGTTGCGGATGACACAGGGCGGCGCAGTACCGACGCTATGCAGCCTCCTTGCGCGCGCCAAACCCATACGTCGCGGCTTGCCCTGTCCTAAGATAGCGCAGCACAAAAGATTCAACCCACACCTTGAAAACCGCCTTTGAAGCACTGCGTAACGCCGCAAAAATATGCCGGAACCAAGGATGATCCTTTTGCGCCGCCTATTGCGCCACAAGGCTCCAAAGATGATGGATCATCACCACCGCAAGCCCGCCCATCAAAACCATATACACCCAAAAACAAAAGAAAAACGCCCAAGGGTTTTTCTTACGGTGAATCCCTCCGCCCATAGTGTATGTTTCGACAAAGCCCTTTTGGTAATTTTGTAATAACCATACGATATTGACCGCCGCAATCCCCAAAAAACACACGGCATAAACCCATGATTTAGAAGCAAAAACTCCCGCGCGCTCCCCCAAGAACGCGAGCATCATCCCACCCAAAAACACCATCATAAGTGTCATGCGCATCTGTCAATCTCTCCTATAAAACCGCGTGCAGGGGCGTCCCCCTGCAAAAAATTAAAGAATCAACAAGCAGGGTATCCCCCCAAAATCACGAAGAGCCCGCCATCTTCCCCCGCGCCCGGAGCGCCGTAATCAACGTTCCGTCATCCATGTAATCCAGTTCGCCGCCCACCGGCACGCCCTGCGCCAATCGCGACACCGACACGCCGCGGTCTTTCAACATTTCGGTAATATAATGCGATGTCGCCTGCCCATCCACCGTTGCGCCCAAGGCGAGAATAACCTCGGTACAGCCATATTCATCAATCCGCGCCTTGAGCCCCGCCAGATCAAGCTGGTCAGGGCCGATGCCGTCAATGGCGGACAAAACGCCACCCAAAATATGGTACAGCCCCCTATAAGCGCGGGTGCGTTCAAGCGCCCATAAATCCGACACATCGCGCACCACGCAAATGCTCAGCCGGTCGCGATCCGGATTTTGGCATATATCGCACACCGCTTCGGATGTCAGGTTATGGCACTTCACACACGGGTTAATGATCGAAGCGGTTTGTTCCAGCGCCCGCGCAAGGTCAAGCATATCACCGCGCGACTTGGTCAATAAATGCAACACAATGCGCCGCGCCGACCGCGAACCGATGCTCGGCAGCCGTGAAAATTTTCGGATCAAATTATCAATCAAAGCATTACTGGACACTATTCCCCGCGTCTTTTCATCGTCATCATTCCCGCCATTGCACACTCTCCCAAAACACAAGAACGCAGCATACGCCCACCCCGAAAAAACTTAAACCCCGCACAACGCCCCCCCCAACCTTTACGCCCTGTGTCAATGCACGCGCCCACATTCACCCAGAACCCCAAAACAAAACCGGATAGGCGGGTGCTTATCCGGTTTTACTGTCTTTATTCTTCTTTAACGCAGCAATATACATTGTGGCACAAGCGCGAAACAATCCCGCGAACGCCCGCCTAGGCGTTCAATGCGTCATCCAAAAGGTCAAGCGCGTCATCGGATTTTGCGTTGTTGCCGCCCGACAAAGCGGCAATGTCCGCTGCGTTAACAGAAAAGCGTTTAACCGACCCTTGATACGCAACCGAAGCATGTTCGCCGCAATAAGGAAGACCCGGCACGGAACGGTCGCCACAAAAATGAAAACCGGCCTTTTTCGGGTCGCCAATCGGCCAATGGCACATTTTTTCCTTAAGTTCCATAAGGCTCACACCGCCATTCGGGCGCGGCACATCGACATAGGTTTCCTTCACACGCGGGGCGGATTGCACCGGCGCTGAGGAGGACGATGCCGCCGGCGATGAACCGGCAGAAGAAGCAGAAGACCGCTTCGGTTTTTTCTGAATGGGCGACACACGGCCGGACAAGCCGAGGCGGTGCGCCTTGCCGATAACGGCATTACGGGTGATGTTACCGCCTAATTGCTGGGCGATTTCTGCGGCTGTTTTGCCCGCGCCCCACAACTCTTTTAAAAGTTCGACACGCTCGTCGTTCCAGGTCCCCTTAGCCATGGTCACACAATCTCCTTCACCCTGCTCCGGCCCATTTATTTGGACACTTCAGAGGATTCAGCCTTCGTTATTCAGTTAATAAAAGGCAAACTATCAGAGCTATGAATCGCCGACCATCCCCCAAGGTTAAAAAACATTCACTTATCCACAATCCCGCGCGATTCGCTTCCAGATTCAGAAGAAACCGCCCTGATTATGACATTGATAAAAAAGGTTTTTTAGCGGTGACCTTCGAGATTCCACAAGGCGTAGTATTCAGGGTCGGATTGCCAATTGGCTTGAACCTTGACGAACAGGTTCAAATGGATTTTCCCTTCGACTTCGAAGACTTGCTCCATCTGAATCCGCGCCGACATTCCGATCTGTTTAATCTTTGACCCCGCGCGCCCGACAAGAACGGTTTTTTGCGAGGCTTTTTCGACGACGATAACCTGACCCAGCTTATAATCGCCATTGTCAAACGCCTCGACCGTTTCGGTGACGACAGTGACGGCATAGGGGATTTCCTGATGCACCAGATCCATCACGACTTCGCGCGTGATTTCCGCCGCCATCAAGCGAAACGGCATGATCGAGATTTCATCCTCCGGATACATGAACGGCGCGTCATCCACCCCGTCGAGGCAATAATCCATAATCGCGGCGAGCCCATCACCCTTATGCGCCGAAATCATGAACACTTCGTCCAATTCCTCGCCCGCCGTGGCGTTGACGGTCATTTCCAGCAAGCGGTCTTTGGCGATTTTGTCAATTTTGTTAAACGCCAGACAAATCGGCTTATCAGGGGCGGCTCTTTGCAAGGCGGCAATGCTCTCCTTGGCTTCTTGCACCACCACATGCGGCGGTTTGGAAGCATCGACCAAAAGGATAATCCGGTCGGCCTCCTGCATCCCCGTTTCGGCGGCTTGGATCATCGCGCGATCAAGGCGTTTTTTGGGTTTGAACAGCCCAGGCGTGTCGATGAAGATGAGCTGAGCCACATCATCGCCCTTTTCATGCATCGCAATCCCCAAAACCCGCGTCCGCGTGGTTTGAACCTTGCGCGACACAATCGACACTTTATGCCCCGTCAAGGCGTTCACAAGCGTTGATTTACCCGCATTGGTCGGCCCCACAAGGGCGATGAACCCGCACTTGGTATTTTTGCCTTCGCTGGAGATCACGCCGTCGGCAGGTACGAATTTCTTGCTCCCCGTTCCGCCTTTTGCCGTTTTCGCGGCTGTTGCTTGAGGGTTTGGCCGATCATTTGGTTGGTCAATTGGTGCCGTGGTCATGCTCTTGTCCGTCTTTCTTGTCCATAGACTTGAAAAAATATTGTTATTATTCAGTGTTGTCGAGTGATAGCAAAGCTCACAGCTCAATATCCCCGATCTGGTCAATCAAGGCCTGCGCGGCCTGTTTTTCCGCCGCCCGTTTTGACGTACCGCTCCCCAAGGCAGGCTCAAGCCCCCCTAAGGTGACTTCCATGACAAATTCGGGCGCATGGTCGGGGCCCTTGCGCCCCACCATCGTGTATTCAGGAAGCCCCAAGCCCTTGGCCTGTGACCATTCCTGTAATGCTGTTTTCGGGTCCATCGGCGGGCGGGTCATGTGCAGCAAGGCCTCGCCCATCATCCCCTTCACAAATTCATGAACACGGTCAAACCCTGCGTCCAGATACAGCGCGCCGAGCAACGCCTCCATCGTATCCGCCAAAATATTGTCGTTCTGCCCGCCGCCGGCGGCTTTTTCCGCGTCCGACAACCGCACGAGCCGGTCAAGGCCAAGCGACCGCGCCGCCAGCGCCAGATTTTCACCGCGCACAAAGGCCGTATGGCGGCGCGCCATGTCGCCCTCTTTTTCATGCGGGAATGCTTTGTATAACAGGTCGGCAATAATCAAATTCACGACACGATCACCAAGAAATTCTAGGCGTTCATAATCCTGCCCCTTATTATGAACGGGCGCCCCGCCCGCTCCTCCGCCCAATCCCCCGCCCTGCGCAGCCAAGCCCGCACTCGCATGAGTAAGCGCCCGCAAAAGGCGCTCCGGCTGTTTAAAGTGATATCCAAGCTGAGCCTCAATCTGCGCCACCGCATCATCATCCGCCACCACGGCATCGCCGCCCACAGATTTCACCGTCAACAAAGATCGAGATTGGTCGGAATCCGTTGCCATAGCGCGCCCGTTATTCCCCGCTGCGATTCAAGATAATAAGGATGAAAGGACACAAAATCACGGCGTTGTGTCCGCTTCTATTTTATCGAATAATCGCGAAAACCGTGTCGAAAACGGCCATTTCCAAAACTCAATCAATGACGCCGTTCCATCGGTCGAGAAGAAAATGCGGGTCGCCCGCCCGATCATATTCTCCAACGGGATTGACCCGACATGCGTGGTTACGCGGCTGTCTTGCGAATTGTCGCGGTTGTCGCCCATGGCGAAATAATGCCCCTCGGGCACCACAAATTCGGCGGTGTTGTCCAGCGGGCCATTGTCGCCTTCCTCATAAATCATATGCGTTGTGCCGCCGGGCAGTGTTTCGCGATAGAGCAACATCTCGACGTGTACGCCGCCATGCTCAATATCCGTTTCGCGGCGGATAAATTCACGTTCGGTGCGGACGCCGTTAATATACAGGCGGCCTTCGATCATCTGAACCCGTTCCCCGGGCAAGGCCACGACACGCTTGATATAATCAATACTTGGGTTGGACGGAAGGCGGAACACCGCCACATCACCGCGCTGGGGCAATTTATCGCCCCACACCCGCCCCTTAATAAACGCCGGTGAAAATGGAAAGGAATAGCGGCTATAGCCATAGCTGGGCTTCGACACAAAAATATAATCGCCGATCAACAAAGTCGGCTTCATGGAGCCGGATGGAATGTTAAACGGTTCAAAAAACAACGTACGGATTACCAAAGCAAAGGCCACCGCCCACATGGCAGTACGCAGAATTTCATTGAATTCATTGCCTTTAGAGCCTTCAAGAATCTCCTCCTCCGCCTTTTTTCGCCGCGCCTGTGCGCTCTTAAGGTGGGCGAGCTGCTGCGCTTGCTCTTTGGACAAGACGGGCTCTGCGGACGCAGCGTCCGATTCTTTGCGCGGTTGTTTTTGCGTATCACTCATGGGGAAATCCGGTCTTCTTTCAATCTGTTATGCGCGGCGCTCAAGCGTTGGCGCCATCTTTATTATACGGCTTTTATTCTTTATACAGCTTCTATGATTACCGTGGCCTTGGCAAGGGGCGGTTCATCGCTCAAGGTCACATGAATACGCGCGCTCATCCCGTCCGGAGTGATTGCAGCGAGGCGTTCGGCAACCTTGCCTTGAATCGTCATCACCGGACGGCCAGACGGGTCGTTCAGGGTTTCAATATCGTAAAAATTCATACCGCCACTGATTCCCGTGCCGAGTGCCTTGGCACAGGCTTCCTTCGCCGCGAAGCGTTTGGCGAGCCATGCAATCCTGAGGCTTGGGTGCGCAATGGACATGGCTTTTTCTTTTTCCGCTTCGGAATAGCACCGATCCAAAAACCGCTCTGCGTCACGGTTAATCATCCGCCCGATCCGGTCAATCGACACAATATCTTCGCCGAGTCCTAAAATCATGATCTTCCAATCCTTTGTTGTGTCGCCGTTGTAACGCTATCGTGCCACTGTAGTGCCGCCTTGCATCACGCCGTTTTAAACGTCTTCGCTGCCGGTTTCAAGGTTTTCATCGGCTTGGCGGTTTTTCTTCAGCCATTTACGGTGCGTACGGCGTTGGCGGGCGCTTTGCGCCATCCGCACAAGATAATAAACCGGCCCGTAAAAAAGCGGCCAAAACACAACAATGCACACCAAGCTCCCCAGCGCCGTCGGCAAATATAGATCCCAAAAGCTGCGGCTTAAAAATCCCAAGGTGCTGGAATGGATTTCATCGATATTGGCGGGGTTGGATTGTGCGATCAAATGCCCGGAATCCAGCCCGCGCAAAATGGAAGACCCGGTCTCAAAACTCGTCCACAGCAACACCGGAAAGGTCCACGGATTGCCGAAAAATGTTCCGACAATCGAGGCAAGGTAATTCCCCTGCGTCAACCGTGCAAGCGCCAGTGCCAAAACAAAATGAAATCCGAAAAACGGCGTGAACGACACCACCATCCCGCACACAAGGCCGGCGGCGATACTGTGGGTTGAGGCGCTGAGCCTGATAATCCGGTGCTTTGCGTATAGCGCGGCGCGCCCCCACCCCATGCTGGGCCAGAACAGCTCCCGAAACTTGCGGGCGTTTGTATGTTCGCGGCGACGCTTGAACACGGGGAATTGTGCCTTTTATACAGTGTTTATGCCGTGTTGACACAGCAGGCTATGACGATGATGCATGACGTCTCTTGTCCTGAACGCACTATGCGATATTAGGGCTCAAATGTCTATGCCTGTCGGGATGGTTTTCGAAGCCTTTTCACCGCCTTTTTGTCGCGGCTTTTGCCATGGTGCGCGCCCTGCGCGGTCAAAAAGCGTCCTCTTAACCCGCGTATAACCTGCATGCGGCGCGGGCAACTTTGCTACATTACCCTGAATTAACTTGGACATTTCCTTGATTTTATTGTGTAATCGTTTCGCTTTAACGGGTTACGAAAGGGACACCCTTTATGAAAGTTTTGATTGTCGAAGACGACAAAGACGTTGGCGCCTATATCGCCAGCGGTCTCAAAGAAAACGGCCATGTCGCCGATATTGCCGATAACGGCAAGGACGGGTTGTTCATGGCGACGACCGAGGCCTATGACATGTTGATCGTTGACCGCATGTTGCCGCATCTGGACGGGCTGTCCCTCATCAAAACCCTGCGCGCCTCCGAAAACCATGTGCCGGTGATCATCCTCAGCGCCCTTGGCGATGTCGATGACCGCGTCAAAGGCTTGCGCTCCGGCGGCGATGACTACCTCGTCAAGCCCTTCGCCTTTGCCGAGCTTCTCGCCCGCATTGAGGTCTTACAGCGCCGCCAAAAAGAATTCAACGACGCCCCCGAAACAACCTTGTCGGTGGCCGATTTGACTCTTGATTTACTCGCCCGCACCGTCACCCGCGCGGGCAAGAAAATCGACATTCAATCACGCGAATTTCGCTTGTTGGAATATTTGCTCCGTAACAAAGGCAAGGTCGTCACCCGCACCATGCTGCTGGAAAATGTCTGGGACTACCATTTCGACCCGCAAACCAACGTCATCGATGTCCATATCAGCCGCCTGCGCAGCAAGATAGACAAAGATTTCAACAGCGCCCTCATCAAAACCGTCCGCGGTGCGGGGTACATCATTGAAGATTCGGCATAGACCTTATACCAGCAGCTCCAGCTTCAAAATGGCACTGTTTTTTACGGTGCTGTTGGGGTTGGCTGTGTCTGTGCTGGGCTATTTCAATTATTACTTCCACAAAGGCCATTACATCAGCGGCGCCGAAAACCTCATCAACGCCGAAGTCAACCACATCATGGACATCTGGCCGCTGATCGGCGGCGAAGAAGTCCTAAGCAGCCTGATCGAAGCCAGCAAAAACCGCGGCGACAAGATTTACGCGCTGCAAGACCTTGACGGGCATATCCTGATCGGCAATATCCGCCAAATCCCCAAAACCGTCCATTCACTCACCGAAGGGATCATCACCTTCACCTTAACACCGGTTGCTGTGATGGGGACAAACATCAAGCCCGGAAGCTATGCCGCCAAAGTCAAAACGTTCCCCGACAACACCGCCTTGCTCGTCGGCCTGCGCATGGACGAGATCACCGCGCAATATCAATTCATGCAACTTCTGTCCGTCATCACCATCATCATCATGGTGATTGTCATTGTCACCAGTTTCGCTATCTCCACCTTCGTGGTTAACCGCACCAACCGCATCGCCGACACCGCCCGCAACATCATGGACACGGGCGATTTGTCACGCCGCATCAGCATCGATTCCAATTGGGATGATTTGAGCTTCATCGGCAATGCCCTGAACCATTTTTTGGACAGGATCGAAGGACTTGTGCGCGATGTCCGGCAAGTTTCGGACAACATCGCCCACGACCTTCGCACGCCGCTCACACGCCTGCGCAACAAGCTTGAAAAACTCTCGCAAGACGAGCGCGTCACCCAAGACCCGAAACTTGCAGGCTATGCTCTCGGCCTGATTGACGATGCGGATCATTTGCTCGGCACCTTTAGCGCTTTGCTGCGGATCGCCAACATCGAAAGCGGCAAACAAACTTCGCATTTCGACCACATCGACCTTGACGTTTTATTGCATGACGTCATTGAACTCTATGAAGCCTTTGCCGAAGACCGTGCCATCCGCCTTGTCTACAGCGGCACCACCGCGCCGTTTTGTTGTGACCGCAACTTGCTCTTCCAAGCCTTCGCCAATATTGCCGATAACGCCCTTAAATTCACCCCGTCCGGCGGCACAGTCACATGCCGCCTTGAAAAAACAGACAGTTTGATCACCGTCACATTCTTCGACACCGGGCAAGGCGTACCGGACGCCGAAAAAGACAAAATCTTCAACCGGTTTTACCGCGGCGACAAGAGCCGCCATTCCCCCGGAAGCGGGCTGGGGCTCAGCCTCGTCGCCGCTATTATATCCTTGCACCGCGGCCATATTTCGGTGCATGACAACCATCCCGGATTGCGGGTAGAGGTTCGTTTGCCGATCTCGCCGCTCACCGCCTCCAAACACGCTGCTCAACAAGCAAGCCAACAAGCCGCCCAGCCAACACACCGCCCAGATTGAAAAAGAGTCCCAATGACACACCGCCCGACCGACCCGTTCAGCGCCACCGCCGCCCCTGCCGACACCACCGCCGCCCGCCGCCCGCGTGTCGCCGTCATCGGAACGGGAATTTCCGGCATGGGCGCGGCCTATTTGCTGCATACCGCCACAACGGATACGGGCGCGCCGCGCTTTGATGTCACGATCTATGAAAAAAACGCCTATATCGGCGGACACAGCCGCACGATTGATGTGCCGGTGACGCGCCAACAAGCCCCCGAAAAACAAGCGCTCGACACAGGCTTCATCGTCCTCAACGACCGCAATTACCCGAACTTGCTCGGCCTGTTCCGTCATTTAGGGGTCGCGATAGAAAAAAGCGACATGTCCTTTGGCGCCCGCATCGACAGCGCCGCCACCTCCGCCCAAGGCACCCCCCGAAGCACCCCCCTAGAATACGGCAGCAAAAACCTCTTTGCGCAAAAATCCAACCTGTTCAGGCCTAAATTCTGGGGCATGATTGTTGATATCTTGCGGTTCAACCGCAGCGCCGGAAAAATCCTCAAAGACGCCGAAAAAGACCCCTCCTTGCACAATAAAACCATGGGGCAATATATCAAAGACCTCGATATGGGCGAGTGGTTCCGCGATTATTACCTCCTCGCGATGGGCGCGGCGATCTGGAGCTGCCCCGCCAAAACCATGCTTGATTTTCCCGCCACAACCTTCATTCGTTTTTTCGAAAATCATGGTTTGCTCACCATAAACGGCCACCCGCAATGGTACACCGTTACAGGCGGGAGCCGTTCATACGTCGCCAAGCTCACTGCCGCGTATAAAGGACATATCCGCCTGAATTGCGGCGTTGTGTCGGTTGCGCAGGCCAAAGACGGCACTAAAATCCTGCACGACTCCCAAGGCAATGAAAGCATCTATGACCTTGTCGTCTTCGCCTGTCACGCCGACGAAGCCCTCGCCATGATCGCCGAACCGGACGCCAGCGAACAAAGCGTTCTCGGCGCGTTTCGATACCAAGAAAACCGCGTGGTCGTCCACACTGATGCCTCCTTCATGCCGCGCAACAAGGGCGCGTGGGCGAGCTGGGTTTACCTTTCGGATGACAGCAACGCTGCCCGTAAATCATCCACCGTATCGCTCAGTTACTGGATGAATAATTTACAAAATTTCACCAGCCACGACCCCGTTTTGGTAACACTGAACCCCCATCGCGAACCGCGCAAAAACACGGTCTTAGACGAACACGTTTTCTCACACCCCGTCTTTGACCGCGCCGCCATTGCCGCGCAAGGCAAGATTGCCGCGCTTCAAGGGCATAACGGGTTTTATTATTGCGGTGCCTACCAACAATACGGATTCCACGAAGACGGAATCCTCAGTGCCGTACGCATGGCTGCAACAATGGGAATCACCCCGCCATGGGCATAACGCACCCGCACAACAACAGTGACAATAATTCACCCGAAGACCACGCCGCCGTGCTGGACGGGCAAACCCCGTTATTATTCGATTCAAAGACCATGCATAAGCGCCTCTTCCCCCGCCAGAACGGGTTCACATACGGGCTTTACTACCTGATGACCCCGCTGGGCGCGATTGAAAAACTCGCCGATGGGATTCGTGTCGGGGTTAACAAGGCGGGATTCTTGAGCTTTCAATCCCGCGACCACGGCGACCGCGATGGCTCCGATCTGCAAATCTGGATTGACCGCGCCTTAACCCAATACGGGTTAAAGGATGTGTGCGATGGTGCGGTCTATTTGATGACCTTGCCGCGCGTTTTGGGCTATGTCTTCAACCCCGTCAGTTTCTGGTTCTGCCTTGACCGACAAGGCGGCTTGCGGGCGGTGCTGTGCGAGGTGAACAACACTTTCGGCGAAACACACAGCTATCTCTGCGCCCATGATGACGGGCGCGTCATTGACCGTGCGGACACCATGACCGCCGACAAGGTTTTTCACGTTTCCCCGTTTTTGGAGCGCGAGGGGCATTACACTTTCCGTTTTGACTTGCGCTCCGATAAGGCTGGCATTTGGATTGATTTTTACGACAAGGACGGGCGCAAAAAACTGCTCACCGCGCTCACCGGCGCTTTCATCCCCTATTCCCGAAAATCAATCGCCCGCATGACGGCGCGCTATCCGCTGATAACACTCAAGGCCATCGGCCTTATTCATTGGCAGGCCGTGAAATTATTGGTAAAAACCATTCGATATGTGCCAAAACCGGATCAGAAAACCGAGCGACTGACGCGCAGTGACAAGCAATCGCAAAACCCGAATAAAGGCAAGCTTACGAAAAATTAATAGCGCCGTAAGCACACGGTTATACAAGACCTGTTATACATATGGGCAACATTGCTCATCAAGGAAACGACCACATGTTCAAAGCCGCTATCTCAAACAAGTTTTTCAAGGCACTCGATTGTCTGGAATATGGCCGCCTCAACCTCGTCACGCCCGAAGGGCGCCAAATGGTGTTTGAAGGGCGCAATCCGGGGGTCAATGCCGACATCAACCTGACGGATTGGCGCGTTGTGTCCAACCTTGCGGCGCAGGGCGATGTCGCCTTTGCCGATGATTACCGCAGCGGCCTATGGGACACGTCAAACCTCACCAATCTTTTGCTGCTTGGTTTGCAAAACGATTCACGATTGAACGATTTTTTATTCGGGGGCAAGCTTTCGCACATCATGGCGCGACTGGTGTACATGATGCGCCTCAACACCTTGAAGGGGAGCCGCCGCAACATTCATGCCCATTATGACCTTGGCAACGATTTTTACGCCTTGTGGCTTGACTCCGGCATGACCTATTCCTCCGCCCTGTATCACAGCGAGAGCGACACGCTGGAACAGGCGCAAAACAACAAGTATGACCGCATCCTTGACCGGCTTGACCCATCGGGGCGGGGCAACGGCTCATTGCTAGAGATCGGCAGTGGCTGGGGCGGGTTTGCAGAGCGTGCCATGGGGCGCGGCGACTACGACATACGCGGCCTGACCTTGTCCACAGAACAACTGGACTTTGCCAGACAACGCCTTGGCAACCGTGCCGATTTCGCCTTACAAGATTACCGCCTTGAAAAGGGCAAATTCGACCATATTGTGTCCATCGAGATGTTCGAAGCCGTGGGCGAGCGCTTTTGGCCAGCCTATTTCAAGCAAATCGCTCAGACCCTGAACACCAAAGGCCGCGCCGTTATCCAGACCATCACCATCGGCGAACAATATTTTGACCGCTATCGCCGCAGCGGCGACATGATCCGCAGCTTTATCTTCCCTGGCGGCATGTTGCCGACCCCGACGCGCTTCTATGCCGAGGCGCAAAAAGCTGGCCTGCGCGTACAAGACACTTTCTTCTTCGGGCATGATTACGCCCACACCCTTGAATCTTGGTTGCACCGCTTTGACGACCAAACACACGCCGTCAAGGCTCTTGGCTTTGATGACCGGTTCATCCGCCTATGGCGTTTTTATCTGGCGGCCTGCATCGCCGGATTCCGCTCCGGCCGCACCGATGTTATGCAAGTGGAGTTGGCGCATGAATAGACTGGGTTTGCGCATGATGATGGGGATGGCTTTGGTCGCGGTCTTAATCGCGTCCTTATTCCTGTTTGTCGGCGCGAACAAAGCCGCGGCGAATCCGGACACGCCAGTGAGCGAAGCCACGCCTGCCACGCCTGTGAGTGAAGCCGCCCCAAAATCCGGTCGATCATCCATTCCGTCCTACATGCAAGACCACATCCCAAGCCCCGCCGAAGTCGGCAACGGGCTTTACAGCTTTTTATTCATGGACATCTACAACGCCCGCCTCATTGCCCCGCATGGCGAATATGATGCAAACAAGCCCTTTGCCTTGAGCCTGACCTATCTCAGGTCTTTTAAGGGCAGCGCGATTGCCAAGGAATCCGTCAAGCAAATGCGCGGGCAAGGCTTTGATGACACCATCAAATCTGCCGCTTGGTATACGCTTATGAACGATATTTTTCCGAACGTCCACGCCGGCGACACCATAACAGGCATTGCCACGGCGGACAAAAAAACCGCTTTTTTCCTTAACGGCGAAGAAATCGGCACCATAAACGACCCCGAATTTACCGACCGTTTCTTCGGCATCTGGCTTTCAAGTGACACGAGTGCGCCGCAACTGCGTTCAGAATTGCTGGCGACACGATGACATCACGCCCCCCCATTACTCCGACAGGTACTCCCACTGGCGCACCCTCGAGGGCGACCGCATCCAAACCGGCGCCCTCCCTCGCCTCCACTGGTGCCGCAACCGACATGCCGCAATCCCTGTGCGGAAAATCCTTGCTGTGCTACAGTATTTTGGCGCTGCCGCTGGCTTTTATCGGGCTGCCGCTTTATATCCACGCGCCTGATTTTTACGCAACGGATGGCGGGTTGTCACTCGCCGTGATTGGTTTTCTCGTTTTTATCGTGCGCCTTTTGGACGCCTTGCAAGACCCGCTCTTCGGAATGCTCAGCGACCGCTACCCCCGCGCCCGAACTCCCCTGATGGCGCTGGCGATCCTCGTTTTGGCGGGTGCTTTTTTCTGTTTGTTTGCACCGCCCATTCCAAGTGCGGAATGCACCGAACAAACGCTCATCGCGACCGTCTGGTTCTTCGTGACGTTGCTCCTTGCAACCTCGGCCTTCAGCTTCCTACAAATTAACCATAATGCGCTGGGGAGTCTTTGGTCGAAAAACACCTTTCACAAAACAAAAATCACCGCCGCCCGCGAAGCCATGACCATGATCGGCCTTCTCGCCGGTGCGGCATTGCCGGCGGTGTTAATGTTGTTCATGGACAAACAACAGGCCTTCATCGCCTATGGGTGGATTTTTGCCGGATTGGCGGGTGTTGCCGGAACGATTTTCTTGGTCTGGACCCGCCGCACCCCAAGCATGGCAAGGGCTTGCGGCCTCGGCGACCACGAAGCAAACTATACCGAAGACGGAGCAAACACCCAAGCCGCCGCAGGTGCGGCGGACTTCTCCGGACAAACAGCGGACAACACGGAATCCTCCAAACCCAAAAAGCTGCAAAACCAGAGATTCCAAAGCCTCCATGAAGTGATCCGGCCTTTAAACACACACTACCGGACTTTCTTCGTTTTATACCTGATCTCGATGCTGGCCTCCGCTTTGCCGGCGGTTTTGGTCGTGTTTTTCATTCGCGATGTTGTCGGCGCCGAACAATATATGGGGTTCTTCCTCGCCATTTACTTCTTGTCCGGCGCCATGATGTTGCCGTTTTGGACGTATCTGGCGAAAATGGTGGGCAAGGAAAAAGCTTGGTTTTGTGCCATGATCCTCGCCATTATTTCGTTTATATGGGCGTTTTTCATCGGGGAAGGCGACATCATGTCTTACGCCTTTATCTGTTTCTTCTCCGGCGCAGCCTTGGGCGCAGAGCTTGCCTTACCGCCCTCAATCTTGTCGGATTACATTGACCGCGCGGGCGAAGACCGCCACTCGGCGAAGAATTTTGCGCTGATGACCTTTTTGTCCAAACTTTCCATCGCGCTTGCCAGCGTTCTGGCCTTCGCCGTTTTGCATTTTTCCGGTTTTATGCCGGCGCAAGACAATGCGGCAACGGCACTGTTTTCACTCGGTCTTGTTTACGCCGTCGTGCCGTGCGTATTCAAAGCAGCGGCGGCCGGCCTGTTATGGCGATGGATTCATGCGCCAACAAACACCACATTGAAAGGGTTACATTCCGATGAAAAATCTCTTCACACTCCTAACGTGCATGGGGGCGCTTCTGATGTTGAACGGATGCAGTAGCAAAAACGCGCTTGCCCCCTATGAGGGCCAACAACCCGCCATGAATATCGCCAGTTTCTTTGACGGGCCAATCAAGGCTTGGGGACTCGTCCAAAACCGCAAAGGCGTTGTTGTGACGCGTTTTGACGTCGATATGGTTGGACGATGGGATGGCGACACGGGCGTTTTGGAAGAAGAGTTTCGTTACTATGACGGCACCGTTCAAAACCGCGTTTGGACATTGACGAAGTCAGGGGAATCAGAAATTATCGGCACCGCCGGCGACATTATCGGACAAGCGCTTGGCGAACAACGCGGCAACGCCTTCCGTTTTGCCTATACAATGGATATTCCGGTGGACGGCACGACGTATCGTGTTAAACTCGATGACTGGATGTGGATGATGAATGACGGTGTTTTGATCAACCGATCCTATATCAAGAAATTCGGGTTTACCGTGGCGGAGTTAACAGTTTTTATGCAAAAACAATAGTCCCCGTATTAGCCCAAAGTAAAACTCCCCAGTAAACTCCGGTGTAGAACTCCTGTTTAACTGCTCGACACAAGGTGCGCCCCATAATACGCGCCCCCTCGGGGGAACTTATGGACGCCGCTCAGCGTTTGACGCATAACAAAGACACATTATATGGAAAAGAATGCCCCTCATGAGTGAACCAACCGCCAAAGGCAAAACCATCTGGATTATCGGCGCAAGCACCGGTATCGGTTATGCCTTAGCCCAACGCTTGCACGATGAAGGCGCTTGCCTTGCCCTGTCCGCGCGCAGCAGCGACAAACTTGACCAATTGCTGCACCAATTATCAGGCCATGTCGAAACCCCGCATATGAGTGTCCCCGCCGACATACGTGATGCCGCAAGCCTCGCCAAAAGCGCTGCCATGATCCATAAACGATACGGACATTTGGACAGCGTCATTGTCTTGGCCGCGCAATATGAGCCGATGCCGCTGGACGCACTCGACCTCACAAAAACTGCCGCGATTCTTGACGTCAATTTAATGGGCGCGTTCAACACCATCAACGCCTGTTTGCCGATTTTTAAGGAACAAGGTAAAGGCCAGATCGTCCTGTGCGCCAGCGTCGCGGGCTATTGCGGCCTTCCGAACGCGCAGCCCTACAGCGCGACCAAAGCCGCCATCATCAATCTCGCCCAATCCTTGCGCGCCGAGCTGGGCCCCAAAGGATGGTGCCGCCGGTCGAAGGCAAACAAAAACCGCGCCGAAATTGATATCAAATTAATCAATCCCGGCTTTGTCAGCACCCCAATGACGGACAAGAACAGCTTTGACATGCCGATGATTATCACACCGGAAAAAGCCGCCATCGCAATTGCCAAGGGGCTTCACGGATCGCATTTCGAGATTATTTTCCCGCGGCGTTTTGTCTATCTGATGAAAGTCCTGCAAAGCCTACCTTATTGGCTGTATTTCAAAATCACCGCGAAAATGGCCGCCAAGGCATAACCCCCCTATAAAAAAGAGCCGCAACAAGCGGCTCTTTGAAAAATCTGTATTCTGCCGTTCTGCCGCCCTAAGCGGCCGCAATTTTCGCGCGGTCATGGGCGGATTTTTCGTCACGCGTGACATACTCCGTTCCGTTGCCTTTATAGCCTTCGTCAATGAGTTTTTGGAAATAATTGAGCAAGCGGACATACAGCTCCTCACCCAAATATTTATCCTCAACGCCGCGGTCAATACTGGGGTTGTCGTTGACTTCGATAATGTAAATACCGTCATCGCGTTCTTTTAAGTCAACGCCGTACAGGCCGTTGCCGATCAAAGCACAAGCTTGGAGCGCCGCATCAACAACGGCCTTTGGAGCTTTTTCAATCGGGAAGGTTTCAAACCCGCCGGTTTCGGCCTTTTTCTTTTTGTTGTCGTGGTTGTAAATCTGCCAATGACCACGTGCCATGAAATATTTACAGGCAAAGAGCGGCTGGCCGTCCAAAACCCCGATCCGCCAATCAAAATCGGACGGGACGTAATCCTGAACCAACAAAATATCGGAATCAGCAAACATTTTTGATGTTTTTTCACGATATTCCGCCAAATTAGACGCCTTAACAACGCCGCGAGAGAAAGAGCCGTCCGGAATCTTGATAATAACCGGAAATTCGAGTGTTTTTTCGATGGCCTTGGCCAGTTTTTTGTCGATTATCGTTGTTTTCGGCGTTTTAAGGTCTGATTTATCAAGAATTTCGGCCAAAAACACCTTATTCGTGCATCGAATGATGGATTGCGTATCATCAACGCAGGGAATTCCCTCTTGCTCGGCCTTATGAGCAAAACGGTATGTGTGGTGATCAATCGCCGTTGTTTCGCGAATATATAGCGCGTCATATTCCATCAAGGTTGCCATGTCGTCTTTGGTAATCAGTTCAACCGTAATGTTCATTTTTTTGCCGACTTTAATCAGCATATCCAAAGCGCCCTTATCAGACGGCGGCATTTTTTCCTCAGGATTCACCAAAACGGCGAGCCAGAATTTCGGCGTTGCGGTTTGCTTTGGCGTGATCCATGCCCGCCCCATATATTGGGACAAAAATTTGTTAAACACGGCATGTTTTTCGACCGGCAAGTCGGACAGAGCCAACGGCTCGATCTCTTTAATCACCCATCCTTTGTCGGCCAGCTTGATCTGGCACGACAGCAGCGGCATCCGGAACAAGTCAAACAAGCGCCGCGCCAAAGGCTCCAAATCCGCACGTTCACAGCGCCCGAAATAAATCAAAAACGTACGCCCGATTTCATCGGTTTCGGTGGGCTTGTAATATTTCGTCAAAATGGCGTTCAACTCAGGAATCGCGGATTGCGTGAGGCGTTTCCAGTTCAGGTCAATCATCTTATTAACCGACGGAATGCACCGATGCCCGCGCGCCTCGGCGAGCAAGGAGCAATAATACCCCATGCTCAGATAATCATAATCACTGCATAAATTGATGATCCGCGAGTCGCGCAAGCGGCCAAGTCCGGCGATTTGTTTGCGGTCGATATAGTCTTCGGGGGCAAGAATTTGGACACGGTCGGAATTACCCTCGATTTTAATGACGTCCGGTTCGTCTGTGATAATAAGGCATTTTGCTTTCATGGTGTCATACCTTGGTAAAATTCATATGATTTATTGATACGATATCAGGCACGTCATACTGTCGGAAAACTCTCAAGGCGGTGTGTTCAGCGCGCGAGACATTTTTATGCCGCTTAGACCTTCGCCGTAATAATCGGGCAACTCGGCAATTTTTTTAAATCCTTGCCCCTCGTAAAGCTTGATAAGCCTAGTATTCTCTGACGCTACTTCCAAAATTACGGAATCGCAATTTTTATTTAACGCGCGCATGTAACAAGCCTCCATCAAGCCTTTGCCGACCCCCATTCCTTGGGCCTGCGGATGAACAGCAAGCGAGTAAATCCGCGCCTTGCGGCTCCCCCGCCGATAGAAAACGAGGATATAGCCCAAAAGAGGCTGATTTGTGGCAAAATCTGCTGAATTCTTTGCGGTTCGTTCCGTCCGTTCCGCAACGATAAACTCGGCTGTTTCCGTGCGGATCAAACGCCGCATGGAGGCACGCGACAATTTTTGATCGCGATATTCTGCCGTTGTGAAACTGTCATCTTCAATCCGTTGCAAATTTGCTATATCCGCCGCTTGCGCCGGACGAAGAATAAACGAAGTTTGAGTCATGATACGCGTCCCTTCGCCGAATGCGGGCGTGCCGTAAAGCCGTCCGGCATGTCCGACAACACGCCAACAGCCCCGTCCCGCGCGGCCTCTGCATCCATATGGCCGCGCTTGCCGATCATGACGGCGGCGCGGGGATTTTCATTTTTCTTGCCGCGCGGCGCACTCAGCCAACGCTCAACTTTGGAAACCTCAACCATAGTAACTTCGGCGGCCTCCGCCCATGGGTCAAAGACTTTGACCTTCACATCCTTGCCCTTGCCATCCAAGCCAACAAGACACACCCAATGCCCGTACGCGCCCGTACTGACCAAAAGCACAATCACATAGCCCGCCCGCAAATGGCGCATTAAATCCTCTATGCCGAAGAATTGCTCCTTGATCTGGACACCGTGATACAGCGCCAAAAACCGGTCGTAATGATCCATCGTTGTTTGAATGCGGCGCTTCACAAGGCCGAGGCGCTGGGTCGGGGCGAGGATGCTCTCGACATTATGCGCCAAGACACGCACATCAAACCCGTGATGCCGCGCCGTGACCGCAAGGCCATAAGGCCCGCAGACCGGCAAAGACGACCGTGCAAAAATCATGTTGCTTTCGCGCCACACATATAGTGCCGAGAGCGCGTCTTGCGGCACGGTGTGGTCGTGGGTGTTCATCGCCTTGAGCAAGCTGCGCGGCCCCGCCAGCAAATCTTCGGCAATGTCCGAAAACCGCCGCCCCATCTTAACCGATTTCAACACGTCATTGCGGCGGAGCAAGTCCACGGACGGGCGAATTTTCGGAATCATATGGCTTTGGAAATAGCGGTTTTTAAGCTGGATTTGCGCTTGCTCTCGCGGGAAAGACACCTGAATCACCGCCAGCGCCTTATCCATTCCGATTTCCGCCTTGCGCGAAAATTTCTCGAGCGTCGTGCGCCCCATTTCAATGCGGCCTGTCTGGCGGTATGGGCGGTCTAGCCATGGGTCGTAATAGACAACCTCCTCCACCGATAAATCGGTCACCACAATCCAGTGCCGCAAATTGCGTTCACGGGTTAAAATCACCCACGCTGTTTCGCTGTCCTCCACATCCGGCGCGTTCAAAACATCGTCATACCAAGCGTTTTTGACCGTTGTGGCGTCGGAGATAATCTCGATCCCCATATTGGTGGCCAAAGCGCGGTCAAGCTCTTGCACTGTTTGCATAATCATTTGCTGTTCAGGGTCTTGCGTCCATCCGTCAAACAACCCGCCGCGCTTGTGGATATACAGCTTCACATCAAAGCCGCGCCGCGCCGCCGCGACCGCCAAGCCATACGGATTGCACCCCGCATGACCGCGCCCCATGAACACGGTGTTGCTTTCGCGCCAGATTTGATACTCCATCTCGCGACTGGGGTTTAAAGACGGGCGGCAAAACTGCATCGCCATGATCAGGCTCGCCGGCCCGCATGTGAAGTCAGATGTTTGTGAGTAATAATACCCGACCCCTGCAAATTGAGGCTGGCCGGATACAGGCAGATCAGGGGACATACACGGCAATCCATAGTGGTTACGCAAGGCGATTATACGCCCGTTCCGCCCCCCGACCAACAGGAAAACACATACGGATGCCGCGGCAGGTACGAAAGGCAGATGCGAAAGGAGGCTCCCGCACCGCCGATCACCACATCCCAACCCCCGATAAATAGGCATAAAACCCAAAGGAGTCGCACAATGCCCCAAGCCGGACACAAGACATGACCCTCGGCACGCCCGCCATACCCGCCGCCACAAAAACACCGATCAACAACACAGCCACCGCCACAGCCAAAACAAATGCTATGAATTTTTTGCGATAGAGTATCATTGAGGCCTTTTGCAAAAGAAGACCGTGTTGGCAATTGCCTACGGCGTTTGTAGGCTATTACCAACATTATCAGAGTATGACAAGTAAAAAAGACGACCCCACACAGGCGAATACCGCCGACAGTAAACTGGAAAAAGATATTGGCGAAGCTATCGTCATGCTCCGCAGACAAGCGCATATGACGCAAGAAGACCTCGCCGGCGCCGCCGAGATCGACCGCAGCTACCTATCCGAAATCGAAAACGGCCGTAAAAACATATCCATCCGAGTCCTCGACAAAATCGCCCGCGCCCTAAAAACCGATATCACCGATTTTTTCAAAACCCCGCCGTCGGTTGGTTGACAAAAATTTGGATTTGGCACCAGTACTCCGCGTAGGTGGCGTCCCCCTGTTAGGTTGCAGGTTGACCGCAATTCTTAATTAGCTACAATCAGTCGGTTTGCGATGCCATTAAATCCCTCGTTGCAGGTTGACCGCAATTCTTAATTAGCTACAATATCGGTTTGTGACACGTGAGGAGCATGAGGGTTGCAGGTTGACCGCAATTCTTAATTAGCTACAATGGGAGGCTCTACAACGGTAGATTGTATGGCGTTGCAGGTTGACCGCAATTCTTAATTAGCTACAATCCACTCTCGAACCAGTGAGATATTAGAAGGGTTGCAGGTTGACCGCAATTCTTAATTAGCTACAATCAGCGAAAGACGGTGACGAAGAAGTAGCAGGTTGCAGGTTGACCGCAATTCTTAATTAGCTACAATCGCTAATTTCTGGAAAGACAGAAATAATTAGTTGCAGGTTGACCGCAATTCTTAATTAGCTACAATTTGAACATGCCACGCCTCAAATGATTGGCTGTTGCAGGTTGACCGCAATTCTTAATTAGCTACAATCAACCTTCATTGATAATCACTTGTCTTGACGTTGCAGGTTGACCGCAATTCTTAATTAGCTACAATTTGGTGCTTTGGCGCACGAAAGCGGAAACAGTTGCAGGTTGACCGCAATTCTTAATTAGCTACAATAATTTACTGCGCCAATAAATCCCTAATTGGGTTGCAGGTTGACCGCAATTCTTAATTAGCTACAATCCCCTTTGCGAAACGTGATGTATTTTTCGTGTTGCAGGTTGACCGCAATTCTTAATTAGCTACAATGGCACTGGTGTACTGCATGATATGATCGGGGTTGCAGGTTGACCGCAATTCTTAATTAGCTACAATAAACAGGCTTGCCATCCGCCCCCGTCTTATGTTGCAGGTTGACCGCAATTCTTAATTAGCTACAATATCCCACATCTCAGCACGGGCATTAGCGTAGTTGCAGGTTGACCGCAATTCTTAATTAGCTACAATTGACCCTCAATGTGGTCAAGCCCCGCAACTGTTGCAGGTTGACCGCAATTCTTAATTAGCTACAATGGTAAATCAAAAATGCTACGAATAAACCGAGTTGCAGGTTGACCGCAATTCTTAATTAGCTACAATTCCGAGCTTCGGGCGGCCTAAAAGCATACAGTTGCAGGTTGACCGCAATTCTTAATTAGCTACAATTCATGCAGTTTGTAGGCCGTGAATTGCGATGTTGCAGGTTGACCGCAATTCTTAATTAGCTACAATAAGTTGTTCCGTTTGCAAGCCACTACTCCGGTTGCAGGTTGACCGCAATTCTTAATTAGCTACAATGAATAAGTTTAGGCCTACCTCATGCCGAGGGTTGCAGGTTGACCGCAATTCTTAATTAGCTACAATTATTTCGGTGAGCAATTGACAAAGATTATAGTTGCAGGTTGACCGCAATTCTTAATTAGCTACAATGGACGCAACCTTGAATCCGTGATATTTGGAGTTGCAGGTTGACCGCAATTCTTAATTAGCTACAATTTGAATTCCACCTTGTCCTATACTGTTACTGTTGCAGGTTGACCGCAATTCTTAATTAGCTACAATGGACGCAACCTTGAATCCGTGATATTTTGAGTTGCAGGTTGACCGCAATTCTTAATTAGCTACAATAGGCGGCGCGTTATGTGACGGCTGGATACGGTTGCAGGTTGACCGCAATTCTTAATTAGCTACAATCGACTAATATTGTAGGATCATACGGAAATCGTTGCAGGTTGACCGCAATTCTTAATTAGCTACAATACACCCTGTGATGGACGGCGATTTTGGTACGTTGCAGGTTGACCGCAATTCTTAATTAGCTACAATCTTGTATGTTGTTTAGCGCTGTTTCTGTAGGTTGCAGGTTGACCGCAATTCTTAATTAGCTACAATCGTGTTTGTTGCAGTGCTGCTGCTGGATGAGTTGCAGGTTGACCGCAATTCTTAATTAGCTACAATAGAATTGTATTATTACACGTGTCAGGGCTAGTTGCAGGTTGACCGCAATTCTTAATTAGCTACAATAAAACTCATTACACCGACTCCATCACGCCGGTTGCAGGTTGACCGCAATTCTTAATTAGCTACAATAAACCGATGCGGCGGTGCGCGAAACCATCCGTTGCAGGTTGACCGCAATTCTTAATTAGCTACAATTCTTCTGCTACCCAAGCATAGCCTTTTTTAGTTGCAGGTTGACCGCAATTCTTAATTAGCTACAATAAATCTGCCGACCAACCATTGCCGCAGTGAGTTGCAGGTTGACCGCAATTCTTAATTAGCTACAATTCTTCAAAATTTAAGACTAGCATTTCTGGCGTTGCAGGTTGACCGCAATTCTTAATTAGCTACAATCCGAGCAACCCGACAATCTTGAAACCTACGGTTGCAGGTTGACCGCAATTCTTAATTAGCTACAATCCGCCCCATTTCGTTTCGAAACGAACGCTTGTTGCAGGTTGACCGCAATTCTTAATTAGCTACAATCCAACGCTCGAAGCTCACCACGATGGGGAAGTTGCAGGTTGACCGCAATTCTTAATTAGCTACAATGGCAATTCGAGGGTCAAAAGCGTTTCATCGGTTGCAGGTTGACCGCAATTCTTAATTAGCTACAATACTTTGCTCACTCATGCGAATAAAACCCCAGTTGCAGGTTGACCGCAATTCTTAATTAGCTACAATACCTCCCCCATATCTCGTTGTTTTTAAACAGGATATGGGGGATTTTCTTTTGAAAAAATGGGTGGAGTTTGTTAAAAAAGCCATAGTTGTTCCTGTTTTTGGGCGGATTTTTTGCGCCGGCCAATGAAGGTTTGTATGTTTTCGTATTGTTTGTCGGTGATTGACAAGACCTGAACCGTTCCATATTCGGGAAGATTTTCTTTGATGTCTTTCACATATTTTTCGCCCGCTTCCTTGCTCGGCACAAGGCGATAATATATTGAAAACTGAGCCATCTGGAAACCCTGATCCAACAAAAAATGCCGAAATTTTGCGTATGATTTTCGGTCTTTTTTGTCCGCAACAGGCAGATCAAACATCACTAATATCCACAAAATCCTATACCCACTTAGCCATGTTTCTTGGTCTCGAATCACAATAAACGCCCGCCATCCGCTAGCTTGGGGAAGAGGAGCTTATTTTCCCCTTGCTGGATGCTTTCCTTCACGCTCACAGCCAGCCGCCCGATGCAATTAATTAAGGGGGAGGCCCCGCGCTCGCCTTCTTGGTCTTGCAGCAAAATGCCGACAAGGCGGCGCTTTATGTCCGGTGTCAAGCCGTCATAGCCGTTTTGACAATCCCGCCATATTTGGATGACCAGAGCATCGACCAAGGGGCGAAATGGTTCCATAATATCATCAACCAAACAAAACGGATTTTTTCGGTTGCGGTGATGAATGCCCAAAGCCGGATGCAACCCAGTCCCGCACACCGCGCGAGCCGTGGCGGCACGTAAAATTGTGTAGCCGTAATTGAGCAAAGCATTTTGATCGTTGGTTCCGGTATCCCGCCGAAAGCCCCGCCCCATAAGGGCACTCCAGTATAATTGCGCCGCATGCGCCTCTCGGTTATCCGGATCGCCGGATCGCACCAGCCCGACCATCGCCATAAGTTTTTGACTAGCCGCCGCCTCATCAGAATGGCGCGAAAGGATTTTGGCCTGATTGGTTATTTTTTCGCGAACGAAGGACTGCCAAAGCCGCTTTCGAAGGGCAGCGCTCATCTCGATCTGATCAAACAAGATTCCTGCCGTTTCGTGGTGGCTGTGAACCGGGAGAGTCAAAGACAAAGGGTGCCAATTGCGCCCGCAAATAATGACGGGAATGTTGCGCTCCGCCAAAGTCGCGATAATCATTTTACTGAGCATCGCATCCGGCGCCGACAGGATCAGCGCCACAATATCGTCAAGCGGAACGCGGCCTTTTTCTTGCTCTTTATCGGAGATTTTTAAAAACCCCCGATAAAGAGATAAATGGCTATTCGCCTCACTAATTTCAACAATATTCGCAACCATAATGCGAATATATTACGCCACTTTACCGTCTGGGGAAAGATTTATTTTTTTCATGGTGGAGGCAACAGTGTTGATGCCAACAAAAGTCTGTTTTCCATCCGTTTGATATTGAGGGCGCAGATCTAAACAGTTATTTGTCGTGCTATACCCATAAACCCGCATAACATCCTTCTTCCCATTACGCTCCAAAACGACCATATCGTCTTTGTATAGACGCATAAGGAACTTTGCGGCGGGGTGTGGTTTTTTATCGTCTTTTTCGCCATTTTGAATGTCAATATACGACCAAAAAACACCTTCATACTTATATTCACCCTTTTTCCACGCCCCTGCTTTGCCCTTCGGAACGCGGTAAATATCGCAGCAAATAAAATTGGGGATGGCATAACCTTTATATGGAGCGCTTGGGATTGGCTCAACCTTCTGGTTTGCAACCAAAATGCGGATACTGCGCATCGGGCGGGCTTGGCCTGAGATACGCGGCCATTCCTTATGCCCAAAATCATGCAACAAAGCGGCACGTTTTTTGTCGTCCAGTTTGCTGTCTTTCGGATTCTCGCCTGTTTGCTGATAAAAATAATTTATCACAAGGCCACGAATATATGGATCACGAATATTGGTGATTTCTTTGTTGCTAAGCGAATCAATCGGTTTCCTCACCACCAAATTATAATCCTTCAAATCCGCATCACGTTGCTCTTCACCGACAAAACCATAGGCCGTGTCATTGAAGAATTTACCGTTTTTACCGTGATCGGGCTTGACCGAGATGATCATCGTATTCAACAAGGCTTGCGCCTGCTGATACAACCCTTGCGGCAAGGCCGGAACATCGTAATGAATCCGCCCGTCATCCGTGCGGTTGGTGTTCACCCCTTGGATAATGCTGCGGCTCGTCATCCCCACGACAATGGCATCAACGGCGTGATGCCGGTGATCGTCACGCATTTTTTTGCCTTCTTCGTTCAAAAGATTGTTCAAACGCCATTTTCCGCGCAGCAAGCCGCTGAGCTGACCCGACACACACACAACATTATTACCGCCGCAGAGCTTGCCGAGATAGCGCCGCGCAATTTTTGCGATATAGGAATTATCCGTGACCTGACGATCCAAAAACGCAGTTGTGTCCAGCCATTCTTGTGAGGCGGATTCGCCGAAACGGTCGCGCTTTTTCTGAGGCAATTTTTTGGCGCGTTCCAAAATATCCTCCCAAGCCCATCCTTGCGCGGCGAAATCATGGCGGGCATCATACGGGCATCGGTTGCGCTTGATGCGATTGGCCTGTCTGGTCGCCAAGGTCATGTTCATCATGCCGTTATCCTTGGTTTGTGAGAACGGCAAAATATGCTCAATCTCCACATCCCCGTTAAACAGCATCGCCGCCGAAATAGACGCGCCCGAGAACGGACATTGGCGGCTGAGGCGGTCTGTGCCGAGTTCCTCCCACAGCTTATATTTTTTCACATCCATCGCCGCGGGATGAGCAAGGCCGAGTTTGCGGCATTTTTCACGGATTCGGTCGTTTTCTTTTTCGTTTTTGGCGATTTTTTTGCTCATCTCTGCACGGTCATCGCGCGATTGCTTTAATTCGCGCCCGACTTCCAAGTGGATTTGATCGGGCAAGCCATAGCGATCGACAAGCGCATTCACCACACGGCGAATTTGATTCAGTGCCACGTGAACCGTCGGATTGCCGATTTTGCCGTATTTACGTTCGGGTTCATCCTCACTCGCCGATGGATTGCCACCGATGGTGCTGCCCAGCAAAACGGCTCCGTAATAAGGCAATTTTTCGAATATTTCGCCATCTTCATCATAGGAATGATGAAGCCCCAGTGACAATACTGCCTCGTCATAGCGCAATCCCTCTTCCATCATCGGTGGAATAATTTGCTGCATAAAATGGCGGGATACTTTGTATGTCGCGCTTGGCAATTTATATTTACAGGCCTGTGCCGCTTGCTCATCCGTGAACCCGATAGATTTGCAATAACCCGCCACTTCCTCATCTTTCGCGGCGTCATACATAAGTTCAACCAAATCGTTTTGACGCGTTTGGTCAAGTTTTTCCCACAGCGCGCCAAATAAACCTGATAAGTCAATATAAGTGTCGTTGCCTTTCAGGCCGGTGCGGCGATTATCGGCATCCTCAAAGTTAAATTTGCTCGCTTTCGGAAAAAGCGGCGTGCCGTCCGCCCGCTTCAATTTGGAACGCATCGCGCTCCAGCTCAGCGATTTTTGTTGGTGCAGGACAGTATAAAGGACGTGGCGCTGTTCTGCATCCAACCTGTGCGGAGCGAGCCCTTCATCAAGCCAGCGAAGATTATTCACTTCCTGTGCAATCCGGTATGTATGCGCAATCGGAAGTCCGGCATGGGCGCGGTCTTGGTCGTGATAGAATTGACACTTGCCTTTTTCTACGGGCTTAAGTGGCCTTTGATGGAAAATGATGTTGTCGATTGCGTCCCATTGCTCCGGCGTGAAAAAGGCCGCTTGCTTGTCGCGAATCAGGGCAAATTCTTCCTTATACATCCGGCGGTCTGGGTAATAATCGCCTTCGTCGCCGCGAAACCGCAACGATTGGCCGGTTTGCTCCCTGTCGAACAAATATTGACCAAGCGTTTGTTTTCTTTCGGCCAAAACAGCTCTTAGTGCGGAAATTTTACTTTTAAACGCGGTTTCTTCGTCAGAGTCGGTTTTGCGGTTGCTGAGAAAGCCGCGGCGTTGCCCGAGATGGAATAATGCGCGGCCCAGCTCATCCTTCGTCACTGTTCCAGAAACCGCCTTGGCGCGGCATTCATAGGGGCAATGCGGTGAATTTTTCTGGAGGGCTCCCAATCCGATCAAATAATCCGCCAATGTTTTCTTTCTTGAAATGCGGCGATCCCTGTTGCGGCGCATTCCGCGCGCCCCGCGCCGCACAACCGCCAAAGAATCACCAATCCGCCCCTTTGCCGCCGGCTCGCGCCCATCAGAGAAAATCCGAACCCCTGCACCCAGCAAATTACAAGGCAAGGAATCCGCCCCCAATTCAAGCACGCACCACCCAATTGAATTTGTTCCTAAGTCCAATCCCAAACGCCAAGCCATGATGATTTTACCTTCCGCTAGATTATTTTCGGACAACCATAAATCTTATCTTGACAATCCACAATGGTTTTTGTATTTCTTAGTGGCTAATTAAGAATTGTGGTCAGCATGTTAACATGAATGATTTCACAAAATTTAAAGGGAGTCTTCGGGCTCCCTTTTTCTTTGGTGGGTTCTGCGGCTAGTTCTGCTCGCTTTTTGCGCTTATTCTTAGCTTCGATTATTGATCTGTGATCATCCCGTCCGCCCATACATATGCATGGAATTACGATTCTTGCCTTTGGAACGCCGATGGCAAAAAGAAGAAAATTCATATATGAGGATAAGAAAATGGTGGAGCTAATCGGGATCGAACCGACGACCTCTTGCATGCCATGCAAGCGCTCTCCCAGCTGAGCTATAGCCCCGTCACGAACGCGATGTCGTAAGCAGTGCTATGCTTTTAAAATTTTTAAGTCGCTCTTTCAAGTGATTTTTGCTATTTTTCGCGCCATGAATGAAAAAAACCTCAAAAACGACCCAATCACGCCCCTCACCAAGGCCTCGACCAACCCTTTTGACAATGAAGGGGAGGACGATGACTATGGACCGGCGCATCCGCCGCTTGGCCCCAATCCGGTTGAGGACGACACGGATGATGAAAATGAGCGCGAGGGCGGAGGCGATGGCGGCTCCTTCCTGCACTCCACTTATGATGCCGACCGCTATGCGGCGGAGCGTAAAGTTTATCAAGGCCAGCATGAATTTATGCTCGGCGTCGCCAAGATTGAACAATTACCGCCGCCAAGCCTTGCCGAGATTGCCTTTGCGGGGCGATCGAATGTCGGAAAATCAAGCCTGATTAACGCCCTCACGGGGCGGCGTACGCTGGCGCGCACCTCCAACACCCCCGGGCGAACGCAGGAATTGAACTTCTTCAACATCGGCCCTGGTGGGTTTATCCTTGTGGACATGCCCGGTTACGGCTATGCGAAAGTATCGCGGTCGCAGGTTAATGCGTGGACGGCGATGCTCAAGGCCTATTTGCGCGGGCGGGTGCCGCTGCGCCTATGTTGTTTGCTCGTGGATGCGCGGCACGGCCTCAAGGCCAGCGATATCGAGATGATGAAAATGCTGGATGAGTCCGCCGTGCCATACCGCGTCATCATGACCAAAGCCGATAAATGCAAAAAAGCCGACCTTGAAAAAGTGATGAAATCGGCCAATGAAGTGCTGAAAAAACATCCGGCGGGCTTCCCCACCGTGCACCTCACCAGTTCTGAAAAGAAATACGGGATTGAGGAATTACAAGATATTCTCTTGCTCAGCGTGAGTTAACGCCCGACAAGAACCGTATAAAACAAATATCGGTCAAGCGAAGGGTGCTTGAGGCAAGCCGTATGCTTGCCCACGCAGTCAGCACAAATCGCCGCCGTAAAATCGACATCCGTACTGCCATATTCAAACACAGCGCCATAGGAGCTTGTAAGCTGTGCCGGCATGGCGATGTTTCCGTACAGCTTTGTATTGATACTGCGGCAAATCGGCTCGGTAATATCTATGACACTGTACATCAAGTCGGTTTGGGTGGTCGGCGTCCATTCGACATTGCGGCCTTTTTGATACCCCCAATGCGTTGTCGGCGATGACATATGCTCGGGCTTGACCGCCATAACATTAACCCCGCCGCCGGATGGATGAAAAACCTTATGCTGGTGCGGCGGCGTGTCATAGCCGGCCTCCCCCGGACGGATGAAATCAAGCTGTTCCACCGTCGACCCGTTCGCCAGCATTTGTTCGACGGCGTATTTCACCGATGTGGCGTGGTTGATCATTTGGCTGGCGATGATATTGGCTTTGTCGTCCGCCAGTTGTTCGGTCAAACCGTCATTACCCGTTTGCCGTGTAATGATGAAAGACAACGCCGCGAACAGCACAACGCCGAGCAACACATAGAACAGGGCATTTCCGGCCTCTCTTCGCACAGCATTACCGCTCGGCACGCAATCAACGATCATTGGTTATATTCCTTGCCATCGCTTTGCTTACCTTGCCGCCACAACGGTATAGAATGTCGGATTGTCCCCCGTGTTAAGCACGCAGTAGGACGGCTTTCCAACGCAAGCCGGACAGACCACCGCCGTAGACAAAGATGCTGTTGGCATTCGTCGTCATCGCGGGAATGGCATCAGAACCAGTGATCTTCTTATTGATCGCCGCACAAACCACGTGGTTGATGTTGGTGAAAACATACATCAGGTCAGTCTGGGTCGTCGGCGTCCATTCGACATTGCGACCCTGCATATGATACCAACCCGTTGTGCCGCCAGCATAGTGGTAATGCTCGGGTTTCATCACCATCGTATTCATTCCGCCGCCGGACGGGTGAAAAATTTTATGCTGGTGCGGGGGCGTATCATAGCCGGCCGCCCCCGGACGGACGAAATCAATTTGATCAATCGTTGACCCGTTCGCCAGCATTTGTTCGACGGCGTATTTCACCGATGTGGCGTGGTTGATCATTTGACTGGCGATAATGTCGGCCTTGTCGGCCGCGAGTTGTTCGGTCAAACCGTCATTGCCCGTTTGCCGTGTGATGATGAACGACAGCGCCGCGAACAGCACGACGCCGAGCAAAACATAGAACAGCGCATTGCCCGCACATCCGCCCGCGTCAAAGGGTTTTCTACGTTGCCGTACACACCGATGGCGACTTCCGCTGAGATGGTCAAAATCCATAATTAACGCCCAAATAAAACCTGATAAAAAATATGGCGCGCGCCATTATAAAAGCAATAACTGTACTTGCCGTTGCAGGAGGAACATTCCGCCGCCGTAAATCCATCATCAGTCGAGCCGTATATAAACGTATTAGAAACATCAACAGTATGACTGGGAATGGCTTCAGAGCCGGTGATTTTTTTATTAATCGATTCACATATCTGTTTATTCAAATCAACAAAAGAGTACAAAAGATCCGTTTGCGTTGTCGGCGTCCAGTCGACATTTTGCCCTTTTTGGTACCGCCAACCTATCGGCACACTACCAACGACCCCGTATTCTTGTTTCACTGCCATTGTATTTACCCCGCCACCCGACGGATGAAACACCTTGTGCTGGTGCGGGGGCGTGTCATAGCCGGCCTCCCCCGGACGCACGAAATCAATCTGTTCAACCGTCGACCCATTCGCCAGCATTTGTTCGATGGCGTATTTCACCGATGTCGTGTGGTTGATCATCTGGCTGGCGATAATGTCGGCTTTGTCGTCCGCGAGTTGTTCGGTCAAGCCGTCATTGCCCGTTTGGCGAGTGATGATGAAGGATAGCGCCGCGAACAGCACCACGCCGAGCAAAACATAGAACAGCGCATTGCCCTTTTCTGCCGTTTTGTTCATCGTGCTTTGTCCTTGGATAATCGTCGAAAATTCTCTATTCTTGAGTATACCATGAAAATATTAAGAATTTAAGCGGGCAAAGGAGGCCAATATGCCACAGGATTTTCAGACCGGTTTTGACGGGCTGTCCTTGATTTTCGGCTTGGCGCTCGGGGCGTTGGTGACCTTCGCGGCGCTGGTTTGGCCTTTGCTGCGCGCCGCCCGCAAATCGGCGCTGGCGGAAGGGTTGGACAAAGACCTCGCCGCCGCTAAGGCTGCGCTTAAGGATAAGGAAGACGACTATTTGTCGCTTTTGGAGGCGCATGGCGCCCTCAAGGAACAGAAAAAGGCGCTGGAAGAGGCGCGCGACCACATGACCAATCAATTCAAGGCCTTGTCGCAAGACGCCCTGTCCGCCAGCGCCGAACATTTTTTAAAACTGGCGCAGGAACGGTTCAAGCAATGGGACGGTGAAAACAAGGGCGACCTTGAAAAACGCCGCGCCTCGATCGATGAAATGGTCAAACCGATGCAAAAACAGCTTGAAACCCTCGCTGCCTCACTCGAACAAATCAAAGGCACGGATACCGCCTTAAGCGACGCGCTGAAAAACCTGCAATCCGAAACATCGAAAATCGCCGGCGCAATGCACAACCCCGCCAGCCGCGGCAAATGGGGCGAATATATCCTTGAACGCTTGCTGGAGCGCAGCGGCCTCGTCAAAGACGTACATTTTGAGGTTCAGGCCTCGGTGCAAGGCGAAGGCAAAATCCAGCGCCCCGATGTTGTCATTCATCTGCAAGACGGGATGCGCATCATCATCGACTCCAAAGCGCCGATTCAAGACGTTTTGGACGATTTATCCGAAGCCACCAAGGAAAAGGAACTGGCACAGCGCCTCGCCACGCAAGTACGCAAACATGTGACAGATTTATCAAAGAAAGAGTACCAAGCCTCGATGAACAGCCCCGATTTTGTCGTGCTGTTCCTCCCCGCCGAACATTTATTCAGCATGGCGGTCGGTGCCGACCCGTCCTTGATTGATTACGCGGCGGAAAAGAACATCGTGCTGGCCTCACCAATCTTGATTATGTCCGTCCTGCGCGTCGTGCGGATGAGCTGGCAACAAAGCGAACTCGCCGACAATGCGCGAGAAATCGCGACCGCCGGCGCCGAAATGCATAAACGCCTTCTCACCTTCACCAATCATTTGTCCAGTTTGGGCAAGAGCGTCCAAAGCGCGGTCAACCATTATAACAGCGCCATCGGCTCGTTCGATCACTCCGTCTTGCCGCAGGCGCGCCGCTTTGAGAGCCTCCAAGCGGCCGCAAACAAAGCCTTACCCGACCTCACCGTCATCGACACCGCCGCACGGGGTGCGGAAGGAATGATCACGGGAATGGGGGAAGGAGCAATGCCGCCGCTCGACCAAGACACCGCAGAGGACGCAGAGGCCGTGCAGACCACCGTGCAAACTGACACCAACGCCCAGAGCATAAATGATGACGAAGACAACACCCCCAGCGTAAAACGCTTGCGATCCTGAGGCGTTTGGCTATACTGTCGCGCGTTTTAGCCCGCAAGGCCGCGCCGGATAAGCCAAATTGCCCCTATTATTACGGGTTATGATTTATAGAATTCAGGACAGATCACCATGACATATGCCACCATCCCCTATATCGCCCATACCCATGATTTTTACGATATTGTGTTGCTCCCCGACCCTGTGTTGAAAACAAAGGCCAGCGCCGTATCAGCCGTCGACGACACCATCCGCACCCAAATGGATCGCATGCTCGCGACCATGTACGAAGCACACGGAATCGGCCTTGCCGCCAACCAAGTCGGCGTTTTGAACCGCGTCATCGTGATGGATGTTGAACAACGTCGGGTAGAAGACGATGATTGCGGCCATCATGGATGCGGCCATGTCCACACCATCATGGTTCCCGGCAAACCGCTCGCCATGGCCAACCCCGAAATTACATGGTCATCCGAAGAGCGCCGCCTGTACCGCGAAGGCTGCCTGTCCATCCCCGAACAATATGCCGAAGTCGAACGCCCCGCTAGCGTGCGCGTCAAATATGTGGATTACAACGGGCAGGCACAGGAAATACTCGCCGAAGGCTTGCTCGCGACCTGTATCCAGCATGAAATCGACCATCTGAACGGCATTATGTTCACCGACCATATTTCTCGCCTGAAGCGCGACACATTGCTGCGTAAACTCGTGAAATACAAAAAAGAAAACGAAATTGTCGACGACCGCTTGGTTTTATAAAGGCCAACAACGCCCCAAACGCAAAAGACCCGTCAAAAGCGGGTCTTTTTTATTATTTCATGGGAAGTAAAGCGCGGAACAATCCAGCCTTAGCAGCCCCAATCATCGCAGCGAATTTTTCTCTTATTCCGGCTATTTAGCAGCAGCGGCAGCAATTTCAATTGTTTTAACCGTCTTTACCGGCGTAACACTCGCGATTTGTTGAGGTTCAGCGCGGATACCGTCCACCATGCGCATCGCCACGTCTTCGCGCGCCAACAAGGACAACCCAAGCACCATCGGCAACCCCAACATCAACGATGCCACATTCAATGACACTCTCTTTACACGCTCATTCATCTTTGCGCTCATTCTTCGCACCCCTTACACAATTTGGCTCATTGTTATATTGTTTTTTATATTATGGAATATTTTTACCACGAGTTGATTTAAAATTATGTTAATAGCAATCATGCCGCACGGCACCATCAAACAAATTTGACAATAAGAGGGGTTTCAGGCTCAATAGGCGGCATAAATATAAAAAGAATGTCGAACAGGGACATAAACCATCATGAATACTTCATTGCGACGCCTTTTCGCGGACGCGCAGCGTTTTATATATACGCCGGAGGAACTCGCCCTTCGGTGCGACTTACCGCATTTGCCGGATTTATTAAAAAAACGCCAAGGCCATCATTTTCCATCGCCACCGCGCCGCCAAGGCGACCCGCATATTATTGTGCATTTCCCGATTGATACATCGCGCGTCCATCCGCGCCCGATGGAGTCAGACCCGCACAGCTCCGACCAAGTGTTGCTACAGGTCAAAGACAATAGCGGGCGGTATTGCGCCGCCTTGTTCGAGGAAATTCGCATCAATGGCGCGATGCATTATTTGCTGTGCGACATCACCTTCGACCGGTACTTGCACAACCGCCCGCCGGCCATGCGGATCGACCAACCCGACATTGACCGCTTTTTTAAGCGGTTCAGCGACACGGTTTTATCGAGTGTTGATTTATCGGCACTGTCCACCGCCTTTCCACAGCGACCGCGCAAAGTGAGCCTTTAGGACTCAAAAGATAAACGCAGCAAAAATGCCGCTACCCGCCAAGACCGGTTGCGTTGACGGGTGGTTTTGCGCTACATCTTGCACAAATTATGCACAGAACAGCAGGAAACCCGCATATTATGGCAACGCCCCCTTCCAATACCATGCCGCTCAACATCATTTTCATGGGCACACCGGATTTTGCCGTTCCCGCACTCGCGGCGCTCTATGAAGCCGGACACCGGATACTCTGCGTCTATTCCCAGCCACCCCGCCCCGCGGGGCGGGGGCATAAAGTGCAGGAAACGCCCGTTCATCGGTGGGCGGCGGCGTATGACATTCCCGTACGCACCCCGAAATCTCTCAAAAAAGAGCCTGAACAAGCGGAGTTCGCCGCCCTCAAAGCCGACCTTGCGGTGGTTGCGGCCTATGGCTTGATCCTGCCCAAGGCGGTGCTGGATGCGCCACGCTTCGGGTGTTTGAATATTCATGCCTCGTTGCTCCCCCGCTGGCGCGGCGCATCGCCGATTCAGCGGGCGATTTGGGCGGGCGATACGGAATCGGGCGTCACCATCATGCAAATGGATGAGGGGCTGGACACCGGTGCGATGTTGTTGAAAGGCGCTTGCCCGATCACGCCGCAAACAACGGCGCAGAGCCTGCATGACGCGCTGTGTGCCATTGGCGGCGACTTAATCGTCAAGGCCGCGGCAACCCTCGCCAAAGGCGAGTCTTTGAGCGGCACCGCGCAAGACGATGCCCACACATGCTATGCCCCGCTCCTCACCAAGGAAGACGGACGCATTGATTGGACGCAGGACGCCGCCGTGATTGACCGCCAGATTCGCGCCCTGAATCCATGGCCGGGAACCTATACCCTGCGTGGCGACGGCACACGCCTTAAAATCCTTGCCGCAAGCCTTGCCGCAACGGGCGATTCCACCGCAACAACCGGCGTATTATCCGACAAAAAAGGCACGGTGATCTGCGGCAACGGATCGACGCTGCGCCTTCACAGCATCCAGCCGGAGGGCAAAAAACCGATGGATGTCGCCTCCGCCGTCAATGGCGGCTATGTCGCGGTTGGGAACGTTGTTTGATTTTTGCTGCGTTTAACGCCGATTAAACTGACGTAGCGGCGCGACCAGCGTTTCTTTGTCGAGCGGCCCGAGAATCCCTGCACCATTGGCCGATGTCACAAGATAGTCCAGCGACAACCCCGCATAGCGGTTATACAATTCTATCACCTTCCACACAAAGGCGGGACAATGGTTTGTGTGGTCTTCGGGGCCGTCGAGCTTCTCGCTCATATACGCATGAGCCAGTTCATGCAACAACGTGCAACGGTCGCGATGCCCCATATAAATACAATGGTCGTCACTGTCGTAATAGGAATACGGCTTTGGCCGCGTCCACACAAGACGCGGCGCGCGCATCCCAAGGTCGGCGCACACTTCGCGAACAAGGTCATTCATGGCTTGGCGCGTCATGCGGGAACTGAAATCCTCGATAAATTTTTCTTCCCACTCGTAAACATCGTTTTGCAGCCAGTCTTCGAACAACATGACGTTGTCATCCGGCAATTCCTGACCCACGACAATCTCGTCCAGCCTGTCGGTCGCGGACGGATAGTCCATAAAGCGTTGAATATCCGTTACCTCATCTTGCGAACGGTGACAAAACCCGACAACAAAGGGGGCGATTGTTTTTTTGCCGCTGCGGCTCTTGCCCAGCAAGATGTAAAAATCATTATGCGGGTCATAGACCTCGCGAATGATGGAGAGTGACGATTTCTTCATGATGGCCGTTGTCCCTGTTCGTTTTGCCCCAGCTTATAGTGCTGTTTATTTTGCCCGTTATTTTACCAATCATTTTGCCAGTTGCGGGCGGGTTTATACCGCTTATAATGCACCAGCGCTTTTTTGACGAGCGTATATGGTTATGTTAAGCACACCCTAAAGAGGTTTGGCAAGATTATGTCTGCATCAGACACAACAATCCGTTGGAAACTCCTCGTCGAATATGACGGGAGCGACTATGCCGGATGGCAAAAACAGGACGGCGAGCCGACCATACAAGCGAGCCTTGAAGCCGCCATCAAGCTGTTTTGCGGGCAAGACCTTACCGTTCACGGGGCAGGACGCACCGATTCCGGCGTCCATGCCTTTGGCCAGATCGCCCATGTCGACCTTGATTACGGCGGACGCGCCTTGACGGGGCATGATTTTGCCAAAGCCATCAACGCCCATTTGAAAGACCAGCGCATCGCCGTTTTACACGCCGCCCCCGCCGAAGAAGGCTTTCACGCGCGGTTTACGGCGAAGAATAAACTCTATCATTACCGTATCATCCAGCGTTCCTCCCGCCCCGCTTTGGAGCGCGGCTATGCGTGGCATTTGAGAAAACCACTCGACCTTGAGGCGATGCGCCGCGCCATTGTGCATTTCATCGGCTATCACGACTTCACAACCTTCCGCGACAGCCGCTGCCAAGCCAAATCCCCGATGCGCAGCATAAACCGCGCCGAAATTCATGCAACGACCAGCAATAATTACGGCGGCACGGAATATGTTTTTGAGTTTGAGGGAAAATCTTTTTTGCACCACCAAGTGCGCAACATGGTCGGAACGCTCAGCCTTGTCGGCCTCGGCAAATGGGCGCCCGATGACGTGAAAACCGCCCTCGAAGCCAAAGACCGCACCAAAGGCGGCCCCACCGCACCGGCGGAAGGGCTGTACATGGTGCGGGTCGATTACGGCGAGTGAAGGAGCCGCAGCAGCCGCTTTGTGCACCCACGCAAGCCCGCGCACGCGTCCGCCAAAGCATTGCATTTCCAAAAACGCCCGAAACCAATTTCCATCTTAAAACCAGAGGAGTTCCATGACCACCACCGCGCTTCCGTTCTTGCTCCCCCTTCTGCCGATTGTGTTATTAGCCGTATCGAATGTATTTATGACGTTCGCATGGTACGGGCATTTGAAGTTCCCGACGGCGCCGATTTTGATCGTTATTTTTGCGTCTTGGGGGATTGCCTTGGTGGAATATTTCCTTGCCGTGCCCGCCAACCGCCTCGGCCATAAATATTATTCGCTGGCGGAGCTTAAAACCATTCAAGAGGTTTTGACCCTCCTCGTCTTCGCCGGATTTTCGGTGCTGTATATGGGCGAAAAACTCACCTTGCAACACGGCGCGGGCTTCGCCTTGATCCTCGGCGGCGCCTATTTGATTTTCACCGTCCCGACCAAGGCGGGGTAAAGCACAAAAAAGGCTCGCAACGCTGCGAGCCTTTAAATTTTTAAATCAGCGACAATCCGCTTATTTTTTCATATTATTTCTTCAAGGACGGGAAGAAGAGTGTTTTGTCGATGCCTTTGCGTTCGCGGGTGGAACGGCTGGCGTCCTTAAGCTGGTATTTATTAATCAAGCGCGCCACAACCGGCTTGCCGTACAAGGCGCTGGCGATAATCAAAGGCGTACTGACCGGTATGACCGGAAGGAAAAATCCGGCGGCAAAGGCGGCGCCGCCGCCGATCCCCGCGTTGACGGCAAATTCCTTGGCGCCCGTCAACGCCTTTTGCGCCATGGAATGGCTCGCGGCGCGTACTGTTTGGTTCGGATACACAAACGCATCACGCACCGGCATGGCGGCAATGTCGAACACGCATTTAAGCGGCACAATAACGAAATTATTGATCGGTTTTAAAACCTTGGCGTTAAAGCCCTCTTTCAAAGAGGTCAACATGCCTTTTTTGGCGGGGGCGGCGTCGATCTCCGCATCGTCTTCATAGTCATACTCGATCTCGGGCTGTTGTCCATTGCGGTCGGTCATTGCTTTGTCCCTCTATTGTCTGAATGGCTGTATACGCCATTATTGGCTTATGATTGATACTGAAGCCATCTATATTTATGTTTATGGAAAATGTCAAGATTTATTTGGCGAAAAATCGTTCCAGAATCTCGCGGTAAATCTTCACGCCTTCATACAATGCCGCCACCGGCATATATTCGTCCGTTTGGTGTGCCGATGTGTTGATCAACCCATATTCCACCACCGGCGCATAGGCCGCCACAAACCGCGCATCCGATGTGCCGCCCTTGGTCGATAATTCGGGGCGGCGACCTGTCACCACCTCAACCGCGCCCGACACGATCTTTGTCCATGACCCCTCGGGGGTGAGGAAGCTCTCGGCATTGCTGAAGGTTTCCAATGTATAGGAATGCCCCGTTGTGTCCAAAATTGCGCGGATGCGTTCCTCCAGCGTTGCGGCGCTCCACTTGTCGTTAAACCGCACGTTAAACCGCGCCTGCGCCCGCTCGGGGATGACATTATCCGCCGTGTTGCCGGTGTCGATGGAGGTAAACTCAAGATTGGTCGGCGGGAAAAATTGGTTGCCCTCGTCAAACACCGTATTGTCCAGCGCCGCCGCAAGGCCGAGCAATTTCGGCAAGGGATTATCCGCGCGCTCTGGATACGCCACATGGCCTTGGCGGCCTTGCACATGCAACACGCCCGAGAGCGACCCGCGCCGCCCGACTTTGATTTCATCGCCCGCCGCCTTCGGGTTGGTCGGTTCGCCGACCAAATACGCGTCCGCGATGCGTCCTTCGGCCTTGAGCATCTGTAACACAGCCTTGGTGCCGTGCAGGGCTTGCGCCTCTTCATCACCAGTGATCAGGAAACTGATCGTCCCTTTAAAATCGCCGCCCCGCGCCGCCAAAAATTCCGACACGGCGGCGCAAAATGCGGTAATACCGGTCTTCATGTCGCACACACCGCGCCCATATAAAACCCCGTCCTCAATTTCGGCGGCGAAAGGGGCGTGCGTCCATTGCGCCACATCGCCCGTTGGCACGACATCCGTATGCCCCGCGAAGCAAAGATGCGGATGCGGTTGCGCGGCGTCTCCTCCCGAACGGGTGAGCGTCAAAACGGTGTTGCGGATGTTCTCAACCGTGTAATCCTGTGCCACGAAGCCTAGGGGCGCGAGCGCCGCAATCAAGACATCCTGCGCCCCGTCATCGGCGGGGGTGACACTGTTGCAACGGATAAGCGCCTGCGACAGTGCAAGCACATCCAGCAATATCGGCGCAGTTTCATCGGTCATTGATTTAATCCCGCAACAAATCGTTGATTGAGGTTTTGGAGCGGGTTTTTTCGTCCACCCGTTTGACGATTACCGCGCAATACAGCGACGGCGCTGGACTTCCGTCCGGCATCGCTTTTTGGGAGGGCAAGCTCCCCGGCACCACGACACTATAGGCCGGCACGCGCCCCATGAAGATTTCGCCCGTTGCGCGGTCAATGATTTTGGTCGATGCGCCAAGGAAAACCCCCATCGACAACACGGCGCCTTCCTCCACCCGCACGCCTTCGGCGACTTCGGATCGCGCGCCGACAAACACGTTATCCTCAATAATCACCGGATCGGCCTGAAGCGGCTCAAGCACCCCGCCAATGCCAACACCGCCCGAAATATGGCAATGCTTGCCGATCTGAGCGCATGACCCGATGGTCGCCCATGTATCAACCATTGTTCCCTCACCGACATAGGCGCCAAGATTGACAAAACTCGGCATCAAAATCGCCCCTTTGCCGATAAAGGCGGAACGGCGGACAACCGCCCCCGGCACGGCGCGAAACCCCGCCGCGGTGTAGTCTTCCGCGCCCCAGCCTTGGAATTTGCCCGCGACCTTATCAAACCACGATGCACCGCCCGCCGCGCCGTCAATCAACACATTCGCATTGAGGCGAAACGACAGCAAAACCGCCTTTTTCAGCCATTGATGCACCACCCATGCGCCGCTGTCTTTTGAGGCGATGCGCAAGGCACCGCTGTCCAGCAAGGAAAGAGCCTCGTCCACTGCATCGCGCACCGCGCCCTTGGTTGCGGTGGTGATGGAATCGCGCGCATCCCATGCTTGCTCTATCGTGGCTTGCAGATCGTGATGGCGGGTTGACGTTTGCGAGGTGGCTGGTATCGTCATAATCGAAATATCCTGTTTGTTAATGGTCGCTCTTAAATTACTCGGTAAACTATAAGGCAACACAAGTGGAATGCAAGATCATCTGGAACAGCCTCAGCCTGCCGCAATGGGATGCGCGGATGAACGCCGCCCCGCACACCACCTTGTTACAATCCTACCCCTACGCCCAAGCGATGCGCAAAGCCCACCAGCAAGGCGCACGCCATGGACTTGTTATGATTGACGATGATGAGGCGGGGCTGTGCCAAATTCAAGAAGTCGGTTTATTCAAAAACATCGTTCACGGGGTGAGCCTTGACCGCGGCCCGATCTGGTTCAAAGGCTTTGGCAAGCCCGCCCATTGGGCAGCCTTCCTTAATGAATTCAACCGTCAATTCCCCAAAGGATGGCTCAAAAAACGGCGGATTATGCCGGAAATGGCGGACACGCCCGCGCATCACACCATCCTCAAAGAAAGCCCCTTCACCCACGACAAGAAAATCCACGGATACCAGACCATCACACTCGACCTCAGCCCCGATCTTGAAACCTTGCGGGCGCGGCTTGACGGAAAATGGCGCAATTGCCTCAATAAATCCGAAAAGCAAGGCTTGGTGGTGATGGCGGATTTCGAAGGGCTCACCCTTGATGCGTTATTGCATGAATATATCCAAGACCGCCTCAAACGCCGCTATGCCGGCCCGTCCCCCAAAATGATCCGAGCGCTCGCCGATTTTTGTTTGCCGCGCGGCGAGTACCTGGTTTTAAACGCCCTGCATGAGGGGGATATTATCGCCGCGATTTTGATATTCATCCATGGGCGCGGCGCAACCTATCAGATCGGCTGGAGCGGCCCGATGGGGCGAGATTGTAATGCGACATATCTGTTGCTGTGGAACGCTGTCAAAACCCTCAAAGAACGCGGCATCACTCATTTTGACCTTGGCGGCGTCAACGATGCCGGCGCGGCGGGGGTGAAATCCTTCAAATCGGGCATGAAAGGCCATGACATGGCCTTAATCGGCCAGTATAGTTAGCGGTATGAGTATAGTGACCCCTATGATCGCGATTACCGAGCCGCGCACATCTAGAACACGTCTTGCGGCTTGGGCAATTCTGACTCTTGTCGGACTGCTCGTACAGATCGCAACAATGCCCGCCGCCCGCGCACAGGAAAACGCGCAACAAAGTCCACAACAAAATCCCCTGCCAAGCGCCCTGCCACCCCTCAATATCACCGCGCAATATTCAGTGTTCGCGAGCGGGTTTCGCGCCTTGCACGCCGCCGCCGATATGCGCCGCAATGACGAAACCTATAACACCCGCATCACCATCCGCACCGATGGGCTTTTGAAGAAACTCGCACCGTGGGACGGGGTTTTATATTCTTATGGGAGCGTCCGCGCCGATGATTTACTCGCCCCCAAGGAACACCGTTTTGACAATACATGGCGCGGATCAACCAAAACCACACGCCAGATTTACGACGATCACGGCCAGCTAACCCACGTCGAAACCATCGAAAAAGACCACCCCGATGAAAATAAGGAACCCGAAGCCGCGCTTACAATCGACACCACGGATATTCTCAGCGCCGCGATGCAAGCCCTGCGCACCGCCGATGCCACCGGCACATGCAACAGCACCCATGCCGTGTTTGACGGCAAGCGGCGCTTTGACCTCGTCTTCACCGAAAAACGCCGCGAAACTCTCAAGAAAAGCCGCTATTCCGGATTTGAAGGCAATGTCATGCGATGCGCCGTTGAAATCGTGCCGGTCGCCGGTCACTGGCGCGACAAACCGCGCGGATGGATGTCCATCCAAGAACAAAGCCGCGAGCATGGCCAACTCCCCCTCATCTGGTTCGGGCGCATCCCCACCGGTGTTGATGGCGAACTTGGCCCCCATGTTCCGGTCAAATTACAGGTCAAAACAAATTACGGCACATTGTTGCTCCACCTTGAAAAATACGAGCAAATCCAAGAAGACCACGCTTCAGACCCTGCAACCAAATGAAATATGCTGTGACTGGACTTCACTCTGGGGGCGTTTCATCCTGTATCGGAGAAAGAATCAAACACGCTGTGACACAGCAAGCCAGACAAGACTATACGGGCGAATATATTGGATTTTTACGCCGGATCGGTGCAAAATAGAAAGAGTTCATTCGTCTTGACCGCCTTACGATAAAGGATCGTTTCCACCATGTGCGCGCAGCCCGCTCCAAAACCTCTTGCCTGCATCATCCTCGCCGCCGGAAAAGGCACGCGCATGATGTCGGATCACCCCAAAATCCTGCATAAAATTGCGGGGCGCAGCATGATCGGGCACGTCATCGCGGCCTGTGAATCCCTCAGCCCCGAAAAGATCATCGTTGTGGTCGGCCCCGACATGGAGGCCGTAACCGCAGCCGTTGCCCCCCACAAAACCGTCATCCAGACCCACCAAAAAGGCACCGCCGATGCGGTGATGGCGGCGCGAAGCGCCCTTGGCGAATTTGGCGGCGATGTCTTGATTTTGATCGGCGATGCGCCGTTGATTACCAGTGACACACTCGTGGAATTGCGCCGCGCAGCCACCGCCACCGGCCTTGCTGTTTTGGGCATGGATGTGGACGACCCGCATGGCTATGGCCGCCTCATCACCAACGACGAATGGCAAGTCACCGCGATTATCGAAGACCGCGATTGCAACAGCGAGCAACAATTCATCACCCTTTGCAATGCAGGGAATTTCTGCGTTGCGGGGGATAAATTATTCGGCTGGCTCGACAAAATCGGCACGGATAACGCACAGAATGAATATTACCTGACCGACATCGTCAAAATCGCCGCCCAAAACGGTGCCGCGTGCGGGTTGTTTGTCGCCCCGTCCGAAGAGGCCGTCGGCATTAATGACCGCGCCCAGCTCGCCGAAGCCGAATGGTTGATGCAGCGCCGCCTGCGCCTTGCCGCCATGCGCGGCGGTGTGACCTTGATTGACCCCGAAACCGTGTATTTGAGCCACGACACGACATTTGGCCGCGATGTCATCATCGAACCCAATGTTTTCTTTGGCCCCAAAGTCACCATCGCCAACCATGTCGTGATTCACGCCTTTTCGCATCTGGAGGACACCACCGCCGCCGACAATGTCCAGATCGGCCCGTTTGCACGGCTGCGTGGCAGGGTTGTTTTGGATGAAGGCGCCCAGATTGGTAACTTTGTCGAAGTTAAAAAATCCCATTTCCATCGCAAGGCCAAGGCCAAACACCTCGCCTATATCGGCGATGCGACGGTGGGCGAAAAAACCAACATCAGCGCCGGCGTCATCACCGTCAATTATGACGGGTTTGACAAGCACCACACCACCATCGGCAAAAACGTCATGGTCGGATGCGATTCAACCCTTGTTGCCCCCGTTACCATCGGCGATGGTGCGTATATCGCGGCGGGCAGCGCCATCACCAAAAACGTCGCGGCGGATTCACTCGCCGTTGCCCGCAACCGCGCGATTATCCGTGAAGGATGGGCGGTCGCCTATCGCGCCAAAAAAGGCCGCGAAAAATCCGGCGGCGACAAAGCGGAAAAGGCGGAGGATCAAGGGTAATGGCTTTAATCGCTCGCTCTTTTCCCGCTTTTCATACGCTTGGACTTCGCGCCCTTAGCTTTGCTTTGATCACTGTTTTGGGCGTCTTGGCCACGCCCGTTTCAAACACCGCCTATGCCTGTAGCTGCGCCGAGCCGACCGATGCCTCGTCCAAAACTGTTTATGGCCAGATGGACTATGTCATTGAAGGTGAGGTCTTAACCGTATCGCCCCGCGCCTTATACAACCGCCCACCGATGGTGAAATTCAAAATTTTGCGGGAATTTAAAGGCGATATTCCCGAGCGTGAAGCGAGTTTTTTTTACAACCCGACATTATCAACCTGTGGCAATACGTTCGAAATCGGCGAAAAAGTCATGATCGGCGTTTTTGAATCGGGTGAAACCCTGCCCCGTGTTGCGCATATTTGTTCGCAAATGGCCGTACGGCATTTTTTGCTCATCAATAACGGATACCCGAGATAGCCCGAAGCCCGTTTAAGCCCAAGCCCCTCTAAGAAGGAGAAGACCATGGCACAACAGACAAACCTGAAAACCACTCAAAGCCGCCTCATGCAACGCCTTGTGGCAATAGCCGTCAGCGGTTTTTTAGCCCTCGGTGCGTTGAGCAACGCGGCGCAAGCCTGTTCCTGCGTCCGCGCGTCCGAATCGACCCTCGCGCGCACCTATAACAGCGCCGAGATCGTCGCCCAAATTCGTATTCTTGAGGCGAGTTCCAGCGCTTTGAAGATTCCGTACATCACTTATGCCGCCGTACCGGTCACCGTACATAAAGGCCAGCTCGGCGACCGTTTTTCCTTGCGTGAGAATAATAATTCCTGCGCCAATTTTTTCCAAAAAGGCCAAGTTGTCGACGTCGCAATTAACCGCGAGACAGGACGATTAAGCCTCGCCAACCAGTGCACCCAGCTCCAGATTCAGGAATATCTGCGGATTGAGGCCACCCGCAGCGCCCCCGCGAGAACGCCAATGGACGATGCATCCGCCATTGACACAGACGGTGACCCCAGCATTGACGGTGAGGCAGGCTTAGAATAAACAACTCTTGCACACCGCCCCCGCAGCGACGCTCAAACCGCGCCGCCTTATTGCGGGTGCGCGGGTTGCAAAGATTGTAACCAACACAAAAATGATAAACAGATCAGGCCGAGACAGACATCCCATGACACCGATGATACCGCCCCAAAACCCCGTTTTTATGCGCCGTTTTTTACGGTTCTTCGTGATTGTGTGCCTTGTCGGGGTTGGTATGGCGCTGTCTGCGCCCGCAGTCCTTGCCTGCCGCTGCGCCCCGCCTAGCGCGGAATTGATGCAAAAAGCCTATGAAGACTCGCGCCTCGTCGCCAAAGTCCGGATCGAGAGCGAAATCCCCGACCTTGAAAACGACCGCACGAAATGGGACGTATCGGTTCTTAGCCGTAAAAAAGGCATGTCGAAAGGGCGTCTTACGGTTTACGACCGCCTTGATTCATGCGGCAACGCGTTTTTTGACGGACAAATCACAATGCTCGCCATCACCAAGGCCAAGAACGGCGACTACATCGCCGGCGATGTGTGTATGCAGCTCTATATTAATGAATATTACGGCTTCGACCCGTCCGGCGAAGATTGGGCGGATGAAGAATGGTCAAATGACGATTTAGGGCGCTAAGCCAGCCGAACAAGCAGACAAACAAAAACAAATATCAGACAAAAACAGACAGGAAAAAGCCTATGTGCGGAATTGTTGGAATCCTCGGCGAAAAGCCGGTTGTGCCCCTTTTGGTTGAGGGCTTGCGTCGCCTTGAATATCGCGGCTATGACTCCGCCGGTGTTGCAACCCTCGTGAACGGTCATATCGACCGCCGCCGCGCCGCCGGAAAACTCGGCCATCTCGAAACCTTGATCGACCAGAACCCGCTTGAAGGCGTCGTCGGCATCGGTCACACGCGGTGGGCAACGCACGGCCAGCCTAACACCACCAACGCCCACCCGCACGCGACGGAAAAACTCGCCCTCGTCCATAACGGGATTATCGAGAATTACAAGGAATTGAAGGAAGAGCTTCAGACCTATCAAGTCCAGTTCACCAGCGATACGGACACCGAGGTCATCGCCCATCTCATCACCCATTTCATGAACCAAGGCCAAGCCCCGAAACAAGCCGTGGACAACGCCCTGAATAAGCTCGAAGGCGCGTTCGCCCTCGCGATTATTTTTGCCGGCGAACATAATTTGATGATCGGTGCCCGCCAAGGCACGCCGCTCGCCGTTGGCTATGGCGACGGTGAAATGTTCCTCGCCTCCGATTCCTACGCCCTCGCCCCGCTCACCGACCGCATTTGCTTTTTGGAAGACGGCGACCGCGTTGTCATTCGCCGCGATGACGTGCATATCTATACCCGCAAAGAAGCCAAGGTCGAACGCCAGATCCGCATCACAGCGCAAAGCGGCGCGACCACGGGCAAAGGCAATTACCGCCATTTCATGCAAAAAGAAATTTACGAACAACCCACCGTCATCGGCGACACGTTGAACGCCTTTATCAACCCCGCCACGGGGCGCGTGTCGATGCCACAGGAATTGATCGACCTTGCCGACACACCGCGCCTGACCATCGTTGCGTGCGGAACGGCCTATTACGCCGGAGCGGTCGCCAAATATTGGTTCGAACAAATCGCCCGCATTCCGGTGGAACTCGACATCGCCTCTGAATTCCGCTATCGCGAAGCGCCGATGCCCGAAGGCGGCGTCGCGCTGTTCGTGTCGCAAAGCGGCGAAACACTCGATACGCTGGAGGCGCTGCGCTATTGCCGCAGGCAAGGCCAAAAAATCGTGTCCATCGTCAACACGATTGAAAGCACGATTGAGCGCGAATCCGACATTGTCCTGCACACCCTTGCCGGCCCTGAAATCGGCGTTGCTTCGACCAAGGCCTTCACCACCCAGCTTTCGACCCTCGCTTGTATCGCCCTTGCCCTTGCCGTCAAAAAGGGCTGTATCGACGCCGCCAAGGAACGGGAGCTGAGCGACGCTCTACGCTCCGTCCCCGCCCTGTGCGCCAACATCCTCAACCACGATGACCATATCAAAACCATCGCCAAGGATATTGCCGAAGCGCGCGATGTTTTATACCTCGCCCGCGGCGCCATGTATCCGCTCGCCCTCGAAGGCGCATTAAAACTCAAGGAAATTTCCTATATCCACGCCGAAGGCTATGCGGCGGGCGAGATGAAACACGGCCCGATCGCCTTGATCGACGAACATGTGCCGGTTGTGGTGCTAGCCCCGCATGACGCGCTCTATGAAAAAACCGCGAGCAACGTCCAAGAAACCATCGCGCGCGGCGGCAAAATCCTGCTCTTCACCGACGAAAAAGGCAGCAAAGCCCTCAAAGGTCAAACAACATGGGAGGCCATTTTGCCGCCCATCCACCCCTTCGTCGCGCCGATTTTATACGCGTTGCCGGTTCAACTCCTAGCCTACCACGTCGCCGTCCACAAAGGCACCGACGTCGACCAACCCCGCAATTTGGCGAAATCGGTGACGGTGGAGTAGAAAGACAAAGCTTTCATTCCCCCTCTCCCACGTCTAAGCAAGCTGAGAGGAAGCCTTTGCTATTTCTGCTACAAGGAAGTAAACCTGCTATGCCCAACCAAAGCCTCGCTTTAGTCACCCTTGTTGTTGCCGACTACGATCAAGCGATAAAATTTTACGTCGAAAAACTCGGCTTCACACTCGTCGAAGACACCAACCTGCCGAGCGAGAACAAGCGCTGGGTCGTCATTGCCCCCAAAACCACCGGCGCCGAAACGAGTGGCGCAAAAATACTCCTTGCGCGCGCTGATACTCCGCAACAGCGAACCGCCATCGGCAATCAAACAGGCGGACGGGTTTTTTTGTTCTTACAAACCGATGACTTTATGCGCGATTACGAAGCCATGCGCGCGAACGGCATCATATTCCGTGAAGAACCCCGCCACGAACCCTATGGCATTGTTGCCGTGTTCGAAGATCTTTATGGCAATACATGGGATTTATTACAGCCACGCTAACCCGCGTTTTTCCATAAAAAACAAAATCATGGGGTGTGGGAAGGCCTCTTGACGGCTGTGGCCCGCGCATCGCTTGCGATTTGATTCACGATTAAATTTAGGGTTTATTTTTCGCTGTGGATTTTGTAGGGTGGTGGCATTCAAGTAAGACTTATATCAGGGGAAGACATGAATTTGGGTCATCAAAATCCGATGCCCGATTCTGTAGATGATAAAAAAAGACAAGCTGGCATCAAAACACCGAAAAAAACAAAAAAGCCGCTTGATACAAAAACAGACGCAGAGTTATGGGATCAGTACTGGCCACCCTCGGGATGGCCGATGTTTGAGGACATCATCGATCAGCGGGCGATGAGCACGCATCGATGTCCGGACTCCGGCATGGTGCACGGTATGTCTTACGAAATCTCGATTGAAAAAATGCCCAAACAACCGGCGCGTTATACTCTAGAGATCAATGAATGGGCCTATGACAACCAAGGCCACCATCGTTTGACCACCCCGCTTCTGATCCGCTTTATCGCTTGCTCCCGCGCCGCATCGAAGGGCGCACATGAGGGGGGCGCCGTAACACCGTGTTTTGATACATTGCGATTAATGGGACAGACAAAAATGCTGACGAATAATCATCAAACTTCGAATGCCGCGCTGGTCGCGGCCTATATCGCGGCGAGGATCGCAAAGGGGCTCGTCCCCGACATAAAACGGATATTAAGACTGTATAAGTTGGTGTGATGCGGAATTTTATTTGAAATTCCGCATTTTTTCTTGCTACAAAGGATCTAAGCTCGAAAAAAGAGCATTAGGGACACAGGGAAGGCAAAGACAATGACTGTATTTTTTCGTGCGGAATCACTGCCCGCTTTGTTTGGCTTTGAAGATGACAAAGACAAACTCAGCCAAGCGCACAGCATCCGCCACGCCGCCGTCAACAAGCGGGATTACAGCGGCATCCGCCACGGGGTGCTGTGTAAACTTGAACTCGACAACAAGCGCCTTCCGACCATCAACATCAGCCACTGGTCGCACTTGCTCGACGGGTCAAACCAGATGGACGAGGAAATCGACATCCGCTTTCGCAAGGAAATTCGTGACGGCGTGCCGCATTACCAGATTTCGAAACTGACCATCTTCGACAAAACCTATATCGACCTCGACAATCCGGCCATCGGCGACAGCCCCGAGATTGCCCGCAAATTCCCCGCCGCCGTCAAAACAATTTTCGACACCATCACCAAGGACAACCAAGTCCCCGATATTCCGACAATTTTGGAAGATTTCGGCATTGCCTTGGCACGATCCAGCCGCCGCACCATGCTCGGAATCCGCCGTGGCGGCTTGCCGTTCTTTAACGCCGGTGGCCCAAAACCAACCGACAAATCGGGCAAAATCCTGTATCGCCGCACCTTTATTCCGGCGATGATCGGCGTCGAGCCACACGCCAACGACATCAACCCCGGCCCTGTCGAGCGCCACGACGTTGTGACCGACCCGAAAACCGGCGCGCAATACGACCTGTTTTACCGCTATCAGCGCGACATCAATAAGCCCGGCTCGGTCAATGTCGGATGCTATGTCCGTAAAGACCAGCAAAAAGACCCGACCTGCCTGTACACCATCGAAACCGAAGAACAAACCGACGATGAACGCTTGACCGAGGTGAAGGCTATCTCATTCTTCGGTCGCGCCATTGACGTCAAGGACGAAGGCACATTGACCCGCGCCCTTGAAACCATTCGTATGCATAACCGCTCCATCCGCTCGCGCCATTATGGCTTGGGCGAGGGCGCTTTGCTGACCGAAGTTTTGCACGAAACAGGCCTTATTCCGCATATTTTCACCCGCCCGAAAGCACCGTCGATCAGCGAAGGCGGACGATTCCGTGGGCGCGTTCTGGGCGGTGTGAATGACGGCGCCGCCGCCGTATCAGACAAGGAAACCAGCATTGGCGGCAACAGCTATGCCGCCTCCTTCGACTACCTCAGCACCAAAGGCGAAGAAAAATCCTATTCCATCATCGTTGATGACGGGATCGGGTTCTTGGACTGGGAAAAAGACGGGTTTGATTACTGGAAGGCCAATCTTGACCCGTTCCTGCGCCACGAGAGCGACCCTGCCGATTACAAGCCGGAAACCGAAACCCTCGCACTGGTCTACACCCATAAACACAAAGACCACTTCTTTTGGGAACCCGGCTATGTGCCGCCGGTTTTGGTGATGGAGCCATTGACATACCGCCAATTCGCCGATGACGTTAAGCAAATGAACGGCCTGTCCGCCGCCGAAAAGAAAAAATTGATCGATGCGTGTCACGTTGTTGACCCCGCCACCGACATCAACCCCGACAACCCGTCAAAACGCAGCATCAAAGAATATGGCGACACTATTGTCGAACAATGGACGGAAGTGTTTGACGACCCGAGCAACGAATCAGGCAAAGGCCACGCCCCGCGCCTGCGCCTGTATAAAAAAGACGCCGAAGAAGGCGCGATTGAGCTTCGCCTCAATTATGTGTCGCACTCCGTGCCGTGTATGATGGTTGACATCGTCACCCCCGCCAAAACCATTGGCTTGACCGGCGACTTTAAATTCACCAAAGATGTTTATGTCGGCACGCCGACTAATCCGGCGTGGATTTCGGCACAAAAACGCGACTTTTTGTTGATGGAAACCACCGGTGCCGACCGCAAGGAACGCACGCCCGACTATGCGGTGTTGGAAAACAACTACACGGATTTCTTTTACGACCGCGCCAGCAAAGGCCGCCGTTTGATCCTGCCGATCATGCCGAATGACGTGCAAACCTTATACGCCGTCGCCAACGCCATGAAACGCGCCCGCGCCAAACTCCTCGCCGACAATCCGGAGAGCGAAGTCCTCAGCCACTTCACCGTTGACGGTAAAACGCTCGAGGATATGGTGCGCTACCTCAATGACGGGCAAGGCCTGTTCAAAAAATATCTGGCGAAGGAAGAATATGACGCCGATGGCAAGCTAGTAAAAGCCGGCCTCACCGTCATGACCCGTTCGTCCAAAGCGATTACCGAGCTGGCGCAAAGCCAGAGCCCGAACCTCGCCATCGCCGTCACCGGCACGCAGGTTGAGGAAATGGCCGTTATGACCCGCGCCGCGGAAGGCGAGCTTGACCGCTGGGAAATCGGCCCTAAGGACACCATCTTGAACACCAAAAAGGCGATTCCGGTCGGCAATAACGTGTTCAAACGCCGCGACCAAAAAGACAAGATCGAGAGCAATTTCGGTGCGGAATACATCTTGCCCGAAGAATACGAAAAAGAACACGGCGTGATCCTGTCCGTGTCCGGTCACGGCGGCGCCGAAGATTTGCGCATGATGATCGAGGCCTCCAACGCCCGTTACATCGGCGTCACCCACGGCACCAGCGACCGGTTCGATATTGTTGAAAAAATGATTGCCGATTCGGGCAAAAAACCACTGCGGCTCAGCCACCAAGAAGAACGCGGCGGCACCAAAAAAGACGATTTCGATTTTGTGGCGCAAACCGAGGAATACCGCCAATTCGCGCGCGAAGTTTACCCGCGCCCGTTTTTCTGGCGCACCAAATGGCGTGACCGCGCCGTGGTGAAGATGATGCCCGTCCTGAGCGGCCCCATCGGCGCGGTTGTTCAAGATGCCGAAAACGCAGCATTAAACAACAAAAAGCGGGAACAGGAACACCGCCGCCGTTTTGTCGCCACCAACGACAACATGCGCGACGGACGCGGCGATATGATTGTCGACTTGCCCCCGATCGGCGTACAAAAATACAAGGATGAAGGCTTTTACGGGCGCAAAGAGATCGGCCTGATCGCCAGTGCCGACACCGAAGGCAGCGGTCTTGTCGACGAAAAAGCCCGCTTGTCACAATTCGCCCTTCACGCCCGCGACCTTGCCTCGCGTGAGCAAATCATGACCAGCGAACTCAAGATGAAAACGCCCAAGCATATTATCTGGTCGCTTTTTGCTGCGCTCAAAACCAACTCACACCCCGATGACTTTGAAAAAGGCGATGAACCGCGCATTTTCGCACATAAAGTCGGCAAGGCATTGAACGCCCTTAAATTTCATCCGGTCAAGGAAGAGCCGACAAAGACTGTCTTGCTCGGCTATAACTTCCACCGCCATGATTCCCAATTACTGGCGAAGGAAATGGGGTTGAACGGCCAACGCGACCTGTTCACCCACCGATCCAGCGGCATTTACCTGTTTGACGTGCGCCAATTTGCGCGGATGGTCAACGGGTTTGCCAAGGACGCGATGAATGTGCGGACAAAATCCGGCACCGGCGGCACGACCTTCCTCGACTTTACGTTGGAAGGCCTGTGCGAGGCCAACGGCATAGACTACCCGCGCACCCACCAAGCCATTGACGACACCTATCCCGCCTATGCGCTCTATGCGTTTTTGGAGGAAAAGCTCACCAAAATGGGCCGCAAAGATGTGCTCGAACAAGCGCTCATCAATTGCGACACACATAGTGACGGAATCGCCAAGGATATTGTCGGTGCCAATTTGCGCCCCGGTGCGCCACGCCCTGTATTTTCCTATGTTAGCCACCGCGCCGACCGCCCCGAACCGCGCCTTGGCGTCGTTGTAGGTACGGAAATTAACGCCACGTCCGGTCGCGCCTTGATTGTTTACAATCTTGACCACGACCCCGATAAATATCTCGATTTGCCGGAAAAAGACTTGCTCGCCATGGCGAAAGACCCGAAATGCGACGTGTTTGACGTGGTTTACCTCGACAAACACCCGATCATCGCGCCGATGGATTTCGCCTTTGCCCAGAGCGCCCAAAAACAAAAAATCAAATTCGCCAAAGAAACCTATATCGCGCGGGCGCGGATGATTACCCGCAACCTCACCCGATCCATCGAACAAAACGCCGTAGGGCAAAATAAACGCACCAAACAAACCAAGATCGAGCCATTTGAAACACGGGTCTTGAGCGCTTTTGGCAAAGCCTTGAACGCGGCCTATGGATCAATGCGCAAAAAAGATGCGCAGTATCACAGCATCGACAGCTCGATCTACCGCATTCCGCAGCTCAAAGCCGAGTGGGGTTTGATTCGCCGCTCGTCCGAAGACATGAAGGCCTATCACATCGCCCCGACTGAGGACGAAATCACCCATGGAGTCGACCATAAACACGTTGCCCATATGGCGGTTTTGCTCGGACAATTGAATAATCAGGCGCTGATTACCCTGACCGAGGAAAACCTCTATGACATATGGACAAATATGAAGGAGTCCGACCAACTCAAAGTGTCCCGCGTCATCAGCACCACCTTGCGCGCCCACACGAAAATGGACACCGAGGAGCGCCGCATTATCAAACAACAAGTGATGGGCAACCTCGCCATCGCGATTGATAATGTCCGCACCCGTCGCGCCCAGATGGTTCACGCGCCCGCAGCGTCAAACCACGTGTCGCTGAAAAAGGCACGGGTACAGTATGAGCGCGTCTTGTCCGACCCGAAGCTTTACGCCGAATTTGTCGAAAACGACCCGAAAAAAGAAGCGATTTTAAAGAGCTGGCCTGATTATTTGAAACGGATCGAAAACGACCCTGATTTGTCGCTCGACATCGCGCATAAGCGGGATAAGAGCTTTATCCGCCGCATCATGCCGCGCTTTAATTAGGCGCAACCACGCAAGGCCGAAACACAAAAACGACCCTTCGCGGGTCGTTTTTTATTGCGGTTTGGCTTAGAGAAAAATCAGACCGCACGGCTTGCGCCAACGGCACCTATGGCCGCGCTGCCTTCAAACGGTCTTTCGCCAAAATTTCCGTTCGCAAAAGATCGGCGTATGCACTTGCAACCGCAGCGGTCTTTGTTTTGTCATATCCCGTACCTGACATCCGTTGACGCAGCTCGTCCGCGAAATATTTTCTGGCTTCAACGGTGAGGTCTATGGCCTGTGTCATGTCATCCGCCTCTTCAGGCGACATGCCGTCAATTGGTGCCTTCTTCGTTGGGCGTAACATGACTATGTGTCCTTTGATTATTTCGGACGGAAACCGGCCTTGCGATCTCGCAAAGACTGCTCCGCAAGGGCGAGCGTCACATAGGTATTCGCCGTCTTCGCGAAGACACCTAACGTTTCGATCCCGCAAAGTTCAATATAGTCGATATTTTTTTCCAACCGCTTGCCGAACGCGACGCGTGAACGCTCGACAAGGCTTAAAACCTCATCGAGGGATTCATCAGGAACCGCGGTGGCTGGCTTGTTAACCGGTTTCATTGTGGTTCCCCTAACTTGACTGGCGGATTCGTTTTAGACTTGGACAGCATGGCCTTGATCCGCGCTTCTGTTTCAATCACGGCTTGAAGCGACATGGCCTCGCCACTGGCTTGTTCATCATCGTGATGCCATCCATTGGCATCGGCATGTTTTTGAAAACTGGTAAACAACGCCTCCTTAACCTCGCGCAGCATTTCAAGGCTGCGCTGGATATCGGGGTCGTCCTGTGCCAAAGCGCCAAGGCCGCTTGAAGAAATATCCGGAATGTCTTTTGGTTTTATCTGCATATTTTTTATGTAAACAAGCGGGCGGGTTTTGTCAATTTTTTTGACGGCGCAGCACCGCACAGCCCCAGCCATCGCGATGCGCCGCGCCATAGACGCCGTAGCCCAGCGCCTCATAGGCGGTGAGCAGATCCGCTTCCTGCACCTCCAAAAACCCCGACAAGACCACCAAGCCGCCTTGCGCCTGAACCGCCGCAAGGGCGGGGGAAAGTCCGATCAATGGCCCTTTAAGGATATTCGCCATAACCAAGGAAAATTCCGATTCTTTGACGCAAGCCGCGGATAAGTCACCATCCAAAACCGCGGTAAGATGCGCCGCGTCAAACCCGTTTCTAAGCCAGTTATCCTTCGCCGTTTGTACAGCTTGTGGCTCAACCTCCGTTGCACAAACGCGGCACCCCCACAGAACGTGCGCGGCGAGGGCAAGCAACCCGCTCCCCGTCCCGACATCCAGCGCCGCAAATGGCGCGGCGGCGGATTCAGATGCGGGCAACACACCATCATTCGCGAGTTTTTCCAGAGCCTCTAAACACAAACGCGTGGTTGGGTGAAACCCATCCCCAAATGCGTGGGGTGTCCATAGATGGATTCGGCGTGGCTCGGCCTTGACGACAGCGGCATTGGGGGCAGAGGTGCGAATAACGGTAAAATAACGGGTTGAGAATTCTTCACGCTCTTGCGCGTCATCGTCATACGCAGCGTCCAACATGGAATCACGCGTGGCGGTTTCCTCGCTTACACTGATATGAAGGGCGGTGAGCCCAGATTTTTCAAGGATATGCGCGGCGCGGTCGCGATCGATGGCATAATCCATCCATACATCGACCCGCAACGTGCCATCATCAAGCGGGGTGACAGCGGCACTCAGATAGGCGTCCTCCGCCCCGTCTGGCGACAATTCAGACAAAAAAAGATCCGGCACATCGGCCAGATCTTCATCGTTAAGGGCGACAGAATTAACAGCGGAGGGGCGTTTTAGAACAAGGCTCAGAACATAAACACCGGACATGATGCCCCCTCGCCGAAAATATCGATGTATATTACTCGGTCGACACTTTGCCGAAGGCTAGGTCTTCATCGTCATCGAAGTCTTCTTCTTCGTCATCGTCAATATTGGCGAGTTCATCAAGGTCGAGATCGCCCTCAAGCTCGGCATCGTCTTCATCGCCGTTTTCTTCACGCTCCAGATCGTCCAACGAGATCACGGCGTCGTCCTCGTCTTCTTCTTCAAGGGCGGCGACGTTCTTTTTCGCGGCGGTTTTCGGGCTGACTTTTTCTTCGGCTTCAACCTTTATGCGGGAACGGCGGGTTTTAACACGCACCGCGCCTGTAAATTCCTCACCGCATTTGGGGCATGCAATCGGGCTTTTATTCATATCGTAAAATCGGGTTGCGCAGGACCCGCAAATTCTTTTGAGGCCACGATCAAGGGCTGTGCTCATGTTTTACTCCGTTTTGTCTGGCGTGATGTCATAGGATGTTCATTTTGTCTTCATCGACTGTTTTGTCAAAGGAAAAAACACGTTCCGGCAAATAAAACGCAATCGCACCGATAAAAGCCCTTCACGGCTTGCCTTGAGGGATTTTCATTTTGTATGATGTGCGGTATAGTGCAAAGCACTGTTTTCGTCTTCTGGGGTCGACATCTTCCGCCCTTTCGTAACATTGCTCCGAACACCGTCTTACTCCATTTCAATCGAAGGACATAGTCATGCACACCCCCATTGTCATTGCCGGCTTTAAGCGCAGCCCTTTTCATTTTTCCAATAAAGGCGGCTTGGCGGCAACACGATCCGACGATATGGCCGCCGCGGTTGTCAAAGACCTTGTCACCGCGTCCGGAATCAATGCCGCGGATATTGAAGACGTGTTGATGGGGTGCGCCTTCCCCGAAGGCGAGCAAGGCTTTAACATCGGGCGCATTGTCGTCAACCTCGCCGGATTACCGGTCAGCATCGCCGGCGCAACCGTGAACCGGTTTTGCGGGTCATCCATGACCACCATCCAAATGGCGGCGGGATATATGCAAATGGGGGCGGGCGAGGCGTTTATATGCGCCGGCGTTGAATCCATGACCCGCGTGCCGATGGGGGGGTTCAACCCGATGCCAAACCCTGAACTCGCCAAAATCTATCCTGATGCCTATATCAATATGGGCACAACGGCGGAAAACCTCGCCAACCAATATAAGATCGGGCGCGAACAACAAGATAAATTCGCCTTAGCCTCGCACATGAAGGCCGCCGCGGCGCAAAAAGACGGTAAGCTGGACGCCGAAATCACCAAAATCACGACAAACGGCAAAACCACCGACAAAGACGGCTGTATCCGCGCCGATTCAACCCTTGAAGGCTTGAACGGCCTGAAACCCGCTTTTGATGTGAATGGAAGCGTCACCGCCGGCACAAGCTCGCCCTTTACCGATGGCGCAGCGGCGGTTTTGGTGACGACCGAAGCCTATGCCAAAAAACACGGTTTGCCGATTATGGCGCGGATCAAGGCCGTTGCGGTTGCCGGATGCGCCGCCGATATTATGGGCATCGGCCCCGTTCCCGCCACACAAAAGGCCTTGGCACGCGCAGGGCTGGCGCTCAAGGATATCGGCCTGATCGAACTCAACGAAGCCTTTGCGGCGCAGGGCCTGTCCGTTATCAAAGCCCTCGGCCTTGATAACGCCGCCGACATGGATAAAATCAACATCGATGGCGGCGCCATTGCCATCGGCCACCCTTTGGGCGCCTCCGGCGCACGAATTACGGGCAAACTCGCGGCCCTTATGCAACGCGAGAACATCCAATATGGCCTTGCCACCATGTGCATTGGTGGCGGTCAAGGAACAGCGATTATACTGGAGCGTGCATCATGAAAAAATCCCCTTTGCTTTTTGCCTTTTTGACTGTTTTCGGCCTCGGCTTTATATCCCCGGTGGCCTCGCCCGCCTTTGCAACGGATGCCGCGGCACAAGCGCCCAGCATTGCCGCAGAGGACAGCACCAAAATGGACGCCCTGAACGAAAAAGCGCCCGCCTATTTAGAGCGGATCGGCGCCTTGCAAAGCGCGTCTTTATCCCTCACCACCAAGCATGACCCCGATTTGTTTCACGATTTTTGTGTCCACAGCTTGGACGCCGAGGAAGGCAGCCCCGAGTTGGCAAAACTGCAAATCTATACCGACCGCGCCAAAGCGGATGAAAACATCATCTCCTACACAACCAAAATCAACACCAATGAACAGCGCCGCACTGGCGAGATTTTGACCGAGCTGTACACCGATGTCGGGTTTGAAGCCACGAGCAAGGACGACTTCATCGCCGTGATGCAAAGCGGCCTGAGCGAAACCCGCGCAGAAAAAGAAACCGACATGCGCAAGATGGTGGTCGAAACCGGCACATGGACGCGCAAGGATTGCACCGATGCGATTTTGCCGAACGCCAAAACATCCGTTCCCTTCGGCATGACCGGCCTGTGGGCACGGTTGCAATCCGAAATGCATATCAAGGGCAACCCCGAATATGTCGCCAATGTGAAAGAACTCCTCAAATGAGCATTACAATCAAGAAAATTGCGGTTTTGGGGTCTGGCGTGATGGGCAGCGGCATCGCCGCCCAGATTGCCAATGCCGGATGTGACGTGGTCTTATTCGACATCGTCCCCAAAGACGCCGCGCCGTCCGAACGCACCGCCATCGCCAAAGGCGCGATTGAGCGAATGCTCAAGACGTCGCCGGCGCCGCTGATGATGCCGAAAAACGCCCGCCGCATCACCCCCGCAAATCTTGAAGACGACCTTGCCTTGCTCGGCGAATGTGACTGGATCATCGAGGTTGTGCTGGAAAACCTCGCCGTCAAACACACAACATACAAAACCATCAATGCGCACCGTAAGGCTGGCTCCATCGTATCGTCGAACACCTCGACCATCCCGCTGGAACACCTGACCGCGCCGTTTGGCGATGATTTCAAGCGTGACTTCCTGATTACCCATTTCTTTAACCCGCCGCGCTATTTGCGCTTGCTTGAACTCGTCACCGGCACCAAAACCCGCCCCGATGCCGTTGCCGCCATTCGCGATTTTTGCGATGTGCGCCTTGGCAAAGGAATCGTGCCGTGCAACGACCGCCCCGGATTCATCGCCAACCGCATCGGCACGTTTTGGATGCAGGCCGGCCTCAATGTCGCCTTTGACCAGAAAATCTCCGTCGACATCGCGGATACGATTATGGGAAAGCCGCTCGGCATTCCCAAAACCGCCGTTTTCGGCCTGATCGACCTTGTCGGGGTTGATTTGATCCCGAAACTGGCGGAGAGCCTTCTCTCCACCCTCCCCAAGACCGACCAATTTCATATTATTCACCGCGATTTTCCGGTCATTGGGCAAATGATCGCCGCTGGGTACACGGGGCGAAAAGGCAAGGGTGGGTTTACCCGTATGCTGAAAGGCAAAGACGGGTCAAAAACTATGATGAGCCTTGATTTGTCGAGCGCCACCTTTGACGAGAACACCAGTTACCGCCCCGCCGAAAAAGTCGATCTTGAGAGCGTGAAAGCCGCCAAACAAGGCATCAAAGCGGTTTTGACCACCGACGATGCGGGCGGGCGATATGGATGGGCGGTGATGGCGCAAACCCTTGCCTATGCCGCCAGCCTCGTACCCGAAGTCGCCGCCAGCCTCGCCGATGTTGATGAGGCGATGCGCCTTGGCTATAACTGGGCCAAAGGCCCGTTTGAGATGATCGACGCGCTCGGCCCCAAATGGTTCGCGGAGCGCCTCAAACAAGACGGAATCGCCGTGCCGCCGCTTCTGGCCGCCGTTGGTGACGGGCTTTTCTATGCCGTCAAAGACAAAAAACTCCATGTTTTCGGCACGGACGGGCAATATCACCCGATTAAACGCGCCGAAGGCGTTTTGGCATTGTCCGACATTAAACTGGCGTCCGATCCCGTCTATAAAACAACCTCCGCCAGCCTTTGGAACATTGGCGACGGGGTTTTGTGTTTTGAGTTCACCGGCAAAATGAACGCCATCGACAACGGCGTATTCGACGCGGTTCACAAGGCCATCGACATCATCAAAAACGGCAAGGACGGGTATAAAGCGCTGGTTTTATACAGCGACCTTCACTTGTTTTCCGCCGGCGCGAATTTGATGCTGGCGCTTGAGGCGATGAATGAAGGCAAAGACGACGTCATTCCGCAATTGGTTAAGGCGGGGCAAGAGGCCGTGATGGCGCTTAAATACGCACCGTTTCCGGTTGTTGCCGCGCCAAACGGGCTGGCCCTTGGCGGCGGATGCGAATTTTTACTCCATTCCGACCATATCCAAGCCCATGCCGAACTCTATTGCGGCCTTGTTGAGGTCGGGGTCGGGCTTATTCCCGGATGGGGCGGATGCAAGGAAATGATCCTGCGGTACCGCGCCGCCGAAAAGGCCCGCAGCCAGAAAATGTGGTTTTCGCCCGCCAACACGCCGATGGGCGCCGTTTTACAAGCCTTTCAATTGATCGGCACCGCCAAAACCGCGACCAGTGCCGATGACGCCAAGGCGCTCGGATACTTAAAACCCTCAGACGGCATCACGATGAACCGCGACCGGTTGTTATTCGATGCCAAAAAAGCCGCGCTGGCGCTCGCCCCCGACTACGCCCCGCCAAGCCCCGAAGGCGATATCCGCTTGCCGGGGGCGTCGGGAGAATACGCCATGACCATGGCCGTTGCCGATATGCAAAAAAATGGCCGCGCCACCGATTATGACGGCGTTGTTTCAGGATTTTTGGCGCATGTCTTGTCGGGCGGCGATGCCGCAGACTGGACAAAACCGATGACCGAACAAGACATTCTCGACCTTGAATATGACGCCTTCGTCCGCCTTGTGAAAAACGACGGAACCAAGGCGCGGGTTGAGCATATGCTCAAGACCGGAAAGCCACTGCGGAACTAGCCCATACCGCGCCGCGCGGAAGTTTTTCCCGATGCGGCGCGACTCTTGGCGCGGTTTTTGCAAATTACGGTGTTGAAGACGAAACCATCACACCCAACGGGAAAGGCACGCAGCATGTGGTTTTTCGGAAAAAAGAAAGACAAACAGGACGAAGTGATCGCCCTTGACGAACGCGGCCGCCCGCCCGTCAGCACCATCGGCAAAACCGACGCCCAGCGCCAGTTACTCGCCCAGATGCGCGTCCTGCGCGATGAAATCGGCGAGGAAAACCTACAAAAGCTGGCGGAAAAACTTAAGCTCGAAGACATTAAGCGCCAAATTCGCCACGACATCGACCATGACGAGAAAAAGCGCGACCGTTTGCTGGACGAGCTGCGCTATTCCCTGCGCGAAGAAAAATAACGGCACCAACACGCACATTTCATGACGGGTATGCGCCTGCGCCATACCTGAATATCCTTGATTCTCGCCGTTTTTATGTGCAATGCTGGCGAAAGACCATAAGAAACGATAAAAAATCTAGACAAAAGATTTCGGGGAAGATCAAAACAGTGGACGCCGACACCGCACAATTCGAAGACCGCACCAGCCCAACCGAGATTCTGTTTCTCGAAGAAGCCAAAAACGCGCGCAAAAACGCCTATGCGCCGTATTCCGGCTATCGCGTCGGGGTGGCGCTGGAAACCAAAAACGGCTCCCTCATCACCGGATGCAATGTTGAATGCGTTGATTACACGGGGCTGGAGGCCATTGAATCCGCCATTTCGCGGCTTGTGTCGCTTCAGGATTGGCGCAAGGACAGCGATTCCGCCTGCGTCACCCGCGCCGTGTTCGCCGTGCCGCGCCTTGATTATGAGAGCCTTGTTCATTATCCCTCCCCCAAAAGCCTTGGGCGGCTGCGGTTTTTTGCGCATGATACACTCCACATGACCTTTGTGGATGAGAGCGGACAAAGCGAGGACTGCACCCTTGACGATTTACTGCCGCGCAGCCCCAATATCCACCAATCCATGGCGCGGTTTTCGCATCAAACGCCGATATCCATGCCGCCCCGCACGGCGCATGATAGCGCGGCGACACATCCCCTTGTTGACGACGATATTCTGGGCTTGCTCGACACCACACGGCGGCACAGCATCGCCCCGTCATCCGGCTATACCGTATCGGTTGTCGTCAAGTCCACCGCCGGACATTTATACAGTGGTTGCAACGTCGAAACCGCGATGCACAGCGCCATCCACGCCGAGGAAAGCGCCCTGTCCAATATGATTTGCGCCGAAGGCCCCACCGCCAAACTCGACACGGTTTATGTATTGACCAGCGGCGATAAGGCCGGATGGCCATGTGGCAATTGCCGCCAAAAACTCTATGAATTCGCGCATGAAAAGACGTTGATCCGCGCCGTCAACCAACAAGGCGAATACGAAGAAAAACCGCTCACGGAGCTTTTGCCCAACGGCTTCACCGCCGCCCATATTCCGGCAACCGGTGGCGATACGCCCGCATCATAACGATAACGCAGCAAAATCCCACGGCCGCCTGCCTCACACCGCAACACAAACCCGCCTTGGACACGCCCATGCCCCTCATCCTTCGCAGCCTCACCGACATCCGCAGTTTCACCGCCCAAGCCCGCGCCAAGAGCCGCAGTATCGGCCTTGTCCCAACCATGGGCGCGTTGCATGACGGGCATTTATCGCTCGTGAAGGCCGCGCGGGAAGAATGCGCCCTGTCGCTCACCAGTATCTACGTCAATCCGGCGCAATTCGCACCGACCGAAGACCTCGATTCCTATCCCCGCACATGGGAGTCCGATATTGAAAAACTCGCCGCCACCAAGTGTGACGCCGTTTTTGCCCCCACCAACGCGGTGATGTATCCGGACGGGTTTGATGCGTTTGTAAGAGTCGGGGGCGTGTCCGCGCCGCTGGAAGGGGCGTTCCGACCGCATTTTTTCCAAGGTGTTACGACGGTTGTGGCGAAATTGTTCAATTTATGCCAACCCGACATCGCCTATTTCGGAGAAAAAGACTATCAACAGCTTCAGGTCGTCAAAAAAATGGTGCAAGACCTGAATATGAACATCACAGTCAAAGGATGCCCGACCATTCGTGATGAAAACGGCCTTGCTTTGTCGTCCCGCAATGCCTATCTCGACAAAGCGCAATACCAAAAGGCCCTGACCATTGCCCGCACCATGGCGATGATGAAAACCCGCCTTGCGAAGGGGGAAAGCATTGCCGCCATCGAAAGCGCCGCCCATCAAGCCTTGCTTGACAGCGGATTCCAAAAGATTGACTATGCCGTGATTGTGGACGCCCAACGCCTCACCCCGCCCGATTCCGCAACGACCGAGCGCCGCATCCTTGTCGCCGCCCATATCGGCAAAACCAGACTGATTGATAATATCGCGGCCTAGCCGCCTCTAGCTCCCACTGCGCGGTGTAATCGGCGCGCGGGGAAGAGGAGGGGGCGCGGAGCTGTTATCCACCACAAAGCGCGGCGCAATCTCAGGCGAAGCCGCAGGATGATCCCCCGCAGGATTCGAGGCCAGATTAAAAATCTCGCCGTATTCGCGGATGTAGACCCGCCCCGCAAGCTTGGCAAATTCTTGCAAAACCGCCTCAACATCAAAGCTGCGCTGGACGGTATAGGGGGTAATCCGCACATCATCCGGCAAGGCCGAGCGTGCCTCCATATAGGCGCGCGGCATATGAATTTGCGAGGTCACGACCATCACATTGCGCATATTATTCCGCGCCGCCCATTGCGCCGTTTCTTGTGCGTTTCCGACCGTGTCTTCGGCGCTGTAACCCAGCGCGATGCGGCGCGGATCAACACTTTGCGGGTCAATCCCCGTTGCCGCCAAAATGTCGGATAATTGCGTGTTCCCATGAACACCGGAAATGAGCAACGGCGCACCGCTTTGAATATGCAGTTGCAACCCCGTCATCACGCGGCCTTCGCTCCCCGTATACACCACAATTCCGTCAATATCGGCAGTGGTGAGGGAGGGTTGGTTATAAAAGCTCTCCAGCGTTAAATTCCCGCCCGCAAGCTCGGAAAAAAACGGCGCCAGCCCAATCGTTGCCGCCACATAAGACGCGATGCGCAGGCCGGAGCCCAGCCTGCCGCGCCGTTTCGGGCGGGAAGATCCGTCTTGCGGGGTTTGATGATCGGTGCGGCGCGCCAAGCGACCCGTCCTTATGTTATTGTTCTTTCGCGAAATTTAACATAAAAACATTAAGTTTGTCTTAGGAAGGCGCGACTTGCGCCCTTAGCACTGCCTCTTACGTCCAAAAACGCAACGCAATGTGCGCCGCGCAAGACTATGTCAATTCGGATCAGTCTAGACTAATTTAGGTAAAGCTAAGCCGAGTTTCTGGCCAAAAGCGACCAATGCGTGCCGTCCGGCCCGTCATGGAGCTCAACCCCCTGCGCTGCCAATTCCTTGCGGATACTGTCGGCAAGGGCGAAATCCTTGGCGGCGCGGGCATCGACACGCCGCGCAATCATTGTATTAATCCAGTCTTCGTCCAGCGCGGCGATTTGTGCGGCCTGTGCCGCGCCAACTTTTTGCGCCCATTCTTTCGGGTCATGTTGCAAAACCCCCAAAATCGCGCCCAGTGCCTTGATCTGCTTTGCCATGGCGTGCTTTTGCGCCCCTTGGGCGGCGGCGAAATCTTTGAACAAGCTGTGCAGCTCCGCTATCGCGCGCGGGGTGTTAAGGTCGTCGCACAGCGCCTCCATCACGCCCTGCACGCCCGCATCCGCCCGAAGGCCAGCAAGGTCAACCGCGATGGCGGCATAATCTTCAATCTCCTCAAGCTGTTTATAAAACTTGCTCAAGACCGCTTCGGCGGCGTTGACGCCCTTTGCCGTCCAGTCGAGCGGTTGGCGGTAATGCGCCGACAAAAGATTAAGGCGCAAAACCTCGCCCATCGCATTTTTTGCCAAATCATGCACCAGCAAAACATTGCCGATTGATTTTGACATTTTCTCGCCCTCAACGGTCACAAACCCGTTATGAACCCAGAATTTTGCGAAGTCCTCGGATTGGTTGGCGCAGCAGCTCTGCGCTTGCTCATTCTCATGATGCGGGAAGGTAAGGTCGACGCCGCCGCCGTGAATATCGAAAACCTTGCCGAGGTATTTCTCGCTCATCGCCGAACATTCGATGTGCCAGCCTGGACGGCCATAACCCCACGGACTGTTCCAGCCTGGTTGGCCTTCTTTGTCGCTCGGTTTCCACAACACGAAATCGGCGGGGTCTTTTTTGTATGGCGCGACATCGACGCGGGCACCGGCGATTTGTTCATCGCGGTTCCGCCCCGACAAACGGCCATAGGCGGGAAAGGACGGCACACTGAACAACACATGCCCCTCGGCCTCATACGCGTGGCCATTTTTGAGCAAATCACCGATCATCGCGATCATCTCCGGCACATGCTCGGTCGCCAAAGGCTGCACATCCGGCGCGGCAACGCCGAGTTTCGCCATGTCCTGATTATAAATATCGGTATATTTGCGGGTGATCGTTGCAATCGGCTCGCCCGTTTGAGCGGCGGCGTCAATGATTTTGTCGTCAATATCGGTGATGTTCGACACATGCAAAACCCGTGGGTACAGAACCCGCAAAACCCGCACCAGCAAATCAAAAACCACCGCCGGCCGCGCATTGCCGATATGGGCGTAATTATAAACGGTCGGCCCGCACACATAGACCCCGACACAATCCTTATTCAAGGGCGTAAAAACCTGTTTATTGCGCCCAAGGGCGTTATAGAGGCTAAGCTGTCTGTCGGTCATAGGATTTTTCCGTTATTCTTCGATTGCGATGCACCCTCAACCTAGCGCAAAACAAACGCAAGTCAAGATCATGCGGCGGCACGCCAAAGCCTCTTGCCGGACTCCACACACGGGAAAAAACTGAAAAAAGCGAAAAAACCCGCGCGCCGGTCGTTATGAAAAAAACAATTAAGAGTTTGTTATCTTTCCCTAGGCAATATTTCATACTATAGTAGTCGGGTTCACAGGGTGATTCTTCCCCGCCCGACCTCAAAAGACATATGATATTACCAGATCGTCGTAAGACCTTAGACCGTAACACTGGAACAGGAGCACGTGCATCCATGCCGATTAATTTCTCAAAAATGAAGCTGTCGAAAAAATTGCCACTGTTTATGGTCGGCCTTGCTTTGTTAAACGTACTGGTCACCGGCACGATTGGTGCGGTGCTGTCCGTCAAGGATGCGCGCATGGCGAATGAAAGCAAGATGGTCGAGCTTTTGGAGGCCAAAAAACAATCTTTGGACATCCAGTTCGGGCAATTCACAAGCGATCTGTCTGTCCTTAAGGACAGCGAATTCGTCCAAGAAGCCGCGCTGGGGTTTACTGAGCGCTGGGACATGATCCCGGGCAACAAACAACGCTATTTGCAAACCGCCTATATTGACTCGAACCAACATCCGACCGGCGAAAAACATAAACTCTCCCTCGCCAATGACGGATCGGCCTACAGCGCCTTCCACCAACAAGAACACCCGTTCTTCCGCGACTTTATTGCCGAGAAGGGCTATTACGATTTGTTCTTGTTCGACACGAAAGGCAATCTGGTCTACAGCGTGTTCAAAGAGCGCGATTACGCACAAAATTTCGTCACCGGCCCGCTGAAAGACTCCGGCCTCGGTGAAGCCTTCAAAAAGGCGAGCGCATCCGACGACGTTGCCTTTGTTGATTTCCGCCCATACGAACCGAGCGCCGGCGCACCCGCCGCCTTTATTGCACAAAGCCTGATCAAAGACGGCCGCAAGATTGGCGTTGTCGCCCTGCAAATGCCGATCGAGCAAGTCAACGGCATCTTGCAAACCGCCGAAAATATGCCGGGTTTTGAGTTCCAAGCGATTGGTGTTGACCACCTTTTCCGCAACAACCCCAAAGGCAGCCAAGCACAAGCCGCGTTCAACAAAAAGCGGGACTCTGCCGACGTTGAAAAAGCCTTGAACGGCGAATCCGGCATTATGACGATTGTGTCGCCGGACGGCGAGAACGTCTACAGCGCCTACACCCCCTTCACCTATAAAGGCACAACATGGGCATTGATTTTCCAACGCCCGACCGCCGATATTTACGGCCCGATTTGGGCCGGCCAAATCCAGACAACGCTTTGGACCTTGGTTGCCCTCGGTTTCATCGTGTGGATGTCGATCATTATTTCCCGCAGCATCTCAACCCCGATCAGCCGCATGGTCGCGTCGATGCAGGAGCTGTCCAACGGCAATTTAAACATCTCCATCCCCGGCCTTGACCGCGCCGACGAAATCGGCGACATGGCCAAAACCGTCCAAGTGTTCAAAGAAAACGCCGAACAAATGCACCATATGCAGGCCGAACAAGTCCGCCTGCAACAACGCGCCGAAAACGAAAAACGCGAAACGATGAACAAACTGGCGCAAGATTTTGACACCCGTACCGCCAGCATCATCCGCTCGCTCACCGATGCGGCAACAGAGATGAACAACATCTCCAGCAACATGAAATCGGCCTCCGACCGCACTTTGTCGGCGAGCAATGTCGCCGCCAACGCCTCACAAGAAGCCGATGCGAACGTACAAGCCGTTGCCGCAGCGTCTGAGGAACTCTCGGTATCCAGCTCGGAAATCGCGCGTCAAATTGATGCCGCCGCCCGCAAGGCGAGCAACGCATCGCAAGAAGCCACAACGACCAGCCGTTCGGTTAACGAACTTAACGAACTCGCCAATTCCATCGGCGAGGTTGTTGAGGCCATCAAAGACATCGCCGAGCAAACCAACCTTCTCGCCCTCAACGCCACGATTGAGGCCGCACGGGCAGGCGAGGCCGGCAAAGGATTTGCCGTGGTTGCCGACGAAGTCAAAAAACTCGCCAACGAAACCGCCAAGAAAACCGAAGAAATTGACGAACGCGTTGTGCGCATCCAAACCGCCATTCGCGGCAGTGTCGAAGCCATGCAAAAAATCATCGACAACGTCCGTGAAATTGACGAAGCCACCACAACGGTCGCCAGCGCGGTCGAAGAACAAAACGCCGCCACCGCCGAAATCGGCCGCAACGTGTCGCAAGCCTCAAATGGCACGCAGCAAGTGACCGGCAGCATCCGCGACGTTCAAAGCCTCGCCGGAGAAACCGGCCAAGCCGCCGGCGTTGTTTATGACACCGCCTCGGTTCTCGGCACACAAACCAAACAATTGAACCAAGAGGTTCGCTCGTTCCTTGATGAAATCCGCAGCAGCGGCGATAAACCCAAATCGGTGAGTGCGTCCAACAACAACGCGGATACACCGCACCTGAAAGCCGCGGAATAAGGGACTTATAAAAAAACCTGACATTTTTGCATATTGCATAAAATGCCATCTATAATTAAGCGCTTATTCAACAACACCCTGTATACTGAGAAGTATAAAGGGTGTTTTTTTATAAACGGTGCCAAAGGCACTATTACGGACAAACGGCAACATGATCAAACCTCTGATTCTCACGGGTATACTTGCCGGAACGTTGACATACAACGTGACGGATGCCTTTGAGATGACGAGGTTGTCTGTCCATCGAATTCTAAACGTATATTCTGCCGCCGCCTCAATTCGCCCGCATGAAGCCACACGGCAAGATTTAGCCGTCCAGCAAGCGAGCCTGTTTGAATCGGCGCGCAGCCTTGGCCCACTCGCCGATATCGCCCTCAAAACTGAGGATGCATCGATGGAGCGGGGGCAACAGATTTTCGACCAGTACCGCGTTGCGATGATTACGCAATGAACGATTATTCATTCCTCCTGATGTTTTAAAAAAGCGTGTTGAACAGACGACAAAAAACGGGCTCTCCTCAGCCCGTTTTTTCTGGTCTTTTTTCTTTGTGGTCGTGTTTAAGCCAAAAACGCCGTCACAGACTCAAACACGTCTTCAAACATTTTTTCGGTCAGGCGTCCTGTATTGGTGTTGTAGCGGGAGCAATGATAGCTGTTAAACACGGCCACTTTACGACCATTGGGCCCGCCCAAAGGCTTACCAACGCCCTTTATCGGGGCAAGCGTCACATCATGACGTACATTATGGGCAAAGGGATGCGCCGCAAGCCGTGCGCCAAGCGCCCGCAATGTTGAATCATGGGATATTTTCCCCAAGCACAAAATCGCCCGCAAGCGTGGCATAGCGTCAATTTCGCCGCGCAAAAACGGGCGGCATTGGTTTATTTCCTCACCCACCGGTTTGTTTTGCGGCGGCACGCATCGCACCGCATTGGTCAAACGGCAATTCACAAGCATCAAGCCATCTTTCGGGTCGGCCTTAAACGTGCCTTTCGCAAACCCGTATTTCAACAAGGTTTGATACAGCAATTCGCCCGCAAAATCGCCTGTGAATGGGCGCCCTGTGCGGTTTGCCCCCTTCACCCCCGGTGCCAAACCGACAATCAGGACTTCCCCCGCACTATCCCCAAAGGATGGCACCGGCGCGTTAAAAAAATCGGGATATTGCACTTTGTTTTCAGCGCGATACTGCGCCAGCCGCGGACATAACCCGCAATCCGGCGAAACAATCGGCGCAGGCATAGGTGCTGGCGCAAATGCCCCACTGCACCCGCCCACACCGCCACAATCGGAGGGCGAAAGCGCCGCCCATCTCGCCCACGCGGCCGTTGTTGAGGGCATAAAATGAGTCATAGCAAGGCAACCTTTATTCAAGAATCGAGCATGAGTCAGGAAAATGCTTGAAAATCATGCGCGAAGAGGGTATGACTTTCACCATTATCACACCAAGACAGGAATTGAAAACCCATGGCCCGCGTTACCGTAGAAGATTGTGTTGAAAAACTGCCCGACCGTTTCGAACTTGTTATGATCGCCGCCCAGCGCGCCCGCAAGATCGGCACCGGCGCCCCCCTCACGATCGACCGCGACAACGACAAAAACCCCGTTGTATCTTTGCGCGAAATCGCCGAAGAAACCGTTGATCCCGACGCCCTGCGCGAGGAACTCATCCGTTCACACCAACGCGTTATCTTGTCGGACGAAGAAGACCGCAACATGATCGAATTGCGCGACAGCGATGACGGTTATGACATGCGCGGTCACGAACCCGCCGCCGGCATGTATGCCGATGAAAACCTCGAGGAAGACGAAGACGATGATTTTGACGCCCTTGAATCCCTCGCCGGCGACACAGAAGAAGACGACAATTAATCCGTCTTCACGGCGCATTGCGTTAACCATCCGCAAACCGTTATAAATTATGATAAACCGGTGAAAAGCAGTTTCACCGGTTTTTTATGTCTGATATAGTGCCAAAGACTGAGTTTACACTGAATTTGCGCTTGGTTTACGGGGGCTCCACCCCCAAGCCCCGCTTACGGAACGCCACAATATTGTTGAATCAAACCACAAACCATACGGATGTCGCGCAGGACCTCATCAAGAGCATCCGCAAGTACAACCCCGAAGTCAACGAAGCCCGCATCATCAAGGCGGTTGATTTTGCGCGCGTCAAACACGAAGGCCAAACCCGCGCATCGGGTGAGCCATACTACCTTCACCCCGTCGAGGTAGCCGGCATTTTGGCCGATCTCGGCCTTGACGAAGACACCCTTGTCACCGCCATTTTGCACGACACAGTCGAAGACACCGAAACGTCACTGGAAGACATTAAAAAGCTGTTCGGCAAGGATGTTGCGAGCCTTGTCGACGGGGTCACGAAATTAACGCGGATCGAGAGCAAAACCTCCGAAGGCAAACAAGCCGAAAACTTCCGTAAACTTGTTTTGGCGATGTCCGAGGATATCCGCGTCTTGCTCGTCAAGCTCGCCGACCGTTTGCACAATATGCGCACGCTGCACCATTTTAACAAACCCGACAAGCGCCGCCGTATCGCGCAAGAAACACTCGACATTTATACCCCGCTGGCGGAGCGCATCGGCGTTCACAAGGTCAAGGAAGAGCTTGAAGACCTGTCCTTCATGCACGTCAACCCTGAAGCCCGCGAGAGCATCACCAACCGTTTGTCATTCCTGCGTAAGGAAGGCACGGATCTTGTCAACTCGGTCATCAAGCAACTTCAGGGGTTGATTGACGCCGCCGAGGTCAATGGTGAGGTCACGGGACGCGAAAAAACGCGCTATTCCATCTGGCGCAAGATGCAGCGCAAGAACGTTGCCTTTGAACAACTCTCCGACATCATGGCGTTTCGTATTGTCGTGAGCGATATTGGCGAGTGCTATCACGTGCTTGGCTTGCTGCACAGCAAGTACCCTACCGTTCCGGGGCGGTTCAAAGATTACATCTCGACCCCCAAACCCAACGGGTATAAGAGCATCCACACAACCATCATCGGCCCCGAGAGCCAGCGCATCGAAGTGCAGATCCGCACCCGCACCATGCACGAAGAATCCGAGCTTGGGGTCGCTGCGCATTGGGCCTATAAATCCGGCAAACCGATTATCAAGACGGACGAATTGAAGAAATTCCGCTGGCTGCGCGAGCTTTTGGACATTCTCGACCAAGTTGACCGCCCTGAAGACTTCCTTGAAAACACCAAGCTGGAACTCTTCCAAGATCAAGTCTATTGCTTTTCCCCGAAGGGCGATTTGATCGAATTGCCCAGCGGCGCAACCCCGATTGACTTCGCCTATGCCATTCACTCCGCCGTTGGCGACAAATGTGTCGGGTCTAAAATCAACGGACGCATCGCCCCGCTCAGCACCCGCTTGAACAACGGCGACCAAGTCGAGATTCACACCTCGAAAAACCAAACCCCATCCCCGACATGGGAACGCTTTGTCGTCACCGGCAAAGCCAAATCCCATATCCGCCGCTTTGTGAGGCAACAGCAGCGCGAGCAATATCTCACCCTCGGCAAAGCGATGGTGCAAAAGGTCTTCCGCCACGAAAGCTATGAATTCACCGAGAAAGCCATCCAAGGCGTTGCCAAACAATTCAAAAAAGATGACGCCGAGGACGTGTATGTGAGTGTCGGATCAGGCAACATCGCCGCCCGCGACGTGTTTAAGGCCGTGTTCCCGAGCCATCAAACCGAAATCGCCGAAAAACCCGCCGCCATTACCGACCCGTTCGAACAGGCGCAAACCGGCAAATCCAAAGACTCCGCCATGCCGATCAAGGGGCTTATCCCCGGCATGGCGGTTCACATGGCGCGGTGTTGTCACCCGCTCCCCGGCGACCGCATTGTCGGCATTGTCACGACCGGCAAGGGTGTTACCATCCACACCATTGATTGCGACACCCTTGAAACCTTCGCCGAAACCCCCGAACGCTGGATTGACGTTGCATGGGACGAAGGGCCGGAAAGCCCGGAAACACAGGTCGGGCGGATCAACGTCACGATCAATAACGAACCGGGGGCGCTTGGCACGCTCTCCGTTGTCATCGGCAAGAACGGCGGCAACATCACCAACCTCAAAATCACCAATCGGTCGATTGATTTTTGGGAGATGTATCTCGACATCTATGTCAACGATACCCAGCATTTAAACAACATCATCGCCGCCTTACGCGCCACCCCTCAAATTGCATATGTTGAGCGATCCAGAGGGCGTTAGGCCGTTTTTAGGGCTCTTCTCGACGGCAAACAGACCGCGACAATGAACAAGATTCATGTCTGGCGGCGCAGTTATGATCAATTGACTTTTTCTTATGTTTCATCCATGCTGATGCGACAAATAATAAAAAACATATAAATGTTATTACTCTGACAGGGAGTAGAAAGCGTAAAACGATGATCCAGCCCGACAAAGGGGCGTTGACGCGCACCTTTTTTATCGCCGCCGCGCCGCCAAAACACATTCAAGACGTCCTTGAAAAAATCCGCCATCAAGACCCCGCAAACTGGCGCTGGCAGCACCCCGAGGACTATCACATCAGCATGGCGTTCCCCGGCAAGCAAGACGAAGCCGGCCTTGAGAAGATCAAAGACGCGCTGTCGAAACTCAAATTCCAGCCGTTTAAAGTCGCTGTTCACGGCCTGAAATCCTTTAACCGCAGCGGACACCCGCAAGAAGCGCCGCACGTCCTGTGGGCGGGTTTAAACGCCTCGGGCGATGCGCATTTTCGCGAATTGCATAAACGCCTGTGCGCCGAGCTTGAAAAAAGCGGCATCCCCTTTGGCAAGCGCGACCAAGAACCGCACATCACCGTCGCCAAAGTCCCGAACAACGATATTGACGGATTGCTTAAAATTATTCGTGACAATGACGATCTATCCAGCGCGGATTGGCTGTGTGACGAAGTCATACTTTATGAAACATTCTCCAAGAGTCGCCCTGCGGACTCCGCCAACGAAAGCCCCTACAGGGAAATCGCGCGGTTCAAGTTTAATCCGTAGCCTTCTACAGAGCCTACTCCGCCGGAGCGCTTTCATTAAGGTTTTCGGGGATAAAAATGTTCAGGTCTTGCCGCAAAAACGGGAAGATTTCCTGAAGCGCGACCAGATTTTCCATCACCCGTGGGTTCAGCACAGCATCACGATACAAGGATGAAAGCTCGTCCTTTGACAGCATAAAATCCTTATTCAAATCCAGCGTATTCAAAAGCCGATCCGCGCTTTCCAAAATCGTTTCAAAATTGCGTTTTTCAAACTGGTTCATTGAGGCACACACAGCCAGCAATTCATATGTCAACAACGCCCGAAACGTCATGTCTTCAACTTCGTCCCGCTTTAACAGGCCGGATTTGTCCTTATCGGCCTCGGCAAACAACCAATCCTGACAGGCTTGATTTTTCGCAAGGGCAGGGGGATTGCCGTCCGCATTGCAAACACTGACCATGTCATCCAAACGATCCATAAGCCCCATTGCCGTCTTCATGAGCGGGATCTCCGCCATCGGTGGCAAAAGCGAACATTGTGCATATTCGCGCCCCTCGGCCTCGACAAGATCGGAAATCTCCATATCAGGATCGGTGGCCTTTTTCTCATCAAACCCGACCTCAGGGTCAATAACCCCCGTTTGCATCAAGCCATCATTTGTGACTTGAACCAGAATCTCGCCGAGCGATGTTTCAATCTTATAGGTCGCTCCATAATCCTTAATATTCATGAAAATTTCCATGCACGCCTTTTTATCCGGCCCCATCCATGTTGAAAACGTCTTCGTCTGGTACAGCATGTCATTCACTTCTGCGCAATCCGGCGCCGCCCAAATGCCGCGAATCCGTTCTGGCGTTTCGGCAAAAGACGGAATAAAAATTCCGCCGGCGCAGCTATTACACTCCACCCCGAAATTATAGCGCCACCCGTCTTTTTGACCGCGCTGCGGGTCTTCCGCATCGTCTTTCAGGGCGGGCTCTGTCGGCTCGACATAGGTTTCAGGTGTTGTTTGCGGGCCGTAATACAGCTCCTCCATCAACACCGGCAAGGACATATCCTGTGCGGCGACCGAGCGAGCAGCCAAAACATTACATCCGACCATCGCGATCAAAACGCACAAAAATCCCGAATATGCCCTAATGCGAAGAGTCGGTTTTTGCGGGGCGGTTTCTCCACGGTTTATCGCTATGCTTGCTTGTGCTGTTTTCATTTGCTCTGCCTGCCGTCTTGATGTTTCACGAGATCCGGCACATGCCCGACCGTTCCCATTGCCTGTGTCATAAAAAACCGCTTGAACGCAGGCATCCGCGCAATAACACGCAAACCCAAACGCCGCATAATGCGCAGCGGCGCGCGATTATTGGAGAACAAACCGTTAAAGCCCTCCATCGCCATGCCCATCATCGTATTATCCATACGGCGGCGCTTTTGATATTCGGCGAGCAACGCCGGAGCGCCCCAATCACTCTCGCCCCGATCCCGCGCATCGCACAAAATTTCGGTCATCGCTGCTACGTCCCGAAGGCTGATATTCAAGCCTTGACCCGCAATCGGGTGAATACCGTGCGCGGCCTCAGCCAAAAGCGCCATGCGCGGCGCAATATATGCATAGGCCATGGTGATGCCAAGCGGCCATCCGGCACGCCGCCCAACCACCCGCGCCGCACCAAACAGCCCGCCTTCAGAAGGCTTATCGCCGCGGACGTCCTGCAAGTCCTTTTTATTTTTTGCTGCGTTTTTTGCGGGGCGGGGCGAAGGGCGGTAATGCCCCTTTGCCGCCGTGTAGAGCGCATTCAAGCGAAGGTTAAACGCCTCATCCGAACACCGCAACCACTGCGCCGCATCGCCGCCATGAATCGACCACACAATTGCAGAGCGGTGCCGCCCGTTTTCATCATCCACCATCGGCAAAGACGCAAAAGGCCCGTCCGCCAAGAAATGCTCAACGGCGATATTATCATGCGGCCGCTCATGCTCAACAATGCACACAAGGGCAGTCTGGCCGTAGTCATGCCCCCATGTTCCAATCCCCATAAATTCGCGCGTTTTTGACCCGCGCCCATCACAGCCCAAAACAAGCGGCGCCGACAAACACAGCCCATCCACAAGCCGCACACGCATTGCGGCATCGTCCCGCTCGTACCCCACAACCGCCGCGCCCGTGACATGGTGGAGTTTTTCTTCGCGCCCCGCCTGTGTATGAAGCGCCAAACGCAAATCAAAATTATCAACAATCCAGCCAAATTCGCGGTTTTCGACATCCTTTGACAAAAACGCCAACACAAAGGGCGATGCTCCGTCTAAAATCCGAATATCCTTGATCGGACACGCGCCCGCACTCTCCATCGCCTCCCAAACACCCGCCTTGCGCAAAACATTCCGCGACCCCCAAGAAATGGCGGTTGTGCGGGTGTCGTAATCTTTATCAAGCTGTGTCAGGGGTTTCTCTTGGTCAACACAGGCCACCGAAAATCCCTCGCGCGCCAACAAAAGCGCCTGTGTCAGGCCTGCCAAACCGCCGCCAACGACCACGACGTCATAGGAATCATTGCCCAAAGAATCGGGTCGTGTTCGCGATTTTTCTGAAGGATTGACCGAATTTTTCTTCATGTTGATTGGCCTTTTACTGGTTGCCTGTCTTTTGCCCGCGCCGCGCAATAGCCCCGCAATAACCCCATGGAGCAAACATAAAACAACACCCTTAGTTAAACCACGCTTTCCCCCGCGCCGCAACCGGACAAATTGCCGCCGAAGCCGCACTCAAGCAGCTTGCCGCGCCCCGAACAATGCGCTTCCGACCCGCACATGCGTTGCGCCCATACGGATGGCGGCCTCAAAATCACCGCTCATCCCCATGCTGAGGGTTTCCAGCCCGAGCCGCCGCGCCCATGTGGCGAGCAACCCAAAATGAAAAACAGGCGAATCCTGCACCGGCGGAATACACATTAATCCAGCAACATCCAAGCCGCAAACCCCGCGCGCATAGGCCAGCAACGCCTCAAGATCGGCCGGCGCGACGCCCGCCTTTTGTTCCTCCTCGCCCGTATTGACCTGTATCAATATTTTCGGGGATTTGCCGCTTTTTTGGCACGCTTCGGCGAGCGCAGCAGCAAGCTTTTGGCGGTCAAGCGTTTCGATCACATCAAACAAATCTACCGCTTGCCGCGCCTTGTTGGTTTGTAGTGGGCCAATCAAGTGAAGGCGCAAATCAGGATAGGCGGCGCGGCGCTCCGCCCAATGGTCTTGCGCTTCTTGCACACGGTTTTCGCCGAACACGCGCAAGCCACAGCCCAGCCCAGCATCAATATGCGCAGGAGATTGTGTTTTACTCACCGCGACAAGCGTTACCGCCCCCTTCGGGCGATGCGCCGCGGCCTCCGCCTGTGCAATCGAACTCTTAATCTGTGCGATGTTGCGGGATATCTCGTCCAAAGGATCACTCATCAAAACCAATTCCACCTGTTATTGCCGCTCCACAGCCAATAAAGAACAGTAAAAAAGAAAAGGCGCCCATTTTCAAGCGCCTTGTTCCGTATTTTCCTTCATCGGCAACCGATTAAAAATCAATCGTTGTGCCAAGCGCGAATTGATAGCCGTCATATTCGGCATCGCCCGCAACCCCTGTTTCGGCCTCAAGATAGGTCAGGTTTCCGTTCATCCGCATACCGGGACCGTATTGGTATTGCACGCCCGCCGTCCAGCGCGAATATTCAAGATCGCCCGCCGTTGTGTGCGTGCCCGCCGCAGCTTCGTCCGTGCGTTCATAATATGTTGCGCCAAATTTATAAGCATCCATTGTGTAGTCTGCCCCGATAATAAACGCGGTTGAATCGCCGTCTGCGCTGATTCCGTTGTCGTCCTCGAACAACGCCGCGCCAAGGCCAAATGGCCCCCAATTCACATCGGCGCCAATATTATAGCCCTGACGGTCCGTTTGTCCGGCCGCCGTAACTTCACGGTCATAGTCAGACCAGCCACCGCCGATGGTCAACTCAACCGCGTCAAATTTACGCTGGAAACGCGCCGCAACTTCAACGCCGTCATCAAAACCGGCATTTTTGTTCGCGGTGATGGGCGCCAAGCCGCTTTGGTCCCCCTCGCTGAGGGACGGAACATACGACACGCCAGCTTGGAATCCGTTGAACACGGGCGTCATGTATGTCACTTTATTCAAAGCACCGCTAATCGCGTGGTCGTAGTCCAAGCGGTCGACCGCCAAACCGGTATTCGCCCCCGCCATAAGACCTAGGTCAAAACTGTTTGTATATTGACGCAACCCGTCAATATTCCAGTCGGCCGACGGCGCTGCGACCTGAAGCAAATAGGCCACGCCGTCCTCCTCGCCCACAACAAAACGCCCCCAGCCGCCGGAGATAAACATGTTTGACTCTTCGATGACACTACCGGTCGCGCTTTCGTCGCGATCGACGTTGATCTCAATATGCACACCAACGCTCAACCCGTTATCCAATGTTGTTTTCCCGTCAAAATGCACTTCGGTTTCCTTACGAAGGTCCAAACCGCGCAACGATGTGCCTGCTGGCTCGTCTTGATTGTTATAAATTGCATAGCCGATGAATTGGCCGCGGAGGTTCAGCTCAAGCCCTTGCGCCTGCGCAGGTGTTGCAACGAATCCAGCCAAGGCGCATAAAGCAGCGCCAGCGAGCAGTGTGTGTTTCATAGTAAGCTCCTTTAGTAAAACAGACCGCAAAAGACGGTTGGCGGTCAAACTCAAGACATGCCGGATGTCACCGACGACTGAGAAAAACTTTAACAAAACCAACGCCCACATCCTAAAAACAACCCCCTATACCCACAAATTATCCGCGCACCTGTTGCACAACCGCAACACAGGAGCAAAGCGCCGCCTCGCGAAATACCGTTGCATTTCAAGGCGCAGTGCGAAATAATCAGCAAACACCGCACTGCGCCGCGCCTTTGCGTGATTTACAGGGCTGTTTGAGTATGATAACTCTATGCTTCGTAACAAAATTTGTGAGGTTTATACTATGGTTTTAACGCGTTTTGCGACGGTGGCCGCGATCGTCACCTTGGGGTTTGTCATGGCAGGGTGCGGCTCGATGTCCGGCGGTGAGGCAAAATACCCCACAGGCGCCAACCGATCCGCCACTGGCGATGATATTTACGCCAAGCCTCAGAGCATCTTCGGCGAAGACGGCCTGACGCTTTTGGGCGGCAAGGGCGACCAACAAGCCGCCGACAGCGTTATAACAGTCAACAGCTATCTGTGGCGCGCCTCGCTCGACACTGTGTCGTTCATGCCTTTGGCCTCCGTTGACCCGTTTGGCGGCGTCATCCTGACCGACTGGTATTCATCCCCTGAAACACCCGAAGAACGTTACAAACTCAACGTCTTTGTATTGGGCAGCCAGCTCCGCGCCGACGGCCTAAAAGTCAGCGTCTTCAAAGAACGCCAAACCAGCGGCGCATGGAAATCCATGGCGATTGACAATTCCATGGCAACCAAGATCGAAGACACGATCTTGACCCGCGCCCGCGAATTGCGCGTCGCGAAAATCAATGAAAAAGAGGGCAGCTAGGCAAAAACGCCGCGCGGATCAACACCAAGTACCGCACGCCCGTTTTTCAAGCCCCACCGGAAAGCATCAAGCATGAACACAACGCGCTATAACATCAAAGAAACCGAGAAAAAATGGCAAAAAATCTGGGAAGATAAAGCCTGTTTCGAGGTGACGGAAGACCCGTCCAAAGAAAAATGCTATGTTCTGGCGATGTTTCCATACCCCAGCGGCCGCATTCACGTCGGGCATGTGCGCAACTATACCCTGAGCGACGTTGTTGCCCGTTTTAAAAAAGCCCGCGGATATAATGTGTTGAACCCGATGGGATGGGATGCGCTCGGCCTGCCGGCCGAAAACGCCGCCATCGAAAACAAAATCCCGCCGAAAGAATGGACATACAGCAACATCAACATGATGCGCAAACAGCTCAAATCCATGGGACTGGCGATTGATTGGTCGCGTGAGGTTGCAACATGCGATGCTGGTTATTACCGCCACGAACAAAAGATGTTCCTCGATTTCCTCAAAAAAGACCTCGTTTACCGCAAGGAAAGCATGGTCAACTGGGATCCTATCGAAAACACCGTTTTGGCCAACGAACAAGTCGTTGACGGCAAGGGCTGGCGATCCGGCGCGCCGGTAGAGCGCCGCAAACTGAACCAATGGTTCTTGAAAATCACCCATTATGCCGATGACTTGCTGGAGGCGCTTGGCACGCTCGATAACTGGCCGGCCAAAGTGCGCCTGATGCAGGAAAACTGGATTGGCAAATCCAGCGGCCTGCGGATGCATTTTGACGTGGTGGACAGCTCCGACGCGGGAGCAGGCAACACCATCGAAGTTTTCACAACCCGCCCCGACACGTTGTTTGGTGCCAGCTTTATCGCGCTCGCCCCCGACCACCCGATGACGCAAAAACTGGCGAAGGGCAAAGACGGGTTTGACGCGTTTATCAAACAATGTCAGGCCGTTGGCACGTCCGAAGCCGCCATTGAACAAGCCGAAAAAATCGGATTCAACACCGGACACAGCGTTGCCCACCCGTTTATAGCGGGCAAAACCTTGCCGATCTATGTCGCCAATTTTGTTTTGATGGATTACGGCACGGGCGCATTGTTCGGCTGTCCCGCCCATGACCAGCGCGACTTTGACTTCGCGACCAAATACTCGCTCGACATCCTCCCCGTTGTTATTCCGGCGGGTGAAGACGCCGCGACATTCGGCGTCAAAGACGGCCCCTATACCGGCGTCGGAACGATGGCGAACTCAGACTTCCTGAACGGCCTTGAAACAGAAGACGCGAAGAAGGCCGCCATAGCGCGCATCGAAGACGCCGGAAAAGGCGAAGGGACAACCCTTTTCCGCCTCCGCGACTGGGGCGTCAGCCGCCAACGATACTGGGGATGCCCGATTCCGATCATTTATTGCGACGATTGCGGCATGGTTCCGGTGCCGGAATCCGACCTTCCGGTCGCCCTGCCCGACGACATCACCTTCGACAAGCCCGGCAACCCGCTCGCCAACCATCCGACATGGAAACATTGTGCTTGCCCCACCTGCGGCAAAAATGCTTCACGTGAAACAGACACGTTTGACACCTTCTTTGAATCAAGCTGGTACTTCGCCCGTTACTGCGACCCAAAGAACGAAACCCAAGGCTTTGACAAGGAAAAAGCCAATTACTGGCTCCCCGTCGACCAATATATCGGCGGCGTGGAGCATGCCGTTCTACACCTTTTATATTCGCGGTTTTTCACCCGCGCGATGCGTGATTGCGGTTATCTCGACATAGCAGAACCGTTTACCGGCCTGTTCACGCAAGGAATGGTCACCCATATCACCTTCAAGGACAGTCACGGCAAATGGATGTTCCCGACCGATGTCGTGAAAAACGATAACGGCGAATACACCTCCCTCAAAGACGGCAGCAAAGTCGAAGGCGGCCGCATTGAAAAAATGTCAAAATCCAAGAAAAACGTGGTCGACCCAGAGAGCATTCTCGACACCTATGGCGCCGATGCCGCGCGGTTGTTCATCCTGTCCGATTCCCCGCCGGAACGTGACCTAGAGTGGACGGAAGGCGGCATTGAAGGCGCATGGCGCTTTGTCAACAAACTCCACCGCATGGTTGAGGGCTGCCTTGAGCAACTCCCCGCCGCAGGCGCCGCCGCCCCGACATTGGGCGAGAAAGCACAAGAAGCGCAAAAAGCCGCGCACCGCGCCATTGCGGGCGTTACGGAAGACCTCGACAAACTCTTCATGAACAAGGCCGTGGCCAAGGTGCGCGAACTTTCCAACACGCTCTCCGCCCTCGACCCCGCCAATGCGGACGAGGCCTTTGCCTTGCGTGAGGGGATCGAGATCATGCTGCGCCTGATGAACCCGATGGTTCCGCATATCGCAGAAGAACTATGGAGCATGCTCGGCCACACAACAATTTTGGCCGAAACCGATTGGCCAACAGCAAAGAAAGACTTGTTGCAAGACGACAGCGTCACAATCGCGGTACAAGTCAACGGCAAAGTCCGCGCCACCATCACCCTGCCCCGTGATGCAGGCAAAGATTTGGCGGAAAAGACGGCTCTCAGCGACCCCCACGTCACCAAAGCAATTGAAGGCAAAACCTTGCGCAAAGTGATTGTGGTGCCGGGGCGCATCGTGAACATCGTTGTCGGCTGACACGCAGCCCGACCCAAAAACCGACAAAAAGGCCAACACAGCACAAAGGCCAAGAGAGAAGGACAAAGCCGTTATGATTTTTTCGCGCCGCACACACCGCCCGAAACGCCAAGCGACCCTCGCGCTGTTATCCTGCCTTTTCCTTGGCGGCCTCCTCAGCGGCCTTTTAAGCGCGTGCGGGCTTCAGCCTGTTTACGGCACGTACAGCAGTGAAAACACAGCCTCCGTGACCGCAGCCATGGCGGCAACCGAAATCACGAGCATCCCGGAAAAATCCGGCCAAGACCTGCGCAACGCTTTGATGGATCGGCTCTACACCAAAGGCCGACCCGCCGACCCGCGTTACCGCCTGCGCATCGCGTCAGTTGACAAAACCAATGTCGGACTCGGCATCTCCAAGGATGCCTCCGCCTCCCGCGCCCAGCTTCGCCTCAGTGCCACAATGGTTTTAACGGATGCAGCAACGGAAGCCCCGATCCTCACCCGCACCTTGAACGCGGTGAGCAGTTATAATGTCCTCGACAGCCATTTCACGACATTGGTGAGCCAATCAGAGGCCGAAATTAACGCCATCAACGAAATCGCCGAACAAGCCGTCATCCAACTTGAACTGTATTTCGCCTCACCCAAACGCGAACAAACCGGCGACTAAACGGCGCAAGATAGCAAAACCCACGACCCGAAACAAAACCGCGCATAAACTACCGCTGACGCCTATCCGCTGGCCTGAACATACGATTGCGACACTCTTGTTAACATCGCGCCCCACAGGCTTTTAATCGCGCTTTTTACCGAGTATGCTAAAATCATGAAAATCGCCGCAAGACAGCTCCCCGCCTTTTTGACCAACGCCCCGAAAGAGGTGCGCGCCGTTTTGGTTTATGGTCAAAACGAAGGCCTCGTCAAAGCCCACGCCAAAACGCTTGGCACCCTCATTGCCCCCGATTTGTCCGACCCGTTCAACGTTGTACAAATGACGGCGGACTCGATCAAAGAATCCCCCGCCCGTTTTTTTGACGAAGCCGCCGCCATGTCCTTAATGGGCGGGCAACGCTTGCTCCGCATCGAAGACGGCAATGACGGCATTACAGCCTATTTGAAAGAATACCTTGAAAACCCGTCTCCCGACTGTTTTATCGTTGTGGAAACGGGCGAACTCAAGGGCACATCCTCGCTGCGCAAGCTGTTTGAAGGGCATAAAAACGCCGCAGCGGTTGCGTGCTACATGGAAGAACAACGCAATGTCGGCGCCAAAATCCGCGATATTTGCCAACACGCGGGCTATGGCATTGACCGCGACGCTCAACTTATCCTGAGCAGCGCCCTTGCCGGCGACACCGGATTATTGGTCAGCGAACTTCAAAAACTCCTCACCTATAAAGGCCTCGACCCCAATTTTGACGGCTTCCAAGGTGAGCCCTTGCGCAAAAAAATCGGCGACATCACATTGGACGATATTTTCGCCTGTAACCCGAATATGCGCAGCTATTCCCTCGATGAAATGATCAACGCCGCCGCCCTCGGGCAAGCAAGCCTTGCGTATAACATCACGCAAAAAGTTTTGCTTGAGGGAGTTCCGGGCATCGTGATTTTGCGCGCCCTGCAACGCCATTTCCGCCGCCTATACATCACCACCGCCCGTATGCGTGACGGAGAATCTCAAATGGAGGCCGTTAAAGCCCTGCGCCCACCGCTGTTCTTCAAATATGAAAATGAATTTAACGCTCAGCTCCGCAAGTGGCCGATGGCGCGGCTTGAGGCCGTCCTGACCAACATCGCGCAAGCCGAAAGCCGCAGCAAACAAAGCGGCGAAAACGCCGAAACCCTCTGCGCTCATCTTATTCTCGGCATCGCCCGCGCCGCGGCCTAAACAAAAACCCTCAACGCAAAAAACGGGCGCAAACAAATCGCTTGCGCCCGCATATTACCTTGATAAATCACGCGAATTAACCGTTAATAACAATCCGCCCTGGGTTGTGCGACAAGCGATGCAAAATATCATCCAACTGGTCAAGGCTTTTATACTCGATCATCAACTGACCGCCCTTACCGGAAGACGCGATTTGCACGCCAAGACCAAGCAAATTCGACAATTCTTCCTCAAGCGCACGGACATCCACACTTTTTTCCGGCTTTTTCGGGGCAGATTTCGTGCCCAATCCACCGCCCTGTGGCGACGGCTCGCGGTTTCCCGCTTTGATTTTTTCCGCGTCACGAACGCTGAGCTTTTGCTCCACAATTTCCTTGGCCAAAGCCTCCGGATTCTCCGCGCCGACCAATGTTCTGGCGTGACCCGCAGTCAATTCACCGTCATTGACCATCTTTTTCACGGAGTCAGGCAGCGACAAAAGCCGCAAAGTATTGGCGATATGGCTGCGGCTCTTGCCCAGAGTTGCCGCAAGCTTTTCCTGCGTATGCCCGTATTCATCCATCAAGCGTTGATAGGCATCGGCCTCCTCAACAGAGGTGAGGTCTTCACGCTGGAGGTTTTCAATGAGCGCAAGCTCAAGCACCGCGGAATCCGTAAGATATTGAATCGTCACCGGAACTTCGTGAAGCTGCGCCAATTGCGCGGCGCGCCAGCGGCGCTCCCCCGCAATAATCTCGTAGCTGTTATCCTCATCCGGCAATGGACGCACCAAGAGCGGCTGGATAATCCCGTGAACGGAGATTGATTCCGCGAGCTCCTTGAGCGCATCCTTGTCAAAGTGGCGGCGCGGCTGGAACGGGCAAGGCGTCAGCCATTCAACCGGCATCATTCGGTACGACATGTCTTCATCAAAATTGGAGCCGGAGCCAACGCCCTCAAAATCTTCAGCGGTCAATTCTTCGTCATCACCGAACAAAGCCGCCAAACCGCGCCCCAGACCTCTGTTCTTCGGGTTGTTTTCGTCTTGCTGCATCACTGCCTCATCACTCTTCATCGTCTTTTTCCCACATTATCGTCATCAGAATCTGCACGCGCATTCACAAGCAGGCCTAAGCAGCGCGGCCGCGGCCTTGGTTTACGGCCTGCGCTTTTGTTCGCTCACGTCGCAAAAGCTCTTTCGCAAGCTGTATATACGCCTGCGACCCCGAACACTCCATATCGTAAACAATTGCCGGCAACCCGAAAGAAGGCGCCTCAGACACCCGCACATTGCGCGGAATGACGGTTTTATAGACGCGCTCACCAAAATATCCGCGCACATCCTTTTCGACCATCGCGGTCAAACGGTTGCGGCGATCATACATTGTCAAAACAACGCCATTCAGGCGCAAAACGGGGTTAAAACTCTTGCGCACGCGGTCAATCGTTTTCATCAAATGCGCAAGCCCCTCAAGCGCAAAAAACTCGCATTGCAGCGGCACAAGAACCTCATCCGCCGCAACCATCGCATTCAGCGTCGTCAAATTCAAAGAGGGCGGGCAATCAATGATGACGTAATCAAACGCCTCAATCCCGTGCGCCTGCTTCAACGCCTTTTTCAAGCGAAATTCCCGCGATGTGGCGGAGACAAGCTCGACATCAGCACCCGACAAATTCACCGATGATGGGATAACAGACAGCCCGGGAACCCGCGTTTGCACGACCAATTCCTCAAACCGCGCATGATCGAAAAACAGGTTATAACTGCTCTTCTCCCGCGCCGAAGACTTAATACCAAGCCCCGTTGAGGCATTTCCCTGAGGGTCAAGATCAACCAGCAAAACACGCTTTTTAACCGCGCAAAGCGATGTCGCAAGATTCACGGCGGTTGTCGTCTTACCGACACCGCCTTTTTGGTTCGCGATCGCCATAAATAACGGAAGAGAAGATCGTTCCTGCATCGCACTGTCCTATCGTGATTACAGCGCCAACCTAGCGGTTTCAAAGGGCTTCGGTCAAGAAAACCTTTGCACGAAACAGGATTTATGCACAAGGTCGATGCGGCGCGCCCCGCACCTACGCCCGCACCGCGATATTTGAAACCCTCAAAATCGAGGAATCAGCCTCACTGGACGCACCGAGAACATCAAGGTCAAACCCATACCGCGCCCGCGCGACATCGACCTCCTCTGCCGCCCTGCGCCCCTTTTGGAACAGCGCAAAAAATGACGGCGCCTGCGGCGCCAGCAACGCCATTCCCAGCAGCGCATCAAGCCCCGCCAGAGCCCGCGCCGTTAAACACGACACGGGCGCGACTTGCGACAGCACAGACTCAACACGCCCATTCAGCACCGCCACGTTTTCACAATTTGTTTCACGTGAAACAAGCGAAAGAAAAACACATTTGCGCTCATCCGACTCAATCAGCGAAAAAGACAGATCCGACCGACAAATCGCCAAAACAAGCGCAGGAAAGCCGCCGCCAGACCCCAAATCAACGACATGAGCACCCGCATCTTGCGGCAAATACGGCAAGAGCGCCAAAGAATCTTCAATATGCCGCCCCCAGATATCGCCCATCGTTGAGGGCCCGACAAGGTTAATTGCGGGCTGCCACTTCCGAATGAGGGAAACATAAAGATCGAGCGCCTCTTTGCGCTCCTTATCAAGCAGCGCGGGAATCATCACTCGCCTCGGCACGCTTTGCCTTGACATAGCGCAACAGCGCGACAAGGGCGGCAGGCGTAATGCCCGGAATATTCGCCGCCGCGGCCAGCGTCACGGGGCGCACGCGCTCCAATTTTTGCCGGATTTCCGTTGAAAAACTTCCGATTTGACCGTAATCCAGCCCCTCCGGAATCTCAAGCGCGGAATCCTTGCGAAACGCGGCGATATCTTCATCTTGCCGCGCCAGATAACCATCATAAATCGCATCAATCTCAATTTGCTCCCGCACATCCGCGCCAAAAGAACGAAGCTCCGGCCACAAAACCGACAGGCCCTCCCAGTCCAAGGACGGATAGGACAGCAAATTCAAAATACTTCGGCGCTGGCCATCCTGATTAATCGTCAAGCCACGCTTTTCCAGCTCATTTGGCGTCGACAAGGTTGAGCGCACAAAATCACGTGCCTTCGCTAAACGTCCAGCTTTTTCAGACCAGACAGCCGCACGATCAGCATTGACACAGCCAACGTCCATACCTTTACTCGTCAAACGCTGGTCGGCGTTATCCGCCCGCAGCGACAAGCGATACTCCGCACGGCTGGTAAACATGCGGTACGGTTCCGGCGCTCCGCGCGTGATCAAATCATCTATCATAACGCCGATATACGCATCGGCGCGGTCAAGAACAAAGCGGGGCGCATCCTGACGCTCGCTATCATAGCCTGCCTGCAAAGCCGCATTAATTCCCGCCATGAGCCCCTGCGCACCGGCTTCCTCATACCCTGTAGAGCCGTTAATTTGCCCCGCGAGGAACAGCCCCGGCACAGCTTTCACCTCAAGCGTAGATCGTAAATTACGCGGATCAACATAGTCATATTCAATGGCATAGCCGTATTCAAAGACCGCGACATTTTCGAGCCCCACAATGGTGCGGATAAACCGGTCTTGAATCGCCGCGTCCATTGATGTTGAAATGCCGTTTGGATAGACCGTCGGGTCATCAAGCCCCTCTGGCTCCAAAAAAATCTGGTGCCGATTTTTATCGGCGAACCTCACGATTTTGTCTTCAATGGACGGACAATAACGCGGGCCGACCCCCTCAATCTCGCCGGAATAGAGCGGGCAATCAGCCGCATTCTCACGGATAATGTCGTGCGTTTGTTCGTTGGTATACGTGATAAAACACGAGATTTGCGGCACATCGACGCGCGCATTCATAAAAGAAAACGGCACGGGAACGGCATCCCCCTCTTGCTCTGTCGTCGCCGACCAATCAATCGTTCGCCCGTCCAGACGAGCCGGCGTGCCGGTCTTAAGCCGCCCCAGCGGCACATCCATACGCGACAACGCCAGAGCTAGCCCCACAGCAGGCTTGTCGCCAACACGGCCCGCCGGAATTTTCTGCTTTCCGCGGTGAATGAGACCACGCAAGAATGTGCCCGTGCACAAAACAACCGACCGTGCGGACAAAACGCGCCCATCCTCCAAGACCGCGCCGCGAATTCCCTGCGCCTCATCAAAAACAAGGTCTTCAATGCCGCCTTCAACGATGGTCAAATTCGGGTAATCACTCAAGATTTCCTGCATCGCATTGCGATACAGCTTACGATCAGCCTGCGCCCGCGGCCCGCGCACAGCCGGCCCCTTTGACGCGTTTAACATGCGAAATTGGATGCCCGAACGGTCAATAACGCGCCCCATAAGACCATCAAGCGCATCAATTTCGCGCACCAGATGTCCCTTGCCGAGCCCGCCAATGGCCGGATTGCACGACATCACGCCAATCGTTTCCCGCCGGTGCGTGACAAGAGCCGTCTTTGCCCCCATGCGCGCAGACGCCGCCGCCGCCTCACACCCCGCGTGGCCGCCTCCGACAACAATAACGTCAAAGTCTGTGTTTGATCCTGTCTTCATGGGCGCTGTTATACCCGAAGCAGTGAAGAAAAGTCACGAAAAAACGCCCGAAAGCATCATTTGCCGATACAAAAATCCCGAAAGATAATATCGAGCAAATCCTCGACATCAACGCGACCCGTAATCCGCCCCAAACTGGCAACGCATCGGCGCAACTCCTCTGCCAACAACTCGTCTGGCAAAACACCGCCACACACCGACCGCAAGGACGTCAAGCAATCCTCAAGCGCATCGCGGTGGCGGGCGCGAGTAAGAGACACATTTTCGCGCGGCGCAAACACGGCCTCCAAACGACCACATAGCGCGGACAAAACATCATCCAACCCCTCACCGGTCTTCGCAGAAACAAAATACCCGACGACATCCCCCGCAACACCATTAGGAATCGAACGGTCAACAACACAATCGGATTTATTGAACAGGACAAGCGAGCGATCGTCCCGCAAAGCAAGCGTTTCCGCATCAAGATGGGGCAACAAAGCAGCGTCAAAGACCAGCAAGGTAATGTCCGCTTCCCGCGCCTTATCCATCGCACGGCGGATACCTTCCGCTTCAATAACGCCATGCGCATCGAGGTCGCCCAAACGCTCCCGCAAGCCCGCCGTATCATACAACAACACCGGATAGCCCCGCAGATTGAGAGAAACCTCTAAAACATCGCGCGTTGTTCCGGCAAGGTCATTGACAATCGCAACGTCACGCTGCGCCAACGCATTGAGAAGGCTTGATTTTCCGGCATTTGGCGCCCCGACAATGGCGACTTGTATGCCCTCACGGATCCGTTCGCCGCGCCGCGCATCGCCCAAGTGGTCGGCAATTTCCGCCATAATTTTTTCAATCTCCGGACGAAGCCGCGCCACAAGACTGTCCGGCAAATCCTCGTCAGGAAAATCCAGCTCGGCCTCTGCATACGCCAAAAAACGCGCCAACCTGCGCCGCCAACCCTCATATAAGGCCGCTAGAGCGCCCCCCATTTGTGATAGAGCCTGTTGCTGCTGTAGCTGCGTTTGCGCATGAACAAGGTCTGCGACAGCCTCCGCGGAGGTTAAATCCATCCGGCCATTTTCAAAGGCGCGGCGCGTAAACTCGCCCGCCTGCGCAAGCCTTAGCCCCTCAAGGCGGGACAGCGCCAGCAGCACGGAATCAATAACGGCGCGGCCACCATGAACATGAAGCTCCGCGCAATCCTCGCCCGTAAAGCTCGCTGGCGCATCAAAAGACAGAACCAACGCCTCATCCAGCAACGCGCCGCTCTCGGGGTCATAAAGGCGGCGCAGCGCCGTTCGCCGTGCCTGCGGCACCGCACGACGCGTCAAAGCCTCTATAGCCGCCCCGCTGGCTGGCCCAGACAGGCGCAGAACCGCGACACCGCCAACCCCTTGCCCAGAGGCCAGCGCATAAATTGTTTTATTTTTTTGCATCCCCGCCAAATCCGGCCTGCATTTGTTCCCAGATCATTTTTTGCATGTCTGTAATCCCCCGAAGCCCAAAGCCGCCCCACATTTTGGTCAATTCCTCGGGGTTCATTTTCGACAGATTGCCGGAGAATTGCTTCTGGAGCTCCTCCATCACCGCCTGTTGCATCGGGGCAATGTCGGGCAGGCCAAGAAATTGGCGTGCCTCTTCGGGCGTGCAGTCGATGTTGATTGTAACCTTCATAAAAATCCTTTCTTAAAAACATCTTCGAATACTCTATAAAATTCGCAAGGTTTATGCTAGACCAAAGCACAGGAAACAGATGTGTTTCACGTGAAACACACGCAACTTTAACCCCCGATGGCTCGCAGCGCGTGACGAATCCGCCCCGCACAGACACAGAAGACGGCCAGGAAGCACCGCTGGCCTACGACACCGCCTTGGCAAACAGGGCGCTCGCACGATTGCGCCAACAAATCTCCGGTAACGGTGTTGCCCCGATTAACCTGACAATCAAACAATGCGAGGGATCTGTTTTAGAATTTTACGGCGCAACCCATCTCGCCCTGCACCCCGAAATAACCGAAAGCAAGGCCGCCGGTCGCGCGTCTTCCGGCGACATTGTCTCCGTCAACCAAGGACGCGCCCAAATACAGGAGTTTTTAAAAAGCCTCACCTTTGACGCCTCCCTCCAAATGCAAGTGGCGCAGAGCATCACTGCACGGCCAGACAAAGGATTCGGCCTGCATGAAGAGGCGATCCCCTTTCCCGTTGAAAAAACCATTGTCGAACACCACCCTTGCACCCAGTGCAATGGCGGCGGGCAATCTCCTTGCCCCCAATGCCACGGAAAAAGGCAAATGGTTTGCTACAAATGCGCCGGAACAGGCACGATGCATTGTATCGTTTGCCGCGGATCCCGCGTGGTTCAATCCAACGGTCAAAACCAGCCTTGCTACCACTGCCAAGGGCGCGGCATGGCGGCGTGCGACTTGTGCCGCGGATCGTGCATGATTGGCTGTTCCTCCTGCGGCACGCAAGGGTTTTTGCCGTGCCAGCCTTGCGGGGCAAGCGGCGTGATAAGCCATATATACCGCCTTAAAACAAGGCTCCTAGCGCGATTTGAACTTCGCGATGATAAATTACCGGCAACCATTAAAAATCTCTTCCAACGCAATGGCGTACAGCGGCTCGTCGCAAGCGGCGATATGCAGGCAAGCCCGCTTTCTCCCGAAGAAGTCGCAAACATTAAAACCGGTACGTCACCTGCGTCTGGCGACTTTTTATACGTGCCCTACCGCGCGTTACTGCCTTACGCAGTTGCCCATTTCGAGTTACAGCGCAACCGCGCAAAAACCAAGGATAATTCGGCGTCAGCCTCAACATTCAAAGGCGAAATTGTCGGCTATAACTCAAAATTAATGGGCTTTCCCAGCTTTATGGACAGCCTCCTCAAGGCGCCCTTGGCCTTGCTGACCCAAGCCGCGCGCGGTGAGGGCATTGCCGCCGTAAAAATCAAGCAAGCCTCAAAATGGCGCAGCATCCGCCAAGCACTCGTCCTCGTCCTTAAAGGTACGGAACGCGGCGCGATGCAAAAGCTCTTGAAAGCCAACCCGATCGGCCTTTCAAAAAATTGCGCGACCGCAATTGTTAAGACCAGCAATGTCGCCTTAAAAAAGATTACCAGAAAACCGCGTTATATTGCTCTATGTGCTGGCCTTGTCTTAAATTTTGGGCTTTTGTGCGTTTGGTTCGCGAAAGGGGCGCGAATAGAGGTCATGAACGCGCTTGGCATCACACAAACCAGCGCGGGGGACGCGGTGAATTGGCCCGCGCTTGCCCTTGATATTGCCCTTATTCCCCTCCTAACACTCATGTGTATCGGCCTGATCCGCTATACCGGACACTACGTTATGCGCAAAAGCCTCGGCGACCTTGGCTTGGAACAAGAGGCGGGTCACTGGCCAAAAGCAGGAACAACCGCGCTTTATGCGTGGCTGTGTCATCCTGTGTTTTTTATTGTGATTATTTGGTTTTTAAGCCCTGAAAAGCCGCAATGGGTCACGGCAATCACGGGCGGTTTATAACAGCCAGCTTTGGGCGCTATTGATTCATCGCTTGGAAGAATTCATCGTTATTCTTCGTGTCTTTCATCTTCGATAACAAGAACTCAACCGCATCGACGGTTCCCATCGGATTGAGAATACGGCGAAGAATCCACATTTTCTGAAGCTCTGCGGGGCTGACGAGCAAGTCTTCCTTCCGCGTGCCGGATTTTTGAATATCAATCGCAGGAAATACGCGCTTATCAGAAATCTTACGATCCAACACAATCTCGGCGTTACCTGTACCCTTGAATTCTTCAAAAATAACCTCGTCCATACGGCTTCCCGTATCAATCAAAGCCGTCGCGATAATCGTCAAGGATCCGCCTTGCTCGATATTACGTGCGGCGCCGAAAAACCGCTTGGGGCGTTGCAAAGCATTGGCATCCACACCACCGGTCAAAACTTTGCCGGAGCTCGGCACAACCGTGTTATACGCCCGCGCCAAACGCGTGATGGAATCCAGCAAGATGACGACGTCGCGCTTGTGCTCGACCAGTCTTTTGGCCTTCTCCATAACCATTTCCGCAACCTGAACGTGGCGGGAGGCGGGCTCGTCAAAAGTTGAGCTGATGACCTCGCCGCGAACAGAGCGCGCCATATCGGTCACTTCCTCAGGGCGTTCATCAATCAAAAGAACGATCAAATAAGCCTCAGGATGATTTTCAGCAACGGAGTGCGCAATCGTTTGCAGCATAACCGTTTTACCGGTGCGCGGTGGCGCCACAATCAAGGCGCGCTGGCCAAAACCAAGCGGAGAGACAAGCTCGATAATCCGCTGTGTTGTGCCTTTTTTGGTAGGGTCGTCCAGCTCAAGCGTAATTTTACGCTCAGGGTAAAGCGGCGTCAGGTTATCGAAGTTGATACGGTGACGGAGCTTTTCAGGCTTTTCATTGTTGATGGAGTCGACTTTTAACAGAGCGAAATAACGCTCTGAGTCTTTGGGGGCGCGGATTTCACCTTGAACAATATCACCCGTGCGCAGGCCAAAACGGCGAACTTGCGACGGCGAAACATAAATATCATCGGGGCCGGGGAGGTAGTTTTCCTCCGGTGAGCGCAAAAACCCAAAGCCATCTTGCAAAACCTCAAGCACACCGCCACCGGAGATGGATGCGCCGTGTTCAGCGAGTTTCTTAAGAACCGCGAACATCATGTCCTGCTTGCGCATCGCGCCACAGTTTTCGATTTCAAGCTCTTCTGCAAACGCCAAAAGCTCGGATGGGGAACGGGATTTCAATTCTTGCAGATGCATGGGGGAACGATCGTGAATGTTGAACTATGTAAATTGTATGGATAGGGGCAGTTTCTTAAAACTCTATTCGGCTTGCTTTGGCCGCCTTAATCTTCAACTTGCAAGGGAGTTTTATATCTGATATTTGCTTGTTACATTTTTTTGATATGAAAAGCAATAGTTTTTTTCAGTTTCAACAAAATTCGACAAAAAAAGGTTTCACGTGAAACATCCGAAATCCACACCATCCGCCCGCCTAAGCTTTGGCTCGCACAGCGACCCTAGCTTTGAGGTTCTGTGCCGGAATTTCTTTCAAGACCGTGTTGACACATTGTTCGGGCGGGATATTTTCTTTGCCTTGATTGACCGTCAGCCGGATTGCGTTTCTTTAAGCTTCCATCCCGAAAACCTCGACCCAAAATCCTCCATTACCCTATATGCGTTTTTCGAGATGCTGGCACAAGAAGACGAAACCCTGAGCTCCATTCGAATGGATGTTTATATTCGCCGAAAGACAGGCGTTGTGGTTGTGAGCGCGCCGGATAGTGTTGCGATGTCCCTTTTTGCGCAACGTTTTAACGACCACTACAATGAAAAACCCGATAGCAAAACAAAAACTCTTTTAAAATCTTTGAAGAACAAGGCGTTGGACGAAATGTGTTCGGGCTTTACTACTTATCTGATCGGGCGGGATTTTACCGTTATTCCGCCATCCCACGTTATGCGCGCCTTCGCACATCACAAAAAATGACCTAAAAAGGCTTCGTCACCGCCAATATCACGACCACAATCATGGCAACGGTTGGAACTTCGTTCATCCAGCGATAGAATTTGTGCGGTTTAGTATTTTCATCCCGCGCAAAGATTTTCATCCATCTTGCCAACATATGATGAAACCCCGTGAGCAAAACAACGATCGTCAACTTAACATGCATCCAGCCGCTTTTAAAAACTTCCGGATAGGCCGCGATCATTAAAAGCCCGAAAATCCACGCCGCAATCATGGCTGGATTCATAATATAGCGCAGCAATTTGCGTTCCATCACTTTAAAAGTTTCGCTGGCCTCACCACCACTTGTTGCTTGGGCGTGATAAACAAACAGCCGCGGCAAATACAGCAACCCCGCCATCCATGCTATCACCGAGATAATGTGAAGAGCTTTGATCAAAAGGTAATAATCGGCCAAAAAATAAATCATCGAGCATTCGCCTTATTCTGTTGTTGGTCGGGGCATTGACTGGAAGTGTTTTGCAATGAATGACTGCGAACGCGGGACACTAACTGCGCAACATGCTCAGGCGGTGTATCTTTGATAATGCCGTGACCAAGATTAAAAATAAACGAACCGCCCGCAAGATCATCCATCACCGCGTCAATATGCTGATCAAGGGCAGCGCCGCCGCTCCGAAGAACGGCCGGATCAAGATTGCCCTGAAGGCAAAAATCTTTTTGAAGGTTGTCACGCGCCCAAACGCGATCAAATTGCGTATCAAGCCCCAAACCATCCACACCCGTCTGCGTGGCATACCGTAAAATCGAAACGCCAGACCCTCTGGCAAATCCGATCACCGGAATGTGCGGATATTGTGCTTTCAACGCCGCCACAATCCGTTGGGTCGGAGCGATCACAAATTTTTCAAACGATATTGGGTCTAAAACGCCGGACCAACTGTCAAAAAGCTGAACAACAGAGACGCCGGCCTTAATTTGTTCCTTCAAATAGGCAACTGTCGCATTCTCTAGCAACGTGATCAGTGCGGCAAAAACCTGTTCTTGTCCGAACATCATGGACTTAACCGCCAAAAATTCCTTTGAACCGCCGCCCTCAACCATGTAGCACGCCACCGTCCATGGTGAACCGGCAAAACCAATCAGTGTTTTTTCAGGCGAAAGATCGGCCCGAACACGTTTAACGGTTTCATAGATCGGCGCTAAATGATCATGAAGACGATCCATTTTCAGGGCGGCAAACCCCGCCGCATCCCGCACCGGATCAAGCTTTGGCCCCTCACCATGCACAAAGGAAAGATTTTGCCCCAAGGCATGGGGCACCACCAAAATATCCGAAAACAAAATCGCAGCATCCATGTCAAAACGGCGAACCGGTTGAAGCGTAACCTCTGCCGCCTTATCCGGCGCATAGCATAACCCCAGAAAATCGCCGGCTTTGTCCCGCACAGCCATATATTCTGGTAAATAGCGACCAGCCTGCCGCATCAGCCAGATTGGCGTGCGGGATGTTTTCTGTTTTTTCAATGCCTGTTCGACAAGTCTGTTTGTCACAATCAATCCTTTTTGAAATCTATCATCGTTCAATCGAAAACATGCCGCTCATAGCGCTTAACCTTCCCCGATTGGAGGCCATATTGCCGCCCAACAAATAAAAAGAAAAGAATAAATTTAAGAAGGTAGTAGTAGTAGTATACCCTGTGAATAAGGGGGATAAGATTTACGCACAGATTCGCACACAAGGCGTTTTCACGTGTAACCAAAGCATGCTTGGCGAGTCACATCATGGCTTTTTTATTTATCCTTGCCTAAGGGTATTTCAATTCACAGTGCAAAACACCCCTTGAACCCGTCGTAAAAAAAATGTGTAAAACGGGTTTGGGCACCGCCCCCATTTCCCGCACCGGGACATACAGAACATATCCACGAAACCATCCCCAAGCCGACAGGCACGAAAACGGGCAAAGATGCTTTCGCGCAGGATGAAATCCTGTATTTGCCTAAACAGTGATTCTCGGGCATCATACTGTTACGCGCAGCGTTGCATCCCGCAACAAAAAATTAAGATTCCTGTGGTATCACCAGACCCGAGATAATAAACGTTAGAGACAACAAATTTAAGGCGAAAATTTCCTATGGCACATGCATTGTTTAAAAAGCTCGGCGTCAAAGAAACCAAAGATATCTTGTCATCCATAAACGGGCATGCCGAATTGTCGAACTTCAAACCCGAGCAAACCATTATCATGGCGCAGGGACTGAGTTTTTACCCCGGATTTCGCTTGTTGGATATTTCCGACATGACAACGATTCCGGAAAAACGGATTTACGCCTTGGTAAGTGACAAACATGAAAGCATTTTGCTGGACTACACCAATGAGCCGATTTATGCCGCCAACGAAGACGCCCCGATCCGCCTTGATACAGGGGTTGTTGCAGATTATGTACGGTTCTTTTTTAATTTTGTACGCGGGGCGTATGGACGGTTTGTGTTGGCCGAGAGCCTTGATGATATTCGCTGGCAAGAAGAGCCCCCATTAAACGCCCGCAAAGCCATTGCGAAAATGCTCACACCGCTCACCTTATTAGAACGCCTTCCGGAAAATTATATCATGGAGGCAGGCTTTATTTTCCGCGACAGCTTGATCAAAGCAAAGCTCGATATCGACCATAAAGGCAAAATTCGCATGTATGACGAAGAAATTATCATCGAAGATATGCCGATTATGGATGAAGACCTGAATTTATAAAACGTGACAGAACAGAGCGTTAGGAACCATATATTTACATAATCAATTATTGAATCGTTAACCTTTTGATTTTTCTTCAATAATTCATATTTTCTTGAGGGTTTAGTAGCAAAACGTTAACCAAATGACGGCATAATATAACCAGATAAACATAAAAAAGTATCGGGTTGGACTTATGACAAAAAGCTATCAGGACGAACAGGACTTCATCTACACGGGCAAGATTGCGTGCAAATGCGCCTTTACCTTTGGCGGCAAACAGCATCCTGTTCTGAGCAACATCATAGACACCAGCCCGCTCTTCTATGTCGACACCGGATATGATTTTGACTTTGATGACGAGTTTTTGGAACTCGAAGATCTGCGCGCCGAATTAAATGAAGGCGCCACACGCGAAGACTTGCGGGAGAAAAAACATCGTCTGGAACAAGCCGGCAAACATCTCAGCGGCTATGAAAAACGCCCGACCCACGATTTATTCCTGAAAAATGCCGCAGACATCACATCGAACAAGCCGCGCGTTCAGGCCGACCTTGAAGCATGCCTTGACATATTGCGTCAAAGCAAGCTGGGTGAAAACCTGCTCTCCGTTGCGCAAGGTTTTGGTGTTGAGGTGACCTCCTCGGCACATGTGTTTAATGTTCTGTATGACCGCGCCGAAAAAATCATTCGTGTGCAAAAAAACATTGATCATACCCGCGCCGTCTTCGGCCTTGTTAAAGCCCTGCGCCAAGTTTGGATGCACCAAAAAGGCTACTTAATCCAGCCCCTGTGTTTCCAGCCGGAAGACGCGATTTTGCTCAACCGCCTGCACATTGCCGACACATTATCCGTACAATGCCGTGTGGCGTGGGAAGTTAAACTCGCCGGCAACACCAACCTTTGGGAAGAATTAATGGGCGGTGCCGGTTACGACCTCGCAACCTCCTTGGCGCGTGAAGCGATCAGCGATTTCCGCGCTCTGACAAACGGCAAAGCCAACCGCGCATCTTTTGAAACATGGTTCCTGTCTGGCCGTTGCAAGGTTGCCGACAAGGAGTTGATTCAACAAATGCTCGCCGATCAACACGGCCTCGTTTTCAACAGCCGCGATATTTCACGCAGCGCGAGTTTCGAGATTATCGCCGGCCTTGGCGAAATGCCCTACGGCAAAAATTACCTGTCATCCTTAACGGCACAAATTGCCGAAGACCCTCTTTACGCGGAAATCCGCGACCGCTCGAACGCCAATTTCCTTTGGTTTATTAAATTCGAACGTTCGTTCCGCGAATCGGAACAGGAATTGCAAAAGCATAATGGTCCCACCGGAGGAACGTCCCGTTCGTCCCAAACACCTGCAAAGGACCATGCTTATGAAGGAAACAACAGCCAAGTCATCACGTTCCGGCCGTTACCGGCGGAACGCGCCGAAAAGCCTACGGCGCGCCTTGCAAATGACGGGGCAAACGACGAAAACGTCGCAACCATCTATTACTTGGAACATTTCCAACAATTACCGCTCCAACGCAATACATAAGCAGGCGGAGGGAGCCAAGATGATCCGCAGCGACAAACGATACACCGCAAGAACGCAAAAAATATATGACTACAGCCGGTTTTCGTCTGATTTGTCGGTGACGCTGGATGATCTGCGCGGCGGGCTTGATGGGCTTGATTTGTTTCAGGCTTTGCTCGGCCCCGTTTTTCTCAGCCCGTCTTTCCGCACCTTGCTTGACGACATTGCCGATCACTGGGTTTTGTGTTTTGAACACCTTCCCGACGGCGATTATGCAATTGATGTTGAAGAACAAATCGTCTGGGTTGACACATCCGGCATGACCCCGAACGCGATCATGCAATCCATTTATTTTTCCAACACTGTGCGCGGCAACACGATTCGCGCCATTCGCGAAATCTGGCACGCCCAAAAAGCGCATGGAACAAAAGGGGTCAGTGAAAGCCTGAGCATTGATTCACGGATCAAGGCAGAACGGATCAAAGCCGCCGATGTCGAATGTTTCACGTTACTCTGCGCCTATGAAACACAGAGCTATAACGCCCCGTCTGAATTATGGCGTCACGCCCTTGGCGGTGATTGCGGCGACATGGCAATTGTGTTTTCGCGGACGCTGGAACGCACGATGAATGCGCATAACCGCCCTGACCTTGCGATGCAAGAGGCCTTCAAACAATGGTATGCGGATGTCCAGCGCGTTGATTCATGCGACCACCGCACCCTCGAAGAACTTGACCAAATGCTTCTTGAGGCACAGGAACAAGGCCGTCACAACAAGTATAACGTCGTTTTAAAAGCCTCCGAAATTTGCATGATGACTCAGCGCGGCAATGGCCATGGCTCATATCTGGGCGATCTGAACATTCGTTTGCTGCGTGATCCGGCCTATGCCGACATCCACGATTCCATCAATCAGGCGCATTTAATGCATATTATGCATGATCTTGAGGTCACGCGTGTTGCCAATGTTCCGTTCCGCAGCGCAGAGCTTGCGAAAAAAATCTTCCCGACGAATTATGAAACTGTTCCGGTAGACGTTTAAAACAGGTGGCGCAACAGGTAAGGAAAGAAACGGGTGGGCAGGGCTGTTCGCCCTTTTTGACGTTAAGCGTTTTGTGGCGCGGCGCGCAGGCGCGCTGCACGGCGTGCCCCCCTTGTGATTAAGAATGTCTTATGCCAAAATCAAACAACGATGACCCAAAAATTTTACCTGCACCTTGTTTCCGATGCGACCGGCTCAACCCTTCACGGTTTGGCGCGGGCTTGCGTGGCACAATTTGACGATGTGACGCCAATTGAAAAATTCTGGAATTTGATCCGCACGGAAAAACAACTCGATATGGTGATCGAGGGGATCAGTGAATATCCGGGGCCGGTCTTGTTCACCTTTGTTGACGATAAAATGCGCCAGAAATTGCGCAATGCCTGCCGCAAAATGAACTTGCCCTGCGTCGCGGTGCTGGAGCCGATTATGCGCGGGCTGTCGGCCTATCTTGGCAAAGAAATCAAACACATGCCGGGGTTGCAACACGCCTTGACGGACGAATATTTCGAACGGATTGATGCGGTTGATTTTGCCTTGAATTATGATGACGGGCAAATGACCGAAGGCCTTGAAGACGCGGATGTTATTTTGGTCGGTGTGTCGCGCACGTCCAAAACGCCGACCTGCATTTACCTCGCCAATCGCGGTATTAAGGCGGCGAATATTCCGCTTGTACCGGGGGTGCGGATTGATGACGCGATTTTTCGTTTGGAAGGACCGCTCTATGTTGGCCTGACCGAGAACGCGGCGCGCTTGGCGCATCTGCGCCGCAATCGCCTGCAATCGGGGAGCGAAGAACTCGACAGTCGTTACTCAGAAAATAAATATCTCGACGATGACGCCATCGAAGAAGAAATCAAGCAAGCCCGCCGGTTATTTTCCGGCCATAATTGGCCGGTCATTGACGTCACGCGCCGATCGATCGAGGAAACCGCCGCCGAGATTTTGACACTGCTCAGTCGCCACAACCCCGACCGTATCTTTCAATAAAGGGGGAGGGGTCACGCGATGTCTTTAATACTAGCCTCAGGCAGCGCCATTCGCCGCGACTTACTGAAAAATGCGGGGCTGGACTTTACCGTTCATCCCGCTGCGATTGATGAACGGGCGGTTGAGCAAGCGTATCTTGCCGCGCATAACAGCGCAGTCGCCGGACTCCCCGCTCACATCGCAACCGCCAAAGCGCAGGCGAGCGCCGCGGCAACGGCAAAAACGCATACTTCCGCGTTTGTTATCGGTGCCGATCAAATCCTCGTCTTTGAAGGCCAAGCCCTCGCGAAACCCGCCAGCCCGCAAGAGGCAAAATCCCGCCTTCGCGCGATGCGCGGCAAAGACCATGTTTTGTCTTGTGGGGTTGCGATTATTCAGGACGGGCGGGTTTTATGGACCTATGCCGATACCGCGCATTTAACGATGCGAAACTTCAGTGATGATTTCTTGGACGATTATTGCGAACGGGCGGGGGCGGCGCTCACTGCCTCGGTCGGCGCTTACGCGCTGGAGGAATCGGGAATCCAACTTTTTGACGCCATCCAAGGCGATTATTTCACCATTCTGGGCTTGCCGATGCTGCCGCTTCTTTCGGCGTTGCGCGATTTTGACGTATTGGGGGCATAATCAATGGATAGCCCGATAAAACGCGCCGCCGTGATCGGCCACCCAATCAGCCATTCAAAATCTCCGATCATCCACGGATATTGGCTCCGTCACCACAACATTCACGGAAGCTATGAGCGCATCGACATTGCGCCGCAGGATTTGGAGCGGGACTTCCCAAAAATATTTGACCAAAAGGTCAACAATAACCCATTATGCGGCGTCAACGTCACGATTCCGCATAAGCAGGCGGTTATTCCTTTGCTTGACCGTATTGACGATACGGCGCGCGCCATTGGCGCGGTCAACACGGTTTACCGTGACGAAAAAGGCCGCTTAACAGGCACAAACACCGACGCCTTCGGCTATATGGCGAACTTAAAGGCGCAAGCGCCGGATTATAATAGCGTGCTGGACGCCGCGAAGGGGCGGGCGGTTCATGTGCTCGGCGCTGGCGGCGCTGCGCGGGCGATTGTCTATGCCTTGGCACAGGACGGCGCCCGCGACATCCGGATTGCCAACCGCAGCCCCGAAAAAACCGCCGCGATGATTGCCGATCTCGGCCTTGGCAAGGTCGCATCGGCGGTTTCTTGGGCGGATCGCCATCCGGAATCCGATGTTTCGCTCCTCGTCAACACCACGTCTTTAGGCATGGCGGGACAGGCAGAATTGGAAATAGACATAAAAAAACTTGATTTTTCAGCAATCATCAGTGATATCGTATATGTACCGCTTGAAACGAGCTTGCTCCGGCAGGCCAGTGAAGCGGGTCTGAAAACCGTGACCGGACTCGGTATGTTGGTGCATCAGGCAAGGCCGGCCTTTCACGCATTTTTTGGCGTGATGCCGATGGTGGACAAAGAATTAGAAGAACTGGTTTTAGCGTTATGATTGTTCTGGGACTGACCGGATCTATCGGAATGGGAAAAACGACCGTGGCGGGACAGTTTCGCCAATGCGGCGTGCCCACGCATGATTCCGATGCCGCCGTTCACGACCTTATGAAACCAAGCGGCGCCGCGTATAAACCAATTGTGACCCTCTTCCCCTCCGTTGAAAAAGACGGCGCGATTGACCGTCAGGCGCTCGGCCGCATCGTGTTCAACGATCCGGACAAGAAAAAAGCGCTCGAAGCCATCTTGCACCCTATGGTGCGCTCCCTCAGCGACGAATTTTTACGAAGCTGCCGCTTCAAAGGCTATAAAATGGCCTTGCTGGACGTGCCGTTGCTGTTTGAAACCGGTGGCCATAGGCGCGTTGACTATGTCGTGTGCGTGACCGCCCCGAAATTCGTTCAAAAACGCCGTGTTTTGGCACGCCCCGGCATGACCGAAGAAAAATTTAACACCATCTTGCAAAACCAACTGCCCGACGCGGTGAAACGATGTTGTAGTGACTTCGTGATCAACACGGCATCCGGTAAGGCGCAATCATTGCGTCAGGTTAAAAAAGTTATTGCAAGAGTATTGAAAAAATGAACAACAAGGCCATTTCGGTCTGGGCTTTTCAACATGTTGGGTATGAAGACCTAGGCTCCCTCGAAAATATTCTCAACGAAATCAACGCCGATATTCGCTATGTCTGCGGCAAGCGCGAGGATTTAAAGGCGCTCGACCCCGCCGAACCCGACCTTATCATCATTTTGGGCGGGCCGATGGGTGTTTATGAAACTGATTCATATCCCTACCTCCTTGATGAAATAGAGATCGCCAGACGCCGCATAGAGCTTGGCCTTCCGATGCTTGGAATCTGCCTTGGGTCGCAGGTGATTGCTCGGGCGCTCGGTGCATCCGTGTATAAAGGCCGTCAAGGCAAAGAAATCGGATGGCACCGCATAACGGTCAACGAAGCGGGGCAAAACAGCCCAGTGCGGCATTTGGACGGCGCCTTGACCAATATGATGCATTGGCATGGCGACACGTTTGACTTGCCGGAAGGCGCGGTGCGGCTCGCCAGTTCCGCCACCTACGAAAATCAGGCCTATAAATATGGCGACCATGTTCTGGCGGTTCAATGCCACCCTGAGGTCACGCCACGTAAATTGGGGCGCTGGTACGACAGTGCGGGGAATGAGCTGGACGAAGTCCCTGGCCTGACGGTGGATAAACTCAAGGCGGATGCCGATCTGTATGGTCAAACCTTGCGGGAACAGGCTAAACTGTTTTTCTTGGAATGGGCGGAAGGGGCGCTGCACATCGCCCTGACCAGCAAAGCTCAGAACAGCAAAACAAAGGAACCACAGCCGGCATGAGAGAGATCGTCCTCGACACCGAAACAACAGGAATGGACCCGAACACAGGGGACAGGATTGTCGAGATCGGCTGTGTCGAGCTGTACAACCACATGCCGACAGGCCGGACATTGCACCAATATATTAACCCCGAGCGCGATGTTCCGTCTGAGGCTGTGGCCGTTCACGGCATTACAACCGAATTTTTAAAAGACAAACCGGTGATGGCGGAATGCGTCGGCGAGTTCATGGAATTTATCCATGATGCCCAGCTCATCATTCACAATGCCGAATTCGACATGAAATTTATTAATTGGGAGCTTCGCAAACTTGGCTTTGCGTCAATCTCTATGCGCGGTGTTACCGATACACTCGCGATGGCGCGGATGCGCTTTCCGGGGTCGCCGGCTAATCTGGATGCGCTGTGTCGCCGTTTCGGGATTGATAACTCGAACCGCGTATTGCACGGGGCGTTGCTGGATGCCGAGTTACTCGCCGAAGTCTACCTTGAGCTTTTGGGCGGTCGCCAGCACGATTTTTCGTTTGATGAGGCTAGGGCCGCCGCTGCTGCGGCCGCGACTTCGGCCAATTCATCCGCTGGACGCCCATACCGCGCCCCGCGCGATTTTGCTTTGAGCGAAGAAGAACAAGCCGCTCATGCCGCTTTGCTGGAGCAATTAAAAAACCCGCTCTGGGCGGGTTTTAAAGACGAAGATTTTTCCAATCCTCAATAAATAAGCGTAAACCTTTAGAGCCTAGCCTTTTTTAACCTTCTGCGGCCTTTTTGGCTTGCTGCTGTTGTTTCTGGGCTTGATATTGCTGGATATACAAGCCTTCAAAATCAACGGGATTGAGCAAAACGGGCGGATACCCGCCTTGGGACGTGATTTCGGCCAGAACCTGCCGCGCGAACGGGAAGGCAAGTTTCGGCGCTTCGATCATCAACAGCGGGTGATGCTGTTTTTCCGGCAAAGCAGGGTTGACCGAGGCCACAACGGCGTAGTCGAGCTCGGCAAGGAAAACAACTTGCGCCCCGCGTGTGGCGCGGGCATCGATATGCAACGTTACTTCGTAAACGCCTTCATCATCAATCTTTTCCATCCGCAGGCCGACATTCACCCCGATTTGCGGCGCGTCTTGGCCGGGCTTCAGGCTGTCCGGCGCGTGCGGGTTTTCAAAGGACATATCTTTGATGTACTGCGCGTGGACGATCATCGGCGCGGCATTTTGCTGGGCTTGCGCCTCGGCGGCCTCAGGGGAGGGTGCGGGGGAGGTTGGAGCGACCGGAGTTTCGCCGGATGGAGCTTGTGGGGTGTCTGACATAATATTACCGTCCTTTAACGTGACAAAATTTCAACTCTAAGGCTTTATTTCAATATGAACCTGTACACAAGTTAAAAAAACTGGCACTTTGGGACAAGATAAAATTACACGCTATGAAAACAATAAAAGGATAATGCAGTGCCGACTGATATTCTCATTTACGGAATAATCGCCGGATGTCTGGTTTTGTGGTTGCGCAGCCTCCTCGGCACCAAGCACGGGGACGAGCGCCAGCGCCCGAATCCTTTTGACAAAACCGTAGAAGACAAAGAAAAATCGGCGTATTACCACGACCAAAACATGGCGGAAGACGACCTTGTGGAGAGTGGCGAAGAAAAAGCGCCGGCGCTGGATCCAAAAATCCTTAGCACCATCAACGATAAAAGCGTCGAAGACGGATTGTTCCAAATTTCGCTCGCCGACCGCGATTTTAACCTTGAGGGCTTTCTCGACAACGCCAAAGACGCCTTTGCCTTTATCGTCACGGCCTTTGCCGAAGGCGACCGGGCGACATTGCAAGATTTGCTGGCGCAGCAAGTTTATGCTGCGTTTGAAGGGGCAATTACCGAGCGTGAAAAACGCGGCGAAACCATTGACCTTGATGTCCACGCAATCCGTGAAGCGGCGATCCGCAGAGCATGGGTTGACAAGAAAATGGCCTATGTCACCATTCGCTTTGTTGCGGCGGAAACCAGCATTACGCGCAACAAAGACGGCGAAATCATCGCCGGACACGAAGGCCGCGTCACTGAAAAGGTAGATGTATGGACATTCGGCCGGAACACGAGATCGGGTGACCCGCGTTGGTTCTTGCACGAAACGGCGGCGGATGAGGCCTCGTATATATAATCTATACCTACGTTTTATCTGAGTTTTTGATCCCGCGATCCGTTCATCCGCGCTCTTCCTGCCCATAAGGTGTTTTTATGTTTCATCACCATATTCAAGACCGGCTTATCCGTTTCTTAGAGCATGATTTTTCTGCCTCGCCGCGGATAATCCGCTCGGGCGCTGGCGCATTCAAGGTGTTTTACGCCGTTGCGCGCGACCTTGCCGATGGGAACTTATCGTTGCGGGCGATGAGCTTGGTGTACACAACGCTCATCACCCTTGTGCCGCTCTTGGCGATTTCGTTTTCGGTGCTGAAGGGGTTTGGCGTTCATAACCAGATTGAGCCGTGGTTGCTCGGCTATCTCGCGCCGCTTGGTGAAAAGGCGCACGACATCACGACCAATATTATTGCGTTCGTTGACAATATCAAGGTCGGGGTTCTTGGCGCACTCGGTGTTTTCTTACTGATCTACAGTGTCATTGCCCTGATGCAAAAAATAGAGCGCGCCTTTAACTTTATCTGGCGCGTGTCCAAGAGCCGGACGCTGGCGCGGCGATTCAGTGATTACCTTAGTGTTCTCCTCTTCGGCCCGTTTTTGATTTTCCTGTCCGCCGGTTTGACGGCAACGGCACGCAGCACCGATTTTCTGGCGCATTTCACAAGCGTGCCCGGCGTTGAATCGACCCTGTCCTTTCTGTCGGTCTTTGTGCCCTATGTTATTTTGGCAGCGGGGTTTTCATTCTTTTACGTCTATATGCCCAACACCCGCGTCAAGGCGGGGCCGGCCTTGGCGGGCGGGTTGTTTGCCGCCTTGTTGTGGAAGGTGATGGGCTGGATTTTTACAAACGTGATTGCGGCCTCGGCAACCTATGTTGCGGTCTATGCGGCCTTTGCGACGCTCATTGTCTTCATGGTGTGGGTGTATTTAAGCTGGCTGGTCATTTTGATGGGCGCGAATATATCGTTTTATATCCAGCACCCCAAATATGTGCGCGTTGCGCGGCGGGATATTGTGTTGTCCAGCCGGATGCGACTAGACCTTGGCCTGTCTATTGTCGAGGCCCTGACCCACGCCCAGTATGACGACCAAAAGGGGCTGGACGCGGACACGCTGAGCGGCCGTTTCCACGTTCCCGTTATCGCGGTTCAACATATGATGGAGGCTTTGGAACGGGGCAATGTGCTGGCGCAAGGCGCATCGGACAAACAAAGCCTGTACTATCCCGCCCGCCCGCTTGACCAAATCACGGTTGGCGAGGTTCTGGAGGCAATCAACAGCGCTTCCGAACAAGACGGCATGACGCATGAGCGCCTGATTGTGGCGCCGCAGACACAAGATTTGTTGAAGGCGTTAAGAGTGTCCATGAAAGAACATACGGATAAAACCGTCAAAGCCGTTTTTGGGCCCGCGCAATAAAAAGCCTTAGTTGTTAAACCGCCCGCCTTTTCCTTCATGCGGATCGACAAAGCGGAACAAGGCGCCTGCCAAAGCCATGTCGCGTTGAAGGTCAATCAAACGGATTTCTGTGGTGCTGCCTTGGGCATCGACAATCATCCACTGGGACAGCGCAAAAGGCGTCTTGGTAAAATCAAGAATAATTTTCCCTGCATACGGGTCGTCACGCTGGACAAGAATCAAGCGGAAAATATCTTTTTCGTGTCTGGTTTCTTCGACAATCAGGTCTGACCGATCGCTGCCGAGATCCAAAGACGCCCGCAAAATAAAATCGGCGAGGGTTTGCCCAATCGGCGCGTTGCTCATCTCGCGCATTTCACCGTCATAGAAATAGATGAAAATCCCGTCGGCGACGATAAAATCTTCAATCGGGGCGTCATATTCAAACCGCAAGCGTCCGGGGCGTCTGAGATAGAAGTTACCCGTCATTTGTTTTCCGTCGGCGGCGGTCTGGATAAACCGCGCTTGCGCGGTTTCAAGTCCATTCAGCCAGTCTTGCGCGGTTTTGATGAACGGGTCATTCGCGGCGGCGGGAGCGGCGGAAAAAACCCAGCATAAAACGGCAAAAAGACAGGCCATCGGCAAAAAATTGCGGGTGCGGGCTGTTAGTCTGGCTGTGCTCATGGGGCGGGCTTTCCTTCGGTTAAAACAAGATGGGATGTTAAAGCGGGCGCCAAAAGCACCTTCCTTCGTTTTATACCGCAATTATGGTCTTGGAAAGGCGAAATCGGGGCTTAAAGCCCAAAGCGCTGCTGAAGGGTTTTCAAAGCCCGTGCATCATCCAGCGCTTCAAACAGGCCTTTTTTGGCGGCACGGGCGCGGCGAAGGGGGGCGTGGTTTCCGTGGGGATAGGCGGCGTTAAAGTCGAGCCCGTGCTGGCGATAATGCGGGTCATCGGCAAATCGTCCGATGCGGTTCAGGGTCTGACGCTGGGCGGGTGTGGGGCGGATCATCTCATGCGCGGGCGCCATGTACCATCGGTTTTGGTCGATTTTAATCCATCCTTCCAATTCCACATCGCGCACATTGCGCCCCAAAATCATCATCACGTGCTCATGCGCCCCGAACCCACAGCCATAGAGCAAGCCACCCCGATCAATCCATCCGTTTTCAATCGTGTCGCGCAAATCATCCGCCCAATCAAGGTCTTCGATTTGGCCGGCCGCGAGAAAATTGAAATTGCGGGTCAAGGTTGCGGCGTCTTGCGAAACCGCAATCGTGGAGGTCTTGCGGCGGTCATAGGGAGTCCAAACGGCCTTTGCGCCGCCTTGGTGGGCGTCTGCGGGCACGGCGGCAATCTCGGCATATAAAGACGAAAAGCAAGCGCCGTCTTGGTTTGGTTTGTGGCGGGCGAATAAAGACATGGTTTTCTCGCGAGCTTAATATTGCGCACAACGCCCCGCCAGAATAAAACAAAACAAGTATTATGTCAAAAAATTGACACTGTGCCGGAATCCTACTATAAAAACTCCTTCACCGAGGAAACACACATCATGGCCGATAAAGAACACGACAATCCCGCAAACAAGCGCCTTGGAACCCGCTTTAAAAAAGCGATTCAAAGCGGCGAAGACGGAAAAACCATTCCGCGCATCTATCGCGAGGAAGTCGCAAGGCGAATGGTGACAAGGGAAGCTCTTTATTACATGGCCATGGGGCCGCTCCTTGCGATAAATGTCGGCCTTCTTGTCGGAACTTTACAATATGCGACAAGCGACCAAACAAAACCGGTGGATGCGATTTATGGCGTATCCAGCGCCGAAGGGCTACAAAACGGGCAGGCAAGTTACCAAGCCTTGCGGGTGAACGGCCGCAATTTACTGGTTATCAATGCCCCCGTGGGCGGCGAAGACCGGTACTCGGTTTATACATTCGATGAGGATGGAGAATTTCACTATGTGCAGAGTGAGTCTGCCGCGCTGGGGCATTTGCACGAAATTCAAACCGCACTGCGCCAGCAAATCACCGCGATGGAGCGCGGTGAAAGAACGGGCACGCGCAGCGCGGTAGATTTTTTAACGGTGAACGGCTTATCCGACCTTCACCTTGAAGAAGGCGATGTCTTTGAGCGCCAGTATCGCGGCATGAGCGTGAGTGAAGATGCAAACAGATCCTACGCCGCACATCTCACCAACACGTCAACCCATGTTCAAACCGCCTTAACCGACATTTTGAATGGTACCGGATACGGCGAAGGCGCAACGATTGCCGCAGGCTTACGGGACTATGAATCGGGAGGCGATTATGAATCGCACGCAGCGATGAACGGGCTTAAAGCCTATTTGGCGCTTTTGCTGGCAACGCCGCTCTTGCTCGCCGGTAACGCAACCCGCCGCCGTGTTCGTGAGGCAAAAACCGACCATAAAAAACCATCATAGCGCCCGAAAGCGGGGCAATGCTTATGCCGCGCCGCGGCTGTGGTCGGTAATGAGGACTTCACGCTTGCCGACATGGTTGGCCTGCCCGACAACGCCTTGTTTTTCCATTTCCTCAATAATCCGCGCGGCGCGGTTATATCCGATTTGGAGGTGGCGCTGGATAAAGCTGGTGGAGGCTTTGCCTTCGCGGGCGACAAGGGCGACGGCTTGGTCGTACAGATCGTCGACGCCTGATCCGCCGCTTTCTCCGTCACCGCCGAATAATCCCATCATGCCGCCGTCTTCGCCCTCGGTCACGTCATCAAGATAAGACGGCTCGCCCTGTGCTTTGAGGTGCCGAACAACGTGTTCGACTTCTTCATCGGCCACAAACGGGCCGTGAACGCGCTGGATTTTACCGCCGGACGCCATGTATAACATGTCGCCCATGCCCAAAAGCTGTTCCGCTCCGCTGTCGCCGAGGATGGTGCGGCTGTCGAATTTGCTGGTGACTTGGAAACTGATCCGTGTCGGGAAGTTGGCCTTGATAACACCGGTGATGACGTCAACCGATGGGCGCTGTGTCGCCATGATAAGGTGAATGCCGGCCGCCCGCGCCATCTGGGCAAGGCGCTGGATGGCGTTTTCAACGTCTTTGCCGGCAACCAACATAAGGTCGGCAAATTCATCAACGACAACAACGATGTACGGAAGTTCGCGCAGCTCAATCGCCTCTTCTTCGAAAACCGGCTTGCCGGATTCGGGGTCAAACCCTGTTTGAACCTTGCGGGTGAGGACTTCACCCTTGGCGAGGGCTTCGTTGATGCGCTGGTTATACCCGTCAATATTGCGCACTCCGAATTTGGACATGGATCTGTAGCGGTTTTCCATTTCCTGCACCGCCCATTTCAAGGCAACAACGGCGCGGCCGGGGTCGGTCACGACGGGGCTCAGCAAATGCGGAATATCGTCATAGACCGAGAGCTCGAGCATCTTCGGGTCAATCATAATCATCCGGCATTTTTCGGGCGGCAAGCGGTAAACAAGCGACAAAATCATCGTGTTGATTCCGACCGATTTCCCCGACCCCGTTGTTCCGGCGACCAAAAGATGGGGCATTTTCGCAAGGTCGGCCACCACGGGCTCGCCGCCAATATCCTTGCCCAGAATAAGCGGTAATTTGGCGGTGGTTTTGTCGTATTCGCGGGTTTCGAGGAGGCTGCGGATATAGACAATCTGGCGCTTTTGGTTCGGAATCTCGATGCCGATCACATTGCGCCCCGGCACCACGGCGGCACGAACGGAAACGGCGGACATGGAACGCGCAATATCATCGGCAAGGCCGATCACGCGCGATGATTTCACACCGGCGGCGGGTTCAAATTCATAAAGGGTCACAACGGGGCCGGGGCGAATTTTGACGATCTCACCCTCAACATTAAAGTCGATCAAAACTTGTTGCAGTAAGTCGGCATTGCGTTGAAGGGCTTTTTCGTCAAGCTCCAACGCCACATCCTGTTCCTTCGGTTGTTGCATAATGTCGATGGGCGGAAATTCCCAATCGCCGAAATCGGTGAAGGAGAGGCTCTTTTGACGCGCGGGGGCTGCTTCTTGTGCGGCCTTTTTGGGGACAATAATTTCGGCGTCCTTGCGCGGGCTTGTGGATGCGGCTGGGGCGGCGACAGGGCTACTCATCGCGGACGTGTTGTCGGCGGCGTGTTCTGCGCGCTGTGCGGGCGCGATATCAATGATTGGTGCTTTGGGGGCGGTTTTTGTCCGCGGTTTGTCGGCAAACAAGTCCTGATCGCCTTGTCCGCCAAGGCGGTCATAGCGGTGCAACCATTGCATGGCCCCATGTGCCGCCGCCACAACCCCCATCATCGCCCGCGCGGCGACGGCAAGAATTTTGCGTCCGAAGGCCGCCCAAGCCGCCCGCGAAAACCCGAGTGATACACAATATACAACAATCCCCAAAAGGGCGGCAAGTGCCGCAACAACACTCAAGGACCAGCCCCCGATCAAGGTGGCAAGCGGCGCCGAAACGGCATTCAGGCCAACGCCGCCCAGCGCCCCGCCCCATACCAAAATCTGGTCGGGCTGGCTGACCGGAATGCGGGCAAGGCCAAGGCAAATCAAAACAACACCGGTCAAGGCACACCCGACACGAACGGCCAGCGCAGGGGTTGCGGGGCGGCGGCGGAGCAAACGATACCCCCACACAAGCGGCGCAAAGCCGAGCAAAACACTCGCATAGCCAAGGGTCTGCACCATTAAATCGGCCAAATAAGAGCCAATAAACCCACCCTTATTGGTAGGATTCGCGGCATCCCCCGCAATGGTGTTAAGCGAAGGGTCGCCAGCGTGATAGCTCAAGACACACAGAATCCAATACAAAGACGCTGCCATAAGCGTCAAGGCAAACCCATCAATCAAGCGGCGGGCAAGAAAGGATTTCATGCTCTCGGGGAGTAAATGTCTTTTTTCTTTTTTTGTGGCGTATCTGGACATGGCGGGCTTCAAAATGATGGTTGAACAAAGATCATGCGGCTGAGGGTGGCACGAAGGGGATATGAAAGCCCAAAGCGGGCAGAGAATGGGCGGAAACAGAGCGGCGTGCAGGCGCATAAAGAGCGATATATCGAAAATCGAACACCCATTATACACCAGTTTTTTCCCATCTTCAAAATAAACACGCGAATTTTTCGGAAAATGAAAAATTAACCTTTCGTTAAGACTCTCGGCCCCAGAATGGGGGTAACAAAGACATGATTCGACCGGATCATGACCATCAAGAAAAGAAAACAGCAGGTTTAAAGACGCTCACCGCCGCGCAACAGCAAGCGCGCCGTGGCAACAACAACAGGACAGGAGGACTCAATGACACGACATGACGCCGCCGCCCGACAATCATCCCCCCTTGCCACCCCCCGTTCGGGGTCAAGCGACCCCGCCGATAAGACCGGCTATGCGATTTATACTTTTGAACGCGATCTTGCCGGCCTCTCCCCGAAATGGGACTTACACGCAACGGCCGAAAATCAGGATTCTGCCATTCTTCATGCCCGTATGCTGGCGCTTCAACCACAATTTGTGAAGGTTCAGGTTCAAAAAATCGCCCAAGACCCAAAAACGGGCGAAAAAACATCAAAAACAATCAAGATATTTCAAAAATCAACGGCTAGATCGCCGATTTCAAGCATAAAAAACTGGTTCTTGACCGTTTTATAGGCAAAATTCCTCTAAAAATCGGCCATAGACCGTTATTCAACAACAATGCGGCTCCGGAACGGATGCGCGGGGTATGTTCCCGCAATCCGCACGTCTTTTGCAAAAAAGGTGAGTTCCTCTAGCGCTAGTGCCAGCCCCGCCTGCTCTGGGTGGCCGATAACCTCGCTGTAAAACCGCGCCGCGTTAAAATCCGGCCCGATATAGGATTCAAGTTTGGTCATGTTGACCCCGTTTGTGGCAAACCCGCCCAGCGCTTTGTACAGCGCCGCCGGAATGTTGCGAACTTCGAACACGAAACTGGTAATCAAACGGTCATAATCGCTCACGTCCATCGCGCGCGGCTCACGCGACAGGACGATAAAGCGCGTTGTGTTGGAATCCGCGTCTTGAATCCCGTCTTGCAAAATTTCCAGCCCATAAATCTCGGCAGCAAGGCGCGATGCGATGGCGGCTTGAGTTTTGTCGCCATCGGCGGCAACTTTGGCGGCGGCACCGGCGGTATCGGCATAGACAAAGGGCTGGAGCCCCAAAGACCGGATCAGCTTGCGGCATTGAGGCAGGGCGTGAACATGGGAATGAACGCGCTTCAGCTCTTCTTTGCGCGCCCCCGGAACACCGAGCAAACAATGGTTGATCGGTTCAAAATGTTCACCGATGATGAACAGCCCGCTCTCGGGAATAAGGCGGTGAACATCGGCCACCCGCCCCGCCAATGTGTTGTCAATCGGGATCATGGCATAATCGGCCGAGCCGTCCTGCACCGCCAAAAACGCATCGTCAAAGGAGGAACAAGGCATGCTCTGCATATCCGGAAAAACAGCGCGGCACGCAAGATCGGAAAATGCGCCGGGCGCCCCTTGAAATGCGACATAGTGTATCTTATTTGCGGTGGTCATTGTTTTTTGTGTCTCCTCGGGACATAATAATAGGCGAAAATCAGGTTGCTTCGGCAAAGTGGCGCAACAGGACTCTTGAAGTCGTATTAAAACCACTCTAAACTCTGCCGCGCAACGAAAAACTATTGTAAAATAGGCAACAACATAACAAAGCACTTAGGGTAAGCCGCGATGGAATCAAACAAAATTTTTGCAGCCCTTCTTCTGGCGGGCATTATTGCAATGCTCTCGGGCTTTACAGCCAAGAAAATGGTCACAATCCATATGCCGGAGGAACCGTCCTACGTCATCGAAGTCGCCGAAACAACCGACGCCGCAGGCGGTGAGGTTGCCGAAGAAATCGACATTTTGTCGATGATTGCGGTCGGTGACGTTGCCAAGGGTGAAAAACTATCCAAGGCTTGCGCCGCATGTCACAGCTTTGAAAAAGGCGGCCCGAACCGCGTTGGCCCCAATTTGTGGGACATTGTGAACGCAAAACATGCGCATTTGTCCGATTTTCCCTATTCCGAAGTCTTTGTCGGCATGAAAGACAAGACATGGACGTATGAAAACATCAGCGACTTCCTCGCCAAGCCAAAGCAATATGCGCCGGGGACGAAGATGAGCTATATCGGCATGAAAAAACCCGAAGACCGCGCCAATATTATTGCGTGGCTCCGTACACTGAGCGACAGTCCTGCCGCCCTTCCTGAAGCAAAAGCCGCACCGGCCGAAGGGGCAACAGACGCACCAGCAGCCGCGGAATAACCGCAAAAGCCACCTATAAGCAGAGCGAATAGGAAGAGCAATACACAGTAAAAACAAAGGGGCGCCGCCGAAGCGCCCTTTTTCTTGACCCGCCGCAAGGGCATATGGTAAATCTCGAACCCATGTAGGGCGCTCGGCAGTCAGGGCGCTTGATAGGGCGGTTTGCCGTTGGGCGGAAAATAAAAGCAAAGAAATCATAATGATGAATCCACAGTTCAATAGCCAGTCGCGGCGGACGAGCATCCCGCCCGCGCTGATGCTTCTTCCCGGCCTTCATGGCGATTTTGTTGAGATTGATGCCAGCAAGATCACCATGCTGGACTATACCGAGATGACGGATAAAAAATACAAACCCACCGGCATTTGGCGGATCACCATCTATCTGGGCGAGAAATATTGTTATGCGAAAATGGATGTGGACGTGTTCCGCGCCATGTTGAAAAAAGCGCGCGAAGGCGTGGACGTGGATTATCGTGACTTCCCGCAAACGGCGGACAAGCCTTTGCGCTCGCTGAAAACCCAAAAGCCCGATGGTGCTTGATTTCAAGATTGATGTAAGAATATGCCCTTAAAACCCCACGCCCCCCACGATGCAAAGACATCTTACGCGCCTGAGCCAGCGCTTAGTCCGCGGTATAATCCGCCGGCGCTCCCACCCGTTGCGGGGATGATGACCTTGCCTTGGGCGAATGGCGGAACGCTGGATGTCGACAGTGGTAAAATCTATGCTGTGAGTTACGGCAGTCATGGCGCACAGACGGTCAGAATATCGCTCATCAATGAAACAAGACTGGATTTTTCTATAGATTTTGATTTGTTTCGCGTGATGCTGCGCCTTGCGCGGGCGGGTGAATATGTTGATTACCGCAATGCCGCCGATATTTTCCCCGTGGCCGTGGCGGCGCGTCGTGCCGTGTCGCCAGATCGGGACAGCCCGCCCAAAAAGAAATCTTCACTCCTGAGATTCGGCATAGGATAGAGCAAGAAGTGACCGGTCGGGGAATGGGCGATCAGAAATAATAGCAGCGGCGTCGGTTCGTCGCGCCCTATCCTCAGTTAAACCCGCGCTTCGAAACAGTGGAACGAACCGGCTCTGCGTCATCCTCGGCGGCTTCGGCGTCCGCTTTGGCGGTTTTGTCGGCCTCGCTGGCGTCACGTAACTCTTCTTCAGCTTTTTTGAGCGCGTCTTCTTCTTTTTGTTGCTCTACGCGTTTAATCTCTTCAAGGCTCAAAATAGCGATAGGATAGCCTCTGCGCTCCTTCAAGATGGTGCGAATTTGATCCCAATCTAGGTATTGATATTGCGCGCCGAGTTTTTTGCGAAGCTGGGCAAACAAATTCTCCGGTACATCATATTCAAGGGGCAACCCCTCGCGCTCGATGTTGTCCGCCAAGGTTTCTTCTGCGTGAGCCTCGAGATAGAGCGTTCCGTCAATCCATGCCATTTTAAGCGGCTGGCGAATGACGTTGATTTTGGTGCCAACGGGGAATTGGTCAAACGCCTTGATAATGTCTTCGGGATACATACGGATGCATCCGCTGCTGGCGCGGCGTCCAAGGCTGTATGGCTTGTTGGTGCCGTGAATAAGGTAAGACGGCCACCCAAGATACATGGCATGGGTGCCGAGCGGGTTGTCCTCCCCTGGCGGCACTTCGGCCGGAAGTTTGGGGTCTTCCTTGCGCATTCTGGGGGTTGGGCGCCATGTCGGCCCGTCTTTTTTATGCGTGATGGTGGTTTTCCCCATCGGTGTGCTGAGCCCCTCACGACCGACGCCGATCGGGAATGATTTGGGGTTGTTGGCATCGCCGACAAAGCTGTACATCCGCATGTCGGCAAGGTTGATGACAAGCCCTTCCCGCGGCGCATCGGGAATGAGATGCATGGTCGGAAGGGTAATTTCGGTTCCCTCACCCGGAAGCCACACATCCATGCCGGGGTTGGCGGCGCGGATTTCAACATAGCCCAGATTATATTCCCGCATGAGGTCGAGCAATGTGTCTTCGTGCTTGGCGCGGATTATTCTCGTTTTACCGATATAAGGCTGCGGCTCAGTGAATATTTCTTGTTCGTCTTCGATTGTTCGGCGGGTTCTGTTTGACTCCGGCGTGACGGGGGCGGATTTTTCGGCGCGCTCGGTGCCGCCGGCGACAACCTTGCTTTTTTCCTCGATACGTTGGGCGATTTCTTGAGCGATTTTTGCGGCTTTGTCCGCATCGCGCTCCGCTTGGGCAATAGCAACCTCAACGGAAGGCTCCGTGTTTGATGTGGCACAGCCGGACAAGGCCGCAGCCGTCAAAAAAACAAAACAAAAGCGCGAAAAACGAGTCATCATATATATCAACCAAATCAAAGAAAGAGGCGCAAATCGGCGCAGACGAATTAAAATGACATAACACTGGTCAAAAGAAAATGGCAAAAATAAGACGGATTAAGCCGTTTCGCCTAAACCGCCTGTATGAGGTGTACGGGCATTGTTCAAGAATGCAATGCCCGCGCCATCAAGCTTAGGACAGTATTTTCTTCAAATGCTGTTCAACCTTGTCCATATACTCATCCGTGCTGAGCCATTTTTGCTCAGGGCCGATAAGGGAGGCAAGGTCTTTGGTCATGTGTCCGGCCTCAACCGTTTCGATGCAGGCGCGTTCGATGGCCTCGGCAAAGTCAACGACATTGGGTGTTCCATCAAATTGTCCGCGATATTTCAGGCCGCGGCTCCACGCAAAAATCGAGGCAATCGGGTTGGTGGACGTCTTTTTGCCGGCCTGATGGTCACGGAAGTGACGGGTGACCGTGCCGTGTGCGGCTTCGGCCTCCACACAATCGCCTTCAGGGGTGAGCAGTACGGAGGTCATCAACCCAAGCGAGCCAAATCCTTGCGCCACGACATCGGATTGCACATCGCCGTCATAGTTTTTGCAAGCCCAAACAAACCCGCCATCCCATTTGATGGCTGCGGCGACCATGTCGTCAATCAAGCGGTGTTCGTAGGTCAAGCCCTTGGCATCAAAAGCGGTCTTGAATTCCTTGTCGAACACGTCTTGGAAAATATCCTTAAATTGCCCGTCATAGGCCTTTAAAATCGTGTTCTTGGTCGACAAGTAAACAGGATAGCCGCGCTGTAAGCCGTAATTAAAGCAAGACTGTGCAAAACCGCGGATGGACTCATCAAGGTTATACATCCCCATCGCTACGCCGGAGTCAGGAAATTCGAAAATCTCCCAGCTTTGCTCGGCGCTTCCGTCCTTGGGCTTGAAGGTCATGGTGAGTGTGCCGGCACCCGGAATTTTAATGTCGGTGGCGCGGTATTGGTCGCCAAAGGCATGACGGCCAATCACAATCGGCTTTGTCCAGCCCGGCACATAACGCGGCACGTTGGTACAGATAATCGGTTCGCGAAACACGGTTCCGCCCAAAATATTACGGATGGTTCCGTTGGGGGATTTCCACATTTTCTTGAGGTTGAATTCTTTGACGCGGGCTTCATCGGGGGTGATGGTCGCACACTTTACGCCGACGCCGTATTTTTTGATGGCATTGGCGGAATCAATGGTGATCTGGTCGGCGGTTTCATCGCGTTTTTCGATCGATAAATCATAATATTTAAGGTCGACATCAAGATACGGATGGATGAATTTTTGTTTGATCTTGTCCCAGATGATGCGGGTCATTTCGTCGCCGTCGATTTCGACAATCGGGTTTTTCACCTTGATCTTGGCCATGCGGACACTCCTTTGCGCGCGGATTGACATGGCAAGCAGTGTGCCTGAATCGCCCCCTAAGGTCAATCGAAGGGCGCAAGGGGCAGAAGCATAGGCGCTGAACCTTAGACGATCCGAAACCCTTTGCGCCGTGTTTGGGCGGTTTTTTCGGATTCGATATGGGCTTCGGCCTGTGCCATGAAGTCACGCGCATGGCCGAGCACATCGCGAAGGTCGGGGCTGCTCAGGCTGCTGATCTGCGCGCCCGCCACCATATAGACGGCGTCACGACCGCTGCTGGCCTTGAGGAAGACGAGCAAGGCATCCGGATCTCCCGCCTGCGCCAAAAACGCAATAACGGGCTGTTCGCCTTCGTTACAGATGACATAGTCTTTCGCCACATTGGAATATTCGGCGCGTAAATTGAAAATCGCAGTCATCTCGTGTTTTTGAAATCGTGCCGGTTCGGCATCGGTTTTGGGCGTGTTGTCTTGCTGAGCGCTGCCTTGCGCGGCTTTGCGAAACGGATCAAATGCGATCACGCGATTATTTTCCGATGAACCGCCCCCGGAGTTATTGCCAGAATTTTTTCCGGAATCGTTGGACATAATCCGCCTCGCCTGTGTTTTTTATAGTCTTTGTCTATATTTTCCACAATTAAAGCGGCAATGCATATAATATGTCAAGTTATTTGCGGGATGAAATGACCTTGAGCGCGGCCTTTTTCTTTTTCGCGGCGGCGGATTTGGTGCTCTGCCCTTCTTGCGTACCAATGGCGCGCAAGGCGTTAACGGCTTCCACAAAAGACGTGGTTTTTAAAACCGGACATGACCCATCGCAGACAAGATAGGCCGCATCACCCGCGCCCTTACGGGGCATAATTTTTGTAAGACTGCACAGAATCGCGCGGTTATATCCGCTTTGGTCGTCATGGTCGGCGTGGCCGCCGCGCTCAATCACGCCAAACAGCGTTTCGCGTTCGGCGGTCTGAAAACCGTAATCCCGCCACCCTTTTTTCAAAACACCTTCGGAATAAGCGGTCAAAATTTGGCGCAGTTCACTCGGTGTAAAAAGAATGGGTATAAGACTATCTGTTGACGATTTGCCCCAAGACATTCATAAAGTATACCACATAATATATGACATGTCTTCGATTCGAGGAGTTTGATGGCTAAAAATAAAGACAAAGACCCAAATGATGATTTGGCGCGCACCGAGGCTCTCCTGCGTGAGATGGAGGACGACATCCGGCGTGAACAGATGGCGAGCCTTTGGAAACGCTATGGCGGCGCACTGATTGGCATCTGTGTTTTGATTGTGTTGGCGACCGCCGGTCACGTGGCATGGAGCGATTGGAAGAGCAAACGCAACATGGAGCATACGGACAAGATTTACGAATGGCTGGCGGAGGAAGACGCCGTCAAACGCCTTGAAAACACGAAAGAAGCGGTCTCCGACCCCCAAACGGTTCAAGAATGGCTGGTTTTATTCTACGCCGCCAATGACGCGTTGCAAGAAAACGACTTTGAAATCGCAAACGCCTTTTATGAACGGCTTCGCAAAAACCGTGAAAAGGGCGGCGAGCTTCGCTGGCTTGCGGATATCATGGAGCTGCGTATCGAAATGAACACGGCAACAGATGGGTTTGACGCTTTGCGTAAGAAATTTGAGGATTTGGGCGCTCAAACGGCCAATCCTTGGCGCGCTCTGGCCTTGTTTGATGCCGCGATTATTGCCGGCGAACGCCAACAAGATTATTCCGCGGCACTTACATTGCTGGAGTCTTCGGCGGCGGCTTCGTACGGAAGCACCCCGCTCATGAGCATGATCGGCGATATGCGCCATTTATACACCATTAAGGCACAAAACGCAGGCCAAGCGGTTCCCGCCGACCCCGCGATGAAGGCTCTTGAAGGCGCGGCGAGCGAAGCGCTTGATAAGGCGTCTGAGGAAAGCGCGGACACCGAAGGCGCCGACAATGCGGATGCACCGATGAATGGCACGGCAAACGATCCGGCGAACAACGAAGAACAATAAATGATGAAAAACTCTCGGCAACACAAGGATCACACAATGAAGAACCAGTCTTTGAAACGATTGGCTATGAGCCTTTTACTGTCCTGCGTCATTTTAACCGGCTGTGAAAGCGGCGGTTGGTTCGGGGAAGACTCCGACACGCCGCTTGAAGGCGAGCGCATCCCGCTGTTCAATTACGATCAGGAACTGCGCCGTCAAGACGGAAGCGCGGCGGCCACCAGCGAAGTTTATGACGTCAAAACGACTATTCGTGATGATATCCCGATCCGCGATGTGACGGCGGCCGAGGCCGCAGCGATTGCGGCGACGGAAACCGCGCTGCGCGAAATGGAACAAGATTTGAAGGACGACCCGCTCGCCCCGATCAAACAATCTGAAAACCAAAAACAAATGACACAGAGCGCGGCGGCACAAGCGGCGCCGGAAAACGCAGCAAAAAAAGTTGATTTTGTTGCGGATACGAGCGCAACAGCGGAAACCGCGGCGGTCAATATGGCTCAGGCGATGTCGGAAGACGATGCCGCAACGGCGGCTTTGGCCGCGCAAGCATTGCAAGCACGCAAAGAACAGAAAGTCGTTCGCACCGCGCAGGCAACCGAAGCCGCCGCGATCAACGTGGCCGATGCGTCGGTTATTGGCGGGTTTATTCAGCCCCCCATATGGGAAAACGAATTTTGGCCGCAAGCCGGCGGCTACTCCAGCCACGCGATGCAACACCTCGCCTTTAACCAAGGCGAGCCGAAAAAGCTCTGGTCAACCAGCATCGGCAGTGGTTCAACCAAGCAATTGCCTTTGACAGCGCAGCCCGTTGTTGTGGATGAAAAAGTCTTTACCGTGGACACAAAGGGCGTGGTGCGTGCCTTTGATGTCAATGGCGGCAAAGAATTATGGTCACGCGAAATTATCAAAGAAACCGAAAAAGACCCCGTCATTGGTGGCGGCCTCGCGTTTTCCAGCGGACAATTATACGCAACCAACGGGTTTAACGAGGTTTTGGCGCTTGACCCGTATGATGGCCGGATTGTTTGGCGCACTGGGCTGACTGGTCCTGCGCGCGCTGCTCCGGCGGCTGTTCCCGGCAAAGTTTTCGTGACCACGCTGGATAACCGCTTGATCGCGCTTGATTCTTCCGATGGAAAAATCCTGTGGGACCATCAAGGCCTGACGGCTAGCGCGGGATTGCTCGGCTCCGCCAGCCCTGCGTCAAACCGCGATATCGTTGTTCCGGCCTATTCATCGGGCGAGGTTTACGCCTTGCGCATTGATAATGGCGCCGCGGCATGGGCGGATAACCTCACCCCCGCGCGACGGACGGACTCCATCACGGGGCTGACCGATATTCGTGCCTTGCCGGTGATTGACAAGGGTGTCGTGTTGGCGATGAGTTACGCCGACAAACTCGCCGCAATTGATGAACGCACCGGCGCACGGATTTGGGAACAACCGATCGGCGGCACACAAACACCGTGGGTCGCGGGCAACCGTATTTTCGTGATCGACAAAAATATGAAACTCTATGCCTTGAACCGCGCAAACGGCGCGGTTGTTTGGATGACCGAATTGCCGGCCTTTAAAAAGCCGAAAGACAATAAAGGCCCGATTGAGTGGTACGGCCCGATTTTCGCCGGCGAGCGTTTATTGGCGTTCTCCTCCGAAGGCATGGCCTACAGCTTTGATCCCGTTACAGGGCAACAAAAATCCTCATGGAAAACCGGCGGCGATGTTGTCCAAGGCCCCGTCATCGCGGGTGGGCGGCTTTATTTGCTAACCACCTCCGGAACGCTGAGCGCTTGGGAATAGCCAGAGAATAGCGCGGATTTGCGCAAAGAATAAAAACAACGGCCATGGTTTCAATCATGGCCGTTTTCTTTGTAAGGGGCGGCAAAGGCGCAACACTTTCTTTGTCCAAGCCATTAAAAAAACAAGACATTTGCCAAAAACGCCCGTATAAGATTACGCCATGACATTGACCGTAGCTCTCATCGGGCGCCCGAATGTTGGAAAATCAACACTTTTCAACCGGATGGCGCGTAAAAAACTGGCGATTGTGCATGACCGCCCAGGGGTCACGCGCGACTGGAAACGGGCGGAATGTCACATTTATGGCCACCGTCTCGACATTATCGACACCGCAGGGCTGGAAGAAGCGGACGCTGCCAGCATCGAAGGCATGATGCGCCAAAGCACCGAAGTGGCGATTGAGCAAGCCGATATCCTGATGTTCATCATCGACGGGCGCGCGGGCTTGACGCCGATGGATCGTCACTTTGCCGATCTGATCCGCAAATCCAACAAAAAGATCATTCTTGTGGTCAATAAGTGCGAGAGCTTCCGCGGCACAGACGGCATGGCGGAGGCGTATAGCCTCGGCCTTGGTGAACCTTACGCCGTTTCGGCGGAGCACGGCACGGGTATGGGCGATTTATTTGATGCTTTGCTTGAGCTCATCCCCAAAGACGAAACGGAAGACGACGAAGCCTCCCTCACCGAGGCAGAAAAAGAATATATCATCGAGTCCGAAGCCGCGCTCGAAGCCGCCGAATGGCTCGATACCATCGAAGGCGCCGAAGAATACGATTTCGAAGATACGGACAACCCCGATCTTGACCCCGAAATCCCCCTGAAGGTCGCGATTGTCGGCCGCCCGAATGCGGGCAAGTCAACATTGATGAACAGCCTTCTCGGCCATCACCGCGTTTTAACCGGCCCGCAAGCGGGGCTGACCCGCGATTCCATCGCGGTGGATTGGGAATATGACGGGCGTAAATTCAAACTAGTGGACACGGCGGGCTTGCGCAAAAAGGCGCGGATTGTTGAAACACTGGAAAAACAATCGGCGGATGAAGCCTTGCGCAATATTCGCTTGGCACAGATCGTGATTTTAGTGGTAGACGCGACAGAATCGCTGGACAAACAAGACCTTATTATCGCCAGCCACGTCTTGAACGAAGGACGATGCCTTATTCTGGCGATGAATAAATGGGATGCCGTCGCCCAAAAAGACCGTGTGCGTCAAGAGTTTGCCGACCGTTTGGAACGCTCGCTGGCGCAATTGCCGGATATTCCGTTCGTGTCGATTTCGGCGCTGAACGGCAAAAACCTTGACCGGTTGATGAGTGCGGTTTTCACTGTCTATACAAATTGGAACAAACGCATCGGTACGGGCATTTTGAACCGCTGGTTGATGAGAATGACGTCACGCCACCCTGCGCCTTTGACCCAAGGCCGCCCCAACCGGATGCGCTATATCACCCAGATCAAAACCCGCCCGCCGACCTTTGCGGTGTGGGTGTCACGCCCGCAGGATCTGCCGGCAACATATAAACGCTATTTGATGAACGGCCTGCGCGAAGATTTCGGCATCGAACGCGTCCCCATCCGCATCGTCTTGCGGACATCCAAAAACCCATATGTGGATTAGGCTTGTGCTTTTTAGGGGGTTATAAAGTCAGTGAAAAGCACAAGCCCCAGCGCATAAACCGCATTTTTCGCGCCCAAAAAACCGCGTGCAGGGGCGTCCCCCTGCAAACAATCATAAAATCCCAATAAATACGAAAAGCTAAGCCGCCACACACATCCCGTGAGCGTCACTTTCCGGCAAGCACAGCGGGATGAGCTTTGCCGCAACGGATTGCGGGTTGGCGAGGGTGAGGGGGTCTTCCCCCGGGTAGGCTTTTGCCCGCATCGCGGTGCGGGTTGCGCCGGGGTCGAAGACATTGACCTTTAACCGTGTGTTTAAAAGCTCAGCCGCATAGACTTTGACCATAGCCTCAAGCGCCGCTTTGCTCGCGGCATAGGCGCCCCAATAGGCCTTGCATTTATGCGCGGCGGCGGAGGTGACGAACACCGCCCGTCCGGCGGGGGCGGCGCGGAGCAATGGGTCAAGCGTTGTAATCAGGCGTTGATTGGCGTGGACATTGACGGTGAAGACTTCGTTCCACAGCTTTGCCGCGCTTTGGTGCAGGGGGCCAAGCTCACCCAAGATTCCGGCATTGCCGACAAGAATATCACAGCGCCCGAATTTTTGATGGAGCATCGGCCCCAATGCGACAATATCATCGAGTTTGCGAAGGTCGAATGGTACGAGGGTTGCTTGGCCGCCCGCCGCTTGGATGGCGTCGTCGAGCTCTTCGAGGGCGCCGGTGGTGCGGCCAATGGCAATGACATGCGCCCCAAGTGCCGCGAGTTGAAGCGCGATTTCACGCCCCAAGCCGCGCGATGCGCCGGTCACAACGGCGACTTGTCCGCTCAAGACACCGCCCGAAAGCGTAGATATGGGGGATTGGGTCATCGTGAAAACTCCTTATACAAAAGCCGGAAAGCGGGGGTCGCGAAAAACGCGCCGTCCCTATGTTCTGGCGGCTTTATATTCATTCAAGGACGAAACTTTTTTATCGGGTCGCCCGTCCTCATGGTCGGTCAAGGCAATGGGGTATTTGCCGGAAAAACACGCATCGCAAAACCCAGGGTTTTCGGGGTCGCGCTTTGCCTCTCCCACCGCGCGGTACAACCCGTCAAGCGAGATATAGGCAAGGGAATCGACATTGATTTGCTTGCGAATATCGTCAATCGAAAAACGATTGGCCATGAGTTCGGCGCTGTCTGGCGTGTCGATACCGTAATAACAGCTATGCTTGGTCGGGGGGCTGGAGATTCTCATATGGACTTCGCGGGCGCCGGCCTCGCGCACCATTTCAACGATTTTGCGCGATGTCGTGCCACGCACGATGGAATCATCAACCAAAACAATCGATTTGCCTTTGATATAGGCCTTGTTGGCATTGTGTTTCAATTTGACGCCAAGGTGACGGATTTGATCGGTCGGTTCAATAAAGGTGCGCCCGACATAGTGGTTGCGAATGATGCCGAGCTCAAACGGCAGGCCGCTTTGCGCCGCATACCCGATGGCGGAGGGCACGCCGCTATCCGGCACCGGCACAACGATATCGGCACCGATACAGGGGGCTTCTTTGGCAAGTTCAACGCCGATCTGGCGGCGCGTATGGTAAACCGATTTGTTTTCAAGGACCGAATCCGGCCGCGCGAAATACACGTATTCGAAAATGCAGAACCGTTTGCTTTGCTGCGGCAACAACTGGACGAATTCAACGCCGTTATCGTTGACAACCACGGCCTCGCCCGGCCGCACGTCGCGTACAAGCTCCGCCCCGATAATATCAAGGCCACAGCTTTCGGAGGTGAGGATATACGCATCGCCAAGCTTGCCGAGCAATAAAGGCCGTACGCCGTATGGGTCACGCAGGCCGATCATCTCGTCTGCGGTTGCGGCAACAAGCGAATACGCCCCTTGAACAATGGTGAGGGCTTGCTTCAAGCGGTCGAGAATCGGTGTGCCTTCAGCGGCGGTGGCGACAAGGTGGACAATGACTTCGGTATCGCTGGTGGATTGAAAGATCGAGCCCTTTTTCACCAATCCTTCGCGGATTTTATAGGCGTTGGTGAGGTTTCCGTTATGTGCAATCGCAAACCCGCCAAAGGATAAATCGCCGTAAACGGGTTGGACATTCCGAAGGATGGTATCGCCGCTGGTGGCGTAGCGATTATGCCCGATGGCTTTATTGCCCTTGAGCATATCCATCACTGCGGCGCTGCTGAATGTCGCGTCAACAAGGCCGAGCGCGCGGTGCGCATGAAAATTTTCTCCTTCGACACTGACGATGCCGCAGGCCTCTTGCCCGCGATGTTGGAGGGCGTGTAGACCGAGCGCGGTAAGAGCTGCCGCATCTTTATGGCCATAGACGCCAAAAACGCCGCATTCCTCGTGGAATCTGTCGTCATCGCTGGAGGCGGAAAAAGGCAACATGGCAAAGGCCCGATCTATGTGAAGTTATTCGTTATTTTGAAGCTTGTTTTCAAAGAGTTGCTGCAAAGAGTCGCGGTCTGAGGATCCGTATCCTTTTTCGGCGGAGTCGGTGCTCTGACCGTCTTTGGGCGGGCGTTGCTTGGCGCCGGTTCTTTGCTTGTCGTTATGCGGGGAGTCGCGCAGGATCCTGGCGGCGTCCTCGGCGTTCTTCATGGCTTTTTCCTGAAGAATATCCAGTGTACCACGTTTCGTGTTTTCTGTGGGATTTTTCTCTTTGTCCTCGGCGTCTTCTTCCGTGTCGGGGATGGGCGCGGGGATGGCTGCACGCATCAAACGCGCGGTGTAGTCAACGTAAGGAAGCGTATAGGAATCACCAAACCATTCTTGTTTTTCCGGTTCGTCCATCACAACGTTAAACGGAATGAACAACAGCCCGATCAAGATCACCGCCCGCAAAAGGCCGAACAAAACACCAAGGCTGCGGTCAAGCGCCCCAAGTCCGGCCTCTTTCGCTGTTTTAGAAAGCCAATGTGTCGCGAGCGACAACAGAATAAAAACAACAATAAAGACAAACAGATATGCAAGGCCGATGGCGATGAATTCATAAGGGATAATGCTGAAAAGCCGCGCTTCATCGGCAGATTTGTCGCCGATCATCCATTTGCTGAGGGACGGGATGATATAGGGGCTGCCATACAATGCGCCCACGGCGGCACCGCCCAGACCAAGGATGGTCAGAACCTCGCGGATAAACCCGCGGAACCACGCAACCAGCATGGATAAAAACAATATAACTGCGACGACGATATCGAGAACCATGCCTTAATCAATAGCTAACCGCGCGGATTCGGGCAAGGGGCAATTCACGATGAGTACGAAAATATCGGTGATAAAATAGCGCCTCCCGCCCACGAGCCCGCCTTGAGTTCGCATAAAAAACGCGCTAATCTTCACCCCATGAGCAAAAAATCAAAAATCAATTATGTCTGTCAGTCTTGCGGTACCGTCCACGGCAAATGGGGCGGCAAATGCGAGGGATGCGGCGAATGGAACACCATCACCGAAGAGCGGGTCGAGGCCGCCGTTCCCAAAAGCATGGGCAACAGCAAATCCGGTGCTCAGATTGAATTCACGTCCTTAAAGGGCAGTGAACCGCCGCGCCAAAGACTGCGCAGTGGCATGGACGAGCTTGACCGCGTATTGGGCGGTGGGCTTGTGCCGGGATCTGCGACTTTGATCGGCGGCGACCCGGGGATCGGTAAATCGACCTTATTGCTCCAGATGGTCTGTGCGTTGGCGCAAAAGGGGCAATCCTGTGCTTATATCTCGGGTGAGGAAGCGGTCGACCAAATCCGCATGCGGGCGGAGCGTCTTGGGCTTGAAAATGCCCCTGTGGCACTCGCCTCCGCAACCTCTTTGCGCGATATTGTTGCGACATTGGAGGCTGGACGCGGGCAAAACCCTAATATTGTCGTGATCGATTCGATCCAAACGATGTTTATCGATGTCATTGATTCCGCCCCCGGTACGGTGACGCAGGTGCGCGCTTGTACGCAAGAACTTATCCGCGTAGCGAAGAAACATAATATCGCGGTTTTGCTGGTCGGGCATGTGACGAAAGAAGGCGCGATTGCCGGTCCGCGCGTATTGGAACACATGGTTGATACGGTACTATACTTCGAAGGCGACCGCGGGCACCAATTCCGCATTTTGCGCGGGGTGAAAAACCGGTTTGGTCCGACGGACGAGATCGGGGTTTTTGAAATGTCGGGTGGCGGCCTGCAACAGGTTGAAAACCCTTCTGCTCTATTCTTATCCCAACGCGCACAAGACATGTCGGGCAGCGCGGTTTTCGCGGGGCTTGAAGGGTCGCGTCCGGTGCTGGTTGAAATTCAGGCACTGGTCGCACCGACCCCCTTTGCGTCGCCGCGCCGTGCGGTTGTCGGGTGGGACAGCAACCGTTTGTCGATGGTTTTAGCGGTGCTGGAGGCACGCTGCGGCATTTCTCTTGGCGGCTATGACGTGTACTTAAACGTCGCGGGCGGCCTGCGCATTACGGAGCCAGCAGCGGATTTGGCGATTGCGGCGGCCTTGGTGTCGGCGGCGGCGGATGACCCCGCGCCCTTTGATACGGTGTTTTTCGGTGAGATTGGCCTGTCGGGGGAGGTTCGCTCTGTTCCGCAACCGGAACAACGCCTTAAGGAGGCCGGTAAACTCGGGTTTAAAAATGCCTTGATGCCCGCCCGCGCGCGCAAATCCGGTGCTAAGGATGCGGGCGCAAACGCTGAAAACCAAAAACAACAGGATGTGCCGATCCGCCCTAAAACATTGGCGCATTTATCGGAGCTCGCCGCCATGTTCAAGCGTCCGAAATCTGCCCCTCGCCACGCCGCAGCCTCGGGCGGCTATGACGATTACGGGTGATGGCACCATCGCCTCACCTTTTGGCCTTTTGCCGCTTTATATTTTTATTAAGGATATTCTTTCACAATAAATTAAGGTATAAATGGTAACGCTATACAGGTGAACCGAATCTGTAACCCCCGCCGTACAAACACACCGGAAAAAATGCCACACACGCAATGATTGATCAGCGCAAACCATCACTGAGAGATGTTGAAAGAAGGCCGTTGTTGGAAAACGAGCGCAAGGCCGTTCACCAACTCAGCAACAGCACCGCCCAAATCTGGAAGAGCCGGATCGGGTGGCGGATTACGTTTGTTGTGTTTATGACGATCGTCCTTGTGTATTCGGCGGTGATGTTTTTTACAATTGCCGACCATAAACAAGCGCGCCTTGATTCGCTTCGTGAACTTGGTCAGGCAACATTGGCACCGCTCTTGGATATGCCGAAAGACGGTCAACCGGCAGCCAATCCTTTAACGGGTCAGGAAATGATCCGCTTGATCGGGACGAGCAAAGTCGCGGGGCTCAGCCTCTATGACGAAAATCTTAAATTTATCAAAAGCTATGGCCAGCCAGTGACCTTGATTATCGAAGGTTATGAGATGCTGAACGACACGCGGCGCACCGATCGCGGCGGCGGCTATGAATTTATTTTGAAACCCGCCGACCTTGTCGCCCCGTATTATGCCAGCATGAAAATGGATTCATCGGCGCTCAACCGTTCAATGAACTTGCTCCTCGTGCAACATGTGTTCATCGCGTTTGTTTTATCGGCGCTGGTGACGAATGTGTTGATGATTACATTGGGGCGATGGTTGCTCAGCCCTATTTTGATTCTGCGCCAAAACCTTATTTCCGCGACGCAAAACCCCGATAACCCGTATATCCAGCAAATTAACACCGACCCGGACAGCGAGATTGGCGGTGCGTTGGAGGCGGCGCGAACCCTTATTTTGCAAAACGCGACGAACCTCAGCGAGATTAAAAACAAGGCCGAGAGCGAGATTCACAAACTCGCCTATTACGACAGCTTGACCGGCCTGCCCAACCGCGAATTGTTTTTGAAGTTATTGCGCGAAAAGGCGAATGAAAAAACCGAAGGTTCGACCAAAACCCGCCTCGGCGTCATCACGATGGACCTAGACCACTTCAAAGACATCAATGATTCTATGGGGCATCATATTGGCGACATCATTTTGAACGAAGTTGGTAAACGCTTGAAAAACGCTCTTCCCAAAAATGCGGTTGTGTCGCGTTATGGCGAGGATGAATTCGCGATTATGGTGCCGCTCCAAACCGATTTGAACAAATCGATTGATGTCGCCAAACGCATTGCCCATATCGTGCGATCCGAACCGTTCAAAGCGTTTGAGGAAAATTTCCAGATCCGCGCATCCATCGGTGTGGCGACGTATCCCGATGATTCCTCCGACCCCGACCATATTTTGAAGGGGGCGGATATCGCCCTGAACCGCGCCAAGGAAGAAGGCCGCGACACTATTCGCGCCTATTCCCGCGATTTCGACATCGCGGTGCGCGAGCGTTTCCAAACCTTGCGCGACCTTCGTGTGGCGCTGGACGAACAACAATTGCGCCTGTTCTATCAACCGCAATTTAACCTTGCGACTGGTGAGCTGGTGGGGGTTGAGTGCCTTGTGCGGTGGTGGAAGCCGGATGATTCCCCGCAAGGCGGCCATTTTATCTCCCCTGGCGCGTTTATTCCGATTGCCGAAAATTCCGGCCTGATTATCCCGATGGGCGAATGGATCATCCGTCACGCCTGTGAACGCGGCGCGGCATGGCGCGCCATGGGCTTGCCGCCGATCCGCGTAGCGGTGAACATTTCGGGCGCTCAGTTTGCCGAAGGAAACCTGCCAGCCTTGGTGCGCAAAACCCTCGAAGAAACAGGCTTCCCGTCCTCCGCGCTTGAGCTTGAAGTGACCGAGAGCTTGTTCATGGAAGACATCGAGCACACCATTGCCACCTTGCACGAATTTAACCGTCAAGGCATTGAGCTGGCGATTGACGATTTCGGAACGGGCTATTCGTCCTTGGCTTATTTGCGCCAATTCCCGATTCACCGCTTGAAAATCGACCGATCCTTCGTCGACAGTGCCGTGACCGACCCCGATGATGCCGCCATCACCCGCACGATTATCGGCCTAGGCCGTTCCTTGAATCTCGAAGTCATCGCTGAAGGCGTGGAAACACTGGAGCAACAGGAATATTTGATCAAAGAGGGTTGTGACCTCGTTCAAGGTTTCCGCTATTGCCGTCCGCTCCCCGAGGACAAATTGCTCGAATTTTTCCGCAGTTATACAGGCAGCCTGACCTATTTCGAAAAAGACGACCCGAAATAATAAAGGGCAAAACGGAACAAAACGAAGGGCTGTTTGATACAGCCCTTCTTGACATTCGGCGCATCTGTGCCAAAACTGCGGGCGGTGTAACCCATAGATAAACACAACAGGCAAAGCGATGATGATTTCCAAGACGGCGAAGGCTCTGAACGGCGTATTTGATGTGCCGGGGGATAAATCCCTCTCACATCGCGCCCTTATTTTCGCGGCACAGGCGATTGGCACAACAACGGTCAAGGGCTTGCTGGAATCCGAAGACGTGATGAACACCCGTGCCGCATTAATGGCTATGGGCGTTCGCATCGAAAAAAATATGATAGGCGACTGGGTGATTGACGGCGTCGGCCTGACCGGCCTGCGCGAGCCCTCAACCGTTCTGGATATGGGCAATAGCGGCACCGCCGCAAGGCTCCTCGCCGGTGTTGTCGGTGCCCGCCCGTTCCGCAGTGTGATGAGCGGCGATGCCTCGCTCAATAAACGCCCGATGGATCGCGTTACCAAGCCGCTCTCTAGCATGGGAATTCGCTTTCACGCCCGCCAAGACCGCCTTTTACCGATGATGGTGGAGGGCGCGCAAACCCTCACCCCGATCAGTTACGACAGCCCGATTGCCTCGGCACAGGTGAAATCCGCGGTGCTTTTGGCGGGATTTATGGCGCCCGGTGTGACTTCAGTCACCGAACCGCGCTTGTCGCGCGACCACACCGAACGCATGGCGCGTTTTTTCGGCCTGAGCATCGACAGTGAAATTCTTCCCGATGGCCGCGCCCGCGCCAGTGTCAAAGGCCAAGGCGTCCTGACGGCGCCCAAAGACCCGCTGATCGTGCCGTCCGACCCCAGCTCCGCCGCCTTTCCGATCTGCGCGGCATTGATTGTGCCGGACTCGGTCGTGACGGTGCGGAATGTCAATTTGAACCCGACCCGCACCGGCTTGTTCGATACGCTGCTCGAAATGGGTGCGGATCTCGTGATTGAAAACCGCCGCGATCAAGGCGGCGAGCCGGTTGGCGACATCACGGCGCGTTACAGCGGTGCCTTAAAAGGCGTGTCCGTTCCGGCTTCACGCGTGCCGTCCATGATTGACGAATTTCCGATCCTGTCGGTTGTCGCGGCCTTTGCTGCGGGCGACACGGTCATGACCGGCCTTGAGGAACTCCGCGTCAAGGAAAGCGACCGCCTTGCCGTGATGGCGCAGGGCTTGATCGCTTGCGGCGTGTCCTTGACCGAAACACCGGACGGTATGATCGTCTATGGCAAGGCGCACCCTCCGCATGGCGGCGCCCATATCGCAACCCATCTCGACCACCGCATTGCGATGAGCTTCCTCATCATGGGCGCAGCATCGCAAAATCCGGTCAGTGTTGATGACACAGCGGCGATAGCGACCAGCTTCCCCGCCTTTATCGACAAAATGGCGGCGCTGGGCTGCGTGTTCACGGCGGAGCAACAAGCCCCCCATAAAAAAGCAGTATAATCAATATGCCCGTTTCTACCAAAATCATCACCATAGACGGCCCCGCGGCGAGTGGCAAAGGCACGCTGGCGCGGCGCTTGGCGCATGACATCGGCTATGCCTATATTGACACGGGGGCGCTGTATCGTCTTGTCGCGCGGGCGTGCCTTGACGGCGGGATTGACCCATCCGATGCGGACGCGGCGGCGCGGGCGGCTCTGGGGCTATGCTCCGGCCTGTCGGTGGCGGATTTTTCCAGCCCGACCATCCGTACCGAGGCCGTTTCGCAGACGGCTTCCGTTGTCGCGGCGCACCCGTCCGTGCGCGCGGCTTTGCTCGATGTACAAAAGACTCTGGCGCATAATCCGCCAGCGCTGGAGGACGGAAAACCCGCCAAAGGATGCGTTTTGGACGGGCGCGATACCGGTACTGTGATCTGCCCCGACGCCGATGCGAAGCTGTTTGTCACGGCGAGTCCGCAGATTCGTGCGCAAAGACGATATAAAGAGTTGCAATCGCGCGGGTTTCAAGGTACATATGACGCCGTTCTGCAGGATATGCAGCAACGGGACAGCCGGGACGGCGGGCGCGATATAGCCCCGATGGTGCCGGCAAAGGACGCGGTCGTGATTGACACCTCCGCAATGACCGCAGACCAAGCCTATGACGCAGTCCTCGGCACCGTGCGGGAAAAAATCCTTTCGCTTTAATCACTTAAAGCCCAACAATCGTTGGCCTGTTGCTACAAAATCGGCGGAACATGCCAGTTCCATCCGGCCGAAATGGTTTTGTCCGGTTATAGATAAGGGGCGTGGCATAGTTTAACCGTAACCAAGGAAACACAAATGGCACGTGCAGCAGCACAACTCAAAGACCGCTTAGACTCCAAAGAATTCGCGGAACTTCTTAATCTCTCTCTCGGCGATGGCGGAACATTCGAAGGCACAGTCGTAAAAGGCAAAGTCGTGGGCTTCACCCCTGACAGTGTTCTTGTCGATGTTGGCTTGAAATCGGAAGGCCGTATCCCCTTAAAAGAATTCTCAATGGTCGGCCAGATGCCGGACATCAAAACAGGCGACAGCGTTGAAGTCTATGTCGAGCGCCTTGAAGACAAAAACGGCGAAGCCGTTCTCAGCCGCGAAAAAGCCCGCCGCGAAGAATCATGGATTGAGCTTGAAAAAGCCCATGAAAAAGGCGAGCGCGTTACCGGCGTTATCTTCAGCAAAGTCAAAGGCGGCTTTATTGTTGACCTTAATGGCGCCGTGGCATTCTTGCCTGGCTCACAAGTCGATATCCGCCCGATCCGCGATGTATCACCGTTGATCGGCGTGGCGCAACCCTTCCAGATTTTGAAAATGGACAAATCACGTGGCAACATCGTTGTGTCCCGTCGTGCCATTTTGGAAGAAAGCCGCGAAGAAGCCCGCAGCGAACTCATGTCCAACATGCAAGAAGGCAAAGTCCTTCAAGGCGTTGTCAAGAACATCACCGATTACGGTGCGTTTATTGACCTCGGCGGCGTTGACGGCTTGTTGCACGTGACCGATATTTCTTGGAAGCGTATCAACCACCCGTCAGAAGTGTTGCAAGTCGGTCAAGCCCTCGATGTTATGGTCATTCGTTACAACGACGAAAACGGCCGTGTATCGCTCGGTATGAAACAACTGCAAGACGATCCGTGGCAAGGCGTTGAGGCGAAATACCCTGTCGGTGTTAAACTCACCGGCCGCGTTAGCAACATTGCCGATTACGGCGCGTTCGTTGAACTCGAAGACGGTATCGAAGGCCTCGTTCACGTTTCTGAAATGTCTTGGACAAAGAAAAACGTCCACCCAGGCAAAATCGTTTCGACCTCACAAGAAGTCGAAGTTGTTGTTCTGGACATCGACATGCAAAAACGCCGCATCAGCCTCGGCATCAAACAATGCCAAGACAACCCATGGCGCGCCTATGCCGCATCGCATAAAGTCGGCGATGCTATCGAAGGCGAAATCCGCAACATCACCGAATTTGGTATGTTCGTGGCCTTGGGCGAAGAAATCGACGGCATGGTTCACTTGTCCGACATTTCTTGGGAAGACCAAAGCGAAGCCGCCTTTGAAAACTACAAAAAAGGCGACAAAGTTAAGGCAAAAATCCTTGAGATGGATCCTGACAAAGAACGCGTTGCCCTCGGCATCAAGCAATTGTCTGACGACCCATACAAAGGCGCAATGACCGGAATCACCAAAGGTTCCGTTGTCACCGGCACGATTGTTGCGGTTGAAGATGGCGGCTTGAAAGTGTCGATCAACGACATGCTTCAAGGCTATATCAAGAAAGCCGATCTGTCACGCGAACGCTCTGAACAACGCCCTGACCGCTTCGCCGTTGGCGAAAAAGTCGATGCGAAAGTCATCAAAACAGATGGCAAGAGCAAAGAAGTCGGCCTGTCGATTAAACAATACGAGATCGACCAAGACAAAGCCGCGATGGCTGAATACGGCTCAACCGAATCCGGTGCGTCCCTCGGTGACATCTTGGGCGCAGCCCTCGAAAAAGCCAGCAGCGAAGACAAAAAGAAATAAGTCTTCGACCACCCCTAAAATACAAAACCCCCGCGCAAATGCGGGGGTTTTTCTTTTGTGCCTCAAAATTTTTGGCTTTTTAATCAATAAGTATAGGGGGGGTACCCTCTTTTATGTGGGAGAGGGAACGCCCTCCCACACCCGCGGTGCTTTTAGCGCGGTGCAAAGAGCTCCGCGGGGTATGGGGGGACGTTTCCCCCCATAGAGCGTAAACAACGAAAAGCCTAAGGCCGCATATTTGGGTTTTTAGGTTTTTGTTGCGCCGTTACGGTGTTTTTTGCGGTTTTGGGGCCGAATATCGCGAATCCGAGAGCGGCCGTTGTTATGATGGCGATGCAAGCGACGCTGACGGCTGTTGTGTATTCCTGCGGAATAGAAAATCCGGCGGCGAGGCCAAGGAAAATTCCGGTAAGGGCGGGGTCACGCTTTACGAAATTGCCGATTGCGTTAATAACGTATCCTGCGCTGGTTGCGGCATGGGTTAACAGGCCCGATTTTTGGGGTGCGATTGTCATGGTGGCGGCCTCCTCAGTGTTTGACACTTTTTTATATCTGAGGGCATCCTACCAAAAAATTAACAAAGTGTAAATGATTATGTAAAAACAGGGGGGGGGGAGGAATAGGGGTTTTGTTTTAATGTGGGGGGAAACGCCCCCCACACCCGCGGTGTTTTATAGCGCGGTACAAAGAGCTCCGCGGGGTATGGGGGGACGTTTCCCCCCATAAAACTAGCCTGAAATGGCCTTTTCTTCCGCCAAGATATCCTTGCGTGATAATTTCCCGATCATGGTTTTGGGCAGGGGCTTGTTGCGAAACTCAATGGCGCGGGGCATTTCAAGGGGCGAGAGCTTGTCTTGCAAAAATGCCTTGAGGTCATTGCCGCTCAGGTTGCGGTTATCTTTTAATTTGATCCACGCTTTGACGACTTCGCCTCTGGCTTCATCGGGAATACCCGCGACGATGCATTCTTCGACGGCGGGGTGGAGGTAGATGGCTTCCTCAACATTGCGCGGGTATACGTTGTATCCGTTGGTGATGATGAGGTCTTTGATCCGGTCGACAATAAAGACATATCCTTCGTCATCCATGATGGCGACGTCGCCTGTGTGCAGGTATCCGTCTTTCAAAGCGCCGGCGCTTTCTTCAGGGCGATTGAAATAGCCCTTCATCACTTGCGGGCCTTTGATGCAGAGCTCACCACGTTCTCCGCGGGCAACGCGGGTTGTTTTGTCCTCAATGTCAATCAGGGCAATCTCGGTTTGGGGAAGGGGCAGGCCGATGGACCCCGGTTTGTTTTCGCCCTCAAGCGGGTTAACGCAGGCAACAGGCGAAGATTCCGTCAATCCGTACCCTTCAACAAGAACACATCCGGTGTTGGCCTCAAACGATTTTTTGACTTCAACGGGAAGGGCGGCACCGCCGGACACGCAGACTTTGATGCTCGTCAAATCATAGCGGGATCGCTTTTTAAATGCGTTGATCGCCGTATAAATCGCCGGCACGGCGGGGAAAAACGTAATGCGGTTCTTTTCGATCATTTTCAGGGTCTGGCGCAGGTCAAACCGCGGCAAGGCGTAAATCTCCATCGCCATGCGGGTGCCGAGATTCAAAATCGCGGTCATGGCAAAAACATGGAAAAACGGCAAAACACCGGCAATTTTTTCTTCGCCTTCGCGCGCGGTTAGAAACCATAATCTGGCTTGTTCGGTATTGGCGGTTAAGTTGGCGTGAGTGAGCATCGCGGCTTTGGGCAGCCCCGTTGTGCCGCCGGTGAATTGCAGCAAAGCAAGGTCATTCAGCGGGTCAATATCAACGGGGGTATATAACCCATCATTTTGAAGCAGGCCATCCCAAGAGCAAATCCGTGAGTCTTTTTTCGGCGTTTTTGCTATTTCCCCGCGGCGGAAAATGCGGAATAAGAGCCCCGTAGCGGTCGGCAAGGCCTGCGCAAAATTGCACAAAATAATGGATTGAAGGCGGCTTTCCTCAAGCAAGGGCACGGCTTTATCAAGCGTAACCTTGAGATCAACAGTGATGATGTGGTCGGTTTGGCTTTCTTCGATAAGCTGCGCGAGCTCTCGCTTGGCATAAAGCGGGTTGAAATGGACAACAACCGCCCCAATCCGCATCAAAGCATAGTAAGAGAAAATAAAATAAGGACAGTTCGGGAGCAATAGACCGACATGCGAGCCCTTTTTAATGCCGTGTTGTTGAAGTCCTTTGGCGATTTTGCGGGAAAACTGGTCAATCTGCGCCCAGCTATATTTGCGCCCCATAAAGTCAAATCCGGGTCGATCGCCATATTTTTCTGCGGTTTGCTCAAGCAATCCGTGAACAGGCCCCAGCGGCAAATCAGCGTTCCAGTCAACACCGTTTGGATAGGATTTTATCCATGGCCGCGCATTTTCATGCATATGTATGCGGTCTTGCGGTGTTTTTTGTGTGGGGGTTTCGGGGGTGGTGGGCATGGCTTGTGTTTCGCCGTGTTTGCTGTCTTTTGGGTCGTCTTTCACGCGGTTTTCCCCCGTTTATGATTATGATTCAAAGAAATAGTGTAGCATTTTTCATCTGTTTTCATGACTATTTTTTACAAAATCCGCGCGGCGTTCGTTTTTTTTGCCTTTATATCAACAAAAATATTGCGTCTTTAGGCCGCTTTCGGTATAACGTAAAAACCTAAAAACCGTGGGGTAAAACGGTTCAGGCAGGACATGGTAATGAATAGGTCGGATGAGGATTGTGTCTACAGATGCAAACTCAAATGGTTTAATGAAAGTAAAGGCTTCGGCTTTTTGGTACCCGAAGGCAACCCGGAACAGGATGCCTTTGTACACGTGTCGGCTCTTCAAAAACACGGTATTACCTATCTCGGCAAAGACGCTCAGATCGAGTGCACCATCAAGCAAACTGAAAACGGGTTGTTCGTAGACAAGATTTTACGTGTCTTGTGCGAAGGGGATATGGAGGCCCACAAAGTCAAAATCCCTCTGCCCCCCGAGGCCGGCGAAGTATATGAACTTTACGGTCGCGTTAAATGGTTCCGCGCCGATAAGGGCTATGGCTTTGTTGCGGGACAAGACGGCATGAAAGATATTTTCGTGCATCAAACATGTCTGCGCCGCAACGGTGTTGAGGAAGACGACTTTAAAAAAGGCACAACGGTTATTATGCAAGTCCGTGACGTTGACCAAGGCCGCGAGGCTGTGGAAGTCCGGCTCACCACTGAGGCCGATGATTGCGCCGCCCAATCTTTTGAGGCCGACTCCGCAAAGGCTGGCTCTGGTCAATAATCTCTGGCCAATAATCTCCGGCCAATAATTTTTTCTCTTTTCTAGCTTCTAAGATAATCAGGGATGTTTGTGTTTGCAGCAGACAGCCATTGGCTTTATGCGGGGCGCTTGCGGGATAGCCGCGCCTTGATCCGTTTTGATAAGGCACTCGCCTTGCCGCGCATCATCAACGCCGCCGGCGTCACAAACAACGTCAAAACGGTAGAGAAGCTGAGCCCGAATGCGATGGCGGTGGCGAGTTGAACCCACCATTGCGTTGACGGTGCGCCAATGCTGACATCCCGCGCGATGAAATCGACATTCATCTGAAGCACCATCGGCATCAATCCCAAAACGGTCGTAATGGTGGTGAGCAAGACAGGCCGCAAACGCTCCGTTCCCGTTTGCATAATGGCGGCGCGTGTGTTCATGTCCGTGTTATTGTGCAAACGGTCAAACGTGTCGATTAACACGATGTTGTTGTTGACGATAATTCCGGCGAGCGCAATCACCCCGACCCCCGACATGATAATGCCGAAAGGTTGCCCGATGATCAAAAGCCCGAGCATCACCCCGATGGTTGACATAATCACAGCCGACAAAATCAAAAGCGCGCTGTAAAAACTGTTAAATTGTGTCACGAGGATAATGGCCATAATAAACAAAGCGATACCGAAGGCCTTGACGAGGAAACCTTGCGCTTCTTTTTGGTCTTCGTCTTCGCCTTTGAACTCAAGGGTGACGAGCGGGTCGATACGGGTTTTGTTGTTCTCAAGCCATGTCTTCAGGGCGTCGATCTTGCTGTCGATATTGATGCCGGGGGGAAGGTCGGCCTTGACGGTCATGACGCGTTTTTGGTCGACACGGTTGATGGTTCCGGTGGCGGGAATGGCGCGGCGTTCGACAAAATTGCTGATCGGAACGGAGCCGAGATCATTTTGAATGCGCACGCGGTCAAGCTGGTCGAGTGTGCGTTCTTCGCGGGCGTGGCGGATCACGATGTCAATCTCGTCCTTGCTCTCGTTCGGACGGTAATCGGCGATTTTCAGGCCGTTTGTAATCATGCGGATATATTCCCCGACGGTGGACAGGTCAATGCCGAATTTTGCGGCTTGGGCGCGGTCAACTTGCATCTCCCATTCAATGCCGGGCAGGGGGCGGCTGTCTTCAATATCACGGAAATCGCCAACGGATTCTAGTGCTTCATAGACTAGATTGACCATTGGCTCGATGCGTTCAGGGTGAACGGAGCTGATCTGGATTTGTGCCGCCTTGCCGCCGGCGGGGCCTTCCTCCATCTTGCGGGTTTCGATGTGTAGGCCGGCGAAGGAGGCCGTTTCCTGACGAATGGATTCCAAAATATGATTGACCGACGGGCGGGTTCCCCATGGATGCATTTCGATGGTCATTTTTCCGATGACGTCTTCGGCCACATCGTCGCTGGATTGTTGTTTTCCGGCCTCGGTATAGATGAGCTTGATGCCCTCAATAGTGTGAATCTTCGTCTCGACATCGCGCACAAGTTCGCGTTGTTCATACACCGACAAATTGCCCCGTGCATGGACAAGGACAACGGCGTATTGCGGTTCAATATCCGGAAAAAATTCAACGCCCTTGCCAAAGGTGCCATAGGCGATTTGTGATCCCACCAATAAACACCCCGTGGCGATTAGGGTCAGGCCAGGGAACCGCAAAACCCAAGCCAAGGCGCGGGCATACCCGCCGGTAAAGCCGCGAGCGCGCAAAAGGTTGCCGTCTTTGTCGATCACAACGGCGGCATCGTCCTCGCCCTCCTGTTTTGCGGCCTTGCCGATCAACGCCCCCAAAACAGGCACGAAAACCAACGCCATCGCGAGCGAGCATAACAACACCGCAATCAAGGTGATCGGCATATAGCGCATGAATTGTCCGGCAATGCCCGGCCAGAAGAGCAATGGCGCAAACGCCGCCAAAGTTGTGGCGGTTGAGGCAATAATCGGCCACGCCATACGGTTTGCGGCCTCGGCATAGGCGGCTTTGCGGCCGATGCCTTCACGCATACGGCGGTCGGCATATTCGGTCACGACAATCGCCCCGTCAACGAGCATCCCGACCGACAAAATCAACGAAAACAAAACCACCACATTGACGGTCAGACCCATCATATACAGGATCAAAACCCCGCTTAGAAACGCCCCGGGAATGGCAATCCCGACCAGCGCGGCCGAGCGCACACCAAGCGCCCCCACAATCACGATCATCACAAGGATAACTGCACTGATGATGTTGTTTTGAAGGTCACGCAGCATGGTGCGAATATCGGAGGATCGGTCGAGCGTGTAATGAACCTTTACAGTTTCCGGCCAGTTTTTTTGCTCTTCCTTGACGCGCTCTTGAACCGCCTCAATCGTTTCGATGATATTTTCGCCGGTGCGTTTTACGACATTCAAGGCAACGGCGGATTGCCCGTTAATGAGGGCGAAATTCTGGGCATCTTTGAAGGTACTGTTAATCGTGGCGATGTCGCGCACCCGAATGACGGAATCCTTGTCCGCCTTGATCGGAAGGTCGAGAATATCCCGCACATTTTCAAACAATCCGGGGACTTTCACGGCGAAGCGCCCGCTCCCCGTATCAAGGTTGCCGGCCGTCACCAATTTGTTGGATCGTGCGACAAACTGGATAATCTCCGTCCCGTTCAACCCGTATGATTCCAAGAGTTCAGGGTCGATCACGATTTCGACCAATTCTTCGCGGTCACCGGATATGTTGGCCTCCAAAACGCTTCCGATGCCCTCGACCTTGTCTTGCAAATCGCGGGCAAGGCGCACCAAGGTGCGTTCCGGCACATCGCCCGATAAGGTCACGACCAAAACGGGGAACAACCCGATATTCACCTCGTTCACATTCGGTTCATCCGCATCGGCGGGCAATTCCGGCTTGGCGCGGTCAACCCCTTGGCGCACATCGTAAAGGGCTTTTTCACTGTCGAATCCGGCTTCGAATTCAAGGATAACATTCCCCCCGCCTTGAAAGGCTGAGGATCGCAATTCCTTGATACCCTCAATCGCGGTTAATTCTTGCTCAACCGGACGGACAAGAAGGCGCTCGGCATCGTCTGGTGACACGCCCTCAAGATGCAAAGTGACATAAATAATCGGAATATTAATGTCGGGGTCTGATTCCTTGGGGATGGCTTTATACGCATATGTCCCGCAAATAAGCAGTAACAGCAAAACCGACAATACGGTGCGGCTGCGGCTTATGGCGGCGTCAATGATGGTTGGTGCGGCGGGGGGATGGCGGCTTTGCTGGCCGTCTTGTGGGTCGCTCATAGCAATCCGTTCCCATCGTCAATAACGGGGGTTACGATTGTTCCATCGCTCACAAAATCCTGCCCCAGCGTAATAAGCTTTACGGAATCCGGCAAACCGGACACCCACATATCATCGGCCGTATCGGCCAAAATCTCAACAGCATGAAATTGCGCCTTACTTTGGTCATCGACAATTTTAACACCGATCTGACCTTGCGGCCCCAGCGTCAACACAGAGGGCGAAATGCGATAGGCGCGGCGCGGTTCTAGGGGGATGGAGATTTCAACGGTTAACCCGTCAATCAGGCTCTTATCCTTATTATCCAAACGGATATGAATTTCAAATGTTCTGGCCTCGGCATTCGCAACGGGGGCGATATAGGTAATGCGTCCGGTGCGGGCGGACACGCCGGCGGCGGCGTCTTTTGTCGTCGTGGGCGCGGGGGTGGTTGAAGATTCGCCGGAAAGATCATGGTCGATGGGGCTGGCTTGCGGTTTCAGTTGTTTCGGGTTTCCGCGGAACGAAACAATCGCGTCCGACCCTGCGCGGATTTGCTGGATTTTATGTTCCGACACATAGCCGATAATTTCAATCGGATCAAGGTTAACCAAGGTAATGACGGAATCACCAAGGCGGACGTAATCGCCGCGTTCAATCATGCGCTGGGTTAAAACACCGTCAAACGGCGCAACGATACGGGTTTTCGATAAATCGTCCTGTGCGCGTTTCAGGGCTGTTTTGGCGATGTCGAGGTTGTTGGCAGCCTCCGCCAGCGCTATTTTTGAGTTAAACCCGCGTGTTTCAAGCGATTTCGCGGCGTTATATTCAATTTGACGGCGCGCGAGAAGGCTCTTGGCTTCTCCCACCCGTTCGGCGCGGTCTTCGGGGTCGACAACGGCGATTTCTTGGCCTTTTTCGACTGTTTCGCCTTCTTTGGCACCGAGGCTGAGGATTTTGCCATCGATTTCGGCTCGCAAAGTCACCGAAGTATTGGCGCGGCTGCGCCCGTTCAGGATGATCGTTTGAACATAGTCCTGCGCCGTGAGTTCTTTGACACGGACGCGAAAGGGCCGTTTATCGTCATCGGCTGTTTTACTGAGGGCCGCAAGGGTCGGGGCGGAGGCCGGTGCTTCCTTGTCCAGCACGCCGGACGCAACCCACAAAACCGCGGCAACGGCAATCAAGACGGCAAGAAAAACAGATTTTTTCATTTTTGGTTCAATGACTTTTGTGTTCAAAAGGGGCGCGTGACACAGATTTCACGAAGACGCAGCATAGCATTAAATCTTTTCTGAGAACAGAATATACAGATTAAAAACAGGCAATGCGCCGCACATCATAAAACACAAACGGCAAAATAAAGGGCCGGAAAAACCGGCCCCTTCAAAGGTCAAAACGAAACCAAGGATAATCCGGTATTAAGGCTGTGCCACCGGTGTTCTTGCGCGTGCCGCTTGGCGCAGGCTGAGCAAGTTGATCTTCGACAACATGTCTTCCATGTCGTATTTGTTTTGCTTCGCGATCGGCAAGGTATCCCAAACCTTGATAAGCGTATCGGCGCGACCGAGCCATAATTCGGGCTTCATAATCACATCCAGCTTGTCTTGGCGTGAGATAATGTCGAGGACGCTCTCATGGCCTGTCTTCTTGGCCAGCAAGTCATCGGCGCTGAACCATTCGCCGTTTTTCTTGAGCAAATCAACAACCACTTCTGTAAAGCCATAGCTCGCGGCAGCATGGAGGCAGCTTTGCCCGAACCATCCATGGGGAAGGCGCAGATGGTCAAGGCCGATATGTTCGCCGCGGGCTTCCAATGCCTTTTCAATGTCCCAGATATGGTGCCATGTTTTTTGCAGACCGAGGGGGCGGATCGTGTAATCCCCCTCTTCCGAGCGCACGGTGCTGAGCTTCGGGTGGTGCGGGTTGATGAGGCCGACCAACGTCACGTCTTTGTCGGGGTCGATCATGTCGCTGAAGGAATCATCCTCAAGCGCCGCAATAACGGTGTTGATTTTGACCGATGATTTTTGCCCCAAGGGCACGGAGTCCCACAGCGCCATCATCTCATCAATGCGGCTTTTCCAAAGGACGGGGGTAAAGACCTTGTCCAGCTTGTCAAATTCCCCCGCGCGGGCAAGGGCGGATTTGCCGTCACCGCGTGATGATTTGAGATCGGCGGCGGTGAAGAAATCGCCATGCTTTTGCATGGTTGCGACTATTTTGTCAAAGGAATCCCAAGTGCGGCGGTTGTCGAGAACGGTCTCACCATCGCCGTCAATAAGGAATAAATCTTCCTTTCTGAAACGGTCCCCGCGCATCCGCAGGCGGGAATCAACCTCTTCAATGGCTCCTTCGCGAAGCTCCGTCCGCAATGTGCCGACCGGCATTCCGAGGTAAGAAAGCCGCTCTTCGCGCAGTTGAATGCCAGAATCGCGCGCGATGTTTTGCCGGAGTTTGGTGAAGTCGAGATTCGTACGGCTGGCTTTTTTTGTAAAGAACCACAGCTTTTCCATCTCTGCGAGGTTGTTCTTCCAGATTCTGGGGTGGAACAAATACACCAGCGCGTCATGTTTTTCCGCCAATTCCAAAATGGTCTTGTCGCCCGCGCCGGCGGGTTTTTTCTGGAAATCGGACGCGTCAATCGTTTCGCCGGTCTCTTTGATTTTTTCGATAATCGCCGGAAGTTTTGGCCAGACTTCGCGGTGGTCAAAGAATACCTGTCCGGTTTCCGATGCTTCGAACAAATCGTCCTTGGTAAGGCGACTTTGGCGCAACAACGTGTCCGACAAGGCCTCGGTCGATCCGGCGGTCTTAATCAGCTTATGATCCATATCCAGCCCGCAAATCAAGGCCAGAAGAAGTTGTTTTTCTTTTTTCATTGTGGTGATCTCCCTTAGGTCTTTTGACCCTATATTATGCGGATCCTTTGACCCTTATTGTGCCTTTATGGTTTTGCGAAAAGCGGTGCGGCTTTGCCTTGCACCACATATTGCGGCAAGTAACTCCCCGCATCTTTGGCAAGCAAGGTCTGAGCCAACGTTACGGCGGCGCTGTCTTCCGAAGACGGGCTACTGTTTCGCATCAGGAACGCATTTTTCAAAAGGCCTTCGTTCTTTTTGTAATCAACATCCGGCAACACCTGACGCAGACCTTTGTGAAGCAATTGCTCCGCATTATCCGCGGTGCGCTCGACATAGGTAATGCCGCAACTGTTGAACACGTCCTTGAGGCTGGATTTGATCTTGTCGCCAACGATCAAACCTTTACCGCTCAGGGCGTTATGCACGATGTGCAGGGTTGATTCGCGGGCTTTGGTACCTTCCCCGACACGGGTGACGAGGGTGGTGATTCCAAGGCCGTTTGTGGCGGAGCCTTCCGCCATGGCAAGGCTCGGGTCTTTGACCTTTTCAATGCCGTGCGTGGCGGCACCGGAACGGCTCAAGGCGTCACTCCAGATCGCCCGCAATGCGGTGTCCCGCACTTTTGGGATGCTGAGTGACATCAAGAAATCGTCGCGGGCAATCAGGCTTTGTGTGGACGGATGCGCGATTTTGGCGTCGGGGTCTGCCAAGGCGCTTGCCGTGTCTTGAATCTCCGCATTGGCGAACGGTGCCAAGGACAGGCGGTCAAGGTCTTCCGTCACGACAAACATTTGACGGATTTTGGCTTTTGGCGCTGTGCCTTCCGGCGCTTGCGGGGCGTTGTCATTGGCGGATTGCGCCATTTGAACGGCTTGCAAGGCGCGCTGGACGGCGGCAACACTCAAAAGTTCGTCATTATTGACCTTAATGATATGCACGTCTTTGCCGCTCTTGCCGCGCCAGTAATCGCACATCATGTCGCGCACGATGCGGGCTTGCACACGCGGGTTACGGCTTTGATACGGGTCTTCGTTGAGCAAAGACTCAATCGTGGCGCGGGTGCTGGGGCGGCCTTCCTTAAGGCTGGCTTCCTTCAAACCGCAATCGCGCGATAATTGGTCAAGCTGGCGGAACAAAGATGTTTTGCCCAGCGCCTGTGTCGTTTCACTGACGGTTTTGAGCAACACGTTCTTAAGCCGCGTTCCGAAATTACGGGATGGGTCATAGGCCATCGTGCCGACACGTTTTTTCGGCGCTTCGTTCCATGATCCGGTTTCGTATCCTTGGCTTTCCTCGGGCGTGACAACCGACGGACGTGCTTCCAGCGCTTCGTTGATATGCGCCGTAATTTTCCGGAAGTCGATGGTCATTTCCTTGTGATAGGTTTCGTCCAGCTCCGTCAGGATATGGGCAAGGTCGCCCGAACGATACGCCTTGGAATCGGGGTTGGTGAGCATACTCCAAGAGAAGTAGAACTTCGCCAGTTTTTCTGTCGCCTCAAGCGTGTCTTCCCAGCGGTCAAGCAGTTTGAGCTGGAGCGCAGGAATATTTTTCACTTGCTGTTCAGACAAACCAAGCGTCCGCCATTCCAACAATTTTTCGCGGAAGGCTTCGGGGTTTTTCGCCCATTGCTGTTCCGAGGAATAATAAATGGTCGAAATCGGCATGCCGGTCAAAATCTGGCAAATACGGTGTTGCCAGTCTTCGATGGTAGCGACCGGAATGGTTTGCGGCATAATCCGTGAATTCACCGATTGTGGCAATTCGTCAACATCGTCCCCGTCTTCTTCGGCGTTCCCCGTTAAGGTCACGAAGAATCCGGTGCGTTGTTCGCTGCGGCGGAAGACGAACTTCTGGCTGTCTTCGTTTTCGCCTTTTTCTTTTAAGGTGTTCTCAACCGTAATCTCGTCCAGTTCACCGGCAAAGAATTGCAGCACGCCGTGGAGCGAGCTGGTCGTTCCCTTTTTGCCGCGGTTGAATTCATCGAGGATGACCTCACGGCCTTCTTTCCATGCGCGGATCAACGGGCCTTCTTGTGTGGCCATACCAAGAGCGTTGCCGCCGGCGCCGTCAAGGCCTTCAAGGCGGCTGACTTCGCGCAGAGCGTTCATCGCCGTTTTCGTGGCCTGTTCGGAGGTGGTGGCCTTGCCATCGGCATCGTTCAAATTGCCGTGACCGATGCGGTCCCAGTGAACACGGACTTTGCCTTTTTCGTCTTCTTCAATGGCCGTGCCGAGGCTGTCTTTCAACAAACGCACAGTGAGCGGATTGACGGTTCCGGAGGCAAGTTTTTTGTCCAGCTCGTCATAGAATTTACGCGTGCTGTTAAAGTCCAAAACCGTTTCGAACAACAATTCCGCAAGGTTTTTCTGACCGCAATCAATCTTCAACGGGCCACGCGGGTCGCGCATTTTGCCGATTGATTCGCTCATAAAGGTTTTTCCCGCGCCGGCGGTGCCTTTGAGGAACTGAATGGTACGTTTATTCCCGGGGGAACGGCGGCTCAGCGCATCAAAAAACAATGGCAACATGCTCGGTGTCGGCATGTCGCGCATGGCAAGGCCGACAACTTCGGCATAGGGGCGGTCGGCATAGACCAAAAGCGGGTTCTGGTCGTCCTCAATCACGCCAAGGCGGAAAGCAAAGCTCTCGTCGCCATTGCTGTGACGCATCGTGACGCCTGTCCGCATTGGGTACGGGCGGCCTTGGATGCCAAGGGGTTTTTTAAGAGAATCGAGGTCTTCGGAAGACAGCTCTTCCACGCGTTTTTTAAGTATACTCATAATGTCCCTGCTCTGAAGTCTGCGCCAGTCCGCTTCGATTATCGTTCAAAGTCGTCCAGCTTTTTTTCTTATTTAAGTCTATTACCATAGCGCCAGAAAGTGTTTTTCTCAAGCCCCGAAATAAAAAATATGAAGGGCTGAAGAAATACAAGTAATCACTCCGTTTTATCTGCGGAGGCTGTTTTTAATCTGTGTGTGCGTCCGCCGCATCAGGTTCCGTTTTTTCTTATGCGAAATCGCGGTGAAGCTGTTCGTTCGGCGAATTTTGTCGAGCACCATCCCGACAATCTGAAGCGGCAATTTATTCGGGTCTTGCCCCTTCGCGATCATGATATTATGCAGTGGGTGCTTGCCTTGTAATTTTTCGGCAAGGTCTTCCATTTGTGTCTTATGACCAGCGTTGCTGTACATATTATGGGGATAGCCGGCGTATTGGCTCTTGATCAGGGCGAAATCGACGGTCACATAACGGCTGGTTTCAAAGAACGTATCAATCGCCTTTTCCGCCGCCGCGCGGTCTGAAATATCGCCATCCGAAATCACCAATAAATGGGTGTATCCGGCTTTGCTGCCCGCCTTGGTTTTTTGTTCCGCAATGGTTTGCGTAATGCTGCGGAAGGACGGCGCAAGGTTTGTGCCGCTGTTCAATCCTTTGCGCGCGCGTTCTAGGTTTTCACCGATTTTCGCGGGCGTGTCACCAGGGCGTGCCAGAATAATCGGCTCATCATTGCCCCAGATCGAGATATAAACATTCATCCCCGCCCGTTTGCCGGCTTCGTATAAAATCGCAGCAGACAAAACGGCAAGCTCCATCGGATTTGGCTTGTTGCCGGATGTCATGCTTCCCGATCCGTCAATCATGATGACAAGGTCAGGGGTGGTGGCAACGGCGTGTTCCTCATCAACGTGGAACCGCTCAAAGTCGCGCTCCTCAATCTTTTGACCGGTTTTTTGTTTGATAATCAGGTCACGATGCGAATCTGTGTTGAGGCGATCCAGTTCATTTTGCTGCGGCAAAATGGATTTTTTGTCTGAGCGCCGATCCGCGGTTTGCAGCTGGTGTTCCTTGATTTTCGAGAATACGCGCGCAACCTGTGAAATCGGGCCCATAAGCTGAGCCACACGGCGGACATAGTTCGTCCAATCGGCTTGCGCCAATTGTTCGAGCGTCTTTTTCGAATGGTCATCGCCGCCTTGCTGGCTTTTTTGTTGCGTTTGTTGTTGGCCTTGTTGACCCTTTTGTTGTCCGGCTTGCTGGCCTTGTTGTTGACCATCTTGGCCGTCGTCACCGTCTTGTCCATCTTGTTTTTGTTGCTCGGCCTCTTTGTTCAGTTCGTCCAGCAATTCCTCAAGCGTTTTCGGCTCGCCGCCATCTTGGCCATCGTCGCCGTCCTGACCGTCTTTGCCTTGACCATCGGCATCTTGCCCGTCCATGTCGTTGGAGGGCGAGCCATCGGGGCTTTCTTCAGGCAAATTAATATCGGGAACCGACTGGCCGTCTTCCAGCTCGATTTGTTTGTCTTTATTGATGTCGGCGAGTGAGTCCTCGTCCAATCCGCCGCTGCCATCTTGGTCTTCATCGCCGTCTTGGGGGTCTTGCTTGTCGCCTTTGCCTTTGCTTTTATCGCCTTTTTGCGGGTCGTTTTTATCGCCCTTTTCTCCCTTTTCGCCTTGTTCTCCGCCTTGTTGGCCTTTCTGACCTTTCTGTCCCTTTTGACCCTTCTGGCCTTTTTGCCCTTTTTGTCCCTCTTGACCTTCCTGTTCATCCTGACCGTCTTGGCCTTCGTCACCGTCTTGGCCGTCCTGACCATCTTGCTCTTGCTTGTCCATTTCTTGCTCTACGCGCTGTTCTTCTTGTTCAAGAAGTTTTTCGGCGAGGTCGGACAGGTATAAATCCCAAATGCTCTCGGTAATCGCGTTGCGCTTGTCGGCGAGCTCGTCCGTGCGTTTGGAATAATACGCTTCGCCCATCAAGCGTTCGCGCGGGCGTGGTTGGAGGGTTTCAAGGCTCTCCCCCTCGCCGCCGCACATTTTTGCAAGCTCTGCAAGGTCGTCTTGTTGGTGTTTGGTGAGGTCAACATTGGTTTCGCCCTTGCGGGTTGAGGCCTTTAACACGGCATCAACATCAACGTTGCCCTTTTTCCAGCCTTCTTTGGTGTCTTTGAACAAGTCGTTATTGCGGAAAAAGCTCATATTAATCGCCGACAGAATATTTTGGAACTTCACCATATAGGGGTTCGGTTTTTTGCCTTCGAGCTGTGCCTGAACCTCTTTCATTTCAGCTTCGGGGTCGATGAGCAAATCTTCGATCACTGTGGGATTGAAGGCGCGTTCCGAGTTCTTCGCGATTTTATTGAACCGTTCCTTGAGTTCCTCAGGCGTTGTCGGCGCGGCGTCGTTGTCGTTGCCCGCGCGGCGCAGCGAGATCATCCCCAGCCCGCCAATCGTCACGATATAGTGGTTCAGCGAATAGGCGTAATCTTGCGATAAAATGTCGCCCATGCGGGATGCATAGCGGTTAACCACGCTGTTTTCCGCCGCATCGACCAATTTATGCCGCAAATTCCACTCGGCAGAGAGCAAACGCAAACGCTTATATTCGTCTTTGCTCAGCTTTTGCTTCTTGTCGATTTTTTGCTTGAGGGGGAGCATCTCCTCCCGCAGCTTGCGATTGCGCTCGGGGAATTTGGTGGTGAGCTGGCTATGCCCGATTTCGTGGAACAACACGGCGCGCGCATGTTCCACCCCGCCGACCAAAGACATCAGGAAGTCGGAATTAATCATATTCTTATCAGGGTCGAAATAGAACCAGCTCCCCGGTGCGCCCCATCGAATGCTCGTCTTCGGATTCCGCAATGCTTCGGAAATATAGAAGACGTGGTGCATAAGCTCCATCTTCGCATAGGTCGTGTTGGTCATTTGCTTCCACAGGGGAAGGTCAACAATTTTCGGCGCTTGTTTGTCCTGCGGCCATGTCTTGACCAGTGTTTCATAATTGCTGTTGAGGTATGTGAGCCCCGCTGCCCACAGGAGCTGGGTTTCCGGCGTTTCGAAATGGGGCTGTGTGGCCGCGATTCCCTTGCACAGGGCATCTTCCATTTTTGTGCGTTCTTCGGCGAAAGCAATGGGGTCGTCGACTTGCTGTTGCAACGTGTCGAGAAAGAAAGCGAGTTCTTTGGCGCTAAACGCCTTTTTGCGCAGGCGTTGCGCCAGCACAATACGGTGTTTCGTCAGCTTCTCCGCCATAACGGCATCGATAGCATCCATAGATGGATGATGTTGCAAGGGTAGCCTCCCACGTCGCGGCTCTTCTTATCTTTATGGAGCCTTGATTGATCCCTGTGATCATTTTTTGATCATTTTATTCTTATAATTGAAACGACCATATCATGAAAAATGATGCTTTAAAAGATAAAGCCGAGATGATGGACGCAGATTCTCTTTTGGGGGGTGGCGCGCCGCCCTATAAAGCCGCGCGCCTTGATCTTAAAATGGCCGTGTATAGCGGGCATAAACGGCCTCAATCGCCGCCAGAACATCGCTGCTGAGGGTCAGGTCGGCGGAATCGATATTGCTTTTTAATTGCTCCATCGTTGTGGCACCGATGATGACGGATGTAGTGAAAGGGCGTTGCCGCACGAAGGCGAGCGCCATCTGGCACACATCCAGCCCGAATTTTTTCGCCACACCAATATAGGCGCGAATGGCCTCATCAGCGACCGGATTGGCGCGGTGCGTCCCGTCGGGCAAGAGTGTGCGGCGTGTGCCGTCCGGCAAGGCACCGTCAAGATATTTACCGCTGATCGCGCCAGCGGCGAGGGATGACCACGCGAGCAACCCGACATCCTCCATCACCGCAATTTCGTGCAATTCCGGCTCAAACATACGGCACAAAAGACTATATTCGTTTTGTAATGACGCCATGCGCGGCAAACCGTGTTTGTCGGCGAGCTGGAGATATTTCATCGTTCCCCATGCGGTGTCGTCCGACAACCCGACATGGCGGATTTTGCCTGCTTTCACAAGTTCGTCGAGGCATTGCAGGACTTCGAGCAAATTCGCTTCTTCGACCTTTGGGTCAACCCCTGCGAACGATACATTATGCCGCCCGAAATGATAGGTCGGACGGTTCGGCCAGTGAAGCTGGTACAAGTCAATGTAATCGGTCTGAAGGCGTTTCAGGCTCCCTTCAACCGCTTGCATGATGTTTTGGCGATCAATACGGGCGTTGCCGCCGCGAATCCACCCGATGCCGGGGCCGGCGACTTTGGTGGCGAGGATGATATCATCGCGTTTTTTGCGGGCGGCAAACCATGTGCCGATAATCTCTTCGGTGCGGCCATATGTGTCCTTGCGGGTGGGAACGGCGTATAGCTCCGCCGTGTCAAAAAAATTCACCCCGCGCGACACGGCGTAATCCATTTGCGCATGGCCGTCTGCCTCAGTGTTTTGCTCGCCCCATGTCATGGTGCCAAGGCATATAACGCTCACATCAAGGCCGGTGCGGCCTAATTTTCTGTGTTCCATCTCGTATAACTTTCTTTTTGCTGCTTATCTTTACTTTTTCAAGCCTTCAAATGTGCCGTCAAACGGATCGGGCAATTTGCGGTTTAAGGCGGGGTCTTCGATCAGGTAGGGAAGGCTGATGTTGAATCGGTCGACAACATCCTGCGCCAGTTTCTCACGGTCAATACGCATTTCCTTGATTCGGATCGTGCCGTCGGCGGCTTGTTCGAAATCGCATCTGAAAATCTGTGTCGGGCGTGATCCGTGGGCGTTGAGGTAGTTCAGTGATAATTCAGCAAAATAGGGCTCCTCAACCGCCTCTTCAATGCGCACTGTGTACGGGTATCGCACATAAAGCTCGGCAAAAGTCCGACAAATACCGATGCGCCAAGTACCAAGAGGGGGCTTGTTGAGTTCGTAAATGCCGACTGCGATGATCAAAATTATCCCGATAACACCGGCAATGGCCAGCCAGACCTTATAAACGTCAACTTTTGAACCGGCCGCCATCATGACAGATTGGCCAGAGCGTCTTTCTCGCGCTCTTCCCGCTCTTGTTTTTGACTGAGGGCGACCATCTCTTCAACGATTTGTTCGATGACGGCGCTGGTGGCGGCGCTTTGTGCTTTGCCGCTCTCAGCAAGGGCAAAAACACGGCGCTTGATTTCCGATCGCGCACTGCCGCCAGGGAAACTGGCGGAGAGCATTTGCCGCCCGCGTCCCGCGCCAAGGCGCGCGTAAAGGCGGTTACGAATGGCGACATCCTCGGCGGAGGTGGACAGCGCCCAAAGCTCGATAGGGCCGAGCGTGTTGATCAAATGCTGTTCATACCGTCCTTGGTTTGTCCCCAAAACGAACAAGGCCGGCGCGCCTGAACTTCTCGGACCCGTCAAATGGTGGCGAATAACGTGCCGCGCCGTGTCGGTCAGGCCGAAGGTTTGCTGGGCGTTGTCAACCGCACGGTCGGAAATCGCCGTCCCCAAAATCCACACACCGGTGGCAAGGTCAACCATGTCGCTGTCAAAATCGTCCAAAAGCTGGGACGCAAGAACGATCTGAACGCCGCGTTTACGCCCTTCCCGCACGTCGCGGATAAGCTGGCCGCGCACGGCTTTTGAGCTACTCGTTCTGTGAAATTCGTCATAGCACAGACGCTTGGGCGTTTCGCCAATGTCTTGCAGGCGCTTTTCATGATAGGGGCGATATTTCACCGGCATGGCGCGCAGCGAGTCCATCGACATCCACCAGCTCCGTACCAGAGCATGGCGGGCGAGCATATACATGATCGAGGTTTGGCGGTCGGCGGTTTCGTCCCCTTGCGGTGACACGTCCATAAGGTCGAGCGAACATACGCGCGCGTCGGAAATCTCGAACTTGGTGACCGACGCCAAAATCGGATATTCCCGAATGGCGGAGGTAATCATCCGTTCAAAGGCGCTGATAACCCCTTCACTGCTTGACCCGATCTGCGTTTCTTCGAGCAAAGACCGAATCTGTGGGCGGCGGGCGGCGGTAATTGCATCGCCCAGAACCGGTACAGCATGACGCTGCGCAAGGTTGGCGAGGTAATAGAGCTCGCGGTCAAAGAATTCTTCGACAATATCCCACCAATACGGCTCTTTCGGCAGGTGCAGGTTATATTTCTTGATGGAATCGTCAATCTCGGCATCCATACGGGGAAGGTAAGGCCGAGGTTCGGCGTTCGCGACATTATCGTCCCGCCATCTGAACATCTCGTCCACCACAAGACCGGAGAGCTGTTGAATCCCGTCATATGGTTTGTCCTGCCCGGGGGGCGTACAGAGCAAGGTCAAGAGTTCAACAAGATAGCTGCGCTCATCCATAAGGGGATAGCGCATCCCAAGCTGTGTATCAAACGGGTTAATCGCGTATTGCGGCGACATTTGCAGGCGGTAATAGGCGGCTTCATGGCGGCGCTCACTTGGCAACGCTTCCTTAATCAGGGAAATCAGCCCCGACGAAGACGGCCCAATATCAATAACCGCGACATAGGGCAATTTGGACAAACCGGCGGACAAACATGTCGCAAGGTTCAAGGCGTTCATCAAAACGGATTTCCCCGCACCGGGCTGCGCGAAAATAAGGTCAAACCAAGTGGTGGTGAGGCTTGTTCCCGTTTGGTATGGCCAGACTTTTCCATCGGGCGTGCGCAGCAGTAAGGCTCCCACGTCAAACGGGCTGGACGGGCGTTGCCACGGAATCAGTCGCATAACCTCGGCCATCGGCGCGATGGCGGTCGGCGCGGTGGACGCACAGGAAATCCCCATCGCTGAGGACATCACCGCGTCCAGCGGGTCGCCGACCACAAAACTGACCTGACAATAACCCCAGCTCTCGGTCGCTTGCATCAAAATCGACAAGCGGTCTTCTAACAGCCCGATTCGATCTGCCGGCGCCCATGTAGCGAGGGATATGCGCAGCTTCACAACCGGTTCGCTCCGCGCCGTGGCTTGAAGGGCTTCCAAAGATTTTTTAATCTGTTTGTTCAGTGAGTTCGTGATCGCCAAAATCGAGGAAATCGACAGCTTGGCCTGTGATCCTTCAATCCCGCCGCTCTCAATCAAGAACGAAATACGGAACGGAACCTTGGAATCGAACAAGCGGTTCAACAACATCGGAAAGGGGCTGGGGTCCATCGGCGCCAGCGTCACATCGCATCCCGCCCAAAGATTGGGGCCGATCTGGACAACGTGGTCATTGATGATTTTGGCACTGCTGCTCGATATTTGCTGGCGCAGGGGCGGCCATAACAGGTCGGATAAGTCGTTTTTGCTCTCCGGTGCGCGGGCTGGAATCGGGTCGCCAGGCAAACAAGCCCGCCACCGCTCATTCGCGCGCTCGGGAAACAAATTGTCCCGCACGGCGGACAGCGCATCATGGGCTTCAAGTAAATCCGCCCGTACGCCAAGTTCGTCCAGCGCCGACATCATACCCGCGACATAACTTTTATGACGGGCACGCAGCGGTTCAAGGGCGGCCAGCGGATATTGCGCGTTGGCGGCGGCCACCCATTTCTTTTCTTTAATTTCGCGTCCGGCGCGCGCCATGTCAGTCTTGCTGAGGATTTCCGGCCGCGTCCACAAAACGAAATAGCATTCCTCCCAAACCAAGAAATGCGCAAGGTGGCGGGCGCGTTCTTCGAACAAATCGTCCAGTTCCAGACCCATATTTTTTGCCGAAACGCGGCTGGGTTTCACAAGGCGTTCGGTAGCACGGCGCGAGCGGGCGGGGTCGCGCACGAAAAAGATTTGCAAGGCATGGCCGGGGCGGTCAAACCGCGCCCCCAATTTGACGGTCGAGGATTCGACAAGATGAAGATATTCTTTTTCCCCGATGATCTGGCGGCTTCCGTCAACGCGCAAATAGGAAATCAACGACCCGTCCTCACCGACGATGGTGTTTTCATCGTCGGCGGTCTCAAGCCGTATAAACGCTTCGACCGGTTGCCGGAACGCCGACACGAACGGAGCGAGTAATTTCCTGTACCATTTCATTGTTTAATCGAAAAAATCCACAGCAGAATTGACAATTGAATCAGTATAATCACAATTCCACGGCTTCACCAGTGTTGTTATTAAAAACATAAGCGCGAAATCGGTTTGAAACGCATACAACGAAGGAAAGCGGGCGCAGGCCTAAGGTTCTTTCGGCATGATGCCAGCATGAGGCCAGCATGAGGAAGGTGTTTTAAAAAGGTTTTTCAACAAAAAACGCCGCAAAAACGGCGTCTTCGTGGCGTGTATTGCGAGAGTCTGTTGATAAAGGACAGAAACCGCCCATCACGCGGCGGATTGAAAGGCCTTGTAGCGTCCCAACCATCCATCCGGCATCGTGTCGCCAAACGGCCCTTTTTTTGACCGCCAATAGGCGAGAATTTGCGGAAACTGGTTAAACTCCAGATCGCCTTCCTTGATAACGCGGCGGTCAAGCGGCAGCAACCGAACGCCTTCGAGCTTTTGTTTACGTGCCGGATAATATTTGGCATCAACATATTCGCTCATCACCATCGCCAAAATCGCGGGGTCGTCCGTTTGGACGCGGGCTTTTGCCTGCTCGCGGCGATGCATAAGAATATCAAGCGATTGCCGCGCATAATCGGCAATGGGCCCTTGGGTAATACGGGCAACGTAAATGGCGCGCATAAGGTGGTTGAGCGCCGCTTGCGTCATTTCCGGCAACCAAATCAAAACACCGGATCGCATCTGGCTGACCTGATCGAGGTAAAAGCACTGATTACAAAAAATACAGGCGGTCATCAGATTTTTTTCGTCGGTGTTTTTCCAGTTTCCATCGGCCACGTTAATGCGCTGGTATTTTTCGGATCGAAACCCGCAATACCGGCAACAGTGATCGTCCCGTTCAAGAACGCGGGTGCGAACGTCATCGCTCAGGTCTTCATCCGCGCGAAAGGATTCCGCCTGCCCCTTTAAGGCATCGGCGGAAAGCCCCATAACGATCGGCAGGTAAGAAGATTGCTTGTCGGCCATAACGATCCTTTATTTGTTAAAAAGGGACGTTCATCGGAACGTCCCTTCCATGTCTTCAAGTCGTGCTTACCAAGACGTGAAGCTGAACTCCGAGAACGAAGCGTTGCCTGTGCCAACGCCCGATGTGTTGGTCATGACGGCGGTCATGGCCGGCGCGGCAACGAGAACGCCACCGGCGCCCAAGCGAACCAAACCTTCACGGAGCGGTGTTTGACCGGGGTTGTCGACATGTTGTTTGACTTTCATAACGCCTGTCCCGACGAATGTGGCTCCACCGACATAGCAAGCGGCCGAAATTAATTTCGGAAAGGCTGCAACGTTTGTTCCTGTGCTGCCCACCATGCTGGCAAGGTTTGTGCCGCCTGCAATGGCTTCCGAGCTGACCGTTGAGGCCAAGGCACCGGCAACCATAAAGGCGCTGGCTTTCATTGCGAATTTGTTCAATTTCCGAATCATAATTTGCTCCTCGTGTTTTCAAATGAACATAAAAACATAAATACAAACCAAGAGTATAAAAAACGGAACGCGGCAAGGCTATCGAAATTTTCTGTTAACGCCGAAAATCAGATCGTTTTTAAAGAAAAAACGATACCTTTTCCCGCTCCCAGACAAAATAAGGCCGACAACACGCAATATGTTGCCGGCCTTGTGTCTTCGTTATCGAACGGCCAGCGATGAAATGCTGTGGAGGAAACCTCCGAATCGACACCGCACTGGGTCGATTACACGTTCCTTCGCAGGGCTGAACCCTGCGAAGTGTGCCCTGTTACCAGGACGAGAAACTGAATGATGAGAACGAGGCGTTGCCTGTTCCAACACCCGAGGTGTTGGTCATAACGGCGGTCATGGCCGGAGCGGCAACGAGAACGCCACCGGCGCCCAAACGAACCAAACCTTCACGGAGCGGTGTTTGACCGGGGTTGTCAACGTGTTGCTTGACTTTCATAACGCCTGTCCCGATGAAGGCTGCGCCACCAACATAGCAAGCGGCAGAGATCAATTTAGGGAAGGACGAAACGTTTGTCCCTGTGCTGCCGACCATGCTGGCAAGGTTGGTACCGGTGCCTGCCATGGCTTCTGTGCTGATTGTTGAGGCCAGAGCGCCGGCAATCATAAAGGCACTGGCTTTCATTCCGAGTTTGCTAAGAAATTTCATATTATAAATCCTCCTAAAGATTAAAAAAGCGGTTAAGCGGTTAAAGTGTTATGCCCTGTTACCAAGACGAGAAACTGAATGATGAGAACGAAGCGTTGCCTGTTCCAACACCCGAGGTGTTGGTCATAACGGCGGTCATGGCCGGAGCGGCAACGAGAACGCCACCGGCGCCCAAACGAACCAAACCTTCACGGAGCGGTGTTTGACCGGGGTTGTCAACGTGTTGCTTGACTTTCATAACGCCTGTCCCGATGAACGCTGCGCCACCGACATAGCAAGCGGCAGAGATCAATTTAGGGAAGGACGAAACGTTTGTCCCTGTGCTGCCGACCATGCTGGCAAGGTTGGTACCGGTGCCTGCCATGGCTTCTGTGCTGATTGTTGAGGCCAGAGCGCCGGCAATCATAAAGGCACTGGCTTTCATTCCGAGTTTGCTAAGAAATTTCATAATGTTAGTCCTCCTGATAGTAAGTAAAAGTAATTATAATTGAAAAAGGTTAAATAAATCTTATTCCATGACCGATAACTGAAACTCATGTTAACTTGGACCAGTTGTAAAACGTATGCCATGACCAATAACAGATACGCCAAGGGTCGTTTGTATGGCATTAACAAGAGGGCCGAGATTGATAGCGAGAACGCCAGCAATAATGTGGCTGAGGCCGCCCATCAACGACATTTGCGAATTTCCGTCCGAAAAGCCGCGAAGAACAAAGACGCCTCTTAGAAAACTTATAAGACCAACGAGCATCATGAATGCCAAGATGGCAGAAACGACATTTTGCGCATGATCAACCGGTGCTGCCGATGTGAACCCAAAAATCTCTGCATAGTTCGAAACAGTATCTGATCCGAAGATAGAGTTCGACAAGGCGGCGAGAACTTGGCTTGACGACAATAAAATGGCGGCGGACACGAATGTTCCTATCGTTCCCATACCGGAGGGACCGCGCGGGCCTTCTTGCGAAGATTTGGTCAGGCGGTGCAAACCAACAACGGTCAAAATAGCACCGGCAATATAGGCAAAAATAGCGATGACATTCCCCAAAGGTCTGGAAATGTCTTTCATCAGCGCAACCACCATCTCATCAAGGCGGGTGGCGGGGCCGCTAGAACCGTTCAAGACACCGGTCTTGCTCAGGCCATTGACACCGGCAAGGCCGAATGTTTCGGTCAGCACGGCTGCGAAGGCGGGTGAGGCCACAAGCAATCCGCCGGCGAATAAATATTTCAAAGGCTCCGAGATTTTGACTTGCTGCGGCGCGTTGGAATAGTCGCGCATTTTAAACAGGCCGATGGCAATCGCGCCGGCACCGATAACATAAGCAATCGCGGAAACAAGTTTGGGGAAAAGGGTAAGGTTATCTGCGGCGCTTTGAATCGCCGTGCCCGTCGTCGGGGCACCAGCCAAGGCATCGGCAGAATACAAGATGAATGCGAGGCCAGCAAATGTGGCAAACGCAGAAATAGAACGGAATACGCGTATTGTTTTTGCTCTATTACTCATTGTTCCGATACACCCTAATTACGCATCTAAAGCGTTTATTTATTTTTATCGCTTTGTTTGAACTTACCATATTTTTGACATGGTTACAACAAACATCGAAGACGGCGTCAATCGCAAGTCTTCTTCCCTAGCTTTAATCATGCCCTGTTGTGCTTAAAAAAATGTTAATTTACATAAAATTTTATCTATATAAAGTGATAAAAAAGAGGCCTCGCCCCGTGAATGGCAGAAAAATCATAGATTCTCAATGCCTATAGGGCGAGCGTAATAAAGCTATAGATCGGCCGCTCCTGTCCTCCGCAAAACAAAACGCAAGTAAAAAAATCAGGCTTTGAGAGCCCGATTTTATAACAACAATATGACGAAAGAACTGCGCTATTGGCTCAACGTCCCGCCGGTTGTGCGCACAACCCAGCGCCCGCCATCAATGCCAATGAATTGAACAGTGCCAAGTCCGGCAACACTGTCACCAATTCGAACTGTATGGATGCTGCTACTCGAGCCTTTTTTGGAGATCAAAGCCTCCCCGGGGCTTGCGCCGCGTAACGACCAATTGCTACTGACGTTTTTGGGCGCTGCGGATCGGGATGATTTGGGTGCTGACGCCTTGCGAATAGGTGATTTCGCGGTGGATTTTGCACTGGAGGCGCTTGCGCTGGTGCTGCTCTTGCTGCCGGAGGATGCTTGCGGCGCTGGCTTGCTCGTCGCGATATCCTCAATCCGCTTTTCAAGGCGCTGAAGCGTCGATTCAATGCGGCTGAGATCAGACCCGCCGCTGCCGTTTTGGGCGGCAAGAATGTCGTCCAGCTTGCGATCCAGCGAATCCATACGGCTGCTCAATTGGTTAATCTGAGTCTGGACGGCTGGCGGGGTTTGCGCTTCTTCTTGCTGTGTCGACGCAACAATCCTGGCTTTCTCTTCTTGCGGAGCCGAAAAATCAGGTGGCGGCGTGTCGGACGGCATAGCAACCGGCGCAACATCGGGCGATGCGTCCGCCGGTTGCGCTGTCATAAAATCGTCCAACGAGATATTCGTGTCTGGTTCTTGCGCCACGGTTACGGGCGCATCAGGCGTAGCCTGAGCCGCCATTGTATCGGTGGATGCACTATCTGGAGCGTTTTCTTGTGTGTTGAACATCGCCCAAGGATCGTCTTCCGCAGGCTGGGCGGCGGTATCGGCGTTATTTGCCGCCGTGTTTGTTGGCATCGGCGCGGGCAACTCACCATTATTCATTACACCGCCGCCTGTGCTTGTGCTGCTGCCGGTCGTGCTGATCGGTGCCGGCATGGGAAGACCGCCTGTACCAGAGGCTTGTTGTTCGACCGGCTCGTCCAAAAGAGTAAAAATATCGGCGTTCGGATCAAAATTTTTCTCTTTATTCTTTCTGACCAGCTCTTCGGAAATAACCGGTGCGGGCAAGGAATCAAGACTGTCAAAGAGGCTCGTGCTGGCTTGGTCTTCAATTGGCTCTGGTGAGACGGCTTGCTGCGCCATCTGAGTGTTGACGCTGTCTGAGTTCTCAGCGGTTTGTTCGACTTGTTGCCCTGCCTGCTGCTGCGCTTGTTGTTGGGCGGGCTGCTGTTGAGGCGTGGGCAAACTGCCGCCCAGCAAGCCAAAGTAAACGGCCGCAATGGCAACAACGGCACCAACCCCGCCACCGGCATAGGTCAAAAGCTTTTTCGATCCGCCGCTGCCTGCCAGTGACATTGCTGCGGCTGACTTTTTCGAAGCTTTGCCTTTGCTTTGGCCATTGTCGGAATCTGAGGCATTCAGATCATCGCCCCAGTCTTCGGCGAAAACATCATCATCACCCAAATCGTCGTCAAGCCCGTCATCATAGCTGTCGAGCGAGAAATCCTGATCATCCGCAACATTGTCAAAGGCAGCATCGTCATGGCCGGCAACGGCGTAGACATCCTCGACGGCCTCACCGGACACGTCTTGATACGAAGCATCGGCGTCGTAATCAACGCTTTGTGCGGAATCGTCAACATCTTCGAAATCATCAGCGTCAAAAACATCGTCTTCAAAGGCACCGGTCTGGTTGACAACGGTATCAGGCGTTTCGAAAACATCGTTTTCCTCAAGCGGACGCTGGGGATTTTTACCGATTTCCGGTGCGTTCGGATCGTCAGACATGGGTTCCTCTCGGCTATCCTGTATTCATATGGGAATGTTGCTCTATGTCTTGCATATTTCGGCGCCTGCATCAAGACAGGTCTATAAAGATTCGAGCAAGTTTCAGTTATAAAGCAGGAAGATTGCTATTTCGTTAATAACATAACGCCAAAGAGTGTCGAAAACAGGAGGTAAGCCCGATTATTCGACACTTATTCCACAATCGGACGCTCGACAGGAGCCACAAACAAAATTCCAACCGGTGTGCCGGCGGCAACTTTGATCATCACTTGCGTTCTTTCGGCTTCTTCTTCCATGAATTCACCGATTTGTTTTGTCGCTTCTTCAACGCCTTTGAATAATTCTTCGCGCGTATCAAGGTCTTCTGTCTGGGTTGTCACGGTCTCGCCTTCAACGCTGACGGTGGTGCCGCCCGTTTCTGCAACAGCGCTTCCAAAGCCTTCGATGAACGCGGCTGCCGCCGGTAAGACGACCCGTTTGAAATAGCGGCGGTCAATATCCGTGGCCACACCTGTCAGGGTCGTGTCAACGTCCAACGCAACGGCATCTACCGAAATGCTCTCGCCTTTGTAAACAACCTGATCAAAAGAGATTACCAAAAACCTGTCTGTCTCGCTGAATCCGCCAAGGATGCGGCTCCCCTTCAAAGGGCCGGACAAAATTTGCGCTAAAACGGGTCCGGGCGCATCAGTATTGGCTTCGGTCAAGGTCTGGGCATAAACAACCGTTCCCGCGGGAACCAAGACTTCCATCGGAATTTCTGTATCTTCATCTGCGTCGCCGGAGTCGTCGTCCGCGCCGCTTCCGTCGCCGCTATTCAAGAAACTGACAGGGGTAACGGCCAAATGACGAGGGCCGGAAACATTATGTTGGGCGAGAATTCGCTCCATCTGGTTGGCCATAGCACCGGCTAGGCTGGCGATCATTTCCGGATCGGGCTGTAAAATAACCTGCTCCGGCTGAACGGCGTCAATGGGTTCAAGGTCAATCGGGTCGCCCGGCTGGCGCTCTTCTTTGATCAATTGGTTGCGGTCGCGGTTGCGCCATTCCGTCAACGGGTCATCAATCGGGTCGGGCTGCGCTTCACCGGTCAAAGTGCCGGAGCCTGTTGCCGTATTCGTGGAGATCGGAACGAAGCTTGTTCCCGTTCCTTGTGCCTGGCGATAGCCTTGCTCGTTTGATTCTTCGATCCGTTTGGTCATGTCGGGGGAGAGTTCGCCGCCGGGAAGCTCTTTCCCTTGCGATCCCTGACCAATAACTGATTTCGTCTCTTCTTTTTTGCCACCAAAGATAATAAGGCCAGCAATGACGACAATCAGGCCAACCCCGACAACGCCGAGTTTGAGCATCGGGTTGTTTGTCCACAAATCACCGAGCGAGCCTTTGTTCGTGGTGTCAAATTCCTCGAAACCTTGATCGTCGATATCGTCAAAGGCCTCTTCTTCTTGGTTTTTGAAGTCATCAACCATGCTCATTGGGTGTCCTCTTTATCCTCAACAATCGCACGCACCATCTTTCCGCGGTCGGACAACAACAGAACGGGCGAATTCTCAACAACATAAACGGTCGTTCCGTCGGCGGATCTGGCCGATTTGCTCCATCCGGGCGAGAGCAATGACAAAGGCGTCCGCACAAACGTCATGTTTTGGTAGCGGTAAACTGTCGTGCGTCCATCCACACCGGTCACGGTCATTCGCGCAGCGCCGGACGGCAAAATGCCTTGCAAAACGGTGGTCAAGGTTGAATCGCCGGCAATGGTGGTGATGCCGGTGTCAATAATCGGCATATCGGCATAGGGCCCATATTCAGGAATTCGCGCGTCAAAACGATATTGCACAACGTCAATTTGGGTAAACAAAGTAAAGGTCACGGGCGTCTTGAGGCCGAGAAGCTGAACCGACATATTGCCGACTTCGTGGGCTTTCAAGGGGCTGATTTTAATCACGTGACCGCCTTCATCGGGCGAGATGACCTCGAAGTCGCCGCCCCAGCTTACGTTCTGAACCGGCCAAGGCTGTCCCGTGATGTCGAGAATATTGATGCTGGTGACATGCCCGCTCGACAATTTGATGACGGGGGGTGTTGCGCCCGGGTCAAGCGAGACGGTTTCCACCGCGACTTCCGGTTTTGGCGCGCCGCCGATACGGCTTTCTGCGGCTTGACGGGACTGGCGGTAGAATTCCAGCATTTTGCGGATTTCTTCAGGGCGCAACGGCATAAGGCCGTTGAGCGCGGCATCATAGGCCGTGTCGCGGGTGATTTTTTCAACGCGGGCTTGTTGTTCTTCCAGTGACATTTGCGCTTCCATTTGCATGGCTTCGAATGTCAGGCTTTCTTCAAGGCTCATTTGGTCTTTATTGTCGCCTTCCCCCGGAATTTGAAATCCGCCGGGCGTGGGCAAAGGGGGGGTGACTTGCGCTTCATCAACTGTTTGGGTGGGAAGCGGTTCTGGCGTGTTTTCTTTTCGGTATCCGGCGAGCGGGTCGGAAATATCCTGTGCATTGACGCTTAAGGGCGCGAGCAAGCACGCCGCGCCAAGCCCTATCCCGAACCCTATCTTGGTAACAATCCGTAACACCGCCATCAATCAAATCACTTTTTTATTTGGTTCAATATCGAAAGAACATTTTGCTTATCGATTTGTTAAATCATACAACGCCGTATTTGAATACATAATTCAAGCCTGAATATATACAATCATCCCTGAAACGCAAGCCATTGTGCAATACCGACACCATTGGTGCTTTCTAATGTCGGAACGCGAACAATAATCAAGCGTAGGTCCCACGAATCGGACTTTGATCCTTGCCCGAAGGACGTTTTAATCAACATCGGAATCTGGACTTCCCATTGATACCGCCCGTTGACAGGGCCTTCAGAGAGCAGCACCGGCGCACTGCGCGGCGCGGCGGAAATGGCCTGTCTGTTTTCACTGACGGCGCTGACAAGATCGGCTTTGACAAGGGCTTGGGTAAAGCTGATCCAGCCTTCACGCGTAAAATGGCGCGACGCTTCTTGCAGGCGGCGTTTGTAATCGTTGAAACCAAAGGTCATCACCTCGGTTGCGGCCTGTGTCGCCCATGATAATAGAGCCGGCTTGCTAAGGTTTGGCTGGCTGAGCGGGATCATCGGAATTTGGCGTCCGTCTTCGGTGGTCGCGAAATAAAAATGCTGAGGCTGTTGAACATGGACAAGGAAAATCATCGCCATGACGAGTCCGACAAGCGCAGTGGCCTCCAGCAAAGCGATTCTGGCGAGCATACGATATCGATCACGATAGAACTCATTGCGCACAACAACGCTGCCGAGCGCAGATCCTGCACTGTCATCGCGTGGTTGCCGCCCTGCACCGGATGTCGCCGCCGCCGCGCTCTGACCTTGGCTTTGTGCGGCCATGGCGGCTTTGCGGCGCATGATTTCCTCGGGGGTCAATTTGCGTTTGACGGGTGGTTTGCCTTGTTCTGTCATATTCTGGGTTTCGGGCTGATTTTCAGGTTATGAAACGGGATCGTTTTTATTAAAAAAATTTTACACGCCAGTATAATCACCAAAGCTGTATAAGTCACCATTATTTCGTCAACCATAGCCAAAGAATGACGCATCTTTTTTTTTCATCTGTCTGAAAAAGTATGGTATAATGGGAAATGAATAAATAAACGGCATGCTTCCAGATAAAACGGATGAGGCGCGATGCAGACGCAAAAAAAGACTTTCGTAAAGAGGGGAATACTTCATTTAGCCGCAGTTTTCGCGGCTTTCCTCATGGTAATGGTGATAACATCCTCGGCGCAAGCACATGGCGGATGTCCCTGTGGACAGGTCTCGAAATACCACTCGGACACGCGTAAGGAGGTTTGTGACTGTTATAAAGACCGCATGGACAAGCACGAAGAATGGTTTGTTGACGTATTTTGGAAACAATATATGGAGCCCGCGCTCAAAGGCAGCGCTGCCCAACAATCCCAAGGTCAAGCGACCGCCGCTCAGGCCGGTGCCGCCGTTGTTGACGCGCAGGCCGTAAACGACACGCGCCGTGACCGCGAAGTCCAAATGGTGCAAACCGCCCGCCGTTACCAAGGCTCTGAACATTCTGTCTGTACACCGGCCTCTATCGGCCAATCCATCACAGCCTCCCAAGAACTCGCCCGCGGCGCCGCCTCAAACCGGACAAAAGCCCGTTTGAAAAACGCAGTTGGAAGTACGGCAGGGCGGAGCTTTAACGGCCCAGCCGATGACGCGTTTCGTCGGTTCGAAGCGGCGGCATCTGTTTATTGTGATCCGACCGGCGGCGGCGGCGTGAATGCCGATTTGGGTTGCTCAGCACCAGAAAGAACTCAAAATCTTGATGTTTCCATGCAGGAAATTTTCCAAGGTCGCGACTTGAACGGTGACGGAAAAATTGACGCCTCTGACTTCAACCACGACTACACGATTAACTCGGCTGAGGAAGAGCGCGCCGTGGAAGATTTCAACACCAATATTGGTATGTCACGCGTTTTTACCAATTTTCGTAAAGACAAAATCAACGCAAACAAAGACAGAGTGATTGCGATCGAAGCGCAAAAACGCGAATATATGGCGCGTCGTTCAATGGCGGCGCACAGTATTGATTCGTACCAAGCACTATTTTCACCGGGAACAGACGCCGCGACGCAGTATATCAAAGGCCTGTATTCGGAAATGGGTCGTGATGCTAGCTTGATTCCCTCAAGCCCCAGCGTCTATTTGCAACAAAAAGTTTTCTACCACGACTATTACTCAAATCCGAAGCTCTTCGTTGATTATGGTGGCACGTCGCCTGAAAACGTCCAAAGACAACAAGCCGTTGCCTTGGCGACGATTAATACCCAGCTGTGGAACCTCTATAACGTTCTTTTGCGTATTGATCAAAATCTCGCCGGCAATACAATGTCTTCCTTGGACGAAGGTTACTATGCGCTACAGAGCCAGATTGCGGACGTTAATTCCCGATAAGGGCGCCATCTTGGATAAGATTTTGAATGGCCTCCTTTGGAGGCCATTTTTCATTGAAATCCCCACGACGAGTCACTTGGCACGCTTATTGCACATTACCTTTATGGCTAAGGCCCAACAAGGTAAAGGACCGCGTTCATGGCAACAGGTGCAATTGGCAACTCGCTCTCGTCACTCAAACTTTTGAATCAAAAAATTGATGTGATTTCAAACAACATCGCCAATGCTTCGACAATTGGCTATACGCGCAAAGAGCTCCCCCAATATTCGACGGTGTCGTCACAGACCGGCGGCGTGACGGCGGGGGTTTTGAAGCGCAATATGGACGCTATTTTACAGCGCGACTTATTCACCCAATCGGCACAAAGTACCGCCCTTAAAACCAAAGAACAATATTTCAGTACGATCCAGAGTTTCCACCGCCAACCGGAGGACAACCGCAGCATTACGGCGGAACTCGGTCAGTTAAAAGATGCTTTCGCACAATTCGCCAACGCGCCGGAGAGTGTGCCGTTGTTGGATAACGTGTTTAATCAGGCAACATATTTCGCCGGACAAATTAACGAGTTTTCTAAGCTTCTGAGCCAGCTCCGCAACGATGCTCAAAACGAGATGCAACAAGTTGTATCACAATTAAATGTCGATCTGGAAAACGTTGCCGAGCTCAACCTATCGATTAAGGTCGAGTTGGCCAATGGCCGTTCCGTTGCGACGTTGGAGGATCAACGCGACCTGATTTTAACGAATCTGGCGAAAGAGCTGGATATTGATTATTATACATCCCAAGACGGTGTTGTTACGGTGATGACGCGCCAAGGCACGGTTCTTGCCGATACGCAGGCGCGCCCTTTGCTTTTCAATCCTCAACCCGTGGGCGCAACAACCTACTATCCGGACAGTGTTGCCGGCCTTTACGTTGAAACAACAACAGGCATTGACCTGGCCGCCCAGTCACGGGTCGGCGGCCGAATCGGCGCTTTGCTTGATTTGCGCGACACAAGCTTGCCGCAATATCAGGCACAATTGGATGAACTCGCCCATAAAACAGCTTTGCGCTTTGACGAAGCCGGATTGAGGATGTTCAGCAACCCGAATGGCAGCATCCCCGCAAACAACCCGGCAGATTATGCCGGATTCGCCGCCTCTATACAGGTCAACCCGAGCATTATTGCCGACCATGATTTGATTCGTAACGGAACATCGGGCAATACGCTGCAATCCGGCTCTGCGGCGGTGGCGCGGCGCGTGATTGACTACGTATTTGGTGACAAATCCGCCATCGAGGCCTTGGGCGCGATAGATATTTCTGGTGTTGGCGATTTATATACGACACTCGGGATCAATGCCCGTTCGCAGACGATCGGCACAACAAATATTCAATCGCTCAGTACACTGGACACCAGCGAGTTCATCGCCTCGGGCACTTCGGATACCTTCACGATTGCCGTGGGCGCTGGGCTTCCCCAAGACATCGTGATCGGCGCTGGCGACACGGCGGGTGATCTCGTCAACACAATCAACGGAATTTTCCCTGGCATGGCGTCGCTTGGCCCTTCCGGCCAGTTGGTTTTGACGGGGACAGAGGATTTCGTGATCGGCACGAATAACCTCACCCCCGCCGCGTTTACGGAGCTGGGGATCGCAACCGGAACATATACGGCGAGCAGCCCGTTCTTTTCGATCGCCGTCGGTATTGATGACCCTGTTAAGATTTTCATTGACCCAGCGGATACCGGCGCCGATCTGGTGAACAGGATCAACATGCTTGTCCCGTCTGTGACGGCGTCGCTGGATGTGAACGGGTTTTTGATGATCGTGCCAAATGATGGCGGCGATATTTCCTTGATCGAAGGTCAGGGAAACCCTCTTGCCGCCTTGGTGATGAGCATTGATCCGGTCACGCACACAGCGTTTAACGCAACATCACTCGGCCCCGGCGGCAATTTGAGCGGTCGTATATCGACGGCGCAAACGCTTCAGGAATATTCCGAGTTCATGATTTCGATCCAAAGCTCGGACGCCGCGGGTAATGCGCAGGAATATCAATTCGAAGAAACATACCGCCAAACGCTTGAAAAGCAGATTCTTGATTTTTCGGGCGTGAATCTGGATGAGGAAATGGCGGCCTTGATTCAGGTACAAACGGCCTATGCCGCCTCGGCCAAAGTCATTGAAACAGTCAACCAAATGCTCGATGAGCTTTTCGCCGCCTTCCTATAAAGGCGCCAAACGATCAATATTTAAGGAGAACACCATGGTTTCAAAGGTTTCGACATACGCACTGAACCAGTCGACCACCAACAACGCCCTCAGCATCCAAAAAAGGATGGCGGATTTACAGCGCCAAGTCTCGACCGGCGTAAAAAGTACAACCTTTGCAGGCTATAATATTCAGTCAAAAATGGTTCAGCATTACCGCGCCGATCTGCAAAGCATAGAGTCATACATTAATAACATCGACGTCGCACAAACCAGTGTGTCGCAAATGAACCGCGCTCTGGAGCAGTTGTTTGACCAGATGGACATTGTGATCGGTCAGGCGAACTCTGACCCGCAAGAGGGCAAACCCAATGTCGAAACCATGCAATCACTGGCACGCAACGCGCGCGAGATCATGATTGATGTGATGAACAACAAGGTCGGCGACCGCTATTTGTTTGCCGGTTCGGATGTGCTCAACGCTCCTTATGACGGATATGGAAACATCACCACGCGTGTCCAGCAAGAAGTGACAAACTGGCTTGACCAAACCAACACCGCGACCGATTTTCTAACCAATGTAAAGGGCATGACCCAATCCCAGATGGGATTTTCCCTGTCGGGTCAAAGTGCGGGGAATATCCGTGTGCGCGCCAATGACGGATATGAAGTCGATTACACCGTCAAGGCCAACACCCAGCCTTTTCAAGATATTTTGCAGGCCTTAACGGTTTTCATCGAACTTGATTTCCCGCAAGAAGGGACGGACCTTGCCACGCGCGAGCAATTTTACGAGATTCATAACGAAGCCACGAGTATGTTGATTAACGCGGTGGACGATTTGCGTGCCGATAGTTTTAAATTATCGAACGCCCAGCAAGCCCTCGGTAAACAGCGTGAAGCGTTGGTGGACGAACAATCCGCGCTGTTGATTTTGATGGAAAGCACGGAAAGTGTCGACCCAGCGCAGGCGATTGTCAGCTTTCAATCGCTCCAGCTCCAGCTTGAAATGTCGTTTCAATCAACGGCGATCATCAGCCAGCTATCCCTAGCGCGATATCTGTAAGCCGCAATCAACGCCAACAAAGAATAAACCCGTCCTTGTGCAATGTAAGGGCGGGTTTTCGGCGGCGAGAATGGTTGCGAAAATAGAGTCTGTGGTTCGGTGGGCTTAAATGACCTCTTAGAATAGGCCTGTCGGGCCGAGCATGGCTGGCTCATTCGCGGGCGCGGCGGCCGGTTCCGATGTCACGGGCGCAGGATCATTAGAAAAAGGCGAGCTTGGCTCTGCTGTGATCGGCTCTGCGGTCAGGTTTGATGGGGTTGATCCGCTGGATTCCGTCGATATGCCTGATCCGCGCAACAAATCCCCGATCTCGCCGAACCCTTGACCATCACTGACGGCAATCGGGTTTGTGGGGGCGGGGTCAAGCTCTAACGACTTGCCTTTTTTGTTAAGGCGGACGCCGGTATAGGAAATATCCTGAACAACGGATTCATCGGGCAAAACTTCGCCCATTCTCACGGTCATGCGATGACCGCTCTTGGCGCTGTCGAGCAAGACGGCGCGGCACATTTTTCCGGCGCATTGAATATCGGCCCATTGGTAGGATGATTTAATTTCTTCTTCGACCGGTTTTGCGGGTTTCTCTGGTTTTTTCGGTGCATCGACTTTGTTTTGGGCGGGGGTGACCGGTTCTGCCGGCATCGCCATGAAATCAAGGCCGGTTAATGGTGCGGGGTCTGTATATTTGCTGACATCGATATCGAAAGATTCGGGATAGAACAAAATGCACAAAAGATTCTCGGGTAAACGCTCGCACGTGGTTTTTTCCGGTGCGGGTTGTTTGAAGGAAATGCCGAGTTTTTCATAGGATCTGGAGATATTGTCGATCTCGCCTTGGCGCTTGATCATAATCTTCAAGAGGCTGATTTGATATTGCAGCAACATGGTATCAGCCATAAGCGGGTTCTTAAGGCGGTGAAACGCTGTTTCATAGGTTGAGAACATTGAGCGATTCAAATTATCAAGGGCGAGCCCCTCGCTCGGCATAGACGGAACCGAAAAACCGGGGAGTTTATTGGCCTGTGCTTGGGCTGTGCCGGTTGTCGCCATAAAAACCAACCCAATAAACAATAAGGCAAAAACCACCGTATTTACCGCCTTGGTGACACGGCTTCGCGCTGCGCACGTGACGGAATGAGCCGTCATCGGCACAAATTCTGGGGCGTTGTCTGTCGGCTTTGTCGTGGTCATTGATGAACCAAAAATGAGTGTTTTCCTATGATCCAGAGGTGCTTTTAAGGTGTTTTCAGAATATCTCCAAAACAGGCACCACCATCACTACCGATTCATTGTAACCATAAGCGTCGGCAACGGCAATAACTCAAGCAAGATTAAGCCGCAATTTATTATGTCCTGACGGTGCCTTGAAATCTTGCGTGAAGGTCATGACGGCCTCAGATATAGGGTCGTCTGCTACAGCCTTTTTATTCGCCACAGCCTTCATCACAAAGACCAAAATTCGTGACGCCGAAGTTTTCCACACTGATACGCGGCGCCGACACATCGCCGGTAACGACAATCGGGGCGGCGGTATTCATGTTCACGATACCGGTTCGACCGTTGCTGACGTCAAGGCTGTTGCCGCCGCCGTTAAAGACCATTTCTGTGGCTTGCATGCTGTTGCTGAACCGGACGTCTGCTCCGGCGGCGACTTGCAGGCTGGTCATCCCGACAAAGCTCCCGTCTGCGGCGTTGAAATCTCCTTGAATACGCGCCGTTCCTCCGGCACCGCCACTGCGTGCCATATCAATCTCCGATATTCTGACGTTTTGCAGGGTTGCTGTGTCGGCACTGATGTCGCCGCCGCCTTGAATATTCAGCTTCGTAATTGTCATGTCCCCGCGGGTCAAGACGTTGTTATTGCCACCAAGGCTATAATTCGGCGAGCTCAACGTCGCATTGTTGATAAAGCCCGTGTCGCCGGCATTCAGGCGGTCGTGGTTGACGTTGACATTCGCCGCAGTGGCGCGTCCATCCCCATAAAGACTCCCTTGCACGGAGAGTTGACCGCCAAAATATGCTGATCCTTGAACAATGATTTGGCTGTTCACGGTCATATTACCGGATGTAATCAAATCATCAACACCGACAATATTGTTGCCGCCAAGGTTAAGCGGGGTCAACATGGTATGAAATTCGGGGTCGGCTTGCGGCGTGCGGAACAAATAATCGCCCGCAATGTCATCAACATTCATATACAAGCGGTGGACAAGGTAAACGCCTTCCTCGGGACTTGGCGGGTTGGCTTCAACATTCAAATACCACGGCAAATCGATGAACCGGCCGATGGGCATTTCCCACGAACCAAATGCGCTTATAATGCCGGCTGTTGGGTTGAGTGGCACAGCCGTACGCCGTATAAAGGCACCGTTTGGCCCGGCCTCATTGGCGGCCTTACGGGTGATTTCGTCGGGTGAACGGCTGTTCGCAACAATAAGAATTTCAAGAGCCGGCGGGTCATCGGCGACAAGCGGGTCGTCTGCCACACTAATCAAAATCTTGATTTCCTGCTTCAACGGGTTATTCGCGGCAAAATTGGCGTTCAAAACTGAACTCGGTGGAATTGTGCGCGGCGCAGTGGCACCGACAACCCCGCCATTCACAAACAAGGCCACATCATATTCGGCATTCAAATTCACGGAATCAAGAAACGCATCGTTATAGAATCCAAGAAAATTATTAATGTCGCTGGTCATGGTTTCTTCGACTGCGGCGGATACTTTTTGCATATAGCCCGCAGTACTCTTCGCCAATTCCCGTTCACTCAAATCCTGTAAAACGGCGAACAGAACGACCATCACTCCGCCAAACAACATGACGGTGAGCAACATTTCAATCAGGGTAAACCCCTCTTGTCCGGCGCGCTGTTCAGAACATTGTTCTGGGCGTTGTCCGTTTTGGTGTTTGGTGTTGTCTGTTGGCGTGATGATCCGCATTTTTCTTGTCTGTTGTCTGTTGTCTGTTGTCTGTTGTCTGGTGTTGTTTGCTATGGGATCGGGATAGGGTCGCATCCATTGTCACATCGGGTTCGGTTTCCGATGAAGAATTGGTCGGATGCGTTGATGCTGTTTGATGTGACACCTGCTGTGCTGGACACGGCGTTTTCAACATTTACATCGGCGAAGTTCGTTGTGTTGGCGCCGACAATACGACCGGCCACAATATTGGCGGCCTCAACATTTGACCCGACCATATTGGCCGATCCTGTCTGAAGTCTGTCCAGCGTAAATTGTGGCCCCAAGAACTGCACTTCGAAGGCGCTGAACTCATCGGTTGTGGCGTTTTCATTGACCATAACGGTATTAAAATTGGCTTCGATTTGTTTGGGAGCGCCAACGGCCACATCAACGGGGTTTCCGGCGGCATCGTATGTAAAGCTCGACAAATTGACGATGTCAACGGTGCGGGCGACCACATTGCTCCGAGTGCTTCCCGCCGCGGTGAGGTCTGAGGCAGAAACCCGTACCCGTGTCGCGGTAAAATCGTTTGTCGTGGCCCCGGTGCCGTCGCCGCTGATCAAGAAATCACCCCCGACTATTTCACAATCGGTTGCGGGGTTTGCCGACCCGTCCACCGACACGACCGACCCCGCGGGAATGCCTGCAATCGGTAAGTTATCCTGTGTCGTGATTAAACAGGACGCATCCCCGATGACGCGAAAATCGAATTTACTGGCACCGGCAACTTCCATCGCCTGATCGACCGTTAAGGCAAAGGGTGTAAAGCTCCCCGTTCCGGTGTTAGAGCCGGAGATTGTAAGGCTTGCCCCTTGATCGACCCATGTGTTGGTCGCATTGTTGTAGATATAGCCAACGGAAATGTTATCGGCGGAAATAACCCCGACCCCGTTAATGACGTTATTATCCATGTCGAGATTGGTTTGCATCTGGTTGACCTGAGGCTGTCCCGGAATGGACACGCGGTACAAATAATCATTGTTGAACGTGTCGGAAAAGGCCACGCGCCCATAGGCGGCGAGATAGCCACGGTCGGGGTTGTCGGTGCGGTTGAATTCGGCTGCAAAATCGGCCAAAGGAATCGACCATTCGCCAAACAAGCTTTGAATGCTTCCGGCGCAACATGTGGTTCCGTCACCGATGACGGCGTTGACGATGACTCCGACTTTGGGTCCTGCGGATCGCGCTGCATCCATAACCCGTTCATTGGCCCAGCTCCGATCAACCCCGTCTGCCGTATCTTCGGTGACGGTGAGAACTTCGACAGCCTGCCCGCCTGTAAAGCCAACGCCGCCATTACGAATCAGGATTTTGGTATTTTGGCGGAATACGTTATTGGCGCGGTAATTATCCGGTAAAAACCCTTCGGCAATCATGTCGGGGATTGTAATCTCGTCAATATCACCAAGGTTTGGGATGTTATTTGTCCAAAGGTCGGTAAAGTTCGCCGCGACATATTCTTCGGCGGAGCTTTGGATTTTCAAGATGTGGTTCCCCGCGCGGCGGTTAACCGAGCGTTGCGTGAAGTCGTTGAAAATTTGGATCACAATCGTGGTCAAAAGCGCCGAAACGGTAATCACGAGCAATAATTCAAGCAATGAAAAGCCGCGCATAGATTTTGAATCTGCGGTGTTTTTGCGGGGTGTGACTTGGTCACGAGGCATGGCTTTGGTCATGGTCATCATATGTGTTTTATCCTAAAACGGAGATGGCGGGTCGGGAACACGGTCGGGGCAATCCCCGAAACAGCGCGCATCCACCGCTGAATTATGAATGTTGAGTTGCTGTGTCTCAGTACTGCCGCCGAACACGGCACTGCGAGAGTCAAGGTCTTGCGACACGCGTAAATCTCCGTTGATATTGGTCGTGCCGCCACCAGCGGCTCCGTACTCCGCGATCACGGCGCGATAATTGCCGGCAAGCGGCCCAGCGGGCGTTATACTGGCGTCTGTAATGGTTGTTGAGACGCGTCGCACTGTCGTCGTGCCGGTCATGACGCCCGTTTCCGCCGTGATATTTGGGCTGAATACCTGAACCGTTTCCATGGTCGCAGAACCCCCGCCCGTAATATCCAGTGTTCCGCTCACCGTTAAATCAGAAAGGCGCATGAAGCTCGGGTCAAAAAGAGAGCCGGGCTGGGTTTGACGAAAATCCGTGGCGCTCAAATCGTCTGTTTGAAGTTCGTTCAAAACAATATCGGGCTGGTTGGCGTCGGAGGCCGCGGCGTCGGAAACAATAAGGTTTCGGCGTATTGTCACGTCACTGAGGTTTACGCGCATATCCGCGGGAACAGTCGCTGGCAAGGCCATGGTGTCATACACCCGCACATCGTTACGGACAATGGCGGGGCCACTGACGAATAATCCTTCGGCGAGGCCGGCAGTGCGTGTGTGCTCAATTGTGGCGTCGGCAACAACGTTACCGGTTGCGGCGTCAATGCGGGTTCGAACATCGTTGGCTTGCGGCGTGATGATAATACCATCGGCGGTGACTTCGGCGGCGTTTCGAATGTCAAACCGGCGGTCTTGGTCCATGATTGTGGCGGCGGTGGGGTCATCGTTATCGACTTGGCAAATGCCCGATGGAACGGTTCCGGTGTCGTCATTAATGGCGATTTGTTCACTGTCGTCACAGGCACCATCGCCATCGGCGTCAAGCTCCCGCGCCATACGCAGATCGGCGAGCATTGTCGCATATCCTGGGTTTTCGGGCTGTGGGTATCGCATAATCGCGCGTAAATCAAATTGAACGGCGCGCCATGCCGGCACAATCAGGCTCCCCGGAACAAACGCGACTTCGCCGGTCAAAACCTGAAACTCGGCAAGGTTGAGGCATCCCGTATCCCATAGGGCAACAGGCGGGGCGCCGCGGCAATCCGTTGTGGTTATGTTGTTACCGGCACTGTCGAAACGCGGCGCGGAAACGGAAACACCATTGTCCCGCAAGGCAATAACGACATCGGAGATATATTCCGGCGGTGTTTCGGCGGTGGCGATGAGGTATATATACGCGGTCGCCACAACATTCGGGTTGGTGCGCGGGTCATCCGTTAACGGAGAATTGGCCGCAATAATGCGGATTTCATGCCCGAGCGGTGTGAAATAGCGGGCAAGAGCATCACGGTCGCCAAACCCGACGGGCAAAAGACCGGCTCCAATTAAGTTATCAATTCCGATGAGCCTGTCCGGCCCCGTTCCGAACCCGCCCTCCGGCATGGGGATGGCGAGCGCAACGGGGGCAATCCGGTTACGGTGATAGGCGTCACCGGGAGCCAGTGTTGTGAAATCGCCCCCGTCCAAAGACCGGTCGCGAATGAAAAGGCGGGCGGCTTTTGCGACTTCGGCAACATGTTCCCCAGTGGCGAAGGCCTGTGTGCGGAGCTGGGAGTTGTTTTTGTTAAAAACAAGCGTTGCCAAAACCGTCCCAAAGAATGACACAAAAACCAACATGAGCAACAGCGTATAACCGCCTTGTTGCGCATATGGGGTCTGAATAGAAGCGGTATTGGAAGCAGCAAGTCGGCCTTTAGAGCAAGGAATTATCACAGCGCAGCACCTGCAATCAGAGGGATGCGCGCAGTTTTGTGGTGTGACGCCGGATTGTCCGGTCTTGCTCATGATGGGTCGTCCTCTCATCGATCCGCCAAGATCGTATATCTATCGTATCTTTGTTTATGACATGCCTAACTTACAGGATAGCACGATAAAACTTAATTTTTATTATATGTTTATAGGGCGATCTTATCGCAAATGCCGATTTTCCGCAATAAAAAAGCCCCTCGCGAGGGAGGGGCCTTTTCGTGAATTCAATAGACCGTAAAATCTTAGAAGAACGTCCAAGTCATCGTCAAACCGGCCGTGTCGTTGTCGGCGGGGCATGCTGCTTGGAGATCAGCAAGGTCAATGCCATCGCCGCCTGTATCAGGGCTTGCACCGTCAATTTCAAACGCAGACAAATCGGAGTCGGCGGTTGTGTCAAAGGCTTGACCAATCGCGATACAGGCCGAACGTCTGATACCGTTATAGTTGATGTCAAATGTTTGGTCGTCAACGGCAAATGTGATCGTGCCACCGAATGGGTGGTTAGCGGTATCGCCAGCCGCGTTCAAAACGCCGGCAGGAAACGCGCGCAGGTCACGCAAAGTGATGAGAACGTCACCGGAATATTCGCCCTCACCTTGATAGGCAGTTTGAATTTGTTGTTTCAGCGTGTTCAAAAGACGAAGCGCTTCGTTCACGTTGTTGTTTTCAGAGACGAGTCGGTACGCGGCAAGACCGGCCAGGATCAAAACGGCACCGACGGCGACAACCAGCAGAAGTTCCAAAAGCGAGAAACCCTTCTGATCCGCAGTTTGTTTATTAGTTTGAACAGACATATTCATTTCCTCTTGTTTATTTGCGTGTAGTAAGTAAAAGAAAAACTATCGAGCTTGAATTTGTTGGAAGACCCCATAGAAAGCGGCAATCAGGCATCCGATGACAACGGCGATAAGTACAAGAATCACTGTATTAACCACCTTCATGGTTATTGTGACTCTTTCTACCAAACTGTCAACCCAAGTTCTTGTAATCCTAATTAGATTTTGATCGAAACCTCTTAATTTTGCGTAAATTTGCAAGTCATCGATGATTTCTTCATCCGGAAACTTGTATCCGGTCTTGTAAAGAGAGTCGCCGAGATTTTCCCCTGCCGAGATTGATTTGCGAATCGCGCGGATTTTTTCCATAAGGTATGGATCGGCGTTTCGACCAATGCGGGCAAGGGAGTTTTCGTCAAGTTTGACCCCCGCGGCCATCAGCGCGGAAATCGCCAAAAGGAACGAAGATCCTTGCCACATTTTATACAGCGACCACGGCACAACCTTGTCAAAATAGACGCGAACCCGCCCCGTCCAGCGGGACAAGGAAAAGGAAATAACGACGCAGGAAAACAAAGTCACGGCGGCGATAACAATCCCGTACTCCCGAATAAAACGTGCGGAGATCGCGACTTTATAGGCGATACCTTTCCAGTCTTCCAAGGGGATGATCTGTTCAAATGTCGGAATAACTTTATAGGAGGAGAGCACCATCGCGGCAATCAACATCGCGGTCAGAACACCCGGATAGGCGGCGGCAGTAATAATCGCTTTTTTTACTTTGCTTTGTTGCTCAATCGCGTCGGCGGCGTTGAGCAACGCGTCAATCAAACGACCGGAGTTTGCCCCCGTTTCAATCAGCATGGCTTCCGAGCTCGGAATATACGGTGCGAGGCAATGACCGAAGTTTTGGCCGTTCGCCATATTGCGGCGCCAGCGATTATAGAGTTTGCTCATAATCGAGCCGCGTTTACGGGCGGCGATTCTTTCAAGCTGGGTCAGGGCGACATCAAGGCCAACACCGTTTTGCAAAAGCTGGGCAAGCTTGATGTACAGGCGTTGGCGCTGGGGTGCACCAAACTCGAATTTAACAGAAAATTCAAAAAGCAAGTCACTCATAACAGCGTACGTTAACCCATCTTGTCGCGGTCAGGCAGGATGATCGGCCCGACGACCCGTTCGGCATCATGGGGGTCAATATTCCCCTTACGCAGCAAATCAACCATTTGTTCGATCATGTTGCGGCCGTTAAGCTGGGTCAGCCAGTATTCCTCCGCCCTTTTCTTTTCGTCATCGCGAACAAGGCGCATGAATTTTTCATCAGGAATGATAATCTCGCCAACCAGTGTCCGGCCGGCATATCCGTTGCCGGTTCCACATTTTTCACAGCCATGCTTGTTACGGGCACGCAGTCGTTCGAGCGGAACCTCGGCGGCTTCAAGCCTTGCAAGCATGCTGTATGGCAACGAAGATTCTTCCAGCATGACCGCACAATTCATGCAAAGCTTACGCGCCAAACGCTGGGAAATAAGACCGGTCAAAAGCTCAGGGTCGGTCAGCTTATACGATTCAACGTGAAGGTCACGCAAACGGAACGGAATGGTCAGGCCATCATTGGCGTGAAGCGTTGTCCAGACTTGGTGCCCCGTCATCGCGGCTTCGAAGGCGAGCTGTGCCGACGCGGCGTCCCGCACCTCCCCGATCATCAAACGGTCGGGGTTGGAACGCAAGGCCGCGGCAATCGCCTTGGTGAATTGTGCCGTCCGTTCGGCGGCGGTTGACGCGTTGGTTACCGGCATCTGGACGGCGCCTTGGATGGGGTATTCCGGCGGGTCTTCCACCGTGTAAAACGCGATGTTGTAGTTATATTCCTGTAAAATCGCGATAATATTCCGCTGCAATGTGGTTGATTTCCCGTGACCCGTTGGCCCCGCCACAATGTTAATCCCGTATGGCTTGGCGCGAAGGTAACTGAAATCCTCAAGCTGTTCCGCTGTAAACCCAAGCGCGGTCACGTCACCGGCGGTTTTTTCATCGGTGCCATAGAGCAAACGCACGATCATCGCGCGGCCTTCATACACAGTCGGGTTGAATTGCAAACGCAGTGAGATGACGCCCTCCGGCAATTGCAAATCTTTACGGTTGGAAACCCGCGCCCCTTGGTATTCATAGGGTTGATAGTTCACGTCGGCGGCGTCCGCCATGGTAAAGGCGGCGGCGCAGAAGCTGTGCCCATATTCCGGCGGCCATTCGGCGATGCGTTCCATCGATCCGTCAATACGGGCGCGGACAAGACAGCTTTGTTCATAAACAACAACGTGAATATCTGATGCGCGGCGTTTTGACATTTCGCTGACGAGGTTCAAAACCTCACGCCGCATGCGTGCTTCGTCTTGCTTGCCGCGGAAATCGAGCATATCCTGCCCGCCTTCATAGCACATCTGGACACGGGTAATGTCGACGGCCTCAATGATCGGCTCGGGATAGTCAGATATTTTAATTTCTTTGAGAAGACTGAGAACCTGAGGGTTATTTTGGTGCGATTTTGAAACGAAAAAGCGACCATCTTCGAAATAGGCGGCAATCTGGCGCAAGGACGCACCGCGGTCGAACGGCCCGTTCGTGTCGGTGAGCGGCATATTCGGATCCCAATCAGGGAATGTTTTTTTGCGAGTCAGAAAATCAGTCAGCGACATGTCATCGTCCTTCAGCCGTTGCGGCGTCATTGACCCATTCGAGGTTAATTTCTTCCGCGTCTTTTTTGATTTTGACTTGGGTTTTTGATACTTCGATCACGCGGCTTCCGTCCGGCAATGTATCGCCTTGGCGAATACGGGCAAGCTTGCCTTCCGTAGTAACGAGGCGGGCTTGCAACGTACGGTTTGTGCCGTAGATTTCACGGATGCGCCATTCTGGGTCTTTTGGTTCTTCTGGTTCCATACCGCCGGGCATACCGAGCGCGCCTTGCTGGTTGTTCAAACGGTCAGAGAAGCTGTCGGCCATGTCGCTCTCGTTAATCGGGCTGACGCCCTGACCGGTCGCGCCACCGGGCATGGAGGGTGGCGCCAGCGGGGTCATCCCGCCATCAACCGGCAACATCGGCATGGCTTGGGGTGCCAAAAGAACGCTGTCGATTGTGGAAATATTTTTCTCAACCATCGTGTTGAGGCGTTCAAGAAGCTGGGCGCGCTCTACACACAGGGTAAAACGATCGATATCTTCTTGGACTCTGGCCATGTCGTTCGGGGTGTTGGACATAGCGGTTTTGGGCGATGGGCATGGGTCGTTGTTTTTGACCGGAGCGGGAATGGTTTCCTGTGCCTGTACGGCGGGCACCCCAATGGTCGGGGCAAGAACAAACAACGCCAGTCCGCAACCGAACATCAAGGGTTTGATCCGGCGCGAAAATGTTGAGGCCGCAAGGGACAGCGTCCCGCGCAGAGCGACGGATAAGAGGGCGGATGATGCGGTGTTCGATGTCGTCTTCATTGTTTTTCCGGTCTTTTCTCGAGTATAAACGGGCATAATCTTGTGTTGTTTCGGGTTATGTGCCAAGCGCTTGTGAAGAAGGGGCGCTGTGGGCATTGGCTGTTTTCTGTCATTGTCCGCGCGCGCGGGTTTGTGTCCGGTTGGCGGCTGCCGAGGCGGCGGCTTTGTCGTATTTCAAGATAACCCGCGCATTATATGTCCATGTCTGGTTCTTGACGTTCCATTCTATCATATCAAAGACAAAGCCGGGTATATCAAAATAATCCAGAATAAGATTCGGCGGTGTTGTGGCGCGCATCTCAACGGAGAGATAGGGAAGCTCCTCCATCGTGATTTTTTCTTCCTCCGGCTCCGGCGCTTTGCCATCGACGATGGTTTTCAGGCCACGGCGACCTCTCTGGGCGACACTGGGGGTAGTTTTTTTCGGTTTGGGCGGCGGAATAACGTCTTGGACGCTGATGGCGCTGATCTTTCCGAATCGGTCATTCAGGGCGAGGATGGCGATTTCGCGCTCAGGCAGTTTGATTTCCTGATTGAATTGGCTGAGCGCCCCGATAACGCTGGAGGCGAGGAACAAATTATCACCGCTGAAGCTCTGCGTCACCCCGAATGGGAAGCTCCCGAGATACGGGCGAAGGCTGTCAAGGCTCCCTGAACCGCGCGTCCATCGGGCTTCGGCGAGGCCGTTGCGGCATCGAAGCGTATCAAGCGTCCACCCCGGAAAAGACCGCGTCAACGAGGCAAACCCTTTAAGGCATGTGTCGATCACCTTGCTTGGCTGTGGCAAATAAGCGCTGTCGAGGGTGTTTTTCAGTCTTTCGCTCTCGTCCATTTTCACCGGCTCACGCGGCGGCGCTTTGAGAATTTCGGGCGCACTCACCATCGGGCCGGGGGCGATTTTGGGTTTTGGGATAATGCTTGGGATTGTTTCGCGCGCAATGACGGCGGCAAACAAAACAACAATAAACAGGCCGGCCACCACAAAGGCAATTTCCTTATTCCGCTTGCCGCCGAACACGGCGTTGACGGAGGACGGCTTGAGGATGCTTGACGGCATATCATCGAATAATTTCCCCAAGGGGATTTCGCCGCCTGTTTTGGGGATGTTCCAACTCTCTGGCGCATAAGACCGCGGCCAGCTATAGCTCGCCGCCATATCGGTATAGTGGTTATAAGCGTCTTCTTCAGAATCAAAGAACAAATCACCATCGGGGGCAATTGTGTCGGCATGGACGGCCATGTACCACCAGCCGTTTTCGGCCACAAACACCGCGTGCCATTCGCCGATCAATGCATCGGCCGCAAGGGCGGCGGCGGCGTTCATCCCCATTTTATGGCCTTTGTCGAGATAGCCGAATCCTTGCTGTAGGGCAATTGTGTTGCGCATACAGTAAAAATCGGCGCCAAGCTGGCGAGAGCGGGATTTGGTAAGGTCTTGATCCGTGCCGTCATCGGCGGTGAGCCACGTCAAGCCAACGGCATAACGTTTCCCGTTATAGACCAAAACGCCGGGGCTGAAAGCGGCTTTTTCAGACACGGCGGCGGCACCCGCCGCCCCAGCAGCACCGGCAGCAACCTCATCGACTGCTTCAATGCCGGCATAGCCGGATAATTCGGACTCCAAAGACGAATCATCAAGATCCAGATCATCGCCAAAATCGCCATCCAGATCGATGTCGTCAAACTCGAAGTTCTTTTTGTCGTCATCCGGTGGGGTCATCGATGCTTGGTTTTTCTATAGGCGGTTGGTGTTTTTCAAGGGTTTTGTTTTTGTGGGCGGAAACCGTGCCAAAACACGATATCCGCAGCGAGAATTTTAACGACCAACGATGGTCATCGGGTCTTCCGGAAGGATTTCAGCCGTAAGAAGCAAGACAGTCAGGTTGCGACTGCGGCTTGTTCCGCGGTCGCCGCCAGTCCACAAGCCGCCCGGCGTGCCGGTGTCGTTAGAGCTGTTCTGCTTGCGTTCAAAGCCCGCAAGAACCATTGTTTCGCCGCTGCGAAGCACCGCGTTTTGCAAGAAACCCGTTGTTTCGATTTCGGGCAATTGAATGACCAGCGCGTCATCGGCGCCGCCGCCGTCTTCGCCGCCTTGGCCGAATGTGGCAAAGGGTTCTTGCGCATCAGTAATAGCAACGCTGAGGCGCAGCATAATGCGGTCTTTTTCAACAATCCGCGGTAAGGCAATCATGGTCAGGCCTTCGTTCACCGTGCCGGGTTCGAGCGAAACCTGACCCCCACCGTCACCGGAGGTTGATGACACACGTTCCAAATATGCAATCTGGCGACCGACCTGAAGCGGAGCAGGTTGGTCAGACAACGTTACAACAGCGCCGGAATGGACGATGGAAATACGGTCGATTTCTTCAGACAGGTTAAGCGAGCTGAAAATATCGTCTTGCGAAGCGGCGGCGACATAATCGGGGCTGCCCACTTTGTTTCGGCGCAGGACTGTCGTTAAGCCTTCGGCAGAAGACTCGACCGCAAGGAAGTTGTTGCGCAAAATCTGGGCAACAATTCCGCTCGCGTTGGTTCCGAAGTTATAGTTATTGCTCAACGTCACATTCAAGACCTTGATCGCAACGGAAACACGGCGCAGACGCATCTCGTTTTGTTTGCTGAGGTAATTTTCAACGCGGCGGACAATTTCAGGCGTTGATGTCACGGTGATGGTGCCGGTGGAGGGCGAGAAGGCCGCCTCGCCAAAACGGCCGACAATCGTGGTGATGGCGTCTTCGACTTCGTCCCAGATTTCAAGTGTTGTATCATCGCCGAGCTGAAGCTCAGGCAGGGCGCTTGCCCCTTCTGCGGCGCCACTCTCGATCGATGAGGTGCCGGTCATGGTGGTGGCAAGGGCGTGAAGCATGAAAGTGCGGGTGACTTCAGAGTCAAAACGAATCATCCGTCCGTCATACGACCAATCGGCGCCGAATGTGTCGCCGATCTGGTCAAGCAGGTTCGATAAACGGCCTTGCCAGACAAAACGACCGCCGGTCACTTCGTCGGCGTCAACGGGAAGGAAGCGTACAGGCTCGTCTTGACGGGCACGAGCGTTTTGACCCAAAACAGACTGGCCGATTTGGACGCGGATGCCGGTGACGGATTGAATCATTTGCGCGGCGCGGTCAAGGCGTACGGGCTCGGTAAAGGTCAAAACAATTGAATTGTCGCGCTGATAGGCGGCTGGCAGCGGATTGCCGTTTAACATCGGAATGGCGGCCGATCCGTACCAAGGACGGTTGTCAACCACGAGCGGCGTACGGATATTTGGTTTCGGGCTAATCCGTTGCAGGGCTTGATCGGCCTCTTTTTCGCCGCTCTCAACAGCTTTGTTGACTTGCTCATACTCGGAGCAACCGCTCACCAGTACTGTCATTGTCAAAGCGAGTAACACAACCGTCACGAAGGAAAAGCTGCGCAAATAAGTCATCATAGCCATTTATTTTACCGTTATTTTTGAATGCCGTTTTATCTTTTGTCGTTTTATTATTTGTTTGTGTCGTTATTGTTCTGGGGTGGCCGGAAACAGCCTAGTGCCAGAAAGTCTAAGGCAAGTCTTACGCCAGCGCAAGAGAAGACACGCATAAAAATACGCAAAATCAGCCCCGTTTGCCGCGGCTTCGCCACTGCGTTGTTCGCGGCGCGATAAAGGGGTTTTGGCAGTGTTCGGGCTGGGGCTGTGCTTGAAGGGGGCTTAAAAGGCAACCGCAGGAGATTGGCCTTGTGAGGGTGTTTCTCCACAGATCAAAATAGGAACCGCCCCATGCGGGGCGGCGTAGACGCGAAAAAGGCCGCGGACTTAATCCGTCAAGCGGCGCGTCTCGATCACCAAAACGGATGGGCCATTTGGCAAATTCGGGTGGAGGCGTCCCAAGGGTCTTGGGTTTGATTCTTCAAGGCCTTTGAGCAAAACCTGCACCGCTTCTTCAAAATCGCCTTCGATATTGACGGCGGTTGAAATCGGGTAATCATATTCGGATGCCCAGAACAACTCGACCCCCGCTTTGCGTGTCCATGAATCAAGAACTTCGCGCAGGGTGGATGATTTGGGCGCCGTCCAGTAATTGACGCTGCGGTCGTACAGCTCGGGCGTCACAGGCGAAACGCCGCCATAGGATTCCGCAGAAATGGGCCCTGTTGCGCCGGTATAAGCCGCAGCGGGACTAAGCAAAGGTGTCGGTGCGCCAGCAGGAGCATAACCGCCATCCATCATCGGTGCCGTTGTGGCGGATCCCATGATCGGGGCGGGTGTTTGCATCACGGCGGTTTGGTACAATGAGGCCGGCTCACCATTGCCCGAGGCGTTTTGCAACAGGCCAGAGCGGGCGTCTTGAGTGATCGGCGTCAAACTTGTTTGCGAGTCATACATAATCGGGCTCATCTGGACTTTGGGGCCTTCCATCGGTGCCCGCAGGACATTTTGAACCGGCGCCATGCCACCCGTATTCATTGGCTGGGCGTTGCCCGGAATGATATAGGGGTTGGTTTGGGTGATGGTCACGATATTTCCCTGAACGCGGGCTTCGAGGCCGTGAGGCGCCAAAACAGTCGCCAAAACATCGTTCCAAGGCCGACCGCCTTGCCATGACATCATCATGTTGGTCGGAACGCCGGCCTCAAAGGCAAGGCCATATCCTTCCGGAATGATTTGCTTGATGGCGGTCATCATCGGAAGGTCGGATCCAAAGCCAACAGCCAACGGGTATTCGCTCGCCGGTGATTGGGGCTGGATCGGGGTATAATTGCTCGACATCGCGTTCGATGGCGCCATCATCGGGCTGACCGGCAAGTTGGCGGTGGGCATGGCGCTCTCGTCAACATAAGGGCTGTGCGCCGGATTGGAATTTTGTGGCGTACGGTTATAGGGGGACGGGGCGAGGTTGCCCTGACCCGCATAGGTCGGTACAAAATCAATCGATGATGAGGGCTGTTGCACTTGCATTGTTGGTGCTGTGGGCTGCGCATAGGCTGTGTCTTGCTGCATTGGCATCGCTGTCCCCGTCATGTCATTCATCGCGGGGGCTTGTTGCGCGGCCTGACGGGATGGCGGAACACGGCGCGGCGTGATCGGGGTCGGACCGGCCTGTACGTTCATATTGACGCCGGAGTTTTGATCCATAACAGGGGGGTATGAAGGTGAATATGAAGGGGTTGCGGTGCTGGCATACGGGTTCGGCGCCATAGAAGGCTGCGCGGTATTGCCGCCATAATTTTGCGTATCGTTCATGGCGGGGTTCATGGACGGGGCATCGTCAAAATAAATTTCGGGGGCTTTGCCATAGCGTTCTTCGCCATTGTTCAAAGGCTCCATCGCGATATAAGGCACGGTTGCGCTGGGCGGCGGGGCAAGCTCAACCGACGGGGCGGGAACTTGCGGCATGGCTTGCGGCATCATAGGAGCCTGCGCAGAGGGTTTTTCAACATTCACCGGCGACGTCCACTGAAACCCAGCATAAGCCGGAGCAACAAAGGCCGCCAAGGCCGTAGTTGTGGACATCATGCCGACAAGGAGCACATACCGCGTTGTTTTATACATCGTTTTTTACCGTTTATTATGAGAGCGATTCAATATAATCATCGCCATAGCACACTCGGCACCGGCAATGCAAACAAGAATAATCAGCCAAGCTATAAATGACAAGACTGATCTTGTCCAGACGCGCCTCAATAATTCTGTAAAATAACGGGCACCGTATTGCTGTGAAATTATCCGTGATCTGTGCGGTGGCGGCTTGCGGGCGGTTATGCTGTCGCGTTCCATCGCGCATGAAGAAAACATGTGCAAAACCTTGCGCCATATGTTTATGCCGCACTGCGTCGTGTGGTTGGGGCGTGTAGTGGCTGAGGAATTGAAGGGGGATGGCGGTCTTTAGCGTCCGTAATCGGTGAGCTTACGTTTACGAATCCACAGCCATGCCGGACGTTTGGTGCCCAAGACCCAAGAGCGCAGTGCACGCAAGGCGGAATCAAAGGTGAGGCCTTTGCGTTCCAGCAACCAAAACAAAAACATCACAAAACAAGCCGCGCAAAACGTCCACAGCCGCATATGGATCAAAAACAGGAACAAAAACGCCGATGCCCGCGCGTCCACGGCAAAAAACCGTGCCGGACGCATCGAGTTGCGCCAGTGCCAGTCGCCGACTGTTTCAATATCACTCGCCATAGGTGCTGCGCGTTCTTTCGGTTTATTCTGTTTAAGGGCTTATATCGCCTTGAGTCACATGCTTGAGCCAATGGGCGGGCAAGCAAGGAAGCAAGACATCCATCATACCTTATTGAGGCATGTTCAGGCAATATTTCTCGGATAATCTTTTGTGGCGCGTCATAAGACGCTAGCCCGAGCCGCCGCCTTGGGTGAGCATTAAATACCAGCGGCGCTCAATCAGGCCGGCTTCGAAGGCGATGGTGGCGGATTTGTTCATGGTCTGGCCATAGCTTGAGATCATGCGCTGAACCTCTGATGACCATTCGTTAAAATCCATGTCGAGGAGTTTTTCCCGCACCGCATCGTCAAACCGCATCCATTCGCGCACACCAAGACGCCCGCCGCCGATTTTGGGGACGAGGGCTTGGGTCACGATCATCCGCATGGTTTCCATGAGGGCATAAGCGCGTTCGGCGCGTTCGGCCGGTTCAAACGCCGAAATCATCCGGCGGATTGTGGCGGCAACGCCGGTTGTGTGGGTTGTGGTGTACACGGCGTGACCCGTCTGTCCGGCCTCAATGGCGGCGGAGATGGTTTCACGGTCACGCGCCTCACCGACAAGGATAATATTCGGCTTACGGCGCAGGGCGTTCCGCACCCCATGGGCGAAGTCCTTGACGTGGCGCGGAATCTCGGTTTGCGCCACGAGGGAGTGCGGGCTGTGAATCGTGTCATAGGTATATTCGATCGGCGCTTCATAGGTCAGCATCTTGCCGCATCCATGAAGCTGTTCCAGCAACATACGGTTGCCGGCGGCGAGCAAGGTTGACTTCCCCGACCCTGTCGGGCCGGTAATCACCACCATGCCTTGGCGCGGCGCCCAATTGGCGATGATGTCTTCTTCGATATTGAGTTGTGCCATGGTCGGCGGTTCGGTCGGCAAAACCCGCATGGTGATCTGCGCCGCATCGCGCCCACGCGACAAAATAGCGGTGATGTTCACACGAAAGCGATAGCGCGTATAGCGGTCGGGGCGAATCTCATACGACACGTCAAGGTCATCACCACTGGCAAGGCGTGCCTGCGCCTCCGGCCCGTAAATACGGGTCAGGAACACCGCCATATCGGCCGAATCGATCGGACGGTATGTGGCGGGATAGAGCTTGCCACTGAGTTCGTTATAGATTTTGCGGTCTGTTTGGATGCTGATATCCGAGGAGTTTTTAAGCACGCACCACAGCAAAAAAGGGTCAACATTTTCCTCACGGAAGCGAACGGGTTCGTCCGGCCATGTTTCGGCAATGTTATTCGCCCCTTTAAGAAGGCTTATCGGTCTGCGGGCTTCCATTCGAATGCATCGGGTTGGAGTTGAGAAGGACCGGTAATTTGTACGGCGCGGTCGCCCACGCGCATTTCATCACCCCCACCCGTCACGCCGCGATCGACTTCGAGCGCGAATGGCGGGCTGATGATCCCTTGGGTCAGGAGCATCCGGTATTGTACCATACCATTAAATTCGGCGGTTAGTCGATTAAGATCTGCTTGGAAAATTTCATCGGCTTGACGGCGGCCTTCATCCCATCCTTCTTGGACAAGGCGGTTCCATTCTTTGCGTTCTTTGTCATCCTTGGGATACAGGATGGCGGGGGGGAATTGAACCTTGCCCCAATCGCGCTCAAGATAGCTGCGCCAGTTGCGCGGTGTGGTGACGATTCGGGCGCGTTTATTGATGTTGAAAATGCGGTCGGCAACGGCGGCGGTCTGGCCTTCGTCTTCGATATTCAGAGTGTCCATCGCCTCATACACAATCGGCGGCTCAATCAACAAGCCGGATGGCGCAGTGATGAGGAGCTGACGAAAATCAAAGACCTGATCCATATAGCGTTCGCGCTCATCCAGCGTTTGGCGGATTTCCCAAGTACGGCTGGCCAGCCCTGCCCGTGCTCCAAGCGACATAGCGGCTTCACGCAGGGCATGAAGGCGGATTTCCAGCTTTTCGTATTGCATGTTTTCGTCATCATCGCCGTATAACGCGACAGACGGGCTGTATTTAAGGTTTTGCAAGCTGTTGAGGTCTGGCGGTGCCTCAGGCGCTGGGTTGCTCACTTGCGCCAAGGCCGGAAAACTCACCGAAAAACCGCCCAACGTTACCACCGCAATGGTCGCAAAAATGGCGGGTGTCATACGAATCGCGTGTCCGTTTGTTTTGCGAATCGCGCGCCCAAATTGAAGGCAACCCTCAAACGCAGGGCGCACCAAGCAACGCAATGATGATGAAAAATACGGGCGCGAAGATGACATCCATCCGGTGCTGGTGGTCATGATTTTCTATCCGCCCCTTCTATCCGCTTTTGCCGCCGATAGTCGGTGCGTATTGAAGTTCGATAACACGGCGAACAGCGTCAACTTTAAGGTCGGCGCGCTTGCCCATTTGCAGGCCAATATCGCGCAAAACATCAATGATTTGCTTGTTCGTGGCATCGACCGACACGACAACCGGCGCGGCAGGCTTGTCACCCAACATCAGGAATTGGTACCCCGTTTTTTTGGCGATTTCGGCGGCCAAGGGCTCAACTGGTCCGACCCATTGAACCGTCATACCGCGGCGAAGCTCCGCCGGCGCATTCGGGATGGTGGAAACGGCGGCTTGTGGTGTGCGGTGCTGTTCAACCGATGCGAGGGTTTCAAGCGCTTTTGACGCCTTTCCCGCAGCATCGGCAAGCATCAGCGACACCGAATCGGGTTCGGCGACTAATTGTGGTTTGCTCACCTGCAACGGGTGCGAACAGGCGCCGAGCATAAGCACAGCGACGCATAAACACGCCAGATTCAGTTTGTTTTTATCTTTTTTATAAATAGCCATTATCATAAGAATCAGGTCCCTAAAGACCTGCACCCAATTACCTCTTTGCCTTCGTCGTAACACAATATTTTTTTAACGCAAGCTCGTCCAGCATTTTATTCTTGTTTTTATGATTTTTCGTAAAAAATCATTGTTTTAAATGCAGATCGGCGACTTTTGTTTCTGTTTTAAGGGCGACATTTTCTTGTGCCGTGTCCTTCTTTTTAATCAATCCGTTGCGGCGCATGGCGCTGATGACCTTGCGCTTATAATTCGACCCGATGGACGGGGTGCGGGAATGGTAATAGGCAATGGCGCGCCCCAGCGACCCTGTTTCATCAAGATTGGTGCGCAAAATCCACGCCGACACATTCACATTCGTACACGAATCATCACGAATCAGGCGAAACGCTCGTTGTTCAGAAATTTTCCAATGCTTGGCGAGAACCGGAACCCATAATGTGTTGATTTGCATCGGCCCCAGATCATAGGTGCCGTTTTTATTCGGGCCGACCATTTGCCCGACTTTTCCGCCTTCAACTTGGTAAATACCGTACAAGACCGCCGGTGGCACTTGATAACTCTGTGCCGCGATCATAAGACAGGCTGCGAAAACTTGGTTAAGCATAATGAATTGACCTTACGTTCCCGATTTCTTTTTGTCGTCATCCGAAGGACCAGAGAAAAAGGACATCGGGTTAAATCCGGCAGGTGCAGCGGGCGGTGCCGACATCTCGCCTTTGTCTTTGTCTTTGGGTTCGGCTTTGGCGCTTGCCGTCGCGGCGCGGTCTTTACCCGAAGCCGCGGCACCGGAGGCCAGACCAACAGGCGCCGAACCGAGCGCGGGAGCGGGCTTTGCGCTCTTTCTATCTTCGCCTTGTCCGGTAAAATAATCGTTAACAAAGCCCAAAACGGCACGCAGCAACGTGATCCGCGAATCAAAGCTTTCCCACACCCGCGCCAAGGCGCCGCGCATTTTTTCATCGTCAATGGCGGGGGCGTTGCCGCTCAGCACATCGCCGCCGGCTTTATGAACCAAAGTGTTCATCTCCGCTTCATAACACAGGGTGAGAAGCTGGGCACTGGCCTTCAAGATGCTCATTTTCTGAAGCGTTAAATCGCGGGTTTTCATGTCCTGACCAAAGGCGCGCATAAGGCTGTCGACCCGTTTGCCGAGGTCGTCCAGAATCTCGGTAATCAGGCTTTTTTGATTGCGGCCAAAGGCAAACCGGCCGATGGTTTGCACCAGCGGCACAACCGCATCAAGGCACTGCACGAGTAAATCTTCGTCTTTCGCGCCGCGGGCTTTCATCTGGTCGTCCGATGAAAAATAATCGGCAAATGACAGAACGGATTCAAAGGATGATGTAATTTTCGGAATATCGCCATCATCCGGCACGCGCGCCATAAGGGCGTATTGATGCGCGATCATCAAGGTTGAAATCGCGGCAAGGTCGAGGCGGTGGCGTTCATCGGAAGTCGGGGGAAGTTCAAGTTTCTCCGTCAAGGCGGTGCTGAGGGATACCGACCGATTAAGAAGGGACGCCAATGTTGTGGCATAGATTACAGAATCGTCTTGCCCAGAGAGCTGGCCTGCGGGGCTGCCTTCAACCTCGTGCCATAAACGCACGGCGGTAATCGCATTGACCAAGGGAACGCCAAGGCGCTCGAATAAGTGAATAAGGGCATCATTTTTGTTGGGAACCTGCCCAGTGCTTGATCCGGCGCTTGCTCCAGAATTCGCCCCGGAACTTGCCCCAGAACTCGATTGTCCGGACGCAACGGTCGATCCGATGCCGACATGATGGGCGGAGTCTGAGTTTTGCTGTATCGTCATATCCAAACGCACCCTTGGGCAGTGTGGGCGTCTTGCGCGGCTATTATTCCTGCCTTGCGAGGGCGAAAGAGGCTGCGAAAGAAGTTTTTCGCGGTTTTTCTTTCGTCATCTGGGGCAGGCAATCCTGCAAAAATCCCGTTAACACCACCGTTTATTGTCATTATGTTTAATGTTTGGTTCGACCGATTTACCATTTCGTGTCTATTTCGTCAATTAAAACCGCAATGTTGTCGGGTCTGCCGCGCACAAAACGGATAATCCCATCTTTGTTTTTATAGGCAATAATGGGCGTGCCACTGAGTTTCCATTTGGTCATCAGTGAGATGTTTTTTTCTGCGCCTTGCGTTTGAATGGCACCGGGAACGAACAGAGCCTGCGTCTCGCCGTCAATATACCGCATTAACTGGCTCTCGGGGTCGGGGGAGGCGAGCAAATAGGCGGCACGTTTAAGGCTCATCTCCGTGAATCCGACCGGAAGGGCGCGCACTTGTACAAGGCCGCGCTCAAGATACGGAAGACGGATGTCTTTCAAAAACGCTTGGCAATGTTCGCAATCGGGGTCAATGAAAGCGTAAATGACGGGAGCCTGCGCATTGCCGATGCGAATCCAGTTGCCGGCCTCAAGCTCGGCATAGAATAAATCGGCAGAAGTCACGTTCGAGGCCTCGGCCTGTGCCTGTGGTGTGCCGGTTTGGGCGGGGGCGCTAAGGCTGTCATAATCGCTGGGAAGACCGGTTTCACGCGGCGGCACTCTTGTTTTCGTTGGCGTGGATGACGGCGGCGCTTTGATTGTGTTGCTGGGGTTTTGGGTGTTCACAAGGTCAGACAGGGCATAAGATGTTGCCCCGTCGCGAAGGCGCAACATGCGCATTTGTTCGCCCGTGACCATGTTGCCGTTGCTGTCAAACAAAATGCCCATAAGGATGGATTTGCCGTCTTCAGTGGCGTAATGGAATTCCGGCTTGCCACCTTTAACGATGACCCAGCCATTCAACGTTCCGTGCTTGCCGAGATAGCGCGCCTGCGCGCCGGATCGCACAGATTCTTGCAAGGGCAGCGGCATCGGCGGCTCCTTCACGGTGTTGGCGTTAAAGGCGGCCAGCGGGTCTTCCTTTGCTGTCGGAACCGTGATGGGCTCGGTCGGTAAGGGCGTTGTTGTGGCGGGCGATTGTGCCTCAGCTCCGCTTTGTTCGGCGGGTGCGGCCTGCGCAGCATCCGCATCTTGCGCGACGGCGTTGGTCGGCATGGACAAGGCCATGGACACGCCAAAGGCACTGGTGACAAGGGCAACACGGAGCAAGGCAAATAAGCGCACGGTTTTGTATCCTTACATAAATATGGTTATGGTTATTATAGCACACGCATAGAGTTGTCTTATACGCATATGTCGATTTTTACCCGTCGATTTTGTTTTTGGCCGATTTTTGTTTTTAAAGGCTCAGGCTTTGCGCCTGATCATTCATCAAAATAACATTATTTCAAAGGTGAGTACAGGCCGGAGTCTGTAAAATATAGCACGATTATGTGTCGGACGGCACGTTCGGCGAGGTTGCCGCGCATTACAAATTCGTAAATTTCATTAAAAGGACATAATCTCTATAATAATAAGATCGGTACCGAAAAGTCTTGCGCCCCTTTTGAAAAGGGTTAGACTCAAGGCACCTTAATGAATAATAACCCATGGAGTGAGCTTTATGTTCAACAACCAAAAAAATATGTCACGCAGCCAGCCATACTCCGCCGGTTCGGTCGCGTATGATGAGGGACTGCGCAGCCATTTCGGCAAAGTGTACAACACCATGTCGATCGGCCTCGTTGTCACGGGTCTGACGGCCTATATGGTGTCCGGCATTCCGGCCGTGATGCAGACGTTGTTTACAACACCTTTGGTGTATCTGGTGATGTTTGCGCCGATGCTGTTTTTGATGTTCGGTTTCACGCATGACCGCATCATGACCAAATCGGCGGGCCAGCTCCGCACCTTGTTCTATGCATTTTGTGCCGTGTTCGGTGTGTCGATGTCGGTGATTTTCCTTGCTTTTACAGGGGCGGACATTGCCCGCGCCTTTTTCGTGACGGCGGGTGCATTTGCCGCGACCTCGGCCTATGGCTATACAACCAAGGCCGATTTGTCGAAAATGACATCCTTCCTGTTTATGGGCACGATTGGCTTGCTGATTGCGATTGTCGTGAATTTGTTCCTCAAATCACCGATGATCCACTTTTTAATCAGCGGCGCCGGTGTCGTGATCTATACTTTGTGGACGGCGTTTCACACCCAGTCGATCAAGGAAAGCTATGATGTGTCATACGGCGAGGAATCAAACAGCAAATCCGCTGTCTTGGGCGCCTTGAACCTGTATGTCGATTTCATGATGATGTTCCAGTTTATCCTGAGCCTCATGAGCAACAGAAACTAATCGCACCACGCCCAACCGCAATAAACGAAAGCCCGTCATTGACGGGCTTTTTTGTGGGCGCAGAAAACAGCGGGGAAAACAGCGGGCAACAGGAGGGGACGCAATTAGAAAACCGAGGCAAGGCTTAAGAGCCTAAATCTTGGCTTAGTTTTCGGCGATTTGGACGTTGTTCCTGCCGGCGTGCTTGGCCTTGTATAGGGCAGTATCGGCGCGCTCGATCAGTTCCGCTACTTTTTCCTTGCGGTTATATTCAGCAAGGCCGATGGACATGGTGATCTTGCCGAGTTTTTCCCCCGTGGAACGGTTGATGACCTCTTTATTCGCAACGGCAAGGCGCAAGGATTCGGCGACACTGAATGCGGCTTTTTTGTCGGTTTCGGGCAAAATGGCACAGAATTCCTCACCACCATAACGGGCGGCAACGTCTTTGCCTTTGACACCTTGTTGCAAGGTCTTGCCAACAAGGCGCAGAACCTGATCCCCGACTTGGTGACCATAAGTGTCGTTAAAGTTTTTGAAGTGGTCAATATCCATAACCAAGAGGCACATTTTGGTGTTCTTTTCACGCGCTTCGGCCATAATGCGGTCGATTTCCATGTCGAACAACTTGCGGTTCGGAAGACCAGTCAAGCCATCGGTCACGGCTTCTTTCTTCACCGACTCCATCTCGTTCTTCAGCTTTTGAATGCTGGACGATGATTTATCGAGTTTTTCTTCGAGGGCTTTGTTTTCTTGCAGGATTTTCTGTGTTTCCGCCATCATGTTTTGCAGGACTTTTTGCATCTCGGCGGGCGAAGAGGCGGAAGACGAGATTTTGGAGGCGTCCTCAAGCGACCCGCTATATTGCGTGGTGGCGGATTGGACATTGGCCATCATGCTGGACATATCCAGCAAGGTTTCGTTCATAAGGTCGCCGGCCTTTTTCATAAACTCTTCATTGCTTTCCTTTCCGATGAAACGACCGTAAAGCTCAGCGCAGCGTTCTTGCGAAACTTTCTTTTCCTTAGCAACGAGAATATCAACCGCACGGGTGATGTCGGGGTCGCGGCCACTGTAATACACATACCAAACGGCATAGGCATCCGGCGTTGGCGCGAGAGATTCTTTGTCGATTCTTTCGAGCGCTTCCGCAGCGATTCTTTGGGCTAGATCAATGTCCGGATCGTATTGCACAGTTTAAAAACCTTGAAAGATAATCTGAAATGCAGGATGGCTACTTCTATTAGTTATCCCAGAATAACCTTTCCAATTTCTTAATGCCAGATGTGTTTTAACACGTTCAAAAGAATAATCAAATCCATTTGGTTGAGGGATCGAATTTTTCACGCGGTGCGTGCAAAAGACTCGGCAAGATCGCCTCGACCGTATCAACAACCGTGTACAGATTTGCATCTTCCGGGCGCATAAAGCCACAGTTGCGGGTATGGGCGAGCGTGTCCAAAAACGGTGTCCAATATCCTTTGACATTGACCATACAAATCGGCTTGTCATGGACACCGAGTTGACGCCAAGTGATGATTTCGCATGTTTCGTCGAGTGTGCCGACCCCGCCGGGCAAAACGACAAACGCGTCGGACATATCGACCATCATTTGTTTGCGGATATGCATCGAATCAACAACGTAGAGTTCGGTCAGTTCCTTGTGCTGGACTTCGCGTTTCGAAATATGTTCGGGAATAATGCCGATGGCTTCGCCGCCATGTTTTAACACCGTATCGGCAATCAACCCCATCAAGCCAACCTTGCCGCCGCCATAAATCAGGCGCATGCCGGATTCCGCCATAATAATACCGAAATCCTCGGCGGCTTTTTTATAGGCATCGTCAACGCGGTTGGAAGATCCGCAATAAACGCAAATGGATTTGATGGTGCTTTCGGGTGTTGTGTTCATGGTGATGTCGTGTCCTTGGTAAAACTGAATAATAAAAACGGGATAGCAAAAGATTAGGCAATTCGTGCCGTTACACACGGCGCAATCGCCGCCCTCACCCTTTTTAAGGGAACAAGTGTTCTAAGCCAAAACGGGGCAATAAACAAGGGGGGATTTGACTTTGAAAACTATGGTGTTTTGGGCGCTTGGGCGGCAGTTGGAGGATTCGAAACAGAATGAGCGAGAGGATTGAGGGAGGAGAGGTTGTACAGATTCTTAACCGAATCCCACGTCACGAACAAAGCAGGACAAGTCGTATCGGTAAACCGCAAAGCATGGGTGCAAGACGGCGCATTGACTGTGGTATTAGCTGTGGTGTCGGTTGAAGGATCGGCAGATGCGCCGGTGGCTTGCTTAACGGCCTCGACCGTAAACCCACTGGCGCAGGACGGCGGGAACAGCATCGCGGAATGATGGTCGGCGTTTTCTACATTGGTGGTGAGGTCAGGCTTTTTCGGTGGTATGGCGGGGGTGGCGGATGGCGCGGATGCATCAATATCAATACTTTCACCGCTTTGGTCATTCTGAACATCCCGCGGCATGGAGGCGGGGTTATTCATCATCATGATAAAAACAGCGGGCTTGCCGGTGCGGCTGGCATGGGCAACGCCGACCAAGCCATACCCTGCGCCTGAGGCGGTTCTGTGGGGCGCGGCTTTATCCGTGGCGGCGGCGTTCACGCCATTCGCTGGGCCGGCCATCGCAAGGGCGGTCTGGCTGAGGGCAACGCCGGTGACAAGGCGGTCGGCGGAACCGTCACAATTCATATCGGCTTGTTGTGCCGTGTTGAAATTCCAAAAAACGCGGGTGTTCTGAGCGATCAGTGTGCTCATCCACCGCGCCGTTCCGGCAAATTCTGGTTGAGTGTCGGGCGCTGCGGCGTGGACGGCCCGCAAAAGACGCTCTGAGCGTTCGCGGGTCAAGGAGGCAAGACAGGATAATTCATAAACGCGGGACAAAGATTGCCCCTTGGCCCAGCCTTCTTCCCATTCGCATTCCGCATCGCGGTAGGCAAGCCATTTTTGCTGGTTGTCCGCGAGCGTTTTGCGCATGTCCCCGTCCATCGATTCGGACAAGGTTTGATAGAGCGTGTTAACGGCGGCTTGGTGAAAGTCGAGTTCTTTTTTGATGCAGCCGACGGTTTCAGAGGTGTCGGTGATCCCTTCACAAAACAGGGCGTGGTCGCCTTCCATCGCGGCGGCGCTACGCGGGATGGCGGTTAAGAGGACGCCGCATAAGGCCAAGGCCGTACAGACAGAGAACGCAAAGCGCGGTTTAACAAGGCGCAAAGCCAGTTGGACGGCGTTCGGTACAGACACGGCAATATCCCGTTTTTGCCGCTGTGGCGTGTTTTGGCGGGGCGAAGAAGCAAGCCATGCAAACATAACCGTCACAGCGTTGGTGGAATCCGGATTGACTTTTGCCTCAATCACGGGTTTTTTATGGGTCTAGCGTAACAAAAAACAAGCGGTAATAAAAGACATGTCGGACTCGAAAAAGCACAATACTGCAAAATCGACGCAGGATAACCACTTCACCAACCTTATTCTGACGATCAAGGACACGGTGCTGTTCCCCGTTCACCCCGAAGGATGGCCGTTTATCCTTATCTTCGCCCTTGTATCGGCGGTGAGCTTGCTGTTCTCCGAAACATTATTTGTCCTGACCTTGATTTTGACGGGTTGGTGCGTGTACTTCTTCCGCAACCCTGACCGTGTGACACCGGTGCGCGAGGGGCTGATTATCTCCCCCGCCTACGGCAAAATCTGTGACATCAGTGAAAATGTCGCCCCGCCCGAAGAACTCGACGAGATTGCGGATAAGAGCGAAACATACACGCGTGTGAGCATTTTCCTCAGTGTCTTCGACGTTCACGTCAACCGTATTCCGATTGACGGCAAAATCATTCAAAAAGTCTATCGCCCCGGCAAATTCGTCAATGCGGCGCTGGATAAGGCAAGCTCGGACAACGAAATGGCGGGATTGGCGATTCGCACCAATATTGGTGGCAAAGAGGTTGATATCGCAGTGTGCCAAATTGCCGGCTGGGTTGCCCGCCGCATTGTCACCAATGTTGAAGACGGCCAAGACGTCAAGGCAGGGCAAGAGCTCGGCATCATCCGGTTCGGCAGCCGCGCCGATGTGTATTTGCCCAAAGGGGTTGCCCCGATGGTGATGGTCGGGCAACGCACGATTGAAGGCGAAACCGTTCTGGCCGACATGAAAGGCAAAGAAAAACCCCGTGAAGGACAGGTACGATAAGCCATGATGAGAATGCTCGACCGTTTTTTCCTGTCCGACCCGAATGAGGAGCGCACCCAATCCACTCGGATTGCGAAGCTGATCCCCAATATGGTGACGATCGGGTCAATGGCGGCGGGCTTGACGGCGATGCAAAAGGCCATTGACGGGCAATTCCAAGATGCCGTGCTGTTAATTTTGGTCGCCTGTATTTTGGACACGTTGGACGGCGCCTTGGCGCGGCTTTTGAACGCGACCAGCAAATTCGGGGCGGAGCTGGACAGCCTGTCTGACTTCCTCAGCTTCGGCGTCGCGCCGGCGATGATTCTGTATTTATGGGTTTTGCAAGATGCGGGGCGGATCGGCTGGATGGCGGCGCTGGTTTTCGTGATTGCGTGCGGGCTCCGCCTTGCGCGGTTTAACACGATGCAGGCGGCGAATGACAGGCCGGAATGGGCGCGGTATTTCTTCAGCGGTGTTCCCGCTCCGGCCGGTGCAGGCCTCGTGTTGGCGCCGATGATTTTTGATTTCCTGATTGACGTGGATATGGGGAGTTTCAGCTTCGCCACCCCTTTGATCGGCCTGTGGGCGATTTTGGTAGCGGTGTTGATGGTGAGCCAGCTCCCGACCTTTTCCAGCAAGCAAATCCGTATTCCTGCACGGTCGACCGTGCCGCTCTTGGCGTTTGTCGCGCTTGTGATCGCGGCCTTGATTCATGCGCCGTGGCCGACATTATCGCTGTTTTTGTGCATATATACTGCGTCTTTGCCGTTGTCTTGGCGGGTGTATAAGCGCCGCGAAAAACGCGCCGAACTGGCGCAAGGCAATGATAAGCCCGTGTCGGCGGTTTCTGGCGCCGGCTCAGGCTCCGACCACGATTCAGGCGACCTCAGCGGCGCGGCCTGACCGACGGATCGCGGAAGGCGGTCGCGGCCGGTCGCTGTGGCGGCAAGGGCGCGCCGGCATTATTTAAATTCTTTATTGATACTGAACGAAGAGCAAGGATACGCGCATGTTGGACGGATGGATCAGACCCTATATCGACCCGTCTTTGAACCAAGCGGCTGGCGCATTGGCGCGCGCCGAGGTCACGCCCAATGCCCTGACCAGTGTCGGCTTGATTTTTGCGGGGCTGTGTTTTGCCGCCCTGACGGCGCAATTCTATACTGTTGCCTTGCTGTTTATGCTCCTCAACCGCCTGTGTGACGGCCTTGACGGGCCTGTGGCGCGGCATCCGGATTACCGCGCCCGCCTGCCGCAGGACGGCCGCAAGGAACGCGGCTTCGGTGCGTTTTACGATATTCTCAGTGACTTCATACTCTATGCCGGAATGCCCTTTTTCTTCGCCCTTGGCGTTCATCTGGCAGAGGAAAACGTATGGATGCCGACGGCGTTTTTGTTGATGGGGATCGTCCTGTCGGCGGTCGGGTTTTTGGCCTATGCCGTGATTGCCGAAAAAAACCGCCTCACCACAACCCAGCAAGGGCATAAAGGCTTCTATTATATGGTCGGCCTGATGGAGGGGACGGAAACCATCCTGTTTTTTGCAGGAATGATGTTGTTTCCGTCGGTGTACCCTGTTTTGTGCTGGGTGTTCGGGGGGCTGTGCATCATCACCGCCTTGGCGCGCCTTGATGTGGCGCGGGTGAATTTCGGCCTGTCGGCCAAGCCTTGACCCTAAATCTCGTTTTTCAACCCACCCCAAAATCAAAAGGCCTTCCCTGCTCCGGAAAAGGCCTTGAATTTTTTATCGGCAACCCTGCGTTACATATTAAACGCGTTGTCTACGCGCCGCTTGCGCGATGGGTAAAGAAGTGCAACCGGCATAGCGGGGGCTTGTGGCCCTTGCTGTGATTTTGCGTCATAGGCCGCGTTTTTCTGAACGCCGCGGTGACCGACTTCCTGAATATTTTGGATTCTTGCCTGAGTGTCTTTTTTTCTTTGATTAATGATAAATTCGCTTCGTGATCCTGGTTGTAAGGAGGCACCCGTTACTCTTCTCACCTGACCGGCATTTCGCGGGTCTTTGCGAGCCAGCGCATTATTCGCGTTTGGCTTTTTACGGTCATAGCTGGATATTTTTGATGCGCTTGTGCGTTCAGCTTCGGTCAACGCTTTGCCGTTTTGCAAGATGCGCCCCATAGTCGGTTTGCGCTTTGATTGCGCTTTGGCCATATCGGCGATAGGAGTGACTTCACCACTTTGCTGAACTCTGTATTTGTCTGTCATGCCTTCGGCTACGGCACCGAGTGTTTGGATAATGCCCGCGAGTCCGACTGTCTTGACGTCGAGGCCGAGCCCAGCGACTGCTCCCGCACTTTTCATCGCCCCATGGGCTCCGACTTTTCTTCCGAGCGTCCCGAGTCCGCCCATTGCTTTGCCTTTGGCGCTCGCGTTGGTAAGTGCCGACATAACGGCATCGCCAGCCATAGAAGCATCAGACCCTTTGGCGCCGCCCGTGCCTCCTGATGGGCCAGAGGCAGCACCGCCCTCGACGCTGTGCGATGCGCCTTCTGAAGCGCCACCGCCGGACGGGCCATCCGTACCGCCTTCGGCGATCATATCCGGCGCACTCTCCGCCCAATTGGCGGCATTGTCCAATGCGGTGGCTGTCGGATCGTCTGTGATGGCGTTGTCAGACACGGTATTAAACCTCGTTTATCATTCCCTCAGCGAGAGTCTTCTCGTTCAGGATTTTTATACACTTCTAATTTGACATAAAAATATTAAAAAAGCATTACTAATTATCAACGTATGACGAATATAACGAGTTCCATTTCCGTCCGCAAGTTTTGAAAACAGGGGTTTACAGACCTTTTTGGCGGTGGCATGACGGCCGCGTCGATGGGGGTGCTTAGGGGCGCAGCGTGACCGCATCGTCGTTGCCTAGGAACGGCGGCCTTGTCAAGCTACGATAGCCGCGCCTTGCGGTACGATAACGCTTCACCGACATGCTGCGCCTTGACTGGTGCGTCGGCGTTGGCGGCGGGATCAAGGTCGGCAATCGTGCGGGCGCATTTCAAGACGCGATGATAGCCGCGTGCCGAGAGTTGCTGCGCCGATGCCGCTTTCTCCAGCAAGGCTTGCGCCGTTGGTTCAAGAATGATCATTGCATCAAGCTCCGCCGCGCTCAGATGGGCATTGATCTTGCCGTTATTGCGGGTGATTTGCCGTTGCCGTGCTTGTGCCACCATGGCCTTGGCGTCTTGCGATGTCGGGCCGGATCGCGGCAAGGACAGGTCGGAAACCTGCACCGCCGGAACGTCAAGATGGATGTCAAAACGGTCAAGCATGGGGCCGGATATTTTGGATTGATAATCCTCGCCGCATCGCGGGGCTTTGCTGCATTCGCGGTCGCCGCTCCCGAGATAGCCACAGCGGCAGGGGTTCATCGCGGCGATAAGTTGGGTGCGCGCGGGATAGCGTAAATGGTGATTGGCGCGGGCGATGACGACTTCGCCCGTTTCCAATGGTTGGCGCAGGGATTCAAGCGTGTTGCGGGCAAATTCCGGCAATTCATCCAAAAACAGCACCCCATTATGGGCGAGGGATAATTCCCCCGGCTTCGCCCGCGATCCGCCGCCGACAAGGGCGGGGAGCGTGGCGGAATGATGCGGGTTGCGATATGGCCTGTTGGTGACGAGGCCGCTTTTGGGCAAGGCGCCGCTGATGCTGTGGATGATCGAGGTTTCGAGCGCCTCTTGCGGTGATAAATTCGGCAAAATAGACGGTAATGTCGCGGCGAGCATAGACTTCCCCGATCCTGGAGGGCCAATCATCAATAAATTATGCCCACCGCTCGCGGCAATCAACAATCCGCGCTTGGCGCTTTCCTGCCCGCGAATATCGGATAAATCGTGAATGGCGGGGGCGTTTTCATCCGGCTCATTGTTGTCAAGCGAAGGCGGCGGCAAGGGCGAGAGAATTTGCGTCCCCTTGAAATGGTTGATGAGTTGCAGCAAATCCGCCGCTGCCAGCACATCAAGGTCGCCCGCCCACATGGCTTCGCGGGCGCAGGCACGGGCACAAATCAGGTTATAGCCGAGCGTCATGGCGTGTATCGCGGCGGGCAAAACCCCGCCCGACGGACGAATCCCGCCATCAAGGCCAAGCTCGCCCAAAATCACGAACCGTTCCAACGCATCATCCGGCACAATTCGCATGGCACTCAAAAGGCCGAGCGCGATGGGCAGGTCATAATGGCTCCCCTCCTTCATCAAATCGGCGGGGGCGAGGTTGACGGTGATGCGTTTGGGTGGCAAGCCTAGGCCGAGGGCGTGCAGCGCGCTGCGGATTCGCTCGCGACTTTCGGCAACGGCTTTGTCCGGCAATCCAACAATGGTAAAGGCAGGAAGGCCGCCGGCAATCTGCACTTGAATATCGACGTCTTGCACTTCGATTCCCTCAAAGGCAATACTGCGAACTTGCGAAACCATGGGCGAGCCTTGTCTAAATAAATCCTGTCGCCCGTTATGGCATGATGCGATTATTTTTGTCCACAACAAAGCATTGCATACGCTCGATCCCCCAAGACAAAGGCTTCTCATGGGTTTCATAAAAAAATGCACGCGTGGCGATTACAAAGCGGAAATTTAAAAGAATCATGTTAAGATTCTCGTAACGATTCTTCTGCAAGACTTGATGATATACCCCCGTATGAATCAGGTCTTTTTCATGGATACCATATTAAGACGCCTGATACAGGACAACGAAAGGACAGACCTATGACAGGGTCGAAAGGCTTGCTGCCCAAGGCATTGAACGAAAAAGAACTCGGCACGCTCTATGCGTATTGCGAGGCGCCTTTAATGCTCCATCACCTTTTGGAAAAGGGCGAAACGGTTGCCGACCATGATAAGGCTCTGGGCGAAATCCATGACGTTTTGGCGGGGCAAGGGCCGGATGACGCGTTGTTGTCTTTGGCGCTGGGTGGCTTGATTGTTGCCGATCGTGTTCACCGCCTTTATGAACAAGACGATGATTGCCGCATTTTGGCGACGGAATTATCCGCCGAAGCCGACCAAGTTGTCGGCTATCTCGGCCGTTTGCGGATTGACCTAGATTCGTACCGGATGCAAATCTCGGATCAGGATATTTTCGAATATTTATCCCGCGTGCCGGATGATTTGTGCGTTTTGGCGTCAATTTATGCGGAGCTTCAGGACAATATTCGCCCGCAGGAGCGCGCCCCGCAAGACCGCACATTGTCGCAAGCCTTGCGCATTTTGCATTATCAGGCCGAATCACAGGCCGACTTGGCGCGAAGCTATATTGAAGGCCACATGAAACCCGGAAATCCGGCGAAACCCCGTCCGCTGGACGCGATTCCCTTGCCACCGGAATTGCAGCCACAGCACGATCCTGCGAAAATTATTGAATTTAGTCTGTTCAGACGCTAGTATCAATTTACATAAGTTATGATCGTTGCCGATGGCGCTGTAAAGGGCGCCTCTAGGCAATATGGCACATTGTAAGCAGGACGAAGAGCAATGGCACTCGACCAACAAACAAAAAATGCCCTGAACAAAGCGCATCAGGATTTTGATTTAGACAGCGCCTATCATTGTGCGCATTATGCGGTGCAGGCGTTGATTACTCATATCCGCTTCGGCCAGCGCGCTTTTGGTGCCGCAGATGGTGAGCATGCGGCGATTAATGCCGTGACTGTGCCGCCGAAAGCGGACTGTGCCAACTATGCCGCCTTTGAAAATTTGCGTCGCGCTTGTCGTCAGATCACGCCCGAAACGAGAGCGGGACTAAGTGACGCCCACATGATTCATGCGGCGCTCAGTGATTATCTGTTTATGGCCTCACAAATAGCGGTGCGGCGCGAGGCGGGGGCTTCTTTGCCATTCAATGATAAAGTCGACACCAAAATCATGGCCGATTTCTCGGCACGGCTGATTTTTCTGGCACATAAGGAAATGAAGCAAAAATCCAAGGATATGGACGTCTATGACGTGGCGGATCAATTATTGACCCAAAGCCGTCTAAACGAGATGGATATTTTTGTGCGTTTTGCGGGGTCGGGGCAAGACCGCGATGCGTTTATGATTAAGGCGATGAAGAGCTATCACTCCCTTGTGTCTTGCGTTTTACCCAATTGTGAGAAGTTGCATGGCATTGAGGAAGAAGTGAGCGTCATGCGAGCCAGCTTGACGAATGTTGCGCTGTTTCTTCCGCCACCCTCACCAAGCCCCGCAGCGAATCTAGGGGCAAGGCCAGAGCAAAAACTACTTCCGCCCCCCGCTCCTAAGCAAGCGGATATTCTCGCCTTCCGTCCGCGTAATCGGCCATTATAAAGCGAAGAAACGCAGCAAAGCACTATTAGCCCTTACTGAGCATCGCGCCGAGCGCCTTGCCCCCCACCAAGTGAACATGGAAATGCGGAACTTCTTGTCCGCCGTTCAAGCCGGAATTCGCAATGGCGCGGAATCCGGCGGTGCCGAGCTCGTGCTCATCAACCAACTTGGCAATCGCGCGGTGAAAAGCAGTGATTTCCTGCGCCGTCGCAAAGGCCGAAAAATCATGCAGCGATTTATACGCACCCTTTGGAATGACGAGGATGTGAACGGGCGCTTGCGGCGCGATGTCATGAAATGCCAAGACATAATCATCCTCATAGGCGGTTTTATTCGGAATCTCGCCGCGCAAAATCCGTGCAAAAATATTGTTTGGGTCATAGGTCATGATGGTTGCTCTTTGCTTACTGTGTAACAGGGTGCGCCAATAATGCGATTATACCGCAATAGCGCAGCGCGGCAAGAGCTTTGCCCGCTGTGGGGGTGTTTATTCGCTCAGTCAGATTGCCCGAAAATCAGCGCGGTTGGTCGGTCGCGGCACCTTTATGGGCGGCAAGGTCGGCGTTGATGAGTTTGGTGTAGTGATAGCCTTGGATCATCTCGCCGTTAATGACCGCATAATGCGGATGCACGCCATAGCGAACATAGCCTAAGCTCTCATACAGCGAGATAGCCGCCGTTTGCGTTTCGCGCACGTCAAGATTGATGACGGAAAACCCATCCGCGCGGGCGGTGGACTCGGCCTTTTGCAGCAATTTTTTCGCAAGGCCGTATCCGCGCGCCCAAGGCGTCACGAAATGCGTGGTCAAATGAATGGCATGGGCTTGCGCTTCATTTTGCTGCACCGGTTTGATGAGTTGGCACGTGCCGCAAATCACGCCATCAAGCCGCGCAACCATCAAAATACGCGATGGCATGACGACAACGCCCTGCCAATACCGTTCCAAAATCTCACGCGCGGGAAGGCGCAGCCAGCCAAAACCACCCCCGCCCTTAATGGCGGCGTCGGTGGAATCGCACAAATCATTCAGGTCGGAGGGGGACAATTCCGACACAACGCGCTCAACAATGGCGGCAGGTTCAAGTTTTTGGGGGCTAACGGTTTCGCTCATGGATATATCCGTTTCATTATGTGAGTCCCCAAGGGGGGACGGGCCAACCTCTATTTTTATTATAGACATAAAATGAATAATAAATCATGAAATCTTTTTCATCAATTTTTGTGCATTTTCTTCGCAATTGCAACAAAAACGGCTGTGTTCAGGGCGGTTGAAAGGGCGTTTTTCCGCAGTAAAGTCACGCAGCCGTCACGCATAGCGTCGCATCTGCCCTTGCCAAAACGGGCATAGGGGACTAAAAAAGACGATGTTCCCAATCGTGAATTTGAACCATGAACCACAGGTAACTCTGATGCATAATTTTTACGCTGCGCCGCCATCTCCCTACGATGCCACACAGTGGCATGCGACCACGATTTTGGCGGTGCGTAAGGATGGACAGGTTGTCGTCGCCGGTGACGGGCAAGTATCCATGGGCGCGACTATTTTGAAAAGCAACGCCCGCAAAGTCCGCCGCCTTGGCAAGAATAACGAGATTGTCGCGGGGTTTGCAGGGTCTACGGCGGATGCCTTCACCTTGTTTGAACGGTTGGAGGCAAAGCTGGAGGCGCATCCGGGGCAATTGACCCGCGCCTGTGTCGAGCTTGCAAAAGACTGGCGCACCGATAAATATCTGCGCCGTCTTGAAGCGATGATGGCGGTGTGCGACAAAAACACCTCGCTGATTTTGTCTGGCACGGGCGATGTTGTGGAGCCCGAAGACGGTTTGATCGGGATTGGCTCGGGCGGAAATTACGCCTTGTCCGCTGCCCGCGCCTTGATTGACCGCAGTGATATGAGCGCCGAAGATGTCGCCCGCAAATCCATGAAAATCGCCGCCGATATTTGCGTCTATACCAACGAAAACGTCGTTTTGGAACATTTATAAACGGCTGACCTTACAGGAGCTAACCCCCTATGAATAATTCCGCCACCGCGCCGAATACGGTTTCACCTTCATCTTCACCGTCTGTGGATGTGTCAACCTTCACACCGCGTGAAATTGTGTCCGAGCTTGACCGCTATATCATCGGGCAAAAAGAAGCCAAGCGCGCCGTGTCCATCGCGCTGCGCAACCGTTGGCGCCGACAACAGCTTGACCCAGCCCTGCGCGAAGAAGTCATGCCGAAAAATATCCTGATGATCGGCCCAACGGGCGTGGGCAAAACCGAAATATCGCGCCGCTTGGCGAAGCTTGCGGGTGCACCGTTCCTGAAGATCGAAGCCACAAAATTCACCGAGGTCGGCTATGTCGGGCGCGACGTAGAGCAAATCATCCGTGACTTGGTCGAAGTCGCGATCCATATGACGCGCGAAAAACTCCGTGTCGGGGTCAAGGCCGCGGCGGAACAAGCGGCCGAAGACCGCGTTCTGGACGCGTTGGTCGGGCAAACGGCATCCGAAGGCACGCGGGAGAGTTTTCGCAAAAAATTGCGCAGCGGCGAATTAAACGACCGTGAGATCGAAATCGACGTGCAAGACACCGGCGCAGGCGCCCCTAGCTTTGAGATTCCAGGGATGCCAGGGGCATCGATGAGTATGCTCAACCTCGGCGACATGTTTGGCAAAGCCTTCGGCAATCGCACAAAACGCAAAAAAATGACGGTGGGCAACAGCTACAGCGTCCTTGTCGCCGATGAATCCGACAAATTGCTGGACGAAGAAAAAGTCGTGTCCACCGCCATTGAGGCTGTGGAGCAAAACGGTATTGTGTTCTTGGACGAGATTGACAAAATTGCGGCGCGTCAAGACGCCAGAGGCGGCGATGTGAGCCGCGAAGGCGTGCAACGTGACTTGCTCCCCCTTGTTGAAGGAACAACGGTCACAACCAAATACGGCCCCGTGCGTACCGACTTTATTTTGTTCATTGCATCGGGGGCGTTTCACTATGCGAAGCCGTCTGATTTGCTGGCGGAGCTTCAGGGGCGTTTGCCGATACGGGTTGAGCTTCGCGCCCTCACCGAAGACGACTTCAAGCGGATTTTGACCGAGCCTGAGGCAAGTTTAATAACGCAATATAAGGCATTGATGCAAACCGAGGGCGTGACGCTGGAATTCGAGGACGGCGCCATCGCGGAAATCGCCCGCATCGCCAGCGAAGTCAATAAAACAGTCGAAAATATCGGCGCCCGCCGCCTGCAAACGGTGATGGAACATTTGCTGGATGATATCAGCTATACCGCATCCGACCGAGGCGGCGAAACCTATGTCGTGACGGCGGCGCAAGTGACGGCGACTTTGGGTGAACTCGCCAAAAATGCCGATTTGTCTAAGTTTATTTTGTAAGGATTAAGGCGGCGGACGGGGTGAAGCAGCGCGTCATAAAGGCCGTGTCATAGCAATTGAAATCAGAGCAATTTGAACTGGGTTTTGCGTCCCTTTTGGGGGGCTTGCTTGCCGCCTGTATCCGTGACGAGAAAATCAGTCACCGGCCCTTTTGCGCGAGTGATCATGCCTTGATGGATGACTTGCCATTGAATGGTCTGGCTTCCTTTACGCAACATCGGCACGGCAAAAATACATGTGTCGCCGCCTTGGTTGATGATGTCCGTGTCGTGAACCGATCCTTTGCACTCAACACTATGCCCAAGGCCTGATGCTGTGCGGTCGCTTGATAAAACATTATCACCGGCGCGGGTGGCACTGGCATAAGACGGACGAAACCCTAAAATACGCGGAAAGCCAAACGCGATTTGCAAGCCGGATAACGCAGCAAAGTCCCTATCCATCTCGCGATATAAATCGGCGGTTTTGGTGCGGTCTTGCACGCCCATCATAATCTGTGTGACGGGGCGTAAGTCACCGCAATGCCCGATATGGGTGCGGCTCAACGCGGCATAGCCGCCAATCTCGTAAATCCGGTTCAATGTTTCGAGGGCTTCTTCCATATTATGCATCGCAAATGGCGCATGAATGGTTTGGACTTGCCAGATTTGATAGGGGTTGCGTGAGTCAAAACGGGATTCTCGGTTAAAGCTCGGCAAAACACGCATGGTGGTTTTGAAGTTCATGTTCAGCAAAATATCCATACCCCGTGCAATCGCGTCTTCAAGGCTGCACTTAATCGAGGCTTTTTGCTCATAGTCGGGGTCAAGCGTTGGGCAGGCTGTCTTATGCTGCGTTATATCGAGCGAGTAAAAATGGTCACGCCGCGGGTTTGCGCCGCCTTCGGCGAGGGAACCAGTGCGAAAATTAACCTGCGCGCGGCATCCGTCCTCACTGCACGACACATGGCCTTTATGGGTGTCGGCGCTATATTCGCGCGCGGATATAACGGTTTCGGCCTTGGTGTCGGGGTGAGTGTAACGTGCCTTGAGCATTTTGAGCCGATATCCGGTTGCGGCGCGCGTTCATAATCGTGCAGCGAGCCAATAAAAACAGATTATGAAAATATCAAAATAAGGGTGACAAGGCAAGAAAAATCAACATTCTTCGCCCCAACGCCAATCTCAACCCTATTTTTATTCTCAATCTCTGCGGCGCTTTAAATACACATAATAGGCCCCTTCGCCGCCATGGTGTTTGCGGGCGGCTTGGGTGCGCAAAACAAGCGGAGCAAGGGGCATCTGTGCGAGCCATTGCGGAAGGCGCTGCTTCAGCACACCAGTATAGGTGGAGGGGAATGGATCACCCAAACGATCGCCCCCCTTGCCGGTAATCACCAAAACACAGCGTTTTTGCGCGGCGTGAGAGTCGATAATAAACCGGCTCAACGCGGCATGAGCTTCGGGCTGGGTCATGCCATGCAGGTCAATGACGGCCTCAATCGGGATTTTCCCTTTGCGAAGGCGCATTTCGGTGCGCAAGTCCAGCTCCGGCGGCAGTGTGGGGGATGGTGTGGGGGATGGTGTGGGGGATGGCGGTGCGCTATGAGTGGAGGAACGCAGACGCGCAGAAAGGGCGTCCTTGGGGATGTGCAAGGGCGGGTGTGCGGGTGTAGCTTTGACGCTGTCTTGATGGGTGCTCTGGGTGCTTTGGTGCGTCTTGCTTGACGGTAAGGGCGGGCTTACGGACGGCAATATCTTTTCGACATCTTCGGTCACCAATGTCCAAAGCGCCCGCTCATCTGCACTGACCGACCGGCCTTTCGAAGAGCGGGATGGTCTGCTGTCATCGGGAGGTTTTGCCATGGACATGCCGCTTGTTTGCTAAAAGATCCGTCAAAGAGCGACGAAGTGTTTCCAGTCTTTTAAAGAATGGTTTATACTATAGTGATATTCTTAAGAGTGACAATCGCTATAAAACAATAACTATAAGCAAATCTATACGCAAAACCCGCATGAGAAAATTTTTCCTGACAACGATGATGGCGGCTTGGGTGGCTTCCCCCGCCTACGTGCTCGCCCAAGATGCGGCAAATAACCAGCAGCTCCCTATACTGCCAGAAGCAGTAGCCACACAGGATATCGAGCCTTTCAAGGATGATGCACCGCTGATTGCCTTGCGCATTCGTGATGCAACGGCGCCGCTTGAGATTGCAAGTATTTTTTATAAAAAAATCGGCCACCGTCCGGATTTTAAGCGCTGGGCGGAACACAGCCGCCGATACCGCGAAGCGGGCGAGCTGGATAAAAAAGAAGTCTTCTTGCAAGAATATAACAAAATTGTCCAAAGCTTTCGCGAGATCAAAGAAGACGCTGTCGTCACCGTTCGCAGCAAAGTCTATTTCGGTGAGTATAGCGAGCTTCAATCCATTCAAAAAATCGATGCCTTCAACAAAGATGCGTTCTTCAAATATGACGCCGCGGGGGATTATTTCGGGATTATTCCGAACGGCCTTGAGCGGTTCAAGCTGATTTATTTGGAGCCGGATCGGCGCAAGGCGATGATCGCGCAATCGGGGGGAAGCAATGCCTTCGTTGCCGAAATCGCGCTCAAGATCAACCGCGTCGATGCCCGCGAACCGCTGGACATTAAGGGCTATCCCTTTTGGCTTATGCTCGCGGATATTGTGGAAATTCGTATCTGGGCACCCGATTTAGCCGAACCAAGACTTTTATGGCGTTATCAGGCCGAAAATTATGAACCTGAGGAAAATGTCGAGCTTATGAAACTCTATGACGAAGTCCGTTAGAGTAGCCCACGCTGAATAAACACAAAGGCCGCCCATGACAGGCGGCCTTTTGTATGAATGAGTTATTTCTTGGCAGGAACTAAACTATGGCGCAAAGCCGAAGCTTTAATAAGGGCTGGAGCAGCTTGATCGGCCGGTTTGGGCATACAGGCTGTCTTGCGTGCGGAACATCACGATATCGTCAAAATATCCTGCGCCTGAATCAAGATATGTGCGCGGGCCTTGGTAATAGGTGCGCGATACAAGCCCCGTGCCGCCCGCCGTTCCGTCAAGGTTTTCTGTTTCATTGGGGCCAACCCCCGCGCCGCCGATAAAGAACTTATTATTCGTACCGTTCACAAGATAGGCGCCGAATCCGTTGGCGCCGTGGCTGACCAATACGACAACGGGCGTTTCGATGTTTCCGCCCCCCGCCCCCGCGATGACGTCGGCAGTGGCATAACTTCCTGCAACCCCTGTCCGCGCGGCGGTATTGACGCCGTTGACATTGATGACAAGGTCGGTGTTTTCGTTATAGGTCGTGATACTGGCGCAACAAAAACGCGCTTTCCAAGGGTTTCGCGCCACGTTGAATGTGCCGCCAAGTGTGTGAATGGTGCCGGCCTTGCTGGTGAAATTCGTCCGTCCCGCCTCAATCCACGTGGCATTGCGGCACGCGGCATGAACGCGCATATCTGCGGCGGCAGAGGCGCGGGGAAGGCGGTCATTAACCGCCAAGGCGGGGTTGGCGTTATGCCGATCCACAACCGGATTGACGGCAAAGGCCGGAGAGATCGCATAGGTTATATAACCGCCCCACGCATCGCGGGCGTAGTCTTGCGTCAGGCCAAGTGTTTTGTAAGGGAGAATCCCCTCACGCCATGCCGCGCATGTGGCGGGAACGGCATCCCCGTTCGCGCCGCTGCCGACTTCGAACCCGAAAGGCTCGCCCCCCAAACCATCAGGGCGGGCGGGACAAGGCAATCGGTTATAGCGCTGAACATAGGCCGACAGGACATTGAGTGTTTCCTGCATCCGTTCGGATGTGATGTGTTCTTTATAAAATACGGGCGTTTGGACACTGCGCATCATATAGGCGATGACCAGCCCGATCAAAAGCAGAATGACCGGAATAATGACGAGGATAACGCCGTCTTGCTTGTGGATCAGGTTAGGGGATGACACAGCTTTGCGCTCCTTTTCTGGCATAGACCTGATCTTGCGTCATGGTCACGACAATGTCGTCAAACTGGGTGTCCAAGGCGCCTTGATAGGCGGTTTCAAGGGCGAAGACTTGGTTCGGGTTGGTGTCGTTCACGCCGAGCTGGGCATTGCGTTGTTCGGCAAGGCGGGCGGAGCTGAAGGCGGATTTGTTGACGGTTTCATTGACGCGGTACGCGCCTTGACCGTTTTGGCCGTGGCTGATGAGGGCGAAGGCGATTCCGCGTGTGTGTTCATTGTCGCCCGCCGCATGGTCAAACGCAAACAAGCGGTCAGGCAAGTTGGCGGCGAGGACGGTATGCGGGGCTGAGTTACGGCTGAAGGGGAATCGCTCAACGGCGGTGATCGTATCATCGCGGTATAAAAAGTCGCGTGCATCGGTGGATGTGTCGTGCGGCGCGCCCGCACCGGTGGCTTGCGGAACATTGGGCATGGTATGGCAAAACCGGATTTTTGGAATAAGCGATGTTTCGGGCGAGTTCGAGGCGTAATGAATGGCACTGCGATTCGCGGTTGTGTCGGCGGCATTCAAAAAATTATACCGCGCGAAAACGGGGCTGATGACAAAGGTAAAATGATTGCCCCATCCGTCACGAGCGTAATATTCATCAAGGCCAAGGGCGCGATACGGCACAAAACCGTGCGACGTGACGTTATTGTCAAAACAATTGCCGGCACGGTTGATGTCGGCGGCATTGACGCCGGTGATTTTGCGTTCATCGCCGGTAATCATGGCCTGTGTCGTTGTGCCGTCCGATACATCTTGGTGAACGGGATGGGCGGGGCAAGGCAAACGGTTATGGGTTTGGGCATAGACGGATAAAGCGTCAGAGATAACCTCCATCTTGCGTTTGGTATCAAGGGTGAGGCGTGCTTCACGCATGGAATTCAGGATCATCAACGTTCCCGCCATCAACACCCCGATAATCGCAATGGCGATGGTGACTTCGACCAACGAAAAACCGCTCTGGTTCTGGCGTTGTCTTTGGCGCGCGGTGTGGCGCGTATTGTGGCAGCGCGTGGCGTGTGTGTGTGAATGGCTCATCGCGGCTCCATACAGCTTGCATTGCCTGTATAGGCATAGGTTTGCGCCGGAGTCATCCAGCTTACGATATCGTCAAGGCGGCTGCGGTACAGGCGTTGTTTCGTGCCGATTCCGGGGTCGGCGGCACTGGGCATATAGGATGAATTATCCTGTACAAACACACGGCGGGTTGTGTTCAAACTGTTGAACCGTTCGTGGTTGCTGCGCCAGCGGCCGGGTTTTTGCAGGCCGTTATCGCGGTAACTGCCTATTCCGTTGGCACCGTGGCTGATCAAAACATAGGCCGGAATACTGGGGCGGAACGTGTTTTGAAGCGTTGCAGCGGCGGGAACGGGCGACGTTGTGCGGCTGTATTCCCCGATCGATCCGCCATAATTGACGGAGGTTGCGGGCGCGCGGGATGAACGCGGCAACGGGCCAAACGGACCTTCGATCTGGAGATCTTGGTCAACTTCGGCGATGTTGTTGGCCTGAAGCGCGGTACAGCAAAAAGCCGCTTTTTCGGGGTCTATATCGTTCACACCATTATGCCATACGGGCTGGGTGCGGCACCAATTATTGATAAAATCAGTGGCGGGGTTGCGAATCTGCGACGATGTGGCGGAAACCTTATAGGTGATGAAATTGCCGAAGCTGTCTTCGATATCGTCAAGCGTCAGGCCAAGTGTACGAAACGGAATAATCCCTTGGCGGCTGGCAAGGGTCGGGCATGATCCTTGCGCCGTGCCGGCGGCACCGCTGCCGCGCTCTGTGCCGTATGGCTGGGTCAAAATTGTGACATCGGGGTCGGCGGGGCAAGGCACGCGGTTGTGTTTTTGGGCATAGGCGGAGATAGCCTTATGGATGCGATCCATACGGTCATAGGTTGCCTGTTCTTGATATTGAAACGCAATGCGCGGAATCATCAATGTCCCGATGGTCAGGATAAGCCCGACCACGACCATCGAGATGCTCACCTCAACAAGAGTGAAACCGCGAGTGGTTTGGCGAGTATTGGGGGTGCTGGCATAGGTCATCATCATTTTCCCCCCTAATTCCGCGCCGGTGCGTGGCAACTGAATCGCCCCGAACCCCGCGCAAGGAGCGTGTCTTGCGTGCCCCACGCAATCATGTCGTCATAATGGCGGGCGGCGTTCACATCGGATGGTGGGCTGACAATGAATGTGGAGGATGCCGTGACGGCATTAACGGTTTCATCCGTCCCCATGCGCCCACCTTGGCGCGCGCCCGTCCCTTCAAGGTTAAATGAGCCGATGCCAAGGACGCCGTGGCTCAGCAACACATAAATCGGCGTGGTGGTGTTGCGGTTTACGGCACTGCTGGCGATTGCGGGGCCGGCGGTGTTCACATTCGCGTATTGCGCATTTATTCCGTCAACGGTGAGTGTCCAGAGGTTTTCAACACCGGAGGCAACAGTCCGGCGAAAATCAAGGTCAAGATCATTCGGCACGCCTTCGGGGTCGCGGCAACAAAACCGCGCCAATTGCGGGTTAATGTTTACGGTTGCACCGCTCATATCCGTATGCATCCATACGCGGGCGCGGCAATTTTCATGCACAGTGGCACCGTCATTGGGGTTACGAGCCTGTGCGCGGGACACGCGATATGTAATGAAATGCCCGAATCCGTCCTTAGTGATGTCTTGGTCAAGCCCCAAGGTGCGGAACGGGATAAGCCCCTCAAGCACCGGACAATTGGCGGGGGTGACATTGCCGTTAACGCCGCTTCCGGCTTCGGTTCCATATGGTTCGCCGGCGATGGCGTAATCGGGGCGCATCGGGCAAGGAAGGCGGTAATTACGCTCCGCAAACGCGGCGAGTGCGTCTTGCACCAAGGCGAAGTTGAGCGCAGTGCGGTCTTGGCGCACTTTGCGATCAAGCGAGGTATAGGTATTGGCAATCGCGAAAAACGCAAGGCCGGCCATGGTCAGGACAATGGCAATCTCTACAATGGTGAAACCCGCGCTGAGGCGTGCTGTTGATCCTGTGCGAAAAACATGCTGCCCGCTCGGCTCGTGACAAGCGGGCGGGACAGGGCGGGTTTTTGTGTCGGAATGCGCCTTTGCCGGTGCGGATTCCAAGCCTTGTGAACGCGTCGTTTCTTGCAAGGGATAACCCCTTTTCATTATGCTTTTGAACCCCAAGCGCGGCAAGGACACGGGACGCGCTGTGGGGGTGTTCTTCCATCCCATTATATCAGGAAAGATTAATAAAAACTGAAAGTTAAGCATGGGGGGTCTGCTCATTTTTCATAATTGAGAAGCGCATAGCGTTCATTCCGGGTCAAAATGATACATGGGTTTGCAGGGTCAGGCTCGATTTTTTGACGGAGGCGGTAAATATGGGTTTCCAAAGTATGGGTTTCAAGGGTGCTGGTATAGCCCCAAACATAGGCATAAAGCATAGATTTTGATACATCCCCGCCCTGCGCGATGGACAGGGCATAGACCAATAAAATCTCCTTATCGGTCAAGGCAACCCCGCTGTTTTGTGCATCTGGCGCGGCGGGTAAGTCCGGTGCCGTTGCAATCCAGAGCTTTCTGGCAAGGTCAACATATCCGTAGGGTGCGCAATCAATGCGCTCATCATGGATTTTTTCGGGAGTCATGCAAAGGGCGCTGTCTACCGCGTCAATCAATCGGCCAAGGCGAAACGGGCGCGCAATCATGCAATCCTCGAATTCGCATTCAACCTGCCCCAAAACAATCACATAGGGGCGCAGGGCGAAGGATTTAATCACGCGCTGGATGCCGTCATGGTCGCGGCGGATGGCTTCACTGTCACACACCAAAACGCGGGCTAAAGCATGGCTTAAAGCGGGGGATTGCTCCGTGGTTTTTGTGGTGTTCTGGCCGTCAACATCATGAATGTCATGCGGTGAAATGCGGCCTACAGCCGAGAACGCGCTCATAAACGCGCCGCCTTGGTCATGGCACAGCGCGGCGAACGTGTCATTTTCGAAACAGGTCGTTACAGGAATCATCACATAAACCGAAAGGAGGAAAAAGAGCGTGAAAAACACAGGAAGCGGCAAAAGACCACATAAAAACCATAGCTTTTTTGCCCGCCTTTGTCCAGCAGGCGCACAAGGCGGCAAAAACCTCCGTTCAACATAACGTTCAATTTGGCATAAGTCTTGCAATGATCCTTGTATCATACAGCAATCAACAAAGGGCAAGAGGCAAAAAAATCCTCACCCCGTCACAGAAAACAAGAGGGAGCGTGACATTGCAGGAGAATGAATCACAATGAAAGCAGAATACGCCGCGTCCCCCGTCCTTGACCGCGCCGCCGATGCGGCCGCCCAGCAAGCAACCCGCAAATCCCGTTTCGGCAGCGGCCGAACCGGCGGATCCATGCCGGTTTGGAACGCAAAACCGGCGGCACAGCCCGCATCCTCACCCATATCCTCCTTTGCCCCGTCCGGTGACGTAAAACCAGATATAAAACACGAAATATCGTCCCTCTCCGCCGATAAAAATTCTCAGCAATCCCGCAGACGCGGCGCCGAAACGGGGGAATATGCGGATGTAAGTTTCGGCGACTTTGTCGATATCGTGAATCCGCTGCACCATATTCCAGTGGTCGGCAATATTTACCGCGAGGTTACGGGTGACGAAATTAAACCCCCCGCGCGGGTGATGGGCGGCGCTTTGTTCGGTGGTCCGATCGGCGCGGCATCGGCCATGGCGAATGTGATTATCGAGGATCAAACCGGCATGGATTTCGGCGAAAATATGGTCGCTATGGTTAATGGTGAGGAGGCCTTTACCTCCGTACGCGGACGCAGTGGAGCCGGTGCGAATATGGGCGCAAGTGAAGGTGCCAACGACGCGAAAAATATGGATATTGCATGGTTGGATGAAGGATTGAGCGGCACTCAACTCGCGGCGTTTGAGGCCGACCCATCGGCGGCTATGGCGGCCTATGCCAAGGCATCGGGAATATCGGGCGCGGAAGGAGTTGATTCTCAAACCCGTTTGGCGTCACTGGCGCAGACAGTCAAAGACGGCAATTTTGACGGTGGCTTAGTTACAATGGCGGATGATCCGGCGTTCGAAAACGCCCGCGCCTTCGCTGGGTTCCGAAGCGCTTCGGCAGATGTGCAGGCCGCCCGCTTCGGCAATGGGCGCACCGCGGGGTCTATGCCCGTTTGGTCGCCTAAAACCATCGCCATGCCCGCCCGTCCAGAGATTGTCGCCCATGTCGATCTGGAGTCCTTGCCTGTTCGCGAACCGGTGACAAAGGTGGCGTTCCGCGGGCTGTAACGGCTGTACCCCCCACGGGAAACCCCGTTTTCCCCGCTGTACTGCGTATGCATTGCTCAAGCCCGCACGCCCCCTATGCGCGGCTTTTTGGCATTGTGTGGAATAGCGTCTTGTACAAATCTGAAAATATCTGATAAAGTTTGCTTCGGTTGTTGCGGCATCGTGATGATCCCGACCGAACCATCAGAATTTCAAGAATAACCCGAAATAACCAAAGACAAGAACGGACGATACTCCCGATGACACAAGTAAAGACATACGGACAATTTCTTCGCGCTGTGACGGCCTCTGTAATCATGATGTCCGCAGCGGGACTTGCCGGCTGTCAGACCTATGAACCGGCCTTCAAAGCCAGCGCCATCGAAACCCAGATTGAGCGCTCAACCTCGTATTACAGCTATGTCGGCGCCGACCGCCTGATCCGTCAGGCGCGTATGAGCGTGACGGTCGATACGCCGCTTTTGGTTGGCACGATCGGCGATATCAACGACGTTGAATCCAGCACCGCACTCGGACGCACCATTGCCGAGCAAATCTCGACACGCTTTGTCCAGCGCGGCTACCAGATTGCTGAGCTGAAGCTCAGAAACTCAGTCAACATCCAAGACTCCCGCCTTGGCGGCGACCGTGCCGGTGAATATTTATTGTCCCGTGATGTGCGCTCCGTATCCGGTGAACACCAAGCCGCCGGCATTGTCACCGGTACATATGCCGTGGCCGACAGCGAAGTTCTCGTCAACCTGCGCATTATTGATGTGGCCAAGGGCAACGTGATTGCCGCCACCGATTTCACCATTCCGCGTTCGGATGACGTCAATGCGTTGCTGGGTAACTCTGGCCGCACAGGCTTCTTCGGCGGCCCGATGGAATATTAATCTCTTTGTGGATGATGTGATAAGGGCATGACGGGTTTTTCCCCCGCGGCCTTTTTGCCAGAAGCCTTTTTGAACGCCGGATGATCCGGCGTTCTTCGTAAACAACCCAGTCCTATCCTGCCGGCCGAATTTTTCGCGGCTTGACAATGATAATAGGGACTCGTCCTGAGCCATAAACAAGGCTATAATAAACGTCATGAAACAACGATCTTTGATGACTTGGATCCAGATGATGCCGGATTGTGACCTTCATCACCCCGTTCTTGGCGGCGCGAAGACCGCTCATGGGCTCCGTAGAGTAGGGCTACACAGAGCGGGGCAAGACGATGGCGGCAATGGCAATGGCGACGACGATGCGCGCCCCGAAGAAAACAACCCCGAAACAGGGTTGATGCTGAAGGTCAAACCGAAGACCAAAAAACCGTCTATGTATAAGGTTTTGTTGTTGAATGACGATTACACCCCGATGGATTTCGTCATTCATATCCTTGAAAAGTTTTTCGGCAAAAACCGCCAAGAAGCAACCGACATTATGTTGCATGTGCATCGGCGCGGCGTTGGGGTTTGCGGTGTTTTCACCTATGAAGTCGCCGAAACCAAAGTGAATCAAGTCATGGACTATGCGCGGGGCAATGAACAACCCCTGCAATGCACGATGGAAAAAGACTAGAGTTCGAACTCATAAGAAGGGGGCTTTGCCCATGCTGTCTAAGAATCTCGAAAAAACGCTCCACCACGCGCTGGAAGAGGCCGTCAAACGCCACCACGAATTCGCCACGCTGGAACATTTATTGTTGGCAATGACGGATGACAGTGACGCCCTCGCGGTTTTGAAATCTTGCGGAATATCCGTTGAAGACCTCCAAGAACAGCTTGTCCACTATCTCGACACCGAGCTTGAAGGCCTCGTCAACCACGCGGTGAACGAAGCCAAGCCGACCACATCGTTCCAACGCGTGTTGCAACGCGCCGCCATCCATGTGCAATCATCGGGGCGTGAGGAAGTGACCGGCGCGAATGTGTTGGTCGCCCTGTTTTCCGAGCGGGAGAGCCACGCGGTTTATTTCCTGCAAGAACAAGACATGACCCGCTTTGACGCTGTGAATTACATCTCGCACGGCATCGCCAAAGTGCCAGGGGAAGAACAACCAAGAAGTCCGCGCGGCGCCGCCGCCGAAACCGCCGAAGACGAAGAAACCAAAAAGGGCAAAGAGGCGCTCAAGGCCTATTGCGTGAATTTGAACGAAAAGGCACAAACCGGCAAAATCGATCGTTTGATCGGGCGGGATAAAGAGGTTGAGCGCACGATTCAAATCCTGTGCCGCCGTTCCAAGAACAACCCGCTTTATGTCGGGGATCCTGGGGTCGGCAAAACCGCGATAGCGGAAGGACTCGCCAAACGCATTGTCGATGGCGAAGTGCCGGACATCTTGAAAGACGCGGTGATTTATGCGCTGGATATGGGAACATTGCTCGCTGGCACGCGCTATCGCGGCGATTTTGAGGAACGCCTCAAGGCGGTCATGACCCAGATCGAAAAACAACCCGAATCTATCTTGTTCATTGACGAGATTCACACCGTGATCGGCGCGGGCGCGACCTCGGGCGGAGCGATGGATGCTTCGAACCTTCTGAAGCCCGCTTTGTCGAGCGGCGCGGTGCGCTGCATTGGCTCAACGACCTATAAGGAATATCGTAATCACTTTGAAAAAGACCGCGCCCTTGTCCGGCGGTTCCAAAAAATTGACGTGAGAGAACCCAGCGTTGCCGAAGCGACAGAGATTTTGCTCGGCCTGAAAGGCTATTTCGAGAGCTATCACGACCTCACCTACGCCGATGATGCGATCAAGGCGGCGGTGGATTTGTCGGCGAAATATATCGGCGACCGCAAACTCCCCGACAAGGCGATTGACGTGATTGACGAGGCCGGAGCGGCGCAAAGGCTGCTCTCCCCCGATGAGCGTTTGAGCGTGATCGGCGTTGAGCAAATCGAACGCGTGATTGCCGATATGGCACGGATTCCGGCGAAGAGCCTGAGCAAAGACGACCGCGAAGTCATTCGCAATCTTGAGCGCGACTTGCGCACCATGGTGTTCGGTCAGGACGCGGCGATTGCGGTGCTGTGCGATGCTATCAAAATGGCGCGGGCGGGTCTGCGCGAACCCGAAAAGCCCATTGGATGTTACTTGTTCTCTGGCCCCACCGGTGTCGGCAAGACCGAGATTGCCCGCCAATTGGCGCAAACCATGGGGATTGAGCTGAAACGCTTTGACATGTCGGAATATATGGAACGCCACGCCGTGTCACGGTTGATTGGTGCGCCTCCCGGCTATGTCGGCTATGACCAAGGGGGTTTGCTCACCGATGCGGTTGACCAAACCCCGCATTGCATCGTGTTGCTTGATGAAATCGAAAAGGCGCATCCAGATGTGTTTAACATCCTGCTGCAAGTTATGGACTATGGCAAATTGACGGATAATAACGGCAAATCGGTGGATTTTCGCAATGTCATCTTGATTATGACGACCAATGCGGGCGCCGCCAAAATGGCAAAGCCGCCGATTGGTTTTGAACGCCCGATCCGCACAGCCGAGGACACGGATGCGATTAACGAGCTGTTCACGCCGGAATTCCGCAATCGTCTGGACGCGATTGTGCCGTTCTCGAACTTGAAGGAAGAAACGGTCGCCTTGGTGGTTGATAAATTCGTGATGCAGCTTGAGGCACAGCTTGCTGACCGCAATGTCATCATTGAACTCACCCCCGCCGCCCGCGCCCATATCGTTGAAAAAGGCTATGACCCCGTCATGGGGGCTCGCCCGATGGCGCGGGTGATTCAAGACAAAATCAAAAAACCATTGGCGGAGGAATTACTGTTCGGTCGCCTCGTCAATGGTGGGTCGGTTGTGGCGGATTATGACGGCGAAGCCATGGTGTTTCGCTTTCCCGAACAAGAACCCAAACGCCTTGAAAAACCCAAAGGCCGCGAACGCGAAGACGCCTAGAGAATGCGCCGGTCTTGATCCTTGCGGGTGATATTCCTAAGTTCGCAGGGGTACACAGGGCAAAAAATAATCGCCCTGTGTAAAGAAAGCTGAAATTCGGCGTAAAATTATGCTAAAATAAGAGAGCAAGAATAATAAGAGCGGTTCAATGACGCAGATTTTCAAGGGTTTCAGCACGTCTTTCGCGCTTGTGGCGTTTGTGGCGGTGTTTGTGTTTTCTGCCCTCTCTCCTTTCCCGTTGAGCGGTTTTGTCGGCGCAGCCTATGCAAACCAGCCCAGCTATACCGGCCCGCGCCAGATGGAGTTGAGCGAAGCCAACGTCACTGGCGTATGTGAATGCGGATCAAATATAGCTGGAACAGGCACCGGCACTGGAACCGGTACTGGAACTGGAACGGGGACCGGTACAGGCACGGGTTCCATCGGGTCTGCCAATCCGCTCACAACGGCACTTGTTTTCGCACCGATTTTGGCTGTGGTCATCAAACAGGTCATCTATGATTCCAACGGCGATGTCGAAGAAGTCATCTACGAAGACTTGGTGGCGGTTGTCGAAATGGAAAAAGTCGGCAATGACTATTATGTCAGCTTTTTTGAAATGCGTAAGGAAGACGTGACAGGCTGGATTGCCGGTCGTGCCGCGCCGGATAATATTTACTATATGATGGGTGCCGAAGAATTCCTCGAATCCCAAGACGGCGGTGGCCAATTGAATGATGCCCTGCCCGACGGAGTGAACGTACAGGAACTTCAGGTCATGGAATTCCCGCCTGAGGACACATACCACTACATGTATTTCGTGGGGCCTAACGGCACACCGATCGACAAAGACGAATTTCTCGCCCTGTTCCAATAAAGAGCAGGACAGGGACGATAACAAAGCGGGCGCATCTGCCCGTTTTTTTATGGCTTTTTCCGCCGTTTGAGTGACATTTGTCCATAGGATTTGATGACGGATTGTGATATAAATCAGTGTTATGAGCATACCGACCACACCGCAAAAACCACAGCATTTTGACGCCATCATCATGGGAATCGGCCATCAAGGCCTGATTGCCGCGAATTACCTTGCCCGCGCCGGATTCAAAGTGGCGGTGTTTGACGTACCGTCCGCCGTTGATGGCGGTGCGGCCTATGATTTATTCGCCGATTCCGCGCGTTCCGGCCCCTGCGCCCACACCCCTGTTCCCGTCAGCCAAAAAGTCAATGAGGATCTATCGCTGGAGGATTGCGGCTGGACACTCCGCCCCGAAAACACCTGTTCCTTTGTGCCGGTCGGCGAACAAACCAACGAATATTTTTTCGCCACCAGCGGGCAACAAGCCACACAGCGCGAAATCGCCAAATTCTCTAAAGATGACGCGCAGGCTTTTGTCCGGCTTTTTGAGCGGCTCAGTAACCTTGGCGCGATTTTTGACCAAGTGTCTGATAACTTGCCGAAATACGACCAAAAAGGGTGGCAGGATTTATGGGGCGTTTTCGAAACCGGAAAATTGCTCAGCAAAGCCGGACAAGACGCACAGGATCTCTTCGCCTCCTTGATGCGCAAATCTTTGACCGAGTTTTTGGAAGAAACATTCGAAAGTGACGCCGTGCGCGGCTATGTCGGGTTCCAAGCGACCTTGGGCGGGATGAGCAACCCTGACCGTAAGGGCAGCGCCGCAACCCTCGTGCAATATATTCTCGGCCTTGACCGTCACCGCCCGCTCAAAGGTGACTGGCAACCCCTGCGCGGCAGTTTGCATCACTATATGAAGGCGCTCACCCAAGGGGCATTGAACAATAACGTCACCTTCATTCCGGGCAATTATATAGAACATATCCGCGTGCAGCAGGGCAAAATCCTGTCCCTCAAGATGGAGGGCGGCGAACAATTTACGGCGGGTGCCTATATCGCCGACATTAATCCGATCTTCCTGTTTTCCGACTTGGTGGATCAAGAGCAACTCCCCGCTGATTTTCGCTTGAAGATTCAAAATATGCGCGGGTCGAGCGGTTTTGTACGGGTAAAAATGCTGGTGAATGATGTGCCGCGTTTCGGCGGATTGTCCGGATTCGGGGATGAGAGCTTCTTGGCCGGCGAAACCTTGATTTGTCCGTCGCTGGATTACCTGCGCAATGCTTTGGGACAGGCGCGGGGCAGTGGCGGGGCGCAACTCCCCGCCGTATCGATCGTGATCCCAACGCTGGATGTGCCGGAACTCGCTCCCGAAGGCAAACATATCGTCAGTGTCGTCGGGCAATTCTTTGACCCGACCTTGGAAGACAATGAAGACAATCGCAACGGCGTCGCAACATCCATCGCCCGCGCCATCGAACAAATGGCGCCGGGCTTCACCGCGACGATTGAAAACATTGCGGTGTTCATGGGCGAAAATCTTGATAAGACAATCGGGCCGCTGTCGCGCGACAGTTTCCACGGCAATTCACCGCTCAATCAGGTTTTCGCATCGCATTTTGGTCATCATGCCTTGGGAGCGGGGATTCCGTTGTCGAATTTGACTCTGTGCGGCTATGGGCCGGAGGCCTCGGCCTGCGCCCACACCAATAATGGCGGCATCAATGCTGCTCGCAAAGTGACCGACTATCTGCATGGCGGGCAAAAGGCGGGGAATGCGTGATCGCGGGTTGATTTGGGCTTGATTTTTAGGCCGTTCCAAAACAGGATAAAAGCGCTTAAAATATGTTGGTAAACGCGGCGCTTTGGCGTATCAATGGATCCGCGCATCGACATGAAAAAGACGAATAGAATGAAAGTCACATAAACTATGTTTCGCTCTTTGAAGAATATCATGGGAATTTGGTCGCCTGTTTCTTTGCTCTTGCTGTTATGGTGCAAGGGCGAGTATGTCGGCAAAGACCACCTCGGCAACCGCTATTACCGCGGTAAACCGCGTAAGGGGTATAAGCATGAGCGCCGCTGGGTGTCCTATAGCGACACCCCAGAAGCCACAATGATCCCGCCGGAATGGCATGGCTGGATGCACCATCAATCCAACACCGTGCCCGATCCTGAGGCGATGTCATATCGCCGTGCATGGCAAAAGCCGCATACGCCGAATTTGACCAGCACCGACGCGGCCTACCGTCCGGCGGGGCATGTCTTGTCGGGCGGTAAACGTGCCAAGGCCACCGGCGACTACGAAGCATGGCGGCCTTAATACCGCCTTTTTCGCTGTGTATGAACGGTGCATAGCGATTATTCTCATAGTGATTACTCTGGGGCGTGCCGCAAGGCGCGTGTATAAAGATAAAAACAGACTGGATTTTTAAAGTCTTATTGTGTAAAGCTTGCCTCGATATGCAAAGAAATTTTATTGAAACATTATTGGGCGCGGTTGTTTTGGTGACCGCTATTTTGTTCCTGACCTACAGCACGAAAACCGGCAATGTCGGTTCATCGTCTGGAGGCTACCCGATCTATGCGGAGTTTTCCGAGATTGGCGGCTTGAAACCGGGGGATGAAGTGCGCATCAGTGGCGTAAAATCCGGCAGTGTCGCGGCGATCACATTGATCCCTGAAAGCTTTCTCGCCAGCGTTGAAATACGCGTTGACTCAACGGTTAAATTGCCGAAGGACACCTCATCAAGGATCAGCAGCGAAAGCCTTCTGGGCGGAACATTTCTCGCTCTTGACCCCGGCGGTGAAGAAGAGCTTCTGAAATCCGGCGACCGTATTCGGTATAACCAAGACGCGCAAAACCTTGAACGCCTCCTCGGCCAGTTTATCTTCAGTATGCAGCAATCAAAGCCTGACGACTCTGCGCCGCAACAGCCATAAGCACAGTGCCATGCAAGAGCGCCCCTCCCTTACACACTTCACGCCGATTGAAACCATCCGTGCGGCGACGTTCGTAAGTTTGCGCGCCGCGATGGTGGGCATCGTATGCGTATGTCTGATGATGTCTGCGCTGGCTTTTGCCCAAGAAGACACGTCCCAAGACAGCAACACGCAAATATCGGCGGAGCCTCAAACAGACGCGGCAACCGACAATCCGGATGTTGGGCTTGATGCCATCTCTGATGCCACCGCGGATGCCGCCCCTGATGCTGAGCCAATCGAAGAAACCGATGAACAAATCGCCGCGATGATCGACAAGAAAGTTGTCCGCATCCGCATTTTAGACAAAATCACCGCCACCACGCGTAATTTTAATCTCGATGTTGGACAAACCGTGTCCTATGGCGATTTGCGGATCAAGCCGCAAGCCTGCCGCAAATCCCCCCCCACCGCCGAACCCGAGGCCGCGGCCTTTTTGGAAGTATGGGAAATTCTGGCCAAAAACCCAGACCCCCAATGGGTGTTTAGTGGATGGATGTTTGCCTCCACCCCCGGTTTGTCGGCGATGGATCACCCGATCTATGATGTATGGGTGATTGACTGCCTCGACAGCCGTAAAGAGCCTCAACCAGTTGCCGTTGACAAGCCGGATGCCGTGGACGAAAAACCTGAAGACGGCGCGCCGAGCGAAGAATTCCCTGATCTTGGCGATTAATCAGTTTTGCTTTCCCCTTATGGACGGCTCAAAAAATCTATCAAATCACCCGTGTTCAGGGTGATTTTTTCATGCCTCGCATCAACAAACCGCAACGGCATTTGAATCGCTTTGGTGAGGCGTTCAAGATAGTCCTCACGGGGAATTTCATGGCACCCGAATTGCACCAGATGGTCATTGACGAACTGGCTGTCCAGCAAGAAAAACCCCCGATTATACAGCCGCGCCACAAGGTGAACGAGAGCGATCTTGCTGGCATTTTGGGTGCGGCTGAACATACTCTCACCAAAAAACGCCCCGCCGATGCACAGCCCGTACAAACCGCCCATAAGCACGCCATCGGCGCGGTACTCGACGCTGTGCGCAAAGCCGAGGCCATGCAATTCCAAAAACCAATCACGGATAACGGGGTTGATCCATGTTTCCTCACGCCCTTTGCCAGAGCAAGCGGCACAGGCGGCGATGACACCGGCAAAATCATGATTGATCGTGACCGTGTAACCGCCCTTCAGCACCGCGCGTTTGAGCGAACGCGGCAGGTGAAAATCGGCGATCGGTATAATCCCGCGTTGCGGTGGGTCATACCAATGCACTTCATCCGCTGCTGCGCTTGGGGAATGCGCCATCGGGAAATAGCCATTGCAATAGGCGTTTAAAATATCAAGCGGTGTGATGTCTTCGGTTTCCATGGGGGAGGGGCAGTTTGAGTTGTGTTGATACAGTATAATGCGATTTTATAAAAGTTGACAGGCGGCAATGAAGGGCTTAAATCTCATTACCATAAGACAAGCATTAAACGGCGGAGCGCCCCAGTCCTATGAACCCAGTCCAATGAACACTGTGCTATGAACAGATCAGCAGCCGATAATTTTTCATCCGCCGCAACGAACGGCGCAGCCTCCGTACCGCGCATTCAGCGGATTTTGTTGATTCGCCATGGCTATTCCATGGGCAACCATGACTCTTCCTTCTATGCACGCCTCGGCGACCCGAGTGTCCCGCTGCACGAAGATGGCTGGCGGCAGGCTATCGCAGCCGGCGAATTTTTGAAAGAATACTACAAAGCCAATCCGCCGTCCTTTGCCAACGGGCCGCGCATTTGGGCGAGTTCCTTTCAACGCACCCGTGAAACTGCGGGCGGGTTGATAGAAGGCGCGCAAGGGGCGCTCGATCATTGCAGCCCGATTTACGAATCGCCCTATCTGGTGGAACAGGATTTCGGCATGTTCGCGCATAATCCCGACCGCGCATGGCAAGAACAACATATGCCGTTGGAAAAGGCCTTCACCCGCGCCCGCGCCAAGCAACATAAATTCTTCAGTCGCCTGCCACATGGCGAATCGCCGTATGATACATATCTGCGCATGGGCGATGCGATTGCCTCGATGCAGCGCGATGCCCAGCGTAAAGGCGTCGATGATGTGCTGGTCGTTTGCCACGGCGTGACGCTGCGTGCCTTTGCGATGCGGTTTTTGCATATCAGTGACCGCGCATGGGACCATTTCCGCAACCCCGGAAATTGTGATATCTATGCGATAGAGCTGGACACAAAGGGTCATTACGGCCTCAAGAAAATCTATGACGGGCAAAATGCCGTTGCGGTCGATATTGATATTTTGTCCGACTTGCGGAAAAAAGTCCCGCTCCTGACGCCGAAAAACCTGCCAAAACCGCCACAGCACCTCAGAATACGATAGGATTAGCGCCGATTTGCGGCCAGCCTGCGGATATAGAAAAGAAAGATAAGACAATGACAAAGCCGACCATGGACGACTTGATTAAAATGCTGATGACGGGAAAATCATCCGCCTCCGCTCCCGCTTCTGCACAGGCCGAAGCAAGCACAGATAAAGGCATAAAAATCATGGCGTTTGTCGAAGCCGGACAAACAGTGACATCGGATATTCCGTTGCATATCAAAGGCCCCGTAGGCGCCGATGCCGTGATTCACGTCAAGGGCGGCGGCGTATTGATTGACGGCGAAGTCGGCGACCATGCCCGTATCACGGTGGAAGACAGCGTCAGAACCGAAACAATCTCGGTCGGCGGCGGCACGATCACGGTGAGTGGAAGCTCGAAAGTCAGCGTCACAATCAATGGCCAAAAGTTTGAAACCAAAGGCAGTGACAAGCCGCAGGGCATCCGCATTAAGGGGCAAACCGGCAAGGATGTCGCCTTGAACAGTGATGCGGACATCACGATTGATGGCGACACGGGAACGCATCTCGCGCTCACGGCGGGGCGCGATGTGGTGACGGCCGCGGTCGGGGCGAGTTCTCAGCTTAATATTGGGCGCGATGCAACACTGCGGACTATTTTTGATGATGTGTCGGTTCGTGTTGCGCGTGATCTTGATGTTAAAAGCACCAAGAGCGGCTGCGTGTTGAAAGTTGGCAGAGATATGGATCTGGGCGATGCGCAGAATGTTACCTTTGAGGCCGGCCGTGACGCGACTATTGGCACTTTGGGCATACAGGCACGCGGAAACGCACGGGATATAACGGCAAACAAGGTGGGCGACGATGCCGAATTAAAGGCCAGCCGCGACTTTACGGCGGCGGTTGTCGGGGCGGGGTCGACCATCAATGCCGGTCGTGACGCAACCGTGACGCAGCTCGGTGAAAAAGCGTCCCTGATTGCCGCGCGCGATATAACGGTCAAGAGCGCGCACCGACTTGCGAATGTAAGGGCAAACCGCAACGTGAATGTCACGAGGCATTACTCATAGGCATTCTTCGTACCATCAGACAGCCAATAAAAAAGCCCCGCTATCGGGGCTTTTATTTTTTCTGATTGTTTTAATCTGCGGCGATTATCGCTATTCCGCTGCCGCGTCTTTTTGGCTGCCCATCGGGTGGTCAACTTTGGGCTTGGCGTAATTGCCGTTGAACAAATCGGCTTCGAACACTTCTTCCCATGTGCCTTTGGTCGCGGCCTTGGCGTATTCCGTGGCGCGGTTTTCAAAGAAGTTGGTGTGTTCGGCGCCGTTCATCATTTGATCCATCCACGGCAACGGGTTTTTATCAACTCCGAAGACCGGCTCAAGGTTCAATTGCTGCAAGCGGCGGTCGCCGATATAACGGATATATTGTTTCACTTCGGCACCGGTAAGGCCTTCAACGCCGCCCATTTCAAAGGCGAGGTCAATAAACGCGTCCTCGAATTTGATGATGTCACGACAGCTTTGGGTGATTTCCTCTTTCAATTGGTCGTCCCAAATATCGGCGTTTTCCTTCACGAAAGTGTTGAACAAACGGATCATGGACAGGCAGTGCAAGGTTTCGTCCCGCACCGACCATGTCACGATTTGCCCCATGCCCTTCATTTTGTTGAAGCGCTGGAAGTTCATCAAAATCGCAAAGGATGCAAAGAGTTGCAATCCTTCCGTAAACGCCCCGAACAACGCCATGGTCTTGGCGATATCGCGCGGCGATTTCATGCTGGCGGTTTGCATGTAATCGAATTTGTCCTTCATTTCCTTGTACTTCATGAAGGCTTGGTATTCGACTTCGGGCATACCGATGGTGTCGAGCAAGTGGCTGTAAGCCGCGATGTGAACGGTTTCGATGTTGGCGAAGGCGCCGAGCATCATCTGAACCTCAACCGGCCCGAAAACCTGCGAATAGTGACGCATATAACAATTGCTCACTTCAACATCCGCCTGTGTGAAGAAACGGAAAATCTGGGTCAGCAGGTTTTTCTCGGACGGGGTGAGTTTATTACGCCAATCCTTGACGTCTTCGGCCAAAGGTACTTCCTCGGGCAACCAGTGAATGCGTTGCTGGGTCAGCCATGCTTCATAGCACCAAGGGTATAAAAACGGTTTATAGACGTGGCGTTCTTGTAAAAGTTTGGACATTGGAAAGCCTCCTTTTGCTTGCTTGTGTCGTGGGTTCATTAAACGGGTTTCCGCGGTGCATCAGGACTCTTATTTTTGGTTCATCCACAGGCTTTATCGCCTTTTTCAGGATTATGGTGAGTCTTTATTGTTTTTGGCCATGTTTTGGCGTGAAAGACGGTTGAAAAAGGGGCCGTAAGGCCCCTGCTTCGATGGGTGTCCTTGACCGGTATTATTGGCAGGCCAAGCATTCGTCGTATTTGCTGTCTTCTGCGGCTTGGCGAACCTCTTCGGCCTGCGCCCTTTTCCATGAGGAATCAGACTCGGCGCGCTGGATGGATTTCGAGCGGCAGTAATACAACGACTTGACGCCTTTTTTCCATGCTTCCCAGTGAATGCCGTGCAGGTCTTTTTTATGCACGTCGGCGGGAAGGAAGACGTTGAGCGATTGCGCCTGACAAATAAACGGCGTGCGGTCGGCGGCATGTTCGATCAACCAGCGTTGGTCGATTTCAAAGGCCGTCTTGAACACGTCTTTTTCATTGTCGTCAAGGAAGTCAAAATGTTGCACAGACCCTTCATTGGTGAAGATGCTGCTCCATGTTTCCTCAGTGTTTTTGCCTTTTTCTTCCAGCAAGACTTCCAGATGTCTGTTCTTGACGGGGAAGGAACCGGACAGGGTTTTATGCGTAAAGGCGTTGGCGGCAATCGGTTCAATCCCGGGGGAAGACCCGCCGCAGATGATCGAAATAGAGGCCGTGGGCGCAATCGCCATTTTGTTGGAAAACCGCTCCATAATGCCGTAATCGGCGGCATCGGGGCATGGGCCGCGCTCATGCGCCAATTTGATCGACGCATCGTCGGCTTGACGTTTGATGTGTTGGAACATGCGGCGGTTCCAGACCTTCGCCATCACGCTTTCCATCGGGATCATCTTGCTCTGTAAGAACGAGTGGAAACCCATCACGCCGAGCCCGACCGAGCGTTCACGCATCGCGGCATATTTGGCGTTCGAAAACGAATCGGGCGCTTTTTCGATAAAGTCACTCAGGACGTTATCAAGGAATCGCATGATGTCCTCGATAAAGGTCGGGTGGTCTTGCCATTCTTCGAATTTTTCGAGGTTGGTGGACGACAAACAGCACACAGCCGAGCGTTGCTTGCCATCGGGGTCGATGCCAGTGGGCAAGGTGATCTCGGAACACAGATTGGACATCTTCACGTTCAACCCCGCCATTTTGTGGTGTTCGGGAATCGCGCGGTTAATGTGGTCGATATACAGGATATACGGCTCACCCGTTTCAACGCGGGCGGTGAGGATACGAATCCACAATTCACGGGCGCGGACTTTGTCCATCACGGCGTTGTCTTTGGGGGATTTAAGCGCCCATTCTTCGTCATTTTCAACCGCTTGCATGAAGGCGTCGCTGATCAAAATACCGTGATGGAGGTTGAGGGCCTTACGGTTCGGGTCACCACCGGTCGGACGGCGAAGCTCAATAAATTCTTCAATCTCGGGGTGCCATACGGGCAAGTAAACCGCCGCCGAGCCACGGCGCAAAGAGCCTTGGGAAATGGCGAGCGTCAGCGAATCCATCACGCGGATAAACGGAATAATACCGCTGGTCTTGCCGTTACGGCCGATTTTTTCACCGATAGAGCGCAAATTGCCCCAGTAAGAGCCGATGCCGCCGCCACGCGCCGCGAGCCAGACATTCTCCGTCCACAGCTCAACAATCCCTTCGAGGGAGTCTTGGCATTCGTTCAAAAAGCAAGAAATCGGCAGGCCGCGATTCGTGCCGCCATTCGACAGAATAGGAGTCGCAGGCATGAACCACAGCTTAGAAATATAATCATACAGGCGCTGGGCGTGTTCGCTGTCATCGCCATAATACATCGCAACGCGGGCGAACAGATCCTGATAGGTTTCGCCGGGCATCAAATAACGATCAGTGAGTGTACCCTTGCCGAATTCGGTGAGGTTCTCGTCGCGGCTGCGGTCGATCTTCACGCGCGGGCCATGCTCCATTTGGGCAACATCAAACATAGTACAACTCCATTCCTTGATGGTTGTATATTCAAATTTCGTATCACAGTATTGTCGTCGAGGAGGCGGCAGCAGAAGGAAAAAAACACTACCATTTGTGTCCCGATTTATTAATGATACTATATATCGTGTCTGTGTCCATATGAATTTTTTCCTATTGCCCTTTTTTTGCCACGATTCAGGCCGCATCCCCGCGCCGTTATTTGACTCGTCCGCCGCACAGTTTTTTGTGTGAAACTTAAACCGATTGATATTGTTCAGTTTTATGAACGGGCTTTGAGCGCGCGCCACAGGCAAAATAAGAATGAAGTCCTGAATCAATTCGTATAAGAAAGAATTATGGAATAAATAATAATTTATGATGCTGTGGGTCGGCTTCTATGGGGTCAGGGCGAGTCTTGCGTTATCCCGCAAAATCCTTGTGCATAGAATAATAAATGCATGCGATTCGTTCACCTCTTGTTAAAAACAGTGTAGGATGATGAACCAATAAAAGGCGCGTCAAGACCCTGCGCCCGTGATGATTGATACACATATATATAGACAGATAACAGCAAAGCCAGTTCACATGACCAAGCACCTCACCCGCCAAAGACAGACCAAAATTCTCGCAACGCTCGGCCCAGCATCGTCGGAAAAAGAACAGATCAAGGCGCTCGTCCTTGCGGGGGCGGATGTTTTTCGCCTGAACTTCAGCCACGGCACCGCCGACGACCATCGCGCCCGTGTCGAATCGATTCGCGCACTGGAAAAGGAACTCGGCCGCCCCTTGGGGATTGTGGCGGATATGCAAGGGCCGAAGCTGCGCGTTGGTAAATTCAAAGACGGCTCGATTGCGTTGCATGAAGGCATGACCTTCCGCTTTGACCTCGACCCTGCCTTGGGCGATGAAACGCGGGTGCAACTTCCGCACCCCGAAATCCTGTCGGTCGTTGTGCCGGGTTCGCGCTTGATGATGGATGACGGCAAGGTTCACGCCGACGTCACCAAAGTCGGCGATGGCTATGCCGAGGTTGTGTTCACCGCCGGCAATAAATTATCGAATAATAAAGGCGTGAACGTGCCGAATCTGGTGTTGCCGATTCCCGCCCTCACCGAAAAAGACCGCCGCGACCTTGCCGTTGCGCTGGATCTGGAGGTTGACTGGATTGCGCAGAGCTTCGTGCAAAAACCCGAAGACGTCGCCGAGGCACGCAAACTCATTGCCGGCCGCGCAGGCTTGATTGTAAAGCTGGAAAAACCATCGGCGCTGGACTACCTCGATGAAATCATCACCTTGACCGATGCGGTGATGATTGCGCGGGGCGATTTGGGCGTTGAAATTCCGCCCGAACATGTGCCGTCGGTTCAGAAAATGCTCATTCGCAAATTGCGCAAGGCGGGCAAACCCGTCATTGTGGCGACCCAGATGCTCGAATCAATGATCGAAGACCCGCGCCCGACCCGTGCCGAGGCTTCGGACGTGGCAACCGCTATTTATGATGGCGCCGATGCAGTGATGTTGTCGGCCGAAACGGCGGCGGGTAAATACCCCGTTCCGGCGGTCGAGATGATGGATCGAATCGCCCGCAGTGTCGAACGCGATGTCAGTTACCCGCGCATCATGGACGCCGAACACCCCGATGCGGTGGCGGAGGATTCCTCCGATGCGATCACCGCCGCCTCATGGCAAGTGGCGCAAACGATTCGCGCCGCCGCGATTGTCAACTTCACAACCTCCGGCTCAACCGCCCTGCGCACCGCGCGCCAACGCCCGCAAGTGCCTATTTTGTGTTTGACCGAAAAACTCCCGACCGCGCGGCGCTTGATGTTGTCATACGGCGTTCACGCCGTCCATACGGCGGATGTGAGCAGTTTTGACGACATGGTGCTCAAGGCCGGACGAATCGCCCGCCAACAAGGCATCGCCGCCAAAGGCCAACGAATCGTCGTCACCGCCGGTGTACCCTTCGGCACGCCGGGCAGCACCAACATCCTGCGCATTGCTTGGGTTGAATAGATTTTAACGATTGCTTGCTATGATGAGAAAATGACCGATTCTAAGCCGCGCCAATCGGGCAATGTCCTGTTCCTCATCTTGATCGCCGTCGCGTTATTCGCGGCGCTGTCCTATGCGGTGACGCAGAGCAGCCGCTCCGGCGGCGATGGCGTATCGCGCGACAAGGCGCGCTTAACGGCATCCGAGGTCATCCAAATCGCGACGAATGTCGAACAGGCGGTTAATCGGATGCAGATCATCAACCGATGCACGGATTCGCAATTTAATTTCTCAACACCGATTTATACGGCTTCGGCGACGACGAACCCTGTTCATGGTGTCAATCACAACGCCTCTGCGCCGCCCGATAAACGATGCCATGTGTTTGATGTGGCGGGCGGTGGCGTGTCGCCGCATGTTGTTGAAGGCGCGGTGATCGAAGGACAAGTCACCGGCGGCTGGCGCACCGGTTCGGGCGGGGCGATTGTTGCGCGCGTCATTGATATTGGCTCACCCGAGCCTGACATTGTTTGGGCTTTTCCCCATATATCGCGCGATGTATGTCATGAAATCCATGCAAAACTGAGCCTTCCGACGCCACTCCAAGAAGACACCGTCGGAACATGGGTGCCGTACACAGGCTCCTATGCGACGTTCGGGATATTGGGCAATGACTGGGCAGTCTTGAGTGGCAAGCGCAGTTTCTGCGCGCTTGATGCCGCCAATCCCAATGCGGCCTATTTCTTTCACGTCCTTATCGCGCGATAAAATCCCTACACGGCCTTATATAATAAGTCCGTTGAGCTTCGGCGCGGATTCGCTGTTGGGGTAGACCACGGCGTTCAGGGCGGCGAGGCTGAGGCCGAAATGGTCGGACAAAACCCCCTTGAACACCGACCGTAAATCCACCGTGGGGCGCAGGTCGCGCCCTTCATAAAGGCGGTCAGTGGTCAGGCCGGGCCAATCGGCAAGAACACGCCCGCCCTTGACCGCACCGCCCGCAACGAAGGTACAAGATGCCGTGCCGTGGTCGGTGCCGTTATTGCCGTTGGGCGCGCATGTCCGCCCGAATTCAGTAATCGCCAGCACAACCGTGTCGCCCCAGGCATCGCCGAGTGTGTCTTTGAGCGCCTTGAATCCTTGATCGAGCAGTCCGAAATTATTGGCGAGCCCACCCGCCGCCGTGCCTTGATTGGCGTGCGTATCCCAACCGCCGAGTTCAAGACTGGCGATTCGGGGGCCATCGGGTTCTTTCATCCATGTGCCGGTCATTTCCGCCATGGTGACGAATCCTTTGCGACTGCGGCTTTGACGCGCCATTTGGCGCATGTCGGAATCAAACAAATTGCCGGTTGTGTCTTGAATATCCAGCCCCTCATACAAGGCGGATTGAAGAGCCGCATCTTGTTTGTACAAATAGGATACGAGGCTGTAAAAATCGCTGCCGACTTCGGGCAGTGTACTGGGTGCCCATGACCCGACCGTTGTTTTGCCGCGCATCGCCATCGGGATGGATTGCCCGAACGCCATGCCGAGTTTACGTGTCCCGCGCTCTTGCGCTGATTGTTGCTCAATCAATCCGACAAGGCGGTTCATCCATCCGCTGTCAAGCCCGTGCGGCGTTGTGCCGCCAAGTTCCAAAACATTCTGGGCGTCAAAATGCGAGCGCTGGCGATACGGGCTGGCGGCGGCGTGAACAATCGCCATTTGTTTGTCTTGATACATTTTATAGAGCGTTTCAAACGACGGATGGAGCGCGAAAAACCCGTCAAGGTTCAACAACGCATCCCGTTCAATCGCCAAATTTTTACGCAGGGCGACATAGGCGGGGTCGCCGTAAGGCACGGTCGCTGCCAACCCGTCCATCGCACCGCGCAGGATAATCACGATAAGGCGTTTATTGGTCGGCGCGTTCGCCCAACTCAGGCTCGGCATCATCACCCCCGCCATGGCCGCCATCGCCATACCGTTCAGGAAACGGCGGCGCGGTTGGCTGAACTCGTGAGTGTCGGGGGGCGTGTCGGTGGAAGCGCTGCCTTCATACGCAACGAAATTCTGCGCCGATTCTTGCATGGCTTTCGCGGTTTTAAGCGCCTCAAGACGGGCTTGGTCGGCCTGCCGTGAATCGGCGCAGGCGCCAATGGGGTCATGGTGTTCAAAGCGATCTTCAACGTGATCCTCATCTAGGTGGTCATCGTGGTTATCATCACACATGGCTTTGTCTTTCTTTGGTCATTATGGCCTCATTTCTTGCTCATCGCCGCATCGTGGCTGGGGCGGCGAGGACGAGGGCAATCGCATCGGCCTTTGACGGGGCTTGCGCAATGGCGGTGAGGGCGGCGGCGGTGGTCGCGGGGCCAATCGCCCCCTTGGCAAAGGCCACAGGGTCGGCGATCTGGCTTTGCACTTGGCGGGCGAAGCTATACGCCCAATCAACGCGGTTCATCAAGGCATCGGGCGACAACCAATCGCCTTCCGTATCGCCCCATCCGGCGGGGGACAGTGCCATAAACGGCATATGGTCGAACATGGTGAGGCCTTGCATAATTGCCCCTCTGCCCCTTTCCTCATCCGGAACAATGCCGGTAATGCGAAAAACCGATACAAGATAGTCATGCGGTGGCTTGAACTTCGCCAGCGGTGTGTGCCAAACTTCGTTCAGACCAATCAAGGCGCGATACACATCCGGCAACGATCCTTTGGTTCTCAAGAATACGGATTCTAATGCCGCAATCGCGGCGGCGGGGGGATTGTCCGCAATGAAATGCCGCGCCAGTTTTGTACAGATAAACCGCGCGGTTGACGGGTGGCGGGCAAGGTTGCGCAGGGCGCTCGCCCCTTCTTCAAACCCGTCCCCATTGGCAAGAATAGGCGCAGGAGCGGATTGGTTAGCAGATTTGGCGGCACGGCGGTCGGATTTTTTGTTACCGGTCGGGGAAGCGAGCGCGGCCTCACTGCCATAACGATGGCCGAGAAAGACTTTCACCCCTGGCTCATGCATTTGCGGGACAAACATAAACCCGTCCTTGCCCTCAATTTGTGGCGGCTTGACTGTCCATCCGGTGATGATTTTGGCAAGCGCAATGACATCGGCCTGTGTATAGCCACCATCAACGCCAAGGGTGTGAAGCTCTAAAATCTCGCGCGCAAGGTTTTCATTGAGGCCTTTTTTGCGGCGGCGTCCGGCCTGTGAATTGGGGCCGATGGATTGAGCGTTGTCCAGATATTGCAACATCGCGGGGTGGCGTTCGGCGGCGAGTAATAAATCCTCAAACGTGCTGAACACATGCGGGCGAATGGCTTCGCGCTCAAACGCGCCGAGCAAACCGATCACAATGACTTTTGACTTGCCGGATACGGTAAAATGGTTGCTCCAAAACTCCACTAGCCGTTCGGCGAACGGGCGGTCGGTGGAGACGGCATGGCGAAACCGGAAAAATATTTCGTCGTTCAACGTTTCCCGCGCGTCTTTGTTGAAGTCGTTCATCGTTTCGCGGTCTTTGGCATCGCGCGATGCGCGAAAACGGGCGATCATATCGCTGCTGGTTGGTAAGTCGGCGGTGATTGTCGTGCCGGGGTTGCGGCGGTCGCCGATTTGGCCGAGTAACCATTGTTGCGGGTCGGCGGCAATGCGGTTCAATTCATCAATTCCGCGCAGGCCATACCCAAAGCGATTGGCGGCGATAAAGGCATCAAGGGGCGTGCGGTTCGGCATTAATCCATTCCATTATTTGGGTTTGGCGTTTGCGTTTGGCGTTCGGGGTTGGAGTCTTAATGGCTGGCTCTAGTCACTAGTGTGGTGGCCAGCCTCCAGTTTCTCCGATTTATATATCCGGCGATAAAACCTGAAGGCGCGCATGACCGCGCCTTTCCCATTTTAAAATTGTCGGGCTTAATATTTGGTATGCGCGGCAACAAAAAACCCTTCGCAAAAAATGCAGAAGGGTTTTTAAAAGAGATATAAAGGCGCGCCCTATTTCTTTTTGGGACTCGATTTGCCTTTGGTCGAAGATTTTGCGCCCGATGATTTCGCAGCGGTTTTCTTCTTCGTTGTTTTGGGTTTGCTGAGAGCTTTCACCGGTTTTTCCGCGTCTTTCTTGCCGTCTTGGGCGGCGGCGTCATGTTCGTTGCCCTCGATCAAGTCTTCGATTTCCTCTTCAATCATTTCGGCGGCGGGGCTGACGCCCTTTGGCCCGTGTTCAACAAGGTCTTCGAGTTTTTGTTCGGCGGGCGTGCGGTGGAAGAAGGTAACAGTTACCCCTTCTTTACGCAGCAAGACATATTGCTGAACCATCGAGAGCAAGTTGCCCCAGCTCCAGTAAATCACCAATCCCGCGGGGAATTTGGCCAAAATAAGGGTGATGAAAAACGGCATGAACAACATCATCTTCGCCTGAATCGGGTCTTGCGCCGGTGGGTTCAAACGGTGTTGCAGCAATAAAGTGACACACATAATGCACGGCCACGCCCCGATCATCAAAAACGAAGGCGGAGTCCACGACAACAAGCCGAACAGGTTGAACAGCGTGGTCGGGTCCATCGCCGACATATCGTCAATCCACCCCCAAAACGGCGTGTGACGCATATCAAGCGAGATATACAAAACCTTGTACAACGCAAAGAAAATCGGAATCTGGATCAAGATCGGCAGACACCCCGCCATCGGGTTGACGTTTTCTTTTTGGTACAGTTCGAAAATGGCTTTTTGCAATTTTTCACGATCGGCGCCGTATTTTTCACGCATCTCGATCATTTGCGGGTTGAGCTTACGCATCCGTGCAAACGACCGGAATGATTTGTTGGCAAGCGGAAAAACGCACAGGCGGAGCAACACCGTAAACGCCAAAATCGCGAAGGCGAACGACCCCGTTGAGTGACCGATCCATGTCAGGATGATAAAGAACGGGCGCGTCATGAAATAGAAAATGCCGAAATCAATGGCGAGGTCAAAATGTTGGATTTTGAGGTCTTCTTCATATTGTTCAAGCATGTTGAGCAATTTAGGGCCGGCAAAGAAACGGATATCGTGGCTGGAGGCTTCGCCCGCCGCAATGGTGATGCCGGCACCGGTGAAATCGGTTTGATAGCGCGGGGCTTTGCCGCTTCTGTCGGTGCTGATACGGTAACGGCCTTCGCCTTTTTCATGCAGCGGAACAAGGGCGGTGAGCCAGTATTTTTCGGAAAGGCCGATCCATCCTTGGACGGCTTTGGTGTCGACGGCGTCATCGTCATCTTTGGCGAGGGAATAAAATCCGGCCTCATGCAAGGTGCCGTCCAAATAGGCGACGGGGCCTTCATGCATAATGGCGTTGGCCGTTACGATCTTCGGCAATCCGAGGCGCGATATATGGGCATAGGGGAACAAGGTTACGGGGCTGTTGCCCGTGTTGATAACCTCGTCCTTGATGTCGAACATGTAATTATTGTCAAGCGTGACGGTGCGGCGGAAAATCAGGTTCTCACCATTCGCCCATTCAAGAGTGACGGGGGTGTTCGGGGCGAGGGTGCGGTTTGCAGACACAACACGCCACAGGCTCTCACGGCTTGGCATACGCACCGATGTATCGCTGGCAACCCATCCGAATTCGGCAAATTGTGGGTGATGGCTGCGCGTTGGGGCGAGCAACGGCACAGGGGTTGAATCGGTGGTGGACTCGGCATAACGCAGCAACGCCAGATCATCAAACCGCGCGCCTTTGAGCGATAAAGACCCCTTGACGGTTTCGCTTTCAATCGTGATGCGGGGGCTGTCCTTGACGGCCTCGGCAATCGGCAATGGCGCATCGGTCTGCGCGTCCGGCGCGGCGGTCGCGGTAACGTTTGGTGCCACAGGGGTCGCGGCTTTTTGCGCGGCTTGCTGGGCTCTGACCGCGTTGATATGCGGCTTATAGATGAACAAATCATAGATGATGAATAACCCGACACAGGCGATAAAAAAGACAATCAGGTTTTTCTTGTCCTGTGGGTGCATGGAATTTTTATTGTTCATGGCGTGTTTCTTGTACTGTTTTGTTGAGCGGTTATTCGGTGATCGGTTGCGATCTGTTCAGTCATTTTTGTGATGATGTTCTGTTTTACAGCTTTCTGAACTTTGTGCAAGGGGTTCGGGCACGGGGTCATAGCCGTTCCTGTGTGAAAACGGGTGACAGCGCAATAACCGCCGCAAGGTGAGCCACCCGCCCTTAAAGGCGCCAAAGCGTTCAACGGCTTGCGCCGCATAATCCGAACAGGTCGGCACAAACCGGCAAGACGGCGGCGTGAAAGGCGAGATGCACAGCCGATAAAACCATATGGGGAGCAAAACAAGACGGCGCATGATGGAAGACATTATCGCACATCGCCTTGTATCGGGGCGTGTGTATGGTTTTTTGCCTGATTTTTAGCCTCTTTTTGAGAGGTGTCCTGCGACATTTTGCATCCCGACGCGGGGGTGGACGCAGAGGTGGGCTGGGCAGGGCGGACGGGCGCAGAATCGGCCAAGACCCCAAGCCGCCGCAAACACCACGCCAAATCGCCCTTCAGGCGCTTATACTCAACGGTAAGGGTTTCCTTGCGCCCGATCATGACGATGGCGATGCCGTGTTGCAACCCGTCCCCCGCGCCGTTGACCGCGTAAATATCTTTGATCGCGGCGCGCAGACGGCGTTTTACGCGGGCGCGTTCAACCGCGTTGCCGACTTTCTTGCTTGCCGTGACGCCAAACCGGTTGCGATAGGCACCAAGCGGCGCATAAACGGCAGGCAAAGCGGCGGTGAGGTCAGGATCAGACTCGGAATCAGATGAACCGTCAAGGATTAAAGCATCAATATCAAGCCCGATCCCATTATTAAGCGCAGGCGCATCGCAAAGGCTTGCTTGCGTCGCGGCACAGGGGGAGCCTAGGTCGGAGTCTGGGTTAGTAGAATCTGGCCTAACAGAATCCTGTTCAACAGTATCTGGCGCGTGAGCAGAGCTCGCCGCACAGGCCGGATCATCAACAACCTGAACAACGACGGTTTTGCTCACCCATTTTCGGCCTTCACCGCCCGCCAACAAAAAATCGGACCGCTTTTTCAAGCGGCCCAGATTTTGTATGTCGTGTGCGCGAGCTTGCATGACCCTTTGTCCTCGCTATCTCAGAAAAGGGGTGCAAAACAGAAATTAGGCGCTCAGCCTTGCGCGTCCTTTGTCACGGCGACGCTTCAGAACGAGTTGACCGTTCTTGGTTGCCATGCGGGAACGAAAGCCGTGGCGGCGTTTTCTGACCAGCTTGCTGGGTTGGTATGTGCGTTTCATGACGCTCTCACTCTCTTTACAATTGTCCGAAATTCTGTAAGTCGCAACGCTTATAAATCTTTTATCTGTAAAAGTCAAAGCCTTTTGGGATTTGTTAACCTTTTCCCGCTAACAATGGTGTATGCGCTCTTGCGGCGTAAGGTAAAACGACAGATTCATAAGGCTTTCAAGGGGCTTTCAGGGTTTTTCAAAAGGCTCGTTAAAGACCCCGCCAAGGCTGGATTCTGTAACTGTAAGGATAAAAACATGCTCGCACCGGCTTTGCTTTTGACATTATCTTCGGCAATTCTTCTTTCGGCGTCTTTGGTCTATGCCGGTCTTGCGATGGCCAAATGGCAAAGCCAACCGCAAAAAAGGCATAATGAGCCGGTCAAAGGCCTGTTTGCCAAAGATTCCCCTGCGCAAGGCAAGGATATATAAGGCAAGCATATATCAGTCGGGCGCTTTCTTACGGCCTCCCGAAACGGGCAATAGGCGGTAAATTTTAAGGGCTTGAATATTTTTTGCCTTGAAGACTTGCCGCACCGCCGCACTATGCGTATAGTTGGTACGCAGTAAAATTCAAATTTCGACCAGTAAAAATCTTAACAATCATTTCTCCTCATAATCAAACTTCAAACGACAAAGCGGGTTTTTCGAATGTTTTACACAGAAGATGGTCATTGGAACAAAGTCACCGGCCCTGAGCTTGGCGGTTTCTTGGGTCAAGTCGGCACAATTGACGGCAAACATGCCACGGCGGCGGAAACGACAGAAGTCGCATGGCGCGCCCTTTCATTTTACGATCAAGTCGCCTTGGTTCGCGTGACGGACAAGACATGGTCACCGTCCAATTTGACGGTCTATTATTTGACATCACAAGGCAAATTGACCCGCCTTGACGGCACATCCCCGCCGATTCACATGATCAATGCCGAGGCACCGATCAAGATTACGGATGATAACGTGCTCGAATACTTACGCTTTTTCTGTTTCTTCGTGCGCGGGGAAGACGGGCCGTTCCTGATTTCCGAGGATATTGACGATCCCGCCTTGCCAAAGGGCATGGATCCGCAAACCCGCAAAGTTGTTGAGGGCACATTGCGCCCCGCCACTTACGAAGGCAAGAACGAGCAAGGCCATTATTTGTGTGATGCGATCGTGTTTTATTCAAACGCCCTGTTCATCGCCAATTTCGCGGTCGAGCCGACAGGCATGATTCAAATGCTGGATGACGACCCTGTCGCCGCCGACCTTCCGGTGCGCGTCGACATGCCGATCGCATAATCAGGCAACCGCCCCCTCCACACAGAATACAAAAACGGCCTTCACAAAGAGGCCGTTTTTTTGTGTACGATGACCGGCGAAGCCTAGGCTGGCGCAGCCCCCGGAACATAGCTGTAAGACACGCGTGTGGTGACGAGTCCTTGCAAGGTCTGTCCTGCGCGCTGCAAGAAACGAGTGGCTGCGGATGGGGTTTCGGATTCATAGGACGCGAAGAAATAGGCGGGGACTTTTTTCTCCAGCGCCTTGGCGGTGCGTTCAACAAAGCAACTTTGATAGTTTTTCCAGCGGCGGCGGGCGGCTTCGGGTGTTTCGTCTTTGATGTTGGCGTGGGATGAATTGTAATGCTTGCCCGCCGACACCATCAGGCCGTGATAGTAAAACGGGTGATTTTGGGGGTATGCGCCGCTCAGGGCGAGAAACCCGATGTGGTAATCAATGCTGTGTTTGACTTCTTCGATCAATAATTCGCTGAACACATCCTTGAACGAACGATCCATCCCGATGGGGGAAATGGGGTTCAGGACGATCATGCCGATTTCGCCCATATGGCTGTTGAAAAACCCGCCAATATGGCGCGGAATTTGTGTGCCGTTCGGGTTGACTTGATCGATGATGACCGGAACGGGCGGCAATCCAAACGCTGCGCGGATATGGTCGGACATATATTGCACCAATTCCTGTTTTATCCGGTATTGGTGGACGGCCTCGCCGAAACTTGTGTATTCGCGGCTAGGCTTCCATTCATCGGCACGCTCACGGACAAACGGGTCGCGGGCAAGTTTACCAAGCACATCGCGGTAAATTCTATCCTCCAGCTGCAAGAAAGCCTGTGGGGATTGCGCGCTCCAAAAACATTCGCGGATTGTTTCGTTCTTTACGGGATCACTGCGATGCGTGTCGACAATCGCCATCATATTGTTAAAGTCGCGGGCATAATGCGTGTCTTCGAAGTCGCATTTCAAGGCGTCCATGGATGTATCACGTTCGGCATCGGGCGTGTACAGCCGCGAAAACACTGTATTGGGTTTTTGGCGCAGGGCTTGAATATGGGGGTTATTGTCGCGCAGGGGTTTGGTGTCCGCCATATAGGCCGCCAAGGCGCGTTGCCCGCCCGTTTCCGGCACAAACCCGCGTTCGGCGAGGGCTTCGAGATTTTGTCTGTCGCGTTCATTAACATGAACAACCGCCCCCGTTGCAACTCCACCAAAGGCCAAGGTCATGGCGATTTCTTTGAACAAGGATATTTTCTTGCCTTTGGGTGTGGCTGTTTTTTCTGTCACTGTTTATCCCCCCGAATTATGCTTTTACCAACTCAACACAGGATATAGTTAACATAATCAATTATTACACATCAAGTGAAATATTATGTATAATAACATTTTTTAATGAGATGGAATCAACACGCCGGCTCATTTTTTCTTTAAGCACGGCATAAAAAAGCCCCGCGGGTATGGGGGGTCGTCACCCCCCATAGAAAAACCATGAAAACCCCGAGAACCCAAGCCCCTAAGCGACGTCAGACATTTTCTTGATAGTGCTGGTGGTGCTGAACCCGTCCTCCAGCGGGATAAGGATAACCTCACCGCCATAGGATTGCACGAAATCCGCGCCGACGACTTGGTCGATGCTGTAATCATTGCCCTTAAAAATTGCGTCGGGGCGCAGGGCTTTCATAAGGGCAAGCGGGGTGTCGTTTTCTTCTGGGTTATGCCCGAAGATGACGACCATATCGGTGCTTTGCAAGGCGGCGAGGACGCTGGCGCGGGCGTGTTCGGGGTTGATCGGGCGGTCGGCGCTCTTATACCGTTTGATCGATGCATCGCAATTCAACCCAACCACCAAGCGGTCACAGGCGGCGCGGCATTTATCAAGATTGGTGACATGCCCGTGGTGCAAAATGTCGAACGCGCCGTTGGTGAAACCGACCTTGAGGCCGCGTGCCTTCCAGCGGGCGACTTGGTCGGCGGCGTCTTGCCAGTTCAGGATCGGGGCGAATGTTTTGCCCGCCGTGCCGGCTTTAAGGGGGCCAGCACCGGAAATAGTACCGGCGCCCGTTCCCGCCCCAGATTGTTTGGCATATACGGCGTCAACATCGTCAAACAGCAAATGCCCCTCTTCGAGCAAAAATCCCTTTAATTCGTCATGGCGAATGGCGGCGGTGCCGACTTTTTCAACCACCAATCCGCCTGCGGCATTGGCAAGGCACGCGGCGGTCACAAGGTCTGCCCCTACCGACAAGGCGGCGGCAATCGTGGCAATCACGGTGTCGCCCGCGCCGGACACGTCAAAGACTTCGCGGGCAAGGGTCTTGAGGTGCGTGACCGCCCCATCAAGGCCTTCGCGCAAGCTCATCCCGTCGGCGGAGCGCGTTGCAACCACACTGGTAATGCCGGATTGTTTGAGCAACGCTGCGGTTGCGGCCTCAATATCGGCATTGGTGGCAGTGGCCATGCCGGATGTGGCCTCGGCAAGTTCCTTTTTATTCGGGGTGACAACATCGGCACCTTTATAACGGCTGTAATCATTGCCCTTGGGGTCGACAAGCACAGGTACGCCTTTGGCATTGGCGGCGTCAATCGTGGCGCGGATCACGCGCGGAGTCAGAACACCTTTGCCGTAATCCGACAAAATTACCGCGCGGGCGGCAAGCATACCTGCGGTCACTTGGGCGATGACGGCGTCTTCGGTCGCCGCGTCAATCGGCTTCAAGGATTCCGCATCGGCGCGGAGCAATTGTTGATGACCGGCAAGGTAGCGAACCTTGATGCTGGTCGGGCGGGTAGGGTCGGCAACGAGCCGCGCATCCAGACCTTTTTGTGTCGCCAGCAAATCATCGAGCCGCGCCCGCGCGTCATCGACACCGGTGACGGACACCAACGTCACGCCGCACCGCAGCCCGACAAGGTTGGACACCACATTTCCCGAACCGCCGAGCATCATATCCTCGCGCTTGACCGCCAAAACGGGGATGGGGGCTTCGGGTGAAATGCGGCTGACCTCGCCATAGACAAATTTATCGAGCATTAAATCCCCGACCACCAACACATGCCCGCCCGTTGTTTTCCCGCTTGCTTTGCTGTTGTCCGCCTGTTCGTTTGTTTGTCCGGCAATGCGGTCCAGTGTGCCGAGTGTGAGGTCAAGTCGTCTCATTGCGTTCCCTTTGCAAAGCCGTGAAGAATAAAATTCACTCTTTGATTAGCGGAAAACCAAGGCTTTTTCAAGTCCGCGCAATCTTTTTCATAAAATACCAAGCTCTTTTCATAATTCGTAAACCATTATTATGTAATATTGCAGGAAGACAACAGGGAAGAACCGCGAATAACACCACGAATAACAAGGCAATAAGCCGAACACAGCGCCAAACCCGCCCAATAAAAAACGACCACAGAGTGACAAAAAAATAAAAATAAGGCCAAAGAATTCTAAGAACCAAGGCCGCCGGAAAAAAGGAACGATACGATGCAGATGCAAATGGGTGTATTTTCAAGGGTTAAGACCCGTTTCGACAGAAATCGCCTCGGCGAGTTACTGGTCGCGAAAAACCGTATCAGCCATATCCAGCTTCAGGCCGCCTTGAGCGCCCAAAAATCCGGAGCCGCGAAAGCCAAGCCTTTGGGACAATATTTGTGCGATGAAGGCCTGATCACGAAATTCCAGCTCCGCGCCGCGTTGACCGAGCAATTCGCCTACCGCGCCTTGGCCTTGAGCGTAACATTGTATTTTTCCGTAGCTTCCTTTGGAACGATCCGTCCGGCGCATGCCGAGGCCGCGATGCAAGGAGGCGCGACACAGGTTTCCTATAATACAACGACCACAACCAGCGCACCGGACAATAACACCATTCAATTGGCGTCGCTTCAACCCATGCCCCGCATGTATGAAACACCGAAACGCCCGATGTTCCAAAACCTGTTCGGAAGCCGTGAAATCCGTTCGACCAACACGGCGGCCTTCACCAAATGGAACGAGATTGTCGGTCGCCTTGAAAATGCAGGCATGCAAAACTGGGGCAAGGAATTGTCAAAATTCGAAGCTCTTCCCACGATGGCAAAAATCCACGCCGTGAATAACTATGTAAACAGCGTTCCGTATGTGGAAGACAAAGTCAATTACGGCAAGTCGGATTATTGGGCAACACCGGCGGAGTTCTTCGCCCGCGGCGGTGACTGTGAAGATTACGCGATTGCAAAATACGCCGCCCTGCGCCATCTTGGCGTGCCGGAGAGCAATATGCGCCTTGCCATCGTGCAGGACAAAATCAAAAATATTCCGCACGCGATTTTGATTGTGTACACCGAAGAAGGCGTTGTGATGCTCGACAACCAGATTAAAGCGACCCAAAATGTCGCCAGCGTCACTCGCTACCAGCCCATCTATTCCATCAACCGTGAGGCATGGTGGCGCCATGTGAGCTAGGCATAAGCATGGCTTACCTCGCATAACAAAAAACCGGATGCATCGTCATCCGGTTTTTGCATGGTGCGACTGGTTCTGATTTTAGCTTTTGGACTTTACCGGACGGAACGGGAAAACCCACCGCGCGAAGGCAGGGAATTTACGGGTTTGAACCCAGACTTTTCCTTGTCCGCTGAACATCGTTACCAATCCTTCGCCGGACAGGAACAGGGATTTATACCCCGCAACCTTGCGCACGTCATAGGTCAGGCCGTCAGTAAAGGCGACAATATGGTTGTTGTCCACGACAAGGCGGTCTTTGACATCGATTTCGATGATGCTGCCATAGGAGTTAAAATACACATCGCCCTTGCCTTCACACTTAATCAAGAATAATCCGGCGCCGGAGAAAAACCCCTTCACCAGCCCTTGAAACTTCGTGTTGGCCTCAACATTCGCGCCGGCGGCGAGGTACGCCCCGCTTTGCAAGAACAACGCCTTGCCAGACCCGTCAAGGTGATAGTGAAAAATATCGCCGGGAAGGCCGTTGGCGAATTCAATTTGCCCGCCGGCTTGGTCGGCTTTGAACTCATTGAGGAACAGGCTCTCGGAGGTTAAAAACCGTTTCAGCCCGCCTTTGAACTTGGTCTTCATCGAGATGTTGGTGTCCATCGAGATCATCGCCGATGCTTCGGCGCGGATCATGCCGCCTTTGGGGAGGCGAACCGTCAGCCGTGCAAAATCGGGCGATCCTTGGATACTGTGCTGAAACTCGCGCGGGCCTTGCGGTGCGGCTCTGAAGGCGGCTTGATCCAGCGCGGCGGTGGAGGCATCATGCGCTGGGCGTGCGCCAGAATCTTGCAAGGAATCTTGTGCTGCTGCATCCGGCGCGGCGTTTTGCCCTTCATCGGGCATAGGCTGGCCGCCCTGTGTGTCTTCATGGGGAAGGTCGGTGTTGGAATCAATCATGGCTTTGTCTTTCTGTGACGTGAATGGGGGCTTATCGGGCGCGGAGTTTGGGGCCGAGAGCGAAGCCGAAGCTGCGCTCGCTGTGCGATTGGCACCAAACCGTTCCGGTGCCTTTGAAGCGGCAAACCAATCCTTCACCGCCGAGGATAGAGCTGATCCAGCTTTTCCCGACTTTCGACAAGGAAAATGTCAAACTATCCTCAAACGCCACGATATGGCCGGTATCAACGATATATTCGTCCTTGACCTCCACAGGATAGATCGCGCCAAAGGCATTGATCAAAACATCGCCCTTGCCGGAGAATTTGAGCCAAAACAACCCTTCCTTCGAGAGCAGGTTTTTCGCGCCTTGCCATGTCATGTCCATCTCAATACCGGCGGAGTGGGCAAGGAAGGACGACCCTTGCACCACCAATGTGCCGGACTCCAGCTTTTTATGCATGATGTCGCCGCTTAAGTTCGGGGCGAGGTATAAAACATCGCCGGATTTGGCGGCGGTATAGTGGTTGAGGAATAAATTCTCTCCCGCCAACATCCGTTTTAAACCCTTCATCACGCCGCCCTTGCCGCGCTTGTGGGTGGAGGTTTCCATCGCCATATCGGCAGACATGGCAACCAGTGATCCGCCTTCGGCGGTGACGTCCTCGCCCGCGTCCAAGGTGATCTTGGCGATCGTATTGGCGGGGCGTTCAAGGATGGCGATTTGCATGGGTGATATTCCTGTATCTGTGTGTGATAAAATCCGTTGGAAGACCTAAATGCGCGGGTTCATAAAGCCCGCAAGCCCATTGAGGCTTCGGCTTTGCAGATAGATTTTGCCTTTGCCTTCCATGCGGGTGACGAATCCTTCGCCGCCGAAAAAGCTGCTGAACAACCCGCCCGCGAGTTGAAGCTTCATGGTCAGGGCGGGGTCATATCCGATGATGTGGTTATTATCGATCAGATATTCTCCATCAATGGTTTTTTCATAGATGTGCCCGTATCCGCCGAGCCATAAAATCCCCTTGCCCTGCGCCAAAATGCGGAACAATCCTTCGCCCGCAAACCACGACCGAAACCCCGCCCAACGCACGGCAATTTTGACCCCCGTGGTGCGGCAAATAAACGCCCCCGGTTGAATGTAGATGCCGTTATCGTTCAATTTAATGGCTTTGATATCCCCAGGGGTGGCTTGGGTGAGGGTGAGGGTGCGCGGCTGGGCGTCTTTATTGTGGTAACGGTTGACGAAGAAACTCTCCCGCGCAAAGAATTTTTTGACGAGGCCGCCAAGGAACCCGCCATTGGTTTCGACCGAGTGGCTGATCCGCGGATCCATACTCGCCATAGCGTCGGATTCGGTGATGATGACATCGCCGGGTTCCAGTAACAAATGGATATGGCTGAAAGACGGTGTGCCGTCGATTTTCTGTTTCATCGTGTTTCCTTTTCTGTGGAGGAGTCTGCAGGGGAGTCTGGGGGCGTATCTTGTGTGGAAGGCGAAGGGGCAGAGCCATTGGCCGCGAGTTCTGCTACGCGTGCCTTAAAGGCGGCATAGTCAAAATCCTGTAATCCATTATTGCGTATCGCCAGCTTGTTTTGCGCCATCAGGGCGTCAAGCGCCGCGATCCGATCATCGGTCAAGGGATGGGTGCTGAATAAATTGGTGAGCGGCGAGTTCATCCCCTTACGCAGGATGTTCTTGTCTTCTTCATCCTTCAACCGCATGAAAAAACGGTTGATCCCATCGGGATTCAAACCCGCTCGCACCATATAGTCATACCCCGCCGCATCGGCCTCATGCTCGTGCTGGCGCGAATATCCACGCGCCGAAAGGGTTTGCGCGTGATCGCCGACCATTGCTACAATATGGTTCGGGTCGCCCCCCAATAAAAACAAAAACGCCCAAGTTCCAAGCCCGTGAAGAATATGCTTCATGGAGTGCCGCCCGTTAATATGCGCGGCCTCATGCGCCAAAACACCGAGCAATTCTTCGGCGCTCTCGGTTTTTTCGATCAAGGCGGAATGGATAAGGATATGCCCGCCCGGAACCGCATAGGCGTTCATTTCATCGCTGTCGATAATGTGAATATTATACGCAAAAGGCGGCGTGCGCGCGGCGGCGATAAGCGGCCCGGTCAAGCGCGCCACATCGGCGGCAAGGGCTTTGTCGTCAATGATGGAGTCTTCATAGACTTTGATAAACAGGTCACCGACCACCATATCGGCTTCTTCGGGGATGCGGGCGACCACCCTGTCCACCAGCCAGTCCCGCTCAAAAAACACCAAATACAGCGGCGCAAGCACCAAAAAAGCAACAAAAGCCAAGCTCAGCCTGCGCAAAGTCTTATGCCGTCCTTGGTCTTTTTTGAATTGCTGCGCCTGCGGGTGGTCGCGGAAGGCGGCTTGGCGAAAGAATGAAAAATCCGTGATGTCCAGCGTCACATCGGGGCGCGAAGGGTGGGTGACATAGGCATGCAAATTGGCCGCACCGCCGAGCGTAATGGTGCATCCGTGAATGGATACCTCAACCTCTCGCGTGTCGTTGCGAAAGATCATGCGGTGTTCGGTGACGACCAATGTCCCGCTTTCGCGGCTTTGCGCGTCACGATTTTCAAGGATGATGCCGGCGCTATGGGGCATATATTGTACAAAGGCCAATGGGAAAAGGTGAATGACAGTAATACAAGACCCTCATTCTTGAAAGCCGAGCGGATTATACATGAAATTCACCCCCATACCAAGGCCACATAAGCCAGAAAAGCGCGGATTTTTGAAAATAAACGTCTTGCAACGGGCGGCAATTTACCCATACAATTTATGCATGAATTTATATATGCGCATGTTATGGGTTTGGACAATGGCACAGTTTGCAAAGAAACTGGACGTTGCGACCGAAAAGTCTTCTCTCACGATGCGGGTCTTGCCGAATGACCTCGACATCAATGTTCACATGAATAACGGGCGGTATCTCACGATCATGGATTTGGGGCGCATGGACTTGATGATGCGTTCGGGCATGATGGGGCAGTCGCGGGAGAAGGGCTGGATGCCGGTGCTTGGCTCCGCCACTATTCGATACCGCCAACCACTCAAACCGCTGCAAAAATTCACCCTCGAAAGCAGGATTTTAGGCTGGGAAGATAAATGGTTTTATATCGAACAAAAATTTATCGCGGCATCGGGCAAGAATAAAGGCAGCATCGCCGCCTATGCCGTGGTCAAGGGCGCATTCGTGAACGCCAAAACAGGCAAGGCCGAAAAAGTCGAAGCCGTCATGGACGCCATCGGATATACGGGCAAGAGCCCCGAAATACCGCTGCATATCCGCCATTACATAGCGGCGGAGGACACCTTACGCGCCGCGACAAGCGCACCGCCCAAACCGGAAAGCCACGCCCCCAATAACGATAATCAAAAGGGCGCAGCGAATAAACCTGCAGAAAAATTTGCAGACAAAGCCGCGGACAAACCGCAAGATGCCCGCAAGACAGGCTCTTCCCCGCGCCCGCCCCGCCCGTAGCGGCGGCTCATGAAGGTGGCCATAGCGGCGGATCATCGCGCCCCGCAAACAAAAACATGACATTTCATGCAAAATGCACTACAAGCTGGACGGCTTGGGGTTTGCTCTGTTGCGTTCCCTTTATTGACCACCCCGTTCCCTGTTGTAATATTAAAGAAAAAGCCCATGAAACAATCCGCCCGCATCGAAACGACCATCTCCGTCTGGAACCATTTGATGGAGCATAGCACGCTCCCTATGGACAAATTCTGTGGCGATTTTTTCCGCAATAACCGGTTCATCGGCTCCAAAGACCGTGCTGATATTGCGGGGCGTTTATACGGCATGATGCGCCACTATGCGCGGCTTGGCTGGTGGCTTGATCGATGCGGCCTTGACCGCGAAACGGGGCGGCATTGGGTTGTGGCATTTTTGGCGCTGGAAGGCGCCTATGGCGCGGCGCAAATTACTGATCTTTTCTGCGGCGAGCAATACGCACCAGCTGAATTGGATGATTTGGAGGCGAAGGCTCTCGCAACTCTGATCGGGCAATCCTTCACCCATCCAGACATGCCTGAAAATATCGCCCTTGAATGCCCCGATTGGGCGTATGACGGGATCAAGGCGTCACTGGGCGCGGATTTTGTCGATGAAATGACGGCAATGCAAACCCCCGCCACCCTTCATGTGCGCGTCAACACCATGAAACGCACCCGTGATGAAGCCAAGGCCAGCCTCAAAAAAGACGGTATTGAGACCGAAGACGGCGCCTTATCGCCCGTCGCTCTACGCCTTCCCGCCTCGGTATATCTGAGCCAGACCGAAGCCTTCCGCAAGGGCTGGGTCGAAATTCAGGATGAGGGCTCACAAGTTCTCGCTTTGCTGTGCGGTGCGGCTCCGGGGATGCAAATTCTTGATTATTGCGCTGGCGGTGGCGGCAAGACCTTGGTGCTGGCCGACATGATGCGCGGCAAAGGCCGCATCGTGGCGATGGATTTGGACGCCAGACGCCTTGAGCGCGGCAAAAAACGCTACGTTAAAGCCGGCATCCATAATGTCGAGCTGCGCCCGCTGGACGATGAAAAGCAACGCAAATGGCTCCGCCGTCAAAAAGATAAATTCGATTGCGTGTTGGTCGATGCCCCGTGCAGCGGTTCCGGCACATGGCGCCGCAACCCCGATTTACGCTGGCGCGGCGGCGCACCGTCACTGGATGAACTAATGGCAACGCAAGCCGAAATCCTCACCCGTGTTGCCGCCTATGTCAAACCGGGCGGGGCGCTGGTCTACGCCACATGTTCGTTGCTCCCCCAAGAAAACGAAACACAAATCGCTAAATTCTTGGAATCGCACCCCGACTTCGCGGTCGAACCCGTATCCAAAATCCTCCCCGCCCTTGCCGCCGATGCCGGCATGCGCGGCGACGCCCTGAGCCTCAGCCCCCACCGCCACGGCACAGACGGCTTCTTCGCCTGCCGCCTCATCAAACAAGCGGCTTAAAAGTTATGGGGGGAACCGTCCCCCCATCCCCCACGATTCTCTTGGCACCGCGCCCCAAAACACCGCGGGTGTGGAGGGCGTTCCCCCCGCAAAAGAAAACTCCTGTTATTTTATTATTGAATTTATTGAAATTTAAAAAGATATGGGGGGAAACGTCCCCCCATTCCCCGCGACTCTCTTGGCACTGCACTCCAAAACCCCGCGGGTGTGGGGGGCGTTCCCCCCACATAAAAGAAACCCGAAATAAACTTACCCTTCCGCGCCCTTATTCTTGCGGTTCGGGGCGTTTTTCTCGATATGGTCGATCATTAATCCGGCGATGTCTTTGCCGGTGATGCCTTCGATGCCTTCAAGGCCGGGGGAGGAGTTGACCTCCAGCACTTTGGGGCCCGAGTTGGAGCGGATGATATCCACCCCTGCGACTCTGAGTGAGGCGGCCTTTGCGGCGGCGACGGACATTTTGCGCTCCTCAGGGGTGATTTTGACTTTGTGCGCCTTGCCGCCGAGATGGATATTGGCGCGGAATTCGCCAGGCTTGGCGCGGCGTTCCATGGCGGCGACGACTTTGTCGCCGATGACGAAGCACCGTAAATCTGCGCCCTTGGCCTCATGGATGAATTCCTGTACCAAAATATTGGCGTTGAGGCGTTTGAAGGCGTTGATGACGCTCTCGGCGGCGGAATCTGTTTCGGCGAGGACAACGCCTTTGCCTTGTGTGCCTTCGAGCAGCTTGATAACCAGTGGCGCGGAGCCGACCATACTGATGAGGTCTTTGGTGTCGAGCGGTGAGTTGGCGAAGCCTGTTTTGGGGATGTTGATGCCTTTACTGCTCAGCATCTGAAGACAGCGGAGCTTATCGCGGGATCGACCGATGGCGATGGATCCGTTGAGGCAATAGACGTTTTGCGCTTCGAATTGGCGCAGGACGGCGGTGCCATAGAATGTCATCGCGGGTTTGATGCGCGGGATAACGGCGTCAAAGCCTTTGAGAATTTGTCCGCCGCGATAATGAATTTCGGGGGCGCTGGCGGTGATGTCCATATAGCAGTTATGGATGCGGATGAAGTGCATCTCGTGACCCATAGCGCGTCCGGCCTCCATGAGGCGCTTATTGGAATAGAGCTTTGGGTTCGAGGCCAAAACGGCGATTTTCATGGCAATATTTATCCTTACGCAAGAAGGGAACGTATAACTTTAAGGCTCACGTCTTACTCTTTAATTGCGGTTGTGTAAAGCGCGGCGGCGTCCTTGATTTTCCCGAACAAGTGCGATTTGGCGGGATCAACAATGAAACGGCCTTTTTTGAGGGTCTCGGAGCCGAGCAACATTCGAAACGTCATTTTATGGCGGCTGGTCAGGGTGATTTCGGCTTTAACGGTGCGTCCGCCAATGACGATGGCGGCTTCGATGACATAGCGCCGTTCTTTTTCGCCGTTAGAGCTGGTGACAAAGCGGCGGCTTCGCACGGGGGCTTCACAATGGCGAACAATTTTTGTGTTGCGCTGGACGGGGTGAACGTCAAACCGGACATATTTTTTGCCGTCTTTGTCGAAGGGTTTGATGTTAAAGGCGTGCAGCGAGGCATTGAGCGCGCCGGTGTCGCTCTTGGCCTTGACGGCGGGCAAGTCTAGGCCGGGCATACTCACCCATTCTTCCCATCCGATCACGGCTTTTTGGGATCGTGTGGGTTTACGAGCGGGCTTGGCGTTGGCTGGCTTGGTGGCGGAAATGTCGGTGCTGTCCGTTGTCATTGTCCTGCTTGTCATACTCAAGGTTTTTGAAGGGCGAACCGCGTGGTGCGAAGTGAAGAGGCGGTTGCTGGAAGAATGCTTGTTGAATGGAAAAGTGAAAAAGAAAAAAACGCGAAGGGTGTATGGCACGGCGGCACGATACGCCCTTCGGGCATGATGTATTATTCGGCGGCTTGGGTGGCTTTGGCCTTTGTCCGCATCGCTTTGGCGGCGTTGACCATGCGTTCAAGCGCGGGTTTGACCTCCGCCCAGCCACGGGTTTTCAGGCCGCAATCGGGATTGACCCAGATTTGTTCGGCAGGGACGAGGGCGCTGGCCTTTTCCAGCAACAACACCATTTCGTCTTCGGACGGGATGCGCGGCGAGTGAATGTCATACACGCCGGGGCCGATTTCATTGGGGTATTTATAGTCAACGAAGGCGTCCAGAAGCTCCATCTGCGAGCGCGATGTTTCAATCGAGATCACATCCGCATCCATCGCCCCGATCGAGGTGATGATGTCGTTGAACTCGGAATAACACATATGCGTGTGGATTTGCGTATCGTCGCTCACACATGCGGCGGACAAGCGGAACGCATCCACCGCCCATTTCAAATACGCATCCCAATCCTTGCGGCGCAGGGGAAGGCCCTCGCGGATGGCGGGTTCGTCAATTTGAATGACGGTGATGCCGGCTTTTTCAAGGTCGGCGACTTCGTCACGAATGGCGAGGGCGATTTGCTTGCATGTTTCGCTGCGCGGTTGGTCGTCGCGCACGAAAGACCATTGCAAAATCGTGATCGGGCCGGTGAGCATCCCCTTCATCGGGCGGTCGGTGAGGCTCTGGGCATAGGCCGACCATTGCACCGTCATCGGGGTGGGGCGCGATACATCGCCGTAAATAATCGGCGGCTTCACGCATCGTGATCCATAGGATTGCACCCATCCGTTGCTGCTGAAGGTAAAGCCGGAGAGTTGTTCACCGAAATATTCGACCATGTCGTTGCGTTCGGCCTCGCCATGAACAAGCACGTCCATGTCGATGTTTTCTTGGTAGCGCACGACGCTCTCGATCTCCAGCTTCATCGCGGATTCATAGGCGGCGGCATCAATCGTGCCGGCTTTGAAATCGGCGCGTGCCTTGCGAATAGCGGGGGTCTGCGGGAATGATCCGATCGTCGTGGTCGGGTAAAGCGGCAAATTAAGCGCCTTCACCTGTGCCTCACGCCGTTTCGCGAACGGGCTGCGGCGGTTCAGCATATCATCACTCACGGCCTTGGTGCGGGTTTTGACCGCTGGGCTGTGGATGAGGGTTGATGAACTGCGCGCTTCAACCGCCTTTTTGCTCAAGGCAAGGGCGGTGGATACGGCGTCGCGGCCTTTATCGGCACCGCTGGCAAGGGTTGCGATCTCGTCCAGTTTCTGGGTGGCGAAGGCGAGCCATTGACGGATTTGTGCATCCATCTTGCCTTCGGCGGCAAGGTCAACGGGGCTGTGCAGCAGTGAACAAGACGGCGCGACAACCACGCGGTCAGATCCAAGCGCCGCAACGGCTTTTTCCGCCATGCCAAGGGCTTTGTCAAGGTCGGTCGCCCAGATATTGCGCCCATCCACGAGGCCGAGCGACAACACAAGGGATTGCCCCTTGACGGCGCTCAACACGGCGTCAAGCTGTTGCGGCGCACGGCACAGATCAACATGCAATCCGGCAACGTCGAGGCCTGTGGCAACGGATAAATTATCGCCCAGCGCCTCAAAATAGGTCGCGAGCATAATCTTGAGGTTCGGCGCGGCCTGCGCTATCGCTTCATAGGTGGGGGCGAAGCTGTTTTTCGCGTCATCACACAAATCCATCACGAGGCAAGGCTCATCAATCTGCACCCAATCCGCACCAAGGGCGGAGAGTTTTTTGAGGACTTCGCAATAAACGGGGAGGAGCTTGCCCAAAACTTCTTTCGGGTCAAAATTCTCATAGCGCGGCTTGGCAAGGTGAATAAACGATACAGGGCCGAGCAAGACAGGGCGGGTATGAATACCGGCGGCTTTGGCCTCCGAAAATTCGTCAAAAACTTTGCTGGAGGCGAGTTTGAAGCTCTGGCCTTTTTCAAGCTCCGGCACAAGGTAATGGTAATTCGTGTCGAACCATTTGGTCATTTCCATGGCGGTGACGCTGTCATTGCCACGTGCCATGGCGAAATATGTATCAAGGTCAACCTTATCGCCGCGAAAGGCATAACGCGACGGAACGCATCCAACCAAAGCACACATGTCGAGAACTTGGTCATAGAAGGAAAAATCATTCGATGGAATATGGTGCAAACCAGCCTTTTTTTGCAAAGTCCAGTGGCGCAGGCGCAATTCCTTTGCGGTGTCCAACAACTCAGCCTGAGAAGATGTTTTTTTCCAGTAAGACTCGACCGCTTTTTTCAATTCGCGGTTTGCGCCGATGCGCGGAAAACCAAGATTACTCGCCAGTACCATCGATATATCACTCCTTCAGGGGTTGTATTTCCTTTATTGCGACAAGGACTTTACCCTATTTCGGGCATAAGTTCTAGCCCAAAAGCCATGCATCACAAGCCTTTCAGGGTTGCGTGGCTTGTGCGATCCGTGTTTATGGGCGCGGCGGGGTGAGCGCCTTACAGACCCGCGTGATTGGCTGGTCATGATTAAGGGTGTAAAAATGGATATGGCCTGCGCCTCTTTTGAGGAGGTTGTCACATTGACGGAGCAAGAATTCCTCACCGCATTTCAACGCATCGGGCGATCCGTCAGGGTATTTTTCAAACAAGGCGACCACGTCATCCGGCACGGTGGTGCCGCATTTCTGCGCGAAATGCATCATCTTTGAAAAATTCAAAACCGGCAATACCCCAGGGACAATCGGTGTTGATACGCCCTGTTTTTGCGCCTCATCCACAAAACGGAAATACACATCGTTATCAAAGAAAAATTGCGTGATGGCACGGTCTGCTCCCGCATCGCACTTCATTTTCAGGGCGGCAATATCGGCCTTCAAGGACGGCGCATCGGGGTGTTTTTCGGGGTATGCGCCGACACTGATCTGAAAATCATAGCGGCCTTTCAGCCACGCAACGAAATCGGATGTATAGGCAAAATGCATCCCGTCATTATTCGGCCATTGCACACCGGCCGGCACGTCCCCGCGCAAGGCGACAATATGGCGGATGCCTTGTTCCCACACGCGGTCGGTGAAAAATTCCAATTCCTCTTTGGTGGAGGTAATAAAGGTCAAGTGAACGGCAAGGTCGGTCTTGCTCTGCGCCGACAGGCGGGTAACGGTGTCAATCGTGCCGTTTTGCGCCGATCCGCCCGCCCCGTATGTCACGGTCATGAACGTCGGTTTCAACGTGTCGAGCATCCGTGCGGCGTTGTCGAGTTGCTGGGCGGCCTGAGTCGATCGCGTGGGGAAAAATTCAAAGCTAAACGTCGGTGTCGGTTTGGTCATAGGCCTGCTCTAGGGACAAAAATTAACAAAATAAGGCCGCATCTTTGTGCAGCCCGAGTATTTTGCGCGTATTTCCGAAAGAAAGTCCAGTATTTTTGTGCAATGCGATAAAAAGAACGGGAATATCTCGCCCTCACCCCGCCGCCATCCACGCCAGCGCCAAACGATAGCAAGCCTTTTCAGGCCGTATCAAGCCGCCGCCGATAAATGCGTCTTGGCGATTTTGCCGATAAAGGCGATGAACAGCTTCGACATATTATCCCGCGCCACCCGCGCCCATTTAAGGGTGTGTTCGTGGCTCAGCGGTTCTTCGGTCAACCCGTTGGCAAGGTTGGTGATGGCGGAGCATCCGACAACTTTTAACCCGCAATGGTTGGCGATGAGCGCCTCCGGCACCAGCGACATACCCACCGTGTCCGCGCCCATCATTTTGACCATGCGCACCTCGGCGGCGGTTTCAAAGCTCGGGCCACTGAACATCGCGAACACGCCTTCGCCGAGTTTAATGTCGGACTCCAGCGCGGCTTCTTTCATATGGCGGCGTAAATCGGCGTTCCACAGATGGGCGGCGTCCTGAAAACGTGGCCCCCATTCATCCTCATTCGGGCCGCGTAAGGGGTCAAACTGTGTGATGTTAATATGGTCATTGACGGCAACCAACGATCCAGGGGGGGTGGTTGTGTTGGTGCTGCCTGCTGCGTTGGTGAGGAATAAAATCTCGATCCCGATGGTTTTAAGGGTGCGGATTAACACTTTCATCGGCTCCATGCCGAGGCCTTCATAATAATGCAGCCGCCCTTGCAAAAACAAAACCGGCACGCCCCCGACAAGGCCGAACGTGACCTTGCCCGCATGGCCTTTGGTTGTCGGCTGTGGAAAGCCGGGAATTTCGGCATAGCTAATCTCGCCGAAGGACGGATGCTCCGCCGCGATCTCGTTGAGGCCGGAGCCCAGCATAATGGCGATTTTTGGTTGATGATGCCCCAGTTTTTCCTTCAGCAATGCGCCGGCGCGTGTAATATCCCCGTTCACGGTGATCTCCCCTTATTTTTGTTTTGTGCTTTTATTGTGTTTCGTTGCAAGAGCCTAGCAAAACACACAGCCGCATTCCAATGAAAATTAAAAGCGGTTTACAGCCGCGCCGTTATCCCCTAAAAATTGCACAGTACCGGTTTGTCGCGCAATGCCTGCAAAGAAAGCAAATCCATGGCTTCTTCCTCCCCGTCTTCTGTATCGCCCCAATCCGCCGCACCCTCCGTTCGGCACGATCATATATTGATTATTGATTTTGGCTCACAAGTGACCCAGCTCATCGCCCGCCGTCTGCGCGAAAACGGGGTGTATTGCGAAATCTGGCCATTCAATGCGGCCGACGAAGCCCGCATCAAATCATTCAATCCGCGCGGCATCATCCTGTCCGGCGGCCCCGCATCGGTGACGGAGGGCGGCAGCCCCCGCGCCCCGTCTTGCGTATTTGACCTTGGCGTGCCGCTGCTCGGCATATGCTATGGCCAACAAACCATGTGCGAACAGCTCGGCGGGCGGGTCGAGGGGTCGGATCACAAGGAATTTGGCCGCGCTTTCGTCAATGTCCGCAAGTCATCGCCGCTGTTTGACGATTTATGGAATGACGGCGAAGCGCACCAAGTCTGGATGAGCCATGGCGACCGTGTCACTGCCCTTCCCGAGGGGTTCGAGGTTGTGGCGGTGAGCGAAGGCGCGCCCTATGCCGCCATCGCCAATGAATCCAAAAAATTCTATGCCGTCCAATTTCACCCCGAAGTCGTCCACACCCCGCATGGCGGCGCCTTGCTCAGGAACTTCACCCACCGCATTTGCGGGTGCAAGGGCGATTGGACGATGAATGCCTTTCGTGCCGAAGCCATCGAAAAAATCCGCGCCCAAGTCGGCACAGGCAAAGTCATTTGCGGCCTGTCGGGCGGGGTTGATTCTTCGGTGACGGCGGTGTTGTTGCATGAGGCGATCGGCGACCAACTCACCTGCATTTACGTCGACACAGGCTTGATGCGGGCGGGCGAGAGCGACCAAGTCGTCAATTTGTTCCGCAATCATTACAACATTCCTTTAATTCACGAGGACGCCGCCGATTTATTCCTCGGCAAACTCGAAGGCGTTGACGACCCCGAACAAAAACGCAAAATCATCGGCGGCACGTTTATTGATGTGTTCGATGCCTGCGCCAAACGGATCGGCGGCGCGGAGTTTCTCGCCCAAGGCACGCTCTATCCTGATGTGATCGAGAGTGTCTCCTTCACCGGCGGCCCCTCCGTCACGATCAAATCGCACCATAATGTCGGCGGCTTGCCTGAGCGTATGAACCTGAAATTGGTTGAACCGCTACGCGAGTTATTCAAGGACGAAGTCCGCGTTCTCGGCATCGAACTCGGAATGCACGCCGATTTTGTCCAGCGCCACCCTTTCCCCGGCCCCGGCCTTGCCATCCGCATTCCGGGCGCAATCACCCGTGATAAGCTGGAGATTCTGCGTAAGGCCGACACGGTCTATCTTGATGAAATCCGCCGCGCCGGCCTGTATGACCAAATCTGGCAAGCCTTCGCCGTCCTCCTTCCCGTCAAAACGGTCGGCGTGATGGGCGATGGCCGCTCTTATGATTTTGTCTGCGCCCTGCGCGCCGTTACCTCCACCGACGGCATGACGGCGGACTACTTCCCCTTCAACCACGACTTCCTAGGCCGCGCCGCCACCCGCATCATCAACGAAGTCCGCGGCATCAACCGCGTCGTCTACGACATCACCTCAAAACCCCCAGGGACGATTGAGTGGGAGTAGATAGTATGAATGAAGAAAAAAAGGGCAGGAAGAAAGATTATAGCTGGAGGCTAAAGGGAAGAGTCAGTGTTCCAGGACATGAACAGCGAGAATACGAGGATTTGTGGTTTTCTTTTGGGGTTCGAGGATTCAAACTTTTAAAGTTAAAAGAAGAAGGCGCTCAAATCGAGGCCAAAGCTCTAAATCTTAATATTTTTCCTTTAACAGACCAATTTTTATATCAATCGGTGATAGCTTTAGATTGTAGAGAAAAAATGGAATTCTATTTTCATGGTCCAGCTCTAGGCAACATCGCCGGGGAAGGAGGCTATCCTGATGGCTATAAAGAAGAAGAAAAAGCCGACTTACCCATTACTAGAATTAGCTATTGTCATGAATTTTTGGGTCCAAAAATCTCTTTTAATATAAAGGGAAAAATAGGTTCGCCGGTTTTTTATCCGTTTTATAAAGCTGGTCCAAAAACTTTCGAGGTTACGTTCGAGGCAAGCAAGGAAGAATTGGTTAGGGCTTTTGAGTCTCCAAATTTGGTTAATGGGATCTGGGGAAAGCATGAAGCACTAAAGCGTAGAATATATGATTGATGCTGACGCATTTAACTTAGCGTGAGAACAGCTTAAAAGTTACAAACCAGCTGCAAAAATAAAAAATTATATAGATAAACCAAAGTATTATGTGATTGGCACGATTGAGTGAGAGTAGTCAAGATGCAAGTTAACCTTAAGGAAAAGGGCATTGATCTGTTTTCTTGCCTGTTTTTTTTCTTTTTAGGGTTCTTTTTAAGCGCGGTTCTGTGGCTGAATGACCCATTTTGGATTTTTCTGCAAAAGTGGCAGACGCTTATTGCGGGGAGCTTAGCATTTTTGGGCGCATTTTGGACTGTATCCAAAATGCAAAAGCAAATAGACCTTCAAACTGAATCTATGAGAATCCAAAAGAAGCAAAAAGAAAGACTTGCAAGAGCACTGTTAAGCGATGCCATAAGTGATATGAGTTGCTATGCGAGGGCTTGCTTTGGGGTAATACGAGATTCTAGAGAATTACCAAAATATCCGCTAGAGTCGCTTTCTTACATCAAGCAAAGTGTCGAATATTTCGATGATCTGGACGCAGAGAAGATTCTCAATTTTTTGTCATCAATGCAAGTTTTCAACGCGAGGTTAGAGGGATATTCAACAAGCACTCCTTCAACCTATGCAAAAAAGAATATTGTTTGTGATTTAAGTGGGTTGGGGGCACAAATATACGATTTGTTCGACTTGCCGAGATACGGAACAAAAGATCATCCCTTTAGAGAAGAAGATTCAAATAAACTGATTAGAGGATTTAAGCTTGCATATGGTATTGAAGAAATACATAAAGATGTCCCTAAATACAATGAATACCTAGAGATGCTAAATCTTGAAGCGAGAGCCGCATGACCCAATACCTCTCCACCCGTAACACCGCCCTTCGCGCAGGATTTATTGATGTCTTGATGGGGGGGCTTGCGCCGGAGGGGGGGCTTTATTTGCCGGTGGAGTGGCCGCGATTGAGTGACGATACTTTGCGCGGCTTGCGCGGCAAGCCTTATGCCGATGTGGCCTTTGCGGTGCTGGCGCCGTTTGTCGGCGGGGCGATTGACGATGACGACCTTAAGACGATTTTGAATGATGTCTATACCCCCCACGCCCACCCCCATACAGGCGGATTCCGCCATCAAAGCGTTGCGCCGTTGGTGCAGCTTGACGCCAATCAATGGGTGATGGAATTATTCCACGGCCCGACTTTGGCGTTCAAGGATGTGGCGTTGCAATTGCTCGGGCGGCTCTTCGACCATGTGTTGAAGGCGCGCGACACCCATATGACGATTGTGGGCGCGACGTCGGGCGACACGGGGTCGGCGGCGATTCAGGGCTGTAAATCATGCAAAAATGCGCGGATTTTCATCCTCCACCCGCATAACCGCACCTCCGAGGTACAGCGCCGCCAAATGACCACCGTGGCGGACTCCAATGTGTTTAACATCGCGCTGGACGGCACGTTTGATGATTGCCAGCGTATTGTGAAGCAACTCTTCGCCGACGAAGCCATGCGCGCACGGCATAATCTGTCGGCGATTAACTCCATCAACTGGGCGCGGATTATGGCGCAAATCGTGTATTATGTGAGCACGGCGCTGGCGCTCGGCGCGCCCGACCGTCCTGTCCAGTTCGTTGTGCCAACGGGGAATTTCGGCAATATTTTCGCCGCCTATGCGGCGGTGCAGATGGGCGTGCCGATCAAACGCCTCGTCATCGCCACCAACCGCAATGATATCCTGACTCGCTTCATGCAAACGGGAAAACTCACGCAAGGCAGCGTCCATCCGACCATCAGCCCCAGCATGGATATTCAAATCTCCAGCAATTTTGAACGCTATTTGTTTGAATTAATGGATCGTGACGATGCGGCGCTGCGCACTCTTATGAACGATTTCTTGGACGGCGGCGCGGCATCCGTCACCCCCGAAAAACGCGCCGAAGCACATCAATTATTCGCCGCCTATGCCGTGGATGATGCTGCCACAACCGCAACCATTGCCGATATCTATGCCCGCACCAACTATACCCTCGACCCGCACAGCGCCGTCGGCGCACAGGCGATGGAGCGGGCGCTGGCGGACGGCACGCTTGATGCGGCCTTGCCCAGTGTTACGCTTGCTTGCGCCCACCCCGCCAAGTTCCCCGATGCGGTCAAGGCCGCCACCGGTCACCACCCCGCCTTGCCCGACAGTATGGCTGATTTATTCACCCGCAAGGAGCGCTTCACCGTCTTGCCGCACAGCTTAGACGCCGTGCGCGCCTTTATTGATAAAGCGCAATAATTTACATAAAATTAAATCTCTGCGGGTAGGATGGTCGTTGTCAAATGCGTCAATGCCGACTCGGCCCCTGCTAGGCTTGTGATACGTTTGACCTTGCGAACACTCATATTCACACGGGATGATGGCTATGAATTACCCGCGCTTGGCATTGACGGCGTTTTTGGCATTTAATTGTGCGGCATGCAGTATGACGATCAAGGATCGTGATCTGAACCTGCCGCCCGCGCCGCCCTCAACCCCGAGCGTTGATGTGTCTTTGCCGACGAGTAAGCCGCAGCCGCCTGCGGTTTTGTCCTCCGCCGAGATTGAGCACCGGCGAGAGTCGGAGCAAATGATTGAAATCGGGCGCGCCGCCGCGCAAACCTTCACCGAAGTCGAAACATACCAATACGCCGAAGATCCGGAAAACGCGCGCACGGCCTATATCGTTCACGCGGCGATGGGCATAGAGATCATGAGCATGGGATATGCCCAGATCGAGGAAAAACCAACGCCCGAAGACCGCGCCTTGTTTGTGTCCGTGCAACGTGAATTACAATCTATCGAACATCGGCTCTACCAAGAAGTGACAAAGACCAACCCTGACGAAGCCGCCATTCAAATGTTTGGGTCATGCTCGCAAGCGGTGGTGATGGACAGAGCGTTGAAAGAGCTTGAAAAACAAGGAATGCATGTTGACCTTGATATTGAATATCCCGCCGCGGTGCGGGCGCGGTGTAACGATGCGGTGCGCGCGGTTGTCGGGAATGACTATATGGACTTGATCGAGTCCATCGCGGTTAGTGATGCGCAGGAGCAAGGAATAAGCCTTCCGCAAATATCGCCGCAAGACCGCAGCATCGCAATTGCGAAGTCGCGCCGCGATGCGAGCTTTCAATATTAGGGCGAAGCCTGCTCCTTTTTCCGCGGGCTTCAGGCCTTGAGTCGAAGCCTCCTCTTATGCTAACAAGGGGGCATAAGCCAAGATAGAGATATAAAATCAATGTCCGATGACGCCCAAGACCCGCCCCGCTCGACTTTGGATACGCCAAACGAGGCACCAAAGGACGCAACGCGCCATGGCTGGTTGAACGGTCAATTATTGATCGCGATGCCGCAAATGGGCGATGCACGGTTTGAAAAAGCGCTGGTTTTTGTCTGCGCCCATGACGCGAAGGGCGCGATGGGGCTGATCGTGAATAAGGCGATCCCCGACCTCACTCTTGCGACCTTGCTGGACGAATTATTGATTGACCATGATTCCGATGTGTTCGGCGATTTTCCGGTGCTCGTTGGCGGGCCGGTTGAAACAACGCGCGGATTTTTGCTTCACAGCGGCGAATTCAATGGGCGCGACACAATCCGCGTGCGGGATGATTACGCCGTGACTGGCACGATCGAGGCCTTACGCGCCGCGATGGGCAAAGGCGGGCCGCAAGACAAAATGTTTGCGCTGGGCTATGCCGGATGGGGCGCGGGGCAATTAGAGGACGAAATCCGCAACAATGCGTGGCTTGTGTGCGATGCGCGGCGCGACCTTGTTTTCGGGCACGACCAAACCGGCAAATGGGATAAGGCGCTAGCCTTCATCGGTATTAATCCGGCCTTATTCAGCGGCGAATCCGGTCACGCCTGAAGCCTTTCGGCAGGCCTGTAGAGCCGCCGCAGAAGGGTTACTAATGCGGGCGGTACGGGGTGCTGCGCATTTGTTGCGCCCATTCCTGCGTTTTGTGAATTTCGCCGGCTTGCAGCCCGATATCACGAAACGCCGTCAGATATTTTGACGCAGCATGATCGGAAAACACGGCTTCTGCGGACGGCGTCGGCGACACATAGAAGTCGCAATAGGCAAGAAAATCCGCCATCTCGCCCTTGGGCAGGATGCAATACCCGCTGGTCACCAAAAAATTATACGCCCATCCATATTTCAAAATCGCGTCTTGCGCGTGCGGGCAATCAACGACCATGAAATCAGGGCGCTTGTCCTTGCCGTGATACGGGTGCGCGGGCATCGACCGCAGCCAGTAATCATTGGTGGGGACGAGGAGTTGGATTTTCAACGACCCATCTTCACTGCGGTGGCCGAAATTGCCGCCATGGAAAATGGTTTTCTTTTTATATTGGCTCAAAATATCGCCGCGCACATCGCCGAGTCTGTCTGGATCGCCTTGCGGGGCGTTAATCATCACCATCACGAGGGCGGCTTCGCCATCGACGTCAATTTCATCGGCGACAAAGAAAATCGGGCTGTGAATCGGCTCTTCATCGTTTTCATCGAGGGTGAGGCTGAGCCCCGGGCGGGCGATGAGCAAAGATCCGGTCAGGGAGTCTTTCTTGTCCAGATCAATGGCGAATTCATGGGGCTTGCGCTTGCCGATAGCGGCGGCGTCAAAGGCCTTCGTCGCGGTTTGATCGGCTGTGTTTAATTGTTTTTGGACATGCATTGTCTTGCTCCTTGATTCGAGAGTCTTGTTTCGTTTTTTATGATATGGGAATAAAAAAGGGAACAGTAAGGCCGCAAGTATAGTGTGGATATTAATCTTGTCAAGCCGCCTTTGTTGGTTTTTTGTGAACCCCTTTAATACAGGCCGCCCGTTCCGCTGGAAATAGAGGATGATCCGTCATCATAGCCACCGACACCGGTTCCGCCATAGCTTCCTTCCGACATGCTGCCCCCAAGGCTGCCACCTTCAATAACGCGCATCCGCCCGTTTGGTTCCTGACCTTTCAAAAAAGCCTCCCAGATGACTTTTTTGTCGCCGGGATGGGCGCGGGTGCCGTTATCGGCATTGACTTGTACAAGGCTGATCCCCGTGGGCATACGGAAGGGAATCGGCTGTTTGCCGAGCAAGGCTTCCTCCATAAAGGCCTTGAAAACCGGTACGGCGACGCTTGATCCTGTTTCGCGCTTGCCGAGGGTGACAGGGTCGTCAAACCCGATATACACACCGGCAACAAGGTCGGGGCTGAACCCGACAAACCACACGTCCTTGGATTCGTTGGTCGTGCCGGTTTTGCCGGCAAGCGGATAGCCGATGGTTTTAATCCGTGCGCCCGTGCCGCGCTGGACAACCCCTTCGAGCATCGACACGATCTGGTACACATGGCGCGGGTCGGCGATTTGGGCGCGTGTATCGGGCAAAGACGGGGTCTTAAGGTCTTTTTGCCACGGAATTTGTGGTCCACATCCTTCGCAGGGGCGCTCATCCTTGCGGTAAACGGTTTTGCCCCAACGGTCTTGGATACGGTCAATAAAGCTCGGCTGGATTTGCTTGCCGCCATTGACCAGCATCGCATAAGCGGCGGTGAGTTTAAGCACGGTTGTTTCCGTTGCGCCAAGCGCGTTGGCGAGGTGCGGGGGCATATCGTCATCAATGCCGAAACGTTTGGATATTTCGACCACGTTGTTGATGCCGATCTGGTTCGCGAGCCGAACGGTCATAAGGTTCCGCGATTTTTCAATGCCCACCCGCATCGGTGTGGGGCCATAATATTCGTTGTTATAATTGGTCGGGCGCCATTTCTTAAGCCCCGGGCCTTGGTCAAACACAACCGGCGCGTCCAGAACAAGGGTAGAAGGGGTGTAGCCTTGCTCAAGCCCCGCTAGATAGACAAACGGCTTGAACGCCGATCCGGGCTGGCGCAGGGCTTGTGTGGCGCGGTTAAATTCACTGGTGCCGTAATACCACCCGCCTTGCATCGCCAAAATCCGGCCTGTATGCGGGTCCATCACCACCATGCCGCCCTGAATTTTGGGAATTTGGCGCAGGCGGTAAACAGGCTTGCCGTCGATTTCCAACGTTTCGGCGGCATCATCGGCGTCTTTTTCGGCAAAGGCGAAAATAACATCCCCGACGGATAAAACATCGGAGGCATGAACCACCGCCGCGCCCTTACGGCTCTTGCCGAGGTCTTTGGCCGCCCATGTCAAATTGCTGAAGGGGATGACGCCGCGATCGCCGTTTTCAAAGCCGATGACGATTTGCTTGGAGCCCGCCTCCAAAACAACGGCGAGCCGCCAGATATCGAGCATCCCTTCGGGCGGAACAACGGTGCGCAATTGGTCGCGCCATGCATCCATGGTTTCGAAATGGGCAATCGGTCCGCGGTATCCGTGGCGAATATCGTAATCCAGTAATCCTTTTAAAAATACGCGTTCGACAATTTGTTGGTAATGTGGGTCGAGTGTGCTGCGCACTGTGAATCCGCGGCGGGATAGGCCGTCTTCACCATATTTTTCGATCAGGAAACGACGAATTTCTTCGGCGAAATACGGTGCGCGGACGCGGTCGTCTTCGTCTTGGTCGTCATCAATCAACGTCTGAAGCGCTTTGGCCTTGGCGAGCTTGGCTTGGTCATTGGTGATATACCCGTCTTCATTCATGCGGTCGATGGCCCAATTGCGGCGTTCAATCGCGCGTTCGCGTTTCAAGACGGGATGGTAATTATTCGGCGCCTTGGGAAGGGCGGCAAGATAGGCGGCTTCCTCAATCGACAACTCTTCAAGCGCCTTCCCGAAATAGGTGAGCGCCGCGGCGCCAACCCCGTAGGAGCGCTGGCCAAGGAAAATATCGTTGAGGTACAGCTCCAGCAAACGGTCTTTCGGCAAAACCTTCTCCATGCGGTAGGCGAGCAAGGCTTCTTTGATTTTGCGTTCAAACGACACTTCGTTGGTCAAAAGAAAGTTTTTCGCGACTTGCTGGGTAATCGTTGATGCCCCGACAAGGCGGCGGTCGGATCCAAGATTTTGCAAATTGGTAATCACGGCGCGCGTAATACCCATGTAGTCGAGCCCGTGATGGGTATAGAATTTTTTGTCTTCGGCGGAGATAAAAGCATTTTTGACCAAGGGCGGAATCGCGTCAATCGGAAGGTAAATGCGCTTTTCTTTGGCAAATTCGGTCATTAACCGCCCGTCACCGGCATGAACGCGGGCAACAACCGGCGGCTCATAATTTTGGAGTTGGCTGTAATCGGGCAAATCTTCGCCGTAAGTCGCCAAAACCCACGAAAAAATACCGATCCCGACAATCAGGCCCAAAAGCCCGAGGGAGAATAACGCCGCAATGATATAACCTAATTTACGCATAAGCCGTTATATCGCACAAAAAAGCGGCGAAATAAAGGCTTTAATTCGGAGTTTTGCTTCGTTTGGATTGAATGGTGGTGCTCGAAACCGCACGCACAAAAGGGCGCCATAAAACGCTAAAAGCAAACCGCCCCGCGCCCAGAATGAATCAGGGTTGAATCGCGAATGAATTATGCCATATGGGCGTGTTTGGTGATCGGCCCTTGCGCCCGCCCGTGGATGAATTGGTCAACATACGGGTTGCCGGAATCGTCCAGGCGGTCAACCCCGCCGGTCCAGATCATTTTGCCCTCATAAATCATGCTCACATGGTCGGCGATTTTGCGCACGCTCGCCATGTCGTGGGTGATGGTCAAGGCGGTGGCACCAAGATTTTTCACGCATTCAACGATGAGGTTGTTAATAACGTCCGCCATAATCGGATCAAGGCCGGTGGTGGGTTCGTCAAAGAAGATAATCTCAGGCTCGGTTGCGATGGCGCGGGCAAGGGATACCCGTTTTTGCATCCCGCCAGACAATTCCGCCGGAAATAAATTCGCAACCTGTGATCCAAGGCCGACGGATTTAAGCTTATCAACCGCAATGTCGCGGGCTTGCTTGAGGCTCATGCCCTGACCATGGATCAGGCCGAAGGCCACATTGTGCCAAACGGGGAGCGAGTCAAACAACGCCCCGCCTTGAAACAACATGCCGAATTTTCCCATCATGGCATTGCGCTCACGGTCGCTCATGCCCATGGTTTCAACCCCGTCAACGAGGATCGACCCGCTATCGGCGTGAATAAGACCCAAAATGCATTTAAGCGCCACCGATTTTCCGGTTCCCGATCCGCCGATAATCACCATCGACGTGCCGCGTTCGACGGTAAGGTCAATGCCGTTCAATACATGCTTGCTGCCGAAGGATTTATGCACATCCTTCATCACGATTTTTGCTGTGTCACCGCTCATGAGAAAAACGCCTGTGTCAGGAAGTAATTGAAAATAAGGATCAATATGGACGCCGACACGACCGCATTGGTGGTTGCCGCGCCCACGCCTTGTGCGCCGCGACCGGAATTATAGCCGTTATAGCAGCCAAGCAACGTCACGATAAACCCGAAAACACCAGCCTTCACGAGTCCGGAAATCACGTCAATCGGTTCAACGAAATCCCATGTTTGGGTGATGTAACCGCTGGCGGAAAACCCAAGCACATGAACCCCGACCAAATATCCACCCATGACGCCGATAATATCCGCGATCAACACCAAAATAGGCATCATAATTACCCCCGCCATGACGCGCGGTACGACAAGATATTTAATCGGATTGACGGATAATGTGGTGAGGGCGTCAATCTGCTCGGTCACGCGCATCGTGCCGATCTCGGCGGCGATGGAGGCGCCGATCCGCCCCGCGACCATCAAACCCGCCAAAACAGGCGCAAGTTCACGGGTGATCGACAACACAACCACGCTGGCCACCGCGCCTTCGGCATTGAAGCGCGAAAATCCGGTATAGCTTTGCAACGCCAAAACCATGCCCGAAAACAACGCCGTCATCCCGACAACGGCGAGCGAGTAAAACCCGATATTCATGAATTGGCGCAAAATATGTTTAAGGTATAAAGGCGGTGTTACGCACGCGGCCAAAACCTTGCCGGTGAACAAGCCAAGCCGCCCGATTGAATCCGCCAAATCCAGCAAAGACCGTCCTGCGCCTTGGCACATATCAAGGACAATCGTCACAGGATGAAAGGATGATTTTGGGGTGTGTCCTATGGGTATGTTTTTGCTGCTGTCTTTTGCCATTCGTCCAATTGTACCTGTTCTTTATCCATGCTCAAAGGCACAGCAGGCGAAAGCGAAATATCACGGGAGTCCGTCATAACTTCGGCATGCTGCGCGTCTGTTTCTGTATAAAGACGTTGGGCGCGTTTGCCAAGCCCTGTTAGAATTTCATACCCGTTCGTTTCCGCCATGCGTCCGACTTGGTCGGGGGTTTGTTTATCGCACAGGAATGACACCCAATCACCGCGATGCGGCTGGCCTTCGCTCAGATGGTCAATCCGCACCATCACCATGTCCATCGACACGCGTCCGGTAATCGGCAATGGCCGCCCGTTAAAAAACAAATGTCCGCGATTGGTCAAAATACGGCGCAGCCCATCAGCATAGCCCAGCGACACGGTCGCCACGCGCATATCACGCGGCGCTTTCCATGTTTCGTTATAGCCAATCGTTTCACCCGCCTTGACGTCAAGGGTTTGGATGATGCGCGCTTGCAACGTCACCGGTGTTTTGATCTGGTCATTATTTTCACCACTCAGGGGCTGCAAGCCGAAAATCGCGCGCCCAGGGCGCACCATGTCATAATGAAAGGCAGGCTTGCGCATTAAGCCGGCGGAGTTGGCGAGCGAGCGTTTCGCGGTTTTTACAATGTCTTGCGGCATCATCGCGACCATGTCGTCAAAGCGGCTGTGCTGCATCACGGTCATGGTCGAGGCATCGTCATCCGCCGAGGCAAAATGCGACATCAAGCTGTGAACGGCAATGCCGCGCAGCCTGTCCGGATTTTCGGCAATCGCCTTAACATCCGCCGCCGATAATCCGACGCGGCGCATCCCCGTGTCGAACTGGATCATCGCGGGATAGGCCGTTTCATCGCGGCGGCACAGCGCCGCCCAAACGTCAATATCTTCAAGGCTGTTCAGTACCGGAATAATCGCACTCGCCGCCATGAATTCGGCGTTATGCTCGTCCAGAATCGCGTTCAAAACCCCGATGGGCTTTTGCGTAATCTGGCGTAAGTCTGCGGCCTCATAAGGGGTCGCAACAAAAAACAGCGGGCATCCAGCGCGCTCTAAAACGGGGGCTACACGCTCAACGCCGAGGCCATAAGCATTGGCCTTGACCACGCCGGCAACGGTCACATTTTGTCCGACACGGGTGCGGACATATTGGTAATTGGAACGGATAATATCAAGGTCAATCAACAAACGGGATTGGGGCTGCATTCTATGGCGGTTTCCTTCGCTCGAAATTTGTCAAAATCGGTCAAAATCTTTGATTCATCAACAATAATCGGTGCGCGTCACCCGCACAGAGCCGTCCGTTTCGAATCTCGCCGTCCTGTTTTAAAGGGCGGTTCATAAAGGAAACAACGTGCCATCGCGCCTGTCCCGATCATTAAGACTGGGGGGCAGGCAATGACGGTATAGACCCCGAAACTGAGGGGTTTAGTCTTGTTAGTCTTGGCGCAGCTCAGGCCGATTTTCGTATTCCGCAAGGGATTCTGGGTTGGCCAGAGCATGCTGGTTTTTCACCGCGCGTCCATGAATAACATCTCTTACCGCAATCTCGGTAATCTTGCCACTTTTTGTGCGCGGAATATCATTAACGCGCAGGATTATGGCTGGAACATGGCGTGGTGATGCGCCGTTACGGATTTGGGTTTTGATGCGCTGTGCCAGCATATCATCCAGCACCGCCCCGTCTTTAAGGCGTACACACAAAATCACGCGCACATCCCCATCCGGCGTGTCTTGGCCGACCGCGATGCTCTCGATCACTTCGGGGATTTGTTCAACTTGGCGGTAAATCTCCGCCGTACCGATGCGCACGCCCCCGGGGTTCAAGGTCGCATCCGACCGTCCGTAAATAATCCATCCATTGTTCACCGTGCGTTCGACCCAATCGCCATGCGCCCAGATATTATCGAATGTTTCGAAATACGCGCCCTTGTATTTTGACCCGTCTTCGTCGTTCCAAAACATCACCGGCATAGACGGGAAGGGCGATTTGCAAACGAGTTCGCCCTTGCTACCGCTTTGGCCGTTTTTCGCGCCGATGCTCTTGCCTTCGTCATCAAACACGTCAACATCCATGCCAAGCCCCGCGCATTGAATTTCGCCGCGAAGGACGGGCGAGATCGGGTTGCCCAGCACGAAACACGACACAATATCCGTGCCGCCGGAAATTGACGCCAAATGCACATCAGGCTTAATCTTGTTGTACACATAGTCAAAACTCTCATGCACCAACGGCGATCCGGTGGAGGTCATCACCTTGACGCTGGACAAATCATGCGTCTTGCGTGGCTCCAGCCCGCCTTTGTTGAGGGCGTCGATATATTTCGCCGACGTGCCGAACAACTTGAACTTCTCGGCATCGGCATAATCGAACAGGATATTCCCGCTCGGCGCAAAGGGTGACCCGTCAAACAAGCATAAAACAGCCCCGCAGGCCATGGCGGTGACTTGCCAGTTCCACATCATCCACCCGCAGGTGGTGAAATAGAATATCTTGTCGTTCGGCGCAGTATCGCACTGAAAAATATGCTCTTTCATATGCTGGATCAAGGTGCCGCCCGCTCCGTGGACAATACATTTCGGCACGCCGGTCGTACCCGATGAAAACATGATATACAGCGGATGGTTAAACGCGCATTGTTCAAACGCAATCGCTCCGCCTTTTTCGGCGCCCAAAACATCATCCCACAAAACGGCATTGGCAACGCCCGACACATCCGGCTTCGCATTGGCGTAAGGAATGATAATTGTTTGCCGCAGACTCGGCATCTGCGGAACAATCTCGCGCAGCTTGCCAACGCAATCAATCGTCTTGCCGTTATAGTAGTACCCTTCGACCGCGAGCAAAACCTTCGGCTCTACCTGACCGAACCGGTCAAGCACGCCCTGCACCCCGAAGTCGGGTGAGGCCGACGACCAAATCGCCCCGAGCGAAGCGGTGGCGAGCATCCCGATCACTGCCTCCGGCATATTCGCGATGAAGGCGGCAACGCGGTCGCCCTTGCCGACTCCGGCTTTTTTCAAGACTTGGGCGAGGCGGCTGACCTTGTCATAGACGTCATCGCGGCTCAGGCTGCGTTTCACCTTGTCTTCGCCCCAAAAAGTCATAACAACATCCGACCCTTTTTGCCCGTCATGGAGGCGGAGCATATTCTGCGCAAAATTCAATCGAGCCTCTGGGAAAAACACCGCCCCCGGCATTTGATTGGGGTTGTCCAAGACGCGCCCACCCTTATCGCCGACAATGCCCGCGAAGTCCCAAAAATCACTCCAAAAATCTTCTTTTTTGTCGACCGACCATTGCCAGACATCGTGGTAGGATTCGAGGGACAGCCCATATTTTTTGTTTGTCTGTTGCATAAAATCATACAAACGCGTGCGCTTGATTTGCTCCTGCGTCGGCGCCCATAAAACAGGGGCGGCGGCAGAGGCCGTAGCGGCATTTTGCGATACGGATTTTACGGTTGTTTCGGCGGACATGGCGTCTTCTCCCATCTGATATCTTTTCTTTTGCATTGCCCCAATATTTTGTGGCGTTCTTGCGTTCTTCTTATGCTGTATTGGCGGCATTCAGCGCGGCGGCGGACATGGTTTATGCTGCGCCACAGCAATAAATACATCACAAGACAAGCCGTCATTAAGGCGAAAAATATATCTGTGGTCAAGCAAAACCCTTGCCTTTTCCCACCCTGTCCATAAGATTTTTAGGGAAACCCTGCTGCCCGCATTCCAGCCCGCGTTTCAGACTTGCTCCAAACCGCCCCAAAGACCTGAAAAAGATAAGGGTAGCGTCTAAACCCGTCCGATATCGCGCCATCCGAAGGCGATTTCGGTGACGTCTTGGCCGCCGATATTGACTTTTTGTTTGCCAACGCGCTGCCCGCCACATTTTTCATAGAATTTGACGGCGCGTTTATTGCGGTCGATGACCCACAGCAAGGCGCGGTCAAGATAGGATTTTTGCATCGGCGTTACGGCGGCCTTCATCAAGGTGCGGGCGGTGCCGCTTCCCCAGTAATCCGGTGCGACATACAGGGCATAAATCTCGCCCGGCCATGCGGGCATGATGCCGCGGTCTTCGTGGATGCGGGTGCGGATCGGGCCAAAGGCGATGAATCCGGCGGGGATTTGTTTGTTGTTCGTGCCGTCTTGGACGTCTGGGCCGTCATTGCCGTCAAACGCAATCAAAACCGTTGTTGAATCGCCGAGCCATTTTGTCCATTTCGCGGTAAACGCCCCGACATCCAGCCCGTCCAGATACGCCGCATCGGCGAAATCGGCATATCCTTTGCGGGTGCTCTCGACATGCAAGGCGGCGACAATCGCGGCATCGTCAATATTGGCTTGGCGGATGGTGAGGGCGGGGGCGTCACTCATGCCGCGTCATCTTCGAGATTTTTGATAAAGAACATTTCGACTTGCTCTTGGATCGGGCCGAAGGTGAGGCGGCCGGATGGCGCAAACCCGTTACGCGTATGCCATTTTTGCGGCGCGGTTTCGTTCATTTGGGCGGAGGTCATCAAAACCCGCGCGCCTTTTTCCGCCATTTGGTCTTCCCAAAAGTGAAACAAAGCGGTGCCGATGCCTTTTTCGCGGAGGTTTTCTTCCGGCACGCGGATCATGTCCATATACGGAATCCCGCCCCAAAACTGGCTGAACCGCAAAAACCCGAAATAGCCGCCTTCGGCGTCTTCCGCAATAATATATTCGCCGAGCGCAAGGCAACGCCCCACCCATTCCGGCGTTACATAGGGGTCGTTGAGGATGAGCCATTCAAGCGCATCGCGCTGCGCGTACCCGACCTTGATCGAAGGCGGCGTTTGCGGCTTTGTGTCTTTTGGGCGCGGTGCGCTGGGCATGGTTTAATCTTCCTTACGATAATTGGGGGCTTCGGCGGTGATGGTCACGTCATGGACGTGGTTTTCACGCACGCCCGCGCCGGTGATACGGGTGAATTGGGCTTTGCTGTGCATATCCGCAATGGTGGCACATCCGGTATAACCCATCGAGGCGCGCAGGCCGCCGATCATCTGGTGAATCACCTGATGCAACGGGCCTTTATAGGGGACGCGGCCTTCGATTCCTTCGGGGACGAGTTTTTGGCTCTCGGTCACTTTGCCTTGGAAATACCGGTCGGCGGAGCCTTTGGACATCGCGCCCACAGACCCCATCCCGCGATAGGATTTATAGCTTCGCCCTTGATACAGGATCACATCCCCAGGGGCTTCGTCCGTGCCGGCGAGCATCGACCCGACCATGATGCAATCCGCGCCGGCGGCGAGCGCCTTGGCCATGTCGCCCGAATACCGCACCCCGCCATCGGCGATGAGGGGGATATCCGCCTTTTTGCACGCATCGGCAACCGCCATAATGGCGCTGAGTTGCGGTACGCCGACCCCCGCGACAATGCGGGTTGTACAGATCGACCCGGGGCCGATCCCGACCTTCACCCCGTCCACCCCGACGTCAATCAAGGCGCGGGCGGCATCGGCGGTGGCAATATTGCCGGCGATGATTTGCGTATGCTCGCCTTTTTCGCGGATGATTTTGGCAACCGTGTCCAAAACACCTTGGGAATGGCCATGCGCGGTGTCAACAACCACAACATCCAGCCCCGCCGCCATCAAGGCCACGGCGCGGTTATACCCGTTATCCCCCGTTCCGACCGCCGCCCCGACGCGCAGGCGTCCGAGATGGTCTTTACAGGCATGGGGGAAGGTCTGAGCCTTTTCAATATCCTTCACCGTGACAAGGCCGGTACAGCGAAAATCCTTGTCAACGATCAATAATTTTTCGATGCGGTGTTGGTGGAGGAGTCTTTTGGCGTCTTCGCGGCTGATGCCTGTTTCGGCGGTGATCAGGTTTTTGGCGGTCATAAGCTCGCGCACTGGCTGCGCCGGATTATCGGCAAAGCGCACATCGCGGTGAGTCAAAATCCCGACCAGCTTGCCCCCCGTATCAACCACCGGAATACCGGAAATGTTATTATCCTGCATGACGCTTAAGGCCAGCGCGAGTGTCGCATCGGGGTGAATCGTAATCGGGTCGACAACCATGCCGGATTCAAACCGTTTGACCTTGCGGACTTCTTCGACTTGGCGCTCAACATCCATGTTGCGGTGAAGGATTCCCATCCCGCCGGTTTGCGCCATCGCAATCGCCATCGCGCTCTCCGTCACCGTATCCATCGCGGCGGACAGGAGCGGCACGCCAAGTTCAATCGTGCGGGTCAAACGGGATTTGGTTGACACATCGGCGGGCTGGACGATGGAATGGGCGGGGAGCAGCAAAACATCGTCAAAGGTCAAAGACTCTGAAATGACTTTGTCAGTAAAAGATTGGGGGGATTTTCCTGCAAAGGACATGACAAACCTCGATCAATATGGCCTTAACGGCGCGGGTTACCTTTGCAGCCCGATCATACAGGCAAACCCCGCAAACACAAGCGAAATTTTGCTGCGCCGCCCCCTAGGGATAAGACGGAACGTGGTTGATGGGGGAGGCAGGAGGACAGGCTCCGCTAAAGCTCCATATCGCGATGCGGGCGCATATCACCGTCTTCGCCGTCACCGTCGTTACCCGCATCCTCAGGCCGCGCATCTTTACGCGCCGTTCCTTTGAAGCCAAGGGCGCACAGATATTGCTCTGGCGATTCCTTGCGGCTGGCGGGGGGCTTGATATGTTTGACGGTTTTGAAGTTTTTCTTGAGCAAGGCCATAAGCTCGGCTTCCGCCCCGCCTTGAAACACCTTGGCAACAAAATTGCCGTGGGGCTCCAGCACATCCAGCGCAAAATCAATGGCGAGTTCCAAGAGCATCATCATTCGCAAGTGGTCGGTCTGGCGGTGGCCTGTGGTGTTGGGGGACATATCGCTCAGCACAAGGTCGGCCTTGCCGTTGCCGCCCATAACCTCTTTTAACCGTTCGGGCGCGTCATCATCGGTGAAATCCATCTGAAGGAAGTCAACATCGGGAAACGGATCAACCGGCAATACGTCAATCGCGACAATATTTTTCATCTTTTTGTCGGATAAAACCTGACACCACCCCCCAGGGGCGGCGCCAAGGTCAACCACCCGCAATCCGGGGCGAAGGACGTTGATTTTCTCATCAATCTGAAGCAATTTAAACGCTGCGCGCGACCGATAGCCAAGGCGTTGCGCCTCTTGTACGTAGGGGTCATTCAATTGGCGTTGCAACCACCGTGTGGAGGACGCCTTGCGTTCACGGGCTGTTTTTACGCGCACGGTCGTTTCGCGGGCGGTGCGTTTGCCACCGCCGCTATTATCACTGCGTTTTCCCGGAATTTTCTTATCGACCATAATGCCTTACACGCTCTTCTTCGCTTTGCTCGCCCCGTTATAAAGCCAGCTCCGCCCCAAATGCAAGTAAACAAGCGGAATCATAAAACCAGCGCGACGGTGGAGACGAGGACGGAGGTGAAGAAGAGGCTTATACAGGCCGCCATAAAAATCACGCCCTTCGTTTCGGGCGACCAGATCGACAGCAACAGGAAAACGGATGTCATAAACCCGTACACCAATAATCCGCGCATGTATAAATCCATCTTGACCAAGCCGAACATCCCGTTCGGAAAGCCGAAGGCGTGCATGGTTTCGATCTGAAGCCGCAGGAACAAATAACACGCCGCGCAAAAAATCACGGCTTTTAATCGTTGCCCCTCATGCACTGTAAAAATGGCGATGGGAATCCACACCAAGTCAATATTGTCGAAAATTTCGTTACCGAGAGCGTTTAAAGACATCGAGCCCAGCTACCATAAAAAATCTATCATTCAAAAACCCCGAATATTACAAACTCATAATATTCAGGCCATTTTTATGCCATGATATTGCGTTATTCCTCTATCTAGGATACATGTTTTGGGCATGAATAACCATGCTTTTTATCATGTCTTTGAAATGATGATGACCCGACCCTTTCCTTTTTCCGTATCCTTAATGCGCCCCTTGTCGCGTCTTGTGTTCGCCGTGATGGTGATGGCGGTCGTGGCGTTTACACATGTGCCGTCCGTTTCGGCGCAATCATCAGGCATGACGATTATTCGGGACGTCGAAATCGAAACAACCCTTAAAACATGGCTCGCCCCGCTGCTCAAGGCGGCGCAGATGAAACCGGAACAAGTGAATCTGGTTTTGGTGGGGAGTGACCAGATCAACGCCTTCGTTGCGGGCGGAAGCAATATTTTCCTTTTCACCGGATTGATATTAGAGGCCGAGAACGCCGCCGAAGTCACCGGCGTGATGGCGCATGAACTCGGGCATATCCAAGGCGGGCATTTGGTGCGCGGACGGGCGGAGCTTGAAAAAGCCTCCTATCAATCCATTTTGGCAACGGTTTTGGGGATTGGTGTCGGCGTTGCGGGCGGCGGCGGTGAGGCCGCAACCGCCATCAGCATGGGCGGCAGCAGTGTGGCAGCGCGCAATTTCCTGAGCTTCAGCCGCACGCAAGAATCATCGGCGGACCAAGCGGCACTGCGCTATTTCAACGCGGCGGGGTTTTCGCCGCAAGGGCTGGTGAGCTTTATGGAGAAGCTTGAGGGGCAAGAGCTTTTGCCGAGCACCAGCCAGACCGAATATATGCGGACTCACCCGATGACGCGCGAACGGGTTGCCGCGATGCGGGCGGGCTATGACCGCTCGGCCCACCAATCCGTGACGTTGCCACCGCAATGGCAAGAACAATTTGACCGGATGAAGGCTAAAATCACGGCCTTTCAAGACCCTGCCCGCGCCATCGGCGTTTACGGGGGCGATAACTCGGTGAAGGGGCAATACGCCATGGCGGTGGCGGATTACCGCCAAGGACGCATGGACTCGGCTTTGGCGAAGATGGACAAACTCATCGCCGCCGAACCCAACAACCCCTATTTCTATGAATTCAAGGGGCAAATCTTGCTTGAGGCGGCACGCATGGCCGAGGCCATTGTGGCCTATAGAAAAGCCTTGTCAATTTTGCCCGATGCCGGCTTGATCCGCATTGATCTTGCCCGCGCGATGGTTGAGGTTGCGGGCTATGACAACAAGGCCATGTTGAATGAAGCGCAGGCCGAATTGAAGCGCGCTCAGACAACGGAAAAAAAATCCTCCGGCGTTTATCGCCTTTTGGCAACGATTTACGGGCGTTTGGGGGATGAAGCGAAAGCTCAGATCGAGCTAGCCGAAGAATCTTCCGCCCTCGGTAATTATGACGAAGCGCGCCGTTTTGCGGCTTTGGCAAAGGCTTCGCTCGAAAAACAAGGGCGGCAAGGAACTGGGGATTGGATTCACGTCCAAGATGTACTACAATATATAGATAATAAAAAGGATACGAGATAATGAACAAAATCAAATACCTCTTGCTGGCAACAGCCGTCATCGGCGGCTTCGCGGGTGGCATGGCGGTCGCTGGTCGGACATTGGTTGCGCAGGACGCAACGCAGGACGCCCCAAAGGACGCAGTCGCCGCTGAAAACGAATTTATGCCGGCCAACCCTTCGGATACGGCGTTTCCCGCGCCGGTCGTTGAAAATAAAGAGGCCATCGAACAATTGATTCATGACTACATCATGGATAACCCCGAAGTGATTATCCAAGCCGTTGAAAAATATGGCGAGGCACAACGCGCGGTCGAACAAGAACGCACCCAAGGCGCGGTCAAGGACAATGTGTCATGGTTGTACCAAAACAAGGCGCATCCTGAGGCCGGCAACAAAGACGGCGACATCACGATTGTCGAGTTTTTTGATTATAATTGCGGCTATTGCAAACGCGCCCTGAGCGACATCATGACGATTATGGGCGAAGACAGCAACATCCGCGTTGTGTTTGTTGAGCTGCCCATTCTCGGCCCCACCTCGACCGATGCGTCGAAATGGGCTTTGGCGGCGGCAAAGCAAGACCTCTATCTTGAATTCCACGTTGCCCTGATGGAACATCGTGGCCGGATTAATGACGAACAGCTTGCCGTTCTGGCCGAAAAAGTCGGTTTGGATGTTGAGAAGCTCAAAGCCGACAAAAATAGCGCCGAAATCGCCGCCCAGATTGATGAAAACATCGAAATGGCGCGTACACTCGGCATCACCGGTACACCGGCCTTCACCATTGGCGAAGACCTCGCCCGCGGCTATGTCGGGCTCGACGCCTTACGTGCTGGCATCAAGTCAAACCGCGATGCGGCGAAAAAATAACATATAAATGATACCGGCCTTCGTGATGATCAAAGGCCGGTATTATTTCCGGTATTATTAAGTCATATAGTTTAGTAACATATAATTTAGTAACACATAATTGCGGGGCGTTTTGCGCGGCCTGTCCGTTTCACCACCCCCCATATCGGATTGTTCCGATCAATAATTCGGCCAATATCCGGTCAAAAATAAGATAAAACAAAGGGAATAAGCCTATGCTGATGAGAGTGATTTTTGGTGCTGTTGTTGTGATTGTCGGTTTGCTGGCCTATCAGCAGTTCAGCCACAAAGCAACGGTCGATAATCTCTATGAAACCAGCCCTGATTTCATTTTGGGTCAACAAAACGCTCAATATACCATTATCGAATTTTTTGATTATAATTCGAAATGGTCGCGCCGGTCGCACCCTGTGTTGCTTCAGATGATCTCAAGATATCCCGACACGCGCATCATTCTCAAAGAAAAGCCCGGCATCACGAGTGATTCCGAGATGATTTCGCGCATCGCGCTGGCGGCACGTACCAAAGGCCGCTATATGGAGATGCACACAGCCTTGATGAGCATGGAAGGCGAGATTGACGAAACCCGCCTGCGCAGCATTGTCGCGCAAATGGGCATGGATTTTGAGGAATTAAAGCAAATCGGCCAAGGGCCGGAAGTCAGCCGCATTCTGCAAGAAAACGAACAAGCTGCCTTTTTCCTCGGCATTCAATCGGCACCGAGCTTTGTGGTTGAGGGCGAAGTCATGTCGGGTGGCGGTTATACCGTTGACGATTTTCGTGCGGTTATCCGCCAGATTGAGCGCGGCGTACGATAGGCGTGTGATGGGGGCGTGATACTTGCCCCTCTTCCTTGTTTTTCGCGTGGTTTTATTGCTGCCATAAATTTGCCTTAAAGGGAGCAGACTATGCGCCTCGTAAAATTGCAATGTCTGTACGGATGTTTCAATAAAGGGGCGTAAAGTTCAACCCGTAATAAAAAGCAATTCAACAAAGAATTTTACAAAATATATTTTCACACAAACTATTTTTAAGGAGCGTTTTATGCGTTTATCTTTTCTGAAAGCTGCGGTTGCAGCCTGCGTTATCATGACTTTTGCTGCCCCGTCTTTTGTTGCGGCTCAAGACGAAACCGTTGAAAACAACGGCGGCATGTCGATGGAAGCCGTTCCGGCTGCCGATGCTTTGATGGTTGAGCCAGAAGTCGAAGCACAAGTTGAAGTACAAGCCGAAATTCAAGCCGACCAAGAAGTTGCGCCGATTGCGGCTCAAATCTCCGTTGAGTCCGGCTTTGCTTATGAGAGCGGTTCAGCCAGCAATGGTGCGGTATACCTGTCTTTGACCAATAATGGCGGCGCTGCCGATTCTTTGGTGTCCGCTACGGCCGATTTTGCCGGCAGTGTTGAACTCCACACCACAACCATCGAAGCCGATGTTGCCCAAATGCGCCCGATCGAGAAAATCGAAGTGCTCCCTGGCGCGACCGTGTCTTTGAACCCACAAGCCGACCACATCATGTTGATTGGCTTGACCGAGCCTTTGACAGCCGGTGACGTTAAAACAATCACCCTGAACTTCGCCAGCGGCGCAACCGCACAAGCCGAGATCACCGTGATGAGCCCGAGCGCAGCGACGGATGCCGACCATGATCATGGCGACGGCACTCACAGCCACGAATAAAACGGCTATTCAACGGATTTATTCGTGACCATAAAAAACATAGTATTTGATATCGGTGAAGTTCTGATTGATTGGAACCCCCGCTATCTGTACCGAAAAATGTTCAAGGATGAGGGGGGGATGGAAATCTTCCTCTCTTCCGTTTGTGATGCGCAGTGGAACGCGCGGCAGGACGAGGGCTACCCTTGGACGGACGCCATCGCCGAAAAAATCGCATCGCACCCTGAGTACGAGCTTTATATCCGCGCCTATTATGACCGCTGGCCGGAAATGGTGCGCGGCGGGGTGGCGGGCAGTGTCGAAATTTTGCACCGCCTGAAATCCCTCATGCCCGTGTACGCTATCACCAATTACAACGCCGAAACCTTTGCTTTGTCGCAAAAACTCTGGCCTTTTTTGACGCTGTTTGACGGCGTCATTGTGTCGGGCGCCGAAAAATTACTGAAGCCCGACCCCCGCATCTATCAATTACTGTTCACCCGCTATGGGCTTGACCCATCATCCTGCGTCTTTATTGACGACCGCATGGACAATATCGAAGGCGCGGAGCGATGCGGCATGCGCGGCATCCATTTCACCAATCCCGCCGCCTTGGAGGCCGACCTCAAAACCTTGATCGGCGATTTTTAAGCGTTTGATTCTTTGTGTATGGCAAGCCATGGACGTTATCCGGCGGACATGCTAAAACCATCGCGATACGGCAACCCTCAAGGACTTATGCAAGGATCAGACAATCATGAATATTTTGTGCCTCAACGGCCCGAATTTGAACCTGCTCGGCACCCGCGAACCACATATATACGGGTCGATGACGCTCGCCGACATCGAAAAAGAAACCCAGAAAGAGGCGCAATCGCTCGGTCACGCCGTAACATTTTTTCAATCCAACCATGAAGGCGCGATTGTTGACAAGATTCAGGCGATGAAGGCGGATGGGTTTGATGCGCTGGTCATCAATGCAGGCGCGTTTACCCATACATCCGTGGCGATTCACGATGCACTCAAATCCTTTGACGGACGGATCATTGAACTCCACATTTCCAACCCGATGGCGCGCGAGGCTTTCCGCCACACATCCTATATCGCGCCGGTGGCAACGGCGGTTTTATGTGGCTTTGGATGGCGCGGTTATCTTTATGCCGTGCGCGCCTTGCACGATTTGTCCTCTTGAAACAATAGGGAAAAGCATTGAATGCTTTGACCTTTGTAAAAAAGTCTGCTAATTGGATTTTTCCTTAAAAAAGCATAATCGGGAAGAAACAGGAATGAAAATCGATAAAGATGCTATTCGTGATCTGGCGGATCTGTTGAATGAAACAGGCTTGACCGAGATAGAGGTCACCGATGCCGACAAGGTCATCCGCGTCAGCCGTAACAGCATGATCTCCGCGCACACCATGCCGTATGCGCCCGTCATGCAACCGGCGAACCAAGGCGCACCCGATCCGGCGCAGCCGGGCGTGGCGAATTTGCAACCGGCCTCTTCGATTGCCGCCAACCACCCCGGTGCCATTGTGTCGCCGATGGTCGGTACCGCCTATGCCGCCCCTGAACCCGGTGCATCCCCATTCGTCCGCAAGGGCAGCACGGTCAAGGCCGGCGACACCTTGGTGATTATCGAGGCGATGAAGGTCATGAACCCGATCAAGGCCGAAAAGAGCGGCACCGTCACCCATGTCATGATCGAAGACGGCCAACCGGTTGAATTCGGCGATGTTTTGATGGTTATTGAATAACCGGCCACCAGACAAAAAACCGATCATTCATAACGTAACGCATATCAGTATTCAGGCTTGATCCCATGCCCATGTTCAAAAAAGTCTTGATTGCCAATCGCGGCGAAATTGCCCTGCGGATTCACCGCGCCTGTAAGGAAATGGGCATTAAAACCGTGGCGGTGCATTCCACGGCGGATGCCAACGCCATGGCGGTACGCCTCGCGGATGAGAGTGTGTGCATCGGCCCCGCTTCGTCCAAAGAAAGCTATCTGAACATTCAATCCATCCTCAGCGCCGCAACGGTTACGGGCGCCGATGCCATTCACCCCGGCTATGGATTTTTGTCCGAGAACGCCCAATTCGCCCGCATGGTCGAAGAACACGGCTTTGCCTTTATCGGCCCGAAACCTGAACATATCGACATGATGGGCGACAAGGCGGTCGCGAAAATGACGGTGAAGGCACTCGGTCTTCCGGTTGTTCCGGGCTCTGACGGCATGATCGCGAATATTGAAGAAGCCCGCGCGGCGGCCAGTGCTACCGGCTATCCCGTCTTGGTTAAGGCGGTGTCCGGAGGCGGCGGCAAGGGGATGAAAGTCATCCACAGTGAATCCGAACTCGCCGAAGGAATCTCAACTGCCAAACGCGAGGCCATGGCCAATTTCGGCGATGACCGCGTCTACATGGAAAAATATCTCGACCGTCCCCGCCACATTGAAATCCAAGTCTTTGGCGACGGCGAAGGCGAGGGGATTCACCTTGGTGAGCGTGATTGCTCTATTCAGCGCCGCCATCAAAAAGTTGTCGAAGAAGGCCCCAGCCCCGCCCTCACCGATGCCCAGCGCAAGGAAATTGGCCAACGAGCCGCCGACACAGTCCGCAAAATGGGCTATCGCGGAGCAGGAACCTTTGAATTCCTGTTCGAAAACGGCGAGTTTTACTTCATGGAAATGAACACGCGGATTCAGGTCGAACACCCCGTCACCGAAATGATTACCGGTATTGACCTTGTCGCCGAACAAATCCGCGTTGCGGCGGGCGAAGGCCTGTCGGTGAACAAGGATAATATCCGTCTGCGCGGTCACGCGATTGAAATCCGCATCAACGCCGAAAACCCCAAAACCTTCATGCCGTCCCCCGGTACGATCACGCAATACCACGCCCCCGGCGGTCTTGGCGTGCGGATGGACAGCGCGATTTACACCGGCTATAAAATTCCGCCCTATTATGACTCGATGGTGGGCAAGCTCATTGTGCACGGCCGCACGCGCGAAGAATGCATCAAACGCCTGCGCCGCGCGATTTACGAAACGGTGATTGAAGGCATCGAAACGACCTTGCCGCTTCATGCATGGATCATGGATCATCCGGATTTTATATCGGGTGACTACAATATCCATTGGCTGGAAAAACAGCTTGAGGCTCAAAAAAACGCAGCGGCGGAATAAGTTCCGTACCTGCCACAAAGGTAAAAAACAAAGAATTCAAAAGACCGCGCGCAATACTTGCAACGCGGTCTTTGTCTGTGCTAATCAATGCTATTCAAAATGATATAGTATAACAGGGAAACCAAGCTCAATGCGTAAATTGGCGAAATTCTCCGGCGTCATGTCTGTTGTTGCGGCATTTTCACATGTGTTTTGCTGTGGCTTGCCGATGGTAGCAACACTGCTCAGCCTTGGCACAGTGGCGGGGAGCACGCTCGGCTTCGGCGCATTGCACGACCAGATGCACGCCTATGAAACGACCATCATCGTGTTTTCCGGCGTGATGTTGGCGCTGTCCTTTGTGTCCTTGCTTGTGTCAAAACGGTTGAATTGCCACACGGACGGGCATTGCCACCACGAACCATGCGCCCCCAAAAAGCAAACCTCCCACACCTTGTTTTTGGTTGCCTTGGTGTTGTTTTTGGTGAATCTCGGCGTCTATCTTTTTGCGCATGACAAGGCCGCCGATGCAGTGGCGCATGCCCCGCACAGCCCCGCTCATCACAGCCACGCCATATCGGGCGCCCCCGCCCACCAAGGACATGCTCATGAATGAAGTTTTCCTCAAACGCATGGATCACTACCGCGACTTGTTCACCGCCAGTGCGGGGATTCCAACCTCCATTGACGGCCACGCTCAGGGCAAAGACAAGCACGATGCCAACGGCAATACAGCCACAGATTCCGCCGCTTTGTATAAATATCTGGAACGGTTTTTCAAGGCCGGCACCACCAAAATCGCCGGCGAACGCCAATATGGCGGGGTTTTCGCTTATTCCTCTACGGGTGGTATGACGCTCCAGCTCGGCTCAATGGACATGCCGCCAGAAATGACCGGCGAAAACCCAGCCGAGGATGATGAAGCCTATACCGAAGCCGACGACGCCATGCGCCCTGCATGGGACGTGATCATTCTCACCGCCGAACCCGTCCGCCCCGAATACGGCACGGATGACGGCTATGGCGATGATAACGAAGTTTTGTTTACCGACAGCAGCAACGGCTTTGGCGGCGATGAAGATGATGACGACAATTTTGGCGGCAACGGCGACTTTGGTGACGACGAAGACGATGATGATTTTGACGATGATGGCTGGTTTTATGATGACGGTGACACGGTTCTCATTCTCGGCTTTTCCCCCGAAGACAACCGCGTTGTGATCTTTTTGGGAACGCAGGACGAAGACGGCGAATTTGTCGGGTCAAACGAACATTTCACCATAGACCCCAGCGATTCCCCGCGTGAATCCGCCGCCCTCTTGCTGCGCAGCTTAATTGAGGACGAGGATTTTTATCCCTTCAACATCGTGCTCGGCAATATCCGTGACCATGTCCTGAGCGTCCCGCGCCCCTGCACAAAACTCGAAACCCTCCAACGCTATTTGAAATAGATGCGGGCAAAATGAAGATGGGCGGGGCTTTTGCGCGCCGTCTTTTTCTCTTGCGCTGTCATCATTCTCGCGCCATTTCTTCACCGATCACCACGCGACTTTTGCGACTATGTGCTATGAAGCGTAGAACTCCCCGCCGCAGCTGCGCTCGCTCCTCCATATTTCCGGCCCGCAATATTGACTTATGTAAATAAAAAGCCTATACTACGCCCAGTAAAACGTGACCATATTGTCGTAACCTTTATTGAAAAAACGGAAATACCCATGTCACAACAAGCCATAAGCGGCGACTTTCAAGGCAAGGCCGCAGCGCCCGACCTTATGAAACCCGAACAATACAAAACCCTTCTTGAAAACCTGCTCACCCAAGGCACCGGCTTCGGCAAGACCGAGGGCGTGGGCGCCTATTTGATGCAGGACATCCTCATCCAAACGCAAACCAGCAGCGGCCAAAACGAAACCGCCAAACCGATCACGGTGGAAAAACTCTATATCGTGATGGACATTGCCCAATATCCGAGTGATTTCCTGCGCGGCCTTGTGGTCAAGGACATCGCCAAAAACTGGGGCGGCAAGATCATCAGCGAACGCGACCTTGACGCGCCCGACTTCAAAGGCCCCGGCATTTGGACGGGCAAGAAGAGCGGCTTTGAATTCGACTATGTGAAGGCCGACGAATCCGATGCGAAATCCAGCCTGTTCAAACCGAATCCAGAAGCCTTCCGCGTTTGTCTGCAACTGGACGAAGCGGTCAAAATCCCTGTTGCGTGGGGCAGTTTCACCATCGAAAAAGGCGGCACATTGGCTATCCGCGAACGCGATGTTGCCGACCTTGCGAAGGCGCTGCACAGCATCCGCAGCGGTGAACAAACCATCGAACAAGCCCTGTATAAAACCGATGACAAAGGTAATACCGTCGCAAAATTCGATGTATACGGGATGGAGCCGAAATTTTTGGAAAATAATTACAACCCCGTTGCGCTTAAACCGGAAACGCAGGCCGTCACCGGAACGCTGGCTCAAACCGGCGGCGCAAAGCCCAAGGGCAAAACCTTTGGCTAGGGCGTCAGGGTAAGAGTGGCGATGAAACCACAGCAACCAAAACTCGCACCGACATTCGAGGATCAAGCCAAAGGGCTTGATCCTCTCGATGCATCGGAATATCAGGCGGTTTTGGAGGATTTATTGCATAAAGGCACGGGCTTCGGCAAAACCGAAACCGTGGCGGCCTATCTCTTGCGCGACTTACGATTGGTGGACGGAAAAAGCTCCCCTGCCAATGCCACCGCCGCGTTCCAAAGCGTTGCGGTTGAACCTCTTTACGTTGTCATGGACACGCGCCACTGGCCGAATGAATATGCGCGTTCACTGGTGTTGCAGGACATGATGATCGCCTATGTCCGCCGTGTGACGGGCGAGGAAGACCTCAACCACCCCGATTTTAACGGCTCCGGAATCTGGACATCGCGCAAAGCCAGCTTTGAGGGGGATTATAAACGTCAAGACGGCCTCAACGACCAAGGCCGCCGCACCAATCTGTACAACCCAGACCCCGAGGCCTACCGCCTGTGTTTGCGTGCCGAACGCGCAATGGTCATCCCGACACGATGGGGAACATATCCGGTCAAGGCGGGCGGTACGCTCGCGATCCGCGAAAAGGACGTTCCCGCCCTTGCTGCGGCTCTACGCTCCGTTAAATCCGGCGCGCAAACCGCCGAAGAAGCGCTGTACGACACAGATGCCAACGGCAAGACAATCGCAAGATTCGATGTATACGGAATGGAGCCAACATTTTTGGAGAATAATTACAACCCCGTCCCCCTCAAACCCGCCACGCGCGCGTTGATGGACGCGGTCATGGCGGAGCCTTCCGCCTCCAAAAACGGCCGTCGTCCGCGCTAAATCCCGTCTGTCCACAGCCTTCATAAATATATTTTGTGCAAAGGGTGCGAGTCAGATACACTGATTCATAGGTGAAATTTTTACCGAAGAGGGTTCCTACGATACGCTCCCTATGTCATAACAGGATCATGAACCACCCCCTGCCTCGCGCCCGTTCATTGCGGCACGACAGCCCCTTCCAAGCCCCGAAATTCAGACTAGCTGAAATCACAACGACCCCCCATTCGCCCCCAGATTAACCCAAAGCGCAAAATCCCTTTTGCGCTTTTATTTTTTGTTTTGCTTCGTTTTTTCGTTCCACCCTTTGTAACCCCTCCAGCCGAAAGGAGTCCTCCATGGCTAAAACTCAATCCAAGGTCAAGCGCAAACACCTCCAAAGCATTAACGGTGGCAAGACCTTGCCGTACCAGACGGTCAAACATGACGACACGGACTGGCACCCGCTGGATGAACAAATTGACCGCGCCCGTGACAAAAAATATGTCAAGAACGTCAAGGCGCGCACCAAAGGCCAAGAACAACTCATGAAGGCGATTGCCGATTATAACCTCACAATGGCGCTTGGCCCTGCGGGAACGGGCAAAACCTACCTCGCGGTGACGGCGGCGGTTGAGGCGCTGGAAAAAGGCAGTGTTGACCGCATCGTCCTGTCCCGTCCGGCGATGGAGGCGGGGGAATCACTTGGTTACCTCCCCGGCGACATGCATGAAAAAATGGCACCGTATTTGCGCCCGCTTTACGATGTTCTGGGCGACCGTTTGGGGGGCAAAAGAGTGCGTCAATTGCTCGATGACGGCACGATTGAAATCGCTCCCATCGGCTTTATGCGTGGCCGTACGCTCAACAACGCTTTTATCGTGATTGACGAGGCGCAAAACTGTACCTACCAACAACTGAAGATGATCCTGTCACGCCTTGGCTGGAACTCGACCATGGTGGTGACGGGCGATCCGGCGCAATCAGACTTGCTCGAGGGGCTGTCAGGCCTCAAAGACGTTGCCAACCGCCTGTCCTCCATTCCCAATATCGGGGTGGTGAATTTGGCACAGTGCGACATCGTGCGCCACCCGTTGGTTGCCGAAATGCTGGACGTTTTATAAACCCACCGCTATGGTGTCGCCGTAATCTGTAAACAACACAAACGGCGACCCATTTCATGCGTAAACTCCGATACTCTCTTTGGACCCTTCTCGCCATCGCCCTGTGCGGTGGCGCATTTTTGTATTGGAACGGCGCCTTGCCGCAAAAGGGGGCGTCTGTTGCTGCGCCAAGGCCGGTGGCGGGCATTAAGGTGGGCGGACCGTTCACCCTTACCAATCATCTGGGCGAGGCCGTCACGAATGAAAATTACGCCGGCAAATATTTATTTGTCTATTTCGGTTTTGCCTCTTGTCCGGCGATTTGTCCGACCGAACTTCATAAAATGACCCGCGCTTTGAACGGGATCAATGCCGAACAACGCGCCAAAATCCAGCCCCTGTTCATCACCATTGACCCACAGCGCGACACGGTGGAGATGCTCAAAGGCTATATGAGCCTGTTCCACCCCGATTTTGTCGGCCTGAGCGGAACGGACGACCAAATCAAACAAGTCCTGAAAGACTGGAAAGTCTACGCCGCCAAAGTCGACGACCCGTCCTTGACGGAATACACGATGGATCATTCCAGCTATATCTACATCCTGTCGCCGCAGGGGGATTTGCTCCATCTCTTCCGCATCACCGATACTGCGGCGCAAATCACTGAGGCGCTGGCGGGGCTAGACTAAATAAATCGTAATATATCAAGGCGTTCCCAGAAGAGGCGAAATCATGTATAATGATGCCTCATGAACGATCATAACCGCCAGACCGGAAGGGTTTTCCCCATGACCGCCGCCCATAAAATGCGTATGTTTTGTCTGTCCTTCAGCGTTTTATGCGCCGCGATGATAGGCTTGACGGTCAGTGCTCCCGCCGCCCGCGCTGAACCTGAAGCCCCGAAAGTCGTCGTGAGCGCGCAGGCGCAAGTCCCCGCCGTCAAAGGCCAAGACGTGTTGGTCGGACTTGTCCAGACAATCATCCCGAACTGGCATACGTACTGGATCAACCCCGGTGATTCCGGCGAGGAAATGAAAGTCCAATGGACATTGCCGGACGGCGTCACCGCGCATGAGGCCATGCAATGGCCGGTGCCAGAACGCATCGCCTATGGCCCTTTGATGAATTTTGGCTATAAAGACCGCGCGGTGGTGTTGGCGCGCCTGTCCGTTGCCGACACTTACACCGCGGACACCATCGAGGCCACAGCCCGCGTCACATGGTTGGTTTGCGAGGAAATCTGCATCCCTGAAGAATCCACGCTGACCCTTTCCATCCCCGTGATCGAGGCGTCGGCTTCGGGTGAGCCGCTCTTGCCGATGCCCGCCGACACCCCGTTCTTTGCGCAGGCCAAATCCGCCATCCCTGCCGTTTCACAATGGAGCGCGACCTTTGCGGCGGTGGAAAATGGCATTGAATACCGCATCACCGTGCCGCAAGACGTGACAATACCGCTCTCCGCCCCCGCGCAGATCGACTTTTTTCCGGTTGATTACGGCTTGACCGACCATGCCACGCCACAGGATGTCCGGCTCATCGCCCAAGACGGGCAATTGGTTTTACGCCTTGGCAAGGGCGACCGCGCCATCGAAAAATTCGACCGCCATCGTTTTATTTTGACGATTGGTGAAGAATCATACGACCTCACCGCAACGCCTGCTCCCGATTCTGCTGCTGTTGTTACGCCTGCCGCCCCCTTTGACTCAAGCGCAGACCCGATACAAAGACCGGCAACGCCGACCGAGGACGGGATATTAGAATCCACAACCAAGGGCGGCGAACGTAAAATATGGGCACCCGCCCCGCCCGATGCCGCCCCGCATTACGTTGATGCCTCCCTTCCCGCGATGGATGGGGGATCGGGACTGTGGGATATGCAGGTTTTCAAATACATCGCCCTTGCCTTTTTGGGCGGGATTGTTTTGAACCTGATGCCTTGTGTGTTTCCGGTGTTATCGATGAAGGCGCTCAGCATTGTAAAACTCTCACAAGGCAGCCGCCTGAACATATGGGCGCATGGCCTCACCTATACGGCGGGGATTTTGTCCAGCTTTGCGATCATCGCTTTTGCGCTTTTGTCCTTGCGGGCGGCGGGCGAGAATGTCGGATGGGGCTTTCAGTTGCAAGACCCGAATGTGATTATTGGGCTAAGCTGGCTGCTCTTCGCCGTTGGTTTGAATTTGTCCGGCGTGTTTGACATTTCGATCGGACGAGCCTCCGGCGTGGGTGAGGGGTTGACCCGTAAGCCCGGCCTCATCGGCACATTCTTCACCGGTATGCTGGCAACTATCGTTGCCACGCCGTGTACTGCGCCGTTTATGGGCGCGGCCTTTGGTGCGGCGGTGGTGTTGCCGCAAACACAGGGCTTGACTATTTTTCTGGCGCTTGGTTTTGGGTTGGCGTTCCCGTATCTGTTGCTGTGTTTCGTGCCGTTCTTAACCCGCATGTTACCGCGCCCGGGGGCGTGGATGGACACGTTCAAACAATTTCTGGCCTTTCCGATGTACGCGTCGGCGATCTGGCTTGTCTGGGTTGTTGTCAAGCAAACGGGCGATATTGGCTTGCTCTTTGCACTCGGTGGGATGCTGATCCTCGCCTTCGGAATCTGGATTTTGCGGCATAATGTCGGCAAGGGTTCAAAGCGCCTGATCTTCGCGTTGATCGCTGCGCTTTGTATTCTTGGAGTGTTGGCGGCATTGATCTGGATGCCAAAAATGGCCAATACGGCGTCCTTCGGGGCTGTGCAGTCTATGACAGCCTCATCCGCGGGCGAACCATCCAATGGGGTTGCCAATGGGGTTGCCAATGGGGTTGAGGGTGCGCAGATTTTCTCGCATGAGGCGCTCGCCATCGCCCTCACCACCACTGACCGTCCCGTTTTTGTGAATATGACGGCGGCGTGGTGCATTACTTGCTTGTTGAATGAACGCACAACCTTGTCGTCACCTGCTGTGACCGACTGGATGGCGGCGCATAACGTTCTGTATCTAAAGGGTGATTGGACAAACCGCGATGCGCATATCACCGACTATCTAAAAGGTTTTGGTCGCAACGGTGTGCCGATTTATGTCTTTTACGGCGCTCCGCAAGACGGCCATCGCCCCACTCCGATCGTATTGCCACAGATCCTGAGCGAATCCACCGTAAAAAAATTAATCCCGTAGAGGGAAAAAAATTAGTCCTCTAGCGGGAAGATTCCTTGTAAAGGTCGGGTTTGTTCGTATATCCTTATGGTCACATTAAGGGATTCTTATGTCATCAAAGCCCTCCCACGATTCCGAAACGCCTCGCAAAGCCGCACAATCGCGGCCTGCGCCCGCACGCCGCCCGAAATCTGCCCCGAAATCAGGGAGCAAATCTGCAGCCACGAACAAAAAAGACACCGACAACCAAACAAATAAGCAACCAGCCAGACAACCGACAAAGGATTTCCGCTTTGTGTTGTCCGCTTCCGGACATTTCTTGTTCATCAGCCCCGATTTATGCACATTATGGGGCATCGACTCTGCCGCCTCTGCCGCCGCAGGGGGTACAGGCTTGGCGCAAAGCTGCGCCCCGCGTGACATGCTGCGCTTCACCGACGCGGACGAAGTTTTTGATGACCGCACTGTCCTGACGGTCGGGTTGTTCGGGATGCGCTCTTACGATGACGATGAAGCGGACACGTCATCGACCGGCGAAGAAGATTTATGGGTGCGCTCAATCCGCCCCGGTTGCCATACTTTGATTTGCGGCGACAATGACATGCGCGTTGATTTTCAATGCGACTGGATCACCGGTCTGGACGGGCAAGGCTATCTTGTCGCTTCCGGGCCTGCATCGCCGAATATTCCGCAAAACGAAGACAAGATGCAAAAACTCCTCCATCAATTGCTTGATCAAAAAGATATGGGCGCGCATTTCGGCGGCGACACATCCACCGCCATTGCAAATGAACATGGATTTGGTGTGGATTCTGCGCTGCGCCGTGGGGACGGCAACCGCGGCGATGGAACGGGCGACAATAATGATGATAACGGCGATATGGACGCGCTGGAATCCGCGTGGCTTGACACGGCTCAGCCTGACCGCCGCGACAATGCCCGCGCTTTACGCCCCAAAACCCCGCTCTCCGCCCGCTTGCGCAGCGAAGAAATCGGTCAATTCATGGATATGAGTGACGATTTAATGTGCACTGCGCATCTGGATGGGAGTTTGATCCGTTTCAACCGCTCTTTCGAAGAAATTCTCGGCTTCAAGCCGGAACAACTGATTGGTAAGAGCTTCATGGACTTCGTCCTCGACGGCGACCGCCCGTTGGTACGCAATGCGTTTTACGGGCTTGGCTATCATGACGGCGGCGATGTCAAAGACATAGATTTTGAAGCACGCATGATGTGCGCCCCGTGCACCACGGCCTATGCGGACTCCGCCGCTACTAATACTAGCCATTCCGCCGCCGGCAACGATGATTTCCGCTGGGTACGCTGGCAAATCCGCAAGCACGGAAACGGGTTTTATTGCCTTGGTCAGGACGTGACGAATATGAAGCTCCACCAACGCGCCCTTGACCGCCGCCAGCTCCAGCTCGTGGAGGCTCAGGCCTTGGCGCGGATGGGGCATTGGCGATGGGAGGTCGGCTCCGACGTGATTGAATGGTCGGATCAACTCTACAGCGTCTTCGGCGTGCAAAAGGAACAGTTCATCACCACATTGGACAATGTCAACCGGATCATCCATCGCCGCGACATCGGGCGATTGTTCCAAGCGTTTCAACGCGCCATCATCCAACAAAACGACTATGACATGGATTTCCGCATTCGTAGGCCGGACGGCGCAGAGCGGTTTATTCGCTGTGAAGGTCGGTGTGAGCTTGACCACGAAGGCGACGTTATCGCCCTGTACGGCATCATGCAAGACGTGACCGAACAAATGGAGCATGAGCAAGATTTGCGCACCGCCAAGGAAGCAGCGGAGAGCGCCTATGCCGCCAAGTCACGCTTTTTGGCGAATATGAGCCACGAATTGCGCACGCCGCTCAATGCCATTATCGGGTTTTCGGAGATGATCGAACATCAACTTCTCGGCCCTGTCGGTAACCCCAAATATATTGACTATGTGTCGGGTATTCGTGAGAGCGGCCAGCATTTGCTTGACCTCATCAGTGACATTCTCGACATGTCGAAAATCGAGGCCGGCAAATACGAACTAGACCTCGAAGAAGTGAACATCAGCAAGACAATCCGCCTCGCCCTGCACATGATGGAGGGACGCGCCCTTGACGCGGGGGTTAAGCTCCTGACCGGTGAAGGGCTGGAGCAAGACGCGCCGGACGTGAAAATCACAGCCGACCGCCGCGCGATTATGCAGATTTTGTTAAACCTGCTCTCCAACGCCGTCAAATTCACGCGCCAAGGCGGGCAAGTCATGGCCTCTTGCCTGATGACGGATAAAGGCATCCGTATGGTCGTGGCGGATACAGGCATCGGGATTCCCGCCAATAAATTATCGGCGGTGTTGAAGCCCTTCGAACAGGCCGCCCATGAATTAACCCGCGACCATGAAGGCTCCGGCCTTGGCCTGTCGATCACCAAAGAATTGGCCGAGCTTCACGGCGGCACCATCCGCATCGAATCCAAAATTGAGGTCGGTACAACGGTGAGCGTAAGCCTGCCAAGCCGCCCACCCGTCAAAAAGCGCAAATAGCACAAAAATAAGCGTGATTACCGCGCCATCAACACATGAATAAAAATCGTGTTGGTATTGGTGTGTCCGATGCAAAACGATCGTTTTCCGGCCATCGGCGCGGGGTCGATTTGTCCGGTAACGCTGGGGAAGGCGGTTAAATTCCCTTGATACAGATCTGTGTCGCCGTATATGTCCTGTGGCGGAGTGGTGCCATAAGGTAAAATTCCCATTTTTTCGTTGATGATGTAGCAAATCTCAGCCTTCAAAGACGGGATGAATAGGATCAGATCATCCGCCTCCGACCCTACTTGGGGAACCGACACGACCCGCACTTCCGGCATCCGCGCATTGGATGGGCTGGAGATATACATCGGGCTGGTGGTATCAAGGTATTTCTCATCGGTGAGCCGTGCGACCGCGCCGCCGCCATCAGGGTGAAAAACCTTGCAATAATTGGTGGTACAGGCAGTGTTGGCGGTGTTTTTGATATTGCTCCCCGCCGAAAAATCCAGCCCGTGTTCGGGAACGCGTCCAACCACTTGCATCCGGTTGACGGCTTGTTCGATGGAAACGGCATATTGCAAAAGATCGGAGGCTGCGAGCTTGGCTTTGTCTTTGTCCAGCCCCCCGTCACCGCTGCTACGGCTGCTCTGCGTCACGGCGTAAGACAGGGCGGCAAACAACGCCACCGCAATCAAAATAAGAAACAAAACGTTTCCCGCAGCGCTTGTTGCCTTTTGCGCGAAGAGGGCGCGGTGTTGATGTGTCTTGGTGGTGGTGTTCATAGATCAAGTATAGACCGATAAATCTTTATAAAATCTCAAAAATTTTATGCCAAGTCCTTTAAAGGCTGTGTGCCTCCTGAATGGACCGTTTCGGTGTGTGCTGCGGCGCGCGGGTATGGCGGCGTGCCTTTGCGTTCTTCATCCAAACACCCACGCAGGCCGATTTTATAATCGGGATAGAGAAGTTTTACGCCGAGCTCGTCCTTAATTTTTTCATTGCGGACGCGTTTATTGTCCATGTAAAAACTGCGCGCCATCGGCGCCATGTCGATCTCTTCGAAATTGAGCAAGGGCGGCACTTCGATTCCCATCAGGCCGCAAGCATAATCAATCACCTCATGGCTTTGGGTCGGATAGTCGTCGGATAAATTATAGATCGATCCGGGGTTCGGGCGCGCCATCGAGGCCATCACGGTTTGCACGATGTCGTCAACATGGATGCGGTTAAAGGCATGGCCGGGTTTGCTGATGCGCCTTGCGGTGCCGGCGCGCAACGAATCAATGGCGCTGCGTGTTGGGCCGTAAATGCCGGACAGGCGGAAAATATGCACCGGCAATCCGTTTTGTTCGAACATTTCGAGCAATTGGCGTTCGGCCTTGACGCGGCGCGATCCGCGCTTGGAGGTCGGGCGAATTTCCGATCGTTCATCAACCCATCCGCCATTGCGGTTGCCGTATACGCCGGTGGTTGAAAAATAGCCCACCCATTCGATGCTGGGGATTTTGAGAATATCAAGCGCATGAAGGTTGAGCGCCGGATCACCGCTGTCATCCGGCGGTGTGGAAATCAACAAATGCGTGGTGTTGTTGAGGATGAATAAAGGGTCGGCGAGCGGCTCATCATAGTCGAAAATATACGACTTCACGCCCTCTTTGCGGAGGCGGTCAAGCTTTTCACGGTCACGGGTCGTGCCGGCAATAATGGCATCGGGGTTGGTTTCACGCAGCGCCGCGGCGAGCCGTTCACAGCTATACCCATACCCGAAACAAAAAAGCTTCTTCAGCGACTCAATCGGCGCGAATTGAGGATGCACAGGCGGTTGAAAAGGGGGCGTTTGGTCATTAGTCATGGTTGGCTACAGAGCTGCCTTTTGGTTTGTCTACGGGGGTTAGGGTGCATGGTTTCATCCGGTTTTTATCGCGGTGGCGGAGCGGGCGCAAGGGTCAGTGACGGTGGAATAAAAGGGGTCAGTAACGGACGCTGCGATATTCCTGCGACGGGGCGAAGCCGGGGATTTGATCTTCCAGCAAAGACTGGAAACTCGGCCTTGTTTTGACTCGTTCGTACCAGAGTCTGGCCGCTTCGTGTTCCTCCCACGGCACATCGCCGATGTAATCAACGGCGGAGAGATGGGCGGCGGCGGCGATGTCGGCATAGCTGAACACCTCACCCGCCAACCATTTGCGGCTTTCGAGCAAATAGCCGATATAATCCAGATGGTAATGGATATTGGCGTGACCGGCACGAATGGATGGGCCGTGCGGCTCACCGAGTTTCAAAACCCGTTTCATCATTTTTTCGCCGACAAGGTTTTCCGTGACCTCGTGATTGAACTTCACATCAAACCATCCGACAATCCGCCGTGTTTCCGCGCGTTGAAGCGGATGGTCACCGAGCAAATTGACATCGGGGTAAACTTCTTCAAGATATTCACAAATGACGGAGGAATTATTCAAGACACTGCCGTCTTCATCGACCAGAACAGGCACGTCACCGGCGGGGTTCATGGCGAGAAATTCGGTGCGGCGCTCCCATGTTTTTTCGAGGCGCAACTCAAACTCAAGCCCCTTTTCGGCGAGTGCGATACGCACTTTCCGAGAAAAAGGATGGAGCCATAAGTGATACAAAATTCTCATGTTATAATTCTATACCAAGAAAAAGCCCGTGAACAGCCCCTTATAAGGCCGCATGAAAACCATGGGCGCGGGGGTAAACGGACGGCGTTCGGTTCCATATCAAAGCAAAGAAAGAACGATAATATTATTTTATTTCAGGGTCTTGCTGCGCTTCTTCCGGTGCCGCTACGGCGGTGTCCTGTGCAATGAGATCAAGGGCGAACCGCACCGTCACATCATGCCCAACACTGTCTTCGTCTTTCCAGTTTTGCGCCCCGAGGCCGTAATCAAGGCGGTTAAGGATGATATTCCCCTCAACACGCGCGGTTTTCGGGGCTGCTTTGGCGTTATCTTGCGAATCGGCAACGGTCTTGACATCCGTTGCGACAAAGGTGAAGGGAAGGGTGATAGCCTGTTCAAAGTCCCGAATTTTCAATGTGCCTTTGGCGATATATTTATCGGCATAATCATGGGCGAAGGATGTTGCATTAAATTGCGCCGTTGGAAATGACGCCACATTGAACCACTCCGAGGCCTTGATGGTGTCGTCACGTTCGGTGTCGCCGCTTGTGCCGCTGCTCATATCAACGGTGACGGTGACGCGGCTGGCGCCGAGATTTTGGGGGTCAAAGGCAATATCGGCGTCAAACGCACCGAATGTTCCGGTGAAAACCTGCCCCATCTGGGTGCCGTCAAAGGTGAGTTTTTGCGTGTCTTTTTGCACCGCCCATTGGGTCGCACCTTGTTGGGCTGCCTCCTGCGCGAAGGCCGCGTTTGCCGTCAAGGCGGACAGGGCAATGATTGTGCTGCCAAGCACCATCGCAAAACGGCGAAAAACAGGGCGGTCAACAACGGGCGAAGCAGTAAATACCATTACGTTATCTTTCTATGAATTTGAACCCTAATTCTTCAATATTAGTCCTTATTAGTCCTTCAGGCGCAACCACTTCAGCGGTGCCATGCGGTACAAGGTATTGTCGCGGTCAATGAACAGGTGTTTCAGCGCCCCGCCAACATGCAGCAGGATCAAAATCTGAATCGCATCGCCCATAATCTCGTGCGCCTCCTTCAATGATTTGGCAAGGTCGGCATTTTTGGCGACGAGGGGATCGATGGTGAACAGGTCAAAAAACTTGACCTGATAGCCCGCCGCGCCGTTCATAATCAGCCCCGAAAGCGGCATCGCGAACATGAGCGCGTATAAAGCCCACGCCACGATGCTGGACAGGGTTCTCTCCCACCGTTTATGGGTTGGCATTTTGCCCGGATGAGGGGTGGCGAAGCGCCAGATAATGCGCGGAATGACGAGTGCCAAAACCAACAACCCAAAGGATTTATGCAAGGCGTAGACCTGATATTTATGCGTTCCGTTTTCAAGCCCGTCCATATACAGCGCCAGCCCGATCACCGTGCCGACGGCAATCGCCATAATCCAGTGAAAGGCAATGGCGGGTATGCTATACCGCTTGCCATCGCGCACGGCGGCACAGCAAGGCTTTGGTTGATGGTCGGGGGATGATGAAGGTGTGCTGTCTGTTTGCATGGTCATGGTCGGCCTCTGTCGCCTTAATGGTTTGGTGTTATGGGTTTGTGGCATCCGTATTGGACAAAGAAAAACCGCCCGTTTGATGCGGGCGGTTTTATGATACGCGATTATTCGCCGTTTGTCTGCTCTTGCTCTTCGGTCGCATCTTGAACCGCATCTTGTTTGACGGCTTCAACTTCGATGCGGATTTCGACATCGTCACCAACGGCGGGAAGGCCATAATTCATGCCCCATTCCGACCGCTTGATGGTGGTTGTGGCGGAAAAACCGGCGACCATTTTCTTGCTGTATGGGTGTTCACCGGATTTGTTGTGAACGGTCTTCAAAACCACAGGCTTCGTCACGCCAAGAATGGTCAGGTCGCCGTGAATGTCGGCGGTGTTGTCGCCGGTGACATCAACGCGGGTGCTTTTGAACGTCATGGTCGGAAATGCCTCGACATTGAAGAAGTCTTGATTCTTCATATGGTCGTCCCATTTTGTGTCGTCCATGTCGATGCTGGCGGTTTGGATGGTCACGTCAACCGAAGAATTGGCGAGGTTGGCGCGGTCGAGGTCGAAATGACCGCCAAAATCGAGGAATTCCCCTTCCGAGAAGGAAAAGCCCAGATGGCTGACGAAAAACAGGATTTGCGTATGCAGTTTGTCGAATTCATAACGTTCAACACTGGGGGTGGCGGCCGTTTGCGCAAAACTTGAAACAGGCGCAAAAGCCAATGTCGAGGCAAAAATCGCCGAAGCGGTCAAAAGGGATGTAAAAAGACGCATGGTCAGTAAAGCTCCTTAATGGGGTTGAGGTGTTTTTGAAGGGGGTTCGGTGTGTTTTCATTAGGCAATCAAGCGGCCTAAAATATCTCTTTATTCTTCATTCCTTGCTTTGGTTATGCAGGTCGGGAATCGCCGTGGCTTGCCCATCCGCAAATTCGATATGAAGGCGGTTTTGGCGCTGGGCGGCGGCGGAGGAGGTGATGAGGGTGCCTTCCGCACCACGCACAACGCTGTATCCGCGTTTCAGAACATTTTTAAACGATAATGTTTCAAGGATACGCTCGTAAGAGTGCAGGGTTTTGATTTTCGGATCAAACAAATAATCCTTGCGCCGCATGAAATTTTCGTAAGATTTGCCGAGTTCTCTGGCCTTATTACGGATAATCGCATCGGGGCGCTTGAGGCCGCCGCTCAGGCCTTTCAGGCCGATCATCCGCCCGCGCAAAGAATCGCGAAACGCATGGTCGAGGCTTGCGGCCTGAAGCCGCGCTGCGGCCTTATGCACCATCGCGGCGGGGCTGAGCAGTCGTCCCGCAACACGTGTCACGCTCGTGTCCTTGCGCTGGATATAGGCGGCGAAGGCTGCGCTAAGGTTCGATGCGGCGTAGTCATAGCGTTGCTGGCGCATATCGAGGCTGCGCGGAAAACGGCTCAGGCTGGTGCTCAATTCGCCGATACGGTCATGCCGCCGCCCGACCAATACATCCAAACGCCGCCCCATCCGAAGCCCATACTCCCCAACGGTGAATAACCAATCGCGCCGCACCGGAACCGCCATTTCCGCCGCGCCGGTGGGGGTCGGGGCGCGCATGTCTGCGGCAAAATCGGCCAAGGTCACATCGGTTTCATGCCCGATGGCGGAAATCACGGGAATACGGCTCTCGGCAATCGCGCGCACAACGGATTCTTCGTTAAACGGCATAAGGTCTTCAAGCGACCCGCCACCGCGTGCCACGATCAAGAGATCAGGCGTGTCGAATCCGGCGGGCAAATCGTTAAATCCGCGAATGGCGGCGGCGACTTGTTGCGCTGCGCCTTGGCCTTGCACCATCACGGGCCACAGGTAAACCGGCACCGGAAAGCGGTCATTGATGCGATGTAAAATATCGCGAATAACCGCGCCGGTGGGCGATGTGACAATCCCGATCCGCGTCGGCAAAAACGGCAATGGTTTTTTGCGGGCGGGGTCGAATAATCCTTCGGCGGCAAGCTTTTTCTTGCGATCTTCGAGCATTTTAAGGAGCGCCCCTTCGCCGGCAAGCTCCATGGATTCGATGATGAGCTGGTAATTCGATCGCCCGGGATAGGTCGTCAGGCGTCCGGTGCAGATGACCTCCAGCCCTTCTTCGGCCTTGACCGACAGGCGTGCCACCGTCCCGCGCCAACAAATCGCGTCCAGCACGGCGTTTTCATCTTTCAGTGATGTATACAGATGCCCCGATTTGGCGAGGGTGACTTTGGACAATTCCCCGCGCACCCGCACATGCGAAAATGTTTGCTCCACCGTTTTCTTCAAGGCGTTGGAAATGTCGCTAACGCTCATTTCCGGTGTGTTATGACCGGATGATGGGGCGGGATATCCCGCATTTGATGCATTGATTTGTTCGTCCATCACGATAATATAGACCAAAAGCAAATGGGACCTAAACAGTTTTTATCCGCATACGGACATAAGGATCGTACAGCAATGCAACAGCCAGCATACACGACATGGAAATACAAGGACGAAGGCGAATGTGTGGACGCGTTGCTCGAGTCCATCCATTGGGACAGTGCGGCGTTGAAACGCATTGAACAACAAACAACCGTTCTGGTCGAAACCACCCGTGCCCGCCGCAATGAAACCAAAGGGTTTCAATCACTGATGCAGAGCTATAATTTAAGCTCAGAAGAAGGCCTCGCCCTGATGTGCCTTGCGGAGGCTTTGCTGCGTATTCCCGATTCCGATACCGCCAATGCGTTGATCGAGGACAAGATCGGCGATGCCGATTTCGATAAATTATTCGGCAAATCCATGGATATGATGGGCAAGCTCTCCAGCTTCGGCCTCAAAATGTCGCAAAGCGTCATGGGCTCCATGGTCGGACGCCTCGGGATGCCGTTGATCCGCAGCGCGACGGTACAGGCCATGCGCATCATGGGCAAAACCTTCGTCCTTGGCCGCACCATCGAAGAAGCGGTAAAGAACGCTCAGCCTGAAATGAAAAAGGGCTATGCCTATTCCTATGACATGTTGGGCGAAGGCGCCCGCACCGCAAAGGATGCGGCGCGTTATTTTGACTCCTACATGCACGCCATCGCCGCCATCGGCAAATTGCATCCGGTCGCTGCAAACGGGGGCGCGGGGGCGCAACATCCGCTCATGCGCCCTGGCGTGTCCATCAAGCTCTCGGCGCTTCATCCGCGCTATGACTATGCGCATGAAGACCGTTGCGTCGCGGAATTGTCCGAAATTTTGATTAAGCTGGCGAAGGCCGCCGCCGCTCAAAACATCAATTTAACGGTCGATGCCGAAGAAGCCGATCGTTTGATAACCTCGCTCAAAATCATTGAGTCCGTGTTGCATGAGCCGTCTTTGAAAGACTGGCAAGGCTATGGCCTCGCAATTCAGGCCTATCAAAAGCGCGCCTTCCCGCTCATCGACTATATGGTCGGCAAAGCCCGCGAAACAGGCCGCCGCATCGCCATCCGCCTCGTCAAAGGCGCCTATTGGGACAGCGAAATCAAACACGCGCAGGAACTCTGCCTTCCCGCTTATCCCGTGTATACGCGCAAGAGCCATACCGACACGTCGTACATTGCTTGCGCGGGTAAACTCCTCGCCAACCGCGATGTTGTGTACCCGATGATCGGCACGCATAACGCCCAGACCGTGGCGTCGATTCTCGAGCTTGCCGGCAATGACCGTGGCAATTTCGCCTTCCAACGCCTGCACGGTATGGGCGATGGCCTGTATAACCAGATCGTGAGCATGGACATTCCATGCAGCATCTACGCCCCCGTCGGCACGCATGAGGATTTGCTGGCTTACCTTGTGCGCCGTTTGCTGGAAAATGGGGCGAACTCATCTTTCGTTTATCGCCTGTATAATAACGATGTGTTGGCGAGTGAGCTGGCCGAAAATCCGGTGTTAAAGGCGGCGGAATTTAAGGATCACGGGCAACGCTCGCACCCGAATATTCCGACCCCGCTCGCCCTGTACGGGCCGGAACGCCCGAATTCAAAAGGCCTCGACCTCACCGACCCTGACACGGTTCCGGCGTTGCTGGCGAAGATCAAGAGCCTCACCACCTCCCCAACCTTTGAGGCTGCCCCTGTGGTCGGCGGTGAAGCGGTGAAAAGCGGCACGCCGCTTCCGGTCACGAACCCCGCCGACACCACTCAAGAATTGGGCAAAGTCTGGAATGCCGATCCCGACACTGTGCAACGGGCGTTTAAGCGCCTCAAACTCGGCTTCCGTCAATGGAATGCAACACCCGCCAATGACCGCGCCTTGGCGCTTGACCGCCTCGCCGATTTATTGGAGGCGCAGGCCGACGTGTTTTTGGCTCTGTTGGTGCGCGAGGCCGGCAAAACCTTGTCCGATGCGGTGGCAGAGCTTCGCGAAGCCGTTGATTTTTGCCGTTATTATGCGGCGCGCGGACGCGAGTTATTCGGCGATTCCCGCTTGATGCAAGGCCCAACCGGTGAACGTAACACCCATGAACTCATCGGTCGCGGCGTGTTCGTGTGTATCAGCCCATGGAATTTTCCGCTGGCGATTTGCTGTGGCCAGATTGTTGCCGCCCTCATGGCGGGCAATGCCGTGGCGATTAAACCGGCGGAGCAAACCCCGCTGGTCGCCGCAAAAATGGTATCCTTGATGCTGCAATCCGGCATCCCTGCCGATGCGATTGCTTTGCTCACTGGTGACGGAAATGTCGGCGAAATGATGGTCGATCACCCCGACACAGCGGGCGTGGCGTTCACCGGTTCAACCGAAGTCGCATGGCGTATCAACCGCACCCTTGCGGCGAAGAACGGCGCGATTGTCCCGCTCATCGCCGAAACAGGCGGTCAAAACGTGATGATAGTCGACAGCTCCGCCCTGCCTGAACAAGTGGTGGATGACGTTATTTTGTCGGCTTTTGGCTCGGCGGGACAACGATGCTCGGCCCTGCGCGTTTTATGCCTCCAAGAAGACATCGCCGATAAAGTGATCGCAATGATCAAAGGCGCGATGCAAGAATTGGTCGTGGGCGACCCGATTGCCCTGAAAACCGATGTTGGCCCCGTCATTGACGATCAAGCCTTGGCGATTTTGGGCAAGCACCGCTCCGGCCTGCGCGGCTCGGCAAAAATCATTGCCGAAACCCCGATGGATAAAATGCTCGAACAAAAAGGCACATTCTTCGCCCCCATCGCCGCCGAAATCGCCGGTATTGACGTGTTGGAGCGCGAGGTCTTCGGCCCCGTTCTGCACATCGTGCGGTATAAGAAAAGCCAGCTTGGCGAATTGATCGACGATATCAATGCCACGGGATATGGCCTGACTTTCGGCCTCCATTCCCGCCTTGACGGGTTTATTCACGACACGGTTCGCCGCATTGACGCGGGCAATATCTATGTCAATCGCGGCATGACCGGCGCGGTTGTCGGGGTACAGCCCTTTGGCGGCATGGGCTTGTCCGGTACGGGGCCAAAGGCGGGCGGGCCATACTACCTGATCCGCTTTGCAACGGAACGGGTGGTCAGCATCGACACCACGGCCTCCGGCGGCAATACAACCCTTGTGTCCTTGTCTGAATAGGGCTAGGTATAACCCGCGAATAAACCGCACGGCACAAACCGCACTGGCGCAAACCAAAGGGAACGGCACTACGGATGGCATCACGGATGAATGTACTCTTGATCGGCAGTGGCGGGCGCGAACACGCTTTGTCTTGGAAAATGCGGCAAAGCCCGCTCCTTGGAGCCCTTCACGCCATCCCCGGTCATGACGCCCTGCGCAAGGACGGGTGCCAATGCCCGCCGATTGCCATGAATGACCAAGCAGCGATTGTCGCCTATGCCAAGGAGCACGCGATTGATCTCGTCGTCATCGGCCCCGAAGCGCCACTGGTTGAAGGCCTTGCAGATTCTTTGCGTGCCGCCTCAATCCCTGTTTTCGGTCCCTCAAAATCCGCCGCGCGGCTGGAGGGGTCAAAGGCCTTTATGAAGGATTTATCCTTGAAATACGGCATTCCGACCGCCGCCTATGGGCGGTTTTCGCATGTTGAGGAAGCCAAAGCCTATATCGACCGCAAAGGCGCCCCGATTGTGATCAAGGCCGATGGCCTCGCCGCTGGCAAAGGCGTCATCATCGCCCATTCGATTGACGAAGCGCACAAGGCGGTGGACGATATTTTGGGCGGTGACGCATTTGGCGAAGCGGGGCATGAAATCGTCGTCGAAGAATTTTTGGACGGCGAGGAAGTGAGCTTTTTCGCTATTTCCGATGGCCATGTCGTGTTGCCGATGGCCTCCGCCCAAGACCACAAAGCCGCCTTTGACGGCGATAAAGGGCCGAATACAGGCGGCATGGGGGCCTACAGCCCCGCCCATTTAATGACCAAAGCCATGGATCAAAAAGTCATGGCAACCATCATCGAACCCACCATCCGCGCCATGGCGCGCGAGGGGTGCCCGTTCCAAGGCGTATTATTTGCGGGGTTGATGATGATCCGCCGCAAGGACGGCACGCTGGAGCCCAAACTCCTTGAATACAACGTCCGTTTTGGCGATCCGGAGTGTCAGGCTCTGATGATGCGGATGGACAGCGATATTTTGCCCCTGCTCAAAAACTGTGCCGACGGCACGCTGAGCGGCGTCAAGCAAGCGATGAAATGGAAGGACGAGGCCGCACTCTGTGTGGTCATGGCCTCCCCTGGCTATCCCGCCGCCTATCAAAAAGGACTCACTATCCGTATTCCGGATGATGCCGCGATGACCATTCCGCCTTATGTTGCGAAGGGCGAGGCCGCCCAAGCCACCGTGACCCCCGACCAAGCTGCGCAAATTTTCCATGCCGGCACGGTTGCCAAAGGTGATGCCGAAGGGGCGGCGGAATGGCTCAATCAAGGCGGGCGAGTTCTTGGCTGCACTGCCTTGGGCGGGAGCTTTTCAGAGGCTCAAAGCCGCGCCTATGCCCTTGTCGCCAAAGTTGACTGGCCGCAAGGATTCTATCGCAAGGATATCGGCTGGCGCGCTGTACAATCCGACCACAATAAAGTATCATAATACTTAATTATGACGAATAGTTCATTTTATCCACATTTTATTAACACTTTTCATGTTTAAATGAGGGGTAAAAACACGAAGTGGGGAACAAGAGTATCTACTCTTAAAATAATAAAATGGCGGAAAAATCACTATTCGTAAAACGCGCTTTCTACGAGAGCGGATCGGCGATATTCTCATGCGGGGATAAGCGCGATCATGCCTACATCATAGAGAGCGGCGAAGTTGAATTCACCGAACCGGATTCAACCACAAACGAACCCGTTACGACCCATCTTACGGATGGTGAGTTGTTCGGGGAGTCCGCCATTCTTGAAAATGGCAAACGCAATGGCACCGCCATCGCGGTCAAAGACACCAGCGTTTTCATCCTATCACGCGAAATTTTGAAGGAGCGGATGAGCAACCTCGACCCGCTCGTGTCGCTGGTGGTCAGTATGCTGATCGAAAAATACCGCGAAAACCGTATTAAATCCGCGAATGGCATCGCCAAAAAAGGCAAAACCAAATTGTCGTCCTCGCACACCATGTTGATTGCGGGATACGAAGAACAAAAGCAAACGGCGTTGAAGGAGCTCCAGATCGAGCAAGAACTCCGTCGCGGCCTTGAAAACCGCGAGTTCAAGCCCTATCTGCAACCGATTGTCGAGTTTAAAACAGGCCGCATTGTCGGGTTTGAAACCCTCATCCGCTGGCATCATCCGGAAAAGGGGATCATCTTTCCCAACGACTTTATTCCGGTGGCCGAGCGCACAAACGTCATCCAGCTTATTGACCAACGGATGCTTGAGGCGGCGTGCGAGATCATTCCCGCTATGTATAAAATGCTCGGGCAACGCGCCTCCGACATGTTCATCAGCGTGAATTTGTCTGGTGCAAATTTTGACAATAATGACGTGGTGAAAATGGTACGAACCGCCGTGCGCGGCGCGCCGTTCGACCCGATCCAGATCAAGCTCGAAATCACCGAGAGCGCCTTGGTTGGCGATTCTAACCGCGCCGCAGATATTCTGAGCAGCCTCAAAGACCTTGGTGTCAGCATCGCCTTGGACGATTTTGGTACGGGGTATTCCTCGCTCGGCTATTTGCATAAATTCTCGATTGACGGACTCAAAATCGACCGTTCCTTCGTCCAACAAATCCACGATTCCCAAAAAAGCCTCGATATCATCAAGGCGGTGGTTGGCTTGGCGCACGCGTTTAAGCTCGGCATCATCGCCGAAGGCATCGAAGAACAACGCGACATCGACATTTTGCGCGGCATTGGTTGCCAATACGGCCAAGGCTATCACTTCGGCAAGCCAATCGAAGCCACCCAAGCCCTCCGCAACCTCAAAGCCAGCGGCGGCATGATCACGATGAACTGAACATCTGCGGTTCAGGCTTGAACCTATAGGATTGTGTTTTTGGCTACCTTACCGCGCCCGCAAATCAGCAAAAAACATTTTGAGCAAACTGACGCTTTCGCTCTCCATAATACCGCCATAGACTTCGGGGCGGTGGTGGCATGTGCGGTGTTGGTATATGCGCGGGCCGTGGTCGACGCCGCCGCTTTTGGGGTCATAGGCGCCGAAATACAGGCGGCGGATGCGGGCGTGTGATATGGCGGCGGCGCACATCGGGCAAGGCTCGAGCGTCACGTATAAATCATAATCGGTGAGGCGTTGGCGGCCCGTGTCTTTGCAAACTTTGCGAATGACCAGCATTTCCGCATGGTTTGTGGGGTCATTGTCTTTTTCGCACAGATTCCCTGCGCTTGCGGCGATGCTGCCGCTTGGCACATGCACCAAAACTGCGCCGACGGGGATCTCTCCGGCCTGTCCCGCTGTTTCTGCCTCTTTCAAAGCGGTGCGCATTGGGGTAATGTCTGTTTTCATACTCATGAGCAAGGATATAGCGCGCCCCATGGACGAAAGTAAAGCACAAGATCAGGTTCCGGCCTCCGACGACACACTTGAAAACGAGGTCACGGACATTATTGACCAATCCGCCGATCAACTCGCCGATCAATCTGGTGAGGGTGCGGCAAAGCCGGCTGCGGCGGAGCCTGAACGCATCGCCAAATATTTGTCGCGGTCGGGCATATGCTCTCGCCGTGATGCGGAGCGCTGGATTGCCGAACGCCGCGTGAAGGTCAATGGCGTCATCATTGACACGCCGGTCATCTTGGTCACGGAAGCCGACCGCATCGTGGTGGACGGTAACGCAGTCGAAGGGCCTGACGAGCCGCGCCTGTTCCGCTATCACAAGCCTTCCGGCCTTGTCACCACCAACCGCGACGAATTGGGGCGCGAAACCATATTCGACCAATTGCCGCAAAACATGCCGCGCGTGATGACGGTGGGGCGGCTTGATATCAATACCGAGGGGTTGCTCCTCCTCACCAATGACGGTGAAGTGGCGCGGCAACTGGAATTGCCGGACACAGGCTGGACGCGCCGCTATAAAGTCCGCGCCTTCGGCATGTTGACGGATGAACATGTCAATGCCCTGCGCAAAGGCCCGACCATTGACGGCATTCGCTATGCCCCCGCCAAGGTTGATATTGAGCGCCAGCAAGGCTCGAATTGCTGGCTCACCCTGACGTTGAAGGAGGGCAAGAACCGCGAGGTCAAGCGCCTTCTCGAATATTGCGGGCTCAAGGTTAACCGCTTGATCCGCCTGTCCTATGGGCCGTTCCAGCTCGGCAATCTCGAGGTCGGCGCGGTGGAGGAAGTGAAACGCCACATCCTTAAGGAACAAATTCCGGGCTTCACAGACCGTTTGAAAGGCACCAAAGCATCAGACAGAAAGGCCGCCGCCGACACCCGTGCGCGGCTGGAGGACGCCAAATCAAGCCAAAAAACAACCAAACCTGCGACCACCCGTAAAATCAAGGCCAACCGCCCTGTATCCGAGGATGACCGGGCCCCATGGCAAGGCGGCCACAGCGCCCCGCGCGACCGATCGGCTTCTCGTTCTTCATCCTCTCGTTCTTCATCCTCTGGGGCATCATCTTCTCGCGCAGCATCGACCCGCTCCACATCGAACAATGCGAACCGCCCTGATCCCAGAGGCGAGGGGCGCGCTGAAGGGCGCGATAATCGCCGTGATAACCGCGGCTATGGCTATGGCGAGGGCAACGACCGCTCAAATAGCGATGCCCCACGCGACCATTCCCGTTCAAACCCACGTTCTGAAAACCGTTCCTACGACCGCTCAGATGATCGACCGGACACTCGTTCGGAGGCCCGCCCATATGGTCGCCCAAATAATCGTTCAGATAATAACCGTTCGGATCAACGCCCCGCGCGCCCCTACAAAGACCGTGCCGAGGGCAACGAAGGCCGCGCCTCGTCTTATCGCGATCGCGACACCTATGCTTCCCGCGACCGTGGCACAGAGTCTGCGCGCCCCGCGCAGGGCAAAAAACTTGTCTCCCCCTACGCTACCCTTAAAAACAAAGGCCAATCGGAACGCAGCGATTATAACGACCGTCCAGCCCGCTCTGACCGCCCCAGTCGTTCCGATCGTCCGGAGCAAACGCGCGACAATGATCGCCCATACCGCTCTCGTTCGGACAATGCAGACCGCTCACAAGATCGCCCAAGGCAAGACCGAAATCAAGACAAAGGGCAAGACCGCCCTTACAGCAGCAGGCCATCCGACCGTCCGGCATCCAGAAACTGGTCAAAAGACGGTGCGAATAAAGACGGCGCAAGATCATCCCCGCGCCCATCAACGCCGCGCTCTCCGTCACGCCCAGATGGTGGCGGCCGTCCTCCGCGCGGGCGGCGTGATTCATAAGGCCGCGCCCGTCATGGATCAACCCGCATTCACAGGCCTCACAACTAAGGCTCGACGGCTATGAGTATTCGCATCACAGGCGGCATCCTGCGCAACCGTAAACTCGCCGTTCCCGAGAGTGCGGCAGTGCGCCCGACGACGGAAAAAATGCGCCAAGCAGTCTTTAACCTTCTCGCCCATGCGTCATGGGGAATAGATATTGAGGGCGCGCACGTTCTGGACGGTTTTTGTGGCAGTGGCATTATGGGGCTTGAATGCCTGTCACGCGGGGCGGCGCATGTTACTTTTGCGGATTTTGACGCGAAAGTTCTGGCGTTTTTGAAGGCTCAGATCGCACCGCTTGGCTTGCCCGCGTCCTGCGCTGAAACACTGCGCACCGACCTCACACAGGCCGTTTTGCGCCCCCAAACGCCTTATGATCTTGTGTTCCTCGACCCGCCATACCGCAAGGATATGGTCGCGCCTGTTTTGACGAGATTATCGGGTGAGGCGCTGCGGGACGGCGCACTGGTATTATTCGAAATTGAAAAGCGGGCAATGCCGGAATTCGACAGGACGTATTACACATTGGAAGACGACCGTATTTACGGGGAATCCCGCCTGATTGCCCTGCGCTCCCGCGCCGTTTAACTGCCGCTCAGGGTAAAATCAGGCCAGAAATCCGCCATAATACAGGCCGAGCAACACCGCGCCCAAAATCACCCTATACACCGCAAACGGCGTAAAACTAGCCTTGAGGAGCCAATTCATCATCAAGGCAATGGTGATAAAGGCGGAAACGGCGGCGAGCGCCGCCCCGATGAACAAATCGCGGGTAAAGGCGGCGCTGCCGATACTGATGACATCCAAGCCTGCCAGCGTTCCCGCCCCCGCAATCGCGATGATGCTGAGCAATAAGGAAAAACGCGCGGCTTCAGTCCGCGAAAACCCGAGCCACCGCGCCATGGTCATGGTAATACCCGACCGGCTCGTCCCTGGGATAAGCGCGATGATCTGTGACAAGCCGATCAAAACCGCGTCCTTCGTGCCCATCGTGTCAATGCTGCGCTCGTTCGGTCTATAATGATCGGCAACCCACAAGGCCACCCCAAAAATAAGAGTTGTCCATCCAATCACCACCAAGGAATCAAAAATCGCCGCATCAAAAGAATGCAAAGCGAAGCCGGCGGCAATCACGGGGATACTGGCATACAGCGCAAACAGCGCAAGGCGGCGATTATCGGTCTGACGGAACCGCAAAATATCAATCCCGCCAAGAATAAGCCGCCATAAATCCGCCCGAAAATATAGGCAAACGGCAAACAACGTGCCGACATGAACGGCGATGTCGAGGATTTTTTCCTGCTGTTCGCTCATTTGTTCGGCATGACCAAGGGCGGCATGCGCCAAAACCAGATGGCCGCTGGAACTGATCGGCAAAAACTCCGTAATGCCTTGAACAAGGGCGAGGATGATGAGGTGAAATAACGGCATGGAAAGACTTTCAAAAGGCGTATAACCCAACAAGCCTATCCGTTTCCCATTCGCCTGCCAAGCCCCCATAAAAAACGCCGCCTTGGATGGAAGGCGGCGGATTATCAGGCGTATCAAAGGATTAGGACTCAATCCGAGAATTAAAAATCATCAGATCGGGCTGCTGCTTGGCCCCGGCATCCGGCCTTTGCGGTCGCGGATAATCATGGTCAGGGCGCTCCCGATCTTGTCGAGAGGCTCAATCATGCCGTTGGCTTGTTGGATAATCCGTTGCACCTTGTCCATGGCTTGGTCAATCGGCGTTTCCGGCTCCAAAGTAATGTAATCGGGGTTGCCGTCAATATTGGCATAGGCCTTTGACAAATCGGTCACGATTTGCGTTCCCAAGAGGTCGAGCTTATCAAGATTGGCGTCATACACGGCGCGGCTGAGCGACGGTCTTTGGTGGATAATATCGCCCGAGCGCTTATATTTCGGCGGTTTGGACGGGTCGCGCATGGTGCGCAGCATGTCTTCGTAAATCAACAAAAACGCATCGATTTTGGCGCGGTTGGTGTTGATTTCGCTGTCCAAAGATGAGGCCAGAATAAATTTCTCGCGCTCGCGCAAATCCTGTTCTTTTTTGCGCGCCGTGGCGATTTGGTGTTTTTGAAGTTTAATCAGCTTATTAAGGCCGGCATATAAAACCCACCCGACAAACAACATGCCGATAATCGGGCCCAAAACAACGCCGCCAATTAAGATGTAATCGGCCTTGATGCCAAAGCTGTTTGTCGCGGGCGCGGCATCGCCCTCTGACTGTTTCGGTGTTGCGGAGCTTTCAAAATTTTCCCACAAGCCGATGTGCATCAAGCGGGCGCGCTTTTCGGCGTTGGTATATGTTTTTTGGAACGGGCTGCCGACAATATCGGCGCGGTTGACAATGGCAAGGCCGCTCTCAATCAAGGAAAGCGACAAATCTATTTGATCAGCATTCATGCATTGGGCGATGGCAACGCCACGGTCACGGCGCACAACGCTGCACATAATCGGGCGTTCATCGATGAGGTCATCAAGCTTGACGCGGGCTTTGAGGCCGGACAAAGTATTTTTGATGGTGGTTGGGTCAATACCCCAAAGTTGCAAAAGGGCGTTTTGTGCCTGAAGCGTTGCACCGTCAACGGCGAAGGCTTGCACGTTGATTTTGTCTTGTGCGAATCCGGTTCGCGGCGTGACCGCCCCCGTGAAAAGAGCCAACACGCACAAAAAAACGCAGAAAACGGGTATGAAGCGGGTCAAAGAATGTCCTAGCATAGAAAAAATGCGACTTGGTCGTTGTTTTTATTTATAATAGAGAAAAGAGTTTGAAAAAAGTCTTAATCTACTTCATAAACATTTTTATTTTTAAGAAGACTGTCTGGATGCAATGAAACTATCCCGCAAAGAACTCATGGAAAAACTCGGTGTCGGGCGGGATTTGAATCCCTACGAAACCAGCCCATGGTACTATCATGACGAGGAAGAGGGTGTTGCATGTTCGGCGGAAGTGCGCCTTGACGGCGATGGCAACGAAGTCGAGGCAGAAATTCAGCTCATGTATGACGACCCGCCGAAAGGCAAACCGGAGGTCGAACAAGTCGTCTGGATTCGCGCACGCCAAAAAATGCTCGGTCAATATGACACGACTGATTTATACATCCGCCGCGAGGACAAAGCCGGATCAGTCTATAATTGGGAAGAAAAATGCTGTAATTTTTTCCGCGCCTGTGTGCGCGAGGTCAAGGCTGGCCGCATTCCCGATATTGATATGTTGTTGGGGCGTGAAATGCGCGATGGCGGAATCTGGGGTGACAAGGCGGGCGATGGCTCAAGCAAATCGCCAAAGATCAACACAACCCAGCTCATCCACGACATGAAAAACAAGGGTCAGGGCTTCTAAGCTTGGCACGCGTTGCTCTTGCCCACGCTTATTATGTTATGCGCTTTGCCATACCCATACCGATATTCCCGCACTTTTGACTTCGTTGTCTGTCGTGCATCTTTCATTCTAGGCCGTATCCGTCATGCCCCCACATCTTGACCCCATCACCACCTTGCCGCAACTATACAAGGCGATCCAATCCCTCCGCCGCAAAGATGACGGCCATATTTACATCACCGATGCTGCGCCGCTCATCGCCGCGGTTGGTGTACACCATGATTTCGCGCTGGCATTGTGGCACAGCGGCGGAACATCGGGGGATGTTGCCCATCGTGAAATTGCGGTACGGATTGCTGACCCCGCCTTGGCGGATGAGGCCTTGCTGGAATCGTGGGTTGCGGAACTGGATGAATGGGGGCTGACCGATTCATTCACGGGCTATGTGGTCAAATATACGCGCTGGGCGGAGGATAAAGCCTTTGAATGGGCGGATCGCGCGGCGCTGTATCAACGCCGCGCCGGCTTTGCTACCATCGCTCAAATGGCATGGACGCGCCGCTATCCCGCCGCCGATGATATGTTTATTCGCTTTTTGCCGCTCATCCTGCGTCACGCGCCGGATTCACGCCTTCATGTGAAAAAGGCGGTGAATTGGGCACTCCGCGACATTGGCAAGCGCAATGCCTTGCTGTGTGCACACGCCATCGAAACGGCCAAGAAATTGCAATCATCGCCGGACAAAACCGCGCGATGGGTCGGCACGCATCGCTGCGGCGAATTTATAAAGGCTGAAATTTTATAACGCGTCGTTCAAAGCGTCATTTCGGGTGAAGTTTAGGTGAAATTCTGAACGCAATTCAGGGCGACTTAAAACGCCTCTTATGTGCCGGAAATCAACAAGCCATATTGCTGCGCAATTTTGCTCAGGCCGCCGCTTGATGTTTCGCCGATGGCAAGAAAGCACCATTTATTCCCGATACGCGTTAATTCGCCGAACTTCAGGCATGTTCCTTCCGAAAAATCTTCAGACAGGTTAAACCGCGCCAATTCGGTTTTGGTTTCTTGGTTTAAAAATCGGATATAGGCGTTTTTGACGCTGCCGAAATTTTGTTCCAGCTCATCGCCTTGATAAATCGTGACGGTGAAAACAATCTTGTAAATATCATACGGCAAGGCCTCAAGATCGATGGTGATAATCTCGTCATCGCCTTCGCCGGCGCCGTCACGACTGTCACCGCTGTGCTTGACGGCAAGGTCTGCGCCTGTGGGGTTGTTGTAAAACACAAAATCGGCATCGACACGGGTTTGGTCGTTTTTGTTGAGGATGAAACAACTCAAATCAAGGTCAAGCGGGGCTCCCTCAAACTGAACCATATCCCATCCGGCACCGACCAGAATTTTGCGCAGGCCGGCGTCTTTGCTGCTCAATTCGCTTTCTTCACCGCGGCTCAATTCGTCTGCGATGATTTCTTCTTCTTCGTTTTCATCGCCGAACAAGACCCGTTCATCGGCCAAGGCGGCCATGTCATCGACCGGTTGGCGTGATCGTGACGTGCCCTCCGGACGGGGAGATTCCGGATTGCTGTCACCGTCGCTGTCGGCATTTTGGGTGGAGGAGGCGAGCGGGTTCACAGGCGCGGCGTCTTCGTGGCGCGGTCTTTGTTGAACGGGGATGCCCTCTTCGTCACTGAGGTTAATGTCTGACGGCAATGTCGCGGATAATTCGGCGAGTTCCTTGGCGCTCAGGCGGCGTTTCACCGGTTTTTGGATATTGTCGTCAAATACGGGGTCGGGAATTTCGCCACCCATTTTGATCGGGCGGTCGTCAAACACGGGGTCGGGAACCTCACCAAACGCGGTGTCTGCGCCTCCGGTATTCTTAAATACAGGCTGGGGAATGTCGTCCTCTTTTGAGGCGGATACGGCGTCTTTTTCGGGCGCGTTTTTGAGCGTATCTTTGGTTGGCTCATCCGCCTCGGCACCGGTTTTTTTATCGCTCATCCTGATGACCCTGTCGTTATAGGTTTTTCGTTATAGGTTTGTTGTTCTGGTTATGGATTGTCTTTGGTCGCCCGTGGTTCACATCATTAAAAATGCCTGATCCTAGGCCGCAGATCAAGTGTTCATCAAGGCCATGGCGCCGATATAGGCCGCATATCCGGCAAGGAAAATCCCGCCCGTAACGCGTGAAAATTGACCTGGACGGATAACCAGCACGCAAAACAACGCGGCAACGCCGAGCATGACCCACATATCGAAATGGATCATCTGCGGCGGCAACTCCTTTGCAGAAATCGGGTTGATTATGGCGGTTGCGCCCAAAATCATCATGATGTTAAAGACGTTTGATCCGATGACATTGCCCAAAACAATGTCACCCTGCTTTTTCAAGGCAGCGATGATGGATGTCGATAATTCCGGCAAAGACGTGCCCACCGCAATCACGGTCAACCCGACAATGGCGTCCGGCACGTTCAAAATGGCGGCGCTGGTAATCGCGCCGCGCACCATAAGATCGGCACCGAAGGCAAGGCCGATAATTCCGCAAACAACAAATAAGGCGGCAATCCATACCGATTTAAAAACCGGCATGTCGTTTTCATCCGTTTGCGCATGATGGGGGTGCATGACGGGCGCAAGGCTGCCCTCTTCTTGCACGACCGTGGCTATGACGGTGTCCTGCGGGGCGGTTTTTGATCGTTGATATTGCAAAAAAACATAACCGATCAAGGTCAGTATCATCAAAACACCGGTCATCGCACCGATCACACCATACAACAACAAACACACGCATAATGTCGAGGCGAGCATCATCTTGCCCATATCAAGGGCGAGTTTCTTGCGGTTGGCGACCAAAGTGCGGCACACCGCCCCCGCCCCGATGACGAGCAAGATATTCGCGATATTCGACCCGATTACATTGCCCACGGCGATGCCGGGCGACCCTTTTAAACTCGCATTCACCGACACGATCAATTCCGGCAAAGATGTGCCAAAGGCAACAATCGTGAACCCGACAAGCAGCATCGAAATACCGGCCTTGCGGGCAATGAAGACCGCGCCGTCAACAATCCAATCGCCGCAGCGGATAAGGATCAACATCCCCAAAACAACGGTCGAGAGCGCAAAAACAAGCAAAGCATTGTCTGAAATGTCCATAATATGGCGGGCTTTCTGTATTTTAACTGTTGGACGCAGCCGTTCTGAAGCGGCGCGGTATTCATATCATTTGCCCTCAAAACGGGCAAGGCCGGCGTTTATTTTTTGCGCCTGTTTTGGGTGCTTATTTCTTGTGTCCGTCGCCCCACTCGATCCCGAATCCAAAGGCGCGATCCATGGCGGCATGGTCGTGGAAATATTCGGTGTGGTTGGTGATGGTCAATCCGCCGCGCGTATTTTCGATTTTCGCCAGCGCCACAATATTCACATCGTCACGGTGCGTTGTCGGGGTAATACGAACGGGCATCTCGCCGCTCATGGCAATGCTCAAATTGGGCTGAATCTGATGCCATTGTGTTGGTCCGCGATAGATATAGCAATACACCAAGACGCGCTCAATCTCGCCCCATTTCGGGCCATTGATGCGCAGGACTTCATCGTCGCCCTCGGCATCACCGGTGCGTTCATCGCCGCTCAGGGCGATAAACGGCGCAGTGTTATAATCGCCGAATTTTTCACCGAAAGATTGAAGGCATCCGCGCTCACCATTCTTGAGCTCGTACAAACACCCAAGGTCAAGATCAACCCCGACTTGCAGGGCTTTTTTAAGCAAACGGTCAAAGAATCCGGCCTTTTCGGTGACGACATTATTCCATGATAACCCGATATGGATCGGACCAAAGCCGTTTTCGGGTGCGTTGACGGCCTTTGTTTGTCCGGCCTCGGACAAGGATTCACAATCGCCCATGCCGATAGTGCGGCCTTCGCGGTATCCGGCGGAGCCGATGGCATCCCCATGGCCGGAATATTCGGCGCGGCTGCGCGTGGCTTCGCGCAAGGAATCGGAAGAAAGTTTATCGCGGGACATAGTGCGTATCCTCATAACGGTTGACGGTTAGGGCATTGTCATGCTCGTTTATCTGTTACGGCTGTTTGGGGCGTGCCAAAAAGGGTAGGCGTGAAGCCGGAGCCTGAAACAGCCAAACAGCCATGCCGCGCGGTTTGGTATTGGACGCTGTAGCCGAATTGCGGTACAGTAACTATGGCGCGTCAGGCGGGTTCATCATGCCATAAGCCGCGCCCTATAACCAGCGTTAATCACCATCAGAAAGCCGACCATGAATAATTTGCTCAGCGCCCAAGACCTGTTCGAAAACCGCCTCGGCCTCGACATGGACAAGGCGCAAACCCTCATCCGTCAAGCCCTGCACGGCGCCGATGACGGCGAATTATTCTTGGAATATGAATTGTCGGAGGTTTTATCGCGCGATGACGGGCGGCTTAAAAATGCCTCGTTCAACACGCATCACGGCTTTGGCTTGCGTGCCGTATCGGGCGAATTTGCGGGCTATGCCCATTCAGGCGAAGTGTCGCTGGACGCCCTGCGCCGTGCCTGCGGCACGATTGAATCGGTGATGAAAGGCCGCAGCGGCGAACTCGCCTTACCCCCATCACGCACGAATGCGAGCCTGTACATCCCCGACAACCCGATTGACAGCGTGTCGTTCGAAGACAAAATCGCCTTTCTCGACAAAATCGAAACTTACATCAAGGCCAAAGACAGTACGGTCAAACAAGTGTCTTGCTCGCTCTCCGGCTCGTGGCAAGTCGTCACGATCATCCGCGCCGATGGGTTTATCACGGCGGATTTGCGGCCTTTGGTACGGCTTGATATTTCCGTCACGGTCGATAAAAACGGACGGATGGAATCTGGTTTTGAGGGCGCAGGTGGCCGCCGTTTATACAGTGAATTTTTGGTCGAAGACACATGGAAAACCATGGCGGATGAAGCCTTACGCCAAGCCCATGTGAATGTTGAGGCGATTGATGCACCGGCGGGGCAAATGGATGTTGTCCTTGGCGCCGGATGGCCAGGGGTGATGTTGCATGAAGCGGTCGGTCACGGCTTGGAAGGCGACTTTAACCGCAAAGGTACCTCGGTCTTTTCCGAATTAATGGGCGAAATGGTGGCCTCCGAAGGGGTCACGGTGGTTGATGATGGCACACTCGAAGGTCGCCGTGGGTCGATCACGATTGACGATGAAGGCACGCCCTCGGCGCGCAATGTCCTGATCGAAAACGGGCGGCTCGTTGGCTTGATGCAAGACCGTCAAAATGCGCGTTTGATGGGGGCGCGTCCAACGGGGAACGGGCGGCGCGAAAGCTATGCCCACAAACCCATGCCGCGCATGACCAATACCTATATGCTCGGCGGCGCCCACGACCCGCAAGAGATTATTTCCAGCGTTAAAAAAGGCCTCTATGCCGTGAATTTCGGCGGCGGTCAGGTTGACATTACATCGGGTCAGTTTGTGTTCAGCGCGTCCGAAGCCTACCTCATCGAAAACGGCAAAATAGGCGCGCCAGTCAAGGGCGCCACCTTGATTGGCAAAGGCGCAGACTCGCTCAAGAAAATCCGCATGATCGGCAATGATATGGCGCTGGACAAAGGCGTGGGCATATGCGGCAAAGACGGCCAAAGCGTTCCCGTCGGCGTCGGGCAACCAACACTCCTCATGGACTCCGTCACCGTCGGTGGAACGCAGGCGTAAAGACACGCCCCATTCATGCCTTGCGGATGGCGGCGCTTAAAACGGCAATCCCCGCCACGGCGGCGGTTTCGGCGCGCAGGATGGTTACCCCTAAATTCACCGCGACCACGCCGGAATGGGCTTGCAGCAGGTCTTTTTCGGCCTGCGAAAACCCGCCTTCCGGCCCGATCAGGAAGGCCAGCCGATCAAGCTGCGAATACCGCGCCGCAACCTCCAAAATCGGGGCTGCATCAACGCGCTCAAGCGCCGCAAAAACGGGTTGGTCGGGGTGGTGTCCCGTCCATCGCCCGATCCATTGAGTGAGGGGGAGCAGCGGGTGCAAAACGGGAATGTCCATCCGTTCGCATTGCTCGGCGGCTTCGACCATTTGCGCGGTGACGCGTTCGTCGTTGACTTTGCGCACCGACGAAAACTCGGTCGTCAAGGGCTGTAGGGCGTGAACGCCGAGTTCAACGGCTTTCTCAACCAACACATCCATGCGGTCTTTGGGCAAGGGCGAAAACGCCAAGGTAATGCGCGGGCTTTGAGGCGGCGAAACGTTCGCGCCATCCTCCGCTCCGCTCGCCTCAATCCCGTCGCGAAGCTGGGTTTCAACCGCGCCGGAGAGTGATTTTTTGCCGATCTCTGCAATCCGTGCCGCCCATTCCCCGTCTTGCGGGTTGAACAGGCGCACAATATCACCTACGCCTTTACGCATGACGTTCTTCAAATAGTGATGCTGTGCCCCCTCAAGGGTAAAGCCGCCGCCTAGGCCAAGGGGCTGCGGATAATACAGGCGGGGTGCTTTATAAAAGGCTTGATCCATGCTACGACTTCTCTATGACGGAAGACAATAAAAACGCCTATACCGATATCACAGTTCCGCGCTGGCTGGAACCCTTGCCGGTGCCTGTTGTGCGGCGGGTGATGCCGTATGTGTCGTTGATGCGGCTTGACCGGCCGATCGGGACGTGGCTTTTGCTCCTCCCCGCCCTGTGGGCGATTGTGATGGCGGCGGGCGGGTTTATGGCGCTCACGGGGCGCGAATATGGGTTTATGGCGTTGTTTTGCATCGGCGCGGTGGTGATGCGTGGGGCGGGCTGTGTCGTCAATGATTTATGGGATCGCGAAATAGACAGGAAAGTGGAGCGCACCGCCAGCAGGCCGCTCGCCAGCGGTGCGGTATCTCCCCGCCAAGCCTTGATATTCCTTGCGGCACTGCTCATGCTTGGCCTTGCTGTTTTGTTGCAGTTATCCCCGTTGGCGATTGGCCTTGGGGTGTTGTCTTTGGCGTTTGTGGCGGTCTATCCGTTGATGAAACGTTGGACATGGTGGCCGCAGCTTTTTCTGGGGTTCACGTTTAATTTCGGGGCGCTGATGGGCTGGGCGGCGGTGGGCAACAACCTCGATTGGGCGGCGCTTTTGCTCTATGCCGGTGGCATATTCTGGACGCTTGGCTACGACACGATTTACGCGGCGCAGGATGTGGACGATGACGCGCTGGTCGGGGTGCGTTCAACCACGCGGCTTTTTGCGGAAAACAGCCGCCGTTATGTCGGATTATTTTATGCCGCCGCGGTTGTGCTGTGGCTTGTTTGCGGTGCTTTGTGGAATGCCGCGCCGTTGTTTTATGCCGCCATGGCGCTCGTCGCGGCGCATTTCATCTGGCAAGTATGGCGCTGGGATTGGCGCGACCGCGCCTTGTCGTTGCGCCTGTTCCGCTCCAACCGCGACCTTGGGTTGTTGATGCTTTTTGCTTGCGGATTAGTTGCTCTGTAAGCCTTGACAGTCATCCTGTTTTTCAGTGTAATAGTCATAAGATTATAATAAAAGAAATGCAGGGACATTCAGATGAGCAATATTGCAAGCACGATCAAAATGAGCAACGAATTCCATAAATTGGCGCAGGAAACCCTCGCCAATGCCTTCGAAAATGCGGCTCGTATGGTGCATTTGCGCGTTATTTTTCACCGCCCCGACAGCCCCTCGCTGGTTCAGGAATTCACATGGGGGACGGAGGATTTGCTCATCCCCGCGATGCGCTTGATCGACCGGATTAACATGAGCAAAAAAGGCTTTGACGGCGCCAAAGGCGCGTTCAGCCTCGAAACCGCGATTACGGAGCTGGAAGACCTGATCGGTGATGTCAAAGCCGACATCGAAGCCGCACGCAAACTCCCGGCCGAATTTGATCTCAGCTTTAAACACACGCCGTTCCGCGAACATGTGTTGATGATTAAATCCGTGCCGTTTGCGAAGGCGCAAAACTTTTTGCGTCACTGGCATGACACGCTCGAAGACCGTAAAACCGGCGCGGGCTTGCTGAACACCGTCACCATCACGCACACGCCATTGCCGCAAATCGGCTCTGACGCCCTGCGCCGCCGCATCGTCACCCCCGCCAGCCGCCACCTGCACTAAGCAAAGCGCAGCGCACGATGTATAAAGAGCCGCGATGAGCGGCTCTTTCGTTTTTGTTTTGACGGTTTTTCAAGCCTGACGCAACCATCCCATAATGCAGCGCCCTCTCCCCCACCGACCGCGTGCAGGGGCGTTCCCCTGCAAAAGAAAATCAACCCGACAAAAAACAGAGCGGCTTTTCCGCCTATTCCATCGATACCAAACCGCGCAAACGCTGTTCGGCGAGAGTGAGCATGGACAGGTCGAGAGTTGCTGTACGGCGCATGTCCTGTATGGTTTTTTGAACATGGTCGATGGCCTTGATATGGTGGCTCGCCCAATGCTTGACCTTGTCCTCCGCCCCGATTTTCGGACATTCCCGAAGAATGGATGAGCAAATCTCCGCATGGATGGTGTAGAGCTCCTCACGCAGACTCTCCAGCACGCTTTCTTGCCATTTATTGCCGGCAAAGATGCTTGCCGATTGTTGGTGCAGCCAGCTTATGTTCAAAGTATCGCCGATATGGTGATAGACATGTGCGACGGATTCGATGTCGGCCTTGTGCTTATGCGCCAAATAGGTGACGTCGCAACTCGAGCGCAGCAAGCCGAGCATGGCGATGTCATTGGCGAGGTCTTGCGGCATGCCGCTGTCTTTATGGGCGTGAACGAGTTTGGTCAATTGCGTTTTTTGTGCCGCCGGCAAGGTGCGCTCAAGACAATCCTTGAATCCTTGCAAGCCTTGCTGGTATTGCGCCACAACAGGGGCAAGGCTGTCTTGCCCTTGCAAAACCCCGTGCTTGAGGAACCATAATGTGGCGTGCTCGGTGAGCGAGGCAATGTTGCGCATGGCCTGTAGCTGAACCGTCGCGGGGATTTTGTTGTCGAGCGCCTCAATCGCGTTCCATAGTTTCTTGAACCCGAATGTTTCGCGGACAAAGAAACAGGCTTTGGCGGCTTCGTGCGGTTCGGTGTTTGACTTTTTGGTCAATTCCATCACGAAAACGGGGCCGAAACGGTTGATGATGGCGCTGGTCATCCGTGTCGCGATGATTTCGCGGCGTAATTTATGCCCCAAAATCGTTTCACGGAATTTTTTCCGTAAGGGTTGCGGGAAGTAAAACACAAGCCAGCTGTCAAACGCAGGGTCATCCGGCACGTTGCTGTTGAGCAAGGCGTTGTACAGGTGGGTTTTGGCGTGCGAGATCAGGACGCTGAGTTCAGGGCGGGTCAGGCCTTTATGGTCTTTCATGCGTTGCTCGATCATTTCCTCGTTCGGCAGGCCTTCGAGCTTGCGGTCAAGGGCGTGGTAATGTTCGAGTTCCTGAATAAACCGTGCATGCGAGCGCAAATCATCCGCCGCATTGAGCGCGGCGAGCGAGATGGCCTGTGATTGTTGGTAGTTATTGTCCAGCACCAGTCCGGCGACTTCCTCTGTCATTTGCTGGAGCAACTCATTGCGTTGCTTGAGCGACATCGCTTTGGGGTTTTGCCGCATTAATAAGGCGAGCATGATCTTGATGTTGACCTCGTGGTCGGAACAATCAACCCCGCCCGAATTGTCGATGAAGTCGGCATTGAGTTTGACGCCGTTCATGGCCATTTCGATGCGGCCTTTTTGCGTGACGCCGAGATTGGCCCCTTCGCCGACCACCCGCGCCACAATTTGCGAGGCATCTACGCGTAAGGAATCATTGGCCTTGTCGCCGACATCGGCGTTGGTTTCATCGCCAGCCTTGATATAGGTGCCGATGCCGCCAAACCATAAAAGATCAGCCTTGGAACGCAGCATCGCACGGATCAATTCCGCCGGCGTCACGTCATCTTGGGCAATGTTGAATCGTGCCTTGATTTGAGGAGTCAGGCGCAATGATTTGTCCGAGCGGTTATAAATGCGTCCGCCTTCGGACAATAATTTGGTGTTGTAGTCACCCCATCCACGCACTTTTTCAAACAGGCGCTTGCGTTCCTTGAAGGTTTTGGACGGGCTCGGGTCGGGGTCACAGAAAATGTGAACATGGTTAAACGCGCCGACAAGGCGAATTTTTTCGGACAGGATCATGCCGTTGCCGAACACATCCCCCGCCATGTCGCCGACGCCGATGACGTCGAATTCCTGCGTTTGGGTGTCGTGGTCAAGCTCGCGGAAATGGCGCTTGACGCATTCCCACGCCCCGCGTGCGGTGATGCCGACTTCCTTGTGGTCATAGCCCGCCGATCCGCCGGAGGCGAACGCATCGGACAGCCAGAAATTATAATCCGCCGACAAAGCATTGGCGATGTCGGAAAATTTCGCCGTGCCTTTATCCGCCGCAACCACCAAATACGGGTCATCGCCATCATGGCGCACAACATCATGCGGCGGCAGGATTGTTTCCTGATCCAGATTATCGGTAATATCAAGCATACCGCGCACCAAAATGCGGTAACATTCAATGCCTTCGCGCTCAATATCCTCCCGCAGGCCGGATTTTGGCGGATTCTTGACGATGAAGCCACCCTTGGCACCAACCGGCACGATCACGGCGTTTTTCACGGTTTGCGCCTTCATCAGGCCGAGAATCTCGGTGCGGAAATCTTCGTGGCGGTCGGACCATCGTATGCCGCCGCGCGCGATCATGCCGCCGCGCAGGTGTACCCCTTCCATCCGCGGAGAATAAACGAAAATTTCGGCCATTGGACGCGGCAGGGGAAGGAAGGTGATCTCGGAACTCTTGAATTTGAATGACACATAGTCTTTTTCAAGACCGCTCGCATCTTTTTGGAAGAAGTTTGTGCGCATGGTGTTTTGGATGAGCGTCCCGAACGCCCGCAAAATGCGGTCTTGGTCGAGAGAATGAACGGCATCCAAGGCGGCGTTGAGCTGTGCCGCATAGGCTTTATCGGAATGCGCTTCACTGTTTTTACGGTCTTTTTTGGCGATTTTCGGGTTATGACGGCTCTTGAACCAGTCGATCAATATCCGCGCAACCGCGGGGAAATCGGTCAAGGCCTTCATCAGATATTCCGGCGTGAAGGGAAAATTAGCCTGTTTCAAATATTTGGTATAGGCGCGCAAAATCACCACATCGCGCCACGGAATACGGGCGGAGAGGATGAGTTTATTAAGGCTGTCATTTTCCGCCCGCGCATACCAGATTTGGTGCAAGGCGTCTTCGAACACCTCTTTGGCGTCTTTCACCGGCACGGTTTCGCCGTCATTCATATCCATCAAGAAGTCGTGAATCCAGACGGTTTTGCCGCGGCCTTCGGCCTTGGTTTCGAAGGGGAGTTCCGCCAGAACATTCAGCCCCATATTCTCGATGATTGGAATAATGTCGGAGAGCGGGATCGGGCGATCCGGACTGAAGATTTTCAGGCGCAGCTTGCTTTTTTGCAGGCCGGCGGGGCGGTACAGCACTTGCTTGATTTTGTGGTCTTTGTGCAGAGCTTCGATTTGCTCGATGTCTTTGATGGCCTGTGATGGCAGGAATTTTTCCTGATACGCCACCGGAAACGCTTGGCCATAGGCACGGGCGAGTTCGAAACATTTGCGGACTTCGCCGTATTCGTCGATGAAGGCCTGCAGGAGGCGTTCCTCCCAATGGCGGCCGGCCTCGATCAATTTTTTCTCTAACGCGTCAACGTCAAAGGCGCGGCAGGAGGATTGCTCGGTCTTGACGATGAACAACACACGCGCCAGCGGGCTGTCGTCCAGCGTGGTATAAAAGGTGTTGCACACGCCGTGGAGTTCTTCTTCGAGAATCTTTTGGAACCGGACGCGCAAATTGGTTTCGTATAAATCGCGCGGAATATAGACAAGGCACGAAATATAGCGCCGGAACGGATCAATACGGGTGAACAGCGCCACACGCGGGCGCTCTTGCAGGCGCAGGATGCTGTGAACAAAGGTTTCGAGCAAACCGCGGTCGATCTGGAACAACTCGTCCCGCGGATATTTTTCAAGGATATGGTTGATGGCCTTGAAATGGTGGCTGTTGGGGCGGAATTGCGAATCCTCAATAACCTGACGCACTTTGTCCCGCAAAAGCGGCACATCATTCACACTGCGCGAATAGGTGACGGAGGTGAACAAACCGATGAACAGGCGTTCACCAATGACGGTGCCTTTGCGGTCAAAAACCTTAATATGAATGCCGTCCAGCGGCACACGGCGGTGGACGGTGGAGCGGCGGCTCACCTTCGACACCGTGATGATGTCCATGTCGCGGCGCATTTGCTGAAGCTCCGGCGGCAGGGGGAGTTTGCTGTCGCTGATGTATGCGGGGGTGATTTCGTCGCGCAGCAAGCCAAGCGAACTGTTCTTCACCACTTGCGAGGTGACGAGGTCTTTCTTGTTTTTGAAATCGTATTCGCGGTAGCCCAAAAGCGTGAAGTTATCATCATGCAAATAACGCAAAAAGTCGGTGTATTTTTGCAATTCTTCCGCCGGAAGGGGGGCGTTTGTCTTGAATTCATCAATACAGGCGAGCAAGGTTTCCTTCATCGCCGACCAGTCATTCGTGGCATGGCGCACGTCTTGGATGACCGATAAGATGCTCATTTTCAGGCGTTTGCATTGGTCGGGGGTGAGGCTTCCGGCGACTTCGATGAACAGGATGTTTTCCTGCGACGCGCCTTTTTCGCCGTGCGGGGCGACGGAGTCGCGGCCGAATTTACGGTTACGAACGATGCTCAGAACCGGATGCATCAAGGTCACGATGCGCAAATTGTTGCGAATAATCTCCGCCGCGATGGAGTCGATCAAAAACGCCCGTTCCTTGGTGTTAATAAGGATGCTGGTTTTACGGCTGTCGCGGTCGATGGTTTTGTGCAGTGGTGATGAAATGATGATGTTCGTGTCACCCGGCTTGCGCTTTTCGGTAAAGGCCCAAAGCTCGCGCAGGATGGTGGTCATGTCTTGCGGGGTGTAGGGCGCGACATCGGCATCATCAAGGGCGCGCAGGTATAAATCCGCAAAAGTTTTGAAGTCCGGATCCGAATTGTCGGGGAGCAAAGAAAGAATCGTGTTCGATAAAGGGGCGGATACCATAATTTACAGACCTGTGTTATACTCTATTATGCATCTTCGAAACGCGCATGAACCATCACTACACTATGCCGAAAAATTGCTGCGGGCAAGAGCACAGCTTAGCGAAATATTCTTTGTGGGGAAGAAAGAAATATGTGTGGCCGTTATGCGGTTTTTGCATCACTGAGGGAAATTTGTCGCCGTTTCGGGGCGTTGCCGCCGGACGAAACGCAGGCGCAGGGCTGGAAACCCCTGTATAACGCCGCTCCGATGATGGATGTGCCGATCATTATTCGTGGCCAGATGGGGTTTGCGCGATGGGGGTTTGTCCCGACATGGGCGAAGGACGAACAAAACGCAGCAAAGCTGATAAACGCCCGCAGTGAAACCATCGCCGAAAAACCGACATTCAAGGATGCGTGGATCAAACGCCGGCGGTGCCTTATCCCCGCCAACGGGTTTTATGAATGGAAAAAACAAGGCGCTGACCAAGGCGCGTATTTTATCGGCCCCGATTACGATGTGCCGCACGGCACGGAGGATATGATCAACGGCAATGTCGTTTTTGGGTTTGCGGGGCTGTGGGAGGTCTGGAATGACCGCGTCGGCTTTACCATCCTGACCCGCCCTGCCCGCCCGTCACTGGAGCATATTCACGCGCGGGAGCCGGTCATTTTTTCGCCGCAGCAAGCCGATCTATGGTTCAACAGTGATTATGGCGGGGCACAGACGATGATGGAAGAACAAACCCATGAGGCCATTCGGTTTTGGCGCGTCGGGCCCGATGTCGGGTCGGTCAAAAATAATGATCCGGCCTTGTTAAAGCCGGATCATCAGTCTTCGGTTTTATTATGAAACCTGTCTTATAAACCCATCAAAAAACAACAACGGATCGTAATGCGGCGGGGCAGGGCGGCGGTATAATCGGCCGCCCTTTATGCGCATTATTTCGGTTGTTTTTTAACGCCGCGTGGTTTGGCGTCGTTGAGGAGCTGAGCGGTGCTGGCACGCTCGGCATTGCTGTCTTTCAAGAGCCAAGAGGCGCGGACAAACTTGTCGTTGCCGTCAACGAGGGCTTCGGGCGCTGGCTTCGAGAACTCTTCTTTGGCTTGCGCGATTTTGCCTTCGGCGGTGCCTTTGAACTCACCGGCAAGGCTGGTCGCGGCGGCTCTGGCTTTTTCGAAGAAACTAAGGGCGCGGCCTTTGACTTGATCGGCTTTGGCTTTGCCGCCTTCTTTGGCGATTTCGGCCAGTTGTTTCGGGTCTTTGGTGCCGAGGTTATAAGCCATGGCGAGGGTCGCGGCAATGGTGATGCCGGTTTCGCGGGCCTCTTGGATGGCTTGTTCTTTCAACGCTGCGAATGTTTTTTGTGCTTCGTCTTTATTCTTGGGCAAGCCGAGTTCACTGATGGTTGTTTCAACGCGGCCTTTGGCGCCTTCGATCGTGCCTTTAATGTCAAGAACATTGACGGGGTTGAGAGCCTCAACCGGTGTGAATTCAGGGGTTTTTTTAACGCGGTAAAGCGTGACGTCGCCGTCAACGGCCTGCGCGTAAGCCAGCATTTGGCGCGCCGTGCCGAAACGGACATAATCGTCGCCTTGGTCGAGCTTTGCGTTTTCTACTACTGCATAATATGCGGTCATTGTTTGATACCTTTCCGTCAGATGGTGTTTGTGTATTTTTTCATAATAATAAAAACCGAATAAAGAGATGCATAAACAAGTTTTCATAATATGTCAAACTTTTTTCATAACCTTAAGTTGATATTTTAAGGTGGGGGATTTCACGACGGCCTGAGGCCTTCATCATATTCGCTATCCTGTTGCGCCGCTGTGGCTCCAACTCCTTTTTATCGCGTTGCTTGCCCGATGAATACTCAGTTAGAGCCGCGTGATGCATCGTGCCATTTTGTTTATAGAGTTAAGAACGGGAGCCGAGCCGTTAAGGCAGGGCGGCCTTATGTACTTCTTACGCCCTGAACTTCTCCTTATATAAGGGGGCAAACAAACCGTATTAGGGCGAGGGCGCAGGTTGGGGCAGGGCGCACGGGAACGTTCGAGGGGGCGCACGGCGTGGGCGCTCGGGGGAAACAGAGTGACGGTGGTGGCCTCAAATGTGCCGATTTACGGGCGCGGAAATCGCTTTTACGCCGCTCGTGCATCGCCTTTAACACAGGATTTTCGCCGGATTAGTTTTTCAAGAAGTTATCCTTCATTTTTTTCTTGACAGTTTTTCATAAGACGTGCAATGAATGCCCTAGCACATGTTTTATGAAAATTAGATGCGGTTTGTGCCGCCCTTGTTTTTGATGTGATCGGCGCTGTTTTTAGTGTGATTAATGTCAATGAAACAAAGGCATAGCGGATTTAAGTAAGAATATTAGAGTGCTAGATTTTTACACCATTGAACCAGATTAGGGAGTAAGAAATGACGGTTGATGTAAGCAAACTCGAGAAGATTGAAGACGAAGTCGGCAATGTTCTGGGCTATGTACAAGGCGATAACGTGATCGATGAAGACGGATCCGTGATCGGCGAAATTGATGCAGACGGCGACGCCGTTTTCCACGAAACAGAAGAAGTCCTCGAAGATATCGCAGCCTCCACGGCCTCGTACACTCAAGATGAGGACGGCGCAGACTATAACTTGATGCAAGTTGTCGATAACTATATCGAAGCATTGCACGGCCGCGGTCTGGCGCTGATGGACCCGCCGGAATATCCGTCCGACGCTGTTTTGACCGCCATCAAAGACGAAAAGGTCAAAGAAACTCAGCAAATGCTGCGTGACCTTATGGATGGCTTGATGAACGAGATTGACTTTAACGACCTCAACACTATCTCCAATTTCGGTCGTGACCGTTCGGACGAGATGATGAAATTGTCGCTTGAAATTCTCGACTCTGAAGACGCCGAAGGCAACATCAGCAAAAAATACACCGAAGCCAAACAACATGTCGAAGCCATCAAAAATGATGACTTTTTCTCTCAAGTTGCCGGTCTTGCCGACCGTCAGGCCGGTAAAGCGGTTGACTTCGTCAAGAAAAACCCAGGCAAGACAGCCGCCGCCGGTGCCGCCGGTGTCGGAGCGTTGATTGTCGGGGCGCCTATCGCCATCGGTGGCGCGGCCTTGGCTTACGTCGGCTCCAAATTCTGGAAAAAGAAAGAGGAGAACGCCCAAGACGAACTCCGTAAAGAAGCCAACAACCTCGCCAAAGAACTCAAAAGAATGCGTGAGCGCGGTGACAAAGCGTTTGCAGCCCTCGAAGAGTCTGCCGAAGCGATGCATGAGCGTCACTCAAACTCCAAGCGCGCGATTGCCGCTTTGCTCTTGCAACACCGCAGAACCTGCGTGTTCTTGAGCGCAGCCAAAGAGATCGAGCGCCGGATTGAGGTTGATATTCTTCCGGTTATTAAAACGGCTTATAACGAAGCCGTCAAAGCCGGCGGCCCAAGCGAAGACTTGAAAGCGCAGCTTGAAACGATGGCAAACGCCCACGAAGCGATTACCTTCCGTGTCAACAGCTTGCAAACAGCCTACGCAACCAGCGTTGCCGAAGCGCAGCGCCAGCGTAACTTGCAAATCGCCTTGGCCAAAACCGACATGAAGATCAAAGATCACTTGACCGAAACGAAGTCCCAATGGACATTCCGCCTCGGTCAATCGATTGAAACACTGCGGACGCTGTCGATTATCGAAGCCGTTGACGACATGGACAAATTGTCCGACGAAATGGTCGTTGCCGGTTCCGATATGGATCAAGTAACGGGTGCTTTGGTCAAGCGTTCCTCCGAACGCGCAGCGGTTGACCCCGCCTTGGTGGCAGAAGCCTTGGCAAAAACCGCGAAGACAGCTGAATTGCTGGCATCCAGCGGCGCAGGCAAACAAAAAGCCGACCGTGCCTTGCTGGCCGGTGCCGTAAGAGACCTCAACGCGACGGCCGAAAAAGCCCGCAATACGAGACTCTTGCCGCCGACCTCACGCCCCAAAACGGCAGAACAAGACAACGGCAAGCCGGAGCAACCACGCCTTGGCAAACCGGCGCCCGCCACAAACGGTGCCCGCCGCGTCAAACGCGCAGGCCCGAAGCCTGAGTAATCAGGATTTGGGTTCGCGGGAACACCCGCCAATATTGTAACGAGATAAGGGAACAGCCCGTCGCCCATTCTAGGCGGGCGTTCCTTCCCCCTCTTCATTCTTGGCGCCGGCACAGCTGCCATAAACGAAGAAACACCGGAAATTTACTTTCCGAAATCTGGTCTGAAGCCGCCTGTTATGACGTGTATCAAAGCGGTCGTGACAGGCGGTTTTCATTATCAAACACTGAATAAAACACAGAAAAAATATGCCGTGAGGCGGAACATACGGGACGAAACATAATGCGCACAGGGGGAATGGGAGCGGTGATGGCCATGCAAATGCAAGCACAACATGACAGAGAAAAAAACGCCCTCCAGCAGCCGTTAAACGCCCGCCGCGCCGGCCCCGTACGGACAAAATTATTCTGGGTTGTTCCCGCGCTTGAAGAACCAAAACAAGAAGTGACGGTCTGGTCGAGCATGACCTCCGGCACCGCCGTTATAATGCCCCCCAAACACGAAGCCCCGCCGGAACGCGCCGAAGCACGATTTCTATGCGCGGCACAAAGCCCGCTGACGCGGCTTTGGAGCATCGTTCCGGTCACACGCTATGCCGACCCTGACCAAGGAATGGTGGAGGAATACGGCCACCCCATTGCCGAAAAACTCGAATTCACGCGGATGTTACAACATTTATGCGATTACGAGATGGTGATGGAAACAAAATCCGTCCCCACGAAAACGGAACAAAGCGTGAAACGCATGGAATATTTCCGCGATTTCGCCGAAAAAGAAGGGATCGTGTTTGAACAAAATACCGGACGCCCCAGCCTTTTGGTCAATGGCGCTTTCCCGCAAGTCGCAGGGCAATACGACGCACAGGCGATGGAACGCGCCAGCACCGCCTTCGCCCAAGCCGCGAGCGCCAATGCGGCGGCGGATATCAAGGGGACGGCGTTTGACCGGATGTTGGGAGGGTCTTATTTCCATGTCGATCTCGACGGATTGGTCAATGATGTGAAGGCCTTGAGCGCGTGCAAACATTTTGCCGAGCATTTCGGCAAGGCATCAGGGACGTTGAGTAACGCCAGCCACAAGGGGACGTTTGTCTATCACGTCGAACGATATGATTATACGGAAAAAGTCGACCTCGCCAAACAATTCCGCCAGCATTTGAAAAACTGTAAAAAGGCGTCCGACGCTTTACCCGCCGGCAAGGCCAAATCGACCTTGCAAGACGCTTCGCTCTTCGCCGAATTCGTATATGATATGATGGCGCTGCGGATGGAGTTCAAGGGCTTGATCAGTGGCGAGAAGGTTGTCGATGGCGAGGCCAGAACATTCAAGAGCAATATCGAAAAAATCAAGGATAAATACGCATCGACCATGTCGCCGGAAAACGCGGAGCGGATTGCTAACGTGGCGGTGGATTGGCTCTCACCATGCCCTGTGCAGCATCTTCATCTGGTGAGGGACAGCATAAACAACGCCGTGAGTGAATCGCAGTATAATATGAGCCTGCGTATTTACGGCAATCGGGGTTTGCGGTAGTTCGCGGACGCTGATGCGTCAGGCTTGGTCGAGGGGGCAATCGGGCGGCGTCGGCGATGCGGCCTTCGCATATGCACAAAAACAATCGTCATTTTCCTTGCGAATAAATAAAAATTAATCCGTTGGGTGTCTGGATTTTCGGCGCTGGATAGGCTATGCAGATGTATTATTTTCATCTCGCCCGCCTTTGGCATTGCTTCGTAATGGCGGCGGCGCGACATAACCAGCGGACGGATCGGATTCATGAACAAGACCCCCCTTCACGCACATCACTTGAAACTTTCCGCCAAAATGGGCGAATTCGCCGGATACGACATGCCGCTTTATTACGGCGAAGGCGTCGTCGCCGAACATGAGTGGGTGCGCAGCCATGCCGGTCTTTTTGACGTGTCACATATGGGGCAAGTCACGGTGACGGGCGCGGGCGCGGCGGCATTCTTCGAAAAGCTCACCCCGTCAGCGTTTCAATCCTTGGCACATGGGGTGGCGAAATACACGGTCTTGACCAACGAAAACGGCGGCATTATTGACGACCTCATCATTACCCGCACCGGCGATGATGCGTTTTTCGCCGTGATTAACGCGGGATGCAAGGACAAAGACATTGCATGGATGAAGGCGAATTTGCCCTCTGGCCTCACCTTCACCGTTTTGGACGATCGCGCCTTGATCGCCCTGCAAGGCCCGAAGGCGGAAGGCGCCCTGCGCGATGTTTTGGGGATTGATGCGGCGGATCTTGGCTATATGCGCATGACCACCGCGAAACTTGCCGACGGCACGGAGGTTTTCATCAGCCGCCTCGGCTACACCGGCGAAGACGGGTTTGAGTTGAGCGTTCCGAGCGCCAAAGCTGGCAAAGTTTGGGATGACCTTCTCTCCCATGACGATGTCAAACCGATCGGCCTTGCGGCGCGGGACAGCTTGCGCCTCGATATGGGCTATCCGCTCTATGGTCATGATATTGACGACACGACATCGCCGGTTGAGGCTGATATTGCATGGGTGATCGGCAAGCAAAACACCGGATTCTTGGGCGCTCATCGCGTCCTCAAGGAAAAGGGCGAGGGGGCTTCACGCCGCCGCGTCGGGCTGGCCTTGATCGACAAAGGCGTCGCCCGCGAAGGCAGCGAGATTTTCGACCCCGCCGCCCCCGACCGCAAAATCGGCGTGTTGACGAGCGGGAGCTTCTCGCCCAGCCTCAAGCAATCCATCGGGCAAGGCTATGTCGAGAGCGCCTTCGCCAAGGAAGGGCAAGATGTCCTGATCCGCGTGCGTGGACGCGATTTGCGCGCGAGCATCAGCAAAATGCCCTTCGTCAAGGCCGGCACGAAATCGGCGGCGAAATAATATAACCACCACACCAACCACCATAAAAAATAAGGACACAAATATGCCAGCGGATTTAAAATACACAAAAGACCATGAATGGCTGAAGATCGAAGGCGGCAATGTCGCCGTCGTCGGAATCACCGAATACGCACAAGACGCGCTGGGCGACCTTGTTTATGTCGAGCTTCCAAGCATTGGGCGCAGCTTGAAAAAGGGTGAGGATTTCGCCGTGGTTGAATCGGTGAAAACGGCGGCGGAGGTTTACTCGCCGGTCACGGGCGAAGTCGTGGCCGTGAATGACGACCTTCCCGACAACCCCGAAAAAATCAAGGAATCTATTGAGGCTGGCTGGATCGCCAAAATCAAGATGACCGACCCTGCGGATATGGAAGGCTTGATGGACAAGTCGTCTTATGCTGCGTTTTTGAAGGGGCTTACGGGCTAAGATTTTGCGCCATACGGCGTATCGGACAACGGACACTGACCTTAAGGTAAAGGAATAAAGGCGATGCGGTATCTACCCCTGACCCACGACAACAGAATGGAGATGTTGGAAGCCATCGGCGCGAAGTCGGTCGATGACTTGTACAAAGACGTCCCCAAAAAAGCCTTCATCACCGGCCTTGCCAATCTGCCTTTGCATAAGGGCGAGATGGAGGTTGAGAAAATCCTGTCCGATTACGCCAATCAAAACCACGCGGCGTGTGACGGGCCGTTCTTTTTGGGCGCGGGGTGCTATTACCACCATGTGCCGGCAACGGTTGATTATGTGATCCAGCGGTCTGAATTCTTGACCGCCTACACCCCGTACCAGCCCGAAATCGCCCAAGGTACGTTACAGGTCATTTTTGAATACCAAACCATGATCGCGATGATCACGGGGATGGAAATCGCCAACGCCTCGCTCTATGACGGGGCGACGGCAATGGCGGAGGCGGCGCTCATGGCGATGCGCCTGACCCGCCGCAACGGTATTGTCCTGAAAGGGGCGCCGCACCCGCATTATAAAGAAGTGCTGGAAAGCTATATGAAGAACTTCTCCGACGTCGCCTTGCAAGGGCAGGTGTCGGAGGAAACCGCCTGCGTGATCGTGCAATACCCCGATTTCCGCGGCGAGCTTCACGACCTCAAGGCGATCCGCAAGGAATGCGACGCGGCGGGCGCGAAAATGGTCGTGGTGGTGAACGAGATTGTCGCGCTCGGCATGCTCCCCGCCCCCGACATGGCGGATATCGTCTGCGGTGAGGCACAATCGGTCGGATTGGCGATGAGCTTCGGCGGCCCGCATTTAGGCTTTATGGGATGCCGCGCCGAATATGTCCGGCAAATGCCGGGGCGGCTCTGCGGTGAAACGGTTGATGCCGATGGACGCCGTTCCTTCGTTTTGACCCTCTCCACCCGCGAACAACATATCCGCCGCGAAAAGGCGACGTCGAACATCTGCACCAACCAAGGCCTGTGCGCCCTTGCATTCACCGTGCATATGGCGTTGCTCGGCGAAGGCGGGTTTAAACATCTGGCGCAATTAAACCATGAACGCGCTTGCCACCTCGCCGATGCCTTGGACAAATTGGAGGGCGTGAGCGTGGTTAACAAGACATTCTTCAACGAATTTGTTGTGAAATTGTCCAAGCCCGCGCGGGACGTTGTCGATGCGCTGGTCAAAAAAGGCATCATCGCGGGATACCCCGTGAGCGAGCATGAATTGCTCGTCACCGCCACCGAAATGACATCGGCGGATGATATAAAAACCCTGTGCGCCGAATTGGCGGGAGTTCTGGCATGAGTGAGGTCGTCAAATTGAATACGCAAAACACAAACCCATCGGCGCATGATCCGGTCTTCGAAAAATATGCAGCAAAAATCGGCGCGACCCGCGCCTTGATGCAGGAAGAACCGTTGCTGTTCGAAAAAGAACAAGCCGATGCCCCTGGGGTGGACTTGCCGGAATTGGAACGCAAAAAACCGCGCACTGGCCTTGCCATACGCGACAATATCGGCTTGCCGCAAATTAAGGAGCCCGAAGTCGTGCGCCATTTTGTGCGGCTGTCGCAGCAAAACTACTCGATTGACACGGGGTTCTTCCCGCTTGGCTCTTGCACCATGAAGCATAACCCGCGCCTCAATGAAAAATTGGCGCGTTTGAAGGGCTTTGCGCATCTGCATCCGATGCAACCGACCGCAACGACGCAAGGGGCGCTCGGCCTTATGTATCGTTTGCAAAATTATCTGGCGGATTTATCCGGCCTTCCGGCGGTGTGCTTGACACCGGCGGCGGGCGCGCACGGGGAATTAGCGGGGATGATGACCATCCGCCGCGCCCATGAAGCCCACGGCAATACGCACAAAAAACTGGTCTTGGTGCCGGACAGTGCTCACGGCACCAACCCCGCTACGGCGATTATGTGCGGATACCAAACCAAAACCATTTCAACCAAAGAAACCGGCAAACTCACCCTTGAGGCGTTCAAAGAGGCGCTGGGTGACGGGCATGACGTGGCGGCGATGATGGTGACGAACCCCAATACATGCGGGTTGTTTGAACCGGAAATCGACAAGATTGTTGAATTGCTGCATAAGGCCGGCGCCTATTTCTATTGCGATGGCGCGAATTTCAATGCGCTGGTCGGCAAAATCCGCCCCGGTGATTTCGGCGTTGATGTCATGCACTTCAATTTGCACAAGACGTTTTCCACCCCGCATGGCGGCGGCGGTCCGGGTTCCGGCCCGATCGGTGTGTGTGAAGCCCTGCGCCCCTATATGCCGGTGCCGGAAGTGGTGCGCGACGAAGACGACACATATCGCCTGTCGATGGACAGGGAGGACACCTCCCTCGGCCGCTTGAAAGGCTTCCAAGGCCAGTTCGGGATGCATGTCCGCGCCCTGACCTATATGCTCTCCCACGGCGCCGACGGCTTGAAACAAGTGGCGGAGGACGCGGTGCTAAACGCCAATTATATCCTCAGCCAATTAAAGGACGATTACCATGTTCCGTTTGCAGGGCCATGTATGCATGAATGCTTGCTCACCGACAAATTCCAAAAAGACGCCGGCGTGACCACGAGCGACATTGCCAAAACCCTGATCGAATTCGGCATTCACCCGATGACGGTGTATTTCCCACTGGTGTTGCAAGGCACGATGTTGATCGAACCGACGGAGACCGAAACCAAGGAATCCATCGACCGCTTCATCGCCATCATGAAAATGGTCGCAGAAAAAGTGCGCGGCGGCGAAACCGACATTTTCCATGACTACCCGCTCAGCAGTCCCCGCCGCCGCCTAGACGAAGTCACCGCCGCCCGCCACCCCAAATTGCGTTGGAGCGCAGCCAAAGACCAAGCTGCGGAATAAGCGGGAGCGGCGCGCCAGCAAGCGCCCCCAACAAACGCGAAACACAGACACAAAAGGCCGCTTCGATGCGGCCTTTTCTCTTGTAATAACGCGATAAAAAAGCCGCCTGATTGAGGGGCGGCTTTTTGTTTTTGGGAAATGGCCTTTTTAACAGCCCGATATTAGACAGACGGCGCGGGCGCGGCTTTTTTGGCTTTGGCGCGGGCGGCGGCTTTTTCGGCGCTGTTGAAGGCGTTCGATTCCTTCGCAGGCTTGTAGTGATCGACCGCGATAATGCGTTGGCGGGCGGCCTCGGCATCGGTGATGAGCTTATGCTCGGCGGCGCTGAGCGGGTCGGCTTCGCCTTTGTGCAGGGCGCGGGCGAGTTTTTTCTCTAACTCTTCCGCTACTACGGCTTTGCGGAACGCGTCTTCGAGTTCGCCGACCGGATCGTTGATGTCGTCGGACACATAAATGCCGCTGGTGAGGCGGTCACGCAAATCGCCCGGCTCCAAGATGGACTGGGCGGCCTTGTGCGTCATGCCATCCGTTGGTTTCTTGTGCAAACGACCAAACGGCATGGTCGCGACTTTGAGCAAGCCGGCGACAAATTTGTTCGGATAATTATCGAGCAAATCAACCATCGCGTTTTCGGCATCGAACAAGGCCTGTTCGCACGCCCATTTCATCACCGGAATTTCGTCCTTGATGGCGCCGCGTGTTTCGTAGTGTTTGAGGGTCGCGGAGGCGAGATAGATATTGCTCAGAACATCGCCCAAACGCGCCGAGATGCGCTCCTTCCGCTTCAAGCCGCCGCCGACAATCGCGAAGGTCGCGTTGGCGGTGAGGTTGAAGGCCGCGCACATGCGGTTGATGCGCTTGTAATATTGGCGCGTTTCTTTGGTTTTGGTCGGGGCTTTGCTGAAGGCACCGCCGCTCATTCCGAACCACAGGCTGCGCCCGCCATTCATGATGACACTCGCCACATGCTTGAAGATCAAGTTGGTGAGGTCTTTGGCAGCCTTTTTCTGGTCGGCCTGTGACGCGGCCTCGATTTCCTTGAGCAAGTAAGGATGCGCACGCACGCCGCCTTGACCGAAGATGATGAGGTTACGGGTCATAATGTTCGCACCCTCAACCGTAATGGCGATGGGGATGCCTTTATAAATGCTGGAGAGCAGGTTGGACGGGCCGCTGATGACGGCTTTACCGGCCTGAATATCCATCGCGTCGTTCACGGCTTTGCGCATTTTTTCGGTCAGGTGATATTTGATAATCGCCGACGGAATAGACGGTTTTTCACCGCGATCCACCATTTGTGCCGTGGCAACGCGGGCGGCATCCATCATATAGGTGTTGCCTGCGATGCTGCCGAGCGCTTCTTCAACGCCCTCGAACTTGCCGATGGGGAGTTTGAATTGCTTGCGGACTCGGCTGTAGGCGCCCGTGGTGCGCCCGCTGTATTTCGCGCCCGCAACCGACAAGGACGGCAAGGAGATCGAACGCCCGATGGACAGACACTCCATCAACATGCGCCACCCGCTGCCCGCCATTTTCTGGCCGCCGATAATGTAATCCATCGGGATGACAACGTCTTTGCCCCAATTCGGGCCGTTTTGAAAAGGCAAATCCATCGGGCGGTGACGCTCACCGATCTGAACCCCCGCCGTGTCGCGCGGGATGAGGGCGCAGGTCATGCCCGTTTTGCCGACATCGCCGAGCAAACCTTCGGGGTCTTCCAATTTAAAGGCAAGGCCAACGATGGTGGCGACGGGGCCGAGGGTGATGTAACGCTTTTCCCAGTTGATGCGGATTTTAAGCGACCCGTCCGTGTCTTTGAACACCGTTCCGGTATCGGGAATGCCGCCGGCGTCGGAGCCTGCCTGCGGGCTGGTCAAACCGAAGCATGGAATCTCGCGCCCGTCCGCAAGGCGGGGAAGGTAATATTGCTTTTGCTCATCGGTTCCGTAATGCGCGAGCAATTCACCTGGGCCGAGGGAGTTCGGCACCATCACGGTGACGGCGGCGGTTAGGGAACGGCTGGCGAGTTTTTGCACGATCTCGGAATGGGCAAGGGCGGAAAAGCCCAAACCGTCATATTCCTTGGTAATGACGAGGCCGAAGAATTTATTCTTCTTCATGAAGTCCCAGATTTCGGGAGGGAGGTCTTGGTCGTCGCCGTTCATGATCTCCCAATCATCAATCATTTTGCACAGCTCGTTGAGCGGCCCGTCCATGAAGGCTTGCTCCTCCGCCGTGAATTGCGGCGCGCCGAGATTCATGAGGACATCCCAGTTGGGCTTGCCGGTGAAAATTTCCGCATCCCACCCGACCGTGCCGGCCTCAAGGGCCTCACGCTCGCTGTCCGACAGCGGCGGCATAACGGAATTGAATGTCTTGAGAATAAACTTACGCATTGGAGCTACCCTTCCCTGATGGCGAGCTTGTTCGTCCGCCTGTTTGTTTATAAAGCTAAGTTGCGAATTTACATAAAAATAAGGCCTGTATCTTCTCATTTTAACCATAAAAACGGATATGTCAAAATGAAATGCGGGTAAGGTTGCTGTGGCGCTGTGGGCAAACTTCAAAGATATCAACACTGTGCAGGCGCAGCATATTTCCGCTCTTTACATATGGTCTTTGGCTTGCTAATCCAAGGGGAGCTATATTTTTATAAAAAACGTATAAGGGACTGGGAATGACACAAGCGGTTGTATCAAACAGGCTGGCGCTCGCCGATGGCGACACAATAAACGGGTTTTATCCTCAAGGCACACAATGGGACACTGAGCTTCGCAAGGAAAACCTCGCGCGGTTGGTTGAGGATTCGGTCGCGAAATATGGTGACCGTCCGTGCATGGAATTTCTCGGCAAGAAATACACCTACCGCCAATTTGGCGAAATGGTTGACAAGGCCGCGCAAGGCTTGATCGAAACAGGCATCAAAAAGGGCGACAAAGTCGGCCTGTACATGCCGAACTCACCCTATTATCCAGTGATGTTTTTCGCCGCGCTCAAAATCGGCGCGACGGTCGTGAATTTTAGCCCCCTTTACGTCGAAGACGAATTAAAGGCGCAGATTGAGGACAGCGGCACAACCATTATGGTGACGCTGGATTTGAAGGATTTTTACGACAAGGCGCGCTCGCTCCAGAAAAAAGGCACGCTCGATAAAATCGTTAAATGCCGCATGGGCGATGTGTTGCCGTTCTTCAAATCATGGGCGTTTTGGGCGCTTAAATCGGGCGACCGTACCAAAGACCGCGCCGATGAAACCGACAACGTGTTTGACTTCCGCGGCTTGACCGCCCAAGGCCGCCATTACGGCGCCAGCACCGTTGATGCGGAAAATGACGTGGCGGTGCTTCAATACACCGGCGGCACGACGGGCGTGCCGAAGGGCGCGATGCTCACCCACTTCAACCTCGCCTCCAACGCGGCGCAGGTCGAGGCGTTTTTCGGCTTCACGAAGGACAAGGATACGCAAGGTGTCTACATGATGCCGGGGCAGGAAAAAGTCCTCGCCGTTTTGCCGTATTTCCATGTCTTCGGGATGATGGTCGGGATGATTTCATCACTCAAAATGGGGGCGGAGATCATCCTTCTGCCCAACCCGCGCGATGTGAAAGAGGTCGTCAACACGATCCATAAGAAAAAACCGACGATTTTGCCGAGTGTTCCACGCCTGTTACAGGCCATAACCGAGTTCAAGGGGCTGGAACAATACGATTTATCGTCGATCAAGGCCGCTGTTTCCGGCGGCGCTGCGCTCTCCCCTGGCGTTCAAAGAGCCTTTGAAAAGGCCACAGGCAAGCAAGGTCTGATTAAACAGGGCTATGGCCTCACCGAAACATCGCCGGTGGCGACGAGCAACCCCGCAAGCGGTAAAAACAAGCCCGAATCCGTCGGCATGGCCTATCCGCGCACCAAAATTCGCATTGCCGACGCCGAAGACCCGTCCAAAACCATGAAAATCGGCGAAACGGGCGAAATCATGATTGCGGGGCCGCAGGTCATGAAAGGCTATTACAACAAACCCGACGCCACCAAAGAAGTCATGCACGGCGAATGGTTCCACACGGGGGATCTGGGCTATATGGACGAAGATATGTATGTCCATATTGTGGATCGTAAAAAACGCTTGATCATCATCAACGGCTATAATGTCTATCCCAACCAAGTCGAAAACGCGATCTCGAAACATGACGACATCGCCGAATGTGTTGTGATTCCGGTGAAGGATGAGCGCAGCGGTGAGGCTGCCAAAGCCTTTATCCGCATCAAAGAGGGAAAGAGCCTCAGCGAAAAAGACCTGCGCGAATTTTTGAGCCAGCACATAAGCCGCATCGAAATGCCCAAGCATATCGAATTCGTCACCGCCGAGTTGCCCAAAACGGCGGTCGGCAAGCCGGATTGGAAAAAACTGCAAGACGCTGAGAAGGCGAAGGTTGCGGCAACGACCGCCCCCGCCACGAAACCGAACACGCCGAAGCCTTAACAGGCCTCGGTTTTTCGTATAAACACAACCGGCACAAAGCCGGAAAAAGATATAAAATCAAAGAGCAAGGCAAGGGGGGGGACAATAAAAATGACCGCGACAATTGATATAAAATTCGTCGATATAAAAGATACTCAGTGGAGAAAAGGAGACCAATCCATGAAAAACGCCGTGATTGTTGACTATGTACGTACGCCTTTTGCGCGGGCTTTCTCGCCCGATGTTGCTGCCGGAAAGAAGGGCGAATTTGCCCATATCCTGCCTGACGACATGCTGGCACAATTGGTACAAAAACTGATCGAACGTACAGGCGTCAACCCGTCCGATGTTGAAACATTGCTCACTGGATGTGCTTTTCCTGAGGCAACCCAAGGCTTGAACCTTGCCCGTAATGTTGTGTTGCACCCTGATTCCTCCTTGCCGCATTCGGTCGGCGCCGCTACCGTGAACCGTTTTTGCGGTTCATCCATGCATGTGATCCAAGACGCCGCTGGCCATATCGCGGCGGGCGCTGGGGATGTGTTTATCTGTACCGGCGTTGAATCGATGAGCCAAGTGCCGATGAGCGGTTGGAACCCGATGCTCAACCACAAAATCTATGACGGCGATGTCCGTGCCTATATGAACATGGGGCGCACTGCGGAAAACCTCGCCCGTAAGTACAACATCGAACGCGCCTTGCAAGAGGAATTCGCGCTGCGCTCTCACCTGAAGGCCGCTGCTGCCGCCGCCGAAGGCAAGATGGATCGCGAGCTTGTGCCATTGAAGGAAGCCCCGCATGTGAAGGCGGATAATGCCGTACGCGGCGACACGACCCTCGAAAAACTCGCCTCACTGAAGCCCGCATTCGAAACGGCGGGCACGGTCACGGCGGGAACATCATCGCCAATCACCGACGGTGCATCCGCCGTAATGGTAACATCCGAAGAATATGCCAAAAAGCATAACCTTCCTATTTTGGCACATATCAAGAGCTTCGCCGGATCGGGCTGCGCTCCTGAAATTATGGGGATCGGCCCCGTGGAGGCGAGCCGTAAGGCTTTGGCGCGTGCCGGCCTGACGGTGAACGACATTGACATTTTCGAACTCAACGAAGCCTTCGCGGCGCAGGCTCTGTCGGTGATCAAAGAACTCGGCATTGACGAGTCCAAGGTCAACCTTGACGGCGGTGCGATTGCCCTCGGTCACCCGCTCGGTGCGTCCGGTGCGCGGATCACGGGCAAGGCGGCATCGTTGCTGGAGCGCGAGAACAAGCGTTACGCCCTCGCCACTATGTGCATCGGCGGCGGTCAAGGCATCGCCATGGTTTTGGAAAGACCAAAGCCGTAACAGGCCGTTTTGATTCGGGTGGGCGTGGTGTACGCACGCGTACGCCCCCCGATTATTTTCATACACCAATCATGCCAATTAAAATCAGAAAAGTGGGAATAACATGACTGAGAAAAGACAGATCAAAAAAGCCGCCATCATTGGCGCGGGCGTCATGGGCGCCCCGATTGCCGCCATCATGGCGAATGCAGGGGTTGAAGTATTGCTCCTCGACATCGTTCCGCAAGGTGCGAAAGACCGTAACGTCATCGCTAACACCGCGCTTGAGCGCATGAAAAAGGCGTCCTTGAATCCGAGCGCCGACCCGCTTAGCGGTGCATTCCTGACAACCTCGAATGCCAAGCTCATTAAGACGGGCAATACAGAGGATAACTGGAACGAACTCGCCGATGTTGACTGGATTGTCGAAGTCGTCAAAGAAGACATTGGCATCAAACGGCGCATCTACGAGAACATCGAAAAAGTCCGCAAGCAAGGCGCGATTGTGTCGTCCAACACATCGACCATCCCGCTGGAAGACTTGACCGAAGGGCGCAGTGATGATTTCCGCAAGAATTTCGTCATTTCGCACTTCTTTAACCCGCCGCGCTTTATGCGCTTGCTGGAAATCATCGGCGGCAAGGATACGGACAAGGATGTTTTGAACCTTATTTCGTCCTTCGGGGATGTCAAACTCGGCAAGGATGTCGTTGTTTGTAAAGACACACCGGGTTTCAAAGGCAACCGCATCGGCGTTTATATGCTGCTCAAGGCGATTGTTGAGGCCGTCAAGGCCGACCTTAAGCCCGAAGAGGCGGACGAAGTTCTCGGCCGCCCTGTCGGATTTGAAAAAAGCGGCGTGTTCGGCACGCTCGATGTTGTGGGTCTCGACACCATCCCCAATGTTGTCGCATCCCTCGCCAAAAAACTTCCCGCCAACGACCCCTTCCATAAGGTGTATCAAGAAGCCATCGATCTCGGCATTCTCGACCGTATGAACAAAATGGTTGCGGATGGCTATTCCGGCCGCAAAGGCAAGGGCGGTTTCTTCCGCTCCAAAAAAGATGCCGATGGTAAATCAGTCAAAGATGCCAAAGGCAAAACGATTTTGGAGTCCATGAACCTTAAAACAGGCGCGTACAGCGACGTGACAAAACCGAATATTCAAGCCGCGAAAAACGGCAAGAACGGCCTCAAAGCTGTTCTGGACACCAAGGATAAAGGCGGGGCGTACGCGTGGACGGTTTTGAGCGATACATTGCTCTACGCGGCTGGCCGGATTCCTGAAATTTCGGACGACCTGAACAGTGTCGACCTTGCCATGCGTGCAGGTTTCAAATGGAAAAAAGGCCCGTTTGAAATGATCGATGCGGTTGGCGCGTCCAGCCTCATTGCCCGCGCTCAGGCCGAAGGTCAAACCATTCCGGCATGGCTGGACAAAGCGGCGACACAGAATAAACCCTTGTACCGCGTTGAAAAAGGCCAGCCGCAAGACTTGGACGTCAACGGCAAATACAACAATATTCCGGTGCCGGAGGGCGTGCTGCGCCTGTCCGACATCAAACGCAAGTCAAAGCCTTTGCTGAAAGGCAATTCGGCGAGTGCTTGGGACATTGGCGACGGCGTTGTATGCTTTGAATTCCATTCCCTGATGAACACGATTGACCCTTCAACATTGTTGATGCTCAACAACACCATCAAAATGATTAACGGAAGCAAAGGCAAGTACAAGGCTTTGGTCATTCACAATGAAGGCGCAAACTTCTCCGCCGGTGCCAATCTCGGCTTCGCGCAATTGATGATGAAGGCGGGGCTTTGGAACGTGGTTGAGGACATGGTCTATTACGGCCAGAGCGTTTATAACGCCTTGCGCTATGCGCCATTCCCCGTGGTTGGCGCGCCCAAAGGCTTGGCACTTGGCGGCGGATGCGAAATCCTCCTTCATTGCGATGCCATTCAGGCCGATGCCGAAACCTATATGGGCTTGGTTGAGGTTGGCGTTGGGGTGATTCCGGGCTGGAATGGCTGCGCCCGCGCGATTGAGCGGGCGCGGGAGGCCAAGGGCATGCCCGGTGGCCCGATGCCGGCTGTACGTTCCGCTTTCCAAACCGTGATGATGCCGCAATTATCGATGTCAACATCGGCGCCGGACGCCATGAAAAAACTCTGGCTGCGTAAGGGCGATGGCGTCACGATGAACAGTGACCGCTTGCTCGCCGATGCGAAGGCAAAGGCATTATCCATCGCGGCGGCGGGCTATACGCCCCCGACACCGAGTGTCTTTAACCTTCCGGGGCAAGCCGGAAAAACCTCCATTGCCTCGGCGATCGAGGAAATGGCGGCGCAAGGAATCGTGACCAAGCATGACGCCCGCGTTGCGGATGCCTTGGCGGACACGTTGACGGGCGGCAATATTGCCAACCACACAACACAAGTGACTGAAGACGATATTGCGGCGCTGGAACGCCGGAATTTCCTCAACCTGATCCGCACCAAGGAAACGCAAAAGCGGATTGACGTGATGCTTAAAACCGGCAAACCGTACCGTGAGCCGGAACTCGCCACCGTTGACACGATGCGCGAAGTCCGCAGCGCCGCCAAGCCGTTCAATACATCGAGCAAAGCGTTGAAACGCGCGCCGTTAACGGGCTGGGACAATGTAAAACTGCACTCCATGGCGGCGATCACATGGGGCATGTATAAAGCCCTCGGCCTGAAGAAAAAATAAGGCTGCTTGCGACCATTGCAAGAGCATAAAAGATATAAAGCCCCGTACGTGTGTGCGGGGCTTTTTCTTTATAGCTGTGCGTAGATTTTTTCGAGAGTTTTCTTATAACGCGCGCGTAAGGCGTCTTCATGTACGTGCCGCCCGTTTTGAACCATGAGGGTTCCGGCGCAGATCACACTGTGTACGCACCGTTCTTGCCGCGCGAAAACATAACGGTCAAAAACATCGTCAACCGCACATCCATCAAAGCACGGCGCATCCGCATCAAGAACAACAAAATCCGCAAAGCGCCCAACCGCGATGGCACCAATCGGCGCGTCCATTGAAGAGGCTCCACCCTTGAGGGCTTGGGAATATAAGTAGAGTGCGGGGGAGCGGTGTACGTCACTGGCGCTCAGGCTGCGTCTACGATGGGTGAGGCGCTGGGCGTACTCTATCATCCGCAGTTCTTCAACGGGATCAATGCTGATATGGCTGTCGGTGCCTATCGCGAAAGAGCCACCCTCGGCGATATAGGGTTGCAAGGGGAAAATCCCGTCCCCGAGATTGGCCTCGGTGGTGGGGCAAAAGCCGATAATCGCGCCCGATTTGGCGATAGCGCCGCGCTCTTGGTCGTTCAAGTGGGTTGCGTGAATCAATGTCCATTTTGAATCGACATCTATAGTGTCGAACAACCATTCCGCCGGCCGCTTGCCTGACCAGTTCAGAGAATCCTGTACTTCCTTTTCCTGTTCCGCAATGTGCATGTGAATATTGAGGTCTGGATAGGCGGGAATGAGCGCTTCCATCTGTGGCTGCGTGACGGCGCGAAGGGAATGAAAACTCATCGCGGTTTTGAGGCGACCTTGCGGGGCTGTGCGGGATTGTTCACTCAAAGCATGGTCAAGAAGCGTGCCGTACGTGTCCACTGTGTTGATAAAGCGGCGCTGCCCATGCTCATGCTGTACGCCTCCGAAATTGGCATGGCTGTACAGGGATGGAATCATCGTCAGACCAATGCCGCTTTGCTTGGCCGCGCTTATGTGTGCTTGAAGCATGGCATTGGAATTGGCGTGTGGCTTGCCATTCGTGTCGTGGTGCAAATAGTGAAATTCACCAACCCAGCCGTAGCCGGATTTGAGCATTTCGACATACAGCCATGCGGCAATTGATTCAACATCTTCGGGGGTTAAGTGGTCAACGAAGGCGTACATTAATTGCCGCCATGTCCAAAAGCTGTCTTGTCCTTTGCGGGTTATTTTTTCGGCGTGCCCCGCCATGGCGCGCTGAAAGGCGTGGGAATGAACATTCGGCATAGCAGGAATGACATAGCCATCCAAGATGAGAGCGTCATCGCAAGGGCGTACGTCTTCCGACATGTCGGTTGATACGGATGAAATCATGCCTTTGTCATCAACGTCAATCGTGACGTTTTCAAGCCATTGTAAACCGTCAAAGACATGTTTTGCGAAAAACCGTTTCATCCGCTATCCTGTGTTCCTGTAGGAAATATTTCGAAGCCGCCGTGACCAAAAGGATACATGAAAATGACCGACAAGACCATATATGATGCGCTGTGGATCAATGCCAATATCGCGACGATGGCGGGGGATGGATATGGTTTGATTCAGGGGGGGGCAATTGCGGTCGAAGACGGGCGAATCGCATGGATCGGAGAGATGCAAAACGCCCCGAAGGGCTCGTCCGCACGTCGTTTTGTAGATGTCAAAGGCGGGCTGATCACACCGGCCTTGATCGATTGCCACACGCATTTGATCTATGGCGGCGACAGGGCGGCGGAATTTGAGCAACGCCTGAATGGCTCAACATACGAGGACATCGCCAAGGCCGGCGGCGGGATTTTGTCAACTGTACGTGCGACCAGAGAGGCGAGCGAGGAAGGGCTGTACGTACAGGCGCTTCATCGCTTGACGATTTTGCGTAAAGGCGGGGTGGGCGTTTTCGAGATAAAATCCGGCTATGGACTGGATCTGGCCAGCGAAGAAAAAATGCTCCGCGTTGCAACACGTCTGCGCGATGAAACCGGCCTGTTCATCCAACGAACATTCTTAGGCGCCCATGCCCTGTCGCCTGAATTTGCAGGTGATGCGGATGGCTATATCGATTATGTATGCCACGACATGATTCCGTCCCTTGCGAAGGCGGGATTGATGGATGCGGTGGATGTGTTTTGTGAAAGGATAGCCTTCTCGGCCGCGCAGTCGCAGCGTGTTTTTGAGGCGGCTAAGGCCGCTGGCTTACCCGTAAAAATCCATGCCGAGCAATTATCGAATATGGGCGGCGCAGCTTTGGCAGCGCGCTATCAGGCACTCTCCGCCGATCATCTGGAATATCTTGATGAAGAAGGCGTCCGCGCAATGGCGGAACACGGCAGTGTGGCGGTGATATTGCCGGCGGCTTTTTATACGATCAAAGAAACTCAAAAACCACCGATTGACGCGCTGCGCCGCTATGGCGTGCCGATGGCTCTGGCGACCGACCACAACCCCGGAAGCTCGCCAGCCTTGTCACTGGTTCTGATGATGAATATGGGGTGTACGCTTTTCGGTATGACACCGCTCGAGGCGTTGCGTGGAGTGACGATTCATGCAGCACGAGCACTGGGTGTATCCGAGCGCTACGGGACTTTGGAGTTAGGCAAGGAGGCGGATTTCGTGGTGTGGGATGCGGCGCAGCCCGCGGAGCTCTCATACCGTTTCGGTCATGCGCCTGTACGGTCGATTGTTCGTCAGGGTAAGGATCTATCGCTATAGAGCCTTTGAGCGGCTTGCATCATAGAGTCTATGACTTGGTACAGCGCGGCGCTTAATTTTTCGGCCTTCGCTGCGTCAAATTCCAGTGTTGTTTCGTTCATGTAATTTTTCCATGTTAATTCCATTTGCAAGGCATGGACATGGTCTTTGGGCGCGCCGTATTGGCGAGTGATATAGCCGCCCAAAAAACGGGCGTTGAGAACAGTTTTATAGCCCGTACGTTCACCCGCGTGAAAGGCGGCGTTGGTGATGAGTTCATGGCATGTCGCGTTGCGGTTGGTGCCGAGATTAAGGTCGGGCAAGACCCCTTCGAATAATAAAGGAACAACGGATTTGATAGAATGGGCGTCAAACAAAACGGCATATCCATGCAATTTTTTGACGCGCCCAATTTCTTGTCTTAATCGTTCGTGATAGGGATGCCAATATTCCTGTACGCGTGTTGCGATTTCGGGCGCGGCGGGTTCTTTGCCAGTCTGGTAGATCGGCTCGCCGTAAAAACTTTGCAAGGGGCATAGGCCGGTCTTCATTTGCCCGGGGTATAAATGATCGTCCGTCGGTGAACGATTAAGGTCTATGACATAGCGGGAATGAGTCGCGCGCAAGACGGTGGCACTCAAGTCGCGGGCGAAGGGATAGAGCTTTTCAACAAACCAGTCCGTGTCGATCAGGCTCTGACCATGTTCCGAAAAACGCGCGGCGATGGCGGGCGGAACATGGGTTCCGGCGTGCGGAATGCTGATGATAAGCGGGCCGTTACCGGAGTGTAGAGTATAGGGACGCATAAAAAATCAGGCCTTTGTTGAGGGCAGGAGTTGCTCCAGATTATCTATAAATTCGCCGTTCAGGACAAGGTGCTTGATGGCGGCAATATCGGGCGCAAAGAAGCGGTCTTGATCGAGATATTTTACATGCTTGCGAACGAAACGGTGGGTCTGTTCTAGCTTTGCCGATGTTTGCAAGGGGCGATGAAAATCAATCCCTTGCGCCGCGGCGAGCAATTCAATCGCGATAATCGCCGAAAGATTATCCGTCATATCCAGCAAACGGCGGGCACCGTGTGTGGCCATACTGACGTGGTCTTCTTGATTGGCGGAGGTTGGGATGCTGTCGACACTAGCGGGGTGAGAGAGCATTTTATTTTCACTGGTGAGCGCGGCGGCGGTGACATGGGCGATCATAAAGCCGGAGTGTACGCCTGCATCCTCGATCAAAAACGGCGGCAGGCCACTGTGATGGCTGTCGATCAACATGGCTGTACGTCGTTCAGAAATAGAGCCTGTTTCCGCGGTGGCAATCGCCAGCCCATCGGCAATAATCGCCACGGGCTCCGCATGAAAATTACCGCCGGATAAAATCTCGCCCGTATCGGGAAAAACCAGCGGGTTGTCAGACACGGCGTTGGATTCGCGCTCAAGGATTATTGCGCCATGGCAGATTTGGTCAAGGCAAGCCCCCATGACTTGCGGCATACAGCGAAGGCAATAGGGGTCTTGGACTTTGGTGCAATCGATGTGGGATTCACGCAAGGGACTGTCCTGAAGCAACGACCGAAACGCGGCGGCGCAGTCTATTTGGCCTTGCTGTCTTCGCACCGCTTGGATTTCTTCGCGAAACGGGGCGGGTGACCCTTTAGCGGCCTCAAGGCTCAGACAGCCCGCCTTCATTGCGGCGGCAAAACAATTCTCAAGACGGAGCAATCCGCTTAAGGCAAAGGCCGTGGAAACCTGTGTGCCGTTGATAAGGGCAAGACCCTCTTTGGGGCCGAGCTTGACGGGGGTGAGTCCGGCTTTTTCAAGAGCTTGGCGGGCGGGAATTTTTTCGCCCTGTACGTACGCTTCGCCATGGCCGAGTAAACAGGCACTCATATGCGCCAAGGGGACGAGGTCGCCGGAGGCGCCGACCGATCCCTTGCAAGGAATAGCGGGGATAATGCCGTGGTTGAACAGGTCAATGAGCCCGTTTACAAGAAGCGTACGTACGCCCGAATACCCTTGCGCCAGCGAATTGATCTTTAACACGAAAAGAAGCCGGACTGTTTGTACGTCCATATCCGGGCCCGTGCCGGTGGAGTGCGAAAGGATAAGATTTTCTTGGAGAATCTCAAGCTTTTCACGATTGACTTTCGTGCTGGCGAGGCGGCCGAAACCGGTGTTGACGCCATACACGGTTGCGCCGGAATTGATCAAATCAAGAACGGCTTTGTTACTTCGTTCAATCAAGGTGTACGCTTCGTCCGAGAGCGCGATTTTGGTGTACGTTCCCTCCCAAATAGCGCGCAGGTCACGAAGGCGGATTTGGCCGGGATTGATGGTGAAAATGCTCATAATGTTTCTTTCGCTATATCAATGCTTCGTGAGGGGTTACGCCATATGATCAACGCCCAACCATGGGCAGGTTGAGGCCTTGCTCATGCGCGCAGTCAATGGCGATGTCGTATCCGGCATCGGCATGGCGCATCACCCCCGTTGCGGGGTCGTTGGTGAGGACACGTTCAAGACGCCGCGCGGCATCCTCCGTTCCGTCCGCGAGTATCACCATGCCGGAGTGCTGGGAATATCCCATGCCGACGCCGCCGCCATGGTGGAGAGACACCCATGTCGCGCCGCTGGCGCAGTTCAATAAGGCGTTCAAGAGCGGCCAGTCTGATACGGCGTCGGAGCCGTCTTTCATGCTCTCGGTTTCCCTGTTCGGGCTGGCGACTGAACCGCTGTCGAGGTGGTCGCGGCCGATCACGAGCGGGGCGGTTAACTCGCCGCTGGCGACCATCTCGTTGAAGGCGAGGCCGATTTTGGCGCGATCGCCAAGGCCGAGCCAGCATATGCGGGCGGGCAGACCTTGAAAACTGATCCGCTCCTTCGCCATGTCGAGCCAGTTATGCAGATGCGGATTATCGGGGATGAGTTCCTTGACCTTTGCGTCAGTCTTGTAGATATCCTCCGGATTGCCGGACAGTGCCGCCCATCGAAACGGACCGATGCCGCGGCAAAATAAAGGCCGTATATAGGCCGGCACAAAACCGGGGAAGTCAAAGGCATTGGCGACGCCCGTGTCTTTGGCTTCTTGGCGGATGTTATTGCCGTAGTCAAGTGTCGGGATGCCGAGCGCGTACAGGGCGAGCATTGCCCGTACGTGCTGCGCCATCGATTGCCGCGCGGCGGTGATGACGGCTTGCGGGTCTTTGCGGCGCATATCCTGTGCCTGCGCCAATGTCCATCCGGCGGGGAGATAGCCGTTGAGCGGGTCATGCGCCGATGTTTGGTCGGTCACGGCATCGGGGCGGTATCGCGGGTCGGTGGCGGCCTTGTCGGCGATGGTTTTGAAGATTTCGGCGGCATTGCCAAGCAAGCCGACAGACACGGCCTTGCCGTTCTTATGAGCGGCGTGGACGATGTCGAGCGCCTCGTCAAGCGTGTTTGCGGATTGGTCGAGATAGCGCGTGTCAAGGCGGCGCTTAATGCAGGCTGGATTGCATTCAACGGCGATCATCGAAGCCCCCGCCATCGTGGCGGCCAAAGGCTGCGCCCCGCCCATCCCGCCGAGCCCGCCGGTCAAAATCCATTTGCCTTTGAGCGACCCGCCAAAATGTTGACGCCCGACTTCGACAAAGGTTTCGTACGTGCCTTGGACAATGCCTTGCGTGCCGATATAAATCCATGATCCTGCGGTCATCTGGCCGTACATCATCAACCCCTTGCGGTCGAGTTCGCGGAAATGATCCCAATTCGCCCAGTGCGGGACAAGGTTCGAGTTGGCAATCAAAACGCGCGGCGCGTCTTTGTGGGTTTTGAAAACGCCGACAGGCTTGCCCGATTGCACCAGCAAGGTTTCGTCCAAGGCGAGGTCGCGCAGGGTCGAAATGATTTTGTCATAGCAATCCCAATTTCGCGCTGCCTTGCCGATGCCGCCGTAAACGACGAGTTCATCGGGATTTTCCGCGACATTGCGGTCAAGATTATTCATGAGCATGCGGATCGGTGCCTCGGTCACCCAACCGGCTTTTGTGGAAGGGGTGAGGGCGTGCGAGGCCTTGATATCGGTGCTGTTGACGCGGAGCGTTTGCGTGGACATGGCGTGTTTCCCTGAAATCTCTAATGTTTTGTTATGTCTGTGGTGACTCTTTGACCGGAAGGATAGCCGATTTTATGCGCCCGAGCCAGAGGATCAAAAAAGTCATCCCATGAAAAACCGCCCCGAAGGGCGGTTTAAAAGAATGGGTAAGGGGGCAGGATCATTTAACGCCCAAGGGTCGGAAGGGCGAATGGGCGACGATAGCGCGGGGCTTCGACGCCGTTTTCCAAGACCGTGTTGCCCGCCATTGTTTGCAACGGTGCCGGCAAAATACCGGTGCCGCGCAGATGTTCGCGAATGGCCTGAATGGCGTTGCCGTCATCTTGCCCGCGCAAAATAACACCCGCCGTTGGCCCAAGCGCGTATTGCGAGCGCAGCTCAATATACTGGCCTTGCTGTACGTCTTCATAGTTAAAGGCCGATGTCGACACAATATCGTTGGTGGTGCGCAGCAAGGTTGATTCAAAGCCGGACGGCATGCGGACACGCACGTCACTGTGATAGCCTTGATATTGCGGCGTCATGAAGGTGAGCTTGCCGACAGTCATGTCTTGCGGAACGGCAATACGATAGACATATTCGGTAATCTCACCATTCGCATCACGAATGATCTGTGCCGGCGCGCCGGCTTGCAGGGTAAAGCTGTGAAGCTCATCCGCAGGGTTTTGCATGGCTTGCTTAAGCTCGACCATGGTGCGCAGGTTTTCTTCCCACCGCTCGATATTCACAAAGCCTGCGCCGCACCGCGTGTGGAACGGCAATCCCGCGCCATTGGTTTGGAATTCGGCATAGAACGGCCCGTTTCTGGAGCGGTCATTGACCGGCCGTCCGGTTTGCGGATCAATATCGATGTCCAGCATATTGCGGTCGGCGGTCATCAAGGCGACCGCCATGATTTCCTCAAACGTCAGGACGTTGCCGTACCATTCCAGAAATTGACGCCCTTGGGCGGCAAGACTTGGCGTGGCGAAGGATGTGCCCTCCATCTGGCGGCCGCGATATTCGAACGGCAAAGCCTCGCACACATCGGCACCACCATTGGAATAGGGGGAAACGATGATGGCGTCCGTGCCGGTCAGGCCGCGATATTGCCCCACCGCACCGACATTGACGGAGCGTGGAGAGTGAATGGCGGCATAGGACTGGACGTATGGCCCGTCTTTTGGATACCAGTTTCCGGCGGCATTGAAGATGATCGGGCTGGCCTCGTTGATGGCCTCCAGCAGCAGCCGAAGGGATTCGTATGTCACATCGTCTGGATAGCGCGTGTCGCGTTCCGCATCAAGTTCATCCACGCCGATATCGGTACGGTTGATCGCCATGCTGTGGCTGAAGACCACACGTTCGTTCAGGCCACTTTCGCGCAGGTCGAGCAACATTTTTAAGGCGTCGCTGTTGTTGCGGGCGGAAGGATAGCTGAGCAACAATTCATCAAGCGCGAAAAAGTCGTTCAAATCGACATTCGGGTTGATGGCATAGCCCGTGTTCATGGTTGTCCGCAGAGTTTGCTTGCCGTGATAGCTCTGTGACTCCACAACGACCATATACACGTCTTGCGCCGTGGTGGGGTCGTAGCTAGGCGGCGGGGTAAGCTGCGGCAAATTATCAAGTCCGGCATTATGGAACGGGAAGAAAAAGACTTCGCCGGCCGTGCCTGTGTACGTGCCGTCAATCACGGCCTGTTCATCCAGCCCGTTGAGGCGAGCAATTCCACGCAGGACGTCTTCGGTCGTTGCCCCGTCACGGAAGAAAGCCTCGCGTTGATACGGGGCGATGTCTTGGAGCGTACGGCCATTCGGCAAGGTGAATTGACCGATCATATATTCCGGCGCAACCGGAATCATCAAGGTTTCATCAGCAACCAGCGGGCGGCTCGCGCCCTGCGCATCAACGGTGATGCTGTTGAGCGCGGCAATCCGGCTGGCGGCTTCCTCTGGGGTTGCGGCGTCCATGGTGTGCATGAAGCGATAGCCAAGCGTTTCGAGCGTGTCGCCGGTCTTGACGGTGTATTCCTCAGGTCCGCCTGGGGCAGCATCGGGGTAATCAGCCAGCGTCGCGCCGTATCGGGTGAAGAAATCAGGGTCAATTTCGGTGATCTGGCGGGACATATCGCGCAATTGGCGCAAATTGCCATAGACGATTTGTTCAAAACGATCATCCGTGATCATGCCGTTTTGGCGCAAAACATCAAGCGCGACAATATTGATCGCCAAGGCCGTGTAGTCTGCGGAAAAGCGGAACTGACTGAAATTCGCGCCTTGGCGGAACGTCACACCGGTTTCGTCTTTGACGATGTTATAGATTTCGATGGCCGTGTTGATGTGGCCTCTGTATGTGCGCTGGGATTGGTTGATCGCCATAAGAATATGGTCAATCGCGTTCCAGCCGCGCCCATCGGTTTGCAAGGGGTCGGCACCGGCCTCGACCGCCGCGCGAACCAATTCGGAATCATCGATCGCTTGCGCCATCCAGATGATCTTGCCGAATAATGTCGTGCCATCGGCGGGGTTAACCGCGTTGGGGTTTGCGCCGGCTGCAAGCAAGGCTCTCACGGTTTGCGCGGCATTGAGCAAAGCCGGATCTTGGGGTGGTTGATACCGCAAAACGGCCACAGCATCGGACGATGATAACGCCGTGCGCATGGTGTTTTCCATGGCGGCGAGCGTTGTTGAAAGCTGGGTGTCGAGCTGTTCTTGCGTGAGGGTGGCAAGTTGCGCCGCATCGGGGACACTCGGAATCGTGAGGGTCAAGGGCGCATCAGACTGGGGTGCAGCCTGTGGTGTGGCGTCGGTCATGTTGATGACAGGGCCGGACATAGAATTCGCAGGAGACTCGGCGTCTGCTGCGCTGGCATTAAAAATACCGATTAAAGAAAAACTTGAAACAATAGCCGCGGCAAGCGCGGTCCTTAGACCTCGTTTTTGTCCCACTTTGGTAGCCTCCTCTGAAACTTTTTTATTTTTATTTTTATTATTTTTGTTTTTTAGTCTTATTTATAATCGAACTACAGTAAGAGCAGTTTTGCCAAAAGGCAATTCCCTAAAATTAAAAAAATCACAAGCCTGTTGAAAAAGTGTGAGCGCCTAGGCCGTTCAGCGGTCTATACGTTAAGGATTTTCACAAGATATTGATGTAAGAAGTACCCCGCCGGAAGCAGCGCAAGACCGATGGCGTAACTCAACCAAAACCCCATATTCCACTTTTCGGTGAAAAAGAATGGCAGGAAAAATAACCATGACACGGGCACAGCGATGATAATGCTGCGGGCATAAGATGCCGTGGCGGCAACGTCTTTGTGGTCAAGATAGGAAAACGCAAGGGCAAGGATGGACACCAGTGGCAACGCGGTGATAAACCCCGCCAGATGCGGCTTTTTCCCCGACAACCACGACGCCAGCAAAATGACCCCGACGGCGATGACAATCTTGACACAAACAAAGGGTGACGGAAGCGCGATTGACATGAAAGTCCCTTTCTGAAGGCTCGTTAAGCCGATGATGGTTTGCGGCGGTTGAACGGATTTGGTTCTTGCTGTATTTCCTGTGTTTCCTGTGGCTTTTAGCCTTTATGTCTTGACGGCGTCGTCCGGCGCGGCGGGGTCGAGAATGTCGGGTCCGGTGTTTTGTGCGGTTTTGGCCGCGTTATGATCTTCGCTGTATTGCGATGCTTCGGCCTCGTTCTGGCGCTCTGCTTTTGAGGGTGTGTCCATGCCTTTATCGGAGGCATCCTTGTCGCCGGCACCACTGCCCCATCCACTGCGGCGGTTGAGGTCGCTGACGCCGTGATGGTCGTCGGCGAGAACGATCTCCAACTCGTCTTGCGAACGCCTTGCAAAGGAGATGAGGTCTTTCTCGTTTTCGAAAAATTCGAAGGAGCGATGCAAGACATCTTCGTCATAATACATGAATTTCATTGCCCTGTTGCGCGCGTCATAGGCGCGCATGCCCAAGCTTTGAAGGATTTGGCGACCAATCCACAAAGACGAGTCAAACAATTCGCGGCGGAACACATCCACGCCGGCTTTGTGAAGCTCATAGGCATGGCGACGATTGCGGGCGCGGGCAAAAATTTTCAAATGCGGAAAATGCTCCTTCGCCAGATGGACAATGCTCAAAATCCGGTCGGGGTCGTCAAAGGTGACGACAAGGATTTTAGCATCCGCAGCACCCGCCGATTTCAAAACATCAAGGCGGGTCGGGTCGCCGAAATAGACTTTGTTGCCGAACCGCCGCAAAATGCCGATTTGTTGAGGGTCCTGTTCAAGGATCAGGGGGTTATGCCCCTGCGCAATCAAAAACCGCCCGATGATTTGCCCGAACCGCCCATAACCGGCGATGATGATCTCGGCACCATGATGGTCAATCGTGTCAAAATCTTCTGGATCTGCTTCATCGCTGCGGCCGAAGGATTTGATGATGAAACGGTCATTGACGATCATCAAAATCGGGGTTGTGAGCATCGACAAGGCAACAACGGCGGACACGATGGTCGCAATGTCGGGCAACAACACACCGCCCGCGACCGCGACTTGCGAAATGACGAAGGCAAATTCACCGCCTTGTGAGAGCAACACGGTGAAGGTGCGGTTATGCGGCGTCCGCATGTTGAACAAAAACGACAAGCCGAATAAAATGCCGGCCTTAACGGCGATCAATACAATGACGGAAATGACGACAACCAGCGGTTCCGCCATTAAAGTGTCAAAATTGATCGACATCCCGACAGAGATGAAAAACAACCCGAGCAACAACCCTTTGAACGGTTCGATGTCGGCCTCCAGCGTGTGGCGGTATTCAGAGTTGGCCAGCACAACCCCCGCCACAAATGCCCCAAGCGCTGCCGACAGGCCGAGAGATTGCATCAACAGCGCCACCCCGATAATCAGCAATAGGGAACTGGCGGTAAAAATCTCGCGCATCCGGCTTTCGGTGATGTAACGAAACGCGTGGTGGATCAGGTATCGTCCGGCAAACACAATGACGCCGACAACAATCAAAATCTTGAACGGTTCAAGCCATGCAGGCAGGTCGAAAACAGAATGTTGAACCCCGTGACCGACATCGCTATTCGCGTCAATCGTCGCCAAGAGCGGTAGCATGGCGAGCAAGGGAATGACCGCGATGTCTTGAAACAACAACACCGAAAAGGCGTTTTGCCCCATCGGCGTTTTAACGAGGTTTTTTTCGTTCATGATCTGCAGCACCATGGCGGTGGAAGACAGCGACAGTGCCGCCCCGATGGCCAATGCCATCTGCCACGCCATAAAGAATGACAGCAAGGCCGACAAAACCATCGTGGTCAAAAGCACCTGAAGCCCGCCAAGCCCCAAAATAGGCTTACGCATCGCCCATAATGTGCGCGGTTTGAGTTCCATCCCGATGAGGAACAACATCAACACAACGCCATATTCAGAAAAATGCATGACGTCTTCGGTGTCTTTGACAAGGCCAAGGCAAAACGGCCCGATCAAAATGCCGGCAATCAAATATCCCAAAACAGACCCCAGCCCGCCTTTTTTGGCAAGCGGGACAACCGCAACCGCGGCGGCAAGAAAGACGAAAGCGCTCAAAAGAAAACCGGCTTGTTCCATGGCGTTTGCTGTATGTCCTTTCGCGGGGGTTGTTCGTATTTTTTGGTCGTTTTGGTTTGGCGTGTGCCTATGTTTTGTTCTTGCCGAGTTTGATCAGGAGCTTTCTGTATTGTTCGGCGTGGTCTTTGATTTTCTTAGGGGTCGCGTGATGTGCGTCATAGAAAAACAGCGGCGGCAAATAATTCATGTGGCATAAATGGGCGGTTTGCGCCATCGGGCTCATGAAGGTTTCAATGGTATGGCGGTTATAGCCTTTCTTGCCATAGGAATCTTCATGCCCGCCTGTGGACACGGCACAGAGCAAGCTCTTGCCATTCAAGGCGCGATCCCCGTCGGCATACGCCCATCCGCGCTGAAGCACTAGATCAAGCCATTCTTTCAGGAGGGAGGGCGTGGAATACCATTGAAACGGATATTGCAAAACGACAATGTCATGCTCAAGCAAGCGTTTTTGTTCCTTGCGCACGCGAATGTGAAAATCGGGGCTGGCCTCATACAAATCGTGAATAGTGACGTGGTCGAGCGTTGATGCGGCCTCGATCATGGCTTTGTTGACGTGGGACAACTGGAATTGCGGGTGCGCCAGAATAATCACAATGCGTTTCATAATGGGCATCCTGTCCTTCCTGCACGGGCGCGGGGTGTCTATCGCGGTGTTTTTTATGGGGTGTATTGGCGTTTTGCTGGGCGGATGGCTTGCAAATATTTTCATGGGCTGCCGCTATCGGTGTCATGACCCGCGACAAAACATTTTTACACCCCTTTAAAAAACACGTTCGACCACGCTTTGTAAAGGGGGCAAGGCGGTTTGTGCGCGATATATTTTGTCTTGCCCCGCGCCTCATCAGGTGGAGGAGGCGGGATTGCCGACGTCGCGCCGTGATCCCATTTATTTTATGTAGTCGCAGCTGCTGAAAAGGCACAGATATTCAAGCCGACCATCGCCGTTATCTTCACTGCCCAGAACGAGCGGGAATTCCTGCACGTAAGACAGGGCGTAAATGAATAAAAAAACAGCCATGCAAAGACTAAAACTGATCAATTTGTTGCTAAGTCCGTTGTGCATATCGTGTCCTTTCTGCGTAAGTTCCACTTATACAAAGGGTGCTCACAGTCGGGTCATGTCATAGGCACGATACGGAAGTATAATAAGGTTCAATGCCGTAACGACTATGACCTTGCATCACAATAAGCGATAAGAAAAGAAATCTCATCGCAAGGCGGGGGCAAGGAGGATGCCGAGAGGGGTGTTTTCGTCTGGATTTTGCCCCCGCCTCTCATGATGAAGTGAGTACTATGATAATCATACCACAAGTTATTAAATATGGAAAATAAAAAAGATTTTTAAAATATTATGCGAGGAAAACCAAGGCTTTCAGGCGCCTTTTGTGCCGAATTTTTGCTGGGCTCGGCGCGCCGAATATACAATGTCAGTACTCACTTCCCGAGCGTGACGTCCAGCCCGATATCGAGAGCCTGAACACTGTGCGTCAGGGCGCCGACGGAGATCAAATCAACGCCGCTTGCGGCAATGGCGGGCAGGGCGTCAAACGTAATCCCGCCCGAGGCTTCGCACAGGATATTGCGGCTGTTTTTGCGCCGCTGTACCAAGGCGACTGCCTCGCGCAATATGTCGCCCCGCATATTATCGAGCAAAACGGCGTCAATCGGGTGGTTGAGGGCTTCGTCAAGCTGAGCCAGAGTGTCGACTTCGACCTCTATTTTCACCATATGTCCGGCGTTGCTGCGTGCTGCGGCAATGGCGGGTTCAATGCCGCCTGCAATGGCGATGTGGTTGTCCTTGATCAAAATGCCGTCATCAAGCCCGAAGCGATGGTTGCGCCCGCCGCCCATGCGCACCGCATATTTTTGTACCGCGCGAAGCCCCGGCATGGTTTTGCGTGTGCATGTAATCGCGGCTTTCGTTCCGGCAATCGTGGCGACATAACGCGCGGTGTTGGTGGCGATGCCGGACATGTGACTCATGAAATTCAGGGCAACGCGTTCGGCGCTTAAAATGGATTGGGCGTTGCCGCTGATCGTGACAATCGCATCCCCCGCCTTAAGGCGGGCCCCGTCTTGCCTATGGCGCGCGACAACAAGGGCAGGATCAAACACCGCAAACGCCGCGGCGGCAACCTCAACCCCCGCCAAAACCCCATCCTCCCGCGCCTGCATCACCAACACCCCGCGCAAATCAGGCGGGATCAAACTCTGTGTCGTCACATCCACCCCATGCCCAAGGTCTTCAAGCAAGGCACGGCGAACAAGATCGTCAATCACAATACGGGGGAGGAGCATGGCGCTGCTTTTTCTTTCGAGGTAAGAATTAAAGACGAGGGATTGTACTGTTGCGGGGTGGGTTAGGACAAGACTGTTTTGTGCAGATATTCTTTTGCTTCATGGAAGGCTTGGTTGATCTGTTCAAGGATGGCGGCGCGTTGCTTGAGCGTTGCGGTTTCCATGTCTTGTGCCGTGGCGCAAAGGTCTTGCAGGGCCGCAGCGCCCGCGGTGCCGGCTCCGCCTTTGACTTTATGCGCTATCTCCACCCATGCGGTGTTGTGACCGCCGGTGCAATTCTCCGCCAATGTCTTGATGTCATGCTCGGCCTGTTTGATGAAAACATTGACCATGAGCCTGAGGTCTTCATCCGTTTCCGCATAGGCTTTTAACGCTGAAAGATCAACCGGCGGCTTTGACTGCCCGGAATTTGAGGTAGGTTTTGACGTGTCTTCACCGTCCTCGTCTTCTTGTACATCCAGAATGATCCATTGACTGAGAATGTATTTCAGTTCGTCGGCATCAATCGGTTTTGTGATGTATTCGTTCATGCCCGCTTTGATGCATTTTTCCTGCGTTCCGACCATGGCATCCGCCGTCAGGGCGATGATGGGAATATGTTTTCCGGTTTTCTTTTCGTTTTCGCGGATTTGTACTGTGGCCTCATAGCCGTTTTTATCCGGCATGTGGCAATCCATGAAAATGAGGTCATATTCTTTTTCTTGATGCGCGGTCAGTGCCTCTTCGCCATTTTCGGCAATGTCGACATGCCTGAATCCCATACGGCTTAACAGTCTTTGGATAAATTCCTGATTTAATAAGTGGTCTTCCGCCACCAAGATTCGCGCCTGTTCAATCGGGATCATGGGAACCGACATGTTTTTTCCCGCGGCTTTGTATTGCGCTTTGCCTCTGTCTTTTGGCTCTTCGCTTATCTTGTCCGTGGTGTCGAATGGAATTTTGAACCAGAATGTTGAGCCCTTGCCGACGTCGCTCTCAACGCCAATCGTTCCCCCCATCAGTTCGACCAGATCCTTGGTGATGGCAAGGCCAAGGCCGGTGCCGCCGTATCTGCGGGTGATGGTTTCGTCGGCCTGCGTGAATTTATCAAAAATGATTTTCAGCTTGTCTTTAGGGATGCCGATGCCGGTATCCTTCACTTCGCAGTAAATCTCAACTCTTCCATCTTCGATATTCTTGCTTTCGATTTTGACCTCGACACTCTCTTCGCCGATTTCGAATGTCGGTATTTTTGCCACTTTTTTGGGGTTGTGGTGATGGCCGATCATGATGCCGACTTCACCGCTGTTTGTATACTTGATGGCGTTGCTTACAAGGTTTGTAAGAACACGGCTCACACGGAAAGGATCGCCGACAATCAGGGGGATGTCCTCACTGGAGAAGTGATATCTCAGCGTAATACCCTTGGCGCTGGCGACCGGAGCCATGGTTTCCATGACATTCGCCACCATGTTTTTCAAGTCGAACCCAGTTCTTTCGAGAACCATGCTTACAGCCTCGATCTTGGAAATGTCCAAAATGTCGTTGACGATTTCCAGAAGGTTTGTGGCGGATTTCAAAACCGTGCCCGCCATGGCGCGGTTATCGTTGCTCAAATCATTGTCTTCCGTGAACATGCGGGTCATCCCCATGATGCTGTTCAGGGGAGTCCGCAATTCATGGGACATATTGGCCAAAAACTCGCTCTTTGCTTGGTTGGCTTTTTCGGCTTCTTTCTGGGTTTTTTGCATGGTTTCGCGCTCTATAATCCGGCCGAGCTGGGTGCCGATGCTGCCCATGATATTCATGAATTCCTGATCGGGCTTGTCAATATTGCCCGCAAAAAACTCCAACACGGCGACAACATTCTTTTTAATCAGTACGGGAAAGCCGAGCCCAGCGCTGATGCTGCCGTCCGGCAAGAACCGGCGCCGAAGAAAATTCTGATGCTGCATGACGTCTTTGATCCATGCTGCCTGACCGCTTTGATAAACCCCTCCGGACAATTCTATGCCCGAAGCAAAGGCCATTTTCTCTGTGGCGCGTCTGAACCTTTTGAAACGGTTTCCATCTTCCAGATGCCATATCTTGGAAGGAACCAATCTTTTTTGGCTTTCATCAAGCAAATAGGCGTGGCCTATGGGCCAGCCCGTGAAATTACAGATTTCTTTTAAGCAGGCCTGTATGGTTTCTTGCACATTATCGGACTCGTTAATAGCATTTGTAATAATACCCAAAAGCCGGATGGTATTGGTTTCCCCTTGCAGCTTCTGGTTCAGCATGTCCGCCTTTTCCTTCGCCCGCAAAAGGTCTTTTGTCTGTTCAAGAACCATGCCTTGAAGATTGTCACGGTGATTTTTCAATTCGCCGTAGATAAGATTTATGGGCAGAAAAATGCGATAATACGCATAAACGAGGATGACGAGAAAGCAGACAATACTTATCACAAGTATCACTTGCTGTGCCAAGATGACGTGTTCTGTGTCTTTTCTGATGGCGTCCTCAACGATGTAAACCGCGTTATCCTGCGTCCGCACCGTTTTATTGGCTTGATCGGAAAGTTCGACATAGCGGGGGTTATCTTGAATATTTTCCGCATTGGATTGCAAGGCGATTGTGGCTATTCTGTCCAGTGTCTTCCATTCTTTATGCGCCTCCCGAATGGCGTTTGCCGCATTTGTGAAGCGAAGCGGCCTGATCTCGGTTCGCCGGCTGCCGTCGGCATTTAAGACGATCGTTCCACCCACCAAAAACCCTTTGAAGTTTGTTTCGATCAAAATCCGCGTGCGGTCGGCCGCCTTCTTGCTTTCGACAACGGTTTTCCAGTCACCGCTGGTATGCGCCGCGATTGTCGTTGTGATTTCCCTTGTGAAACGCTGGATAAGCATCCGTTGCAGGCCGGCACTGTTGACGATGGCACTGTCATGGACTTTTTGTTGCTGTGTATGAATAACGTAAAGATACGATCCCGTAAAAAGCAGGATCAAGATTGTCAGGAGAATGCTGAGCTGAAGGAAAACGGTTTTGCCAATATCCCTCATTTTTTCCTGCGGGTATTGAACCTTTTTTCTTGCTTCCTCACGCGCTTCGCCAGAGCTTTTATAGATGCTCAGTATAATGGCGATGGCAAAGACGACGCTGCTGGCAACCGCTACGGACAAGGCCAGCGTGTCAAAATGTTGCCCCGGATCATACCGGCAATCCGCCCACGGAATAAAGACGGAGGCCGCCATGCCGGTGTAATGCATGCCGCAGATCGCGGCGCCCATAATCAAAGCGGCGATTATCTGCCAGAAAAGCTTTTGATGTCCTTCATGTTGCCCCAGCGTAAAAACAATCCAAAGCGCCGCGCCCGACGCTGTGACCGAGATGATAAAGGAAAGAAGAAACAGTTTTGGTGTATAGCGCAGCTCGGCATCCATATCCATCGCGGCCATACCGGTATAATGCATCGCGCATATGGCCGTCCCCAAAAGAACGGCGCTGACGAGAATCCGGAAAGTATTGATCCGTCCCGATCGCACAGCCGCCAAAACGCCATAGGCGATGATGGCAGCGATGACCATGGACAAGACCGTCAAGGACACATCATAAGAGATCGCCATATCCATGTCATAGGCCAACATGCCGATAAAATGCATCGACCAAATCCCGAGGCCAAAGGCAAAAGCCCCGCCCAGATGCAACAGGTTTTTCAGCGTTTTTGAGCCGGCTTTGTGAATATCGGTCGCCAGCCTCAGACCCGTGAACGACCCCAAAGCGGCAATGATGTAAGAAAGCACAACGAGGTAAGGGATGTAGACCCCTTTTTCAACATTCGTCGGAATCTCTCCAAAAAGGAAAAAATACCCCAGTATGGATTGCAGTCCCTGCGACATGATGCTTATTCGATTTCCATGAATCCGGCTTGTTGCGCCATATCCGCCATCGTGCGGATATCATCATAGTTTTTGTCGTCAACCTCAATAAAGCTGGATAAATGCGCTTTTTTCAGGATCGCCTGTCCTTCGGGATCGTCCTTCATGCCGAGCAACGCCTGTTTGATTTTTTGCATCTTTTCTTCGGGCATGCTCGTGGAGTAGATGACAGGCGGAACGCCCGCAGGGCCGAGCGTTTCTATAATTTTAACTTGGCTGGCATAGCTTTCGTTTTCAGCCAGCGCATAATCAAGAACCAGCGAGTCAACGGCGCTTGCATGCGCCTCTCCCGACCCGACCATACGGATGGATTCTTCATGTGATCCGGATTTGACGACCTTGTCGAAAAACCCGTCCGTTTCCCCGATCGACACCATTTTCGCGCGCGGCATGTTATAGCCGGAATTGGAAATTTCGTCATTATAGACCCATGTTTTTCCCTTGAGGTCTTCGAACTTGGTGATCGGGCTATCTTTTTTCACGATGACATAGGAATAATATTTGGGTTCCCCCTTATACAAGGCTCCGGCATTTACCGGCGCGGCAAGAAGCCCGACCGATGCATTATCCTTGCCGTCATGCGCCAGTACATAAGGATAACCACAGACAAACGCAATTTGCGCTGTACCGCTCTCAACCAAAGAATTGATGGTGGAATAAGACAGACCGGAAACGAACTCGATCTGTAGACCCGTTTTCTTTTCAAGGTATTCGCCGAGCTCCTCATAGACGTCAACGCCTTTTTCTGAAACAAAGGCGGCGGTCAGGGCGATTGTAATCGGTTCGTTATCCTGAGCCTGAACAGATTGAGAACCCCCAACACCGAAAAAACACACACAAGCGAGAAAAGACATCGCAAGAAATCGCCGCATTGTTGTTAGGATCATCTGTTAATCTCCCGCTTTTTATGGTGTTTCTTGATTGATAAGACCGGATAACAGGTCTTCATAACGATATCTGTGAATAGTGTCCGGCCTTGCCACTTCTTCGTGAACAGCAGGCCCCCCAAGAAAGTCAAACGTCGCACAAACCGCCGAAGTCGTCAAGCTGAGGGTCGGAACGCCCAGCACGAAGGTCATAGGCATTTTCAAGATTTTGGCTTTCGAGCAAAAAGCGGTCATCAGGTTGATCGTTTCCTGCTCTGACCTTTTGGTGCCATCGAGCCGCACTCCGGCGACATCGACGCCCGTGTTGCGCAGGTAATTGAAGTTGATATCTCGGCGCAACGGAATCTCCGCAAAAACATGGCGACAGAATTGCCGCAGCGGAGCAGCAAACCAATACGCGTTTTTGGGCGGCATGCCGCCTTCCATATTCATGATATAAAAAACAAGGAATTGCCTTTGTGTCACGGGGATACGCATAAGGGATTCTTTGTAAAGCTCATAGCTTTCAAAATGATGGAGCGTTTCATATTGCACCGGACAGGCAATCAGGAGTTTGCGCCCGTCTTTCTCCATACTCGACAGCTCGACCATGACCGCATCCAGAATTTTTTGGTCGATCGCGATCCTGTTTTCGCTGGGCTGCCCTGCATACAACGCCCTGTGAGCTTCAAAGACAGTGCGTTTATCTCTTGTTTCCCGCGCCAAGCATAGATATGTCGTGAGCGCATTGCGCCGAACATCCCATAGCGGCGTGTAGGAAAATGCCAAATTCTGCGGCAAGCTGCCTTTTTTCGGTAGCGGTATGGTTTTCGGCTTGTAATCGGATGCGCCAATATCAACGCCTTTCAGGTCGGACAGGCCGAAATTTTCTTCGGTGTCCTCTGTTGGCGCGTCTTGTGGCGGCTCCTCCGTTTCCTCAAAGTCCACCATGTCAATCGCCAGCGCATCCAGAAAATCTGGGAAGGGCTGATCGAGAAGAAAATCGGTTCTGATCTCACATATCGCTTCGCGGATTTCAATATTTCTTAATTCGTTTTCATCCAGTTCGAACAAGCGCCGCCTGATTTCTTCCGCGATCAAAGCCGCTTTTTCTTGCCCTTCTTCCAAGGAGGCATGGGCGAAGATGATGAGATAGGTGTCGTCTTGATAGCGGATAAAGATGTCGCCCTTACCCATATGCTTGTCGATCACTTCTTCCGTCGTGTTGTATACGATTTTGCTCAGCCCCGACCATTGCTTACCCATGCGCTTCTTGATTTTGGCGAGGCCGATGAACTGCAACTTACCGGATGTGATAAGATCTTTTCGTTTGAAAAGCTGGTTACAGAGTTTTTCAAGTTCAGCTTGTTTTTCCGGCGCAAGATTCATCGCTTTTTTCGGGCGAATCTGCTCTACATGCGATTGTGCGCGCTGTTTTTTCCAAGAAAGCAGCCGGTTCCATACAGGCGCGATCTTCTCATGCAGTTTTTTGAATTTTGTGACCATCAGTCATTATAGGCGCAAAAGAGTTTTCACAGCGTTAAGAAGGTCATCCGGTTTGACCGGCTTGCTCATGATTTTGCTTGCTCCGACTTTTTGCGCCAGTTGCAGGAACGACATATTCTGACCCGCGCCTCCCCCAGACATCGCGATGATCTTCGCTTTGGGGTTCATCACCCGAATTTCCGATATGGTTTCAAGCCCCTCTTTGTCGGGCATTAAGATGTCTGTGACGACAAGATCCGGTGTTTCTTTTTTATACAGCGCCACACCTTCATTCCCGTTTTGCGCCTCAAACACAATGCATCCCATTTTTTTCAAGACATTCTTCAAGGTGAGCCTCACCAACTCATCATCATCAATAATGAGAATCTTTATCTTTTCAAAGCGATTGGCGGTCATGGAGATGATCCCTTATATTGCCGAGATGGTCGTTCCCCTCAGAGTTGTGCTCCAGTCTAGTCCATTTCTGTGGCAAGAGGTAGCGATAATTCTGCGGCTATATTTGTATGCTCTCACTGTTCAATTTTTATCTCCGCAGGCAAGAAATATGGAACAAGAAACGGAGTAGGCGACAATCCCTCCTATTCCGTCTCCCCCTTACTCCACAATCAAATGCCCCGAGGCGATGAGGTCGTCCAGTGTGGCGGATGATAGATCGGTGCCGATGAGGTCGGCGGCTTTGATCCATGAGCCGGTGCCGTCTTGGCGGATTTCGATGTCGTTGCCGCCGTTGACGCCATCGGTCACGAAACGCAGGAAGTCGTCAATGTCATCGCTCAGGCCGCTGTCATAGTCGATGACGTCGGCGAGGTTTAGGGCATCGTCTTGGGCGAGGTTGAAATCCTGAATCAAATCGGCGTCAACCGTATCGGTGATATAGAATGTGTCGGCACCGCCTTGCCCCCACAGCACGTCATAGCCATCCTCGCCATAGAGGTGGTCTTGCCCCGTGTTGCCATAGAGTGTGTCATTGCCGTCACCGCCATAGATGATGTCGTCATAAAAGGCGGTGCCGTTCAACGTTTCGTCCGATGATGTGCCGTTGATGGTGTTGGCACTGAACAGGCTCGATGTATAGGCCTCATCCCCGTCCGCGAAACGGATTTTTTCAACTTCGTATCCATTGCCCCAGAAATTGCGCAGGATGCTCACGATTGTTGAACTGCCCGCGACCTCAATCTTGATCGAGTCATTGGGGTTGGTATTGGTCAATAGGCTGGCACTCAAATCCCCGAACGACACGTCCGGATCAAGAAACACAATGGTGTCAATGTCATTCGGATTATTATAGTCGTAAATCGAATTCAGCAACGAAGACCCGTCAATATAGAACGTGTCATGGCCGCCCCAGCCGGAATAGATGTTATTCCCGCCCATGCCGAACAGATGGTCATCACCCGCGCCGCCTTGCATCGTGTCTTGACCCTCGCCGCCATATATCCAGTCATTGCCGTTCTCGCCCCATAAGTGGTCTGTACCGCTGTTGCCATAAATGACATCATCGCCGTCGCCACCATATAGAACGTCATTGCCCGCGTATCCTTCCATCAAATCAGCCGCAGACGTGCCGTAAATCGTGTCGGCACCGGATGTTCCGAGAATGATGTTCAAAGAGACCAAATCCGCGATGCGGTATTGCTCGCCCGTGGCAAAGGCGAGGGTTTCGACCTTGCTGTCATCATCGGCGTAATAGCCGGTGATCCGCGTTGTGCCGTTCGCTCCGTCAACGGTGAGTAACAAGTCGTCACCGTCCTGCGCCCAGTTCAAGGACGCAAGCGTTGTCACGCCACTCCACAGCAAAATAGTGTCATTGCCGGAATCCTCGTTCACCACATTCCCGATCGCGTTTTTGGTCAGGACATAAGTGTCATTACCCGCACCGCCATACAGCGCATTATCGCCGCTTTGGCCGTGCAAGGTGTCGTTGCCGTCTTCACCATACAACGTGTCCTGACCGGAATTGCCGTATAAAATGTCATCGCCATCGCCGGCATAAATAATGTCATCAAAAAACGCCGTGCCGTTCAGTGTTTCGCCCGAAGCCGTCCCATTGATGGTGTTGGCGGCGAAAAGGCTCGACGCATAGGCTTCGTCATCATTGGCGAACACCAGTTTTTCGATCTCATAACCGCTTCCCCAGAAGACGCGCATCAAGTTTATAACGCTCGAACTTCCCGCAATATCGATCCGTATGGAATCGTCGGGGTTGACGTTGGTAAAGCGCGACGCGCTTAAATCGGAAAATTCGATGCCGGCGTCAAGAAACACAACGGAATCAATATCATCGGGGTTGTTGTAATCGTAGAGGGTTTCGGTTCCGGCCGTTGCGGCGATATAAAACCGGTCATGGCCGCCCCATCCTGACATGACGTTGCTTCCGCCGCCGCCGTACAGATGGTCATTGCCGGCCCCTGCTTGAATCGTGTCATTGGCATCGCCGCCATACAGCGTATCGTCGCCATCCTCGCCATATAAAACATCATTGCCACCGTGACCATAGATCACGTCATCGCCCGCTCCGCCATAAATCGTGTCCGCGCCGGCATAACCGTAAATCACGTTGTCATCCCCGTCGCCATACAGCGTTTCGGTCGATGGTGTGCCATGAAGCCCGCCCAGCAAATCAAAAATGGACGCGCTATCCGATCCATCAAACAACGCCACAGTTTCAGTCTGATAAGTTTCTCCCCAGAAAAACCGCTTGAGGTGGATCGCCTGAGATGTCGCGGTGACCGTTATCACGATGTCCTGTAAATCCGTCGACAGATTGACCGCAATATCGTCAAACCCGATCCCTTCGGGCAGAACAACGACATCGTCACCGCCGGAGGTTTCATAGATATAGTCGGCGGTCGCGCCCGCCGTGATGTGATAGACCGTGTCGCCGCCGCCTGCATTGTCGTAGGAGTTGCTCCCCAGACCACCATAGGCGTGGTCGTTGCCGGATCCGACATGGATCGTGTCGTTCCCGTCACCGCCATAAAGCGTGTCATCACCCGCATCCCCCCACAAAACGTCATTTCCGTCGCCGCCGTGCAAGACATCCGCGCCATCGCCGCCATAAAGAACGTCCGCACCGCCCAGCCCCTCGAGAATATTATCCTCGGCATCGCCGGTCAAAGTGTCGTTATACGCCGTTCCTCTCACATTTTCGATGGCGGTCAACGTATCATCCGCCACAGTATCGGCATTTTCATCCACCGTTCCGGCGGCAAGGTTCACAACCACCGCCGCCATATTAGCGCTGTAATCCGCCGTATCGCTGCCAGCGCCACCATCCAAACTGTCGTCGCCAGCTCCGCCAATTAAAATGTCATCACCGTCGTCGCCATACAGCGCGTCGTTGCCGCCCGCGCCGTTGAGGAGGTCAGCCCCCGCCCCGCCATAAAGGCTGTTGACCGCGCTGTTTCCAATCAGAATGTCATCATGGCTTGAGCCTATGGCATTTTCGATCGAGGTGAACGTGTCATCGGTCACAGCATCGTCATTCTCATCCGATGTTCCGGCCTCCAGATCAACCACGACAAAAGCCGCCATGCCGGAATAATCGACGGTATCAACCCCGTCGCCCCCGTCCAAAACATCCGCCCCAGCCCCACCATTCAAAATGTCATCGCCGTCGCCGCCATAGAGTGTGTCGGCGCCGCCACGACCGTTCAGGGTGTCGTTTCCAGCCAATCCCCAAAGAATATTCGCGGCTGAATCGCCGGACAGGGTGTCGTTGTAGTCAATATTATTGCTTCCTATAAGGTTCTCGATGTTGACGAACGTATCAATCAGGTATGTCCAGTTATTATGTGCTATATGAGTTTGACCTTCAGAAATATCTGCTATTATGGAGTTATACTGATACTCACTATAATCGATCGTATCTACACCTGCGCCGCCATCCATAAAATCATGGACTGAGCTGCTAATCTCGATACTTTTCCAGAAAATATCGTCGCCGTCTTCACCATAGAGAAAATCTTCCCCGTGGCTACCACTGATAAAATCGTTGCCCGCGCCACCATAAATGATGTCAGTAACAGGGTAAGTATGAGTATCATGAATGTTATAGATGAAGATGTTGTCACCGTTGGCATAGAGTATGTCGTCGCCATCGCCACCGTAGAGCACATCCCACCCCGTAGCACCATAAAGCGTGTCATTGCCTGCGCCGCCATAGAGGATGTCGTTGGCGTCATGCCCGATGAGAAGGTCGGCTCCGTCATTACCATGGAGAATATCGTCCCCTTCATGCCCATAGAGCGTGTCATCACCATCATCGCCATAGAGCGTGTCATTACCGGTCATGCCGTGAATTTCGTCATCGCCTTCGCCGCCGTAAATGAGGTCATTGCCACCTTTGGCGTAGATAACCTCGCCAGCATCATAGATGCTCAGATTTCTGTCGATTTCGTCATCAAATTCGGAGCCGTCAACATCCATTCCGCGAACTAAAATTTCTTCGTGGAGATTGTAATAAGTCGCTGTGCTTGTGCCATTCTCATAGTGATACAAGGTCTCAATATGTTTCTCAGGAGTCAGCGGGTTAAGCTGATCCTCAATTGTGATGATTGTCCAAGGATTAGGCCAGCTGCCAGGTCTTGTCCAGATTTGAAGATCTTTATCACGCAAAGCCACAAAACGGATTTCAGGCTGTGCATAATTTTGCTGAACAATTTCGATAACATCAGATGCGCCCCCTTCTTCCAAAACATAATGATTGCCGCCATTCCCAAACGAATAATAATCATTTCCCAAACCGCCTTGCAAAAGAGCCTGTTGGTGGTCTTGGGTGGCACTGTGTAATGTGTCGTTGCCTTCCCCCCCAATCAATGTATTATTTCCGCCCCAGCCCCAAAGAATATCGTCGCCAGCGCCACCATCAAGAACACTATTGCCGCCGTCTGCTCGCAGCTGATCGTTACCTTCACCGCCGATCAAGATATCATTGCCGCCACCGCCTTCAATGATATCGTCGCCTTCTAAACCATCAATAACGTCGTCGCCTGCTCCACCGAAAAAGGGCATCATTAAAGTACCGTCATTGCCACTGGTTCCGGTGAAGACCACACCGCCGGCCGTGCGGGCCTGATTCATGACATCGAGCCAATCAAAGCCGCCGTCACTCAAGGCGATGGCATCATCAATCATAACTTGTTCAGCGTAGGAAAAGGCGTTTTCGTTAGCGATTTGATCCAAAATTACGCCGCGCGCCTTGAAAATCACGTCAAAAATATTCGCCCAGTAAACGAGTTTTTCCTGCGTCGTAGACAGCAAAGCGCCGGCTTCGCCAAGGGCATCCAGCACATCTTCGTTCAAAGTGGCGGCACTTTGGGTGTCGAAAACGACACTGTCATTCGCGATGCTGTACGTTGCATCCTCATTGAAAAGAGCCGCACCGCGACCTTGCACAAGGTAACGGGCGAATAAAGTGCTGCGCATCTCGTCAAACGCGTCCATAATCTGCACCGCAGCGAGTGAGCCGGGGTTGCCGTCAGGAAAGCGTTCTGCAAGCTGAATAAAATTGTCATTCAGCAACCCCTCAAGAAAAGCGAGCTTTCGCGCATCATCAAGATAATTACCGCGGCTGTCTGTCGCTATGTCTTGCACGCCAGCCCACGCATAAAGAATTTCGGTGAAGTCGCTCAGGGCTTGGTCATAGCCCGTGAATACACTCTCAATATCGTCATAGGTCGCCTGAAAATCAAGCATCGCCGCCAAAAGATCTTCGTCGGAAGACGCCGTAATATGCAAATCCGCGATTTCCGAGTACCCGCGCAAAGTCGGCAAAAACAAGGCGCGCAGGTCGAGATCGAAGCTCTGATTATACCGTGCGTTGATTTCATCCCATGCGAACCAAAGACTCCCGATCGTGCCGGTGCTGGTGTCTGTTTTGGTGAAACTCGCCGTGCGGAAAAGGTTTGAACCGCCGGTCAGTAACAAATTAGTGGAGGTATAATTAAGATCAACACTCTCAATCGACAGGCTAGACAGGCTGTGGAGTTCGCCGCTGT
>DIUX01000005.1 GCA_002423185.1 Micavibrio sp. UBA6147
TCCAAATCAAAAACCAACGGGTCGCGCGTGTTGCGACTATTCCCCCATTGGGTGATGAGCTCCTGAAGATGCTCCGGCACGGCGTCGGGAGAGAGGTTTGCAATGAGGGCATTCTTAATAGCTTGGTTGAGATCAGAGGAGACAAAAGCCCCACCCATGAGGTAACTAGAATAATCATCAACCCACTGCGGAAGAGTATCTCCCGCCTCCAACCCAACAAGCTTGCCAATGGCGCCGACACCATTGGCAGCAGTCTGAGCATCAGAGCTGTATACAACAAAATCCCAGCTTATGTTCTCATAAGAATAATCGGCGTTGGTGCCGTTTACAGGATCGGAAAACGTCACGACGTTGCTTTCTACGTCTTGCTGATTCTGGAAATCAATAGAAACGTTTTCCATCTCCCCTCTGTTCTGATAAAACCCTCGTGGCTCCTTTCCCCAATACTTGACGCGCAACAAATCAATCGTATTAACCACAATTTCTTCATGACTATCGCCGTAATTACGGTTTTCTGATGCTTGTAGCGCGTGTAAAAGCTCGTGCGCTAAAATCTCTTCTAGGGATACCCTTTCTTGTACTATGCTCTGATTGGCACTAATATACGAGTAGTACATTTTTGTTAGCTGGTTGCTGTCGACCCAAATTTCGTCAATTGGACTTGGACCTGACCGAAACACTGCTCCGCCAGTATAAGATATTGGCTTGATAATAATTTGCACACCGCTGAATATGGTGTCCTCGTATCTCCTATTTATTTCATCTATAACGATCTTCATTTCTGGTAGTTCGTAAAGATTATTTAGCGCGTGCTCTAACTTAGAAAGCATATAAGGGTTTTCTGTACCCGCGCTTGTATACGGCTCATAGTTATAACTAAGTCCGGTATTGTTTGGCATGCGATCCCCCTAATGGCTGTTGTATCGAGTTGATATACGCGCCTCATAGTAAATGAAGCAGAATAAATATATAAGAAGAATTACAAAGAAATACATGAGATTATATTTATTTTTATTTCTGCTATTAATGAAAAATGACACAGAGCATGAGATAACCATGTATAGATAAACAACCGGATTGAGGATTAGATAGAGCAATGATAAGTACCAAGCCACAGCACAGTGAATAAAAGTTCCAAATGCAGTGTGGGTTATGATTCCACAGTGGAAGAAGCCAAAGTATGACGCTATTGGGACGCACGCTAAGAAGTACATCGCAATATACCAAAACAACATTTTTATAAAGCCAATGCTTCGGCATTGATGCACCGATAGAGCACTTTTTATTGTGTGGCAAATCTGAAAAACCCGCTTTCATTTCCAGAATTAGCTAATATCCTTATTTAGAGAGAACGAGAACGAATTCTATATAAAGATAAATATGCCAATCGTTTCTTATATCTTCTTCAGTAACCACGAAATAGCATTGTAAAAACCGCCAGTTGAGCTGTGCACATGCTGAAGGATAAAATATCCCAATGTCTTAACAAAATATGTGGACGCAAAAAAGATACAGAACTGTTTAAATCTGTTGATCTTCTGCTCGGTTATCGTAAAGACAAAACTCAGTATGGCGGTCAGCGTAACGAGTGAATATATCAATATCGCGTATTCCGCCTGATATTTTATAAAAACATTGTACAAGGTGTATAAACCTCTGACTGGAATAGACAGAAGTAACCCGATATTATCCGCTTCGCTTCTACTGCTTGACTGCAATAAAGGTACAATATAGTTGATGAAATCGTAGATGACCATCACAAGATAGTATGAAGTCAATACGAAGAAAGCCCCCCATAAAAGATTCTCTTTGTATGCCCGCAAGAATTTCTTATCTTTCAGCATTTCTAGATATCGCATAAGCAAAGCCTCTCTCACTTTAAAACCGATAATCTTGCAGGCAGCAGCACGCTATGCATTCAAACTTCACCTACATCTAGCCCGCTAGTGCTCAGCATGTAAATCCTAAAGCCAGAAATGTCCACAATGCATACGATATTATGCAGCCGTCAAAGTTTTTACAGCGCATCGGGCGTTTTCAACCAGAGCCAGCATAGCAGAGTTTTCTGTTTCACCATCAACTCCTGCATCATAACCATAAATAAGCCCAGTTGTGTTCGTCATTAGCTAATATCCTTATTTAGAGGGAACGAAAACGAATTCTGCGTATAAATATATGGATAAAACCGCAATCGGCAGCATTGTTCTTATTGCGATATAATTACGCTTCCATGTGAACGCGCATGTCGCGACAGAAGACAGCAAGAGAACAAGGGCTGTCTTAAAGCTGAATGTGCCTAATATTCCTAAAATGCTTAAGCCCGCATAATCCAATATGAGGTCTCCTGTAGCCATCCGCTTTTCTATAGGTATCATTGCCATGTATTCGAGATATTTGAATACAAAAAAAACGTTTAAGCAGATTAAATACGCCGCAAAATTATAGAGTATAGCCATCGAAAGCTTCTTCCCTATTTCTTTTCTTTTTTCTGCAGATAGCATGATTTTGCTTTCTATGGCACAAGCGATTTTTTGTTTGTAATTACAGCGCGTTGTTCTTTCTTAGCGAAACTTATTCGCGTATCTTCTTTTTATTTCATCAATGATAATTTTCATTTCCGGAAGTTGATAGAGCCTGTCAATGGCCTCATGAACAAGTGTCATTGTATACGGATTTGTATCCTGCGCTAAAGGTACGTAATCAACTGGAATGCCTGCTGTGTTCGTCATGTCACACCTCTATGTTTTACGGTAAAAAATTAAAAAAAACGTACGAAAATACACAGCGTTAGAAAGATGAGCGGGAAGAATAAGAGTATCCTGGAGTAAAATTTTCTTATTTTTTCATATTTATTGAGAGCATACGCACAAAATACAGTGTATAAAGCGTATAGAGGGTACAGATAATATGCCAAGAACTCTTTCAACATCCCAAAAAATGTCAGGTACGCTAGGAACAGCATTTGCTCCATTTCATTCGTATATGCCCCGTAAATTACTACCGATATTAAATAGGCGCATACCGACAAAATCGTGCAAAAGATAAGCTCTTTAAGAAATATTTTCATGGCTGAATTTTCAATTCAAAAATATAAATTTCATTTACTACTAATCTAATTCCACTTCGCAACCAAAGCATTATTATCAAATTATCCACAATGCATACAGTGCTATGCAGTCATCGGTGCGCTCACTGCAAGATTCTCCCTAGCCTTAGGCCAGTCGTTGAATTTCTATATTCAACACCTATTGAAGTATTATTGCTCATGGGAGCGCTTCTTTATCCTAATCGTTTCTTATATCTTCTTCAGAAAGCAGAGCAAAACCAACACCGATTGTTGGGATGCTCATGTCATCGGTATAAAACAGCGTGTCATACCCTTCAAAAGTTACGCCCGGTTCAAAAGGTAACTCTATTTCTCCGCGCATAAGATCATAGAGAAAATCTCCAAAATCTTCATATGAAGCGTTTTGATTACTTCCGTTATTCGTATATTCACTAGAACTCGTAAAATCAATAATATGTGTTGCTACAATCGTCATCAATATTCCCACTCAGTTAAGCTAATCAATATCGCCATATACTCCGTGATAATGATACATAATCATATCATCAACACGATCAAATTTAAGAATATATACAATCAAATCAAATCGATCCGGATTTATGCCTGTATCAACAAGAAAATAAAAATAATAATTATTACTATTTTTCAAAAGCCCGCTATATGTATTATACTTGCAAGCAGTTTCTCCAGAGCATACCGCAAGTGGAACATTTTCTAAAGGAGAACAGCTATATTCTTTGATGGGGAGCTTAACGACAGCGAGGCCATGCGATCGGTACTGCTTTATAATATCTTTATCGGGAAATTTGTTTGTTTGGGATAGGGGGACGTTATTCAATTTTTCAATTACATAGTACCCCCCGTCTTCAATCTCGTAAACAACAAATGGCCCATAATAAGGGCCATAAAAATTTGTAGTCCCATTCCACAGGACGTGGCTTGTCTCTCTGCTATTGTAGCTTTTTGAACATTTTTTTAAGTTTTGCGCGGCTTCATCGTCATGATTTTGTATAGCATGCGCAAAATTGATGACTTTGAATCCCTCTCCCGCGATAAATTTTTCCAAGAAAGCTTTCTTTTCCTGAACACTTATGCCCCCATCAGGGTAATAAAGGGTAGGAGAGCTGCGCAACACGTCACGTATACGATCGTAATTGCCTTGTGCCGTGAGCCTTGTGACGGGATGTTTAAGAACCTCTACATCCTGAGCATGACAAATTGGCGCAAAAGCAGCCAAAAATACAAATATTAGAAGGATAAGCTTCAAATGAGGCCGCTTCGTATTTGCCATTGTTTATTCTCCTTCCAAAATTCACGATTCTTTTTTATGTGCACGTCGTACTCTTTTTCAGTAATGCTTATCCCGATTTTATCAAGCCCTTTAAAATCACAAGCATCCACAGACGACATAAACCAATAATATTTTTCCGTCTTATTGGTTCTGTGGCTATCTTTGTCAAGCGGGTGTACGCATTCAACGCCATATATTCTACGGCCAAAGATAAGATTTATGTTATATCCCCAGTTATTTTGAGTGAAGGGGATACTATTTACTTTACAAAACTCTGGGTATTTGGCCGCGTATTTATCCACCACATATGTTATTTTTTCTTCTAGGCTTAATTTGTTGGCCTTATCTTCGAATAAGGCACGATCCACAATTTCCTGCTTACTAAGCCAGCGCATCTCGCGATAGCACAAGCCGCTGTCCATAATGACCATATGGATACACAGCAAAAGCAAGATGACTACAAAAGCACCTTTTAAATTCATATCCGTACACTTTATAATTTTATGGGCAAAAAACCCACAATGCCAACTAGGTCACTTTCAGAAATATATGCAGAACCACTTCCATCATTCGAAATCATTGAAAATAATAGCTCATAGGCTCTAGCAAATCTTCCTTCAGAAGCCGTAGACATCTCCGCATCGTCAAAAGCTATTTGTAGTAATGCACGCTGATTAGGCCCCAATGAATAAGACATTATTTCGCTCCCTCCCTTGAATAAACGATATGGTCATTAAGCTTTTGAAATAGAATAGGATATACTGTCAGCCATGTGTCAATTGAATCTACCCTCGGCAAGTTTTCCGGAAATTCGTTGACCCGAATGCGCACATTGATGTCGGGCGTCCAATCAAAAGAAACTCCGCACTTGAGCGGATTAGTTTTCCTTCCACATAAATAAAGAACTAAAGGATCTCCATTTGGATCCGCCAAAATATCAGTATTCGATATATAGTGTGCTGAATTATATTTCTCACTGGTGATAAATTTATAAAAGCTACCATGAACCGGCAGGTCTTTTATATCCATCCCCTTAGACTTCAAATCTTCTCTAATTCGAGAGAGCCAAGAAGGAAGGTGGCCTTGGATTTTATTGTTTTTAATAATATATTGAATTGTATAAGGACGATCATGTTCAAGAATGTCTATTTCTTCTAAAAACGACATCTCATCAACTTCTATCGGTCTTTCAATCGAACTCTTATTTTCTTTTGGAATAAGAGTTCTACCTCTAAACAACCCATATACTTTTAAGTAAGAAAATCGAAGCGTCAATTCTCCAATCTTAACATATACATCCGGATTGTACTGATCTTCCTGAGGCTGTTTGCGTTTAATATCTATGCCTTGCGAGGATAAAGGAGAGGGGCATAAAAAGGTAAGCGTAAACATAGTGATCATAAACACTAAGCTCGCCAATCTCGACACGCATCTTGGCTTATAATTTTTGCGCTTAGACGATTCCATAATTCACACCCCATTCACTATGCAAAGATAATATTTTGACTATTGGCAGTTTATGTAGACAAGCACTATTTCACCCAAACTCCACTTAAAAAAACATAGTTACTTTTTCGACATAAGACAACCGACCAATCAATCATTCTACCGCAGGTAGTTTACACACCACTGCACACCAATCAAGACATATTGTGTGATTACTTTTCATAGAGCCTAAAGTATTTTGGGCGGAGAAAAAATACTGTTTTTTATAAAGAAAAAACCAAATCAAGCAGAGCAACTATACCCAACGCCACTGCTGCCAAAAACACCCAAATCTGTCATCACCGCGCCGGAGATATCCGCTTCGGTTACGATATCCTCGACGGCCTTCACCATATCCAGCAAATCTTCATTCAGGCTCATGGCGATATGCAGATCGGGTAAATCCCCGTAGCCCCGCGCCGTGGGCAGCCCCAGCGAATGCCCGACCTCATGCATCAAAGTCATAAATTCAAACGTACCGTCAGATGTGTCCGTCCAGCCGTTGTTACCGGCCCCTTGACGAAGCCAGATATCGCCATGACGAGCCTCTCCGACGAATTCGACTTCTAAATCCGCAAGTGCCGCCGCCACGTTAGCGGGCTCAGTAAGGGGGCCATATTCTGTCAGAGTGATAAAATCATTAACATGTGGTTTGTTTAGCCGGTTAATAAGCTGCTCCTGTGTCACGTCCGGCTCCTCCGCAGAACCATATTGCCATGTTATTGCCGTTGCCATAGGGCCACTGCCGTCACCAAAGAGCGGGCTTGTACTCGAATTCATTCCAATGGCGATATCCGCCACAGGGTTCTCCCCTTCTTGCGGCACATAACTGGAATCTCTTTTATTGAAATTGATATTCGCAACATCACTGTAATAGACGCTGTAAGGGTCAACAGTCGACGGAGTTAGAAATCGGTCGAAACCGGAGGTGACGGCGGTCATAACGGTAGACAGTTCTCCATCAGTCAAGTCTACAATATTTGCGGGCTCTGTATGGGTGGGATCTAAATCACTAGATGTTACATCGTAATACGCAAAACTTGAAAAATCTGACGCTTCTAATATAAATCTATAACTTGCCTCCCAAACAACACCCGTTTGCGAAATTCTTTTATCATTCGGCAGATTCGTTAAATTATGCGTATTCTGCAAATATGTATAATTTATCATTTTTAAAAACTCCTATTATCGATGTTTTTGTCAGCCTAAGGCAATAGTGCGTCCTTGAAATTCTCTTGCATTTCTGCCGATATTTCTTCAAGCATCCTACCTTGTGTTTCGCCGCGATAGTCATGCACGCCCCCCCGAAGAACACTGAATTTATTTCGATCAGGACGGTACTTATATACCTTCAAATAATAAGCCTTTGTTTTAAAATCATGCTCTGCAAGAACGTACACAGCAAACGTTCCCGCCTGTTGGAACACTTCATCCGTCGGATAGTAATGCAGCGTGATCGGCTTTTTTTTACCCCCACAACTATCGAGCAGCGGAGCAACGGCAACAGAGATATCCTTGAACAAAGCGCGGGGGCGAATAGATTCAGGAATTTTTTCATAGATTCTTTTTTTTGACTGAAAAACCTCAGGCTGCCCAGCCAAGCGCCATTTCTCTTCACATGCAAGCGAATCAGGATCCACGCAATTCATTATATCGTTCATCTGGTCAGTGATATAATCAAAATAAACCGCGACGCGTTCTATGCCCGCATACATCTGCGATGACGGCGCATTCTCATCCAAACCCAAGGCGCGTTCACACTCCGTGAGTTCAATGCCGCCCGCCGGCAATATGGATCGAACATTCCACGCGACAGCCTCCGCCCCCACTGCCGCAGCGCGGGTCAGGGCGTGTCTATGTGAATATCCGGCCCATAAGCCGAGCAACAAGCCGAGCAATAAGGCGCTCACAAACAATAACGATCTCATCTTATTCTATCTTTCAAAATCCTGTTTTCCCTCGACCATGCCCACGCCATATGGTCAAAAACCATGCCTTAACGAAGCACCCCCATCATAAAATGGCGACGAATCTGGCTCTCAATCTCTTTTGGGGTTTTGTTTCGCGTTTCGCCGCTGTAAATCCAGCCCGCATCCCTCAGTGACGCAAACTCATGCTTGTCGGGGCGGTATTTATACAGCCGTAAACTGTACGTCCCGTCCTGCGGATCAATCTCTATCTGAGCATAGATGCCGAGCGTCCCTGGCCTTTGGAAGATTCTGTCTGTGGGGTGGTAATGAAGGCTTATATCGTCTTTATCGCGTCCGCATTGTTCTAAGCGGCCACTTATTTGTGCCGCAGCATAAGTGAAAAGATTCTGCGGGCGAAGGAGCGGAGGTACGGCCTCGTAATGCGTTTTGTATGTTTCGAACAAATCCGCTTTGCCGTCACGGCGCATTTTTGTTTCGCATGCCTTGGGGTCGGCATCCATGCACGCCATGACGGCGTTCATATCAATATTCGGGTGGCGCTCTTTATCGTTATAGTCAAAATAGAGCGCGAAGCGCATCATGTCCTGAAATAATCCCCCATAAGGCATACTCGCAAGATTCATATAGGGGCGCCCGCACTGCTTAGGCCGTGAAACATCAAGGAAGGAAGCCTTGCGTTTAATCTCCCTATTCCATTCATAAGGAAAAAAATAGGCCGCAGCCCCGCCCAACAACACCCCTAGCGAGAGCGTCAGGGCGAGTCTCCATAATATTTTCTTACATAACAATGTTTTCATGAGCGCCTCTATTCACAACTACCGATAGAAAAATACGGGCGCCAACAATATCCTGTCAACCCCAAAAAGGGCATTGAGGTGTAATTACCCACAATGCATGCAGTGCTATTCGGCGTTGCGGGTTGTCGGTATTGACTATGGGTGTGGGGTTTTGCCTTGCCGCTCAGGTCGAGGGGGGGGCGAGGAGGGTATTTGCGGGCGCTTATGTGGCGCACGCATCATGCAATGTGGTCAACATGTTGGAAAAATGGTGCCGTTGAGAGGATTTGAACCTCCGACCCACGCATTACGAATGCGTTGCTCTACCCCTGAGCTACAACGGCGCTTTATGGGAGGGGAAATTTAACAGACATAGTGATACGCATTTTGAATTTGTGAATCAAGTGTATTATGTGCGGCGTCGAGTATTTTCTTGCCTCTTTTTCTGGGGTTACGTAGTGTGAGTGCCAGATGCAAAAGACAGACACAGCAGGGTGAACCTATGAAGAAAAGCAATGATGGCACGGGCGGATCGCCCTTTAATACGGGCGGATCGCCCATTGGTGATGGCGGAGCACCGATTGATACGAACGCGCCCTCACCAATTGTGCCCGAAAAAATCGGGCGGCCTAAGCTCTTGGATACGTTGACCGATTTCGGGCGTGCTGCGGCGGAATATGGACATTTCCGGTTTAACCGCAAGGCGATCATGGCGAGCTTGCCGAAAGGGGATGGGCATCCCGTCCTGTTCTTGCCGGGCTTTGCGACCGGCGATTGGGCGATGAAGGGGATGCGCGACACGTTCCGTGAACTTGGGTATTTTGTCCATGGCTGGAAATGCGGCACGAATACGGGGCCGTCCGATGCGTTGCTGGAAAATTTGCGCAGCCGGTTTGAAGCCTTATCCGAAAAACATAACGGCGCGAAAATCTCGATTGTGGGCTGGAGTTTGGGCGGAATTTACGCGCGGGAATTGGCGCGCGCCTATCCTGACAAAGTGCGCTGTGTCGTGACGCTCGGCACGCCGTTCGGGGCGGGGCACCACCCTGATTCTGTGGATGTTGTTGTGCGCAAGGTGTTTGAAGCCTTGAATCCGGCCTCCGCCTTTTTGAACGATGAGCAGCTTCAGCAACAAGCCCTGATGCCGCCGCCATCCGTGCCGACCAGCTCGCTCTACAGCCAAGGGGACGGCGTAGTGCATTGGAAAACATGCATCAACCCGCAAACCCGTTTAAGCGAAAATATCGACATCACCCCGTCTAACCCGCTCGGCACCAAAGCCTCGGCGAGCCATAGCGGCCTGACCATCAATGCGGCGGTTGCGGTGATTTTGGCGGATCGTTTGAAGGCTAGCGGCGAAAAACCATGGAAACGCTTTGATGCGAACAAGCACCCGCACCCGCAAATGCGTGGCTGGGTCGCGGTGCGCCAAGGGCATGAGGATTTTATGCCGGAGCCTGAAAAATCCCTTAAATCGCGGGCATCGCACCCGACAATTTTCCCGAAGCAGGGCTGACTGCCCCGCACTCACGGCCGCAATGAGGGCAAGAGTCCCACAAAAAATGGCGTGAATGGCAAGGATGGCGCCAAGGATTGTTGAGCATGGTGAAGACGGCTAGCCTCGCCCGCGCCGTGCTTGTTGCCGTGCTTTAGGGCGCACCCTTGCAAAGGAAACAGGGCGCATGGGTGAAATAAGACTTGAAATCACGCCGGAAAAGGGGCATTAAAGGCCTTGGGAAGTCGGTCGCGGGCGAAGTGGCCGCCAAGCCGGTCAGGGCCGAAAGGCAGCAGCCGTAACGGTTTTCATCGGGTCGCGGTCCGGCTTTCCACTTTAATATCCGGCAAAGTCGGCGATGATATGGCTATGTGTTAAGGGCGCTTTGGCGTCCTTTTTTATGGCGCGTTTAGCCAGCCTTCGGCGGCGAATCCCAGAGGGCTTTATAGTGTAAGAGCAAGGTTCCGCGGGGATTCAGAGTCTCGGCGCTGAGCAATTCAAGCGCCAGATCATCCCGCATCAGGCCTTCGCACAGGCCGCGCCCCGTGCAAAACAGCGCAGGTTCGATAGTCAGGAACATCTCGTCAACATATCCCCCGTTCAAAAACGCCGCATTGGTGCGCGGCCCGCCGAGCAAGGCGGCCCGATCTACCCCTTCGGCCTTCATACGGCGCAAGACGTCTTCGGCGGTGCCGCCGAGATACGTCACGGGCGGCGCGGATTTGCGCCACAGGGCTTCATCATGGGTGAGGACGTAATAGCGCACGCCGTCCTTAAGGGGCTTGTGCGGGCTCGGCGCATTTGAACGCGTGGCGGCGAAACTTTCGCGCCCTGTTATGACGGTTTTGTGCTGGGCGATCATGCGGTCTAAGTGGGCTTTGTCTTCGGCGCTGCTCCATGTTGAGACGCTCTCATCCGCGGCGCGGCTGATGATTCCGTTGACCGACATCGCCATAATCAGGGTCAGGAAAGGCCGCCAATTATGGCTTGGGCCATGTCTTAGGCCGGGGCTCGGGTCATTGCAAGGCGGGGCGGTGAAGGCGTTCATCACGAATTTCCTGTGCATGGGGTGAAAGTTATTCCTTGTAATTATCGCGAAAATTCCTAGTCTGAACAGAGCAAACCGATAAAAATATCAAGGGAGAGCCGATCGTGACCGATCAGGACACATCCGCCGCAGCCGAAAACAGCACGAGCCGAGAAGACAGCGCCGCGCCCGCACCGTTACCTGCACCATCGCCCGCACCATCAAGGGGGAGCGCGAATGATGCTCCGGCGCAGGAATACCGCGTTCTGGCGCGCAAATACCGCCCGCAAAACTTTGATGAATTGATTGGCCAAGACGCCCTTGTGCGGACATTGACCAACGCGATTCACAGCGGCCGCATCGCCCATGCCTTTATGCTCACCGGTGTACGCGGAGTCGGCAAGACCACAACGGCGCGGTTGATTGCGCGGGCGCTGAATTATCGCGGGCCGGACGGCACGGCGGGGCCGACAACGGGCGCAACCGATGATTGTGAAACGGCGCGCGCGATTGCCGAAGACCGCCACCCCGATGTGATGGAGATGGACGCCGCATCACGCACCGGCGTTGATGATATCCGCGAGATTTTGGACGGCGTGCGCTATGCCCCGACCTCCGCACGGTACAAGATTTATATCATCGACGAAGTGCATATGCTCTCGAAATCCGCGTTTAATGCGCTGCTCAAGACGCTGGAGGAGCCGCCGGCCCATGTGAAATTCATTTTCGCAACGACTGAAATTCGTAAAGTACCCGTGACTGTGTTGTCGCGGTGCCAGCGTTTTGACCTGCGCCGCGTTGAGATTGATGTTCTTGCGGCACATTTCCAGCGTATTTGCGGCAAAGAAACCGTCACGGCGCAAGACGAGGCTATTCGCCTGATCGCGCAGGCCGCGGACGGGTCGGTGCGGGACGGGTTGAGCCTTTTGGATCAGGCCATCGCCCTTGGCAACGGCACGAATATCTCGACGGATCTTGTGTCAACGATGCTCGGGCTGTCTGACCGTATTCGCATTTTTGACTTGTTCGAAGCGACCATGGCGGGCGACCCCGTTAAGGCCATCGGCATTATGGAAGACCTTCATAACCTCGGAGCAGACCCGCTCGCGGTGCTTCAGGATTTGCTCGATATGACCCATGCGGTGACGGTTCTGCGCACTTTGGAGGGCAAAACCAATGCGGGGGATAAAGGCGCACAGGCCGATTTGAACCTCGCTTTGCCGCATTCGGCCTTGGCGCGGGCGCGGGAATGTGCGTCTTTGATCGGCCTTCCGGCGCTTGACCGCGCGTGGTCGATCCTCACGAAAGGCGCGCAGGATTTGTACCGCGCCGCCGATGCGCGCAAGGCGCTGGAGATGACCTTGTTCCGTTTGATGTATGCGTCGGAACTGCCTGACCCTGCTAAGCTATTGAAAAAGATCATGGATGGCGGTGCATCCTTGCCATCTGGCGGGTCAATGACGCGGGATGCGGGTCACCAAAGCGGCGCCCCATCAGGCGGAGCATACCACGCCTCTGCACCGATGGAAGTGTCGTCATCCATGGGCGGTGCACCGTCCTATGACGCTCCCCCGCACGAGATGGCGGCTTATGGCGATCGCGGATCATCGAACCTTGCCGCTGCCCCCAAGCCAGCTATCGAATATGGCTTGGTCACCATTCCCGAAACATTGTCGCAGATTATGACGTTGTGTGAGGAGCGCGGCGAGATGATGCTCGCCTCCAACATCTATAATTATATGCATTTGGTGCGGCTGCAAAAAGGCCGGCTTGAGTTTCAGGCGGCGCCGAACGCACCGTCCGACATGGCGCAAAAACTCGCGCACTGCCTGAATAAATGGACGGATGAGCGGTGGATGGTGAGCCTCGTTACGGGCGGAGCCGGCGGGGCAGCAGGTGAAAAAACGCTGGCTCAGCTTGACGCAGACCGCCGCAACGCCATTGACAACGAAGTGCGGGCGCACCCTTCCGTAAAAAAAATCATCAGCCTCTTTCCAGCCGCGGAAATAGAGCGTATTTATAACCCGAACGAATAAACCCGCTCGCGGGATGCCCCTTTAACCAACACACAAAAACAGGAAATCAGGAGTCCGCCATGGATATTCAACAAATCATGCAACAAGCACAGGTCATGCAGCGCAAAATGGAGCAAATGCAGGCCAAGCTCGGTGAAATGGAAGTCGAAGGCGCGGCCGGTGGCGGCCTTGTGACCATCACGATGACCTGTAAGGGCAGCGTCGAAAACGTCCGCATTGCCCCAAGCGTTGTAGACCCGAGCGATGTTGAAATGCTCGAAGACCTTATCAAAGCGGCGTTTAACGATGCCAAAGCCAAAGCCGACCAAACACTCGCCGAGGAAACCCAGCGTATGATGGCGGAAATGGGTTTGCCGTCAAACTTCCAATTGCCGTTTTAAGCCAGACCTTACAGGCATGACCGACAGCCTCGCAACCGACACGCTATTCAAGGATATTGCGCGTTTCCAGATTTGGGCGAATAAGCGCGTTTATGATGCGTGCGCCACGCTTGACCTTGCGGATCTTGATAAAGATTGCGGGCTGTATTTTCGGTCTGTTGCGGCGACGTTGAACCATATTTTGCTGGTTGACCGCCTGTGGATGGCGCGGATTGAGGGCACATCATGGCCATGGGTGGCGCTGGACACGGTTTTATACCCTGACTTTGCCATGCTCAAGGCCGCGCATCGTGAGGAGGACGGCCGTATTTTGGGCTATGTCACGGGGTGCGACACGCGGCGGATTGTGACGTATCACGACTCCAAAGGCACCGAATATGCTCTGTCACTGGCGCATATTCTGCACCATCTGTTCAATCACCAAACCCATCACAGGGGGCAGGTGCATACGGGTCTAAGCCTGCTGGGGGTTGATGCGCCCGAGATTGATTATATTTATTACATACGGGATGAACGCAATGCGCATATTGACGTGGAATATTAATTCCATACGCCTGCGGGCGCCGATTGTGCTGGATGTCATGGACACGTTAAAGCCAGACATCCTGTGCATTCAAGAAACCAAAACACCGGATGAAACCTTCCCCCATGCCGTGTTCGAAGAAAACGGCTATGACCATATTCATATTCACGGGATGAAGGGATATAATGGCGTGGCGGTGCTGTCGCGGTTGCCGCTGCGCACCCGCCAGATTCATCACCGCGCCGGACGCGAGGATTGCCGCCATATTGCGGTAGAAGTTGACGTGGCGGGGCTGCCGGTGCCGCTGTCTATTCATAACCTTTACATTCCCGCCGGCGGCGACGTGCCGGATGTGAGCGTGAACGACAAATTCGCGCATAAGCTGGACTTCGTGGACGAATTGACGGAATGGTTTCCGGCGCAGATTTCCCCCGATGCGCCGGCCATCGCGCTCGGCGACTTCAATATCGCGCCGCTGGAACATGACGTTTGGTCGCATAAACAATTGCTCGATGTCGTGTCACACACGCCGATTGAGGTTGAAAAACTCACCCGCATGCAAAACGCGATGCCATGGGTCGATGCGATGCGCCATTTCATTCCGGAAGACGAGAAATGCTACACATGGTGGTCATACCGCAATCGCGATTGGAAGGCCTCCAACAGAGGGCGCAGGCTGGATCATATCTGGGTCACGCCGATGCTGAAGCCATTGCTCAAATCCTGCACCATCCTCACCGAAGCGCGCGATTTTGAAAAACCGAGCGACCATGTGCCGGTGATGATTGAGCTGGATTTATAGCCGCGCATCGTCATAAAAATCGGGCGAGAACCATAAGATCCCCGCCCGATACGATGCCTGATTTGATAAAGTTTTACTTTGCGGACAGGCCGCGCAGCGCAAACCACGCCATCGTGCCGCAGCCCGATAAAATCGCCGCCAGCACCAGTAAGACCAGCTCAACCCCGTAACGATCCATAAAACCGCCAAGGCTCATTGCCAGAATCACGAACACCAGCCGCATCGACAACGACGCGCAGGATAATATGGTGGCGCGCCGTGCCGATGACACGCGTTTGTTGATTTCGTCTTGAATGATGGGAAAGCCGATGCCATAGGCCGTCCCGCCGCTCATCAACAAAAACGCCCCCCAAATGCCGGGATACGCGCCGCAGATTAAATAGGCGACCGCCAGCCAGCATAAAATCGCCAGCATGACCGAACTGAACCGCATATGACGCTCCAACAAATGCGCCAATTGCGCCCCAAGGCCGCCGCATAAATGGCCGCCGGCACTGAACGCCCCGAACAGCGAGATCGGCAGGCCGAGCGCCATGTAATAGGGCTGCTGCGTCCAAAACGCCGTGTTCGTGACCCCGAACACCACCGCAATCATCAACAATAAGCGCCCCAAATACGGGTCTTTGCGGATGGATTGGTTCATCGTGATCGCGATGTCGCGGATCGGGTTGCCGTGGACGGCCTCCTTGACCCGCTGCGGTTCATAGAGCAACAAACAGCACAGCGTGCTGAGCGCCAGTGCCGCCACCGTCATGCCAATGACGAGGTCGGGGCTGATGCTGTACAACGCCGCACCGACAATCGACCCGATGCCGACGGAATACAGCCCGATGCCATGCCGCAAGCCTTCCAGCTTTCGGTACATGCGGGTCATGCGCGCCTCGATCAAGCTGTCATACAGCAACGCCGAGGGCGTGCCGCTGATGAGGCTCAAACCGACCCCGATGACGACCTGACCGATCAATAAATGCCAGATGTTTTCCATGACCCACAGGATGATAAACCCGATGGTTTCAAGGAAAAGTCCGGCAAACATGGCCTTGCGCCGCGTCCAGATGTCGGAAATCCAGCCTGTCGGCACCTCCATCACCACAACGGTCAAGGCGAAGACCGCCTCGGCCATCATGAATTGACCCGGCGTGACCCCCGCCTTCAACAAGGCAAAAGGCATAATAACGGGCAAGATAAACAGAGCCGAGCGCAACACTCCGATCACATTCATGATGCGGATATTGCTGCGAGCCTTGGCACAAACGGATGACCCTTCATGGCGCATAGGAAGGCGCAAAAACGCCCAGCCATAGCACAGCCTTCGCCACAAACGCCCGATGGTGGTGACGCAAGGCGGCGCGTCATGAAGCGGGTCATTGATTATGGACATCGCCTTGCCTCCCTGTCTTTATGGTCGCTGTTATCGCTGATTTTCGGCCAATTTTGCCAATCATCGTGATGCCCCCATTGCGCGTTCACGGAGTGCAAATGACCCGCATTTGACACGCTGTAGACATGCGAGTCGTATACGCCGCCATTGACATGGTCGGGCAATTTTCCTTTCAACACGCCTTCTTTGACAAAGCCGAGCTTTTCGATCACACGGCGGCTGGCGTCATTGCCATCGGCATGTTCGATGGTGACGTGCCGCGCGCCCATGACTTCAAACGCATAGCGGGTCAAGGCCGCACCGCACTCGGTTGCATAGCCCTTTCCTTGCGCCGATTGACGCACCCAATAGCCGATTTCAAAGCGCCGGATCGCCCAATCAAAACGATGCACGCCGGAGCTTACAACCAAACGGCCTGTGTCCTTTTCAAAGCCGTGAATCCGCATGTCTTTGCGCAAGATGAAGTCTGCATGGGCGGCGCGGATATTCGCCTCACATTCATCAGCGGTGAGTTTTTTCTGCGCCCAGATCATCCAGCGGTTCAGGTCGGCCCATGTTTCCTCAACGGCTTCATGCAGCGCTACGCCATCGCCCAGAACGGGAGGGCGAAGGATCAAGCGATCCGTTTCAATCGGCATCGGCAAGGTGATGAGAATAGGGTTTTTATAGTGGTCTTCCATTGTGTCCTCCTTGTTGATTTTCAAAGTTATAGGCCAAAAAACAACGGGCTGCGCCGTCTACGAAGAGCGGAGCAGGGGAGGACAGATCAATAAAAAGAAAAACTTTTGGCTGGATCGGTCGGTCTGCTCTTTCTTCGAAGCAGGGCGACCGTTGTGTTCAAGCGTTAACGGATCGTCCCTGAGCGCGTGCCGGTTTCAATGGAACCGGAAGCCTTGCCCGTAAGCTCTGCCCCTGAAAACTTGGCGACAAAATCGGCCGGTTCTTGGGGGGCGAAATCACGGGTATTGCCGCCATATGGCGCATAAAACACATCACATGGCGCCATGGCTTGCATGGCGTTGGTGCGGGCGTCGAATGCGGTCACAGCCCATTGATCCATCGAGGGATTCATGCGGGCAATGGCGGTTCTCATGGTCTTCTCCTGATAAGCGTGAGCCCCCATGAAACCACAAAAGACATTCTGGACGCAATTATTTTTTTTGCGATGCAGCATGATGTGCCGAGCAGCCGTTAAAAATCAACGCATTTTCCGGCCAGTTCCCAATCGCCATAGCGGGTGGGCTCGGGCCCCTTGCGTCCGCCGATTTCCCTGATGTCCAAGGCTTGGTCGGTGGTTTCATCGGTGGCCGCGAGAGCGGGCGCGACAAGGGGCGTAGTCAGCGGCGCGGCGGCTGGCGTCGGGGGCGTTGATTTTTCGCTGTGATGCGGTATTTTCTTGTCCATGGGGCAATAGTGCCGTAAATAAAGGCCTCGGTAAAGACACAAAAATGCAAACCGCAAGAGGATAGCATGACGCAAGACAAGGCAAATGACCGCGAACTTTTGAAGCCGTACCGCGAACAAATTGACGCCATTGACGACCAATTGGTGGATTTGTTGGTGAAGCGGTTCGATATCGTGCGTGAAGTCGGCCGCCTCAAAACGGAAAAATCCTTGACGGTTGTGCAATCTGCCCGCGTTGTCGAGGTCATTGAACGCAACGCACAACGCGCCGCGTCAAAGGGATTTGACCCCGATGTGGTGCGCCAGATTTATACGCTGTTGATTGACTATGCGCACCGCCTTGAGCATAAAATTATGGACGCGCAATAGACAAAGTGCGGACTACGGACAAACGGATCAGACAAACAAGACAAACAGACAAAAGGTTCAGGCAACTATGTCAGGATATGTAAGAACAGCGATGCTGATGGCCGCCATGACGGCCTTGTTTATGGGAATCGGGTATTTGCTCGGGGCGCAGACAGGGCTTGTGATTGCCTTTATTGCGGCGTTTTGCATGAATATTTTTGCCTATTGGAACAGCGGCTCGATCGTCCTGCGCATGTACCGCGCCCGCGAAGTCGATGAAAATTCGGCGGCCTCCCTATACGGAATGGTGCGGCAATTGGCGGTGAATGCGGAATTGCCGATGCCCAAAGTCTATATCATCGACAACCCACAGCCCAATGCCTTTGCCACCGGACGCAACCCGCAAAACGCCGCCGTTGCCGCGACAACAGGATTGCTGGAGCGTTTGAGCCGTGAGGAAATCGCCGGCGTCATGGCGCATGAATTGGCGCATATCAAAAACCACGACACCCTCATCATGACCATCACCGCGACCCTTGCCGGTGCCATTTCGATGCTGGCGAATTTTGCGATGTTTTTCGGCCATGGCAATGATCGGGAGAATCGTATGGGGATTGTCGGGGTGCTGGCGCTGTCTATTCTTGCCCCGCTCGCCGCGGCCTTGGTGCAGATGGCGATCAGCCGCTCCCGCGAATATGAGGCCGACCGCATTGGCGCGGAAATCTGTCAACGGCCGGAGTGGCTGGCCTCGGCACTGGAACAAATTGCAGACGCCGCACAGCGGATCGACAATATGGATGCGGAAAACAACCCCGCCACGGCGCATATGTTTATTATCAACCCGCTTCACGCGCGCTCGGTTGACTCGCTGTTTTCAACGCATCCGTCCACCCAAGAGCGCGTGCGCAGGCTCCGCGCCATGGTGCGGGCTGGGGTGCAGGGCGGGGTGCGAGCATGACGCAGGATAAAAACCCCCCGCGTCAAGGCGCGGCAGGCGATAAAAGCGCCGATAAAAGCGCCGGCAAAAACACGGGCAAAACCACACGATTTTTTCCAAAGGCGGAAGGCGATCCTAAGGGGCCATTAAAGGCCAGAGCGCCGGTTGCCGAAGGGCTGTCCGCGCGGATGGCGGCGTTTGATGTGCTCAAAGCCGTTGTGATAAACGGGGCGCAGCTTGACCACGCGCTGGAGCGTGTCTTTGACGCGGGGAAAGGGGCAAATGCGGGCGGCCATTCGGGCGGCGGCTTGTCGGATCAAGACCGCCGTTTTGTTCACCATCTCGTCATGAATGTTTTGCGTCATTATGGCCGTTTGGATGAGGCGTGCATCGCCCTGACCGACAAGAAAAAGGCGATTAAGCCGCCGGAATTGCGGTTGATCGCGCTCTTGGCCATGACCCAGATATGGCTCATGGAGGTGCCGGATTATGCGGCGGTTGACACGGCTTTGCGCCTCGCGATCAAAAAAGGATTGGCGCGGCAAAAGGGTTTTTTGAATGCACTGCTGCGCCGCGCGACATGCGAAGACGGCGTCAAAGCATTTCAGGCCGCGTCATTATCGGGTCATTACCCCGCATGGCTTGCAAAACTGTGGCGCACGGATTACGGCAAGGATGCCGCGGACGCGATTATGAATGGCTCGGTGTCTGAGCCTGATCTTGATCTGACATGCCGTGATGCGGCGATGCGTGATGTCTATGCGCAGAAATTGGATGCTTTGCCGGTTGGTTTTGCGGGGCTGCGCTTGCCGAAGGCGGCGGATCGGCCGCCGATTACCGATCTTGAGGGCTATGAGGAAGGTGATTGGTGGGTTCAAGATGCCGCCTCCGCCGCGCCTGTAGCCCTAATGGCGGCTCGGATCGGGGATCTGAGCGGGAAGCGGATATTGGATGTGTGCGCCGCCCCGGGGGGCAAAACGCTCCAGCTCGCGGTTGCGGGGGCGGATGTCACGGCGCTGGATATCTCTGCGGGGCGAATGCGGCGTGTTGAAGAAAACGCCGACCGCATCGGGGTGCAAAATCGGGTCAATGTCGTCGTTGCGGATGTTTTGACCTATGAATGTGATAAACCTTTTGATGTTGTTGTTTTGGATGCGCCGTGTACGGCAACGGGCACATTGCGCCGCAATCCGGATGTGCTGCTCCATAAGGCTTTGGGTCAAATGCATGAACTTGTGGCGCTTCAATCGCGCATGTTGACCCATGTTGCGTCATCTGTGGCGGTGGGGGGGTATTTGCTGTATTGCACCTGTTCCTTGCAAAAGCAAGAAGGTGAGAAACAAATTGATTTGTTCCTTGAAAGAAACGCGAGTTTCTCCGCGGAGCGATTTGATTTTTCAGACAAATTTGCGGCTCTTGGTGATGAGGGGGTGGATGAGCTTTCTCGGCCAGTCATTGATTCTTCTGGATATTTCAGGGCGCTGCCCGCCGCCTATCCCTTGCGGGGAGATGGTTTCTTTGCGGCCTTGTTAAAGAAAAACAAAGAATAAAAATAAACCCCTTCATTGATTGAATAAAACACCGATTCTTGATACACTGCATGAGCAAGCGCGCCGCTTGCGTCTTGCGTCGTTTATTCCCTGACGTCATTCATCCGCAACATTATCGGTTCATTATGCCCCCATCAGATATTAAAATTGCTCCGTCTATTTTATCCGCCGATTTTGCGGCGTTGGGGCGCGATGTTGCGGCAATTGACGCGGCCGGTGCGGATTACATTCATATTGACGTCATGGACGGTCATTTCGTGCCGAATTTGACCTTCGGCCCGCCGGTGATCAAGGCAATCCGCCCCTACACCAAAAAGATTTTTGACGTGCATTTGATGATTGCGCCGGCTGACCCTCTTTTGCACGATTTTGCGGAGGCCGGTGCGGATATCATCACCATCCATGCCGAGGCCGGTGCCCACACGCATCGCAGCTTGCAAAGCATCAAGGCGATGGGCAAAAAGGCGGGGATAGCCCTGAATCCCGCAACCCCTGCGGATGCGGTTGACCATGTGATGGACCTTGTCGATTTGATATTGGTGATGACGGTGAACCCTGGCTTTGGCGGGCAATCCTTTATCTCGATGCCCGATAAAATCGCGGCTATTCGCGAGAAAATTAAAAAAACAGGCCGCGATATTGACCTTGAGGTTGATGGCGGCGTGAACCCGCAAACCGCGCGTGAAGTGATCGCGGCAGGGGCGAATGTGTTGGTCGCTGGAACCGCGGTTTTCAAAGGCGGCACGGATCATTATGCGGCGGCAATCAAGGCCCTGCGCGGCGAATAAAGTCTAAAAACGATCCGTGCAATGCGGTGAGTGATTTTAAGGGGGATAAAGCCCCCACCATGCCGAGAAGGTGTGACGATCAAGATGCGCCGCAAAGCGTGTCAGTGTACAACGAAAGAAAAGGAAGCCTCCTTTTGACCATGATGCTGGATGACCTGTTTGGCAAATTATACGACAAGGCGCATGAAATGACCTGTGGGTCAATTCTGTATCGCCTGTCTTTGCTCGGCACACAGAGCGCCCAGCTCATCCAGACCCCATCGGATATCTGGCAAGGTGACGCAGGGCGGGGGCAATGGCTGTGCAGCGGTTCCTTTGAATTTGAAGGCACGCAGATTGCCCTCGGCAAAGACGGTTGGGAAAACGACGCGATTTTGACCCATCCGTTCTGGGCGGGCTATGCGATGCGGTTTGACTGGCTGCGCGACCTCAAGGCCTTGGGCGGGGATGTCGGGCGTTTGGGCGCTCGGCACTACGTCAAGGACTGGATTGATTGCTACCATAATTGGGATGCCCGCGCGTGGGGTGCGGGGTGGACGGGGCGCAGAATCGCCAATTGGCTGAGCCATTTTGAATTTTTCGCGCGCAGCGCACCGGATGATTTTATTGATCTTGTTATTGCGTCATTATCGCGTCAATTGCGGCATTTGACCCGCGTGCCGGCGCACCGCATTCGTGAGGATGAGATGCTGCAAGCCGCCAAGGGACTTATCTTCGGAGGTTTGTGCCTTGAAGGGCAAGAGATTGCCTTGGCGCAGGGTGAGGCGTTGCTGAAGAAGGCTTTGGAAGCACAAATTCTCGCCGATGGGGGGCATGTGTCGCGCTCGCCGCAAATCCTCCTCGATTGGGCGTGTGATTGCATGGATATTTTAATGCTGGTGCGCAAATGCCATTACACGGGTCATAGCGATGCTTTTGGCGTTTTGGCGCAAACGCTTGACCGTATGGTGCAGGCCTTGCGGTTCTTCCGCTGTAAGGACGGGAAATTGCCGTTGTTTAACGGCGCGCAAGAAGGTGATGCAAACCGGCTTGAAACCCTCTTCCGTTACGCCGATAACCGCAGCCGCAAGGTGCTCTCAGCCCTGCCGGAAAGCGGTTATGAACGGCTGGTTCAAGACAAAACACAGATTATCTTTGATGTCGGCGTGCCGCCCAAACGCAAACATAACCATGCCACACATGCCGGCCTTCTGGCCTTTGAGTGCAGCTATGGCAAGGAACGCTTGATCGTGAATTGCGGGACGCACCCTGTCTGCCCCGAATGGGGACATATTTTAAAGAGCTCGGCGGCGCATTCAACGCTGATTGTGGACGAGCGCAATTCTTGCGAGATTTTGCCGGATGGCCATATTGGCCGAACACCCGCGGCGCCAAAGCTGCGTAAAACCGAAAATCGCCACGGCGTTTTGATTGAGGCCGAACATGCGGGCTATGAGGTGTCGCTCGGCCTCACCCATATGCGGCGCCTGTTCATGACCGAACGCGGCCACGATATTCGCGGCGAAGATTTATTAATGGCGGAAAACACGTTGAAAGATGAGGTCGGCTATGCCATTCGCTTTCATCTTCACCCGCGGGCGCAGGTGACCTTGGTGCAAGGGGGCACGGAGGCGCTGATTAAGCTCCCCAGCGGCGCCGGATGGCGGTTCCGCCAAGACGGCGCAAGTCTAGGGCTTGAGGCGAGCATTTATCTTGGCAAGGGAACGATTCCGCGCAAAACAAACCAGATTGTCCTGAGCGGGCGGTTCACCGGCGGGCTGGATGTTGTGAAATGGGCGTTACAGCTTGAGGGCTGAGCGGAGCTTATACGGCTCTTGCGCTTTTTTTGCGTCATTAGAGGGGTGCAAAAGCGGGTCATGACCCCGTTTTGGGTTCCTAAGACGGGTTGTTGTTCAGCAAAGACTGGAACTCAATTTCGCGTTTGCGGGCATCAAGATAAAACATTTCGGCAATACCGCTATACCCTTGATCGGGCGTCAGGGTTTGGGTCAGGAGCTGCTGTAAATTTTTATCGACATCGCCATCGGCATTATGCTGAATCGCGCTCCTAAGATGTTCGGCCTTGGCGGGAATAATCCCGAGTCCGTGCTGAGTGACAAGGTTTTCGGCGAAAACCTGCTTCATCGCTTCGCGTTCCAAAATCGTGAAAACGTCAATTTTGATCCATCGTGCCAGTTTTCGGGGATGGATGAGTTGCATCGCCGTGTCAATCATTTCACACCGATTATGTTGGAAACGGTCGGCATGCAGCCATGCTTCGATGAGGTCATGCGGGCTGGAGAACGCCAGCGAAAGAGCCGCAATGCGCCCCTTTTCGACATAGGTTTCGAGTTTTTTATCAATGTCGTGACTGCACCGCAGGCAGTTTTCAAGTACAAGCCGCCCGTTCAATGCCCCTTCCTCACCGACTTTGTAGCCGTTGAAACAGGTCAGGAACATCGAAGGATTCGCGTCAATAACCGACCCGAAATTCAGGCTGTCGCGGATGACTTGCGGGTAAGACGCGATGTCTTCCACTAAGGATAAATAAGCGTGAATAAGGTCTTGTGAACGGCAATGATCCAAAAACGGATAGGTTAATCCGCCTGCGAATTTATAGGCGGGCTTTGCGTTGTCTTGCATAACAGGGGGCAGGATATAAGGCTCAAAAGCGCTTTTAAGGCGGGCCTCAAGCATTGGGTGCTCTTGCCGCAGATGGAGTAAATGATCCATCATGAACGTCAGGTTGATGCGGTACAGATGGCTGTCTTCCACCATTTGCAGAAGGTTCTTGAAATCTTTTTCGGTCAGGTTCAAGAAATCGAGGATTTTATCGGGGGATGGATGCGTAAACAGGCGGTCGGCCTCTTCCGCGTCATCGGTTGCGGTCGTGCTGAACGCAATCATGAAGCCTTGGGACGGGGCAAGGGGCAGTCCCTTGCTGCGGTACTGTGCAAGGGCTTTTTTCAAGTCGAAATACGCGGATTCGCTGGACATATCGAATTTAAATGCGGCCTTCACCGGATGTTGCTCTTTATCGTTATCTGTTTCTTCCCCTCCAGCATGACGCGCCAAAGTTAAAAGGCGGTTAAGCAACGGGGCATTCGAAAAGAATGTTAAAACAGAAAACCGGCATGATGCCGCAAATGATCCGCGATGAAGCTCTGAATAAAGTAATAACTGTGGTCATAGCCGTCTTGCCAGCGCAAGGTGAGGGCTTGCCCCGCCGCTTGGCAGGCTTGCTCGAACAATTCCGGTTTCAATTGATCCTGCAAAAACGGGTCAGCCGTGCCTTGGTCGATTAAAATGCTCGAATTATGGTGCGCGTTATCGGCAAGGTGAACCAAGGCGCACGCATCGTGACGCAGCCAGATGGCGGGGTCATCGCCGAGATAATGCGTGAACGCCTTTTGCCCCCACGGCACTTGCGACGGCGCGACAATCGGGGCAAAGGCGGAGGCGCAGCGATACAGATGCGGGTATTTGAAAAACAGAGTCAGCGCCCCATGCCCGCCCATGGAATGCCCCATAATGCCCTGCGCATCGCGCTTGACGGGAAAGGCGGCGGGGATCATGGCGGCGAGTTCATGGGCAATATAGTGTTCCATGCGGTAATGCGATGCCCATGGCGTTTGCGTGGCGTCAATGTAAAACCCCGCGCCTTTGCCAAGGTCATGCGCCGCCGCATCATCCGCCGCGTCATCGGCGCGCGGGGATGTATCGGGCGCAAGAATGGCAAGCCCGAGCGAGGCCGCAGCGGCATAGGCACCGGCCTTGGTTGTGAAGTTTTCATGGGTGCAGGTCAGGCCGGATAAGAACGTGATATAGGGCACAGGCGTGTCATGCGCTGCGGCGGGCGGCAAGAAAATCGAAAACCGCATTCCTCCCTTAAGCGCGTCACTGCTGTGTTCACAAATATGCAAAACGCCGCCGAAACAGCGATGGCTTTGTATAATCTCCATCGTGAGGCTCCTTACTTCGCTTCGTTGAACAAATTAATATAACACGACACTGCGGATGCTCTTACCCTCATGCATCAGGTCAAACGCAGTGTTGATGGCGTCCAACGGCATGGTGTGGGTGATAAGGGAGTCGATATCAATCTTGCCATCCATGTACCAATCAACGATCTTTGGCACATCGGTGCGCCCGCGCGCGCCGCCAAAGGCCGACCCGCGCCAAACACGGCCGGTGACGAGCTGGAACGGACGGGTCGAGATTTCCTTGCCCGCGCCAGCCACACCGATAATGACACTCTCGCCCCATCCTTTGTGACAGCATTCAAGCGCCTGCCGCATCACGTTGACATTGCCGATGCATTCAAAACTATAGTCAACGCCGCCATTGGTGAGGTCGCAAATCGCCTCGACCACATTCGGCGTGTCGTTCGGATTGATGAAGTCGGTCATACCGAATTGTTTGGCGAGGGCGACTTTGGACGGGTTGAGGTCTATGCCGATGATGCGGCTCGCCCCGACCATCCGCGCGCCTTGAATGACGTTTAGGCCAATCCCGCCAAGGCCGAACACGGCAACGGTGGAGCCGGGCTCAACCTTCGCGTCAAACACAACCGCCCCAACGCCCGTGGTGACGCCGCACCCGATATAGCAAATTTTATCAAACGGCGCGTCTTGGCGCACTTTGGCGACCGCGATTTCGGGCATGACGGTGAAGTTGGAGAAGGTCGATGTCCCCATATAATGCAAAATCGGTTGTCCGTTCAGGGAAAAGCGGCTGGTGCCGTCGGGCATCAGGCCTTTGCCCTGTGTCGGGCGAATGGCTTGGCATAAATTGGTTTTAGGGTGGAGGCAATAGTCACACTCGCGGCATTCGGGGGTGTACAGCGGAATGACATGGTCGCCGACTTTGACGGATTTAACGCCGGCGCCGATCTCGCGGACGATCCCTGCGCCCTCATGCCCCAAAATTGCTGGAAAAGCACCCTCTGGGTCGTCACCCGACAGGGTAAAGGCGTCCGTATGACAAACACCCGTGGCCATGATTTCAACCAGAACTTCACCCTCTTTGGGGCCGTCAAGGTCGACGGTTTCGATTTGGAGGGGGCTTCCGGCCTTATAGGCGATGGCGGCGCGTGTTTTCATGAGGGGAATCCTTTGTTGTCGAAAATTCTACACCGGATAAAAATAATATAAGCCACAGAATTTGAAAGGAAAAACTGTGTTTTTCTGGGGATTTTATTTCAAGAAGATTCGCCCACGCCCATCAAGTGGGCATGAGCGAACACGAATACGGGGTCAGGCGCGGAGTTTGCCGCCTGTTTTGCTCTCGACTTCCTTAATGATGCGGGTCGACAGCGCGTCGATCTCCTCATCCCGCAGAGTTGCGTCTTTGGGCTGAATTTTCACCGACACGGCGACCGATTTTTGCGTGTCGGCAATGCCCTTGCCTTGGTACACGTCAAAAACCGACACATCGGCGATAAGGTTTTTATCCGCCCCCGCAATCGCGCGGACAAGGTTATCCGCCGTGATGGCGCGATCCAGCAAGAACGCAAAATCGCGGGTCAAAGGTTGCAACGCTGACAAAGCCAAAAGCTTCTTCGCCGTGCCTTTGGCGCGGGTTTGCGGCAAGGATTCAAGGAACAACTCAAACCCGCAAACGGGGCCCTGAATGTCGATTTCCTCAAGGATCAACGGGTGAATCTCGCCGAAATGGGCGATGATGTTTTTGCCGAGGCGTAAAACACCGCTGCGCCCCGGATGGTACCATTCGGGGGCGTCATCGCCAACTTGCAGTGACGCAGGCCCGCCGCAAGCGGCAATCGCCGCAAGGGCGTCGGCCTTGGCATCAAACGCGTCAACAGGGCGGCTGGCGTCCGCGCCGCTCCAATGACGCGATCCTGCGCCCCCGTGACGCACGCCGGCGGCAACGTCTTTGGTGTCTTCGGGGTTGATACCGAAAAACACGGGGCCGACTTCGAACAACGCGGCATTGCCGTGCCCGCGGTCGTGGTTGCGCTTCAAGGCGTTCACCAGATTCGGCAGGATGCTGGTGCGCAGGCGCGATAAATCGCTGCTGATCGGGTTGACCAAGGTGATGGCCTTGGTGTCAACATTGATGTCCTTCGGCAAGAATTGATCCGCCAGTTTTTCCGCCATGAACGACCATGTGACGCATTCTTGCAAGCCGCGCGCGGCAAGGCTGCGGGCAACCGCACTGCGGCGCAGATAACTCACGGGCTGTGTCGCCAAGCTGCGTGTGTCATCGGCGCGGACGGAAACAGGGGGGATGTGGTCGAGCCCGTGAATCCGTAACACTTCCTCGACAAGGTCGGCGGCGCCTTCGATATCGGCGCGCCAGCTCGGCGGGTTGACGACCCAGTGGTCGCCGGAATTTTTCACGGCAAAGCCGAGATGGAGTAAAATGTTTTTTTGGCGGGCGGGGTCAATGTCAATGCCGCCAAGCTTGGATGTCAGGCCGGGGGTGAAAACGATCTCCCGCGCGCATGACGGGGCTTGCCCCGCGATCACGATCTCTGAAGCCTCGCCGCCGCACAGATCAATAATCATCCGCGTGGCGATGTCGGTGGCTTGTGCCAAAAATGCGGGGTCAACGCCGCGCTCGAAACGGTACCGTGCATCGCTGATGACCTGAAGTTTGCGGCCAGTTTTGGCGATGTCGGACGGGTCAAAATAGGCGCATTCAAGGAATACGTTGACGGTGCTGTCTTCGCATCCTGTTGTCGTGCCGCCGACAATCCCGCCAAGGCCGAGAACGCCGCTGTCATCACAAATCGCGGTCATGCCCCCTTCAAGCGTGTAGGATTTGTCGTTCAACGCGTCAAATTTTTCGCCCGATTGGCCGCCGCGCACATGAATATCGCCCTTCAAACGGTCGGCGTCATAAACGTGCAACGGGCGACACAGGCCGATGGTCATATAATTCGTAATGTCCACAAGCGCCGATATCGGGCGCAGGCCAATGCTTTTGAGGCGGTTTTGCAGCCATTCGGGGGAGGGGCCGTTTTTAACGCCGCGAATGGTGCGGCCATAAAAGGTGCGGCATCCGTGACCGTCCTTGGCCAAGGTCACTTTGGTCGGGCTTTGGAATGCGCCCTTGACGGGGTTATTGGGCAAGGGTTTGAGCGTTCCAAGGCCAAGCGCCGCCAAATCTCGCGCAATGCCGTAAATTCCGGCGCAATCGGCGCGGTTCGGAGTGACGTTGATTTCGACGATCGGGTCGTTCAGGCCGAATAAATCCGCCATCGGCGTGCCGATGGGTGTGTCTTCGGGAAGGTCGATAATGCCCTTATGTTCGTCGGATAACAGCATTTCTTTTTCGGACACCAACATGCCGTTGGAATCAACGCCGCGGATTTGGCTCTTTTTCAAGGTGACGTCAAGGCCGGGGATATAGCTCCCGCTCGGCGCAAAAACGGCTTTCATGCCGGTGCGGGCATTGGGCGCGCCGCAGACAACTTGGTGGACAACACCGTCATCGGTGCGGACTTTGCAAACGCGCAGGCGGTCGGCGTCGGGGTGCTGGACGGCTTCCTCAACATGGGCAACTTTGAACGGGGCATAGATTTGCGCCTTGTCCTGAACGCCCTCAACCTCAAGCCCCACAGCGGTCAGGCCGATCACGATCTGATCCAGCGTCGCATCAGTGTCGAGGTAATCCTTCAGCCACGATAATGTGAATTTCATCTTGTCTGTCCTTATTGTCTATTGTCTGTCTGTTTCCGTTCGGCAAGGCGGCCTCGCCCTGCATATCTTTTAAAAGCCGGAGGGGCAGGACATGAAGGTCAAAATCGACATTCACGCTGTGCCCCTTGTAAAACGCTTTGGCGGCATCATTGCGCCCCTCAACCAGCCAGTAAATTCGATCCCAGCCGAGCGCATCGCCCATGTTGCCGAGCATGGCCAGCAAGGCCGATCCGACCCCTTTGCGGCGGTATGGCGGGTCAACATACACGTCTTGTAAATAGCATACGGGCGCCACGGCACCGGCAACCGGATGGACAACGTAATGAAGCAAGCCGCACAGGGCATTTGGCGATGTGCTAGATGGAGCGCTTGCTCCATGGCCTGCATCACGCGCGTCATCATCGTTGGTAACATCGGTGGCAACCAACCCGCCGATTCCCATCGGGGATGTGCCGGCTTTCAAAAGCGTCCATGTTGCGTCAATGGCGGCGTCATCCAGCGTACCGTCCGCCGCAACGCTGCGCCGCCACAGGGCTTTCCATGCGGCGTAATCCGGCGTGTCGATGGGACGTATGGCAAAGCTCATGAAACGATATGACCTGTTTGTGACCTATGGTTGACCTGTTTTTGAGCCATTTGCGCCGAAGGTGATGCGATTTTGACCCGTTTTTGACTTGTCATTGCCCCTTGGCGGTATTTGGCATGTCCAAGGCATCGAATCCGTAATGCGACAACCACCGTGTATCGCCCTCAAAAAAGGTACGAAGGTCGGGAATGCCGTATTTCAACATCGCGATCCGTTCAATCCCCATACCAAAGGCAAAGCCTTGGTATTCATCCGGGTCAATGCCGCAATTTTTAAGGACATTCGGATGCACCATGCCGCAGCCCAAAATCTCCAACCAGTCATCCCCCGCACCAATCGACAGGCCGCCGCCTTTACGGCTGCACCCGATGTCCATTTCGGCGGAGGGTTCGGTGAAGGGGAAGAAGCTGGGGCGAAAACGCACCGGCAAGTCATCAACCTTGAAAAAGGCGCGGCAAAAATCTGTCAAACAGCCCTTCAAATGACCCATATGGATGTCTTTATCAATGTAAAGCCCCTCGAATTGGTGGAAAACGGGGGTGTGGGTGATGTCGTAATCCGACCGGTAAACCCGCCCCGGCACGACAATCTTGAAGGGCGGTTTATTGCCCATCATGGTGCGGATTTGTACCGTGGAGGTGTGGGTGCGCAGCAAGCGTTTCGCCTCGTCGCCTTGCTTGCCGTCAACATCGGGAAGGTAAAACGTGTCGTGCATTTCACGCGCCGGATGGTCGTGCGGGAAGTTCAGCGCAGTGAAATTATGGAAGTCGTCCTCAACATCGGGGCCGAGTTCAACGGTGAAGCCCATCTCTGCAAAAATGGCGATGAGTTCGTCAATGGTTTGAGTGATAGGGTGAATGCTGCCCTTACGTTCAGGGCGCGGGGCAAGGGTCACGTCAATTGTTTCACGCGCCAAACGCTCGGCCATGTCTTGCTTTTTGAGGGCGGTTTGCTGGCGGTCGATCAAGGCGGCGATCTCGTCTTTGAGCAGGTTCAGAGCCTGACCGCGCTCTTTGCGTTCCTCTGGGGTGAGGTTGCCGAGGGTTTTCATCATCTCGGTGATGCGGCCTTTTTTGCCAAGCGCCTTGACGCGAGCATCCTCAAGGGATTGCAGGTCGTTGGCGGCCTCAACCATGCCGGAGAGTTCGTTTTTCAGGTCTTTGAGTTGCATGTCCATCTCTTATGTTGTCCTGTGCGGTTCAGGGTGTTGCCGGCCAAGAAGCAGGCGGTCATAATCGGGTCTGAATGTAAAAAGGGCGCATCCCCGTTTGAATGAGGTGCGCCCTGAATGACTTTGGTTTCTTGCTTGATCAGTCGCTCAAAAATAACAGCGGGAATAACCCCGCTTTATTATGCGGCCTTTGCGTTCAGGGCTTTTTGAGCCTGATCAAAAACAGATTTGAATGCGTCTGGGTTGTGTACCGCGAGATCCGCAAGCACTTTGCGATCCATTTCGATGCCGGCCTTTTTCATGCCGCCCATGAATTGGGAGTATGTCAAACCGTGCATGCGTGTGGCGGCGTTGATACGCTGAATCCACAGGGCGCGGAAATTCCGTTTCTTTTGCTTGCGGTGCGCATAGGCGTATTGCAAAGCTTTTTCAACGGATTGAACCGCGGTGCGGTAGCAATTCTTGCGGCGGCCGTAATGGCCTTTGGCAAGTTTGATAATTTTACGATGACGCGCATGGGCGCGTGGTCCGCCTTTTGTCCGAGCCATTGTTATGCTCCTTTCACGGTTGAAGCGTTATCATTGACGGCAACTGTTTTCTTGGCCTTGCGCTTGCGGGCATAGGGCATGAAGTTGGTCAAAAGGATACGGGCATCGGCCTCACACAGAACGGTTGTTCCGCGGGCTTTACGCTTCATTTTGGTGGGTTTGTTCATGAGCATGTGGCGGGCATTGGCTTGTTTGGCCTTAACCTTGCCGCTGGCAGTGACCTTGAATCGCTTCTTGGCGCTGCTCTTGGTTTTCATCTTCGGCATTTTTCCATCCTTTTCTACAACGACCATAAGGCCGTATCAGGGTTTGTAACCATGCGGAAAGGCATGCCGTTTCGCCATCCGCACAACAAGAAGGCAAGTCTATACACGATTATACGGGGCATAATCAAGCATAAAATGGCGCAGGGCATGAATTTTGCGGGACAATATTGGGGCTATGATACGATCGCATTTGGCCTCGCGTTTCATCTTCGTATCCCTCTATGAAAATTTGAGGATGAATTCCTGTGCGCCGCGCAAGACATGAGGGCGCAAATTTGCGGCTTCAAGGCCGTTTGTGCCGCCTTCGAAGAGTTGAATGTCGAGATATTCACAGCCCGCCATTTCGCGCACCGTGTCGATTTGGTGCAACGGAACGGTGTCATCCGCGGTGCCTTGTTGGATCAAAATCGGCGCTTTATTGTGCTTAAGGGTCGCAATCGGGTCAAGTTGACGCAGTTGGTTAAACAGGCTGAGGCCGATTCTGTGGTGCCCGTATTCAAAATAGGGCAGGTCGTTGCCGTCTTTGTCTTTTGTTGCGCCGTGTTCAAGATAGGCCTTGAACACCGAGGTCGAATACGGGTCAAGCGCCGGCCAAAAAAGGGTCAGGGCGAGTGTCTTGAAGCCGGAATCCTTAAGGTTCAAAAAGGTCAGGAGGGGCGCTACCCCAAGGCCGCAAGCAACGAAAATGACTTTTTTGAATCCTTCTTCCTTCGCGAGCCAGCTCATGACGCAATGAAGGTCTTCCTGCATCGTTTTGAAAGTCAGGTCGTGTTGTTGCCCGTCACTATCGCCGCAGCCGCGAAAGTCAAAAGACACAGAAGGCAAACCGCGTTCAGAGAGCATCCGCGCCAAATTCCCGAACAAGGCGTCATGCGATTGGCGGTTGTTGCACGGCGCGTCATGCAGCATCACGACAATCGGTGTCGTGATGTCTTCTTCGACATCGGAGCCTTTAAGCTCGATGCCCCAATTCAGGTGACCATCCGGCTTTTCATAAACAAGATTGAGGTTCTGGGTGTCGTTGACGGGGAGGAAAATTTCGGCGCCCATTCAAAGTCCTTTGGGGTTTCGTTGGTGTTTTTAGCGGCAGTTTTTTTTAGGAGCCGAATCAGGCCTGTTTCTTGCCGGAAGCGATGGGCTTGCTGTATTGCGCCTCAAGATCCCACGGGAAGTGAATCCATGTGTCTTGACTGACTTCCGTGACATAGGTGTCGGTGGTCGGTTGGCCTTCGGGCTTGGCGTAAACGCAGGCGAAATGAGCCTTGGGGAGCAAGGTACGCGCCACGCGGAATGTGTTGCCGGTATCGGCAAGGTCGTCAATCACCAACCATCCTTCGCCATCGCCAGCCAATGCGGCGGGCTTCAAGATGTTCGACTCGCGCTGGTTTTGGTGGTCGTAGCTTGAGATACACAGCGTTTCGATGAGGCGGATGTCAAGTTCGCGGGCGACAATACAGGCCGGAACAAGGCCGCCGCGCGTAATGGCGACAACGCCCTTCCACGAGCCGCGATCATTCAAACGCCATGCGAGCAATTTGGAATGACGGTGAAATTCGTCCCACGAAATCGGAAAATCTTTAATTGGATCCATGTGTTGCCTCTGTGTCCTTATCGTCAATATCATCTATGCTGTGCGCAGTATACCCTGTCTTTATGGCCTTCGCAAAGGATAAGCTTTGAGTCAATACGTGCTTCTAACGCCCTGTTTTTAATGTGCCTGTGACCAGTCATCACCAATGCCGGCCTCGGCAATGAGCGGAACACCAAGTGTCGTAACACCCTCCATGACCGAGCAAACGAGCTTAGCGCATTGATCGGCCTGATCTTTTTTGCATTCAAGAATAAGTTCGTCATGGACTTGCAGTAACAACCGCGCATCAAGTCCGGCCTCGGCGAGCTTGGCGGGGATGCGAGTCATGGCGAGCTTCATAATATCGGCGGCGGTGCCTTGGATCGGGGCGTTAATGGCCTGACGCTCCGCAAAGGCGCGGCGGGCTTGGTTGGCATCGCGAATGCCGCCAATCACGCATTTGCGCCCGAACAGGGTTTCGACATAGCCTTTGGCGCGCGCCTCTTCCTTGACTTGTTCCATATAATCAAGCAATTGCGGGAAACGGGTGAAGTAGGTTTCAATGTAGGATTTGGCTTCATGCACGGGGCATCCTAATTGCTTGGCAAGGCCGAAGGCACTGATCCCGTAAATAATCCCGAAGTTAATCGCTTTGGCGCGGCGGCGAATTTCGCTGGTCATGGCGTCCAGCGGAATGCCGAAGACTTCGCTGGCGGTCAGGGCGTGAATATCGCGCCCATCGCGAAAAGCAGCCTTGAGCGCCGGAATATCGGCGATTTCGGCAACAAGGCGAAGCTCGACTTGGCTGTAATCCACCGAGATTAAGCTGTACCCTTCCTGCGCGACAAAGGCGGTGCGGATTTTGCGTCCCTCTTCGGTGCGAATCGGGATGTTTTGCAGATTGGGTTCGCTGGAGGCAAGGCGGCCTGTGCTGGTCGCGGCTAGCGAAAACGACGTATGGACGCGCCCCGTAAGCGGGTTAATTTCGGTTTGCAGCGCATCGGTATAGGTTGATTTGAGCTTCGAAAGCTGGCGCCAATCCATGATATGCGCCACAATCGGATGCCCGCCTTCCTCAATCGAGAGGGCGGCGAGTTTTTCCAGCACGTCAACATCGGTTGCCCATGTGCCGGATTTTGTTTTCTTGCTGCCCTTCAAATTCATCTGGTCAAACAGGATTTCGCCAAGCTGTTTTGGAGAGCCGATATTGAAGGTCGTGCCGGCGAGGCTGTGAATCTGGGTTTCCAACTCGGCAATCTTTGCGGCGAAGTCGCGGCTCATGACCTGAAGCGTTTTCGGGTCAACCTTGATGCCCGCAAGCTCCATGCCCGCGATGGTTTGCACCATCGGGCGCTCGATTAATTCATAGACTGATTTCATCTTTTCCGGCACGAGGCGGGGTTCAAGAACATGGTATAAACGCAAGGTGATGTCGGCGTCCTCGGCTGCGTAGTTCAAGGCGTCGGCGATTTTGACGCGGTCAAACCCGATTTGCGCTTTGCCGGTTCCCGTGACCTCTTTATACGCGATCGGTTTATGGCCGAAATAAAGCTGCGACAGCTCATCCATCCCATGTCCATGGGTGGTGCCGTCCAACACGTATGACATCAACATCGTGTCATGCACTGGGGTCATTCTGAGGTCATGCTTCGCTAGCATCTGCCAATCATATTTCATGTTGTGACCGATTTTGATGATGCTGTCGTCCTCCAAGACCTCCTTCATGACTGAAGAAACCTCGGCAATAGAAAGCTGCGGCGGGTTGTCGCCATCGTCATCGCCGCTGAGCAAATCGCGCGGGGCGCTGGTGTGACCGAGCGGGATATAGGCCGCTTTGCCGCGCTCAATCGCAATCGAAATGCCTACAAGCTCGGCCTTGGCGGGGGTCAGGCTGGTGGTTTCCGTGTCGATGGCGAGCAAGCCTTTTTGGGCGGCCTGTTCCATCCATTGCCGCAAAACGGCAACGTCATTGATTAATGTGTATTGGTTTTCGGCGATGGCGGGGCCGAGATCTGTGACGCCGCGCGGTGCGTCTTGGGGCGCGTTTTGCGGGGCATGATCGGTGTTTTTGGCGGGACTGCCAGCGGCGGGGGCGACATTATGCGGGCGGGATTGCCCAAGCCGCGCATGAACGGAACGAAACCCCTGCTTGTCCAAAAATGCGCGCAAAGCGGGGCTGTCGGGGTTGCGAGCCTTGAGCGATTCAATCGGAACGGTGACCGGTGCGTGGTCTTCAAGGCGGACGAGCTTGTAAGACACGCGCGCATCTTCGGCATGGTCGATCAATTTTTCACGGCGCTTTTGTTGCTTGATTTCATGGGCGCGGGACAGGAGCGTTTCAAGGTCGCCATATTCCTCAATCAAGGCGGAGGCGGTTTTGATCCCGATTCCAGGAACGCCGGGGACGTTGTCGACACTGTCCCCCGCCAAGGCCTGAACATCAATGACGCGGTCGGGCGCAACACCGAATTTGGCGCGGACTTCTTCGGGGCCGATATAGGCGGATTTCATCGGGTCATAAAGGCGCACTTTGTCGGTCACAAGCTGCATCAAATCCTTGTCCGATGACACGATTGTGACACGCAAGCCTTGGTCAACGGCGAGCCGCGCATAGGTCGCGATCAGGTCATCAGCTTCATACCCCTCCATCTCCAACGCCGGAATGTCAAAGGCCTCTGTGGCCTCGCGGATCAAAGGGAATTGCGGGATGAGGTCGGGCGGCGTGTCGTCACGCGTGGCCTTGTAAGCGGCATAAATATCATTGCGAAAATTTTTGCGGGCGGCGTCAAACACAACGGCGATATAGGGGGCGTGTAAATCCTGAAGCAACTTGACCAACATATTGGTGAACCCCAGCACCGCGCCGACGGGCACGCCTTGCGGGTTGGTCAAAGGTGGCAACGCAAAAAAGGCGCGGAAAATAAACCCTGACCCGTCGACAAGAAACAGCTCGTCTTGGCCGTCTGTGTGGTTGACGGCATCAGGCTGGGCTTTCGACGGTGAAATGTTCATAACGGGATTCGAGCCTTTTTATTTGTCGGGGGTCATTATCGGGTCACGACCCTGTTTTGGTGAATTCGTACAGGCTCACCGCGGCGGCATTTGACACGTTGAGGCTCGCAATCGGGGCGTGGGTCGCGAGTTTGACAACGCGGTCACATGTGTCGCGCACGAGCGAGCGCAGGCCTTTGCCCTCAGCCCCCAAAACAAGGACGGATCGCGCAGGGATGGGGAATTGACCCATCACATGCTCGCCGCGCTCATCAAGGCCGAACACGGTATAGCCGCGCTCTTGGCAATCGGCGATGGCGCGGGACAAGTTGGTGGCATAGACAACGGGCATATGCTCAACCGCGCCGCATGCGGTCTTGGCGAGAACGCCGGTCAAGGCGGGGGCGTGGCGGCTCTGCATCACAAGGCCGGCGGCACCGAAGGCGCTGGCGGATCGCATGATCGCCCCGACATTATGCGGGTCGGTGACTTGATCCAAAATCACGATACAGCTTCGCTCCGCCGTCGAGGCGCGTCCCAAAAGCTCGTCCAGAAAAACCTCCGGCAAATCGTCACACCGGATGCATAACCCTTGGTGAACCGTGCCGTTTTCAAGTTTTGTGCGCTGTTCAAAAACCTTGCGCTCGATGATCTCCGGCTCGGGACGGGTAAGGCCGTTTTTGCGGGCTTTGGCGAGTGGCTCTTGGAAAAACTCAAGCGCTTTTTCGGTCGCCCAGAATTTGGTGATTTTGCGGTTCGGGTTGCCCCACGCCTCACCCACGGCATGCGTGCCCCAGATCAGGTTTGTCGGGCTGGCGGCGCGGCGGTCGGACATGTTCATACCGACACCGCCCTTTGAACCGCCGCCTTTTGAGCTGCCGCGATAGCCGGAATCGCCTTTATTGCCGGAATCGCCTTTATTGTAAGGCTTGCCGAAAGGGGCGCTTTTCTTGGAGGGCGCGTCATGCGGCGCGGCGTTTGCCGATGCGTCATCGCCGGAATGGGCGGCGGGCTTGCTCTCTCCATCGCGCGGCTTGCGGTCAAAAAAGCGTTTTGATGGTGCTTGCGGATGCGGGTTATATGGTTTTGACATGCGGCTTTTCCGGCTGGGTTGACTGCTGGGTTAACTATGGTTTACCTAACGTATCTGCACCGAAAATGCAAGCCGCGCAGGTGCTGCGCCCGCGTTTTTGAATCGCGTGAAGGGCGGCGTGATGCAACGACAGCAGTGTCCCGCCATACTTGCTCGCCGATACAGCCGCAAAAAGCGCTGTATAAGGCCGCTGTAAAGAAAGCGAAAAACATCGAAAATTTAGAGTTGATAATTTTTTTTTGTCGCCTTATAAGAAACAACTCTTACCCCGTGGAGGGGTGGCCGAGTGGTTAATGGCAGCAGACTGTAAATCTGCCCTCTTGCGAGTACACAGGTTCAAATCCTGTCCCCTCCACCATTTCTTTTACAGCTTCGCGCACTTCAGAGAATTATGCCCGACAAAGCCCGCCTTCCGCGGGCTTTTGGCGTTTCAGGGGTCGCCTGCGCACGCGGAGAATAGTCATTTTTCACCTGAAATACCCCAAATTCTCTCGCCGCCGTTTTCGAGTTCGCACCCTTGCTGGCTTTGTGATATTTAGCGGTAGGGCTCAAAATTAATTCCCTGCTTAACAGGGAATTTACAGGGAATTTTTATTTTTTCAGATTTGGCTTATTAGTGATCAGGTGAGAACGCCATCAAGGTGTGGAAACTTCCCATGATGATCTTTCTCACTCCGGCTTCAGAAAACCCCTCTTGCCGAGCAATATTACGAATTGATTCTCCGGCGAAATGTCGGTCACGCCAGATCACTCCGCGCACAAGGTTACGCAGTTCAACCGCTGGCAAGTCATACAGGCTTTGCTTTGCTGTATCCGCTTTTAAGATAATCGCGCCTTTATGAGATCGCTGTGTTGAAAATCCGGTTGATAGCGTAAACGTCGCGGCATCGGATCGGGCAGGAATTGTAAGGCCTAAAGACGTATCAAGATATTCTCGCAGTGCTGACAGCTTGCCGACAATCGTGATTTTGTCCGGCTCGATCACTACGTTCATAAGGCAATGATGAATCAAGCTTTCCAGATCAATTGCGATCTGGGTCATATGCTGTAGGATTGAGTGATCCTCGATTTCATCCAAGTGAAGCAGCTTGGCCAGTAAGGCTGGCGTGCTTAGGTGTTTGTTTATGGTTGTTATCACGGCTTGCTCAATTTCATGAGCGGGCAAGCGCGCGGCTGCCCCTTCTGGGTGGTCACGGCATTGAAGCAGGTTTTGGCTTACATAATAGCGATAGTTCTTGCCGTCCGTCTTTTTCGTGTACACAGGGGAATAGAGGGTGCCATTTCTGTCGAATAATAAGCCTTGGAGTAAGTTCTTGTGTCGGGCTTTTTCCTGACCCGTTTTTGCCCCGACGGGTTTATCAAGAACCGCCTGCACTCTGTTCCAAATATCTGTGCATATAAGAGCTTCGTGTTGTCCGTCATAGATTTTGTCTTTGTGCCGGATTTTTCCTATATAAATCGGGTTTTTGAGGATAGCGTAAAGTGCGCCGCGTGAATATTTTGCATCCCCTTTTTGGTAGCCGCGTTGTGAGACTCGCGCTGGGCTTGTTTTGCCGTCGCGCTCCAGCTCATGCATCAGCTTCTTCACACTGTCCAAAGCCAGATAACGGTCAAAAATATGCTGCGCCAGCGGCGCTTCGTCTTTGTTCACTAACAATTGGCGGCTTTCAGGCTGTCCTAGCCAAGATCTTTTGCTGCTTGCAAAAACAGATCACCAATTACGATTAATGTACAAGTTCTCAATTTTTAAACTTGTTGAAATCCTAATTGTTTTCGGCTAATTTGGGATTGAAACCCAAATTGGACGATATTGGATTATAAGTGACAAAAACGATTAAGCGAACATTAGGGCAATCTATCCTCGATGCAAGTGAGAGCTTCAAGGTCGTATTATTGACCGGACCGCGTCAGGTTGGAAAAACAACCCTGTTACAAGAATTGCAAAAAAACACACGTTCTTATGTAACATTGGATGATCTTGATATGCGCCTTGCCGCGCAGCAAGATCCTGCCAGCTTTTTAGACAGGCTAGAACTTCCTGTACTGATAGATGAAGTACAATATGCCCCCAATCTGTTCCCTTATATCAAGATGGTGGTTGATAAGGAAAAGAAGAACGGTTTGTTCTGGGTGACCGGATCGCAGCAATTCGACATGATGCAAAATGTCACAGAGTCATTGGCTGGCCGCGTGGCAGTTTTAAAGCTTCAAGGTATTTCTCAGGCAGAAGAGCAAGGGCGTAGCAATGATGCGCCGTTCTTGCCAGAATTAAAAAATCTAAAAGCGCGGCAAAAAGCAGCCAAGGCGCTTAAACTGCCAGAAGTGTTTCACAAAATATGGCGCGGCTCATATCCCGATATGGTGGCGCAAGAAAACGATAAAAACTGGGAGAGGTTTTATAGCTCCTACGTCACAACCTATATTCAGCGTGATGTTCGGGAATACCTCGACATTACCGATACAGCCGCTTTTCACAAATTCATGCAAATTGCCGCCGCGCGCACTGGGCAGCTTATTAATTACTCTGATATGGCGCGGGATGTTGGAAAAGACAACACGACCATCAAAACATGGCTGGACGTACTTCATGCTTCTGGCGTGGTGTATATGCTTCAACCCTATTTCAACAACCGCACAAAGCGGCTGGTAAAAACGCCTAAGCTGTACTTCATGGACACTGGGCTTTGCTCATATCTGACAGGCTGGCTCAACCCCGATGTACTAGAGCGCGGCGCGATGTCGGGCGCAATTTTTGAAACATGGACAATCACAGAGATCATAAAATCATACCTTCATAATGGGCGCAGCCCCCGCGTTTATTTTTACCGCGACAAGGATAAGCGGGAAATTGATTTGCTGATTGAAGAAAGTGGAACGCTTTATCCTATTGAGATCAAGAAAACAGCTTCCGTTCAAAATGCAAATTTCAAAGGCTTTAATATGTTGGAAAACTTAAAGATGCCTATCGGTCATGGTGCGCTAATGTGCATGGCTAGCGGCTTAACGCCTGTAAGCGATAATGTGGACGCCGTGAATGTTGGTTTTATTTAAGGCTTTTTTCAATAATAGCCACGGATTGAAAGACGTTCTTTTAAATTCTAAATCTGAGGCGCTCTAGTGGAAAAAGCCCTACGGGGTAGATTTCAAGACGACGTGCGATGAAAGATCGTATTTCTTTGGGATTGAGTTCTTCTTCCCCTATCGCCGCTGATTTTACAACATCGCTAGTCAGTGTATTCAAACTAGCCTCATGCCTAAGTCGAAGCCAAGAGGCTCGATCTGTCTAGATGAGCTCGGCCCCCAATAGCTAATATTTGAAAATCATTAGAAATTTTAGGGCAAGAGAATGGTTAGGAAGTGACGAACCCCTCCACCATTTCTTTTACGTGAGTATGTGGTCTATTTTAGTTGAGCAGTCTCAAAAGCCCTTGATCTCGGGGCTTTTTTGTTTTTGGAGTTTAATGGGGTGAGTTGTAGGGTATGCGTATTATTCTCTTGCTTTGCTGCATTCTCCCGCGAGTGGTAACGCCTTTTTCACGATTTGGTCGTCAGAGAACTTTATTGTTATATATAGCTAATTAAATGCCGAGATCAGTCCAACGCCTTCTTCTAAGTGCTGCTTTTCTGGCAGTATGGGGGAATAGGAAAATCTCGTCATAATAAGGAATGTGAGGGTAATTGTTATCTGGCGTTGGGGTTGCTGTGTCAATTTCATGGGATTTCCATGAAATTGCTCTAAGAACATTTATTAAGGGTTTTATCATTTCTAAAGTGTTCCATACTGCATAATAATTAGTTTTGGCCACCAATACATGCCTATATACCCCATTAACATACCCTGTGTTTTCGATATTATCTTGCATCTGCAAACATGGATTTAGTCGACTGGCAACTTCCGTTTCAATTCTAGAATGCATGCTTTCAGAAAAGTCTTCGCATTTGATTTGATCAATAATTTTTTCCCATTGGTCAAGCGGATCCACGTTACTGACCGTCTTTATATTGGAGATGTTGTGGTAACGACCTGTTCCTGCCGCAAAAGCACTCATGAAAACAAATATATTTTTACGAATGCTTTTATCTTCTAGCTCTTGTAATTCGGAATTCTCGTATGCAGCACTGATTTTCTTTGCATCTTGATAAAGAGCTATTAAATTATGTTTGTATGCTTTTATTGTTTTTTCATCGGGAGATTGATAAGAGTTTTTAAGCATGTGATCTGAAATAAAAATCAGTTTTAATATTCTTTCAATACCGATACTTATTTGGAAAAAAGATGTGTAGTAGTGGCCTTTATATCTGTCGTCAAATCCACCTTTGACCATGAATTCGAACCCTGTGAGAATGCAGGAATTAGCAAGGATAGCTTCTTGCTGAAGTAGCCAAAAGGATTTGGGATACAGAGTTTCCTCGGTTTTAATAAGACTTGTATACATAATCTCTCCAATCTTTAAGAGGGCTATACCCTTCCACTATTTATTTGTTCAACCCGCGAGATATGGCGGCTTTTTCTTTGCCTGAAGACTCATTATTGCATGGTTTTGCTTTCTGTCTGTGTACGAAATGAGCGTTTTGTCGTCATAGTCTAGGAGGCGGAGCAGGCGCTATCCTCGCTCACCAACGGCTTAGGACGGTTCGTTTGGTGGAAATTTATAACGCCACATATATATGATCATTCTGAAGGTAATGATGCCAGACAGGATTGCGGCGGGCGATAAGATCAGAGTGCCGAGCATAGCGAACTGCACTTCACCTAAGGTCCATTGTTTTATCGCTATCGCCATAAATGATACCATGCATACAGCCATGCCATACGCGCCGCCGAAAATATAAAGGCTGCGTTTTGATAGCCGCATGAGCCAATAATCTCTGTAATCAAAAGATAAAAATAGAAGCAAAACTCCGACCAAATTGGGAAGAAAAGATACCGTGAATGCTAAATAAAAGCCATAAACTAGCATTATTAGGATTAATGAAAAAAGCTCAGCTAAGCCTTCAGTAAGGCCTTTTTGGAACAGTACAGAAACGGAGCTTGCAAGCGCAACGTTTACTCCGCACAAAACACCCGCACATATTCCGCTGGCAAGAGCAACGGTAATTGCCGGCACCAATGCGGAAAAAAACTCTCTGAGCCATCTCATCATCATAAATCCCAAACCATAAAACTTACTACAATTCCTCTACTTACTTTCAATCCCAGCCACAAAACAATCAATCAAATACCCCGTCATCTCCGAAAGGGAGTCTTGGGGGGTGATGAGGGGGGTTTTTCCGGTTTCTTCTAGGAAACAGAGGCCGTGGACGGAGGCCCATAGGATGCGGGCGGCCATTTTGCGGTGGCGATCCGGTTTTTGGGTGTAATAGGGCTTGAGGAGGGTTTCCAAGGGGGCGAAAAGGCGGGTGACTTTGGCTTGGTACCATTCCGGCGCTTTCTTGCCGTCCGGCAAGGTGTAGGTAAAGAGCATGAGCCAGTGGGGCTTGTATGTTTTTGTGAAATCCCTGTACAGATGTGCCATTTTTTTGATGTTTTGGATGGGCGGAGCGCTGTGTGCCGTGCAGTCGGGGCTTGACAGAACCGCATAGAGTTTATCGAGCGTCATGCCGTTGACCGCCAGATATAAATCGTCCATGGCGGGAAACACATTATAGATCGTGCCTGCGGCATAGTTGATGTCTTTGGCGATGTGCCGCGCCGTCAAGCCTGCAAATCCATCCTTTTTGACGATATCCCACGATGCCGACAAAATAATGTCTTTGAGTTCGTCGCGGGTGTGATCGCTGCGTCTGGCCATGGAGTCTCCTGTGTATGAAGGGCATGATATATTCATTTTGAACTTAGTTCAATTATTTATTGCGCTTTGCGGAAATTTATGGCATGCTGTAAATTGAACGATGTTCAAAATGGGGTGCGTCTGGTTTGGGCGCTGCGCGTTAACAATAGGGTGGGTTGCTGTCCATGGAACTGATGATCTTGGTTTTTCTGCTTGTTGTGATTTTCACGTTGTGGGGCACTCATTCCCGTTTAGGCAGAGTCGGGGACGATATTGACCGGCTTCAAAAAAGAGTCGAGGATTTAGAGATCCGGTTTGCGGATGAACCATGGAACGAACCGGCCAATAAATTTGCGCAAACCCCTTTGCAAACCCCTGTGCAAAATCCCGCGCATGATTCTGCACAAGACCATGCCCCCAAAACCGCCTTGGCGTCCTCTGTGCCTCAGGTCAAGATCGAAGAGTCGGTATTCGCCCGCGCAGCCGAGGAGGCCGAAGGCTGGGTGACAATGGACGGCGCAGAAACGTCCGTGCCGGAAACGCCAAGATCAACTCAAAAATCGCAAGGGGCGAATAATCAGCGGGCAAAAAAATCGCATGGTATGTTCGAGCATAATATCGCGGCGCAATTTCCCGTTTGGATTGGCGCGGTATCTTTGATCTGTGCGGCGTTTTTCCTCGTGAAATATTCTATCGAGCTTGGCTGGATGAAGCCGATGGTACGCGTATCGCTGGGTGGCTTTTTTGGCGGCGCTTTGCTGGCGGCGGGTCAATGGGTCGGGCGGCGCGAGCAGATCGCCAATTCCGTGCGGATTGCGCAGGGGCTTGTCGGCGCGGGGCTTGTGGCCTTGTATGTCAGTATCTATGCCGCGATTAATTTATACAGCCTGATGCCGCCCTTGCTTGGGTTTGGTGGTATGGCTGCGGTCACATCATTGGCGGTTCTGTTGTCGCTCAGGCATGGCCAGCCCATCGCGGTGTTTGGCTTGCTGGGCGGCTTGCTCACCCCCGCTTTGATTGGGTCTGACGACCCGAATGCGCTGGCTATGTTCGGCTATTTGTTCTTGTTGTTCAGCGGTATGTTCGCGGTACTGGTGCGCAAGGGCTGGTGGCGGATGGCGATTGCCGCGGTCATCGGTGTTTTTTGCTGGTCGGTGTTTTGGTTCTTGGCTGCCTTTGCGGCGTCTGATGCGATGGTGCTTGTCCTGTTTGCCATGGCGGTTATGGCGGTTGTTTTGGGGGTCACAGGCAAGCGCGTCATCAAAGACACAATGACGGAGCAAGAGGAGCTGTCCGTCCACGGCCTGAATTTCACGGCGATTGCGGGCGGGGTTTTGACGATTATATGGCTCAGTTTCGAAATGACCTTGAGCCTGTTTGACTGGTCGATGCTCGGCTTGCTCAGCATGGCGGTGATGGTTTTGGCGTATTTCCAGCCCGCCGTCTATCAAAAGGTGCTGTGGTTGAAACTTGCCACAAGCTTGATTTTGTTCTTCGCTTGGGCGCAAGACGCGCCGCTCGGCAATGCGGTCGCCGTTTTGGCAGGGATGGGTGTTATTTATATCGGCGGCGGTGCCTTCGTCATGCGCCAAATCCGCGACCCGCGTTTCTGGGCGGGGATGCAGGTTGTGGCGGCTCTTGGCCTTTATACAATCTCGTATTACGTGCTGGATTTACCGCAAGCCGTTTTGGAATCCTTCGGTATGTTCTGGGGGCTTATCAGTTTGGTTCTTGCGAGTTTGTCCATCTATCAAGCCTCGGATATTCGCGAAAAATACAGCGCCGATCCGCGTATTCGCGAGCATCTGGTGGCGATTTACGCGCTGGCGGCCTCGGCGTTTCTGTCTTTGGGGCTGGCGATTGAATTGCCGTGGCGCTATGTGCCGCTCGCCATTGCTGGGCAAATCGCCGCGACAGCATGGGTTTATTACGCAACGCAGATTGATGCGCTGAAGAAAATCATGCTGATTTTGACGACTGTGTTTGCGGCGCTGAATTATCCGCAGATTGTCTTATTCGCCGGCGTTATTATTGAATCCCTATGGGGCGGGGTACCGTCTGTGCGCCCTGTCGGCTTTTATGGGCTGGATGCCCCGCTTGTCAAACTCGGCGTTCCGTCTGTGCTTCTTTTTGTTGCGCTGTGGGTGACGATGAAGCGGGATAGCCGTGACAAGACATTGAACCATATGCTGTTTGGAACGGCCTTGGCTCTGGCCTTGGCATGCGCGTATTGCGTGTTCCGCGGTTTGGTTCATGCGGATCAAAACTTCTTTGCCGTGCGGGCGGGCTTTATTGAAAGAGGCGTGATCAGTTTTGCCTGCGCCGGTGCGGGGTTTGCGATGCTGCAAATGGTGCGGCGGTATGATGTGTCGTTCCTGAAACCAGGGGGGCTTGGGCTGTTCCATCTCGGGATGCTGCGCTTTGCCTATTTTGACTATCTGGTTTATAATCCGTACTGGTCAAAATCCCAGTTTGTCGGCGATATGCCTGTCCTGAACGGGATTACCCTGACCTATGGCCTTGGCACTTTGCTGGCGGCGTGGGCGGTGTACAGCAAGGAGCAGCCTATGATGAAGAGGTTTTACAAAGTGTTATGTTTTATCTCGTTATTTGCCTTTGTGACCTTATCTGTACGCCAGTATTTCCACGAGGGTTATGTCGTGAGATCTATTATGATGAGTTCCGCCGAGTTCTACGCCTATTCCGTGGTCTGGCTCATGACGGGGTTGGGGTTGCTGGGCGCAGGCATCAAGATGGCAAACAAGCCTCTGCGCAGGGTTTCTCTGGCCTTTGTGATATTTGCCGTTTGCAAAGTCTTCTTGTTTGATGCGTCTGAGCTAGAAGGGCTGTACCGCGTGTTCTCCTTCTTCGGGCTCGGTGTATCCTTGATCGGACTAAGCTATTTCTACACAAAATTCGTACTCAGCAATCAACACAGAGAAGATGAGGGGTAGAAAGATGACAGAGCTTCAAAAAAGAGGAGAGATAACCAAGCCGTGATCCTTCAAAAAATACGATCAATCGCAAAAATGCAGGTTAGTGGCTGGTGGGCGCTGTTGGCTTTGCCCGTTTTTTTGGTCATTTTCTCTTTCGTTGCTTATTTGATTATTAACGCGAATGTGAAAAAAGGCCCTCGAGCGGATGATGTTTGGCATCCTCCTACCGCAGAAGAAACCGCTATCGCCTCACTGAACCAATTCATGGCATCGATACAGACCGCTTTTTTTAGAGTCAGGCAGTCAGGGGTTGATTCTGAAGGTTCTAAAGATATTGTGCGATGCATGATGTCAAATAATTGTACAGATGAAGCGGCTCGTTTGTCCGACCCTTTTCGTTACCCCTTCTTTCAGCCCTATGTTTTTGAACATTTAAGTGATCAACCTGATGCCATTATAACGATTGGAAACAGGATACCACGGCTGGGAACTGATGAGCCTGAACTATTAATTGTTGTTCCGAGAGCGCGGGAGGATTTTTGTAAAAAAAGCCTCGACTATCTGAACAAAGGCAGAGACCCTGAAACGTGGCCATTTCACTGGGATATACAAAAAACCGATGTTGAGATCTCTCTCGTGCCTTATGACGTGGACATCTCAAACCCCGAAGATATCGTAACATTGCCGGATCTTTACCCTTACAAATGGGGGTGCATCAAGGCAAAAAACGGCTTGTTCTTCGTTGGTACATTATTGCAACGATAAATAAAGGACGAGTGCCATGACAGAAAAAGTAGATTATTCAGATGGTGTTGTCGGGAGAATGGCTATTTTTCTTCGGCGGATTTTCTTTGTTTTTGTTGTCTGTTCATGCGTGTTGCACGCAGGTGACGTGGGTGCTTCAGGTACAATCGGGTACTATACGGGCATCAAGGCCGTTTCAATTTATTTTGATCACTTGCCTGATCCTGCGGAAGAGGAGCAAGAAGGATATAAATCGGTCGCAATACCGCCTTTCTATACATTAGAGGATGCGGAATCCCTCTCCGAACAAGAGATGCAATATAGAGCCGCAGACCACAAGGCAAGAATGGAGCAAATTGTCTACAATGCACTCCGGAAAAGGCTGACGCGGAAAACGCTGCAAAAGCTTGAGTTGCATCCTGCCGGAACAGGGCTTGATTTTGAATGGAACGGCAAGACCTTTTATGTCCATCTCGAAATGGGGGAGCGCGCCTATGTCGCGGACGGCAAGAATATGAGATTGCTGGCGATTGCCGTCCGAACCTACAAGCCCAATAATTATTTGGAAAACCCTTTTTTTACATTTGCTCAAAATTGGAATACCGCGACATTTTTTGTGTCTGAAGAATCCGACAAATATTATGAAGATGTTGAGGATGCTGTTTTTGCATGTTTGCAGAATGTTTCGAGAATACTGAACTCTGTCTACGGGGACAAAAACAATGAGTAATGTATTTCTTATTTTTGTAAGAATTTTGTGTGTTTCCACCTTTCTTCTTTTATCGTTCTGCCTTTCGTGCCGCGGGCTGCTGGCGGAGGGGATAGACAAACAGTACGATGCCAAAGAGCGAATAGAAAAAGAATATTGGGAGGGAATAGAAAATATTTCTATTGATTTTGATCAAGCCTTAGATCCCACAATTACGCTCGAAGAGAGGAAAAAACGATATCGTGCGTTTAAGCCGCCATCCGATGACGTGGTGGCTTGGAAGGAGTGGCAGCGTGTAAGCATGCTGAATCGGGAAGTGCACAAAGCAAAACTTTCCGAGGTTTTGCATGACGCTCTTCAAAGGCGTTTAAATGAGAAAACTCGTCAGAATTTGACCTTGCTTCCAGCGGGGACAGGTACTAGTTTTGAATGGAATGATAAAACGCTTTATATTGTTGTGGATATAGGATGTCGGCTTGATGAACTTCGTGATGCGGAAGGTAAGCTATGTGCCATGTCTATCCGAGGATATCGGATTAATAATAATCGTTTAAAGCGGCAACCTGCCCCTTATTTCAGGGCGGTCGCTGTACGTCTAGGAACTATACCATTTGTTGTGCGGGGTGTTTCGTATGGAGATTCTGTTGAATACTCAGATCAATATTACGAAGACATGAGCGAGGCCGCCTATGTTTCTTTGGCAAAAATATCTTCAATTCTTAATACTGTGTATGGGGAATAACATGAAGAAATTGAAGATATTGGGTTTGGTCATTTTGTGTTTTGTGGCGCTTGGGTTGTTGACCTATGTAGCGCCCTCAGCCACGACCTATATCAAATACGACCATGTGTACGATTGGAATGATCCGAACAGTGACAAGTTTGACCCGATGCGCCTCGATATGGGGTATTATCAAGGAGCAGAAAAAGATGCTTTGGTCAAAGTGCAAGATTCACGCGGATTTATGGGGGTATGAGAAGCGCTAGACCGAATGATTATTCAGCAATCTTCCTCACAAATTCCGATTTCAAGCCCATTTGGCCGATGCCGGGGATTTTGCAGTCTATGTCGTGGTCGCCTTCGACAAGGCGGATGTTTTTGACTTTGGTGCCGACTTTGACGACGGTGGAGGTGCCTTTGACCTTCAGGTCTTTGATGACCGTCACGGTGTCGCCGTCATGGAGTTCGATTCCGTTGGAATCGCGGGTGATTTTGTGGTCTGGGTTGCCGGCTTCATCGCCGACAGCGGACATTGACCATTCATGGCCACATTCGGGGCAATTATACAGGCCGCGGTCTTCGTAGCAATGGGCGGATTGACAGCTTGGGCAGTTTGGGTGAGCGTTCATGGCGTTTGGCTTTCTCGGTCTGGGTGGTAATTCTTTACGAAGATATAGCACAAAACAATTGATTGGTCAGGGGCTTTGGTGTCGCAGTTTGAGAGCCCGATTTTTGAACAGATTTTGGAGCAGATTTTGCGGCTTTGCAAAAATTATTCTTGACGTTTTTCCCTTGAATGTGAGTTAGTAACACTATGAATACACAAATCTTCACCAGCCCTGCCAACATTCGACGCGCACGACGTATGACCGCGCCGCGTTTGTGGTGGGCTGCGTAAAGGTTTTCTCCTCGATTTTCAAAGAAACTCCCTTTCGTTTTTAGTCGCTGCAAACAAGCCCGCGGCGCGTGATCTGTGATTTTTCCACGTTGTCCTATCGCTCATACACAAAGGGAACAAAACCAATGTCCGCACCAAACACCGTTAAACATTTTCTGGACCTGCCGGACATTCCGGCACAGGCGTTAAAGGCTATCCTTCAAAACGCGCATGAATTAAAGGCGAATAAATTTGCCCCGCCGCAATTATTGAAGGGGCTGACCCTCGCTATGATTTTCGACAAACGATCAACCCGCACGCGGATGAGTTTCGAAGTCGCGATGAAGCAAGTCGGCGGGCACACCGTGGTGATGAGCATGGGCGACATGCAAATCGGCGGCGCCGAAAGCGTCGAGGACACCGCCAAAGTCATGGCGCGGTTCGTCGACGCGGTGATGATCCGTATGGGCAACCACGATGTGCTTAAGGAATTCGCGTCACACAGCTATGTCCCCGTGATTAACGGCCTGACGGATTGGTCGCATCCATGCCAGATTATGGCAGATTTGATGACGATTGAGGAAAAACTGGGCGGGGTGCAGGGCAAAAAAATCGCATGGATGGGCGATTATAACAATGTCGCGCGGACATTGGCGCAAGCCTCTAAAATCTGGGACTTCACATTTTATGTCGCGGCGCCGGAAAGCCTTCACCCCGCGGATGAGAGCTTTGAAAACTCAGTCGTGTTTACGGCCGACCCCGCCAAGGCCGCCCAAAATGCCGATGTCATTGTCACGGATACATGGGTTTCGATGGGGCAAGAGGGCAAAAGCATCGACATGTTCGCCCCCTATCAAGTCAATGAAGCCCTGATGGCGCAGGCCAAGGACAATGCGCTCTTCATGCATTGTATGCCGATCCACAGGGGCGAAGAAGTCACGGACGCCGTTTTAAATTCGCGCCACAGCGTCATCTATGACGAGGCGGAAAACCGCCTCCATGCCCAAAAGGCGATTTTGGTCTGGTGCTTGGAGCATGCCGGCGTCAAAATTTAAAAAACACGATGATTCAGTCAATTATAGTCAATATTTATATCCAATAAGGAAAAACGAAGATGAGCAAACAAAAAGTGGTTTTGGCCTATTCCGGCGGTCTTGATACATCGGTCATTTTGAAATGGCTGCTTGAACAAGGCTATGACGTTGTGGCGTATCTTGCCGATGTCGGGCAAAAAGAAGACTTCTCGGCGGCGAAGGAAAAAGCCCTGAAAATCGGGGCGTCCAAAGTCTATGTCGAGGATTTGAAAAAGGAATTTGTGACGGATTATATCTTCCCCGCCTTCTCCGCCAACGCGGTGTATGAGGGGCGTTACTTGCTCGGCACGTCATTGGCGCGCCCAATCATCGCCAAGCGGCAAATCGAGATTGCCGAAAAAGAAGGTGCCGCCTTTGTCGCCCATGGCGCAACCGGCAAGGGCAATGACCAAGTGCGGTTTGAGCTGGGCTATTATGCTTTGAAACCCGATATTCAAGTGATTGCCCCGTGGAAAATGCCGGAGTTTTTGAGTCAGTTCAAAGGCCGCCCCGACATGCTCGCCTATGCCGACAAACATGGTATTCCGGTTACGGCAACGGTGAAAAAACCGTATTCCGAGGATGAAAACCTCCTCCATATCTCGCACGAGGCCGGAATTTTGGAAGACCCCGCCGCGATTGCGGATGAAGACGTCTACTCCCGCACCTGCGCCGCCGAAACCGCGCCGGATGTGGCGGATGTGATCGTCCTGTCGTTCAAGAACGGCTTTCCGGTCAAGGTGGTGAACAAGGCGGATGGAACGGTTCAGGCCGAGCCGCTGGCGCTGTTTACCTATTTGAACGAAATGGGCGCGAAGCATGGAATCGGACGCCTTGACATGGTTGAAAACCGCTTTGTCGGGATTAAATCGCGCGGCGTGTATGAAACCCCGGGGGGCGAGATTTTGCTTCAGGCGCATAAAGACCTTGAAGGCCTGACGATGGACCGTGAAGTCATGCATATTCGCGATATGCTGTCGCTCAAGATGGCGGATTTGATTTATAACGGATTTTGGTTCAGCCCCGAAATGGCGTTCTTGCAACACGCCATGAAAAAGGCGCAGGAAAATGTCGAAGGCGATGTGACGGTGAAACTGTATAAAGGCAAAGCCTATCCCGTGGCGCGGTCTTCGGTGAAGTCGTTGTATAATCCGGCGCTGTCATCCATGGATGAGGAAGGCGGCTATAACCAGCAAGACGCCCAAGGCTTTATCCGCATCAACGCCATCCGCCTCAAGGCCGGATACCAAAAAACGGCCGGTAAAATGGAGGATGCGGCATGAGCAAAGACCAAAAGAGCGCCCCCAAAGACACACAAACTGATGCTCCAAGTCATGTCATGTGGGGCGGGCGGTTCGAGGGCGCGCCGGATGATATTATGGTGCAGATCAACGCCTCCATTGACGTTGATAAACGCCTGTATCGTCAGGATATTCAAGGATCAATCGCCCATGCGCAGATGCTCGGCGCGTGCGGAATTTTGACGGAAGGCGAGGTGCGGCAAATCCTTGACGGGTTGTTGCGCGTACAGGCGGAAATCGAAAGCGGCGCGTTTCACTTCCAAACAGCGCTGGAGGATATTCACATGAATATCGAGGCGCGGTTGAAGGAATTGATCGGCGATGTTGCCGGAAAGCTCCACACCGCCCGATCCCGCAACGATCAAGTCGCAACAGATTTCCGCCTGTGGATGAAGGAGGCACTGGCGATGCTGGCGCAAGAAATCGAGCGGTTTGAAGGCGTTTTGACCGCCAAGGCCGTTTCACATCAAAACACGATCATGCCGGGCTTTACGCATTTGCAAATCGCACAGCCCGTGACATTGAGCCTGCATCTTGGGGCATGGGCGGCGATGGTGGGGCGGGATCAATCGCGTTTTATGGATTGCCTCAACCGATTGGATGAATCCCCGCTCGGAGCATGCGCGCTGGCGGGAACGTCATTTCCGATTGATCGGGCGATGACGGCAAAATCGCTTGGGTTCCGGCAACCCGTTGCCAACACGATGGATGCCGTTGCGGCGCGCGACTTTGTGCTGGAATTTCTCTCCGCCGCAGCGATTTGCGCGGTGCATTTATCGCGCTTTGCGGAGGAACTGATCCTGTGGTCAACCGCGCAATTCGGCTATATCCGACTGGATGACAGCTTCACAACCGGAAGTTCGATCATGCCGCAAAAGAAAAACCCCGATGCGGCGGAGCTGGTGCGCGGCAAGAGCGGCAAGATGATCGGCATTTTGGTACAGATGTTGACGGTTATGAAAGCACTGCCTTTGACCTATAACAAGGATATGCAAGACGATAAGGAAGCGGTTTTCGCCGCCTTTGACACGTTGATGCTGTGCCTAAAAGCCATGAGCGGAATGGTTGAAGGGATGCAGGTTCATGAGGCGCAGATGCGCCGCGACGCCGAAAACGGGTTTTCAACGGCAACCGATTTGGCCGATTGGTTGGTGAAGGAACTCAACCTGCCGTTTCGTCAGGCGCATCATGTGACGGGGCGGATTGTGAAACTCGCCGAGGTCAAGGGATGCCGCCTTGATGAATTGGCGCTTGCGGATATGCAATCCATCGAGGCGAGCATAACCCAAGACGTGTTCAAGGTTTTGAATGTTGAATCGGCGGTCAAGGCACGGCAATCGAAATAAGCGGAGATGGAGCCGCAGATGAGGCCGGAGATGAGGCAGGAGATAGGAATTGCCGTTTTACGGCTTTTTTTCTGTACCCACTGCATTTTTGCGGGTAAAATATTTTCATAAAGGAAAAAACAATGCCCGACCAACCGCGCCATCCGTATAATGTCTATGCCGCCAATGGCAAGGATATGGTCGTCTTGCTGCATGGCATCGGCCATAATGCGCTGGATATGATGTTTTTGGAACTGGTTCTAAAACGCAAGGGCTATGCGACATTAAACCTGACCTACCCCTCCACAAAACACGGCATTCATGATCTGGCATCATGGCTGAATGACAAGCTGGCGGAGCAGGCCGTGTGGGACAAGCACGGGCGTGTCCATTTTGTCGGGCATTCCATGGGTGGCTTGGTCATCGGGGCGTATCTGGATGCGTTTCAATGCGATGTGATGAAAAAGAAAATCGGCCGCGTGGTGATGCAAGGAACCCCGCATGGCGGCAGTGAAGTCGCCGACTTCCTGCGCGATAACCCTATCTACAGACGCGCCTTCGGCCCCGCTGGGCAAGAATTAACGACCGCGGAACGAAGCCATAAAAAGATCAAACCATGGTATGAGCTAGGCATCGTTGCGGGAACCAGAAACTGGCTCTACCCGCTCGGTCAATTCTGCATCAAGTCAGACAATGATGGATGCGTCAGTGTCGACAGCACCAAACTGGAGGGCATGAAAGACCACGTCATTGTTCCCGTCATGCACGGCACATTGGTGTGGAGCCCGCTCGTCCACAAACAAACCGACCATTTCCTGAAACACGGAAAATTCATGCCCGCTCCGTCCCGCGCCTCAAAGCCGAACCCGCGCTGATTGACGATATGCCGTAAAAATACTATGATGCGCGTGAGTTTTTAAGCGTTTTACTGATCCCCTTCACATACAAAGAAAGTAAAGAAATGTCCCGTATTTTTGCCGTGTTGCTCAGTGCCGTTGTTTTGTTTTCCTCCTCCGTTGTTTTTGCTCAGGAATTTAACTCCCAAGAGTTCAAGAACATGAGCGCCGAAGAAAAAAAGGCGTTTTTCGAGAATATGACCCCCGAACAAAAAGAAGCGCTCAAAGCCAAGAGAGCGGAATATAGCGCCATGTCTCCAGAAGAAAAAAGAGCCCAAATGCAGGAAAAATGGAACGCGATGTCCGAAGAAGAAAAGGCTGCCAAAAAAGCCAAAATGAAAGAGCGCTATGAGTCAATGTCTGAAGAAGACAAAGCCGCAATGAAAGAAAAAATGAAAAACCGTCGCGGCGGTAAAAGAAACGGCGGCAACGCGAATTTTAACTAAGAATCCGCACCGATTGAGCCGGATTTTTTGAAGATAACAAAGCGCCCTGCCTGAAAAAAGCGGGGCGCTTTTGCGTACTATATCAAGAAAAAAGGGCTTGAGGGGAGGAGGATAGGAGATTTTAAAGAGATCTTGGTAATCTCAGCCCATCCAGCCTGCTTTGATTGCGACCAAGACCCCACCCGCCATCACCGCCCACAAGGCAACGCCCTGCAAAAGAGCGGTAAACCCAACGGCTTTGAGCGTTGCACGGGTCATGCCCGCCCCGATAAGAAATAGGCAAAATACAAGCAATTGCCGCGCTCCCGCCGCGACCATTTGTCCGGCGTCACGCAGCGCCGGCATATAGGTGACGAAGGCCGCCATGCCGATAAAACCGAGAATAAACCATGGATATTTGCGCTTGGCCTTTTTGGTGGTGCCTGCAATGCCAGAGGGAGTGGCGCCCGAGGGAATAGTATCCGTGCGCGTGTCGGTGCCATCTTGCACCTTCATCGTGTAAAAATATTGAACCGCGAACACCAGCGGCACAATCCATAGCGCCCGCGCCAGCTTAACGGTCGTTGCCGTTTCTAGGGCTTCCGTTCCGAATTGCATAGCGGCACCAACGACCGAACTTGTGTCATGGATGGCAATCGCGACCCACAGGCCGAATTGATACTGGGTCAAATCCAACATGCGCCCGATCCACGGAAACAAAAACAACGCCACGGCGTTCAAAATAAAAACAACGGCCAAGGCAATCGAGATGGCGGCGGGGCGGGCGTTGATGACGGGGGCGATGGCGGCGATGGCACTGCCGCCGCAAATCGCCGTGCCAACGGTGATGAGCAAGGACGCTTCGCGGTCGGTCTTGAGCAACCGCCCGATCAAAAGCCCCGCCCCGATGCACGCGGCGATACTGATGGTGGTATAGCCGATCCCCGCCATACCGGCTTGGATAACGGTCTCAAGATTCATCCCCGCGCCAAGCCCGATAATACTGTAGGCCATAATCCTTGACGTATAGTGACTCGTCAAGGCGGCATAGGCGTTCCCGACCATCAGAGCCATAACAACCCCCATCATCAAAGCCATCCACGCCGCGATGAAGGGAAAGAAACACAACAGCGCAAGCGCCGGCATGATCCATACGCTGATCGGGTGGTGAGGGGGGATGCCTTTGTTTTCTGGGGGCGCAAGCGATGCGGACTGGGCGGTGTTGTGCGGGGAATTGGCGTTCTGTGTCATGTGCATTGCCGGATATAATAAGGTGACAGGCCGCCCTCAAGGGCGACCTTACGATGTGACTGGCCTATGACAGACCATAAGGTAGAATCATAACCCGCGCGGCTAGGCCGAGGCCAGAATATTTTTGAATTGCCACGGGTCGGATTCGTCGATGTCTTCTTTGAACAACGCCCAACGGTTGTTGAGTGGCGTCCAATTGGTGTAATGACCTTCGACAGGGCCGAGGTAAGGCTTTTGAATCTCGAGGCATCGCGCGTGATCCATTTCGTCGGTTTCAACGATTCCGGATTCGGGGTTTTCAAGCGCCCACACCATCCCCGCCAAAACGGCGGATGTAACCTGAAGCCCCGTTGCGTTTTGGAACGGCACAAGCTCGCGCGTTTCCTCAATCGACAGGCGTGACCCATACCAATAGGCGTTTTTCGCATGGCCGAATAACAACACGCCAAGCTCATCCACACCGCCATCGACAATTTCATTTTCGTCGAGAATTTTGTGGGTGGCTTGGATTTTGCCGCTCCCGAAGGTTTCGTGGAGCGACAACACCGCATGGTCACAGGGGTGATAGGCATAGTGACATGTCGGGCGGTATTCGGGGGTCAAACCCTTGCCAACGGTATAATAATCGGCAATCGAGATGGCCTCGTTATGAGTAACGAGAAACCCATATTGCGCCCCTGCTGTCGGGCACCATGTGTGGACACGGGTAATCGCGCCGGGTTGGTCAAGGTAAATGGCGGCTTGGCAACCATCGGGGCTGTCTTGCGTATGGGCGTTGTCCGGCATCCATTTTTCGTGGCTGCCCCAGCCAAGCTCGGCGGGCTGAAACCCTTCGGACAAAAACCCTTCGACCGACCATGTATTGACGAATGTGCCGACAGGCTTGGGCGCGCGGGCGCGCTGTGTGTCACGTTCGGCAATGTGGATGCCTTTGATGCCAAGGCTTTGCATCAGCTTCGCCCAGCCTTCACGGTTTTGCGGCGTGGTGGCGTCATGCCCTGTATCGGCGGCGATGGTTAGGAGGGCTTCCTTCACAAACCACGACACCATGCCGGGGTTGGCGCCGCAACAGGACACAGCCGTCGGGCCACCGGGATTGGCGTATTTTTCTTTGCGAACAGTTTCGCGCAGGGCGTAATTCGTGCGAGCGGCGTTGCCGCCTTCGGTTTTAAAGTAAAATCCGGGCCAAGGCTCAACGACTGTGTCGATATACAACGCACCGATGGTGCGGCACAGTTTCATGATGTCGAGCGAGCCGGTATCAACCGATAAATTGACGCAAAACCCTTGTCCGCCGCCGGCGGTCAGGTGCGTTCCGAGAATCTCTTGATAATTATCTTTGGTGATGGATTGGTGAATAAACGTGATGCCGCGTTGCTTGAGGAAGTTGGCGTAAGTGTCTTCAGGGTCGATAACAATAATGCGGCTGTGGTCGTATTCGAAGTGGCGTTCGATCAGCGGCAACATCCCGCGCCCGATTGAACCAAAGCCGATCATGACAATTGGGCCGCTAATGCGGCCATATACCGGATAGTGCGTCGTCATCTCCATGTATCCTTATTTGGGGGTTGAACGATAGGTAGCGGAGCATGCTCACAAACCCCAAAAGAATACAAACTATTTTTGGCATAAGCCCGCCGGCAAAGAGCGGGCGGGCTTATGCCGATATTTCGCGTCGGACTCTAACCGATCAATCGCACCGCGATAAACGCGAAGAAAAAGCCGATGAGATAGATCACAACCGACACGCCATAGATCACCACACTGACCCGCCGAAGCCGCGCACAGGCCTTGGCCTTGGCAGGGTCGGCGGGGCAAGGGGCATGACGCCCGCGCCATTGCATGACCCCCGCAAAAACCAGCATCAGTGCGGCAAAGCCAAACACCCATGCTTTGTATTGCGAGAGCCACACAAGTTGCGGCACGTTGGACACAACCCCCGCCAAAACCGCCCCCGCGCCGATCGTCACCAAAAGAGCGGGCAAGGCACAGCATATAAGCGTCCCCGCACTGGTGAACAGGCTGAGGGCAGGGAGCCACACGGACGCGCCTTGCGCCGTGTCATTACTCATGGCTGCCCTCATGCACGTGGTCGCCTTCATGGCTGTGACCGTCACTGTGGCCATCGCTGTGATCCATGCTGTGGTCTTGACCTGCGTCATTGGTCGTGCGGTCGAGGCCATCGCCGACTTGTAAGTCACCGCTTCCGGCTTGGGCGCTGCGTGTGATGGACACAACGCTATAACCCGCATCGGTAATCAGTTTGGTGACCGTTTCATCGTCAATGGAGCCGCCTTGATCCCCAGAGGGCTTCCCAGATGATTTCATGGTGATGGTGATGAGCTTGGAGTCAAGATCAACCGAAATGGCGGCAACATCGCCGCGTTTCATGAAGACTTTTTCAAGCGAACGGGCGCAAAAATCACAGATCAGGCCATTGGCCTCCACGGTGATTATTTCTGCGGCAGGCGCGCCCGTATCGGCATGAACGTTCATAACGGGCAGACCCATAAAAGCCAAAAATACGGCGAAAGAGAGAATAAATTTTTTCATGATAAAATCCTTTGTAAACAATGAGTTTGAGTGTGTTTAGTAGCGATAGACCAAGTTAAACATGACATCGCCATGGTTTGATAATCCGGTCTCGACAAGGGTGTTGCCCTTGAACAGGCGCACCATCGGCGTCACGGTGACATTATCTTCGCTTTCGGGGGTGTGTTCGACCTCCAGCATCAACCATGTATGCAAATCGCCGTAATCCCCGATATAGGGGGCGATGCCGACACGGCCGGATTGTTGGAAGTCACGCCGGATATCTCCGGCCTCTGTGACGCGGTTTTCATAGGAAACAAAATAGCGTCGATCCTCCCAATCCGCGGCAAGGCCGGTGAACAGGGCGGGTTCGGTTTTGTTTTCGAAATCGCCGTAATCGCTGAGCGCAACGCCGGCACCGGATTTAAGATAGAGATTGCCTTGTGAGTCCGGATTATTCCACCGTTTCAAAAGGTTGTTCATCTGTAAGGCATGGATTTGGTGGTCTTCACCGCGCCAATACTCCGCCTTATACCCCCAAGACGTAAACGCAGTGGGCGAATAATGCAGATGCATGGTGTGGGCGCTTCCGCTGTTCATACTCATCATCGTCCAACCACCCGCGTATGATACGGGGCGCGCGGACGCGGTGGGCATGGTAACGGCCAAAACCATCAGCATGATAAATGCCGCGGTCAAATATAGGTGAAACCCTTTCATGGTGTTCACTCCTTTATGTCATAAGATTCAAGCTACGCATGGCTTTGAAAATCCATACGTTAAACTGTGTTTATGCGAGGAGTGAGCGCCTTGGAGGCGGCAAATGAATGTCGGGGCGGTTCACGCGTAAGGAGGCTAGATAAGCCTCCGCATACGTCAATTCTTGGTCAAACACGGTTGCCATGGCAACCGGATGCATCAAAACCTTGCCAAGGTGGCATCCGCCCATAAGGCAACGGCATGTGTCTTGGCTGTGGTCGTCACTGTCTTGCGGGGTGGTTTGAGTGTCTTGCGCGGCGGCGGTGCCGTGGCTTTGGTGTGCGGCCTGCTCGTGGTCATGTCCTGATGCATCGCCTTGTCGGGGCGCGGGGCGCTGGCTGTGTGGGCAGGGGGAAGACGTTGAGGGCGCGGCGGATATAGGAGTAGCGACCGCTTTACTTGCTTGGGTAATGTCTGTGCCGTGGTCGCCTGTCATGGCTTTTCCACAGGCAAAAGGGCTTGCGGCCTGCGCCGCAACGCTGCCGAACCACCCTAAAAGGGCAAGGACAAGGAATATTTTCTTTGTTAAGCGCATAATGTCTTATTATATAGCAGCCACGGCCAAAATAAAATGCTTATATCCTGATGCGACATTGAAAATTTGTAATGAATACGAGTAAAACTATGGATGACAAGGCACCGCCAATGACCAATCGACTAATGACGCGAGCCTTCCTGCAAAGGACAAAGACATGAACGACCAAACGCAAAACACATACGGAGCGGAGCATATCGACCCGAATCTGGATCGGCGTTTGCCTCTGGCTGCGGGGCTTGCGGCGGTGTTGGTGTCGATTGCGCTGGTGGTGATCAAAAGCTGGACATGGTTCGAAACGGGGTCGAGCGCGGTTTTATCGTCGGTTGTTGATTCCTTGATTGATATTTTGATCTCGGCGACCAATCTCGGCGCGATCTGGTACGCCAGCCGCCCCGCCGATGACGACCACCGCCATGGACACGGCAAGGCCGAAGGCGTCGCCGCCCTGTTCCAATCCGCATTCATTATCGGGTCATCGGCGTTTATTTTCCTTCAAGCCGTTCGTTTTATCACGATGAAGGAGGTCATTGTTGACCACGAATCCGCGATTGTCGTGATGGCGATTGCGATTGTTTTGAACCTTGCTTTGGTTCTGTTTCAAACCTATGTAAAGAGCAAAACAGGGTCATTGGCCGTCGAGGCGGATCAAGCCCATTATTCCGGCGATATCTTTATTCATGGCGGGGTGATTGCGTCATTGCTCGCGGACAAATACGCCGGATGGGGCTGGGCTGACCCTGTGTTTGCGATTTTGGTGTGTGTGTGGCTCGCCGTGAATGCGCGCAGCATCGCGGTCAAGGCGCTGGGGATGCTTTTGGACCGTGAGCTTGAAGAATCGGCGCGCGAAAAGATTGTCCAGATTATCCGCACGCAAGACGGCGTGCTCGGGGCGCATGATTTGCGCACGCGCCGCTCCGGCCGCCAAATTAAGATGGCGCTGGACATCGAAGTAGCACCGGACATTCCGTTGAAACAGGCGCATGACATCAGTATGGCGCTGGAGGCACGGTTAATCGCTGAATTCCCGGGGAGCGAGATCATGATCCATATTGACCCTTACGGTGAACCAGAGGATTCCCGCCATAAACACCTCAGTGACATGCACATCATATAGGATATAAATATAGGTGGACACCATCAAAGGCACGGCAATGAACACCCCCAACCCAACAAGACCGCCTGAAGACGCACAGGACATTTTGCTCGCCGACATTGGCGGGACACATGTGCGCCTTGCTTTGTCTTCACGGGAGTTCGAGCAGACGCATCAATCGGCGTTTCATGCGGTTGAAAAATACAAGGCTTTGGATTGGCCTGATTTTGAGGGGCTTGTCCGTGCCTACCTCGATAACCACAGCAAAACCCCGCAATCCCTTCGCGCCATGGCGATTGCTAGCGCGGTGCGCCCCGAAGGCAAGGACGGGCGCATCATTCGGTTTGACCCATCGTATAAGAATAATAATTGGGTCATTGACCGTGACGCGCTCTCGGCCTCTTTTGGCGGTGTGCCATGTACTCTGGCGCTGGATACGCAGGCGCAGTTCCACACAATCCGCCAGTTCCATAAAAATACCGCCCCCCATGATCTATATGAATGCCTGCATCAAGGTGGGTCATTATCGGGTCATTGTGGTCAAAATGATACGGCGTTGATGGTCAGTGTCGGCACAGGGCTCGGACACGCTTACGGCGCGTGCCAAAGCCCTCAAAGCGGCGGCGATGGCGATGTGCGCCCGACATTCGGCGGGCATATGGTGCCGGCTTGCGCGACAACGGAACAGCAAGACGCGATGCACAGCATCGCCCAATCCCTGCACGGCAAACGCCATGTCATCTTCGAAGACATTGTGTCGGGGCGCGGATTCTTCGGTTTGTACAGCTTCGCGTGCCACCGCAAGGCGATGGAGCCCGCCTATAACGATGTGTTCACCTTAATGGCGGACGGGCTTGATCCTGATAACCAAGAAGTACAAAGCGCCGCGCGGTTGTTTTGCGAATTTCTCGGCCTCTATGTCAATGTGGTGGCGACCAGTATTCATGCCTTTGGCGGCGTCTATTTGATCGGGTCAATCCTGCGCCGCCTGCGCGAAGTGGGTTTGTTTGACGAGGAAACCGTCAAAAAATCCATGTGGCTTGACATGGTGCAGGTGGTTGATCGGGCATGGCGTGAGGCGCCGATCTATCTGGGGCGGGCGCAGCATTTGACCCTTCACGGATTATGCGACATGGCGCGGCAACACGGCGATGGTGCTGCGGTTTCTGAAGCTTCTGGGGCTTTGGAGGCACGCGGATGATGTCTGACCTTGCCGGCGGTGACGCGGCGCATGACGCTAATAATGACACGGCGCATGACCCAACTGTGCCACCGCTCCGCCTATACCTCACCATTGACGACTCCCCTTCGCTCCATACGGATGAATTGACGGATTATATGGCGCAAAGGGACATTCCGGCATTGATTTTTTGCCGTGGGGATTATCTGGAACAAAACCCCGAACCGATTATCCGCGCAATTCACAAAGGCTTCGTGATTGGCAATCATCTCTACAGCCACCGCCGCGCCAGCCGCCTTGACGAGGCCGAGATACGGCAAGAAATTACACGCACGGAGGCCTTGATTGACGCAGTTTACGTGCGTGCGAAGGTATCACGACCGTTCAAGGCGCTGCGCTTTCCCTATATGGATCGCGGCATGGGGGCGTGGTTCGCGGAGCCGCTGAAACTGGACGATGACGCACGATCCGTTGTCGAGGATATGGTGGGGCTTGGTTTGGGCAATGACCCGAAAATGACCCCAAGCGAGGCGCAAATTGAGGTCAAGAACCGCATCGCGGCGTTTTTAACGGCGCAAGGGTTTCGCGCGCCGGATTGTCCGGACGTGACCGCGCCGTGGTTCAGGCAGAGTGAAGAGCTAAACACCGCCCCCGACACGATGATGACGGCCTCCAGCAGCGATTGGATGCTGACACAGCGTCACATCGGCAAATGGCCGTATGACAGTGTGGAGGCCTTGAGCGCCCGTATGATCGCCGCCATGCGCGCGCCGGTTCACCACGGCTCCGCGCATATCGCCTTGCTGCACGACCAAGACGAGCTTGCCCCCGTATTCACGGCGTTTATTGACGCGCTGGTGGCGCATGATGCCGTCTTCTTGCCGATCCGCTAGCCACTCTCTTATACAAAAGCGCAGCGTTGTTGGGGCTGGACAAGGCGCAGTATTCTTGCGATAACAAACCCGCAAAAAGATTAAGCTGACATAACAAAGGATACACATCATGTCCCAGCCGAAAAAAGAATTCCAGATCGTCACCATCGGTGATTACGGACGCGGAGAATTGGCCTTCAAAGAAGTGCGTGACAGCATCTGGGCGTCTTGCAAGAAACACGGCATCACCGTCGATGACTATGACGAATACGCCGTTCCGGCCTTCAGCACCGTTTCAACCGCCTTTGCGTTGGCGCAGCTTGGCCTGACGACCCGTTTGCCCGAAACCAAGAAATTCTTCGTCAACACCGCCCCACGCGGTGACGACAGCAAAGCCCGCGTGAACAACGAAGGCGAAGGCTTCGTCTATGGACGCTTGTTCAACGGCGTTGAATTTTGTGCGGTGAACAGTGGGTACTCCCTGTCTTTCGTCAAACATGCCGCGCTCGAAATCCGCAAAATCCACGTCAGCCGCGAAGGCTCGCAATTCCGCTCACGCGACAACTTCCCGCCCGCCTTTGCGCAGGTTCTCGCCGGCGACCACAGCATTTTGGGCGAGGACGTGACCCACACCATCCCCGACATGCCGACGGACATCATCGTGCATATCGATGGCTATGGCCGCAGCGACGGATACGGCAACTTGAAAATCTATACCGACCCGTCAAAAGTCGAAGCCCTCAAAGGCAAAAATGTGTTGATTGAACTCGGCAGCAATGTCGAATTCGGCAACATCAACCAACACACCAAAATGCGCAAAGGCCTCGTGACCGAGCGTATTTTTGATGTCGGGAGCGGTGAGATCGCCTTCGCAAAGACGGGGAGCTCCGGCTGGTTCCTGCCCGATGGCAGCCGCCAGTCATTCTCCGAGATCGTGGTGCGCAGCGGTGACGCCTATGACGCCTTTGGCCGCCCGAAAATCGGCACCCGTGTCGGCTGGCAAACCCTGTCGAAATAATTTCCGTTGAAACGAGTGAAGTCAGGGCTTGCATTTTGCCCTGATTTCTGTTTTTTATCTGTCTAAGCGCGGTCTTCGCGCCGCCGCCGCCTGTTAAAGGCCGCAAAGCGGGTGTAGCTCAATGGTAGAGTTCTAGCCTTCCAAGCTAGCTGTGCGGGTTCGATCCCCGTCACCCGCTCCATTTTTTCTTTATATTGAATATGACCACTAGCTCCAGCCTGTAAAAACTAAAGCTACATTTTAATCCTTGATAATGGTCGTTAAAGGGGAGTGCTATTATGTGGGCAAGGTTTGCAGGCGGGGATAGAGAAGTTTAAAGATTTGGGATAATTAGATGTTCAAGAGACGGGAACATATTAGAACTAACTATTACGGCACTGTATCTTGGGTGCGCGAGCATCTGGTTAGTAGAGTTACTGGAATCAAACGTAATTGGGATTACGAATCAGTCACTAATCCAAATGCTAGTTGTCCTGTTTGTGGAGCTTCTGTTTTTTATTACCAAAACAACTATGGTTCTAGGGTGTTCTTCGATGAATTGGGTCCGGATTGGCCTAAACATCCTTGCACAGACAATGGCAAGTATAAATACTCCCCACAAAAAAGAAAAACGGAGAATAGAAAGACTTATGCTTGGGAGCTTAATGGCTGGACGCCTTTGTTTCAGATAGCCCAGCAAGACTGTATAGAGAACAATAAAAGCAAATGGATTCTGTTAAAAGTTGAGATGGGAGAACTAAAGAAGCAAGCGTTTTTTTGGTTAGATGGAAAAGGTGTAGAACTAGAAGATGTATCTTCTCCAATTTTTATGAGGGAAGAAGAGGGACAAATTGTTTTCTCATGGTGGGAAATAAAGAGGCAGGCGATAGCGGGCATCGGGCGAACATATCGAAGAATTAAGGATGATAGCGATTATGAAGAAGTAAAAATACTAGACCGAAATTACAGGAAGGGTCGTAGGCGCATGTTTTGGATGATTGAGTATCTTGATGGTGCTCGTCAGACAGTACTGATTCAAGACAGTGAACACTCGCACAAGATACCTACAAAATCTTATATAAAACATTTAGACGACGAATGGGCTGTAATGCTTTTGAAATTTAGAAAGGCATCGGCTTATATTATGGTTAATAAGGTTTCTAAAAAGCAATGAGCATTATTATCGCATTTTTTAGTTTTATAGATATGTCAGGGATTGAAAGAGGCGTGTAATCAAGGGTGCCGAGTATTGATCGCTGTAACGCCTAGAACAAACACATCAACCGCCCCGAAGGGCGGTTGATGTGTTTTGTTTCGTTTAAGTTTTGCGCCAGACAGCCTTACGCGACTTTTGGTTTTTTCTGGCGGATGATTTTGATGCTCTTGCCTTGGTCGCGGACGGCTTCGGCGGTGACGACGACCTTGGTTACGTTTTCTTCGCTCGGAACCTCGTACATGACGTGTTTGAGGGTTTTTTCCATGATGCCGCGAAGGCCGCGCGCGCCGGTGTTGCGGGCGTTGGCTTGTTTGGCGATTTCGAGCAAGGCGTCCGGTTCGAATTCCAGTTTATAGCCGCTCATCTCCGCCAATCTTTGGTATTGTTTGACCAAGGCTTTGCGCGGCTCGGTCAGGATGCGGACAAGATCGGCTTCTTGGAGCTTTTCAAGCGGTGCAATGACCGGCAAACGACCGATGAATTCAGGAATCATGCCGAATTTGCGCACGTCTTCTGGCTCAACCTCTTTCATGAAGCGGGTTTTGTCGGTGTCTTCTTCGGGGCCGCGCACGGCGGCGTTAAAGCCGATCCCGCCGCGTTTGTCACCCTCGATGCGCAGGGCGATCACGTCTTCAATCCCTGCGAAAGCGCCGCCGCAGACGAACAAGATGTTGGTCGTGTCGATTTGCACAGTTTCGGCGTTCGGATGTTTGCGCCCGCCTTGCGGGGGAACATTGACAACGGAACCTTCGAGAAGTTTTAACAGCGCTTGTTGCACGCCTTCGCCGCTGACGTCGCGGGTGATGGATTTGTTTTCGGATTTGCGGCCGATTTTGTCGATTTCGTCGATGTAAACAATGCCGCGCTGGGCTTTTTCAACATTGCCGTCACTGGCCTGAAGCAATTTCACGAGGATGCTCTCGACGTCTTCGCCGACATATCCGGCTTCGGTGAGGGATGTGGCGTCCGCCATGGCGAAAGGAACATCAAGAACTTTGGCAAGGGTTTGCAGCAAGAATGTCTTGCCCGACCCCGTCGGCCCGACCATCAAGACGTTTGATTTTTCAATTTCGGCGTCCTTTGAGGATTTTGTGCCGCCCAGTGTGGACAGGCGTTTATAATGGTTATGTGTGGCGACGGCGAGGGCGATTTTGGCCTCGTCCTGACCGATGACATATTCGTCAAGTGCGCCCTTGATGTCTTTGGGGTTCGGGAATTGCCCGCTGGCGGCGGCGTTAAAGCTCAAACTCGTGCGCTTTTCTTCCTCGATAATATCTTTGCATGTATCAATACACTCGTTACAGATATGAACTGTTGGGCCAGCAATCAGCTTCTCGACTTCGTGTGACCCTTTTCCGCAAAACCCGCAATCTACTTTCGACATGGCGTCCCTATTCCTTTTTTATTGGTATTGTTTTCGTTTGTTAATGTCCTGTTAATAATTTACATAACACGATTTAATTACGCAAGTCTAGTGTTTTTCATAATAAAAATACAAAAAACAATCTACGGTAAACAAATATCAATAAAAACACGGTGTTATGCATCGCGCTACGCGCGTATTTATACATTTCGCCATGCGCGTATTTATGTATTGTGCTAGGCGCGGATTGTGCCGTCGATTATGCGCCGTGCCAGAGGTTACTATAAGCCTTGGCGTGACGCAATATGGCGTGTGGATCGGATTAAGCGCAGCTTTACTGTGTGACCTTAACAAACGCCGCACCAAAAGTGAGCGGCGTTTGCTGTTTGAGCCTTAGCGCGGCTTTGGCGTGTTGGCCTTTGGCTGTGCAGCAGGGCTGAGCGGGGCAAGGCCAAGCGCTTCTTTGGTCAGGTAGCCAAGGCCGCCGCTCAAAACATGCGGAAGTTTGCCAAGGGTCAATTCCTGCGATTTTTGGTCGTCAAGGCGCGCCGAGGGGATTTGGATGACGCTGGCGGCCAATTCCGCGCCCATACGTACTGAATTGGCGTGCGGCAAGCCGTAGAGATCGCCGAGCTGGAACCCCGCAGCAAAATTATCGCCCGCGCCGACCGTGTTGACAATCTGGCTCTTGTCGATTTTATGCGGCTTATGGGCGCCAAAGGGGGCTTCGGCGGTGATGGTGTAAATCTCGCGCGAGCCATTGGTGACGACAAATTTCAAGTCGCGGCCATAGGTTTCTTTGATATGGGCGGACAGGGCGGTTGCGCTGGCGATTGCGTCAATATTCGCTTGTTTCTTAGCGTCTTGATAGGCGGTGTGTGCTTCCTTTGCGGCCTCAAGGTCTTGGCCTTTCAATCCCTTAAACGCGGGGTGAAAGGGAACGCGCCAATCCGTGTCCATGTCCATAAGGCGGCGAAACTCGCCGGTATTGGCGTGGACGATCAAATCGGCGGCGCGGGCGGCCTTGTTGAATTCGGCGCGGAACAAGGGTTGTTCGGCAACGCTTTGCGCTGCGGCGGTCATCACAAGGGTGGGGCGCTGAGCCTCGTCAATCGCCGATACGTCGTCAATAACCTTGTCCATCACGTCTTGGAAGCGGCCTGTGAAGAACAGGAAACCGCCGATCATGATGCGGCTGACATCCGCCGTGATTTTACCGTCAATCAAATCGGTTGTGATATGGCCTTCCGCCGGATTGGTTTTGCTCGGCGTTGCGATTAAAATACGGTCATTGCCGGTGGGGAAAACATGGCAAACCAATTGGCGGCCACGTTCTTTGGCGATGATGTGACCGGACAAGGATTGCTCGAAAATTTTACCATAGCTGTCTTGCCCGACTGCGGTGATAAAGGCACCGTTGACGAGTGACGCGCCGTTGACGCGCACGTTCATCAAGGTGTGGAATGTGTTGGCGAGTGAACCGCCGGCGACCGGATGGGCGGGGCCGAAAACGGCGGTGCGGACAATCTCTGCCTGCGTTACGGAATCGAGCGTTTGATCGGCGGCGCTGAGCAAGTTTTTGGCCTTGCCAAAGGCGATTAACCCGCCGTCAAAGGCCTCGGCACTGATGAGGCACATATCACCGGCGCGGGGATTATCTTCGAAGCCTGCTGCGTGGCCTGCGCTTTCAATATATTCACGCAAATGCGAAAACAGATCGTTTTTCAACACGGCATCGCCGGCGGCATCATCATATTGCAAATCAACAACCGAGTTTTCGATGGCGATGATGTTCGGGGTTTTTTGTGTGCGGGCTGCGCTCAAAATGGAGGCCATGTCTGTTCCTTTACATTTCTTGTCTGTCTTCGTCTTCGTCTGACTTCGTGTTTTCAGCCTTGCGATCATGTTTGCGATAATCTGGAGCAAAGCACAAACGCCCTTTTGTGCCACAGCATATGGACATAATCAAGGCTTATTTTCCGTAAGGGATGGCGGCATGCTAAAAACCCCCATCCTGTGTAAGGTTGGGGGCTTAAATAATGCTGGCCTGCGCGGCTTGCCGCTGGGGTTTGCTCTAGGGATCTTTTACCCGCTAGGTCTTTTTTATCGCGAAGCCTTTGTTGCGGATGGCCTGTGCTTCGGATGGGAAGGCGAAAATTTCTGCCGAGCTGTCTTTCTCGTAATAAGAAAAGCCTGAATGACCGTCGTCAAATTCTTGGCGCGGGCGTTCAGGGTCAAAATTCACTTCGTTGAAGCAAGCCCGCAATGTGTCGTGCGTTTGCCCTTTTTGACCGTCTAGCGAGATCAAATACCACGATTTATCGGGGGCACCGCTGTGCCCTTTTTTGATTTGCAGATCATCGTCAATCGGAGTGTTGGAGTAAGACATTTTTCAAAGACCTTCCGGATAATTCATGTATTATGTATAATAAACGCGATTGCTTTGTCTATAAAAAAATTCAAAAAAATGGCGGCACCGATAAAACTGTGTGAAAGATCGGGCGATTTTTCTAAAACGGCTTGACAAGAAGGCTTGTCTTTCTTAAACGATTGCCTATTATTCCATGGGACAAAAACCGAAAACAACAACGTTTAGGAAAGCACAGCAATGAGTAAAGAAAAATTCGCGCGTACGAAGCCACATTGTAACATTGGCACGATTGGTCACGTTGACCACGGCAAGACGACATTGACGGCAGCGATCACGAAATATTTTGGTGATTTTCAAGCGTATGACCAGATTGACAAGGCACCGGAAGAGCGCGCCCGCGGTATCACGATTTCGACGGCTCACGTTGAATATGAAACAGCCGCCCGCCACTATGCGCACGTTGACTGCCCTGGCCACGCTGACTATGTGAAGAACATG
>DIUX01000006.1:0-134 GCA_002423185.1 Micavibrio sp. UBA6147
ATTTCACCTCTACACTTGGAATTCCGCCAACCTCTCCCGATCTCTAGCGAGACAGTTTCAAAAGCAGTTCCAGGGTTGAGCCCTGGGCTTTCACTTCTGACTTGTCAAGCCGCCTACGTACTCTTTACGCCCAG
>DIUX01000006.1:234-341852 GCA_002423185.1 Micavibrio sp. UBA6147
CCAGTGTGGCTGATCATCCTCTCAGACCAGCTACTGATCGTAGGCTTGGTAGGCCATTACCCCACCAACTACCTAATCAGACGCGGGCTTATCCTTGGGCGATAAATCTTTGGACCGGAGTCATTATGCGGTATTAGCAGTCGTTTCCAACTGTTATTCCGCACCCAAGTGTAAATTCCCACGTGTTACTCACCCGTGCGCCACTATCCCGAAGGATCGTTCGACTTGCATGTGTTAGGCCTGCCGCCAGCGTTCATTCTGAGCCAGGATCAAACTCTCATGTTTGAATCCAGACTAAATCACATTATGAATCTGACTTAGTTCTTAAATAACAAGAACCTGCATCTTAAGCTTATTGTTAGCTTTGAGATAGCAGGCAATATATTAAGGTCATGCATAAATTGATGACCGCTGCCTGCTTATCTCTTCTTCTGTATTAACAATGTCCAAGAACCGTTTTCGCCGAGATCACTTTTGATCGCTCACTTGGCAATTTTGTAAACTCCACTTTTTCGGAGAAGACCGCCTTTATACAGCAGGTCGTTTTTCGTGTCAACCAAAAAGTAAAAGTTTTTTTGTCCTGATGTTTGATCCGCGTCGGCGTTGTGCGCCACTTGTTTCTTCGTCAGTGAGCGGGTTTATATACCCAAACCTTTTTCACTGTCAAACCCCTTTTTAAGTTTTTTTTAAGAAATTTGTATTTTTTTTAGCGACCCTTGCAAAACAGCGGTTTTTGCGGCATCGTCATAGAAAGAAATTCTTTGAATTCCCGAACAATTCGGTAAGACCACATCATAAGGGAGGGTGCCATAACCGCCACTGCTGTATTTTTAGGAATCATATCCGGCGTTTGTTTAATGCTCTGGGGGGTGCGCATGGTCAAGCTTGGCTTTACCCGTGCCTTCGGCGTTTCGCTGCGGCAGACGATTGCCAAGGGTACGAAAAACCGCCTCACGGCCTTCGCCTCCGGTTTCGGCGTGACGTTATTGCTGCAAAGCTCGACCGCCACCGCCTTGATCCTCGCCTCCTTCGCCGATAAAGGCATGATTACGGTTGCCGCGGCCATCGCTGTGATGATCGGTGCCGATGTCGGCACAACGATTTTGGCGCAAATCTTTACTTTTGATCTGTCGTTTTTGGCGCCTGTGCTGCTGATTATCGGGGTGATTACCCATTTAATCTATGAAAGCGGCGGCAAGATGCGGCAAACCGCGCGCATTATTATCGGCCTAGCCTTTATTCTTATGGCGCTCCAGATCATCCGCAATGCCGCGGTTCCGTTAAAAGAATCAGACGTACTGCCCCTCATTATCAAGCCTTTGAACGAAGAACCGGCGCTTGCCCTGTTTATTGCAGCGTTGTTGACATGGATCATGCATTCCAGCCTTGCCGCGGTTTTGCTGTTCAGTGCGATGGCGGCGAGCGGAGTGTTCCCGATGCACCTTACCCTTATTATGATCTTGGGCGTCAATATCGGCGCCGCGATGACGCCGATTGTTGCGACAATGAAGGATTCGCCCGCGGCACGGCGCATCCCGATCGGCAATTTATTAATGCGGCTCGCAACATCCGTCATCATCTTGCCGTTTATTGGATTGATCGAGAACGTATTGAAGAATTATGACGTGTCGGGCGACCGCCTCGCCGTGACGTTCCACATGGTGTATAATATTGTCCTTGCCCTGCTCTTTCTTCCATGGACGCAGACCATCGCCGACATTGCCGCCAAAATCATGCCCGACAATGACAATGACGACAATCCGATGCGCCCCAAATATCTGGATTACAAAGTCATCAACAGCCCGACCGTGGCCTTGACCGGCGCGGCGCGCGAAACACTGCGCCTTGCGGATATTGTCGAAGATATGCTCAACAGCACGTTCCGCATTTTCGAAACCAATGACCATGCGTTGATCCAGCGCACCCGCGACCAAGACAACGTCCTCGACAATCTCTATAAAGAGATCAAGACCTATATGACGCGTTTGAGCCGTGAAGAATTCGACCAAAAAGAAGCCGATAAATATGTCCAGATTCTCACCTTCTCTACGAATTTGGAGCATGCGGGCGACATTATCGACAAGAGTTTGCTCGACCTCGCCGAAAAGAAAGTCCGCAAACAAGACAGCTTCTCCAAGCAAGGCTTCGAAGAGATTCGCGAGATTCATATGATGGTGATTGAGAATTTGCGCCTGTCACAAAACCTCTTCCTTGCCCGTGACCGCAACTTGGCGCGTCAATTGATTGATGAGAAGCGCCTGCTGCGCAAGGCCGAGAAAAAATCAACCGCGAGCCATTTCCGCCGGATGCAGAGCGGCCTTGCCGAAACATTGGCGACCAGCTCACTGCACCTCGACATTGTGCGCGATTACCGCCGTATCAACACCTATATCACCTCGGTCGCCTATTCGATTCTCGACCGCGATGACTATACCGACCAATTTTTCGACAAGATCAAAAAGAAAGACAAAAAGGAACGCCGCCGCCCCAGTGAGGCCGTGATTCCCTTGGATGATTATGCCTCGCTCTATGATTTTGATGCTGGCGTGCCGTCCGAAATCTATGTGCCACTGACACCAACCTCCGCTCCCGCTCTCGCGCCCAAGGATAGCGCGGGCAGCGAGATCGCGGATTCGGTTCAGGTCACGGAAGGAAAAACACGCGCCCCGCGAAAGCCCCGCACCCCCAAGAAAAAGATTGCGCCCACTAAGAACGCAGACGGCTCAAGCAACACCGATGCGCCAGAATCGCCCGAGTCATCCGTGTCATAAAACAGGACGCTCATCCCACCCCGATACAACAACGGGCGATGAAGCATCTTCATCGCTCGTTGTGATTCTGGGCCCGTTGTGATTCTGGTTTTAGGAATAGACAGGCCCCTACAGCAAGCCAAGAGCCTTCAACTCGCTCTCCATCTCCGGCGGAATGTTATCACTCTCCCCCGTGTCCGCAGAGGCGTCATAGCGCCCCGCATCCGCCGGAGCGCGTTCCGGCGGCAAGTAGCGCCACCCCTGAATGGCGCGATGGTCCACGGGATGCACGAGCATGATGGTGGGATCAAGGAAAATCTGGCAAAAATTGCGCCCCTCCTCGTCCTGTGCGACTTGTATGTCAATAACCGCTTGGCGGGCGCGGATGACGTTGCGGATGATCCAATAGACCGATCCGCCATTGAGCAAGTCATTCTCGCGCGTTGGCTTGTTGCGGGTCGTCACAATGACCGCCTTGCGGCCTTCGGCGGAGGTCATCGTGCGGAAATGTTCCTGAACCTCCGCAAGCTCCGCCAGCGACCCAATCCCAACGGCGGTGCGGATTAAATTGGTATAAGCGGTCGAAGACGCGTTCATCAGTAAAACCCCACTATTTTTGCCTGTAACTTTGGCTATATCTTTTGCTTTATTCCGTATTCAAGGCTCAGGCGCGGCGAAGGCTAACCTTGCTTATTTCCGCGTGCCGATCTGTTCGATCAGCGTTGTCCACTTCGCGAAGGCTGCGGATGGTGCGCATTCTTGATGCGCCTTCACCGCCCCTGCCTGCGCCTCGAACCAGCGATTGGCGTCCATGCGGTATCGGCGCAGGGCTTGCGCCAGCTTACGATCCTCGCCTGTATGGACGACATCCCCCGCCCCGTTGCGTTCAATAATCCGCGCCGCGGTGGATTTGGACGGGCCGACAAACACGCATGGGCGTTGCACAGCAAAGGACGAGAAAACCTTCACTGGCACCCGCATCCCCATCACCCCGTCGCGCATACAAATCAAATGCACATCGCCGCTTTCCATCATGGTTTTTAAATTGCTGCGCGGTTGCGGCGGCATCAGGCGGATATTATCAATCCCCAGCCTTGCCCGCTCTTGCGTCAAATATTCCATCCCATTGCCGTGGCCTGTGAAGACAAACTCGATTTCAGGATGGTCTTTTTGCAATCGGCGGGCGGCGCGTAAAACGGTCAAAAGCTCCGCCGTCTTTTCAAGATGACCGGCGTGCAAAATACGAAATTTCGGATAGACCGGATCACTCTTTAATTTCTGCGTGGCCTGATTATGGCGGCGCGAGAGCTTGCCACGTTCCTCGGGCGCTGGATATTCGTAATCAGGGTCGCATAGATCCGCGTCCGCCCAGCCTTCAATCGCGGTGATTTTTCGCGGCTCAACCCCCGTATGGGTTAAATGACGCGCCATGCACCCGCCTGACACCACCACCGCGTCGGCGCCCTTCATCATCTTGCGCGTACGAAGGCGCAGCCGCCGCAACAGCCATGCCGGCAACACAACGCCATCTTGATGAAACAAATCGGGATAGATCGCATAACACCAATGCACATGCGCCATATGCCGCCGCCCCGCAACATAAGCGCATAAATTCGCCAAGAAAGGCGGTTTTGACAACGACACAATAATATCGTGCCGCTCCACCCGCATCAGGGCGACCGCCATCCGCATCATGAACAACAGATACGGAACCAACCGCCCTTTGGCGGGCTTATACGGCACGGTGAGGAGCCTGAAACGATCTTTTTGGCGCACGTCTTGGCGCTTATCCCCGCCCGCCAGCACCGTCACGACATAGCCTTGGCGCATAAAATCATGCGCCAGCTCATGCACCATGCGTGCCTGAGGGCTGAGGGACGGCGGATAGCTGTCCGTCACGAACAATATTGCTGGTTTCTTTGACCCTGTTCCCACTGGATCGGCTTCCTTATTTCGCGCAAGAATGACAGGATTCTTCCGCATTAAACTGTTTCCGCAACCACCAAGCGGCTCGAAAAATAGTCCCGAGCCGCCCTCCGATACGGATGAACTGGATACACCAGCCCGCCTGTTTTTTCAACGAGTATTCAGGAAACGCCAGATCAGCGCCCTAATATCGGCACAGCTTCCCCCCAAATTCAGGCCGGAATATGGCACGCCCGCGCCCCGCTCTTCCCTGAGGCTCTCAGCCCCAAACGCTCCACAGCATCTTGACCGCCACGATCACCATAAAGATCGAGAAAAAGCGTTTCAAATTCGCAAATGGCAAGGCGTGTGCCGCCGTCACCCCCAAACGGGCGCACAACACACTGACGGGCAGGATAATCATCGCCGCCAGACCATGCACATAGCCAATCATAAACCACGGTGCCGCGCCGGTTTGCCCTTGACCGATCAGCATAAACCCCGCCGCCCCGGGCAGAGAAATCAAAACACCGATCGACGCCGCCGTGCCGATTGCATTACGAATATTCATGCCCAGAATACTCATCGCCGGCACGCTCATCGTTGCCCCGCCAATCCCCATCAAGGTTGAGAGCGTCCCAACCCCAAGGCCGCAGCACCCAAGGACGAGTGCCGAAGGCGTCACATCTGCCCCCTCATCGTCTTTTTCTTTTGTCGCCCCTTCCGCTAATGGCGCAGCACCAGACTCAGTCTTCCCCTTGCCAAGGCGGCGGAGTTTCTTCGGGTCGATTTGCATCAACGCCGCCAAAAACACAATGGCCACCGCAAAAATCGCCTTCATGCTCTGGCCATCCAGCACCGATGCCGCCGCTGTGCCGCATAAGACTCCGAGCAAAATCCCAGGCGCCCAGCGTTTCAGCGCGGCCTTATTCAGCGCCCCCTTGCGCGCATGTGCCAAGGCCGACACAAACCCCGTCGGCACCACAATCGCCAAGGATGTGCCGACCGCCATATGCATCGCATATTCGCCATAGCCTTGCGCCGTGAACACGGCCACAAGCGCCGGCACCAAAACAACACCGCCGCCAATCCCGAACATACCGGCCAAAAACCCCGCAAACACGCCGGTCACGAGTAAAATAGCAATATCCATCAAAGAAAATGCGGAAAAAAGTGCGAGCAAATCTGGTAACATACGGGCTTTATCCTGACGTTTTACGCGGTCATAAACATAAGGCGCTTTGCCACCCCCAACCGCGCCTCAATGGCCAATGGCGAGGGGCAAAACTGACACCCTGACTTTGTGATGATAAAGCCATTGCCCTGCGCGCCCAAACAAACAGGCCGCAAATAAGGCTATTTGAATGTGGGTAAAAAGACAGGCCGCCCAAAGGCGGCCTATTATCTCATGAAATTCTGCTGGCTGGGTTAACTGGCATGCGGTGCGGCGATGACAAATCTTGCCGCATTATCCCGCCTCGCGCCGATTATCGGTCGCTCGATCCCTGAAAACTTCTGTAGCGATCGGCAAGTGCGCCGTATTTATCGCGGCGAACGGGCGGAGTATAATCCAGCTTCGTACCGAATGTGTTGCCTACTTTAGCGTCATTTCCGGCTGGCTTGCCGGCATCACTGGGGTAATAACCGTTAGTAGCGAAAAAGGCTTCCTCGGACGCCGTGCGCGGCCCCGCACTTGCGAATTTATTGTTTTTCAAATACTGGTCACGCTTTTTTTGAAGGGCATCGGCCTCTGATTTGCGCATCATGCGCCCCGTGCCGGAATCTACAACGTATTGGTCATTCGAAGACTGACCATATCCGGCGGGGTAAACAGTGCTTTTTTGCGTAGCACGGGCTGCCTTGTTTTGCTCGGCCTGACGTTGCGCGGCAACACGGCGATTATATTCCGCCACGGAATAGGCCGTGCCTTGCTTAAGCTCATTATTATTGGCGTTATAGCCCCGGGGACGGTTCGCACCGGTCGCGGTGTTCTTTTGGGTGTTCAGGTAAATCCCGTTCCCGCCTGTGCTGCCGTCTTTTTTCTGAGTGTTCAGGATAATAGACGGGGTATTGCTCTTGCCGCTCGACTTGTTGTCAGAACGCGAGATAAAAATCTCGGCTGCGGCGTCGCTGGCACTGAATGCGCCGACCGCAAAAGTCGCCGCTGCAACCATCATGAATTTCCGAAAGATATTGAATGCTGTCATGTTTTTACACCTCGATACATTGTCGCCGGAGATTTCATCGCACTGCCTCTTTATATTATTCCCTTAACAAAGGCTGCTAACAAAGGCCGCGGCCAGCAAAGGTCAATAGGGCATTTTACGCCAAAAATCCGATTTATAAGGGGATGGTACGCTAAATTGTGACAAATGTCGACAAAAAGCCCGCAAACCCTTCTAACCCATACTTTAGAGTATATACAAAAACAGTTAAGGAATTCCTTAAAAAAAAATTTCAGGACAGTGCGTTTTATTAACCAAATATTAACCCGAAAAAAGCATTATGGGGACAGAAATTGATTATGAAAATCATACGAGAATAATCCGAGGCCAAAAGCCCAAAAACCGGAGAGTGTATAAAATGACGATGATCACCGCAGAAGACTTCCTTAAACGCACAGGCATGGACGAGCCGATGGCTCCCGGTCAAGTGAAATACCGCCAGCATGTCGCCGAAAAGGAAGGCAACAGCTATACCGTTGTTTATGATTGGCACAGCAATCTGAGCAAAATTCGTGTCGAAATTCGCCCCGGCCTGAGCGGCGACTTCCCCGAAAAGCGCGAATTGTCGAAATACGCCGTATGGCTTCAGACTCAAAACTATCTTGAGCTGGACTTGTCCGGACAAGGTGCCAACCTTGCAAAAGAACAGCAAAATGATGCCCTGTCTGCGATGCAGGCCGCCTGCGAAGGCAAGCCAACCGTGTACCAGATGATGGCGACAAAAGTGACCAAGACCCTCACCCAGATCGGCGAACGGATTAACCAAATCCCGATTGCGGTCGAAGGTGCCAAACAATTATGCCGTGTCTTGAGCAAATCCTTCCACAAGGCAGGTGCGGCAAGAACCAGAGCCGTGACGAACAAGGCGGGCTCCGTTGAGGCTTGATAAGCCTTGATACAGCGGCTTAAGACAAATTTTAATCAGTGTGGAATAAATAAAAAGGAAGACGACCATGAATGCGATGAAAGGCTTTAACAACGAATCCGGCGCCGCCGCACGGGGCGCACAAGGCACAGTAACAGGCATGTTTTTGGGCAAAGAACTGACCCCGGGTGCAGGTGCAAGAATGGATATGGGCGCCGCCGCCAAAGCGAAAAAAGGCCCGTCCAATTCTAAATAATCAAGGCGCGCTTACTCCGCCTTACCATCAAATCATAAAAAAACCGGCCTCAAAGGCCGGTTTTTGCTATCAAATTCACACGAGATTTTACGACAATGTGTGCAAGGCTTCGCCAATTGTCGTGACAATCTGGTCGATATTGGCCTGATCGAGGATCAACGGCGGCGACAGGGCAATGTTATTGCCGGTATAGCGCACCATCAGGCCTTTTTCATAGCATTTGAGGAATAATTCCCGCGCCCGCGCGCCGTAATCATCGCCCGCGACCTTCGTCACCTCAATCCCCGCGATGATCCCGCAATTGCGGATATCCTCGACAAACGGCTTGTCTTTGAGGCTGTGGATCGCGTCTTCCCAGATCGGCATCATTTTGGCGGCGTTTTCAAAGATTTTTTCTTCCTGATACGTGTCCAATGTCGCCAAAGCGGCGGCGGCGGCGAGCGGGTGGCCGGAATAGGTATAGCCATGCATGAACCCGAACCCGTATTCAGGGCCGTTCATAAACGCCTCATAAATCCCCTTGCGACAGAACACGGCTCCCATCGGAACGGCGGCGTTGGTGAGGCCCTTGGCCGTACAGATCAAATCCGGCATGACGCCAAAATATTCCGCCGATGTAATCGACCCCATCCGTCCGAAAGCCGTTACGACCTCATCAAAAATCAACAAAATGCCGTATTTATCGGCGATTTCGCGCAGGCGTTTCAAATATCCTTTCGGCGGTGGCAACACGCCGGTTGAGCCTGAAACAGGTTCAACAATCACGGCGGCGACATTTTGGGGGTCGTGTAATTGGATGATGCGTTCAAGGTCTTCCGCCAATTCAACGCCATGCTCCGGCTGACCCTTGGAAAAGCGGTTGCGGTCAAGGTCATGGGTGTGGCGCATATGGTCAACTTTGGGCAGGATGCTGCCGAACATGGCGCGGTTATACGGAATACCGCCAACCGAAATGCCGCCAAAACCAACCCCGTGATAGGCGCGTTCACGCCCGATCAGGACTTGGCGCGTTCCCTCGCCGCGCATACGGTGGTATCCGAGCGCGATTTTCAGTGCCGTATCAACGGCCTCTGAACCGGAATTGCAAAAGAACACATGCGAATACGGCTCTGGAAAAGCGCTCACGAGCCGTGAGGCCGCCTTGAACGCCGTGCTGGTCGACATTTGAAAATTCGATGTAAAATCAAGCTGTTCTGCTTGTTGTTTGATGGCGTCCACAATGCGTTTTTTGTTGTGTCCGGCGTTCACGCACCACAAACCGGCGCATCCGTCCAAAATCTCGCGGCCATGCTGGTCTTTATAAAACATGCCATCGGCGGACACCATATAGCGCGGGTCTTTTTTGAACATTTTCTGCGGCGTAAAGGGCATCCAGAACTCTTCCAAAGAATTTGGCAGGCTCGTAAAATCATAGCCTTGTGATTTAGAAGAAGATTGCGACATGGGATGCTCCTTAGCTCTGTATTAAATTTTTATTTCAAATCATTGAGGATTCCGCCGGATAGCCGGCGCAGCATTTTATGTTTATTCAGGTTTTTCCCTGTTTTACTTGACGGACGGGCCGGTGGCTGCTTTGATTCCTGCACGGAGTATATCAGCTTAAAAAAGAAAGCCAACACGGTAAGCATGACACAGAGCAGCAATACAGGGAATGACGGCCCCCAAGACCCCGAAGCCCCTCAAAACACCGCCAAAGGGAAAAGTCCAGACAACACCACATCCGTCCCGCCTGCCGGCGGTGTCAAAGCCACGTCCGATGCGCCAGAAGCCCCAGAATCTAGAGAATTATCAGATTCTGACGATGCCGCAACCTTCACTTTGGAGGGCGAGGACTCCGATGCCGATGGCGCGTATAGCGGCGGCGTGGATGCAGACAATGCAGACAATGTGGTGAGTTTTGCCGAGCTGCGGCGCAGACAGCAAGGCACCAACGCCCATGGCGGCGGCAAGCCAAGCGACACAACGAAACACTCCTCCGGCAAAAACCCCGCAGGTGCAGGGCGGTCGCGGTTCCCGTCGGTTTGGCTCGGGGGGCATCGTGCGTCCTCAACCCCGCATGACGCGGCGCATAGCCAGAACGGTTTTACGGGGCAGACAACTGACGGACAACACCCACCAATGATTAACCTTCCCCCCATGGTCAAAGCCCTCTTGGCCGCGAATATCGGGGTTTTCTTGTTGATGATGTTGCCGTTCATGCCGTCCAAAATTTTGCTGGTCATGGATTTTGGGTTTGTGCCGGCGCGTTATACGGGAACGGCGGAATTCGGCGGCTGGCGCGGGGTTGTTGCACCGCTGAGCCATATGTTCCTTCATTCGGGGTGGCTGCATATTATTATGAACGTGTCGATGCTCATGGCGTTCGGGGCGGGGGTTGAAAAAATGTATGGATCGACCCGATTCTTGTTGTTTTACCTTGGCTGTGGGTTGTTTGGCGTTTTGGCGCATTTGGCGATTTATCCCGATTCCCTCAATCCCGTGATCGGCGCGTCGGGCGCGATTAGTGGTTTGTTCGCCGCCGTACTTATCATGTTGCAAGGCATGGGAGGCCTAGGAAACGGGCGGTTTGGCTTGCTTCCGGTGGTCGGCGTTTGGATCGGGATCTCGGTTTTGTTTGCCGCCATGAACGGGTTTGGCGTTGGCGAAATTGCGTGGGCGGCGCATTTGGGCGGATTTATTGGCGGATTTGCTTTGCTGCGCCTGCCCTACTTCAAAATTGCCTGACGGACAATTGTCCGGACAAACACGCAAACAGACAACAAAATAGACAAGAATCAGACAAGTGGCGGACAAAGCCCCCCCGACAACAATACGAAAAATAATCAAGGCCGGAATTTGGGTGAGAATCTGGGTGAGAATCTGGGGCGAAAATTTGAGGTCAGAATTTGGAGTGAAATTCTTCTGGAGCGAGAATCTGGAATGAAAATCCGGAACGGAAATTTTGGTAACAAAAAAGCGGCCTCGAAAGCCGCTTTTTAAATGCCGTTTGTCCGCTATCAGATTATGATCTGATTTTTTCTTCTTTGAATTCGACATGCATGCCTTTTTTGCCCGTTTCGGGGTTTTCGGCCATTGGGTCGTATTTCTTTTTGGTCAGCTTTTCAGTCTGATTTTTCTTGTTCACTTTGGTGTAATAGGCATAACCGGTTCCAGCCGTGCTTTTCAGCATCACTTTCTGTACTGCGCCTTTACTTTTTGCCATTGTCTTCAGCCCTTGATTAAAACGATATTTCCGAAAGCGCGAAATTAAAGATTTTCGGGAGAATGTCAAGATTTATAAACATGTTTTGTCAAAAGTTTTTTCAAAACCGCTAAAAATCGCTTTTCTGCGCCCCGATCTGCGCCCGTTACCCGCCCCGTCAGTCATCCGCCCGTGGGCGGAATTTATCGGCTTTGTTGCGGCGTTTGGTGTGTTTGGCGGCTGTTTTTTTGCCGGTTTTTTTTCTTTTTGCCGCCACCAGCGCCAAAGCCGCCCGCCCCGTCAGATGCTCCGCCAGCTTCCGCATTAGGATTGCCACCGGAAGCCGCGTGGGGGCTCTTGCCCTTGCGGTGCGTTTTTTTGTTGCTTTTTGTGAAGCCGCTGCCTTTGTTTCCGCCGCCTTTATTGGGGCCGCCATCGCCAAAACGCTTGCTGCGCCGCATGGTTGGCAGGACGAAGCCCGGAATGTCGGCACCGCGTTCGGCATTGACGATCTCGAACGACGCCGAGCCGGTCAGGCGGTCGGCCTTTAACACCAAAACCCGCACCGGCGCACAAAGGCGGAACACGCGCCCGCTGCGCCGCCCGACTAGGGCGTGGTGTTGTTCGTCATGAACGTAAAAATCGCCCGGAAGACTGCGGATCGGAACGATGCCCTCAGCGCCGTTTTGTGCCAAGCGCACAAACACGCCGAAGCGGGATACGCCGCTTATCCGCCCATCAAATTCCATGCCCGCATGGTCGGCAAGCCAGCTCGCGGTGAAACGGTCAACACTGGCGCGTTCCGCCTCCATCGACAGGCGTTCGGATTTTGAGATGCTCTCGGATATTTCCGCAAGGCGGACGGATTGTTCGTCACTCAAACCGCCATCGCCGAGCCCGTAAGCGCGGATCAAACTGCGATGCACGATCAAATCAGCATAGCGGCGGATGGGGGACGTGAAATGCGCATATTTTTGCAGACCAAGCCCGAAATGCCCCTCGTTTTCAGGGCTGTAGACGGCCTGAGCCTGCGACCGCAGGACGATTTCATTGACGATATGCGCCGTGTCCGTCCCCTTCGCTTTATACAATATCGCGTTGAGATTCGCCGGATTGATCACCTGCCCCTTTGGCAGGCTGTAGCCCAGCGAGTCGAGGAAGGTGCGGGCGCTGTCCAGTTTTTCTTCGGACGGGCGGCCATGGACACGGTAAATACAGCCCGCGTCTTTTTTCTCCAGCGCCATCGCAGCCGCGACGTTCGCCAAAATCATGAATTCTTCGATCAGGCGGTGGCTGTCCAGCCTTGTGCGTTCGCGCACGCCGGTCATGTTGCCTTTGTCGTCGATCATCACCTGGCGTTCCGGCATTTCGATGTCGAGCGAGCCGCGCTTGAGCCGCGCCGCCGCCAAAATCTCGAACACCTCGTAAAGCGGACGCAGCACCGGTTCAACCAGCGTGTCGGTGACGGAATCGGTAACGCCCTCAATCGCGGCCTGAACCTGTTCATACACCAATCGCGCGACCGAGCGCATCAAACCGCGAACCGGCTTGTAGCGCAGCAGATTGCCTTGCGCGTCTATCCATAAATGCATCGCCATACAGGCACGCGGTTCATGCGGGCGCAGCGAGCATAAATCATTCGACAGAGCCTCCGGCAACATCGGCACGACACGGTCGGGGAAATAGGTCGAGTTGCCGCGCTTGTAGGCCTCGCGGTCAAGCGGGCTGTCCGGCGTCACGTAATGCGACACATCGGCAATCGCCACCAACAAGTGATAGCCGCCCTTATTATTCGGGTCAGTGTCTTTTTCCGCGAACACCGCATCGTCAAAGTCGCGGGCGTCACTCCCATCAATCGTAACCAACGGAATGTCGCGCAAATCTTCACGCTTGCCGAGCGCGGGAACGGTCATGCCGTCGGTTTGTTCGATCACCGAATCGGGGAAGGTGTGGCGCAGGCCGTATTCGTGAATGGCGATGAGCGAGATGGCCTTCGGGTCATCATCATGGCCGATGACTTGTTTCAGTCGCGCCTTGGGCACGCCAACACCCTTGTGCGGAAGTGGCTCCACCTCCACCAACAAGCGGTTTTCGAGCTTGTCCATCGCCTCCGCTGCGCCTTCCAGAAGGTAGTCATTGCGTTCGCGGCGGTCGACCGGTTGCACCATCCAGTCTTTGCCTTGCGGCATGATGCGTCCGATGATGGAGGAACGGGGCTTTGCCAGAACCTTTAACACATCGGCATAAAACAAATGGTCGTGGACATAGAAAATGCGCGCCAAAACCATGTCGCCCACGGCAGGCGCGCGTTTGGTCTTTTTGGGGTCGGGATTGATTTCGATGCGGGCACCATCCGCCCAGACTTGGGGAACCGCATCATCCGCGGGCTCGGCGAGAATTTCACCGTCCAATGTTAATTCGGTGACACGCAATGTTGCGATGGAGGGGGCTGTGCTGGTGTCCACGGCTTGATATGTTTGGGAGGCTGTTTGACGGATTAGTCCTTCCGCCACCAATTCCTTCAGCATCCGTTTCATGGCGATGCGCCCCTGCCCCTTTATGCCAAAAGCGTTTGCAACATCGCGCTTTGTCACGGGCTTATCAGCATCGCGGACAAATTCTTCGATGTCTTCTTTGGTGGGCAGGTCAGGATTAAATTGCGACATATTCCCTTAAGGGTAATGTTAAGCCCCGTTTATAGCAAGACAAAATCATCTTTTGCCGTAGATGGCTCATAGATGTTTTATTTTCCGTAATTGTATGATATGATGGCATCAGCATACAGCACAAAGGACAAAAACAATGTTTACAGAATGGAAAGAAAAAGCAAAAACCGCCTTCACAGCCGCCCGTGAAGCCGTTCATAACCATTTTTACATTCCGCCGGAAGAGCGCGACGTGATGATTGCCGAAGGAATGAACCCGAGCGCCCTTGACGACAAAGACCCATGCGCCAAAGAACGCGCCGACGCCGCTGCACGATGCGAAGCGCGGGCTTGCTCCGGTGGGACGACACGGTTTGGGCGCGGCGGGCAATAGCCGCCACTGCTCGCCCGTCTTTGTTCGCATGTAAGAATACAAGAAAAGCGCCTATTGCAGGCGCTTTTTACGTTTGTCGTTCGATTAGGCTTTGGCCTTTGATGCGGGCTTGGGCTTGGCTTTGGCCTTAGGTTTGGCAGGTGCCTTTGCAGCGGATTTTTTCGCTGGCTTTTCTTTGTCCGCCTTGGCGGCAGGCTTCTTTGGGGCGGCTTTTTTGGTCGCTGTTTTCTTGGCGGGTGCCTTTTTGGCTGTGGCTTTGGTTTTGCCGCCTTTTGTGCCTGCTTTTTTGGCGAGGAGTTCGACGGCTTCTTCAACCGTTAAGGATTCTGCCGCTGTGCCTTTGGGCAAGGAGGCCATGATTTTTTCCATCTTGACGTAAGGGCCATAGCGACCGGAAAAAATCTGCATCTGCTTTTTCGTGGTCGGGTGGGCGCCGAGATCGCGGATCGGTTTTGCCGCCGCGCCGCCGCCCTTTGCCGGAGCATTGGCGATGAGTTCAACCGCGCGGTTCATACCGACGGACAGAACATCATCGTCTTTTTTGAGCGAGATGAACGCGCCGTCATGCTTGATGTACGGGCCGAAACGGCCGATTCCCGCCTCGATCGGCTTTTGTGTTTCGGGATGCGTGCCGACCAAACGCGGCAAGGATAGTAATTCCTTCGCCACGGCAAGGGTTACATCCGACGGCGACAAGCCGCGGGGCAGGCCTTGACGCTTTGGTTTTGATGTTTCATCACCCTCAATCGGGCCAAGTTGGACATAGACGCCGTAAGGGCCTTTGCGCAAGGAAATCGGCACGCCGGCATCATCATCGCCAATCGTTACGGGGCCGGCATCGAGCCTTGCGCCGATATCGCCGCCGCCATTCTCCGCATCGGCGTTTTCGTCCTGAACCGTCAGGGGCTTGGTGACTTTGCACTCGGGGTAGTTCGAACAGCCGATAAACGCGCCGAATTTGCCGAGTTTCAGGCCGAGCCGTCCGGTGCCACAGGACACGCAAACGCGCGGGTCTTTGCCGTCTTCGCCTTGCGGGAAGAAATGCGGGCCGAGGTCTTCGTCCAACGCATTGATGACATCGGTGATGGTGAGTTCCTTGGTTTCGCCGACAGCCTTTGAAAAGTCCTGCCAGAACAGGCGCAGAGCCTCTTTCCACGCCACATGACCGGCGGAGATAGCGTCAAGTTCTTCCTCAAGCTGCGCCGTGAATTGATAGTCGACATAGCGGGTGAAATATTTCGCCAAGAATGTCGTGACCAAGCGCCCGCGATCTTGCGGCACGAAGCGCTTTTTATCCAGCGTCACGTAGTCGCGGTCTTGCAAAACCTGAATGATCGAGGCATAGGTCGAGGGGCGGCCAATGCCTTCTTCCTCAAGCTTTTTCACCAGTGAGGCTTCGCTGTAGCGCGGCGGCGGCTGGGTGAAATGCTGGTCGTTATTGACGGAAATGGTCTTGAGCGCGTCGCCTTGCTCCATTGGCGGCAGGCGGCGGTCGTTTTCATTGTCGTCCTCGCCGTCCTTGGTCGGGTCGTCGCGGGTTTCCTGATAGAGTTTCAAAAACCCGTCAAAGGCAACGACCGAGCCGGTGGCGCGCAGCACGACATCATCCGTGCCGTCGGAAATATCCGCCGCGACTTGATCCAAAATCGCCGACTCCATCTGGCACGCCAAGGTGCGCTTCCAGATCAAATCATACAGGCGGAACTCGTCATCGCCCAAAGCGTTGCGCAGCGATAGCGGGCTGCGGTTCAAATCGGTCGGGCGGATGGCTTCGTGCGCTTCTTGGGCGTTTTTGGCTTTGCTCTTATACATACGCGGGCTGGACGGCACATATTTATTGCCGAATTCGCGTTCGATCACGCTGCGGGCTTGAAAAATCGCCTCGTTGGACAGGGTGATGCCGTCGGTTCGCATATAGGTGATGAGGCCGACTGTTTCGCCTTTAATATCAATGCCTTCATACAGGCGTTGCGCGACGCGCATGGTTTGCGATGCGCCGAAGCCGAGCTTGCGCGAGGCTTCTTGTTGCAAGGTGGAAGTGATGAACGGCGCGTAAGGGTGACGGCGGGCTTGCTTTTTCTCCAGCGTCACGACTTTGAGTGATTTATTGCGGATTCGCGCGGCGGCGGCCTCGGCTTCCTTTTGTGTTTTAATGTCGAGGCGGTCAAGGCGATTGCCGGATAAATGCGTCAACCGCGCCTCAAACGGGGCGCCGGACGGGGTGTGCAGGGTTGCGGCGATGCTCCAATATTCCTCGGAGCGGAATTTTTCGATTTCGGACTCGCGTTCGCAAATCAGGCGCAGCGCAACGGATTGCACCCGCCCCGCCGAGCGCGCCCCCGGCAATTTACGCCACAAAACCGGCGACACGTTAAACCCGACAAGGTAGTCCAAGGCGCGGCGGGCAAGATAGGCCTCGATCAGGTTTTGATCCAGTTCCCGCGGGTGGGCGAAGGCGTCTTGGACGGCTTTTTTGGTGATTTCGTTAAAGGTGACGCGGTGGACGATTTTGTTTTTCAGGAATTTGCCGTCCTCCAGCACCGATTTAATGTGCCATGAAATGGCTTCGCCTTCCCTGTCGGGGTCGGTTGCGAGGTATACGGTGTCGGCTTCTTTCGTCGCTTTTTTAATGTCGGACATGGTTTTGGAGGCGCGGGAAGACAATTCCCAAATCATGGCGAAGTCATCATCCGGCAGCACCGATCCGTCCTTTGACGGCAAGTCGCGAATGTGACCATAACTTGCAAGAACGGTATAATCCTTGCCCAGATATTTATTGATTGTCTTAGCCTTTGCGGGCGATTCGACGATAACGAGGGCGTTGACACTCACTGTTTATACTGCTTCCCAATACACAAAATCGTTGTACTTATCCTTTTTCGATTTACGCTACATCGGGTAATAAAGCAACCCGATTTCCTGTGAGCCGTTCGAGTTTTCCCGAAAGTTCGAGTTCCATCAAGACCATTTGAACCACGGATACGTCCAGCCCGCTGGCGCGGATCAGGTCGTCTATGCCGATCGGAGCGGGGCTTAGAATGGACAAAACAGCCTCCGCCGGAGTCTCGGTTGGCGAGTGAATCGCGGCGGGTTGAATACCATGAGATGGCGGAGCCTTGGAAGAAGGCGCAGTTTTAGAAGGGGTGCGGGCACCTTCTTGCGCCATGGCGTGCAACAAAGCGGCATCAAGCAGGCCATCTTCTTCGTCAACATCGACACCTTCGAAACGGTCGGGGTCTTCGAACAGGGTCGATTGCGGCGGCGGGGCGAAAGACATGCCCGCCACATCCTCGAGAATAACCGCAGCGTTGGTGACGAGCCTTGCACCTTGCTGGATCAGACTGTTTGGCCCTTCGGCGCGGGGATCAAGCGGAAAGCCCGGAACGGCGAAAACTTCGCGGCCTTGATCAAGCGCTTGCCGCGCAGTGATGAGCGAGCCAGAGCGCAAGGCGGCCTCCACCACCACAATGCCGAGCGACAAGCCCGACACGATGCGATTGCGGCGGGGGAAAAGCTTGGCGTTTGGTTGCGTGCCGAGCGGGGCTTCGGAGATAACAGCGCCGCCAATGGGGGTGTTGGCGGGCGGATTGGCAGGGGTGTTTGCATGGATGTTTGCAGAGGTGCTTTGGGGCGTGCTTGAGCCGGTTTTTGAGCCGCTCTTGATGATGGCGTGATGAAGTTTTTCATTTTCGCGGGGGTAAATCGTGTCCACCCCGCCCGCGATGACCGCGATTGTCGGAAAACCGTTTTGGAGCGCGGCCTCATGCGCCGCCGTGTCAATGCCGCGCGCCAAACCCGACACTACGACATAGCCCGATTTGCCCAGATCATGCGCCAACACCCCCGCCATGCGGCGACCGTTTAAGGAGGCATTGCGCGTGCCGACAATCCCGATGCACGGACGCGACAAGGCGCGGATATCGCCCAACACCGTCAAAACCGGCGGCGGGTCGGCAATCGCGGCGAGGCTGTCGGGATAGAGGGGCTCATAGGAACAGATGATCCGGCCACCCATGGCGGCAACCGCGTCCATTTCATCCTCTACGACCGATTGAGGGACGATGTTTAAATGACTGAATTTGACGTTTTTTTGGACGCGTTCAATCGCTGTTTGTGCCGATCTGTAGCGACCGATCAACCGCGCCAAAGTGACGGGGCCGACCCCTTCGGTTCGCGCAAGGCGAATCCACGCGATTTTCTCATCCCGATCCGGCGATAAAACAGCCTGAGGTCTTTCGAAAAGCCCGAACATGCTTAGTGCGCCGCGCTTTCGTCCGCCCCGCTGTCGTTGAGGGTCGATGCAGAAGAAGAGCTCGACACCGCCGTTTTATCGCCGATTCGTGGCTCCGTCCCCGCGATCAAACGGCGAATATTGTCTTTGTGCTTGTACCACACCAACGCCGCAGCAACCGCATAGACCACTGCATAGGCATCGCCATAAAGCGCCCACGCCACAAGCGGCGCGGACAGGACCGCGCACAGCGCAGACAGCGATGAAATCCGCATGACCGCCGCAATGGACAACCAGATGACACAGACACCCAAACCGACAAAAGTCGTCATTGAACAGACCATGCCGATGAAGGTTGCGACCCCCTTGCCGCCCCGCCCTTTGAGCCAGATCGGGTACATATGCCCGATCATCGCCGCCAAGCCCGCCGCCAAAACGGGGTATAATGCCGTGTCGTCCACAGGCATAATCGTATAGTCCATTTGACCCAGCAAATCCGCATCGAGGGCGCCGTCTATCGCGCCGAGTTCGCCGTTCACACCATCAACAGGTGCCACCTTGCTAACGGCCTCGGGCGCGCCGGATGTAAAGGCCGCTCCCATGGTTTGGACATTGCTGTCGCGAAACAGCCACCGCGCGACATAGACCGCCGCCGCCGCCTTGCCCGCATCCAAAAATAAGGTCAGGATGGCCAAAGGTTTGCTGCCCGTACGCAGAACATTGGTTGCCCCGATATTGCCGGAGCCGATTTTGCGGACATCGCCCTTGCCCATCGCAAGACAGAGCAAAAGACCGAAGGGAATACTGCCCAGAAAATACCCGATCACAGCGCCCAAAGAGGCATCAACCACCCAATTCTCCATTTAAACCATCGCTTTATGTTGTTAGATTATTATATTGATACAGAAGGATTATACCGCACAGATTATGCCGCTCGCCCGCCATCGGACAAAAGCGCCGACAGCCCCTCGCCGCGCAATCCATCACTGAGCGCCCGCCCACCGACCAACCCCTGCACCGCCGCAAGGCTTGCGCCACTGGCAACACCAACGCCGGGGTAGTCCCACAAGATTGTATTAAAACTGTTATGCGGGGCGGCAAAGGCCGACCAGCGATCATAGATCAAGCCGCTTTGCGCACATGTCCAGACCTTGTTTTCCGGCGCGTCCATGGCGCGTTCAAGCCAGCGGCGTACCGCTGCGCCGTCGTGGTTTTGCGCCTCCTCCAGCGCCGCATAGAGGCGGAAAAGTTTTTTACTGGTGCGCAATTTATGCGCCATGTCGAGATAGGCGCGTGCCTCGCCGTACATGCCCTCACTCAGCGCGGCCTCCGCCACCGCCATTTGGCCTTCGTCACTGTTTGGACGCAAGGCGAGCAAGCGTTCGTACCAATTCATGATTTTGTGCGTGCCGTATTTCTTATCGGCGGGGGCAAGGGCTTTCCAGCCCGTCAACAAATCGGGATGCGGGTTATTTTTCCATGCCCGCTCAATCACGCGCACCGCTTGCTTGCGCTTGCTAAGCCGCAGGTAATGGGCAAGCAGCATTAAGGAGGCCGGCAAGGAATCCTTGTCGCGCTTATAGGCCTTTTCCGCCAAGCGGAACGCCGTGTCGATATCGCCTTTATTCAGCGCCGCTTGCGATTGCGACAAATCCATCGCAACACGGTCGGAGGCCGCCTGAGCCGCCGTCACAACCCCCAATTTACGAGCCTTTTGCAAGGCGCGTTCGGCGCCTTCCCAATCATGCGCTTGAAGGTATAATTGGTAGAGGGTCTTGACGATCCAGCGTTGTTTCGGGTGCATGTCATGGGCGCGTTTAGCCATGGTGATGGCTTTTTCGATTTGGCCCTCATCCATGGCGACCTGAAGCAAGCCGCGCACACCGAGAAAAGCCGTATCCTTGCGCGCCAAAAGGCGCTCAAACCCCAAACGGGCGCTGTGGGCATCGCCGCGCATCCGCGCCGTCATGCCTTCGAGCAAATCCACCATGCCGTAATCCATATGTTGATATTTACGGGCGCGGCGTGTGTAGGTTTCGGCGCGGGCTAAATCGCCCGCCGCAATGGCGGACAAGCCTTGGGTGATGGCGCGTTGCGCCTTGTCTTGGCCGGTGCGCTCTTGGTACAGCGCCACGGCGCGGGGGGCGCGTTTAAGCGCCATGACCACGCGATGGACGAGCAAAAGCACGACAACCGCCACAAATAAAATCGCGAAAAATATGCCGATGCTCATGCGGATGTCATAGGACAGCCAAGAAATCTCAATGGTGCCGGGGCGGGCGGCAATCCACAAGACCGCCGCGATAAACACCGCCAATTTGACCAAAAACCATATTGCCCTGAGCATCGTCCGCCCTTCCGTTTCTTTCGTTTATTTTTTTATCGTCAGCCGTTTTACTCTGTATGCCGCGCGGCTTCAGCCCCGCAAGAGGCTTATTGCCCCTCTGGAATCGGCCATGGCGTGCCGCCTTTTTTCATGATGCTTATGCCGCTGTTCGGGTCGGTATAGACCGATGCGCCGGAGCCGCCAAGTTTCGGCAAGCCCATATCGCGCATCCCTTGACCAAGGGATTCCGCGGTGGGCATTCCGCCATCCATGCCAATACCGCCGAGCAAGCCCTTCCCGCCCGTGCCGGACAAATGTTGCAACACGGTTTGCAGGATTAATTCCTCGGCGCTTTGTGCCTCTACATGGCCTTGCGCTTTTTCCATCCATGGTGCCGCTGCGTCTGCCGCCGGCCCTTCCAGCGCGCTTAAGGCCGCCATCGCGCCTTGAACATCGCCGGCATCAAGCAAGGCTTGCGCCTCTATAATCGCCGCTTCTTCCGGCGTGCCGGTGATGGGCTGGCCGTCCTTGCTCACCGAGATTACCTCGCCAAGGCGGATCAAAGCCTTTTCCTTGATCGACACGTCTTGTCCCGCCAAACGCGCCATCACGATGTCGCCGCTCAGGGTTTTCAATTCTTCCTTGAGGTTCTCAGGCGACAAAACGCCCTCTTCCGCGTAGGGAGCAAGGCGGTCAAGCGCGGCATTCAGTTCCACATCGTCTTCGCCGACAATTTTGCGCAAGATGGCGAGATCTTCCTCAAACGGTGCGTTGCGGTTGACCGAGCTTCGGAATTGACCGAGGGCGAGCAACATAGCCGCCGCGCCGAGGTCGCGCCCCGTCACGCCTTCCAGCGTTTTGGCCAGTTCGTTGTTTTCAAGTTTGGCTTGTTCAAGCGCCGCGTCAAACCCGTCCATCTGGCCTTGCAGGCCTTGCACGACTTGGCTCAAATCGCCCATCGCGGCGGAAAGCTGTTGTTGGCCATTGATGGTTTGCGAGAGGCTGTCGATGCGGGTCATCAGAAGGCCGAGCGATTCACCGCTGCCCATTTGCCCGACTTGCCCTTCGAGCGCCGCGATCCGGTCTATGACCGTTCCTTGCGATTCATCGGTGAGGGTTTGCGCCGCGGTTTGCACGTCTTGCGCCAAGGTGCCGACGGTTTGCTTTAACAATTGCGCGTCTTGTTTGAGTGTTTGAAGGTTTTCAGTCAGGTTTTGGGGCAACGCCTTTTCGAGCATGGTTGTGCGGGTTTCAAGCGTGCCGACATTGCTTTGAATGGCGGTCAGATCCTCTTCAACCCGCTTAACATCATCGCCAGAAAACATGACAAAGCCGACGACGAGGGCAATCGCGATGAGGGAGCCACTGAACATGAGGCTACGCTTGATGGCGCGGTCAGACATGGCCTTGAGTTCGGCAACCGTGGCGTTGTGGCGCTGTGTGGCATCGAGTTTGGGGGCGTGCTGTTGTGGTGAGGTTGTTGGTCGCGGGGCGCTTGACTGCGCCGCCGTAGAGGCTTGCGCTGGGCGCACGGGTGCGGTTTGCGGCGCTTGTGGCTTTGCGGGCTGTGAGGCCGCCGGACGCTTCACCGGATTTTGAACGGGCGCACCGGAAACGGGTGATTTTACAGCGGGCTGGGCAGAGGGTTGGACAGAGGGTTGGGCAGAAGGTTTTGCCGCGGGTTGCGATGAGGCGACTGGCTTTTTCGGTTGATCCGTCATTGCGGGTTTTCCTTGTGCTTTGGAGGCTTTGGAGGCTTTGGAGGCTTTGGCTTTGATTTTTGCGGCGGCTGGCTTTGCGGCCTTTATTTTAGCGGCAGGCGCGGCGGCATTTTCATTGGCGGTTGATTTTGAGGCAGACGGCGCGGAAGCCGCGAGCAAATCTTCAACGCCGCTGAGGCTCACCTTATTGGCTTTGGCGGCGGACATGATGTCGTCGCGGCGGTTGCCCGGGATGACATTGCGTTTTTTCCAGCCTTGAACCGTTGTGACGGGAACGTTCATCTTGCCCGCCATCGGGCGGATGCCGCCGAAGCGTTGAATGATTTTGTCCGCATTCGGAATTTGGTCGTCGTCAGACAGGTTTGTTTGCGCCATTTTCTTCTCCCACTTTGTCTGCTATTGGGGCGGCGGGCGGGTTATTTCGTCCGCGTTATGCCGTCCGCATCACTCCATCAAGTGCCTTAACCATCGCGGACATGTCGGGCCGCGCGGGCACGATAATGTCTTTCCAGTCCAGACAATCGACAAACTTTACCACTCCCGCCGCAATACACAAGCCCCAACTTTGCGCCGTGGCGGCCTTCAACCCCTGTGCCATCATCAAATCAGACCAAATTTGTGCCGACCGCCCCGAAAAAAACGGCACGACCATCGCCGCGCCTTGCGCCAAGGCCGCCAAGAGGGCGGGCGGGAAACAGGCGGCGGCGTCCATGTCATAGACAGGCCAGCGATGAACGGTTAAACCCGCCGCCTCAAAGGCCGGCATGGTTGAAGGGGTGATGGTTGTGCCGGACGGGAATAATATCGTTCCGCCCTCAAGATCGTCGCGCAATAAGTCGGCGAGATCCCTTGCCGTTCCTTCGGCGAAAAACACCGTTTCGAACCCCGCCTCGAATGCCGCGATGGCGGTGGCGTCACCAACACAATAAACGGGGATTTTGGCGCGCGCGCCTTGAATCAGGCCGCCCTCGGACAGCGCCTGAACCGCGTGGCGACTGGTGAGCGCAATGGCGCGGATATCAGGACAATCAGGCCATTGCGTGTCAAGGCGGCGATAGGTTAAAAGCGGCGCGTCAATGATGGTCAAACCATGCGCGAGCGCGGCGGCAGACAGGGCATCGCGGGCGAAATCGGGGACAAAGTCGGGCGCAGCAAGAGCGGCAGAATCCTTGACGGTTGGGGCAGCAGGGACTGATGCGGCGGCAGATGAGCAAGAAGCCGCAGTGGCAGCCGCGGCGGGGGCATGGGCGGGGGCGCGGCGGGGGGATTGCCCTGTGATGGCGGCGAGGAACGTGTCGGGGGAGGAGGACGGCGCGAAAGGCGCAAATGGGAATGCAGCAAGAGATTCAGGGGCAGATATGGCGGCAGATGCAGGAATTGGTGCGGTTTCATCCGCGGCGCTGTGCGGGCGGGTGTTGACGAAAATCACGGGAGTGTTTTTGGGGGTTGCCATGGCGTGTTTTATGCCGCCGCACAAATGCCGAGAATACGCAAAACATCATTCGGGGCTTTGCTCATCAAATCGCGTCCGGCGCGGTGGCCGAGCGCCTCAGCTTGGTCGCGCGTGGCGACCGTGTCGGACAGATCGGTGGTGTAACAGGCCGAGCCGTCCTCCATTCCGATCGCGCCGCGCAGACGCAAAATCCCGCCATCCGTCCACATGGCATAGGCGCCGACCGGCGTATGACAGGACGCGCCGAGAACGCGCAGCATCGCCCGCTCCGCCAACACCGCCAGATGGGTCGGGGTGTGATCGAGCGGCGCAAGAACGGCGCGGGTCTTCGCATCATCGGCACGAATTTCAAGACCGATGACGCCCTGCCCCGCGGCGGGGAGCATTTCCTCAACACTCATGATATGGGAGATGTGTGCCTCAAGCCCCATACGCTTCAGCCCCGCCACCGCCAAAAATGTCGCGTCGACCATGCCGTCCGCCAATTTCGCAAGGCGTGTATCGACATTGCCGCGCAGAATTTGCGCCGATAAATCGGGGCGGGTGTGCAGCGCCATAAACTGGCGGCGTTTGCTGGAGGTTCCCAAACGCGCGCTGTGCGGCAGATCGGCAAGGCTTGTCGCCGCGCCGCGCGTAATCAAAGCATCGCGCGGGTCTTCGCGTTCCAACACATGGGATAAATCCATGCCATGCGGCAAATCGGTCGGCACATCTTTGAGCGAGTGAACGCCGCAATCAATGCGCCCGTCTTGCAAGGCAAGCTCGATTTCCTTGATAAATTGCCCCTTGCCGCCCGCCGCCGATGACAGGGATTTTTCGCCGTCTTGGGGTTTCCAGTCGCCGCTGGTGAGGATGATGACTTGTTCAACCGTCACGGACGGGTTGGCGGCCTTGATGGCATCCTCGACCATTTTGGTTTGGATGAGGGCGAGTTTGCTCCCCCTTGTGCCCAGTTTTATCGTTGTCATCGCGGTCGGCCTTTTATGCGGTTTTTATTTCGTGTTCTGTTGTTTTTCTGATAATCAGGGCACAATGTAAAGCAAAACTTCGGCGCATAAAGCCGCATCAACGGACAGCACGATTATTCCATGATTATTTTGGGCATTGAAACAAGTTGTGACGAAACCGCCGCATCGGTCGTGTGTGACGATGCCGACACAGGGCGGCGCATCTTGTCGAATATTGTGTACAGCCAGTTAAAAGACCATGTCGTGCATGGCGGAGTCGTACCCGAAATCGCCGCCCGCGCCCATCTTGACAAAATCGGGGCGATTATTGCCGCCGCGATGGCGGAAGCATCCTTAACCTATGACGAATTGGACGGCGTTGCCGCCACTTGCGGCCCTGGTTTGATTGGCGGGGTGATGGTTGGGATGATGGCGGCGAAGGCGATTGCCCTATCCACCGCCAAACCGTTCATTGCCGTTAATCATTTGGAGGGTCATGCCCTGACCGCGCGGCTCAGTGATGACGTGCCGTTTCCTTATTTGCTGTTGCTCGTATCCGGCGGACATACGCAAACCCTTATTGTGCGGGGCGTCGGCGATTATCAATGCCTTGGCACGACATTGGACGATGCGGCGGGCGAATGTTTTGACAAATCGGCAAAGATGATGGGATTGCCGTATCCCGGGGGGCCGAATCTTGAGAAATTGGCGCGGGAATGCAGCGACCACGATGCGGCCATCGCGCAATTCCCCCTGCCCCGCCCGATGAAGGGGCGCAAGGATTGTGGATTTTCGTTTTCCGGCCTGAAAACCGCGGTACGCACCTATGTCGAATCCCTTGCCAAAGACCAAGACACGGACGCGCCGCTTAATCGGCAAGAGATGGCGGCGCTGGCCTTCAGTTTCGAAGACGCGATGAAAGATGTGTTGAGCGAGCGCACCGAACGCGCCATTGAGGCTTTTTGGGCGTCCGTTCAAACAGCACACGGCACAGCCCCCGCCTTGGTTGTTGCCGGAGGCGTCGCGGCGAACACCGCCATTCGCGGGGCGTTAAAGGATTTGGCAAGCCGCAAAAATATGCGGTTTGTAGCGCCGCCGATGCATTTATGCACGGATAATGGCGCGATGATCGCTTGGGCGGGATTGGAACGCTTGAAAATGAACAATACAGGTGATGGGGCGGCGGGTGATGGGCTCGACTCCCCTGCTCGCCCGCGATGGCCTTTAGAATCGCTGCGAGAGTCGCTGCCTCAGGGCTAGGCTCTTAAAAGAATATGAGCGGGCAAAGACCATAAAAACAATCAGCTCATCCGCCTCAAAGAGGCGTGATGTAAGGGATTGAGCCGCCCTCTTGCGGGGTTTGGCGGGAATGCTTATAGTGTGGCTCACGGAAAAAAGAACAGACCCAATTCAGAAAAAGGGAAAAACCGCATGACAACAATCGGCGTAATCGGCGGCGGCGCATGGGGAACGGCCTTGGCACAAGCCATGTGCGTTGCAGGCAAAGACGTCACATTATGGGCGCGTGAACCGGAGGTCGTTGCCGGCATCCGTGATAAGCACGAAAACACCCTGTATTTGCCCGGCGTCACCTTGCACCCCTCCTTGAAAGTCACAGCCAGCATGGCGGAGGCCGCGGCGGCGGACATCATCCTTATGGTCACGCCCGCGCAATATTTGCGTGCCAGCCTCAGCGCCATTAAAGGCCAGATTGATGGCAAGCCGATTGTCCTGTGCGCCAAAGGGATTGAGCTTGAGAGCGGGCTTTTGCTATCGCAGATCGCCCAGCAAGAAATGCCCAAAGCCCATGTCGCCATTTTGAGCGGCCCGACCTTCGCCGCCGAGATTGCCCGCGGATTGCCGAGCGCCGTCACCCTCGCCGCCGAAAACAAAGAAATGGCGCATCGATTGGTTCAACAGCTCGGATGTCGCAACCTGCGCCCCTATGCCAGCGAAGACGTGGTGGGTGCGCAGCTTGGCGGCGCGGTGAAAAACGTGCTGGCGATTGCTTGCGGCGTTGTTTACGGCAAAGAACTCGGCGACAGCGCCCGTGCGGCCTTGCTCACCCGCGGAATCAGTGAAATGGCGCGGCTTGCCTCCGCCATGGGCGCGGATAAGGGCACGTTGATGGGCATGTGCGGGATTGGGGATTTGATGCTCACGGCATCGTCGATGCAGTCGCGGAATTTCTCGCTCGGCGTCATGCTCGGGCAAGGGCGCAGCCTTGATGATATTATGAAAGAGCGCGTATCGGTCACTGAAGGGGTTCACACCGCCAAGGCTTTGATGACCCTTGCGAAAAACCACGCGGTTGAAATGCCGGTCTGCGAAACTATGTTCAAGATCCTGCATAATGGTTTGAGCGTTGATGACGCGATTATGGCCTTGCTCGACCGCCCTTACGGGACGCCAGAATAATCGAAAAAATCCCGAATGAACAAAGACTTATGACGAGGTCTTCATGGCATATTGGTTGATTAAATCCGAACCGTTCAAATGGAGCTGGGCGCAGCATGTCGCAAAAGGCGTCCAGTTTTGGGACGGGGTGCGCAATTACCAAGCCTCCAACAACCTGAAAGCCATGAAAATCGGCGACCGCGCATTTTTCTATCACTCGAATGAGGGGCTGGAAATTGTCGGGATTGTCGAGGTCGTCAAAGAATACTACCCCGACCACACCGACCCGAAAGGCCGGTTCGGTATGGTGGATTTCAAGGCGGTTGAGGCGATGCCCGCGCCTGTGACTCTCAAAGACATCAAGGCCGATCCGGCCTTGGCGGAGATGGCGCTCCTCAAACAATCGCGGCTGTCTGTGTCGCCCGTGCGGGACAGCGAATGGGCGTATATCATGGATAAGAGCAAGAAAGCCGCCGCGAAGGCGCGGTAAGGTGGCGTTTAAGGCGTCTTAATGCCGCAGAATTGTCGGTTTCGGGACGGGACGCCCTGAGCCGTTCGTTGAGGCTGGATCTTTTATGCCGCTGCGCTCCATCAAATTGTCGCCCAAGGAATGAAACCAGTTTGTGACCAGCGCCAATTCAGGCGGCGCGTCAAAACGCCGATAAATGTCTTTCTTTTGCGTAAAATCTGTGACCATAGAGATGGCACGGCGCTTCACCTCCTCTTTCGCAGAGGATTTTTCGGCACCGGTCAGGTGTACGAGGCTGGTTGCGGCTTTTTCAAGACACTCCTCCATATAACTCGGCGGCATTTGCCGATACGTCGTATTCAGGCTGTGGTAAGCCTCCCCCGACAAGGCTAGATAGGCGTAATAAGTGTATTGGTGAAGGGCTTGCGCCGCCCAAGCGTGAATTTCGGGGTCAAAGGCTTCTTTGAACTGAGCCGAGGCAAAAAAATTGTCGGCTTTTCGCTGTATGTCTTCAAGGGCGCGGCGCGATACATCGGCGTTTTTGGCCAATTTTCCTGAGTCGCGAAAATCCGAGCGAAAATCCGAGAGCATCCCGCCGCCGCCCTTAAGGGTTTCGCCGATATAATGGGTTGTTTCTTTTAAACAATCAATAAACGCGCGTAAGGCTATGATTTCACTGAAATATACGCGGCTTTGGGCGAGAAATTGCCATTCATCCTTGAGGGATTCCGGTATGGGGCCGCTCAGCCCCTTAAGGCGGGCGGCGTGGTTCGCTTCGGCGCGGTCATAGGCGTCGGCGGGGAATGTGCCGCTGCCTGTGATCTGGCCGTTGATTGTCGGGTGCGGCAGGCCGGATGTGTCGAACTCGATCCCCGTCGCAATCGCCATGGTGCGGAAATGGCGCTTTGCTTCGGTTTTGAGCGGAGCGTGTCCCGCGCCGATGCGCTCGTTTTCAAATTGCGCGAGGTCGTGAACGGCTTTGAAAAAATTGGCGTCGCGGACGATGATGGATTGGTCGATCTGGTTCGGCTCGCTCAGGGATTGTTCCTTACGCAGGATCATCCAGCCGCCATTCATCACGGCGAAGGCCTCAAGCCAGACTTGCGTGCCTTTGATAAAATCATGCGCGAAAGCGTGGGTGGCATAGCGCCCCAAAACCGTATGGCGCTCAAAATTCGCGGCAAGCGTGGCACGCTCGACTTCGTCGAGATAGGGGTATTGTTTGGGTGTGGCTGTCGCGTCTTTCATTATTATGACAATTAATAGATGAGGTTTGAAATGTCAACAAAAACCAATCTATCCATGACGCAGCCCATGACGCAGCGCACAACAGATGAGGGATAGAAGAACCATATTCATTCTGTTAAAATGCGCCGAATAATCACCAAACCCAAATAATCACCAAACATAGTGGGAGCCTTTTTCATGTCCGTTGAGACTTTTCCGGTCAAGCCGTCTATCGCCGCCAGAGCCCATGTGAACGAGGCCGATTACACCCGCCTTTACGATCAATCGATCACCGACCCCGATGCGTTTTGGGGAGAGCAGGGCAAACGGCTCGATTGGTTTACCCCCTTCACCAAAGTCAAAAACACCGATTTCGAAAACGGCGTCAGCATCAAATGGTATGAGGATGGCGTCCTGAACGCTTGTTATAACTGCGTTGACCGCCACATTGAAAAGCGCGGCGACCAGACCGCCTTGATTTTTGAAGCGGATGAAGTCGGGCAGCATAAAGAGATTACATACCGCGCCATGAAAGACGCGGTGAGCCGCCTTGCCAACGCCTTGAAATCGCGCGGCGTGAAAAAGGGCGACCGCGTCACGATTTATATGCCGATGGTGGTGGAGGCGGTGTATGCGATGCTCGCCTGCGCCCGTATCGGGGCCGTGCATTCGGTTGTGTTCGGCGGATTTTCACCGGATTCTCTACGCGACCGGATTTTGGATTGTGACTCGCAGGTTTTGATTACCGCCGATGAAGGCCTACGCGGGGGCAAGTTTGTCCCGCTCAAGAAAAACGCCGATGAGGCGTTGCGGTCTTGCCCCGATGTTCACAGTGTCATCGTCCTGCGCCGATCCGGCCGCCCCGTGGAATGGATGCAAGGGCGCGATGTGTGGTGGCATGAATTTGTCGAGGCGCAAAACACCGATTGCCCGTGTGAACCGATGAACGCGGAAGACCCGCTGTTTATCCTGTATACATCCGGTTCTACCGGAAAACCCAAAGGGGTTTTGCATACAACGGGCGGGTATTTGGTGTATGCCGCCCTCACCCACGAAGTCACGTTTGATTACCATGACGGCGATGTGTATTGGTGCACCGCCGATGTCGGCTGGGTGACGGGGCATTCCTATATCGTCTATGGCCCGCTCGCCAATGGTGCCAAAACCCTCGTGTTTGAAGGGATTCCGAATTACCCGAACTGGTCGCGGTTTTGGAACGTCATCGACACGCATAAGGTCAATATATTCTATACCGCGCCGACAGCCATTCGGGCTTTGCTGAAGGAAGGGGATGAATGGGTGAAGACGACGGATCGTTCGTCCTTGCGCATCCTCGGCACAGTGGGTGAGCCGATCAACCATGAGGCGTGGCTGTGGTATTACAATGTGGTGGGGGAACAGCGTTGCCCGATTGTCGATACGTTTTGGCAAACCGAAACGGGCGGGCATTTGATTACGCCGCTGCCTGGGGCAACCGCATTGAAACCCGGATCGGCAAGCCGCCCATTCTTTGGCGTGCGTCCGGAAATTGTCGATAATGAGGGGCATATCCTGCACGGCGAATGCGAGGGGAATTTATGCATCAGTGATAGCTGGCCCGGACAAATGCGCAGCGTGTTTCGTGATCATGAGCGCTTCGTGCAGACGTATTTCAGCACATTCCACGGCAAATATTTCACCGGCGACGGCGCCAAGCGCGATGCGGACGGGTATTATTGGATTACCGGACGGGTTGACGACGTGTTAAACGTGTCCGGCCACCGCCTCGGCACCGCCGAAATCGAAAGCGCGATCAACGAGCATGAAGCCGTCGCAGAATCCGCCGTTGTCGGGTTCCCCCATGATTTGAAGGGGCAAGGGATTTACGCCTATGTCACGCTTATGGAAGGGTTCACAGCGAGCGCACAGGTGCAGACCGAGATTGTGGCCTTGGTGCGTAAAATCATCGGCCCGATTGCAACCATCGACCATATTCAATGGGCGGTCGGCCTCCCCAAAACCCGATCCGGCAAGATTATGCGCCGCATTTTGCGCAAGATTGCCGCGAATGAGCTGAGCACCATGGGCGACACATCCACCCTCGCCGACCCGTCCGTTGTCGACACCCTTGTCAAAGGCCGCAAGGCGGCATCTTAAGGCTCCGGCTTTTAAGGCAAAGGCTTTGAGGCATAGCCTCTCCTTTGCAGGTGCAGCACAGGGGTGATGAGGCAAGAGGCGGCGCATAGATGGGGGTTATTTGGATACTTGGGTTGTTTGCGGCGAGCAAATCGGCTATTTTCAAAGTCGGTCGAGCGTAATACGCGCATCGCCACTTAAGAGGCATAAAGAGGCATTCTCCATGTTCAAAACCATCGTTTTCATGATTAACGGATTGGACGGCACGTTCAACGGATTTGCAAAGGCGTGCGAGATTGCACAGCACAGCCACGCCACACTTGATGTGCTTGTCCTTAACCCCGCCCTTCCCGATGGCCTTGAGGATTTTGTCAAGCACAGCCAAGACCGCCTTATCACCGCCTTGAACGAACGGGTTTCGAAATACGCGCCCGATTTGGCGGCGCGAGTCACATTCCGATTTGAAACCGCCGAACCCGCCTTGGTGAGCGCAGTGTCCTTCGCGATGCGCAAAGAGGCCGACCTGATTATCAAAGACGCCGAAGGAATGCCCGCCAATTCGGGGACGGGTCAACGCCGCAAGGGGTTTCAATCCTTTGACATGGGGTTGCTCCGCAAATGTCCGCAACCCGTGTGGATTTACCGTGATATGCCGACCGACCGCGCGCCGTTACTCAGCGTCGCCATCGACCCCAAAAGCGATGCACCGGCAGGCTATGATCTCGGCCTAAAATTACTCAGAGTCGGTCAAGCCTTCAGCCATCAATTGGGCGGCAAAATGACGGTTATGTCGTGTTGGGATTTTGAGTATGAGAGCTTTTTCAGAGAATCTGGCTTTGCCCGCGAACGCGAAGGCGATGTTGAACGCATGATTGAAGAGCGCCGCCAGCAGCACGAAGAGGCGGTCAATCGCATGGTCAGAGAATCCGGCATTGCCGCATCCGTTACCGTTTTATGCCCACGCGGCAATCCATCCGACGTTATTCCCGCCTATATCAAGGAACACGGCGTTGATTTGTTGGTGATGGGCAGCGTTGCCCGCACCGGCATCCCTGGGTTTATCATGGGCAACACAGCCGAATCGATTTTACAGCGTTTGACTTGCTCTTCATTGACGGCGAAGCCCGCGGGATTTATTTCGCCGATCAAGGCCTATGCGTGAACGAAGACGGATCTTAACGCGCCGTTTTCCTCGGCTCCAGCCGCGCCTATCGGCGCTCTAGCGCACGGTTTTTATGGTGGGTTTTGAGGCCGATCAGGGCTTCTTCGCGCGACAGGCGGTGCATTCCATAGACCGTGTCGAGCGATGTTTCCAAGCGGTGTTGCCCCACCTTGGCGGCCTTATGAACATCGGCACCTAGGCCGCGCCGTTCCAGTAATGCGCGCAGAATCTCCAGATTCAGTTCATAGGCATCAATATGCCGATTCCCCTCGTCCATCATGCGGTGGTACAGAGCGTGGCTTTCGAAGGCTTGCTTCAGGCTTCGAACGGCTTGCGCCTCACAGGTGGGCGGGCAGGTGGGCGGGCAGGCGGCTGCGCCGGAACAATTGGCGACATGGGCGGCGGAACAGTCAGCAGCATGGGCGCGAAAAACATTCGTCAACGATTCATCCGCCCGCAATGCCGTGACCAATTGGTTCAGGGCGTGATGACGCTGGGTGCCGTGATAGGTGGCGGTGCGCAATATGTCCTTATATCGGGCGCGATACGCCCCGATGCCGTGCGCGGCGATATGCCTTGAAAAATGATCCACCAGCGCGACGCGCTCTTGCCTGTTCATTGAGAGTGCTTTTCCCCAACTGTTTTATACCCCGCATTCAGGTGCGGTTTTTCCTATCTGGGCGCAAATGAGGCCTGTTTGTCTAGTGAAAAATGCGCCGCACTGCGGCATAGAATTCATGCTTTATGCGTGGTATGCTGAGAGCCGTTTTCACTGTTTTTCAGGATCGCCATGACGTTTGACTCCGCCGTTTTACTCGCCATCGCTATTTGCCTTTTGACCATTAAACCCGGCCCCGGAATGCTCGCCCTTGTGACGCGGGCGCTGGCGGACGGGTTTTGGCCGGCGTTTTTCATTGCTCTTGGCATTGTCACGGTACAGGCGTTTTTCTTTGTCACCGCGTCCTTCAGCATCACCCTCGCCGAAGATTATGTCGCCACCATCACCAATGTGATGAAGGCGGTCGGGGCGAGCTATATGTTCTTTCTCGGCTATAAAGGCCTGTCCAGCCTTGAACGCGGGTTATGGACGAAACGGAGCAAAGACGGGCATGTACATGCCGTTATCAAGCCTTCGGTCTTGAGCGAAAACTACATCGCCGGACTGACCATCACCCTCGCCAACCCGTTTGTGATTTTGTTTTATGTCGCGGTGGTGCCGTCGATTTTGTCGCTTGAGGCATTGGACGGGGTGGACGTGTTCTTGGCGACCTTGATTATCGTGAGCATCAATCTTTTTATCCTGACGCTTGAGGCGGTTTTGGCCGCACAATTACGCGAAGCCCTACGCGAACGCAAAACCATCCGCATCATCAACACGATCACCAGCCTGTGTTATATCGGGATCGGGCTGTTTTTGACGTATAGCCTTTTGCCTTTGTTTGTCGCTACGCTTGGGTTTGGGGATGTTTAGGGCGTGATCAAGAGGCTGGGATTCGAAGAGAACGAGAATGGCGCGCCCGACAGGACTCGAACCTGTGACCTTTGGCTTCGGAAACCAACGCTCTATCCAGCTGAGCTACGAGCGCGCAATGTGATGCGTTAGTCTTAACCCAAACACGCACCGTGTATCAACCGATTTCTTGCGCCCCGCGCGATTCGTTGCCTTGCGCGATGATGCGCATTTTTTGACATTTCGCTGTATTTTCAAGCATGCGCACTCCCGTTATATTTTGGGCGCACCCCGCCCCCGCCCACAGAGAATTGCGGGGCGCAGAGGTTAAGTTGGGATAATCTAATAAAAAAGTTGATATTATGGAAATAATTGGATATAGTCGCTTTACGAACAACAAGGGATGATGTCCGATGAAGGGTAAAGGCAAAATCAGATCGAGCAAAAGCTTTCAGGAGCTGGTCGGTTATCTGAAGCAGGCGGGCACGCCGGCAAACCGCAATTTACTTTCCAAAACAAAGATTTGGCAAGGAAACCCTTCGGTTATGGACGATGACGAATTGATGGAAGTTGCCGATTTCCTGCGCCGCGAGCGGTATAAAATCGCCCAAAAACTCATCAGTGAAGGCGTGCTTGACCCGAATTTGCTGGACACGCAAGAGCAAGAAAACCGCCCTGCAAAAGGCTAAGAGCAGTTCGTTTACAAAAGTCCTGTAATACAAAACACCCGCTTTTTAAAGCGGGTTTGTTATTTTTAGCGCTTTAAGGCGGCGCTGAGGCGGTGCAGCGCGTCTTTGGTGCCTTCCATTTGCGCGAACACATCGGCGGAAACGGGCTTGGCGCGCTCAACACTGTCGATCAAATACGATGCCGCCATGAAGGCAAACATCGCGCCGTGGCTGGCGAAGGCTTTGTCCATCAAATCGCCGTCAATTTTGTGCCACACAACCCCCGCCGCATCGTCACCAGCGCTGAGAGCATAGGGAAAGCGCGGGTTTGAGCCGCAAATATATGTCCATGTCGCATCGTCCATCTCGATCCAGCTGAGCTGGGTTTCGATCCATGCGTTGTTGGTGGAGCGGTTATCATTGAGCACAGGCCCCGCAAAACAGGCGCGCCCCTTGGCCAAGACGTCCTTCAGACGCTGCATGAAGGATGGGTCACAATCCTCCACCTGTTTCAGGCGTTGTTCGGTGATGATCTGGTTTTTGATTTCTTCGCGTTCGGCTGCGCCGATTGTAGCGCCGCCTCTGGCCTTGGACAAGGTTTGCATCATAGCCTCGAAATGGGGCTCGACTTGCGCTTCGTAAGCAGGCAGGAGCGGGATTGAACCACTGACCATCTCTTCGAAAAATTCTTCGGCTTTGCTGGTGATGATGGCGTCATTGTCGAAGGTGTAGGCGCCCGATGCGTCCTTATGAAACTTCGCAAAGCCGCCGGAGAAGGCCGGGGCGTTGTTGTCATAGCGGCGAATGATGCCGAGGGCATAGAGCCCGTCTTTACCGCTTTGTTCATCGCGGCGGGATTGCAGCATGATGCCGTTATCCACCGCATGATTGGGTCCGAATTGTCCGAGCGCCCCCTGCCCCGTCAGGCCGGTATTGAAATAGGGATTCACGGGATGCCCCGCCGCATTGAGGGCGTAGGATTGCCCCGTTAAGGTCGCGCGGCGGCCTTTGTGCCATTCTTCGCCTTGTTGCAGCGGTGCGGCTTCATCATCCGCCCAATCTTTGCCGATGACGCTCTCATGGCGGATATAGGCGGGGTTTGCGGCGTTGCGCACAGCGCCCGCATAGCGAAAATTAACGCCGAGTGCAGCGGTTTTGGCGAGGTCGTAATCCTGCGCCGCATCCATCAAGGCTTTGGCGAGATGCAAGGCCGCATTTGCTGGATATTGCGCCGATACGCGGTCAAAGTCGCGTTTCAGGGGCTTGATGTAATCCGGTGCGGTGAGAAGGCTTGTTTTCATTTTTTCATAAGACTATAGCGCGCGGTTGATTGTCAAATGAAAACGCCCCTGCTGTGAGGGGCGTTTTGCGTATTCTGTGCCGTGTTGTCGCTTGAGCGCGCTAAAATAAAAACAGGTGCAGCATGGGCGTTTACAACTATCGGCGCGGCTACATTATTTCGGTGTGTTGCGGTTGGCGGCGACAGGGGTCGGCGCGACCTTGTTATAGCGTTCCAAAAAATCCGCTGCACTCGTCAATTCTACTTGGCCTGTGATGACGTAGTTTTCGAAGTGGCGGGTTTTCAATACATCGCGAATATCGCCCGTGGCGGTGCGGTCAACGCCGGTTAAGCCTTCGATGGCTTTTTGCGCGTCAACACCGTTCGGGATTCCGGCGACGAGGTCTTCGATCACCACAACTTTCGCGCCGCGCTCCAAATAGCCTTTCAAAGCGTCATGGACGCAGAAATTGGACGCTAAGCCCGTCATGATGACGGTGCAGCCTGCAAGATAGTCATCGGACAAGAAGGAATCACGTGCCATGCGGCCGTCAAAGCAAGCGGCATCGGTCGTGATTTTGCCGACATTGTTATAGACTTTGACCAAGTTTTCATTGGCGATGGCAACGACTTCCTTGCCGTTTTCACCGTCAACAACATAGAAGCCTTCCTTGATTTTTCCGGCGAATTGCGCTTCATAAGGCCAGACGGTGACTTTGCCAGTGAAGGCGCCGTCTTTGTCGAAATCCCAATCAACGGCCTTGCCGAAAGTGGCGCGGTCGGCGGCGCGGTCAACAAAGGTTGCGCCCTTGTTTTGCAGGTCTTGCAGGAATTGCATATAGGACATGTTCGACCCGATCGTGCCGCGTGTTTTGACATCAACATTGCTCGTGGCTTTGTCTTGCCATACATCGAAGGTTTCCTTTGGGGCGTAGACGACCTGAGCCTTGCTCGTCATTTTTCCTGCGTCGACAACCAATTGCCAGCCTTTTTTGTCTTGCTCGCAATGGATGGCGGGGAAAGGAAGGCATTCAGGGCTGGAGAAATAGGAAAACCATGGGTGCGTGTCATAGGTGAAGACCGCAACATCGACGGCATTGCTCGGCAACGCGTCCATGAAGTCGTTGATTTTGCGGGTGACATCTGTGCCGCCCGGAACATACAGAACACCGTCCTGTGCGCCGAAATCGCCTTGCATATCCGTAACGTGTAGTATAACAGCCATTGTAAACTCCGTTTTATGTTGTTGCAGTTACCGTTTATCTTCCCCCGCATTCGGGCCGATAAACGGCCCGAACACCGTTTTATCGCTTAAGCTTTTGGCGCTTTACGCCTTGGCGGATCGATTTTATCATCTCGCGCCGCGTGTCAAACAGGCTGCGCTCTATGCCCACTTTGTATTCGTGGGGGTTGAGCAAGCGCCGGTGTGACGGGTGGAGTAATTTGATCTGGGTTGCCGCGCGTTCGCGGGCGTCATGGATGGTTTCACGCAAGCCCACGCGTGCGCCTTCAGTGAAGAAGCGTTGCAACGGGCGGTAAACCGGCGTGCCGGTATTGAAAACCTTGCTCAGGGATTCATTGTTCTTCGGCACCGATTCCACATCAAAGGCCAGAGCGCCCTTGGCAATCGGGTCGCGCATCAGGTTTGAAATGATGGTATCGCCATCAAAGCGCAAGGCCTTGCCGTCCTTCATCTTGAGGTAGCGCAGCACGTCAAGCTCGCCCGGGATGGTGACTTTGACTTCTTGTTCCGAGAGTTTCATCACGTTGCGGACAAATTTCGGATCGGTCGGGTTGGCGCCTTGGCGGATCAAGGCGCGGGTGGCCTCGATCTCGGCTTGCGTCAAATCGGCACCGAACACGGCGGCGAGTTTATAGACGCCGCCCAAGGCGGGCTGAGCCTTCGCGGTTTCAAGGTTTGTGCCAACGCCCCATACGTCAATTTGCGCGCCCTGAATTTTCAGGGATTGAATGGTTTGTTCGTCAAGGTCGTTGGAGGCCGCAACCTTGGCGTCCGTAAAGCCCGCCTCGTCCAAAATCTTGCGCGCCTCGATCGACAAATAGGCAAGGTCGCCGGAGTCAAGGCGAATGCCTTTGAGTTTGACGCCCTTTTCTTTACAGGCCGTGACGGCGTTTTTGACCCCTTGGATGGTGTCATAGGTATCGACAAGGAAAATGCCGTTATAGGGCATCGCGCCCGCATATTCGCGGAAGGCGTCAAGCTCGTCTTCATAGGTCATGACAAAAGCGTGTGCGAAAGTCCCCGCCCACGGCATGCCGTAATATTTATGCGCCAAGGTGTTGGATGTGGCGGTCGCGCCACCGATATACGCACCGCGAGCGGATTCAAGACCGCCGATGCATTGAGCGCGGCGCATCCCGAAGGCCAGAATCGGCGCACCGTCCGCAACCTCAACCAAGCGTGAGGCCAATGTCGCAAACAGGGATTGAGAATTCATCGTGTTCAAAATGGCGGCCTCAACCATCAAACATTGCCAAAGGGGGCCATGAATGCGGTAGATCGGCTCGTCAGGGAACGCAATTTCGCCCTCCGGCATCGCATCAACGGTCAATTCCAGTTTGGAATTTTTGACCATCTCGATAAATTCGGGGGTGAACATTTTTTTGGGTTCGCCCGTTGCGGGGTCGGGGATAGTGGCATTCGCCATGATCTGGAGATCGACTTCGTCAAATTTCCAGTTATTTTCAAGCCATTCAAAAATGATGTTTTGACCGCCCGTGATGAGGAAGCTCCCCTCAAACGGGTTTTTGCGGATATAGGCGTGGAAAGTGGTGTTGACGTCGTGCTTGCCGTTGGTGTGGAAGGCCTGCCCCATCGTCAGGGCGTATAAATCAGCCCAGATTGCGCTGTGCCGCGCTAGGTCTTCTTTGTAGTGAGGCCACACGATATTCGCCATTCGGGACTCCGTCAATTCGGTGTTTCTTCATGCGAAGGCTTACGACGGCGCATTAAATATGTCAAGTAAATATTGACATAATTTGATAACTTTATTACAAGTCAAGTTCGCTCTTTATGGGCGATATGATGGGGGATTGCGGGCTTTTTTTCGGCGCTTGGCCTTGGGTGTTGAGCGCAGCAATGAACGAAGTATTGGACAGAGTATTTCACAGAGCATTTCCCACAGTGGCGCAGCGGCATAAAATCGCGCCCGTCACCATTTGGGAATAACCGGATTATCAGGGGAATTTTATGGCACTTATCGGACTTTTCGGCGGTTCATTCAACCCCCCGCATGAGGGGCATATGAACATTAATGCCACCGCGCATAAGGCGCTTGGCCTCAGCGAAGTGTGGATGATGGTCGCGCTCGGCAACCCGCTCAAAGCCCCCGCAAGCTATGCGCCGTTCGATCACCGCTTGGAAATGTGCCGCATTATGGTGGAGGAGCATGGCCTGACAGAGATTGTCACCCCGACCGATATTGAGCGCCGCATTCAGGCCAATCAAACCGCCGATGTTTTGAAGTCGATCAAGGAGATGCACCCCCAGCATCATTTTATCTGGATTATGGGGGCGGATAACCTTGCCGATTTTCATCGTTGGTCGCGGTGGCAATTCGTGATGGATAATATTCCGATTGCGGTGCTGGCGCGCCCCGGCAAGGATGATGACGCGCTGAACAGCGAAGCCGCGCGATATGGCGCATCGATTCAAATTCAAAACCCGCGTGACCTCGCCACCGTGTCGCACGGGTGGTGCTTCATCGACCATCATCAAAGCCTTGACGTGTCGGCAAGCTCGATCCTTGCGAAACTGCGCGCCGGCGAACGCAATGTTGACGGCCTCAATCCGAAAATTCAGGATTATATCCTGAGCAACGGCCTATACGGGATCAGCGATGTTGCCGCCAAGGCCGAAATCGTTGCGCCACACGGCAAGAAACGCCCCAAAGCACCGCGCCCTTAAATGGGGGCGAGCGCTCGAACTGCCGAAGGGTTATTCCTCAGCCAGCGTCCATGTTTTTGACGACATCGGGCCGTTCGGCGTCATGGCGCTGTAGCTCATGTAATTGACCCTGATGATTTCATCTTTGGCCTTTTCGACCGGACTTTGAACCGTTGCGTCGAGGCTTCCCATCGCGCAGCTCGGATTCGTTACGATGTTTTTGTACATGGATTTGATGCGAACCTGCAAATCCCATTTATGGTCGGGATTATCTTTTGTCGCCTCGGGGGATGCGGGCTTTGCCGAGAGAACAACGCCTTCGCCCTTGCACTCAAAGAAGGAGCTCGCTTTGGCAGGCTCCGCGCCGAAAAACCAAAGGACGGAAACAGCCAAAAAGCTCCAAGTCAAAATACGTTGCATGGAATATTCCTCCGCCTTGTTGTTTTGTTATGCCGCGCGGGTGAGTTGCAGGAAGATGTCTTCCAGATGGCTCTCATCCGTCGAAATATCGGTGATGGTGAGGTTGTGCGCCTGAATGGCCTCGATCACCCTTGCCATAATAAGGTCTTCTGGGCTGTATTGCAATAACAAGCTCCGCTTGCCCGCCTTTTGCAGGCCGAGCGCGGCGAGCGATTCAGGGACGGTTTTGAGTTCTTCGCTCAAACGGAATCGAATGGATTTGCCGCTGATCCGTGACAACAAGGTTTCTTTATCCTCGTTCGCGATGATCTTGCCGTGGTTGATGATGGCGATGCGGTCGCAGAGTTCTTCGGCTTCTTCAAGGTAATGCGTGGTGAGCAAAATGGTCGTGCCTTGGCGGTTGAGTTCCTTGACGTTTTTCCACAATTGCTGGCGCAGCTCAACATCCACACCGGCGGTGGGCTCGTCCAAAATCAACACAGGCGGGGTGTGTACCATTGCCTTTGCCACCATCAAGCGGCGCTGCATCCCGCCGGAAAGCGAGCGCGTATAGCTCTCGGCCTTATCGGCGAGGCCGACAAGCTCTAACAATTCTTCGGTGCGGCGCTGCGCCTTTGGCACGCCGTACAGGCCGGCCTGAATATCCAGCAATTTACGCGGCGTAAAAAACGGGTCGAAATTGATTTCCTGTGGCACCACACCAATTGACGCTTTTGAAGCGCGGACATTATGGTCTGTGTCATAGCCCCAGATTTTGGCGGTGCCGGAGGTTTTGACAACCAAACCCGCCAAAATGTTAATCAGGGTCGACTTGCCCGCACCATTGGGGCCAAGCAGCGCAAAAAATGAGCCCTTGGGGATGGTCAGGTCAATATTGTCCAGCGCCAGTTTCGGCTCGCTCCCCTTTTTGCCGCCTTTTTGGGCGCGATAGGTTTTTGACAATCCGGTGATTTCAATCGCGGGGATGTCGGCGGCGGACATATCGGGTGAGGCCGTGATCGGGTCGGTCATGATGTTTGCCTTTTATTCTTTTTCTTGAGGTGTTGTCGCGGATGTCATGTCACCGCCAAAACCAATAGGCGGCGGCGCAAGACGATAGGTAACAGGCGTATCCGACAATTTCAAGGGCGAGCCGACCAGTTTGACCGGATTGGGGCTGTAGGGATGGGGCATCTCGACCACCATTTCACGCGCCGCGACTTGTTCCAGATCAAAGGTTTGCGTCAATGTGTTGACGGGGCCGTGGGGGATGTCATGCTCAAGGAAGGCTTGAAGCCAGTCTTGCGCGGGGCGGGTTTTTATTTCCTCCGCCATCAGTGGAACAAGAATATCGCGATGCTGTACCCGCGCCGCATTGGTGGCAAAGCGGGCATCACTCGCCCATTCCGGATGCTCCATCACCGCAGCAAGCCGCGCGAATTGCGAGTCATTGCCGACCGCGATCACGACCCATCCATCCGATGCCTCGAAGGCTTGATACGGAACGATGGTGGTATGGGCGTTGCCGACGCGCGGCGGGTTTTTGCCAGTGGTCAGGGTGTATTGCGCGATGTTGGTCAACATCGCCAAGGTGCAATCCAGCAAGGCAAGGTCAACCTGTTGCCCCCGCCCCGTTATTTGACGGGCATGGAGCGCCGATGTGATGCCGATGACGGCATACAGCCCCGTCACATAGTCGCACACCGCAACGCCCGTTTTAGTCGGGGGTTGGTCGGCAGCGCCGGTATTGGCCATGAGGCCGGACATGGCCTGAATCATGAAATCATAGCCCGGTTCATGCGCGAGGGGCCCTGTTTGCCCGAATCCGGTGATGGAGCAATAAATGAGGCGCGGATAGCGGTCTTTTAAATCGTCATAGGACAGGCCGTATTTTTTCAGCCCGTCGACTTTGAAATTTTCGATCAATATGTCGCAATCGCGCAGTAAATCATGGATATGCGCCTGCCCCTGTTTTGTTGTGATATCAATGGCGAAGGAGCGTTTATTGCGGTTGGCACTGAGGTAATAGGCGCTCTCGCTCGTGTCCTTGCCGCCGGCGTCTTTTAAAAATGGGGGCCCCCATGCGCGGGTGTCGTCACCGCTTCCGGGGCGTTCGATTTTCATCACGTCGGCACCGAGGTCACCGAGAATCTGCGTCGCCACCGGCCCCGCCAACACGCGCGACAGGTCGAGGATTTTGATCCCGTGCAACGGGCCGGAAGACAAAGCGGAGGATGGTTTGGCGGCCATTAATAATACTCCCCGCGCCCGATGCCGAACAGGCGCAAATCCTGAAACGCCCAAATCCCAACGACCAGCGCCCCGACAACAAAACCGGGGCCGGCGGGAATCGTCAGGCCGCGAAAGGCGATGCCTTTTTTATGGACGGCATTTTGATAGACCATATAGCCAACGCCGTGCAAAAGCCCTGCAAAAGCGCCGACACTGAGCGCCATCATCGTATCCTCAACGCCGAGCCACACCCCAACGGCGGCGAGTAATTTAACATCGCCAAGCCCGAGTGTATCCATGCCGTAAATGCGGTTGGCAACGGCGCGAATCCCGAGCAACACCCCCGCCCCCGCAAGCATTCCGCAGGCGGCATTGAGCGGCGACACAAACGCCCATCCCGTGGCGATATGAAACACCAGCCCGCACAGCGCCACCGCCAGATTCAATTCATTCGGCAAAATGCGGATTTTGAGGTCGATGATGCTCATCCACACAAAGGCAACCAGCGCCCCTGCAATGGCCGCGAGGGCGGCAATATCGGCTATCATCGGCGGCATGGTCTGTCCTTCTTAGTTTGGTATCTTTATATGTGGTTAGGCTGTGAAAGCATCTCGGAATCATTCTTGCCGCAATAGCGTATCATACACGCCTGTTGAAAAAAACGCTTCCCCCGAAAGAAAGTCTTTGAAGATTGCACAAGTATCGTTAAGGTATGGGGATAATGTGATTTTTTTATAATTTTTATCAAAACGGCCGGTACGTACCATGAGCAAACAAGACCCTGATGACGTCCTTCGATATGACAAGATGGTGGAGCGCGCCTTGCGCGGCGTTGTCCAAGAATCCGTCCAAGAAGTCATTGACCACGGGTTGGTGGACGACCACCATTTTTACATCACCTTTTTGACCGAATATCCGGGCGTTGAAATCCCCGAATATTTGAAGGAACGCTATCCCGGTGAAATGACCATCGTGTTGCAATACCAGTTCCATGATCTTGAGGTTGATGAAAAATCATTCCGCGTGACGTTGAGCTTTAACAACGTTCCGGAACGCTTGATTATCCCCCTTCCCGCCATCACGATTTTTGCCGATCCATCGGTCAATTTCGCGCTGCAATTCCAACCTGTCGACCACGACATGGAAGACGGGCCGGATGATGACGACCCGACCGGCACGAAGAGCGAAGAAAAAGCCAAGTCCGGCAGCGAAAAAGGCGAGGTTGTTTCCCTCGACCAGTTCCGCAAGAAATAAGGCTTTGCCGGAGGGCAGATCGAACACGCTGGCGGCAAATTGATCCGCCATCGAGCGATCGGCCAATGACTGGCCATTGAATGATCGGCCAATGATCGGCCACAGGGCAAAAGCAAAAGACTCTAAGGGTAAAAGACAGGGCGGTTTGACCGCCCTTTTCTTATTGTCTTCTTGGTTTCCTTCTTGGTTTCTTCTTGGCCTAATTCTTATTGACCGGTCGTGCCTGTGGCGGTATTGACTGTGGGGACGGATGGTCGGTTGAAAGCAACCGCCCCCACAATAAAAAAACAGCAGTAACAGAAATAAGAGTTATCCTATGGCTTTATGGCGCCCCGATATTTCCGCAGAATCAGAGCCTATGCGCGTGCTCATCAAGCGCGGGGAATTTGTTGATCCGGCGCGGGATGGGCGGGCGATTCCGTATAAGATTTATTATCCCGATGCCGTGGCGGACGGTGCAGCGGCGGGATTTGCCGCGCCCTATCCCTTGATTATATGGTCGCACGGATTGGGCGGCACGCGGGACGGGGCATCGTTCATCGCGCGGTATGTCGCCGCGCATGGGTATATCCTCGCCCATATCCAGCATGACGGAACGGATGACAGCCTATGGCGCAATGAAAACGGCCACCCGTGGGACGCTATTCGCCGCAAAATGCCGGTGCCGTGGGAGGTTGTAAAAAATCGCTATCTTGACGTGCATGTGGCGCTGGACAGCCTTACCGAGATGCTCGGCAACGACCCCGCCATTGCGCCGATTATCGACATGGCGCAGATCGGCATGTCGGGGCATTCCTTTGGCGCCTTAACAACGCAGGTGATGGCGGGTCAAGCGGTTGGCAAGGGCGCGAATCCTGAATTTTTCACCGACCCGCGCTTTAAGGCCGGCATTTTATACAGCCCTGTGCCGAATTTCCGGCTTGATATTCCGGTGGAGGATATTTATGGCCCGATCGGCATCCCGCTCCTGCACATGACCGGCACGAATGACGAAAGTCCCGTTGAAGGCTTTGGTCACGACAAACGCATCGAGGTTTGGAACCACGCCAACGGCCCCGAACAACACCTTATCACCATCGCCGGCGCCGACCACATGGTGTTTAACGGCAGCCGCGGCCAGCTCCTTGACTATGCCACCATTGACGAAGACAAGGACGTGATCAAAATTATGTCGCTGGCGTGGTGGGATGCGTTTTTGAAGGATGACGCCGCCGCGATGGCGTGGATTAAATCCGGCGGCCCGCAAAACTGGCTTGGTGAAAAGGCCGAATACCTGTATAAAAACGGATAGGGGAACGCTGGGACAGACAGAACAGCCGCCCTATCCACACACTCCCGACATAAAGGCCGCGCGCATGAGCAACCATCACTGTATTGATATTGAATCGCTCCCCGAACATGCGGTCGACCTTATTTTAAACCGCGCGCAGGCCATTATTGACGGCCATACCAAGACCGGAACATATCCCAATACCATCAAGGGCAAGGTTGTTTACAACCTGTTTTTCGAAGATTCTACGCGCACGCGCATGTCGTTTGAAACCGCCACATTGCGCGGCGGCGGGCAAGTCGTCACCATGGCGATGAAGCAAAGCTCGATGAACAAGGGCGAGAGCTTTACCGATACGCTCCTCACCCTCAGCGCGATGAAACCGGACGCAATTGTCATGCGCCACACGGAATATAACGCGCCGTTATTCGCCGCGCAGATCATGTCATGCCCGATCATCAATGCGGGCGACAGTTGGCGCGCCCACCCGACACAGGCTTTGCTTGATTTGCTCACGATGCGTCAGGTTGTCAAAGGCGATATGCGCGGCTTAACAGTCGCGATATGCGGCGATATTGCCCATAGCCGCGTGGCACGGTCAAATTACATCACCCTGAGCCGCGCCGGTGTGAATTTGCGCCTTGTCGCGCCCGAGATGCTCATGCCCAAGCCCAAGGAATTTACCAAGGCGGAGCGCTTTACCAATTTCGAAAAAGGCATTCAAGGCGTTGATTTTATTATGATGCTGCGGATTCAAAAGGAGCGCCTGAACGAAGGCGGGTTGCACCTCACAGACCGCGATTATGCCGTGGAATATGGCTTGACGGGCGAACGCCTTGACCGCCTCGCCCCCAACGCCTATGTCATGCATCCGGGGCCGATGAACCGCAATCTGGAGATCAGCGACGATGCCGCCGACGACCCGCGCCGCAGCCTTGTGTTAAAACAAGTTGCCAATGGCGTGCCGGTGCGGCTGGCGGTTTTGGAATATTGCTTCGGATTGCTGGATTAGGGACGCGCGGTTTGCGGCACGCCAGAAAAAGCCGTGCGGCTTAACGCTAGCCGCCCTAACCGTTCATCCATTAACCGTTCATCCATTGGGTCAGAACCTCTTTCGACAAGCGGCTTGCCTCGGGCATGGCTTTGACGGCCTCTTCGAAATCGGCGGGGTCTGTTTTGCCTTCGCGCACCGCTTTTTCAAGGACACCGCCTAGACGGCTCAACTTAATCAAACCGAAATTCCCGCTCATCCCCTTAATCTCGTGCGCGCGCGCCATAAGCTCCGGCCAGTTTTGTTCGGCGAAGGCGGATTCGATTGCGCCGACAAGCTCGTCATTCTTGTCAAAGAGCGGCAAGAGAAGCTCTTTGATCTGGTTGCCGCCGAGGCTCTTTTTAAGGCTCGCCAGCATCGGCTCGTCAAAAATCTCTTTCGGGTCAATGGACGGAACGGGCGAATCTTCCACCAAAGACGATGATGGATTAGACACGTTTAGCCCTGCCAGTTCTGCGCTGTGGTCGTCCTGCACCGCGTTCGGTGTCACGGATAATGGGGGCGTATCGCCATGTTCTCCGTCATTTTCTTCATCATCATGATAGAGCGAGTCAAAGCTGCTGTCTTCCAGATCCTCTTCGGTCAGGTCAAAGCTCAGCGAGCCAGGGATAATTCCGTCCATCATGTCATGGGCCATTGGCTCTGCGTCCTTGGTCTGGGTGCTTGCGGGCTGGGTGCTTGCGGACTGGATATTAGACGTCTGCGAACTGTCGTGATCGCTGCCGAAATTCTCGGCTGCATTTTGGGCGGCGCCTTGCGTTTTCTCATGGGAATTATTTGGCGCGGCTGGCGGTAAATCGAGCATTTTGACTCCGACCAGACTTCCGAGCAGATCGCGCAATTTATCCGGATTGATCGGCTTCGCAAGGTGGGAATCCAGCCCTGATTCTATGTAGTGGTCGACATCTTCCTTCAGCACATTGCCGGTCAAGGCCGCGACATGGGGGCGATAGGCGATTTTGGCGTTATTGCGGATGATGGCGGTGGCGTCGACGCCGCTCATATCCGGCAATTCAATATCCATCAAAATAAGGTCAAAACGGTGGTGTTCGGCGAGCGCAATCGCATCCGTTGCGTTTTCGGCAACAACCGATTTATGGCCTTCGCGCGCGATCAAGCCTTGGATAACCTTGCGGTTGATCTCGTTATCGTCGACGATCAGGATGCTCAACACCAGCGCAGCATCGGCATTTTTCTTACCCTGAGCCGCCGTGTCCGTTGCCGCGACTTCGGTTGCCGCCCTGTCTGATGCGCCTTCGGCGAGGAAAACAGTGAAGAAGAATTTCGTGCCTTGGCCCTCGATGCTGCTCAACTCAATCACACTGCCCATCGCTTCGATCAGGCGTTTACAAATGGCAAGGCCTAGCCCCGTACCGCCGAATTTACGCGCGATACTCGAATCCGCCTGCGCGAACGGGGTGAAGAGGTTTTTCTGGCCGTCCTTGGAGATTCCGATGCCGGTGTCTTCGACCATGAATTTAAGCGGCGTAAAGCCCGGATGCTCGCCCGCCCGAATGTCGGTTTTGTCGATTTCGAGATGCAGCGTGACGCCGCCTTCCGATGTAAATTTGATGGCGTTGCCGACCAGATTGAGCAAAACCTGACGCAGGCGGGTCGGGTCGCCCTTCACAAATTGCGGCACATCCGGTGCGATATGCGCCTTTACATAGATGGATTTTTGATTGGCATGGCCGGACATCAGGCGGATCACGCCATGAACAAGGCGGGTGATGTCGAAATCGACAATCTCGAGCTCCATGCCGCCGCCCTCGATTTTGGAGAAGTCCAGAATATCGTTAAGCAGCGCCAGCATCGCATCGCCCGAATCTTTGATCGTGTCGGCAAATTCGCGCTGTTCTTGGCTCATTTTGGTGTCTTGGAGCAAACGGATCATCCCCATAATCCCCGTCATGGGGGTGCGAATTTCATGGCTAACCACCGCCAAGAAGGCCGATTTCGCGCCATTGGCTTCGTCCGCCGCGATTTTGGCCTGACGCATTTCTTCGGTGCGCTGCGCCTCGCGTTGGCGGAGCTCTTCCATGATTTCGCGCTCACGCTCAATCACGCGGAGCAAGCGCGCTTGGTCGGCAGATTCCTTCGATTGCTTCAATCTGGCGATGGACTGCGCCTTTTGCGCTTTGCGAATAATCGCCTGTACCGCGGTTTGCTTGATGCCCTCAAACCGTCCGGCCACAGAGAGCATCATCAAAAACAGCACCGCCCCCATGGCGTACCATTCGCCTTGAAGCAAATAGATGTTGAACGGCACAAGTTCAAACGCGCATAGAAAATGCGCCACCATGCCCATCGACCATACAAGCCATGTCAGGCCAAGGAACCGCGCCCCGTGAATCCCCGCCCCACCTTGCCCGAAGCAATAAAACGCAATCGACAGGAAGGTAATGAAATAAGGGGTATAGAGCGACACGGTTCGCAAAATCGTGTTCTCCGGAAACACAAAAGCAAACATCAAAAACCCGAGCAGCAAAACGGTCGAAACGATGATGAGGAGCAACGAGCCCTCGCCTTCCTTTTTCGTCAAATTCGCAAAAAACCATGTCGAGAAAATCGCCAGTAAGCTGGACAAGGTCGTATACATCACCGGCGCCCAATCAAGAAGCATAGGCGGCAAGACAATAAAATTGTTCTGGAGCCAAAACCAAGCGGATTTAAGGATAAACAGCACAATAAACGGCGTAAAAATCCACCCGCCGGGGAACAGGCAAACCCCCATCAAAAAGATAATCCCGCCGCCAAGGACGAGCAGGAAATACCCCTCGGACAGGAATTCATGTTGCGTGCGGATCGGATTGTATGTCTGGGGGCGCAGCGAGAGCGGGAAACTGAGGCTCATACTGTCGGAGGGGAGCATATACATCACGATCTGGTGCGTTTGATTGGGACGCAAATTCAAACGGATCACCGACCCGTCCGTCATTACCATATCTTGCCCTTCTTTGACCGTGCTGGACGAGTCATAGACGATTTTTCCCGTTGTGGCGTTGTATATGTACATTTTATGAGGAATGCCGGATTTACCGCTGGATATGCGCCCGAAATCGAGCAGCCATTCTGTTTCCTGTGTTTTGTTTTCTACATTAAAAACAAACCAGTACAATATGTTCTTATAACTTAGATTAATAATGCCGCCGGATGATGCGATTCCCTGCGCCCCCGCTTCGTAACGGCTTTGCGCCTCGCGCACCGTCCATTTGAACTGGGTGTCTTCGTATATTTGGGCGAAGGGAATGACATCGTAGGCGGTTTCCGCGCTGATGAGCCTCAGGATTTGCTGTTCATCCGTGAACGACATTTGCGCGGAGGACGCACGTGATTGCGCCCGCACGTCATCCGCACCGCAGACAACGGGAATAATTAATAAAAAAAGAAATATAATCAGTAGATTACGAATAGTTTCTTCCTTTAATCATAAAACGCGCCATCACACCAAAAGCCAAATTACAAATGCCGTTACAATCGCCACCGCGACACATCCGTTACGCGACCAAACCAAGAAAGAGCCCCACATTTTTTCGGCGTCTTTGAGGTTTTTCGGGTCGGCGATGGTGTGTACGTCGTGGCTGTGGTCGTGTCCCATGGTGTTGATCCTTGTGTTTGAGTAGTCGTTATCTGTGAAAGTTAATGGCGCGACAAGGCGCCGATGAGGGTCAGTTTACACCAAAGGTATCGTTGAATAAAGCCGTGACAAGCGGAAAAATCCTTATAAAAAAAGGACATACCCGCATCATCCCATGGGGTGACATTACGCGAAACATCTTTCGAAAAGATTAAGAATGACGCGCCGCTTTTATTAAAACACGGTTATGAATCAAGAGGATGAGGCACCGGATGAGCCGCACATGTGAGCGGATAAGAAAGCGTTGATGGCCTCGATATACGCACCGTGTTCTTGCGCCAGCACCCGCGCCGCCAAAGTGTCCGCGTCATCACCCGCCAAAATCGGCACGCGTTTTTGCAAAATAACCGGCCCGCCGTCGAGTTCCGCCGTCACGATATGGACACTGCACCCCGCCTCGGAATCGCCCGCCTCTATCGCCCTTTGATGGGTATCAAGCCCCTTATATTTCGGCAAAAGTGACGGATGGATATTAAGTATTCTTCCGGCGAATGGCGCGATGAAAACGGGCGTCAATATGCGCATAAACCCCGCCAAACACACGACATCCGGCGCATAAGGCGCGATGAGCGCCGCCAGCGCCGCGTCATAGGCGGCGCGATCCGTAAAATCCTTATGCCCCAAAACATGGGTCGGGATGCCGCGCCCACGCGCATAGTCAAGCCCCGCCGCATCGGCACGGTTGGACAACACCGCAACAACGCGCCCGCGGATAATTCCGGCGCGGCAAGCCTCGTCAATCGCCCGCATATTCGACCCGCGCCCCGAAATGCAAATCACGATTGAGGCGATGTCTGTAGCGTTAACTGGGGCGTTTTCTGTGTCGAGGGAGGGCGACGCAGCGACAGGCGAAGCGTCTTCAGGATTGCGCGGCGCGTCCATTGCCTAGGCCTTCCACGCCGCTTCGACATTTTGCAAGATGACTTGTTCGGCACTCGTTGTTCGCGCCCGAACATGACCAATGACGCGAAGCTGTTCGCCGTGATCTTCCAATGCGGCCTGAATTTTCACGGCCTGCGCCGCGTCCACGACGACAACCATCCCGATGCCACAGTTAAAAGTGCGCGCCAATTCATCAACCGATAAATCAGCAACACTCTTCATCCATTTGAAAACACTTGGCATTGCCCATGCGCTCGCATCCAGAACAACTTCGGTATTGTCCGGCAAGACGCGGGGGATGTTTTCCATCAGCCCGCCACCAGTGATATGCGCCATCGCCTTGAGCGCCGCCGGATGCGCCTTCATCACCGCCACCAAAGATTTGGTGTAGATGCGGGTCGGGGTGAGCAGGATTTGCGCCAAGGTTTGCGTGGTGTCAAACGGTGCAGGAGCGGTGTAGTCCAGCCCCGCCATGTCCTTCACAATCCGCCGCACCAGTGAATAGCCGTTTGAGTGAATACCGCTGGACATCATGCCCAGCACGACATCGCCCGCCGCGACGTTTGCCCCGTCAATCATTGCGTCGCGTTCAACCGCGCCGACCGCGAAGCCCGCAAGGTCGTAGTCGCCTTCGCCATACATGCCCGGCATTTCCGCCGTTTCGCCGCCGACAAGGGCGCAACCAGCAAGGGTGCAGCCCCGCGCGATGCCGTTAATCACGGCCTCGGCATGATCGACATTGAGGTGGCCTGTCGCGAAATAATCAAGAAAGAACAAAGGCTCCGCCCCTTGCACCACAAGGTCGTTGACGCACATGGCGACAAGGTCTTGGCCAATGCCGTCATGCAGGCCTGTTTCAATGGCGATTTTGAGCTTTGTTCCGACACCGTCGGTGGCCGATACCAAAATCGGGTCGCGATAGCCCGCGGCCTTCAGATCAAACAACGCACCGAAACCGCCTAGCCCGCCCATAACGCCGGAACGCTTGGTTTTGGCGACTTCCGGTTTTATCCGGCGGACAAGATCATTCCCCGCGTCAATATCGACGCCTGATTTTTTATAGGCTGAACCACTCATAAGTATTGAAACCCCGCGCAAGACATCTTAAAACCATATTTCAAACGCATCGTGTTATCGCATGTTAAACATTCATGCCGCAAACGATACGAAGCAACCAGCGCAATCATTGACGATTTTTAGGGCCATGGCAAAAACTTTCACACCGACACCAGTCTTTCTTCCCCAAGCATCCGGCGTAAAGGGGGATTTTGCCGCGCGCGTGATGCGCGGAATGTTAACGGTTTTGATGGCGGTGTTCGCATGGGGGGCAGCGGGAACGGCCTGTGGCAGCGCCGCAAACGCACAAGAAGCAGAGCTTTTCACCATTACCGGCGTGCGGGTCGATGTGACGGCAGACAACGCCGTTGAGGCGCGGGAAAAAGCCCTCGCCAAAGCGCGGCGCGATGCTTTTGGCAAACTCGCCGACCGGCTTTTGACCGGTGACGAGCGCGGCAGCGTCCAAAACGCCGATGACATCACGATCAACAGCATGATCCGCAATTTCGAGATTGAGAAAGAAAAGCTCTCCTCCGTGCGCTATATCGCAACGATCAGCGTTGTGTTCGATGAAACCGCCGTCCGCGCCTTCTTTAACAATTCCGGCGACAGCTATACCGCCACAACGCGCCGCCCCGTTCTTGTGTTGCCGTGGTATGTTGAGAACGGCCAAAATAAACTCTGGCAAGACAGCAACCCATGGAGCGAAAGCTGGCGCCACATGGCGGATTCGGGAACCAGCATCGTTCCCTTTGTCACCCCGATGGGCGACATTATGGATGTGCGCGATTTTTCACCGGCCAGCCCACTAGCCTATGACGACCAAGCCCTGAAACAACTCCAGACCCGCTATGGCGTCGATGACAGCATCATCGTGATTGCCCAGCCCGCCGGCAGCGTGATCTCGATCCAGATTTACACAACATCGGACGGATTTCCGGCGCAGGTTAAAGTCCTGAGCGTTCCCACGGGTGATGGGTCGCTTGACGCTTGGAAAATCGGTGTTGAACAAGTCCTCGCCTTTTTGCGGTCGGACTGGAAAGCCAAAACAGCGGTTGATTCAGAGGCCGCCTTGCAAAGCTATTCCCTCACCGCCCATTATGCCGATTTGCGCGGATGGATTGCCTTGCGCGATGCCTTACAGAGCATCCAAGGCGTTGAAAACCTCAACATCAAATCCGTCAGCCCGCAAAAGGCAGACATTACGCTCGATTTTCGCGGCGATATCAACACAATGGCTTTGCTGTTTGACCGTTACCGCATTGGCATGAACCAATCGCAACAAGCCGCGCCCATGCCCACCCATAACCCCTATGGGCAACCGAGCGAGCAAACGGGTTATTATGGGCAACAAGGATATGGATATCCCGCCACTGCGCAGAGTGTTATCATGCAATACGATATTTTCTTGAAGAACAGATAAACAAACAAGCAAAAGTCGCATAGAATCAACGCGGCAACGACATGTGGGAAAGACAAAACGATGACCAGCAAGAACGGTAAAACGCCGAAGGCGGCGCCTAAAACAACGGCGGAAATACCGGCTAAAATCACGATAACCGCCGACACGACCACCCCCTACACACCACGCCCGATTGGAACCGCTTTGTTCTGGATCGCTGCGGCGGCCTTGGGGATTGGGCTGTTGTGGTTGTTTGAGGGGATTTTATTGCCGTTTGTTTTGGGGGCTTTGATTGCCTATTTGCTCAACCCGCTTATTACACCGTTTGAAAAACGCGGGGCGCCGCGGTGGCTCTGCGCTATTGCTGTGCTGGCGGTGTTTTTTACCGGTGTTGGGGTGGCGCTTTTGCTCCTCATCCCGATTGTGTATCAAGAGGTTTCGGAACTCGCCAATAACATGCCCGCCTATATCCAAACCTTTCAAGGATGGCTCAGCGTTCATCTGGAGCGGCTCAGCCCCTATATCGCCGGCATCGACCAATTCACCATTTCCGACAAAATCAAGGAAAACGCCGGACAGGCAATAGATTTCAGTAAACAGCTTTTGGGCGGCATCCTTGCAGGAACACAGGCCGTTATGGGGTTTGCCTCGACCTTATTCCTCACCCCCATTGTGGCGTTTTACATGATGGCGGATTGGCACAGCATCACAAAAACCGTGCGCGGCTTGTACCCCAAGGCGCATACGTCCACAATCGAACGATTATTGAACCAAATTGACCGCTCCATCGCCGGATTTATTCGCGGTCAGATTTCGGTCTGCGCCTTGCTTGGCTTGATTTACGGGGTGGCTTTGATCGCGATGGGGTTGAAGTTCGGCTTTGTCATCGGGTTGACCTCCGGCATCCTCAGTTTTATTCCGTTTGTCGGATCGGCCTTTGGATTGGTTGCCAGCGTGGCGGTGGCGTGGTTCCAATTTGGCACGCTCGCGATGGTTGGCCTCGCCTTCGGGATTTTCGTTGTGGGGCAAATGATTGAGGGGAATATCCTCACCCCCAAACTGGTGGGGGGGAGCATCCAGCTTCACCCGCTATGGATTATTTTCTCACTGATGGCGGGCGGGTCGTTATTCGGGTTTACGGGGATGTTGATTGCCCTTCCCGTTGCCGCTGTGGTCGGGGTTTTGGTGCGGTTCTTTGTTGAACGGTATAAGGCCAGCGCTTTTTACAATGACGGGCGCGGCGCACCGCAGGTCACCATGACCGAGACGGGTCCGCGCAAAGGCGCTAAACCCGCCTCTAAATCTGCCGCCAAAGACTTGCCCAAAGACACACCTCAAGACACATTGGGCGCATGACCCAGCAACTGGCGCTATCCCTCAGCTTTCGTCCGGCGCTGGAGCGCGAGGATTTCCTTGTGTCCGAGTGTAACGAACAGGCGGTCGCCTTGATCGACCAATGGCCGCAATGGAGCAGCACCGCGATTGTCCTTCACGGCCCATCGGGGAGCGGCAAAACCCATTTGATGCATGTATGGGCGGCGCGTAGCGCGGCGCATATCTTGACGCCCGACACCCTCATCCATTTTGATATTGGCTTGCTTCAAGACGACACGATCAAGGCCATCGCGATTGAGGATATTGATAAAGCCCTCAGCGCCCGCCTTCCCGCCTCCAAGAGCGAGCCAGCAAACAATATAGAGGCCACGCAAGACGCGTTGTTCCACATTTATAACAGCATGAAAAACAAGGGCGGGCACATCCTTATTCTGTCCGAGCAACCGATGAACCGGCTGGATATTGCCCTGCCTGACCTTCGGTCACGATTAATGGGGAGTCCGCATATCGGGATTCATGCGCCGGATGATGATTTGCTCGGCGGATTGTTGTTGAAGCTGTTCCGCGACCGTCAATTGATTGTCATGCCCGATGCGTTGCAGTATTGCCTGAGCCGTATGGAACGCAATTTTGACGATGCCCGCCTGTTGGTCGAACGCATTGACAGCCTCTCCCTCGCCGAAAAACGCCGCATCACCATCCCCCTTATCCGCACCATTTTTGACGCGCAGGAAAAACAGCGTCAAGCCTCGCTCCCGATTGATTAAACCCTTTCCCGAAAAACAGCGAAGAGCGGGGCTACATCGCCTTGAAATCGGGCATCATGTCGGGCATGAAAAGGTCACTCATCGTGCCGCTATTGGGTGCAAGATTGTGCCAGTGGTCAAGCTCCATTTGAAGCACCGCACAGCTTGCGGGCGGATAGCCCATCATCAGGGCATCCGTGGCCGCCGTGGCCTTGCGGTTCCAGACAAATTGAACCGCGCCGAATATGCCCGGGTTATGCGCCATGACGAACAGGCATTGCACATCGTCGTCCATTTTTTGGATCATGTGGATGATCTCGCCGCTTGAGGCGTTGTATAGGGATTGCGGGAACATTATGCGCTCTTGCGGGGTGTTGCCCATGCCGAGATAGTCCAGCGTTTCGCGCGTGCGCGCGGCGGGGGAACACAGCACCGCATCCATCATCAGCCCCGCATTAAAGACCTGCGCCCCGATCAAAGCCGCTTGGTCGCGCCCGTTGGCCGACAAGACACGGTCAAAATCCGTGTCACCGGACATCGGCGATTCAGCGTGACGCATCAAGATGAGTGTTCGAGTGATACCAGAGGAAGTGGGCATGATATATCCCCCTTTTGTCTGTTTTCAGAATACGAAAACACGCTACCTTCTTTATCCCCCCATATCAACATGCGGCGCAGCATTTAAAGGCCATGGGTACACATGTATGCAAAAACAAACCGGCGCAAGATTTTTGCGCCGGTTTTATGCCCCGTTTTATGACTGTTTTTGATGGCTTCACGCCTTTTGTTGCGGACTAAAGCACACAGTAGAACGGTTTTACCGCGCGTTTTTTCTGTGCCGATTGGCCATGCTCGGCCAATGATGTGAAGACGCCGCGTGCTTGCTGCACATTCGCCAAAATCGTTTGGCTTGGCTTTGGCGCTTTTGGCCCGACACCGATGGCATAGCCGCCATTGGCACGCGCAAATTCCATCGCGGTGAGGTCGCCGCCACTGTCGCCCAGCACGACCGGAACCTTGCCCGCAAAGACGTGCGGATAGGTTTTGTACAGCCATGCAAGGGTTTGACCTTTATCCGCCGTATCGGGGACAAGATCCATGACGCGGTTGCCCGGCACATTGCCGTCCACCAATTTCAATTGCATCGCGGAGCCGACATTTTCCGGTGAGGCAACGATGCGTGACAAGATATCCTTCACGACCTGAGCGGCATATTTCGGGTCTGAGGCCTCGGTAAATTGCGCCGTCAAGGAACCGGATTTATAGTTCTCGACATAACATTCCGCGGGATTGAGGCCTTTTGCCGTCATTTCCTTTTGTACCGTTGCCGACAAGGACGCAATGTCGACATCGCCGGTGAAGGAACGCTGAATCGTGCCGCCGACACGGTCACGCACGATGACGCCGTGTTCGGTTGCGGTAAAGAACACGCCGCCGGGGAAGACTTGCTCGACAAAAATATCGGGACGCCCCGTCACCACCGCTACGGCGTTGCCGGATTGGGTGTTGAGGTGGTTCAAAACGCGTTGCAAGCGCGCATCAACGCCATATCCCGTATGCAAGCCCGGCTGGGCGTGAACGAGCGAGCCATCAAGGTCGAAAAAGAACGCACATTCGCCGCGGGCGTGACGTTCGAAAACCTCTTTCAAGATGGGGTCTTTGCCAATGCGCATCGCGGCATCGCGGCGACGGATGGTGGATTCTTCATAGCGCTCATAGCGCCCGTGTAATTCCGGCAAAATCTCGCATATTTTCGCAAGGCGCGAAAGGGCTTGATGGTATGATTGCGGGGTGTCGCCGAGATCGGCAATTTCCTTGAGCAATTTCGTGACCGGCTCGGCTTCCGCTTTTGGCAAATAGGATTCAAACGCGACGGTATACAAACCGCGCAGATCCAGAATAGATTGTTTGAAAAACTCTTCATCGACTGTGCCGGGGCGATCGTAGAAATCCTCGCCCAGCGCGTCTGAGAATCGAACAATTTGTGTTGCCAGAACGTCCCAGTTTTCTTGGTTGATTGCCGTCATGATAAAGTGGCCTCATCTTGTGATTACGGAGGCCACCTTAGCGAGGCGTTCAGTTTTATGTCAAGTTTTTTGGGTTGTGCGGCGCGGCAAAGCTTTGCTGCAAGGCTGCATAGGGTTTTTGGCCTTCATGCATAGGCTTTACGCAGAGTTTACACAGGGTGGCGGACGATCTGGCCGTTTTTGAGGGACAAAGCCAAGCGCCCCGCCATTAAATCCAGCGCCTCTTTGCCGAAAACCTCGTGACGCCAGCCCGTCAACGCCAGAATATCGGCTTTGTCACCTTGCTTGACGAGGGTTTCGAGGTCGTCTGTGCCGGCGATCATGCGGGCGCTGACGTAATTTTCGGAGGATGCGATGCGCAGGAGCATCTTGAGCATCTCAATCGCCGCCGATTCTTCGGAGGAGAGCGGCACGCGGGCGGCTTTTTCCGGCCATGTTTCGCGCGGGCTTTGTTCGGCTTCGCGCATCAGGGCGAGAATCTCGCGCCCTTCCTCCGAAAACGCGCGTTTTTCGGAGAAAAAGCGAATATCGCCCAAGGCTTTTTGATCCTTTGGGTGGGTCATCGCGATTTCGACCATGGCTTCGTCCTTCAACACCCGTCCACGCGGGACGTTTTGTTGCTTGGCGCGGTCTTCGCGCCATGCCGCAAGGGCGCGCAGCACCACAAGGTCGCGGCCTTTATGCGAGCGCATTTTCACCCGCTCCCACGCCGATTGCGGGTTAATGTCGTATTGCGCGGGGTTGAGGAGGTTCGCCATTTCATCGTCGATCCAACGCGTGCGACCTTTTTTGTCCAATTCCTTGACAAGGGCGCGGTAAATATCGACCAGATAGGTCACGTCACTGATGGCGTAGGCGAGCTGGGAATTATTCAGCGGGCGGCGTGACCAATCGGTGAATTGGTGGGCTTTATCAACCTCGACATGGCAATATTTCATCACCAGCGTTTTATAGGCCACGGATTCACCCATACCCACGACGGTTGCCGCGATTTGCGTATCAAAAACGGGGTGCAGGACTTTGCCGGTCAATTCATAGAAAATCTCAAGGTCTTGGCGGCCTGAATGAAGGACTTTCAATTGGTTCGGGTTGTTCAAAAACGTCACCAGCCCGTCAAGGGATATGCCCTTCGCCAACGGGTCAATCGCGGCGCATTGTTCCTTATCATCACAAATTTGAACGAGGCACAGCTCAGGATAATAGGTGCGGTCGCGCAAAAATTCCGTATCCACCGCGATGAACGGGGCATCCTTGATTGAGTCCAGATAGACGTCGAGATCCGTTTGATTTTGAATGAGGTTTATAGCGGGGCTTTTGATATTTTTCGTCATTGAATTACGGTCTGTCCCAGTATGCATTATAAGTATGCGTTTTGTTTCGCACACCATAGATTTTAAAAACCGAAGTTTCAATATCCACCGCGCTTAATTTTGCGGAAAATGGCAAGAAAGAGCAATTTAAGTGCTGGATTTTCTTGGTTTGCGGCGGTATAACAACTTGGATTCCAGCATTTTATAACGATTGATAACTCAAAAAGATACGGACATGACACAGATGCATACATATCGCACCCATACTTGCGGCGAACTCAGAGATTCCCATGTCGGTGAAACCGTCCGTTTGTCGGGCTGGGTTCACCGGATGCGCGACCATGGCGGGCTGCTATTCGTTGATCTGCGCGACCGTTTCGGGATTACGCAATGCGTTATCAATACCGACCACGCGGAATTTGCGCAGGTTGAAAAATGGCGTGTTGAATCCGTTGTCACCATCACAGGCCGCGTTGTTGCCCGTGTCGCCGAAACGATCAATGACCGCTTGCCGACCGGAAAAATCGAAGTGCGGATTGACGAAACGGTGTTGCAATCCTCCGCCAAAGTCTTGCCGTTCCAAGTCGCCGTTGACGACGATGCCGGCGAAGAAGTGCGCCTTCGCCATCGTTTCCTTGATTTGCGCCGCGAGAAAATGCAGCGTAATATCTTGCTCCGTAACAACGTTATTGCCTCGATCCGCCGCCGCATGCATGCGCAAGGCTTTTCCGAGTTTCAAACTCCGATTTTGACCGCTAGTTCGCCTGAGGGCGCGCGCGACTTCCTCGTGCCGTCACGCCTGCACCCCGGCCATTTTTACGCCTTGCCGCAAGCGCCGCAACAATTCAAGCAATTGTTGATGATGTCCGGCTTTGACCGCTATTTCCAGATCGCGCCATGTTTCCGCGATGAAGACAGCCGCGCCGACCGCAGCCCCGGCGAGTTTTACCAGCTCGACCTTGAAATGTCGTTCGTGACGCAAGAAGACGTGTTCGCCACGATTGAGCCTGTGCTTCACGGTTTGTTTGAGGAATTTTCCGATGCATCCGGCACCAAACATGCCGTCACGCAATACCCCTTCCCACGGATTCCGTATCGCGAAGCGATGTTGACCTATGGGTCGGACAAGCCTGACCTTCGTAACCCGCTCAAGATCTGTGACGTGACCGCCGTATTCTCACGCGATGATGTGACGTTTAACGCGTTTAAGAACGTCATTAATGACGGCGGCGTTGTCCGCGCCATTCGTGCGCCCAAAGTATCCGACAAGCCGCGCAGTTTCTTTGACAAGCTCAATGACTGGGCGCGCGGTGAAGGCGCACCGGGGCTTGGCTATGTTTTATACGCTGACGGCGAAGGCAAAGGCCCGATTGCGAAATTCTTGCCTGAGGCGGCTCAAAAAGAGCTTCGCACAATTGCCGGACTCGAAGACGGCGACGCGATTTTCTTTGTCTGTGACAAACCGCTTAAAGCCGCGAAATTCGCAGGTTTGGCGCGTGACCGTATTTGTGACGAGATGGGCATCCGCGAAAGCGGCGTGTTCAAATTCTGTTGGATTGTTGATTTCGAGATGTATGAACTCAACGAAGATACCGGCAAAATCGACTTCTCCCACAACCCGTTCTCCATGCCGCAGGGCGAGATGGATGCGCTGGAAAACAAAGACCCGCTCGATATTTTGGCCTATCAATATGACATCGTGTGTAACGGTGTGGAATTGTCGTCCGGTGCTATTCGGAATCACAAGCCCGAGATCATGGAAAAAGCCTTCGCGATTGCCGGATATGACCGCAGTGTTCTGGAGGAAAAATTCTCCGGTATGCTCTCGGCCATGGAATACGGCGCACCGCCGCATGGTGGACTTGCCCCCGGGGTTGACCGCATGGTGATGTTGATGGCGGGTGAGCCTAATATCCGCGAGATCATTGCCTTCCCGATGAACGGTCAGGCCGAAGATTTATTGATGCAAGCCCCGAATACCGTGACGGAGGAGCAGCTCAAGGAACTCCATATCAAGCTCGACCTTCCCAAGCCCAAAGTCAAGGTTGCGGACGAAGCCGAAAAGAAAACGGCTTAAGGCTTGAAAGGCTCATAGCACACTGGCATCAAACATCAGTGGCATATCGGGACATCCCCGCAAAAAGAAAAGGCCCGAAAGGGCCTTTTAAGGTACACCACAAGAACAGATCATTAAGAACAGATTATTCATCAAAAAATATGTTGGCGGTTTAGAGTTGCGCCCCTGCCCTAGGTTGTGCCGCCCAGCCAAGGGCAATCTTTATGCCTGCGTGTCCGCCGGTTGCGCCGCGCTCATGTCGCCGTCTTGGTGAATATGCATGGAATGGCAACGGACGCAGCCCTTGCATGACGGGCGCGTGCCACCACAGCATTTTTTATGTGTGTCGGATGCCGATGCGGATATAGATGCGGCCTCGCCGCCATGATGTGTATGCATTGCGTTACTCTCCCCTTTTGAAGCGATTTTTTGCGGTGGACACCGCGACTATGAAAATTGAGATTGAAAATCATTCTCAACTAAGAATCAAGATACTGCGATTCTCGCACGCCGTCAACACAACATATTGATTTTTTGCAGCGCCATTGCCGAAAACTCCTCGCGGACGGCGCTTGTCCTTGCCTTGCCTCGTCTTCCCTAAAACCAGACAGAGTGTCGCACCCCACCTTACACAAAGTTAACGGGTAACGCGCCGTGTTTTGTGGCATTGTCAGCAGGCTCGGAATCGGGCAAAGGTTAACAAAATCACGTGTTGTACGTTAACAATATCGGGTCATTGAGGCTCAGGTTTTTCAGATTATTTTATGAAAGGACATCATCGATGTTTATACGCGCTTTATCCAAAATCAGATTATTTGCCGTGGTCGGCGTTCTCGCCCTGACCACGTTCGGCTTTGCCGCCAACGCCCATGAAGACCATGGCGATGCCGCCGACGGCACACACGCCCCCGCCTTTACCGCGACCACAGCCACCGGTGAAACCGTTAATCTTTCCGACTTTGCCGGTAAAACTGTTGTACTCGAATGGATCAATTACGGTTGCCCCTATGTTCAAAAACATTATGGCAGCGGCAATATGCAAGCCCTTCAGGAAAAATACACGGCGCAAGGCGTTGTCTGGCTCTCCGTCAACTCATCCGCTGAAGGCAAGCAAGGCTATTTCACCGGTGAAGACCTCGCCAAACAAAATGCCGACCACAACAACAAAGCCACGCATTACTTGCTCGACACCGACGGCACAATCGGCAAGGCCTATGGCGCAACCGCCACACCGCACATGTTCGTGATTGATGGCGAGGGTCATATTGTCTATCAAGGCGCGATTGACAGCCTCCCAACCGCCGACAAAGCGGATATTGAAAAGGCCGAAAACTATGTCGCCGCTGCGCTTGACGCCGTTGCCGCCGATATGGAGATCGCAACACCATCCACACAAGCCTATGGTTGCGGCATTAAATACGCCGATTAAGAGATTTTAAATTATGGTGCGGATGGGGTTTGCGTGTTGTCCTCCTGTTTGCCTCATCCGCCCATAAACCCCTGCCTATAAGCAAGAAAAGCCCGCTATTTGAATAGCGGGCTTTTTGTTTGTCTGAACAAAATAAAAAAAATAGCCGCCCGGATCGTGATTTGGACTCACAACCCGGGCGCCTGGGGAAGCGGCCTGCCGGGGGGTTGAGGCTTGGGGTTGGGAGGGTATGGCAAACCGCTAAACTGTATAATTCTGGTTATCGCCCATTCCAACACCGTTGGTCGTTAAGCCTCTTTGAAAAATCTTTGTTTATACGCTCCTATGCGTTCGCGTTGATCGCTTGTTTTTAACTATGCACAATTCGTGCCAAGTGCTGCTTGTCTTTGTTCGCGAGCGATGGCTTTGGCTTTGTACATCGTGGCGTCGGCTTGTTCGAAGATTGCGTCCAGCGTGTCGCCTTTTTTGTAATCCTTGACGCCGATGCTGGCACGCACCGGAATATTGTCGCCCTGCCAGCGCAGAACAAGTGAGTTGAGCTTAAGCGCGAGGCTTTGGGCGCGGTCAAGGGCGCGGTTCTTGCCCGCATTGGCAAACAAGATGACAAATTCATCGCCGCCCATACGCGCCGCAAAATCCATCCGGCGGATTTGGCGTTTCAGTGTTTCCGCCACTAATTTCAAGGCTTCGTCGCCCGCTGCGTGGCCATATGTGTCGTTAATCGCCTTGAAATTGTCGAGGTCGATCATGATGAGCAGGCCGCCTTCGCTGATGCTGCGTTCGGTGCGGTCAAGCTCGCGGTCGAAGGCTTCGTTAAAGCCGCGGCGGTTGAGCAAGCCCGTCATGTCGTCGGTTGTGGCGAGTTGTTCCAAGGCGCCGATCCGGTTTTGGGCGGTCTGAAGCTCAGCCTGCGCTTGTTCAAGAGCGGCGAGAGTCATGCTCATCAACATCGCCATGCTGTCCTTATGCAGGCGCAGATCATCGGCGGTTTCCAAAGCGTTTTTGAGGAGTTTGCGGTGCAGGCGGAAGTCAAAATCGCCGGCGCGCTCCAAGGCCTCTTTCAAAGGCATGATGGACTTGAATTGCCCGTTTGCTTTTACTTCCTTGTTGAGAATAATGTCCAAAGCCATGTTTTTTACTACCCCTTTACTCAGCCCCTACCCTTAAAGGCTCGTTTCAAGTTTGCTGTAAAAGAGTATTGCGACAATTATGCCAAACGATAAATTTGTTATATATCAATGGTATATACGGCAATCATATTGTGGGACACGAAAAGATATCGGCAAGATGTGACCGGCAAAAATGCCCCCTATTTCCAATACGCGGCAATTCTTGCCGCGTTTGCCCCAGAGAGCGCACAAAGAGAGCGCACAAAGAGGGTGCAAAAGAAAAAGCGCGGAAGCATTATGTGCCTTCCGCGCTTTTTAATTGTTTGAGCCTATGAAACGGGGCGTTTAGGACGCGAGCAAGGATTCGATCTTGCTGACGGCATCGTTGGCGGAGTCGCCGTTGGGGCCGCCGGCTTGTGCCATGTCGGGGCGACCGCCGCCGCCTTGACCGCCCATGACTTCCGCGCCCGCCTTGACGAGATCAACGGCACTGATGCGGTCGGTTAAATCCGCCGTGACGCCGACAACGATGGAGGCTTTGCCCTCATTCACCGCAATCAAGGTTATGACGCCGGAGCCGAGCTTTGCCTTCAAATCATCCGCCATCGGTTTTAAGTCCTTGGCGGGAATGTCTTGCAAAACGCGGGCGGTGAATTTGACGCCGCCGAATTCCTTGATGTCCGGTGCGGAGGAGCTGCTCGCCCCGCCCGTCGCCATTTTGCGGCGGAGGTCGCCGAGCTCTTTTTCCAGCTTGCGTTTTTCGTCCAGCAAGGATTGAACCCGCGCGGACACGCCATCGGTCGGGACTTTGAGGATTTGCGCGGTTTCTTCCAGTGCTTCGCTGCGCGCCTTCATATAGGCCAGCGCGGCATCGCCTGTTAAGCCCTCAATCCGGCGCACGCCGGCGGACACTGCGGACTCGCCCGTGAAGACAAACGCGCCGATATCACCCGTGCGTTTGACATGCGTGCCGCCGCAAAGCTCGACCGAATAGGCCTGTGCCTTGCCGTTTTTGTTGGTGGACAGGCTCCCCATCGACACGACGCGGACTTCGTTGTCGTATTTTTCGCCGAACAAGGCGCGGGCGCCGCTTTCGACCGCTTCTTCCAGCGGCAAGATGCGGGTTTCGACTGGCGAGTTGGCGCGGATTTCTTCGTTCACCTTCGCCTCGACAATCGCGATGTCCTCGGGCTTGATCGGGGTCGGCTGAGAAATGTCAAAACGCAAACGATCCGGCGATACAAGCGAGCCTTTTTGCGCGACATGGTCGCCCAAACGCTGGCGCAGCGCCTCATGCAACAAATGCGTTGCCGAGTGGTGGGCGCGGGTTGCGTTGCGGCGCTTGAGGTCAATCGTCAAGGACACGGCATCGCCGGTTTTGATCGTGCCTTTGGATGCGGTGACGCGGTGGGCGAATACGCCGCCTAGTTTTTTCTGAACATCCGCCACAACGGCTTGCAAGCCTTCGGCGGAGGTCATGATTCCGTGGTCGCCGACTTGGCCGCCGCTCTCGGCATAGAACGGGGTTTGGTTGACGACGACGAAGCCTTCTTCGCCTTGTTTCAATTCTTTGACAATCGCGCCGTCTTTGACAATGGCTTTGATTTGCGCTTCGGCGGTGTCTTTTTCGTAGCCCAGAAATTCGGTTGATCCGCAGGTGCGTTCAACCTCGAACCAGATTTTTTCCATGCCGGCATCGCCTGAGCCAGCCCAGCTTTTGCGGGCTTCGTCGCGGGCTTTTTCCATCGCCACGTTGAACCCGTCCATGTCGACATTAACCTTGCGCGCCTTGAGCGCGTCGGCGGTCAAGTCAACGGGGAATCCATAAGTGTCGTATAAACGAAACGCAACATCGCCGGACAGCGTGCCGCCCTCACCAATGTTTCCGGCCTCGTCATCGAGCAAGCGTAAGCCGCGATCAAGGGTTTTCTTGAAGCGGGTTTCTTCGAGTTTCAGGGTTTCGACGATCAGGCTTTCGGCGCGTTTGAGTTCAGGGTATGCCTCACCCATTTGGGCGATCAAGGTCGGCACAAGGCGGCACAGAAGCGGGTCTTGCGCCCCCAGCAAATGGGCATGACGCATGCCGCGGCGCATAATCCGGCGCAGCACATAGCCGCGCCCGTCATTGGACGGCATCACGCCATCGGCGAGCAAGAACGCCGCCGAGCGCAAATGGTCGGCAATCACGCGGTGCGAGGCGCATTGCGCCCCATCGGCGGAAACGCGGGTTAAGTCGGCGCTGTGTTCAATAATCGCGCGCATCAGGTCAATGTCGTAGTTGTTATGCTTGCCTTGCAAAATCGCGGCGACGCGCTCGAGCCCCATCCCTGTGTCGATGGATGGCTTAGGGAGCGGAACGCGGGTGTTGGCATCGACTTGTTCGAATTGCATGAAAACGAGGTTCCAGATTTCGATGAAGCGGTCGCCGTCTTCCTCCGCACTGCCCGGAGGGCCACCATAGATGTCTTCGCCGTGGTCGAAGAAAATTTCCGAACACGGGCCGCACGGGCCGGTATCGCCCATCGACCAGAAATTATCCGAGGTCGGGATGCGGATGATGCGGTTATCGGACAGGCCAGCGACTTTTTTCCAGATATTCGCGGCTTGGTCGTCGTCATGATAGACGGTGACGAGGAGTTTATCCTTCGGCAAGCCGAAATTCTTGGTGACCAATTCCCATGCATAGGCGATGGCGTCGTCTTTGAAGTAATCGCCGAAGGAAAAATTCCCCAGCATTTCAAAAAACGTGTGGTGACGGGCGGTATAGCCGACATTTTCAAGGTCGTTATGCTTGCCGCCCGCGCGGACGCATTTTTGCGCCGTGGTCGCACGGGTGTAGTCGCGGGTTTCCGCGCCGGTAAAGATGTTTTTGAATTGCACCATGCCCGAATTGACGAACATCATGGTCGGGTCGTTTTGTGGCACGAGCGGCGACGAGTCCACAACGGTATGGCCTTGTTTGGCGAAATAGCCCAAAAATTCGCTGCGAATATCCTTAACGGCGGTCATGTCTCTATCCCTTACATTTTAAAACGAAAAGCGTAGCAAGCCCCCATTTATGCGCCGAAATCCGCCGCGAATCAAGGGAAGAATAAAGAAGAAAAGCGGAAAAGTCGCACCCTTTGGACAGCATGGTGGGCGGACAGCATGGTGGGCAGCGCGCGCGGCGTTAGCGCCCTTCGCCTTGTGCGGCGCGGGCGTAGCGATAGCCACTGCCGTCCATCGGGTCATAGCGCGGCCATTCCCCGCTCGCCACCGCATCAAGCGATGGGGATGGCTGGCCTAGGCGCAGGCGGTAGACCCAGATATTGGTCATCACGCGCTCAACAAAGGCGCGGGTTTCGGCAACGGGAATGGTTTCGATGAACAAGAGCGGGTCGTCAATATCGCCGCGCTCGGCCTTCCAACGGCGCAAATTGCCGGGGCCGGCGTTATAGGCAATGGCGAGGGAGAATAAATCATTATCCACCGCCTCTTGGTTCAAAAGGTCGCGAATATAGGTTTCGCCGATCTGCATGTTTAGTTCGGGGTCTTTGAGGCTCTCGCGCCCGCTGCCCGCGAAACGGTCAGTGTTCATGACATAATTGGCAGTGGCGGGCATGATCTGCATCAGCCCCGTTGCGCCCGAGTTATTTTCCGCGCCGGAGCGAAAGCGCGATTCTTGGCGAATAAAGGCATTCAAGATGGCGTCATCGACTTGGCCTTGTTTGCGTCCCTTTGTCCACGGCGCAAGCGGGTACAAAGCCGCATCATAAAAACCGCCTTCGGGGCGCGTGAACAGGCTGGCAAAGCGCATTTGATAGGCCGGCAAGCCTGTATCATGCGCATAGGCCAGCAACGCATCGCGCAGCTTTGACCGGTCGCCCGGGTTGATGTATTTCAGCTCTTCTTCCGCCAGATGGACTTGGTCGGATTGCACCAGCGCGAGTGCCCGCAACGCGCCTTTATAGGCCATGAGCTGGCGCTGCATTTCCGGCGTGTAATCCGGCACGTCCCAGTTAAATTCATACGGGTTGCCTAAGGCTCGGGTGGCGATCAGGCCATAAAACGTGCGTTGGTAGCGGGCGGCTTGTTTGAGCCAATATCCCACTTGTTCGAAATTGCCGCTGCGCATATGCGCCCGCGCCGCCCAATAGGCACCAGCCGAGGCCGTCCACGGTGAAACGCGGTCATATTGCGCCGCGCGCTCGAAATAGGCCGCCGCCGCGCCGTAATCATTGTTTTTCCATGCAATCAAACCGGCAACCCAGCCCGCAAGCGGGCTCTTGCCCTTTGACAGGGTGATGCTTTCTTTGGCCAGAGCATCCGCCTTGTCCCAATAGCCAAGATGCATATAGGTCATGGCGATTTCGGCCTTGAGATTGGCGTATTCACCATCCGTCAAAATGGCGCGATAATCGGGGCGGTCGATGATTTTAAGCCCCGCCGTGGGGCCACCGTTTTTCAAATATCCGCGCACTTGTGCCATGATATTATGCACCAGTTTTTTTGTCCCCTGATTGCGCGAAGGGTCAATGTAAGAGCGCGGCACATAGGATTGCACTTCGCGTAAATCTTGATGGACACCGTATAAAATGCGCCCCAGATCAGGCTTTTTCAAGCCGTCCTGATAGCCCGCCGGCACACGCGACAAGGCCAGTTTGTATATCTTGTCCGCCCCCGGATGGTCGCTGTATAAATCCAGCCAACTGCGCAATTCTTCGAATGTCGATTGATATTGCGCCGGATGCATATAGCGTTGATACAAAACATGACCGCGCAGTAGGAAATCGCTCAAGGTGTCAATGGCTTGGTCGGCTTCGTCCCATTTGCCTTCTTGCTGGAGCCTGAACACCCGCGCATATGTCTTCGCGTCGGCTTCGCTGATGCCGTTGCGTCCATCCGTCAAGGGGCGATGCCCCGGCACAGGAATCCCCGAAGCCGCACCAACCCCGCCGATAGACGGCATGTCTGCGCTCATGTCCTCTACCATATTTTCGGACACAGCTTCTGGCGTGTTATCACGTTCTGGCCTGTCTTGAGGGGGTGTTTCTTGCGTTAGGACAGATGGTTTTTTGGGCGGGAGCGGGCTTATCAAGCCTTGATCCAGCTTCATTGAAGGCTCTATATCACCCTTGATTTCCATGGCCTGCCCTTCGCCGTCTTGGATCAAGACAACCTCATGCAACGCCGATGGCGCAGTCATAGCGGGTTTAAGCGGGGGAAGCGGCATATCCGTATAGGCGTAAGACGGAGCGCCAAACGGCGATCCGAGCCCGATGAATGCCGCTGTAATTGCGGAGAACAAAACCACACGCGGTTGTAAGGCGCGGCGTCCTGTTTTTTGCATTTCTGTCGATTGCATGTCATCGGATTTAAACGATAAAATTGCAAATGTCCAGATTCAAATCGCGCCAATGGATTAAGCCATTGATATATAATAACAATACTGACAAAATATTGGGGATAATCCGGCGTTTTCAGGCGCTGTTACGCCGTTTGCTTGGCCAAAAACGACCGCAAGGACAATAAGTCACGCCATGCCAATTCCTTGTCCAAAGGGGTTCGCAGCAAATAGGCAGGGTGCAGCATCGGTAAGACCGGAATACCGCTATCCGCGCCGCCATCCGTACCGTTTTGCGTCAATCGAGCCGCCAGCGCCGTGCCCGCCGCGATGTCGGGCGTTATGGGGCGGTAGGTTGTGAATTTGCCGCGCAGCTTCATAATCCCCCCTGCATTGGGGAGCAAAGCCTTTGCCGCGATTCCCCCCGCCAAAACCAGCACGGACGGGTTCACAAGGGCGATGTGGCGCTCGATGAAGGGCAGGCTCATCTCCATCTCGACCGGATCGGGGTTACGATTGCCAGGGGGACGCCAATTGACGATGTTGGAGATGTAGAGCGCGTTTGTCGGGTCATCCGCCGCAGAGCGCGACAAGCCGACAAAGGAAAACATCAGGTCAAGCAATTGACCGCTGCGCCCCACAAAAGGTTTGCCGATACGGTCCTCATCAGCCCCCGGGGCTTCGCCCACAATCATCACCCGCGCCTGCGGCACGCCATCGGCAAAGACCATATTCGTTGCGGTTTTACGAATGCCCAGCCCGCCGAAATCGGCAATCGCGGCGCTCAGCGCTTCCAACGTGTCGCAATTCATGGCAAGTTTTCGCGCCTCAACGATCGCGGCGGCGGAGCCCGGCATTTGTGCGGGGATGGGGGATGATTGAGGCGGCAGTTCCGTTTTCATGCGCGGCGCAGCAGGGGACGAAGCCCCAGACGAAACGGCGGATGAAGCGGCTGACGATGGGTTGGCAAATGGTGCTGTGGAGCCCTCGGGGAGCGTGTGCGCAGCGACATCGAGGGCGAGCCTTGGCTTCAGATGGTTGACCGGCGCGTCCTCAACCGCAAAGGCGGCATCGCGGTCTATGTGCCATTGTAAAGCGGCGATGAGGGCGTCACGGTCATTCATTGGTTCTGATTATTGCTCGTTGTCGGTTTTCAGGTCAATTTCAGGTCGGTTTTGCATCCGTTTTGCGGCTTCGGCTCTTTTCGGATCGCATGGAAACAGGTATAAAGGAAAAAAAACAAAGACTCAACGGACAAGCGGCGCTGTTACGATTCGCCCCTGTCCCGCGATACGCTCACACGATACGCTCATAAGGCATATCCACAAGCCACATCCATAAAGGGAGATTTCCATGGCCAATTCAGTCCGCGCCGACCGCGAAAATATGGGCTATGACGTTGTCATTGTCGGGGCGGGGCCATCCGGCCTGTCCTGCGCCATTCGTTTGAAACAAATCGCCGCCGAAAAGGGCAAGGATTTATCCGTCTGTGTTGTTGAAAAGGGCTCGGAAGTCGGGGCGCATTTATTGTCCGGCGCGGTGTTCGAAACACGCGCTTTGGATGAGCTTATCCCCGATTGGAAGGATAAAGGCGCACCGATTGATACACCCGTTACATCCGATTCCTTTTTGTTTATGAGCGCGAAAAAAGCCCTCCGCCTGCCCACCCCGCCGACCATGAACAACCACGGCAATTATATTATCTCGCTTGGGGCGCTCGGCAAATGGCTGGCGGCGCAGGCCGAGGCTTTGGGCGTTGAAATATATGCCGGTTTTGCGGCGGCGGAGGTTCTTTATGCGCCGGACGGGCAAACCGTACTCGGCATCGCCACCGGCGATATGGGCGTGAACAAGGACGGATCGCAAGGAGCCTTGTTCACCGCGGGGGTTGAGCTTCACGCCCGTTTGACCGTGTTTGCGGAAGGGTGCCACGGGTCGTTGACAAAGTCATTGATCCAAAAATTTGACCTGCGCAAAAATTCTGATCCACAGACCTACGGCCTCGGCATCAAGGAAATTTGGGAAATCAAACCCGAACACCATAAAAAAGGCCATTGCAGCCACAGCATCGGATGGCCGCTCGACACCGCGACCTATGGCGGGTCATGGATATACCATATGGACAATAATCTTGTTTCGATTGGGTTTGTTATCGGGCTGGATTACCAAAACCCGCATTTGTCGCCGTTTAACGAGATGCAGCGATTCAAAACCCATCCCGCCATTGCGCCCATGCTTGAGGGCGGGCGGCGCGTGGCCTATGGCGCGCGGGCATTGGTTGAGGGCGGGTTGCAATCCTTGCCGACACTGAGCTTTGCCGGCGGAATGTTGATCGGCGATACGGCGGGATTTTTGAACGTTCCAAAAATCAAGGGCAACCACACCGCCATGAAGTCCGGCATGGTCGCCGCCGAAACCGCGTTTGCAGCGTTTGAGGCGCTTGGCGAAGCGGGCTTTGCGGGGGCGGAGAGCGGGGCGCAGCCCGATGTATCGGCCTATCGCGCCAATCTTGAAAAAACATGGCTTTGGAAAGAATTATACAAAGCCCGTAACATTCGCGCCGGATTCCATCGCGGGCTTTGGTGCGGACTTGTTCATGCGGCGTTTCAAACTTTGGGCGGGTGGAGGCTCCCCTACACTCTTAAAAACCACGCGGATCATGCGCAATTGACCAAGGCCAAAGACGCACCTGTGATTGACTATCCAAAACCGGACGGCGTGTTGACATTTGACCGGTTATCCTCGGTCTTCCTCACCGGCACCAACCATGCGGAGGATCAACCATCGCATTTGAAACTGGCCGATGCCTCGATCCCGATCGGGCAAAACCTGCCGAATTATGATGAACCAGCGCAGCGTTATTGCCCCGCCGCCGTTTATGAAGTCCTCACGAACAAGGACGGCGAAAAAACATTCCAGATCAACGCACAAAACTGCATCCATTGCAAAACATGCGACATCAAAGACCCCGCCCAAAACATCAATTGGGTCGTGCCCCAAGGCGGTGAAGGCCCGAATTACGCGGGGATGTGACGATGATCTGCAGGGGTATGTAAGGGGGCTGGGCAAGGCCGCAACCTTGCAAGCCGCGGTTTTCCGCAAAGCATCATTTTTTGGTTGACGAAGCGGGGCGAAGCCCTTTAAGGATAGCCGCGATAGTAACTCTGATACCAAAAAAGGATCAAAATCATGGCCGTACAACGCACCTTGTCGATCATTAAGCCCGACGCAACACGCCGCAACCTGACCGGCGCCATTAACCAGCGCTTTGAAGAAAAAGGCCTGAAAATCGTTGCGCAAAAACGCACACACCTGACCGAAGCGCAAGCAAAAGCATTCTACGAAGTTCACAAAGAGCGCCCCTTTTACGGCGAATTAGTGTCCTTCATGATTTCCGGCCCTGTGGTTGTTCAGGTCTTGGAAGGCGACAACGCAGTGTTGAAAAACCGTGACATTATGGGCGCGACCAACCCCGCAGACGCCGCCGCCGGCACAATCCGCAAAGATTTCGCCGAGAGCATCGAAGCCAATTCGGTTCACGGCTCCGACAGCGAAGCCAACGCGAAAAGAGAAATTTCTTTCTTCTTCTCCGAAACCGAGATTTTCGCCTAAGGCGAGTCTGCGGACTGCGCAATATGCGTGGAGGCAAAGAATAAGAAAACGCGGCTCTGTGCCGCGTTTTCTTATTGTCTGGAATTACATGACGTTTTTTGCAGAGTGGATTGTTTTATATAACTAAAAGTCCAGATTGCGCTCTTGCTCTTTGAAGGAGGTTGGGTCGAGCTTGCCGAGTGTTTCAAAGTGAACGGCGTTTCGGCCGCCTTCCTTCGCGGCATAGAGCATGTCATCGGCGCGTTTGAGGGCTTCTTCGATGCTCAGGACATCCAGCCCGATATAGGCGGCGCCGATTGACACAGTGACGGTGATGGCGCCGTCTTCCGTACTCACCGGCATCGGTGTTTTTTCGATGGCGCGGCGCAAACGTTCGGCGATATAGCAGGCCTTTTCTTGCGACACATCGACCAAGGCGGCGACAAATTCCTCGCCCCCCGTCCGCGCCAAAAGGTCAAAGCTCCGCATTCTTGATTTAATGCGGTCGGCGAAGATTTTCAAAACCTCGTCCCCGACATTATGCCCATGCGTGTCATTGACTATTTTGAAATGGTCAATATCCATGATCAAGACGCAGATCGGCTTGCGGAGCTCGCCTGTTTGTTGCAGGAGTTTTTCAAGGTGAACGTTCATATAACGGCGGTTGAACAGGCCGGTGAGCGTGTCGGTGAGCGCCAAAGACAGGCTGACTTCATAATTGGCGCGGAGTTTTTCCTGAAACCGTTTGCGGCGGATTTGCGTGCGCACACGTGCCAAAAGCTCGTTCTTGTCGATCGGGCGCATGATATAGTCATGAGCGCCGATTTCAAGGCCGCGGGCGATGCGATCCATGTCGTTGTCTTCATCCCCGATCATCAAGATCGGAATGGCGCGGGTGCGCTCATTCGATCGCAAATGTGAACACAGGCGCAGGCCGTCTTCCTTTTCCATGTTCAAGGACACGATGATCAATTCAAGATTCGAAATGGCCGCGCGTTCCATGGCGACGGAGCCGCTGGAGGCGTGATAGATCTGATGCCCGTCCGCCTGAAGCGTGTCACGGATTTTAGTGACTTCGAAGTCTTGATCGTCCACCACCATGACTTTGGCGGATTCGACTTGTTGGCTCATGACATCGGTGTTTTCGTTCATGACGCCGAAGCTGGTCGCCGTGATTTCACGGGCGCGCCATTCATCAATCGTCATTTTAAGCCGCACAAGCGAGCGTACGCGCGCCATCAAGGCCACATCATTGACCGGCTTGCACAAAAAATCATCAGCGCCGGCCTCAAGCCCGCGCACACGGTCGGATGTGTCGGTCAAGGCCGTGACCATGACAATCGGGATATGCGCGGTGGCGGTGTTGGATTTGACCCGTTTGCAGACTTCGAACCCGTCCATGCCGGGCATCATGACGTCCAGCAAGATGATGTCGGGGTTGTCTTGGACGATTTTTTCGAGCGCTTCTTCACCGCTCGTCGCCGTGATGACATCATAATACTCGCTCATCAGCTTCGCTTCCAGAAGCTTGACGTTCGGCAAGATATCGTCGACAACCAAAACCCGTGCAGACATTGTTTACTTTCCCCATTACCGCATCCAGCGCCCTAAAACGGCGCATCGAACGCGATTATTATTTTACTCGATCAAATATTTACGCACAACAGTGATGAATTCATTGACGGAGATCGGCTTTGAAATATAGTCCTGACAGCCGCCTTCGCGGATTTTGTCTTCATCGCCCTTCATGGCGAAGGCGGTGACGGCGATGACCGGAATATGCTTCAGGGCATCATCCTGTTTGAGCCAGCGCGTGACGTCCAGCCCCGAAACTTCGGGCAATTGAATGTCCATCAAAATCAAGTCGGGCATGGTTTCGCGGGCGAGTTCGAGCGCCTTTGACCCCTCGCGCGTTTTGACGGTTTTATAGCCATGCGCCTCCAGCAAATCGTTGAACAATTTCATGTTCAGTTCGTTGTCTTCGACGATCATTACGGTCTTGGCCATTGTTGGTATCCTGCTTCCTTGCAATATTCTTTATAGACTCAATCATATGGTGTGGCCGTCTTTGTTGAGCGTCGGGGCGTGATACAAAAAAGGGAAAAAGCCACCCGACGGTAAACCGGACTATTGCGGCTGCGTACAGTCCGGACGGTCGAGCGCCTCCAGCGCCAGAAGTTTTTGTTCGATGGAGAATTTGTCGTATTCGATGGACACATAGCTTACAACCCCGTTTTCATGGGCAACGAGTGTCATCTCGTAATCGGCGCTTTCTTCTTGATTCTTCAACGGAAAGAACGCCATGCGCAGCAACCAAGCCTTCTTGCTCAGGAGCTTTGCGTCAATTTCTTCATTCGCGGCAATATCGTATTCGGGGCCGATTTTATCGCTGATGAAGGTGTTCACATCGTGCGGGCCTTCGTCATCGCTGCCGTCAAAGATGGTCGCGTTGTATAGTCGGGCGCCTTCTTTGGCTTTTTGCAGGATTTCGATGGTGTGCTGCATCGGAAACAATGTGCCTTCCGGCAGCGCATAGGTCAAGCCGTCGGGAATTGTATAGCGCGCCTGTCCGGCACCGGTGTCGTCAAGGTCGGCATAGCCGCGAAACTCTTCAAACAATTTACCGCCTTGTTCGCGGCGTGTGTTAAAGCTCACAGAGCGGCCTTCCAGCCCCTCATAGGTTGCGAAATCAGTGGTGAGGTTCACCCCGCCGCCCTCGGCATATTCATAGAACAAATTCGAACGGTGACCGGAAATCCATGCTTCGCAGTCTTGCTTCCACTCAAAAAACATTTGCCCGTAGAGGTTGGAGATTTGCGCCCCCGTCTTGATAGAGGTCAGACGCACTTCATATAGCGCCTTGTGCGGTTGCAAGGAGATGATGGAAACGCCATCATCATCATCTGCCCCCGCCGCCGGCGCATCGTCTTTTGCCGAGTCTTTTACGGATTTTTCTTCGGATTCTTTGGACTTTTTCTCGCCCTTTTTCTCCCCTTGCGGCGCGGGGATAATCAGTTCCGGAATCGCGGGCGATGTGTCTTCGGCCTCTTGCGCGGGCACGGAATCCGGCACGGTTGATGCCGCAGCGGCAGGTTCGGTTCGTGCCAAGGCCATTGCCACGGCATCCTCGGCGGCCTGTGCCGACACGATAATTTTGCGCCCGTCATCCTGCGCCCGTATGGCGATGGCGCTGAACGCAAAAACGGCCACAGCGGCGCATCCCGCCAACGCCACAAAGGGCGACAACCGTGGCTTGCTGGCCGGTTGCTCTTGGGGGCGAGCATCGCGTCCGTTTTGATCGCTGGGCGGTATGAGTGTCATTAAACTGTAAAACCTTGTTTTTGCTTTGCCGAGAATACTGGAATAAAGCCCGCCTGAAAAGCCATTTTGCAAAAAGCGCGGCAAGTTTGTCCGGATCACGGCACAGAAATAGGAACTGTGTGACAAGCTTAGGCGATTTGTTTTTAATTTTTCCTAAATTTTTTTCTGGAGTGTAGGAATTCCGTAAAGACACTGGTACGATAGACGATGAATTGTGATTTGCCCGTTGTGATTTGCGAAAAACTATCCTTCACGCCGCTTGTCATGGCCCCTTAATCTTCGTTCACGTCTTATTCACGCTTAACCGGAATTCCTTGCCCCATGAACACTCCGCTCAAGAAAAGTTTATTTGTCCTGTCGCTTTGCGCCGTGACGGTATCCCTGTTTGCCCTCAGCCCCGACATTCGCGAGAGCCACTTCGCCGTCGAAGCGGTTAAAGGATTACAGGCCGATTCCGTTGACGAACCGCTTGAAGGCGGGGAAGCCGCCCCGACCGCCAGCGGATTTTACCTCGCCAGCCGCGCCGCACAGCACCGCAGTGAATGGGGCGACGCCGCGCGTTTCCTTGAACAAGCCCTCGCCGCCTCCGCCGCCAAACGCGCCAAGGCCGCCGCGCAAGAAACCGTCGATACAAGCGTTCCCAAAACGGACGAACCAGAAAACGGAACCACAACGGGAACAGAAACAGTCGTCGAAGCGGCAACAGAGCCCACCGCCGCAGAGTCCACCGCCACCGATGAGGCAAGCGGTAACAATGCCGCAAATACCGCAGAGCCCGAATCCGCCGCCGCGAAAAATGCCACGATCTATGATGACGATCTTGATCTGCAATTGCGGATGATGCTGTTCCAGCTCGGCACCGGCGATTTCGAAAAGGCCTTTGCCCTTGCGCAGACCCTTCAAGACATGCTGCGCACCGAGGCTCCGCAAAGCACTAGCCCGCTGCTCAGCGCCCCCGACCTTGCCGAAGACGCCTCAACAACCGTGATTTTGCATCCTGTTGCCCCGTCCGATATGAACAGAACGGCGCCCGATGACAGCGAAGCCAGCATTAATGACCGCCTGTCTTTCTCAACGGCAGCCTTGGTGATCAAGGCCTTCAAAGACGGCGATATGGCGCAGGCCAGAACGTATATCGACCGCATGGGGCGCGGGGCATTGTCGGCTGGACTGAAACCGAGTTTTGAGCTGTGGCAAAAATCCGGATCGATAGAAAACCTGACGGCGAAAGACCTTAAAGTCCCGAATAGCGGAATTTTAATCATGCTGCACAAGGCCTATGCCCTTGAGGCCACCGGCAACATCAAAGAGGCCAGACAAATATTGGCGCAGGCGCATAACAGCGCGGGAACAGTCGGCACAGCCGTAGCAATGGCGATGTTTGAACTGCGCGCCCAAAATGTCGATAAGGCAAAGGCCGTCTTCAACGATCTTTTGAAACAAGCGCCGGATGATACTGAATTAAAAGACATTATCCAATCTCTTGACGCCATTAAAACGCCCGAAGACATCCCCAATGCCGTCAAAGGGTATAAAAACTTTGAGATCCATTTAAAAGGGCCGGAGCATGGCTTGGCACTGGCGCTTTATGACCTTGCCGGCATGCACCTTACCGAAGGATCGCAGGAAGCGGCGCTTATCCTTGCGCAATTTTCGCATTACCTTGCGCCGGATATTGAACAAACCGCGTTTTTGCTCAGCGATATTTTGACGGCTCAGAAAAACTATCCCGCGGCCTTGGACGCCTTGGCAACCGTTCCGGATGACAGTGAATTGAGCGTTGAAGCCCTCATCAAACGCGCCGATTTGTTCGACAAACTCGACAAGCGGGGTGAGGCCATCGCGTTACTGAGCACTGCGCTCGAAACCAACAAGAACGCCCAACTCGCCTATACGCTGGGCGATTTGTATCGCGGCGATGATGATTATCAAAAGGCACTCGATGCCTATAACAAAGTCGCTGAATATTCAGGCGGCGTGGTGCCGGACGCGCTGTGGAGCACGCATTACTTCAAGGGCATTGCCTATCACGAGCTTGACCGCTGGGACGACGCAGAGAAGGAACTCCTCATCGCGCTTGATTTACGCCCGCAAAACCCGTTTGTGTTGAACTATCTCGGCTATTCATGGGCGGACATGAACAAAAATGTTGAGCAAGCCCTGCAAATGCTTGAAGAAGCACTACAAATTCAACCTGATAGCGGGTTTATTACGGATTCATTGGGGTGGGCTTATTATAAGCTCGGTGATTATGAACTCGCGACGCTGTATCTGGAACGGGCGGCCGAACTCCTCCCCTACGACCCTGAAATCAATGACCATTTAGGCGATGTGTACTGGAAAACCGGCCGCAAGCTGGAGGCGCGTTACCAATGGCAAAGAGCGGTCGATTACGGCAAGCCCGAAAGCAGCGCACAGATCATCGAACAAGCGAAGAAAAAACTTGAGAGCGGTTTATAAGAACGCCGCCATGGCGGGTTGAGCGGCCTTGGTCGCCCTCGCCCCGCAAGGTCTTCTCCCATTAATTTATATATAAAGCACCCGCATTCCATTGCGGGTGTTTTTGTTTGTTGGGGATGCCTTTTATATTTTCATAATATTTGATTTTAGGGATGTGCTGTGATACTGTTCTTGGGTCTGAGGCTCACTATCGGGCGTGATGCTATGACAATTTTTTGAGCGGCGCGGAACACACAGCCGCCCCTAAACAAAAAGACAAAAAACAGAAAGATACAGGCATGAGCAAGACCAACGCGGGCGCACCATCCATAACAGCCCTTCCCCCACAAGTCGGCGATGTGTCGCTGCGGCGCTTATATGACGGGGTTGCGAATGTGCCGGCGGCGGTGAAACGGGCGTTGATCCCCACCTTTGCCGCGATGATGGTGTTTGCAGCGCCCATGCAAGAGGCCGCAGCGCAAATTTATAATGTACCGTTCAGCGGAACCACACACACAGATAAAGGGGATGAGTCCCCCGTCATCGCCAATACCGCATCCGGCATGTATTTGATTATCAGAGCCGCAACACAAGACGGCGACTGGGAAACGGTCTTTGCCAATGCGCAATATCTGGTCGGATCTCCCGCCGCCGACAAAACCGTACAAGACGCCTATTTTTCCAGCGCCCTTGCCACCGGACGGGCGGAGATTGCCACCGGCACGATGCGCCGCCTTGAGGCGGAAGGACGGCTTGTGTCGGATTATGCGCCGATATTGGCGTATTCCGACGCCCTCGCCCGAAACGATATGGCGCGGGCGCGGGAACTGGCCGCCCAGAGCGCCCCTTTCGCCGGCGTTATGCGCTTGGTTCAAAACCACATTGAACAACAATTGAGCGGCGGTGCCTCCGCCGAAATTGCCATTCAAAATGGCGGCATGAATGCTGCGCTTATCCTTACAGAAGAATTGGCCAGCGGTTATGTTGACCCCGTAGTCAGTGCCGCATGCACGGGCGCGCTCCAACATTTTGCGGCGCGGTATCCTTATTACGATGTCATGAACGCGTATACCGCCCTATCACTGGGACAGACCGCCAAGGCGGGAGCCTTGATCGGGCAAAATATCGCCGCCATTCAAAACGACACGTTCGGAACACAAACAGACGCCGAAAAAGCCGATGTTTTGCGGGGTATGCTGATCCATATTACCGCGCTCGCCGAACAAGACCCGCAAGCCGCCTTGGAAATCTTCCCGATTTTGGAGCAACACAGCGCGCTGCAAACGGACATTCCTATCCAGACCGAGAAATTCACCCTCCAAATCGCCGCGCAAGCATGGGCGGACGCCATTGCCACCGCCGACCATATTCAGGCGCTCAGCGGCGGCGCGTTTGACCACGGCCAATCAAACATCGTTGACTCCCTCGCCACCGCGCTTGAAGCAAACGGGCAATGGGAATTGGCGATCACCACCTTGCATGATTTTATCGGCACGCAATCGCCAATCATGCAGGAAGAAAACTCCATGGCGCATGATTGGGTGATGAGTGTCCTGCTGAACAAAGCAGCATCCATTGCCGTTTTGCACGGCGGCGAACTCGATCGGGCGAAGGAAGATATTGAATTATCCCTCGCCTATTTCCCGTTTACGGCCGATGCCATCGCCACCCATGCGCAAATCCTTTTGCAAACCGGACATTATGGTGAGGCCGCCGAAGAATTTAAACGCGCCATGGGGCTTGATGACGACCCCGAAACCATTGATGCGGATTTGGTCGCCGCCATTCCAAGCGTGAATGAAGGGCTCGGCGATGCCTATTTCCACACCGGACAAACTGGTCAAGCCATGCTGTACTGGCAACGCGCTTTGGCGTTGAATGCCACCACGCCCGACCCTGCGATTGATGCGGCGGCCTTGCGCCTTAAGATAGACAATGCGCGTTCGGCAAACCCTGCCGCGCCCGAACCAGAAGGCAACGGCAAGAGCATTCAAACAGCCCCGCAAGCCCCGCTCAAAGGGCCTGCCCTGCCGCGCGGCCCGAGCAAGGGATAGAGCAGCCGTCATCGAGCCTTTTGGGCTTCGGATGAGCCGCCTTTTCAGGGCGGCTTTTTCTTATGTCCGAAGAAAGACTTGCCTGAGGCGGTATGATCTTTCATAACTGAGGCAGAAACATAAAGCGCAAAGCATATCGACCGCATGACCGACACAATATGACCGACAGCCGCCCCCACACCGCCCCGTTTTTCGCGCAGGACATCATCGCCCCCGCGAAGGTCAATCTTGCCCTGCATATCGTGGGGCGGCGGGGAGACGGGTATCATAGCCTGTCCAGCGTGATGGCCTTCACCCCCGATATTGGCGATGTATTGACCATTCGCGTCGGCGAAGCGGGCGGGGATTTCACGGCCTCCACATTGCGCGTTTACGGCGATTTTGCGGGCGCGCTGAATGAAACCGCCGCGTCTGACAACCTTATCATCCGCGCCTTGCACGCTGTTGCCCCCTTCGCAGCCCGCCAAGATGCATTGGACATTACCCTTGATAAGCGCTTGCCTGTTGCCGCGGGGCTTGGCGGCGGGTCAAGCGATGCGGCGGCCTTGCTGCGCGTCCTTGCCCCCGCCTATGGCGTGGCGCTTGACGCGCCGGAGGTTCAAAAGGCTTTGATCGGGCTGGGGACGGAGCTTCCGGTCTGCCTTCGTGCTCAGGCCGCGCTTGTGAGCGGCGTGGGCGAGGTTATCACGCCGATTGCCAGCTTTCCGTCTTTCGGGATTGTGTTGGTGAATCCTTTGGTGCCGCTTTCGACCGTTGAGGCGTTCAAAAAATTCGCCGCCGCGCCGCGCTACAGCGCCCCCTTGCCGCCCCCCCCGCAATCCGGCTCACAAAGTGAGTGGGCGGCATATTTGCGCCCGCTCGGCAATGATTTTGAACCGGTCGCCCGCGATTTATGCCCCGCCACGGTTGATATTCTTCACGTATTAGCGCAGGACAAGACCGCCCTTCTCGCCCGCATGAGCGGCAGCGGCGCGACATGCTTCGCCCTGTTTGAAACGCCGATGCAGGCACAGGCCGCCGCCGTAAGATATCGCGCCGCGTTTGAACATGATTATTGGATTGCCAGCGGCACAATCAGCGCGACGTCCTAGGGCAACGCCCCTAAACCAAAGGGCTTGACCAAATAGACAGCGCGGCATTTCAGGCGCGGCCTTCGCATCATAAAAGAATAGACGAATAGCAAAAACAGGCACAAGACCATCCGTCTTATGCCTGTTTTTTATGATTCCTGCCCTTATCCTTATATAGATATAGAGAAGAGCGGCGGGGTTTAGTCCTTATATTCTTTTGTGGCCTGCACCAGCATCAAGGCCAGCAATGCATCGCTCGCCTTGCCGTCAATCTCAAGCCCGTGAATGGTTTGATAGGTTTTGATTGCCTCGGTCGTGCGTGGGCCGGTCAAACCGTCTTGCGGGCCCGGATAGAGCGATAAACGTGATAATTGCCCCTGAATTTCCGCCAGAATGATTTGATCCCGCTGGGGAATGAAATCCGCCAGCGCCAAATCCATTGCGTCCAGTTTCGGCAATGTGACACTGCCAATCCCGCCGCCACTGGGTTGAATTTCGTTCATGGCCTTCATGTGGGAGGCCAACGACGTTCCATCCGGCAGCACACCCGCTTTGTCCGTGGCAACGCCGAGCTTGTCAGCCAGCGCAGACAGGGCCAATTGGGCTTCGTTGCTCCCCTTATCCGCGGCGGCACGATACCACAGCATAGCGTTTTCAAGATGCGCCTGCCCCAGCAAGCCGTTTTCAAGGATGAGGCCGAGATTATACGCCCCCTCCACAATGCCGTTCAAGGCCGATTGTTGGAAGAATGCGGCGGCAAGATTAGGGTTATAGCGCGCGCCTGAGCCTTCGATATAGGCGATGCCGAGGTTATATTGTGCCTCAGGGTGGCCGAGCAACGCGGCGCGGCGATACCAATCAAGCGCATGCGCCATGTCTTGCTTGACGCCAAGGCCTTGGTGGAACAAGACGCCAAGGTTATAGGCCGCATTGGCGATGTTGGCGTTGGCGGCCTCACGGAACCATGTAGCGGCGCGCAGGTAATCTTGCTTGACGCCTTGACCCGCCGTGTACAGGGCGGCGAGGTCGTGCTGCGCCTCCGGCACACCGTCAAAGGCCTTTTTCTCAAGGTCTTTTAAGGCTTTGGGGAGGGCGTCATCGGCCTTGATGCGTTCATTGAGGGGCAGGACATCATGCGTTTCGGGGAAGCTGATCGTTGCGGGCGTTTCGGCGGCGGAGTCCGTCACGGACGGGGCGGTGCCTTCGCTTTGCGTTGTATCGCCCGCCACCAAGGCAACGGATGCGCCTTGTGTCGTTGCGGCGGCTTTTTGCATGTCGACAATCACCGGCATGATGGCGCCGGTTTTGAGGTCAATCCGCGCCAATTTGCCGTCTTGCATAATCGCGAAGGCGGTCTGGTTTGACGATGAGGACGTGATGGCGTTAAAGCCCCAGCCGAGCAACAACGCCGCAACCACCGCCGCACCGGCAACAGAAGCACGCAAATTGAGCGAGCGTTCCCACCATTTTTGGTCGGACAGCAACGGGGCGTTAAAATCATACGGATCAAGGATTTGCGGCGCGGGGCCTGCGGCCTCCAACTGCGGCAATCCGGTTTGTTGGGCGATGGCACGGTCGGTGAGCAAGACAAGCGCCTTGGTTTCCAGCGCCGCATGGGCGTCCGTTGCCATGGTTTCGACACGTTCAATGCGTTTTAGCAAGCGGACGCGCTTTTTTTCTTCTTCTTCGATTTTTTGGCGCAGACGCTCGTTTTCTTGCAAAATTTCGGTCAGGCGGTTTTCGATTTTTTCGGATTGAATGGTCGTGCGTTTGAACTTTCGCTCAATCTCTTTTTGCGCGTTAAAATTATCGTCGAGCGTTTTCTTGATCGTCATGCGATCGGCTTCGCTCTCGACAAATTTTTGGCCGAGCTTATCAAGCGCACTCATGATCTTGTCATTGCGATTGGCCGGATCGTTGATCTGGAGCTTTTTCAGGTTGTTTTGCGCCTGACGTGTTTCCGCGGACTGCGGACGCTTGGACTTACCTCGCATCTGACCCTTCCTGAGTGTTTTGTATATTTTCGTAATGTACGCGAGAGGGCACTATAGATGTTTTCCAAATCGTAGGTAAAGAAAAAAAACAGGGTTTTTCTGTTTTTCATGCGTTTATAAGATTTTTAAAAAATCATCTTGCCTTTCTTGATATTTGTTATTATTTTCCAGCTTCAAACGTTTTATCGCACGTTTTCCTGATACTGGGGTATCGCCAAGCGGTAAGGCATCGGTTTTTGGTTCCGACATTCCCAGGTTCGAATCCTGGTACCCCAGCCATCTATATTTATATCCGCTATAATCAAAACTATTTTCGGCCACAAAGACCGCCGCAACGAATGCATGAGCGGAAACAATCACGCGCGCGCAAAAGCCCTCTCCCAGACTAATTCACCTTTAGCAGTTTCATAATCTCGTCTGCGAGGTGGGATGCTTCGCGGAGTTGGTTGTTTTGTAGATGGCCGTCCAGTTGTTGCATCATCGGCTGTACTGTTTTAGGGCCATTTTTTTGAAGATAGGCGGGCAACGCGGCCTGAATTTTGTGTATTTTGCTTGGAAGATCCGTCGCTGGGTTGGTTGTTGGAGGTGTTTCTTTCAATTTCTGCCCCGTCAAGAACTTGCGATAGCCCGCGAGCGCGTTCTCGCTCTCCGCGGTTTTCCTGAAGGCGTTGTTTGCATCGCCCACGCCCCAGCCAAAAATCGTCACGAGATGAGCACCGCGGTTGAAGAGCCTACCAAGATAGGCTTCCGTGTCCATGCCACTGCCGCCGTGTTCGGCCTGAGCGGGGTCAATGGCGGTGCCTTCAGCCGAAATCCAAGCAGGGTTGCCGCGTTTTTGGAGTTCTTGTTGCCATTGCTCAAGATGCTTCGGCGCCGGATAGGTAGAAATACCCGCCACACAATTATTACAAAAAGCAGTTTCAGGTGGTGTGAGGTTGGTCACCTCCGGCGCGAAGGTGATGTGCGAATAGACGCTGCCCTGCGGGACACCCGACTTAATCAAAGACTCAGCCCAGAACCCCATAAAATCGCGGATGATTTTAATGCGTTCACGGTTCATGTCGGCAGGCGGATTTTCCGCAGAGAATCCGGCATTGGTCAAGGCGCAATATCCAAGTTCTTTTCCGGTTTTAAAATCGTAGCCGATCATGGTTTCCCAGCCCGCGATAACGCCAGCATACAAATCGAGCCGGCCTGCGGCCTGAAGCTTTTTGATGCCTTTCTTCACTTCTTCGCCGATAAGGGCTGCGCGTTTTGCAACGGCCTGCCTGACTTGTTGACTGTTGAAGCAAAGCTGCGGCATGATTTTTGTGGGCGTGGTAGACCAGTCAAGACGCCGGCCTGTATTGGGCTTCTGGTTCCAGTCAAGCCATTCAATATTATCTGTCGTATTGAGTTCTTTCAGACGCCCCCAGAACATGGAATCGTCGATATGGAGCCCGACCGCAACGCCCGTTTCCAGCGCAACATCAAACGCCTTGCTGATCATCGCGCGCACATAATCGTCCGAATGATCGAAAGCGATCGGACCAAGGATAAAAGCAAGCCTGTTTGTATCGGCATGCGTAATGCCAATGCGGTCGCGCAGTTCTATGACGGTCATGGGCCAGTTTTGCGATGGCGGAATATTGTGCAGCATCACAGCCGAGTCCGGCGCCGGCGTGAATATCTGGAAGGCAAGATAGCGCGGCGCGGTTTGAGCCTTTGTTTGGGCTCCTGCCGGTGTCATACAACAAAGTGCGAGCGCTAAGAAAATGAAAAACCGCTGCATTTAAAGACCCGCCTGAAATTATGAATATGGGAGCTATATATATTTAAATAACCTTCATATTCAAATCCTTTTATAGCAACACCCCATGACCACAATCCCCCTCCCTCCCTTACTGCGCGAAAGGTTCTATGGCGTTTAGGCATTGCAGGGTGGAGGTGCCGGTGAGGCAGTCTGGTGAAAATTTGAAGGCGGGTTCGTTGGTTGCGGGTTCTGGGGGATTCATGGTGCCGAATTTATTTTCGGGCGTAGTTTGAGCCATGCTGAGGATAAGTTTTTCTTGTTTTGTGGGATACCACCAGCCTGAGCGGTTGATGCTGTATATGGGCCTGTAGCGGCTCGTGGCGGTGGTTGTTCTGATGTCTTTGATCTGACTGTCCAGAAGCATGGCTTCGCTGCCGATATAGACGATCAGCAAGGCGTGGGGAAGGTTTTTGACCCTGTCATACACGATGGCGATGCGCATTTTTTCATCTGAAACCCCTAAAGAACGTAGCCATCCGTATTTAGCAATGGCGAAATCTTCGCAATCGCCGCCGCCGTGCAAGAAAAACTCTGCCGGCGCCGCCCAATAGTCGCTTTTTCCATAGATGATTTGATCTGCGACATAGGCGTATTTGTTGATCATGTCATTGACCTTTTGCGCCATATCCGCAAGGGCTAGGGTCTTCAGATGTGTTTTATTGTCCGACCATGGTCTTGGCGTATTGGGGAGCGCGTCCATTCGAGCCAGAACAGATGTCCATTTATAGAAAGGTGATATATCCGTGGAGTGAGCTTCGGAAATGTTAAATGGCGAAGAAAAAGGCGGTGCGGGAATATTATTGTTATGATGAGCATAGGCATGCATATGCCATACATGAAAGCTAAGCAACAATCCCGCAGCAAATAAAAGAGCCGTGTATTTGGGGGCGAGCGGCATGGCTATTCAGAAACCCAAACCGTTACTTGCTCCCTCCATTTTTTCAGGTTTATCTCTGCATTCTTGATTTGATCCGCGTCCATCTTGGCGAACGCGTCTTGCAGATCGGCGATATTTTTATGCAAGGTGACAATATCGGAATAGTAATTTTTATACGTTTCTTCGTTTTTCATCTGATCGAGATACATATTGGCTTTTCGCAGAGAACTCCGCGCGCCAAAGAAATTTCCAACAAGGATATAATTATCGGCAAGTATCATATAATCACGCACCTGAACCGCCGCGGGAATATCTCCGCCCACTCGAATGACTTGATCGCTTAATTCCTCAAGCAGCATTTGAGCCGCCTTGATGTCGCCGGAATCGATATGTTTTTCCGCCTCATCCAGATAGTTCCGCGCCTTTTCATCCGCCAGATTCAACGTGATATAAATTATTTGCGCATCACTTTCGGTGCGGGTGGTTTTCACCCATCGCGGCCCCGCAGGTCGTGTGAAGTTTTCAAGGGACTGCGTTTCTATCGGTTTATAATTCTTCCTTTGCCCCAGATCGTCGGCGTATAGGCCGCCTCCGAACTCAACTCTGGTCAGTCTGCGCTGTGACTGGGTGGCCTTTGCGATGATCGGGATCAGGCTGCGCGCCATGATAATCCGGCTCTTCGCCATGCCGTATTGCTTCATAGACAAATCCTTGCGGGATTCATTGATGCTCTCAATAAAGGTTTGAGCCGCCATCATCTCCTCCGCAAAAATGTTACCGGTGCTGCGCTTGTCAACCTGTACATTACTGGCGGGAGGAGGTTTCTCAGGCTGCGCCATTGCGGCAGGGCTGCAAACGAAACTGGCGCATAAAAGCATCATTATAAAAAAAGGATAGTGCGGTTTCATTTTTTCCTCGCAATTAGGTGAGCCTGAGCCTCTGAGCCTAGGGGCAATGTTTCGATTAATACTCGTCCCTGTGCCTGCCCCCCAAGGCGGCAGCGGTGCAGGCGATGAAAGCGCCGACCAAGAGTGACAAAAATGTATAGAGGGAAACTTGCGTCGCGGTTTTGCGGGCGGCCTCCAGGTCTTCTTTGGCTTTTTCCTTAACCGCGGTTAGACTGGAGAGAGCATTCTCCACGCGCTCTGAAGCCAACATCGGCTTTAAGCCTGTGCGAGCCACCACGAGCTGCGTCAGATAGGCTCTGTCCGTGTCGTTGAAACGGTCGCGTTTGATGCCGTTGGAAAGAATGCGCATGGTTTCACCGCGGTAATCAACGGCGTATGGCTTCGGGTCGCTGGAACGATACAGGCCATCGACAAGATAATCGGCCAAATCGCCCATTGTATCCTTGTAATTATCCGTGGCACTGTACCCTGCTCCTGCGGCTGCACTTGCGGTTACAGTCGTTGCAACGCCGACACCTCCGCCGATCACAGAGGACGCAGCAGAGGCCAAAAGCACAGCAGTAATAAGGGTGGCGAGCGCCCAAGCAAGAAAGCCATGCGCGGTGTCGCGAAAGAAAACTTCATCCCTGTACACGCTTGCCCATTTGCTGCGCAGCCGTCCGGTCAGGTATCCGCCGATCCCTGAAGAAATCCATTGCATGGCGATGAGCCATATCGCAGCGGTCACTGTAAAGGTTGTCAGGGTCACGCCCGAATTTACCCAAGGGGATACGGATGCAAACCCCAGACCCGATCCTAACAATAAAAGGATAAGCGACACTGTGGCAGCAGTAAGAGCCCCTGCAATAATCGACGGCCAAGCAACGGCCGAATTTGTCGCATCACATGTTTCCCCGATATTCTCTGTTGTGAGTGTTTTCATGAAAGTTTCTTTCGATGTGTGATTTAAAAACGGCAAAGAGCCTCAATGCGCCTCCTCGACACATTCAACGGACTCAGCGCACTCAGCGCATTGCGAAAATGGGCTCCCCTTCACTGATCTGAAGGGGAGTTTTGAAATATCTAATTATGCAATGTAGCGATCTGTGATGCCGTAATGCTGGTAAAGATTGCTGCGAAACGATGGATCAGCCATGTCCGGCCACTGATTTTTGTTAAAACCTGCGGATTCTTTCAGACGATCTTTAGCAATATCCAGCACAAAGCTGTTATCATTGGTGTTCAGCTTCATCGCCTCGGGCGGAATGGCAAACAGCGTATCGCCAACGCCGAACAAGCCGCCAAAAGACAAGACATAGTACACTACACGGTTATTTTCCGTGTCGAGCATAATGTCTTTTACTTGGCCAAGGTTTTCGCCTTGAGCATTTCTTACATCGTCGCCGCTCAGTGTTGAAGCGGATATCAAAGTTCGGTTCGTCATGATCGTTCTCCTTTGTTTTGCCCCAATAGACGGGACGGTTGGGTTGTTAAAGACCCATTATTTGGTGCGTTAATGGGTTAGTGATTTGGCGTCATTAGAGCCTTAGGCGGCCTTTTCCATCGCTTCTTCTTCGATGTCGTTGCAAAGCTCGGTCAGTGTTTCGTCTGTGGCTTTTTCTTGATCCAGAATTTCATGCAAGAGTCTGGCGGAATCTTCTTGGTCAAGCTTTTTGGCCATGCTGCATAGGGCGCCATAAGAGGCGATTTCATAGTGCTCAACCTTTTGGGCGGCAATAATCAAGGCTGCATCGAGTACGGGGCCTTTTTTCGCATCTTTCATGAGCTCTTCGCCCTCTGCGAGAAGGCCTTCGATCGCTTCGCATACTTCGCGCTCTTTTTTATAGCCACACATCTCGAACACTTCTTCGAGTTTGGAAATTTGGTCTTCGGTTTCTTTGAGATGGGTTTCCAATGCGGCTTGTAAATCATCGCTGGATGCTTTCTTTGCCATTTTGGGAAGGGCTTCAGAAATGCGTTTTTCCGCGTAGTACATGTCTTGCAGCAGGTGCTTAAACAGGTCTTCCAGATTTGCTAATTTGGTCATTGGTTCTCTCCTTATAAAGTGCCCGCTCATGGCGGCTGCCAGTTTGCGGTTGCCAGTTGCGGTTGCCCGTTTGCGGTTGTCAGAACAATATATAGATCAGAATAATGATCGGGATCGGCACGCCGATTGCCCACATGAGAATTCCTTTCATCCATGACCTCCTGTCTTGTGTGTTATTTGGAAAATTGGTCTTCGATCCAAAACCCGAGTACTGACGCAATGATAAGTGACGTTTTCGGGTTTTCGCGAATGGGGTCGCCCAGTTCGTTTTCAAGAATGGATATCGAAGACATTATTTCGTCCGTTATCGTTTTGCGGAATGTTCTGATGCGCGCTTTATGATAGCGAATGGCCGCGAAATGCATGATCGCAATGACGACAGACAGGGCAAGGCTTACCAAGCCGGTTATTATGGCGGCGAAAGCGTCGCTGTAATAAGCAGATAGCCATGTGTGCGCTCCGTAAACTAAAAACACAAACCCCATCGCCAGAAAAGAAGCGGACAACAGGCAAAGAAATTGTTTGGTTTTTTCGAGTCCGCTGAGAGGCGCAGGGGCGCTAAACAGCTTATCGATCATCAGTCTTTCTATGAGTTGGAGCGCACTGGGCATTCAATTATCCTCGTCTAAGCAAAAAGCTAAGAATCATGCCGGCTCCGACGGCGATTGCCATGCTTTGAACGGGCTTTGACGCGACTTCATTTTCCAGCATTCTCACATAACGGGCAGAGGATGCTTTAAGATGGTCATAGGTATCGTGGCCTTGCTCCATCACTGTGTGCGCGATGTTGGCGCCGTCTTGTTTGAGCGACTGGAAATCGTCGCGCACATTCTTGGGCATATTGCTGTTTGCTTTTTCTTTTGAGTTACGTTCGGCTGGGTTGCCGGTTGGGTTGCTCGTTGCGGTGCGTTCAGTCGGTTGCATAACAGTCTCCTTTGGTTAAATTCAGGAAGCCGATGATGCTGTTTTCACTATCAAGAAGCGATACGTAAGAACGTCAGATGTATAAGGATTTTGTAAGGGGGTTTGTCCTTGTTCGGCGCGAGATAGCGAGCAAGCCCCGCCTTTCAATGAAAGCGCTTGATTATCGTCAAAGCATAGCGCCTACGAGTATGTTCTATGCTATAGCTTTATTGTAACAAGAAAGGTTCATGCACATGACGGCGTTATTAGATCTGTCGGGAAAGAAAGGCCTCGTTCTGGGCATAGCCAATGAACAAAGCATTGCCTATGGCTGCGCCCGTGTTTTTCGTGAGGCGGGGGCGGAGCTCGCCGTTACATACGCAAATCCCAAAGCCGAACCCTATGTCAGGCCATTGGCAGAGCAGCTCAAGGCACAGCATATTATGCCGTGTGACGTGCGCGACGAAGCGCAGATGGCGGCAGTGTTTGAGGCCATAAAACAAACATGGGGAACACTGGATTTTCTTTTGCACTCGATTGCTTATGCCCCGAAAGCGGATTTACAAGGCCGTGTGACGGATAGCTCAAAAAGCGGTTTTTTGGAAGCGATGGATATTTCCTGTCACTCTTTCGTTCGTATGGCGAAGCTCGCCGAACCTTTGATGACAAATGGCGGCAGTTTACTGACCGTGACCTATATCGGCAGCATGGAGGTGGTCAAACATTACGGGCTTATGGGGCCGGTCAAGGCCGCGCTTGAATCCTCAGTCCGCTATATGGCGGCGGAGCTTGGAGAAAAGAACATCCGTGTGAACGCCCTTTCTCCCAGCGCCATCAACACCCGCGCGGGATCAGGGATTACCGATTTTGACGAATTGTTGAAATCTACGGCTGTTAAAATGCCCTTACAACGGATGATTGATCTGGAGGATATTGGCAATATGGCCGCGTTTTTGGTCAGTGACCTTTCCAAAAATATTACCGGCGGGGTGCATATGGTGGATGGCGGATACGAGATTATAAACTGATGGAAAGCAACGGACATGAAAAAGATAAAGCAAAAGAAAATGATGTGGCTCACCCTTGCTTTGACAGTGATTGTCGGGGTCGTCTTGTTGGGGCCAGCTATGAGCCGCGTTGAGCAAGCCAAATACAGCATTGTTGACTATGATGGCGCGATTGAGATCCGCGATTACGCCCCCAAAATCATTGCACAGACAACCTTGTCTGGCGACAGGAAAGAGGCCATCGGCCAAGGGTTTCGCGTTATTGCCGACTACATTTTCGGCAATAATACATCCGCGAAAAAAGTTGCGATGACGGCTCCTGTCCTCCAGCAAGAAAGTGAAAAAATCGCGATGACCGCCCCCGTTTTGCAAGAAGGCAGCGGCGATAGCTGGAGCGTTGCCTTTGTCATGCCCGATGAATACACCATGGAAACCCTGCCCAAACCGAATAATCCTTTGGTGACCTTGATCCAAGTGCCGAGCAAGCGTTTTGCCGTGATCCGCTTTTCAGGGGTCGCCGATGACCAAAACCTCCAAGCACACACCGCAAAACTCGAGGCCTATATCAAGTCGCATGAATTGACGATGCTTTCTGTGACTCCTGCCTATGCCTTTTACAATCCACCTTGGACGCTCCCCTTTATGCGCCGCAACGAAGTCATGATCGAGGTTTCAAAATGACCCCTTCCCCCGAGCCCTTCATTACGAATAAAACCTTCGATGAAATTACAATCGGGGACTGCGCCACACTGGCGCGCACCCTGACCAAGCAGGATATACAGATGTTCGCCGCCGTGACAGGCGACATGAACCCCGCGCATTTGGATGAAGCCTATGCCAAAACCGATATTTTTCATGAGATTGTCGGCCATGGCATGTGGACGGCGTCGATGTTTTCTGTGTTGCTTGGAATGCAGCTCCCGGGGCCGGGGACGCTTTACTTGGGGCAGACGTTGAAATTCCTGAAACCCGTCCATCTGGGCGATACGATTACCGCTATGGTCAAGGCTGTGGCGAAGGACGACAAACACAAGCACATTACGTTCCAAACGCTTTGCACCAATCAAGACGGACAGACCGTGCTGGAGGGTGAAGCCCTCGTTCTTGCGCCATCTGAGAAGATCAGCTGGAAAGCCCTGCCGTTACCGCAGGTACAGATTAAGCCCCCCAGCCGCGATTATAAACAATGGTTAACGGGTAAGATATGCAGAACCAAGATGAATGAGGAACGAGCCCTCGCCCGATGGGAAAATGAAGGCGGCCACCGCAAAGGCTTATAATCGCAAAGCCGATAAAAAACGAGAAAAAGTAAAAGAAAAACAGAAGGAAAAATCGATGTCAGCCGATAAAACCATCACCGCGCAAGTGAGTGAAACAGGCGAAAACGACTACGCCGTGTCCATCACCGTATCAGGCCACACCCTCAAAGGCGATGAGCCGATCGAGTCCGGCGGCGGCAATCTCGGCCCCGCGCCCTATGATTTACTGCTCGCCGCCCTTGGTGAATGCACCGCCATGACGGTGCGTTGGTACGCGCTCCAACAAAAATGGCCGCTGGACAAGGTCGAGGTCAAACTCACCTTCAAAAAAATCGACAAAGTCGGCGTCTTCGAAAAACACATAACGGTACACGGCGACACACTCACCGACACCCAACGCCAAAAACTCATCGAAGTCGCCGCCAAATGCCCCGTTCAAAGAACACTAGAAGGAAAAGTGGAGATTAGGACGGTTTAGCATAAGCGTCACAGCGCTAGATTAACCTAAATATCCGCCTCGATTTTCTTTTGCCATGTCATGCGCAGGGCGTTGGCGATGGCGAGGATGTCGATGGCTTCTTGCAGGAGAGCGCCAGCGACGGGGGTGATGTGGCCGGTGGCGGCGAAGCCCATGGCGATGATGCTGAGAGCCATGCCGCCCAGTGCGCTTTGCAGGACGATCTTACGCATAGAGGCGGAGATGTGGATCAGTTCGTCCACCTTTGCCAGCGAATTATCCATGATGACCGCGCCTGCGGCCTCGGCGGTGACGCTGCTGTGCTGGCCGAAGGCGATGCCGACGGTGGCGGAGGCCAATGCGGGGGCGTCGTTGATGCCGTCGCCCATATACAATGTGGGCGCGCGTGCGGTTTGAGCGCGGACAATGTCGACTTTTTGCTCGGGGCTTTGTGAAGCGTAGGTTTCCTTGATGCCGAGAAGGTCGGCGAGATATGTCACCTCGGACTCGCGGTCGCCCGATACGATCATCACTTTGTTAAAATTATGGATGGGCGATAAATGCTTGATGAAGGGTTTGCCGTCATCGCGTGGCGCATCGCGCAGGCGGATGATGGCGGCATAGGCGCCATCCTTCACAATCAAACATTCCAGCCCCGCCGCGGTTGCGGGCAGTAATGAAGCCTTATCAGGGTTTGCGGCCAAGAATTTCTTGCGGCTGGTCACTGCGATTTCATGCCCACCGACAGTGCCGGTCAAGCCCTGCCCCGGTTTTTCGGACACCGCGCCGGCGTCCATGAGGGGCAGCTTTGCTTTTTCCGCTGCGGCCAAAATCGCGCTTGCCAAGGGGTGCTTGGAATAGCGTTCCAAGGAGGCCGCCAACCGCAAAATATCGTCCTGTGTTTCGCCTTCGGCGGCGATGACCTCCGTTACCTCCGGCTTGCCATAGGTGAGCGTGCCTGTTTTGTCGAAAATCGCCGTGCGGCACGTTGGCAGGCGTTCCAGAACGGTTGGGTCTTTGATGATGATTCCGCGCTTCGCCGCCATGGAAATCGCGCTGATGAGGGTGATGGGAATAGCAATCAAAAGCGGGCATGGCGTTGCCACGACCAGCACCGCCAAAAAGCGCATGGAATCGCCCGTAAAATACCAAGCCGCGATGGCGACAAGCAGGGCAAACGGTGCAAATATTGCCCCGATTTGGTCGCCAATGCGCCGAATGGTGGGGCGTTTTTGTTCGGCGTCTTGCATCACGCTCATGATCTGGGCATAGCGGGAATCACTCGCCAGTTTATCGGCGCGTATGGTGAGCACCGCATCGCCGTTAATGGCGCCCGACAAAACGCTCGCGCCGATGGCTTTGGTCACGGTGTAAGGCTCGCCCGTCAAATAGGATTCATCCATGGTGCCATGCCCCTCGATCACGGTGCCGTCAACGGGCGCGGTTTCATGCGGGTATATGACGACTTCATCGCCGATCAAGAGGGAGTCCAGCGCGACATCTTCTATGACCTCTTCTGTGCCATCGCCGTTTTTACGGTGGGCGATGGATGGCATACGATCCGCCAGCGCGCGCAAAACAGAGGACGCCTTGCGCATGGCATAAAACTCAAGCGCCTGCCCGCCCGCCAGCATAATGATAACCAAGACACCCGCCAGATATTCGCCCAAAATCGCGGCTGTGATCAGGGCAATAATCGCCATGAGGTCGGCGCCGAAATCGCCCTTCAGCAGTTTTGCCGCTATCTGGATCAATAAAGGCAGGCCGCCGATGACGATCATGGCTTGCAAGGGAAGGTTGGTGTAGGCCGTGTTTATAAGGGCGAAGTGAAGCACTATGGCAATCAGCGCCGCGAGTGCAACCCATACTTCCCATTTATTAACGCCTTGAGGAATCATTTGTTTCTTATCATTCGTCTTTGCCGCGCCGAAAAGCGCCATCAATGGGCAGCTATAGGCTTACAGTCACTTTGGCGAATGATCGGTCACTGGGCCAAATACGTCAATAGCTTTGACTCGCATGCCACAGAGCTTGAAGATCGTTCGCAGTGCCTTGCTTATTAGCGCAGGATGAACCTGAGATTTTAGGTATAAAGGGGAATTTCGTAGACATGCACATCGTGGGCGGCGTGCCTGTAGAGAATATTCATGGCTTTTTTTCTTAGGTTCGGTGAGCGCAGATGCACCCATAATAACAACCCGCCCTTATCAATTTGAGTTTGAATGGAGTCGGCATGGCGCTTGGCAATCAATGACGCGAAGACACCGCCTATGGCTGCTCCGGCTGCGCCAGCCGCGGTGGCCGCCGCAACAGCGCTTAGAATTGTGCCGCCGGACGCAACAACAATTCCCGTTGCGGTCATTGCGGCAACATAAAGTGGAAAGCCGATAGCGGCTCCTTGTGCATCGCCCAATGTTTCATTCGCGACAAAAATTTTGCGCGGAGCCACCGCATCGTCCTCAGCATCTTCAACACGGCTGTAGATGCGTCCTAGTTTTTCTTTCACGGCTTTATCATCGGCTAATATGCTTATTTCTTGCCGCATAAAGCCATGAATCTGTAGGTCATCAATGGCGGCTTGTAAACTGTCGGCATCATTAAAAATACCAACCGCCTCGTGAACGGTTTCCGTCTTTTTTGCTAGTTTCATTATGGGTCGCATCCTTTCGGTCCTGTGTGGCTTTAAAGGGATTATGTCATCAACACATATTTCCCCGGGGCATTCCTGATCGGCGTGTAATCTTTATTGTCGCCCATAGAAGGCGGTTCGACCTTCTCGCCGCCCGAGTACATCACAAGCCATGGCTCCCAAGCATCCCACCAAGACCCTTCGGTAACGGGTGTTGTTTCTTGCCATTGCCCCGGCGGCATATAGGGTGCGGTGTTGGGAATAGTGGCGGCTTGGAACGTACGGCCTTTATGCCCCGGTTCACTCACCACACCCGCATTATGCCCGCCGCTGGTCAGGACAAAGGTAATCTCGCTTGCCGTGAGGAGCAGGATTTTATAAACCGATTTCCACGGTGCGATATGGTCACGCGCCGTACCAACGGAAAAAAGCGGCGTGCGAATATCTTGCAAGGCAACGGGGGATCCATTCACCATGAACCGGCCTTCGGCAAGATCGTTTTTCAGGAAAAGCTGGCGCAGATATTCGCTGTGCATCCGGTACGGCATCCGCGTTGCATCGGCGTTCCATGCCAGCATGTCATAGACAGGCTCGCGCTTGCCTTCCATGTACTCCGTAATCATGCGCGACCAGATCAAGTCGTTCGAACGCAGCATTTCAAAGGCGCCGGCCATCTGATGCTTGTCGAGATAGCCTTGGTTCCACATGACGTCCTCAAGGAAGGCAACCTGACTGTCATCAACGAACAGCATAATTTCGCCCGCCTGTTCAAAGTCAACTTGGCTGGCCAGCAAAGACAGGGTCTTGAACGAGTCATCGCCCTGTTTTGCGTGCGCCGCCGCCATAATCGAAAGCAGCGTCCCGCCCAGACAATAGCCCACGCCGTGAATTTGCGGCGCTTTTGTGATGGATTTAACCGCCTTCAACGCCTCACCAATCCCAAGGTGAAGGTAATCCTCCAGACCTATATCGCGATCACACGCATCGGGATTTTTCCATGAAACCATGAAAACGGTATGCCCTTTATCGACCAGATATTTGACCAGTGAATTATGCGGCGAAAGATCAAGAATATAATATTTCATGATCCATGCGGGCGTAATCAAGATCGGTTCTGCATAGACCTGTGCCGTTGTCGGCGTATACTGGATAAGTTCTATCAACTTATTGCGATAGACGATTTTGCCTTTTGTGGCGGCAATATTTTTTCCGATTTCGAAAACTTCCGCGCCCGCAGGCGGTTTATCCGCTTTTTCCCGCGTAGCATCATCCATAAAATTCATCATGCCCTGCGCGAAGTTTTTGCCGCTCTGTTCCTTCGTCGTTTGCAGAATATCAGGGTTGGTCAAAGGGCTGTTCGAGGGTGAGACCATGTCCAATAACTGGCGTGCCGTGAAGGACACAACGTTTAAATGATGCTCGGACACGCCGCGCACATCGCTTGTCGCCTCCTCCCACCATTCTTGGCGGAGTAAAAACGCTTGTTGCATCACATTAAACGGCCAGAGCTGCCAATTTTCGGTGGTAAACCGTTGATCCGTCGGTTGTGGATTGATGACCGGTTCCACATCCATGCCTAAGGCGGCTTTTAACGCATATCCCCCCATAAGCGTTCTCTTATTCCAATAGCTTTGCAATAACATTTGCCGTTTCGCGGGGGAAAATATTAAATGCGCCCACCAATCGAGCCCCGCCAAGCCTAGCGCTATGGGTGAAATTCCGCCCGTCAGTTTCGCCATTTGCCCGTGCAACATATGGTCCAGATGATACTCATCCGAAGGCTGTTCATAGGCCGGACACTCGCGTACAGAAACGAGTCGCTGCGGAAGCGCCTTCACGCTTTTGTTGCCAATAGTTTCACGCGCTATCTCATGCGGTATTTCACGCAGTAATTCACGCGGTTGTTTTAAGGGCACTGCTTTTGTCATGAGTATTCTCCTTTTTGCGCGGGCTTAGAGGTCGTTTCTGGGGCTTTTTTTCACTTTTTGCTCAGCAAACGCAGGGCTCTAAAGCCGCCGCCGATCACACAGGACGGTGCGGCAGCAGCCTCCTGTGGCGAATTCAGCAAGCAATGATGCTGGTTTCGCTATCAGGAAGCGATACTTATAGACCGTCAAATGTATATGGATTTTGTAAGGACGCTTATTCCCCCTGTGCATAGAAGGGTTTTCTACATTGCCCCATCGCCATAAAAAACCGATAATTCGGAACTAATAATTGTTTTATATGGGGGATATTATGCGGTTTGGCGGGTTTTTGGTGTGTGTTTCGGGGGCTGTTCTGGGTTTGGCGGGGGCGCTGAGCATCACTGGGGTGAACGCCCCTGCGGCCAACGCCGCAACATTTACGGTGACCACTGGGAACACCGAAACAAACCAGCAATCCCTCGGCGGGGAAACGGGGACGATTGAAACGGGCGCGAATTTGACGGTGAACGGAACCGCCCTTGTCACCGCGGGAACGGCGGGCAACACCATCACCAATGACGGCACGATCAGCGCCAATGGCGGCGGGGCGGCGCACGGCATTCAAGTCACACCATCGGGCGGCACCACCGTCATCACCAATAACGGCACCATCAACGCCACGGGAACGGGCAACGGGGTGCGCCTGTTTGCGAATAACAACACATTAAACCAAAACGGCACCATCAACGCTGCAACCGGCGCGGATGATGCTATCTATGTCAATGGCGATAACAACACGATCATCCTTGGATCGGCGGCGAGCTTTACCGGACGGATCAATTTCGATGACGGAACGGGCAATATTTTGCGCTATACCACGAGCTATACCTGCCCCACCGGTGGCGGGACGTGTACGTCCAATTCCCCGACTTTGCCAACCATCATCGGGACATTGAACAATACCTACAGCATTGATGAGATTAACGGCGGCGTATCGGGCGGGATTCCGTCAGGCGGAACATTGGTGCAGGGCGACGGACAAACGGTTCTCGTCACCACCCAAACCAATGCCGGCACGACACAAACTGTCGACGATGTCGTGAAAGACGTTGACGATCTCGTGCAACAAAATACAGGGGCAGGAACGGCAACGGGGACGACAAACACCCCCGATGTTTCGGCGATTCAAGCACAGATCGACGCCAATAACAAACGGATTAGGGAACTGGAGAGCGGATTACGCCTCAGACAACATGATGTGGATTCTTGGAGTATTCACTATCAAGCCAGAAGGTCCTTGCCCGTGTCGTTTTGGAGAAAATCCAAGAATGAATTGGACGCAGCGGTTGCAGCGCTTGCGGCGGACAACAAGGAAATTGCGGATTTGAAGGCGAAAAACCAAGAGTTGGAGCAACAAAAACAAGCCATACTCAGCGGCGGTGTTTCGTCCGGCTCCGGCTATCCCCTTCAAGCGTGGAGCGAGGTTTACGGATCCTTCCGCGAGCGTCCGAACCACGGCGATTCCGTCTACGGAATTTCGCGCAGCGGCGGCATGGTCGGCGGCGTGAATTTTCCTGAAACCGTCAATGGATATAATATCGGCGTCTTTGCAAGTCTGTTCGCCGGAAAAACAAAGGTCGGCAAGCCTACGACCCGCACAATCAATACGCGCGGCGGAATGATCGGCGGCGTCGCGGGCAAACAGGTCGGCGCATTCTATGTCAGCGGCCAAATGACGGCCGGCTATACAGACAATGACAGCGACCGCGTAGACGGCGCACGGATCGCGGCGGCGAATTATGACGCCTATTTCATCAGCCCGTCACTGACGGTATCGCGGTCGTTCGAGGCCCACTCCGTGCGGTGGTCGCCGTCCCTCAATATCGGCTATAATGCGAGCTTCACCGACAGTTACACCGAGTCAGGCGGCACGGTCAATCAAACAGTCGACAGCAAAACCAGCCAGAGCCTGCGCGCCCGCGCACAGGTCAAAGCCCAATTCCCCGAAATCGCCGCCCATGGCGGCACATTGACGCCGGCACTGCGGGTCGGGATTGAAGGGCAAACGGACATCGGCAGCCGCTCAACCGACATGCGTGTCTTGGGAACAAACCTGACCGTCACGCCGGACGCCGACCGAACATTGGACGGGATTATCGGAGCCAGCTTCGACTTCGACATGCCGCAAAAAGACATACAAATCTACGTCGACGGCGAAGCCTCCATCGGCCTCAACAAAGGCGGCCCATCGGATAATGCGGGCGGCACAGCGAAGGCCGGATTGCGGTGGTCGTTTTAGGTCTTTGAGCCTTCGTGCCGGACAAAAAAACGCCCCTTGGACGATATGCTCAAGGGGCGTTCGGCTTTAATTTTGGCTTTAATGACGATTAAAAACGATACGACAAACCGGCGCCGAGGATGATGGGGTCTAGGTTGACGTTGTCGGCGTCTAGGTGGGTGGCGCCGAGGTCTACGTCTACGTCGACATCCAGTTTGATGTATTTGACGTCGAGGTTTAGACCCCAATTATCGCTGAGCCAATAGTCAAAGCCTGCTTGAACGGCATAGCCGACGCCGCCATCGACTTTGAGATTGCTGAAACCTGGGCCGTCATTTTCACCGTAAAACAGGGAATAATTCAAGCCAGCGCCGATATAGGGGCTGAAGGCATTGTCGGGTGCGAAGTGGTATTGCAAGGTCAAGGTCGGGGGGAGAATCCATGCATCGCCAAGCTCCAACCCGCCAGCGGTTATGCCGTGTTCGGAGGTGGCGGCGATTAATTCGGCGGCAATGTTTTTGGTGAAGAAATAAGACACGTCAAGTTCCGGCGTGACGAAATTGTCCACATCGGTTTTCAGGCCGTTTTGGGTCACCGAACCGTCTCCGTCCGCGATCACGTCAATGGCGCGAAGGCGGAACTGGAAACGATCCTTTGACAGCCAGTCTGTGCCGCTGCTGCGGACATCATTACGGGTATAGTTTTGGGCATAGTTTTGGGTATCGTCTTGGGCGTTTGCTGTGCCCGTCAATGGCATGGATACAATCGCCAGCGTCAATGCCCCCAGCAAGGCTTGCTTTGATGACAGTTTTTTCATGGTTGATCCTCTTTCTTATTCGCAGAAGGTTTAATGCTGGATTCACATTAACGCGAAAAGACAGAGGCAAAATTGACACAAATCAATCCGGCGAATGAATTTGCTTTTTATTTCAGTTTTTTATCATCATCCAAATCGTCATCCAAAAGGATGCGGTTGGCGGCGCCGTCCATGTCGTCATACTGGTTTGATTTTAACGCCCAAACAAACGCCAGCAAGCCGATGAGGCCAAGACAAAGCGCGACAGGGATGAGGTAGAGCAAAATATTCATGAGAACCATTTTAGCCTGAAAGAATTGGCAATGACCAGCATGGATGAGCCGGACATCGCCAGCGCCGCAACCATTGGCGTCACAAGCCCCGCAAAGGCCAAGGGAATGGTCGTGATATTATAGATCAGCGCCAGAATAAAATTCACCTTCACCAAGGAACGCGCACGTTTCGCCGTTTCATGGGCAAAGGATACAGGCGCGAGGGACTCGCCCATAAAGATGATATCCGCAGCGTTTTGCGCCATGTCGATAGCGCTGCCCGGTGCCATTGACACATCCGCGCCCGACAATACCGGCGCATCGTTCAGCCCGTCCCCCACCATCATCACGTTATGGCCTTGCGCCTTGAGCCCCGACAAAACCGCATATTTATCAACGGGGGATTGGTCGGCGAAAACAGTTTTGATTCCGGCCTGCATCGCCACATCATCCGCCACGCTTTGGCGGTCGCCGGACAGCAAGATGGTGTTGATGCCCTTGGCTTCAAACGCTTGGATCGTTTGGCTGGCGTCTTGGCGGAGCGTATCTGCGAACCGAAATACCGCCGCGATTGTGTCATTCACGCTCAGGGCGATGAGAATATCGTGCGAAGCGCTTTGGTCTTTCGCTCCGCACCATTCAAGGCGGCCGAGTTTGAGGTGTTTTGCGCCGTACAGGGCGCTCATCCCCTGCCCTGCATGTTCCGTTACCTGTGTTAAAGGAACGGCCTCACCGTCATAGGCTTTGGTGAGGGCTTTGGAGAGTGGATGGGCGCTGTGGCTCGCGAGGGAGGCGGCTAGGCTCAGAGTCTCGGGGTCGTATTCGCCGATCAAAACCGGATGCCCGATGGTGAGCGTGCCTGTTTTGTCGAATAAGGCTGTGTCGATCATCGCCAAGCGTTCCAGCGCGTCACCGGATTTAAGCAATATGCCGCGCTTCATGAGCACCCCCGAGGCCAGAACCTGTACCACCGGAACCGCCAGCCCCAAGGCGCAGGGGCATGTGATGATTAAAACCGTGACGGCAATCATCATCGCGTCTTGCCATGACGCGCCCCACATACCCCACCACAAAACAAAAGCCAATAATGCGAGTATATGGACAACGGGAGTGTAGAGTTTCGCGGCCTTGTCCGCCAGCCGGACATAGCGGGATTGGCCTTGTTCGGCCTGCTCAATCAAACGGACAATATCGGCGAGCAAGGAATTTTCCGCCGCCTTGGTAACGCGAATGGTTAAGGGCGCGGATTGGTTGATTGTGCCGGCATAAACCGCCTGCCCCGCCGCCACAGCACGCGGCATGGTTTCGCCGGTGACGAGGGAGGTGTCGATCATGGAATCGCCCGTTTCCACAACACCGTCAACGGGGATTTTCTCGCCCGCGGCGACCATGACGACCATATCCTCGCGCACATCGCGGATCAAGATACGCGCCGTTTTCGCGCCTTGTTTGACGGTTGCGAAGCCCGATAAGCTCTGCATCAAATCGGTTGCCGCGCTCTTGGCATTGCGCCGCGCGCGAAAATCGAGGTAGCGCCCGATCAGCAGGAAGAACATCAACATCACGGCGGAGTCGAAATAGACATGCTCGCCGTGGTTCACGAGTTCAAAAAGACTCATCCCCGTTGCAAGGATCAACCCGACCGATATGGGCACATCCATATTCGTGCCGCCGCCCTTGAGCGCCGCCCAAGCCGAACGAAAGAAAGGCCGCCCCGAAAACACCACCACCGGCACAACAATCAACGCCGAAATCCAGTGCAGCAAGTCACGCGTGGCCAAGCCCATTGTTTCGGCATCGGTCGTCCATAACCCGACGGACAACAACATAATATTGCCCATCGCAAATCCCGCCACACCAAGGCACAGGAGCAAGAAACGCTGTTCGTAATCCGCCGTGTTTTTTTCGGTGTCCGTGGCATAAGGGTGAACGCCATAGCCCAGCGCGGCGATTTTACCCGCGAAATCATTGGCTTGATCGGGTGTGCCGTCCCACGTAACGCTCAGGCGCCCCGTTGAAAAATTCAACCGCGCATCCTTGACGGACGAAATCTTCAGCAATGTGGATTCAATTTTTTGGATACAGACCGCGCAATGAACGCCGCTTATCAACAAAGACAGCGTTTGATTCCCATCTGCATTGGGGCGAACCGTCGATTCATAGCCGTTTTCATTGCTCATTATTTTTGCGCTTTTTGGCTTCGTTGATGATGTCGTTATAGCGCAAGCCCCGCTCATAGGCGTTTTCGGACACAACGCCGGTGTTGGTCGAGAGCGCCTTATAAACAAAAAACGCATCAACGCTGGCGACAACAGCGAAAAAGGCAATCAACGCCCAGAAAACAATACGCCCGTCTTTTTTCGATGATAGGGATGCGGGCGGGGTTGGGGTGGTTGGATCGGTCATTATCCATGCGGCCTTTCACTGATGAACATTGTTTTTTGTTCGGTTTTTGCGCCTGTTTCAAGGTCTTCGATCATCAAGGTGATGTCTTTGGGCGCTTGCGGGTCTATCGGGGCGTGAACAAACACCTTGAATTGCCCGACACTATTGGCCTTGACGGTGATCCGATCGGCGGCGACGTCGCCGGCGGTATTCAAGGTTATATGCGCGTTTTCAAGACCGGATACGCTGAGGCTATAGGCGCGCGGCTCATGCGTTTTGTTGAGGATTTTGATGTTATACCCGTTACGAATATTGCCATCCGATAATTGAACAAAGAGCGGGTTGCGGTCGTGAAGGACATTCAAATCCAGCACGGAACGGGCGGCGAAGGCATAGGCCATCAAACCGCCGACAAGGCATAAAACCGCGATATAATACACGGTGCGCGGGCGGATCAATTTTATGGGGGTTAAGGGCTCGCCCTTGACTTTTTCATCCAAGCGGCGCTCGGTATCATAGCGGATGAGGCCTTTGGGAAGGTCAATCTTGGTCATGACCTCGTCACAGGCATCAATGCACAGGCCACAAGCGATACATTCCATTTGCAAACCGTCGCGGATATCAATCCCCATCGGGCAGACCTGAACACAGGCCGTGCAATCAATACAGTGACCGCGATTATCCCATGGCTCTCCCTTTTTATGGTGGCCGCGCGGTTCGCCGCGCTGAGGGTCGTACCCGATGACCAATGTGTCCTTACCAAACATCGCGGATTGAAACCGCGCATAAGGACACATGAAGGTGCAGACCTGTTCCCGCGCAAAGCCCGCCATTAAATATGTCATGAACGTCAGGCCGCCAACAAAGCCGAGAACGGTCGGTGACACGTCAAAGTTCAAGAAACTGCGCACCAATGTCGGGGCATCGTTGAAATACAGAACAAAAGACCCCGCTGTACACCACGCGATGACAAGCCAGATGACGTGGGTGATGGACAGTTTGATAAATTTTTCCGCCGTCCAAGGCCCTTCACTCAGTTTTTTGCGTTTTGTGCGGTCGCCTTGCACCAAGCGTTCAACCCACACAAACAAATCCGTCCAGACCGTTTGGAAACACAAATATCCGCACCACACACGACCGAAGAGCGAGGTCGCAAAGAACAACCCAATCGCCGCCACAATCAAAACGCCGGTGAGGATATACACCTCTTGCGGCCAGATTTCGAGGCCGAACCAATAGCCCCGCCCATGCGCAAGGTCGATCAATACGGCTTGATCCGGCACATAGGGGCCGCGATCCCAGCGAATGAAGGGAACAAGGTAATAGATCGCGAGGCATACCACCATCGCGATCCATTTTAGAGTACGGAATGTTCCCGACACCCGTTTGGGGTAGATGCGTTCCTGCTTTTTAAAAAGCTGGATGTCATTGCTCATGCCCTATCTCCTCAGGGGTTTCGGTCGGCGTGTCGGGGGCAGTGTTACTGTCCGCATCTGTTTCGGTCGGGGCTATAACCGGTTCAGGAGTCACTTCATTGGCTTCGCCGCCGCCGAGTTGGTGGACATAGATGGCGAGCTGACGGAGCGTATTGTCATCCAGCCTTGCCTTCCATGCCGGCATGACGCCGGCGCGGGCGTTATACACGGTTTCGAAAACTTCTGCGCGCGTGCCGCCATAGAGCCAGATTTTGTCGGTCAGGTTCGGGGCGCCAAAATCGCGCATGCCTTTGCCATCGGCGCCGTGACAGGAGGCACAGTTTTCTTGGAATATCGTATAGCCAGCCCCTGTATTCACCTCTGTGTCAGCCGCGCCGCCATCTTGCGGCAAGTTCAAAACATAATCGACAACCTGTTCGATCTCTTTGCGTTTCAACAACCCGTCTTTGCCGAAGGCCGGCATTTGCGATTGGCGCGTGTCATAGTCGTTCTGCACCCGAATACCGTGTTGCAATGTCGTGTAAATATCGTCCACACGCCCGCCCCACAGCCAGTCGTCATCATTGAGGTTGGGATAGGCTTTGCCGCCTTCCGCGCCGCTTCCGTGGCATTGGGCGCAGTTTTCCTTGAACGCCGCCGCACCGCCCGCATTGGCAAACGCATAAAGGGCGGGGTCCTTGAGGATTTCGTCAAACGACGATTTTTCAAAATTCTCGATATAGGCTTGTTGCCGCAAGAGGATTTCGTCTTGCGAAGCCTTGAGTTCTTTATACTGGGTATAGCCTAACGTTCCCTTTGTCGCGCCCCCCGGAACAGGCCATGCCGGATAGGCCACAAAATACCAAAACGACCACACACAGCACGCAATGAACACCCAAACCCACCAGCGCGGCAGCGGATTGTTGAGTTCTTTCAGGCCGTCCCATTCATGCCCTGTGGTTTCGACACCGGAAAGGTCATCAATGTCTTTTTTACGATCATCACTCATTATTTATCATCCTCTAGGGGTATATTGCCGTGTTGCTTCATACGCTGCTTCATACTTGGGCGGTACAGCCACACCAAAAGCCCGACAAAGAACACGAAGAAAATCAGCAATCCGGCTAGGCCAAATCCTGCACTGGCGAATATCTCTTTCATTATTTTTGCGCTTCCTTTGCATTCATTTCGGCCTCGATCTGTTTTGTCGCCTCAAAATCAACCATCGTGCCAAGCACTTGCAAATAAGCAATCAAGGCATCCATCTCTGAGATCAACTTGGGTTGACCATCGAAATCGCGCGCGGCAACGGCCTCGCCATAGCGTGCGGTCAGGCCGCTGATGTCCGTCACCGCCTCGCCTGTGGCTTGTCTGATCGCGTCTTTTTCGGCGTTTGCGATCATCTCGTCTGTGTATGGCACGCCGACCATTCTCAAGGCCTTGAGGTGGTCGTCAAGATCATGCAGCTTGGCGCCTTTTTTCATTAAAAACCCATAGGACGGCATGATCGATTCCGGCACGACCGAACGCGGGTCCATCATGTGCGCCACGTGCCATTCATCGGAATATTTCTTGCCCACGCGCGCAAGGTCTGGGCCGGTGCGTTTTGACCCCCATTGGAACGGGTGGTCGTACATGCTCTCGGCCGCCAGTGAATAATGGCCGTAACGGGCGACTTCATCACGCAGGGGGCGGATTTGCTGGGAATGGCAATTATAGCATCCTTCGCGCAGGTAAATGTTATATCCCGCGAGTTCCAGCGGGGTGTAAGGGCGCACCCCTTCCACACGCTCGATCACCGTTTCGGCACGGAACAAGGGGATAATCTCGACAATGCCGCCGATCAACACGACCACAATAATCGCGATCAGCAGGACAACTGAATTCTTCTCTAAAAATTCATGCTTTTTCAAAGGGTTCATAGCGTTTCTTTCTTAACTGTCTTATCCTGCTTATTGCGCCGTGACGGGGAGTCTGGGGTTGCCGTCTTTGTCGAATTCACCGACCGCTACATCGCCCTTGATCGTGCGATAGAAGTTGTAGCACATGATCAATGAGCCGCTGAGGTAGAGCAACCCGCCCAAGGCACGGATAATGTAATATGGGTGCATGGCGGCAACGGTTTCCACGAAGGAATAGGTCAAGAAGCCAAGCTCGTTATACGAACGCCACATCAGGCCTTGCATAATCCCCGACACCCACATGGCGGTGATGTACAGGACAATCCCCAATGTCGCGATCCACAGGTGAAGGCTCACCAATTTCAAGGAATAGACTTCTTCGCGATTCCACAGTTTCGGCACCAAGTAATACAAGCATCCGAAGGTGATGAACCCAACCCAGCCCAGCGCGCCGGAGTGAACATGCCCGATTGTCCAGTCCGTGTAGTGCGACAGCGCATTGACGGCGCGAATGGACATGAGGGGGCCTTCAAAGGTGCTCATCCCGTAAAAGGCGAGTGACACGATCATGAATTGCAAGACCGGATCCTTGCGCAGCTTGTGCCACGCGCCGGACAGGGTCATCATCCCGTTAATCATACCACCCCAGCTCGGCATCCACAGCATGATGGAAAAGGTCATGCCGAGGGTCTGCGCCCAATCGGGCAGCGCGGTATAATGCAAATGGTGCGGCCCCGCCCAGATATAGATAAAAATCAACGACCAAAAATGGACGATCGACAGGCGGTAGGAATAGACCGGACGCTCCGCCCGTTTCGGCACGAAATAATACATCATGCCCAAAAATCCGGCGGTCAGGAAAAACCCCACGGCATTATGCCCGTACCACCATTGGATCATCGCGCTTTGCACGCCTGCGGGGACGGAATAGCTCTTGGCAGACAGAAAATCGACCGGAATATGAAGGTTGTTGCCGATATGCAAAACCGCCACGGTGATGATAAAGGCAAGAAAGAACCAGTTCGCGACATACAAATGCGGTTCTTTACGCTTGACGATGGTCATCATGAACACGACCAGATAGGCCACCCACACGATGGTCAACCAAAGATCGGCATACCATTCGGGTTCGGCATATTCCTTGGCCTGTGTGACGCCGAAGACATAGCCCAGCCCCGCCATAACGATAAAGGCCTGATAGCCCCAGAAGGTGAAGCTGGAGAGCTTATCCCCCCAAAGCCGCACATGGCATGTGCGCTGAACAACATAGTAGCTTGTGGCAAACAGGGCATTGCCGCCAAACGCGAAAATCACCGCCGATGTATGCAGCGGGCGCAAGCGACCGAAGGTCAGGTACGGCTCAATATTCAGTACCGGAAACGCCATTTGCAGCGCAATCAAAAGCCCCACCAACATGCCGACCACACCCCAAAAACACGTGGCAAGCGTGAAATAGCGTGCGATGTCGTAATTATAGTCCGGTGCGTCACGTTCTGAGGCTGTCATATTCTTGTCCTGTCGTTTCCGATTGCTCATCGCGGACTTGCCTGCCGAAAAGGCGAGAGTGCCGCTGGATTTATTTTTCTGCCGTGCTATTATCCGCGGCGTGGCAATCCCTTACCTTGACTAATGTCAATTCAATGCCCGCAACCGTATTTTTTTAGGCTTCAAACGCAATGACCGAACAAGAGCGCATCCACCAAATCATCCAAAAAATCGGCTTGTTCAGCGCCAGCAGCGCCGATTTCATTGATGCACTCGCCGCACAATCGCGCATCCATACGGCGCAAAAGGGCAAGATCCTGTTCATCAGCCACGACGAAGCCAGCCATTTTTTCATCATCTTAAAAGGGTGGGTGAAGCTGTTCCGTGAAACGCTGGACGGGGCGCAGGCGGTTGTTGACATCCTTCCCCAAGGCCATATGTTCGGCGAAACATGCATCTTCGAAGACAATATCTATTCATCCAGCGCCGAAGCCGTTGAGCCGCTCGAATATATCGCTTTGCCGGTGTCTTTTTTAAAGGCCGAAATTGAACGAAACCCGCAATTCGCGTTCAAGATGCTCGGTGCCATGACATCCTACCGCAAACAGCAAGATGAAGAGCTGGAACACCGGACATTGCAAAATGCGCCACAAAGAATCGGGTGTTTTTTGTTGCGCCTAGCCGACCAAAGTGAACAAGGGGCGGTGACGATCCACCTGCCCTATGACAAGACACTTCTGGCGTCGCGCCTTGGGATGCAACCGGAAACTTTTTCGCGCGCCTTGGCGAAACTCAAAGACGCCACCGGAATCCGCGTCAAAGGTGCGACCATAGAGATGGACAGCTTGACTCAGCTTTCGTCCTATTCTTGTTCAGCCTGTTCCTCAGAATTTCCGTGTAAAGATTTGCAACATAAGAAAAAATCCTAAACAGGCTTATTGTCATCCATCATCCAGTCCCAATTGATTTTGGCTGGATTATCAATGTATTCATCAGGATTCTTAATCACGTCTTCGAGGTAACTGCGGGTGATGCGCCATTGCTTGTCGCATTGGCAATTCGGGCATGAATCATGCGCCGCCCCCGACATCTTGTCGTGGTCAAAATGAAGGACATAGGCGGCGTCCGGCCTGTCATCGATGATGCAGACCTCGATGTTTTTGGCGGGTGAAGCCTGATTCTGCGCCGCGCCTAATATCTGCTTGAACGGGAAACGATCCTTGTTCGCCTCCATCGCACGATTGCAAATATCGACATAGCGTTTGAACAAATCCGTTTGCTGATCGTCGCTCATCGCATCATTCATTATTAATTGCATGTTCGGTACCCATAAAAAGAATGCCAAAATTAAGGGCTCTTGGAATTGACTTTCATCAAATTGCGGCCAAAGCGCAATAAAGTGCTTGGCGAAGGCGGCACAGCGAAAGCCGGATGCGTTAGCCGTTTTAAGGGATAGCGGCTGCAGGCATTCATAACGCCTCAAAAAACATCCCACCCTAATGAACGATAATAAAAATTATCAACAGCTTTATATAAACGATACAAAACCCCCTGTTTTTATGATAGAATCAGCCCTATAGGTAAATTTCACCTATACTCTCATGGCATCTCGCCTCTTTAAAAAAAACATAGAGTGTTTATATCTTTTTATAATTCATGTTTATGATTCTACAAAATTAAATGGTTTAAATTCGAAGGGGAAAACTTATGTCCGCTGTAGTTTATTGTGATTTTATGAGCAGAAAGAAAGCGCCTCAATCAACCAATTTGCAGAGAGCAAAGACCGTACAAGCAAGCGATCGCTCTTCTCTAGACAGAAAACGTGTTATAGAAAAAGCATTGAAGCACGCTGAAAATTTAACATGGTAACCTAGGGCTCGAAAAGATGTCTTCTACTCCTATGACTAGAGCTAAATTAGATAAAACAGCAACAAAGGCTTCTCAGAAGAAAAGTACCTCCTCGGAAGATTCCTTAAAGGAAATACTTGCTAGAAAGTCGAGCGAAATTGTTATCGGAATTTGTGGCGCAATTGGTTCTGTAACCGCTGAATTGGTAGAAGCTCTAGAGTCAAAATTGCTCGATATTGGATATAACGTCAAAAAAATTAAAATTAGTGACCTTATAGAGCAATACACTAAAGAAAAGCGGCCAACAGACCAATCCGTCGGCGAAAGATATGACTTCCTCCAGAAATCAGGCAATAAGCTTAGAGAAGATCATCGCGCAAATATTCTAGCTAAACTGGCTATACGAGAAATATCTATCGCACGAGCCCCCTATCTCGATAACCCTGAAGAGATAAAAACAACCCAAAAAGTGGCCTACATAATAAATCAAATCAAGCATCCTGATGAAATTCAAATGCTTAAGGCTGTATACAAACAAAATTTCTACCTTATAGGCATATATAGCACTGAGAATGATCGAAAAACACGCCTTAAAGAACGTGGCGCCACAGATAGTGAAATTGCCAACTTAATTATCAAAGACAGAAAAGACGAAGAAAGTTACGGGCAACAGGTAGAAAAAGCCTTCCACCTCGCTGATTACTTTATTAATTACAAACAGAACACTGCCGCTTTAGCTAAAGCAATTAAAAGGTTTCTTGATCTTGCGCACGGAATCAATGGAATTAGCCCAAGCTTAGACGAGAAAGGGATGTATAGCGCCTTCTCCGCGTCACTGCAGTCTGCCTGTCTATCTCGACAAGTAGGAGCCGCTATTTTTAACTCATCGGGCGATCTATTGTCTACCGGTTGTAATGACGTACCTTCTTATGGAGGCGGGCTATACAGTTCCGAAGACGGTGACGATGATAAGCGCTGCGTTTTTAAAGGCGGAAAATGCTACAATGATCAGCACAAGAATTTGTTAATAAAGCAGTTCTCCGATATTCTCAGTAAAAATCTAGTTAATAACCACATAGAGAGAGCAGAGAGTGCGACAAAAAACGTACCATCAAGCAGTGGCATTCAATCAACTGAGAAATCTACTCTTACTCAAGAAAAAATTCAGGAAATATCTAAAGAGCTTTTAAAAAACAGCAAGGCAAAAGATATTATCGAATACTCTAGAGCGATTCATGCTGAAATGGCTGCTATTATTCAGCTAGCTAGAAACAATAGTAAGTCTACCGCAGAGGCAATATTATATTGCACAACTTATCCGTGTCATAACTGCGCTAGACATATCGTGTGTGCTGGAATTGTTAGAGTTGTTTATATTGAGCCATATGACAAGAGCCTAGCCATTCAACTGCACGACGATTCCATAACACACGGCGATGAAGAAAAAAAAGTAAGGTTTATGGCTTTTGAAGGCGTTTCTCCGAAAAGATACATAAGTTTTTTTACTGCCGGGGAACGAAAAAACAACGAAGGCAGCGCTACAAAACAAAAGATAAGTGAATCAAGCCAAGTTGATTCGCTGTATCTAGACAGTTATACTGATTACGAAACAAAGGTTATTGCAGAATTAGATAGAAATAGGTTTAATTCCTTAGACCTCCCAGCTTGAATTGGTCGTTTTGAGATAGAAACAAACGCGGATGAGTATGACTAATATGGGGCAATCAGCAGAGCGAAACTCGGGACAGATTGTTGGATCGCTTGAATTTATTGCTATGATGGCGGTGCTGATGTCGGTGGTGGCGATTTCGATTGATGCGACCTTGCCCGCCCTTGGGATTATCGGGAATGAACTCAAGGTCGCACACCCCAATCAGGCGCAATATATCATCAGCTTCATCTTCGCCGGTATGGCCATCGGGCAGCTTGTGAGCGGCCCCCTTTCCGACGCCTTGGGGCGCAAGAAAGTCTTGTATGGCGGGTTGGTGATTTACTTGGTCGGGAGCGTGGTTTGTCTGCTGTCGCACTCTATCGAAGTCATGCTCGTGGGGCGGTTTATTCAGGGGCTTGGCGTGTCCGGCCCCTATGTGTCGACCATGTCGATTGTGCGCGACAAATACAGCGGGCGCGGCATGGCGCGGATTATGTCGCTGGTGACGATGATCTTTATTATGGTGCCGGTCATCGCCCCCGCCATCGGGCAAGGGATTTTGTTTTTGGCCTCGTGGCGCTATATTTTCGGGCTTTATATTCTGTACGCCCTTGTGGTCGGAACGTGGGTTTTCTTCCGCCTTGACGAAACCTTGCCGCCCAAAGACCGCATCGCCTTCAAGGCCGCCAACATCATGCATGGCGTCAAAACCGTTTTGCAAAACCGTGTGACCGTGACTTATACGATCACGATGGGGTTGGTGTTCGGCGCGTTGATCGGGGATTTGAATTCGATCCAGCAAATTTTCCAAGACCAATATAAGGTCGGGAGCATGTTCGCGGTTTATTTCGGGCTTCAGGCCTTGTCGATGGGGGCGTCGTCGTTGATTAACTCGCATTTGGTTGAGAAGCTCGGGATGCGGTATATCTGCATCCGCGCGGTGATGGTGATGATTGTCGCCTCGCTTATTTTGCTCGTCCTGCACGCCTTTGGGCCGATTTCGTTTTGGGCGTATTTCTTTTACGGGATGGCGTTGCTGTTTTGCGTCGGGTTGTTGTTCGGCAATTTGAACGCCCTCGCGATGGAGCCGATGGGGCATATTGCGGGCATGGCCTCGGCGATTATCGGGGCGAGTTCATCGGTGATTGGCCTCACCCTCGGCACCATTATCGGCCAGCTTTATGACGGCACGTTGTTTCCGATTATTTGCGGGTTTTTGGTGCTGGGCGGCGCGGCGTTCCTCATCATGTTTTTTGAGCGCTCGCATCTTGAGAAAGCGCCACAGGCCTAGGCTTTCGTATCATCTCCTTGCCATTCAGAGCAATCGGCATCGTCTTCTGAGATGAGCTCACCGCGCATCGAAGGGCCGCGAAGATGGACTTGTTCAGGATCGCCGCAGACAAGATGATGCCAACTCGGCAACGGATGACCGCCCGCCACCAAACGGTATCCGCAGGTCGAGGGAAGCCATGTCAGGCCGTGAATATTATCCGGCGTGATGCGGTCGCAGCCGACAACATTTGTGTGGCGGTTGGTGTAGTCCTTACAGCGGTTGGAATTGAGGCATAAATAGCGGCACGCGACACTGGTGAGAGCGATTTCGCCGGTGTCTTCGTCTTCCAGACTGATTTGACAGCACAGGCCGCACCCATCGCACAGGGATTCCCATTCCTCCATCGTCATATCATGCATGTTTTTCGACAGAAATTTCGGTTGCGGCATGGGATTGTGTCCAAAGTTGTGACGTGTTGTAGCGGCGTATGCGTATTCGGGCTTATGGCGCCGATGGTTTGATCCAGCGTTGCAGGTGTTTGATGATGCCTTCTTGCCCCGCTTCGCGCAAGAGGATGGTACGATCCGCCGCAATCGCCGCCGCATGGCGCGGAATATCGCGGATAAAAGCGGCGAGCGTATCACCGTCAAAACAAGGATGCGACACGCCGAACCCGTTGGCGGCGATAACATGGGCGTTCATTTCCTGCTCATAGAGCGGCAAAGGCGCGGCATAGACGGGGATGCCGAGATGCATGGCCTCCGACAGCAAGCCGTGTCCGGCGGTGCTCACGATCCCGTTACATCGCGCCAATATCTCGTAAAAACGCGGGTCGCCATGGGTATAGGTGGTGAGGTTTGGCGCCGTTTGCGATAGGTGCGGCGAGATGTTTTTGCCGAATAAATGAAACCGCACATCGGGCATGGAGGCGCATATCGCGGCGATGTCCTCGAAGCTCTGACCAAACGGGCGTTGTGACGACACATAGACGAGAATGGTTTTGCCGTCCGCATCGGGTGTGCGGCGCAATTGCGTGATGGAGTCGCTCAGGACGGAGGGGAAAATCGTGACGTCTTCGGTCGTTTGGCCTTCCATTACAGGACGCTGTGCCACGCGAAAGAAGGAACAGGCCAGCCGCGATTGCGCCTTTGGAAAAAACAGGCGCAGGCGCATGACTTCGTCGATAAAATTCTGACCGTTCAGGGGCGCGGGAAAATCGCCACACAGATATTTGCTTTGCTGGTCAATCGTCACCAACGGCGCATCATGGGCATAGGCGTATTGGGCGCTGATCGGTTCGTAGTCGGAGATCACGAGGTCGGGGCGGCCGATGCGTTTGTTCGCCGCATCCATCGCGGCGGCATTGATGGCGGTGAAGTCTTGGTTGTTTTCGGGGCGGCGGGCGGTGGCGGCAAAATCCAGCCCGTCTTGATTGCCGACATAAAACGGCACGGCGACACGCTCTATCGATACATTCGGATGATGTTCAAAATGCTTGCCGAGGGTTGAATAGCTCTCGCCATAGCCGAAAATCACGATGCGGGCGCTAGGGGCGCTTTGGGCAAAATGCTCGATGAGCGGCAATTGACGGAAAATATGCCCATGCCCGATGCCACAGACACCCCATAGTATTTTTGGCGTTTTGTCTTTCGTCATGGCGCGGCAACCTTGCGGCACATATACGCCATCGAACCCGAAATTTTGCGTACCGGAATATTATGCGCGAATGCTTGCGTCAAGCCCGCCACAAGCGCGTCTTTGGCGGCGGCAGGCGGGGTGCCGTCAAACACATCCTTGCCGTTCACGATGACATCGGCGTTGACCGTGTCCATGAAATACGGATAGAGCGTGTGAAGGGCGCTGAGGCCGCCGAGGGTTTGCGTTTCCTCCACACCGTCATTGACGCGGATGATGGTGATGGCGGTAATCGGAACCTCCGCCTTCGGCGCGTATTGGTCATTCGCCAAGCCATAGGCGAAGCGGTTGAAATCCTTGTCCAGCGCCGTCATGGTCGGCGTGCCGGCAATGGCAGTGAGGCCGCCATCCCCCTCAAACCGGATGACAGTTTTATTGCCTGAAAACAATGTCATGCCGTGATGCTCAACCAGATTTTGCGCCAAGGTTGTTTTGCCCGATCCCGAATGACCGATGATCAAATGATAGCCATCCGCACCTCCGACACAGGCCGCATGAACGCAGTACAGATTGCGCTCGAGCAAGGCGCGGCGGGTGATGCCATAGAGAAGATGATACAGATCGACGGGGAAAGCCTCGCCCGCCGCCCCGTAATAGCGCACCTCATCCGCCGTACATTCCAATCGCGGGTTGGCGGATTGGTGGTGTTCGATGGTGATGATCGGGGGTTGATCCCCCTCTTTGCCAAAGACAAGGCCGGGGATATGGGCATGGAGCTGGCGCTTGATTGCGTCATGATGATGAATGTCGCAGGCCGATCTGAACCGCGCCGTCAAACACCCTGCGATGGACAAGTCATGGTTAACCACGGCGATATGTCCTCGCCTTGTTGATGACCAGATTTGCGACGTGTTCTTCGCCGCCATTGCCGAAACGATCGAGGATGATCGCGGTGCGGCTGTGGTTTTTATCGGCGAAGCCGTTGAAATGCGTTTGCGCCAATTCGGTGAGCCGCCCCTGCGTTTGCGGGTCGGTACAAAGGCGGGTTGCGGTTGCCGCGATGCGTGACAGGACGTGTTGTTGGTCGGCGCGGTAATCAATCGCTTCGCCTTTCGTTATATCCTGCCACGTCAAGGCCGCATCAATCATGGCGTTTTGCGCCAAGAGGTCAAGCTGTTGGCCTTGGCTGTCATTGGCGGGGGGGAGCCATATGGTCGGCAAATCATAAGCCGCGGCGTCATAGATATTGCCAAGGCCCGAGGTCATGAAGGCCAGTTTGCTGCGTGCCAGAATGTCTTCCATGTCTTTGCGCGGATATGTTTGGACGCCCTCCGCGTGCAGGGCTTTGGCGACGGCTTCGCTCCCCGCGATCACGATTGTTTCAGAAGGCGGAATGGCGGCGCGTAAGGCCGTGATGACCGCGCGGGCGTAATCAATCACATCCTCCAGCGGCCAAAACGGGTTTTGGAGTCCGCCGAGGTTAATCAGGACATGGTCTTTTGCGCGCAGCATATCCGCTCCAATACGGGGTGCAACACGGGGCGCAGTCGGGGGCACGGTGTGAGCATCGGCATGGGCGGCAAAGACATCTTTTAAGCGTTGTTCCACGCCAAAGAAATTTTGCGCGATGTATAAATCGCTGTGCTGGACGGCGGGCGGGATGCTCGGCCAATACCATGCCAGCGCGTCGTAATAAAACACTTTGAGGCCTGCGTTTTGGGCTTCTTCGGCGATTTTATGATCCATCGCGGTGAACAAGATATCGTAATCTTTGAACACATCGGCATAGGGGGCGGCGATGTTTTTCTTCGGCGTGTCTGTGACATCGTGAATGGCGTCATAGGGCAAGGATTTTTGCAAATCCAGCGTGTGCTTCTTGCCCATATAGCCGATCGTGTCGAAATGCGGGCGCAAATGCGGAAAGAACCCCGCAATCGCTGCCGTAGGCCCAAACCCGAATGGCTCCGCGTTAAGGAGCAGGCGCAGCGGTGATTTTGCGATAGCTTTGCTTGCCATAGAGCAATTCCCCCAAGAGTGTGAGTTGTTCGGGTTGCCGCACAGAAGCAAGGGCGGCAAGGTCGTTATAGCGCGGCTTTTTGCTGGCGTGCATGAGGGCTTCGCGCACATTGCTCCCCTCTCCCGATTGCACGGCGTCAAGGCGCGCCGCAAGGGCGGCTTGGTTATGTTCCTGCGCCGGCCCCGCCGCCAGATAGACAACCATGCGCGGGTCGTTTGAGATGTTTTCAGTGTTGGCGTGGGTTGTGCGGCTGTCCCACGACACATAATCGCCGGCACGCAGGGGAATGGGGCGGGCATTGGCCTCAAAAACCTTGGCAATCGGCGCGGCGGTGTCAAGCTCGACATACTCGCCGTTGTTTTTCGCCATTCCTGCGTAGTGCGAGAAATATTGGCGAGAGCCGGCAACACCGAAAAACGTGCCGCGCTCAACCGGACAATCGGAAATCGCCAAAACGCCTTGGACTGTTTTGAAATCGGGGTGAATATTCGGGTTTTGATCGACGTGGAGGGGGAGTGCCTTTGACTCCGCGTGCTGCGGTAATTTGACGCCGATACGGTCAAAACTCGTCCACAGATCGGGGCGGCGCCAGATCAAGACATGGTGAATATAGGCGCGGATATTTTGGCGGATTTGCGCCAACACATCATCATGGTAAATGTCCAAAAATCCGCGCGACAAAACCGGCGTACCGTTTGCATCCTTCGGCATGTTCGGCCATGTGGCGGGGGTATCAAAGTCGCATTGGCCGTGGCTGAGGGCATTAAAGCGGCCTTTAATGGCGGTGGCGGTTTCGCGGCATTGTTCGGGGGATAAGATCGCCTTTCCGACCACAATGCCATAGCGTTGCCACGCCGCGACAAACCCCGCCTCGTCTTGCAGCGGGTCAAAGGACACGGCATAGCCGTCTTTGTCCATCGGATATGGCGAAAGAGGTTCATCTGTCAGCGTGGTCAAGCGGTTTTCATCGGCCTCGCAAGCGTGCGTTAAGGCCAAGACCAGTTGGCGAACATCATTGTTGAGCACGGCAATCAAGGCCGGATCAGACGTGTTTTGCGCCTCTTGCGCCGCCGTCACGGTTAATTGCGTTTGTTCAATACGCTGTACCAGCGATTTGATCTCGGTCGTGATAATCATGATTGCCCTGCATCCTTTGATTACCCGACACTATGACAAATTACTGTATTATGCAATTGGAATATCCGCCGTTGGGCGTGGGAGCGCGTGGCGCTGTTTTTAAGGGCCAGCGGTGTTTTGAACTATGCCCTGCGCTTGGACAGATGGTCTTTGACGCGGTGGCATTCATGGACGATGCGCGGGTGAAGGGTGGATATAGAGGCGGTTTGGTCGGCGGGGTACAGGGTTTGCCCTTCGTCACACAACCGCGCCAGTGTTTCCGCGCCGACATGCGATGCCGCGCCGTATAATTTATGCACGGCGGCGTCCCATTGTTGATAGTTTTTTGAATCGAAGCTGTCTTGCAAATTCACCAGATCAACCTCCAAAATATCCATGAACAGGGTGATGATTTCGGCTTCTGCGCCCTCGTCTCCTTCGGTGAAGTCTTGCAGGTGGTCAAGGTTAATCGGGGCGTTGGGCGCATCATCCGTTCCCTCCTTGGGCGGAAGGATTGCTTGCAGCATGAGGCGAAGCTCGCCTTTGTTGATTGGTTTGCTGATGTAATCATTCATGCCGGCGGCGAGGCATTCTTCCTTTGTGCCTTTCATCGCGTTGGCCGTCACCGCGATGATCACCGCGTCTTTTGAGGCGATCTCCGCCGAACGCACCGCCCGCGCAACGGTAAACCCATCCATTTCCGGCATCTGGCAATCGAGCAAGATCAGGTCATAGGCATTGTCGCGGGCAAGGGCGAGCGCCTTTCGGCCATTCGCGGCCTCAGCAAGGGATTGAAACCCCATTCCCGCGAGCATCTTGCGCATATACAACAAATTCACGGGGTGGTCGTCCACAACCAAAATCCGCGCGGCGGTATTGACCACAGGCGCGGGCGGCGCGGGCGATGCAGAGGGCGCAGAGTGAATGGGAGGCGCAGCGAATGATGCAGACGGCACGAGCGAAGCAAGTTCAACCCCGCCGAAGCTAGATGTTTCTTGTTGCCTTATATGCACGGGCATCGGAATGGTGACGGTGAATGTCGTGCCTTTGCCGAGGGCGCTGTCCAGCGCTATGGCGCCGCCCATTAATTCGGCAAGGTCTTTGGTGATCGCCAGCCCCAGCCCCGTGCCGCCATATTCGCGGGCGGTGGAGGTGTCGGCCTGTTGAAATTTTGCGAAGACTTTTTGCTGTCTGTCCGGCGCGATTCCGATGCCCGTATCCTTGACGGATATGCGCGTTATGAAGTTGCCCTTTCCATCGCCATGTCCGTCAACGCTCAGGGTGATCGCGCCTTGCTTGGTGAATTTCAGGGCATTACCGACAAGATTGTTGAGAATTTGCTGAAGCCTTGACGGGTCGCCGACCAGATGATGCGGAACATCGGGCGCGACATGAACCTCGAAAATCAGGCTCTTACGCGCCGCCACCGCGCATTGCAATGTATAGGTCTGGCGCATCAAGGCGCGGATGTCGAAGGGGATGGATTCTATGGTCAATTCGCCCGCCTCGATCTTTGAAAAATCCAGAATATCGTTCAATAAGATCAACAAATTGCGGGCGGAGCTGTTGACCGCTTCGATCAATTCGCGTTGGTCGGCCTGCGGCGTTGTTTCAACCAAAATATCCGACAGGCCGATGATCCCGTTCATCGGGGTGCGCAATTCATGGGACATATTGGCGAGGAAATCGCCGCGGGCGCGGTTGGCGTGTTCGGCGGCCTGTTGCGCGGCCTGTGCCTCGTTGCGGGCGTGGCGCAAATCTTGTTCATGTTTTTTACGGTCGGTCACGTCATGGCAATACACCACGAGAACGGCTTCGCCCCTGAACCGTGTCGGCATGATTGTCTGGTGATAGACATGGTCATTCCATGCGACCTCTCGCGTCACGGTTTGATCGGCGCTGTGGGCGAGTCCTTTAAGGACGGGGTGGTCGAGCCCGCCTTCCAAAATTCCGCGAAAACAGTGTATTGCTGCAAGATTGGCAAATAAAATAGTGCCCTCCTCCGGCGATATTTGAATGAGCGGATGCGGGTTGTTGAGGGGGAGCTGGGCAATATCCTCAACCTCTTGCTTGGCGGCACGCAGGCGGGTGCGGGCATCGGCAAGGGCGCGGGTGCGCCGCACATATAAAAATGCCTCGGCAAACACAACCAGCCCAACCAAAAAACATACCAGCCATTGTTCCTGTGTCATGACGTTGTCTAGGTCATTTTTGTGATGGCATAGGCGTCGGAGGCCGCCGCCGGATTGTCGATATGCGGCGATTTTTCAACGTGGGCATAGAGTTTTTGGCGGGTAAAAGGCTTGCCCAAAAACCCTTGCGCGCCCGTTTCCAGCGCCCGCATCATATTCGCCTTGTCTTTACGGCCACTGAACATAATGACATAGGCGTCGGGATCGAGCATGAAGATATGTTCCAGCACATCATGCCCGTTCATGTCCGGCAGGCCGATATCCAAGAACAGCACATCGGGCGCGGATTCGACAAATTCCGTCAACGCGCTGCGCCCGTCTTTGGCATAGGCGAGATTGTAATCATCGCGCAGGACGTTGCCGGCAAGGGTGCGCGCCAATTGGTCGTCATCGGCGATCATCACCACCGGGGCGGAGCGCTGCGCCCGCCGTTGAGCCCGCCGTTTTGCAATCGTTGCCACCATGGTCGGGTCAAGAGAGTCGAGAATATCCAGCGTCTTGCGCTCGGTATCATTATGATGTTCATCATCGGCCTTGAGGGCTTGTTTGATCTTTTCTTGTTGAATTTTATGGGCGGCGTCTTGTTTGGCGATGAAGATGCGCTCTAGCTTCGCCGCGTCAATCGCGACTTCGAAAACCGCCGAAATATCGTTGAAATGATCGACATTCAATTCCCGCGCCAGATTGTCCAAAAACGCATTGAATTGGCGTTGCATGAACCCATGCATGACAATAAACACATCAAGGTCATGACAGATATAGACCTGTGCCATATAGGAATTCGGGATGTCCTGCATGTGTTTGAGGAAGCTCTCAAACAAAGCTTGTTTCGGCACCGATGTTTTTGAAAACCCCGCATAGAAAAAACGGCGATACGGGCTTTGCTCGCTGCATTTCTTGAGTTCTTGTAACAAAGCGGATTCGGTGTTTTTGGCAATCACGATCATTGGTTTTCCCCTTTATTTTTATCGGTTATGCGGCCTTTGCGAAGGCTTTACAGGTTTCATCGAGTGTGGCGGCGGCTTCGGCCAAGAGGCCTTCGAAGATGAACGTCATATCGGTTGTTTGCTCTGCGCGGGCAGCGGCCTCAATCGTTTTGGCGATTTCAGAGAGTTTGAGCGCCCCCATCTGGCGGCTGGTTGACTTCAGCGTATGGGCGGGGCGAATGATGGAGTCCGTATCACGCGCCTTGACCGCCTGCGTCATCGTGTTGATATAGTCGCGACTGGTTTTGATATACAGATCAACGGTTTCGGCGTAGCGGGATTTGAGGATGCTGCGCGCATTATTGACCGCCTCCCTGTCCAAAAACGCATCTTTATCATTGGCCCCGCCATGATTGGTGTCATCATTGGCGGCATCGTTGCTGTGCGGGGCGGTGTGAGCGGCAGCAGGAATGCCTTTGATCCATTGATAGACGGTTTCTTTGAGGATTTTTTTACGGACGGGCTTCGGCAAATAGCCGTCCATCCCCGCCTCCAGACATTTTTCGCGGTCGCCTTTCATCGCATTCGCCGTCAAGGCCAAGATGGGCAAGGATGGTGGCACCAAGCCTTGTGCCTTTAAGGCGCAGATCCGGCGTGTGGCCTCGAACCCATCCATTTCCGGCATCAGGCAATCCATGATGATAAGGTCAAAGGCTCTAGAATCTGGGGATTGAACGGCGTTCACCGCGTCTAGGCCATTTGACACAATCGTACAGGCAATCCCCATTTCATCGAGTATCTCGCGAATGAACACCTGATTGACGATGTTGTCTTCGGCGACCAAAACCTGCGCGCCCGCCACGCGGAGCCTGTCTTCATCCGCATCGGGGCGGTCAATGCCGCGCGCATCAACGCGGATGAGGGTGTCACGCTCGCCGTTTTGATAGCGGCTCCAGATCATCGCCAAGGATTCCAAGAGCATATTCTTGCGCACCGGTTTGGCGATATAGGCCGAGAATCCGCGGCTTGCGAACCCGTCATCGGAGGATGGATCGCCCGCCGCCGTTAACATCACCAAACACGCCTCACGCAGGGCGGGATGGTCGGTGATGGCGCGCGCCAAGGCCTCGCCATTCATATCCGGCATGAGATAGTCAATAATGACAATGCTATAGGGATCCATAGCCTTATGCGCCTTTTGCATCATCTCGAGCGCCGCCTCGCCCGTTGCCGCGGTGTCACAGCGCATCCCGCCCAAAGCCAATTGTTCGCGCACCAATTGCCGCGCCACGGGCAAGTCATCCACCACCAAAACACGCATATCGCGCAGGATGGGCGGCTTTGCCTGTGTCGCGCTTTGGTGAGTGTTACGGGTCAACGGTACGGAAAACCAGAAGGTTGAGCCATGTGCCTGTGCCTCGGCCTGATCTTGGCCTTGGCCTAGGCCTTGACTTTGACCTTGGCGCGACTCAATGCCGATTTCGCCGCGCATCAATTCAACCAAGCTCTTGCAAATCGACAGCCCCAGCCCCGTCCCGCCATATTTGCGGGTTGTTGAGGTATCGGCTTGGCGGAATTTTTCGAACACCATGGCTTGCGCCTGTGGCGACATGCCGATCCCAGTGTCACAGATCGAGAATTTGATCCAGAGTGTATCGTTTGCTTTGCCCGCGGCCTCTGCCCTCATACGCTCGTCATCTTGCTCCACCAAAATACAGATATGGCCGCTTTGCGTAAATTTGATGGCGTTATTGAGCAGGTTGCTGAGGATTTGCGACAGGCGCACGGGGTCTGCGAAAACAAATTGCTCACAGCCCGGAACAAACCGCACCGCCATTTCAATCGCTTTGTCCCGCGCCTTGACGGCATACAGCCCCGCAACGTCATCGACAATATCCACAAGGTCAACCGCCATAACGTCCAAAGCCATGCGTCCGGCCTCGATTTTTGAAAAGTCCAGAATATCGTCAATGATTTGTTGCAAGGTTTCGCCCGAATGGATGATCGTGCGGGCATGGGTCTGAATTTGCGAGGGATTGCGGGCGCTGAGGATCAATTCCGCCATGCCGATAATACCATTCATCGGGGTGCGGATTTCGTGGCTCATGGTTGCCAGAAACTCCGATTTCATGCGGCTGGCGTCCTCCGCCTTGGCGCGGGCGGCGGCGAGTGCCTGCACCGTAAAGCGCATCTGACTGAGCCATAAAACAGCCATCGTCAACACCGCCAAAACCCCGAACAACACATAAGCGTTGCGTGTTTCATAGCTGTCAATAAACGCCTTGGTCGGGGTGAATGTCCACACCAGCGACGCCCCGTTTAACGCCATGATGCGGGCATAATGATACGCTGTATCCTTTACCAAAAATGTGTTTTCATCGCTAGATCGGGTTGAGAAGAGTTGCTTGAGCGTGCCGTCTGTGCGGCGCTCCTCCACCGTGATGTCGAGCAATTTATTGGCCGATTTACGGGTGAAGGTTTCCCCGATAAACGCATCAAGATCGAGCACTGAAAAGGCAACGCCGCGAATAGTGTCTGTAGCGGCTTGAGGCGCGGTCTGATTGTCGGATTGGGACGATGCCTTATAGGCTGGTTGCAGGATAATCAAATGCTCCGCCTTGGCCGCCTTGCCGTGGTGCAAATCCTCAAACACCATGGTTTCCAAAGAGTCGGTAAAGAATGTGGCGGGGCGCTTTGTTATAGCACTTGTGATGCGGGCAAAGAAAGGATCGCTTTCGTTAATATCCTGCCCTTGCAAAGGGCGGTACGTATCGGGTTTAACGTGCCGCCATGTGATGCGTTTTGTAAGCGGGTCAACATCCACCCATCCAAGCGCATCAAAGCCGGCGCGGTTTTCAAGCGCCGAACGGGTAAACACCGCAAATTCGCCGTGGTCGACATTTTGGGACGCCAGAAAAAAATTACCGATCCCCAATAATTTATCAACGTGCCAGTCAAGATTGCTCTGAATAAAGGCGTAGTCTTCTTGCGCCAGATGGTTAAAGCTGTCTTTCGCACGGGTGATTTGCGCATCATGCGCCGACCATGCCGCCGCGAAAGACAGGCCAACGCCGACAATCAACACCAATATATGCGACGACCATTCCTTGAACCCCAATGTCATAATGGCGCACCCCTTACCAATCCAGCTTTTTGCCGAAGCTTACAAACGCGACGGCTTTGTTGCCTTTATCGTTAAAGGCCAGCTTGTCAAAGCTGATCGTATTCGCCTTGGCGATGCCGCGCCCGTGGCTGTCGGCGGCGCGGGCGGGGTCGATATGCATGTATTTCTTCCAGTCAAACCCATCGCCTTGATCCTCAATCACCACATAAATTCCGTCACGTTTTTTGGTGATGGTGGCGGTGGCGAATTTATCGCTATGGGCGTCTGATTGCTGTGCGGCGTCCACATCATTGCGCCATGTGTCGGCTTCTAAAACAGCCGTTTTCCTGTCATATCCGACCCCGAGATTGCCGTGTTCAATGGCGTTGATGAGAAGTTCGCCAAGCCCCGTTAAAACCCGCGCCGGATCGGGAAAACAATTCGCCATGAATACTGCGAGATTTTCGGCCTCCGTCAGCGTTCGAAAATTGAATTTGCAGGTGTCGATGAGGTGAAAGCCGGAGCGATGCTTGCCGAGTTCCTCCGCCAAGGTACGGGCTTGGGCGGCCTCGCGGATGGCGGCGGACAGCACGGATTTGAGCATGGTTTCCTGCACCGGTTTGGTGAGGTAGTAAAACACGCCAGCCTCAAGCCCTTTGCGCATGTCTTCCGGCGTATCGGCACCCGTGACCATGACCACGGGAACAGACCGCAAATCCGGTGACGATTTCATCCGCCGTATCGCGGTCAAGCCATCCATCACTGGCATTTCACGATCCATCAACACAACGTCGATGACGCCTTTATGCGCCTTGAGCATTGTTATCGCTTCCTCGCCATTCCGCGCCGTCATGATCCGGTGGCCAAGCTGGGCGATCTGAGCCTCCAGAAATGTCATGGAGAGCGGGTCGTCCTCAACCGCGAGGATGCATACGGAATGATGCGGTGAAGTGGATAAAGACGGCATTTCCGCCTGTGCGCTTGTCTGTGCGCTTGTTTGCGGGCTTATATCCGGCTGTTGTTGGGATAGGGGTGCTTGGGTCATCGGGGTTACCTCTCTGTGAACGCGGTCTTGAGGGACATATGAATGGGCTTTAACAAATATTGCAGGATTGTTTTTTCGCCCGTTATGACATCCGCCATCACGGTCATGCCGGGGAGGATCATGTTAGCGCGGTCGTGGCCGACATAGTTTTGATAGAGCCGGATGCGGCCTTGGTAATAGCGTTCGCCGTTCGGCCCCGTGAAGGTGGTGGCCGAGATATATTCAAGCTGTCCCTGAACCGAGCCATAGCGCGAGAAGTCATAGGTACTGAACTTCACCTGAACCGGTTGGCCGATTTGAAGATGACCGATGTCTTGCGGTGAAATTTTGACCTGTACCTCCATCGGTTTATCGAGCGGGATGATATCGAGCAAGACTTGCCCCGGCTGAATCACTGCGCCGACCGTGTGAACGCTCAACCCCTTCACCATGCCGGAGGCTGTGGCGCGAATTTGCAGGCGGTTGCTGCGTTCCTCCAGCTTTTGGATGATTTCGGTGTTTTGGGCTTTTTCGCTCAGAATCTGCGCCAGTTTTTCATGGACTTCGTCGCGTTGTGAGGCCGAGAGCGAGCCGAGCCTGCCTTCAAATTCCTTGATTTCCGTCTGCGCTACGGCAATGCGGTTTTGCAGGCTCTTGATCTCGCCATTGACGGTGTTCAAATGTTGCTTGGTTTCCAGCAATTGCATGTCGGAGGCATAGCCCATGCGGTTTAATTCGGCGCGGCGGTCATAGATGTCCTTGGTGATGGTATAGCTTTGCCGCGCGGTATTGAGGTCATTTTGCAAGGTTTTGATGGATTGCTTTTTCTGGGTTATTTGCTCCGCGATGATCGCACTTTCGGTTTGGCGGGCGAGGAGCATACTCTTGTAAATGGCCTCTTGGTCGGCGACCAAGGCGGCATGGTCGGTGCTGTATTTTGAAAAATCGGGCTGGCGGGCGTCGATGAAGGCGCGGAGTCTTTCTTCTTGCATCTCCAGCGCGATTTGACGGCCTTTGGCGCGGTTCAGGTCTTCTTGAATTCCCGCCTCATGCAGGGCGAACAAAACATCGCCTTTGGCGACTTTGTCGCCCTCTTGGACGGTGATGGCCTTGACAATTCCGCCTTCGAGATGCTGAACCGTTTGCTGCATTCCGTGCGGGACAATCTCGCCCGGGGTACGCGCCAATTCGTTGATATTGGTGAACCCCGCCCAGACCAGAAAGCTCAGGATCGCGAGCGATACCATCGTCATGGTCGAGCGAATGATATGCGGGTTGACGGCCTCCTCCAATTGAATGGCTTGCGACAGATAACGGGTTTGGCGCTCGCGCTTGCGCGACTGTCTTGAGGGTTGTTTCGTTGTCATCGTGACATGTATCATGCTGCTTCTCCCGCCAGTGAAGAGGTTATTTTGTCGAACATGACGTCCTTGGGCCCGCTTTGCGGGGCGGCGGGATTGCCCAGCCATACCAAAGTATCCGCCATTTGCATGTAATCCTCGCGGTAGGAGCAAATAATGACGGTTTGCCGCCCCTTCACCCGCGCAAGATAGTCTTTGAGGTTTTTGCCCGTTTGCCCCGAGAGCAACGTATTGGGCAAGTCATCAATCAAAAGGATATTCGCCGGTTGCAAATAGGCGCGCGCCAATGACAGGCGTGACGCCATGCCGGAGGTGAGCTTCATCGACGCCAGCGAGCCGATCATGGTATTCACCCCATCGGACATGTTTTGCACGTCGTCCCACACATCGGCGCGTTCAAGCGCTTTGCGCACATCTTCATCACTGGCGAGCGGGTTGGACAGGCGCAGATTTTCGATGATGCTGCCATGGAAAAAATGCGGGGCGGCGGGAACATAGGCGATTTGGTGGCGCAAATCCGGTGCGTCCAGTTGCCGAATATCAAACCCGTCAATGCGAACCGTTCCCGCCGTTGGACGGTGAAGGGATTGAACGAGTTTAAGGATCATGGCCTTGCCGGAACCGTTTCCGCCTGAGCCACTGCCCCCAGAACCCTTTCCGCCCGAAACATTCCCCCCTGTTCCGCTCCCCCCCACCACGACCACAAGGTCGCCGGCGCGGGCGTCAAAGGACAATCCGCGAAAAACGTCATCGGCGGCGCCTTCGTGCCGGTAGGCAACATCATGGAAGGAGATGCTGCCCCTGATTCCGGACAGGCGGGAAAAGCTCCGCGCTTCTTCGGCCTCGGTTTTAATCTCCATCAGGTCGTTGACCTGTATGATGCTGTTGCGCAGTTGTTCGAGCCGCGGAATCATCGTGCAAAGGGAATAAAACGGCGTCAAAATGCGCCACACCAAAATCATCGCCGCCACCAAGGCGCCGGTGCTCATCGCCCCCGCCCAGATCAAATGCACCCCGACCCCAACCGTTGCAACACCGGACAGAACCGTCAAGGTATGCGCCCCCGTTTCCGCCACCATGCCGAGCCAGCCAAGCTGGAAATGCGCCATCATTTCGCGCCCCGATAAATGGCGGAATTTTTCCTGCCATTTCGGGATGAGGCCTTGACCGCGAATACCGTCCAGTTTTTCGAATGTTTCGATGGTGAATTGTTGGCGCGCCGAACTCGCCTTCGCCGCCAGACGGATGGATTGTTTGACCCGCGCCCGCACCGCATAAAACAGCGCGATATAACACGCAACCATCAACAAAGGCACAAACACAAGCGGCCCCGCAATCATCGCAATTGCCGCAATCGAAATGATAACATACGGTGCCTCCAGCAAGGACAGGAATGCCGACCCGCTGAAGAAATCGCGGACGGATTCAAAGGTCTTGATCCGCGCGATTTGCGCCGGAACGGAAGCACGCTCGATCAAATCCGGCGACAAGCCAATCAAATGGGCGAAAATGCGGTTTGATACGATGTTGTCCATGCGCCCCGCCATCCATGAAAGGCCGGTCGAACGAATATGCCGCAACGCCCATTCAAACCCGATGGCGAGTAACGCCCCAACCGCCAGCATCGGCAAGGTTTCCGCCGCCCCCGCCGCAATCACGCGGTCATAGACCAACATAATGAATAACGGCGTTGCAAGGGCGATGATGTTGAGGATTAATCCGGCGCTCAGAACCTGAACCATAGTCCCATCAAACCGGCCGAGCATGGCGCGAAACCATGTATAACCGCTCCCCTTGCGCATAAAGCGCGAGGTTGTCGAACGGTTTTCATCAAAGTTTTGGAAAAACCATATCTTGCCCTCTTTGTCGAGGCAGGGTGGCACGTTGCTGATTAACTTCGACAACGGGTCATAGAATTGTAAATTATCGTCACCGTCGCGGCCAAGAATAATGCACGGCGTACCATCGGACGGAATAAACAAGCCGGGCAAGAGCCGTTCATCAATATCGTTCATGTCGCATTCTGCGGGGCGACAAAAATACCCCATATGCGCCATGGTGTTCAGGACATCGGCCTCGTCCATCGCGGCATGACCATAGGGCAGAGCCTCTAGGATGCGGGTGACTTTGCAATTTGGCTCAATCCGCAGGATGAGGGCGCATAAACAGACCTCCCACGCGCCGCGCTCGTTAAAATTGCCGCGTCCGGTGCCGGCAAGCAACGACAACATATTCAGGATGGGTTGACTATCGACAAAGCGCTCCATCGCGGAATTGCGGCCTGATTTATTTGCAGTCTGGTGTTTCACGGTTGTTTCCTTTTGCGTGAATTTTTTGGCGTTATAGGCGCAGCTCTTTATAAGGCTTGATATTGTTCTTGCCGGTGATCGGTTCGGCCTCAATCAACCGTCCGTTTTGCAAGACAAAATGGCGGTCGGCGAGGGAACATATGTTGAGGTCATCCGACACCAAAACCATGGATGCCTTGCCCTGAAGCCGCGCAAGCAGGCTGTAGATCATCATATAGCCTTCGCGGTCACAGGCGCGGTCGGCATTGTCGAACAGGATCAAGCGCGGCTTGGTGGCAAGGGCGGCGACCATCGCGATGCGTTGTTTGATGCCCGCCGCGATGTCGTCCGTGTCGTTGCCGCTGAGCAATGTGTCAAACCCGCCCGCAAGACGCGCGACATCCTTGTCAACCTGAAGCAAGGCGGCGACTTCGCGGGCTTGCGCCTCACCAACCTGACCGAAACTGGTGATGTTATTGCGGATAGTGCCGCGAAAGATCATCGGGGTGGCGCGGATAAAGCCGACATGGCGCACCAGTTCTTCGGGGGCGAAGGATTGGATATCCTCGCCGTCTATCATGATTTTCCCCATTGTCGCCGGATAGATTCCGGCCATGAGTTTGAGCAATGTCGTCTTGCCAGCCCCATGCGCACCGGAGATCAAAATCGTTTCACCGCGGCGAAGACTGAGCGATATGCCCTCCAGCAACGGCGCGTCACCGGCGGCATAGGAAAATCCGACATCGCGCAGATCAAGATCGCCGCTGGGGCGGACGCGTCTTTCATGGTTGCGCTGTGCCTCTTGCCGCTGTGGGGTGGCGAGGAGTTCTTCCACGGTTTTGCGGGCAAGGCGGTAATCCTGATACCGCGCCCACAGGGCCAATGTACGCTGAATCGGCTGCATCATACGCCCCGATAACAGCAAGGTCGCAATCAACGCGCCGGTGGTGAGTTGCCCTTGCAAAACAAACAACGCGCCGATACTGATGACTGCGGCGACCATGATATGCGAAAAAATGCTCCCGATATTAAAGATGCTCGCCGTTTCTTCCGTGACGTCATAGTTTTTGCGGGTGGATTGTTCCTCTAGCGCTTCATAGCGGCGCTCAAAAAACTTTTCCAAGGCGAAGGATTTGATCGTGTGAACGCCTTCCAGCGCCTCGATTAGAAAGTCAAAGCGCTTGTTATCCGCGTCCTCCCGCGCTTTGAGAACATCGCGAAGGCGGTATCCTTTCCACAGCGAGATCATCACAAAAGCGCCCAAAATAAATGCCGGAACGGCGGCGAGGTCGCGCCCGATATAGACAATCAAGCCAAAGAACAACGGCACGAAGGCAAGCTCCGCCAAAACCGTCAAGGCATAGCCGTTATAAAAGTCTTTGAGTTTGCTGACCGATCCCATGCGGTGAAGGTGTTCGCCGATCCCATACGCCCCCATGCGCGACAAATCGGCGTTCAAAACCCGCCCCATCGCAAGACAGGCAAGGCGGTGTTCATACGCCGCGCCGCTGCGCCCCATGATATAGGCGCGGGCAAGCCTTAACAGAGCCTCCAGCATCACCGCCACGCACACCCCCATCACAAGCACCGGAAATGTCCCCGACCCCGCATTGGGCAAGATGCGGTCATAGACCTGAAGCGTCATCACCGGCAAAGCCAACGACAAAATGTTAATCGTCAGGGTGTTGAGCAACAAACTATAGACATTGGCGCGAAACCCTTCGGGGCGCAGGGGGTCACGCCCGCGGGTTGTCGAGGACGCGGACGCAGATGCGGTCGAGGACAGCGATGGTGCCTGTGTTTGGCTTTGCTTTTGAGCCGATGTCATGGCTTGTTTTCCTGCTTAGTCTTGACGATTGCAGATACGGGGGGCGGGTTATCCGAATAACCCGCCAAAATTTCCAAGGGGAATTTGTGGAATATCAAGCGCTCCGAGGCCTTCAGCGATGCTGCCGACAGGGTCGGGGAGCACATCACCGCCGCCCAAACCGCCGCCGCCATCGATCACGTCATCAAACAGGCCGATGCTGTCGCCGAGCGTGCTTTCCGTCCAGCCTCCGCCATCATCGCCGGATAGCAATCCGCCCACCCCGTCACCAGCCCCCGTCACGCCGTCCAAAAGGCCGAGCGAGTCCCCAAGGTCGAGGTTCAGGTCATCCGTTGCCGAGTCCAGCCCGTCAAGTATTGCGCCGACCGTGTCTTGCGTGTCTTGGTCGCCTTCGCCATTTTCGCCGCCCAACGGGTCGCCTAATATTTGCGTGATGGAGTCAATTGGTTGGGTGAGGCTTTCAAGTCCTGCGCCCTCAAAGTCAACCCCCTCAAGGACATCGGATAAATCGCCGGTGACGATTGTTTCGGCACCGTCATTGACGGAGTCTCCGATTTGAGCCAAAAGCGTGTCTTCGCCGGTTCCGCCCTCTCCCTCGTTCACGACGGGGTCTGCGGCATTTCCGAAAAGATCGCTGCCGAACCCTAGGTTAAGGTCAAGATCCCCCACGACTTGTTCAACCGTATCCAAGGGAATATCCGTTGCCAGCTCCGTAACCGTCACATCAACAATATCAATCCCTGTTGTGACGGTGCCGTCCGTGTCCGGTGCGTCTGAGCCTTCCTGCGCCCCCGACAACAAATCCGTATGAAGCCCCAAACCAAGGTCAAGGTCGCCAACCAAATCCTCCACCGGATCAAGAGGGAGGTTCAAAGGCTCCCCCAGTGTTTCGATGGCCTGATTGACGCCCTCAAGCCCGTCCATATCAAGCCCGTCTAGAGCGAGGCCAGACTCAACATCAATGTCTGAATCCGCAGCGTCATCGTTATTACCGCCGCCCAAAAGTCCGCCCAAGCCCCCGCCCAAATCTCCAACGAGCGTATCGGCAAGATCAGTCGTTACGGTATTGACCACGGCCTCCAAATCCCCCGCAACGGCATCATCCACAATGTCGGTCACAGGGTCGGTGATGGTTTGCAGTGTTTCAACAACATCGTCCGTTGCGCCGCCGCTTACATCGCCCAGCGTATTGCCGAGATCGGCAACAACACCATCCACAATGTCGCCAAGCGTGTCGCCGTCATTGCCGAGGCCGAGGGTGTCGAGGGTATCGGATATAGTGTCCTCCACCACATCCCCAACCCCGCCGACCACGGCTTCTAAATCCCCCGCAACAACATTATCCACAATGTCGGTGACGGGCTCGGTGATGGTTTGCAGTGTTTCAACGATGTCGTCCGTCGCGCCGCCGCTTACATCACCCAATACGCCGCCGAGATCGGCAACAACACCATCCACAATGTCGCCAAGTGTGTCGCCGTCATTGCCGAGGCCGAGTGTTTCGAGGGTATCGGATATAGTATCTTGCACCGTGTCCGTAATTCCGCCGACCAAGGCTTCTAAATCTCCCGCAACAATATTATCCACAATGTCGGTGACTGGCTCGGTGATGGTTTGCAGTGTTTCAACGATGTCATCCGTTGCGCCGCCGCTTATATCGCCCAGTACGCCGCCGAGGTCGGCGACAGCACCGTCCAGCGTGTCGCCGATGGTGGCGGCGGGGTCGATGTTCAGGATATCGAGGGTGTTTTCAATGGTGCTGGTCGCTATGCCCGTCACTGTTTCGTCAAGCGCTCCGGCGGCCTCCAGCAGGCCGTTAATCCCGCTGTTTAGATCATTCAGGGCGATGTCCGAGATCGCCCCCGTTATCCCGTCAACCGCCGTTTGTAAGGCCGTGATCGTGTCGGTCAGGTCGGCAACGGCTTGGCCAATCTCGCCAAGCCCCGTTGCATCGCTCAGATCACCCCCTAAATTATCCAGCAGATTGGTTAAAGGAGTCGTTGCCGAGGACAGGTTAAGATCAGTTGCGATGAGGTCGCCCAGCGGAACGGTCAAATCGGTGTTCAGTGCGTCCAGCACATTCAAATCCAGCGTCAGAACCGGTAAATCGCCGCCTAGATTGAGCAAGTCGTTGATGATGTTTGTGACGGAATTGGTGATGGTCGTGATGGTTTCGAGCAGGTTTTCCATCACCTCCGTCACTTGCGTAATGTCGATGAGTTGTTCGGTCACTTGCGTCAGGTTTTCGGTGATCTCGGTCAGGTCGATGTCAATGGTGATGCCGCCGCCTGTGCCATCTTCGCCATTTTGGCCGCCTGTACCGTTTGCGCCGTTTGTTCCACTTGCGCCACTCGTACCATTTGTGCCGTTTTGGCCAGAGGTGCCGTTTTGCCCTGCGACGTCGTCAGGGGTCAGTCCGTCAAGCCCGATGTTTTGCCCGAGGTTTTGCTGTGTTGAGGCAAAGCGCCCTAAATCTGAGGATAAGGTTGACGCCCCCACACTGCCCACCGTTGAGGCCGTAAAGTTGCCGCCTGTGCTGTCCGCGCCCGCGGTGTTGCCGTTCAACAAGCCCGAAGTCGGGCGTCCGGCATCGGTGATGATCCCTCCATTCCCTTGTGACGGGGCATAGTCGGCAGCGGCGTTGGCGATGCTGCCCCCGCTCGGTGCGATTTGGGTAAGCTGTGCCGCGAAGGGCAGTCCAGTGTCCGATAATGTGATGTCATAGGGGTTGCTCAGGCGCAGCGCTTCCTCGGTCTGCGAGGCTTGCAAGCTGGCGTAGCTCATATTGCCTGAGCTGAAAATACTTTCCGTCACACCGTCAAGGTCTTCGGCGGCGAATTGGTCGGCATCCAGCTTATTAGGCGGGATAACGGCGGATATGTCGTTCAGGTCATATCGCATGACATCAGCGGACGGAGCATCCGTGGTTTTTATTTCCTTAATCATTTTGTGGCATACTCCTATGTTTACGGCTTAAAAAACGTGAAACGGATCAAAACAGAATGATGGAATAATACTGTGGTATTCATTGTAACAATCAATGGTTGCAATTGATTAAATTTAATGTTTCATTTTGATTGCATTTTATTTCTGTTTTGTTTCAAGTGGGAAGGACGACACACAATGGAAACCTTGCTTATTGTCGAGGACAACAAGGTGTTGCGGCGGACGTTGAAAGACCGAATGGAAAAAGAAGGTTTTTTAATTTTGGAGGCCGCACACGGCAAAAGATTTCTGGAAATTATTAAGGAATATAAAGTTGATTTGATCTTGCTCGACCTGCATTTGCCCGACGGCAACACATTGAATCTTATTGACGACGTCAAAATTCACACCGATGCGCCGATCATTATCGTCAGTTCGGAAGACGACAAAAAAATGCGGATTAAAGGCCTTAACAGTGGGGCAGATGACTATGTGTGCAAGCCGTTTGTGATGGATGAGCTGGTCGCCCGCATCAAGGCGAATATCAGGCGTTATGTTCAGGATTACACCAGCCCGAAGCGCAAACAGAATTTTTCGTGGAAATGCGACCGCATACGCTTTGCCGACTGGATTTTGGATCGGCGGCGGTTTCAAGTCTACGGCAAAAAAGACCAAAAATCGGGCGATTTGACCATGCGTGAATTCAAGGTGCTGGAAGCCCTCATCAAGAATGCCGGAAAGGTTTTAAAGCGTGAGGATTTATGCGAAGCTGTGCGCGAAGAAAATTACGTCCCCAATCCCCGCGCAATTGACATTAAAATCACCCGTATTCGCCGGAAAATAAGCGATAAGGCGGCATCGGCGAGAATCATCCGAACCATTCGCGGTGCGGGTTATATTTTCGATGCGGAGACGGAATTGCTGGATTAACAAAAAAGACCTGCACAATGTGATGTGACAGGTCTTTTTTGTTATGAACGCGATAGGGGCGGTCAGTGTAGCTTTTCGCCGGCCATCAACCCTGTTGCCAGAGCAATAAGCATGGCGGTTTTCGGGTTGTCACGGATCGGGATGGCAACGTCTTCTTGGACAACATCCATCGCGATTTCAACCGTGTTGGCAATTTCGGCCTTAATTTGGCGCATGTGATAGAGCCTGTACGCCGCCGCGGCATAGGAAAACAGGACAAGCATCAACGCCAGAGCGCAAAACAACGCCCCCGTAAACGCCATGACCATCGGCGGAGCAAAAATGGGCGACAACCACAAATACGCCGCATATATAAAAAAGCCGCTTCCGACAACGCCCAGCAAGCCGGACAGGGTCATAAGCCCTGGCCCACTCCTGCGCGGCGTTGAGAACAGGCCGTTGCCATCAAGCAAACGCTCGATCAAGGCCTGTCCAGCCATGGCAACGGATGCATTCATGACGATCTCCGTCCGAGCAGATAGCTGGCGACCACGCCGGCGGCAAAGGCAACCGCCACGGATTGCACAGGCCTTGCCTTCACGCGTTGCTCTGCACTTTTCAATTGTTCCTTGCCCGTGTCGCGCATCGCGGCAAAGCGTTCAAGGGCGGCGACCTTAAAGTCCTCTGCCTGTGCGCTCCCCTCGGCCTTTACATGACGTGTCAAAGACACAACATTATGGCGCAGGGCGTCAAGGTCTTCTCTGATTTCCGCCATCTCGTGCTGGTGCTGGTGCTCATGACGGGGGGTCGGTGTTTCTACTTTTGACATGATTTTTTCCTTTTCTCGTTTATTTGTACCGCACCAACGCATCGCGCCAAAAATTGTTCCGTCAAATAAACGATAAATAAAACTTAGATAAATATTAACAATAATATATCTAAATCAATGAAAATTTGCTATATTAAGACCATATATAAATAAAAAGTTATGCAAATATTTATAAAAATAATAATTTGCGAATAATCAATTCTCAGCAAGGAGATCGTCATGAACAACAATAAAGAATTACCGGAGAGCACAAAACCGGCGCAAGCCGCCTGTAACTTAAAAACCCGACAAGAAATCGAGGCCGCCCTGCTAAAGAAAACACAGCGTGCCAAAAACGACACACTTATGATGCGGATTGATGCCGCCCCCGTGAATGACGCCATGAGCGACATTGAAAAACTCCAAAGCCATGCCGCAAGCATGTTGAAAGAATCCCAAAGCCGCGCGGCAAGCGCGCTTAAGGAATCGCAAGACACGGCGGCAAGCGCCCTCAAAGAATCGCAAGGGAACAGCGACAAAGAACTCAGCAACGCTCAAATTGCTTACGCAAAAACGCTGAAGGAAAAAGAACAAATCATTGCATGGATGACGGGCGGTTACTCGGCGTAGCATCCCTTAGAATCCGGCGCGCATTTCGCCAAAAACATATTTTATTTGCAATATGATAATTCCTGCTTTAATTTACCATAATAAATATTCACCCCTATGGTAAACAGCGGAATAAAAACGACATGGCACGCAAACGGCAAACACACCCAAAAGGTGAAACGCCAAAGGATGAAACGGATGTTTCGGCCGCGAATGAAACCGCAGTAACGGAGCCCCCTTCTTCGCCGCAAAGCAAGCCAGCCGCACAGCCCAGACGCCGCAGCCTCGCTTGGCGCGTTCAACCGATGGAAGACCGCGACGGCTATGCCTACGAAATCAAAGAGGCGCTTGAAAAAGGCGTTATACCCGATGCTGTGCGCGAAGAATCCAATTGGATCGGCGAGGGCGACAGCGCCGAGGGCGACGTCATCATCGCCTATATCCGCACCATTCTTGACCGCCTTTCCCACGCCACGCATAATGCGCCGCACCCACCGATCCACATCGTTTTATCCGACCAAAACGGGATCAATACGGGGGTCATCCCATCCGCATCGCCGCCCATATTGATTGTCGGGCTGGGGCTGCTGGACATGATTGAGGAACACGGATTTGGCGAAGACCACCTCGCCGCCGTTTTGTCGCATGAACGTTTTCACCTTCTGCGCCACCAAAAATGGGAAAACCTTAAAAACGGACGCCCCGAAGAAACGCTCGCCGATATTTTCTCCGTCGTTGAAACCAATAAGGCCGGATATAACCCATCCGCCGCCACCGCCTTGTTCAAGGAATGGAGCAAGCGCGACGAATATATCGACCGTCCGCAGACTCTCAGCCGCCTTTTCGACGAACATCCCGCCGATGCCGACCGTGTGCGCAATACAGAGCTTGCCTTGGCGAATATCCAGCTCAGCCAGCGCATGACAAGCGGGCAAACGGATATTCCCCCTGCCGTGTTCGAGGCCTCCGGCAATGCGCGCTATCAATCCTATTACGATCAATTCAAAACGCGTGTTGGGTTTGATGAACAATCGTCGAAACAGCAATTAAAGCTCATCCACACTTATGTGATGAACGTCTTACAAACATCGATCATCAAAGAAAAATACAACCGAAAAACACGCGAGTTTCCAAAGCATCTTTGCGGTATTCGGATTGCGTTGCCGTTGCTTGACATGATCGCCATTGCCGAGCGCGAACAAGACCGCTTTGCCCCGATGTTCAGGCCGCATTGGCGTGGCTTAATGTGCCGATCCAAAGGATCGGACAGGAAGACACGACGGAAAGAATACGATAAAGCAACCCATTATGCTTGGCTGACGCAAGTTTATACGCGTATTCTTGACTTCGCCGACCTGCAGGGTGAAAAACGGGAGGCGCATGAGTTTACGCAAATGCTCTCGCCCACATCGCGTTCCCTGTATTCATCCATCAACATCAATTTAAAGCCGGAAGGCCATCATCAGACGCACAGCGACCTCGTCCCCCCTGTCTACCGGATGCTGGAGCGCCGCAGCGAGGCCTTTTGGACAGCAGAAACCGTGCAAGACGCTCTGCGAATTATCGTGCAATATCAGCAGGCTGACAGGCTCCTCAAACGCTATGAGAACGGGTTGTCCGACTTGAGTATTTATTCGACGAGAGCACAGTGGCCTGATCGTCGCGAGATCCGTGTCAGTCTTGAAAAAAACGGGTTTTATCGTTTGCCGTGGGAAAATGTCATACAAGCCGTAACCGCCCAAGACACAAATGCGAATGATCGCGAAGCTATTGTGACGTTTGCCAGATCGTTGGGGTGTAACGACCCGCGCATCACGGGGGAAAATATGGTCCATAAGAAGGCCTATGAGGACGCGTTGGACTTTCAAGACCTTCAGTTTGACGACAAGGGCAATGTTATTGCCCTGAAACCCTCCGAAAAAGAACGGATGCAAATTTTCGTCCGGCGGTTAAGGAAAGACAGCGCCGCAGCGCTTATCCTGTCCGAAGAACAATTCATCGCGGATCGCGAAAAAGCCGACAATGAAGCCGTCGAAAATACCGATTGGTCGCGTATGGAAACCGAATTCGAATGGTTTGTTGCCGACCATATCGCCCATCTTGAACCGTGTTACAGCATCCTCCCCGCCCGCTATCCCTTCGCGGAGGCGTTTATGGAACGGCTTGACCGATTGGTGCAAAGCGACCCCCAAAAATGGCAAGATTTGCGCGTCGAATTCATTACCGGCACAAATCCGAACAAGAAGAACCGGCCGAAAAAAGACCCCGAGTATGGCGACGAATCCCCCAAAGCCATGATCGGATCCTTACCGGATTTGTTACAAAAAGCCGCCGAAAAATATTTCGAATATTCCACGCTCTACGGCGATTTTGACCGTGCTTTTCGAGGCAAGCGCGGGGACTTGCCCCAAGGTCATGCGTTGAACGGTTTCTTGCAATCCTTGCCCGATACGCGCACCCCTGAAACACGCTATGTCCTCGACCCCAAAACCGGCACACATAAGCACGTTTTACAGCCGCCAGCGAAGGTTCCGCCGGCGCAGCACAGCGTCCAGATCGACTTTTTTATCGACGGCAATCACCCCTTTGCCAAGGCGCTTATTGCGACACCGAAGGCACAGCTCGGCTATATGCGTAAAAACCATATGATGACGCATTTCCGGCATCGCGATTTAAACGCCGCGACCTTGGACGGAGTCGAGGTTTTGAAGCTGAAGCATGTGTTCAACTTCGCCGCCCTGAACACGCCGCAGAGCTTTCACAAAGTCGCGCGAAAAATTCACGATGAACGCGTTGCGGGGCGCGAAGCGACGATGTGGAACAAAGGCGGTGACGAGATTGAACTGCTCAAAACATTACGCAGCCTTGACCGCGCCAAAAAACCAAAGCGGTTTTCGTTTCACGGGTTCAGCACATTCGACATCACCACGGAGTTTAACTGGCTCCGCAACAAGCCTCTTGCCGAATCTTTGCGGAAGGAAATGGCCACACTTGTCGAACGGCAGGTGCGGCGCAATGCCCGTATTGACCTCGCCGCCAAAACGCCCTTGCCCAGCTTGATCGAACGATACAAGCAAGGGCGCGGTGAGAATGAAAGCCGTTATTCCAGCCATTCTAATGGTTACAGCGCCTTCTTCACCCGCCCGAAGATGGAGCAACGCTATGTCCGCTCTATCCTCAAGCGGATCACCGCCCTTAACCCAGAACAGCGCCTTGAACCGCTCAGCGATTTTATGAGCCTTCAAATCAAGGACCCCGCCTATCGCAAGCAAGCGATTGAAATGTGGGTCGATGCCCAAGCCCGCAAGCTTGGCCTTGATGACGGCACCCCTGCCTATACCGAAGCGGCACTCAAACAGATTAAAAGAGCCGGATGGGGAATGGAGTCCTCACAGGCTTTGTCATGCAGCATCGCGTTGTTGGACAAGGTGGAGGCGCAAGAATCTCTCGCCTTCAAAACCAAGGATATGTTGATTAACAAATTCGGCGCCGATGCGCTCTCCTCCGATTTAAAAATGCGGACGGTGGAAAGTGCGGTCGAAACATGCGCCACCCACCCCGCTATGCGCACCGCATTTTTGAAATATATCACCGAACCGCTCACCAAGGCCGGCACGCAAGCCTTTGCCAAAACCGTCAAAACATACGGGCATCAGCGCTACAGCAGTCAACATTCGTTTGTGAAACAATTTTTTGACCCTGAGAAACGCTTTGAACTCCCCCCCGCCCAAGAACGGATGGTGGTGGATTACCTGCATAAAAACTTCTGGGATTCGCCGTTTGAATTGCGGACGGTTTACCTTGACCGCATCTTGTTTCCCACCAATGTGCGCGATGATGACAAGAGCGCCGAAGATGCGTTTCAACAGGCCGTAACCTATGTCTTGGACAAAGTCTTACCGATTGAACGCCCGTTTGCGAAGGAAGCTCGTGAAGCGCTTATCGTGTATCTGGAGCAATGCCCGAAAGAATTGCGCCGCACGACGTTTTCGGCGATTTTGGCCACAACGCAGGAAAATGACAACAATAGTGGTAACAATAATGGCGGGGGCGAAATGCGCCCCGGGCAAGTCTTGTCCTATGTCTTGGCACGCACCGGCGCGGCGGGCGGGCAATTATTACAAGCGGGGCATAGCTACCTTGGTGGACTTGACCTTCGTGATCCTGCGCTTCAGCAATTCAGGGATGATTTGAAGGACAGCAAAGTTAATTTTGACCGCCCGCTGCGGTGGCAGATTTTCGAACGCATGAACGCCGTGTTGCCGAGCGAAGAAAAATCCGCCATCGCGCGGGTCGGGGCGGTGCTGGGCAGTGGCTCAACCGCCTATGTCGTGGCCTGTGACTACGCCCCCGAACAGGTCGGGGAAAAACAACCACGTCATACCGCGCTCAAGGTCATGCGCGAAAATGTGCGCGACGTTGCCGATTTGCATTTTGAACGCTATGGCGCGGCGTTTGACGTTCTGGCCTCCCGCCATGATGTCTATAAGCCTTTGCCGTCCATGGTCGCCCATGCCAAAGACATGATCCATGTGTCGACGCGCGGCGAGATTGCCGCTGCGCAGGTTCAATACGCGCAAGATTTATACAATCCGCTTGCCATCACGGTTGAGGGGCAAAAATTCACCTTTGACGTTGCCGCCCCTATTCGTCATGGTGCGGCCTATTTGGAAACCGCGCGGATCGACGGCGACCACCTGAATGATTACCCCGATGCCACGCACGACCAAGCCGCCGCCAAGCGCCGCCTCGCCATCGCCATTGAAACGGCGGAGCTATACCGCATGATGCAGGGCAAAGCCATCGACCAAGACCGCCATGGCGGGCAACAAAAAGTGGTCGACGGCACTATCGGGATTTTCGATGTCGGGGCGATTGCCTATGACGCCGATGAAAACCACCCCTCAGGCGGGCAAGTCCATCTTCCCACGAATGAAGAAAAAACCGCTCTTGGTGCCGTCATCGGACGCGCCTTGAACGCCGCCGAAAACGGGCAATCCCCCGTTGAGGCCTTCGTGAACGCCGTCATCGCGCATGAAGACGGGGCGTGTAAACATTACCTTGTCGGGGTGAAGCGCGGCTTGCTCGCCCGCACCGATGCCCACAGCGCCTTCGGCACGACCGCCTCAGAGCGCGCCGAGACTCACGCCGCAATTTTTCAATCCATCTGGCAAAGCGGGCAAATCGACCCGCATATTGCGCAGGGGATTGCCTCAACCCTGTCCGTCAGCGCTCTTGGCAAAATGGTGGTGGGGCAGACGGCATCGCGCTTGCAAAAAGCGTTTGCTTTTGCCTCTACAACGAAAGCCGCGCAAACCCCGATGATTACGATTGAGGACAGCGCCGCCCCCCTCACCGCCACGCCCGATTTTGGTGCCTTGGCGCGGGATTACGCCGCGAAGGCCGCCCGCGAAGGGCTGGACAAAGCTGTGGCGCAGGCTCAGGCCGCGTCCTCCGGCACGCAAGGAGCAAGTAACCGCCAAAGCTTACGCCGCTATTATGCCGGCAGCGCATCATCACCCGCGCCGCAAGATCATCCAGTCATGAAAATCATACGCCGCGCCCGCAAGCCATAAGGCAGTGCTTCAAGGACGCGCTATCCTCTTGCGAGTTCACTTGACATATTTCCGCAGGCGCGGTAGCTGTTTATGTCAAGTGACAATGGTTTTTTGGGATGGGTATGTCGGTCTTAATTCTTCAAGACACACAAGGTAACGCAGCGCAGCTCAACAGCTTTGCGCAATCGGCTTCGTCCTTGATCGGTGCGGGTGGGCGGAACGTTTCCATCCTGAGCACCACCGCATCCGCCTCTTTATCCGCCCTTCCCCCCGCCACAAACACAATCATCGCAATTGGGCGAGAAGCATTCACACAGGCGCAAGCCTTCAAGGCCACCAATGGCGCGTTGGCGGTGATCGGGGTTCAAAGCTTCGCCCCCGCCACCCCGTTTGCCGAAGCGGTGGAGAGCGCCTATGCCGATTTATTACAAAACCGCTTTGCCCTTTCGGCAGGGATGGTGGGGGACAAGGGGTTTGTGTTGACGGGTGAGCGCGGCGTGGCACTCGCCACCAGCCCGCAAAACTTTACGCAGGTTTTTTATGACCTGCTGCAAAGCCGGATCGGGCAACGGCATAATAAAACCATTTTAAACCGCGTCGCGGCCTTTCCCGCCGCGATTCACAACGATTGTGACGACATGTTCGCGCGGATGCGGGAGTGGGAAAAACTCGCTCTGTTTCCCTCCTATCAAGCAAAAACGCAAGGGGCGCTCTACCCCGATGCGGAATTCGGGTTTGTTGCCAAAAGAACCGCCGCCGGAACATTGGTGACGGCGCGCGCCTCCAACAAAACCGCGCCGAACGCCAAAGACATTACCTTGATAACCGGTGTCGACAGCGACGGCACCGTGAGCGTTGAATCGCTGGGGCGCAAGGCGAGTTTGAACGGCCCGCTGGCGCATTTGATCTTCGCCGCACGCCCCGATATTCACTATATCGTGCACAGCCACGTGATGTTGCCCGAAGGCGTCAATGCGCCCGCACCCTCCGCCCCCGGCACGGCGGCGGATTGGGCGGCGATTGCACCCGCCGTGACAGCGGGCGCAGCGATTGTGAACCAGCCCTATCACGGATGTTTAATCTTGCTGCGCGATGCGGATGACCTGCTGCCCCTCTTGAAACGACAATCGCTGTATCAGACGCAAAGCGCGTTGTATGATGCCGCCTATGCGCGGTTTCAGGCAACGCCCGACAAACAAACGGGGCTGGAACGCATGGTGGCAACGCTGGCCATTCCCAAAGACTCGCCCGTGCTTGATTTATGCTGTGGCACAGGGGCGTCGACCAAGGCCTTGGCAGGGATGGGGTTCAAAGATATTGATTTTGCGGATGGGGCGAGCGGGATGCTCAGTGTTGCCGAGCAACGCTTGGGGCGTAAAGGCACGCTTGTAAGGCTCGAAACACTCGATACGGATGCCGCGGCTTTGCCCCGCGCTGCATATACGCTTGTGACCATGCGGCAGGCCTTTAACTATGTCGCCGCCGCCGATATGCAGCCCGTCTTTGAAAAAATCGCCGATCTGGTCGCGCCGAACGGGCATTTTGTGTTTAATTCGTTTATGCCGCTTCCGGATGGCATAGACCGCCGCCAAAACAGCCACGAACAAAATGGCGTGATCGCCCTGACCAGCGAGATCAACACCGTGGCGGGAGGCCTTGTCCGCCATGCGCAGCGGAGCGAGATTATCGACACCGTCAAGGGGCAATGGCACCCTGTTTTGGACATCAACGAATTTCACCAGCACGCCCCCGCCGATGTTATACGCGCCCTCAAAAACGCCGGATTTGTGCCGCATGCCCTCATCAAAGGCTCATCGGTGTGTTACCACGCGACAAAACGCCCCCGAATAGGACGATAGGACAACACCCCGATGCGCGACATAACCTTGCAATCATCCCATATCCACATCCCGCAAACGACGTTGGACGCCATCAAAACGGCCGCCGCCGCCTTTGCGGAAAACGGCATTGAAACAGCGTTGCAGGACTATCCCGATACATGGGGCGATGATGTGTTGCGCCGGCGCATAAACGCCATGACCCCGACATGGGGCGGGGAGGTACTGGTCACAGGATCGGCAACGCAAGCGCTTAATCTGGTGCTCGACAGCATCGGCAAAGGCAAAACACTCGCCGTTAATATTCCGGTTTATTTTGGTGTGCTGCGCAAGGCCAAAGACCTCGGCCTCACCGTCAAAACATGGGAGAGCGCGGCGGATTTAGGCGCACTCGGCGCGTTTGATGCGGTGTTGTTGTCCAGCAATTTCACCCCGCCGGCGGGGCAGTCATTCTCGCCCGCCGACAAAAAAACGATAGCCGATATCGCAGCAAAAAACGATGCATGGCTGATTGAAGACAACGCCTATGACCCGATCTGGTTCGACCGCTTCCCCGACCCGATTGCGTATAACCCCGACAAAACCGTGCGGGTTTGCAGCCTGTCTAAAATCGCGGCACCGGGGTTTCGCCTCGGGTTTATCAAGGCCAATGATACGGTGATGGAGGCCTTGCGATCCGCCAAAATCACGATGGATTTATCCAGTTCGATTATCCCGCAAATCCTTGCCCGCGCGGCGCTTGAGCCGCGGGTTCTTGCTGCGTTTCGCGCTGATGTGCATGAACGTGTGATTGCCCTTGCCGATGCGCTGCGCACCCATGCGGGTGTGACACCCGTCATGCCGCAAGGCGGGCCGTTCATTCGTCTTGACCTGCCCCCCGAATATGCGGTCAAGGCGGTTCAGGGGAAGCTCCGCGCCCTCAACGTCAAGGCCGATGCCAATGGGCATTATTACCCCGATGGCCTTGACCGTCCGTTTATTCGTTTGAATGCCGGTGCGGCGCCGAAGGAAGACCTCGTCACCGCCGCCGCCCGCATTGCGATGGCGCTTGAGCTTGTGCGTTTTGATGCCAAGCCGCTTCCGTTGCCTCACCCTGAAAACGCCGCTTTTGCACCACTTTGCGGCAAAACGATTTTGGTCACGGGCGGGCAAACGGTGGAATCGATTGACGGGGTGCGCCATTTCACCAACACCGCAAGGCCGCAAGGACAGGGGCATCACCTCGCCGCCGCCCTCGCCGCCCAAGGGGCGAAGGTTTTGTTGCTCGCCGCCGCAACAAATATTGACGCGCCGGACGGCGTATGCGTGATAAACCGCACACCGGACGGACAAAAAATACGCAGCACTCAAGACTTGCTCGCAACCGCCGATGCTCTTTGCAAGGCGCAAAAATTTGATGCGGTGATGACGCTCGCCGCCGTGCCGTCCTGCCGCCCCGCCATCGCCGCCCACCGCAAAATGAAAGTCAAAAAAGACGATCATGCCCCGATTACACTGAGCGTGATTCCCAACACCTCACCCATCGACTTCCTGCGCAGCGTGACCACAGCGCCGGTAAGCGGGTTTGACCAGTATCAGGATTTTATGGCCGCATCGAATGACAAAGCCGACGATGTGACAAAGGCGGCCATAGCAGTGTACAGCACACTGCGCCCCCAAGATGCCCCGATGCCGCGCCAAGAAATTATACAGGCCACAGACATTGACAAAGACATTGACAAAGACATTGACAAAGACATTGACAAAGACATTGACAAAGACATTGACAAAGACATTGACACAGGCATTGACACAGGCGTGCTTCTCGGCGACATATCCGCCGCCGCGCTGCACGGTCGCACAGTGATTGTCACCAGCGGCACAACCCATGAAGCAATCTCCGCCACCGGCGATATCATCACCAATTTTGCCTCGGGGCGGCAAGGACATGCCGTGGCTTTGGCACTCGCCAATATGGGAGCCAATGTTACGCTGGTCACGGGGCCGGCGCGGGTCGCCCTTCCCACCCATGACAATATTCAGGTCGTGACCGTGACAAATGCGCAAGAGCTACAGGCCGCCTGTGTGGACGCCCTTCCCGCCGATGCGGCGGTGTGCGTGTGTGCGGTGGGGGATTTCAAAGCCTCCAACCCGCAGCGACGCCTGTTCGAAAACGGCAGCGAAACGCAGCAAGATATTATCCTGCTGCAAAATCCCGACACACTCAAGACGCTCGGCCTGCATGAAACCTTACGCCCGCGTGTCGTGATCGGTTTTGCCGCCGAAACCCATGATGTTGCCGCCTATGGCGCGGAAAAACTCCGCAAAAAAGGCGCCGATGCGATTTTCGCCAACCAAGTCGGCACGCAAAATATCGCACGCGACGCGCACCACAACACCGTCCATTTCATCAGCCACACCATGACCGCCGCATGGGGCGAATGTCCGAAATACGACATTGGGCTGCGTATCGGGGCGGCGATTATCGCCCTTGAAACCTCCACTGAACCTTCTGCGAACACCGGCGAAAAAGACGCAAATCCCGCGCCTCACCCCGACCATCCCTATACGCAAAAGGAAACGACATCCCGCACGGCTTTTGTGCGAGCTGCGAACGGTTTTTCGGGGGCGGTGCGTGCTGCGCTGCGTATTCTTCCGCAATGGGCACAAGGACGCGGACGGAGGCCGCGATAACGCGGTAAGGGCCGCGATCACGAACATCACAAGCAACTGATATTGCTATTCTTTTTATGTTTTCTGAGAAAAATCGGAACTAACACGCGCCCTTGTCGTTAGGCTAGCGTATGTTCAATCAGATAAAGGAGAACACTATGTCTAAGCAAGAAAATCAGGAACTTCAATCCTTGGTTAACATCAACGAAGATGCGTGTAAATTTTATCGCTCCGCCGCCCAAAAAGCGAAGAACCCCGCCCTTAAGACGACATTTACACGGCTTGAAGGCCTTCACCGTGACGTCACCACGCATTTGCAATCACGCCTGCGTGCCAATGGCGAACGCGCCGTCCCCAAGGATACAGTCGTCGGGCAAGTGAACCAAATCTGGGCGACCTTGATGACGACAGTCAGCAACGATGTCGATGAAACCCTTGTTGAGCATTTGGAGGAAGCCGAAGACCGCTGCCTTCAATCCATGAGCGACGCCATCGAAAACCGCGACATCATGCCGGAAACAAGAAGCGTGCTTGAAAAAGAGCTCGTCACCTTGCGCCGCAGTCACGATTACATGCGTGACCTGAAGGAGCATATGCTCGCCGCGTAGTTATCGTCCGGTTATATCCGGCCGCCCCTTGTTACCCGAGGGGCGGCTTTTTTGTGGAGAGGGAACTTTATCTTGTTTCAAGCATTTGTGGTGCAGACGACAAAAACAACAACAAAGGAAACACCCATGAAGTACCGCATTTTTACATGTTCTGCTGCTGCTATCGCTCTTTTGGTCGCATCATGTGCGCCGGTCATGGCTCAATCAGTCATCACCAACACCTACACACAAAGCCAAGAGATCGAAGGGGCGCAAGCCGTTGATTTTTCGGTTCTTGACCTCAACCAAGACGGGGCATACTCGATGGTCGAAGTCGGCGAATACCTGTTCAAGGCCTTTGATCAGGACGGCAACAGCAATATCGACAACATCGAATGGGACAAGAAAAAAATCATCACGGTAACGCCGATGGAAAAAGAAACATTCCGTTACATTGATCATACCGGCAACGGCATGATTGACGAAACCACCTATACCTATGAAACATTTTTCGAGGCATCCGGTCTGTTGAAATTTGATAAGGATCTGGACGGTTTATCCGCCGCCGATTTCATCGACACCGGATATCAGGAACTGGACGATAACGATGATCAATTGATCTCGATGGAAGAATGGAAAGCGGCCTATCTCGGGTCACGCCCCGCCCATATGAAACAGGATAATTATAATTAATTTTTATAATTAATCCGTCCATTTATTCCTCCAAAGATAATACCGAAAGGCCGCTGCCCCCTTCCCACCAGCGGCCTTTCGCCTGTTATGGGCAAGCAAGTCTTGTCGATTGCGCCTTTGGCGTGATATAGAGTTGCGCATGAATGATGAAGACCTTACCCGCATCCAAACCACACTGGCGCACCAGCAACAGCAAATCATTGACCTAAGTGATATGGTGAGCGCGCAGTGGCGCGAAATTGATGTTCTGAAACAACGGCTTTTAGACGTGCAAAACAGAATTGGTGAGCTTCAACACCGGTCGGGGCAGGATTCATCCGATGACCGCCTGTCACTGTCTGAACAATTGGCGCTTGACCGCCCACCGCATTATTAAGCCTCCTCCCCTTTGCGATACACGCCCCCGTTTTGTGCCTCAGCCCCCTCCAAAGGGAACCTTTGCGGCGGCCTTGCGTTTGATTCCTTGTAGACACAATGAAACATAGAATAAATCACAGGAGGATTCCCATGCTCAGTTGGGCTTTAACATTTTTGGTGGTCGCATTGATCGCCGGCGTTTTGGGATTTGGCGGTATTGCCGCGACCTCAATGGGCATTGCGAAAATCATATTTTTCGTCTTTATCGCGCTGTTCTTGATCGCTGCAATTGTGCACGCCTTGCGCGGTAGAGCACCGCCGGTTTAGTGAGGCCTTTCTCGTACGAATTACGAGCATGGTAAGACTTGCCACAACCGCAAAAAAAACATACCGTACTGCACCGAATGGATAATTATTCGGTGCAGTTTCTTATGTAAGGAGATTTTCATGTTTACAGCCGTTCGTCTTTTGACGCTTGTTGGCCTTGTCGTTGCCGGTTTTGGGCTTGCATCTTGTGAAACGATGTATGGCGCTGGCCGCGATCTTGAAAAAGCCGGAACCGCCATTCAAGGCGCCGCGAAATAGTCACGCCGCAAAGAATGCTTCTATTTATATGTGGCCGTTTGACCTTGGATAGATAAATCCATGGGCGGGGTAGGCAAAGCCGAAAACGCCGTGGTCTTTGTTCCAAAAACGCACCATTGTCCAATCGCCGTTTGGCGAGATGTCTTCAACCCGCATCCGTTCGTATATGGCGCTGCGGCTGTTGCTGTCGCTGCCCCAATTGCTGTGTGACACGTCAATGGTGCGGTCAGGCCTCACGGCGGACACAACCGCGACATGCCCGTGTTTCAATTTGGATGTTTTTTGCAGGACGAGAACCGACCCTATTTGCGGTTTATTGCCTTTGGCATAGCCTTTTTGACCGGCCTGCGCCCACCATGTATGGGCATCACCAAAAATATCTATGCCCGATTTTTGCCGCGCATAGGGCACGCATTGGATCGGATCGGCGTTATAATACCCCGCCGCATTCGCCGTGTTGAACGGCCCCGATGTCGAACACCCGCACAGGAGCAGCAAACACGCCGCCGCCATCATGTTTCTTGCCCGCATCCACGCTCCGCCTTTTTGTTCCATCATTCGTTCTCCGCGATTCTATGAACGCATCAAGAGCGTTTGATACACCCCTGCATCAAAGCCGAGATAGGCTTCATCCCCGATGGCCAAAAGAGGCCGTTTGATGATGGACGGATTATTCATCGCCAAGACCACCGCTGTTTCCTCATTCACTGCCTCTTTTTCGTCCTGCGGTAATTGCCGCCATGTTGTGCCGCTGCGGTTGATGACCTTTTCCCATCCGTGATGCGCGATGGCGCGGCGCACGATATTTTCGTCAACGCCTTGTTGTTTATAGTCGTGAAAATGATACTCCACACCCGCCGCGCGAAGCCATGCGAAGGCCTTTTTCATCGTATCGCAATTTTTTATGCCGTACAGGGCGGGAGTCTTGGTGTTTGACATTGTTGACATTAATCTTTCTTTGGCTTTTCAGGGCGTGTCCAAGCGATAGACAATGGACAGGATTTCGAGTTCTTCGCGCTTGCCTTCGGTGCGCATAATGACCGTATCCCCCACCCGTTTTTTCATCAAGGCTTGCGCCACGGGCGAGAGCCAATTGATCTTGCCTTTTTCCATGTCTGCCTCATCAACGCCGACCAAGGTGACCGTGACTTCGGTATCATCCCCGCGCACATAGGTGACGGTTGCGCCAAAGAACACTTGTTCAAGCCCTTGTTGGCGTTTCGGGTCAACGATTTCGGCGTTTTCCACCCGTTTGGTGAGGTAACGGATGCGGCGGTCAATTTCGCGCAGGCGCCGTTTGTTGTAAATATAATCGCCGTTTTCCGAGCGGTCGCCATTGCTCGCCGCCCATGACACGATTTCGACAATGCGCGGGCGCTCTTCTTTGAGCAGCCATCGTTGTTCATCCGCCAAGACCTTATACCCCACCGGCGTCATATAGAATTTATCGATTTCACGAAAAGCAGGCGCACCGTCTTGCGCAGCGATGCCATCATCGTCATCGTCAAAATCATCATCTTGCAAATCCCCATCGGGATATTGGTCGCTCATTCGCCCTGAATCCTTTTCATCATCGCCTATATTACCGCCCTGCCCCCCTATGTAAACGAATTTTCCATCGACAGGACAGAAGCCGGTGATACGGCGCATTAATTAAAAATTATGAAAATATGGATATGATGGGCGAAACATACAAAACAAGCCCGCAAAACCATGGACACAGTGAGCAACACGGCCGCACCAAACGCCATCGCGCCCCGCGACCAAACCGCATCAGCGCAAACCGAGGCGGGTTTTGAGTATGGGTGGTGCAGGACCGACCATAAGACGGGGCGCGAGCTTCGCCCCGAGTTCCGCAAAACTGACTATATGCTCCATGAACCCTATGCATCGTCCGTGGCGTCGATGTTGACGCGCATGGGGTTGCCCCAGCCGCATATCGACCAAGTCTATCGCGGCACGCATCACGACATGTTGTTTATCGAGAGCCACGGCGTCGTTGTACGGATCGGCCCGACCGATGTGGAGGACCTTATCCACCCCGCGATTCTTCAACCGCTTGGCTGGCTTGACGACAAAGATAACGGAATTTCCGTGGCGGTGTATCCGGGAATTGAATTATACAATACGGACATGGAAATCGGTCGTGGTGACAACACCCTGTCGACCCAGCTTTTGCTTGCCTTGAGCCGTACGGGGCAAGGCTCAAGCGACCTTGGCGCCAATAATCTCGGCATCATCCGCATTAACAAGAACGGCATCGAAACGCCGGTGGCGGTTTTGCTCGACCCCGATAATCAATTTAACGGCACAAATAATGACGAAACAAAGCGCCGCAAAAGAAGCATTATGGCGCAAGGCGACGGCAGCATAACCAATAAATCCAGTGGCAGCGGTTCCGTCCTGCGTTCAAAAAGCATCGAGCAGGCGATGAACAGCGTGTTTGACGTGGAATCGGCGGTGGAGAATTGGAAACTCGCCTTCGAAACCCATCAACCCCTGCGCACTGCTTTTTGGATGGCATGGCGCAATGCCGACCCGAATAAGGACGCCGGCGACCCCGCCTATTTATCGCGGTTTTGGGCGCAATGCGCCGCCGCCACGAAACAGCTTCAGCGCGTCATGGTGCATGAATGGGAAGAAACCCAAACAGCCAGCGGTGCGCCCGCCGAGGCCTATAGCCAAAAACTCTATGAATTTGCGTTGTACAAGCCATGGACGGCGGATCCGCAGGACAACAAAACCAAGCGTCTTGGTGCGGCGGCGTCCTTTGATCACTATCTCGATCAAGCCAAGGCCGACCCGAAAACCCTCGCCAAAGCCCCGCGTTGGATGCGGCGAAACAAAAATTTCATGGGACGCGCTCTGGACGTGGTTGCCGAGAGCTATCGCGCCGCCGACCCCATCCTTCACGACAACCCCGATTACATGGCCAAAGCGATTCAAAAGAATGCTGCTGACGGCGGTGCCGTTTTTGATGTTTTAAGTAACCGCCTGAAACAAGACAGCACGTTTTTAGTCCGCGCCCTGTTAGGATTTGAACACCAACATCACGCCGCAAGAGGTGAGTTTTTCTCAAAAATATCGTCCGCAATTCCTGAGTATGAAAAAATTGCGCTCCATATGCTCACCCGTGATGCGGATTATTTCAACGGCTTGACCCGCGCCCTCAAGAACGACGGAACCTTCATCGCCAAGGCCGTTGAATTAAACCCTCTCGTCTATGAAATCATTTCCGAAAAATTCCGCGCCGACCCCGACATCGCGATGCAAGCGATTAAAAAGAACTGGAGCGTCTTTAAAAAGGCTCCTGCGTCCATCCGCGCCAGTAAGGCGCATTTGATGGCGGTTTCTCGGGATTCGCAAGGCGTGTTGGAATATGCCAGCGAGGCACTTCGCGATGACGACGAGGTCATCGAAACCTTTATCGCGCGTAATCCTTATAACCTTGCAGGCGCGTCGGATCGTTTGATTGAACGTCACGCGGCGGATGTCATCAGCACACATGCCGGCGTTTTCGGTCATTTGCCCGATAAATATCGCGCCCGCCTGGATTTGGCGATCCTCAGTGCGGAACACCGTTTCGAGGCGCGCAACCTCTTGAAACGTGTCTTGCCACCGCTTGATATTGATCCGCTCATCCTGCAACTCGCTTTTGAGGCCGGCGCCCCGCTCGCTCATGCCAGCGAACGCGCGAAGGACAATCCCGATATTGTCCTGATGGCGATGAAGAGCGACCGATACGCCTTTGAATATGCCGGACCGACGGCCAAAGACACCCCCGCCGTGGCGATGGAAGCCCTGCGCGAAAGAGTCAAAAACTACTACGAAATATCACCGCGCCTTAAAAACGACCCCGACTTCATCATCGGCGCCCTTCAGGCCGCCCCCGCATTACTGACGCTTGATTGCCTTGAGGGTTCCATCCGCAACAACCCCAAAGTCATATTGAATATTGCCGAAAACAAGCCCGAGGCGCTTACCGTCATCGGCGACGAGCTGCTCAAAGACCATGACTTCATGGTTGAGCTTGTCAAACGCCCGCATATTCAGGCGCATCATCTGCGCTTGCCCGATGCCCGCTTGGAGCGGGCTGATTTTGTCCGCAGGTTGGTGGACATACGCCCCGATTTCGCCGATTACAAACCCTTTACCACAATCCTGAAAGACGCCGCCCTTGCGATGGGCTTGACGGACGATTCAGGCAAAGATGGCGGGTTATTTGTCGATGTCAAACAATGGGCGAAGCGGCTGAAAGACGGGCTGAGCCGTCAACGCTTCGGGCAATACCCGCCAATAATCCATGAGCGCGTTGCCGATTTAAAACAAGTCCGAGAACCCGCCGCCATAAAACCTGAAAAAGCCTTGCATCAACAATTTATGGATGCGGCGCTTGGTTTGCTCAACAAAGACAAACCCGCACTGCCCAAGCCACAACCGGCGAAGGAAATCGGGCATATCACCGTCACGACGCAGCCGCCTTTTGCCCTTGAGCATATTCGTTCGGCCTTTATCGGCGCGAAAATTCATGCATCGAAGGGACGCGACTATTTGCTTGACCTCCATGGCGTGACCATCTTGCTGCTCCACAAAAACACCGATAACGCGGTAACGGGGATTTATTCGCCGTGTTCGAAGGCCGAACTCCAAGAAAAATGCAAAACCTTGCAAAACACCCATCCCGCCGCCTATGCCTATATCGCCCAGACCATGCTCGGTCTTGCACCTGCGGCGCGCAACGCCCCCTCAAATACCGCCCGCAAAACGACATAAAAACATTTTTGCTGCGTCGCTTTATCTTTCTTTTGCCGTCGTTTTATGGCATAAGCGGCGCACAAAAGGGTATGAATCATGTTAAGCATCACAAATGTCAGTTACAGCTTCGGGCCGCGCAGCATCATCGAAAATTGCAATATGCATATTTCGGATGGCTGGAAAGTCGGCGTCATCGGCATTAACGGCGCCGGAAAATCGACGCTGTTTAAACTGATCTCCGGCGAACTTATCCCCGATGGTGGGTCGATCACGATTGCCGAGGGGCAAAAACTCGGCATCGTGCGGCAAGACATCCCCGAAACAGACACACCGCTCATCGACATTGTTTTGGCGGCGAATGAGGAAATGGCAGCGCTGTGGAAAGCCACGGAAACCGAAACAGACCCCAATAAAATCGCCGACATCTATCAACGGCTTTCCGATATTGACGCCTACAGCGCCGAAGGCAAGGCCGCCGCTTTGCTCACCGGACTTGGCTTCACGGATGACCAATTGCGTGAGCCGTTTTCATCGTTCAGTGGGGGCTGGCGGATGCGGGTGGCGCTCGCCGCCGCTTTGTTTGTCGAGCCTGAGATCTTGCTCCTTGACGAGCCGACCAACCACCTCGATATCGAGGCCATTATGTGGCTCGAAACCTATTTGATGTCCTATCCGCACACCTTGCTCATCATCTCGCACGACCGCGAAGTGCTCAACAAATGTATCGATCACGTTGCGCATGTGGACAAGCAACAAGTCAAAATGTACACCGGCAATTACGACACGTTTGAGCTGGAGCGCGCCCGCTCGCTCGACCTGCAACAAAAAATGCATGAAAAGCAAGAAGCCCAGCGCGCCCACATGCAATCCTTCATCGACCGCTTCAAGGCCAAGGCCAGCAAAGCCCGCCAAGCCCAAAGCCGCGTTAAGGCATTGGAGCGGATGAGCCTTGTCGACGCCGTCATTGCCGACCGCGCCGTGCGGTTTACCTTTCCCAACCCCGACAAAATCGCCCCGCCGATGATCTCGATCAACAAGGCCGATATCGGCTATGCCGAGGGCAAACCGATTTTGCGTCGCGTGCATGAGAGCATCGACACGGACGACCGCATCGCCTTGCTCGGCGCCAACGGCAACGGCAAATCAACCTTGATGAAATTGATTGCCGGAAAGCTCGGCACCTTGAACGGCGATGTATTTCGCTCCAAAAAACTCCGTATCGGCTATTTCTCCCAGCATCAGGCGGAGGAGCTGGACATGAGTTCCACCCCGTTCCGCGAGATGCTCACCCTAATGCAAAAGCATAATCCGCAGGCCAAGGAGCCCACAGTCCGCGCCAAGCTCGGCCAATTCGGGTTTTCGAAGGAATTATCCGATAACACGATTTCTACCCTGAGCGGCGGTGAAAAAGCGCGGCTTTTATTCGCGTTGATGAGTTTTGACGCGCCGCATTTATTGCTGCTCGACGAACCGACCAACCACCTTGACATTGACGCCCGCGCCGCCCTTGTTGACGCCCTCAACGCCTATGAAGGCGCGGTGGTGATCGTCAGTCACGACCCCAACATGGTGGAACGCGTCGCCGACCGCCTGTGGCTTGTCCAAGACGGAAAAGTCGAAAAATTTGACGGCGACCTTGATGACTACCGCGCCTTTACCATCCAGTCCCGCCGCGAAAAACGCCGCGCCGAGAAAAAATCAGAGAAAAAGGCCGATGCCTCAACCGCTATGCCCGCTAATTCCAATAGCGCTCCCGCGCCGCGCGTCAACAAGCATAAGCTAGAGAAAATGGAAAAGGACATCGCTCGCTTGACCAAGGAGAAAGAAAAGCTCGAAGCCAAAATGGCTGAGCCTGATTTCTATACCCGTCCGCAGGCGATGATCGACGTGCAAAAAGACTATGCCAAAGTCACCGAGGAATTAGAGCAATACGAAACCCAGTGGCTCGCCGCCCAAGCTTAATCTTCTTTTTTGGCGGGGACGCCCGCCGGCGGTTTTTTGGTGTAGGGTGGGGGCTTGGCTGTTATTGGGCTGTTTGCTAAGGGATACGTTTGATTGACTGGCTTTTTTTAACCCGCCGCGATAGGTCACGGCGGGTTATTTATTTTAGGCTGTTTTGCGGGTGGTGAGGAGGCTGCCGCCCACCATGCCGATGATGGCGGCAACGAGGCCGGCGAGTTGCGGGGGAACGGGGAGTTCCGCACCGCTGGCGGAGAGCGCGATATTCGTGGCTTCAAGCGCCGCCCACACCCCGACACCGAGAATGATGGAGGCCAAAGCACCTGTATTGTTGGCCTTGCTCCAATACACCCCGAAGGCCAATGGCACGAACGCCCCACACAGAGGCAATAAGTACGCATTTTCAACCATATCAAAAATGCTCAACCCCGCCGAAGCACTGAAATACGCATATCCGTACACCAGCACCGCAAACCCGACCACGCATAAGCGCAGCGTGATAAGAAGCCTGCGATCATCCAGTTTCAGACGGTCTTTCAGAATGTTCTCCGCCATAATCGCGGACGGGGCGAGCAAGGTGCCGGACGCGGTGGACATTACCGCCGACAAGAGTGCTCCGAAGAACAACACCTGAATTACCAGCGGCACGTCATTGAGGATAAATTCAGGCAAGATGCGCTGTGTATCGCCGCCCTCGCCCATATGCCGCTCCACCAAGGCGGGGTCAAGCAAGGACGCACCGTAAACGATGAAAATCGGGATAAAGCAAAACACCATATACAACACGCCGCCAATGATGGTGCCGCGCATCGCGGTTTTTTCATCCTTCGCCGACATGACCCGTTGAAACACGTCTTGTTGCGGAATAGAGCCGAGCGCGAGCGTGATAAACGCGCCGATAAACGCCATGATCGACACGGCGTCCATCGCTGGCCAGAAGTCGAATTTATCATTGGCGGCGGCGTGGGTGATGACCTCCATCGCGCCGCCGTCAAACCGCCCCGCAACCACATAGGCCACGGCGGCAAGGCCGATCACGATGACCACCATTTGCACGAAATCGGTCATCGCCACCGACCACATCCCGCCAAGAACGGTATAGGCCACAACTAAGCTCAGGCCGATCGCCATGCCGAATTCAAACGACACCGCCTCACCCGACACAAGGTTGATGACGAGGCCGAGCGCCACGATTTGCGCCGCGACCCAGCCGAGATAGCTGATGCAAATCGCGATGGACACGAATAATTCCACCGACTTGCCGTAGCGAATGCGGTAAAAATCACCGATGGTCATGAGTTTCATACGGTACAGGCGGGCGGCAAAAAACATCCCGACAAAGATCAAACACATCCCCGCCCCGAACGGGTCGGCAACAATGCCGCCGAGGCCTTCTTCGATAAAGGTTGAGGGGATGCCGAGAACAGCCTCCGACCCGAACCACGTCGCAAACACCGTCGCGATGGTAATGTAAATCGGCAAAGACCGCCCCGCCAACACATAGTCAGACGAATTTTTCACCCGCATCGCGGCATAAAGGCCGATGGACACGGAGATCAAAAGATAAAGCCCCACAAATAATTCGAGCATCAATAAAACCCTCCCCCTTACACAGTGAAACGCCCCTCCGAAACGGAAAGGCGTTGTCTGTTATTATACGAATTTAAATTATACGGGCATCACCGCCCCCATATCCAGAGGCAAAAAATAATCATCCCCTAAATTTTAGGAGAATTTTATCGCGTCGGCCTTGGCGTGCGGAAATGGGAGGGGCAATCCTCACCGCGCGTGAAGCCTTCATAAGGGCTGGCGGCTTCAAGGTCGCTCACATTCGTGACCGTGAAAACATTATAGTCGCGGTCTTGGATGATGAAGCGCAATTGGGCTTCGCTGAGCAATGTGCCGTCCGTGACTTCTTCTATGGGGCGGTTCAAGCTGCGGGCGCGCAAGGCAGGGTTATTGGTCGCAACCGATGCCAAAAACGATGGGCGGTCACAGGCATAATATTGCAACGCGCCATGCGTAATCTCGGTACAGGCCTTGGTATAAGCCTCCAAAGACGCCGCATTCGATGCGTTATAATTATTATCAATGAGGTCGCAATACGCCAGCGCCGATACGTTGAAAATCGTGCCGTTCGGACGGGTAACTGGCAGGTTTTCAAGCGTGAGCAAGAACGCCTCGTTGACCGGTTCCAACACACGCCCGCTCGTGCCGCGCATGATGCTCTGGCCATTTTCGGTGGTGTTTGTGTCGGGGGTTTGAGCATCATCATCCTTGCACCCACTTAGGGTCAGGGCAAGGCCGAAGGCCAAAGTGAGGGCGATGGCGGGTTTTGTGATTTTTGACATGGTTGCTCCCTTATATCATGCAACAATTATTGTTTGATCGCGCGGTTTGATGGCGCAGCTTTATCGCCAGACCCTAACCATATTTCGGTTTTCTGTCAAATACTCGCCCAAAGACTGGTTGCGCTAGGCTTTTTTCGATTTTGCGCGGGGCGCGGATGGGGTGATACAGGCCTCCAGCGCCGCAATGCGGGCGGCGAGCGGGTCGGGGGTTTCGCCTTCGGGAAGGCCGTAAGGGCATTCACCGTCTGTTGGACGTTTGACAATGTTGGCGGGGTTGCCGATGGCGGTGGCGCCGCATGGAACATCTTTTGTTACCACGGCGCCCGCGCCGATTTTGGCGTGGTCTTCGACCGTGATGGGGCCAAGAACCTGCGCCCCCGCACCAATCGTCACATGGCACCCGATATGCGGGTGACGGCGCGGGGATGGGGTAGCGCCATTCGCGCGCAGGGATGAATCCGTGCCGTTCACGTTTGGTAAAGCGGCGTCGCCGTCCGGCACAGACGGCCCTCCGCGCCCGCCAAGCGTGACACCATGATAAATGCGGCATTCATCGCCGATAATCGCGGTTTCGCCGATCACAACACCGGTGCCGTGGTCGATGAAGAAATTACGGCCGATTTTTGCGGCGGGGTGAATCTCGATGCCGGTCACAAACCGCCCGACATACGCCCAAAACCGCGCCAATGCCCGCAAATTATAACGCCACAAGAACGACGCCACAGGATGAAACACCACCATAATATGAAAGCCCGGATAGGCGAGAATAACCTCCATCACCGTCGGGCGTGCCTCGTCCCGCGCCCGAATGGACGCCAAGAGCGAGCGCCCCTGAAAAGAAGAATTCGGCTTATCGGAGGGTTTATTCATTGCCTTATTCCAGCCCGTCAAACAACGCGGTGGACAAATAGCGTTCGGCAAAGGACGGGATAATCACCACCATCATCTTGCCCTTGTTTTCGGGGCGTTTACCGACCAGCGTGGCGGCATGGAGCGCCGCGCCCGAGGATATGCCGCACGGCAGACCCTCAAGCCGTGCAACTTCGCGGGCGCATGCAAAGGCTTCGTCATTCGTGACGGTCACGATTTCGTCAATCACTGACCGATCCACAATCGACGGCACAAACCCCGCGCCGATGCCCTGAATTTTATGCGGGGCGGGGTCGCCGCCCGACAAAACGGGGCTGGCGGCGGGTTCAACGGCGACGGCTCGGAATGACGGTTTGCGCGCCTTTAACACTTGTGACACACCGGTAATCGTGCCGCCCGTACCAACGCCGGAGATGAGAATATCCGCGCCGCCATCCGTGTCATCCCAGATTTCTTCCGCCGTTGTGGCGCGGTGAATGGCGGGGTTGGCGGGGTTGTCAAATTGGGCGGGTGAAAAAGAATCCGGTGTTTCCGCCAGCAATTCATTGGCGCGTTCAATCGCCCCTTTCATGCCTTTTTCAGCGGGAGTGAGGATCAGCTCCGCGCCCAGAAGTTTAAGCATTTTGCGGCGCTCCACCGACATGCTCTCCGGCATCGTCAGGATGAGGCGGTATCCCTTTGCCGCCGCCACAAAGGCAAGCCCGATGCCGGTATTGCCCGATGTTGGCTCAATCAGCACTGTTTTATGCGGGGTGATGAGGCCGGCTTTTTCCGCCGTGTCGATCATCGCCAAACCAATCCGGTCTTTGACCGAGGCAAGCGGGTTGAAGAATTCAAGTTTTGCCAGCAGATCGGCCTCAACCCCATGATGGGCGGCAAACCGCGACAAGCGCACCAAAGGGGTCGCCCCGATTGTGTCGATCATGCCGTCATATATTCGGTGTCTGAAGCCGGTCATGGTATGCGTCCTTTGCTCGGTGTTTCTTGCATTGCAACCATAATCCAAACGCACCGCCATGCCAAGACCGCATAAGAAATGGGCGCAAAACAATGCTTGCGGTTCGGGCTGGTCATTCTTGATGCGATCTGGTAAAACCACGCCCATGTCAAAACCGCCGAAAACCATTGCCCGTAACCTGTCCTTGACCGTTCACGCCCTTGGCGCACGGGGAGATGGCCTTGCGGATTATGACGGGCAAACCGTTTATATCGACGGCGCCTTGGACGGCGAAGTTGTGGTGAGCGACATCACCAAAGGCCATGATGGAATCCTGCGCGGCTTTGCCAAACAGGTCACCGCCGCCGCGCCGCACCGCGTCACGCCCCCTTGCGTTCATGCCGCGCAATGCGGCGGGTGCAGCCTTCAACATATCGACCATGATTTTTACAAGGCGTGGAAAATCGAGCGCGTCCGCACCGCCCTGTCCTATGCGCGGGTGGAGGCACAGCAATGGCAAGAGCCTGTGTTCATCCCCGCGCACACACGGCGGCGGTCGAATTTTACGGTCATGCGCCGCGACAAGGATGTATGGATCGGGTACCGCCAAAAACGCTCGCACCAGATTGTGCGGCTGGAGTCTTGCTTGATTTTGGATGAGGCTTTGTTTGCGCGGGCGCAAGGATTGAAACCCTATTTGCACCGCATGATTCAAGACAACCACCCCGCCAATCTCTTTATCCAGATGACGCAAAGCGGCCTTGATGTTGTCATCACCGGCCCCGTTGGACGCAAGGGAGAACCTGACCTCAGCGTCCATGAAGCGGCGGGTGAGATGCTTCATGCTTTTGGCGGAGATTCTCAGGATTTTGGCGGCGGAGTCGCCCGCATCGGGTGGCGCGCCAAAGACCGCGACCGCGTTGAAGTGTTGCTGCAAGCCCGCCCCGTCACACAGGATTTTTCCGGCCTGCGCGTTGATTTACCGATCATGGCGTTTTTACAGCCGAGCCGCGAAGGCGAGAACGCCTTGGTGCAGGCCGTGATGGATTTCGCCCCCGCCAAGGCCGCCAAAGCCGCGCGCATCGCCGATTTATTCAGCGGATGCGGCACGTTCAGTGGCCCCCTCCTTGCCCGCGGCGCGGTTGAGGCCTTTGAAGGTGATGCCGCCGCTACTGCCGCCCTAAAAACCGCAGCGCAATTGCGCGGACACAGCATAGGCAGCGCAGAAGCCCCGCTTACCGCCCATCACCGCGACTTGTTCCGCGACCCGCCCCGCGCCGGCGCGGTGGCGCAGGCCAAGATGATTGCGGGTACGCATGACCTGCGCAGCCTCACCTATGTATCATGCAACCCCGCGACCTTTGCCCGCGACGTTGCCATCATGGCGCAAGGAGGGTGGGTTTTGTCGGTGACCCGGCCGATTGATCAATTCCTGTGGTCTGATCATATCGAGATTGTCGCGCATTTGACTCGCGCATAACATATCCCTTCACAACATATCCCGTTATAAGAGCCCGCTATCACGGAACCAAAAATCCACTCCGGCGTTTGACTATGGAAACCATCCTTTGTCAACCTTTTACCGAACGGAGGTTCCCCGTGAAAAAAAGTCCGCATGAGCGGCTCAGCACCGCCGATCTGGAGATGATTATTTCAGACCCATCCGACCATTACAAAACAATCGACGCCTTAATGCATGATGTGCGCTTAACCACAGTTGATAAAATCAAAGTGCTGGAAAGCTGGGCTCAGGAAGAAACCGCCCTGATGAACGCCGAAGACGAAAATATGCCCGAACAAGGCAGTATTAACCGCCCTGCCTTCTTGCTTCAACAAATCAACAAAGCGCAGGATTGTTTACTGCATACCATTCGCCATCATTTTGAAACAACGCCTGAATGCCGCTAAACACGGCATTTTTTTTGATCTTTTTTTGGCCTACACACCTACACATACGAAAAGAGCGCCTCGCGGCGCTCTTTGTGATTCAGTGGAAGAATAGATGAACAGCTTAGTTCATGACTGCTTTTTTATAGGCGTCAAACTCAACCGATTGTTTGGCCGACATTTTAAAGTTCAAGTCATCGCCATCACGAACCATGTTCAGGCTGTTGAAATTCAAGACTGCTTTTTCGCCGCCAAGACCCAAGGTTTTGTCGAAGCCGATCAACAAGCGCTTGGCTTGTCCGCCTTCAAGGGTGATGTCTTCGATCGTGGCAACGGTTTCGCCTTTGTTGTTCAGCACATCGGCATTCATCAAGGATGCAACGCTGTATCCGTTTGCCGGAATGACCCGCACGTTTTCGCCGCCGTCCTCGGCTTCGTAAGAGAAACTGGCCGCGGCCTCAATTTGGTCTTCCGTCAACGGTGCGATCACATCGCCTTCGGCGTTTTGGTAGGCCAGAACGTCATAGTTAAAGGCTGCATTCTTGCTGCCCAATCCAAAGACTCCGCCATCATTGACAACCACCAGCATGGCCTTGCCATTGGCATCCAAAATCACGTCTTCAACGGTTGCGATTTTTTCGCCCTTGCTGTTCAACAGCGGTTGGTTGATGAGGTATGAGGCGGTTTGACGCGGCTTGATAATGACTTTATCAGCATTGGCAATGCCGTCTTCGTCAATAAAGGTCGCCTTGATGTCGTCAACCAGATTACCGGTGGCTTCGGATACGCTGTCTGCGGCTCCTGACACTGCGTCTTTGGTGTTGCTCCAGCCTTGTTTCAGTTCGCTTTCTGTCACGCTTTCAATGTCGTTTTGGTTTTTGGTGCGCTCTACGCTCATATCCGTTTGGGTTTTCAAACCGAGATCCGCCGCCATTGCAGGGGCAGTCACCAAAATTGCCAAGGCCGATACGGCCGTTAGAAATGGGGTTTTCATCGTGTTTCTCCTGTATTGTTTGATCGTTATGCCCGTCTAACGATGCGCATCGGAAAACGTTCCATTCACAAAAGGGGAAATACTGAAAAAATTTAGGCCGCCGCCGTTATGACATCCAAGAACATCTGGCCATAGCGTTCGAGCTTGGATTGCCCGACGCCGCTCACCAACGTCATGTCATTCAATGTTTGCGGGCGAATAGCCGCCATTTCCATCAAGGTTTTGTCGTGGAAAATGACATAGGGGGGGATATTATGTTCCTTCGCAATCGCCATGCGCAGGGCTTTAAGCTCATGGAACAAATGTTCATCGGCGCTGCTCTCCAGCGTCAGAGCCGGCGCATTACGGCCTGATGAACGCCCGCCTTTGAGCGCCGATTTCGTGTCTGGGCGTTCAAGGCGCAGGCGCAATTCTTTGCCGCCTTTCAAAAATTCGCGCCCCTCGGGCGTGATGCGGATGCCGCCATGCCCCGCCATATCGACCAAAAGCAACCCCCGCACAACGAGTTGGCGGATGATGCTGTTCCATTCCTGCTTGGTGTGTTCGGTACCGATTCCGTATGTGCTGAGGCTGTCATGTCCGAATTTTTCGACCCGATCACCGCCAAGGCCGAGCAACACATCAACAATATGCCCCGCGCCAAACATTTGCCCCGTGCGATAGACGCAGGAAATAACCTTTTGCGCCGCGACCGTGCCGTCCATGGTTTCGGGCGGAGTGAGGCATGTGTCACAATTGCCGCATGGGGCGCATTCATCCTCAAAATAGCGGAGTAATATCTGGCGGCGGCAAGAGGTCGCCTCGCAATAGCCGAGGAAGGAGCTAAGCTTTTGCCGCTCGATACGCTTTTGTTCGTCGGGGGCGTTGTTGTCCTCGATCATCTGGCTCTGCATCGCCACATCTTGCATCCCGTACACCATCCACGCGACGGAGGGCAGGCCGTCACGACCGGCGCGGCCGGTTTCTTGGTAATACGCCTCGATGTTTTTCGGCAAGTCCAGATGCGCCACAAACCGCACGTCGGGCTTGTTGATCCCCATGCCGAAGGCAATGGTTGCCACAACGATGATGCCTTCTTCTTTAATAAAGCGATCCTGATTTTGCGCGCGGGTGGCGTGGTCAAGGCCGGCATGATACGGCAAAGCGTTATAGCCTTGGGTACAAAGCCATTCCGCCGTGTCCTCCACCTTGCGGCGGGACAGGCAATAGATTATGCCGCTATCATCCGGCCTTCGGTTCTTTAAAAAGCGCAGGAGCTGGTTTCGCGGCGTATTTTTGACTGACACGGTATAGGTAATATTCGGGCGGTCAAATCCGCCAGTATAAAGTTTATCGAGCTTTAACCGCTCCATAATATCCATGCGGGTCGGGGCGTCCGCCGTGGCGGTCACGGCGATACACGGCACATGCGGGAAACGCTGGCGCAGCAAAGAAAGTTGACCATATTCAGGGCGGAAATCATGCCCCCATTGTGAAATACAATGCGCCTCGTCAATCGCGAACAACGCGATGTTCAACCCGTCCAGCGCATTCAGGAAATCCTCCGTCACCAATCGTTCCGGCGCGATATAGAGCATATCAAGCTCGTTATTTTGCAAGGCGCGCCAAACCTCGCGCCGCTCGTCATTATCCAGCCCCGAATGAAGGGCGGAGGCGCGCACGCCAAGTTCGCGCAACGCCACGACCTGATCCTGCATCAAGGCAATCAGGGGCGACACGACAATCCCGACCCCATCGCGGCACAAAGACGGAATTTGATAGCATAGTGACTTGCCCTGCCCCGTGGGCATAAGGACGCAACAACTCCCGCCGCCCATAACATGGTCGATGACGTCTTTTTGTTGACCGCGAAACTCCGCATAGCCAAAAACCCGCGCCAAAAGCTCAGCAGGGCTCGCGGCATTTTGGCCAGCATTGTGAGCGTCGTTATCGGCGGGCAGCAGCATCGTCAAAACGCGAATCCTTGTTGTATCATTAAGGGGCTCAGTTAACCGTTCTTTGCCCCATCATGCAACACGTTTCCGCCGATTATTCACGCATTGGCGTGAAGAAAACAGATTATTTTTCACGAAAATCGACACTATACGGTCGCGCCTGAACAATCACCACGTCGCCGTCTTGTTTAATCAGGAATTCAACATCCATGGCTTTGCCGTTATTGGCGTCGTCTTTGGTGACGAAGCGGGCGTGAATCACCTTCAGCGCGGCGGCGAGTTTTTCGGTCGTGGCCTCGCTCAAAACCGGCTTGCCGCCCGATAATGTACTGCGGGTCAGGATATGAATCTCCGGTTGGTCGGCATAGGTATAGATCAGCATCGATTCAGGGGTTTCGCCGTCTTTGGCGCCGGTGATGCTGCCCTCCATTGTCTGCGCATTCACAAAATAGGCGGGGCGAAGGCGGGTGAACGGGTTGGCGGTGATGGCGACTCCGTTGGCGCTCAACCCCTCCACAAAGGGCTGGATGATGACCGCCATCGCCACAGGGCGGTGGTCGATGCGGTACCATGTGCGCTCTTGCACCGCCCGCATACTCCACACACTCGCCCAAACATGGCGCAAAGCATCGGCGAGCGCGGCTTGATAGGCCTCGGACTGCAATCCCGCAATGGGCTTGACGACTTTGGAACTGTACAGCCCCGCACCGGAAAACCCTTGAATATCCTCAACATTGGCGCTGGAACGTAAAATGACTTTGCGGCCTTCATACGGGCTCATCTTGGCGGTGAGGGCGGCGAGCAAGGCAGGCGACACGGGCGCTTCCATAATCGCCGTACGCAGGGCGGCAAGGGATTGTTCCAAGCCCTCGACCTGCATATCATTTTGTTCGATGGCTTGTATCAGGGCGCTTATACGCGGCGCAATCGCGCCTTGATTAACGTGGTCAAGATAGGCCGAAACCGGCACGACAAACCCGCCAGGCATCTCCAGCCGCGGCCTGATGGCGCACATCGCCCCAAGATAGGCCGCCTTGCCGCCGACATGGGGCGTATGCTTTATGCCGAGATCGCACAGATCGGGCAAATCCGCGAGCCCTTCGACCTTGGCTTCCAGCGCCGGCATCACGATGGTCGACGGGCGGGCGGATTGCCGCCACAGGGCGACGTCTTCGGCCGTTGCGGCGCTCAATGTATAATCCTGCGCCCCGACCTCAAGCCGCACCCATTGGCCGTCCAGCGCCTTGATCGCATCCTCATCCACCGCCCCGCGCAGCGCCATATTCGGCGTTCCGCGATTGCCGAGCAACAGCGACACATGCGCCAAAGGCGCCTGAAGCCGCGCCGTCACAAGCCCCGCGCAAACAGGCAAATCATCCGGCACGGTTGCGGTAACGAGAATCTCATCAGGCTTCACCGAAGCAGGGTCAACCACATCGCGCACAATCCGCAGCCGCCCGAACGATACGCCGAGGGTGAGCGGTTGATAGGTCTGCGCCGCCATAAACGCGTCTTGTGCCAAGACGGGGATTTTCCCCGCCAAGGCCGCCGCGCGCTCTTCATGCACCGCCGATTGCGGACGGAACAGCAATTCATCGCCATAAAAGCCCGCTTCTTTGACGATGGTGAAGGCTTTCTCCAGCATCTCGGCGGGCATGGCGTCACTGGGGATTGTTTCGAGTGTCCACAGCCCCGCATCGGTGTAATGCACCACCGACCCCATCACAAAACGGCGATCATCGGCGCTGTATTCGCGTTTATTGAAGGCGGCGTGGGCGTAGTCGGCTTGAATATGGTCGCGGACAAAAAAGTAATGGATCGGCCACCGCGCCGTATCGACAAGATAGAGTTTATCTTGATCCCCACGGTCAATCACGAATTTCACGATTTCCGCCCGCGCCGCGATGTGCGAGGCCGGACGCGCCGCGATTTTTTCCCAGTCTTGCGGCGTGTCGACACGGTGAAGGATGGTGCCGCCTGTATCGTTTTGCGCACCCTCTTGCTCCAAAAGCACAGGGGCATAGCGCAACGGGTCAATAACGGGGCGCTGCGCCATATTCGCCGCCGCATCGGGTGGTGAAGGCGCGGCGCTCTGGGCGGGTTCTGACGCAGAATTCACGGACTCTGAATGCTTCGAATCTGAAGGCGTTGAGCGCGTCGGCGCATGAGGCAGCATCAATCCTTGGATCACCAAACCGATTGCCGCCACAACCATGACAGCCAGAAAAATTTTATACTTATTGCCCATCGCTTTTTATCCGCATTGCCTGAGTATTCTTCAAAAGCCCCGTCATAATCGGGGCGTCATAATCGGGGCATCATAGCACGAGCGCGGCATAATCCGAACCCCCGCCATATCTCCACGCGCCCCTTTCCACGCGCCCCTCCCACACGCCACGGAACCTTTCGGCGATTTGGCCGTTAGATAGGTAACAGTTTAGCTCAATTTTAGCTAAAACACCGGATAAAGTTAAAAAGACCTTAATGGGAACAAGTATATAATTATTAATTATGTAAAATAAATCCCCCTTCAGGCAGAGGCTCGATAACCAGCCTCGGTGTTTTGGCGGATATAAAGAAGAAAGGTGCCATTTCAATGCAAGAAACACAAATCCCACCTTCCCCGCAAACGGTTGGCTATCCGCAAGAACAAGAACAAGACCAAGCCGCGCCTCACCCGCATCACGCGGGCATCACCAAAATTTCCGGCGCGGTTGACCCAAAGCATGAGCCAACATGGCGGCGAGCCATCATCGTGATTGATGACAGTCCGGATGACAGTTTATTCCTGTCGCGGATGGTGCAATCATGCTGTAATCCCGATCAGGCGATCTTGGTGTTCAATAACAGCGCCGATTTCCTTGAGCATATGGCGTATTTCAGCCATTCACGCTTTGACATTCACAAAGACCGCGAAGACCTTCCGATGATGGTTTTTCTCGACCTGATGATGCCGGAGGTTGACGGCCCGACCGTTCTGCGTGCCATGCGCGCCGATCCGTTATGGGACAATGTGCCGGTAACTGTGTCCACACAATCGCATAATGACCGCCTTTTAACCGATGTCTTGGATGTTGGCGCGAATGCCTTGTTACCAAAGCCTTTTCGGCGGGCGGAAGTGTTTGCAACCCTGAAAAAAGCCAGCCATTTTTCTTATAATATCTGAGCCGCTCTCGGCGCTAAATGACAAGCAGGCCAGACCCATTATTCACGACAAAAGAAAGAGATGCCCATGCGTTACGAACCGCAAAAACCCAATGCCGACAAGCGCGACCCCACCATTGCCATCAAGGGCGAGGCCGCCGTGAGCAAGAAACAGGACATTGTTCCCTGTACCATTTTTGTTGTCGATGACAATGAGGATGACCGCTATTTGATGAAGCGTGAATTGGAGTCTTCGACCTGCGTCGACAGTGTCCATACTTTTCGTGACGGTGAGTATATCCTTGAATATATGCGCGAAAACGGATTCATGGATCATTCCGTCATGGTGTATAAGCCGATGATGATTCTGGTTGATATTGAAATGCCGCTGGTGGACGGGCTGGAAGTTATCCGGCGCTTGAAGTCGGATCAATTCCTAAAAGACATTCCCGTCATCGCCATCACCGCAACCGAATCCAAGGACAAGATTGCACAAGCCAAGGAAAACGGTGCCAACGGCACGTTCAAAAAGCCATTCGAGCGGTGGATGCTGGAACATTATATCCAGCAAGCGTGGAAATGGCCGCCGGATGATTTGTGGAGATAGAGAATCATGCCCCCGTACCACCCGCCATCCGGTTTTCCGCAATTTCCGTTTTTCCTTGATCAGGACGGCGACATCGCGACCCAAGACAAACCGCACGTTGCCGATAACGAGCAATGGGTCGTGATTTATGTGGAAGACAGTATCGATGACGCCATGTTTGCCAAGCGCATCATGATGCATTCTCCGTATATCGACCAAGTCATCACCTTGCCTGACGGGCAAGCGTTGTTTCATTTTTTGGAAGATCTCCAAGCGGCAAAAGGCACCGTGCCGGACCGCCATTTCATGATTATTCTGGACATCTTATTGCCGGGGCAGGACGGGTTATTCCTGCTGCAAGCGTTGAAGGGGAGCCCCCTGACCGAGAGTATGCCGGTGATGATTATGTCGGGGGTACAAGACCTGAATATGGTTTATGACTCCTACACCGCCCATGCGAACGGCTATTTGCACAAGCCGTTTCGGCCTGAATACCTCAACGACCTTCACGCCGTCATGGTGAAGGGGTCATCATGGAAAACAGGCAGCGACACCGGTCACGCCTAATCCACACCACAGCATTATAATTTTCTTTCAACGCTTTACTTTACTTCAACAAAGTAAAGTGGATTGTCGTGCCGATATCGGGCTCGGAGGTGAGCCAGATTCGCCCGCCATGTTTTTCAACAATCTTGCGGCAAATGGCAAGGCCAAGGCCGGTGCCCTCAATGTCTTCTTGCGTGTGCAGGCGTTTAAAGTCGCCAAAGACATCGGCTTGGTAATCCTTCGCAATCCCGATCCCGTTATCCCCGACCTCGAAATGATAGGCCATACCGCCATCGGTTTCGCCGCAGGTGATTTCAATCAAGAGCGGTTCATCGCGGCGGTATTTAAGCGCGTTGGACACAAGGTTCATAAAGAGCTGCTTCACGCGGAAGGGATAGCCCATAATGGTTGGCAAGGAGGTGATGTTGAGATGCGCGCCGGCCTCGGAAATATGCGGTTCCATCTCGATCAAAACGTCCCGCAGGATTTGCGCGATGTCGGTTTCTTGGCGCTGCTCCGCATCCGACCGGACAAGCGAATAGGTCAATAAATTATCGACCAGATTGCGCATACGCTGAATGTTCATCGTCATGCGGTCAATCGCTTGCTTTTCTTCGTCCGTCAGACGCTCCCCCGCATCCTCGGTCAAAATCGAACAATAGGTTTCAATCCGGCGCAGCGGGGATTTCAGGTCATGCGACGCCGTATGCGCAAATTCGGAGAGTTCTTTGTTCGAGCGCTCTAATTCTTCTTGATAAAAATCGACCTGCGTTTGCAGGCGCGCGCGCTCAATCGCGTTTAGCACGGGTTGAATCAACATGCCATCCGTGATCGATTTTTTGGTGATGTAATCATGCGCGCCGCTCTTCATCGCCTCAACGGCCAATTCTTCGCTGCCTTGCCCCGTCACCATAATCAAGGCCATGGGTTTTTCGCTTTTGATCACCGCGTCTTTTGACAGGATATAGCGGATAAACTCCGTCCCCGTGCCATCGGGAAGGTTGTTATCGATCAACACGCAATCGAATTCGTCTTCCATCAAGGCAACGGTGGCGTCGGCGAGGCTCGCCGATTCCGTAATCACGAAGGATAAATCCTTGCGCGCCGACAATCGAACGCCGTACAGGTCGCGGTCTTCGGCGGAGTCCTCTACGATTAAAACTCTTACTGGGCGGTGGCTGTGTGGCATGTTCATCACCTTGAATTATACAGTTGCATTGCATCGATCTTGTTATTCATCATTATTCTTCTTGTTTTATGTTTTTTATGTTCCCGCGCGCAATCCTGCCTCAACCGGCCGGTAACATGGCGCATTCAAACCAGAATGTTTTGACAATCCCCGCCATGCGGACATAACCGGCAATATCAACTGGTTTTGAAACAAACGCATTGGCGCCGGCGGCATAGGATTTATCGATGTCGATCTCGCTTTTTGATGTCGACAAAACCAGCACCGGAATCCGGCATAAATCAGGGTCGCTCTTCAACCGCTCCAGCATGTCAAACCCGTCCAGCCCCGGCATGTTCAAATCCATCATAATCAAGGATGGTTTTGGCCCGATATCCATTGACTGCTCATGGGCAATCGGCCGCGTGTGCGGGCTATAGAGCAAGGCTGTCATTTCGTCATCGCCCGCCGCCTCATGGGGGGTGGGGTGCTGCTGGTGTTGCTGGTATTGGTGGTGCTGTTGTGCCTTTGCGACCGACTCCGGCGAACGCCCCGTAAAGGCCAAAAGCGTGTTCAGAGCCTCCATACTGCTGTGAAAATGGAGCAGCGGGATAAGGATTTCGGCTTTTTTAAATCCCCGTTCCAGCACATCAAAATCCTCCGGAGAATCCTCCACAACCATGATATAGCGTTGTTTTCCCATTGTGATCATTTGATCCTCTTCTTCTTTTTTTATTTTTATGCTTTACACGCCTTGGTTCGGGGCGGCCTTGAGGGTGAAGACAAACTCCGTCCCCTCATACCCATCCGAGCGTACATGAATTCGTCCGCCGTGGCGTTCAATGATTTTTTGCACGATGGTCAAACCCGACCCCGTGCCGCCGCCATATTCATCGCGCCCGTGCAGGCGCTTGAAAATCTTGAAAACTGTCGCTTGATGTTCGGGGGGAATGCCGATGCCGTTGTCACGCACCGATACCGTCACCATGTCATGCCCCGTAGGGTGCGCCGTGATCGTGATGGTTTTGTCCTTATTGCGGTTATATTTAATGGCGTTGGTCACAAGGTTGCGGAACACCTCCGGCAAGGTTTTGTCATGCCCCATCACAACCGGCAACACCCCGTTCGTCACAATATTGGCGTTATGTTCGCGGATAAAAAGCTCCAGCGGCGCTAAGCCATGTTCCAAGGCAAGATTGAGGTCAACAGGTTGCATGTCGAGGTCTTCACGGCTGAGCTTTGAATACTCCAGCAAGGTTTCGATCAACCCCTCCATGCGGCGCGATAATTTCCGCAGCGCCATCAGGCGCATCCGCCCCTTATCATCCAGAATATCCTTGTAATCATCAATCAGGAATTCAGCGTAATTATAGATTCCGCGCAAGGGTTCCTTGAGGTCATGCGAGGCAATATAGGCGAAGTCATCAAGGTCTTTATTGCGGCGCTCAAGCTGGGTGTTATAGGCGAGAAGGCTCTTGGTCTGGCGTTTGACCAACATCCGAATACGCGCGTTTTCCGCCGTCATGCGGAACACCAAATACCCCAAAAGTCCGGAAATGCTCAGAATAAGCAAGAACGTGATCCACGGGAACAAGCCGACCGAACTCATCATCCGATCGGGCGAGTAGAAGAACTGAACATCCCAGCTATAATCATCGAAATAGCGCTGATGCTGGAGGCTCAGGCTGCTGTAATGCGTGTCGCCGAGGGCGTCAATGACGGCTTCTTGATCGGCGCTCACACGGCTGTAGATCAAGGAACGGGCGGGCGGTGTTGTGCCGCCACTGCCGCCGCCTTCTCGGCCATCGCTAGGGTCGCCAAATCCCTCAACTTGATGAACCCTTACGTTAATGCCGTCTTTTTCACCGGCAAAAATCTCGTCCAAAAATTTGTTGATGTCAAAAACACCGACAACAAAAACATTCTCGCGGTACTTGTCCAAAATCGGCACGACAAACAAGACGGCTCGTAAATTTACTCCATCACTCTTGTATTGGAATGATTTGGAGACGTATTTTTGTTTCAAATGATCGGCCCTTAAGGTTGCCGACATAATTTCGCCCAGCTCACGCACGGAAACAAAGGCGTTCAGGTCATTATTGTTATAAAGTTCCTTGAGCGGAACATCCGATGAAAATGTATAGAGTGAAATATCGGTAAAGGCGGAGTTGACTGTAAAACTGTCGGCGATGTCCTTGAATTCCAACCCAGAGAACCCCTTGATCTGGCCGATAATATTCCCCATCGCCACCATTTGGAGTTCGTGCCGGCGCAGGCCGCTGTCGATTTTGCGATAAAGTTGGTCGGAATATTCCTTAAACACAGCGCGTGATTGGTTCATATTATGGTTCAACGCCATTTGGAACCCCGCAATCGCCATGATGACACCGACAATCAGGATAATCGTCGGCAAGCGATAGGCCGTCAGCATTTCTGTCGCGTCTTGCGTGCCTGTTCTTGGCCGTTCGTTGTTCACGCGGTCAAGAAGAACAGTGTCCGAGGCTCTATGCACATCCCCCCGTGCATGGGCGCTGCCGGCGGCTGGCTTGCGCAACAATGCCCGTTTCGGCAAGATTTCGCCGTATGAATGCGCCGCAGCCCCCTGCGTTTCAATATTTCCCTGCACAGGGTTTTCCTGCGCGGGCGCGGGTGTCGATGCCGGCGTGGAAGCCGGTGTGGGCGCATGTTTGGATGGGGGGCGAAGCGGGTCAGGAGAGGTATTCATGAGTCCACCCCTTTATCCGCCATAACTTCGCTATCTTTTTTGCCTTCGATACCGTCTACGCCGTCTTTATTTTCCATCTGCATGTTGCTCGGCGAAGGAGGCGCGGTTTTCGCCGAACGCTCAGACGCCACAGCAGCGGCAGCAGCCGCATCGCCCTCACCTCTGTCGATAAAGGCGGTCAAGGCCGGCACTAAAAGCAGCACAGACGCCATCGACAAGGCCGCAGCAACAATTTTGATCACGCCCTCAAGATGGTAAAAAGCATGCCAAATTCCGATCAGGCTGAGCAAATGCGTCAAGCCGCCCGCCATAATCGACAGGCCAAAAACAATAAAAACCCATCGAAACGGGATCAAAACATTATGGCGGCGCAAAACCATGAACACAATCACAGGCACAGCACAATACGCCAGCGCCAGCGTCATTTCCGCCAAGGCGTTGATCCACACCAGCTCGGCCTGCCAATGAAAGCAATAGCCTTGTGGTAAAAAATTGCTGCTGAGTGATGTGTCCGTCATGGACCGATTTCCTTTATCCTGTTCTTCGCGTCATAAGGAACGAAAGAACGGTTGAATTCGCCACAATCTTACGAGTATACCGCCATGGTTGCTAAAACGGCCTTAAATTTACATAAAATAAAGGCAAAATTGATACACGGTCTATTGCCACGGTTGCTTGCCAAAGCGGCGACAAGCCTTGCTTTACGCCTGTAAAAAATCTTCCTGACGGTGTGCTCCCTGATCCAGAGATGTCATCACGCCACAGTGCTAATGCCCGCCGCCTGTCTTGTTCCACCAGCGCAGCAAGAGGTTCTTTTGTTCCATCAATTGCTCGTATCTGGTCGCGGCGTGGGGATTGTTCAAAATCACTTGGCGCATCCGGCGCTTTTGGTCATCTTCCAGTGCGCCATCGACCAAGGCTTGTATATCTAAGTCGCTGTAGTCACTACTTATTCCGTCATTCATAATGCGTTCATCCAATCATCTCATAGGCTTTGCGCCGGTGCTGTTTTAAAGACACCGGCGCAGCGCTTATTTTTACTTCAAAAACTCCACAATGACGCGGCGGTTTTGTTCAAGGGGCACGTTATCTGCGGTCGGCACGGCGAGGTTCGTTTCGCCAAAGGCTTCACGATCAATCACCTTATGCGCCACACCGCGATTGGTCAGGGCGTTTGACACAGCCTGTGCGCGGTTGGCCGACAAAATCATGTTGTATTTGTTCGGTCCCGCCGTGTCGGCATACCCCGAAACCGTCACTTCGCCTGGCTTGTACGTCACAATTTCTTTCGCAACGCGCGCCAATGTCGCATCGGCATCGCCGCTCACTGCCGCCGAGTCAAAGCCAAAATTAATGACATAGCTGCTCAGCACTTCACGTTTTTGAACCATAGCGGTTTGAATGCTTTGTTTTGGTTCAATCACCACTTGCGGTGCGGGCGTGATGAAGAAAAGATCGCATCTGACGCGCTTAAAACCTTCCGGCGGCTCGCGATAGTTTTGGCAAGGCTCGCGGTATTCATAGTCAAGATAGCGGCGCAATTCGTATTTTTCATCCGTATCCAGTTTTTTTACGAATGCTTCACCCGCGACGCTTTGGTGCGGCGTGAAGATAAAATTATCTTCGGCTTGCGCTGTTCCTGCGAAACCGGTGATGACCGTTGCGGCACAGAGCGCCACAACAAAAGAGGTTTTTTTAACTGTCTGCTTCATTGTTATTCCTTTGAATTATTGATATTTTTCTTATTTTGTTTGCGGATAAATCCGGCGAGTCGTCGATCGTGTTGTTACACTGGTTCAAACGCCGTAATCGACAATTGGTTCCGCGGCTTTGTGACAAAATCGCTTTCGCGGTGCATCGAAGACTCTGTCCGGCAACGGCGCGCGCCAGTGAATAGTCCTGCATACACTGATTTATCGGGTATACACGAAGGCAATAAGCCTTTAATTTACGCTGCACACCATTGCCACACATCCTTATGGACGGGAGAAAAACAAAAATGCAGACTGTTTTTGCGCGTAATTTCATTCGTTTTTCTTTGCTTCTTGCCGTTTGCGTGGTTGGCATGGGGTTTATTTTGGTCACGGGTCACAAACAAATTGACGCGATGGATGACAAAATCCGCAGCAATAACGCCGTCATCTCCGAGGCTCAGAATCTCGCGACCCTCGCCGAATCCATGCTGGGGTCACAGCGCGGATATTTACTGACGCCGGAGATCGGGTTTTTGGACGAATACACCGCCAAAAAAGACCGGTTTTCACAAACTCTCGCGGAACTCACCGAACTTGCCGCCGACAACCCGTCCCAAACCAGCCGCATCAGCGAAATAAGAAATTATTTCAACGAATTCACCCGCGCCCTAGAGGCCGGCAGCAACAAAAAGAAATTGACGGTTGAGACACAGGCTGTATTGCCGGCCACGCCGCAGGCTCCACAAAAAGACGGGCAAAAAACGGATAATACCGTTGTTGAGGCCACCCTTGCCACTTTGAACGATGCCGAAATCATCCGGAGCCTGAAAAGCGATATTTCCCGCACCAATAACGCCATTTTGGCTGAAGAAAATGAATTACTCCAAAAAAACCTCGCCGCCGCCGCCGAAAACAAGGATCGGTTTTTTGGTACGCTGATTCTCGGTGGGGCGCTGGGGACGGTGATGCTCCTCATCTTCAACACCTTTATGTTACAGGCGCAATCAGGCCGCGACCGCGCCGAAGAAAGCCTCAAAGACACCGAACAACGCCTCGCCCTTGCGATTGAAGGCACGAATGACGGTATTTTTGACTGGAACCTCAAGAAGAGCAGTATTTTTTATTCTGCCCGTTTTTTCAAAATGCTGGGCTATGACCGGTCGTCTTATACCGGCACGATTGAGGACTTCACCGCCCTTTTACACCCCGAAGAAGTCGCCGCCGTGCGGGACTGCATTGAGCGCTATCTCGCCGGAGAATTGGATGAATACAGCCAGATTTTCCGCATGAAAGACGCCAGCGGCAAATGGCTGTGGATTCAATCGCGCGGAATGGCGGTGTTTGACGACAAGGGCCACGCCGTGCGGATGGTCGGCGCCCACAGTGACATTACCTATATGATCGAATATCAAGAGATGCTCGAAGCCGACAAAAAACACGCCGAGCAATCCAACCGCGCCAAGAGCGATTTTTTGGCGCATATGAGCCACGAAATCCGCACCCCGCTCACCGCGATCAGCGGCATCGCCGAGATTTTCGAGCGCAATCAAGATAACCTCAACGAAAAACAGCAAAAACTGGTGCGGGTTTTGAACTCCAGCTCCTCGAACCTCAAAGACCTCGTTAACGATATTTTGGACTTCGCGAAAATCGAGAACAGGGAGCTTGAGCTAGAGCAAAAATCCTTCTCCCCTTCGCTGGTGTTCGAAGATATCATCAGCATGATGGCCATGCGTGCCAATGAAAAAGGCCTCAGCTTCGTCTTTGACTATAAAGACATTGAGCCCCTCACCTTGGTCGGTGACCCGCTGCGGATGCGTCAAATTCTGGTTAATTTGATCGGCAACGCCGTGAAATTCACCGAAAAAGGCGGCATCAGCACAAAGGCCTCCATCGAACACCACGAAAGCGGCGATAATTTGCGCATCGATGTCAGTGACACCGGAATCGGAATCGGGGCGGAGAGTTTCGACCTGATCTTCGAACGCTTCAAACAAGGCGATGCGAGCATATCGCGCAAATATGGCGGCACTGGGCTTGGCTTGCCGATTTCCAAGAACCTTGCCCACCTCATGCATGGCGACATCATCGTCAGCAGCGAAAAAGGCAAAGGGTCTGTATTTTCCCTCATCATCCCTCTACGCCTTGCGAAGGAAGGCGACACATCCACCCCCATCCGCAATGTCGACATACAATTGAACGACCGTATTCGCGCCTCGATGGTCAACGACACACGGATCCTGATTGCCGAGGATTACGAAGGCAATATCGCGGTTTTGGGCTATATGATGGACGACCTTGGGTGCGCCTATGACATCGCAAGAACCGGCGCAGAAGCCGTGAATTTGTGGAAGAAGAACAGCTATAGCCTCATCCTCATGGACATTCAAATGCCGGAGATGGACGGCTTTACCGCCACCGCAAACATCCGCCGCGTTGAAACGGAAAAAGACATTCCGCGCACCCCGATCATCGGAATGACCGCCCACGCCTTGATTGAGGACGAGCATAAATGCATTGAGGCCGGCATGGATGACTACCTGTCCAAACCGATCGATGAAACCAGCCTCAAAACCCGCATTCTCAAACATCTGAACCGCGACAAAGAAGCGGCCTAAGGTCATGTAAAAAGCCTCCGATTCATTGAAACCGGAGGCTTTTGTGAGGTTACAGGCTCACTTTCATCAATAGTCTGACGTTATATAGTCTGAATTTAATTAGGCGGCCAAGTGGCGGTTTGCTGCGCGCATGGAATGCGTATCACTATTCGCAGGGTGGCCGGTGTTCAGGCCATTGGTATGTCTTGCGACGGCTTCGGCTGCGTCTTCCACGCCATGATACATGCCTGCATCCATAAGGTTTTGCAGTGTTTCACGGGCACGGGACAAGCGCGAGCGAACCGTTCCGACCGGAATGTCAAGAGCCTCGGCAACTTCCGCATATTGCATCCCTTTGATACAAATCATCACGAGAATCTGGCGATGGTCTTCGGACAGAGATTGCATCGCATCGCAGGTTTGTTTGAATTCCATTTCACTCTCCTGTGTGGCCTCGACGCTCATGCGCTCTATATAGGTTTCAGGGTCATATTGTGTTTCGAACTTTGTTTTGCGGCGATATTCCGACACAAACATGTTGTACATGATTTTTGACGTCCATTTGAACAGGTTGGTGTCCTGTGTGAACATGTGGCGTTTTTCAAGCGCCCGCACCATTGTGGAGTGCAAAAGATCCTCCGCATCATGAATATTACGGGTGAGCTTAAGTGCAAAACGTCTCAAGTGGTCCATCTCTGAAATCAGGGCATTATTCGTAAACATTTGGATAACTCCTTATTATTGTTCGCCTGTATCAAATAGTCTACGCGCCTCCTGTAACCGGATTTTGTCGTCTATGTTTCTGTTGTGAAAAACTTTGTTTCATTTGTGTAACAAAGCGTGTATCTTGCGCCCAGCGTGAGAATCACGAGATAACCCACAAGCCCAACGGCAGGACGCATGAGCAAAAAAGGCACCATCCTTTGTATTGATGACGATGAAGGACTGCAGATTGTTCTCGGACAATATCTGGAGGATGACGGGTATAAAGTCTTGGCCGCCCGCACCTTCAAAGACGCCTTGGAGCAATCCTCCCACCCCGAGCTTGATGCGATCTTGCTTGATCTGGTGTTGCCGGACGGCGAAGGCCTCGCCCTTATCCCGCAAATAAAATCGCGCAGCAATGCCGCCATCATTGTCGTGTCAGGCAAGAGTGACACGACGGAAAAAATTGTCTGCCTTGAAATGGGTGCCGATGATTACATCACCAAGCCGTTTGAAATGCGCGAGCTTTCCGCCCGTATCAAGGCCGTGATGCGCCGTTCGGCGCCGCAAGCCCCCGCCCCGCAAGCGCAAGCCGACCCCGCTCCCGCCGATAAAATCATCTTCGGCGATTGGTGCCTTGACCGTGCGCAGTACCAGCTTTTTGACAAAAACGGCACCTCCGCCGACCTTACCACCGGCGAGTTTCGTTTGCTCGAAGCCCTCGTCACCCATCCGAACCGCGCCCTCAGCCGCGAAATATTGTTCGACTTGACGCGCGAAGGCAATTTTGAAGCCTATGACCGCGCCATCGACATTCAAATCGCCCGCCTGCGCAAAAAAATTGAAACCGACCCCGACGCCCCCGCCCTCATTAAAACAGTGCGCGGCATCGGCTATATGTTCACGCCGCCGGCCTCCCAAGCATCCCCAGCCGAGGCATAACCAAGAATTTTGGCGCGCGGCTCAAGGGCGTCATTTTCATATTCCACAGCATTTTCAACACCCTACATAAATTTAATGATCTTTTTTCGAAGGATCGGGGCGCCATCTGCGTATAAATAGTGTATACTCCTCTCATCTACAGACAAAAAGAGACCGCCCCATGGCCAAAAAAACCGGACGGATCACCAAATGGATCGCAGGAATAGCCGTCATTGCGCTGGTCTGCGGCGGCGGATATGCCGCGTTTCATTACAGGGCGAAAAGCAAAGCGACCACCGCCAATGCCCAGAGCTTCGTAACCATTGCCCGCGGCAATGTCGAACAAACCGTCACCGCGCAAGGCAAGCTGGAGCCTAAAAACTATGTTGATGTCGGGGCGCAGGTTTCAGGCCAGCTCAACCGCCTTCATGTTGATATTGGTGACACGGTCAAAAAAGACGCTCTCATCGCCGAAATCGACCCCGAGATTTATGAAACACAGGTTGAGGCCGACATGGCGCGGCTCAAGACCCTGTCATCCCAACGCGCGGTGCAAGAGGCGCAAGTCCGCCAAGCCCAGCAAAAATTCGACCGCAATGAACGCCTCATCAAATCCAAGGCCATTTCAAACGAGGCCTTCCAAGACGCCGAAACGGCCTTATTGATCGCCAAGGCCGAGCTTGACGCCCTTGACTCACAAATCGAGGAAGCCAACTCAACCCTTGAAGGCAACAAAGCCAATTTGAATTATACCCGCATTTTCGCGCCGATGGACGGTACGGTGGTGAGCGTCACCGCCAAGGAAGGCGAAACCCTCAACGCCAATCAAACAACCCCGACCATCGTGCAACTCGCCGATCTCAACACCATGACCGCACGGGCGCAGGTCGCCGAGGCCGACATCACCAAATTAAAGACCGGCATGCCGGTTTATTTCACCACGATGGGGGCACAAAATAGGCAATGGAACGGTACAGTGCGGCAAATCCTCCCCACCCCCGAAACGATCAACGATGTTGTCCTTTATAATGTTTTGGTCGATGCCGACAACACAGACCGTCAATTGATGAGCGGTATGACCACACAGATGTTCTTTATTTTGGAGAAGGCCGAAAACGTGCCGGTGATCCCCACCAAGGCCTTGCTCAAACGTGACCGCGAGGCCGGCAAAGCCGCAAAAGACGCGGCGGGGGATGCCTATATCGTCAAGACATTGAAAAATGGCGCAATCACCGAACAAACCGTTTTCGTCGGCGCAACCGACCGTATCGCGGCGCAAATCCTGTCCGGCTTGAGTGAGGGCGACCAAGTCGTCATTCCCACCCCCGCGGGAGAGTCCGCGCAAGGCGAAGGCGGCGCAGGGCAAAACGCACGCACGGGCGGGCGACGCATGACACCGCGCCTTTAACGCTGCTTTAAGCTCGACTGATACAAAAAAAAACAACGGCAATAAACGCATCCCGCCGTACTTTGCGACCCTAAGCAACCTTATAATAAGGCATTAATCACCCCATGACCGCCCTTATCACCCTTCACGCCATTACGCGCCATTACAGCAGCGGTGACACCGTTGTACGGGCGCTGGACGGTGTGTCGCTGGAGATCCAGCGCGGCGAGTTTGTTGCGATTATGGGGCAATCAGGCTCAGGCAAGTCAACCTTGATGAACATCCTCGGTTGCCTTGACCGCCCCAGCGATGGCACCTACACGATTGACGGGCAAGACGTATCGGCGCTCGACCACAACGCGCTTGCGGCGCTGCGCAACCGGACATTCGGATTTGTGTTTCAACGCTATAATTTGCTCAACACCTCAACGGCGCAAGAAAATGTCGAACTTCCCGCCCTGTATGCCGGAACGGGCAAGGCCGAACGCCGCAAACGCGCCCAAGATGTTCTCGCCAGCCTCGGCCTTGGGGATCGCGGCGACCATCGCCCGTCCCAGCTTTCGGGCGGGCAACAACAACGCGTGGCGATTGCCCGCGCCCTGATGAATAATCCGCCGGTCATCCTTGCCGACGAACCCACCGGCGCCTTGGACAGCACGAGCGGGCAAGACGTGATGCGCTTGCTGCAAGACCTGCACGACAGGGGACATACGGTCATCCTGATTACCCATGACGAAGCAGTCGCCTCGCACGCACACCGCATCATCCGCCTCAGTGACGGAAAAATCACCAGTGACGCGCCCAGCAAGCCATCCGGCGATAAACGCAGCACGAAAAAAGCCGCCCCCACCTTGAATCAAAATATTAAAGAAAAAACGCAACATATTGACTCCGCAAACTATTCCGCCGCAACCATGACTGCCGAAACAGGCGAAACTGTGGTCACGGCGCTGCGCTCGCTCCGCGCCAATTTGTTTCGCACCATGCTCACCCTTCTTGGGATCGTCATCGGCGTGGCGGCGGTCATCACCATGATGGCGGTCGGAAACGGGAGTAAACAAAGCGTTCTGGACAGGATCAGCGCAATGGGCACGAATATCCTGAGTGTGCGCCCTGGCGCCCCCGGAATACGCTCCACAGGCAGCATCGCCACCATGACCATCGCCGATGCCGAAGCCATCGAAGCCCTTGATAACATCGAGGTCGTCGTACCGGAACGCAACGGTAATAAAACCGTCCGTTACGGCAGCACAGACTACGCCACCAGCATCCAAGCCGTCGGCGCGGGATTGCCGATTGCCCGCGATTGGGCGGTGGCGGAGGGGCAATTCTTCACCCTGCCCGACCTTGACTCCTACGCCCCCGTTGCGGTGCTGGGCAGTACGGTTGCCAAACTCCTCTTCCCCGACGGGGCGGATGCGGTCGGCGAATACATCTTGATTGGAAACATTCCGTTTGAAGTCATTGGAATCATGTCTGAAAAAGGCGCCGCCCCATGGGGGCGCGACCAAGACGATACGGTATTTGTGCCCGTCACGACCGGCCTTGTGCGCCTGTTTGGGCGGTCGTTTTTAAACAGCATCACCGTCAAAGTCATCGGCACGGACACGATTGACGCCACCGAGGCCGCGATTACCGAATTATTGATCGACCGCCATAAGGTTGAGGATTTTTCGGTGCGCAACACGGCGTCCTTCCTTGAAATGGCGGCGGAAACGCAAAACACATTGACCATCTTGCTCGGCGCGGTGGCGGCGATATCGCTGCTTGTCGGCGGCATCGGGGTGATGAATATCATGTTGGTGAGCGTTACCGAACGCACCCGCGAAATCGGGGTGCGCATGGCGATTGGCGCGCGGCGGCGGGATATTTTATTTCAATTCAATACCGAAGCCGCGATTGTCTGCACCATTGGTGGGGCAATCGGCATCGCCACGGGCGTTGGCGCGGGCATGATTATTGCCTTGTTTGGCGTGAATATTTTGTTTTCTACGGGGCCGGCGGTGCTGGCCTTTATATGCGCGGTTGCGACAGGGCTGGTTTTTGGTTATCTTCCGGCGCGAAAAGCCGCCCATCTTGACCCCGTTGTGGCGCTCAGCACGGAATGACGCAGATTAACGACCCCTTTAATAAACACGAAAGAACAAAGAGTTACACCATGCAAACACCATACACTGCCTCCGCCGCGAAACGCCGCCTGTCCTTCGGGCATTTGGTCGCCCTGCCGCTGTTTTGTTTCAGTCTTGCGGCCTGTTCCGTTGGGTCGGAGTATCAAAGGCCGGCGCTTGATTTGCCAACGCAGTGGAGTGTGGAGCAAAGCGCCGAACAAGCCGAAGCCGCCGCCATCAACCCCGATTGGTGGAGCAATTTCAACAGCATCCCGCTCGATTTATTCGTTGCCGAGGCACTCGCCAATAACAATGACGTCCGTGCCGCGATCAGCCGTATCGAGCAATCCCGCGCCGCCCTTAAAATCGCGGGGGCGGATTTGCTCCCCTCCGCCGCCGCCACGGCGGGTGCCAGCCGCACCCGCACCGATGTCGAGGCCGTCAAACCGCGATACGGCAGCAGCCTGTCCGCCGGAGCCGGCATTTCATACGAGCTTGACTTGTTCGGCGCCAATCGCGCCGGTGTTGATGCCGCCGCCGCAGGGCTGGACGGCACACGCTATGACATGGAGGCCTTGCGCCTCATCGTTGCCGGCGACGTCGCGCAAGGGTATTTGAGCGTCATAACCTTGCAAGAGCGTGTGCGCATCGCCACCGCCAACCTTGACAAAGCCAATGATATTTTACGGATCGTGCAGGCGCGCTATGACGCGGGCGCAACCTCCGCTCTTGACGTGACCCAGCAAAAGAGCAATGTGGCGAGCCGTAAAGCCGCCCGCGCGGCACTAGAGCTTCAGCTCGAACAAGCCGAAAACGCCCTTGCGGTTTTAATCGGACGGGCGCCGCAGGATTTTGACGTGGCCTATGAACGGCTTCAAGGCCTCACCATCCCCGACATCACCCCGATCATGCCCGCCACCTTGCTGGAGCGCCGCCCCGATATTCGCAGCGCCGAGGCCGATCTTGTCGCCGCCAATGCCGACATCACCGCCGCCCGCGCCGCGTTTTTCCCCAGTATAGGCCTGAACCTCAACTCCAGCGTCGCCGCCGCCGGATTTGGCGACCCCGTGACCACGGTTTTGGCCTTGGCATCGTCCCTGTCCACCCCGATCTTCCAAGGTGGGCGACTTGAGGGCGGAGTTGAGCGCACCAGCGCCCGCCAAAGCGAATTGATCGAAACCTATAAAAAAGCGATCCTGACATCCTTCCAAGATGTTGAAAATGCCCTGAGTGCCGCGCGTGTTGCGGATGAACGGGCGCAATACCTCGCCACCGCCCGCACAGAATCCGAAAAAGCCTATACCATGTCCAAGGAACTCTATGACGCGGGGAGCATTGACTTCCAAGCCTTGCTCGACACCCAGACCAGCCTTTTGAACGCGCAGGACAGCTATATCCAAGCCCGTCTTGACCGGTTCTCCGCCGCTATTGATTTATACAAAGCACTTGGCGGCGGCTGGGATGGAAACTCTGGCGGCGACTCTGGCGGCGAATAGCCCGCACCCCGCACTTATCCTCGCCAATTCGCAGAAAAACCGCCACATATCGGCGGTTTTTCTGTGCCTTTTCGCAACGCCCACTTACGGCCTTTTATTAGACATAAAACCGCCGCAAAGGCATTTTATCCTGTGATCAAGTGATACAAATAGAATCCCCCCATATAGGCTAGGAATGGATTCTGTGTTATAAAATTCTGCCCCAATAAAAACAGTCCAACGCACAGGATCACCCGATGACCAGAGCCGCACCGCGCCTGACTTCCCAGTACACACCGCGTTTACCGCGCCTTGGAGCGAGCTTCCCTTTCACCGGTTTCTTGCGCCTCACCGCGATGGCCTTGCTCATCAGCAGTTTTCTATGGATCGGCACCGCAGCCGCGCAAAGCGAAACATCAGACGCCATGCCGGACGGCACCAAAGACCCGATTTTCGTAACACTGCAAACATGGGGCGACATAAACGGCAAAGCCCCGCTCTCCGTCAATCTTCAGAGCAATACCCCCCTTTGCCGTGCCTATTATGGCGATAAAAATTACTGGCGCGGTTGTAGCAAACGCCTCGGCATGGCGGGGCAACGTGCCGACCAAGGCATCACCATCACCCCCGCCATCAAAGGCGAATGGCGGTGGGAGGATGACGACAGGCTCAATTTCACTCCATCCGAATATTGGCACGCCGGAACGCATTATACCGTCGCGATTGACCTTGACGCCATGAATGTGCCGTCATCCGTGCGCATCTCTTCCGACGACAAAACCCACGCACGGCGCGGGACATTGATGGTCAACAGTGAAAATCTCAACATCGCCATCGGCGATATGGGCTATATGCAAGACCCAGACACTCCGTCAAAGCGACTGGTGAGTGCGCGGCTCAGCTTTAATTACCCCGTCACGCCGGAGGCATTGAAAAACAGCCTGTCTTTTGAAGAAGACGGCGTACAGGTGGAGGACGCCCCCTTTGAACTCACGGTCGCGAATGACCATCTGAGCGCCGTTGTGACATATCCGATCAAAAAATTACCGGATGTTGAGCGCAGCCTCCTCCTCACCGTCGCTGGCGGCCTTGCCCCCGAATTCGGCGGCAAAACAAGCCGAGGAAAATTCACGGAACGCACCAGAATCCCGAGCATAAAAACATGGCTGGCGATTAACAAAGCCAGCGCCACCATCACCCGTGACGCCGCCGGAACGCCACACCAATCCTTGATGATCGAAACCAATGTCAAGGCCGACCCCGCCAATATTCTGGCCAAGACCACGGTCTATTTATTGCCCGAACACCACCCCGCCACCAGCGCCGCCAACCAACATACCGATGCAAAAGACAAGAAAAACGCCCGCCCCTATGCATGGGGGGCCGATAACGAAGTCACGCCCGAGATCCTCGCCCTGTCGACCAAGATCACGCCCCGATTGATGGATGAGGGCAAGGGCAAGGCCGCCGCGCCAAGCCATACATCAGGCAATAAATCCTATGCAACGCAAACCGCACTATTGCTCGATGTTCCGGCAAAGCGTTATGTCTATGTGATTGTGGAAGAAGGCCTCGAAGCTTTCGCCGGATATACGCTCGAAAAACCGTTCCGCGCCATTCGCGCCACACCGGAATGGCCGCACGACATCGCGATTATGCAGGAGGGGAGCATCCTGTCCCTCAACGGCTCAAAAACCCTGTCGCTTCATGCCCGCGGCACGGACGCGCTTGATATTCGCATCGCCCAGATTTTGCCCTCGGCTTTGCATCATTTCATCACCCAAACCGAAGGCGACATTCGCACCCCCAATTTCAGAAACTGGACATTTGACGAAGACGATATTGCGCAGATCGACACAAAAACCATCAAAATGGCCTATGCTTCGCCCTATGAGTCGCAATATGCGGCTTTGGATTTCGCACCCTATCTGAAGGATGGCAAAAAGGGCATTTTCCTTCTTGGCATCACCGGAAGAAACGACGGCAAAATCACCGGAAAAACCCAGCAACGCTTTGTGATGGTGAGTGACCTTGGCCTGATGGTCAAAACGGGGGCGGACGGCGCACGTCATGTGTTTGTCGCCTCGTTCTCTGGCGGAGAACCGACCGATAAGGCACAGATAACCGTCCTCGGCCGCAACGGCCTTGCGGTGTTCAACGGCGAAACAGACAAAGACGGTCATGTCCAAATTCCCGATTTGAGCGGCTTTTCACAGCAACAAAGCCCTGTTGCGATCATCGCGCAAAAGGGGGATGATTTTTCGTTTATCCCTTTTTACCGCGAAGACCGCCTGATCAACACATCGAGATTTGATGTCGGCGGCAACCGCATTGCGGCCAACGGCTTGACGGGCTTTGCCTTTACCGATCGCGGCATATACCGCCCAGGGGAGGAGGCGCATATCGCCTTCATCGTCAAGGACGCCGATTGGTCGAAACCGACCCGCAAGGCCTTGCCCAATCCCCTCCCCCTCAAGGCCGTCATCACTGACCCGCGCGGGCGCATTGCGCTGGAGGAAATTATCCCTTTCGGCGCCGAAGGGTTTGAGAGCATTACCCTGCCGACCACTGAGCTTTCCGCCACCGGTCATTACACCGCGAATCTGTACATCACCCAAGACGGCGCGGCCGGTGCATGGCTGGGCAGCACGACATTCCAAGTCGAGGATTTCCAGCCCGACCGCATGACCATCAAAACCACCTTCAAAAGCGGCGAACAAGACGTGACACTTGAAGAAGGATGGGTCAAGCCGCACGACCTCGCCGCCCGCGTCATGTTAAAGAACCTCTACGGCACGCCTGCCTCCAACCGCAAGATTACGGGTCAGGTGAGCCTGTCCCCCGCCAAATTATCGTTCAAGGCGTGGCCTGATTTCCACTTTTACGATGCCTATCCGGCGAAGCCGCGCCAAATCACCTATGCCCTTGAAGACACCACTACGGACGACAAGGGTGAGGCTGTCTTGCCGCTCAATTTGATGCGTCAGGACAACGCGACCTATGCCGTCAGTGTCGAAACACGCGGGTTTGAGGCCGGAAGCGGGCGCGGCGTCACCGCCTTTGCCACCATCGCCTCCTCGCCCATGGATTTCGCCGTCGGCATCAAGACAACGGCCCGCACTGCCTATTTAAAACAGGGCGGAACATACGGCGTTGACGTCATCGCCGTTGCCCCCGATCTTTCCCCCCTTGCGGCGAAGGGGCTGCGCATGACGCTCTATGGCAAGAGCTTTGTTTCCTCGTTGGTGAAACGCGGCGACGGGTCTTTTGCCTATGAATCTGTTGAGCGGATCGAGAAAATATCGACCGAGGACTATGCCATCGCCAAAACCGGCACGCATCTTGTGTTGCCCAGTGATGCGCTTGGCGATTTTATCTACAAGATCGAAGGCAAAGACGGCTTGGTTCACGCCGAGATTCCGTTCTCTGTTGCCGGTGAAGGCCAACGCAGCAAAGGCCTCGATAAAGAAACGACCTTGAGCGTCAAGCTCTCCTCCGAACGGATCAAACCGGGGGATGATGTTGAACTCCACATCACCGCGCCCTATGCAGGGGCGGGGTTGATTACGGTTGAGGGCGAGTCCGTCGCGGCCTATCAATGGTTCAAAACCACAACAACCGACAGCTTGCAACGCATCACCATCCCCGCCGATTTTGCCGGCAAAGGCTATATCAGCGTTGCCTTTTTCCGTGACATAAACGCGAAGGAGATTTACGCAAGCCCCCTCAGCACCGCCATCGTGCCGTTCATCGCCGATCCGGCGGCGCAGACCCTTGCCCTTACGCTGGACGTGCCGGATGTTGTGCCCCCCGCATCCCCCGTCACCGTGACCTACAGCGCCAATAAAAAAGGCAAAGCGATTATCTTTGCCGTGGATGAAGGGATTTTACAGGTTGCGCGCTATCAAACGCCCGACCCGCTCGACTTCTTCCTGCTCAACCGCGCGTTACAGGTTGAAACGGCGCAAATGCTCGATTTGCTCATGCCGGAATATGCGTTGGTGAAGGAACTCTCCGCCCATGGTGGCGGCGCGGCGGCCATGGATGCCGCGATGGGCAAGCATTTAAACCCGTTCCGCCGCAAAACACTGGCGCCCGCCGTGTTTTGGTCGGGGTTTGTCGATGTGGACACCACACCGCGCAGCCTCACCATCACCCCCCCTGGCCATTTCAACGGCACGATGCGGGTGATGGCGGTCGCCGTATCCGCCGATGGCTTAAATAACGCAGAATCCACGACCGCATCATCCTCAGCATCATCCTTAGCATCATCCTCAGGCGCGATGGGGCACGCCGAACATGCCCTGACGGTGCGCGGTGCATTGATCGTCACGCCCGTTGTGCCCAACACCCTCGCCCCAACGGACGAAGCGGAGATCAGCGCGACCATCGCCAATAACCTCCCCTTTGACGAGAGTGGCTCATCCCCCGCCCCGCAAGACGAGATCGGCCTCAGCGCCACCGTCACGGGCGGGGTTGAGATCATAACCCCCTTTCCCGCGAGCATCACAATAGCCCGCGGAAGTGAACAGAGCGTCACGATGCGGATCAAGGCGAATGAGGCGCTCGGCAACGCCGATATTCGTATCACGGCGACGGCAACCGGCGAAGGCGGAGCGTTCACTCAGAGCGCCGAAGCCTCTCTTTCCGTGCGCCCCGCAACGCCCCTGCAAACAAGTTTGAGCAGTGGCTACGCCGAAAAAGGTTTGGCAACCATCACGCCAAGCCGTGCGTTATTCCCGCAAAAGGCCGAAAAGACCCTCGCCGCATCGGCTTTGCCGACGCCGTTTATCGTCGGGCTTACGCGCTATCTTGACGGGTTCGCCTATGGCTGCACCGAACAAATCATCAGCAAAGCCATGCCTCAGCTCATGACCAGCGGCTTGCTCCCCGCAAACGGTGCAGGCTCCGCAAAAGACTCCCGCGCCCCCCTCATCGCCGCCATCGCGACCTTGCGGATGCGGCAGACCGAAGACGGGGGATTCTCGTTGTGGAACGGCGGATACGAAGAAGACGACCTCGCCAGTCTTCACGCGACCGAGTTTCTTCTTCGGGCGCGGGAGGCCGGCCTTGCCGTGCCGTCCGACATGGTGGATCCTGCTTTGCGCTATCTGCGCGATTGGGTGAACCGCGCGATTTTGACCGATGCTGATGCACGGGCGAAGGCGCACGGGATTTATTTGCTCACCCGCGGCGGCTATGTCACCACCAATGAAATCCTGCATGTCACCGATTATTTCGGCGACCGCAACAGGGATTGGAAGGCCGATTTTACAGGCCTGTACATCGCCGCGTCTTACGCGATGATGCAACAAAAGACCCTCGCCGATGACACGCTGGACGCGTTTGAGGCGGCGCTCAAGAAAACCGCTCTGTCCTTCGCCGCGAAACCCGCCGACAAAGGAGCGTTGCAAGGGCCGTGGACGGACATTTACAATCCGTTTGTCATCCAAGCCCGCGCCATTGCCATCACCGCCGAATATTTCCCGCAGCGTTTTGAAACTCTTGACCCTGCATCGATCCGAACCCTTGCAGGATTTGTGAAGGAGAGCCGTTACAACACCCTGTCCGCCGCCTATGCGATTGACGCCTTCGCGCATTATGCATCCATGGCGCAAAAACGGATCAATCAATCAAACATCACCGTCACGGCGGACGATCAAGCCTTGGAACGCGGCGGCGATGAATACACCATCCCAATCGACGCGCAATCCATCGCGTTATCGATTGATCCGGCGCAGGCGCTGTATTACACCCTGAGCGAAACAGGCTTTGACCGCGATGCTTTGGCACAAGCCGCCTTTGCGCAAGGGCTGGAGGTGAGCCGCCATTACAGACTCCCTGACGGAACCTTGCTTGGAGGCGAGCTAGAAAACGCCGCCATCGCCATCCCGCTTGGCGATGTGATCGAGGCCGTCATCACCATTCGCGCCACGGAAAAACCAGTTGAAAGTGTCGCGATTGTCGATATTTTGCCCGCCGGATTCATCCCTGAATCAAGCGGCAGTGTGGGGCTTAATTCCGTCAGCGGCTCAAATTTTGTTCCGCAATTTGCGGAGCAACGCGAAGACCGCATAATTTTGTTCGGCGATATTCCGACCCAAGAACGCGTCTTTATTTACCGCCTGCGCGCCGCGGCAAAGGGCGATTTCATCATCCCTCCCGTCTATGCCGAAGCGATGTACAACATCACGCAAAAAGCACGCGGCACGAGCGGGCACGTCACCATCGCGGATGATAAGCCATAGATGGATGAAGGATAGATAACGGATAGATGACCAACAAGCCATCCGACACACCCACCCCAAACCGTGCAAAAACGCACGGCGGGGTTCGCCGCGCGGTGATGAAGCTTCGTTTTTTGGCGATTGTGGTTTTGGCCGGAGTGGTGATTGGCGCGGTCATCGGGGCGGTCATTGGCGGATTATACATTGAACGCCGCACGGCGCAGCGTCCGCCGCTGCTGGAAAACATCCCCTTTTCAACCGCCTATTATGACCGCAACGGCACGCTTTTGCGCCTCACCCTCGCCGATGACGATATGTACCGTCTTTATACGCCACTGGCGCAGATCAGCCCCGACATCATCGCCGCGACCTTGATGCAGGAAGACCGTCATTTCCATCGCCATTTCGGGGTGAACCCCGTGTCGTTAATGCGCGGGGCTTATGCAACCTATGTCAAGCGCAACCGCGCCATAGGCGGCTCAACCATCACGATGCAGCTTGTGCGTCTGCGCGACCATCTCGACACACGCAGCCCCGCCGGCAAGGCCGAACAAATCATCCGTGCCCTCGCCCTTGAACGCCATTACAGCAAGGCCGAGATCCTCGACGCCTATCTCAACCTTGCCCCTTATGGCGGTAATATTCACGGGGCGGGGACGGCGGCGTTGTTGTATTTTGGCTCCTCCGCCAAAACCTTGTCATTGCCTGAGAGCATCGCCCTTGCCGTCATTCCGCAAAACCCCGTGCGGCGCAATCCGTATGCCGCATCCGACTCTGGACAAAATGAGTCATGGGCGGCGGCGCGGCAACGATTATTCCGCGCCTTCCCCACATCCGTGCAACAGCGTTATGCAGCGTTTATCGGCATGCCGCTCGGCCTTCGCACGCGCCAAGACCTGCCCTTTCTTGCCCCGCATTTCATTGACGGGTTGGAGCAAGCAAAAGCCGCCACCAAAACCGATTCCGCGCCGCCGCCACCTTCCGGTTCCGTTGTCACGACAATTGACCTGCCCCTTCAACGCTTGCTGGAATCGCGCCTCACGGCTTATATCCAAGCGCGGGCGCCGATGGGGCTGCGCAACGCCGCCGCCCTATTGGTTCATGTGCCGGACATGCAGATTCACGCGCTTGTCGGCTCAAGCGATTTTCACAGCCGCGCGATTGACGGGCAAGTGGACGGCACGAGTGCCCTGCGCTCCCCTGGGTCAACACTCAAGCCATTTGTCTATGCTTTGGCGCTTGAACAAGGGCTTATCCACCCCGAAACGTTGCTGGAAGACGACCCCGCCTATTTCAGCGAATACAGGCCGGGCAATTTTGACCATCGCTTTATGGGGCTTATTCCGGCGCGTGAGGCGCTTGCCTTGAGCCGCAACATCCCCGCCATTACGCTTGCGACACGGATTCATAGCCCCGATCTTTATGAATTTTTGCAACGCGCGGGCGCGAATTTTCCGCAAAATCGAAGGCATTATGGCCTGTCCCTCATTGTCGGCGGCGCGGAAACCGACATGCGCACCCTTGCCAAGCTCTATGCCATGTTAGCGGCGGGCGGTGTGTTGCGCGACCTAAACACAAATACAAACGCCGATCCTTCTGGCCATTCTGCACCTGAGCTGGGCAAGCTCAACGAACTGAGCGGGCTGCGGATGCTCTCGCCCGAGGCCGCCTTTGTCACCTTGTCGATGCTCGAACGCCCCGCGCCAAACGCCCTTGCCTTTGTGTCGGGGTATGACACGCCCCCCGTCTATTGGAAAACCGGCACATCGAACGGGTTTCGCGATGCGTGGACGGTCGGGGTGTTTGGCTCTTACGTCCTTGTTGTGTGGGCGGGTAATTTTGACGGCAGCCCGAACGCCGCCCTTGTGGGGGCAGAAAGCGCCGCGCCGCTGTTTTTTGATATGATCCGCGCCATGCAGCGCCGCACGCCACAACACGACATCGTGAAACCGGCGCTTGAAACCCTCAATGTCGCCCATGTCGCTATATGCAGTCGTACTGGTGAACTGGCGGGTGAGCTGGCGCAAAACATCGCCGCGCCTGCATCCCCCGCCCGCGCTGGCTTTGCGGTAACATCCGCCGCATTGCCGCCGCCATGCGGTGCCGTGACAAGCGGGTTATTCATTCCGGGGCGCTCGCCCTTTGCCGCCATCCACGCGCCGCAAAAGACGCTTGATATCCTCACCCCGCGTTCCGGCGTGGCGTATACCATGCGCATTGCAACACCTTCCGCGACTCCCGCCGCCACCTCACGAACGAGTCAGGACACGCAAACCATCCCGTTCGAGGCCAAGGCCGCGCCAGATGCTTTGCCGCTTTATTGGTATGTCGGCAATAAGCTGGTGGGCGTCGCGGCGGACAAAGCCCCCCTTTTCTGGCCGCTTCAAACAGGATCGCACGTTGTTCGCGTGGTTGACAGCAAGGGACGCAGCGACAGCCGCGTCATCAATGTCATTCCCGCGCGTTAGAACCAAAGCTGCACAACCCGTACACGGTCATGAAAACGCGTCACTGACACGGCCATCAAGCGCGTCACTGACGCGGAATGAAAAACGCGCTGTCCCGAAGAACAGCGCGCTTCCCACTCTGAAGCTCCGTGAGCCTTTAGGCTCTTGATCTTATTATGGTCTGGGGCCGGCGGTGGTCGGGTTTATGACCGTATATGTTGCTTGGCCGTTGAGGTATTCAATCGCGCACAGCATGGCCGAGTCCACTTGCCCCGTTGCCGGATTGCGGAATCGGTTGCCGAGGCTGTCAAACGCATCGGGCGCGGTGCTGGCGGGGGCGCAGGTATTCGGGGCGGTATCGGCACCGATCTGGCCGGCATTCGGGTTGGCAATAACGCCGTCCAATGCGGCCTCGCGGCGGGTAATCAAGGCCTCCATCTCCGCGGCAATACCGAATGCCACGCGAATATCGGGCATCACGCCATAGCCTTGGATCGGTGTGTCGCCACCGACATAGTAAAGCTGGGTCGTCAGGCGCAACATACCACGCTCAACCGGCATGATCGTTTGAACCGATCCCTTGCCGAAAGATTGCGTGCCGATAATCACGGCGCGATCAAAGCGTTGCAAAGCGCCCGATACGATTTCGGATGCCGAGGCCGATCCGCCGTCAATCAACACGATCAAAGGCTTGCCATTGATGATGTCGTCAGGGCGGGCGGTGTACGAACCGGTTTCGCCATCGCGGTCACGTTCGGCAACGATCTTGCCCGTGGTCAAGAAACGGTCGGCGACTTCGCCCGCCTGTGTAAGCAAACCACCCGGATTGCCGCGCAAGTCAAGGATATACGCGCTCGGTGCCGTTGCGCCGGCTTCCATCTCGGTGAAGGCTCTGGTCAAGTCATCGCTCACCAATTCAGTGAAGGACGAAATCGCCGCATAGCCGATATTGCCGTCCAAAATAGTCGCGTGAACGGCGGATTGTCTTACAATTTGGCGCGTAACGGTGAGGGCGATCAAATCCGCTTCGCCTTCGCGTTGGATGGTGATGTCCACCGATGTTCCCAATTGGCCGCGCATCGCGTTCACTGCCTCATCCAGCGGCATCGCCGATGTATCACGGCCACCAACGGATGTGATCAAATCGCCTTGCAACACGCCAGCAGCACCGCCAGCGCCTCCATCCATCAAACCTTCGATGCGGACATATCCGGTTAATTCATCTTTTTGAACCTGAAGCCCGAGGCCGCCGAATTGTCCGGTCGTGCGCTCGCGGAAGGCTTGGGCTTCATCGTGCGTGACATAGGAAGAGTGGGCATCAAGGCTCCCCACAAACGCCTGCAAAACCGTATCGGACAAGGCGAAATAGTCATTATTTTCCGCCGTCAAAACCAGTCTTTCAATCGTATTGAACAATTCTTGCGGATTGGCGGGGGCGACCGTTGGGTCAACGCCGGCCGCGGTAAGGTTTGCGGCGGGGAAGTTCGACAAGATGCGGGCGCTGAGCGCGTCAAAATCAAGCGCGACATAAGCGTTGTTGTACACACGGGCGCCAGTATTAAAGATCAGCACCGTTGCGTTACGCGCCTCACGATTAATCGGTGTGGCCTGCGCCATTTGTACGGCTTGTGCATCGGGTGTGGTGAGCGCAGGGGCGGCAACGGGGTTCACTTCGCGCAGGTCGTCCGCTTGCGTTAAAACAGCCGTGCCAAAGATTGCGCTAAGTGCAATGATTCCGCTCGCGAGAGCGCGTTTTATAGGTCTCATAATGTGTCCCTGCTCTGTTATGTTTTGGTTCGTGTTCTTAGTTATTACAAAGACACTAGACATAACAAAGAGGCTTCGTCAAACACTTTTCTGCGCATTATGTGATTTTATCGGTACAGCCATGCAAAAAGGCGCAGGCACTGCATCGCACAAAATATCGCACCAAAAAAGGCCACACCAAACGGCGCGGCCTTTTTATTCATTGCCCCTTTTGCGCGGGCTCTATGACGCGGCGCGCGGGCCGGTCGGGTACAGTACGGGATAGTCGATATAACCTTCCGCGCCACCGCCATACATGGTGGCTTGGTCGGGCTGGGCGAGTGCTGCATTATGCCGCAGGCGTTCCACCAGATCGGGGTTCGAGATAAACGGACGTCCGAACGCGATCACATCAACAAAGCCGCGCTTCAACACGCTGTCCGCCAGCGCCTTGTCATAGCCGTTATTCGCCATATAAACCCCGTCAAACAAAGGTGCAAGCGTGGCCTGAAGGTCAAAGCCGCCCTCAACATCGCGGGGGCCGCCTGTTATCCCCTCTACAATGTGAATATAGGCAAGACCGAGGGCGTTCATTTGCCGCACGACATGGGTGAAGAGCGGTTTCGGATTGCTGTCATCAATATCGTTGCGGGTGCTGGTGGGAGCGAGCCGGACACCGACTTTATCGGCGCCCCAAACCCCGACAACCGCCTGTGCGACTTCCTCCAGCAAGCGGGTGCGGTTTTCGATCGAGCCGCCATAGGCATCTTGGCGTTTATTGGTACCGTCGCGCAGGAATTGATCGAGCAAATAGCCATTGGCGGCGTGAATTTCAACGCCGTCAAACCCCGCATCCTTGGCGCATTGCGCGGCGTGGCGGTATTCCTCGATAATCGCCGGAATTTCGTCAATCTCAATCGCGCGCGGCGTCACATGCGGCACAAACCCATCATAGGTAAAGGCCTGCCCCTCCGGCTTAACCGCCGAGGGTGCGAGCGGCAAATCACCATTGGGTTGCAAGGAGGGATGCGAAATCCGCCCGACATGCCAAAGCTGGCACACGATCAACCCACCCTTTTTATGCACGGCTTCGGTCACGAGTGACCAGCTTTGCACCTGCGCATCCGTATAAATGCCGGGGGTATAGGCATAGCCAATGGCGCGGGGGGAAATATTGGTGGCTTCGGAGATAATCAATCCGGCATCGGCGCGTTGGGCGTAATATTCCGCCACCATCGGCCCAACCAGACCATCGCGTGTGGCGCGTGAGCGCGTCAACGGCGCCATCACAATCCGGTTTTTCAGCGGCAATCCCGCTATGTTCACAGTGTCAAAAAGAGTTTTCGCGGCGGCATTATGCCCATCCGCTTTTTTAGATGTAATGGTATTCATAATCGATCCTTTCTGTGTGGCAGATGACAAAAACGACCCTGAATGCCATAAAATCGGCCACTCAGAGGCGTTCAAACGCCATCCCCTTGGCTTTTAGGTACACCCGATCATACGCCAGTTGCAGTGCAAAATCGCGCCCGAAATACGAAGCTTTCAAAAAATTAATATTGGGGAATTAATAATCCCATTGCCATTTCAGGCTTCCGCCGGCTTCGGAATTTTGGCCGATCTTGCTTTCGGCGCTGATGGATGGGGTGAGTTCGACTTCAATTTTGGCGTTGCCGGAGCCCGCGGCCTGCCCTTGTTCAAATTCAAGATAGACTTTGTCGGTGAGGTATTTGCCGACGCCGACCGTGCTTTGCCCTTCGGAATCCATGCCCACGCGCACATCGTCAAGGCCGGTCGCGGAGCGGATTTTGCCGAGCGGGTCAAACCCGCCGCCGCCCTTGCCGGTAAAGCGGTCAAAGGTGTTTTTAAGCTGGATGGCCTGAAACGGTGTGATTTGCCCCATCGATGTGCCGAACAAAATCCGCGCCATCACCTCGTCTTGCGGCATCGCCGGCACGGATGACAGGCTCACTTGCGGTTTTGCGAGTTCACCGCCAATCGTAATGCTCGCCGACCCGCCGTCAATCGCGGTGCTTGCCTCAATATCAAGAAAGGGCGATGGCGGTGTCGGCCCCAAAAAGCGCAGCTGCGCCCGCTCCAGATTAAAGCGTTTGCCGAGTTCCTCATACCGCCCGCGTACGGCTTTGAAATCGCCTTCAATCAGCGGGTCTGCCGCCGTTCCCGTTACTTTGATCGCACCGCCGAATTCCGCATCCAGCCCCCATCCGCGCACAAAAATGCGATCCGGCGCGTTGACGGAGATATCCAGCCCCAATAATTTGGCAAAATCCGGTGCTTGGTTTTTGTCCTGATCGGCCTCGACGATATTTAACTCCGGTATTGTAGAGCGAAAACGTTCGGGAATTTGAATATTAAACGCCCCCAGCGTGACCGCGCCAGCGAGCCTGTAACCATCGCCGCCAGACGCCGATTTTAACGTCAGGTCAGCCTCATCAATCCCGCCATTCATCTCATCGCCGCGAAACAGCATAAAATCCTTGATTTGCAGCGCCAGATCAGGCTCCAAACCATCGCTCCAGCCCACAGAGCCGGACGCGCTCAAACGCCCGTTATCGGTATCTTGTGCCGTCAGGGTTTTTAGCCGCAGGCCGGATTGGTCGAAATCGGCGTCCAGATCAAGCCCCGATAACACAATCTCATACGGCAAATAATCAAATATGCCGTCCTTGATTGTCGCATGGCCTTGGATGCGCGGCGCGCCGAGTGTTCCCGCGACATCGGCGCTGGCCTTCACCAGCCCCTCAAACCGCATATCGGGCGGCAACACCGTATGCGCCAAAACCGCGCCGTCCATATCCGCGCGTAAATCGCCCGTCAAGGCGGCATCCGTTGCCACATCAAACACAAAAGGCGATAAAGACAGGCGCATCGGCACGCTCGCCGTCGCCGCCAAATTCTGTACCCCGTCGCCATCGCCCTTGACCGTGACCCGCGCCATTCCGCCCTCATAGCGCCCATTAAGCGCAAGGCGCAGCGCCTTCGTCACCACGGTATTATCTGCGGCATTGCCTGTTGCCTTGTCTTTATCTGTCGCATTGCCTTTCGCGGATTGACGCGCTGGCATGGCAATCACCGGACGCACCGCCGCATCCACAATAATGACGGGCTCATCCAGCGCACCGGACGCGTTCACATCCAAATCCGCGTTCAATTCCTGTATCGCTGTCGGAAGCCCCGCCCCAAAGGTCGCCGACATTGCCCGCATCGACACGTCATTCGCCCGCAGCCTCAGGTTAAACGCCGTTTGGTTGGCGTCCCCTTCAACGCGCAATGTGATGGCTTTGGCCTGCGCCGCACCAGTCGCCGCCCCCACCAAATTCTGCACATCAAAGGTCAGGGCAATATCCCGCGCCGCCGGCACCGCCGCCCGCAATCCGCTCAGATTCGCCGTTCCCGAAAGGCGCATCGGCACATTCCCCGCAGCGCCCGCCCCCGTCACGCCCGCACTGCCGGCGGCGGATAGGCGCATGGCATATTCATCCTTGCCTTGTTCGCTCATCTGCGCGTCCAGAGTTGTGAGGTTTACATCTTGCCCGATCCTCATCCCTTCGGCTTTCACGGTGAGCGCTTGCGGCCAGTAGCTCGCATACACGTTTTGTATGGCTGTTGTGACGGACACGGACGAGGCGGACATATCCTGCGCTGTCAAGCCGAAATCTTTAGACACAAGATCAACAGAAACAGATTGAACACTGTTATCAAAAGACATTTTAATGTCGCCAGATAAAGATCCGCGCCCTTCAATCCCCGTCAATTCCGCGAAATCAGCCAAATTCGGCACCGCCACACTCAAACGCCCCGCAACAAAAATAGGCGCTGGAGCGGACGCTGGCAGCGCATCCGCGCTCACAGCCCCGTCCTCACTGGGCAATTTCACGTCCAGATCGCCCTCAACACGCGCCTGCGCCAATGTTGCCGCAAGACCACGAACTGTCAGCATATCATCCGCATATCGTATATCCGCTCCGAGCGAAGCCGGAACATCCTGATACTGCGTGTCCGCATCCACCCGCGCGGCGATCATGTCACCCTCTTGATGCGCCGAGAACACCACGCCAAGCGGCGCCAATCCCCGCGCCTTCAGCATATCCATATCAACGCCCAGCCGCCCCTTGAGCAACGGGGCATCCAGCGCCCCGCTTATGACGATTTCAGCCTCCGCACGTCCCGCCAAAGCCCCATCCCCGCTCAGCGCCGCAACATCCAAATCCTTCGCCGTGACCTGAAGATCAAGCGCATTTTGCGCGCCGTCTTCGCCGCCTAACCCGCCCGCGCCTAACCCACCCGTGCCAAGGCCAACACGTCCCGCAATGTCGGCGCGATAGGCCGGAGCCGACACTTGTGCCTGCGCCACGGTCAAAACACCGCTTTCCAGCGCCAATGTCGATTCAGAATCAATATATTGCGGAAAATATTTTAAAAAAGACTCAGAATTTTCCTCCAAGTCATTGTATAATTTTGCCTTAAATGATATTTCCGTTACATTCGCCAATTGCACAGACGCCGATATTTGCGGCGCCAAGACCGGCAAATCATTGATTTTCAGCGCCCTAATATCCAAATCATCGAGCCGCACCTTGTTCACATAAAAATCGGGAAGCTCCATAACCGGCAAAATGAAAGACTCTGAGAGCTCCGGCGCAACGCCCTCTTTCGCGACTGGCTCAGGCGGCGTTTTAACCGTGAGGCTCTGCGCCCGCAGCGAAACCGACAACGTCCGCGCCATTAAGGGCAGAACATTGACCCGCAAACGCAGGGCTTCCCCATCAACCGCCATCCCATCCGCCCCGCGCACGCGCAAGGCCTCAATATCCACACTATGCGGAAACCCGTAATTCAGCCCCTCATAGGCCACTTCATAGCCGTTTTGCGCCGCGAAATCGCGCATATAGCGCCCCAAGAACCGCTCGCCGCCCTCCGATTGCAGCCACAGAATCCCCGCAATCGCGGCGAATTGGAGCAAGACAAGAAAGCTCAAGACAAGCCCGCCGCCCCAAAATAGAGCAGTGCGAACGCCCCGCCCCCTCCTGCGCAACCCCGAAAACCGTGACATAGCGGGTGAGGCTGGCGCGGCGCTATCATCAGCGCGGGAATCTGCTTGAGAATCTGCGGGAAAATCTGCGCCGCCATCTGGGGCTTGCGCCCTGTCCTCACCGCCCAATTCGTCCGCCGCCTCATCGGCGCGAACCGTCAAGGCCAGCCCGATCACAGGCTTGGTCGGCGCAATGTTTTTAGGAATAGCATAGCCCTCGGGCACCGCCGGAATGGGTGCATCCTTCGAATTATCCGTTTTCTTATGGTCATCATCCATCAAAATGCCCCATCAAAATGCTTGCCCGATGCTGATGTATAATTGGTACGAACTGTCGGTTTCTTCCTTTTGCGTCAGGGGGGTTGCCACGTCAAAACGCAGCGGCCCGAAATCGGTGTAATAGCGAATCCCCGCCCCCGCACCGACCGATAATTGCTCAAAATCAGGGTAAGATGTGTCCGACACCGTCCCGACATCGGCGAAGCCGACAACCCCGAATGTGTCCGTTGCCTTGACGCGCAGCTCCGCCCCGCCGGTCACGACCGAACGGCCGCCCGTTGGGTCGCCCGCCGCGTCTTTGGGGCCAACATCCTGATAGCCATATCCGCGCACCGACCCGCCGCCGCCGGCGAAGAAACGCTCGGTCGCCGGAATATCAAACGTGCCGGAGCCGATGATACTCCCCCACAGCCCGCGCACCGCCAGAACAGTGTCTTTTTCTTCGCCAAACCCCACATAGGTTGCACCGCTCACTTGCGCCTTCGTAAACGGATCGCCATGCCCCAGCCCGTCAAAGAACGGCGTGATGGCGGCTTCGGCCTTTATCCCTTTGCGCGGGTCAAGCGCGTCATCGCGGTTATCAAACCCCAAAGTCACGGGTGAGGACACGAGCGCATAGGTTTGCGTATCGTTGTTTTCTTCAATCTCCGACAAAGACAAAGCGCCGCCGAGCGAGCCCGACCAGTGTTTCCCGAATGTGCGCTTAACGGCCACAGACGTCTTCACGCCCGTTTCGTTATAGGCATCCGTGTCCTGCGCCTGCGCCGATGCGCTGGCAAGCAAGCTCTGATCCTCGCGCAAGAAAGCGGGCTTGGTGAAATTGGCGCTCAGGGATTGCTTCAATTGCGACACGTTTAATTCGGCGCTCAGCTTTTCCGCCTGCCCCAAGATATTGCGATGCTCCCACCCCAAGGTTACACCGCCGCCTTCATCGGTGTAATAGCCGATCCCTGCGCTCAGGCTGCGATGCGCGCGCTCTTTTACCACAATCGTCACCGGCACGGGCTGGAGCGCCACATCCCGCCCGCCGGGGATGCCCCCATCTGTATCTTGCGCCACGACTTCATCCGTCGCCCCTTGCACCAATTCTGGCGCATCGAGTGTTTCGGGAAGCTCGACCTCCGCGCTCACGAACAAGCCAGACGACAATAAACGGTCGCGCAAGCTCGCGATTTTATCGCGGCCGAAGCAATCCCCTTCTTTCCATTTCACCATGCGGTTCAAATAGGCCGGATCAACACTTTCCATGCCTTCAAAAACAGTCGCGCCGAACACGGCCTCCGTTCCGGCATTGACGGTGAAGGTCACCGCCGCTGTTTTTTCCTGTGTGTCCAGCACCACTTTATGATTCACCTCGAGAGTGAAATAACACGCCTCTTTTTGCAGAGTCTGCGCCAAGCGTGCCTGCGCGTCCAACACCGCCTGCGCATCCAATGCCGCGCCGATTTGCGCCGCGCCCAGCACATCCTCCCCCAACATATCGGCAAAATCCGATGGCTCCACCGTCATGGCGGCAATGGTATAGAGCGCCCCCGCCACAATGTCGTATTCCCCCGCCAAAGACCGCGAAGGATCGTCGCGATAGCGTACATCGCCTTCGTAATATCCCTTGCTACGCAACGCTTTTTCAAGGTCTGCGCGGATCATATCCTCACGATAGGATTCGCGGCGCGCATTCTCCTCGGCCGATTCCTCGGTATGGATAGGCTCCGCCAGCCTGTCTTCCAGCACGGTGTCCAAGGCCCCTTGCAAGGCCTCGTCCTTGACGTGATGATCGGAAGAATCGCCGCTCAGGGCTTGGATTGGGGGTTGCACGGATAGTTTGTAATCGGTTGCCTCGCCAAAGGGCGACAAGGACGCCGCGGAACACGCCGACAAAACACCGATCAAGCCCGCCAACGCCACGCCCCGTACAGCCGGCAAGAGTGACCGGCCAAAAGCGCGCCAAGCACGCATAAAGGCACGCACCGAAATGCGCGGCTGCCTCGCAGTTTTTTGATCAATTACTTCGTACAACATACCCGCTTTTATAGATGATTTAAAAAATAGTGCATTACAAAAACGCTCGAAACATACATTTGTTCCACACAAAGCCTTGATTGTTATGCGCCCATTTATCCGGCCAATTATCTAGCCAAAAATAATTCCCGCAAAACCTTTCCATAAAAATTGACTTTTGCCGCCGACTGGTCTAAATGCATCAATATGCTTATGAAAAAACATATGGAAATAGCCGGAATTTAGCGTGATATTCGCGCCGAAAACCACCAAAACATATCAAGATAAATCAGGAGTTTCAAACACATGCCGACCATCAGAAGCCTTCACAACAGCCTCGAAAACCTGATCGAAGGACAAGCCGCCACCGTCAAAACCCTGTCCGCCGAGATGGCGAAATTATCCAGCGCGGCGCATGACAAATTGACCGAAGCCCGCGAGAATATCAAAACCCTGATCCCCGCTGATGATGACGCGACCTTCGCCCAGATCGGCGCCTTGGTTCAGCAAGCCGGCGGCAAATATGATTTTCCCGCCATGGTCGCCACATGGCGCGCCGAAGACGCGCAAAACCGCGCCGAGAATAAAGACCTGATTGCCCAATGGGGTGACCGCAAGGTCGTGGCGCAAAAAACCGCCGTGGCGCAAGAAGAACTCGGCATCATCACCGAAGCCCTCGGTCATGTTGCGCCCGAAATTGACGCCTTCGATGAAACGACAAATCGCATCGCCGCGCATAACGCCAAATACCCCAAGCTGCAAATCAGCGAAGGCCCGCACGACAATTACGAAGAATGGCGTTTTTGGCGCTGGGTCGGGTATTACACCTTCATCAACCGCGCCCCGCATCATGCCTATCTTGCCATTGGCGATTACACCAAAAAATATGGCGATTATTACGAAGACGCCGCCGACATCGCGAAACTTCGCGAAAACCAAGAAAAACTGACCGTCCAGCAAGCCGAAAAGCAAACCGAGCTTGCCACCATCACCGCCATCGGCGAACGCATGGACACATTGGAACGCACCTTCAAAGGCCCCTTGGGAATCGTGAGCGAAATCCGCAGCCGTGTTTATAACTTCCTCACCAGCGATGATGATTTTACCGATATTTTGTATAACGGCCAAAGCCACCCTGCCGCCCGCCAAGCCGCCCTGTGCGTTGGTCAAAGCCAGACACTTGAAATGGTCAAAGCCAATTTGTCGCATTACCACCAACACGCGGCCAACACGCTCACCAGCCTGAAAGCCCCGATGGATACGCTGCAAAGCGCCTTGCATAATGTCGGCAGCGAAACAGTCTGGTTCGACATCGCGCAAATCGAGAATAACCTCGACGCCGCCGCCCGTTTGTCGCGTCAAGCGGCGCGCGAAGCGCAAAACCGCCGTGAAGAGATCATCACCTTCACACCGGAAGCCCAAGAAACATACCGCGCGACGCTTGGCCGCCTGATCGCCAAAACGCCTTTGGAAACCGAGCAAAACGGCTTGAGCTTTGACTTCAGCAGCCTTGAACGCAAAGTCCGTGACGCGGTGGAGGAGTATGAAGCCGAGCAACGCCGCCAACGCGAAGCCCGCGAAGCCGCTGCCCGCGCCCTGCGCGAGCAACAACGCGCCGCCCGTGAAGCCGCCGACCGGATGCGCGAACGCCGCGAAACCCGCACCAGCAGCATCACCTTCAACAACAGCGCCAGCCGCAGCAGCAGTAGTAGTGTATCGCGCGGCTCAAGCGGCCTCGGAAGCCGCTCAACCCCGTCAACATCGGTGTCGAGTGGTACGCGGGGCTTATCCGGTCGCCGCCGCTAGGAATTTGAGTATCTCTAAACAAAAAACGGACATCAAAACAACCAACTAAGGAAAATACCTATGTCATCAGATACAGACAAAAACAAAATCGCCGCCGCCGCTTTCGGTGACGCATCCGGTCAAGACGGCCTTGCGCTGTTCAACCCCGACATTGTTGACTACGCCACCGCTGATGGCGAGCGCAAAACCCGCATGGACGCCCTCATCACCACGCTTGAGGCCGCCATCGCCGAAGACGACTTGACCGTCATCACCAGCTTTGACAAAGAGCCAAGCGACACACTCGGCAAGACATCCGAAACCATCCTGCGCGAAGTCCAAAGCGCCAATTCATTCCTCGGCTCGTTCAAAGAATTCGGTGAAAAACTGAAGAGCTTTGATTTCGACGGCGTCGGCAAAATGGCGAAGGATTATTCCGCCTCCATCCAGCGCAACATCCAACTCGCCGCGATCAAAAGCCCGATCACACGCTTCTTCAAGAAAGCCGTGAACTGGGTTTTGGGCATCGGCAAAAAAGACACCACGGGCGACGATTTGCGCCACGCGATTGACCAGAGCATCTTGGAATTCGGTCAAGTGATTGCCGAGCTGGAAAAAGCCAAAGACAAAATCCCCGGCCTGTCCAAAAAACTCGACAAGCAAGAAGACGCCCGTATTGAGGCCTACAGCGAATACGGCCTGTATATCGGCGCGGCGCAAGAAGTCTATCGCCGCATGAAGCAAGACACCATTCCGGCGCTCGAAGCCAAAGCCAAGAACAGCGGAAGCCTTCTGGATTCCCGCAATGTCAGCGCCAAAAAACTGGCGAACACCGTGTTGAACAAGAAATTGACCAGCATGGACACGTTCCACAAATCATGCCTTGTTCAACTTGAAACCATTGGCGACCTCAAAGGCGCGTTGACGATGAGCGAATTGAACATCAACAGCCACCTGACAACCTCGAAAAACGAATGGCTGGCGTTCTTGTCTGAATCAACCTCCGCCGCGACGCTGAGCGAGATTGCAGAAGCCAATCAAAAAGCCGACCAATTCGGTGACAAAATCTTTGAACAGGCGCAAACCCTGTCCGACATCACCACGCAAATGTCCCGCGCTTGCTTTGAACACGGCACGCTGGACGCAGGGCTTGTCGCAGGCTTCTTGAACAAGAAGAAAGTCCAATTGCTTGAGGGCGTTCAGTTCATGGAAGAGGTCAACACACGTTTCGAAGCCAAGCGTGCAGCCCTTGACGCCGCCGCCGCCGATTTGCTCCGTGCCAAGGCCGAAGTCAATTCCGGTGCGGACGTTGCCGCGGCGCAAGCCGAGATCAAATTGCTCACCGACCAACGCGCAAACCGCGATACGGTGACCATTGATACGGTAACGCCGGCCGAAAAAGCCCCCGTTTTGAAAAAATAATTCCGAAATGGATCACATAAAACAACAGGAACCGACCGTATGAGCGACCAATCCTTTACACAGATGTTGAGCAAGAGCTTCGGCAAGGCCTCCGCCGCCACTGATGCCGCAACGCTTCTTGCATCCCGCACTCGGATTGACGCCCGTACGGTCGGCTACCGCGCCGACAACCCACTGAACGACACCGCCGATATTGACGCATCCGGCCCGCAAATTGTGGAATGGATGGGCATGTCCCCCGTTGCCGGAACCCATAAAGGCCAGAGTGATGTCTGGCGCCTCGTGATGGTGAAGGAAGAACAAAACCACCACCTCGCCCAAGTCAACGAGCATGAACGCCTGATCGAATTTTTGTATAATTCCGCCGCCGAGCCGATGCCGTTTGACAAAGCCGTTGAACGCCTCGCCGTGTGGGAACAATCGCGCATGATGCGCGGCTTTGCGCCTGTTTTCGGGCAAACTCCGCCGGATTTAGGCCGCCATTATTTCCGCGATGTCGCGATGCGCCGCGGATTGGTCGCCAGCACCACTGGCAAAGTCATTGCCGTTAAAGATATCTTGCCCCAGCAAAGCGGACAATTCCTGAAATCCGACCTAGAGGCGATGGAAAAATACCGCACCGGCGCGCTCGGCCTTGACCCGCTCGGCGAACTCATCAACGCCCATGACCCGATTTACGTCAATAACGGCACGATCGAAGAAGACGTCCAACAATTCGGCGAAATCAATCTGTTTGATAAAATGCAGACCCTCACCGCCATTCTGGTTGAATATGCGCGGGTAAAGCTCGACGTTATTCAAGAATTTTACGGCAACCCGAAGGCCGCATCGGTGCGCGACGATTTATTAACCCGCATCAATGACGCGCCGTTTTTCAATGACGCCACGATGGATCGTTACAACACCATCCGCGAAGCCTTCACCGGCCCTGTGTTCCGCTTGTTTCACATGGTGGAGAGCGATTGGTCGGAGCCGCTCGACCTCACCCGCCGCGATATGCGGGTTCAAATGCTCGCCAATCCGGATGCTCAGGAAACATACGACTTCCTGACCCGTAAGGCCGTTACGCCGATGGATCAAAAGGGGCTTGATGCGCTCCTCACCGTTTGCGCTCGCACTTTGATCTTTTTCCGCGAGATGCTGGAGGACAGCAGCCAAAAAGACGCGCTCGAACAAAAAGGCATCTACCGCCAAGCCGATATTGACGATTTGCTCAACTATCTCGACTTGCTGGAGATCAAAGCGATGCATACCGAGGTCGCGCAAACCGCTTTCGCTCTCCCTGGCACGCAAAAATACAAGGAAATCCGAGCCCAAAAAGACGCCTTCACCCGCCGCGTCAATAATTTGAAGGCCAATTTGCGCGAGTCCGGTCAATTGTCGCAAGCGCAAGAGGCGCAGGTTGACGCCTTTATCAAGGCCTCCGCACCGATATACATGATTGAGCGCATCGCCGCCCTACCCGATAAAATCGGCGCGGCGCACAGCTATATCAGCGACCGCCTGTTGCCGAAGCAAATCCAGCTCAGCCTGCCGCTCGATTACTCGCAATCGGGGCGCAAGCGCATCGCCGCACCGACGCGCCAAACGCGTGACACCTTGCGTAGCGGCGCATCCACCCCTAAACCCTGATAACAACTCAGCAAACACACCCAGAAAGCACATCCAAGAGGACAGCATGGTCGAATTCAACCCCCGCAAAAAGTCAGACGATAAAGGCATTGGCAAAGTTAATGTCGACAACACAACGGGCGATAACACCCACACTGTACAGACCAGCAAAGCGCCGCTCATTGCCTTTGCCGCCGCCGGCGTTGTTGCCGTTGGGTTAAGCGGATATTTCCTGCTCGCCTCGGGTGGGAGTGGGGGCGGCGATGACACGCACACCGTCACCACGCCGCCGCCCGTCGTGCGCGTTGAACCCGCCCCCATCCCGCGCGTCACGGACGCCGAAGCCGAGCGCCCGATTATTGTGCGCCCCGCCCCGCAAGACCCAACGCCGGCCTTACCGAGCGCCGCCGATATCCTGCAAGCCAGCATCCGCGCCAAAGAATCCGCCATCTACCGCGACCCGTCCAACGCCCTGTATGACGCCTATCTCGGCCTCAATGACCGCGAAGTCCGCCGTGGACAAGATTTTGCCGTGCATGTCGGGTTGTTCGAACAAGGCGGGGTGAGTGTCCTCATCACCGAAGGCCCCTATGCCGGCAATCGCGTCGGGTTCTTCCCCGTTCCGCGCAATGGCGACGCCCCCATCGTGACCTTTGAAACCGTTGGTGAAACCGCCCTTGGCGCCGATGGCGTCACCGCGCAATTCACCGCCACGGCGCAAGGCGAACGCTTTACCACCCACACCTCCATGACCGATCCGGCGCGGGCATCCACCGCCCTGCGCCTTCCCGACGGCACGCCACAATTCGAAAAATACGTCAATGAGAATGGTCAGAGCGTTCTGGCCTTCATCTTGATCGGCACGCCCGAGAAAGACGGCGTCTTCACCGTTGAAATCTTTAACGGCGATTATTACACCATGGATTTGAATACAGGCAGCTTCACCCTCAACAGCGTCTTCGCCTATCACCCCGATTACCTCGAACGTGTCGAGCGCGAATGCACCAACCCGAACCTTGAATGCACCGTGGTGGATGTCAGCACGATTCCGGTCATCAGCGGACAATTGGACATTACCCCCGCGCTTGAGCGCCGCCGCGCGACCGGCCCGAACCGCCCGCGCCCGTAAGGCGCACATCCCCAAAAACGCGCCGATATGCGGCGCGATCGGGGGATGCGGATTTTATCCACAGCTTTGAGCAAATAATATTTGACTGATTAGTCAAATAAGGGTATTCTTTAAGGAATAATCATCCATATGCATGACGCATCATAACACCCTTAAGGAGGCCACCCCCATCATGGGACGTTCACCAACCAATACGCGGGAAAAACTCATCGAAACCGCGATTGATTTGATCTGGCAGAGCAGCTACGGCTCCGTCAGCGTGGACGAGATATGCAAGGTCGCCGACGTGAAGAAGGGGAGCTTTTATCACTATTTCCCGTCTAAGGTCGACCTCGCCGTTGCCGCGATGGATCAACATTTCAAAGACAAAATTCCGGCGCTTGACGCCGCCCTTTCCCCCTCCATTCCGCCTTTGCAACGGCTTGAAAACCTTGCTGATCTGGTGTGCGAGAAACAACGCGAAGCCAAGGAAAAATATGGCCATATTTGTGGCTGTGCCTTTGCTGCACTGGGGAGTGAGATGGCCGGACTCGAAGAGGCCATTCGTGCAAAAACCGATGAAATCTTCGCCTGTCACCGCAAATATGTTCAAACAACCTTGCGCGATTTGATCGCGGAAGGCTTGCTCGCCGCCGACACCGATGTCGCGGCCAAGGCCGATGAGATCGAAACCCTTATTTTGGGGAGCATGATGATGGCGCGCATACAAAACAGCATGACCCCCCTGACCCGCGACTTGAAATCCGGCATATTCCGGATCATCGGCGTCGCGGAAAAAACAACCGCCGCCGAATAATCAATACACGTCAAAAAGCTTACAGCCCCCATGCAGGGGGCAGGCAGAGGAACGAAAAAAGACTAAACCAACCAGTCAACTATTGTGCAAGAGCAAAAAAGATGCTACAGCACCATAATGGCACAAAAAACTGTGACAAACGACATAAACACAAAGACAAACAAACATACACTAGGCAAACACACACTAGGCAGCGCAACCGAACAAAAGACAGCAAGACAAGAGGATCACACCATGCCCAGCCCTTCGAAAACCAAAATATTTCTTGCCTCGACCGCCCTTGTCCTGACGTTGGTCGGCGCAGGTGCCGGATATAAAGCCATCAACGGTGAGAGCATGACGAACGCCGCCATCGCGAGCGACAGCGCCCCTCAACAAGCGCCACAAGCCATGCCCGTCACCGCCATCACCGTCAAGGCTGAGCCGCTGCGCATCGCGCGGCAATATTCGGGCCGCCTCGAAGCCGTCGATTATGTCGATATTCGCCCGCAAGTCAGTGGCACCATCACCGAAATACGCTTCGAAGACGGACAATTTGTAAAACAAGGCGATGTTTTGTTGGTGATTGACCCGCGCCCTTACCAAGCCCTCGTCAACCAATCAAAAGCCGAAGTCGCCGCCGCGAAGAACCAGCTTGAGCTCAGCGAAAAAGAATTCAAACGCGCCGAAGACCTCATCAAAACCAACGCGATTTCCCAGCGCACCTATGACGAACGCTCCAGCGCCTATCAATCCGCCGATGCCGCCTTGCAGGCCGCAAAAGCACGGCTTGACCAAGCACAGATCAACCTTGACCACGCCTATGTCACCGCCCCGATTTCAGGCCGCGTCAGCCGCGCCGAACTCACTCGCGGCAACCTTGTCGAGGCCGGCGCCAACGCCCCCGTCCTCACCAGCATCGTATCAAATGACGGGATTTACGCCGATTTCGAGATGGACGAGCAAAGCTATCTCGGCTATTTCCGCACCATCGCGCCCTTGGCGAAAGCCGTAGAGCCCAAGCAGGACACCCTATCCATCAGTGCCGAAAACGACACAGCTACAGACAATACCACAGATAACGCCATCGAACCCGCAACCAATGGCAATAGCGATGAGGCTGGCTCAGAAGTCTCGGCAAGCCAGCCCGCCATGGCTGGCGCGATGGGTGCGAAGGCAAACGTTGCAACAAGCACCACCTCTAGCGCCACCTCCAGCGCCACTGCCGCCCCCGCCATTCCCGTGCATTTAAGCCTACGCAATGACGACACGGTGTATAGCGGCGTGATCCACAGTTTTGACAACCGCATCAACACCGCCACCGGCACCATCCGCGCCCGCGCGTTTTTCGACAATACCAACCAAGTTTTACTCCCCGGCATGTTCGCGAGTGTGAGCCTTGAAAGCCCCAGCGCCGATCAACGCATCACCGTCCCCGAGCGCGCCATCGGCACCGACCAAGACCGCAAATTTGTCTATGTCGTGGACGAAAACAACACCGTTGCATACCGCGAAATTCGCCTTGGCGACAAAACGGGCAGCAAGCGGATCGTTGAATCGGGCTTGAATGAAGGCGATGTCGTCATCACCGAAGGCATCATCCGCCTTCGCCCCGGTATGCCCGTCACACCGACCATCACGGATGCTGAATAACCCACAACACGCTATTTTGATGATGAAAAATGGATAAAATGCCCATTTCATCGTCAAAATCGGCTAAAAACCCTCATAAAGACCACAATATACAAAAAAAGATACATAAAAACACTGGCAAGGACAAAATCGCTATGCATTTCTCTCGTTTTTTTATTGATCGGCCTATTTTTGCCGCTGTTTTGTCCATTTTGATCTTCATGATCGGTATGATCTCGATGTTCCGCTTGCCGATTTCGGAATATCCCGAAGTTGCGCCGCCCTCAATTGTCGTCAGCGCTCAATTCCCCGGCGCCAACCCCGCCGTGATTGCCGAAACGGTGGCAACCCCTCTGGAGGAACAGATCAACGGCGTTGAGAATATGCTGTATATGAATTCGCTCGCCTCCGCCGACGGAGCGCTCAGCCTCACCATCACCTTTGCTATTGGCACCGACCCCGACCTTGCCCAGCAATTGGTGCAAAACCGCGTGTCGCAAGCCTTACCCCGCCTTCCCGACATCACGCGCCAATTGGGTGTGACGGTGATCAAGAGCTCACCCGACCTCACCATGGTTGTTCACTTGCTCTCGCCCAGCGAGCGCTATGACATGCTGTATCTTCGCAACTACGCCAATTTGAACGTCAAGGACAGGCTGGCCAAAATCAGGGGCGTGGGACAGGTGCGCTTGTTCGGGTCGGGCGATTACGCCATGCGTGTATGGCTCAACCCTGAACGCATCGCCGAACGCGGCATGACCGCCGGTGAAGTCGTTGAGGCCATCCGCGCCCAAAACACCCAAGTCGCCGCCGGCGTCATTGGCGGCCCCCCATACACCGACACCGCCGTCACGCAAATGCCGATCAACGTGCAAGGCCGCTTGCTCAACGAAAAAGAATTTGAAGACATCATCGTCAAGCGCGACGCCAATGGCGTTGTCACACGCCTTTCGGACGTGGCGCGGCTGGAACTCGGGGCGCAAAACTATTCCCTGCGCTCTATGCTCGACAACAAGCAAGCCGTGGCGATTCCGATTTTCGCCTCCCCCGGTGCCAACGCGCTGCAAATATCTTCCGGCGTGCGTGCCGCGATGGAAGAGCTTAAAAAAGACTTCCCCGAAGGCATTGATTATTCCATCGTCTATGACCCCACCGTGTTCGTGCGCGGGTCGATTGAATCGGTCATCATGACCTTGCTGGAGGCCGTCGCCCTTGTCGTGATTGTGATTATCGCGTTTTTGCAGACATGGCGTGCCTCGATCATCCCGCTCATCGCCGTGCCGATTTCTATTATCGGGACATTCGCGTTCATGTATGCGTTTGGATTTTCGATCAATATTTTGTCCTTGTTCGGCCTTATCCTTGCGGTCGGAATTGTCGTGGACGATGCCATCGTGGTGGTTGAAAACGTCGAACGTAACATTGAGGCAGGCAAGAGTCCCTATGACGCCAGCGTCCAAGCGATGAAGGAAGTCACAGGCCCGATTGTCGCGACCTTGCTGGTGTTGATCGGGGTGTTCGTGCCGATTGCGTTTATCAGCGGTTTGACCGGCCAGTTTTACCAACAATTCGCCCTGACCATCGCCATTGCGACCTTCATTTCGACCATTGTGTCCTTGACCCTCAGCCCCGCCTTGTCGGCGATCCTGCTCAAGCCCCACGGCGCCAAAAAAGACCGTTTGACCCGCGTGATCGACCTTTTTCTCGGGTGGTTTTTCCGCCTGTTCAACAAGGGATTCACGAAGAGCCAAAACGGCTATGCCAAGGGCGTTGGCGTGTTTGTCGGGCGTAAATTCATCATGATGACGATTTACGCCGCGTTGATCGCACTCACGGTCTACAGCTTCCGCCTCGTCCCCCCGGGGTTTGTTCCGGCGCAGGACAAGCAATATTTGATCGGCTTCGCACAATTGCCGTCCGGCGCAACGCTTGAACGCACCGAAGATGTCATCCGCCGCATGGGCGAGATTGCCCTCAAGGAAGACGGCGTCCAAAGCGCAGTACAATTCCCTGGCTTGTCGATTAACGGCTTCATGAATTCATCCAGCGCCGGTGTTGTGTTTATCACGCTGGACGATTTTGACCAACGCAAAGACCCAAGCCTTGGCGGTTTCGCGATTGCCCAAAGCCTACAACAAAAATTCGGTGCGATTGACGATGCCTATATCGCCATTTTCCCGCCGCCGCCAGTGATGGGGTTGGGCAGCCTCGGCGGCTTCAAGCTTCAGATCCAAGACCGCACAAACCTTGGTTTCGGCGCATTGGACAACGTGGTGAAGGAAGTCACGGGCAAGGCCTATGCCGACCCTGCGCTCACCGCCGTGTTCTCCAGCTATAACATCAACGTGCCGCAATTAAAGGCCGATGTTGACCGCACCAAGGCGCTTCAGCTCGGCGTGCCGGTGGAGGATGTTTTCCGCACCATGCAGGTCTATCTCGGCTCGATGTATATTAACGACTTTAACCAATTCGGCCGCACCTATCAGGTCGTTGCCCAAGCGGATAAAGAGTTTCGCGACAGCCCGTCCGATATTGGCGCCCTCAAGGCGCGCAATATGAGCGGTGAGATGGTGCCGCTCGGCTCCGTCGTCAATGTCACCGAAACCTACGGCCCCGAAACCGCCACACGGTATAACGCGTTTCGTTCCGCCGATTTGAACGGCAACGCCGCCGCCGGATATTCATCCGGTCAGGCACAGGCCGCGATTACCAAAATCCTCACCGAAACCTTGCCATCCGGCATGGGGTTTGAGTGGACGGAATTGACCTACCAACAAATTCTGGCGGGCAACACGGCAGTTTATATCTTCCCGCTTTGCTTGCTCCTCGTGTTTTTGGTGCTGGCGGCGCAGTATGAGAGCCTCACCCTGCCTTTGGCGGTGATTCTGATCGTGCCGATGAGTATTCTGTCCGCCATTGCGGGGGTTTATTTCTGGGGCGGGGATAACAACATCTTCACGCAGATCAGCCTCTTCGTGCTCGCCGGACTTGCCTGCAAAAACGCGATTTTGATTGTCGAATTTGCGCGGGAACTGGAACACCAAGGCCGCAATGTTGTGCAAGCGGCGGTGGAGGCTTCACGCCTGCGGCTGCGCCCGATTTTGATGACGTCTTTCGCGTTCATCATGGGGGTTGTGCCGTTGGCAACCAGCACAGGCGGCGGCGCGGAAATGCGCCAAGCCATTGGTGTTGCGGTGTTTTCAGGAATGCTCGGCGTGACGTTCTTCGGTTTGATTTTCACCCCTGTGTTCTATGTCATGCTGCGCAAGATGGAAATCGCCATCACAGGCCGCAAAGACCCGAAAATCGACCACAGCCACGCCGAAGACCACTAACAACAACCGCTATCCTTTAGTTTGAAACGGAGAGTATGACCATGAAACGCGCCTTCCTCAGCACCCTCATCATCGGGCAAGGTTTGTTGCTGTCCGCCTGTTTCACCACGGCGCAAGATTTGTCCGGCGACGCCCCCACCGCGCCGCAGGCATGGAGCGCCTATCAAAGCGATACAGTCGATGTGCTGGACGCCCAAGGCGGCGCGGAATCCCTCAAAGGATGGTGGAAACGCTTTGACGACCCGACCCTTGACGCGCTCATCGAGATGGCCTTGGCGGGCAACCCCGACCGCAAAATCGCGCAAGCCCGCATCGCCGAGGCACGCGGAATCGCCCGAACCGCCACGGGCGGATTATTTCCGCAAGTCGGATTATCGGGGCAAAAAGGGCGCAGTGACAGCGGCTCCGGCGCGGCGGATAATTTCTATGATGCCGGTTTTGACGCCTCGTTCGAGCTTGACTTGTTTGGCGGCAACCGCGCCGCATCCCGCGCCGCCGATGCCGGCACACAGGCCGCCGAAGCCAATTACGACCATGCCTCGCTCAGCCTCATCGCCGAAGTCGGGCGCAGCTATATCGAATATCGCAGCGCCGAAAAACAAACCCGCATCGCCCTCAAAAACCTTGAGATTCAAGACCGCACTCTTGGCTTGATCCGCAATCAACGCACATCCGGTGAGGCGACACAGCTTGACACCGAACGCGCCGAAAATCTTGTCAACACCACGCGCTCCTCTATTCCGGAATATCAGCGTCAGGGCGACCAAGCCCGTCTGCGCCTCGCCGTTTTGACCGGCAATATGCCGGACGGTGTTGTCGCCTTACTTGAAACGCAGGCCGACATCCCAGGGGCCGATTTACGCCCCGTATTAATGGCACCCGCCAGCGTGATCGCCCAGCGCCCCGACATCCGCGCCGCCGCCGCCATGCTCGCCGCCAGCACCGATAACGTCACCGCCGCCAATGCCGAGATTTTCCCGAGTGTGAACGTAAGCGGCCTGTACGGAATCGCCAACAGCGCCCTGATCAACACCGCGAGTGTGTGGAGCATCGCCATCGGCGCAGCGGTCAACTTGATTGATTTCGGGCGTATCCGAGGCCGCATCGACACCGCCGAAGCCCGCCAGATTCAGAGCTTTGAAACCTATCGCAAAACAATCCTTGAGGCCGTGTCGGAGGTCGAAGGCGCCCTCGCCGACTACGCCCGCATCAACGAAAGCCGCCAATCCTTGGTCAAGGCATCCGGCAATGCCCAGCGTGCCTTGAATTTGTCGCGGCAATTATTTGACGAAGGCGAAGTGTCCTTCCTTGACGTTCTGGACGCCCAGCGCACCGTCAACCAAGCCGAATCCGACCTCATCAGTGCCGAGTCCGCGCAGTCGCAGAGCCTGATCCGCCTGTATAAGGCGCTCGGCGTTTATTGATGCGGATTGAGGCTTTATACACGCCGAAAAACCCCGTATAGTGCCGTTCCTGTCAACACCACAGCCGGACACGCCGCCCATGCCCCCTTCTTCTTTTGATGTTGTGATTATCGGCGCGGGGGCGGCGGGGCTTATGTGCGCCATTGAGGCGGGCAAGCGCGGGCGGCGCGTCGCCGTGATCGACCATTCCAAGAAAACAGCCGAAAAAATCCGCATCTCCGGCGGCGGGCGGTGCAATTTCACCAATATTCACACCGCGCCAGAGTGTTTCCTGTCGCAAAATCCGCATTTTTGCAAATCAGCGCTCAGCCGCTATACCCCGCAAGATTTCATCGCCCTGATCCGTAAGCATAAAATCGCCTATCACGAGAAAAAACTAGGCCAGCTTTTTTGCGATGACTCGGCACAGCAAATCATCGACATGTTATTGCATGAATGCCGCGCCGCGGGGGTCGTCATCCACATGGACACCAGCGTTACGCGCGTGGATCATCACACCAAGAACGGCGGCACAGGCGGCCTCTACCGCCTTGAAACCTCTCGCGGGCTCTACGAAGCCGAAGCGCTCGTCATCGCCACGGGCGGGCTGTCTATCCCCAAAATCGGCGCGACGAAATTCGGCTACGACATTGCGCGACAATTCGGATTGCGGATTGTGCCGACACGGGCGGGGCTTGTGCCGCTCACCTTCAGTGACGATATTTTGGCGCGGTGTAAGGATCTCAGCGGCGTATCGGTTGAGGCCTCCGTCCGCTTTCAAAAAACACGCTTTGCCGAGGGGATGTTGTTCACCCATCGCGGCCTCAGCGGCCCCTCCATCCTCCAGATTTCCTCCTATTGGCGTGAGGGCGCCGAGATTTCCGTCAACCTAGCGGACGGGGTGGACGCGCTCGCCGTCCTCAAAGACCGCCAAAAATCCACTCCCGCGCAGGATATTCTGACCATAGTGTCCGATATTATCCCGCGCCGCTTGGCGGTGATGGTGCTTGAAAGCCTCACCATTCACGGCAAGATTGCCGAGCTGTCCACCAAATCCATCGAGCGCGTTGCCGCCGCCATCAACGACTGGGCGGTCAAACCCGCCGGCACCGAAGGCTACCGCACCGCCGAAGTCACCATCGGCGGCGTCGACACGGCGGATTTATCCTCCCAAACCATGGAATCTAAAACCCAAAAAAACCTCTACTTCATCGGCGAAGTCGTCGACGTCACCGGCCACCTAGGCGGCTTCAACTTCCAATGGGCTTGGGCGTCGGGATATGCGGCGGGGCAGGTTGTGTGAGTCGATCACACTCAATGCTTTAGCCATCGCCTTTCTTTAAAATTAAGCTAAGGAGCGTGCTTGCTACATCGCTATCCTTTTCAGGGGGACGCTTGTTTTCGACATAGCCCATGTCACCCGTATCAAAAATCGTCGCCGTGACCTTACCAAGAACAATACGGCGCATTTCTATATCAGTTACGGATGCTTTTGAAAACTCTTCAAATGTTTGGAGCGCCAAGCTTTTTTGCTTATTCATAAGCTGGTTATGTTTGTTCAAGCTATAATTTTTTAAGACCCAGAACACCAGAGAAACGAGAAGTCCAAAAATAAATATTCTCATCAATGTCAGGCTGAACCAAGCCTCGCTGGACATTGATACGCCTCGTGACATCATGTGTTCAAGATCAAGTATTCTCATCAACGCCAAGCTGAACCAAGCCTCGCTGGACATTGATACGCCTTGTGACATCATGTGCTTAAGATCAAACATACTCCAAACCCCAAAGCAGAAAGTAAAAACCGTCAGACACACCCCACCTACAAGCCACCGGCGAGCAGACTCATCATGTCTCTCTTCATTTTTTTGATACAGTCCACTGTGTTTTACGATTGCATGATACGTCTTTTCATCCGTCAATTTATTTAGTTGCTCCACTGCGGCGTTCATTTCTACTCTAAGATTCATGTTCGCGAAATAAACAAAAGCCTTTTCATATTCTTCGGAACGTAGATCAAATGATTCTATCAGTCTTTTTCTTTCTGAATCATATGTAACACCGTTCCACGCTCCATGCGAATCCCTCACTGCCTCTTCATCATAAAAATTTCTCATTTCTCTTAAAACGCTGATTATTTTTTCAAGAGAGCGCTCCATTTCGAAAAGTATTTCCATAGGTAGCTTTACAACATTTTCCCTCTCTGCTTTAAACACTTGCTTAGCAATATCTATCACACGCTCAATAGCGCGCCGCCGCGCTTCAAATCCCTTCAGATTATTATGCTCAGACAATTTATTGGGATCGTAGAAATTCGAAATATTAAAGTCCGCAAGACTGCCTGCATGCCTCCAGATCCTTTCGTGGACCAGATAAACTGACTCAGTTAACATACCTTTATCCGACATAATTTTTCTCCCCTGCTTTCGAGTAAACGTTACGCATAAGCACGATAGCCTTTTATTTCGTTCGCACAAATAAAAACAAATTTGAATACAAAAAAGGGCGCTGAGGGGCGCCCTTTTGGTATTTCTGTGCTTTTTGTTCGCCTTACGCGGCGGAACGCGGGCGGTCAGCTTCGTCGGCTTTGAGGGCGAGTTTGCGGCGGGGGGCTGCGGGTTTGTCCTCTGTGATCTGGCGTGGGGCTGTGTTGGCGTTTTGGGCGCCGGTTTTGAAGCCTTTGCCGACCGGACGGCCATCCTGACCCGACCAGCCGCCTTCGGCGCCGTCTGGTCTGCGGTTCTTGCTGAAGGATTTGGACGGGTCTTTTGCGCCTGTCTTTTTGCCTTTGAAGCCTGCGCCGCCGCCTTTATAGCCATCCGATTGACCATCGCGTTTTACGAATGGTTTTTTGCCGGATGGGGCATAGGGGCGGTTCTCGGAACGATTATCACCGCGATACTCGGAACGACCTTCGCCGTTGCGGTTATCAGGGCGGTCGCCACGGTATTCGGAGCGGCCTTCGCTGCTGCGGTTATCGGAACGGTCGCCTCGGTTGTCAAAACGGCCTTCGCGGTTTTCCCATGGCTTTTGGCTTTTGGCGTAGGCAGGACGGTCGCCGTCTTGTCTGTAGCCGCCGCCTGAGTGGTTTCTCGGGCGGTCGCCGCCTGCGCTGCGGTCAAATTGACCACCTTCGCGGGAGCCTGTGTCACGCGGACGACCACCGAATGGACGGTCGGAGCGTTCTGGACGGTCACTTAACGGGCGGTCACCGCGTGGGCGGTCGCCTTGGTCAAAGCGTGGCTTGAAGCGATCTTGACCTTGACGGTCAGAAGAGCCGCGCTCACCGTCTTTGCTCCATGGGCGACGTTCGGACGAGCCGTTTTCGTCGCGTTTAGCGCCGAAGCTGCGGCCTTCTTGCTTGTTTTGCCATGGTTTCGGTGAGTCACCGAAAGGCTTGCGGTCGCGGAAACCGCCGCCAGCCGAACGATCAGCCGCCGGACGGGCGCGGTCATAGCCGCCCTCGCCGCCGTTGCTGCGCTCACGCGGGGGACGGGCTTCGAAATCGCGGCCTTGGCCTTGAGATGCGCCGTCTTTTTCGAAACGATCTTTATGGCCGAATTCGCGGGGCGGGCGTTGTTTATAGCCAAAGTCACGCGGGCCGTCATTGCGCGAACGTCCCCCGCCATTGCCGCCACCATTGCCACCGAAGCGAGATTTTCCGCCACGACCACGATCCTTGCCCGAGTCATCGCCAAAATCATTGGACGGTTTCGCACCAGGGTTCAAAAGTTGTTCAATGGCGCGCCATTTGCGACCATCCGCCGGCGCGATAAAGCACAGAGCCGAGCCTTGCGCCCCCGCCCGTGCCGTACGCCCGATGCGGTGGATGTAATCCTCCGCAACCTGTGGCAAGTCATAGTTAATGACGTGTTCGATGTGTGGAATATCAAGTCCGCGTGCAGCAACATCGGTCGCCACGAGAACGCGGAATTTGCCTTCGCGGAACATGCGAACCGCGCGGTCACGGCGGCTTTGTTTCAAGTCGCCATGAAGCGCATCGGCCTCATGCCCGTCTTCGCGCAGGCGTTTGGCCATGCGTTCGGTCGAGAATTTAGTCTTCATGAAAATGATGACCGAGCCTTCACGCACACCAAGTTGATGCACCAATTCGCCGTATTTTTCGCCTTCGCTGATGCGCATCACGTCTTGTTGGATGTTTTCCGCAACGGCGTGGGTTTGCCCGACGGCAATACGCACCGGATCGGTCATGTATTTATTCGACAGGCGAATGATCTCTTTTGGCAAGGTTGCCGAGAATAACAGCGTTTGGCGCTCGCTCGGCATGTGTTTGACGATGGCGTCGATTTGGATGCCGAAGCCCATGTCCAGCATACGGTCGGTTTCGTCGAGCACCAAAAAGCCTGCGTCGTCGAGTTTCAAAGAGCGGCGCTCCAGATGGTCGTTAATCCGCCCCGGTGTGCCGATAATGATGCGCGGCTTGCGCGCGAGTTGGTTGAGCTGTGGGCGCATCGGCTCGCCGCCGATCAAAAACGCCATATTAATATCCGATTTAAAACCGAGGAGTTGTTTCACAACTTCCATAACCTGACGCGCCAATTCGCGCGTGGGGGTCATAATAACGGCCGAGCCATGAGGCTGGCGCATCAATCCTTCCACCATCGGAATCGCAAAGGCCGCCGTTTTACCGGTTCCCGTTTGTGCCGATCCCAAAATATCGCGCCCTTGGAGCGCCAGAGGAATAGCTTCCATCTGAATTTGGGTAGGATTAACATAATTCATATTTTCAAGTGAACGCATAAGCGCGGGGCTCAGTTCAAAGCCCGTAAAACCAGTCATACTAGTAAGTCCTTATATTTGATTGTGCGATTTCAAGTCACGCAATAATGCTATTGCGCCTTGTCTGTTGTTCCTAATAACTATTCTCTATCCACAATGTGAGAGAACTGTCATTGGTCACGGACAATTTTCTCGCTGTAAATGTGTGTGTGTTTTAATCAATAATCTTTGGCAATAATCTTTGGCAATAATCTTTGGCAATAATCTGTCCGGCTTAGAGCCGGGCAGATTCTGCATGTCTTTATGAACATGAACCGTTCTATTTTTCCGTAAGGAACAGTAAAACGGCGAAGTCCTGACATCTCATCTGCGGGTTTCCGTAGGTGTAAGCAGTCTTGCGAAAAGGCGGTCGGGGCAATTAATTCATCGTCGAAGTCGTCGTCATAAAAAAACAGTCGGGTCGAAGAGGTATCAAAAAGCCAAAGCGCGTTTTAAACGTGTAAGCAGCGCTTTTTGCCGATCATCCCTTAAGCGACTTCTTGCAGCTCGATAGCGCTAGATTTGTCTTTCTTCGGGTCTTTTTGAACCACGAAAGAGAGTCTTTGACCTTCTTTCAGGGTTTGCATACCAGCTTTTTGAACTGCACTGATGTGAACGAAGATATCTCCGCTGCCATCGGATGCTTCAATGAAGCCGTAGCCTTTTTGATCGTTGAACCACTTAACGGTACCTGTTTTTTCCATGTATTTACTCCTTTTCACAAAAAAGAACAGTTAATGCGAAACCTTTTTACTGCCCTCATAAGAGGGGCAAAAACGTTCCCAAGTTCGAACATACCGTTGCATTATCCGGTTATTTTCGCGAAAAGCGGCCTTTTTCAAGGCTTTTCGGCACCCTTACAGGCGGGCTGTTCGCGTTTGTACAGTTATGCAACCGTGTCCTCAAACTCGGGCTCAAGATGAAGTTTTACTCCGCCAAAGTCAAGTTTTTTCTAGTGAATTCGGGCTGCGGACGACGATTATTTCGCGAATGCATCGTTATCGACATCACAAAGCACTGTAACACGCTGTAAAACATCAAAACTCTTGTAACAGCACACAGGGTTATTCACAGCGTTATTTGCGACATTATTCATTGCGCAAAAAGTCACCGGGGCGCGAACTGAGGGAACTCCACACCGCCCAAACGGCAAAAGCCAGCGTGATCGACAAGGACAAAACCACCACCGTGACGGCGGTGCCGAGGTCAAAGATCCACGGAAACTCCATCACCTGCGTCACCACCAAATAGGCGCAGGCCGTGCCGGTGAGCAAGGATATTGCCGCCGCAATGCCGCCCAAAAGGGCGAATTCATAGACCATCATGCGGGTCAGGGTGCGACGCTGCGCCCCCACGACCTTCATCACAACCGTTTCATAGCGGCGTTGACGCAGTGACGACAGCAAGGACGCCGCCAACACCAAAACCCCCGTCACCAAGGCCAGCCCCGCAATCGCCCGCATCGCCAGCGCGATACGGCCAAGGATCATCGATGCGGTTTGCAGGGCGTCACGCACCTGTATCGCCGTGACATTGGCGAAATCCTGCGCCACGGCGCTGAGGATCTTCGTTTCCACCTCTTGCGGTGCGACCAGTGTTGCGAGATAGCTGTGCGGTGCGTTGTCCAAAGCCCCAGGGGCGAAGGTAATAGCGTAATTAATGGTCATGGTGGACCAATCGACGCTGCGGACATTGACGATGCGCGCCGAAATATCGCGCCCCAGAATATTGAGGGTAATTTCATCCCCCACCCCGACACCGAAACCGCGTGCGACATCCTCGACCACTGAAACAATCGGCGGGCCGCTGTAATCCGGCGCCCACCATTCGCCTTCGAGCAAGTCACTGTAGTCCGGCTTCTCCGTTAAATAGGTAAAGCCGCGATCGCCGCGCAAGAGCCAATCCTCGCTAGGGTCAACAAGGGCTTTTTCGGCTTCGACCCCGTTCACGGACACGATTTTTCCGCGTAAATTAGGGACTTTGGTGAGGTCAGACACGCCCTCAACCGCCCGCACCGCCGCCTCAAAATCCGGCATTTGCGATTTTTGAATATCGATGAAAAAGAAAGCGGGCGCCTTGTCAGGGATGTCCTCATCAATGCGATGCTTCACATTCATTTCGATCTGGGCAATCGCGGCAAACAGAGTCAGCGACAAACCAAGCGACAACAAAACCGTGAAACTCTGGTTATCAGGGCGCGTCATGTTCACCACCGCCATCCGCAAAGCCGGATTGCGAAGGCCGTGCAACCGCCGCAGCGCCGCGATCAAGCCATGTGATACAGCCTTCAGCAAGATATAAATCGCCGCCGCCGCCGCAAGGAATCCAGCAGTGAACACCGGATGCGACGACAATGCAATCATCGCGCCGCCGCCCAGCACCATCAAAATCACGGTTGCGTAGACCGCCTTTTTACCGGCTTTTTCATGCAAAGTCGCCGCCGCGCCTTGACGGAACAGCAGTGCCGGCTTCGCCTGCGCCGCTCGGGACAAGGGCAAAACGGAAAACAGCACAAGGATCCCCCCCCCGAACAACACCGTTGTGCCAAGGGCGTGCGGTGCCAAAGTCGGCACAAACGGAATCGGCAAAACCCCTTCCAATGCGGCCTGCATCATAAACGGCAAGGAAAACGACAGGCCAAGCGCCGGCACGATGCCGATCAACCCCGCCATCATCACCACCCAAAACCACAGCCAAAACACAAAGCTGCGTGACGCGCCGAGTGATTTGGCAATCGCAAGGCTCGGCAAGCGTTTTTGCAGCACGACATGCACCGCATTGCCGATGCCAACCCCGCCGATCAGCAAGGCCGACAAGCCAACAAGCGTGAAAAATTGCGACAAACGGCTCAAAAACCGGTCGATGCGCGGCGATGCATTGGTGTAATCGCGCAAGCGCCAGCCGCCCTCACCCAACTTGGCCTCAATCGCCTCCGTGGTGGCAAGGAGCGTGTCAGGATCATTCATCGCGACTTTATAATGGTAGTAAACCTGCGCCCCCGTTTGCACGAGGCCGGTTTTGTCGAGATCTTCGATGCGCATCATGCTGCGCGGGCCTACATTAAAGGTAGACCCGCCAGCACGGTCTGGCTCATGCAAAATTATATCCGCAAAAACAAAGCGTTGGTTGCCGATTTTAACGATGTCGCCGATTTTTACGTTCAGCCGTTCCGCCAGAACATTATCCAGCAAGACCGCCGGAATCTCCGCGCCATCTTGCGATTGCGCGGCACGGGTCAAAAATTCATGGGGGGTTTCAATCACGCCCGCCCGCTCCAGCGTCATCTGCCCGAACAGAGGATAGACATTGTCCACCGCCTTGATTTCAGACAGTCCGACATGACCCGTATTTGCGTCACCCGCTTTCGCATCATCATTCGTGTCATCTGGCGCGTCATCGGGCGCATCGGATGGGGTCATTTGCGGTTCATCGGTGAGCAAGCCGCGCATTTCAACCGTTCGCGCGATGCGCCCGACGGCATTCAGCGCCGCAAGCGGTTCATCGGCGAGGGGTTGATAGATATTGCGCACCGAAAAATCGCCGCCCAAAATCGCCTTGCCATCGCGGCGCAGGCCGTTTTCAAGGGCGAGGGTCACGGATTGCACAAAGCCGATCACAAACACGCCCAAAAACAGGCACAGGATCAAAATCCGAAAATGGCTCAAATTTGCGCGTGTTTCGCGCAGCGCGGTGAGCAAAAGGAATCCGCGGCTTTGGTGGGGCGTCATGGCGCGATTCCTTTCTATGATGTCTTGAACGGTGCATCCGATGACGCAGCGGCAATTCTAGCCGCGCCACTTGCACCGGATCGCGTCACATCCTCCACAACCCGCCCGTCCACCAGCTTGATGCGGCGGGAGGTGCGCGCAGCCAGCGCCTCATCATGGGTAATCATCACCAAGGCCGTGCCGTGGTCACGCGCCATATCAAACATCAAATGCGTGATTTTTTCGCCGTTTTCGGTGTCCAAATTGCCGGTCGGTTCATCGGCGAGGAGCAACGCAGGTTCGGTAATCAAGGCCCGCGCCAGCGCCGCACGCTGTTGTTCACCGCCTGATAATTGGGTCGGCATATGATGCATCCGATGCCCCAATCCGACTTGATTGAGCCAATATTCCGCCCGCTCCTGCGCATCGCGCCGCCCGACAAGGTCAAGCGGGAATGCGACGTTTTGAAAGGCCGTCAAGGTGGGGATCAAGTGAAAATTTTGAAACACAATGCCGATATTTTCGTGGCGATACCGCGCCAGCGCGTCTTCATCCAGCCCGCCCAGCGGTTCGCCCTTGAAATATATCTCGCCCGATGTGGCGCGCATCAAGCCCGCCATCACCATCATCAGCGATGTTTTACCCGAACCGGAGGGGCCGACAATGCCGATGCTTTCGCCCGCATCGATCGAGAATCCGACATCTTGCAGAATTTTAACTTTGTTTTGAGCCGTTCCTGCCTCAAGATAGATATGATCTGTTTTAATTAAGGGGCTGTTTGTCATGTGTTTCGTCACCTATAGAGTTCAACCGTTTACAGGCGCGATCTTCCATTCGTTTTTTGCGGTATCGCTTGCGATACTCTTATGGATTGGCACTATACAGGTTTCGGCGGCACAGGAAAAGACCATTATTGCCTTTGGCGATTCTTTGACCGCCGGATACGGTTTGTCGGAATCAGACGCCTTTCCGGCTCAGCTTGAGCGCGCCTTGCGCGGCAAGGGCTATGACGTGCGGGTTGTGAATGCCGGCATTTCGGGCGACACAACCGCAGGCGGGTTGGAGCGGATTGATTGGGTTTTGGACGGGGATGATGCCGATATGGTGATTGTCGCGCTCGGCGCCAATGACGCGCTGCGCGGCGTTGACCCGAAATCGACCCGTAAGAACCTTGACCAGATCATTCGCCGCATCAAACAAAAAGGCCCCGATATTTTGATTGCAGGCATGAAGGCGCCGCCCAATCTCGGCATGGTTTTTTCCGGCGGATACAACAGCATATACAGCGATCTTGCGGACAAACATGATGTTGCGCTGTATCCGTTTTTCCTCGACGGCGTGGTGGCGAAGCCGTACCTGAACCAAAATGACGGCATCCACCCCAATGCAAAAGGGGTGTCCATGATGGTCGGGGCAATTTTGCCCGATGTGATTGACGTGCTGGAAAACGGCAATTAGAGGCAAATGCCCGCAAATACCCTAAGACGGTTTTGCGGCTTTCTTGATCTCGCGGCGGCGTTTCATTGCCGCGCCAATCGGACAGGTTAACGGTAAGGTCAGCCCGCCAAGAAAGCCAAGCCCGCCGAGCAAAGTCAGACCACCCACGAAGTAATCGTCAGAATTAGCCTCGCGAAACATTTGCGCCTCTTGCGCCTGTGATATTCCATAGGAGGAGCGCATCATAACTTGCCCCGCCTGCTCCCATTGCGTCAGGGAAGATTGCAAGGATTGCAAGAAGCCGTTATTCGCGCTGTTGTCGCGTTCTACCGCCTCGACATTGCGGCGAATACTGCCATCCGCTTCGAAGAAGGCTTCGCTCAGGCCACGCATCCGTACAAAATCAACAATATCGCCTTCGGGGATTGTGCCGTTTTCAAGGGCGGTCACAGCCGCGCGTAATTGACTCGTCACATCGCGCACGGCCTCCAGCGCATCGCCCACCGACCCGACATGCACAAGGTCGCCGCCGTTTGAGCGATAGACCTGATACTGTCCGTCTTGTTGTACCAACGTGACCGTTGCGTTATTCATGCGGACGGATTGATAGCCGTATTCACCGCCCAAACCTTGGGCGATGGCGGAATCGACCGCCGCATCCTCGTCCATGACGACATAGGCCACCCCGCCCCCAGCCATGCCGCCCAGCATCCCGACCATTCCGAACACCGTCGAGATCAAAAGCAAAGGAAAAATGCTCTCGGCATCAACGCCTTTGAGCTCTTTTTTCAGCTCATCGGCGTAGAGGCTCGGAAGGCCGTCTTTGCCGACAATCCCGCTCATGCTGCGCTTGAATTTGCCTTTGACGCCTTGTTCGGCGGGGGTGTCGATGGAACGGTCGGCCATGAAAAACTCCTGTTAATTCTGTTGATCTCGTTATGACGGAGATGCGTTGTTTTTAAATTCGCGGCGGCGGCGAATGCTGCGTCCCACCGGCGCGGTGAAGGGGCCGGTGAACCCGATAACGGCTCCCAAAAGCCCCACCAAAGCCATCGTGCCAAAGACATAATCCTCGCCGCTTCTTTCTTGATGCATCGCTGATTTTTGTTCGGCGGTATAGCCATGCGGGCTGGTTGCGATGGCTTGTGCCGCCGCTTGCCATTGCGGCAAGGCCGCCCTCATCGCCGCCAAAATATTGCTGTCGGCGCTCGGGTCACTCGCCGCGGCGTCAAAACGGCGCTCAACATCACCGTCATAATCGGCATAGGCCTCGCTAAGGCCGGTATAGCGGATAAATTCCGGCACGTCGCCGCTCGGGGCTGCGCCATTTTCAAGTGCTGTGATGGCATCGGACAGGCTTTGACTGACGCGATGCGCGGCCTCGAGGGCGGCGGCGGATGACCCTTGCAAAACCAATTCACCTTTATGTTCGTTATACACCCTGTATGTGCCGTCCTGTGCCACCAGCATCAGTGTTTGATTGTCGTTGAAGCGCACCGCTTGATAGCCGTAGGGATTGTCCAGCCCTGCGACAATCGCCGCGTCTTTTGCTGCATCCTCGTTCAAAACGACATAAGCGCCAAGACCAACAGCTACCCCCGGAACGCACGCCACCATGCCGAAAAACAAGGTTTGCACCGTCCATGCGAACGGCACTTCATGCGCGGGAACTTGCGTGAATTCTTTTTTGACCTCTTGCTTATAGATCGACCAAAGCCCCTCACCATCCGGTGCGGCGGTGAAATTGCGGCGCAAGAATCCTTTAACGCCCTTTTGTGACGGATGATCTTGGTTACGGTCGGCCATTAAGCGTCTTCCTTTTTATCGTGTTATAATCCCAATTATCGTCCCAAGCTGCGCCATTGATTGCGGATGGCGTGCTGGATCGGTGCATCGAAATGCGACAGGAGTTGTTCCTGTTTATCCTGAGGAATGGCGAGTGTTCCGACCACATCGATCACGGCGCGTTTATCTTCGCCCCGCGCCGCCACGGCAACCATCGTGTCCAGCCGTTCATAGCTGAGTAATTCCACCGCCAATAAATGGTTAATCAAGCCCCCTTCGCCTTTTTCAAAGGCCAGCGCAACGCCGCGATCCAGCGTTGCTTGGTCAACCCCGAAGCGGTCGAGCAAGAAAACATAAGCATCTTTATTGCCTTCGCCCACCGCGGCAAGAAACGCGTCCTGTACATCCGTTTGCGTCAAGCCCGCATCGCGCACGATGCGCACCATCGCCGCCGCGTTCTTACGGTTGGCGGCGTTGCTCAAGGCCTCGCCTATACCCGGTTTATCGGGGAAGACATAGGCCATCATGAATCGATTGAACATGATATACGGCGCCCTGCTGCGTGCTTCGTCCACAATATCCGCGCGCGTGTTGTTGGCGCTGGCGGAGGCATCGACCAGTGCCGCATAGCCTTGGCCATATAAATTCGCATAAACGCGGGTGACATCCTCGACCGTCACTCCCGAACCGCGCAAAAAATCCTCGGACATTTTATGTTCGCGTTCGATGATTGCGCGCGCAAAAATCGCATCAAAAATCCCGTCGCGCTTCAGACCTGATACAACATTGGCCACCCAGCCGCCGCCGTTAGACTTCGACAATAAATAGGTATAAATGCCGTCTGCGCTTCCATGAGCATGACGCGTCAAAATCATGCTTGCAGTATCATTCTTTTCGGCAATCAAGGCTGAGATATAAGCCTCACCAAGCATGACAGGCGCAAAATCCGTGTGTGATAAGAGTAAGTCCGCAACCTCTGTCGCGCCGAGTGTCACCGCCTCCGCCACACGCGGCATCAAGTCTTGCGCTGTGAACGAAAAACTGTCTTGCGCCAAGACCAAGCGCACAGCATCGGCATTGTTTCTTTGAACGGCTCGATGCAGGAATGCCGGCGCTTGATCCGTTAAATCGGCCATGTCCATCAAAATCGCTAACCGTTCAGCATTTGCCGCGGCCACAACATCGAGAGCCGCCCGCGCCAAAGTCTCCCTCCCGAAAGAAACCCGCGCCCGCAAATAGTCAAACCAAAAACTGTCTTCATTGGATGCGCTGCTCACGAAATAGACATCCAGCGCCTGACGGCTGGGGGCTTTGAGGCTCGCGATCCATTCTGCGTCTTCGGTGCTTTTTGCATTGAGGGAGGTGGCATAGATTCTGTCGGCAAGGTCTTGCGGAATGGCGATAATCCCAGACAAGGCCGCAAATGCGTCGCGTTTATCCGTTTCATAGAGCTCCACAAAAGCGTTCAGACGGGCATAGTCGGAAAATTTTCCCATGCCGGCGAGGCTGCGAATGGCGTCAAATTCGCCGTCATTCGCCATGCGCAGCAAGAAATTCGCCTCATCTTGCGGTGTGATGCGGTCAACATAGACCGCCATATCCGTCACGTTGCGCTCGGCATAGGCGTCATGGAGGTAATCATCCGAGTTTTCCGACCGGTCATACATGACATAGCCGCCCGCCATCACTCCCAGCGCCACAGCCGCCGCCGCGCCTCTTTGCGCCATTTTTATCTGGCGGGTTTGGCGCGCTTTTGCAACTGCTTTGGGGGTGTCTTCTTTGCCGTCTGCCATGCTTGTTCCCTTTGTGCCTTAACGACTATTCTTTAAATCTTGATTGAGCCGTCGCCGCGACCGATGCGCCCTTGCGATCGTCGCGCCCGCCGTCATTCCGAACGGTGCCAACAAGAACAAGCCAAACCCTGCAACCCCCGTCGCAAGGGCGGCATTCCACACCAATTCCCCCCGCTTTTTTTGCGTGTTAAGGCCTTCGGTTTGTGCCGCGCTGAAGCCGTATTGTCCGTTGATAAGCTGGCTTTTCGCGGCGTTCCATTCTTGCAAGGCCGCGCGCAGATGGTGAAGATAGGGCTGGCCGCCCAAATCCGCCGCCTGCCTTTGTTCGACGTCGCGTTCAATCCCGCCTGTCCAGTCTTTATAGCGTTCACTGATGTCGGTGAATGCATAAAAATTCGGCATTTCTGCGCCTTCGGGGCGGGTGCCTTGTTCCAGACTCGTCACAAGGGCTTGTAAATGTTCGCTGATGTCAAAGCTGCTCTCCAATGCCGCTCCGGCATTATCGACAAAATCAAGCTCGTCGCCGTCATAGACATAAAGGCGGTATTCCCCGTCTTGCGAGAACAAAGCGTAGGTCTTCCCCTCATGCGACAAGGCATGATAGCGGTAGCCTTGTTCATAGCCGTAAGACACGGCGGCATCCAGCGCGGCTGCAGCCTGAGGCATCGTTTCTTCGATTGCCAGCCCGCCCATCGCACCGCACAGACCGGCTGCCGCGCCGATCATTGTCGACATCATTGTATACAACATGACGTCGCTGCCGTCCGTGTGGCGCATCTTATCGCGCCATTCTTCGGCGTAAATACCGGCATAGCCCTTGGCCTCGCCCGTACCGAAGGTGCGGTTGAAACGGCTCCTCAGTTTTTTCTGGTCGGGTCTGTCTTGTTTGCTGTCGGCCATAGCAATGCCTTCTGGTTTTTTCAACCATCAGAACTAAACAACAAATTATGGAAAGTCAATATTTTTTCATAATGGCGGCTGGGGTTAATCTGCCCAAGACACCATTGAGGCCTTAATGATGCTCGGCCTGATTTTCGGGATTGGTGATGAATTTATAGCGTTCGATCAGGGTATCAATCTTCGCCGCAATTTCCTTATCAACGTCGCCATAGAGCATCTCGGACGAGTTCACATCATTCAAAATATCCGCAAGGCGCATTAACCCATCAATTTGCGTCCGGTCAAAAATATAGTTTTTGTCCAGACAATCATTCAAGCGATCAATTTCGTTATTAATCGCATTGACGATGCTGTTTTTTCTAAACTGTGGATCCATTTTTCCTGTGATACCTGCGGGTTCGATTCAGACATGCCTATCATATACCCCCCAGTGAAAAAAAGAAAACGGCTAGTTTCATTAAATTCACGCAAAAAAAAACAGCCCCTTTCGGGGCTGTTGCAAGGCACGGGAAAATCGGATGAGCCCCAAATGAGTCTAAGATGGGGTGAGGTGAGAAACTCGGCCTATCCAAATAAACCGGAGGAACCGCCCTGTCCTTGCTCGGAAAACAGGACATTGAGCATTTCAGAACGAATTGCTTCAAACCCTTGTGCCAATTCCTCTTCCGATACGCTGTCATCATCATCTTGGTCAAGATAATCAAACAGATTTTCGGAATCATCGGTTTCAAGAAGTTCGGCCAACCATTCAGCGCTGGCGGAAGAGGACTCAGCTCCGCCCGACGGTGGTGCGCCACCACCCGGAGGAGGCCCCGGAGGTGGGCCTTTTTTCGCCACGGCGGCGGAAAGCTCATCCTCGCTCAAGGCTTCATCGCCATCAACATCCGCCTCACCAAACAAGGCTTCAATGTCGCTCGCCCCTTTCGGTGCGCCGGCTTTGAATTCATCCAACGACAAACTGCCGTTCGAATCCGTGTCGGTGCTTTCGAACAGCTTGGTGAGGTCGAACGATGTCTGGCCGGACAAACGCCCTGCCGGAGGTTGTCCACCGCCCCTGCTTGCAACATCGGCGGTCAGCTCGTCTTGCGACACGCTGCCGTCTGAATTGCTGTCGATTTTGGAGAAAACATCCTCCAAGGACGGAGCATTCGCCCCGCTTGACGCGCCTTTCGGTGCGCCGGCCTTAAATTCGTCCAGACTCAGCAAACCGTTACTATCCGCATCTGTTTTTTGAAACAGTTGTTGGGTTCGTTGCTGCTGAAGCTGTTGCAGCAAGGCTTGTGCATCGGACTTACTTCCAATACCAGAGACCATGGTAACCTCCTTTTCTAGAAAGTGTTAAAGTAATGTCCCTATGAAAGCATAACGAGCGGCGAGCGGGTTTTCCGTCGCGGGGTTGGTGGTTTTATTTTCATTGATCGGATATTGAAGGCGGATATTGCCGCAAGAAAACGGGGGCATTCGCCCCCTTATCAATAGATAGATATTTTGGTGACTGCTAAACTAAAGCCTATGGATGTTCCGGCAAGGGCACATCCCCATCCCTAAATGGCGGCTTGGGGCGATGTTTATCAAGAATAGTAAAAAACTCGATGCGTTGATCGTCCGGCAAGGCCTGTGCAATCGACAGGATAAATGCGGTCATGGACTCGCGCATCGCGCTGTCATAAGACGCCATATCGGCAACCGCGGCCTTGAATGCTTCGGCATCGAAATGCTCCGCAACCGTCATGGCATGAAGCGCATCAAACCGCGCCGCCATTGCCCGCATCGTATCCTCGCGCCCATTGTCTTGAGCCGCGATCATGGCCTCCACCGCCTCACGATGCGGGGAATCCAGCGCCGCAGCAGCCTTTGCAAACCCGAAATCAAGCCGCATCCCGTGATGCTTGCCGTGCGGGGCGGGATGCTTTTTATCATTGAATGCGCCATGCCCGCCCATAAAGGGTGGCATTGGGTGCCCCCCCATAAGGCAACGCGACACGATGAATCCTCCCAAAAAGGCATTCACAAAAACCGAGGCCAGCAAAGCCCCCGCCAGTATTTTCTTATTTTGCATCGTAAAACACTCTATCTTTCGTGATTTCATTGCTTTATCGGCGTTTAATACAACAAGCCATTCATCATTAATCCGGCGCTTTGGTTGTATAGCGGCGAGGCCACAACCATTGCCGCCTGTTGCGCCGCCGCGTCGGACAGGGCAGCCTGTTGCGAGGAGGCCGCAAAACCCGACACCAAGCCCGCCGCCAATCCGACCAAAATCACCACATAGCCAGCATAAGGGGAAAACCGTCCGTTGCCAAACGCCCCCAATGACAGGCCGGCGATATAGCCCCGCGCGTCTTGGTCGTCCCTGTATGTTGGGGCTTTTATGGCGGCCTGTACATCATCATGGCTTGTTTGAAACTGAGCCTGATGAATAGCCGCCTTAACAATCCGGCCTTTCAGGTCGGGTGACGGTTGCGGCCACGCGGCGCGTTTTAACGCCCGCCCAATATCGAGATCATCCTGCATATCGGTCATATTATCCCTCCAACAAATCTGTTTTGCAAGGCTCCAAAACCCCTTTCAAAGCCTTCCTTCCCCTTGCCAGCAGTGATTCCAGCGCCTCCACCGAAACCCCCATAATCTGTGCCGCTTCGCCATTCGTGCATTCAGAATAATACACCAGCATCAGCGCCGTTTTCTGGCGATCCGGAATCGCCAAAAGTCCTTTCATCACCAAATCTGCAATGGCCTGTCCCTGTATTGCCGCTATTTTGCCATCCACACTCGGCGGCAAAATATGATCGGCGGCGTCAAGATTGACATGCGGTTTCCTGCGGCGAATTTCATCAATACAGGCATTATGCGCAACACGCAAAAGCCAGCTCTTCACCGCGCCGCCGCGTTGCCATTGACCGGCATTGTTCCACAGGCGCAAGCAGGTTTCCTGTGTGATGTCTTCGGCCAGCGCCGCATCCTTGAGCAACGCATAAGAAAAACAAAACACCGCATTCATATACCGATCCAACATCGCGGCAAAGGCCGCCGCATCGCCTGCCGCTATGCGCTCCATCAACGCCGCGTCATCCATCTCCGCGCCGCTTTCCGGCCTTGCGGGGTCGATCATTCCGCCATGTTCCGGCCTTTGAGCCGCGATCAAAGCCTGCGCGTTTTTGCTTTGATCGTCCTGCCGGGGCGGCGCGGAGGCTTTGCTCGCAAAAAAGTATTTTCGTGTCACTGTCTTCCCTGCCATCACGCCAAACCATCACGGTTTGGCGGCTTTTTATTATCAGTTCATTGCGCAAGCCTTATATAACCCCGATAACATAACGAAGCCAACGGCCTAAATCCGTCGCCAAAAAACAAAAATTTTCCGAAAAATCCTCTAAAACGACAAAAGCGACCAAATGGCCGCCTTTGTTTTACTCTGCCTTATGATCAAAGCCTGCCTGAGCCGGACTTATTGGCAACCAGACTCGCCGGAAACAAGTGCCCGCGCATCGCTGGCAACACTGAATCCGCCATCGGAAGCGCCTTGTTCGCAGTCTTCTTCCGCCTCACCTTGCCCACCGGCGGCGGGTTCGATGTCAGACAGGGATTGCGGGTCGTCACCGCCCGTTGTTTCGAACCCTGTCACCGTCACCGTTGCGCCGCCTTGCGTAGGCTCGGTCGAGCCGGAGGGCTAGTTTTGGAAGATGTCATTTTGGTTCACGCCGCCTGCTGCGCCATCCTCGTCTTCGATAACGGGGTCAGTATCGGGCACGGGGTCTGGCTCAGGAGCCGGATCAGGCGCAGGGTCTGGGTCTGGCGCGGGATCAGGATCGGGTGTTGGATCAGGATCCGGTGTCGGGTCTGGATCTGGAGTAGGATCCGGCGTTGGGTCTGGATCAGGAGTCGGGTCTGGATCTGGTGTGGGGTCAGGGTCGGGAGTCGGATCAGGATCCGGCGTAGGGTCAACATCCGCCAGTTTCCCGACATAAATATCGCCGCGCGAGTCCGCATCCGCCTTGTCAAAGAGCGCGCCTTCGAGCGTTGCCAATTGAACATCGGTCAAGGTTTCGCCGTCCGCCGCGTCATCCGCCGTCACGAACCCGTCAAACGACACGTTGCGCGCATCAATGTTCACCCCGTCAAACGCCCCTTCATCAAAGGCAATGGCGTATCGGGATTGGCCCGTAAATTCCAGACGGTTCAAGCCACCGCCACCCAAAGACAATATCGCACTATCGCCGCCGTCAGGCGCAAATTCAAGGCCTGTTTCGCCGCCGATAAATATGGTATTCGTCGGCGCAGGTTCGGTTGTAAAGTCAATTGTTCCGCTCGTAAAACGGGCGCCGACCTTATTGTTTTCAAAGCTGTTCTCGGCCAAATAGACCGTGCCGATCTCCGCCCCCACCGTTTCAAGGCCGTATTCCGTTGCCCCGCTGATGGTATTGCCCGAAAATGTGAAGGACTCCACCGCCCCCGTCAATGTCACTGCCGTCGCAATATCGGTCATCGTGTTGGCACGGAAAGTGCCGGACGCGCCGTCAAATGTGGCCCCTGTTACCGTGTTGGTGAATACGTTGCCTTCCACTCTGTGGTCGGCTCCACCGCCGATATACAGACCGTTCTGGGCGTTTTCAAAGGTGCTGTCGCCGATATAGAGTTCATCGGCATTGGCAATATGAACATTATCGCCCGCGCCTTCAAACACTGTGTTACTGATGCTGAAATTCTCGGTCAAGATTGCATCGCCGGCATACAGGTCATATTGCGCGGCGTTAATGGTCATGCGCTCCATCGATGCCTTGGCCGTGTCGCTGGCCAGCTCTACGCCCGTGTCAAAATTGGTGATTTTAAAGTCATGGAAGGCGAAGCCGCTGCTGTTGACCGTGATGCCCGCACCGCCAATGCCTTGGCCGTCAATCGTCACATCGGACGCCGCGCCGTTTGCGCCTTTCAAGGTTACGGCATGGTCGAGGGTCAGAGACTCATTATAGACTCCATCCCCCAGCGCCAGCGTAATCTCGCCGCTTGTGTCGGTGTTGAGTGCCGCAAGAACATCCGCGATGCTCCCCCCCGCGTTTTGGGCGAGGGTGATTGTCCCCGTTCCGGTTGTTGCGATGCTGCGGTTCTTCACCGTCAGGATGCCCGATTGTGCCAAGGTCACGTTGCCGCCCTGTGCGTCAACCGATCCGCCGCGCCTGATCTCGATATTGCCGCTTGTGGCGGTGATGCTGATGTCATGGCCTTGCGATAAAATGTCTTTGTCGATGAACACATCCGAAGCCAGTGTAAGCGCGATATCGCCGTTTGATGCGATATCATTCAACACCCCGACAGTATTGACGCCGCCCAAAGTCACAGCGCCGCCCGCGTCAATGTCGATGGTTGAGGCGGTGATGGCGCTGGCTGCACCCGATTGCGCGATACTTGTTTGCGAGGTCAGGGACAAATCCTTTGCCGACAACGCCGCCGTATTCGTCAAATCAATGACATACCCGCTCAAGGAGAGCGCCTCTTTATTGCCGTCCGCGCCGGTGGCGCTGGTGGTGCCTTCGACCAAAATCTTGCTGTCTGTGGCGGTCATGGTGATGGTGCCGCCGTTGCTGGTGACATTCACGCCAGAGCCTACGCGCAACGCTCCTGCATCGCTCACATCCGCGCCGCCTTCATGGGTGTTGGTGACGGTAATATCGCCGCCTGCGGTCGTGATATCCGCCAAAATCGCGATGCCGTTTTTCGCCTCCAGCGTCACATCCCCCGTCAATCCGTTCAAGGCGGAGGACAGCGTGATGGTATCGCCGGCGGTGAACTTGATATCCTTCGATGAGGTGCGCATGGATTGCGTCACATAATCATTGAATTCGATGGTTCCATCCGTGGCGGTGACCGTCATCGTATCGCGCCCGACAATCGACACGGCACTGTTTGTTGCATTTGTTCCGTTGGCCTTGATGTCGCGTCCGGCGAGCAAGGTCAACGCATCATCATACGCCGCAACCAAGACATATCCATCGTCTTGATTGGTGGCCTGAAGGATAATGTCGCGTCCGGCCTCAATCCCCAATGTGCCGGAGGCGGAGTATACCGTTGTGGTGTTGCCGACATTCGCATCCGACCCGCCAAGGCGCACATCGTTTGATGCCGAGAGTGATACATCCCCTTCGGTTGATTGAATGCGGAAATATTTTCCACCACCGCCGCCAAGGGTAATATCCCCACCAAGGGCGGACAGGCTCACATTTCCTATATTGGTTTCAATGCGCAGGTTGATCGTCGTTGGTGTCGAGCTTATGGCGCGCCCCGCGATCAATGTCACCGACCCGTGGTCATTTGACCCTGCGGAGCGTTCGGACAGGATGCTGTTATTCAAAATAATGTCGTTATGCGCCTGAAGGGTCAAGGCACCTCTGCCCGACCATGCCAACTGATTATTAATCGTGATGTTGCCTTCTTGGTCGCCATCGGCGGCGGTTTGCAGCGACACATTCGAATTACCGTTCAAGGTCGCGTTAATCTGGCTGGCCAACAAGCCACCAATCGTAATATCGGTCGGGTCGATCAACCATGTGCCGCCATTGCCGTTCGGTGCTAATAGCCCGATTTCGAACCCGTCCGCAAAATCAATCGTGCCTTTGCCCGATGTTTCGATGAACCCTGCGTCACCGCCATTTATGCCGCCATGGGCGAGGGCTGCGCCCCCGAAATATGTGTCTTGATCGGCCCAGATGATGATCGTGCCGCCATCGCCGTCATCCGTTCCGCTGGCGTCGATACGGACGCCGTTTTCAACGCTCACGAAGTCTGCGTTTTCGGGCGTTCCGTTGCCATGTGCGCCGCCGCCAACCTGAATTATTCCGCCGCCTTGAACGCCATTTGCGTTCAGGAATGCCGGTTTACGCAGGGTGATTTTCTCGGCGATAATCGTGATGTCACCACCCGTCAACCCGCTCGCATCCATGACGCCACCGATTGAGGCCGCGCCAGCCTTCGCGCCGCCTGTTTTCACAGCCGCGCCGCCGCCGACAATAATCCGCCCGCCTTTTTGTGTGACGGAGGACACATCCAGCAAACCATCCATGTTGATCGAGGCATTGACAATGTTTTCCGCCTCGCCAGTAGTCAGGGCAATGACCCCGCCTTCGGCGATGATTTGTCCGCTGTTTTCAACGCTCAAGGCCGCGGCTTTGTCGTCATCCAGCGCAATTTCAACCAATCCGTCGCCATATAAATCAACCGTCGCCTTGCCGCCGGTTCCCGCCAGCGCGACACGCCCAAGCCGCGCATAAATCACGCCATTATTCACCGCCGTTGGCGCAACAAACGCCGCTAATCCGCCTTGTGCGACCGTGATAGTGCCATCATTCACCACCGCGCCGCCGCCGAAATCATCCAAAGCCAAAGACGCATCGCCGCGCATCACGGCGGCGGTGTCAACATTGCCTGTGCTAGCGACAATGCCGCCAACGTCAATTTTGGAATCCTTGCCAAACAACACGCCGTTGGGATCAAGCACCATGACTTGCCCGTTTGACGTTAAGGTACCGAGAATTTGGCTCGGGTCTTGGGTGCGCGACACAACGCGGTTAACCGCCAGCGAGGTGCTGCTTGGCTGGAAAAACTCGGTTCTGGCATTGGTGCCGATATTGAAATGATCCCATTCAATCACCGCGCGGTCGGTGGATTGATGGATATTCAAAACGCCGTCTTGCGGGCGGTCAAAATTTGCCGCCCCCGCCACAACATTTTCGCCCACAGGGGTTGTGAGTGGCTCAACCGCCAGCGCCGCCGGCGCATAGGCGAGCGCCCCGACCAAGCATGACGTCATCAACAAACGGCGCAGCACAGGCCGCCCAGCACGGATATCTTCGGCATGACCCGTCATAGGACGCGGCAAGATAGCTGTGCTTTTGTATTTGAATATTGTCATATTTTACCCCGTTATACGCTTTCCAACCAAGGATGACAGCTTGCAAAATCAATGCCAATTAAAATCGTCTGGCTTGGCTAAGTTATTATTATTTTTCATAAAAAGCAGATTAACGGAATATTAAGGTATTTACAAGCAAATTCAGGGCCCTATTTCCCTCCTAAAATCAAAAAAAAAATGCGATTAGAGAGGCAACAAGACGTTGCGTCTAAAGGATGGGGCAAAAATCTTCGCCGACTCTGCGCCAACTCTGCGCCAACGCAGAGCAACCAAAGCAGAGAAAGAGAAGCTATTCAGAGCCCCCTCACCACGGCGCAATCACCGCTCAGGTGAAAGGATGGCCATATTTGCCCCCCCCTTTTGCGCCCTCACTTTACCGCGCACGACAAAAGCGATTGCACAAAACCCGCTGTTCGCCTATAGTCCGCACAGGAAAGACAGCTAATAACCAACTGAATTTTCGCAAGAAACGCGTATAGCTTAGGCCAAGAACATGCCCGAATCCGTTCCATTCCGATCCGTACGATTTGGCCCGCGCAACAAGCTCAAGGCCGCATCACAAACCTGTATCGCGGTTTTAGCCCTGAGCGCAGCATTGGTAGCCGCCTCGTCGCCCGCCATGGCGCAACAAGCCATTCCGCCATCCGCCGAAGCGCCGCGGGCGCAAGACCAAGTTCCCGCCCCCTATGCCATCACCGTTCCCGCCCCATCCGCGGCCGCAGACATCGCCCCGCAACGCACGCCGGACGGCGCGGAATCCGTAACCTTTACCTTGCAATCCATCACCATTGAGGGGATGAGCGCCTACACCCCGTCCGCCATCGCGCCGCTTTATGAGGCGCAGATCGGGCAAGTTGTGACCTTAGCCGACATGTTTGCGCTGGCGCAGGCCATCACCCGCCGTTACCGCGCCGATGGCTATATCTTGTCGCAAGCCGTTGTGCCGCAACAGACCATCGAAAACGGCGCCGTCACCTTGCGCGTTGTGGAAGGGTTTTTCAGTGCCGTCACCCTTGAAGGGGTTGACGAAACCAGTTTGCTCGGCAAGCGCATTCGTCGCATGACAAACCGCCTCAGCGCCGAACGCCCCGTCACCGCCGCAACGATGGAACACACCCTCTTGGTGGTGAATGACATCCCCGGCCTGCGCGCCCGTTCGGTCATCAGCCCATCCCAAACAATTGCCGGTGGCGCGGATCTCATGATCGTGATCGAGGATGACATTTTGTCCGGACAAGTCGCGATTGATAATTTCGGAAGCCGCTATCTCGGCCCCGTTCAGCTCTCCAACACCACACATATAAGCAACGCGCTTGGCTATGGCGAGCGCATCACGGGGCAAATCGTGTCCGCCCCCGCGCATAGTGAGATGCTCTATGGCTACGCCGCATTCCAAACCCCGATCGGCAGCCAAGGAACCGTTTTCGGTGTTGATGCGACCTATTCCGACACCGCCCCCGGCTATACGCTTGATCCGTTTGATGTCGAAGGGTTTTCAACCGTATTTGGCGGCGGATTCAAGCACTCCTTCATCCGCAGCCGCGAAGAAAACCTGTTCGGACGATTGCGCTTTGACTGGCGCAAGGCGAGCAGCAAAAGCACCATCGACATCACCCGCACCGACCGTGTTGCCTCGCTCCGCCTTGGCGGTGATTACCAGCGTGTTGACACGCTGTGGAATATCGCGGTGAACAGTTTGAGCTTCGACCTGTCCAAGGGAGTCGGCCTATTCGGTACCAGCGACAAAAATGATCCGACTCTGAGCCGCGCCAACGGCGACCCGCGCCATACCAAGGCCGAGCTTGAGGTTGAACGCCTGCAAAAAATCGCCGATGATTGGACGGCGCTGGCGGTCATTCGGGGGCAGATTGCCTCTCACGCCTTGCTTTCTGCGGAGGAATTCGGTGTTGGCGGGCATGGATTGGGGCGCGGATACAGCCCGTCCGAGATTACTGGTGATAACGGCTTTGCGGGGAGTTTCGAGCTTCAATGGGCGTCGCCGCAAATGCATGGCGAGGTCATGAACCGCCCGCAATTCTTCGCCTTTTACGATTTCGGAAAAGTCTGGAACAAGTCTGAGGTCGCCTCGGTGCAAAAGAAAGACTCCCTCGCCTCCACCGGTTTCGGCCTACGCACCGGCCTTTTAAACACGGTGAATACAGAGGTTTCCGTTGCCCTTCCCTTAACGCGTGATGTCGCAACATCCGGCGACCGCGAAGTGACGGTTTATTTTACGCTCAGCGTTCCTTATTGACCCATCTTCATAACTCGCGCGGGTTGCGGCACCTGTAACACTGGTTCGGACACAGGCTTAGACACTGGTTTAGACACTGGCTCAAGTTGATTGTCGTTTTGATTATCGTTCGAAGCATTATCCTTGGCTGGCGCAACCGTCCATTGCAGCGATTTGGCGTTATACCGCGCCGCGGCGACCGCCGTTGCAATCATCACCGCCCCGACAAACAGTAAGGGCGCACTGAGCATTCCCGCGCCAACGCCTGTACCGACGCCGGCGACGGCTGCTGCGCCGCCGCTCATCGCGGGGTTAAAAATCGCCATCAAACCGCCAAGCGCCGCGCCGCCCGTTGCACCAATCGCGGTGGCCGAAAGGCCGGTCGCCGCCCCCGCCCACAACGCACCCGATGTTGCAAAGGCGAGGATATTTGCGCCCCACAGCGCCCCGCCCGTAAAACCAACGGCGGTTAAAAAGCTGTTGCGGAGTTTTGTGGCTTTCGGGCGCGCACCGATCGTTGTTTGTTTGCGCACTGAATGGGCGTTCCAAACCGCCACCGGCACACCGACCGCATAGGCCGCAATCCGAAATTCAAGCGGCAACGGCACGATGGCTGGCGCGTGGGCGAGCATCCACACCGCCTCCGTCCCCATCACGAACGCACCGGTGCTGAGCGCCCCGAACAAAGCCGCGCGCAAATGGACATGGCGGCTCAAAAACTGCCCAACCCGCCCGTTTGCCGCCGCCGTGAAATGATGATTCAGACGGCTCTTAAGCGGTTGGGGGGTGTTCGGGGTCGGATTCGGATTTGTTTCATCCATGGTGTTTCGGCCTTTGGCGTCTTCAATTTCGCTTTTTGATTACCGAAAAATCGGCAAAAGCGCAAGAAATATTCCATAACATTTGATTGATTTTACCAAGGCCGCGTGCTATGAAACACTCTTAACTCGTGCAAATATAACTATAAAAAAGACCCAAGGAACATTGCCTTCCGTCTGATTTGCGCGGGCATATTCTTATCCGTCCTCGGGAGGTTGGCCTATGAAAGCGCTTGTGAAAACACAGCAATCCGTTCGTATTGAAAATGTCGCGAAGCCAACCCCGCGCCATCGCGATGATGTTGTCATCCGTGTTGCCTTGACCGGATTGTGCCGCACCGATGTCTATGTTGCCGAAGGCATTGTTCCGGCGGGCAAGGACGACCTTATTCTCGGTCACGAATTTTCAGGCATTGTCGAGGCGGTGGGCGAGTCCGTCACCAATGTACGCGTGGGCGATCGTGTCTGCGTCATGCCGTTCCTCAGCATCGAAACAACCGAACACGGCAAATACGCCCACAGCACTCAACTCGGCGTCCACCATGATGGCTCACTCGGCGAATATGCCTGTGTTCCCGCCTATACGGTGTATAAATTGCCGGAGTCCGTATCGCTCAAAATGGGGGCGTATCTTGAGCCTGTCTGCGCCTCCATGGCGGTTTTAAAGGCGCCGATCCACCCGCTCCAAAAGGGGTTGATCTATGGCGATAACCGCATCTCGCAACTAACCCTGCGCATCCTTCAGGCCGAAGGCTTTGCCGATGTCACGACCTTTGACCACACGGATGCCTCCATCGCCCCGTTGCAGGGCGACCATTATGATTTCATCATCGAAACACTCGCCACAACCGCTACGATGGCGCAGATGATCCACGCGGTGAAGCCAGGGGGCGTGATCGTGCTCAAGAGCCGCCAGCACACCCCCGTCGGGATGAACATCAACGACCTCGTGAAAAAGGACATTACCCTCGCCGCCGTCAATTATGCGCCGTTTGAGGATTGCATCGCCCTTGCCGCCAGCGGAAGGCTGGACGTTGAGGATTTGTTCGGCGATGTTTATCCGCTTGAACAATTCGCCGATATTTTCGAAATGTCGAAGGGCAAAGAATCCAAGAAACTCTTCCTCACTGCGGCGAATGACGATGTGTGGCGTCTTTAGCATCACACACCCCGCCCGCTCCAGCGGTGCCGCAGTATCGCGGGAGGCCATGCAGGAGGCGCTCGCCAAAGGCGCACACGCCATGCACCACCGCGGCCCCGACGGCAAAGGATATTGGCTCAGCGACGATCACCGCACCGGCCTTGCCCATGCGCGGCTGTCGATCATTGACCTCAATACGGGGGCGCAGCCCATCACCAACGAAACAGGCCGCATCGCCATCATCGTCAACGGCGAGGTTTACGACTTCGAAACCATCCGCGCCGACCTCATCCGCCGCGGGCATCGCTTCAAAACAGGGTCAGACAGCGAAATAGCGCTCCATTTATACGAAGAATACGGCACGGATTTTGTGCATCACCTGCGCGGTGAATTTGCGCTCATCCTGTATGACCAAGACCGCAACAGACTCATCGCGGCGCGGGATCGGTTCGGAATCAAGCCGTTGGTGTACACCATAACCTCCGATGGAACGCTGTATTGCGCGTCCGAGGCCAAAGCCTTGTTCGCCGCTGGTGCGCTCACCCCAGAGTGGGATGAAGACGCCTATAACCATGCTTGCGCGATGCAATACCTCCCCGCCGACAAAACCTTGTTCAAGGGCGTGATGCAATTGCGCCCGGGGATGATGCTCGTCCACCAAAACGGCGCCATGACTATTGCCCCGTATTGGGATCTGGACTATCCGCGCGAGGACGCGGTGGATGCGGGTCAAGATTTCAGCGCCGCCAAAACCCGCGTCCATGACTTGCTCAAAGACGCCGTATCGGTGCGAATGCGCGCCGATGTGCCGGTGTGTTGCCACCTCAGCGGCGGCATAGATTCCGCCACCATTGCGGGCATGGCCGCCGACCTCAGCGACCGCCCCGTTACCTGCTTCACCGTCAGTTTCGATGACGGACAAAGCAAAGACGCACAAAATGATTCACAAATTGGCGGGCAAGCGGCGAACGCCTATGACGAACTCCCCATCGCCCGCGAACAAGCCGCGCGGATCGGGGCGGATTTACATGTCGTGCGCCTCACTTCCCGCCACCTTGTCGACGCCATTGATGCGGCGGTGGAAAAAACCGAAGGCTTGGCGATTAACGGCCATCTAGCGGGGAAATATTTCCTGTCCGAAGCCATCCGCAAGCAAGGCTTTATCGTGACCTTAAGCGGCGAAGGATCGGACGAAATTTTCGCCGGATATCCGCATTTTCGCGAAGATGTTTTGCGCCACGGAACGGACGGCGCCCTGAAAGACGCGTTGTCCGGACTGTATGAGAGCAACAGCAAACTCGCCGGCGTGTTCCTTGCGGACGGGCAGGAGCTTGACACCGCCGCGCTGCAAGAAAAAATCGGTTTTGTGCCGTCCTTTTTGCGGGCGAAGGCGTCACTCGGCTTCCGTGTGAGCGGCTTGCTGTGCCGCGACTTCACCACCCGCATGGAGGAGATGGGGGCGGGGGCGAACCCGTTTGCGGCGCTGGGCGATTTCTTCGACCATGCGGGGCAATTGGACGGGCGCGGCGTGGTTGACCGCTCGGCCTATTTGTGGACCAAAATGACTTTGGCGAATTACATTCTCAAAACCCTTGGTGACGGGTGCGAAATGGCGCACAGCATCGAAGGGCGCGTACCGTTTCTCGACCACTCTTTGTTTGAATATGTGCGCGGATTACCGCTCGATTTCAAAATCCGCGCCGACGCGAACGGCACATTGGTTGAAAAATTCATCCTGCGCGAAGCCGCTCGCCCGTATCTGAGCGACACGCTCTACACGCGGCAAAAGCACCCCTTCATCGCCCCGCCGATCAGCGCCGGCAAAGATTTGCAGATTCTGGCGGGGGATTTGATGCATTCCGCGGCGATGGACGCCCAGCCCTTTTTCGACAAAACGGCCACGCTGGCGTGGTTTAACTCACTCCAAAGCCTCAGCCCGCGCGAACAAATCGCCGCCGAGCCTGTGTTGATGATGATCATGACCACGCTGTCGGCGCAGCGTCACTTCTTTTCGATGACGGAGGCGCAAAGTTATGCTGCATAAACCGACCGCGTCGCAAGATCAACCGCATGATAAAAAGCAGGATAAAAACGAGTGGTGGACTGGTTTTTTTGACGATGTCTTCGCCGCCGTTGTGTTGGAACGCCCCGACCCGCAAGAACGCGCCGACACCAATGCCTTTTTGGCGCGTCACCTGAATTTACGCGCCGGCGATCATGTGTTTGACCAATGCTGCGGAACGGGCGGCGTGTCCATCCCCCTCGCCCATGCCGGATACCGTGTCAGCGGCGTCGACATTATTCCCTCCTATATCGAAACGGCGCTTCTATCTGCGGCCTCGGAAGGGGTTCAGGGCTTGTGTTCCTTCGCCTGTGCCGATGGGCGCGATTATGTGCCGCAAGGCGCGCCGTGTGATGCGGTCATTAATTGGTATACCAGTTTCGGATACAGCCCCGATGACGCCGACAATATACGGATGTTGCATTGCGCCGCGGCGGCGCTTAAGGAGGGCGGGAAAATCGCGCTCGACCTGACCAACATGGCGGCGTCCTTACGCGCGGCGGAGCAAGAGCGCCATTATACGCGCGACACCGCTTTCGGAACCGTGACCGTGACGCGGCGCTATTTCTTTGACCTTGCGGCGGGGATGCGCGGGTCGGTTTGGCGCTATGTCCTGCCCGATGGAAAAATCGTTGAAAAAACGGGGTCGTCAAGGCTCTACGCCCCGCGTGAGATTGCCGCCATGCTGGCGCAAGCCGGATTCGAAAATACCGTGTTTTATGGCGATTTGAACGATGGCGCGCTTGGTCTTGATACGGTTCGGTGCATTTGCATTGCCACCAAAACGCACAATTTATAATAAAGTGATAGAGGATACGCAGCATAATGCCTTTCATGTCCAACCAGTTCATGTCCAAAGCGCCCAAAAACTGGCAAGACCTCAAACAAGACCTGTTTGGCGGGGCGATTTTCATTCTTCCGCCGTCGCCTGCATCACTCGCCATGGTTGCCGATGTCAAAGAGGCCTTTGCCGCCGCCAACGGGTATGATATGCACCCCCTCCTCCATGAAACGCATGACGAAGCGGCGTTTTCTAAATCGCTCCACGCCGCCCGCGCCCTCATCACACCGCCAGCTGTGTCAGTGCCGCATATTGCCGCCATCACCGGTGAGTTTTCGGGCGCGCAGGATGATGATTTAATCTGTGACGTGCTGCGCCTGCGCGGTGTAGCGCATATCGCAGACACGGCACAAAGTGACGCCCCAGCCGCCCCATCCCACATCTTGGCGGCGCATCGCGATTGCTGGTACGCCAATCCGCAAAGTCAGGTCAATATCTGGATCCCCCTGTTTGACGTTGATCCATCGCGCAGTTTTTTATTCCATCCGCGCTATTTCAACACGCCAATAGCCAATACATCGGTGGCGTTTGACTATGACCAATGGGTCAAAACCGTCGGGTTTCAATCCACCAATCGGCACGCTATATCCAACTATCCCGTCCCGACCGAGGCAATTCACGACGACCACAGCACCGCCTTCGCCGCCGCGAGCGGAGCGCGGGTGATTTTCTCGCCCTCCCATTTGCATCAGACCATCGCGAACACCAGCGGCCTGAGCCGCTTCAGCGTTGATTTCCGTGTCGTCAGTCGCCACGACATTGCCCAAAATCGCGGTGCGCCGAATGTTGACAACGCCTCACACGGCGCGGCGCAGAAGGATTATGTCCCCGTGCGCGCGCCCAGCACTGTAAACATCACCGCTGCCGCAGCCAAAGGGGCGCGCCCGTAATGCACCGTCAACCGCAGCAATCCAGCGCCGCCTCGCCCCCTGAAACCGAAAGTGACACCGCGCCGTGGCGCAGTTTTCTGCATCGTTTCGAGGACATCGCCGCCCGCTACCCCGACCACGCCGCCATCATCACGGATGGTGCGGATGTGATGCGCTATGCCCAGCTCCGCGCACAGGCGCGGGCGTTCGGGCTTGGGTTGCGCCTTACGCTTGATGAGCGCACGGAGCAAAACAGCAAGGCACAGTCCATCACGCCCGTCGCACCGCGTATTGCCTTGCATATACCGAAATCCGCGTCCTATCTTGTGGCGCTTTTGGGGTGTTGGTATGCGGGGGCGGCGTTCATCCCGCTTGACCCTGCCTTGCCACAGGAACGGCGCGATTTCATCCTGCGCGACCTTGAACCCGATTTATGCGTGTTTGCGGGGGATGAACTTGGCCTAGATGCGCCCTGTCCCACGGCGAGTTTTGAGGCCGTTATAGGCGCTCACTTGCCCGATTCCGACCTGTTTTTTGATCAGGTTACGCACAGCGGCAAATCCTATGACGGGCTGCTCGCCTATATTATTTATACATCCGGCTCCACCGGCACGCCGAAGGGGGTGATGGTGGATCATGACGGGTTGGTCAATGTATTGTCCCAACAAATTGCCGCTTTTGATATGCAGGCGGGGGATCGCAGTTTGTTTTTATTATCGATCGGGTTTGATGCGTCTGTGTCTGACATTGGCTGTGCATTGTTAGCGGGAGCAGCTTTGTGCATCGAAACGCTTGGGCGGCTTGAGATGAGCGCCGCTCTGCCCGCCTTGATGACGGCGCGGGGCATTACTCATGTTGATATTGCGCCCTCGGTTTTGCGGCTTTTATCGCCCGATGATGCGCCGAAAACCTTGCGCAGCATCATCATCGGCGGCGAAGTCTGCCCACCAGAAACCGTGCGCCGATGGGCGGGGCGGGTGCGCCTGACCAATGTGTATGGCCCGACTGAGGCGACCATTTGCACCAGTATGGTTCGTTGCACTCCCGATGCATGGGATCGCCCTTTGATCGGCGATGCTATGGACAATGTGGTTTACCGCGTTGTGGATGAAGCGATGAAGGATGTTGCGCCCGATGATCAAGGCGATGCCAGCGGCGAATTACTGATCGGCGGGGTGCAGCTTGCCCGCGGGTATTGGCGGCGTGATGCGCTGAATGCCGCCAAATTCATCGTGCTAGATGGGCAACGTTTTTACCGCACCGGCGACCGCGTCACACGCCATGCGGACAGCGCCATATCCTTTGTCGGGCGCATAGACCGCCAAGTCAAAATCCGTGGACAATTGGTGGAGCCTGAGGAAATCGAAACCACCCTTGCCCGCCACCCCGCCATTGCCCGCGCCGCCGTCTTGGTGCGCCACGATCACGTGGGCAAGGCATCGCTTGTCGCGTTTTACAGCCTTGTAACCGGCCACCCGCATGACGATCAGGAAACCGCGCAGACATTGCGCGACTGGCTGGCGGCGCGTTTGCCGGAATGGATGATTCCGGCAACGATGATTGCGCTTGCGCATTTCCCCCTGACCGCCAGCGGCAAGATTGATGGCGCGGCGCTCTCGCGCATGCCCATTGCGAACGCTTCTTCACAGCAGAGCACTCCGCCGCAAACCCCGACCCAGCACCGTTTATATGCCTTATGGCACGATGTTCTCAAGCATGATGATTTCGGCATTGATGATGCGTTTTTCGCGGTTGGCGGCGATTCCATTGATGTCATTTCCCTTTGCATTGCCGCCGACAAAAACGGCCTGAGCTTGAGCCCCGCCGCGATGGCGAACCACCCCACCATTCGCGCGATGGCGGATTTTTTGGATACGCCATCCGGCACCGATGCCGCCGAAGCACAAGCTGGTGGGATGAGTGCGGCGGATTTGCGCCGCTTTGCCGCCTTGCCTGAGGATATTCGCGATTTGATTGAGACCCTCAAAAACTGCCAAGCCCATCCAGCCCCAAAGCCCGCGCAAGCCGCGCAAACCCTATTCTTTACGGGGGCGACAGGGTTTTTGGGGGCGCGGTTGCTGCATGATTTATTGAACGCTACGGATTGGCGGTTTTGTTGTCTGGTGCGCGCAAACGACCCGCAAGACGGGCTGCGCCGCATCCATAACGCCATGGCGGGACATGGATTGACGATGGAAAACGCACAAATGGCGCGGCTTGAGATGGTGATTGGCGATTTATCGGCGCCGCGTTTCGGGTTGGATGAAGAGGCATGGCAAAGGCTGGGTGCCGATACGGATATGATCGTGCATTGCGCCGCTGTGGTGAACATGGTGCGGTCGTTCGAGGCCTTGAAATCCGCCAATCTTGACCCGTGTTTTGATATTTTGCGGCTGGCGATGGAGGGGGGGCGGGCAAGGCCGGTGCATTATATGTCCACCTTGTCGGTGTTTGTGTCGACCGACCAAAATTCAGGAACGGTGTTTGAACATGACATGCTGGAGCACACGCAAACCGTTTATGGCGGCTATGCGCAGACCAAATGGGCGGCGGAGATTGCGTTGCACGGCGTGCCGTTTGATGTTTGTCCGGTGACGTCTTATCGCCTTGGTTTGATTACCGGTGATTGCGTGAACGGGTATAGCCCGCAGCGCGATTTTCTTGGTTTATTTGTCAAAGGATTGGCGGAAATCGGGGCGATTCCGGATGCGGAGCCATCGCCCAATGAGATGATGATTGACGTCACGCCGGTTGATTATGCCTGCGCCGTTTTGGGGCGGCTTATCGGCGCTGAGGCGCAGGATTCCGCCGTTTATCACATTGCCAATACGCGCGGGTTTTCGTTGCGGGATATTATGCGTGGGATGGCGCGGGCGGGGCATGAAGTGGGGGTTGTTCCCGCCGCGAAATGGGGTGAGATGGTGCGCGAAAAAACGGCCTCCAGCCTTGCTGCACAGGCCGCACAACTGGCGCTGTGCCGGTTTTTGGGGGCGGATCAATTCAACCGCCTGCGCAGCATGGATTTGTTCCAAGCCACCGGAATTACCTTTGATATGGCGCGCGTTTGTTCGGTGTTGTCCAGCGATGGGGGAGAAATGCTTGTTTGTCCCGCTGCGGATGAGGAATTGCTTGATTTATACCTTAAACGGATGTTTGTCTGTTGTTCGCACGGACAACCAGCAGACAAGGATTCAGACAACATCCAGACAACAATTCAGACAAACGCCCCAAAAACCATTATGACAAGCCATTCAGACTGAGAACAATATTATGGAAAATATCCCCTCCAAGCCTGTTTTAAAGCTCTGCATTGTCGGGCCGGAATCGACCGGAAAATCGACCCTTGCCTTGCGCCTCGCCGCGCATTTCAAAACGGTTTGCACCCAAGAAGCCGCCAAAGACATGATCGCCGCCAAAAACGGCCAAGTCGATTATGAAGATATGACCCGTTTCGCCCATGCCCAAGTCGCGGTGGAGGAAGACCTCATGACCAAGGCGAACCGGATTTTGGTGTGCGACACCGACCCGCTCACCACACAATTATGGAGCGAAGTGATTTTCGGCCAATGCCCGCCCGATGTCGCGACCCTTGCGGCGGCGCGGTCGGCGAGTTATGACCACACCATTGTCACCGATATTGACGTGCCATGGGTGGATGACGTTCACCGGATTGACCCACATGGGCGCGAAGATTTTATGAAACGCTGTGTCGCCGCCCTCAATGCGCATCACCGCCCCTTCACGATTGTCAGCGGCGATTGGGAGCAGCGCTTTCAATCCTCTTGCATCATTATGGAAAAAATGCTATTGAAGCCTAAATAGGCCTGATAAAAAAACAAGCAATAAGCACGAGCGAACCCATGATCCGACGCAAAGACACCAGAACCGTCCTCGGCACCGATCCCGCCATTATGGAGGGGATTGAGAGCGAATATGTCGGGCATGGCCTCGCCTTCGGCAAATTCATGCCGCCGACCAACGGGCATTTGCATTTTTTGGAATTTGCGCGGCAATCATGTCATAAACTCACCATCATGGTGTGTTCGTTGCCGGATGAGCCGATTGCGGGGGAAATCCGTTATCAATGGATGAAGGAATTATTCCCCGATTGCAATGTCGTGCATCACTATGCCCCGATCCAGCAAGAACCGACCCCGACGCCCGACGACCCGACCGGCGTGACGGACATCCCGTTTTTTGAATCATGGCGCGACAGCATCAAACGCCATTGCCCCGGCGAAAAATTTGACGCGTTATTCGCGTCCGAAGATTACGGATTCCGCATGGCGGATATTATGGACATCAAGTTCATTCCGGTGGACATCCAACGCGAACTCGTGCCCATTTCCGGCACCAAAATGCGCAATAATCCGATGGAGCATTGGGAACATCTGCACCCCGTTATCCGGCCTTATTTCCTGAAACGCGTCGCGATTGTCGGGCCGGAATCATGCGGCAAGTCCACCCTCGCCCAAGACCTCGCCGCCCATTTTAATACGGTCAGTGTCGGGGAATATGCGCGGTCATATCTTGATACATGCGAGCGGCAAATTCCCGGCTATATCGAAAAACATATGGATATTACCGATATATCCACCATCGCCCGCGGCCAAATTCGCAGCGAAGACTCCCTTGCGCGGCAAGCAAACCGCGTGATGTTCAGCGATACGGAGCTCTTGACCACCGAATATTGGTCGCGCTTCTATTTCAACGGCGCTTGCCCGCCTTGGGTGTCGAAAGAGGCGAAAAGCCGCCAATATGACCATTATTTGTTGGTTGACCCACGCGGCGTTGAGGATTATTACAGCCCCGACGCCCAGCGCCCGATGCCCGAGCTCAGCGACCGCATGATGTTGTTCCAATGGTGGAAAATCAAGCTCGACACGATGAACAAACCGTACACCATCATTGACGGAAAATCGTGGAAAACACGGTTCGACAAGGCCGCCAACGCGGTTGAAACCTTGATCCCTGAACTCGCGAAAAAGCCGCACAGAAAGCCCCGCAAGCAACAGCTTGGCAGCAAAACCCTATAAAAGCCGCGATATTAGATTAGGGCTTTGTTTGCTTATTTGCTTGCTTGTCTATTTTTTGGCGGCGTTGAAAGACCCAGCCTTTGCGGTAGAAATAATACATCAACAGCGTTGCAACCACACCCATCGCGGTCAATAACGAAAAATAGCCGTAGCGCCATGATAATTCGGGCATGTTATAGGGCGAGTCGGTGTTGAAATTCATGCCGTATAGGCCGCATAGGAAACTCAGCGGAATAAAGATGGTTGAGATGATCGTCAGAACCTGAATGACCTCATTCATTTTGAAGCTCACTGTTGAGATATAAATCTCGATCAAGCTTGAGGCGCGCTCGCGGTAGGTTTCCAGCATATCCAGAATTTGAATGACATGGTCGGAGCAATCGCGCAGATACGGTTCCCATTGTTTTTGAATGAAAATATCGTCATCAATCAAGGCGTTTGCAACCTCGCGCATTGGCCACAGGGAATGACGCAAATGCTGCAAGGAACGCTTGATTTCATGCGCTTCTTCGATACAGCTCTCGGACGGGGTGCGGATGACGCTGTCCTCCAGCGCTTCGATCATGTCGCCGAAACGCTCCAGCACAGGATAATAGCCGTCCACCACCGCATCAATCAGGGCATAGAGCAAATAATCCGCGTGTTTGAGCTTTTGGCGACCGCCGCTCTTTTTACGAATACGGTCGCGCACCGCCTCCAGACAATCGCCCTCGCGCTCTTGAAAGGTCAGGACAAATTTCTTGCCGAGAAAGAGGCTGATTTGCTCAACATCCATACGGCGTTCGCCTTGATGATCGTCAACAAACCGCACCATGCGTGTGGTGACAAAGACGTTGTTTTCGAAAATTTCGGTCTTCGGGCGGTGATGGACGTTCAGGACATCCTCCATCGCCAGCGGGTGAAGCTTCAGGATTTGCCCCAATTCCTCCAACACCGACACGGTCGCAAGGCCGTTCACGTTGATCCATGTCACGTCATAATGCTTGAGCACGTCAGGAAGGGTGTCGAGAGCGTCCAGCGCCAGTGGCTCTTCGTGCAGGGCTTCGGTGTCGTAGGCCATGACGGTGATGGTGCTGGGCTGCGCATTCAACGGGGCGATGAGGGTGCCAGGGGCGGTGCCGAGGCGTTCCTTCATCGGGCGTTGGCGGCGGCGTTTGATTTTGGCGGGCATACGGGGGCTCCTTTATGCTCGTGGATGGGCTGGCTTTGGGCTTCGAAGCCTTGATGAAATAGCAAAGCGAAACAGTCAAAGTGAAACGGCAAATTTATGCGGTTTTTGCCGTTTCTTGTTTGGACGACACGGCTTTTTTGGCCGGTTTTTCCTTGGTTTTCGGGGCTTGTTCGGCGCGGGATTGTTTGTCTTTTTTGTCCGCTTTGTCTTGTTTTGCTTGCTCTATTTGCGTGCGCAATGTGTTGACGTGGCTGAGGAATTCGCTGCTGATCGCGGTGGCGATTTTATGCGCTTCGCGGGTCGGCAGGAACGCCTTCACCGTGAACACCAAATGCCCAAGATCAGTTGTGCGGACGTAAATTTCGGGGTCGGGTTTGTCCAGCTTAATGCCGACTTTGCGTTCGACTTTGCGAATACGGGCAAGCGCTTCTTTTTGGTTCGGTTCGAAATGACGGGCGGCAATGACGCGCAAATGGGCGGCGAGGTCGCGCACGTCCATATCGGCATAGTTGATGGTCATGCTGAATTCCTTGAACAAGAACCGCTTCATGACTTGCATGTTTTCGACGGGGGCGGTGAGGAGCAGACTGTTCGGCACCGAGATTGTCTTGCCGGTATAGCCGAATGTCTTGCCGTCATGGTCAATTTCCTCCAGCACGATGGAGAAAATACTGATGTCTACGACTTCGCCGCTGACATTGCCGAGGCGCACCCAGTCGCCGACTTGGAAGGGCTGGGTGCTCATCCGCATGAACGAACCGGAAAAACACAGGATGAGTTCCTTGGTCGCTACCACGACCGCCACCGCAATCGCGGTTAAGGACAGGGCGAAGGTGCGAAGCTCCGGCGCCCAGATCAACACGATGGACAACACCATCATCGTCCAGACCATGTTTTTGACGCGGATGATCCAGCGGCGCTTATCCTCCGACAGCAATTCATCCTTGCCGCGAATGAGGCGGATGAACACATAGCGCAATCCGATCAAAACGCCCATCACCACAATTGTCGATATAAACCCGTTTGATAAATACGACGAAATGCCGGATGAAATACCCGCGCCGACTTGGTCAACGACCAGCGCGGCGCTGTGGATGGTTTCCGATGATGTTTTGGCCATGGCTTTGAAGTCCACTTGATTAATCCTTATCTATATTACGCAATTGTAAAGAAAAAGCCAGTGCATGGGGCGGCGTGATACGCTATTGTCTGGTATAGGCTTTTGACGACAAAATTGTGTAACAATTAAGGCAAGTTTCCCTCATGTCCCCTAAAATTTCCCACAAAATTTTATCCTTGCGTGATGCCACCTTTATCGGTGGTGTTTTTGTTTTATCGATGATGGTGGCGATGCCGTCGGGATTTGCGCAAGGCAAGCCGGAACAAAACGCCCCGACACAGGTTATTGTCGATGTCGTCGAGATGCGCGATATATCGAACACGATTGAGGCGCTCGGCAATTTGCGCGCCAATGAGGAAGTCACATTGACCCCCAGTGTGAGCAAAACGATTACGGCGCTGTCCTTCGAAGACGGCGAAAGAGTGAAAAAAGGCACGGTCTTGGTTGAGATGACCTCCGGCGAAGAAGAAGCCTTGCTGCGCGAGGCGGAATCGACCCTCGAAGAAGCCACCAAACAACTGGAACGCGCCCGCCCGCTGGCGGAAAACGGCACGGTTTCGCGGTCTGTGCTTGACCAGCGCGTGCGCGACCAAGAAACCGCTCAAGCTCGGCTTGAGGCCTTGCATTCCCGTTTGGAAGATTTGCTCATCCGCGCTCCGTTTGACGGCAGGGTCGGCCTGCGTAACGTCAGTTTAGGCGCGTTTATCAAACCCGGGGACGTCGTCACGACCTTGGTGGATGACAGCCGGATGAAGCTCGATTTTTCGGTGCCGTCCGTGTATTTGTCGGAGATCAGCACCGGATTAGCGGTTGAGGCGCGATCCGCCGCCTATGGCGACCAGCGTTTTTCCGGCGTGATCGAGAGTATCGACAACCGCGTTGACCCGATCACGCGGTCGTTCAACGTGCGCGCCGTATTGCCGAATAAGGACGGGCATTTAAAGACCGGATTATTGATGCAGGTGAACATCAAAACCCGCCCGCGCAATGCACTGGTCATCCCCGAAGAAGCCTTGATCCAAGAATCCAAAAAAACCTTTGTGTTCGTGAGCAAGCCGAACGAAAACGGCGAAGGCCTGAGCGTTGAAAAACGCCTTGTGCGTATCGGCACCCGCCAAGTCGGGTCGGTTGAGATTGTCGAAGGTTTGAAGGCCGGCGACACCATCGTCACCCACGGCACAATGAAAGTCCGTGATGGCGGCGCGATTACGATTATGAGCACGCAAAGCGGCGGGGCATCCATTCCCGAGATTCTAAAGGGCAAAGCGGATGGTGAGGCAGCAAGTCAATCCGGTGAGGGCGCGGGCCAATGATTTTAAGCGATATTTCGGTCAAGCGGCCTGTTTTTGCCTCGGTTTTGTCTTTGCTCCTCCTCGCCTTCGGGTTGGTGGCGTTTGACCGCCTTCCCTTGCGCGAATATCCCGATATTGACCCGCCGGTCATCAGCATCGAAACCAATTACCCCGGCGCCGCCGCCAATATCGTCGAAACCCGCATCACCGAAGTGATCGAAGAACGGGTTGCGGGGGTTGCGGGGATTAAATTTATATCGTCGTCCAGCCAAGACGGGAAGAGCGATATCACCATCGAATTCAAAACCGGATACGACATTAACGAAGCCGCCAACGATATTCGTGACCGTATTTCGCGGATTGCCGACAACCTCCCCGAAGAATCCGACCCGCCGGAAATTCAAAAGGTTGATTCCGGTGAGGATGTGATTGTGTGGCTGAACCTCGCCGGTGAGGGAATGAGCGTTCCTGAGCTCACCGACTATGCCGACCGATACCTTGTTGACCGATTTTCGGTGATTGACGGCGTGGCGCGGGTTCAGATCGGCGGGCGGCAGGATTATGCCATTCGCGTGTGGATTGACCGCAACGAACTTGCGGCGCGGAACCTCACCGTCAACGATGTTGAAAACGTCCTGCGCGCCGAGAATGTCGAGCTTCCCGCCGGCGATATCGAGAGCAGCACCCGCCAATTCACCTTGCGGGTTGAGCGCAGCTTTATGACGCCGGAGGATTTTTCGTCGCTTGTTTTGTATGAAGGGGCGGAAGGCGATTTGATCCGCCTTGGCGATGTCGCGCGGGTTGAAAAAAGCACCGTTGAAAACCGCACCACGTTTCGCGGCAACACAGTGGCGATGGTCGGGATCGGGATTGTCAAGCAATCCACCGCCAACACGATTGAAGTTGCGCGTTTGGCGCGTGAAGAAGCCAAACGGATTAACGAAACCCTCCCCAAAGGCATGGTGATCAAGGAAAGTTTTGATTCCTCGGTGTTTATCGAAGGGGCGATTAAAGAGGTCTACACCACCTTGTTCATCGCCATTATCCTTGTCGTTTTGGTGATTTATTTATTCCTTGGCAATGTTCGTGCCACCATCATCCCCGCCGTGACCGTTCCTGTGTCGATTATCGCGACATTTCTTGTGTTGCTGGTGTGCGGGTATTCGGTGAATATTTTGACGCTTTTGGCGCTCGTCCTCGCCATCGGGATTGTCGTGGATGACGCGATTGTGATGCTGGAAAACATCGTGCGCCGCATTCAAGAAGAAAACGAGCCGCCGCTCCTCGCCGCCTATAACGGGGCGCGGCAAGTCGGGTTTGCGGTTGTCGCGACAACATTGGTGTTGATTGCCGTGTTCGTGCCGATCAGTTTCGCCGAAGGCGATGTCGGGCGGTTATTCTCCGAATTCGCCATCACCATTGCCGCCGCCGTTGGGTTTTCGTCGATTGTGGCGCTCACCCTTTGCCCCATGCTGGCCTCCAAAATCCTCAAGGAAAAGAATGACGGCAACGCCATGACCCGTTTCATTGACAATGGGTTCTTGCGTATTCGCGGGTCGTATGGGCGGCTTGTGGGAACATTGTTGCGGCGGTGGCCGATTGTGGCGATTTTGTTTATCGGCCTTATCGGCGCGACCGTGTGGATGGGGCAAACCATCGAACAAGAATATGCACCGAAGGAAGATCGCGGCGCGTTTTTCATTCGCGTTGACGGCCCCGAAGGCGCAAGTTTTTCGTATATGGAAGACTATATGAACGAGATTGAAGCGCGGCTTATGCCCTATGTCGAGCGCAATGAAATCTCGCGGCTTTTGGTGCGCGCCCCGCGCGGATTCGGCAATATTGCGAGCTTTAACACCGGTATCGTGATTGTCGTTTTGAATGATTGGAGCGAACGCCGCAACGGGTTCGAGATTATGAACGAAATTCGCGGCAAGTTATCCGACCTTCCCGGCGTTCGCGCCTTCCCCATCATGCGGCAAGGGTTTAAAACCAGCGCAACAAAGCCCGTCCAATTCGTGATTGGGGGCGCTAGCTATGAACAGCTTACCGAATGGCGGAATATTCTGGATGCCAAGCTGGCGCAGGACAACCCCGGCTTGATCGGCATTGATTGGGATTACAAGGAAACCAAACCGCAATTGCAGATCAGCATTGATTACGAACGCGCCGCCGAACTCGGCGTCAGTGTCCGCAATATCGGGCGCACGATGGAGACCATGCTCGGCGGCCGCGCCATCACGACCTTCATCGAAAACGGCAAAGAATATGACGTGATGGTCGAAGGCGAACGGGACGCCCAGCGCACCCCGACCAATATCGAGAACATCTATGTCCGATCCGAACGATCTGGCGCGTTGATCCCGCTGTCCAACATGATCACCATCAATGAACGGGCGGCACCGGAATCGCTCAACCGATACAACCGTGTGCGTGCCTTGACGTTGGAGGCCGACCTTGCGGATGGGTATTCACTCGGTGAGGCTCTGAAGTTCCTTGAAACAACGGTGCGTGAAACCCTGCCCGCCGGCGCGGTGATTGATTATAAAGGCCTGTCCCGCGACTATAAATATACGGGGGGGAGCATCGCGTTTATCTTTATTCTCGGCTTGTTCATCACGTTTTTGGTGCTGGCGGCGCAGTTTGAAAGCTATGTCCACCCGTTTGTTATCATGCTCACCGTTCCGCTCGCCATTGCCGGCGGGTTGGCGGGGCTGTATGCCACCGGCGCAACGCTCAACATCTATTCCCAGATCGGGTTGATTATGTTGGTCGGGCTGTCGGCCAAGAACGGGATTTTGATTGTCGAATTCGCCAACCAGCTCCGCGACCAAGGCCATGAATTCATGGATGCCTTGATTGAGGCCTCGCAAACCCGCCTGCGCCCGATTATGATGACCGGCATTACCACCGCGGCGGGGTCGATTCCGTTGTTGCTCTCCAGTGGCCCTGGGTCGGAAACCCGCGCCGTGATCGGCACGGTGATTATGGCGGGGGTTTTGTCGGCGACGTTCTTTACGTTGTTTGTTGTGCCTGTGGCCTATGGGTTATTGACACGCGGGACAGGATCCCCCGGGGATCAAGCCCGCCGCATCGCCGCCCAGCAAGCCGCCAAGGATGCGGGTCAAGATGCCGTTGAAACGCTGTAAGATATGCGGCAAGATAGAGTGATCAAAACAGATAGGCACAGGGCAAGAAAGTACGCATAAACCATGGTCACATCCGCCAAGCAATCCCGTTTGATCTCTCTTATCGGCACGTTTTCGGTGATGCTGGTGGTGATCGGTTTTGCCATCGGGGGGTGTTCATCCGCCAATGTCGGGAATTTTATGGAGCGGTTTTTATGGCGCGAACGGGTCGTGCTCGTATTCGCCCCCACATCTGACCACGCCGATTTGATCCGCCAAAAAGACGCTTTTAACGCCGCCGCCGTGAAGGACGGGTTGAAAGAGCGCGACATTCGCGTCATCACCCTTATTGACCGCGACGGGGTGTGGATTGATGAGGCCAATGTGCCGCGCCTTTTTCCGGTGCCTTTTTATAAGCATTTCAAGGTCGATGACGGGGCGTTTTCGGTTATCTTGGTCGGCAAGGATGGCGGAGAAAAAATGCGCTCGGCCGTGGTTGTGACGCCCGAACTTTTATTCTCGTTGATTGATGCCATGCCGATGGGTGAAGCAAAGCCGCACGCACGATGACCGACTCAAAGGATACAGATTCTATCGGGGCGGACTCTGTGTTTTACAGCTTTCGCCGCTGTCCTTACGCCATGCGGGCGCGGATGGCACTCAAGGTGTCCGGCGCGAATCCGCAATTGCGGGACATTACCCTCAAAGACAAGCCGCAGGAAATGCTTGAGGCCTCGCCCAAAGGGACTGTGCCTGTTTTGGTTTGTCCGGATGGGCGGGTGATTGACCAAAGCCTTGAGATTATGCGCTATGCTTTGTCGCTCAACGACCCGCAAAACTGGATGAAGAACGCAGAAGGCGCAGAAGCCTTGATCGCGCAGAATGACGGGGCGTTTAAGGCGGCGCTTGATCGCTATAAATATCCGGTGCGATTCGCGGATGAGGCGGCGCAGTACGGCGATGATGAAGATGACAATAACGCCCGCGGTCTTGACGCGCTCAAGGCGCTCGCCTTTGCCGAATGTAAGGATTTCTTCAACCAATTAAACGCTGTGTTGCGTCAACAAGCGTTTTTAGCCGGTGACCATATCGGGTTGGCCGATATCGCGATTTTTCCGTTTATTCGTCAAGCCGCCTTTGTCGACAGATCAGCGTTCGATGCGCTTCCCTTTTCTTTTTTACAAGACTGGTTTGAGAAAATAATAAATTCATCTTTGTTTTTGTCCATCATGCCTGCCGTTTCGCCGTGGAAAAATGGTCAAAAACCAATTTTATTTCAAGATGTTATGATTGCATCTTGTGCCAATTGTCCGGCTTGATGCTCGGCGGTTGCGGCGCAACAATATTTCAATTACTTTTTCTTTGACATAATGAAAAAACCCCGTTAAGGGTGGATTAAATACGTTATAAAAAATAATCTTTAAGTCACATAGTGCAGGAGAGTACGATGACAAACCCGAACGACAAACCGTCTGGTGAAGACAAAAAACCCGAAGCCCCCGTCAGCAAGCCTGCACGCCCGAGCTTTAACGTTCCCGCCCAAAAAGCGAACCCCGCCAACCCCGCGAATAACAACGGCAACGGCAAGCCCCCACAAGGCCCCGACCCGAAGACACTCGCGCTCGGCATTGGCGGCGCAGCGGCAGCAGCAGCGTTGCTGTATTTCCTCACCAAGCAAGGCGGCCCCGGAAGCGGCACATTGTCGAATAATGACGGATACAGCTCAGGCCCGATCGACCGCGTTTTGAACACCGTCAAGCGCAACGGCCCCAAAGCCGATGACCGCGTCACGTTCAAAGACGTTGCCGGCATTGACGAAGTCAAAGAAGACTTGCAAGAAGTTGTGGCCTTGATTCAAGCACAAACAACGCGTAAGAGCCTCGGCGGCAAAGCCCCGAAGGGCGCTCTTTTGCACGGCGGCCCCGGTTGCGGTAAAACATTGATCGCGAAGGCGATTGCCAACGAAGCCGGTGTGAATTTCGTTCACCGTTCCGGTTCGGACTTCGTCAACAAATATGTCGGCGTTGGCCCTGATAACGTGCGCAAAATGTTCTCAGAAGCCCGCAGCAAAGCGCCTTGCGTTTTGTTCATTGACGAGATCGACGCCCTCGCCCGTCACCGCAGTGCCGGTTCAGGATCCGACGGCGCCCGCGAATACGACAACACGACCAATGCGTTCCTTGTTGAAATGGACGGCATGAAGTCACGCGACGGTATTTTCGTGATCGGTGCGACCAACCGTTTGGACATGCTCGACCCCGCCGCGACACGCCCCGGCCGTTTTGACCGTAAGGTTCACGTGCCGTTGCCTGACTTGAAAGGCCGTGAGGACATCCTCAAGGTTCACGTTCGTGACAAGGTTTTGGCCAGCGATTTTGACCCGTCCGTTGTTGCCCGCGCAACACCACGTTTTTCGGGTGCTGACCTTGCCAACCTTGCCAACGAAGCCGCGCTTTTGGCCGAACGTCAAGGCAAAGACGCCATTGAAATGGTCGATTTCGAAAACGCCAAGGACAAAATCGTGATGGGCTCAGGCCGCGCCATGGTGATGACCGAGGAAGACAAGCGCCTGACCGCATACCACGAAGCCGGCCATGCTTTGGTCGCCTTGATGGAAGCCGCATCCGACCCTGTTCACAAGGCGACTATTTTGCCACGTGGCGGTGCCTTGGGTATGGTTGTCCGCTTGCCGGAAAAAGACCAATACTCGATGAGCGTTGAGCAAATGAAGGCTCACCTGTCCGTCGGTGCCGCAGGGCGCGCCGCAGAAGAATTGATCTTCGGCGGGGACAAGGTCACATCCGGCGCCTCGGGCGATATTGAACAAATCACCAATATCGCGTCCCGCATGGTCAAGGAATGGGGTCTGTCGTCACTCGGCATGATTAACTACGCCGCCAAGCCGGAACCCGGAACAGGCATGCGTCAGGTTTTCTCCGAAGCCACGATGGTTAAAATCGACTCGGAAATCAGAGCGATTGTCGACACCGCATCACAACGTGCGGCGAGCATCCTGCAAACCAACAGACCGGCGCTTGAGGCGATTGCCAATGCCTTGCTGGACAAAGAAACCCTCACGGGCGACGAATTGAAAGTCATTGCGGCCAATGCCGGTGCGGTTTTGCCGACACCAGTCGGACAAGGCGCTTGGACTCAAACCGGCAAGCCGGTTGGCAGCGCACCGAAAACGCCCAAAGCCTAGTAAGCGAATAAGGCCGAACGGTTTTCATACTCCATACAAAACGGCGTCCGTATCATTCGGACGCCGTTTTTGCTTACCATAGTTTTGGGGCGGTTTATAGCCAGCCGGATAATTCGCGGCGGATCAGATTGCTCAGAAAATCAATATGCGCGGGGGCGTCATTCAGGCACGGAATATAGGTGAATGTTTCACCGCCCTTCTCCAAAAAGGATTCGCGCAGGCCGATATTGATTTCCTCGAGCGTTTCAACACAATCGGACACAAAGGCCGGCGACACAATCGCCACATGCTTTGCGCCCTGCTCCGCCAGTTTTTCAATCGTTTTGTCGGTATAGGGTTGCACCCATTCGGTGGGGCCAAAACGGGACTGGAAGGTTGTTGTCCATTTGTCGTGCGGCCAGTCCAAAGCCTCGCGCACCAAACGCGATGTTTTCTGGCAAAAGCAATGATATGGGTCGCCCTGCATCAGATATTTCTTCGGCAAACCGTGGAATGACGCGACGATGTGGTCGGGCGCGGACGGTAATGTTGAAAGGTGATCGGTGATGGACGCCGCCAAAATCCGTATATAGTCGGGGTCGTCATGCCATGCGGGGGCGGTGCGTATAGCGGGTTGACGGTGCATGGTCTTGAGCGCGTCAAAAGCCTTGTCATAGGCCGTGGCGGTGGTGCAGGCGCTGTATTGCGGATAGAGGGCAAACAGCATGATCCGTGTGCATCCTTGGGCAACCAAGGCATCCAACCCCGTCTTCGTGGAGGGGTTGCCATAGCGCATCGCCCAATCAAACACCAAATCAGGATAGTCTTTTTGCACATTGGCGGCGATTTTTTCGCATTGGCTGCGCGTATAGGTGCGCAAGGGGGATTCATCAAGCTCCTTGTTCCAGATGGAGGCATAGGCGTGACCGCTCTTGGACGGGCGGGTGGTCAGGATGATGCCCTGAAGCAGCGGTTGCCAAAACAGCGGTGAGGCCTGAATAATGCGGCGGTCGCTCAAAAACTCGCTTAAATAACGCCGCATCGACCAGTAATCCGTCCCGTCCGGCGTGCCGAGATTCAGCAGCAAAACACCCGTTTTCGGGGTTTTAACCGGCGGATGATCAGAAGGAAGTGACATAAAAAACCTTTCGTGAAAACGGGAGTGATGCTGTATAGCGTTCGGTCATATGCTGCGAACAATACGCAAAAAAGCGTTTATCCGAAACTTAAAAACGCTTAATCTAGGGCTATGAAGAATGGTTTTGCCCCTGTTGCAACATTATGGCCGCGCTTAAGAGCCCTTAAGGCGCAATTTCGCGACCCCGAACAACGCAAAATCCTCGCCAAGACATCGTTCAAATTATTTGTCGTGTACCACATTATCAAGGGCACGATCACCACTGTTTTCATCTGGTTACCGTTGTTGTTTTTATGGCTTCAGGGGCGATAAATCGCGGTTTTTGAGCCTTTTCAAAAAAGTGATATATTGTAACAGAAAACCCTTGTTGAAAATCGCGATTGGCTGTTATAAAGAGCTTGCCTTTCGGGGCTGTGACCGCTATTAAATAGGCACGAATGAAAATCATTCTCATTTACAGGCTGGCGGGCTGATTTCTCTGTTTTTTGGGGCTTAGGCCTGTGATTTTAGTGCGCTGGTTTGGCACTTTGATTTGATGCGCTGGCTTTGACGCTCTGGTTTGGCGCTCTGGCTTTAACACTCTGATTTGTGACACTCGTTTGTAACACTTGGATATTGCGATTTATGGCGTTCGATTTCGAAACTCTGGTTCGTGAAGCCACCACATCCCCCGCAGCCCGCCAAGAGGCCGCGCGGCAAGGCAAGGCTTTGCCAAGTGCCGCGAATGATTCGCCCGCTTCGCCTGATGCACTCCTGCCTTCTGCGCCGCCTGAGCCGACCCTCACCGCCGATATATTGCTCTCGGAGCAAGGGATCAGCAGCCGTATCTGGGACCAACCCGTGCCGAGAAAAGTTCAAGCCGCGCTTGACCGCTTGCTGGAACATTTGCGCGACACCGCCAGCGCCCCGAATATCATGGCGAAGGGCAGCCCGCTTCAGGTCTGCACCAAAATCATCACGACCTTACAAGCCGCCCTGCCCGTGCATATGCATAAAGACCTTGATGTCGTGCTTGACCACGCCATCACCTATATTTGCGATTATTGCGAAGCCTCCGGCACGGCGTCCCTGTCCTTGAATTTCGAATTCAAGCGCGGTTAAGGAAGGGGTCGAAGCAGCATCATGTCACAAAACGCAACCGCCCGCGAATACAGCGCCCTCCCCGCGATTATCGACCGCGACCGCCTGAATTTCGTCCTGCCCCACAGCGGCGCGGATGTGTCGAACGTTGCCAAAATCCTGACCGAAATGGGGGGCATCAAAAAAGCCCGCCAATATAATATGAAGGGCATGGGCACCGTGACCTCGTTCGGCGACCTTGGGGCATTTTTGTCGCTCGGCCACACGCCGCATTTCGAATGTGTCGCAGAGGCCATCGAGCATGACGACCTCAATGACCCGTCGATGGATTTGAAGCTAGACCTTGATATTCTCCGCGCCTTTGGCCCGCAAGCCGCGCAAATCGCCCCCGCCATCGCCGAAATGGTCGAAGACGCCCGCGCCGCCCTTGCCGCCGGTGATGGTGATGCGTTGAAGGGTTTAAGCGACCTCACCGCCCTTGTCGAAACATTGGCCGAGATCAAGAAAATTGAGCGTGCCGTCGGCACGTTGGACAGCGTGTTCGAAGGCAAAATGCCCGAGGCCCTGCAATCCCGCATTGAAACCGCCATGGCGAGCCTTGGCGACAAAGCCGGCGCCCTGACCATCAAGGCGATGGATCGCGGCAAATTGCCGCCGCAAATTCCGGTGATGGTCGCGGCGCGGCTCAGCACCCTCGCCGCCCGTTTTGAAATTCCGACCATCGCGACCATCCTGCGTAAAATCGAAACGCGGATGCAGCCGGCGCAAGCCTTGGAAACCAGCGCGATGGACCTTATCGCCGGATTACACGCCGCGCTCAAAGACGATGGCCTTGCGCCTGAGCTGCGCGAGCAAATCGAGGCGACACTTGAACGCCTTGAAAACACGGACGAAGGCAAGGCTTTGAGCTTTGACGACACGAAGGCGCTGCGCGACCTTGTGCAAACCATCACTGCCGCCGGTGTGAAAGCATTGCCGCCTGCGACTCTTGCGCTGCTTGAGCCTTTGGTTGCGAAAATCGACATATTGCTGGACGCCAACACGGTGTTCAAGGCCGCCAAACTCGGCCTTCCCGTTGCGCAAATGCAGGCGATTGAAATCATGCAAGTGCAGATGGACGCGCTCAAACAAACCCTGATTGAGGCCACAGCCGACACACCGGACGGCAGTGAACCCGCCCTCAGCCCCGAATTGCTCGAAGCCCGCATCGAGGCCATCGACTCCGCCATCGCCAAACTCGACAGCAATCCGGGGAGCCTTGAGGCGATTCATGAAATTATTGCTTTGCAGGTGGCGATTGCTGGGGATATTGCGAAGATGCCGGAAGGGATTGTTTTGCAACCGCTGCAAGCCGTTGCCGAAGCGCTTGCGGTTCAGGCGGAGGCTATTCGGCCTGTGCAGGAGCAACTCACCGCCCAAGCTATGGGCATTGAGGTTGAGCAGGTGCGGGCGATTGTTGGTACGCTTGAGGTGTTGGAAACGGCGAAAGCCAGTTTGCCTGCCGCAGAGGCCAGCGCCCCAGATGCGCCCGCCACAATTGCGGAGCGGATTGAAGCGGCGATTGAAATGCTCAAAACCAATCCGGGGAGCCTTGAGGCGATCCATGAAATTATTGCTTTGCAGGCGGTGATTGCTGCCGATATTGCCAAAGCACCGGATGGGGCAGCGCCGCTCCAAGCCGTTGCCGAGGCGCTTGCGGTTCAGGCGGAGGCTGTTCGCCCTGTGCAAGAACAATTGACTGCTCAGGCTATGGGGATTGAGGTTGAGCAGGTTCGCGCGATTGTGAATACGCTCGAAGTGCTCGAAACGGCGAAAGCCAGTTTGCCAGTTGTTGAGGTTAGTACTTCCGATGCGCCCGCCACTATCGCCGAGCGCATCGAAGCGGCGATTGAAACTCTCAAGAACAATCCGGCGAGTATTGAGGCAATTCATGAAATTATTGCTTTGCAAGCCGCCATTGCCGCGGATATTGCGAAGGCACCGGAAGCCGCCGCGCCGTTGCAAGCTGCTGCGGAGGCGCTTGCGGTTCAGGCGGAGGCTGTACGCCCTGTGCAAGAGCAATTGACTGCTCAGGCTATGGGGATTGAGGTTGAGCAGGTGCGGGCGATTGTGAATACGCTCGAAGTGCTCGAAACGGCGAAAGCCAGTTTGCCAGTTGTTGAGGTTAGTACTTCCGATGCGCCCGCCACTATCGCCGAGCGCATCGAAGCGGCGATTGAAACTCTCAAGAACAATCCGGCGAGTATTGAGGCAATTCACGAGATTATTGCTTTGCAAGCCGCCATTGCCGTGGATATTGCAAAAATGCCGGAGGCCGCCGCGCCGTTGCAGGCTGCTGCCGAAGCGCTTGCGGTTCAGGCGGAGGCTGTTCGCCCTGTGCAGGAGCAATTGACGGCGCAAGCCATGGGGATTGAGGTTGAGCAAGTTCGCGCGATTGTGAATACGCTTGAAGTGCTGGAAACGGCGAAGGCTGCTCTGCCTGTTGCGGAGGTTAGTATGCCTGATGCACCAGCCACTATCGCGGAACGGATTGAGGCGGCGATTGAGACGTTAAAATCTAATCCGGCGAGTATTGAGGCAATTCACGAGATTATTGCTTTGCAAGCCGCCATTGCCGTGGATATTGCAAAAATGCCGGAGGCCGCCGCGCCGTTGCAGGCTGCTGCCGAAGCGCTTGCGGTTCAGGCGGAAGCCGTTCGGCCTGTGCAGGAGCAACTCACCGCCCAAGCTATGGGCATTGAGGTTGAGCAGGTTCGGGCGATTGTTGGTACGCTCGAAGTTTTGGAAACCGCAAAGGCTGCTTTGCCAGTTGCAGAGGTTAGCGCCCCAGATGCGCCCGCCACGATTGCGGAGCGGATTGAGGCGGCGATTGAGACGTTAAAATCTAATCCGGCGAGTATTGAGGCAATTCACGAGATTATTGCTTTGCAAGCGGCGATTGCTGTGGATATTGCCAAGGCACCGGAAGGCTCCGCGCCGTTGCAAGCTGCTGCGGAGGCGCTTGCGGTGCAAGCCGATGCTATTCGGCCTGTGCAGGAACAATTGACGGCGCAGGCTATGGGGATTGAGGTTGAGCAGGTTCGCGCAATTGTGAATACGCTTGAGGTGTTGGAAACGGCGAAGGCTGCTCTGCCTGTTGCGGAGGTTAGCGCCCCAGATGCGCCCGCCACGATTGCGGAGCGGATTGAGGCGGCGATTGAGACGTTAAAATCTAATCCGGCGAGTATTGAGGCGATTCATGAGATTATTGCCTTGCAGGCGGTGATTGCTGCCGATATTGCGAAGGCACCGGAAGGGGCAGCGCCGCTCCAAGCCGTTGCCGAAGCGCTTGCGGTTCAGGCGGAGGCTGTTCGGCCTGTGCAGGAACAATTGACGGCGCAGGCTATGGGGATTGAGGTTGAGCAGGTTCGCGCAATTGTGAATACGCTTGAGGTGCTCGAAACGGCGAAGGCTTCCTTGCCTGTTGCGGAGGCTCGCGCCCCTGATGCGCCAGCCAGTGTTGCAGAGCGGATTGAGGCGGCGATTGACATTCTGAAGACCGACCCGAAAAATCTGGATGCGCTTGTGGCTTTGAGTGCGCTTAGTGTTGAGAGTGTGGCGGTGAACGCGAAGGATGGCGGCGTTTCGGAAGGCTCGCCACTGGCTTTGCTCGCGGAAAGATTGCAAGAGGCGGCGGCTCCTGTTATTGCGCTTCAACAAGAGGCCATTGCGCAGAAACTGGATATTTCGGTCAATGATGTTCAAGACCTTGTTGGCCTTATTAACGCGGCTAAAAATGCGGTGGAGCCTGCTCCGTTGGCTGCGGCTCCGGCTGCGGCCGCGATTGATTCTTCGAAACTTCCTGCCGAGGCATCGCCACTAAGCGCTAGCGGTGAAAAGATGCAGGCTGCGTTGGAGGTTTTGATCGCCGATCCTACGAATATAGCGGCTTTGAAAGACCTTGCACAGGCTCGGACGGACATCGCAGCCTTGGTGAGTGAAGCCGCGGTGCCTCAGAGCGTTGAGGCTGCTGCGCCTGTGACATCTGCGGCATCTGTGGCATCTGTGGCAGCGGATCCTGCGCAAAAAGCTGAGGCTGCTAGCCCGATCAAGACGCCGGAGCCTTCGGGTCTTAAGGCGCTTGACGCGCTTATCGAAGCCCGTGTCCAGACATTGGCGACGCAGGTTGATTTGCCCGCTCAAGAAATTCGTGCGGCGCTGGGCGGTGATAAGGAGGCTCAGGCGCTCATCACAAAAACCGCGGAGTCCAGAACCGTTACATCGCTTGAAACCTTGTCGACGGCTTTGGCTGCGACCAGCCCTTTGCTTGCCACGCGCATTGAATCGATCGTGACCGAAATTCGTGCGCAAGGGCTTGAAAAGGCGCTCGCCAAAGACCCTGATATTGCCGTTGTTCTGGCGGCACTCTCACAAGAATCGCCTGCTCAGGCTAAGCAAAATATTGGGGCTGCCGGCGTCGAAAGCGTGGATATTACGGTTCTTGGCGCGGTGATGGCTGACCCTGCGCTGCGCGCTGCGGTTGCCGATGCGAAGACTATGATTGACCTGTCTGCGGCGGTTGCTCCGCCCCCTGTTGCGGCGGCGGCGACCGAGAATGTTGTTGCGGCGGCTACGCCGCCTGTCGCAGCGCCTGATGCACCCGCCGCTGCGGGTGCTGGCGAAGCACCTGCACAACATGCACCCGCTCCAAACGCCCCCGATGTTATGAGCATGGCGACGCCATCCGCGGTGAAAAATGACGCGGCGAAAGGTGAAGCGCGGGTTGAGGGTGCGGCGGCAGAGGCACCGAAGGCAGAGAAAGCCGGAGCGGAGAAGCCGGTTGCGGATGCGCCGAAAGATGATGCGGTGAAGGCTGAAACGGTGAAGGCTGGGGCGCGAGATGAGAGTGTCGCTACGGATGCGCCAAAGACTCAAGATACGGCGGGGCAGACGGCAACTGCGGCGGAGTCCGAGCCTGTGCGTCCTGCGAATGATGCGGTGAAGGCTGAGGCGAAAGCTCGGGCGGCGGAAGCTGAGGTGAGCCCCGCAGCGCAGCCGGATTTGAAAACGCCTGATGCAAAAGGACAGGATACAAAAGGACAGGACGCAAAAGGACAGGATACGAAAACTCCGGACGCCAAGGCGCAAGAGAGCAAGACACAAGACGCCAAGGCGGCGGAAAATCTGGCACAAGGAAATGACACGCCCGCAGCGCAGACCGATACGGCACCCGCCGCACATGCGGTTAAAGAGCCAGTGAACAAGCCTTCAGAGCCGCAATCGCAACACCCTCAAGCCCCCGCGCAGACACAAAAAGAGACACAAGAAGAGGCACCGAAGAGCGCTTCTAAACAAGAGGCGCCGAAACAACAGGATGGCGTGAAGCAGGACGGCGCGGCGCAAGCCTCCCCCCGTGCGCAAGAGGAGGCTCCGCTGGGTTCTTCCAAGCAAGAAGCGCCGAAACATCAAGATGGTGCCAAGCAAGACGGCGCGACGCAACCTTCCGCGCGTGGGCAAGGGGAAACTCCACAAGCATCGGCGAAACAAGACGTTCCGCAGCAAGGCGGCGTTAAGCCAGAGGCCGTTCATCAAGCCGGAGCCAAACAAGATGGCGTTGCACAAGACGTTGGGGCGAAGCAGGAGAGTGTTAAACGGGACACTATGAAGCAAGACGTGCCGCAGCAGGACGGCGCGACGCAGACTTCCGCGCGGGCGCAGGGGGAGACTCCGCAAGCATCGGCGAAACAAGACGTTCCGCAGCAAGGTGGTGTTAAGCCAGAAACTGGTCATCAAGCCGGAGCCAAACAAGATGGCGTTGCACAAGACGTTGGGGCAAAGCAGGAAGGTGTTAAACACGATTCTGTAAAGCAGGAAGTGCCGCAGCAGCAGGGCGGGGCGAAGCAGGACGCTGTTCATCAAGGTGGCGTCAAGCAAGACGAAGGCGTGAAAGTGGACGCGGCGAAGAAAAATGACGCGCCGACACAGGATGCACCAAAGCAGGATGCACCAAAGCAAAATGATGTGCCGAAACAAGAGGCGCAGGGGCAGCAGCCATCACAGGCGCAGCCAGTGCAGCCAGAGCAATCGCAGCCGCAGCCACAACAAGGGTCACAACAAGAGCCACAACCGCAAGCACAACAACAGCCGCAGCAAGAACAGCAAAAGCAGCAAGACAACAAACCGGCCTGTAATGGTGGGCCGGATTGCCCGCATTGCAAGGCGGATTTCAACAAAAACGCCTCCGGCAACGGACAAGCGCCGAACCAGAGCTTCACCGCCGATGCCGCCCATAATGCGGCTCAGAATCCCGCCCAGAATCCCGCTATGTCGATGCCGACCAATATGAACATCAACACGCAAACCGGCACCATCACCGTGACCGCGGAAACGCCGCAAGGCGTGCGCGAAGAACGCGTTTACACACGCGAAGACATGACGCGCGACACGTCGGCGCAACAAGAAACAACCCAACGCCTTGAAAAAGACGGGTTCATCCAACAAAACGCGCAGGAAGAACGCGCCCTTGAACAGGCCATGGCACAACAACAGCCACAACAGCAACAGCCCCAGCAACCAGAGCAAAGCCATGTTCATCACCACCATGACGGGCATAATCATAACCATGGTCATGACCACGGGCATAGCCATGGCCAACAAGCCCAGCCGCAGACGCAGCAAGAATTCAGCCTGAAAGAAGAATTCCACAAATGCGGCCCCGATTGCTGGCACAACGCATCCACCGCAGCGTTTGAAACACAAACGCAAAGCGCCGTATCGTACGGAAGCACGTCACAGGAATACGCAAAAATAGACGTCAAAGACATTGACTTTGCACCCATGCCAACGCAACCAGCGCCCGCACGACCAGAACCGATGCAAGCAGAACCGGCCGCGCACAGCCATAGTGAGCCGCACACGGATTCACCGTTCCGCCCGATGAACGATAATGGCGGCGGCGGCGCACCAACACAGCCGACCGACCCGATCAAGAGCGCCGTTGATGAACATCCTTGCTCTGGCCTGTGCGGAACATGCAAAAAATGCTTTGTCGAAGCCGCAAGCGTGAAAGAGCAAATCGACATTAAAACCGATCTTGAGATTGAAAAGCTCCTTAAAGAAGCCTCTGCCCCCAAGAAACGTAAACTTGGCTGAGCATAGATTCGCCCTGCGCATGACAGGTTTTTTATTGACATAATGAACGATCATTTCCTATGGTCGAATGATGAAATCCATTCCGAAACAACTTCCTGTGGAAAGAGCCGCGCTCGGTATGCTGATTATCGCCGACAAAGAAGGCGATAATCACAGCATTCCCGTGACCCAAATCCGCAATTTGACGGATTGGAAAAAGGAATGGGGCGACAATGTTTCCGCCGTCGTCATGGCGACGAAATGCGACCCGTTTCCGAATGTGCTGCGGGTTCATTTACCGCTTGAAGAACTGAGCCGCGTTTTCCAAAAAGCCGCCCATGGCGCGGTGATTGATTTGCGCCATTTATCCGGCCCTGCGGCCTATGAAAAGCCCGATTCTCCGATCGACGGATCATTGCGCCAGAAATTAAGATATCTGGTCGGGGGAAAAGCCAAAGAACCGATTCTCGCCCTGCCCGCGCCCGAACACGTCACGCAGGACAGCGGCAACCAAGATGACGCCAAAGCAGGGCAGCGCGTGCTGACATTAGCCACCGCCCAAGGACTCAAACTCCGATGATGCCCAAAACAAAATCACCGTTTAATGCCAAGGCACGGCGCGGCGGCGTTGGTATGTTGGTTGTGCTTGACCGCGATGGCGACCCGCATTACATCCCCCATCATAACGTGCGCGACATCACGGATTGGGTGAGCAAATGGGGTGAGGGTATTTCATCGGTGGTTTTAAGCGACGCCGGATCGCAACATACGCAGTTCAAAGTCGCCCTGCCGATCGAAGAGTTGGTTGAATGCTATCAACGCGCCGCGGCGGGCGAGATGGTTGATTTGCGCCCGCTTTGCGGCGAAAAAGCCTATCGTGAGCTTGCACCGGAAGCGCCGGAACAGGAAGTTACAAAACCGGCTCCCCCCGTCCTTCCGCCGGATACAGGGGGCCGCGTTCTTATTTACTAGTTGCCTCGCCAGCATCATCATCGCGGGAAACGCAGCAAAATAAAGGCCGCTTGATGCGGCCTTTTGTATGCGGTGATCGGGTAGTTTCTGCCCCGTTTAGATCTTGAATTGCGGGGTTTTGAGGTCGGATGGGTCAAAGACGATGATCTGGCCGAAGCTGCGCCCCTCGTTTTGTTCCTCAAGCGTGCGGAATGCCTTGCGGAGTTGAACCTTCGTGACAGCCAAGGTCGCGATTTTGGACTGGGGACAACCCGAACACGCGCCTTGCAACGAGATTTCGGCATCGACCGTTTTGTCGGGGTTTTCAACAACGCGGAAGATTTTGAAACTCCCGCCATGGCCTTTGACGACGGGCAGCATGACTTGCGTGAAAATGGAGGATACGGCTTTTTCTGACAGAGTCTGTGGCACAAATTCATCCGCGCGTTTGCCGGATTGAATGATCGCCTCTTCCATCACCATTGTGTGTTTGCCTTTGGCATAGTAATCGACAACATCCATGACCCATTTTGTTTCCTCCGGCGTCCATGCGCGGTGGGATTTGCGGACGGACAAATAGTCATTGCCGTCAATGTCGCGGGCGATCAGGACATTCATCACGCCCGGGTGCTTCATAAGGTCGCGGGCAATGGGAAAGAACGCGAAGGAAGCCTCGTCCTTACGGCTGACATCGAAATTCTCGATCGTCTTTAGAATGGATTGTCCAAGAGCGACAGAAACGGTCAAGGGGTTTGGGCTTTGTTTGAAAACGGGCATCAATCTGATCCTTAAACTGTGAGCATTTCTTTCAATAGGAACGCTCAATTGCGAATGATTATCATCTAGTTAAACGAGCCGCCCTGAAAAGGCAAGCGTTATATGACATAATTCAATAGACAAAAGCGATTGATTTTTGCTATCACATCAGTAGAGTGTCGAAGTGTTATAAAATAACGCTTTATGCGCGTTGACCGCTTGGGTCGACCGCTTGATTGACCGCTTGCCTATAACCCATGACAGGAGCCCCGATTATGGCCGTTCGCCAACCCCGTTTTGTCAGCCTTCTTAAAATGACCGATGGTAATTTCCCCTTTATCCGCGACAGCATCTTGAAGCAAGACTTCCTGAACGCCGCCAGCGCCGAAGGCATTATTCGCCAATTCGCGCCCGCAAGTTACACCCGCATTGACGACCCCGCGAAGCCGATCTTTATGGACGACAAGACCACCCGCGTCTATTTATGGGCCGATCCGGCGGACGAGGCGAACCCGCGTAAAATGATCGCGATTTATGCCAAAGTCACCAAAGAGGGCGACAATATCGACATTAAGCCTGAGCTCCTCGTCAAAGGCCCTGATGCGAATTTTGTGCTGTTCTATCAAATGTCGTGCTGTGCGGGTTTGAGCGCCTTGACGTGTTTTTCGACCAAGGGTGAGCAACGCTTTGAAATTCGTGACAGCCTGAGCGGCACTCAAAAGGGCGAAGGCCAGTTGTTCAAGGACAAAGTGCGCGTGGCGACCTCGGCGGAGCTTCTCGACCAAATCCACCACATGTATTTGGATATTGCCAAAAAACCGCATGATTGCGGCCATCACTTGTCCTATGAAAAGGCCGGCCTTAAGCCCGCCGCGAAGGCAAAGCCGGCGTTTAAGTGCGATTAAGCGCCGCTTGAGTGCGTGAACAACAAATCTATGAAAAGCTGCGCCCCGCCTCACTTTGACGCGGGGCGATGTTTTTAGGGGGCGATTTTTTCGCGGTAGGCTTGCATGAATCCGTCCACCGTTGCGGGGGTGACGGGCATCCTGAGGTTCACGAGTTTGCTGTCTTGCAAGGTGGTGAAGATTTGTTTCAGAATCTCAACATCCTTCATTTTTTGGCCGCGCACCATTGTTTCGGATTGATGTGTTTCAAAGGCGGGGAATTGGCGGCTCAGCATATAGCGCGCCAGAACGTTCATTTCGTTCTTTGAGAACCCGAATTGTTCTTCCAACCCGTCAAAATATCCGTTGCAAAGTTGATAGGCGTCATCCTTTGAATCCTGCGCGTGTTTGAGGACGATGCCTTGGTCTGTCGGCATGTAGTCTTTCCAGCCATTTTGGCATTGCGGGCTGGCTTTGTGGCCGCCATTATCCTCTATGCATTGCGCGAAGGCGTAGTGCCTGTCATAGGCTTTGCGGGGGTAGGTGTCCTCCCAATAGACATGATTGCGAAGCGCGTTGACGCATGAATTTTCGGCGGCGGAAAACTCATCGAAGCGGATGGATTTTGAATAGCGCCAATCTTTGCTGCATTGATTGTACAGGGCTGTGATTTCGGGGCTGCCTGCGCATCCGACTTCGGTACAGCCGCCGTCCTCGATTGATTTGACGAGTGACCCGACCCCGATTGTTTTGAAGTTGCATTTGTTGCAACGGTCGGGGGCGCAACTATAGCCATCCGGTATGCCTGCATCTTTCGGGGCGGCCTGTGCGGATGATAGACTGAGTCCAAGTATTACGCATAAAACAGCCAGAATTCGGAGCATCACAAACCTTTTGGTTATTGTTTCGGGATGAAGGGTTTTTGGAATTCGGCGCGGTGGCGCATCCATAATTCATGGGTCGTGGCGACAAAGGCGGGGTTGAGGAATTTTTTATCCGCCTTGCCGTATGTCAACAGGCCGCCGCCATTATCAAGGTCGATCAAGGCGCCGCCGGCCTCGCGCAGGATGGCATCCCCCGCCGCGGTGTCCCATTCGGAGGTTGGCCCCAAGCGCGGGTAGATGTCGGCCTGTCCCGCCGCAATCATACAGAATTTCAACGACGATCCGCATGTTTTGCGCTGGGCTATTGTATAGGTGTTGAATAATTGGTTGATGCGCGACGCCGTGTTTTGGCGGCTGCTGGTGACGAGGGTGAGGTCGCCGCCCGCCTTGCCATTGCCGCCGCTTGCGATGCTGCGAACTTGCAAGGGAATCGGTGCTGACCCCAGCCCCATCACGGCAAACGCCCCTTGCCCGCGCAAGGCGTAATACAGGGCGTCGCGTTCGGGCGCATAGATGATGCCGAGAGTCGGCACGCCTTTATGGATCAGGGCGATATTCACCGTATATTCACCCGTTCCGGCCAGAAAATCGCGCGTGCCGTCCAAGGCATCGACGAGCCAGAAACTCTCCGCCCCCTCAAGGGACGGACGGTCACCACTCGAAAATCGTTCTTCCGCGATGATCGGGATGGACGGGGCAAGGCGACGCAGCACATCGACAATGATGTCCTCCGCCATGCGGTCAACCAATGTGACCGGCGTGCCGTCCTTTTTCTTGATGACGTTGAGCCCCGCAACGCCCGCACTGTGCCGCGCAATCAACGCACCAGCCTCGCGAGCGGCAAGGATAAGGTCGGGCATGTGCGGTGTGATCGGATTGGCCTTCATGAAGCGATGGTTCTTCCTAGTGGTGGTTGCTGGCAAAGGTTGCTGGCAGTGGCTCCCGTTGATTGCCGGCTTGATTATCGGCAAAACCACGGATTTTATCGACAAACCATGACGATTTTATGGGGTTATTGCCAATAAACGCTTGCCTTACGCGGCTTTTTCTCTAACATGTCGGGGATTGAGGGTCGGTTACGGTCGACACTCACCCCTTTTTATAAAATTTTATAAAAGATTTTATAGCAGAATTTCGAACATAAAGGAAAGATGCAATGGCCGACAGCAAAAAACCAGCCGCCCCCGCCGCCCAAAATAGCAAAGCCCCGCAATCCGGCGCTCAAACAGGGTTGCCCCTGTTTTACAGCAAGCCTGTCTTGCTCGATTCGCGCAATCACGGCAAAATGTCGTTGAAGAAAAACATCGGCTTTGGCTTTGCGTCCAAAGTCAACGCCGTTCCGGTGAACCTTGTTGAACTCCCCCAAATCGCGCATTTTTACCCGATTGCCTTCAGCAATGACGGCAGCGCCACACCGGTTGCCATTTTGGGCGTCCGCAACGAAGAAAACCTGTTCGTGAAAAAAGACGGCACATGGGCGGAAGACACCTATGTTCCGGCCTATATCCGCCGCTACCCGTTCATTTTCACGGAAATGGACGAAGGCCAACGCCTGTCACTCTGCATCGATTATAACGACAAAATCATGCTGGAAGACGACAGCAACCCGTTCTTTGACAAAGAAGGCAAGCCCGCCGAATTGTCACAAAACGCGATGGAATTCTGCAAATCTTACCACGCTGCGGCTCAGCAAACGCTGGAGTTCAGCAAAGCCCTTGCCGACTCCGGCTTGCTCGTTGACCGCCAAGCGGAAATCAGCATCGGCGGCAATCAAAAAATCAGCTTCTCCGGCTTCCGCATTGTGGATGAGAAAAAACTCGGCGAAATGGACGACAAAGTCTTCCTCGAATGGCGCAAGCAAGGCTGGCTCGCCGGCGTTTATGCGCATTTATTCTCCGGCATGCATTGGGGTCGCTTGACCCGCATCATCAATGAAAAGGCACAAAGAGCCGCTTAATCGCCGCCTTTATGCCCGCTTGATGGCACAGAATACCGCACGGAGCCTTTTATCGGCTCCGTGTTTTTTTATGGCGCGCGATCATGACCACACGATCAGGGCGAAGAAAACTCGCCCCATATTATGACATGTGTATAAATCATGCGTATTAACGATTCAAAACTTGTGGTTTTTTGGCAATCTGAATAGACTGAGCCACATTCCATAAACAAATATGTTTTTGAAAAAGAACAATACCAATCCACTGGGAAGGGCTAAACATGGCAAAAGTTGGGGCAAAACGCGCATCCGAATTGACAGGAAAGTCGAAATCGACCATCCAGCGTTCTATGAAAACAGGCAAATTGTCATACGAAGTCGATGACGCAGGCCGCCGTCTTATTGACGTTTCCGAGCTTGACCGCGTTTTTGGCTTGCTGGCGCAGAAAAAAGCCAGCGCCTATACCGTTTCGGCCTTTGATGAGGATGATGACCTCCCCGTCAACGCCCCTAAAAATTCCGGCCCCTCCGCTGCCGAGATCGAGCTTATGAAAGCCCGTCACATGTTGGAGATTGAGCGCCTTGCCATTCAAAACAAAATGTTGCAAGAGCAAGTTAGCCAAAGCGTTGACACCATCTCCGACCTCAAGGCACAACGCGACCAATGGCAAAAACAAGCGCAGCAAATCCTGCTCACCAGTCAAGTTAGCCAAAAGCAATCAGACGAACGTATTGCCGAGCTGCGCGAGCGTGAGGAAATGCGCCTTCGCCGCGCCATGCAATTGAAGCAACAGCAAGCGCAAAAACCAACGGAAGCCCCGCAACGCCTCGTTGCTGGCAACCAAAACAGCGCCAAAGGCGTCTTGTCCGGCAAATTCCCGACAGGCTTGCTCAGCGGCCTGTTCACCCGCAAGAAGAAGTCAGCCTAAGGCCTCAGACTCACAGCCTCTCTTTGTTCTGTGCCGTAACATTGATTATAAAAAAAGCAGCCTTTGGGCTGCTTTTTGTTTTGGTATGAGGGGCTTAGCTGGTTAGCGGGGTGGAGTTAGCGGCGCAAGACGAGCTTTGACTTGTGTTTTGCCGCGTAGGGGCCTTCATTGAGGGTTTCAACGGCAAAGGCACTGCCTTGGTCGGTGACAGCGTATGTGCCGCCTTTTTGAATGTTCACCAGTAAATCGGTGTCTTTTTGCTTTGTCGCATCAAGGGCGATTTTGTATGTATAGCCCGCCTCGGATACGGCCTCAACATAGAGCGCCTTTAGCGTGCCTTTGGTCGCCATGCGGGTCAGGGATTCGGCCATTGGCTTTGTCACCACCGGAACCGTTGCCTTTGCATGATCGCTCTCCGCCGCGATTTTGGTGACGGTGAGTTTGAGGCTCTGCCCCTTGAATTTATTGTCGTTTTTCTTCTCTGCGCCTTGCTTGGCGGCTTTGCTCGCCAGATGTACCGCGCCGATCACGGCCCCCGCCGCCGCAACCGCGAAGCATAGTTGAGCGATGTCATTTTTGTTCAGCGTCATGCGTTTTGCCTTTTCTGATGGAAAGAATATACCGATCCTATAGCAAAGTCACAGTGATTATGTCAATAAAAACACGCCAAACATCACAAATACAAACGCCGCCCCGAAAGGCGGCGCCGTAAGCGCTCCGTAAAAGCGCGGAATAAAGTCGCACAATGCTTAACGCGGGCCGCGCAGCTTGAAGGGCTTGGCGGCCTTGAGGGATGCTGCGTTATGGCGGATTGTGTGGAGCAAGCCGGGGGCTTGTGATGTGTCATTGTGAATGAAGAATTTTGCCATGGCGGTGTAGTCTTGATCCGGCTCTGCGTTTAAGTCTGCCGCCGCTTTGGTTGCCATTTGGGCAAGATACACGCCGCCGAACACATTGCCGCACAGGGTCAAAAACGCATGGGACGCAGCCGCCGCGCCCGCCATGTCGCCGCTCTTGCCGCTCGCCAACACCCATGACAGGGCGTCTTCCACGGTTTTGATGCCGGAGGTCATAACGTCCAGATCGGCGGCGTCAAACTCGCCGCCCGCCTTGACATCCGCCAAACGGGTTTTGATGTCGAGAATAAAGCTGTTCATCGCCGCGCCACCGTCACGGATGACTTTGCGGAAGGTGAGGTCGGCGGCTTGAATCCCGTTTGTGCCTTCGTAGATCGGTAAAATACGGGCGTCACGATAGAATTGCGCCGCGCCGCTTTCCTCGATAAAGCCCATGCCGCCCCATACCTGAACACCCGCGGAGGCCACAGCCACGCCGCGGTCAGTACACCATGATTTGACAATCGGTGTGAGGATATCCACACGGTCTTGCGCCGCTTTGTCACCGTTGATTTTGGCTTCGTCCATGTTGATGACGGCGTGAGAAGACAGCAGCCGCCCGACCAAAATGGAGGAGCGCATCCCCACCAGCATCCGCTCGACATCCGGATGGTCGATGATTTTGGCGTTGTCTTTGCCCGTCGATAAGGATTTGCCTTGGGTGCGGTCATTGGCGTAGGCGAGGGCGTGTTGATAGGCGCGTTCAGCAATCGCCACGCCTTGCAAGCCCACCGCGAGGCGCGCATTGTTCATCATGGTGAACATGTTTTTCATGCCGTCATTTTCCGCCCCGATCAAATAGCCGGTCGCGCCGCCCTTATCGCCGAATTGCATGGTGCAAGTGGGCGAACCGTGAATGCCGAGTTTATGTTCAATGGAGGTGCAGGTGATGTCGTTTTTCGCCGCCGGAGCGCCATTGGCATCGGGGATGAATTTCGGCACGATGAACATCGAAATGCCTTTCACCCCTTCCGGTGCGTCCGGTGTGCGGGCAAGAACGAGATGGACGATGTTGTCGCTCATGCTGTGCTCGCCAAAGGTGATGAAGATTTTTTGGCCGGAGATTTTATAGGTTCCGTCGGGTTGTTTCACCGCTTTGGTTTTAACGGCGGCGAGGTCTGAACCCGCTTGAGGTTCGGTCAAATTCATTGTTCCCGTCCATTCGCCGGTGACGAGTTTGGTCAGGTATAAGTCTTGCTGCGCCTTGTCGCCATGATGGGTGATGGCCTCGACCGCGCCTTGGGTGAGCATGGGGCACAGGCCAAAGGCCATATTCGCGGATTGCCACATTTCCTGAACCGTGAAGTTTACGCTCCATGGCAAGCCTTGACCGCCGCGCGCCGTGTCAAAAGACAGGCCGTTCCAGCCCATATCGCAAAATTGCTTATAGGCCTCGGTAAAGCCTTTCGGCACGGTTATCGTTCCGTCAGGATTGCGTTTTGCGCCTTCGCGGTCACCGGTTTCGTTGGTCGGGGCGAGAATTTGTCCGGCGAATTTTGCGGCTTCGTCTAAGACGGCCTGCAACAGGTTTTCGTCAAGTTCGTCTTGGCCTTTTAAGGCTTGGAGGCGGTCAAAGCCGACCCCGTATTTGATCGTGGCCATGATGTCTTGAACCGGCGCTTTGTAATCTGACATGTGAATGCTCCCCAGTGTCCCTGATGATAATGAATACAGCCCCTACTATGCCCCAAATCCCGCCAAACGCAAAAACCTATCGTTGCGGCAGTGCGGCATAGGTGCGGTATAGGTGCGGTATAGTCTGTCCTTGATAATTAAGGATTACCAATGACCTGTGTGCATACGAAATGATAGAGGTTTGAGGCATCATCCAAGCATTCCTGCACGCGCCCCCCCAGAAAATGCTGGAGCATTGCCGCATTGGGGGAGAGTTTCGCCAGCATCTCCCGCGCCTTCGCCTCATCCTTTTCCAGACCGTGACCGCCGACAGAATAGAGCATTGCGGCGTGCAGATAGAAAATATCCTTTGTTTTGGCAGCCTCTAGCGCAACATCAAGCGCCTTTGCATAGTCAATATTATGCGTCAGAATCTCCATTCTTCCGGTATGATACCTGATCAGAAGATCGACAGAAGAGGCCGAACCGTCTTTTGCCGCTCTTTCCAGCCAATACAGCGCTTTTTGCGGGTTGTCTTCGATGGTGATGTCGCGGCCTTGTGGGTCGGCCTTCTCCGTGGGCTTCATATACGACATTGCCATTGACAATTGCGCCACCTCGACATCTTGTTCCGCTGCTTTCGCACGCCAATAAAATCCTTTTTCCATGTTTTCGGTCTCGGAACCTTGCGCTGTATATAGCAAGGTCAATAAAAATTGGGCACTTTTGTTTCCCTCCTCCGCCACTTTTTCCATAAGCTTAAGAGTGTCCTCAAGCGCTGCATTATCGTCTTTGAGGCCCGCTTCAAAATCATCCATAAAAACCTGAACCGCCATACAGTCCGGATCGCATTCGTTGAATATTGACTGTTCACATTCTGAAGCACAGGTGCCGTTATTATAAGGCCGCCACAGCGCCGCGCAGACAAGGTGCAATGGATGTTTTATATCCGCCAAGCAATCTGCCGCATTCAAGCCTTTTTTTGCCTCGAGATCCTGTAGCGTCATGCCCGATTTTTTGATATGGCCTTTGCCGATGCGCCAAGAATAGCTCGTTTTTTCTTCCGTCTCCAGATAGAGCGTTCCGGCGGTATGATAGAGCATCGGGTCTTGCTCTGCCCCCTTTAGCGCAAAAGCCAAGGCCGCTTTTTTGTCAGGCTCGATATTCCATGTTTTGCGCGCTGCGATCATTTCATCGCTGTCTTCGCCGTAGAAACGCGCGAGATATCTTAACGCATCAACATCATTCAAATCGGCGCTGAGGGTCAAAACCTCAATTGCGGCTATATTTTTGGTCTGAATGCCGCGCATACCAAGGACATATAACGCCTTCGCATCTAGAACCGATGTTCCAAGAAGTGCTAAATCGTCGTCGCTCATGGCCTCATAATTCTTCGCATCACTCTTTTCAGCCTGTACAGCGGGGCAATTCGGCTCGCACGCGAATGCAGGGGCCGACCAAGACACACAGGCCAACACATAGCCGCAGAACAAGCCGCATAATAATTTTTTCATAAGCCTTACAATTCCTTTACAAAGGTATAGCCGGATAAAATCGCCCCTGAAATTATCAGGACAGATTAAACAAACCCTTAAAACGAGCCGTTTTTATTTCGGATCGGATTCGGCGGGGGTGCCTTTTAAAGGGGGTTGGGAGGATGGTTTGGCCCAGTCGGGGTTGGCCATTTGTTCCATGGCTTTGCAAACGTCGTGGCGGCTGTGGCGGGCGTATTTGAGGCATATGGGGTATTCATCGGCCATGATGGCCTTGAATTCCGCCGGTGTGATGCCGGAGCGTTTGATGTATTCCATCGCCTTCGCATCGTCTTTTTCAAGGCCGTAGCCGCCGCGGAACAATAACCGCGCGGCGTGCAGGTACATAAACGGATTGCGTTTTGCGGCGTCCAAGGTTAAGTCCATCGCGCGAAGGGCGTCGGGGACGATGTCTTCATCAGTTTCGCCGCTGTACAGGGCGATGAGCTGAGCTTGCGCCTCGATATGGCCGTTTTTGGCGGCGCGGTCGTACCAGTAGATCGCTTTGATAATGTCAAAGGCGTCAAGGCCGAGGCCTTTGTTACGATAGGCGGTGGCGAGTTCAAACTGGGCATTGGCATTGTCGAGTGATGCGGCGCGAGTATACCAATGCAGGGCTTTTTCATCGCTTTTTTCAACGCCGTTGGCGCCGTATTGATAGGAAAACCCCATCGTGATTTGCGCTTCGACATCGTCTTTGTCCGCCAAGGCCTCGACCTCTTGAATTGTGAGGGTCAGGAGCTTTTGACATTCGGGGCCGCAATCGCCCTCGGCGCGGGCATTATGCGGCAAAGCCATGACACAGACCCACAGAGCCACCATCAAACATAAGCGAATCATCTTCATTCCTTCGTCATTGAATACGGTCAAAACAGCGACTCGGCGCGTATCATGGGGGGAGTAAAACAAACTGGCACGGGTTTTGCAATTCTATACTCGTAGATTATACCCGTTGACCAAAAGACCGCAAGCCTTCTCGCCCAAGCATAGAAACACTGGTTACTTACGAAAGACAACACAGCGCCATGCAAGCCCTCTCCGCCGCCAACAACATCGCCGCCATCGCCGCCCAAAGCGGCGCGTCCCGCGATGTGGCAAGCGCCATTCACAAGGCCAGCGCCCGTACGGGGGTCGATTTTTCCTATTTGATGAATCAAGCCAAGGCCGAGAGCAACTTTAACCCCGCCGCCAAAGCAAAAACCAGCAGCGCCACAGGATTATACCAATTCATCGAGAGCACATGGATGCGTATGGTTAAAACCCATGGGCAAAAATACGGCCTCGACGCACAGGCCAACGCCATCACGCAAAAAGCCGATGGCAGTTTCTCCGTTTCCTCCTCCATGCGTAAAGCCATTCTGGATCTTCGCAAAGATCCAGAAGTGGCCTCCGCAATGGCGGCAGAATTTGCCGCAGAAAACAAAGCTTACCTTCAAGAACGCGTTGGCGGCGACATCGGCGCGACCGATATGTATTTCGCCCATTTCCTCGGCGCCCGCGGAGCCTCCGGATTTTTGAACCAGATGAACGAAACCCCGAACGCCCAAGCCGCCGATTATTTCCCCAAGGCCGCCCAGAGCAACCGCAATGTCTTTTACGACCCGAATTCAGGAAAACCCCGCACATTTGCACAGGTTTACGAATTTTTCGACAAAAAGTTCAATTCCTCCTCCGATGAACTTTACACCAAAACCGCCGGTGCCGGAGCGATAGCCTCCTCCGATCGCGCAACCAGCACCGGCGGTAGCGGTCATTTCCTGAGCCTCAGTATTCAAAACACCCAGCATCAATTGCTGACCGCCATGATGGCACTGCCTGCGCCGCTCGCCGTTGATGAGGGTGATTCGTTGTTTAGAACATCCAAAGACCCCTTTTCTTTCCTGAACAGTCCCATCGCGAACCCGATCGACCTGATTTTGGAAGCCCAAAAACAAACCTATACCGGAACTTAAATTAAGAAACAAATACTGATAAATTAATTCTATACTTACAAAAATTCATTTATTTAATACAAATATACAGTATTAACTATTCATTAACGATTAAGATTTTTCCTTTACTTCGTTTGTTCATGCGAAAAACTTGACACATATCCATAATTCTTGCTATACAGAAGATGTGTATAACAAGAAAGGAAACGGATATGACAAAATTTCCCCTTAGCCTCGGCAAGCTTGGCAATTGTGGTCTGTCAAACGTCAAGCCGCTCTCAAATTGTTACAACGCACTGACAACGGGGCTGAACCGCTCTTACCGCCAGACCAAAATCTGCTGTAAGAAAATCTGCCGCAGCGTCAAAAAAGCCTGCGCGACGACCGATGCCAACAAGGCGATGATGATGGAACAAGACCGCGTCAATCACCTCCGCCATGAGCAAGAAGCCGTGCGCCGTAACAACGAAAGCCTCACCATGATGCTTTTGGCCTTTATGCTCCTGTTCAACAACACAAAACCGGAGCAACCAGAGCAAGACGCCATCTTCGGCGATAACAGACCCGCCCGAAGCGACGCGGATCTTGCCCTCGGCTTCTAACGCCAAAGCAACATGTAAAACACATAAGAAAAAGGCCGCCCTTGAAATGGCGGCTTTTATATTTTTAGGGCTTTCTTTTTGAATTTTAAGTTTTCTTTTGTGGGGGGAAACGTCCCCCCACACCCGCGGTGGTTTTGGGCGCAGTGCCAAGAGAATCGCGGGGTTTGGGGGGACGTTTCCCCCCATAATTTTTCTTTATAAGAATAAAAACAAACCTTACTCAACACCCGCAGCGCGGCGCAGGCGTTCGTTGATGGCGAGGCCTAGGCCTGTTTCAGGAATGTCCATGACGGCGATTCCCTTATGCTCCGGCTTGTCGAGCGCCCGCAGCATGGCGAATAGATTGGCGGCGGCTTCGTTCAGGTCGCCGGATTTGCTGAGCGATTTATGCATGGTGTCGGGGAGGCTGTCCGCCGCCATGCCTTTGGGTTTTTCGCCGTTCGGGGCAGTTGATTGGTCGGGGCGCACGCCCATGAATTTGGTTGAGCCGAAGGATAGCAGCGCCTCACCCGCCGCGACATCCACGGCGCGGAGGCGGATCGGGATGGTTGGGGCGTAGTGGCGCAGGGTTTGCCCTGGGGAGCGGGGTTTGTCGCCCTCGCCTCGCACGCCGAAATCATAGGTTACGGGACATTCGAGAATTTCCGATAATTCGGGTGCCATGATTGCGCCCGGGCGCAGGATGACAGGCGTGTCACCGGACAAGTCCAGCACGGTGGATTCCAAACCGACAGCACACGCCCCGCCCGCCAAGATGAGGTCGACACGCTCCCCAAGACTTTGCGCAACATGAATGGGGGCGGTGGGGCTGATTTCGCCTGAGGCGTTGGCGCTCGGCGCGGCCAGTGGGCGACCGACCAGCGCGATGAGATCCCGTGCCACTGGATGCGCCGGAACACGCAGCGCCACGGTATCCAGCCCCGCGGTTGCGAGGTCACATATCGGGCAATTTTTTCCCTTCGGCAGTATCAGGGTTAAGGGCCCCGGCCAGAAATAATGCGCCAAGCGCCGCGCACGTTCGGCCATCAATCGCGTTTGCCCGGATTCAGAAGACGACGCCTCGGCGCTATCGTTAATTCCTACGGCGGCGAGTGCCTCCCGCGCCGTGGCAAAATGCGAGATGAGCGGGTTGAAATCCGGCCTGTTTTTGGCGGCGAAAATTTTGGCGACCGCCGCATTGCTCGTGGCGTCCGCCCCAAGCCCGTAGACCGTTTCGGTCGGAAACGCCACCAAGCCGCCATCGCGCAGGATTGCGGCGGCTTCGGCCAAGGAATCGGGGGTGATGGGTTTGACATGCGCCATGACGGATTAATCCCGCATCGGCATTTGCGCCTGTAACAGCGGCGCATTCACCCCGCCCCCTGCCGCGCGCGGTTCATAGACAACGCCGCCGCCGAGCGGATACGGCGCGCCCGTTGTGCCGGAGAAGGAAATCGGCGCACCGGTCAAACACCGCGCCGCCATATAGGCAAAACCCTCGGCCTCCACACTCTCCGGATTCGTGCCGAGGTCGTCCAATGTATGGACACGGCATGGCATGATGGCGGCAAGACGCGCCATTAAATAGGGGTTGCGACTCCCGCCGCCGCACACAAACAGCGCATTCGGCATGTGCGGCACATGGCGCAGCGCCGCCGCCACCGCCATGACGGAACATTCCACCAAGGTTGCCGCACCATCGGCGACGGATAAATGCGCCACGGCGTCCATGACAGCGGCGAAATCCTCGCGGTCGAGTGATTTTGGCGCGGGGCGGTCAAAATACGGGTTGTTCAAAAACCCATCCACGACGGCGCTGTCGACCCGCCCTGTTTCCGCCATTTTGCCGCCTTCGTCCATGCGTTTGGCGGTTTTTTGCATCATCCAGTCATCGACATAGGCGTTGGCGGGGCCGGTATCAAAGGCCAAGAATGCGTCATCGCGCGTGCCGATAAAGGTCATGTTTCCAACTCCGCCCATATTGAGGACGGCGGCAGGAAGCCCTACGCCCGCTTTATGAATCAAGGCGCGGTGATAGACCGGCAGAAGCGGCGCGCCCTGCCCGCCATGCGCGACGTCATTTTGGCGCAGGTCAAACACAACGGGGATGCCGCAATGGTTGGCGATGGCCTGTGGATTGCCGAGCTGGATGGTTAAGCCCTTGTCGGGGCGGTGGGTCACGGTTTGCCCGTGGGCGCCGATCAGGTCGATATCATTTTTTGTCAGCTTGCCTTGCGCGAAGAATTGATCCAGCGCGGCAATATACTCCGCCGTTACGGCGTCAGACGCCGCCCGCATTGCGGGGGTTTCGATGTCTTCACAGAGCAACACATCGCGCAGCAAACGGCGTGTTTCATTGCTGTAGGGAACGGATAAAAACCCGTCCTCCATGGCCTCCACTTCCTCTTGCCCATCGGTGCGGATGACCGCAATATCGACGCCGTCCATTGAGGTTCCGCTCATCATTCCCAAAACGGTTAAGGGGCGGGCGGGAAGTTGGCTCTTTTCCATTGCTGTAAACTTTGCTAATAAAGGGTTCTTCGTATTTTTCACTCTTTGTTTCCACTATGGCGGTTTCAGGAAAGGCCTGCAATGACTCAGTTTAAATCGGATTTTCTTAACGTCCTGCAAGAGCGCGGCTTTATTCACCAGTGTAGCGATTTTGAGGCGCTGGATCAAAAGCTATCTTCGGGTGTGCAATCCGCCTATATCGGGTTTGACGCTACGGCACCGAGCCTGCATGTCGGCAGCCTTATCCCGATTATGTTGCTGTACTGGTTTCAACAAACCGGTCACCGCCCGATCACCCTTATGGGCGGCGGCACAACCAAGGTGGGCGACCCCAGCGGCAAGGATAAATCGCGGCAAGTCCTCACCGACGACCTTATCAACGAGAACATCGCCGGAATCAAAAAGATTTTCGGGCAATTCCTGACCTATGGTGAGGGCAAGACCGATGCGGTGATGGTGAATAACGATGATTGGCTCAACGGCCTGAAATACCTTGAATTCCTGCGTGATTACGGCCAGCATTTCACGATCAACCGGATGATGACGTTTGATTCCGTCAAGCTCCGCCTTGAGCGCGAACAACCGCTCACCTTCCTTGAGTTCAATTATATGATTCTTCAGGCCTATGACTTTTTGGAGTTGAACCGCCGCATGGGGGTGAGCTTGCAAATGGGCGGGTCGGATCAATGGGGCAATATGATCAACGGGATGGAACTTGGCCGCCGCTGTGACGGGGCGGATTTGTTTGTGTTGACGGCACCGCTCCTGACCACCGCTTCGGGGGCGAAAATGGGCAAAACCGCCGATGGGGCGGTGTGGATTAACAAGGAAATGCTGAGCCCGTATGATTATTACCAATTCTGGCGCAACACCGAGGATGCCGATGTCGGGCGTTTCCTGAAGCTGTTTACCATCTTGCCGATGGCGGAGATTGCGCGGCTTGAGGCGTTGCAAGGGGCGGATATTAACGAGGCGAAGAAAATCCTCGCCTATGAAGCCACCAAGCTGTGCCACGGTGCGGAGCTCGCCGACAGCGCCCAAGAAACCGCGATCAAAACCTTCGAGCAAGGCGATTTGAGCGGCGACCTCCCCTTTATCGAGGTCAGCAAGGCGCAATTGCAAGGCGGGATTGGCTTGCTGGACTTGATGCGCGATGCGGGGCTTGTGGCATCCAACGGTGAGGCAAAGCGCCTTATCCAAGGCGGAGGCGTGCGGGTCAACGACAATAAAATTGATGACCCTGCCTTTCAATGCACCTTGTCCGACCTGAATGACCAATCGGTGATTAAACTCTCCGCCGGCAAGAAAAAACACGCGTTGGTGAAGGTGGCGTAACGCCAAGGCCTCCCACGACAGACACGATACAAAAAGCGGGCATGAAAGCCCGCTTTTTATTTTTAGCCGCCTTAATTCTCAAACAACAAGCGGCGCAGGATGCCGGGGGCGAGGACGGACAGGGGGTTGACGGTTGTTTTGGGGTCGTCGGAATCGCCGGTCATGCGGTATGTGGCGGCGAAAATACTGCCTGAGCCGCCCGACAAAATATCGCCGACAATCGGAATTCCGCTGAAAAAACTGTTCAAGGTTGAGGCGGGAACGACGGTGCCGCTGAGGTCGATGCGGTTCTCGGTTTTGTTGACATCGCCTTCGAAGGTCAGCCCTAGCGACCCACCCGACGTGCGCCCGTCAATGAAGCGGATCAAGCCACCGCCACGGCGATTGCGCCATTCAAATTCCGTTTCCAAGCGGGCAAAGCTGAGCCCTTTTGTGTTGATACTGCTGAGCAATGTCGGCACATCCAATAATTTTACCAAGCTGGCCAGTGCGGGGGCGGCGCTCACCTGAAAATCATCTATGCGCGCGAGGCCGCGCACATCGCCGCCGCGCCCTGTATTCATCGGGATGCCCGCCACCGTCATTTTGCCGCCCGTGACCTTGTCCGTCACGCCGAAGGCCTTGAGCGCCGCGCCCGCGTCATCAGCCTCCAGACGAAGGCTGTAGCGTTCCTTGGTGTCGGGGTTATAGCGCATATACAGCGCCCCCTTGCCCACCGCGGCGTCCAGCTCGATCTGCTCCAACCGCCCGTTGCCGCCCCTGATAAAGGCCTGCACGCCCTTGATATCGGCGTTGTCGCCGGTTTGCATGGTTTGAACCTTGAGCCCGACTTCATAGGCCGTTTTGTCCCTTAATTGCGGCACGCCTTGTTGGTCGTCTTGTTGGTTATCATCATCGTCATCGTCCCGCGCCATGAAAGGACGCGCATCGAGTTTTTCCCCCTCCAGCGAGATTTTCATGGAACGGTCGCGCCCTTCCTCCAGCCGCACCGAGAAATTATTATTTCCGAAGGCCAGCCGCGCGATTTTTCCATCGATAATGCGCCCTTTATGGGCGTCACTCAGGTCAAACTTAAAGTCGCCGCCCTTCAAGGTGACGGTTTCGGCCATGATATCAAGATCATACAGATGGTCGATTTTGCCGCCTTGTAAGGTTGCCTTGGCCGAAAACCGCCCGTCACGCCCCGCGGGCTTAACAAATTCGAAAGGCTCGATTTTCAAAATGGCGGAACGCAGCGAGCCGCTGACGTCTATGCTGGAACTCTTGTCCCATGCATCGGTGTAATCGACCGATACGGGCAAGGCTCCCTCGATATGATCCGATAAATCAATGCCTATTTTGCGGCGTAAATCGTCATTGGCGACAAGGTCGGCTTTGATCCGGCTCTCATACGGGCGGCCTTGCCCTTGCGAGAAATAGCTGTGCCAATCAAGGTCAATATCATGCCCGTCCAAAAAGCCTTGCCCCGTCATGCGGTATTCGTTTTGGGTGGCGTCAATCTGGTATGGCCCGCCGGTCAGTGAAAGGCCATGCAGCACCTTTGGCAGGGTGACATCACTCAATGTCCCCTTCACCCCGACATTAATGTCCTTCACCAAGAGGTTTTTGATGGCCGGAAAATCCACGGTGACGTCGACATCGGCCTGACCTTTGGCGCGGTCAATGTCGATTTTCAGCCCTTCGTCAAAATTGATCGGATCGGTGGACAAATATTCGAACGCCGCCTTAACGGGGCCATTAATTTTCAAGGCAATTTTGGCATGCCCCGCCCCCGCCGTGACCAGATCGTCAAAAGACACCGTGCCGGATGTTGCGCGAAGCCCGCCAAGCGCCGCGGAGTCGATACCGAGCGTCATGGACTTGCCCTCAACCATGCCGCCGCCTTGGATGGCCTCCGCGGGGATCATGGGCGGGTTATAGTCAATTCTGAGGTCACTGAACCGGAAACCCGCATTCAGGCCTGAAATCCGCCAATCATAGCCTGCGGTTGTGAAGTCAGGCTCTTGCGGTGATTTTGCCTCGGCGGCAGGCGGCGATGCCCCTTCCACCACGGCATTGCCTTCAAAGGCCGGCTTTGACGGGGGCGGCGCGATTAAGGGGGAATAAGACTGTTGTGCATCCGCGGCCTCGACATTGCCGGGCAATGCCTGCGGCTCCTCCAACGGTTGCGCAGGTTGTGAGGCATTATTATTGGCGGGCAGCGCGGTGCCCGCGGCGACACCGCCGACGTGAAGCCGCACGGCAATATCGGAGAAATGCCCGCCTGAGGCCTTTTCCACCAGCCATTCATAGGCCGGTTCATCCCGCCCGAAAACCGGCCATATATTGTCCAGCGCATCGGTTTCGATGCGGTCAATCATCAATTCAAGATCGCCGCTGAAGCTTTTTTTCTCAGGGGTCGGCAACGTCATGCCGCCACCGAGCGAAATCTGCATCTCCTCAACCATCACGCTCGCCTCGTTCAGAGCAAGAAAGGCTTGCGCGGGGTTCAAAGCCGCGGCGACGGCACCGGCACCGATATTCAACGGACGCTCACCAAAAACCTCCGGCATCACGATTGTGCCGCCGTCTGTTTCTGCGTTCACATCAAAATTGCGCACCGCCCATTCTTCCCCGATCTGCGCCCCGATTCGCGCCGCCAGCGGAAGCGCAATGCTCCACCGCGCATCCCCTAGCCCGAATTGCGACAAAAGACGCCCAAGGTCTGCCTTTTCAAGGCGGCCGGACAGGCTGAGCTCGCGCTGTTTGCCGTCATAGATGAAATCTACCGACAAAATATCGCGGGTTTGGTCTTGCGACATCGCAAGCGATACATAGCCCGTTACATCGGAATCATCGCGGTCAAGCGACACTTGCCGAAGCTCCATATCCACATCCGTGAATATCCGGATCGTGTCGCGGGCGATGTCTTGGTAGGCAATGCGCGCGTCTTCCAAATGCAGGACATAGATCGGCGGCAAGTTCGACACAATACGCGACAGGGTTAGCGGGCTGGTGCGGTTTTGCGCGTCCGTGTCCGAACCCGAGCCGCCCTCATTAAACATGCGCACCGCCCCGTCAGCGTCTTTTTGCAACCGCATCGACAGGCCGCGAATATTCGCCTCCCGAAACCGCAGGCCTTTGAGCAAGCTGTCCTTCAACGACACATCAAGGTCAACCGCCTCGATGTTCATGAAGGGGCCGCCGGCGTTGAGCAAGGTGACGTTTTTGGCCTCTAGCCCCATCGGGCGCGCCAAACCGTGCCATTCGAGATATAATTGGTCGATGTCCAGCCGCAAGTCACCGCGCACGTCATTCATGGCGCGTTCAATATGCGGCAATAAAAACCCCGCATCGACCGGCCCGCGCGACACATACCACGCGGCAAGCACAATCCCCATCACCAGCAATCCCGCCAAGGCGGCAAAGATTTCGAGGGTCAGCACCAGCAAACGGCGCAGGATGCCTCTTTTTCGCTTTCGCGGCACAGATGGGGGTGGCTCTGAAGGCGGCTCTGAAGACTGCTCTGGGGCAAGCTCTGAAGACTCTTGAGAAAAAACTTGCGAATCTGGCGGTGATATTTCGTCCGAGAGCGGCGCATCCGCCTTTATAGTGGGGTCAGGATCCTGCGGTTTATCGGTGCGCTGTGACGGGGCAGAATCGCTTTGCTGTGACAGAGCAGAATCGCTTTGCTCCGGCCGCGCGGGCTCATCGCCGCCATCTGCGGGGGTGTGCTTTTGCTCGGGCGGCGGTGATGGTTCATCCATGACAAAGATTTAATACAAAAGCACTGTTGAAGGAGGCGGTAAGCCTTTATTATGCAAGTCTAATAGAGATTACCCGATCAAACAAGAAAGGATCGCCCATGACCGCCTTAAAAACAGGCATGAAAGCCCCCGATTTCAATACGCCTTGCGACGATGGGCGGAGCGTTTCGTTGTCCACACTCGCCGGACGCCCTGCGGTGCTGTTCTTTTACCCCAAGGACGACACCCCCGGATGCACCGCCGAGTCGTGCGCCTTTCGTGACTTTAAGCCGCAATTTGACGCCGCCGGCATCGCGGTGTTCGGCATTTCAAAAGACAGCCTCAAAAAACACGAAAAATTTCGATCGAAATACGATTTGAATTTCCCGCTCCTGTCCGATGAAAACGGCACGATGTGCGAAGATTACGGCGTTTGGGTGGAAAAGAGCATGTATGGCCGCAAATATATGGGCATTGAGCGCACAACACTCTTGATCGATGCCAACGGCGTTGTCTTGCACATATGGTCGCCCGTTAAGGTTCCCGGCCATGTGGAGGAAGTTCTCGGCATCGCTCAAACCCACGCGAAGGCGGCGTGAAGGCGGCGTAGAGTTTAGAAAACAAAAGGCGCGTACAGAAAGCGCCTTTTTTATGGTCTTTCAACGTGGAGCTTAGCAAGCCCACCGCCCCTTACATCGAAGTAGGGCCTTTTGGGGAGCCCGCCCCTGTATTGGTGAGTATTTGCGCGCCGCGCGCCCTTGGTACCGCGATGCCATGATCCAGCCCCACGCCGCGTTGATCTCGAACCTGAACCCCTTCGCCAAAGCTGAAGTTCTGACCGCCGACATAGTCCGCATCCAGATTTATTGCTCCGGCCTTGCTGGTCAACGAAGCCGTTCCATCACGATTAAAATTAAATGCATCCGCGCCGCCGATATGAACGGCACCGGCAATCATTCCCGCCGAACCGACAACACCCTTTGCCAAGGCCGCGAAAAGGCCGCCGCCCGCGTTGCCGAAGCTGTTTTGATTTGCCCCGTCCATACGGTCTTGAACGGCGGAGAACAAATCCTTCGCCGTATTCACCGCAGACATCACCTTCATGCCCGTCGAAATTGCCGCAATAACCGGTATCGCCATATCACACTCCTAAATCTTTTCTCACGATCAATGATTTAATCGCTTTGTTTTTCATTTCACCATCCGGTGTAATTTCAACCATCAAGGCGGCTTCGCCTTTTATGATCTGAGGCTCTATATGTTTTGGCACCTTTACCCCGAAAAACCGGATGCGGCCTTCTTCGGAGATGAAATCTAGGCGGGTGGTTTCTTGGTCGTATTCGATCCAGCCGATGGCCTCGGGGAACGGGCGGTCGTGCAGAACGTAAACATCGCCGTGGTCATTCGTCATCACGTCGATGAGAACCTCCGTCGTGGCGTGTTTCAGTATCGGGTTATCGAGCCTGTCCAAATCAGTTCATCCTTAGTCCATCTGACCTTAGTCAATCCGGAGTCAATCCGGCGCATATTCATTGTTATGTATTATAATAGCAGAATTTTAACATCGCGTAAATTTCATTCCTGATGCAGGCCTGATGCAAAAAGCCCGCGATGCGGTCGCGGGCTGAAACAGTACCTCAAAGGCAAGACCCGCGCGGGGCGTTAGGCCGTTACGGGGGTCATATCAAACGCGCCTTGGCCAAAGGCACCTTGGCGGAACGCGACGATTTCTTTGTGCCAAGAGGCCAAAATATCGGCAGAACCGGCAATAAAATTCAGGGAAACGACGGGGCAAATGGACTGGGAAACGGTGATTTCTTCGTTATTGTCATTGGCGATCATCGGGACGGAAATCATGATATCAAGGTCGCGCGACTTCAGGCGGGTGGCCGTATGGTTGACGAAGCACAAATCCATACCGCAAAAATTGATCCAACATTCATTGCTCTGGCTTTTACAAGAAAAGACATACTGACCTTCCGAACGGATCACGGCGATAATGTCGAGAATCTTTTTGTAATAAGCTTGGTTGAATGTGATCGGCATCGCGTACGTCCCTGTCCTTGTTGATTGCTACTCTATATTGATTATGGCTTATTAGTCATAAAAAAGGGCAACATGCTTGTCGCCCTTTGAAATACAATGAATTAAGCGGCCTGCTTGGCTTTGAAGTCTACATGGCGGCCTGCGTTGGCTTGGTTCATGTGGTCATGCATGACTTCGACCAAGGAACCGAGCTTGTTGCGGAAGAAATGGTTCGCGCCCGGAACATTGCGATAGTCAATCTCGATGCCCTTTTGGGTGTGAAGACGATCGACCAGTTTTTGCACCGCATTGGCCGGAACGAACTCGTCTTGCTCACCGCAAATAACAAGGCCGGATGTCGGACAAGGTGCCAGAAAACTGAAATCATGGGTGTGAGCCGGCGGGGCAACAGAGATAAAGCCCTGAACCTCCGGACGGCGCATCAAAAGCTGCATCCCGATCCATGCACCGAACGAAAAACCGCCAATCCATACATAAGGGGCATTGGGGTTTAATTCTTGCATCCAGTCCAGCGCCGATGCGGCATCGCTCAGCTCGCCTTCGCCTTTGTCAAACACGCCTTGGCTCTTGCCAACGCCGCGAAAGTTAAAGCGCAGGGTTGAAAACCCGCGGGCGACAAAGGATTGAAACAGGGCGTAGGTCACCTTGTTGTTCATCGTACCGCCATGTTCGGGGTGTGGATGAAGAACCAACGCCAGCGGCGCGTTCGGTGTTTTTGCGTGAGTATAGTGACCTTCGAGGCGGCCTTCAGGGCCGTTAAAAACTACTTCTGGCATATTTATTTTTCTTTTCAGCGTGTTGTTTTTATTTATAACTCTGTCGCTTGCGGCCTTGCTCCGTGGAAGAGGTTGGAGACGATATTGGACAAGGGCAAGTGCAGGTTTCTTACTTTTCCAGCGAAGTTAGGAATATATGATTCCATATTTTATGTCCAGAAAATTTTACCCTAATACCGAGCGCGCTCCCCCGAAAATTCCATAAACCAAACCGAAACAAACCCTTGGCATGGGCGATTATGTGTCATTTGGACGCGCCCGCCCCGTCTTTGCAAAGCATGTTACGGCGCTCTGCTTGAATGGGGCGGCGAAGGGAGCGGCCTTGAAGGAAGCGGCCTTGCCCGCGCAAAATTCCCGCTCAACAAAAAATATGGAAAAATTTATACCATAACCCTTGCTTTTTTTATGGAGAATACAATAATGTGCTTGAACCCGTTGCATAAGCACTGGTAGTCTGGGTTCCGGTCAGTTGAACCGGCTGGCAAAAAATCGTCAGCAAAAACCTCAGCATTCTGTCAGTTTAACGAAACCATTAGCACTATAAAGAGTAACACTCATGCCCTATAATGACTCACTTTTTGTCACGACTCGTGGACAATATGCCCTTATGGCACTTGTCGAACTGGTCGGTCATAATGACAACCACCCCATCCCCCTGTCCATCATCGCCGAACAAAAGAACATCTCGCTGTCTTATCTCGAGCAGTTATTTGCCGGCCTTCGCAAACACGGCATCGTGCGCAGTTACCGCGGCCCCGGCGGCGGATATATGCTCGCCAAAGCCGCGATTGACATCTCCGTCAGTGATGTGCTCAGAGCCGCCGAAGACAGCGCCCCCGCCAAACGCCAGAAGAAATCCGGCAAAAAGCAAAAATATCCGCAGGATTGCCCGACCCTGACCTTGTGGGGCGAAGTTGGTTCACACTTGCTTGAGGTTATGACTCAAATCTCGTTGAGCGATGTCGCAAATAAACAGGCGGACATTCACAAAACTGTTTCCAATCTTGTGAAAAAATGAGATAAACCATAATCTTTTATGTAATCGTCGGCGGGTGGCGTGCTTAAGGTCATGCCAGCGCCCTTATAAGGCTTCACAAGATTATGGCATATTTCGACAATAACGCGACCGCCCCGCTCAAAGACACCGCCTATGAGCGGATGGTCAACATCCTCAAAGAAACCGGCAATGCCTCCGCCGTCCACACGAACGGGCGCGCGATGCGCAAGCATATTGAGGACGCTCGAGCGGAAGTTGCCGTTTTGATCGGGTGTGAGCCTGAGGACATTATTTTCACCAGCGGCGGCACGGAATCCATCGTCACGGCGATGAGCCTTTTCCGCGGCGAACCGACCGTGATTTCAAGCATCGAACATTCCGCCGTTTATGCCAACGCCCCCGACGCGCCGCAAATCCCCGTATCCGCCGATGGCGTGATGGACGTTGCAGCCGCCGAGAGCATCATCAAACAACACCGCCCCAAAATGATTTCGATCATTATGGCGAGCAACGAAACAGGCGTCATCCAGCCTGTGCGCGCCATTGCCGACATCGCCCATGCCCATGATTGCCTCGTCCATGTTGACGCCGTGCAATCAGCGGGGAAAATCCCGATCATCTGGGACGAGGTCGGAGCCGATTATATGTCGATTTCCGCCCATAAAATCGGCGGGCCGCAAGGCATCGGCGCCCTGATTAAGGCCGCCGGAAAGCCTGTGCCGAAACTGATGACCGGCGGGTCACAAGAACGCCGCCAGCGCGGCGGTACGGAAAACGTTGCCGGAATCGCTGGGTTTGGCGCGGCGGCGATCAAAACCCATAAAGACATGCATCACCTTGAGGCCACCCGCGCCATGCGGGACGAGATTGAGGCGCATATCCTGTCCACCAGCAACACCGTCAAAATCTGGGGGCGAGGCGCGGCGCGTGTGCCGAACACCATCATGCTCACCTTGGCCGGCGTGCCGTCGGAAACACAGGTGATGATCATGGATTTATGCGGTGTGGCGGTCGGAAGCGGCGCGGCCTGTTCCAGCGGGAGCATGAAACCATCCCGCGTTTTGATGGCGATGGGATGCCCCGAAGAAGAGGCCAAATGCTGTATGCGCGTGTCGCTTGGCTGGGCCAACACCGCCGAAGACGTTGCGGCGTTTAAAACCGCGTGGTCGGATATGATCAGCAAATTGCGTCACAAGATGCAATCGCCTTGCTAGAATAAGCTCTGGGCTTAACGCAAAAAGGGTCACGCCATGCCAAAGATAACTTTTGTTATGAAAGACGGCACGCCGTTCACGGTTGACGCGCCGAATGGCCTGTCGGTCATGGAAGTGGCGCAAAAGAACGGCGTCAATGAGATTGAAGGCGCGTGCGGCGGATCATTGGCCTGCGCCACCTGCCATTTATATGTTCACCCAGACTGGCATGACCGATTGCTCCCCGAAGGCGGGATGAGCGAAGACGAAGAAGACATGCTCGATATGGCGTTTGACCTGCGCGATACATCGCGGTTATGCTGTCAGATCATGGTGAAGGACGCGCTTGAGGGGCTGGTTGTTGCCGTTCCCGGGGCGCGCACCGATGATTGGGACTAGCCAAGCCCTTGGGTGTTGCCATAGCTGCGCCCGCAAAGCAAGCCGCCCCACCGAAACAAGAATGCCCCGCGACACGCTACAGGCAAGACAGGTTATAGACGCATATCATGCCCGATCACGACTTGTTCATGGACACGCCCCAGCCTGCAACTGACCCTGCCACTGACGCAGACAGCGCCCTGCTCAGCCATGCCCAAAACACCCCGAAAAACGCGCCCTTAGCGGAACGATTGCGCCCGCAGAGCCTGCGCGACATTGCCGGACAAGCCCATTTAATCGGCGACAACGCCCCGATTGCCAAAATGGTCGCCGATGGCGCCGTGCAATCCTTGATTTTATGGGGCCCGCCCGGGTGCGGTAAAACCACTCTGGCACGATTGATCGCACAGGAAAGCGGGTTGCGGTTCCGCACGATTTCGGCGATTTTTTCCGGCGTTGCCGACCTTAAAAAAATCTTTGAAGAGGCCAAGCATTATTACGCCCAAGGGCGCACAACCTTGTTATTCGTTGACGAAATTCACCGCTTTAACAAGGCGCAGCAAGACGCGTTTTTGCCGCATGTTGAACGCGGCACGATCATCTTGATCGGCGCGACCACGGAAAACCCGTCTTTCTCGCTCAATTCCGCCTTGTTGTCGCGTTGCCCCGTTTATGTGTTGAACCGCCTCAGCACCGCCGAACTTGACGCGATTTTGACCCGCGCCGAAACACTCATTGAACGCCCCTTGCCGATCACGCAAGAAGCCAGAGAATCTCTTTTGTCGATGGCCGATGGCGATGGGCGGTTCTTGCTCAACATGACCCAGCAAATCGACAGTGTGACCCGCGCAGAATCGGGTCATGACGTAGCCCTTCTTGACGGGCTGGCCTTGCAAGCCATTGTGCAAAAACGCGCCCCGATTTACGACAGCAACGAAGAAAGCCATTATAACCTCATCAGCGCCCTGCATAAATCGGTGCGCGGGTCAGACCCCGATGCGGCGCTGTATTGGTTTTGCCGCATGCTCGATGGCGGCGAAGACCCGCATTTCCTTGCCCGCCGCATCACCCGCATGGCGGCGGAGGATATCGGCCTTGCGGCACCGCAAGCCCTGCAAATGTGCATCAGCGCTTGGCAAACCTATGAACGGCTCGGCTCACCGGAGGGCGAATTGGCCTTGGCGCAGGCGCTTGTTTATCTCGCCACCGCGCCCAAATCAAACGCGGTTTACACGGCGTATAAGGCCGCGATGCGCGCCGCCAAAGACAGTGGCTCCCTCGCCCCGCCCAAGCATATTTTAAACGCCCCGACATCAATGATGAAAAACCTTGGCTATGGGCACGGATATGCCTATGACCACGATGTTGAGGACGGGTTTTCGGGGCAGGATTATTTCCCCGAAGAACTGGGGCGTCAGAATTTCTACGCCCCCAAAGGCGATGGGTTTGAAAAAGACCTCAAGGCTAGGCTCGACCACCTCGCCAATCTTCGCGCCAAAAAATCTGGGCAATCTGGACAATAAGGAACCTGCGTCATGATCAATCCATCTTTTGCCCCGATGATGCTCTGCGCCATTGCCGCCGGCGGCGCGGCGGGGGCTGTGGCGCGGTATGTGAGCGTCATTGCCATCTATAAATTCTGTGCCGCGCTCAGTGCTATGCTCTACAGCCCTGTTCATACAGCCCCCGCCACCGCGACACCCGCCGCCGCCGAGAAGACGCGCGGGGCGTTAACGTTGATGCCGTTGTCGCAGCACAACCCGCAATCCATGTCCGGCGTGTTGCGGGATTTTCCGTTTGCGACTTTGGGTGTCAATATCGCCGGATCCATGATTATGGGGGCGCTGATCGTTTTATTCGCCGTCAAATGGACGCCACCGCATGAATTGCGCAATGCCCTGATTATCGGATTTTTGGGGTCGTACACGACGTTTTCGACGTTTTCGCTCGATGCGATTGTGCTGTTTGAGCGCGGAGCATTTTTGCAAGGCGCGGTTTATATCGGCGCGTCCGTTGCGCTGTGTATTGGCGGGCTTGCGCTCGGCGCCGCATTAATGCGCCTTGCCATCGCATAAAAAATATGCAAAAACAGTTTTTTACACGAATATATTGAAAAATGAAATGACCGCAGCAGTCCAGCATATCATCCTTGACGCCTCCGCAGATGGCCAACGCCTTGACCGTTGGCTCAAGAAAACCTATCCGGCGCTGAGCTTCGGGCAATTGCAAAAACTGATCCGCACCGGACAAATCCGCATTGACGGCAAACGCGCCAAGGGCGACAGCGTTTTGCAAGAGGGGCAGGATATGCGCTTGCCGCCCGCCTTGACCGGCGCGCCGCCGAAAATGTCCAATTCCCGTTCGCTTGAGCCGACCGACAAAGAACGCGCCCAAATTCGCGGCATGGTGATTTATGAGGATGATAATTTGATCGCCCTCAACAAACCGCATGGCCTTGCGGTGCAGGGCGGCACAAAGACAACGCACCATATCGACAGACTTTTGCCCGCCCTTGCCGGCCGCAACGGATTTATTCCGAAGCTCGTCCACCGCATCGACAAAGACACGTCTGGCCTGCTATTACTTGCAAAATCAAATGAATACGCGAAAATTCTTGCAGAAAAGTTTAAGTCGAGAGATATTCGCAAAACCTATATCGCCCTGTGCGCGCCGACACCGACCATCCATGACGGCACGATCAAGGCCGCCCTTGTCAAAACATCGCAAGGCCACGGCCATGACCGCGAACAAGTCGTGGTTGACGAAGAATTCGGAAAATCCGCCGTCACCGATTATCGTGTCATTGACCATGCCGGACGATCCGCCGCGCTTGTCGCCTTTTTCCCGCGTACCGGACGCACGCACCAGATCAGGGTTCACAGCCAAGTCATGGGCAGCCCGATTCTCGGCGACCCCAAATACGGCCTCGACCATCGCCGCGTCCACAGCGCGGAAGTCGGCGAATATCTCGAAAACTCCGCCGAAGGATTGCTGGATTTATGCGATTATCGCGGCTTGCATCTGCACGCCTATGCGGTGCATTTGTCTTTGCCGGGGTATCGCGGCGGGTTGTCGCTCAAGGCACCTTTGTCACGCGAAATTCAATCCAGTATGCGCCGCCTTGGATTTTCAGGGCTTGACCTTGACCTGATCGATCCCTTCACAAATCCTTAAGTGTTGATATAATAGAATAATCGAAATTCTAGGTTCCATCCTTTACGGAAGTCCCGCCCATGAACGAAAATGATAAAAAACTTGCCCGTTTTTCCGTCATCCTCGCCGTTATGTTCCTTCTTGGAGGGCTCATAACCTTCTTTAAGGACATCGAGTATATTGAGCGCGGACACCCCGCCATCATCATGGCCTATGTTGTGATGTGCGGTGTTTTTTATATTGCGTTTCGGTCTTGGCGCGTTGGCCTGTCCGCCGTTTGTGTCTTTGCGATGATTTTCCTGCTCGCCTTCGGGGTGCAAAAATATCACTGGCGCAAAGACTATGTTGACGGGCGTACGCAGTTTTATCTTGAGGAATATATCAAGGAATACCCTTCACTTGAGCAGTATTTGATGGCCAGTTATTTCGGCGGCGAAAACTGGGTCGGGTTCACGAAGAACTGCGTTGACCCGGTCATGCAGTCCATGCAGGCCGCAAAAGTGCCCGGCGATTGCGCCAGCGCCGAACTCATCAAGAAAAACTATGGCGTCGACGTCAAGCAAGCCGTTAAGGATTATTTCGCGAAAATGAAGCAAACGGCGCAGCGCATCGAGTCCGGCAAAATGAAAACAGCCAAGCAATATCAAGATTGCGTTGCGGATAAGAGCTGTGCCGTTGTTCCGATGCTCCCCAAAGGCGTCGACCCCGAGGAGATCAACCCGAATTCCGGCGATTTTATTGATGTGCGCAAAGCGTTTTGGTCCGTCATGAACGACAAAACCGTGTCGCCGGAGGTTTGCGAGTATATCAAGCTGTGTAAAGTTTTGGTCAAAATGAACATTGTTGACCCAAACAAAATGGACCTTTAGGCTTTGGGCATTAGGCATTAGGCGTTAAGCATCAGGCACAGGAGCGCGAGGGCGAGCCCTCCCCATGAAACGATTCTATACTTTGGTGAGCATCAGCGATACGGAGTCTGGGCATGTCGTGTGCCTTGACGGAAAACCCATCAAAACCCCCATGCGACACACTTTGGCCGCCCCGACAAAGGCGCTCGCCCTTGCCATTCAAAAAGAATGGGCGGCGCAGGGCGAGATGATTTTGCCGCAATCCATGCCGGTGACGCAGATTACATCAACCTGCCTTGACCGTATAGCCCAGCGCGACGGCGAAGCCAAAGACGAAATTAAACGATATTTCGAGAGCGATTTGCTCTATTTCCGCACCAACCACCCGCCGGAATTAATCCAGCGCCAAAACGCCGTGTGGAACCCGTGGACAGAATGGGCGCAGGACAAGTTCGGAACCCTGCCCAAAACAACAACGAGCCTCACTGTGCCCGCCATGCCGCCGGCAACGATGGAGAGTTTTGCGGCTTTTTTAGACCAGCTTGAGCCCCTGCGCCTCACCGTCATGGCGCTTATGACCGCGACAACCGGATCGGCGATCCTCGCCGCCGCGCTGTTGACGCGGGCGATCTCCGCCGACCAAGTGTTTGATGCGGTGTTCTGTGAAGAATTATTCTATGTCGATTTATATGACATTGCCCATAACGGCCCCGACCCTGCGCAGGAAAAGAAACAAAACGCGGTCATTGCCGATGTGAAGGCTTGTATTGATTTCCTCGCCGCGCTTGATGATTGACGGTTTTTAGGAACGCCATGCCTTTGGCGACACGGGAAGGCCAGCTTTAAGCGCCGTCCATCCATACCACAAGCGATAGAAAATATAGGCTGCAAGCGGGACAAAGCCGATCATATGACCGATTTTACTGATGGTGACGTTGGCCTGTTTATACCGCTCCATATAGTCGGCCATTTCCTGCTCAACCAAGACGTGTCCGCTTGCGATGCTTGCCTGCATTTCATCAATGACCGTGCCGTCACCCCATATGAACACGACAGCCGCGGTGACGATGATACTCACCACGGATAAATATGAAAAACGCCAAAACAGTGTTACCAGAAACTGAGCCTGCAAAACACCGTTTTGCTTTTCTTCCTCTGCTGCGATTTTCTTTTCTTTTCCTCGCAAGCGGTAGAGCGCAATGATCAGGACGATCATCAGCAACATTCCCACCCCCATGAGTGAATCAATCGGCACGACAAACAAAGCCGCAATCAGCAAGAACCCTGCATAATACAGCTCCAAACGGCCTTTCAATGCCGATATATCAGCATGGTTTGAGGGGGATTCTGTCGTCATGGCTTGTGTCCTTACGGCGTGGCTTAATTGATCCTATGAATGGGTATTGTAGCGCCGAATGATGGGTGCGGGCAAGGTGCCTAAATACGACCGAAGAGTTTTTCAATGTCTTTTAAGGCCAGACGGATATAGGTCGGGCGGCCGTGGTTGCACTGGGCGGAGGATGGGGTTTGTTCCATTTCGCGGAGCAAGGCGTTCATTTCATCCACATTCAAAATGCGCCCCGACCGCACCGAACCGTGACACGCCTTGGTCGCCAGAAAATGGTTGAGGACATCCTTTAAATTATCGGCGCGGTCATGCGCCTCCAGCGCGTCGGCTAGGTCGTGGATTAATTCAGGAATATTCAATCGATCCGCCAAAATTGCGGGGACTTCGCGCACGATGACGGAGTCTTTGCCAAAGGCCTCCACGACCATTCCATGGGTCATCAGCGTGTCAGATGCGGCGCACACAGCCTCGGCTTGATCCTCGCTCAAGGCCACGACTTCGGGCATGAGGAGGATTTGGCGCTCGATCCCGTTGTCTTCGACCTGGCGCTTGAGGCGTTCATAGACCAAGCGTTCATGGGCGGCATGTTGGTCGATGATGACCATGCCGTCCGCCGATTGGGCGATGATGTAGTTTTTGTGGATTTGCGCCCGCGCCGCACCGAGGGGATAGGCCGCGGCGGGCGCTTCGATTCCGCCGCCGCTATTGCCGCCGCCACCTTGTGGGTCATATGACCCGATATTGACACCGTCAACCGTGCCAACAATAGAAAATCCGCCATCTCCAAGCGCGTCATCGTAACGGGCATGGGGTGCGGGTTCCCACAGGGCGGGAGTGATCTGCGCGTTGGCGGAGGACTGGGCATAGGATAAGGATGGTGATGCACCATAGGACGCGCCGCGGTGGCCTCCGCCAGCATAGCCATAGCCCCCCGCGGTTGATCCTGCTGATGCACCAGAAATTGACGCACCTAGCCGCGCCAGCGCATCGCCGGAGAGCGATGATGACACGCGAAAACCATTTTCCAACAAAGCGTTTTGCAAGGCGGTGAAGACCAGACCGCGAATGGCGGTGGGCTGGCGAAAACGCAGCTCGGTCTTCGCCGGATGGACGTTGACGTCGACATAGGCGGGGTCAATATCGAAAAACAGGACGACTTCGGGGAAACGATCCCGCGCCAAAACATCGGCATAGGCGGCGCGGATCGTGCCCATCAATAAACGGTCGCGCACAGGGCGTCCATTGACGAACAGATATTGATGGAGGCTGTTGCCGCGGCTGTGCGTTGGCAAGCTGGCGAAGCCTTTGAGGGTGATGGCGTCGCGCGCAGACGCCACAATCATCACGTTTTGTTTGAAGTCATCGCCCAATATGTCGGACAGGCGGGACAAGCGCGCCTCGTCTAGCCCATCCCCTGCCCCAGCTCCTGCACCAGCTCCTGCTCCAGCCCCTATTGAGGCGAGGCAAGGGTGATAGGAAAATTGCGTGCGCCCGCCGTGAATGCATTTGAATGCGATGTCGGGATAGGCCATGGCAAGGCGCGACAAAGTGGTTTTAACGGTTTGGATTTCGCTGCGCTCTGTTTTAAGGAATTTCAAACGCGCGGGCGTGGAAAAGAATAAATCGCGCACTTCAATGCGGGTTCCGGCCTGACGCGGGGATGGGCGGATATCGCCGATCGCGCCGCCTTCAACCTCGACTTCCCAGCCCTCGGCGGAGTCCTTGTGGCGGGTGGCGAGCTTCATACGGCTGACCGATGCGATGGACGGGATAGCCTCCCCCCGAAACCCCAACGTCACAATATTCGATAAATCGCTGGTCGCCAATTTGGAGGTCGCGTGGCGTTGCAGGCACAGGGCGATATCGGTGCGATCCATGCCGATGCCGTCATCATCGACGACAATCAAACTCTTGCCGCCGTCGCGCAGCTCGACCGTGATGGTCGTTGCCCCCGCGTCAATACTGTTTTCGACCAGCTCCTTAACCACGGATGCCGGATTTTCGACCACTTCGCCAGCGGCAATTTGATTAACGAGGGTTTCGGGCAATTGCCTGATAACCGCCATGGTGATTCCCTGATCTAAATCTTATAGAGAATCGGCAGTTTATAGCACTTCTACGCCGGGGTCGAGAACTGCGTCTTCCAAATTCGCATCACCAAAGATGGTTCCATCGATTTTGGCGCCGGTGAGGTCGGCTTTGCGCAGGTCACAGCCGCTGAAATCCGCGTAGGATAAGTCGGCATTGGTGAGGCGGATGCCCGCCATGCGGGCGTTTTTCATGACGCTGTAGCGCAAGGATGCGCCGATCATGTTGACGGGTTGAACACGCTTAACACCGCCGACACTGAACAACAGGGGCGAAAGATTCGCGCCGCTAAAGTCACAGCGCGACAGACGGGCGCCTTTGAAAGACGAGCCGCGCACATCGGCCTTCACAAACAGACAATCGCGGAAATCGCTCTCATCCAGCACCGCGCTTTGCATTTCGGTGGTAGAAAAATCCTGATTCAAGAAGTTAGCGCCCACAGCATGCATCGCGGTGAGTGAGAATTTTTTAAGGTCGTCAACGTCCCGAAGGTCAAAGCCGCTCAGATCCAGCTGTTTGCCCTCGCCGCCGCCCGTGGCAACCCAGACAGCATGTTCCTTCAGGAGCTGGTCAAGCGGTTTGCCGAGTTCGGAAATATCGGCGCCAGTGGCCTTTTCCGTGATGGCATTTTCAAAATCCGCGCCGGCCTTTTCAACCATCGCCATGACGGTTTTTTCCATGATCGAGTTGCGCAGATTGGCGCCGCGCAAATCGGTTCCGGTGAGGTCAGAGTGGCTGAGATTCGCGCCTTCAAGATTGGCGTTTTTAAGGTCGGCGCCTTGGATTGTCACGCTGCTCATATCCGCATCGGCGAAGTCGGCATTGGCGGCGCGGACTGCGGAGAGGTTGGTTTTCATCATCCGTGCGCCGGTAAAGACGGTGCGGGCGGTTTGTTCCTCGCCCCGCGCAGTGTGGCGGTCGGATAAGTGGCCTTTGACGCCGGCTCCCTTTTCCATGATGCGGCCTTCGCGAAGGTCGGCGGATTTAAGGTCGGCACCCGACAAATTCGCGCCCGCAACAAAGGCACCACGAAAATCGGCACGCACGAAACAGGCGTTTTCAAGGTTGGCGCGGCGCATGTCGCAAGCAAAAAATGTTGCGGAGGTAAAGGTTCCGCCCGACAAATTCGCCCCGATGAAGCATGAGCCCGTGAAGTCGGCATGCGACAAGTCGCGTCCGGACATGCTTAGCCCCGAAAGGTTTTTGAATTTGATAATCGCTCTTGCGCCGCCGTTTTGTCCCTTCAGATAAACCTCATGCTTGCGCATGATCTCGTCCAGTTCTTGCTGGCTGAGATGGGACATCACGATATCATTACGACTTGAATTCATTACGGGGCGTCTTTGTTGAAGAGTGTCTTTTTTCACGAATGAAATCAGACTATGTTGGACGATGATGACATGGAGTGATTAACAAAGTCTTATTTTGTAATAATTTCAGGGAATACGCAAGCCCCTTGAAAAGCCCGTCACAAGAGCGCCACACGCGCAAAACATCTGTGAAAAATGCGCTTTTAAGGCTTTGGCTTCGCGCCGGAACGCGCCAGAATATCCGCCGCCATGTCTTTGCCGAGCTGGACGCCCCATTGATCGAAGCTGTTTAAATTCCAAACCGCGCCCTGAACAAAGACTTTGTGCTCATACATCGCAACCAGCATCCCCAGCGCACGGGCATCAAGCCGCGGCAAGGAAAACACATGCGCCGGACGCCCACCGTCAAACACGCTGTGGCGGGCGACGAGGTCGAGCGCGGCACCGTCATATTTCGGCGCCAGTTTGGCGCGGGCTTGGCCCAGTGTTTGGCCTTCGCTCAGGGCTTTGACCTGCGCCCGCAAATGGGCGTTCAAAACCTCGTGATGCGCGGCATCGGCACAAGGGGTGCGCAATTCGATGAAATCCGCGGGGATGATTTGTGTGCCTTGGTGGAGGAGCTGATAAAAGGCGTGCTGGCCATTCGTTCCGGCCTGACCGAAAATGACGGGCGCGGTGTGATAGTCAACCGCATGACCATCACGATCAACGGATTTACCGTTTGATTCCATCTCTAATTGCTGGAGATAGGCGGGCAGCAGGTTTAAACGCTGGGCATAGGGCAACACCGCCAAAGACGCGCAATCCAAAAAATTGCGATAAAATATACCGCTTAGGCCGACCAAAACGGGGATGTTGCGGTCAAGCGGCGCAGTTTCGAAATGGCTGTCCATTGCCTGCGCTCCCGCGAGCAGTTCTTCAAACCCGTCATAGCCGATTCCGGCGCAAATGCTTAAGCCCACAGCCGACCACAGGCTGAACCGTCCGCCGACCCAATCCCAAAATCCGAACATGTTGGCGGGATCGATGCCAAAATCCTGAACCGCTTTGGCGTTGGTGCTCACCGCCACGAAATGTTTTGATACAGCCGCGGGGTCTTTGACGCCCGACAACAACCACGCCCGCGCCGAGGCCGCATTCATCATGGTTTCTTGGGTTGTGAACGTCTTTGACGTGACGATGAACAGGGTGGTTTCGGGGTTTAGCCCCTCCAGCGTGTCCGATAAATGCGCCCCGTCAACATTCGATACGAAATGCACGCGCGGCCCCGCGGTTTTTGCCCCGCCCGTCTTTGCGTTATGCTTCAAGGCTTCGTAGATCATATAGGGGCCAAGGTCAGAGCCGCCAATGCCGATATTCACAACATCGGTGATGGGCTTGCCGGTATGTCCAGTCCATGTGCCGCCGCGCAAGGCGTTCGCGAAAACCTCCATCCGCGCCAAAACGGCGTGAATATCCGGCATAACGGGTTGCCCCGCAACAGCAAATCCCGCCTTTGGACGCGCCCGCAGCGCCGTATGCAGCACGGCGCGGTTTTCGGTGTTATTGATGGGGTCGCCTGCGAACATCTTGCTGCGCTTGGCTTCCAGCCCCGTAGCGCGGGCAAGGTCGAGCAATAAATCGCGCGTTTTGGGGGTCATTAAACCGCGCGTAAAATCCGCCACAAACCCATCCAGATCAACAACCAAGGATTGGTCGTCACGATGCGATGATTGCGCGGCCTTGAGCCCCGATTGACGCAAGGATGCGGCGTGATCGGCCAAAGCCTTCCATTGTTGTGTCGATGTCAGTGCGCTCATATCGTTTTTATGTCCGTGCTGTGTGTATTTGGGTTTTATTCCGCGTTGGGGAGGGTTGTGACTTGCTCGACCGGTGCGCCGGACTCTGCGCCCAGATCGGGCTTCAAGCCAACATAGATTTCGATCGGAGCCTTGCCGTCAAAGACGCGGCGGGCGACATTTTGAATGGCTTCCGCCGTGACGCCGTTGACGCGAGCCTTGAACCCATCAAGATAGTCCATCGGGCGGTCATTATATTGCAACCCCGACACGGCACCAACAATAGAGCCGGTACTGGTGAGCCCCAAAACCATGCTGCCTGTCAGGTAGCTCTTGGCATCGGCGAGTTCCTGCGCGCCGACCGGTTCATCGACCATGCGGCGGATTTCGGCGAGGATCAGCGCGCGCATCTGGGCGATGTTTTCATGCGCGGTGGATGTATCGATATGCAGACGGTCGGCCTTGTCATTGGTCATCATGCCGGAATACACGCCGTAAGTGAGGCCGCGTTTTTCACGGATTTCGGTCATCAGGCGCGATGAAAAACCGCCGCCGCCCAAGATATATTCCATCACAGCATAAGCGGGATAATCGGGGTCGTGACTGTCGATTCCGTCCCAGACATAGCGCAAATAGGTTTGCGGAATATCTTTTTCGAAGTAAATTTTTGGCGGCGCGGCGGGAAATTCAGGCGCCTTGATCGATTCTTGCGGCGCAGGTGCTGCGGCGGGAAGAGTGCCGAACATCTTATCGAGCAACGATTTAAGGTCTTGCGCCGTAATGTCGCCAACGACCGAAACTTCGAGAGTTTCACGATTGAAATATTGCGTCATAAAGTTGCGCAAATCATCCGGATTCATGGCAGTGAGCGTTGCCATCGTGCCGCCGCTGTTGAGCGCGTAATAATGGTCGGGATAGGAATAAACATTGGTCAAACGCGCCCGCGTCCAGCCCGGATCGCCCAAGGAACGACGCAATCGAGTGATGTGCGAACGGCGCATCCGCTCCATCGGCTCCGCATCAAAGCGGGGCTTGGTGAGGGCAAGGCCGAGAAGCTCCGCCGCCTTATCCTTATATTTCGACAAGACATAGAGCGAGCCGCCAAAGGCATCGCGCCCGCCGTTGAAGCTCATGCTGATGTTATAATCCTCCAGCATTTTTTGGAAATCTTGCGATGGGTAATCGCCCGCGCCTTCATCCAGCATGGAGGACAGAAAACTGGTGATGCCCTGTTTTTCCGCGCTGTAAAGCGGGGTGTCGGGGTGGAACCAGAAGTCAATCGAGATGACGGGGGCGCTGTGATCCTCCACCAGCCATGCGGTGATGCCGAGGTCGCTCTTAACTTCCTGAATATCCAGAATTTTTTTGGTGCCCGTTTCAACCTCAGCGAAGGATTGCCCCGCAAAGATCACGATCAAGGCGAAGGTCAGAATGACGAGGGCGACCCGCGCCCCGATCCATTGGGCGGTGGATGTTGCTTTTGACAGATCGGGCATTATTCTTGCTCCCCTTCTTGCGGCGTTTGCGGGGCATCTTCAGGCAATAAATAGCCATAGACCGAACGTTCCCAGATCGGGCTGTCGTCAAGGGCGAAAAGCTCCGCCGCCTTGGCATTGACGTCTTCGAGCGTCACCAGCGCCAAAAAATGCGGCCAGTATTCAATCAAATCCGGTTCAACACCGATAATCATCGACCGCCCGAACGCCATGGCCGGCCCCGTGACAGTGTCCAGTTCAAAAGCCTGTGCATCGATCATGCGGGTTTTGGCGCGTTCCAATTCCTCCGCCGTGAAGCCTTCCTTCGCGGCTTTGGTCAATTCGGTTTTGATGGCGTTTTCGAGCGTTTCGAAGGTCACGCCGTCCACCGGTGTGCCGCCATAGGCGATGGTTCCCTCGTTCACGGCATAGGGGTTGTGCGATACGGACACGCCAATCGCCAATTTTTGATCAACGATGATGGATTTGTACAGGCGGCTGGTCATCCCGCCATCCATGATCGTGCCGACAAGGCTTGAAACAATCGCGCCATAGGGGTCGGCGGTCATGTTCGGCACCAAGGCCATGCGATAGAACGAGCGTTGCCGCACCAGCTTGTCACGCATGGTGATGGATTTTTCGGTGTCAAAAGTCGCCACGGGCGGGCGTTTGCGCTCCGGCACGTCAAAGGCAGGAACGGCGCCATAGATACGCTCTGCCATGTCCTTGAACGCGGCAACATCAACATCGCCAGCCACCACCAACATCGCGTTTGACGGGCTGTACCAACGGTCATAAAACGCCTTGATTGCCGGCCAGTCCAGCGCCTCAACCTCGTTCATCCAGCCAATAATCGGGCGGCCATAGGGATGGTTCACGAACAGCGCCTGACGCACTTGTTCGGACAGGCGCGATGACGGGTCGTTGTCCAAGGTCTGGCGGCGTTCCTCCAGCACCACATTGCGTTCGGTGAGGAAATGGTCGTGCGGCGGGTTTGCGCCGCGAATACGGTCGGCCTCCATCACCATCGCGCTTTCCAAATGTTCGGACGGGATGGTCTGGAAAAACGCGGTGTAATCCCATGATGTGAAGGCATTATCGCGCCCGCCCATCACCTTCACCCGCCGCGAGAACTCGCCGGGAGCAACGTTGGTAGAACCCTTGAACAATAAATGTTCAAGAAAATGCGCCGTGCCGGAAATGCCGAACGGTTCATCCGCCCCGCCGGTTTTGTACCACACCATATGCGTCACGACAGGGGCGCGGTGATTCGGCACGACAACGACCTGCATCCCGTTGGACAGGGTGAAATGTTGCGCGTTATAGAACGGCTTATGCGCGGCTTTGATTTTAACGAGCGCTTCGTCATAGGCTTTGCGGGGGTTTTGTGCGGCTGGTTCGCCTTGCTTGGCGAGAACGTCTTCGATGGTGACTTGTTCGGGGGGTTGTTGCGCCGAGTCGGGCGCGGGGGCAAGCGGCGCGACCATATCCGCGTCTTGCGCCCACGCAGGGGTAAAGACGGGTGCAAAGACGGGGGCGGGCATAGCCCATACGGACAGGCCAATGACGCAAAGGGCGGTGGCGGTGCGTAAAGCCGCGCCCAAAGCCGCCACACGGTTTTTCCGATAGCCGCCCGTTCCCGAAACTTGCGCCGGAGTTTGCGGATTATTCATCCGCTGCTGCACCGGAGTCTGTGCCAGAATTGGTGGCTGGGGCTGTGCCGGATGTTGAGCCTTTTTGAAGCTCGGCTTTCGGGTCGATAACATCGCCCCTTGGGCCATCACCTTTGTTCCAGAACAAGAGTTTTTCAGCCACTGGGCGTTTGTCTTCGACATCGGCTTTGCTTTCCTCTCTCAAGGTTTCACGGATGGAGCCATCCGCCTCGTTGACGCCAAGCTGGTTCAAAAAGTCCGGTGATGCCGACCCCTTAGCCGCAGACTGGTTGACATCCTCAACACCGAACAAGGTTTGTTTGGCTTGGTCAACCGTGGTTTGCTCCATCGGGCGCTGCATCCCAGGACGCGGAGGGCGCAGGGTGTAATCAGGCGGCACAGACAACGGCGCACGCGTGACTACGGCAAATTCATCCGGCGCCGTTTTGGTCAGGCCGAGTTGTTTTTTGGTTTCTTCGCCGCATCCCGCGAGCAAAACCGAAACCGCGCAAACCGTCAAAAGCCCACCTCCCATGCGACCGGAATATGCGGCGGGGGTGTTTTTACACTTTTTTGTCATGGCTTCCTTCATATTTTGTATCAAATCGTTTTACGCCTTTATCTTTGAGGACGTTTGTGTCTTTTGCTGGGCAAACATCACATATCCGATTTTTCATCGTCATGGCGTTTGTCCGCACCGCTCCAAAATAGACCAAAGACAATCAAAATGGCAATCCCGATTGTGATGGCGGCATCGGCAACGTTGAAAACAGGGAAATGATAGCCAAAGGCGTGAACATCAATAAAATCCGCCACAGCCCCGAACCGCAACCGATCCAGAACATTGCCCAGCGCACCGCCGATGACCATGCCCATGGAGATGATCTCGATTTTGCGCGTCGTGCGCAGCATCATAAAAACCATCGCGGCGCAAATCACCAAAGACATCACAACCAAGGCATATCGCCCCATCGCACTGTCCGCCGCCAACATGCCGAAACTCACCCCTTGGTTCCACACCATGGTCAGGTTGAAAAACGGCAGGATTTCCATGCTGTAGAACGGCAAGCGGTCGGGTGCAGCGGCGAGCCATTGCGTAAACGACAACGGCGCCGCAAACGGCAAGGTGACGTTCAGCGCATCAAGCGCCGGACGGAACACATGCTCCAGCACCGCCCATTTCAAGATCTGATCCACCACCAAAATCACGATTGCCAAGACGAACCCCGCAATCACCCATGATTTGCAGCACGCGGGCTTGTCGCCCTCAACATGAAGCGCTGGCGTGACGTCAGGTTGAACAGCATCGGTCGAGTCGGTCATCTTTGCATCCTGCTGGAGTTTTGTTGGGTCATCAAGACCGTCGCGTTAAGCGGCGGCCTCGTCACGCGCGATATAATATTCCACCGCATCGGCGTCCCGCATCGACAAATTGCGGTATTTCGGATGCATGCCGACTTCGGGGAGGATTTTCCAGCATCGCTGGCATTTCTCGCCCATCGCTTTATGCACCAAAACGCCGACACCCTTGACGTCAGGAAGGGTAAATGCCTCGGGCGGCACATCGTCAATGCCGACACTGTGTTGCGACACGATACAGATTTCGGACAAGTCCTGATCGTCAATCAAGGCTTTCACATCGGCAGGAATGTAAAATTCAAGCTCGGCCTCCAGCGGGGAGCGCACCAATTTGGCATTACGCGCAACCTCAAGTGCGCCGAGAGCAACGCGCCGCACATCATTGATTTTAGACCATTTTTCGAACAAGGCTTCATCTTGCCATGCCTCCGGCACAACGCCGAATTCGCATAGATGCACCGTATCCGGCGATGTGATGTAATAGCCGCGCGGGCGATGCGTCCAGACCTCGTCCGCCGTGAAGGGCAGAACGGGGGCAAGCCACGTCACCAGACATTCAAAAATATGCGCGAAAACCGTGCGGGTGGCGCGGCGCTCCGGCATGTCCGGACGATCACAATACAGGCGATCCTTGCGAATATCGAAGTAAAAGGCCGATAATTCATTGGCGCAGAAATTGTGGATGGTCTGAACATATTTGCCGAATTGGTAATCCTCAACATGCTTATCAAGGCGGGTTTTGAGGGTGTGAAGCTCATGTAGCATCAGGCGCTCAAGCTCCGGCACATCCTTGGCCACAGCCTCGTCAAACAAGTCGATGCTCTCGTCTTTGGTGAACCCGTCCAGCGCCCCGAGCAAGAAGCGCAGGGTGTTGCGGATACGGCGATATAAATCCGTGGTGGTTTTGAGGATTTCTTTGCCGATGCGGATGTCTTCGGAATAATCCGACAACACCGTCCACAGGCGCAAAATATCCGCCCCGTACTCATCGGTAACATCCTGCGGCGCGACCGTATTGCCAAGGGATTTGGACATTTTATAGCCCTTTTCATCCAGCACGAAGCCATGCGTCAAAACCGCTTTATACGGCGCATGACCACGCGTGCCGCAGCTCTCGAGCAGTGACGAATGGAACCAGCCGCGATGTTGATCCGACCCTTCGAGGTATAAATCAGCGGGAGAGCGCAGATCGGGGCGGTCTTCCAGAACGAAGGAATGGGTTGAACCGCTCTCGAACCACACATCGACAATGTCAAAGACTTGCGTGTAATCATCGGCCTTATAGGCTTCACCGAGGAAGTCTTGCGCCGGACGCGCGAACCACGCGTCGGAGCCTTCCTCCATAAAGATATCGACAATGCGCTTGCACACCGCTTCATCGCGGAGTGGTTCACCCGATTTCTTATCGACAAAAATCGCAATCGGCACGCCCCATGCGCGTTGACGCGAGATGCACCAATCGGGGCGTTGTTCGATCATGGCGCGGATGCGGTTTTCACCGGCGGCGGGAACCCAGCGCGTGTCCTTGATGGCCTGCAACGCCTTTTTGCGCAAATCATTCGTGTCCATCGAAATGAACCATTGCGGCGTCGTGCGGAAGATGAGCGGCGCTTTGGAGCGCCAGCTATGCGGGTATTCATGCCGCATCGAGCCTTTGGCGAGCAAGGCGCCCACCTCCTTCATCGCCTTCATCACGGCGAAGTTACCCTCGCCGAGTTCGCCTTTTTGGGTGTAGACCTCCAGCCCCGCAAAAAGCGGCACATGATCGCGGAAACGCCCGTCATCGGTGACGTTGTCGGTGACTTCGATGCCGTTAGCAACGCCGAGCGCAAAGTCATCGGCGCCGTGACCGGGGGCGATGTGGACAAAACCAGTCCCAGCATCCGCCGTCACAAAGTCGCCGGACAAGGCCGGCACGTCAAAACCATAGCCGTGCGCGCGCAGCGGATGGTGACACACGGAACCGGCGATGATGTCACCCTTGAACGGGTCGGACATGCTCCAATCCGTGATCGCGGCTTTTTCTTTCACATCATCCGCCAAAGCGGTGGCGAGGATGAGTTTTTCCCCGACGATGGCGCCGCTGTTTTCCGCCGCTGCCTTTACGGTATAGACGGCATATTCAATATCGTCGCCAAAGGCCACGGCACGGTTGGACGGCATTGTCCACGGCGTGGTTGTCCAGATGACGATCTTGGCACCCTGAAGCCGCGAGTCGGCGGCCTTGACCACCGGAAACTTGATCCAGATGGTGATGGATTTATGGTCTTTATATTCGACTTCGGCCTCCGCCAGCGCGGTTTTTTCCACCACCGACCACATCACCGGCTTGACGCCTTTATACAGGCCACCATTGAGCAAGAAACGGTGGATTTCGGACGCGATTTTGGCTTCGCCGCCCTTGGTCATGGTCAAATACGGATTATCCCAATCGCCGGCAACGCCGAGGCGTTGGAACTCCTCCGCCTGAATATCGACCCATTTTTGCGCGAATTCGCGGCATTCCTTGCGGAAGGTCAGAACATCGACCGTGTCTTTATCGAGCCCTTGTTCGCGGTATTTTTCCTCGATCTTCCATTCGATCGGCAGGCCGTGACAATCCCAGCCCGGCACATAATTGGCGTTATAGCCCTTCATCTGCATCGTGCGGTTGACGACATCCTTAAGGATTTTATTCACCGCGTGGCCGATATGGATATTGCCGTTGGCATAGGGCGGGCCGTCATGCAAAACCCATTGCGGTTTGTCCGCGGATTGCGCCCGCAGCCGCTTGAACACGTCTTGCTTGTTCCACTGCGCGAGGATTTGCGGCTCCTTCTGCGGCAGGCCGGCGCGCATGTCGAAATCGGTCTGCGGCAGGAAGACAGTCTTTTTATAAAATTCGGCGTCGAATTCGGTCATTAAAATCTCCATCATACGGACTGTTTCTTGCGCCGCTTCGGGGCGGTGAAACAGCCGATTTATATCGTGCTGTTATGCATACAAAAATAAGGATAAAAAGGAAAGGGCGGTTTTGCCTTTGGGGCGTATTTTATGTCGCATTGCGGCGTCGGATTAACGCAACGCCACACCCCGATCATCCATATCCGACCGCCCTGACTCCCCTTGGGTCAAACGGTCGGGGTGCTAATTCGCGCCGCCATGAAGGGCGGGATTGCGCGTGTTATTGCCCATATTATTGAATGATATACGGTGAATGTCATAACGCCACTATGCCCGAAAACCCGCCTATAAATCAAGCGCCAAATCGGCGAACAGCCCCGTGCTTTGAAACAGCAACAGCGCCAAAGGCATATACACAAGGGCGAAGAGTGTGCTGAACAAAACCGCCGTGGCGACCCCTTCAGCATCGAGGCCGAGCTGCGCCGCATAGGCCACCGGATTTCCCGCCAAAGGAACGGTTCCGTAAATCGCCAGCATCAGATACACAACCGGATTGAACATCTGGAACACATGCATGTCGACCACGATGATGGCCGCCATCGCCAGCGGCCAGACCAAAAACTTCACGCAAAACAGATAGGCGATTTTAGGCGGGCTGAACGAGATCGTCACCAGTTTCGACAGCGCCACACCAATCAACATCATCCCGCTTAAAAACCACGCGCCCGCGGCATATGTCCAATAGGTATAAACGACCTCCGGCAATTGCAGGCCCGACAGATTCACCAGCAAACCCGCCGCTATGCCGTAAAAAACCGGCAATTTCAGAACCTTCATCATGCTGTCCCGCGCCGTGAAATTGCCGCGCGCGGCGAGGTAATACCCCAATGTCGTTTCGGCGAATAAGGCGCCGAGATTGAGCATCAAATACACCCCGACCCATTGCTCACTGAGCAAAGCAATAATGATCGGCATCCCGAAATAGCCCGTATTGCCGGACACCGAGGCCATGCCGATCAAATTGCGGGATTGATCCTTCCAAAACAGCCCCGCCGCCGCATAGGACGCGATGGTAATCGTGAACGACACGGCAAAGGAAATGAAGGGGAGGCTTATATATTGCGGCTCGAAATGCATCCGGCTCATCGCCCCGAAATTGACGAAGGGCGCGAAAATGTAAATCGTCATAATCGCCATGGAATGCAAATTCACGGATAAACGCCGCCCCGCATAAAAGCCGACACCGATCAACATCAAAAGCGGGATAATCTGGACGATCAGGGTCTGGACAAGCATGGGAACCTAGGCCGCCTTTTGCGCGAGAATATACCGCGCTTTGGTGCAATCATCCTGCATCTGGACAATCAGGGCGTCCAGACTATCGAATTTTGCTTCGTCACGGATTTTGGCGATGGGGCGCACACGGATGGTTTGGCCGTATATCTGGGCATCGAAATCGAAAATAAAGGCCTCCAAGAGCGGTTCTTTGACCGCGAACATCGGGCGGATCCCGATATTCGCCGCCCCGTTCAGCCAGCGCCCCGCGAAACGGGGGTCATCGTCAAGGCGTACCTGAACCGCATAAATCCCGTAAGACGGCCATAATGTTTCGCCGAGCGGGACATTGGCGGTGGGATAGCCAAGCTCTCGCCCGCGTTTATCACCACCGACCACCGTTCCCGCGACCTCCCACGGCCAGCCGAGCAAGTCATTCGCCAAGGCCAGATTGCCGCTGCGCAACGCATCGCGCACACGGGTGGAGGACAACACGCCGGACGCATCGGTCAATGGCGCGACCTCGTGAACCACTAAAGGCGCTTTTGCGGGCGCTGACGCGGCCACATCCCTTATCGTTTGCACCGTTCCCGCCCGTTTATGGCCGAACCTGAAATCCTGCCCCACGAAGACGGCACTGGCGCAAAGACGCGTGAGCAAGACATCGCGCACAAAATCGGGCGCGCTCATGGCACAAAGCCCGCTGTCGAAGGTCAGGACAACCACGGCATCCGCCCCCTCTTCCTTCAGGCGGCGCAACTTCACCGACAAAGGCGCGATGCGGAACGGCGCGTCATCGGGCTTGAAAAAGCGGCGGGGGTGCGGCTCGAAGGTCAGGACGATAAACGGCAGATTGGCTTGCTTTGCCGCCGCACGCGCGGCGCCGAGCAAATGCCCGTGCCCGCGATGCACGCCGTCAAAATTGCCGATGGCAACAACGCCACGGGTCAAATGGTCTGGGAGGGATATTGGATCGGTTATGTACATGGGTGCGGACTATAGCTTTTTTTGCCGAATCGGCAAGGGGGCTATTTAACGTCACGCCACAAAAATATATTTACATAATTGCTTTTCTTGGGTATAAAAATTCTGGAGTGGCGCAAGATGGCGGCACAAGATGGTAGCAATCGAAGATTGGCTATGCGAGCTGAACAATATGAGCACGAACTCTATAGAGCAAGCGACACCAAGAGCGATACGAGTATGAATAGGTTGGTCGCTACCCCGCCCCCTAATAACCGAAAGACTGAACAGGCATGAGCACATCCAAAGACTTTGACAGCGCAGGCAACAAGCCCAAAAGCCCGTGGAGCCGTGACCCTGAGGATTATACGCAGGACGGCACAGCGGACGCGTCAGGCACCGCGCAAAATGGCGGCGAACCCGACCGCTCCTATTGGCAGCTCAAGGCCGGCGAACGGTTGATCGCGTTTTTGGAGGCTGAGCGCCATGCTATGCTGTCGCTGTTTTTTCAGGCGCAATACCCCGCCTATCCCAACAAGATTTATGCGCTTGGGGCGCTCGATGAACGCTTGAGCCTTATCGACAGTTTGATGCAATCCGCCGCCAATTTGCAAGAAGGCGGCGTGACGCCGGAGGAGTTGATCGCCGAAACCGCCGCCACAAAAACAACGAAAACGGCGCTGAAACCCTATAAAAAGATGATCGAGGACATCAAAGCCCTTGAAACCGTCAAGTTATGCTGCCCAGACCGCAAGGATTTTGACCACGCGTTTGCGCTTCAATACGATTCCATTGTTGAGGCTATGGAAAAATCACTGCATCGGGACGATGCGATGAACGATGACTTCGCCTATGTTTTGGAGCGGATTCACAGCGGCATCGAGCATGTATTGGAACACGGCGATTTTCCCGCACCAAGCGCCCGTAGTGACCTTAGCCAATGGCCGCTTGTGCAGCCTTTGGTCACAGTGGCGCAAAATATGGCCTTGCTCGCCCAACAAGCGCAAGCCGTTGCCTTGACGCTGGAATTCAACGCCGCCAGCCATGATTTCGGCGGCGATGTGCGCACCGCCTTTATGATTGAATTTGTCACAGCAATTCAATTGCTTGCGGAAAATATCTGCACCAATATCCTTGTTGGCATCAAGGAAGAGATTTACCTGTTTGACCTGACCGAGTCGGTGGAAGGGTTTGAAGCGCTTTATGGTGATGCCGCGCTTGACCCCGAAACGGATTGGGAATTGGACGACAATATCATGATCCAGATCAAGCTCCGCGCCCTCACCAACCGCATTATCGAAGACCTTATGCTTGACGAAGACATGGCGGAAGAGCCGTTCCTTTTGGCAATCCTTCCTTCCGTTGCCGCGATTATGATGCAAAGTGTCGAGGAAAAATATCCCGCGCAAGAAGCCCTCAAACCGGATTTCATAAAAACACGTGAAGCCGCAGCGAACGCGGCACTTGATGCGGATGCAGCCTATGAAACACCGAAAAAACGCCGCAACGGAAAAACAAAACAATCCGCGCCAAAGCCGATGTAATTTATTAGAAAAACAATTTAATATACTGATATAGAATATATTTTTATACATTAACACGGCGATTGTTGCCGCGGCGCGGCTTTGCTATGATATAGCTCAAACCGCCAACACAGCGAACACCCGTCACGATGCAAACCGACATTCCCGCAGCCGCCATTCCCGCCCCTGCCGCCATTTCAACCGCCGACCTCGTTGTCATGAACGAACGCGCCGGTGATGCGCCGTTTCGGATTGACCTTGTCTATGCACAGGCCGACCATCCGGAAAACATCTTCGGATGCGCGCTGTACCGCGCCGATGCGCCGTTTATCCTGCATAAAGACCTTGCCTCCATTGTGATGCGGGCGGCGCAAGCGGTGTTTGATGCGCATGGGTGGCGGTTTGTTTTGATGGACGGGCTGCGCCCGATTGAGGCACAGCAAGCAATGCAAGCCACCGCGATTGTCAAACGCAACCCGCATTGGTGCGAAGAACCGAACCGCCTGCTCTCGCCCCCCGGCAAAGGCGGGCATCCGCGCGCCATGGCGGTTGATATTGTGCTGGAAACCCCTGATGGCACACGCATTGACATGGGAACGCCGTTTGATTATTTGAGCGAAGACCGCACTCATAATCCCGCGGCACGGAATTACACGGAATTTGCGGCGGATATTTTGAATAATCGGCGGATTCTTGAAGACGCGATGACGCAGGCGGCGGCGGTTTTGGGTCATGCCTTACTCCCCCTGCCCTCGGAATGGTGGGATTTTCGGGCGCCGGCGGAGGTTTATAACCGTTTTGCGCCGCTCAGTGACGCAGATTTGCCGCCGCATTTACGGATGACGCGGTAATAGCGCAGAGGTGTTGCGGAATCTATAGGCGGGTCAAAAACGCAAAATCGGGTCACGCCGCCGCAAAAACATATCAAACAGAGGTCACAAAACCTCAAAACGTCCGGCTTCGGCGTTCTTTACAACCGTTCCGGCGCGGAATGTCGCGGCGTTCATGCAGACATAGACGCCAGCCTCCAGCGCCCCGAACCGCCCCATGGCAAAGCCCAGATTAAAGGCGGCATCACTCGGCAAGAACCCCTCAAGCGGGATCATTGACCCCGTCAAAATCACCGTTTTGTTGTGGTTTTTGGGCAAGTATTGATCCAAAAACGCCGCTGTGACCGCCATGGTGTCTGTTCCATGAAGGATCAAGACATAGGGCCCGATGGAGGCGATCACCGCCTCGGCGATCTGGGTGCGGATTTCATCGGTGAGGAGCTTGCTGTCGAGCATACAAATCTGGGTACAGCGCATCGAAAACGGCGGTTTGATGAAGTCGCGCAGGTAATCGGGGACGCCGCTGCTGCTGCTGATCACTTTGCCTTCGCTTTGTGGGTGAAAGACGGAATCAATCGTGCCGCCCGTTGCCACTATGGAAATCGCGTCAATTGCCTGCATTTTCAATGGCCTCACTCTATTCGGTTGGGTGTTGTTTCGACAAAATGCGAAGAATCGCGGGCAAAGAACCCACATATTTTTCCCATAAATCGCTCATGGGCTCTTTACAGACCCTTATGACAAACATATAGTCGCCCCTTCGCAGTCATACTATTCTTGCACCAGTATTATCGTTGATACAAACACAATTATGTCCGCACGCCCATGAAAGCGCACATAGACATATAAGACAACAAAAGGAAAAAACAATGTCACAAGAACCAAAGAAACTCGCCGACGCCAAAATAGACAGCCGCCGCGAAGTGATTGTCCCGATCAGCCTTAAAGGCCTTTACGATGGCTATGAGCGCATCACATACCGCGCCCCGAAGGACGCCTTTCAATGGGTTGCCCGTCAGGCCGATAACCTCTCTAACACCATGACAACCGGCGTTGCCGCCGCTTTGACCATGCCCGCCGGTATTATCCTGCGCAACAGCGCCCGCGCCATGCATGAAGCATCGGACGGCAAATACCTGCAAATCGCGCATGTTGGCGGAGTTGCCGGTGCACTTGGCGGTTGGTGGGTTGCCGGTAGTGCCGCGCTCGCTACATTGACCACCACATTCGGCGTTGCCTCAACCGTCGGCAGTGTCGGCGCAACCATCGCCGCCGCCGTTGTGTCATCCGTCGTTATCGTGCCGGCCTTTACGGTTGGCTTGCTCGGCGCGTCTTTGGCTTTGGGCGGGATTGTTGCCGCGGTTTCAACCGTTCCGGCGGTTGTGAACCTTCCGGTCGCCCTGCGCCGCAGCGTTGATGCGATCAAAGGCATCAAGCTCGACCGCAAGGAACTCGACGCCGTTTTCGAAAAGAATTCGCTGGAAACACGCGATCAAAACAGACGCTTTACACAAGCATCCAGCGCCATTTACCGCTTGAATGACGACAATAAGCGTAAATTATACGAAGACCTTAAAGCATCCTTCGAAGACGCAGCAGCCCACGCGCCGCGCGGCAACAAGCAGCGCCCCGTCGTTATTGTTGACGACGTCACCCCCGCTGTGTCGGCCGCAAAGCCGAACACGCCGAAGGCTTAATACGTTTATCACGCCCCTGACGGCATAAAAAACGGACGGGCGCCCTTGAAAAAAGGCGCCCGTCACGACTTTAGAAGCTTTAAACCATCGTCATTAACCATAATTATACTGTTTGTATTTATGATAGGTCGGAACACAGCAAAAACAAAAGCGAGAGGCGGGACAAACCCGTCATGGATTATAGAGGACGCCATGCATAACCGTACAAAAACCGGACTGGATTTCATCGCCCATGCGATTAACGCCGCGACGAACGCCTCAACTGGGCGTGATACAAGCGCCCCGATCCATCGCAAAGCCGCCGCAGCCTTATTTGGCGGCGAGGGGAATTTGCGCATCATTGAAAACCATATCCGCCGATGCGATGACGCTCATAATGCCAGCTATAACACCCACACCCGCCCGCTGGTGAGTTCCGGCAAGCCTGAGCCAAAGGGATTGTCACAGATATTCGAAAAAGCCTGCCTGCATTGGTGCGAGAAAACCCGCCCCAGCGTGCCGAGCTTTGCCGCACAGGCCGTGAATGTCATCAAACGCGACCATGGACGCTCTAGCACCCCGTTACCGCGCCCTCTTGATGCGCTTGAACGCGCCATTGCCTTGACCTCCGCACGGGCGGAAATGGTGCGCGGCAAAGCACCGAGCGGCGCCACACAGGAAAATCCCTATCACAACGGTTTGCATACTTTGAATGTTGCGGCGCTGACCCTGTCGATGATCCGCACGCAAGACCATCTGGCGGACAAGGACGCAACGGTCAAGCCGCTTGGCCTGCGCGATAAATATGTCATGCTGCTCGCCGCCATCGGACACGATATTGACCACCCCGGCACGGGCAACCCGCCCGACAACCACTACGCCAACGAAAACGCATCCTATGCGGTTTTGAAACGGATCATGACGCATTGCGGCGTGTCACGGGACGATCAAGACACCGTCCTGACCCTTATCCGCACCACCAGCCCCAACGGCCCGCACGCGGTGATGAAACAAGCCACCGCCGCGCATCACGCCGGAACAACACCGGATTGGGACACGATTGACCCACAGGGCAAGTTTACTGAACTGAAAACACTGAAAAACCCCGCCCTGTGTGAAATGGCGGCGATTTTGTCGGATGCCGATCTTGGCGCATCCGCCGGTTTTGGCGGCGATGTAAATTACGAGATGAGCCGCCGCCTCACCGACGAAGCCGCGATTGCAGGGCAATCCATTGACTTTACAACGCCGCAGGCGCGCGCTTTCTTTATCGAAAAAATCGTCGGCGCAAACGGGTTTGCCTCCCATGCCGGTGGTGCCATCATGAACACCGCGTTTCAGGAATTATCGGCGCAGACAAACGCCACATTGGCACAGCAAAAGGCTCCGCTGCCGACCTATGGCGGCGGAACGAAGAAATAACGGCCTGCGCCAGCGCGGCGCGGCGCTTGCTTTGTGCCCAAACACCGAAAGAACAAAAACCCGCCGTAATCTCGCCCTGACTTGGCGGGTATGGTCGGATCGGCTGTGCGGCGGTTGTTTTATCAAGCCTCTATTGTTTATATTGCGATGCATCAAAAAATATCTTGCACAGAATAACCCTCTGTGTTTTACTGTTTTGATAATTTGGAGAGTCATATGACCAACCGCAACCGCCCATACGCGACCGCAATCGCCCTTGTTTCCGCCCTTAAAACGGCGGTGGTGAGCATTGTGCGCGTGGTGAGCGGCTCTTTGACCACCATTAATCCGATTACCGGATTTTACGGCGCCGCCAAGAATAACAGGCTGTCACTCGGGAATTAACCGTCCCCCTGTCAGCCCGATCCGAGGCTGACAGATCATTTTCCACCGTCATGAAAACGATTTGTTTGCCTTTCGCAATTACGAAAGAAGCAAAGCAAAAACAATGACCTTAATACAAAAATTCATAGACCGTTGTAACAAGCGTTTTTACATCGAGATCGACCGGATCCCGCCTGAGGGAATCGAGTCCTTGCCGACCAAGCTGTGGCCATTTATTTGGTTCTTCGCGCGGCAGGTCAAGGGCTTGCTGGTCTTGCTCATGACCATGGAATTGATCGTCGCCGCCGGCGTCAGTGTGACGTTTTGGTATGTCGGGCAATTGGTCAAGCAAGAGCAATATCCCGAGGCGATGCTGTGGGGCGGGCTTGGCTTGCTCGTCCTGCGTCAAGGGGGCGGGGCGTTTTTGCACGCGCTGTATGACCTTGTCTGGGTGCCGTATTTCGGCAATTTGATCCGTCGCCAGCTCTACTGGTACACGGCACGGCAATCGCTGTCTTACTTCCAAAACGACTTTGCTGGCCGCATTGCCAATAAGTTGATGCAGGCGCCCAGCCTTCGCGATGCCATGAAGTCAACCATCGGGTCGGTCTGGTTCGCCACGATCTTTACGATGAGTAACTTATGGCTGATGGCCAGTGTCGACATCTTGCTGGCGTTGCCCCTTGGGGTTTGGTTGGTTTGCTATGGCTTGACGTTGGCGTTCTTTGTACCGCGGGTCAAGAGCCGCTCAAAGAGCCACGCGGATGCGATGAGCACCCTGACCGGACAAGTCGTGGACGGCATGACCAACTTCCTGCCGACCAAATATTTCGCTCAGACAGAGCATGAAGATGCGCGGGTTGTGGGGTTGCTGCGTGAGCATAGCCGCACCTTCCGCGCCGCGACCGGCACTGTCTGGCGGATGAGCTTGGTGATTGACTGCCTCAACCTCACTCTGTTGATCTCGACCGCCTTGATTTGCCTTTGGATGGTTGAAACGCAGGGCCACGCAGGAACCGCCGCTATGGCGATGGCTCTGCCCATGGCTTTGCAAGCGACCTTCCAATCGGGATGGATCATGTTCGAGGTGTCATCGGTGTTTGAAAACCTTGGGACGGTACAGGATATTATCGACACCCTGTCCAAACCCCACGATATCAAAGACAAAGATGACGCCAAGGACATGGCGCTCAAAAAAGGCCACGCCGATATACGGTTCGACAACGTGTCCTTTCACTACGGGCAAAGCAACGAGGTGATGAGCAACCTCAGCCTTACCATCCCCGCCGGACAAAAAGTCGGGGTTGTCGGGCGCAGCGGGGCAGGAAAGTCGACGTTGACAAGCTTGCTTGTCCGCGCCTATGACGTCGAGAGCGGAGCAATCCTGATCGGCGGCCAGAACATCGCCCATGTCACGCAAGACAGCTTGCGCCGACATATTACGATGGTGACGCAGGATAGCTACCTGTTCCACCGCTCCGTATTGGACAACATCCGCTACGGAAATCTGGACGCCGATATGGACGCCATCGTGAGCGCCTCCAAACGCGCCAACGCCTTTGGGTTTATTCAGGGGCTGGAGGACAATAAAGGCCGCAAAGGGTTTGACGCCCAAGTCGGTGAACGCGGGGTGAAGCTCTCCGGTGGTCAAAAACAACGGATCGGCATCGCCCGTGCGATTTTGAAAGACGCGCCCGTCCTTATTCTGGACGAAGCAACGTCGGCGTTGGACAGCGAAAGCGAACACGCCATTCAAAGCGCGCTGGAGAGCATCATGGTCGGCAAAACCGTGATTGCAATTGCCCACCGCCTATCGACGCTGCGTCAAATGGACCGGATTTTGGTGATGGAGAACGGCGCCATCATCGAAGACGGCACCCACGAAACGCTCATCGCCCTTAAAAACGGCCATTATGCTAAGCTCTGGCACATGCAGTCCGGTGGTTTTTTAAGGGATGACGATAAACAGGAGATGGAAGAAAAGGCGGCGGAATAGCTTGTGAAAATAACCGCCGCAGCTCCCTTCTCTCTCAAACGGAACAAAGCCGAGAAACAGTGTTTTCTCGGCTTTTTCTTACATATATTTTGTGGAAAGAGGCGGAGGATTTTGGTAGCGAGGGGCGGATTTGAACCGCCGACACAAGGATTATGATTCCTCTGCTCTAACCCCTGAGCTACCCCGCCAGCCGAAAAAAGTAAAATCGAGTACGGTTTATACAGCTACGCTCATTATGTTGTCAAGCCCTGAATCAATGGCACCTGACGCCTTGCAATGAAACCGCAGCTTTGCCAGCTTTAGCGCAAAGAGCGGTGCTTGCGTTCATATTGCACCCAGTCTATGCCGGACTTCAAAACCTCGACCGACAGGACGTAAATCACTTCGCATGAGCCATCGCCACGGTCTTCACGGCTTATCGACGACACCCATTTCCATCCGCCGACCGGCGCAATCACATCCACGAGATAGCCCTTTACATGGACAATATCGCCGCGTTGCACGGTCAGGAGTTTTTCGCGCACCTCCGGCGTTGCGGGAATCATGTGCATATTGCCGCTGTGGCGGTATATGCCGTCCATTTTCAGGCGGCTGGCGGGGGCGTAGGTGAAGTAATACCACCGGTTATTTTGACCGACATTAATGTCCTTCAGCAGCCTTGTATCCGACATCGGCCCCCAGCCAACGGCGAAGTCAATCGGCGCCAGAACCGAAGGGTGGTCGCCCGCCACGCGGGGATATTTCTTTGACGACAAGACCAAGGATTTCATCGCGAATTCTTGTTTCGGGCGGATGCGATAGGCGTTGATATAAATATCGTCGACGGGCTTTGATAACTCGCCTTGATAGGGGTCGCCACTGACCCAGCCGGACGTCCACGGAATAAAGGCCGCCGGCACATGTTCCGGCCCTTTTGATTGCGCCGCACAGGGCGCAGACAGCATTGCAGCAGAGCAAACCACCACAAGAACAAAGAACGTCTTTTGCAAAAAGGGCAGGCAAATGTTCCGAACCGAAGACCCAAAGTATCGATTGCGCGTTTTATGTGTCGTCATTGCCTTCAGAGTCCCTCATTAGCCTTCGATATTGCCGATATCGCCCCGACAGGGACGCCCGTTTATTATAATACCGAAATCATAACAAAAACTGAATACTGTAAAAACCCTGCGGCACAAAAACGGGTGGGGAGGAAAGGCGTAAAGAGCGGCTTTTCAGGCGGCTTTCCGATCATCGGCAAAGGCGGAATTGGCGGTGGCGTAAATCCAGCCGCCACCAAGGACATGGTCATCGGCATAGCATACGGCGGCCTGCCCCGGCGATATGCCGTATTGAGGTTCCGCCAGCATCAAGCACGCCTTGCCGCCGTCCAAAATCTCCAACACCGCGTCATAGCGGCGCGAAACGGAGCGTAATTTGACGGTGACGGGAATGGTTTGGCCAACGGTAAAGGGCTCTAGCCAGTTATTATCATGAATAAAGACGCGGTCGCGCGCCAAGGCTTCCTTCGGCCCGACAACGACTTGCGCCGTTTTTGCATCAATGCGCAGGACATAAAGCGGGGCGTTGCCTTCGGTGTGACCGCCGCCGACACCAAGGCCGCGGCGTTGACCGATTGTATAATTGATGATGCCGGTATGACGCCCCAAAACCGTGCCGTCCATGTCGACAATATCGCCCGGCTCATCGCCTTCGGGGCGGATTTTGCGGACAATGTCGGCGTAATTGCCATTGGGGACAAAGCATATATCTTGGCTGTCCGGTTTATCGGCGGTCAACAGGCCAAGGCGTTTGGCGTGGTCGCGCGTCACATCCTTCGCCCAGCCGCCAAGCGGAAAGCGCAGGAAGTCAAGCTGAGCCTGCGTTGTGGCGAAGAGGAAATAGCTCTGATCCTTCAGCGGGTCAACGGCGCAATGAAGCCGCGCGCGCCCATCCTCACCCACAAGGCGGCGAATATAATGACCCGTTGCCATGCAATCGGCGCCAAGGTCTTGCGCCACATCGAACAAGTCGCGGAATTTGACGGTCTGGTTACACCGCACGCATGGGATCGGCGTTTCGCCTTTCATATAACTGTCGGCGAAATCCTCGATCACGCTTTGTTTGAAGCGGTTTTCGTAATTCAGAACATAATGCGGGAAGCCCTTGGTTTCGGCGATGCGCTTGGCATCGTATATGTCTTTGCCGGCACAGCAGGCGCCCTTTTTCTCAATCGCCGCGCCGTGGTCATAGAGTTGGAGCGTTACGCCAATGACTTGATAGCCTTGCTCATGCAGCAACGCCGCCACAACCGAAGAATCGACGCCGCCCGACATCGCCACGACAACGCGTGTGTCTTTGGGTGATTTTGCAAAACCCATGCTGTTGAGGGTTTGCGCGGCGTGGTCTGGGCTGTGCATGTGTTCCATGCCGCCACCATACAGAAAAACAACAAGAAAAAGCAACAAAACTCGAACCCGTCTGTCATTTCTTGCTTGAGAATTTTGTGATTGCGGCTTATGACTATCGGGCATTTGAAAAGAAAGAAACAAGAGGGCTTAATATGAAGCGCTATCAAAAAATCGGGGTCTATCTTGGCTCCAGCATTAATTTCGAAAATCCGCAAGACGTTCACACCGCCGAGCAAGCCATCATCATCGGGCAAGGCCTTGCGGAGCGTCAAATTCGCCTCGTCTATGGCGGCGGGTCACGCGGGCTTATGGGCGTTGTGTCCAAGGCCGTGCTTGACCATGGCGGCGAGATTGAGGGATACCTCCTCCCCGAATTCATCCAATCGGACGACGAAGACGGCGACTACCCACAGCGCCCGTTCGACCGCGTTGTGCCGGATATCAACACCCGCAAGGACTCCATGTACACCCAATCGGACGGGTTTTTCATCTTGCCTGGGGGAATTGGCACGGACGAAGAATTAATGGATATTATCGGCAAGCAATATCTTCAGACCTATTGGGATGAAAACCACGCCGAAGACCTCAAGCCCATCATCATCGTCAATGTGGACGGGCATTATGAGTGGTTCGCCGCGCGGATTAACGATTTGATCCACCGCCGCAAAGCCAGCCCCGAAGCCGTGAAATTGTTCAAAATCGTGCCGGACGCAAAAACCGCACTCGCCGCGCTCGACCATTACGAGGCCAATGGCCCCGAAATCGTCGCGGAACCCATCGGCAATGTGTATGGCAGCATTAAACGCAAGAGCAAGGGTTCCTGAACAGAACACTCTTCGCCGCCCGCCCCGCACGTCTTCCTTCGTTTTTATAGGGAGCCTTAAGCGGCAGCCGTTGAGGCTCCGCCGAAGCGCAGCGCCGCATCACGGCACAGGCCGCGCCCGACGGCGGCGTGGGCATCGCCTTGGACAATCCGCGCTTGCGGCAATAACTGCGCAAGGCGGGCGCGGATCAGGGGGATCAAACTCGACCCACCCGTGTAAAAAACAGTCTCCACCGCCGATGCGTCTTGGCCGGACAGGGTGAGAGCCTCGCGCAGCAGCGCCTCTATCGCGTCTATGCGGTCGGTGATGGCGGCGGCGAAGTCTTGCGCGCTCACGCTTATGTCGGTGCTGGGCAAAATATCGTTAAACGGGATTGTGGTTTGGGTGTTGTCGCTCAGGGCGATTTTCGCGCGCTCAACGCGCAGGGCGATGTCATGCCCCATGCGGCGATCAAGGACATGTAACAGCGCCTCCAGCCGATCCGGCTCGCACGCGACACGGCTGAGGGCTTTTATATCGGCGGCGGTTTTGGCGTTATACAGGCTGTTGATCTGTTTCCAGTCGGCAAGGCGGTGGTAATAGGCCAAGGGCATGACCGCCGGTTCTTGCCGCAATGCGCCGCGATAGCCCAAAAACGGCATCACATTATGCAGTGACAGCAGCCGGTCAAAATCGGTTCCGCCGAGGCGGAGGCCAAGATTTGCCAAAATATCATCGCGGCGGTCTTGCCGCGTGTGGCGCGCGGATGACAGGCGGATCAAGCTCATATCCGTTGTGCCGCCGCCAATGTCCACCACAAGGGCGGTTTCCTCACCGCGAAGGCCAAATTCATATTCTAGCGCCGCGGCAATCGGTTCAAACTGGAATTCGATATGCTTAAAACCGAGCATGCGCCCGATCGACTCCATCACGTCTTGCGCCTCTTGGTCGGCGGCGGGGTCGCCATCAACGTAACATACGGGACGCCCCAGAACGACCGCCTCGAAGGCTTGGTCAAAATGGCGCTCGGAGGCTTTCTTCATATGGCCGATATAGGTTGCGATGATCTGTCGGAACGCGATTTTGCGGTTGCCGACCAAGGTGTCCTCGCCCATTAAATCGGTTCCCAGTACGCCCTTAAAGGCGCGCAGCAAGCGCCCCTCCGCCCCCTCAACATAGGCGGCGATGGCGTCGGTGCCGAACAAGGTGTCGCGGGTTTCGGTGTCATAGAACACGGCGCTTGGGATGACGGTGCGGCCCCCTTCAACCGGCGCCAGCACAACATCGCCTTGCGCATCACACAGGCCAATGGTGGAATTGGACGTGCCGAAATCAAGCCCAAGCGCCGCGCGGGCATTGCGGGCGGCATGGCTTGTCGATCTGGGCGTGGATTGGTTTTGTGTGCGGCTTCCAGTCATAGCATTATCCTGTATGCGCGATTTTTTGTCTTACGAGTGGTGGCGAGTGGTGGCGAGTGGTGGCAAGCGGTCAGGCAATCGGTCAGAGTATGCGGGACGATCATCGGGGCTGAACGGCGCCGACGAACGACCTTTGGCGCTGGGTGCGGCCATTTCCCCATCACGTCGCGAAAGTGTCAGGCCGAGATAGCAAGGACGAAACAGTCGCGGCGAAAAATAAAAACGACCCCGAATGCGAGGCCGCCTTTTAATCTTATGGGCATGCGCCGTTAGGCTGCTGCTTTTTTCTTGGCTTTCGGCTTTTCGGCCGGAGCTTTTTTGTCCAATGCACCGGCGGTGACATCAACAAAATCGGCATCGTCGCCAACAGGGCCGCTATCCTTGCCTTTGGCGGCAGGGTCGCGGTCGACAAGCTCAATCACTGCCAAAGGCGCGTTGTCGCCATAGCGAAAACCGGCCTTCATGATACGGCAATAGCCACCTTGGCGCTCTTTATAGCGGTCGGCCAATGCACCGAACAGCTTTTGCACCATGGTTTCGTCTTGCATGATCGAGATCGCTTGACGACGGTTCGACAGTGAACCTTTTTTACCGAGGGTGATGAGCTTCTCGACATATGGACGAAGGTCTTTCGCCTTCGGCAATGTGGTCGTGATTTGCTCGTGCTTCACCAACGCTGCGGCCATGTTGGCCAGCATTGCTTTGCGGTGCGACTTAGTTCTGTTGAACTTTCTGCCACTCATTCCGTGACGCATTTTTCTTCTCCTTAGAGTCCTTTATGGGGGTCTTAGATTCCGCCGTTAAACGGGTCTTCAACCTTCTTGATCAAATCTTCAATGTTTTCCGGCGGCCAACCTTCGACCTGCATCCCAAGATGCAGACCCATGCTGTGCAGGACTTCTTTAATCTCGTTCAGCGACTTACGACCAAAGTTTGGCGTACGCAGCATATCGTTTTCGGTCTTTTGAACCAAATCGCCAATGTAAACGATGTTATCGTTCTTAAGGCAATTTGCAGAACGGACGGAGAGCTCAAGCTCCTCGACGCGGCGAAGGAGGTTGCGGTTGAACGGCAGTTCATCCACTTCTTCTTTCTTTTCTGCGGCTTTCGGCTCTTCAAAGTTGATGAAGACCTGAAGCTGATCCTGAATGATGCGGGCGGCATAGGCCACGGCATCTTCGGGGGACACGGCACCGTTGGTTTCAACGTGCAAGGTCAATTTGTCGTAGTCGGTGATTTGACCGACGCGGGTGTCTTCAACCGAGTATGTCACTTTGCGAACCGGTGAGAATACGCTGTCCACAGGAATGAGGCCAACGGGAGCTTCTTCCGGACGGTTTTGTGTGGCGGGGCGGTAGCCCTTGCCTGTATCAACCGTGAATTCCATGTTCAGTTTGGCACCTTTATCAAGCGTGCAAAGAACGAGGTCAGGGTTCATGATTTCGATGTCGGCACCGGCCTCAATCATACCGGCTGTCACTTCGCATGGGCCTTCGGCACTCATGCGCATTCTTTTGGGGCCTTCGGCGTGCATGGCAACGGCAATGGCCTTGATGTTCAGAACAATGTTGGTCACGTCTTCGCGGACGCCTTCAACGGTCGAGAACTCATGCAAAACACCGTCGATTTGAACAGCCGTCACAGCCGCCCCTTGCAAGGACGACAGCAACACGCGGCGCAGAGCATTGCCGAGCGTCAGGCCGAAACCGCGCTCCAAAGGCTCTACAACGACCGTACCGCTGGTTTTGGCGTTCACACCACCTTTTACCTGAACGGTATTCGGTTTAATCATTTCCTGCCAATTTTTCTGTATCAAGGCTCTACCCCTTTTGTCTTAAGCTCTGTGTCTATTGTGTCGGCGACGCCTGCTCGGCATCGCCCGCCATGCTATTTAATATTAAACGCGGCGTTTTTTGCGTGGGCGGCATCCGTTGTGCGGAATGGGCGTCACGTCTTTGATCGAATTGATCGTAAAGCCAACGGCCTGCAAGGCACGCAGGGCGGATTCACGTCCTGAACCGGGGCCTTTGACACGAACATCAAGTTCCTTGACGCCGTGTTCTTGGGCTTTCTTACCGGCATCTTCGGCGGCAACCTGTGCGGCGAAGGGGGTCGATTTACGAGCGCCCTTGAAGCCCATCGTGCCTGAAGACGACCAAGAAATCACATTCCCTTGAACATCGGAAATGGTGATCAAGGTGTTGTTGAACGTCGAGTTCACATGAACAACGCCGGAAACGATATTCTTCCGGTCCTTCTTCTTCATGCGTGCTGCTGCTTGTGGCTTAGCCATACCAGATTACCTTTCCTATATCCTATTTCTTCTTGCCTGCGATTGCTTTTGCAGGGCCTTTGCGCGTTCTGGCATTCGTGCTGGTACGCTGGCCATGCACCGGAAGACCTTTACGGTGGCGCAAGCCTTTGTAGCAACCCATGTCCATGAGGCGCTTAATGTTCATTGACACTTCGCGGCGCAATTCACCCTCAACGGTGATTTTGCCGTCAATCTCGGCGCGGATGACGTTTAATTGGTCGTCCGTCAGTTCATTCACGCGCGGATAGTTGATGCCGTCGCCGATGCCAACTTTTTCACAGATTTTTTTCGCGCTGGTTGGCCCGATACCATAAATATAGGTCAAGGCAACATGAACGCGTTTGTTCGTCGGTATATTAACCCCAGCAATACGGGCCACAGCTCATCTCCTAAAAAGGGTTGAATTATTCCTTACATCAAGGCTTTCTCAAGGTTTCACGTCGTTTGAAACATTGTCCTGAAGCAGGGTCGCCAAAGGCGACCAAGGCCTTACATAAAGCCCTTGGATTGCCGCATTATAGGGATAACAACGCGAAGGTCAACTTTTTTTTGAAAAATTTTCAACTCTTTATAAAAAGGCGGGAAATCGCCTCTCAGAAAGGGTTTGCGGCGATGCCTCGGCATGATGCCCAAACACCCTTAACCGTGGCAAATTCACCTCCGCCTCTAAAGGGCAAAACGGGGCAACGAGTGCCGCGTTTCGCGAAAGCTACGCCTAGAATTTCGGGCGGGGCGACCTTGGACGGTTCGAAGCCCCCGCGCGGCCTGTCAGGCCACGCTTGGCGAGCATATGCACGTCTTGCGGGGCGCGGTTGCCATCGAGCGTCAATAACAGCCCCTGTGCCTTGTAATACGGCACGATCAGGGCGGTCACGGCATTGTATTTTTCAAGCCTGCCCGCAAGGACTTCGGGCTTATCATCTTCGCGCGGGATTTGCGCGGCGGCGGCACGCTTGGCCACACGATCATACAGCACCGCCTCCGGCACATCCAGATGCACGGCGCGGTCAAGCCTGCTTGAGCTTGCCTCAAGCCCCGCCTCAAGCATCGCATCAAGCGCCTTTGCCTGCGCCACGGTGCGCGGAAACCCGTCCAGCACAAAACCATTCGCACAATCAGGCTTCGCCAAGCGCTGTGCGATCAATTCAATCACCAGATCATCAGACACCAAACCGCCCTTTGCGATGATCGGGCGAATGCGGTCGGCAAGGTCGCCACCCTGCGCGATAACCTCACGCAGCAAGCTCCCCGTATCGACATGCGGCACCTTGAGGTCGCGGCACAAAGACGCGGCCAATGTTCCCTTGCCGGATGCCGGCGGCCCAATCAGAACCAGACGCATAGTGTTCTCCCGTTACTTTTTAAAACATGTCCAGAGCCTAGACAGGCTGAGCCACCCTCGCAAGTTTTTACGGCAAATTCCATAAAAATAAAAGCCGGAGCATGACTCCGGCATTTTTATCCTTTAGGAACGCAGCGAGGAACAGCAGCGGTTTTAGGCCGCCTTTTCCTTGCCAATGGCGCGATCAATAGCCATTGCGACACGGTCAATCGATTCCATGCCATCAATCGTGACAACAACGCCGCGCGCCTTATAAAACGGCAAAACAGGTGTGGTTTGCGCCTTGTACACATCGAGGCGGTCACGCAGAATTTGCGGGTTGTCGTCCGCACGGGCGATTTCGGTTTCAGCCGCACGCTTGGCGATCCGCTCAAACAAGGCCGCCTCGTCAACGGTCAGGACAAGAACCTTATCAATCTGTGTCCCCTTAGCCTTGAGCATGGCGTCAAGTGCTTCGGCCTGCCCCACTGTTCTTGGGAAACCATCAAGCACGAAACCGGCGGCGCAATCGTCTTTTTCAATTCGGTTTGCGATCATTTCGACCATGACATCATCGGACACGAGTTCTCCGGAGGCCAAAATCGCTTCGACTTTTTTGCCGAGCGGGGTTTGACCGCCGATTTCGGCGCGCAACATGTCGCCGGTCGAGAGCTGTTTCAAGCCATGTTCGGTTTCAAGCCTTTTGGCCTGTGTGCCTTTGCCTGCGCCCGGAGGGCCGAATATCACAATCTTCATCGTTTACCACCCTTGAGCTTGGCTTTTTTGATCAACCCTTCATATTGATGGGCAATCAAATGGGAATGGATCTGAGCCACCGTATCAATCGTCACGGTCACGACGATCAAAAGGCTCGTCCCCCCAAAGTAAAACGGCATGTTGTATTTTGCAATCATGAATTCCGGCAAAAGACAGATCAGGATCAAATACAACGCCCCGACCGCCGTAATGCGCGTCAAGACCGTATCGATGTAATCCGCCGTGGCCTTGCCCGGACGTATCCCCGGAACAAACCCACCGTGTTTTTTCAACATGTCGGCATTTTCGGTCGGGTTGAATACAATCGCGGTATAGAAGAAGCAGAAAAACGCAATCAAGCCGCCATACATCAACATATAGGTCGGTTGCCCATGTTGCAAAAACCGCGACACAGTGGCCATGGAATCGCTGTTCGCAACCCCAGCAAAATTCACCATGGTGAGCGGCAGCAGCAGCAATGACGACGCGAAAATCGGCGGGATAACACCGGCGGTGTTGAGCTTCAACGGCAGGTGGCTTTGCTGTCCCGCAGTCATCGCATTGCCGGCCTGACGGCGCGGATATTGCACGGGGATGCGGCGCTGCGCACGCTCCATGAACACGATCAAACCGATCACGGCGATGACCATGGTAAACAGGGCCAAAAGCTCGATAAAGTTAAACGTGCCTTGGCGCCCAAGCTCCAACGTGCCGACAATCGCGCGTGGCAATTCCGCCACGATACCGGCGAAAATAATCAAGGAAATACCGTTCCCGACACCGCGCGTGGTGATTTGCTCACCCAGCCACATCAGGAAAACCGTGCCACCGACAATCGTGATGACGGTCGAAATACGGAAGAATAAGCCGGGGTCAATCACGGCGCTGCCGCTGCCTGCTTGCATACGTTCCAGCCCCACGGCAAGGCCATAGGCCTGCACCGCCGCCAAAATAACCGTCAAATAGCGCGTATATTGGTTGATTTTCAGGCGACCAAGCTCGCCCTCTTTTTTCATCGCCTCAAGCCGCGGCACCATCGAGGTTCCGAGCTGAAGAATAATAGAAGCCGAAATATACGGCATAATATTCAGGGCGAATAACGTCATCCGTTGAAGCGCACCGCCCGAGAACATGTTGAACATGTCGAGAATGCCGCCGCCGCGCTGGGTGAAAATTTCTTGCCATACAATCGGGTCAATCCCCGGAATCGGCACATAGGTTCCGATCCGATAGACGATCAGGGCTCCGAGTACAAAGAGCAAACGCTGCTTCAACTCTCTGGCCTTGGCGAAGGCTCCGAGATTAATATTTGCAGCAAGCTGTTCTGCGGCTGATGCCATTGTCTTAATGCTCCTATTCAAGTGTATGCGTATGGCCTGTGCTGCGGGCATGGAAAACCCGCCCAAGTCACAGGAAAATTGAGCATACACACCCTTTAAAAAGATTCAAACGCTAAATTTCAATTGCTTTGGCACTGGCGGGATTTATACACATCAAATCTTGCACTTACCCGCAAGCGGCCGGTTTAATGCCCGAGTGCGCGCCCCAGTTTAGCGCCCCGATCAGGGCAAGCCAGCGCAAGTTATTGCACAAGCCCCACAAACAAAAAACCGCCTTTAATCAGGCGGTTCGTTGTGTTTTTTCCATCATAATCTGAGCCGTTATGCAGGCTCAAAGTCACAATGTCTTATTTATCAGCTTTTTTGGCCGGTGCTTTTTTCGCAGCAGGCTTAGCGGCTTTGGCGGCAGCAGGTTTTTTTGCCGCAGGCTTTTTGGCCTCTGCTTTTTTGCCCTCTGCCTTTTTCGGGGAGGCTTTCGCCTCGCCTTTGGTGACAGCGCGTTTTTCTTCGATGCTCAGCAAATGAACCTTGCCACCGGCTTTTTCAACAGCAGCAATTGCCGTTTTCGAAGCGCCGGTCACTTTCAGGTCAACTTTCGTTGTCAATTCACCTTTGGCGAGCAAACGAACACCGTCAAGAATGCGGCGAACAACGCCGGCATTGACCAAGGCCACTTCATCAATCGCGCCTTTGGCATCGAGTTTCTTGCTGTCGATCGCTTCTTGCAATTTGCCGAGGTTCAAAACAGCGTATTTGTTCGGGTTGATGGCATTGAAGCCGCGTTTTGGCAAACGACGGTACAAAGGCATTTGACCGCCTTCAAAGCCCTTAATCGCAACGCCTTTACGCGCTTTTTGACCTTTTTGACCCTTGGCAGATGTCTTGCCTTTACCAGAACCGATACCACGACCTACGCGGATTGCGGACTGTTTAGAGCCTTCCTGAGGTTGCAATTCATTAAGTTTCATTGTTCTTCACCGTTTTCTTTGCCCAGTGGGCGTTTAGTGTGGGCGTTTACGTCACCTCGACCCTTGCCCCGATACCTCGGGGCCGGTCTTCAATTATGCCGCGTTTTCTTCAACTTTGAGCAAATGCTCAACCTTGCGGATCATGCCGCGTACAGATGGTGTGTCTTCCAAAGTGCGTGTTCTGTGCATTTTGTTCAGACCCAGACCAATCAAGGTTTGTCTTTGGTATGCCTGACGACCGATCGGGCTGCCGGTTTGCGTAACCGTTACCGTCTTGCCGGAAGGGGCTTTCTTTTCTGCTTTGGCAGACTTGGCGGCGGGCTTGGCTGTTTTAGCAGCTTTCGCGGGAGCGTCCTTTTTGGCAGCTGCAGCCTTAGGAGCAGCAGCCTTAGGAGCAGCAGCTTTAGCCTTGGGGGCAGCTTTTGTTTTCTTGTCTTCAGTCATCGTTCTGTCCTCAATTAAGGGCGTTGCCTAGTAATGGCCTTACCCTACTGTCATATATGGTTATTCAGAGTCGCTCTCAGCGGTCACGTCACCTGATTGCTTGGTGTCACGGTTGACAACAATCTCGCTGACTTTCTTGCTGCGGCGTGCGGCAATCTGGCGCGGGCTTTGAACATTTTCAAGGGCGTCCATCGTGGCGCGGATCATGTTGTACGGGTTGGAGGTACGCAGCGATTTCGCCACGATGTCCTGTACGCCCAATACTTCAAACACAGCCCGCATCGGACCACCGGCGATGATCCCCGTACCGGACGGAGCCGTACGCATAATCACATGACCGGCCCCAAAACGGCCTTCAACGTCATGGTGAATTGTGCGGCCTTCGCGCAGAGGGAAACGCTGCATCGCGCGTTTGGCTTGGTCGGTTGCCTTACGAATGGCATCCGGAACTTCTTTCGCTTTGCCTGTGCCAAAGCCAACGCGGCCACGGCCATCACCAACAACGATCAAAGCGGCAAAACCGAAACGGCGACCACCTTTCACGACCTTGGCGACGCGGTTAACACCGACGAGACGCTCGATCAGTTCCTGTTCCTGTTTTTCTGCTACAGCTTTAGCCATTTGTCATCATCCTTCTTAAAATTCCAGGCCAGCTTCGCGAGCGGCCTCACCGAGAGCCTTCACGCGACCGTGATAAATAAAAGAGCCACGGTCAAAAATCACCTGCTTTACGCCGGCCTTTTTCGCACGTTCTGCAATGACTTTACCAATCAATGCTGCGGCTTCCGTGTTGGAACCGCCCTTTTTCAGTTTTTCTTTCAGATCCTTGTCAATCGAGGATGCAGATACGAGGGTCGTACCGGCACGATCATCAATGATCTGGGCGTAAATCTGTTTGTCCGTGCGATGAACGCTCAATCTCGGACGACCGGTTTTCAGGCTGTTTGCACGAACCTTGTTCCGCGTACGGTATTTACGTCTTTGCAGTGGCGTCAACTTTACAGTCATGGCTTTAATCCATATCTATCTATTTAAATTACTTTTTCTTGCCTTCTTTGCGGATAATACGCTCTTCAGCATATTTCACGCCTTTGCCTTTGTAAGGCTCAGGCGGTCTGTAACCGCGAATATCGGAGGCCAACTGGCCGAGCTGCTGCTTATCAATCCCTTTAAGGGTGATTTGCGTTTGCTTTTCAATTTCAACCGTGATGCCTTTTGGGATCGGGTGAATAACGTCATGGCTGTAGCCCAGTTGCAAGACAATGTTTTGCCCTTGAACCTGCGCACGGTAACCAACGCCGTTGATTTCGAGTTTGCGCTCGTAGCCTTGGCTGACGCCAACGCACATGCAGTTGATCAAACGCCAAGTGGTTGCCCACATGGATTTTGCGAAACGGCTCTGTGACAACGGCTTTACAACGACTTTGCCGTCTTCGAGCTTTGCACTGACCTCGTCAACCACCTTCAAGGACAGCTCTCCGAGCTTGCCTTTTGCTTTGACGGATGAGCCGTTGATTTCAACGCTCACGCCGGCTGGTACGCTCAGCGGGTTTCTAGAAATACGGGACATAATTAAAATACCTCACAGAGTACTTCGCCACCAACATTTTGGTTTCTGGCGTTGTGATCGGTCATCACACCTTGCGGGGTGGACAAGATCGAAACGCCGAGGCCGTTGTGGACGCGTTGCAAATCGTTAATGCCGGAATAGACGCGGCGACCTGGTGTTGATACACGCTTGATCTTGCGAATAACCGGTGTGCCTTCAAAATATTTCAGTTCAATGCTGAAAACCGGCTTGCCGTTTTCATCCTGAGCGTCTGAATAGCCGCGAATATACCCTTCGCCTTTCAAAACTTCAAGAACATTGCGGCGCAATTTCGACGCCGGTGATGTGATTACATCAAGACGTGCCTGTTGGCCGTTTCTGATGCGGGTCAGCATATCTCCGAGAGGATCACTTAATGCCATGGTCTTCTTCTCCTCTTACCAACTTGACTTTGTTACACCGGGAAGTTCACCCTTTGACGCTTTGTCACGCAGGGCAATCCGGCACAGGTTAAAACGTCTGTGATAGCCGCGGGGGCGACCGGTCAGGGCGCAGCGGTTTCTCTGGCGGTTCGTCGCCGAATTTCTTGGGAGTTTTGCCAACTCCATGTTCGCCTTGAAGATGTCTTCAGGGTTTGCATTCCGGTCACGTGCGATAGCAAGGAGTTTTTCACGCTTGCTGGCGTATTTCTTCGCCAGCTTCTTGCGCTTTACTTCCCGTTGTATCATTCCGACTTTTGCCATTGTCTTTTGTCCTTACCTAAATTCTTCGTCTTATTGTTTTCTGAACGGCATGTTGACTTCATCGAGCAGAGCTTTGGCTTCTGCATCGGTCTTTGCCGTTGTACAAATCACGATATCCATACCGCGCATTTGCTCAACTTTATCGTAATCAATCTCTGGGAACACGATGTGTTCTTTAATGCCCATGGCATAGTTGCCTTTGCCGTCAAAGCTCTTATCCGAAACGCCGCGGAAGTCGCGAACGCGTGGCAAGGCCACGTTAATCAAACGATCCAAAAATTCGTACATGTGGGCGCGACGCAAGGTCACTTTGCAACCCAAGGGCATGTTCTCACGAACTTTGAAACCAGCGATGGATTTCTTCGCACGGGTCACAACGGCCTTTTGACCGGCGATCACCGTCATTTCATCCGCAGCTTTTTGTGCGCGGCGGCTGTCTTGCGTGGAATCTCCAACGCCCATGTTCAGGACGATTTTCTCGAACTTCGGAACTTCGTGGATGTTCTTATAGCCCAATTTTTCCGTCAGTGCCTTGACAATACGATCTTCGTATTCTTTTTGCAGTTTTGGTGCAGCACCCATTGTCTTGCTCTCTTCTTCTAATGATCTAATTCTTATGCAGCTTAATCGAGCGTTTCGCCGGATTTTTTGGCTACACGGACTTTTTTACCGTCTTTCAAAACTTTGTAACCAACGCGGGTCGCGCCGCCCGATTTCGGGTCAACAACCGCGAGGTTGGAAATGTGAATCGTGGCTTCTTTGGTCACGATTCCGCCAGCGGAGGTTTGCGAAGCCTTGGTGTGTTTCTTCACCATGTTCACACCTTGAACCAAGGCGCGGTTGTCTTCCGGAAGAACCTTCAGAACTTCGCCTTTGGCGCCTTTGTTTGATCCGCTGATCACGACGACTTGGTCGCCCTTTTTAATTTTCAATTTGACTTGTGTCATAGTTAAAGCACCTCCGCGGCCAGCGAAATAATCTTCATATATCCTTCACCACGCAATTCGCGGGTAACAGGGCCAAAAATACGTGTACCAATCGGCTCTTTGTTCGCATTGACCAACACAACAGCGTTGGTATCAAAACGAATGGAAGAACCATCGCGACGCTTGAGGCCGGTCTTTGTACGTACAATGACGGCTTTCATAACTTGGCCTTTTTTAACGCGGCCACGCGGAATGGCTTCTTTCACGGAAACCACGATTTGTTCTCCGATATTGGCGGATGTCTTCATCGAGCCACCCAGCACTTTAATGCACTGGACTTTCTTAGCTCCGCTATTATCCGCGACATCAAGAACTGTTTGCATCTGTATCATAGCCGTCGTCCTAACTTATTGATCGTCGTTAATCTTATTTCTTTGCTTTGTCATCTTTTTTGGCCGGAGCTTTTTTGGCTTCGGTCTTTTTCTCAGCAGCCTTTGGTGCGGCGGCTTTTTCGGCCTTTGGCGCCGCAGGCTTTGCGTTTTTCTTTGCTTCTGCATTCGCCGCAACTTTGGCGTCTGCTCTGGCTTTGTCAGCCACGCTCAAGGAATCAACACCATCCGACACAACAGCCCAACGCTTGGTTTTAGAAATCGGGCGGCATTCAATGATGGACACTTTGTCGCCGACTTTGAACGTGTTGGTTTCGTCATGAGCCGCATATTTAGCCGACTTTTTAACGTATTTTTTGTACACAGGGTGCATGAACCGACGCTCAACGAGAACGGTTACGGTCTTGTTTGTTGCATCGCTGACAACTTTACCTTCGAGAACGCGGCGTGGCATATACTTGGGCTCCTAATTATATTTCTCTATCGCGATTACGCGGATTTTTTCTTCTTGGCGGCAGCAGGGCTGGACGCGGCTTTGGTTGCGGCGGCCTTTACGGTTCCTTGCTCCATCTGAGTCAGGATCGTTTTGGCGCGGGCAATGTTTTTGCGAACAATACGCATACGCGCAGTGTTTTCAAGCTGGCCTCCGGCACGTTGGAAACGCAGGTTCATTTGCTCCTTGCGCAAATCCAAAACCAGTTTGGTGAGCTCGTCTTTCGACTTTGTTTTGAAGTCTTCGGCTTTCATTTTTCTTCTCCTCGTCCGCTATGGCGTCTTATTCGCCAACGCGGGTTACAATTTTGGTCGCAATCGGCAACTTCATCGCGGCTCTTTCGAGTGCTTCGCGTGCCAAGTCATGTTCAACACCACCGAGTTCAAACATCACGCGGCCGGGTTTTACGCGGCAAGCCCAGAACTCCACAGAGCCCTTACCTTTACCTTGACGAACCTCAAGCGGCTTTTTCGAGACCGGAACATCCGGAAATACGCGAATCCACAACTGGCCTTGACGGCGGATGTGACGCGTAATCGCCCGTCTTGCCGCCTCGATCTGACGCGCGGTCACACGGTCAGGGGCAAGAGCCTTCAGGCCAATCGAGCCGAAAGTCAGCGTCGTGCCGCCCTTGGCATTGCCATGAATGCGGCCTTTATGCGCTTTCCTGAACTTTGTCTTCTTCGGTTGCAGCATGGTTATATACCTTCAAAAATAAATTATGTCAAATAATCTCTTAGTTACGATCGCGGTCACGATCACGGCCATGGCCATGGCTGTGACCACCGGCAGGACCTTGGGCTTGGTGCTCGCTCATACGCTTGTCACGTGCCATCGGGTCATGTTCCATCACATCGCCTTTGTAAATCCAGACCTTCACACCGATAATACCGTATGTGGTGAGGCCTTCGGCTGTGCCGTAATCCATATCAGCGCGCAATGTGTGCAAAGGCACGCGGCCTTCACGGTACCATTCCATACGCGCAATATCCGCGCCGCCCAAACGGCCAGATACGTTCACACGGATGCCTTGGCCGCCCATACGTTGAGCCGATTGAACGGCCCGCTTCATGGCGCGGCGGAAAGAAACGCGGCGTTCGAGTTGCTGGGCGATGCCTTCGGCAACCAATTGGGCGTCAATTTCGGGCTTGCGGACTTCGACAATGTTCAACGCAACATCGCTGCCTGCTTTTTCTGATAATTGCTTGCGCAATTTTTCAATATCGGCGCCTTTTTTGCCGATAATCAAACCAGGGCGAGCCGCATAAATCGTAACGCGTGTGTTTTTCGCGGCGCGCTCTACGATCACTTTGCTGATGCCCGCGGGCTTCAACTTGTCGTGAATGAATTCGCGCAGGCGCAGATCTTCAATCAGCTTCTTCGCGTAGTCACGGTCCGCAAACCAGCGGGAGTCCCATGTGCGGTTGATACCGACGCGCATTCCAATTGGATTAACCTTATGACCCATATTCTTTAGTCCTTCTTTCGCGTTATCTTGCGTTGGCCTTTGTGAGGCTGTCCCTTATTTCGTTTCTTCGCTGCGCTCACGCACAACAATCGTCAGGTTACTGAATGGCTTTTGAATTTTTCCGACGCGGCCTCTGGCACGAGCGCGGAAACGTTTCATCACCAATGTTTTTCCAACGAAAGCTTCGGCAACAACCAAATTGTCGATATCGAGGTTGTGGTTGTTTTCAGCGTTCGCAACGGCGGACTCTAATACTTTTTTTACCGAAACCGCAATACGACGGTTACAGAATTCGAGGTCAAGGATCGCTTTTTCAGCGCTCTTGCCACGGATCATCTGGGCAACGAGGTTCAGCTTTTGCGGGCTGGTGCGAATATATTTCGCAAAAGCGCGTGCTTCGTTCTCTGCCGTGCGTTTTTCGTTAGCGGACTTGCTCATCGTTATGCTCCAACCTACTTCTTGGCTTTTTTATCCGCGCCGTGGCCGTAATAGTTACGGGTGGGTGCGAATTCGCCGAATTTATGACCGATCATCGTGTCCGTTACCAAAACGGGGATGAATTTTTGACCGTTATACACCGCAAATGTCAAGCCGACAAAGCTTGGCAAAATTGTCGAGCTGCGTGAATATGTGCGGATAATAACATTCTTACCGCCACTTCTTGCCGCGTCGGCCTTCTTAAGAAGGCTCGGATGCACATAGGGGCCTTTCCAAACTGAACGTGCCATCTAACTAAACTCCTACTTCTTCTTGCGGTTACGGATGATGTATTTATCCGTCGCTTTGTTCTTACGTGTCTTCTTGCCTTTGGTGCAAATGCCCCATGGTGTCACCGGATGACGGCCACCGGAGGTACGACCCTCACCACCACCGTGCGGGTGATCAACAGGGTTCATAGCCACACCACGAACACTCGGGCGGCGGCCTAACCATCTGTTACGACCGGCCTTGCCTTTGCTCGTGTTGCTGTGATCGGCGTTTGAAACCGCACCAACACTGGCGAGGCACTCACCGCGCACAACGCGCAGCTCACCAGACGCCAATTTAATCTGTGCATAGCCTTGGTCACGACCAACAAGCTGGGCATAGGTGCCGGCGCTGCGTGCCAATTGACCGCCTTTGCCGGGCTTCATCTCAACGTTATGGACGATAGTCCCGACCGGCATGTTCTTCAAAGGCATCGTGTTGCCCGGCTTCACGTCTGTGCGCTCGGACGAAATCACTTTGTCACCAGCGTTCAGGCGTTGCGGCGCCAAGATGTAGGCCAACTCACCGTCTGCATACTCGATCAACGCAATGTGAGCGGTACGGTTCGGATCGTATTCCAAGCGAACAACTGTTGCTTCCATGTCGAATTTACGACGTTTGAAATCAACCATACGGTAACGACGCTTATGTCCACCGCCGCGGCAGAAAGAGGTGATACGGCCAGTGTTGTTACGTCCGCCGGATTTGGTCAAACCTTCCGTCAGTTTTTTCTCGGGCTTGCCTTTCCAGAGTTCGTCGCGAGTCGTGATGACCAGCTGGCGCGTCCCCGGTGTATTCGGCTTAAACTTCTTCAGTCCCATCGTTCTATTCCTTATCTTTCGATCTTTGCAGTCCGATATATTCTATTAAACGCCTGTGCCCATTTCGATGGTCTGACCATCGGCGAGGGTGATCATGGCTTTTTTCACATCGTTTCTTTGACCCAATTGGCCGCGGAAGCGTTTTGTTTTGCCCTTCAGGATGAGGGTGTTAACCGCCTTCACCTGAACATTAAACAGGGCTTCGACCGCTGCTTTGATCTGGGGCTTGGTAGCCTCCAGAGCAACTTTGAATGTTACCTGACCATTGCCGGAAGCGGTCATGGATTTTTCAGTGACAACAGGGCTGCGGATGATACTGAACATCCATTCTTGCGCTGCTGCTTCTTTTGCTTTTGCTTTTGCCATGATAAATGGTCCTCTTATCCTTTCAGACGCTCGGTCAAAGCCAGAGCAGCCTCTTTTGTCAGTACCAGCGTATCGCGGCGCAGGATGTCATAAACATTCGCACCATCCGTGCACAACACATCCACACAAGGAATGTTGCCAGTGGCGCGGGCGAAGTTCACGTCAACGTCTTTGCCAGCAATAAACAGACCGTTTTCGATGCCGAGCTTTTTCAATACAGCAACCATGTCTTTGGTTTTGTATGATTTGGCCGTGGCTTCATCAATAATCAGCAATTTTTTGTCGGCGAGCTTCGAAGACAAAGCCGTCTTCATCGCCAATTTGCGTTGCTTTTTATTCATGTCGATGGCGTGGCTGCGAACAACCGGACCGTGTACAGTCGCACCACCACGGAATTGCGTTGACCGCAACGAACCTTGGCGAGCGTGACCAGTTCCTTTTTGCTTGAACGGCTTTTTGCCGGTTCCGCTGATCTCGGAGACTGTTTTCACTTTGTGCGTACCGGCGCGACGTTTTGCGAGCTGGTATGTCACCATCATGTGCAGGATGTCTTTCTTGACTTCGACTCCGAATACGGACTCGTCAAGATCAATCGATCCAGCGTCTTTGTTATCAAGTGTTTTGACAGACAGTTTCATCGGTTATCCATCCTATTCCTGAGTGCCTGCGGCATCGGTGCCGGCGGCGTCGTCATTGGTCGCTTCAACAGCGGGGGCTTCGGGAGCTTTCGCATCCGACTTCAAACCGGCAGGAAACGGCACGCCTTCCGGCAGAGCGCGTTTCACGGCGTCATTCACGAAAACCCAACCTTTTTTGGAGCCGGGCACAGCGCCGCGGATCAAGATGAGGCCTTCTTCAAGGTCAACACCAACAACTTTGAGGTTTTGGGTTGTGACGGTAACGTCACCCATGTGACCGGCCATTTTTTTGCCTTTGAACACGCGGCCTGGATCTTGGTTTTGACCCGTCGAACCGTGTGAACGGTGGGAAACAGACACACCGTGCGATGCGCGCAAACCACCGAAATTGTGGCGCTTCATAACACCGGCGAAACCTTTACCAACGCTGGTACCCGTCACGTCAACGAACTGGCCTGCGATAAAGTGGTTTACACCAAGCTCGGCGCCGATATCCAAAACGGCATCATCAGACACGCGGAATTCGGCAACTTTGCTCTTCGGTTCAACTTTGGCTTTACCAAAGTGGCCACGCATGGCTTTGGACGTGTTTTTGGCTTTGGCAACGCCAACACCCAATTGAACAGCAACATAGCCGTCTTTATCTTTGGTACGGATGTCGGTGACTTGGCAGCTCTCGACTTTCAAAACGGTCACGGGAATGTGTACACCGTCTTCGTCGAAAACGCGTGTCATGCCCTCTTTCCGTGCAATCAAACCAGTTCTCATTTCTTCTTCCTTTAACAGAGGCTCACGCCAATTCCCTTGCCACTATGGCTTAGGCGGCTTGTCCGAGCTTGATTTCAACATCAACACCAGCCGCCAAGTCGAGCTTCATCAGCGCGTCAACGGTTTGTGGTGTCGGGTCAACAATATCGATCACACGTTTGTGGGTTCTGATCTCAAATTGTTCTTGTGACTTTTTGTCAATGTGAGGAGAACGGATCACGGTGAAGTGTTCTGTTCTCGTCGGCAGCGGCACAGGACCACGAACGCCGGCCCCCGTACGCTTTGCTGTGTTAACGATCTCCGATGCGGATTGATCCAGCACGCGGTGGTCGAAGGCTCTCAGACGGATGCGTATGTCCTGTGACTGCATTTATTTAACCCTTTATTCCTTAAAAGCCAATTACTTAATGATGGCG